>NZ_JBXHAT010000002.1:0-2481350 GCF_056895255.1 Dyadobacter sp. HNCC25DJ187
ATGGGGAGGCTATCTGTCGACACCGGTCCAACTCCCGCCGATCACCGAAGTTGTACAAGGTTCCCTATTCACTGAATTGTAAACTTTAATCGAGTTATCATCATGATCATAAAAAGAGCAGACGGAACACGAGTTTCAATATTGGTTCAACCGACAATTTCCCTCGAAGGCGAAATTAGATATCTGATTGAGGTCAAATACTGCCCTCTAGGGAAAATAAAGTACCTCGAAGTATTTAGCCAACGCGAATACCAGAATACGGCTTATGAGCATAGAGCTTCATATTTATCTGGTAAGCAGCTTGAATATGTCACACCTGCTGAAATATATCAAGCAAAGCTCGACGCATGGCAACAATTGAAACCAACACTTTAACAGAGTCGAACCCATGAACAGAAATGAGCGAGGATTTGAATTCCAAGAATTTACCGACAAGTATGGAGCTAAATGTTCAATACAAAAATCAAGTCTTGCCTTGGAAGACTGTATTTGGCTGGGCATTGATAAAGCTGATCCAAAAATTCTATCCCACGAAGGATGGGTACCTTTCGAAGTACCGGAGGGTGTGCTTATTAGCACCAGAATGCATCTTACCAGACAAATGGTAATAGATTTACTTCCATCTCTTATCAAATTTGCTAATACTGGAGATTTATAATAGTGGTCATGATGTACAAATTATCAAAACATTTCAACCATGAAGTTTGGTGGACTTGCCCTCACTGCGGAAATATTTTTGATATGAGAATGGGCGTGTGCAATAGGTGTAAGACGGTATTCTATTGATAATTAAATACCTTTGTGCTCTTAACAGCGAGCATAATGTCCAAACGATTACCAATGATCATTTTGTGGGTAGTGGCCAATCTTATCCTATATGTGATGATGATGAAGGCCGACAGAGATTCATCTATTTTACTCTTTAAAGCATTGCGTGTAACGCTTGTCACAAGTGTGATCACGATGGCAATGTGTGCATTTGGCTTTGTGAAATTTCTGAGATAAAACATAAACGCTGCTGAGCCGGCATCTGATTGAGAGATAATCTTGGCAATCAAAAATTGGTAACCGGTACGCACTGACTAGGAGAATGGTTCGCCAAGGTGCTGTTCTCCTATTTAACTTCATTATGGAATTCTACATATGGAAACGACAGAGATACTTATTACGACGACTGCAGTCCTTATTGGTTTTTTGAGTGGTTTTTTTGTAAAAGACTTCTTCCCTTCCTATTTCAAGAAAAAGGGGGAAAACTTAGCTACAAAAGAGGATATATCGGAAATAACCAAACTCGTTGAGTCGGTAAAGTATGATTTCTCATCCAGCTCTGAAAAGTTAAAGGCAGGCCTCCAAGTACTTAATGGCGTAAAATTAGGGATTGCCGGTGAAGAGAGATCTGCTATAGTCTCATACCATGTACAGTTTTTCCAATGGTTTAATTTAATTACGGACGGCGGCTTAATGGGCCATGACTGGCAAAGTAACGAAGAACTCGAATTGTACAACCGCAAAATTAAAATTGCTCATGTTGAACTTATGAATTGTCAAGCAAAACTTGACCTTTTTATTGATGATTTTGAGTTGAAACGAATGAGCATCAATCTTAGATTGATATTACTTGAACATTTCACGGCAAACGCGACAAGCTTCATATATGAAACCATGCATTGGAATATGGAAGTTGCAAAATTAGACAAAGAAACCGATAAGGCGGAAATCACAAAGATTAGAAACAGGCAACTGGATTTAAAGGACCGTTTTAGTGAGCAATATTTAGCTAAACTTCCGACAATCAGACAGCCTATTCAGGAATTTCAAGATGCCAGTCGAAAATATCTAAACAAGTTACTAGAACAATAACAATTGATAATTATCTTCTGAAGCTCTCGTTAGAGCTTTTTTTGTGTCCTTTTTACGAACGCCTACACCAAGTAATCTTGCAAAAAGTAAGATGAAAAGGTATGCAGTTAATTGTAAAAGAGGATAAACTTCAGAAATACCGAGATCACATTCAAATGGGGGCCGATCTAACCGTTAAGGACAAAATCCTTTTCGATCGGTACTTCTTTGCCTTTACTCAGCTTCTCGACGGAAAAAGCGAACGACAGACTGTGGAGCTGCTCATGAATGTTCCTGATCCGCTAGGTGGCCTGAAGCAAAGTCAGGCCTACAACGTCGTAAATGGAGCTCAGGAAATTTTTGGAGCCTTGGATGTCGGCAACAGTAAGAAAGTCGCCCAGCGGTACATCTATGCTACTCGCCTGGAAGAGATGGCATTAAAACTTGAGAATCTCGCCTATAAAATTGTGGAAGAAGGCACCGCAACCTTTGAAAGCAGGGATGGAACCATCCACACCAAAACGGATCCTGAAGTTTTGAAGGAATCCGGAGCGCTGCTGGAGAAGTCAGCAAATGTCCAGATGAAAGCCGCCAAGATCCGCGGGTTGCTGGAAAAAGACAAAGTGGAAAACCCCAATAAATTTAAAGCAAGCCCGAACATCATTTTCACGGATGATCTGGATGCACTTGACCTTTTGCGTGAGATAGAGGACGGAAGCTACGAGGATGTTACAGGAAACGGAAGAGAGACTGAGGAAGACCAGGCTGAGACAGCTGGCGCATAAGGCAAATGTAGTTTTCACATCTGCAAAGCAGAAATTATTCCTGAATAGCAAGGCAAAGCGCAAGACGTTGTTGGCTGGCCGTGCGTTTGGGAAAACTTATATTTTGTTGGTTTCCATTGGCTACATCGCAAAGATGTTGCCTCGGGCAAAGTTCTTCCTTGCCGGTCGGACCTTCAAGCAGATCCTGGACATCGTCCTGACGGATGCTGCTGATGCCTGGAATTCCATGGGGTGGTATGAGTATCACGAAAAGGTGAATCCTTTCGGTAATTACGTACTTTTCAAAGAGCCACCGGCTGACTGGCCGCGGCCATATAAAGCACCAAAGTCCTACGAGCGTTCCATCACGTTCGATTCCGGATTTTGTGTACAACTCCTGAGTTTTGAAAAGCCTGATTCAAACCGGGGCCATAATTTTGACGGGGGCTTTATCGACGAGTCGGCACTTTTTAAAAGCGATTGGGTACAAAAAATCCTGATGGCTACTTTATACCGGGCCAACACGTGGCGGTTTAAAGATTCCCCACTTCACAACTCGTTTTACGATTTTACATCTAATCCCTGGACACAAGAGGGACAATGGGTTTTCAATACTGAAGAACTTCAAAAGAAGGATGCATCCAAGTACTTCTTTATCGAGGGGACTGCTTACGACAATCCGACGCTACATCCGCAGTATGTAAAAAACTTAGAGGAGACGCTTGCTCCTCTTGTTTTCAGGGTCGAAGTGTTGAACGAAAGGCTGGCCAAATTACCGAATTGCTATTACCCAAGTTTTGAGGAGCACAAGCATTGTACCACCGATACATTTTCCTACAATCAAAATGACGATGGTCTTTGGTTGCCGACGTTCTCGGATTATGAGGTAAATAAACCGCTTGAAATAAGCTGCGACTTCAATAATTATATATGCTCCTCCATCATTTGTCAGGAAGCGGCAAAGACACTGAAGGTCATCAATAACATCTACGTCAAGCAGGCCAAGGATAAAAAGACTTTGTCCCAGACGTTAGGTATAGCCATACATGAGCACTACTCTGACCATGTAAAAAAGGAAATCATCCTGTATGGTGATGCCAGTGGTGATAGTAATAGTGCTGGAAGTAATGACACCTTCTTTCAGCAGGTAGCTGATGAGCTGCGTGGTCTGGGATGGAAGGTTAAATTATGTGTGCTCAAGTTCAACCCACAGCATAAAGATAGATTCTCATTGATCGATCGAATCTTAGCTGAGAGCACAACCAACCTACCTCGTGTGCGAATTAATCAGAACACTTGCAAAGCTTTGATCATCTCAATACAGAACTCACCAATCAGATCAGACATGAAGAAGAACAAGTCAGCTGAAGGAACTTCGATGCAACAAGAATATGCAACTCACCTGTCTGACTGTTTCGATTACATCTTGTACTACAAGTATTCGAACACCAAACCTCAGACTTCGCTGATCCGAGAGATCCGATGGATCGGAGGTAGCCGGAGGTGACGGAGGTCACCCCGGATTTGGGCATCGGCCTTTCAGATATCCCGATTTTTGGTTCTCGGTAATTACCGGAAATGGAAAGGGTGCCGCATTGGGAGGCAGACCATTGGAATTAGAAAGGCGTTTGTGAGAAGTTTGGGACGCCAACCGTCTCACTGTGAGAGGAAAGCAAAAAACAGAAATTGGAAGACTTTTTCTGTCCTTTTTGACCGTTTTGGGACGTGCAATCTTTGAACATGGAAATTATTTCAATTGAAACTTTTTGGAGGTTACTGCACGATCCCGGTAACAGTGGCTTTGCTCTGAAGTACCGAAAGACAGACGGAACTTTTGGCATCAAAAACAATTGCTCCAAATCATCGAAACGATTTGATGGCAAAAGCACAAAAGGAAAACTTCGCTACGACATCATTGAGAAAGGCTCAGTGTTACTTGACGATCGAGATAAGAACCAGGCGTTCACACTTCGGAATCGATTGATATTGGCTATTAAACTGCCAAATGCGAAGGAGTGGATGAAGATTGAACATAAAAATTACTGAGGAGAATGGTAAGAAGGATAGAGAAAAACTTGTATCACCTGGGCAAAGCGAACTCCAGTGTGATCGTAACACCAACACTTGATGCGGTAACTGGTGAAACCAGCCTTGACTCGCGTGGCACTCCTGGGCCGAAAGACTGGGTGAAGTGGGGAACAAATGACAATGCAGCTGTCGAGATGCTGAGACTTGTGTGGAACTCTCCTACTAAGCCTCGTTTAATGGATCAGGCGAAAGAATTCATCCTGGGCGCTGACGTAAAATTGATGTCGGTTGATATCAATGAGGAAGGCAAAGAAGTTCGAAAGTTGGTAAAGGATCCTGACCTTGGACGCTGGTTTCGTAGAGAGGAAATCTTCTCGAAGTATCTGGAGCTTGCCGCGCTAAGCCTGGCTTTTGCAGAGATCGCATTCATCCGGTTTTCCATTTTGGATGATGGCACTGTTGCGCTTGAAACGATCCAGCCAAATAAAGTAAGATTTCAAAAGCCGAAGAAAGGACAGCCGTTAACGCACGTTCTGATCAGCCCGCTATTCGGTACAGATAAGACTCCAAAGCCCGAGGATATCGTCGCTGTCCCCATTTTTAATATTAAGGATCCTGAAGCGCATCTGGAATCAATTATGGTTCTGAAAAAACAGCAGATCGGTTCTGATTTCTATACTCAGGGGCTTTGGTGGGGAACCAAGACTTGGACAAAGGTCGACAACCTCACACCTGAATACCACCTTTCCGGATTAATCAATGGCTATAATCTGAAGCTGCTCATTGAGATCGATGAGAGTTATTTCCTGATGGATCACGAGGACATTAATGATCCGGCTATTCTGGAAAAAGTCGAAGCGCGGAAGGATGAGTTCATGAACAAAATGGACGATTATCTATCCGGTGTGAAGAACGCAGACAAAGCTCTTGTGCTGATTGGCAACTTGATGGGTGAAGCTGGTAAAGAACGTAGACTGATCAAGGTGACACCGATCGAAAACAAAATGACGGATGATGCCTACATGAACCTGATCAAACAGGCCGGTGTAAAGCAGGCTCAGGGACACGGTATACTTCCTTCCTTGGCCGGCATCGCCGAAGGTGATAAACTTGGCGGATCCGGAAGTGAATTAATGCATTCGGTGATGTTTCAGGTTCGGTACATGACACCCAGCTACCGCAGGCTTTTGAAAAAAGGACTTGATCAGGCTTTGGAGGTAATGGGATACGATCTGGAAGAAATGAGCTACCAGTTTACTGACATTGAAATGACTACGTTGGACGAGAATCCAACAGGAAAACAACCTGCAACCTCTAACGCACAATGAAGAAACAACTTTTTTTAATTCTGATAGCCTTATTCCGATTCCTTGGAGAGCTGACCGTCGTGGTCATCAAATTTCTAATTTTTGTAATAATTAGCCCGCTTACACTTTGCCGTTGTCTCCCGTACGCTTGGCGAAAGAAGTCGCTGCGAGCTGGCTGGTTTAAGCTGACGTGGATCTGGGACGCTTACTGGGGAATAATATAATCATGCAGCTACTCTCCTCTGACATTGTTAGCCTGGAAGGCTACTTTGCCAACCTCGTGGCAGAAGACCATGAGATAAATACCTACATTCTCGAAACAGGAAATGATCCATTTAGTATGCAACGTTTCGATGCTGAAGCCAGAACGGATGCCTTTGCCTATCCGGCAATGGCAATGCTGATGCCAATGGTATCTGGAGACGATAATGGTATGCATGATTTTGAAGCGCGACAGGACATTGCTTTTGCTCTTTTATACCCTGGTAACGACAGCAATGCAGAAATGCTGGCTAATTACAAAGCGGCACAGCTGGCTGCCTGGAGATTTATTCGTTGCCTGCGCAGAGACAGTAAAGCAGGAATGTTTCGTATTGAAAAATTGAGCTACAAAATGGCTCCATTCGAATATGGTACTGACAACTGTGTCGGGCAATATGTAATCATCACGTTGATAACGAGTACAAATAGTCTGATTGGCGTATGAGTGAGCTGCTATCATGGAATAACGACATTGATTACGACACGATTTGGTTTGTTGTTGGTCAGATTACCAATGAGATTTCTAATCGTGGGATTCAGGATTTGAAAAACAAGCTTGAAGACGAAGGCTTGGAGCTTACCGGAAAACTGAAAGGATCCCTGATCCGCGAGGTTCGTCAAAATAACAATTCCTGGATGACTGAAGTGGCTATGCAGTTTGAGATGTATGGGCGCTTTAACGACATGAAGACGATGACTTATACCAAACGCGCATCTGTTTGGGCTATGAAAGAGTTTGCTGATAAAATTATCGACGGAACCGGAAGTAATAAAGCTAAGCATAACATGTTCACGGATTTCCAGCAAAAGCATAGACGCGGCCCAATGGAAAAAGACTACATGGCTTGGCGTATCGCATGGGCAATTGCCAAATCACGGCTTAATCAGCCGATTATTATGCGCAAGGGAAAAGGCTGGTATATCAAAAACTACATGCGTGATTTCTACGGGGAAATTGAAAAGAATATACAGGCAGCTGCTGCCAAAGCAACATTAAATACAATAGCAAAGGCTCTTAAAGACAGACAATGATTGATTTTGTTAAAACTGATATGTCCTGGTTGGATGTGGACATGGTCCGAAATGAAGTGCAGCACATTGTACCAGCTGCTGATCCTGCCATTTATCCGATCCGATCCGGAATCAGGTATTATCTGGACGTAGACGTTCCGGAATATTCCGAAGCAACTACCATGCGAAACCTGATCAGGCTTGAAGGACGTGAGAAACCAGTTAAAATCAGTGATGGTGCGGAGATCTATGAAGGATGTGCATTTCGTATCGAGGCACTTCTGGCAGGTGAATTAACCCTTACTCCACCGGAAAAAGGGCAAATTAGCCCTTACATCGTGGCCAGTCTAACCACACCTTACCAACTCAGAGAATTAATTGAGCCTGGCATTAGGGATCAGCAGTTGAAAAGCCGTGTAGCCATGCGCTGCGGGCTTGCTCTTCGCGACTTCGTAAGCTACGAACACCGTTTTTTCTCTCGTTTTCAACCGGGGAAAATGAAGTTTCTGACTTGGCAAAACAACGAGAAATTGATTGGGCCCTTGCAAGAGGAATACCTGTATTTCTTGTTGAATATATCTCCAATGCCCACACAAATAAAACTTCGGGTCCGCACCACCATGAGAAATGGTACGCGATCAGTAGAGACGAAAAATGTATTGCAGGCAGGAAGTGCATATCAGATTGTATGTTCACCAGTCGGGCCAGTCCCTTTGGGTTTAACAAACTCGGAAGTACTCAAATACGAGGTTTGGCTTAGTGACGAAAACGATCTCCGTTTCTCAGAAGTGAGAACTTATGAAATTGACAGGCGCAAACATCGATTTGAGCGTTTCATGCTTTTTGCAAACAGTTTTGGAGGGTTTGACACGTTGCGTTTGCTCGGGAAATCCCAGGAAGAAAGTGACGTTACAAAATCTACCGCCGTTAAGGAGCGCGAAGCAGGCAAAGGACTGGATTTTTCGGAATTGGCTATCATATCTATGAAGGAGAATTCAGGAATTCAGGTCAGTACTGGATTATTTGAAAGCAATCAGGTTGAATACACAGATTATTTGCGCGAGCTACTGCTTTCTGAATGTATTCTGGAAGATACTCCTTACGGCTATGAAGTTGTCAACCTGATTACCGGCAACATCGCCTACCGTGACGATGACGCCGGTTTGACAGAGCGAACTTTCCAGTTCCGGAGAACTTATTCAGATACCAACTACAGCCGTCTCGCACCCACTGCTGCGCTACCGGCACGTACCACCGCTTGGCGCGGTGTGGGTAATGTGCATGTACTGGATGGTTTCGGCAAAAGGACTGGTCTTGTGAAAGCTGCTGCACTCCGGAAGTACTACACCGACAATGGAGCCGATGTGGTACCACTCACTCAAAAGGCAAACGTGGAAGGTGACAAAGATTACCTCGCTCCATCGCCAGATCCGACTGTTATAAAAGGGACAACGCCGTTCCCGAGCGCAGCCATTTCCAGAAAAGGAACATTCATCCGGAAGAATTGCGCACCAGGAGAAGATGGTATGGAGGCGGTGATCACGATCCCTGTAGGGACTTACGGTGGAGAAAAGGCAGGCAACAGCGATGTGCTTGCAGAAGCTGAGTACAACAGACGTAATACTCAGGAATATGCTAATCAATTCGGTACGTGCGCGGTAGCTCAAAACTATTCTTGGAGTGTCCCTGCTGGCCATTTTCACTATCGTACCAATCTTCCAAATAGAATTGGTGTATTCCAATTGGTTCAACCCGGAATGAACAAAGGCAACATTCAGGCGCTACAAGGCCGCAGCGAGCCGTATATTTTCCCTGTTGCAAGTAACGATCTTGATTTTCCTGCAGAGATTGGATGGTATTACGACATTTATGGGTCGTCCGGACAAAACATCCGGATCGAAGTGTTCCGGAATGGCACACTGGTTAAATCCGAGGTTCTTATTATCCCGTCTTCCGGAACGAATGGATCTTACATGTTCGATGGGTTTAACGGCTTGTACGAACCATCATCCGGAGATAAATTTCTTATTAAACTGACAGTACTTTAATGTATACCGACGTAAGAATTGATGGAGAGAGTGTTGATCTGAGTGAGGAAGTAAAGATTCCCATTAATTTGATCAACCCTCATTTGACCTATGAAACCGTTCCGGATTCTATAGCAAGTATTCCTAACATTCCGTTTTCGCTCAGGAATCAGCGTATTTTCAAGTATGCAGAGATGCCACAGGCCGGTAATGACCTGCGCAGCTATGACTGTGAAATACTGTATAATGGCGCCTTGGTGTACCGAGGTGTCGCTTATGTGAAGAATGCCAATCCTCTGACTGGTTACACACTCGAAGTAGGTGATGATCTTTCCCGCTTCTTTGGCGATAAGCAGAACATTGTACTAACCGAGCTGGAGCTTGGCAGCGTTTCTTTTACACCTGCAGCACCGGTAATGATAGCGGTAGATAATCATCCGGCTATCTGTTTTCCCACGATCCTGAACCCGGATTACTATGGAACTAACGGATCCGTTATCGACTACAATGGCGTTGTGAATGATTACACTGCTCCCGGAGCGATATCGACCGAGTTCAACGTTGACAGCCCTATCGTACCTGCTATTTTCGTCAATTTTCTGTTGTCCAGGATAGCAGCTGCCACTGGCATTACCATCGGTGGTAATTACCTGAGCCATCCGACCTGGTCAAAACTGATACTGACCAACTGGCGATCGCTGGACGGATCCGAATCAGTTATAATTAACCGGCACGTTCCTGCATGGACCGTACCGACTTTTTTGATGGAGCTTCGTAAAATTCCTAATCTGGAATTTACCTTTGACATTATTCGAAAGCACCTCAATATTGATTTTTGGGAGCAAAAACTTATGTTGCCTCCCGTAGCCGATTGGACAGACAAAGCGATTGTAGGGCACGACAAGTACCAGGAGTTCAACCGCAGGATTCAGCTTACGTTCGAATTGGATGGTGGAGATTCATTAATGAAGGACAAACCGGAAGTGATGGCCGACTACGTCACACCTGCCGATGCAGTACTTGGAAACATTGCAGTCGGCTTGGCAAAAGTGCCGATGAAGCTCACCACCTTTCTTGTCGATGATGCATCCGGACTGCCGATCGCTAAACAGACAGGCGTCACTGAGCAGTTCAATCAACTCAGTGTAAACACAGCTCCAAGGCTTCTATTCTGGCATGGTCTGATTGAAGGTCTACCCACAGCACTTCCAGAGCTGGATGGGATCAGCCTTTATATCACTGGCGAAAATGGGATTGGAGAAACCAGCTGGAACCGCATAGAGGAAATGAGGCTCGGAATGTTTTATCTGAAGAAATCCTTTACGCTCACCGAGACGGATTTGGCATTGCTGAATTTCAGCAGGATGATTCATTACAATGGATTAAACTATATGTTGGCACATGTGGCAAGTGAGTTGCCAATTATGAAGGAGTGTGATTGTTTGCTTGTAAAAGTTTAAAGTTAAGGCTACATTTAAACGAATCCGTAGACCAACTGAAATGACAGACTTATTACCTCAAATTCCGTCCGATAATCTTTACAAATTCTCATGCTTCTCCGGTCTTGTTTTAATGATTTTCTCGATAGTTTACCCTGAATCAAAGATACAGCAAGATAGATTGGAAAAGATTAGTTTTGAGAGAGATGCGAAATTGCTAAACCTTCAACTGAAAAAAGACCTAGATGAAGTTACATCCATAAACGAAGAACTTAGGATACTGGAAGGTAAAATTGATGAAGAAAGCTCTGATTCAACTGGCTTATTATCGAAATATAAAAGCGCATATTCACCAGACATGAGCGATGAAGAGCTACAGAGGCTCCAATCCCGATTATTTCCATACACCACCGATTTTTTAAGCTCGAAAGGTGCAGAGATAAAAAAGCACTTGGAAAAATTTGCATCATCGAAGTTAGAGATTGATAGACGGAATATTGAAATTGATTATAAAAAAGAAGCTATCGCTATTAAGGAGTCCAATATATTTGTTCTGCTACTCTTTCAGGCTATCGGCGTTTTTATTGGCATTCTGTTGTTTATTATTGGAACCGTTTTGTGGTACTTTAGGATTCAGGTTCCTAATGATATAAGGTTGAAAAACGAGAGCAGAAATCCCTAATCTACTTTGTCATCTCTGTGTAATAATACCACTCAGCCATCCTTTTAAGATTAATCATAATCAAATTTTTATCGTTAGAATCGATTTCAAGTACCTCCAGTATTATTGGTAACTGTCTCCTAACCTGTATGGTTAAGTTAGACGTAACATAGGAGTCCATCTCTTTATGCGTTCGGAAGGTAATGACCTTTGCACGCATGTAGGGATTATACTCACAAAAAATAAAGGCCGCTTCGGTATCCGAAGCGGCCTCAAACCTAAATTTTTTCTTCATTCAATATTCTCTGAAATGAACTTTTGGGTTCTGGGGATCAGGTGGTCGTATCACGAATAGCCTGGTCACACCTTCGGTTACGGTGGTGTAATAGGGAATCCACAGGTTTTTACGAACATAAATGGGCACATGTCGCTGTTTCCATTTTTTGCCGCGCGCGTCCAGAGCCTGAAATAGCTCCTTCGCGATGACGATACCGTCTTCGAAATTTTTATCCATGATGTAATGCCAGTTTTTAAACCAGTGGCGCTGCTGGTGTTTTGCTTTGGTGAAAGGTACAAATTTTTGTCCTTTGGCAAAAAAGTGCCATGTCTAATTTTTGCACCCCATTTAAAAATTAGCCATGAAAAGAGAAATGAAAACGCCTATTTCCTACTATGGAGGTAAGCAACAAATGCTGAAGCATATCCTTCCTAAAATCCCGGATCACCACACTTACATCGAACCATTCTTTGGAGGTGGTGCAGTATTCTGGGCAAAGAAGCCAAGTCAGGCTGAAGTTGTTAACGACATTAACCATCGCTTGATCAATTTCTATAAAGTGCTGAAGTATGACTTCGACGATTTTTTGCAGAAGGCTGACGAAACCTTTCATTCCCGTGCACAGCACAAGGCATCTGACGAGCTTTACATTAGCCAGGCAGATGAAGTGACAAGCCCTATTGAATGTGCCTGGTCTGTTTGGGTGCAGACAAACATGTCGTTTGGCACTATGATCGGCGGCGGTTTTGGTTACGACCGGCTCGGAAAGTGTGCCTTAAAGTTGTTTAACAAGAAGCAGAATCTCACTCAGGACTATAAGGACCGCCTCAAAAAAGTGACGATCGAATGCTACGATGTACTTAAAGTGATTAGAGCTTATGATTCACCTGACGCATTTTTCTACCTTGATCCTCCCTACGTTTCAGCCAATCAAGGCCATTACGCAGGTTACAAGATGGATGATTTCAGAGCATTATTGGATGCTT
Source organism: Dyadobacter sp. HNCC25DJ187 (assembly GCF_056895255.1). Lineage (NCBI taxonomy): Bacteria > Pseudomonadati > Bacteroidota > Cytophagia > Cytophagales > Spirosomataceae > Dyadobacter > Dyadobacter sp. HNCC25DJ187. The sequence continues at coordinate 12,601 of NZ_JBXHAT010000002.1, forward strand.
GTGTTAATCTGAAAGGCAAGTTTCTGCTCAGTTCGTATCCGGAAGAGCTTCTGATGGAGTACAGAGATAAGTTTGGATGGAAATCTGAGGATGTCGAAAAAACGCTTGCCGTTGACGGGAGACGCAAAGAAAATCGAAAGAAGATCGAATGCCTGACTTGGAACTACTGATTACGCCCCGTAAGGGGCTTTTCTTTATTCGTATGATCTGTGTAGATTTAGCCAGTAATGATAAAATCACTTAACTAGCATCCCCTCACTTAAATGAAAAAGAACATACCATTGAACATTCTTCCGAATGTTCAAGCACTTGCTGCAGAGAACATGGATTTAATAGAAGTAGACTATTCCTATGGAAGTGTGTTTTATTTTAAGGATTCCGATCCTAGCTCCAACTTCTATTTTCGAGCGATTGAACAGACAGAAGACGGAATGTATTCAGTTCAGTTAAAACCTCAAAGTATAGCTAATAACCGACAGCAGGTAATTAATGTCGATGCAATACAATTGCTCTCCAATCTGACGGCATGGTTTAAGACCCTAAGAATATATGCTGAGACACCAACTATCTTTGATGATCCATTCGCAAAAAAGTATGGTGACTTCTTTTTTAAAGATTTTGAGATCGTTGATGAAGATAGGCACTATGCTCCGTTTGACATACCGAGGCAGTTTCTTTTGGCAGATCAAATGGAACAGGTCAAACATTTTATCAATGATAATGAGGAGCTATTCAACAATGGTGTCCAAGTAAAAGAACTGCTTAAAGAATGTGACGAGATTGTTGAAGACCTCCCGTCTACCACAAAAAGCATGTTTGTGAAAAGAGTATCTGGATTGGTTTCAAAGATTATGAAAACTGGTATGACTATGTCAAAAAAGTTCATAACAACCTTCGCAACTGAATTCCCAAAAAAGTTAACCGAAATGAGTGCGGAAAAATTAATAGATATCGCAATCAAAAGTTTCGATTCTTAAATGCAAATAAAAAATATTACAAGCCCTGTTAAACCACTTTAACAGGGCTTTTTCATGTCCTTTCCACGCAAATTAAAGCCCATTTCTTTGCAGTCTGATAGAACTGATCGAGGCGAGAGAATGGCATTAAATCAAAACGAAACCGTCAGCATTACGCTGAAAATTGAGGGTGACAAAGCCCGGAATGAGCTCATGCTCCTTGAGCGGGAAGCAAAGGGACTGGAAAAAGCGATTAAAGAGGTTCCAAAAGGTTCAGCGGAGTGGGCAGAGCTAAATAAGCAAATCAACCAAAACGCAGCTGCTCAATCAAAACTCAGGGCCGAAATTGGCCTTGCTGGCCTTTCCTATAAACAGCTTCAGACCGAAGCTAACAAGTTGACACGGGAGATTTCCAAGATGACTCCCGGAACCGTAGACTTCATTAATGCTTCAAAGCGACTTACGGAGGTTAAGGCAAGGGCGACCGAGGTAAAAAATGAGATGAACGGCTTGGGCAATGCACTTGATGCTCCGCAGAAACAGGGCATCTGGAGTAAGATGGTCAGCGGGGTTAACACTGTTAAAGGTGCCTTCAGTGCATTTATTGCGCTACAGGCTGTTCAATGGCTCTGGGACATGGGTAAGTCGGTTTTCGACATTACCGCCAAGTTTGAGAAGTACGACAAGGTTCTTGTAACAGCGTTAGGTAGCCAAAAGGAGGCTTCTCAAAGTATGGCCGCCATCAAAAAAATGGCTGCTGAAACATCGTTCGGAGTTGATGAGCTGACTGAGGGTTACGTTAAAATGGTAAACCGTGGTCTGCGTCCTTCCCAAAAGGAAATGACCGCGATGGCCGACCTTGCTGCATCCCAGGGAAAATCATTCGACCAGCTCACCGAAGCTGCTTTGGATGCGATGTCCGGAGAGAATGAGCGTTTAAAGGAGTTCGGTATTTCTGCTAAAAAATCAGGCGATCAAACCACATTCTCATTTAAGGGAATGCAACAAACTGTTGCCAATACTCCGGAAGCGTTGACAGCCGCAATTATGGCGTTCGGGGAAATGGAAGGTGTAGCTGGCCAGAATGCCAAGATGATGGAGACCCTTGGAGGGAAAACATCTAATCTGGGCGATGCATTCGATGAGTTGATGGTCGAACTTGGTAATGGTTTGCGACCGGTCTTCATTGCTATACTTACTCTGATAGAGAAGAGCATTCCCGTACTAGGTTTTCTTGGAAATGCCATCGGCTCAGTTCTTCTAATGATGAAAGGCTTGGTAATGGGAATTGTCGATACATTCTCATTTGCCATGCAGGCCGTTTGGAAGCTTGGTGAAGCCGCCAAATTTGCATTGGATGGGAATTTCGAAGGAGCAAAAAAAGCAATGTCTGATGCAGAAACTCTCGGAAAGAAGGCTCTTACAGCAATTATTTCAAACGGTGTTCAGGCAGGAAAAGAAATAGTCAACGTCTGGAAAAGTCCGGATGCAGTGGAAGCTGCCAAGTTTGCCGGCAAAAAACAAGGTGAAGCGCATCAAAAAGAGCTGACTGATGCTCAGAAAAAAGAAGCTGATAAACGTGTCAAGGAAAAGGAGAAAGAGCTTAAAGGCTACAAAGATGCTGAAGAAAAGTACGACAAACAGGTCGCTGCCGATCGTCAGAAAGCACTTGATTTGATTGCTCAGCTGGAAAATGAACATGAAGGCACAGTCTCGAAAAATGCCCATGCTGCTGACACATCACGTGTCGAAGAGAAGCGAAGAAAGCGACTCCAGGATATCAATGATTCTCTGGTTGATGAGCAAACCAAAGAAACTGCGCGTGTAGCGATCAACCGTAACGCAGATGCAGAAGTGGAGCGGCTCAAGGCTGAACATGCCTTAAAAGTGCAGAAAACAGAGCAGGAAACGGCGGCAAAGCGGATTGAAGCGACACGCTTCATTACGGAAACCACACGTCAGGCCGAAATAAGCCTTCTGGATTTTAAAGAGCTGCAAGCCCGTAACAACGCTACGAAGCTGGCCGCCATCGCCAAAGAGCGCGTGGATCTGGAACTCCGTTACCAACAGCAGAAGCTTGCTCAGGAATTAGAAGCCGAAAAACAGAAAGCCACCGTCGAAATTGCCGATACGGACCAGCGTGAAGCTGCTATTCTTGCTTTAGAAAAGCGTTTCCATCAGGAATCAATCACTGCTGACACAGCTGCCACTGCTGAGAAGAAAAAAATCAGTGATGAACTGAGACAAAAGAAGCAGGAGAATCTGAAGGCTTATTCTGATTCTTTCTCTGCCCTACTGAAAGGTGATATTGCTGGTTTTGCCAGCGGTATGTCTCAGATCGTGCAACGCCATAAAACGGCTTGGCAGGAACGTTTGTCTGCGGATATGGCCAATTATGAGCAAGGCGCTCAGGCAGCACAGGCAGCTGTCAACTTCCTGAACAATCTCGCTCAGAAAAAAGCTGAGAAGGCAATTGCTGAATCAAACCGTGAGCGTGATGAAAAGGTTGCTATTCTCAACAACGAGCTGGCAGTTACCGAGTCATTGATTAAGAGCTCGTCTGACTATGTAACCGCACTAAAATCCGCTGAAACTGATCGCCTGGCTGAATTGCAACGGATCCTTACCTCTGAAACCAGTACCGAGGAGCAGAAACGTGATGCGCTGAAGAAATACTATTCAGACCAGCTACAACAGATGAAGGCAGCTGAAGAGCAGAAAATTCAGGATCTGCAGCGTCTTGCCAACATGGCCAAGACTGACGACGAGAAGCGTGCGATTGAGGCCAAGATTGAAATGGCAAAACAGGAATCGGCTGAGAAGATCCGGCTTGCAGAAGAAGAAATGCAGGCTAAGAAAACGAACATCGATGAGCTGAATATTTTCACCTCCGATATCAGTGCGGATGCTCTTGCAGAAGCTAAACGGGCATCTGAAAAGCAGATCGACATGGCTACGGATGAAGCTGAGAAAAAGGCCGACTTCAAAATTGAATTGGAAGAAACCATAGCAGCTGAGAACCGCCGAGCCAGGGCAACGGAAATGGCCGAAAAGCAGAAAGCGTTCCGTGCTCAGAAGAAAGCTGATATCGCATCGGCGTTAATAACGGGAGCATTGGCGGTATTAAAGGCGCTTGCCAACTTTTTCCCGTTAAACATCATTTTGGCAGCAACGGCTGCGGTGGTAACCGGCGTCCAGATTGCGAAAATCAAAAACCAGCCAGAGCCAACGTTTGCTGCTCAGGGTGCAGTCATCCAGGGCAGCAAGCATGGCAGCTCATACGGCACTGGTGGCATAGCCCTCATTGACCGTTCAAGCGGAAGGGAAGTTGGCGAGATGGAAGGTGGAGAGGCTATCATCTCTGCGGATCAGACAGAAGCGAACATGCCTCTGATCAACGAAATGTTCCGCAATGCGCGTAGCCCTGGTATGCGTAAGAAAGCCATTGCCGCCGAACCGGGACTTAAAGCGTTTAGGGATGGGGGTACACTGTTCGAATCGCCTTACTGGCAAAAGGATATGTACCTGTTTGGTTCGAAGAAAAAGAAAGCCGAAGCTGCAGCAAAAGCTGCTGAAGCCGAAGCTGCTGCCGCACAGGCTGAAGCGGATGCTGCGATGGCTGAAATGGACATCGGAGCTGATACCAGCGGCTTCAATGGTATTGACGGCAGTAACCCAGATATATCAAGCGCTGAAGGACAGGCTGCTTACGAGGCATCACAGAAACAAGGTGAGGCGCAACTAAAACTGTTACAGGACATTGTCGACGGAACGGATAACATCGTAGATGCCCTCTCAGCTATGGGAACGGAGGTAAAAAGCCTGCGCGGAAGCATCGACGGTGTGCACAGTGCTGTGTCAGAAAATGTGGGTGCTACCCGCGGTGTTGAAAACGCTGTGAGAGAAAGTAATGCAAATGGAATATTACATGCCATAATGGGCCGTATAAGCGCATTAGCAGCATAAAAATAATTATCTTTGAACTATCAACATCCCTGCAAAATGCACAAAACAATTTCCCTGATCGTGCCACGTCACGTGAAAAAATTCATTCTATCAGAAGAAGGTTACAAGTTAGAGTCAGATGCTATTTTTGTTCCAAAAAGAAGTGAGCTTGGCGAGATGATTTTTGCGACAAGCATAACGATCAGCTATACTCAGCTGACCGAAAACAGGGCACTTCCAAAAGGGCATGACTACCTTACCCTTCGTTACAACTCAAAGAAAAAAAGCTTCGATGTTCCACTTGAAAAGTACCGGCATCTTGAGGCGTTCCTGATCGAGCATTTCAGAGGTGCTCTGGTCAAAGAAGTAGCAGCGATCCACTACGTTCATCCGTACGAAGATTACAGCTGGATTATCAGAAGTTTCTTACAGCGCCGTAACATCATCACTGATGATGCTGCAGAGAAAGACATCGAGTTTGACACGGCAAAAAAGATCTACCGTGATTATCTTGAGTCAATTCAGAAAAAAAATAAACAAAATCGACAACTTTCGCAGCCACTTTTGTCAGGGCTACAACCTTTTTGTCGGGTTTAAAACTGATCTGTCAGGGCTACAACCTTTTTGTCGGACGCAAAAACCGCCATTTCGTTAAGATTTGGCGGTTTTTTATTTTCAAAGACCCTGCTTTTCTGTCCTTTAGAAAGCCGTTTTCTGCCGGTAGTTTCGTAGCATGGAAACAGTTTATTTGGCCAGACCATGGACACCAAGAATGCTCAACAGGTCTGGGATCCGCAGACTTAAAATCGTTGATGAAAAGTCAGTGAATGTGATACCTGGAGGCATCGTGCCTTTGGGCGACTTGGTTTTATATGAATTCATCTTTCCGGCTGATCTCAGTTGCCAGCTGGTAATCCAAGCAGTGAAAACAGCTGGTGGCTCATCCTTCTATCGTCAGACAGTCTCCTTTTCCCTGCCGCACTTTTCCGACGAGATATGGATGTGGATTGACGAGCACTATCAGAAACGCTGGATAGTAATCGCTGAAGACTACAACCATAACACACGTCTGCTCGGTGGATCTCACCTTGGCCTGGCTCTGGACTTCCAGGGATCGACAGGTGCTGGACCGAAAGACGCCAACCCCATGAGCTTCACACTATCAGCTGATCAGCTGCAACCATTTAAAATATTACCAGCCTACGACGACAAAGTTCTGTTTCCGGAAGGCGGCTTCTCTTACGGATTTTCAACAGGATTTAACTCATAATTAAGAAAAATGGAGCTTGAACAATTTAAGCAATGGATTGAAGACACCTTTCCGGATAACAGGGCACGAGCGATCGCGGAAGTAAATTTTAGGGATGGATTGGCTAAAATGGCTGAGTTTGTGTTTGAGACGAATTCAAGCGAATTTATTGAACAAAAAATCCAAGAGATATCTGAAATTAAGACAGAGGCAGGGCAGATATTATCCGACACCAACCAAGTTAAACAGGATACTGCGGGAATTCTAGCATCTGCTATTCAACAAAAGGATCTCACCGAGCAAATACGGATTGCCACCGGTTTGATTAGAGACCAGGTAAACCAGGTTGCAGTACAAGCTAGATTATACCAGGGGAGCTGGAATGTCGCTGCGAACACGCCCAATTTGTCTGGCCTCGCGCTGAATAATACTTCGGACAAAGGTAAGTTCTGGAAAGTCTCTATTGGTGGTGTCAGCAACCTGGACGGGACAAGTAGGACTTTAAAGGGAGGAGAAGAATATACTTGGAATGGGACAGCATGGAACTTTAGCCCTAACCCAATGTCTATTGACGACAATTCCGTTACGGCCGAAAAAACAGACATGTTCAAGCCGAAACGAAACTTATTCAATATACTCGATACGGGCAATTTGACAGGATTCTCGGTTAATGTCGCTACAGGTGCGATTGTCAGCGATCCTTCATTCAATACGACTCATTTTATTCCGGTAAGTTCAGGCATTCCTCTTGCAGTATGGAATGGAATAACAAACGGAGGTCGCGTATGCTGGTATAACTTAGGTAAAGAGTTTATTTCTGGTGCAAGCTCTGGAGCTATTACCCAAACTCCACCTGCCAACGCTCACTTTTTTAGGTTGTCATTAAATATTACAGCTGGAAGTTGGGCTAATTTAATGGTGGAACTTTCTCCCAGGCCATCGGCTGTCTTTGAGGCTTATAAGCTTGTTCAATCAAAATCATCAGGGGTCGAATTGCTCGCTGCAAAGGCATTACATGCGGTAATGTCAGATCTAGCAGTGACGTTAAATACTGACTTTTTATTGTCTGCAAAAAACCTAAGTTACGCTACGGGCAAGAATCTATTCAATATAAATGCACCTGATGTTACTATTGGGTCATATATAAACAGCGAAACAGGCGCAACGCTTGTAAACTCTTCCTATAATTCTACTGGGTTTACACCAGTAGAAGCTGGCCAACCGGTTACAATGTCTTATAAGCACCAGATAGCTTTTTACGATCAAAATAGAGTTTACATTTCCGGTTCTCCTGCCAGCGACTTGAACAAGACCCAGATCGCTCCTGCTGGTGCATACTTTGTCAGGTGCTCAGTTCAAATTGCATCCTGGGCTACATTTATAATCACAAAAGGATCTTTAGCGCAGGATTGGGAGAAATTTAAATATATAATTGACACATTGGCCGGTATTGAAGTATCTGCCAAAAGAGCTGAAACATCTTTAACGGCAGATGTAGCGACAATTGCTAATGCGATAAGGGATAATTATGTTCTCGGATATAAGAACCTAAGTTACACGCCCGGCAAAAACTTGTTTGATGTAGATCATCCAGAAAATTTAAATGGATTTTATATCAGCACAACCGGCTTGGTCGTAGCATCGGCATCCTGGAAGACATCTCATTTCATGGCTGTATCTGAGGGGCAAAATGTATCTGTTTCTGCCGGTTCTACTACTAGCAACAGGGTTAGCTGGTATAATTCATCGAAGGTTTGGATTGCAGGAAATCAGAATGGTAATGTCACTTATGTGGCTCCGGCAGGTGCTGCTTTTGTGAGGATATCCAAAGATACGGCAAGTGTAGTTTGGGATACCCTTTTGGTTGAAATATCAGCATTCCCTACAGGTTTCGAAGAATTCCTGTACTATTTGGATAGGATTAACGGGAAGAAGGTTTTAGCAAAAAACGTATCTGTAGATCAGTCTTTGACCAATCCTATCCTAATAAATCTGGCTCCTGAATACTGTGTAGCGTTAGGCAGAACCATTGAAATTTATAACGCTCAGATTGCATGGTGTGGTAATATTAACGATTACCACTTTTTATGGAGTGGTATTGGCAAGAGCATGAAAAGAAAGTGGAGCCTAACCGGTACAGCGCCTATCAATCAGGAACTGACATTGAAAGTCTTTGACAACAAAATGAACCTGGTCGCTACTGCTACCACAATGGTTAGGGTTGTATCCAATGTGATTGCCAACAACTTCACAACAGCTCCAATTGGAGACTCTCTGTGCAATAATAAGCCGTGGTACAACGAGATAATAGCTCTATCCGGCAACAAAATATCATTCGTTGGTACCAGAGGGAACGGGAAACATGAGGGACGCTCAGGTGCATCACCTCTTTACTATACTGGCAACAATAGCTACACCTTTGATAACGGGGGAATAATCGGAAATGATGGTAGGCCACAAAATCTGAATCCGTTTTGGAATCCGAACACATCTTTGATTGACTTTGCTTACTATAAGTCAAATTACAATCAGAATCCTGATAAGATCATAATTTGGCTGGGAACAAATGGAATTTCCCTAAATCCAACTGTCGCTGTTAATGCCATTAAAGCGTTGATTGATGCTATCCGGGCATCAGATCCTAACATCCAGATTTATGTCATCAATACGTTGTACCGTGGCGATCAAAATGGCTTGGGCGTGCAAACTGGATCAGACGGATATGTTGCAAATTCTTCTTGGAAACTGGAAGAAGACAGGAAAGTGTTCAACCTCAAGGTTGCACTGAATGCCGCTTTGGCTGCATATACCAATCTATACATCGTTCCTGTTGCCGATTGCCATGACTCTGCTTTCAACTTCGGGCAAGTAGTCACTCCTGTAAATCCCAGGGCGACACAGACAGAACTATTGCCTTCAGAAGCCACTCACCCACAAACTCAGGGTTACATGCAGATAGCGGACATTATTTTTTCATCGTTGGCTGCGCATCAATAGAAAAAACTAGACCTCTGTAATATAAACGACAGAGGTCTTTTCTTGTCCTTTTCTCTGGTTTCAACTTCCAATAATCTTGCATCCACTTAATAAAAGAACCACGCAAGGTTACAATGAATCATTTACATCAATTCATCTGGCAAATATGTGAAAGTCAAGTTCCGGCTGCGCAGTTCCGTCAACGGAATCCGCAGTCTCCAACTGGAAATATACAGGCATTTACAGAAAGGCACATCCAGTCACGTATAAAGGCTTCCGGCTTCAATAAGGCTTACAATGAATATTTCACAGAGCTTTATTCAACTGATAAGCGTGTGCTGGTATTGCCGATAGAGGGTGAAATGAGCCGTAGCGGGTCCTGGTCGAGCTACGGCAATCAATTTCTGATCAATCAGTTGAATGCTGCTGCTCAGGATAAAGACTTCATAGGCGCTGTGTTGAAAGCCAATTCAGGTGGCGGTACAGCCGACAGCACTCCGGAGTTTGCCGAAGCAGTTGCCAACTTCAAGAAATCCAAGACCATCATTACTCACGCCAGTTATTGCGGATCTGCTTGCTATTATGTGGGTAGCCAGGCTGATGAAGTTTGGATTGATGATCAGGCTGCCAGCTCAATGGGCAGCATAGGAACATTGCTTATTTATGAAAACTACAAAAAGTACCTTGAAAAAGAGGGTATTGATATGGAGATAATGCGCGCTACGGGGAGTGAGGACAAGGCAAGAGTGAACTGGATAGAGGAACTCACTCCCGCAGCTCGTGCAAGTTTGCAGGCTATGCTTGATGCGTGCCAGCGTGAATTTGCCGGAGCAGTAAAGCGTGGCCGTGCCGGTAAAATCAAATCTCAGGAAGTGTTCACGGGCAAAATGTACAACGCCAGCGACGCTGTGAAGCTCGGACTTGCTGACAGAAAAGGCACATTAAATGGTGCAATCAAACGTGTAATTGAACTGGCGAAAGCCGCATAACTTAATTTTTTAAAATAATGTCTAAGCCAAAAACAGGTATTGGAGCGTGGTTGAGCAAGGCTTTTGGCTCTTCTTACAAAACCATCAGCGAGAAACTGACTGCTGAAGAGCATGATGCATTCGTACAGGATGCATCGAAACTACAGGAAGATGATTCTGACGACGATGAATCGGACGACGACGACGATGAATCAGATGATTCTGAGGAAGAAGGTGAAGAAGCGCCGGATCCGAAAAATAGTGATCCGAAAGGCAAAGGTAACACCACAGTTGAAGCTCGTCTGTCGGCATTGGAGGCATCTTTGGCAACTTCAAAAAAGGAATTAAAGGCATCTGCGAAAACCAATAAGGACCTGCAAAGCAAGGTGGATGACCTCCAAGGCAAACTTAGGGCGAGTGAAGCTCAGAAGAACAAACTGCGTAACTCAGTAAACCAGCTGGGTGATGAAGATTTGACAGACTCGGAGGATCAAGATCAGTATCTGACTCAGGCTGATATCGAAGCGCGTGCTTCTTTCAGAGAAGCAAATCCAAAAAAATAGCAAAAAACTAGGTGTGGAGCATGGCGGCATGCCGCGTGAAAATGACAGAAGGGGCTCCACCCTTTTTATAAATTTTAATCATTATTAAAGATCGAGGGGAATGGCAAGTGTGAATTTAACCAAGTTGGATGCTTCCTTAAAGCATCGTAAAAGTAAGGGTAACGCCCTTATGGTGAAGAAACTGACCAGTGGATGGGACAAGCTGAAGAAATTCCGGAAACTGAGGGTTCTTGATAGGGTCGTGTTGGGAAGTTTGGCGGTGAAAAGTGTAGTGCAGCCTGGTGCGAAAGGTGCTTTCAATCCTAAGGCCAATGCTCTTGAAGTGGAAGCGCGTATTGCACAGGTGAGACCGGCAAAAATTGATTTGCTTATCACAGAGACTGAGCGTCTTGAGCTTGAAGCCAACTACTTTGCGGAAGTTCAGGGTACGGATGGACGTGATCCGGAGAATTTCATGTTTGCGGATTATATCTACGAGCACGTGGTTACATCCGCAGGGGTAGATACAATTCAGGCTGTATGGCTTGGAGATCACAATGCCGCGGGGACAAATCCTGTTGATGTGTGTGACGGGATTGTTACGCTTGTTCAGGCTGACATTGTAGCTGAAAAGCTACCAGAAGAACTGGTATTGGTTCACTCGGCTGCCGATTTCATTATCGATGAAGATACCATCATCGAAGAGTTCAAGGCTATGGCAAAAAAGTATCGCACGAAGCTACCAGCTTATGCGGATACTCCATCGACTCTGTACTGCGCTCCTGAGCGTATTGCGGAATACGAGTTTGCAATGCTAAACAAGTATGGCGCGGTTAATATCTACAACTCGTTTGGGCAACCAGTACTTTTCTTTGCCAAAAACATCAAACTTGAAGGTGTGCTTCCACTCGCTGGCTCAGACTTCATGATGATCACTCCTGATGACAACATCGTGTACTTGACCGATCGCAAGCAGGATTCAACCGAGCTGGATACGGATTACAACAAACGTGACCGTTCAGTAGCAATGGTTGCAGATTACTGGTTTGCAGTAAACTATGTACGTGCCGACATTATGGTTACCAACGATTTGGGTGCCCGTCCTGTAGAAGCTGAAGATTAACAACATCTTTAATAAAACCATGTAGCACCTCTCACATCAATGAGAGGTGCTTTTCAAAGAAATCAAAAACGACTTTATTACATAAAAATGAAAAAGGTACTCAATTTTTTGGCTGTGGCGCTCTTGGCAGTAGCTGCGGTTCATGTGGGTGAAGTGTTTGGGTTTGGTACGGCAGCTGGTGTCGCACTTGCGGCGGCACCGGTATTTGCATCATTTTCCAATCTTCGGAACATTACCGAGCAGGTAGCCAACCCGGCCGGAGTTCGTCGAATTGGAGCAATCGCTGTCAGAGATCTTCTCGACGAAGTGATTGATTGGCCGATCGCGGTTGGAGATACTCCGGATATTGACAACGAGACAATGGAAGTGACAACAGCAGTTCCACTTAAACCCGGCAAGTCGATAGCGGTTATTACACCAGCAGACAACTCTGCATTTGCTGACTTCGAAAATCAGGGAGATCGCTATTACCAATCTTATAAGCACATGATGGGATTGGAACTCGCAGGACAAACCCAAGTTCAAAGCATAGAAATGCGTAAACACGTAAACACGGGAGCCATCTTCTTTACCGAAACCAATGATGGTAAACTCCGTGTATATGGATCGAAGCTTTCACCGATCGTACTGAAGTCAAAAGGTGCATCAGGCAAAAAAGGTGGAGATAAGCGTGGTTACACCCTGACTGGCGATAGCGACAACTTTATGACTGAGCCGCCTTTCTATCCATCCACACTTGCTCTTCCTGGAATGACATCTGCCGTTGTAGGAGGAGAATAACTCCCGGAGCAATGAAACTCAAACTCAGATTTAAAACTCCAAAGTCGGTGAATTTCCAGTTCGGGGCTGTGGGCGTAGTAATTGGCACTGATCCTACTGACGTAGATGACAAGTATGGCCAGGCGCTGTTGCAGCAGTATCCGACCTGGGTACAAAAAGTAAGAAGCCGGTAGCGGAACTATGCTAAGAGGCCGGGAGTAATTCCGGCCTCTTATTTTTTTTATCAATTTTTTTACCAAATCCAATATGAATCTTAAAAAAAAAATTGCTTTGTCCGACCTCGCTAAAAAAGTAGAGAGAGGTATCATTTCTGAAGCGAAAGGAAAAGAGCTGTTCGAGCAGATCACCGGCAAATCTGCCGATGCGGTACCAGTCGACGGAGAAGACGATGAATTGACCGCTCATGTTGATGCGATTTCGAAGACCGTCGCCAAAGTGAAAGGATCGAAGGAAAAAGCTAAAACGGAATCAGACAATGAAAAAAAAAGCGAAGCGGATCCGGAAAGCCAGTTCAAAGTAGCGACAGCCGAAGAAGTGGTAAACCTGTTTCAACAGCTGAAAGCTCAACAGCCAAACCCGGAAGAGAATCCGGACCGGATCGACACGGTAAGGACGGTACAACTCCCAGAACAGTAACCGCTGCTGTTGAACTAACCGTACCGTCAGGTGTACCGTTGTCAGCTGCGCAATACCAGATTGCGTTCGCGCAGATCTGCGAGAATATTGCCAACTACAACCGGCTGGCTGCTGATGGAGCCAACCGGTTGCACGGTTATCCTGAGAACGTTGCCATTCCGGAGCAAGTAAAGCAGGTACTGCACTATGATGACTTGTACCGCATGGAGCTTACCCGTAGGAAGTATCTGCAAGAAAACCGGATGCTGCCAGCTGATGAGCCAGTTAAGGAATTCAAGCAGCAGGAATACAAGGTACCAACGTCGGGACTGGAACTCGGAACGACACTGCGCAACCTGTCAAAGAATGTATCTGTCTGGAAGAAGCGGTTAAACGACCAGCGCTATCCGGACGCTGATCAGAAACATGCGATGTACGTCGCCCTTTATCAAGAAGCAAAATCTAACGCCGACGCTGAGCGCGCACGGCAGCAATCCCTAGCAAACGATGCTCGTAACAACAATTGATGATGTAAGGAAGGTGGTTGGTATTGCCATTCGAAAGGAAAATACATTTGAGGTTTTGGAGCCTTTCCTTTCTTCGATTGAAGAAACGCTGATTACCGATCTGCTCGGTGGCGAACAGTTGGCAGAACTATTGCCGCCAAGTGAGGGTAAAACCGGCGAGCTGTTAAAGCTGGCGAAAACGGCCATCATCTGGAATGGATTTCTTGAAGCCTGGTACCACAATTTTTACCAGTTTGCAAGCACGGGTATGTCCCGGCAACGGCCCAAAGATACCGAAGGACTGTTCCGCTACCAAGAGGATGCTATTCAGAAAGATATTCTCCGGAAAGCAGATGCATCCATCGATCGGCTTATGGAGTATCTGGTGGCGAATGTGGATGCTTTCCCAAAATGGAAAAACTCTGAGCAATATAAAGCCAATCAGGTATACATCGTTCCCACGCCCACTTCCTTACATAAATCGCTTCCGGAAGTAACAAAAAGCTACAGAATGTACATGGTCCTACGCGGTTATATGCCACGTGTCGAGCGCTCAACTGCACAAGTAACGATGGGAGCAGCTTTGTATAATTCGTTGGCGGACAAACTGAGTGCAGGAAATAATCTGGATAGGAATTACCAGGCACTCCGAGACATGGCGGCTGAATATGTAGCTGCAGCAACGCTGTTGGAAGCGATGCCGTTCATACGTGTCCAGTTTACCCCTTCGGGCGTTCGTGTGATGAACATTATGAACAACCTGCAAGACGAAACTCCGACTACTGACGCTCAGACGCAATGGCTCATGAGCTTGCTTGCCGAGCGTGCGGACAAAGCAAAGGCATCACTCAGGCACTTCCTGAATCAGAGCGCATCAGCGACCGTGTTTCCCGAATACTTCAATTCGGCCCTGTATGTAGCTCCAGGCGCAAGCCAATGGAAAATGCCAGACAATGATCACAAGAAACACTTCAGAATGTGAAAAAGGTACGAATAGACGAACTGGATGCAGACTGCCTGCTGGTGGACAGTTATGCAGACCTGAGAAAGCGAGGTGACATTACTGCGATCGTGCGGGCAACCTACCTGAATCCGCTGAGCATGGAGGCTAAGCTTGAACTTCTGCCGAAACTTTTCATTGCTCCGGATCATGTGTGGGATCAGCTCGAACGTGAAGAAAATCGCGACGAGCTCTGGCGGTTGATCAGTACGCTGGACTGGATCTGGAAAGGGCCGGAAATGCGGCCGGTCGACTGGCTCAGGATGCGTGGGAAAAACTTCCTGCTACCTGATGAAAACCTGTACGACCTGGGTACCGCTGAGTTTGTCGTGGCTACAGCACATTTGATCGGCTTTTACACGGCCGGAAGTGATGCCCAGGGAGCAGAGAGCCTGGCTAAGTTCTCTGCCTGCATTATCCGTCCGAAAAGAGACGTAATACAGCGGATGCGCTCCGGATCAGAAGGCGATCAGCGCGAAGTGTTCAATGCTGCTAAGGTGGAATATCGCTGGAAGCACTTTCTGAAGGTTGACCTGGTCACGCAGATCCTGATAGCGCAATGGTTCAACAATGCAAGCAATCGGCTATTGGCAAACTACGGCATGGCCGGTGGTGGTGATTCCGAAGCCAAGATACATCAGGGAATATTCGTCCAGGACTGGGAGCGGCAGATCGTGAAGGTGGCGGAATCGCAAGTATTCGGCAACTATGATGCCGTAATGCAAAGGGGGATCAGTGATGTACTCTCTTACATCGACCTGAAGAACGATGAGATCCGCAGACAAAATGAAGCCAATAAGAAAAACAATAAATAAACTCGTGTAATTGATTGAAGGGATGAAAAGAGTATTAAGTATGCTGCTCCTGCTATGGCAGTTGAGCGTGGCCTTGCCGGGGGCACAGGCACAAACAATTTCTATCAACCTTCCAGACTCCCTGGCAGGCAAGAATTGGGTTAAGAATTTAATCCGGGAAGAGTTAAAAAAGGTAGGTACTACTCCGGTTGCACCGACGAAGCCAGTGGTGCCGGATCTGGCAAAGTGTAAAGCAGGTCCATTGATCACTGAAATTTCGTTCGTAACGCCGACTTCGCTGTTGCTGCAGTTTCATGGAGATAGTGTGTTCCTGGTTAAGGTTGTAATTGTAGATAAAACTGGTGTTCCATTGCGTGTTCAGGAGATAACTCCTGAAAGTAGCAAATTGGCTGTCACTTATGCACCATTACCAGCGGGAAAATACAAACTACTGATCAGTGGGGTGAGCTGTGAAGGAAATGATAGTGCGCCCTTTACCATTCCTGAAATAAACACAGGTGGTGGATTAATAAGGCCATCAACAGGTAGTCCACTCGGTGCTTATGTAGCCCATGCAGGTGGCAGAACCTATACCTATACAAAATCTCCGGGTTTTTCGCTCACCTTTAATAGTGACGGTACGATATCGGACAATACATCAGGCATAGAGCACCGCACAAACTCACCGAGCCGGGTAAATGGAAGGTATGTGTTTTACATGTCAGGTTATTCGCTTTTTACGGACGGTGGAGCATACCGTCCGTTTCAAAAGATTTACTTGCCTGACGGGATCTATACATTAAGACAATTTCAGGCTGATTCATCAAAGATTCCAAGTATTGCATCATTCAAGGCCGGTGTAAGTGGATATCCGCAGTCAACTGGTGTGAACGAATACAATGCCACATTATCAGAGGTGACTCTGACGATAAGAACAGATGCATCACCTGGCTTGCCAGAGTGGCTGAAGGTTTCGCGACGTGTTGAGTTTCCTTACCACGCCCCTGACAGAATTTTAGGAAAAAAGGTTTTCGCAATAGAAACACTGAATGCCGGAGATTCTCCAGATATGTACCATCGAAAAGGAGTACATACAGGACTGATGTTTGGACCCGATGCCAATCAGCCAAACACTTTCAGATGTTACAAGTGGCCTTGGGACGGTCTACCAAAATTTACAGAAAACGAGCTTAGAAACTCACTTCGAGGATTTGCAGGTCAATACGGGCTTACACCTTTATCTATAATCACAGATGAATATCCAGAGAATGCCCAGGGCACGGATTCTGAGATTTACGACAAGATGTATTTTGCCTACAAAGGCATACTGGATTTCTTCCGCGAAAAGCAACCATTGCTTAATAAGCGGTACACGGGTCTTTATGGGAGTTATGGCATTGACGACTTTACCAGTCTATTCGGACCGGATATCCGTTCTCCGAAATCTGAGATTGAGCTGGCTTTAACCAGCAAAGTACATCAGGCTCGAAATCCTCACAGCAATGAATGGGGTGTTGTTTCCTATTACAAATCAAAGCAGCATGAGGTTCGCAATATTAATGCGAGCTACTACATGTACAACGATTTACGACAAATTCCCTACGAGCTTTTATACAAGAGGGAACGGATCAAGATAGGCACGAAAACATTTGAAGGTGTTGATCATGAGTCTAACTTCATCGTGTTTACCACCAATCTCACTCAAACACTCGTAATTGGCGACGATGGAGTTCCGATGGGAGTAGAAGAAAGCAAGACAGGAGAAATTATTCCATTCCCTGGTGGTGAGATTCTCAGTCAATTCAATGTTCCACCAGCTGCCGTTGTTGGCGAGTACAGAACCTTGGGATTCTGGTCAACGCTGCTGGGTGAAGGCTTGGCAATTTGGGGCGGGGGTACCTATGGGGTTGACTCTACAAAGATCAATCATTATGGTGATCAGCCTATATATTGGACCAAGACCGGCGGACAGAAAGAATGGTACCGTAGTGGCCAGAACGGCGCACCAATCAGCGACGGATCCGGAATAGCACAGACGCTATCTTCTACGGTAACCGACGCGGCCTTTCTTGGATATTCGGAAGCTAGGGAGCTAGACGGATATGCGGATAAGATAAGCTTCGCTTCGTACACCAGCTCACGTGGAAATTTCGATCCTATACCAGGCAAATTAGGTTATCAACTGAATGGAGACGGTCCGGTAAACTACGGGCTGTATTGCATGAAGGATGCATTCGATCTTCAAAAAGCTATAGCCTTAAAAACAGAAGGAGTTAATGGTGCCGCCATTGTCTACTACAACGGGTTTCTTTCTGCTCAGGAGTACGAAGACAATGTTACGGTAGCAGGTGTCAATATTGGCCGCGTTTATGGACGCACCACAGTTGTAAAGAAGCTATGAAGCGAACCATTGCAGTAGCTGCTATTACCCTTATTATAGGAATAGCGGCTACGATGTTCTTCGTCCGGAATATCCGGCACAAGCAAACTCCCGGATATCCGGAAATAATCCGCGACAGTATACGGATCAGCAAAGAAAAAAGCCAGATGCATCAAGACTCGGCATTATACTACAATGAAAAATTCACAAAACTCACTGCTAAAAGTGATTCTGTGGGCCGTCTTGACAGTACTGGCCGTGCTGCACTCAGGGCACGCTACAGGACAGGACTTAGAGAGCAGATACGAGCAGAGCTTGCTCGATAGCCTCATCAATTTCGAGATGCTCAAGCCCAGGTTCTTTACACTTATCAAAGTGAATGAGCACCTGGTCGCCGAGAACGTGGAGCTGAAGATGCAGAATCGTTTATTGTCCTTTCAGAATGAGCAGGAGGCACTTTTCTTTGCTCAACAATTGAAAGAAGAACGTCGGAAACGAAGAAGGGATAACCTGATTGTGGGGGCGGTAGTGGTAGGAGGAATATTAATCAAGGTAATCCAATGAAAGTTTTAAATTCGATGTTAGCAAACATCTCAGACAAGTATTTTTTAACCGTTTCGGCAGCGTTTGCCGGAATGAAGGCTGTGGCCGACACCTACGTTTTCAGCGATTGGCAATTTGTGCTTTTCCTGCTGACTATGATCATCGTGGACACAGCGCTGGGCACTTACAAAGCCTGGAAGAAAAAGACCCTCGAGTCACGCGCTTATGCCAGGCTATTTGAAAAAATCCTGTTGTACGGCTGTGTGCTGATCATGAGTCACGTACTGATACGGTTCACTATTGGTGGTGCGGCGACTGGTTTGTTCGACTGGGTGGATGACGTACTCTACTGCGCAATCATGGTCCGCGAGTCGATCAGTATTTTGGAAAATGTGGGGGAGATCAAACCAAACCTATTGTCCAAATCCATTCTTTCCAGACTTAAAAGGTTTGATGAATCTGGCGAATTCAAAGATTTGGTATAGTGAAAACACAGGCACAGCTGATAAAGACGTTTGGCAATCCCTATGAAGACCGCTTAGCTTTTGAAAAGAAGTGGATGGTGCTTTGGGAGGTTCCCAGGGAAATCTGGGAAGCAATACAGGTAATACCGCGCAAGATCTACATTAATTACTACGCGATAGTACCTCTGGAGGATACACTGAAGGAGCTAATAGCAAACAACCTGCACACGGAAATTCGGACATGGGATGGCTGTTTCAATATCCGTCCAAAGCGTGGGAGTTCAGGGATATCCACGCATGCCTGGGGAATAGCTGTTGATCTGAATGCGAACTGGAATCCGTTCCGGGGGAAGGTTACGTGGTCAAAAGCATTTTTGAATGCCTGGAGGCAGAACGGGTGGATCTGCGGAGCGGACTGGTCAAAGAACTCTGTGGACGGGATGCATTTTCAATGGGAAGGATTTTAACTGAAATCAACAAGAACAATGAGTGCGAATGAAATTGCTGGTACGATCTGCATCACTGTTATCTTATTTTTCGCTTGGGACATCCTATTAGGTGAAACGGTTCAGTTTCAAGGTAAAGTTGTGGATAGCATCTATACCGCCGAGAGCCGGCATGTTACCCACGACTCGAAAGGATCCAGAACAACAACGGATCCCGAAAAGTGGGAGTTGATTGTTCTGACCTCCAATAATGCATTTAAAGTCAGTGCTGAACCTTTTATGTTTTACCAAGTTAAAAATGGGGACGTAGTTGCATGTGAAAGTATAAAAGGATGCTTCACGAATACGCTCTACAGAAAACGGGCTATTAATATTGTCAAAAAACAATATTAAGACCGGCTGCTGTGCCGGTCTTAATATTTAGCTTGCCAACGCAGCTTTACTTATTATAAAACCATTCACAATACCACGCTCATCGGATCTGGCATATCTCTTCAACTCCGATGCACTTTCTCTACCCATCATAGTAAGGATGGATTTTTCGGGCAATACAAGTTCATTGAGACAAAAATCACAGAAGCTGCTGCGGCCGTGCTTGACGGATAGGCCGGAGTAAATCCTGAAGAATGGTTCGACGTGCATATTGAAGTCAGCAACGCAAATTTTCAGCCAGTCATTTATTGTAGAGTTTGCCAGAGTTGGCAGTTTTGCCCATCCACCATACTTATCGACTATTTCCTTGATCTCCGGGAATTCGTGAACAGGTACTTTTGCTTCAATTTCATTTTTTTGCCGCGGCTTCATCACCCACTGTTTACCATCTATGCCGGTTGTTACGAAATCTTTGGGATTTTTGATAACCTGCATGAGATCCCGATAATGAAAACCTGTACGGGCATAGAGCACAAATAGGTCTGCCACCTGTTGTGCTGAAGGATTTTGGAACTTATGGCTTTTCCAGATGGATAACTGAACGGAATCTAGATAAACAGGCTTTGCGATCTTCTCACGTCCTATTTTATAATCTTCCAACGGGTCAAAATCAATCAGCTTCTTTGATTTCGCAAACTCCGTGATGCGTTTTATCTCGCGCATGTTTCGGAGGTAATATCCCTCCTTAAATGTCTGAGACTTGCACCACTGCCTGTAATCATTCATTACAGAGGTGTCAAATTCTTCAATAAGAATGTTCTGCAGCTTTTTTTCAAGTAGGAAGGTGACTATGCTTTGCTTAACAGTCTTCAGCCTATCCTTCGTAGATTTTGCAATAGAAGAATCTTTATTATACTCCTTTTCGAACAATTCAAATGCTGTCAAGTATGTAACAGCCTCGGGTCGCTGGTACAATCGTTTGATCCGATCAGCACTAATTCCCTGATTCTTTCGAAGTAATTCATTGTAGATAGCCAGAAGTCTGGTTTCGGCCAGAGCAATCTGCTCATTCTTGAAATTTGCATACGGGTCCTTTCCGTTGATGCGCTGAGCCTGTTCAATCCAGTGGTCTGAAAAAACCTTAATTCCGGTGCTCCCGAGATCAGCGCGCTCGCCATTTACGGTGATGCGGAGATACAAAGTACAATTTCCTTGCTTCTTTTGAGAGCGCGTTGAATGCCTCCAAAAAAGGATTTCCATTCTGTTGGTTTTTATGTTCATCGTATTAGCGGGGTTAAAACCACTCGGACGATGCTAGAAAAGATGTGACCTAAAGAAACAACAGCAATTAGGTAAGGTTACGCGAAAGTACACGTAAAACTACGTAGTGCCACCGGGGCAAAAAAGGTGCCACCGAATGTGCCACCAAGACGTAACTATTCTGACTGTAAGGTATGGAACAAAAAAAAAGCCACCCTGATGGGAGGCTTTCTAGACTATTTAAGTTAATCTGGCGGTCTGGACGGGACTCGAACCCGCGACCCCATGCGTGACAGGCATGTATTCTAACCAACTGAACTACCAAACCAGACTTCGTTGCCGATCGTTATCGTTTAACGTGGTGCAAACTTAGAGCATTTTTTAATATTGTCAAACAAAAGATTTCTAAATAATTCACTTTTTTTTAACAAGCACTGATTCTCAACAACATCGAAAGAAAAATATTTTTATATCATTCTAAAAGCTATTCATGCATTTTCAAAAATACCTCTGCGTATCGTTCGCCTAACTCTCGTTGTGACTTGGCATCAAAATGAGTGCCGTCACCAATATCCGTTAGTCCTGAGGACGATACAAGAGCCGTATTTTTCGTTTCTGTGGCATATGAAGTAATAATCTGATTGATCTTTGCTGCAACCGGATTCTTGATAACATAAAAATCTCCCAAAGTTCCAACGATGACCGGTATCTTCTTAGCTCCAATCTCTTTGCGCAATAATTTAAAGAATGCGGTGAGCTTTTCCTTGTATACGGCAACTTTTATGGAATCACTATCGGACTCGCCCTGATGCCACAATATACCTCTAATGGTGCCATTCTGAACAGCTCTGCCAACTCTTTTCATCATCGCATCGTAGGCATAGATGCCGGTCTGGCTATGCTTTTTACCAGTGACCCAGTCATCAATCCCACTCCCTCCTACTGCACATGGAATTAAGCCTATTGCATGATCGGGATTTGCCGCAAGCATAGCTTGGGCGAAAGATAAGCCCGGACCTACTCCTATTGCGGCAGGTTTGTCATAATGCAAAGGATCCTGAGCTACTACCCACTCTTCACTGGCATTGATCACCCATATCTTTTCGTTTCTCTCACCCGCATGCGCATCCAATTTTCCTCTGCCAGCCATATTGGATTGCCCGATCAGCAGATACAAATCCATGTTTTTCGGCACCACTTGCGCTGTAGCGTTGATGTAGGCGCTAAGCCAAGTGACTATTACAATGTTAAAGATCATTTTCATAAAATACTTCAGATAGGTAACAATCTGATTATGAGCAAATAAAATTATATTGAGTAACCATAACACAATCACCCCTGTCACAAAGACTGCAACCATCTCATTTTACCCTCACCACGTATAGACCAAATTCCACAGTTGGTCTATTTTTATCGTCAGTTTTACGACTATACGCTATAGAAAAAGCTGGTACGATATTGTATACGTAAATGCTGAACAAGGAATATTCAAGCAGCAAAGTGCTTCATCAACCTGGTTTAAACTTATTAAATTAAACTTTACTAAAATGAAAAAATTAGCAATTACGATCATGTTTGCCGCCATCAGCTCTTTCGCTATGGCACAGTCATTCAGTTTCGGACCTAAAGCAGGTCTTAACATCAGTAACTACACAGGCGGTAATATTGAATCGGATGCAAGAGTAGGTTATCACCTTGGGGGTTTACTGAACTTTGGTATCGGCGATCATTTTTCAATTCAACCGGAGGTTCTTTTCTCTACCATCGGTGCGAAGGTTGATAGAGCAGGTAACAAGGATAATTTCAAGGTGAGCTATGTAACGGTACCTGTGATGCTGAAATTAAAAACAACAGGTGGATTCTACGTGGAAGTTGGCCCGCAGGTTGGTTTTAGAACATCCACAAACATTCCTAATCAAACCATTGAAAACTTCGCCAACAATCTTGATCTTGCAGCGGCAGGTGGAATTGGTTATCAGTCCAACATCGGATTGGGTATCGGCGTAAGATACATTGCAGGTTTGAGCAAAGTGGGTAACTTCTCGGGTAACAATATCAACCCAGACTTTAAAAACAGCGTTATTCAGGCCAGTATTTTCTGGGCGATTCCTGCTGTAAACAGATAATCAGATATAACTCTGTTAGTGTAAAGGGACATCAGGCCGATTTGGCAGATGTCCCTTTCTTTTGATTTTCCTGACTAAAACAGAACCCTCTAAAACGTAATTATCTTTTCAGTTTAAGTGCATTCATCATTTTATCAAAAATAGCAGTATTCTCATAAAATCCCGAGAAAGCCTCCGAACCCGGCCCAAAAGCAAGCACCGGAATCATAACACCTGTATGCCCACCAGTTGTATATGCACCTTTTACCTCCCCTGTTTCTGTGCTCCCACCATTGATAGAAAATCCGCCTGTTTCGTGATCCGCAGTAATGATCACTAATGTTTCACCATCTTTTTCGGCAAAATCGAATACTTCACCAATTACTTGATCAAAGTCCTTCATTTCTTCCACGATGTAATCTGTATCATTGCCATGGCCGCCCCAGTCAATTTGAGAACCTTCTACTACCAGAAAGAAACCTTTTTTATTTTGCTTGAGAATGTCCAATGCAGTTTTTGACGACCGCGACAACTCATCGCCTCTCCCTTTAGAGAAACGAGGTTGCTCTTTATCTGCTAAGAAGCCGGCAAGTTTACCGGATTTTACCTTTTCAACTTCCTCAATGCTGTTAGCAATCTGGTAACCCCGGACTTTCAGACTGTCGATCAGATTGGCTCCGTCTCTGCGCTGATTGAAGTCTGCACGTCCACCTCCGATGAATACATCGACATCAGTCGCCAGAAAGTCATGCGCGATCTCCTGAGTCATAGCACGTTTCGGCTGATGACCAATGAATGCTCCGGGCGTAGCATGCGTAATCGAACAAGTGGCCACCAAACCTGTAGCGAGACCTTTGTCCTCTGCTATTTCCAGAATGGTCCGCTGAGGCTTGTTGTCAGCATCTACTCCGATTGCGCCGTTTTTCACTTTTTTCCCTATAGAAAATGCAGTGGCACCGGCAGCAGAATCAGTAATAAAACTATCAGCAGATTGATTCTTATGAAACCCTATAACATGGGATCGTTCCAGATTCAGTGTATTTTTATTTGCCACCATACCCGCATAAATCTGCGAAACGCCCATGCCATCACCCACCATGAAAATTACATTTTTAGGCTGCTTTGGCTTGCCTTTACCTGGGAGTTGAGCGAATACGGAACAACCCGCCGCAATCAGAGAAACTGATAGAAATAACCTTTTCATTATAATAGAATTGTATACTATCCATTAAAGGATAATTGCTTAATAGGTTTTATGCTTGTAATCTCTTTTCGAAAATTCTCACAAGCCACTTTTTGATGCTGCAAAACTATGTAAGCCAACTTTACCCTATTATTAATTTCCCCCAGGCTATATTAATCCACGATTAATGTAGGTAAATTGACCATATCAGCCGTATACGCAGATTAATAAATTGTTAAACTGATGCTCTGAACGATCTCTTAGATATCTTTGCAGTAAGCCGCAAACGAAAAATAAAATGAAACTTGAAAAGACATTTTTGCTACCTACAGGTAGAACAGTAAAAGTTACCGCACAACCGACTGTACAGAGCACAATTCCATTTAGTAAGGAAGATTTTGAGATACTCATCAAAGAGCCGAAAGAAGAAGACTTTCACCCTGCAATTGGAGAAACACACCCTAAATACTGGAAGCTTAAGAAGTTGAATCCGAAAGAAGTAAAACTTGTAGCAATCAAATACAGTGGTCTTTCTGAAAAACAAATCAGAAACACACTTAAGGAATTCGAAAAAATACGTGCTTCAGTCAACTGAAATGCACGTACAAACTAAATGTTGCAAGGCGGAAAAGAAATTAGAAGATGAATTGCAAAAGCCGGACTCTGCGCCGGCACAATCTTATTGAGCTTATTTTTTCTTTAAATATTCCGCTGTTTGCCCTTTTGGGGTTAAGTATTAATACAACTATATTGGAGAAGGCGTATACCCTTTCCAATTGTGTAACTTCTGTCGTTTGCATGAACTTATTTTTGTGATGTATCCGATAGATCAAAGCACGTTCCAGACCTCTATTCAACGTAGAGCAGATATCGACTTTGCAAAGCCTTTTCTCTGGTTTTATCATTCAGGAAGGGCAACTTAAGCATGGTAATGTGAAAATGGGACTTCTTGATAACCTCCGCTCTCATACCCGAATTGATCAGACTATCTCCCATGACATCAGTCGTATACACCAAACAAGGACCCTGTTCAATAAATCGGTTTAACTGAGCTGCCTCCTTTAAAACCTGTACTTCGTGAGGAGCATAAAATTCAAACGACGGAGAAAATGTTTTGTAAGTGGCCATCCGCAACTCCATTTTGTCTGACGGGATGAGCTTTACCAGTTCCGACCCTGACTGGTACTGAAAAAGGAATGGATAAAAGAATACAAATAAAAAGACATAAAGAATGCAGGCTGCTGCATAGCCTGCGTAAAGCATTTTTTGTAAATGATCATCAACTTTGATTAACAACCCGCCTATCAGTAACATCGCGGTAACCGCCGCAGCCAGGATTCCATTCGGTAAATTAACCAGATATATCAGCCCCAGAACAGCTACAGCTAGTATTACTAAAACAATTTTTTGACTGATCACAAGCATTTTCAACTTTCCTGATACAGCGAGCTGGTAAAAAAAATACGCTGTAATCATGGCGAAATACGGAAATATCATCACAATATAGTGAGGCAATTGAAACCTTGACAGTGAGAACATCACAAACGTGATTAGCGTACTGCCATAAATAACCCAGCGAAGCGGATTTTTATCTCTGTCATAACGAATCAGATATACAACACCACCCACCAGACCTATCGACCATGGCAAAAATGCCCATAGAGAGGTATGTACAAAAAAGGTAAGATCACCTTTTCCCTTAATCGGACCTGTATTGAAAAACCGCCCAAACTGACTATCCCAAAAGAAAAACCTGAGCCCCGACACGTTCGTTTCTCCAAATACTACCTTTTCCGGATGCAAATCAAATTGTGCATATAAAGCATACAATTCAGGTAGAATGAAAACAAACGAGAGAATAAGCAGTAGCCACCATCGTACATCTGTGAACTGCTTCCACTGACTTGTAAAAGCCCAGTAAAGCACCCACCCGCCTGCTATAGTGATAAGAACAAAAATACCTTTGGTCATCATGGCAAAGCCTGCAAACAACGCGGCAAGTGCAAGATGGCGGTTTGTTCCACCTTGATAGAGCTTGATCATATGCCAGACCGCACCTGCTATACATGCACTCAAAAAAGGTTCAGCCCGTACATCAAAATTCGCAAGTACACTATGTAACGCTACAGTATATACCAATGTCGCGATCCGGGCCACGGATTTGTTGTAAAGATCACGCGCAGTCACATAAGTATAATAGATACTGATGAGCCAAAACAAAAATGCAGGTAACTTATAAGCAAATGAATTGATCCCGAAAACTTTAAAACTAACTGCGGCAAGCCAGAATGGAAAATGAGGCTTATCCAGCCAGTCCGCTCCGTGGGCATACAGGTCCAGCCAATTGTTATGTAACACCATGCGCTTTGCAATAGTAGCATAAAGTGCACCATCCGGTTCAATAATTGGTAACCACAGCCCCGGAACATTTAATAAAATTCCAATAAGCAGCAGCCACGGGAAATAACGTTGCAATAAAACGTCTGTTTTGTTCATACTTTAAGTTTCATTTCATTGTCAACCAGTTACAATAATTCATACAGCGACTTGTATCCGATCGCCCCGATTGACAAACCAAAGATACCCAGCTAAGCTGAGACTGGTAAATTACGTCTGAAAGATTTTTGCAATCGACGGTAGTGAAAGTCGGATGCCGTAACGGATTTGAAAATTTAAAAATAACTTAACCCAGGGCCTTACAAATTCTGCCCATTTTAAAGTTGCTTTGTAGAATTGACCTTACTGGCACTATATTGTAAAAGAATTAGTGGGTTGTCTACCTTTTCTACAGCTCCGGCAAATTACCATGAATCAGGAACTTACCAGCCATTCGGATACTGCTATGCCGCAATCTCTTTCAAATAGAGATTGGGGAAGTTTTGAGCACATCTATGATAAGTACTGGTCTAAACTCTACCTTTCAGCCTATAGCATTCTTCGCAATAAACAGGCTTGTGAAGATATTGTACAGGATGTACTAGTTCAGTTGTGGGTTAAAAGTGATTCCGCGCAGATTGATTCCCTGCAAGCTTACCTGTATACTGCAGTCCGCTACCAGGTTTTTAAAGTAATAAAATCCGGAAATATAACCCTTGCTCTGCCGGAAGAAATAGTGCTAATATCCGAAAGGACAGAAGCAGAAGATAACCTCGTAACGCAGGATCTGGATCACTTGCTTGACAAACATATAGCTCATTTACCTCAAAAATGCAGAGAGGTTTTTATACTCAGCAGAAAGAAAAATATGTCGATTGCTGAGATTGCGGAAATGCTGCAGATTTCAACCAAAACCGTAGAAAACCACATCACCAATGCGCTTGGTAAACTTCGGATAAGCATGGGAGAATTTCTGTTCTGGCTTATTTTTACTCTTCCCTCTATCTGGGATTGATCAATCTTAAAAAATAAATTTCAAAATTTTTACTCCGGCCTTAGGTGTAGTGTGTCTGTTTTGGCACATACAGGTAGAACTATGAAAAAGGATGAATTTTTAACACTTACCGATAAATACCTTTCCGGCACACTCAGCCCACAGGAAGAACTCCGTTTTCTGGAGGCTTGTGATGTATTGCAGAGTAGAGCCCAAGATTGGGATAATGCTACAATGGACGATGAAATGACAGTAAAAGCACGGATCTTTGGCCGCATTGTCGAGCAGGTTCACAACATGGAATCTGAAAACGTGCGCCCACTCCATAATAAGTCCCGCCCCTTGCGCTATATGGCTGCAGCTTCCGCCACACTGCTTTGTCTTTTTGCTATTTACACCTTCCGGACAAGTTTACTTAATCGGTTTTTCCCGGTACAGATGATCAGCATTACAGCCCAGAAAGGAAAAATGCTAAAAAAACAGTTGCCCGATGGATCCACCGTTTGGCTGAATGCGCAGAGTACACTTTCTTATCCGGAAAAATTCAATGATTCAGCCCGTTACATCAAACTTGAAGGAGAAGCGTATTTTGATGTTGTTCACAATCCGGAACAGCCATTCGTCGTGCAAACGGAGACACTACTTACAAAAGTTTTGGGGACACATTTTGTGGTAAAAGCCTACCCTTCTGATGCTGAAAGCAAGGTTACCCTACTAAGCGGACGTGTCGCTGTACAAGCGGCCAACATTAATGGAGAGGCAATACTCGCGCCTTTACAGGAATTAACCGCGGATAAAAAATCCGGAAGATTTACAATCAAGCAGAATATCGACAGTACAAGTGCTATGGCCTGGACCAACGGAAAATTGTCTTTCAGAAAAAGTACGCTTTCCGAGGTGATTAGTGATCTGGAAAGGCGATTCACTATTGAAATCATTGCTGATACACATTTGGCGCGCTGCCTGATTTACGCCGATGTACTGCCTGGTGATACTGCAGATTCGGTATTGGAGCAGCTTGCTATTTCCCTTGAAGGGAAAGTAACCAAAAACGCAAATAACGAATATCGCATTACCGGCAGGGGATGTAGATAAAAAAGCATTCACCATCAAAGGATCTGAGCGTATGACCTAGACATCATCAAATGAAATACATGGATCGATCTGCCTCACGATGAGCAGACAAAATAACAGGATTCCAAAGGACATAAAAACGTGTCCAGTTACTTAACCTACCTTAAATATGAAGACAATTATTTACCGGGGAACATTATTTGATGCTGTCAGTAACATGATAAAGTACAGCGCTATCCTATCCTTTCTGATTGGCTGTTGCAGCACGCTCGGTCTGGCGGAAAACACGTATAGCCAGGTTCTGGAAAAGCCGATAACGCTCTCAACCGACGTCATGCCCTTGCCGGCAGTGTTGGACGAAATATCAAAAGTCTCAGCTACCAGGTTTGTTCTTGCTAGTCAAAAAGAATCATCTAAAAAAGCGAGGGTGAACGTCAGGAATGAAAAACTGGGTAAGGTTCTGGATAAATTGCTGGCTCCTTATTCACTGACCTACACAACTTCAGGGTCGACCATTATTCTCAAACCTGCAGCGCCCAAACCCATTACACTAACTGTCCCGAAAAATGTGGTTGCAGCGGAACCTTTAGATGAAAGTGAGATGAAGCTATTCTTTGGCAAAGTTGTAGATAAGAGCGGTCAGCCTCTTCCGGGTGCTTCAGTGGTAGTGAAGGGCAGCGATAGAGGAACTGTATCAGATTCTGACGGCAGCTTTTCAATAAATGTCGATAACGGTGAAACACTTGTCGTGTCATTCATCGGATTTTTAAAGAAGGAAATCACCTACCGGGGCGAATCCTCGCTCAACATCCAGCTTCTTGAAGATGTGGCTGGACTGGAAGAACTTGTTGTTGTAGGCTATGGAACACAGAAAAAGATCAATGTGACCGGAGCCGTAAGCGCGATTGAAGCCAAAGACCTCGACAGTCGGCCGGTCAGAAACTTAAGCTCGGGTCTTCAGGGACTGATGGCTGGTGTAACCGTTGTGAATTCAACTGCCTTGCCGGGGCAAAATGGAAGCTCAATTCGTATACGCGGTGTGGGCACACTCGGAGATGCTAATCCGCTTGTCGTGGTAGATGGCATTCCAGGAGGAGACCTGAACATCCTCAATCCTGCTGATATAGAAAGTATCTCTGTACTTAAAGATGCGGCTTCCTCATCGATTTATGGTGTGCGCGGAGCAAACGGAGTCATTTTAGTAACCACCAAAAAAGGCAAGGAGGATTCAGCTCCAACGATCTCCTACAATGGCTATATCGGTATGCAAACGCCAACGGCTCTACCCAAATTTGTAGGCTCTCCTGAGTACATGCAGCTTTTGAATGAATCTCAGGTAAACGTAGGACGTAATCCTACTTACACAGATGCAGATATCGAAATAGCCCGAAACGGATCCGACCCTAACTATTTTGCCAATACCAACTGGATCGATGAAATATATAAGAAAAGTGCTCCTCAGCAGAATCACAATCTGAGCATCAATGGTGGTGCCAAAAATCTGAACTATTATGTCTCTTATGGCTATCTGAAGGAAGGTGGCATGATCACCGGCGATAACTACAATGCAAAAAGACATAACGTTCGGCTTAGATTAAATACCACCATCATCGACAGATTGCATCTGGATGCAAATCTGGGTTACATCGACAGAGGATTCTCAGGATCAGCAGAGAACATTGATTCTGATTCAGGTCCGTTGTATGCTTCTCATCAGATCCTTCCCTTGGTTCCTGTCAGATTTACCACAGGAGGCTGGGGTTATATCGGTGGTCAGCGCAATCCGGTGGCTGTAACTACGGACGGAGGAACGAACAGATTCGATTCCCAGGAATTCACAGGAAACCTGAGCGCCACGCTTGATCTGTTTGATGGTTTGCGGCTGCGAGGGCAGTATGGTCTGATCCGCTCGAATTCATACAGATCTATTTTCAGCAAAACCATTAATTATTACAGTCCGACAGATGGCTCCCTGATTTACCAAACCAACCCACAAAATAAAATTGATGTCCGCGATTATACCAACTTATATCAAACAATGCTGGGCTTTTTGGAGTATGATAAGATTTTCGCAGAAAAGCATACAGTGAAGGGAATGCTTGCAGTATCGCAGGAAGAGAATGTTTCCAATTACTTCTATGCTACCCGCACGAACCTGGCTTCCCAGGATGTGGAATCAATTAACTTAGGAACAGAAAATCAGCTCAACGGCGGATCTGCTTCGCAGAATGCACTACGTTCTTTCTTTGGTCGGTTCAACTATGGATACAAGGAGAAATACCTGGCTGAATTCAATTTCCGTTACGATGGATCTTCCCGTTTTGCTCCTGAAACACGTTGGGACTGGTTCACATCCGGCTCTGTTGGATGGGTATTTTCTGAAGAGAAGTTCTTTGACCGACTTCGCAATGTGATCGAATCCGGAAAAATACGCCTTTCTTATGGTACGCAGGGAAATGATAAAGTTCGGGTAGGTGGTACATCAGATATTCTGAATTACGGGTATCTACCTACACTCGGACCGGTCAACAATACCTTCCCTATCGGCAATGCACTCACAATAGGCTATCGCGAGTCTAATATACCCAATCCCTTTTTGACATGGGAATCTGTTGTGAAACAGAATGCCGGTATCGATCTGGCGATGATGAAAGGTCGCATGGGTATCACATTTGATTACTATGTTCAAAATACCAACAATATTCTGCTGAATGTGCCGCTGCCTGATGTGCTGGGAGTAGGCACTACCTATCCTCCACAAAATGCCGGGAAGGTTGAAAACAGAGGATGGGAACTACAGGTATCCTGGAAAGATCAGCTCAATGATTTCCGGTACGGAGCAAATTTCAACCTATCGGATGTCAGAAATAAGGTGACCAGTTTGGGTGGCGTACCACCTACTTACGGCGATCGCATACGTATTGTCGGACAACCGATTGACGCGTTCTATGGACTGGTGGCTGATAGAATCGCTCAGGTAGAAGACTTTAACTTCGATGCAGGAACTAACAAGTACACCCCTAAATTTCCGGCCTATGCAGGAGACCCGGTCGCACCAGGCGATATCATCTACAAAGATCTGAACGGAGATGGCCGTATTACGCTTGATGATGACCGCCAGGTGATCGGGAATGCTATACCACGGTTCAATTATGGTTTCCGCGGTGAGCTGGGCTGGAAGGGAATCGATTTCAGTTTCTTCCTGCAAGGTGTTGGCAAGGCTGATGGATACATACAGGGAGCTGCACGCCATGCGCTGATCAACGAGGGGTCTCTTCCACAGGAAGTACACCGCGACCGCTGGACTCCAGAGAATACAGATGCAAGTTATCCAAGACTTACCTACCAGCAGGCTTACAACCAGCGCTTATCTTCATTCTGGCTGGAAAACGCAGCCTATCTCAGGTTGAAAAACATCCAGATAGGCTATACGATTCCTGACAAGTTCACACAAAAGGCTCGCATAAGCCGTCTTCGTATCTATGCTTCTGCCGACAACCTGCTGACCAAGACGAACTTCTTTTATGGCTATGATCCCGAATCACCCGTAACCAGCGGTGGATACTATCCACAGGTAAAAACATTCGTTGCAGGCATCAGTGTAAATTTTAAATAAGTCATTATCATGAAAAAGAAATTCATATACCTGTTCTCCCTGCTCGCTGTATTGTCTACCAGTTGTAATGAAGATTACCTTAATAGGTTGCCGCTGGATCAAATAGCCGATGAGACATTTTGGAATACCGAAGAGCAACTGATTCTGGCTGCCAATGGCTGCTATGCAAATATCAAAGCGAAAAATACCGTAGACATGGAAAATATGGGCGACAATACGCTCTGGCCGTCCACTACAGATTTCCAGCTGATTGGAAGTGGGAATTTCAATGTGGATTTAGGTATGTTCAACACGGAATGGCGCAACATGTATACCGGCATACGCCAATGCAATACATTTCTTGAAAATTACGAAAAGGCAGTGGTACCTGTTGAGGCCAGAAAAGAAATTCTGGCAGCTGAAGTACGAGTAATCAGAGCTTATATGTATAGCTATCTTACTTTGTTTTGGGGTGATGTACCGCTGATTACCAAATCACTAAATATCGATGAATTATATGATCCAAGAACTCCAGCCGCACAGATACAGGATTTTATACTGTCAGAGCTGGATGCAGCAGCGGCCGTTCTCCCCAAAGAAATCGCCTCCGGGAAAGACCTTGGACGTCTGAGAAAAGGAGCCGCATTGGGCTTGAAAGCGCGGCTTGCACTTTATTTTGGAAAGTATGCAGCAGCAGAAAAAGCAGCCAAAGATTTGATGGACCTCAATCTGTATCAACTCTTTAATAACGGAAATAAAGCGACCAGTTACAACAGTCTTTTTACTTACAGCGGTAAGCTATCAAGAGGCAATAACAAAGAGACAATTATAGCGAGAACACATTTGGAAGATTTAAATATGCACAATCTGAGCCGTGAAATACAGGTTCCCGATCAAAATGCACGTTTCAATCCTACCAAATCGCTTGTGGATACATATCTGTGTTCTGACGGACTTCCTATCGACAAATCTCCATTGTATAAAGAGACCAGCTATCAAGATGTTTTCACCAACCGTGATCCCCGTATGACACAAACCGTTCTGGCGCCAGGCAGCGCATGGGGCGGACGTTTTGACGGAAACCCTGAGAATACGGATCCTACCAAATTCACAGCGCCCAAGTTCCGTTCTGACCGGCGTGGTTCTGTAACCATTACGGGTTATTATTTTACAAAATACGTTGAGCTATCAACCGTACCTCAGGTAGGTAGAGATGCAAATGATATCCATATACTGCGCTATGCAGAAGTTCTTCTCACCTATGCTGAAGCCAAACTGGAACAGGGAACGCTCACGCAGGCAGATCTGGACATTTCCATCAATTTGCTTCGTGACCGTGTCGGTATGAAAAAGATGGTTTTGACTGAACTGGCTGCAGCAGGTTTGAATGTAAGAGATGAAATTCGTCGTGAGCGGCGGGTAGAACTTGCACTGGAAGGCCAGCGATACTTCGATATAAAAAGATGGAAGCAAGGTGATTTACTGGCAGCGGACGTAATGGGTATGAAAAAGGAATGGGCCAAGGTTCCTGCTGACGTAGCCAGTATAAGAACGGATTCCCGCGGTTATATACTTGCTTTTACCGGAAGAAATTTTGCTGATAAAAATTACCTTTGGCCAGTGCCTCTGGTTCAAATAGAACGTAACCCTGCGTTAGGACAAAATCCTGGCTGGGAATAAACCTTAAACACCCGATCGATGTTCATTCGAAACCTTTTCTTCATGTATTTCCTGCTCCCGGTTTCTGTTGCTTTTGCAATAGAACCGGACTCAGCAGTTGTCTCGATTTCGACATTAGGTAAATCAAATCTAAAAGTGATGACCTACAATATTCATCATTGCAATCCTCCATCGGAGGCCACCAAAATTGATGTCGAAGCCATCGCATCAGTAATCAATAAGGAACGACCAGACTTCGTGGCGTTACAGGAGGTGGACGTCAATACCGAGCGCTCGGGGAAAGGCAATCATCAGGCTAAATTATTAGCTGAGCTAACGAACATGAATTACTTTTTTGCCAAAGCAATTGATCATCAGGGCGGTGATTACGGTGTGGCTATACTTTCCAGATTTCCGATTCTGGATTCAGCTCAACACATGCTTCCGGTTGATAAAGCAATTGGCGGTGAACCCAGGACAATAGCTGCTGTGACTGCTCAGATCGCCAAAGGTAAAAAAGTAATTTTTGCATGCACGCATCTGGATCTGAAAGAGCAAAACCGTAAAACTCAGGCTGAGCTGATTGTAAAATATTTTGGAAACTCACCATTACCAGTAATTATCGGAGGCGACTTCAATGCAAAGCCAGACAGTCCAGCAATGGCTTATCTGGATCAGACTTTCACAAGAAGTTGTCTGCAGGATTGTGCTCCTACCATTCCGGTAAATAAGCCCAATCGTACAATAGATTTTATCATGTTTAGACCCGGGAAAAAGGTAAAGGCCATTTCAACCCGCGTGATTGATGAAAAGTATGCATCCGACCATCTGCCTGTTGTTGTGGAGCTTAGCATACAATAGTTCATCCACAAGTATACCAAAGAGGTGGTTCATGACGAACCTCCTCTTTTTTGTGCATTTTACCCTCTACCTTTGCCTTTAATTATAGTTGATGATTCGTTATGAAAAGGATTTTAGTACCGTGTAATTTTTCTACCCATGCCGAAGAAGCATTGAAATTTGCATTGGAAATTGCCGGCAAAAGTGAAGGGAGCATATTCGTGTGTACCATAATCAGTGAAACGGAAAGTACCTCTGACAATACCGCATCAACCGCAGAAATTGCACGACATAAATTTATCGATTTCATAGCCGGTTTTGCCGTAGGAGATATTCTTGTTGAACATCATGTTCATACCGGCAAGATTACCACCGCAATATTGGAGCTTATTCAGCTGCATAACATTGATCTGGTAGTCATGGGAACCCAGGGATCGCGAGGCTGGCAGGAAGCCTTTATGGGCTCAAATATTGGCAAAGTCGTGCGCACATGTCCGGTTCCGGTAATTGCGGTTAAAAATGAGACGACGCTTTCCAGGATAAAAAACATTGTATTCCCTTGCGGTATGAAGCTTGAGGACGAGCAACTACTTGGTAAGGTTAAAATGTTACAGGAGTTTTTTGACGCAAGACTACATCTTTTGTATGTCAATACACATCCGCGCCGTGATAATCAGCAGAGTATGCAACATTTACAAAAGCTTGCTTCCCAACACCAGTTGCATCATTTCAATATACATGTTGTACACAACGCTATCGAAAAAGATGGCATTCTACAATTTGCACGGGAAATGAATGCGGACCTGATTGCAATGGGTACACATGGCAACCGTAATCCGGGCAACATGTATGTAAGCAGTATAGCTGCCGATATCGTTAACTATTCTCCGACCATGACATGGACCTGCGCAACAGAAAAGACTTACTAAAATACTGAGCTATGAGACAAATCAGGTTGAAAGCTTCTTCATTCAGAAATTTGATGGTATCTTAGCCTTTATGGCAAGTGAGATCAATACATCCACAACTGAAAAATCCTTTGCGCTGCACAGTACTGTGCCGACATGGAACAGTACTGTCTTCTGCATTCTGCCGGCTACCATCTTCTGTACCAGGCTTTATTACGTTTCAAATTTTAAGGACTTCAATACGCTGGCCCCGGACCTAATCTGATTTTCAGGATTCGGGGAACACCGCAGCCTTTATCAATTTTTGACAGATAACATATCAGTATGGTCATGCCCATCGCTGCGTTTTTGCACGTGCGTTCGCTGTCCGTATTATTCTGTTTATCTGTCTCTGTCACCAGGCTGCACGTTTGCTTTTCAGCATGCCATGTCATATTTTCCTTTAACATTGAGGCGCAGCAGCGCAACAGTACGATTATGAATTTACCAAAAACGCCTGTAATCATCTCTGAAGATGATTATAAGTTGCTCAAGCAATTTGCAGAACAGTTTCCCAATCAGGGACAACAAAATGAAATGACACTATCCTATGAGCTGAACCGTGCGGTCATTGTCGAAAATGACGAGTTGCCGGAAGGATGTGTCAGGCTGAATTCTACCGTAAAGGTGCGGGAGCTCAGTGCCAATCAGGAAATGGAATTTTCGATTGTTATGCCATCACTGGCAGACATTCAACAAAGAAGAATTTCTGTTCTCACACCCATGGGGGCGGCGCTGATCGGGCTTTGCAAAGGAGAGAAAGTAAAGTGGAAAATGCCTGCCGGAATCAAGCATTTTGAGATTCTGGAAGTTTATTAAAATAAACTGATTTTAGGAGAGGCGATCTGGATTGCTTCTCCTGATATTTGCTATTAACAAAGTTAATTACTAGCCAATGTTGTGTACCCAATCTATCATCAACAATAGGGATAAATACTGGTCAGTTTCAACTGCATAAATCCTTAATCGCCCTCTGTGCAGCATGATATCCGCACATACCATGTACGCCGCCTCCGGGAGGAGTTGAAGAAGAACAGATATAAATGCCTTTTGCAGATGTCCGGTATGGCGACAGGCTTAACACAGGCCGGCTATAAAGCTGCCAGATATCCTGAATTCCGCCATTAATGTCTCCGCCTATATAGTTAGGATTGTATTCCTGCATTTGCATCGCATTCATGGTATGACGATCCAGAATGGTATCTTTAAAACCGGGTGCGAACCTTTCTATCTGGTTTTCAATCGCAGCGGTCTGGTTTTCTGTAGACCCATTGGGAACATGACAGTAACCCCAGGCTGTATGCTTACCTTGCGGAGCACGGGTTGCATCGAATACGCTGGGCTGAGCCAGCAAAACGAAGGGCTTTTGCTGATGTTTCCCCTCTGAAGTCAGCTGTTCTGCCGCCGCGATTTCCTCAAACGTATTACCCAGATGCACAGTACCTGCCTTTCGGCAATCCGGGTTAGTAAATGGAATTGGTTCACTCAGCGCCCAGTCTACTTTGAATACACCCATTCCATAGCGGTACTTTTCAAGCCGGCTTCGGTAAGACGGACTGAGTTTATCACCTGCAATACTTATAAGCTGTTTCGGGGTAACATCCAGCAATACGGCTCTGGCAGACGGAAGCTCCTGCAAAGATTTCACAAAATGTCCCGTTTCGAGTTGTCCTCCAATGGACAGATAATAGGCTACGAGTGCATCGGCGATAGACTGAGATCCTCCCTTAGGAATAGGCCAGTTTCCTACATGCGCAGCCGCCATCAGCATCAAACCTATGGCAGAAGTACTGATGTTGGTCAAAGGCTGAATGCCATGCGCTGCCATACCAGCCCACATACCTCTGGCTTCTTTGGTTTTGAAGCGGCCAGCCAGCCAGCTTGAAGAAGTAAGTGCTTTCAGACCAAAGTTGGCCAGTGCAATCGGGTGACTTGGAAATGGAAAAGGCCCCAAAAGATCAGGAAGCAGTTTGGGTAAATCCAGAACTGTCTGTTCCATTAACCGGAGATAAGTCTCTTTGTCAACACCCAGACCTTGCGCAGTCTCATAAAGTGAATGCTGCAGTACCGCTGCTCCACCACCATCGAAAGGGTGCGCTGCAGCCAATGTGGGATTCACCATTTCAAGCCCGAAATCCTTCAATGGTAAATCCGTAAAAAACGGGGACATGGTCGCCATCGGATGTACCGCAGAACAGATATCATGCACAAAACCAGGCAGTGTTAGCTCCTGAGAGCGCATACCACCACCAATTTTTTCTTTGCCTTCTATCAGCAGCACTGAAAGGCCTTGCCTGCGTAATGTGATTGCCGCCGCCAGACCATTTGGACCTGAACCTACCACGATTGCATCATACTGCTGATTTGCCACGCTGAAAATATTAGGATTAACTAGAATCTTGTCTTCTTACAAATATGTACCGGGGATTGCTCTAAAACAACGCAAAATCAAGTGGAACGGAAAAGTACCTGCCCGTCGCTCT
Organism: Dyadobacter sp. HNCC25DJ187; assembly: GCF_056895255.1. Taxonomy (NCBI): domain Bacteria; kingdom Pseudomonadati; phylum Bacteroidota; class Cytophagia; order Cytophagales; family Spirosomataceae; genus Dyadobacter; species Dyadobacter sp. HNCC25DJ187. The sequence continues at coordinate 50,776 of NZ_JBXHAT010000002.1, forward strand.
GCAAATACCAGGCCGTAACCGGATTGAAATGATAACCCATATTTCCTCCGCGTGCAGCCAACAGCTGTTTATAAAATGGCTGAACATAACCTGTCTCATCCACAGCTCTGCTCATAATCTCAGTTGGCCCGCCACTCCATTGCCATAAGTAACGAAATGCAGTGAGCGACTTATCCAGAACTGGTTCTTGCAAAGCTGCTAGATGCCACGATTTGCCAGCGTCCGTGCTCACCTCTACCCTGCTGATTTTCCCTCTGCCGCTCCAGGCAATCCCCCGGATTTCGATCCAGCCCTTTTCTACTATTGCCGGATAAGACGGATAGGTAATGATCGAGCGCGCATCCATCGTGAAACTGAATTGCCGGATTTTGGTCGGGCCTACCTGTTCTGTGTACTTGGAAGTTTCTTCCCGGGTCATAAACGGCTGATCAGAGATCTCTATGCGGCGTATCCACTTAATACTGGTATTTCCTTCCCATCCCGGAAGAAACAAACGTGCCGGATAACCCTGCTCCGGTCTGACAGCCTCGCCATTTTGCGCATAGGCTATAATGGCATCTTTCCAGCCCTTGCTCATAGGGACGCTACGGGTCATCACGGCAGCATCGCCACCTTCGGCCAGAAACCATGTAGCTTTCTCGCTGACCCCGACCTCACGGAATAGGGTCGATAAAGCTACGCCGGTCCATTCGCTCTGGCTGGTAAGACCACAAATATCCTGAGGTGTAATTTTACCATCATTCGCGCCACGGTAGTTACCGGAACATTCCAGAAAAGCAAGCCGCGATACCGAAGGGAAACGTTTCAGATCTGCCAAAGTAAAAACCATAGGCCTTTCTACCATACCATGAATTACTAATTCAAATTTGGCAGGATCAATCGCGGGCACACCTCCGTGATGTCTTTCATAATGCAGGTCCGAGGGTGTCAGCGTACCATACAAATCCTGCAAGGGTGTCCGTGATGACGTAGGCGACGGCGTTTTTACAGGCTGCTCAAATGACGAACGTGTACCTACGGTTCCGGGTAGCACGCCCGGAATCTTTGTTGGGTCGTCCAGCTCCGCCACCGACACTCCCGCCTGAAACGCTTTTCCAGTCGCTGTTTGTACTAATACTACTGCAGCTGTAGCCGCACCACCTAATAGTTTTCTTCTGCTGATTCGTCCGCTTAACGGCTTATCTTTCCCGATATCCATTTCTATAAAAATTACTTAACTACCGGACCATCTTCCCTGTCGTCAGGCACAAAATACTTCTTTGCCGGCATCACTATTTTCGGAAGTGTACTGGCATTCAACTCAGTCTTTTCGCTGATCAGGCCATTCGCATGTAGCAAATAAGCCGTGAGACTGTATACCTCTTGATCAGTTAATGAGCCGGGCTGGTTAAATGGCATGGCTCTGCGCACATAATCAAATACGGTAGTTGCATAGGGCCAGTAATTACCAATTGTTTTTGCTCTGCTGTTTTTTGCAGAAGTGGTATCGCCCAGCACGAGCCTGTCATTAGGTCCCTCAGTACCGGATGCTCCGTGACAAGCACTGCATTTAACAGCATAAATTTGCTTGCCAATTACCGCATTGCCTTTACCGGCCGGAAGCCCTTTTCCGTCGGGACGGACATCTATATCAATGGCAGCAATCTTTTCAGCAGATACAGGTTTTCCAAACCCAAAACGTTCCGGATAGTGTAAGGTATCAGTCCGCCTTGTTTCAAATGACACGGATCCGGGATCAGTATGAGGAACGGTAGCCAGAAATGTCGCTGACGCTGCTGCGAGCAGAAACGGCTTAATCGTATTTACCAGCATTCAAAGTACTTTTTGACAATAAATAAGGTCTTTCAACGCGGTTCAACACCACATAGAGAGAATCTTTCTTTTCGTTTATTCCTTTCAGAATCACCTGAGAACCATCTGTGGTTGTATAGCTTAATGTCAGCTTGTTACGTTTGTCTTTCCGCGCTTTGCCAGCGAACTCACGATCACGGCGGGTTGAAGCTCCCCTCGGGTCGATCATGCGGTTCTCATCTCCGATATTCGCCCATGCCTCTTTGCTGATCCAGTTGTTATCTTGGGTTTTTTCTTTTTGACCACCTTCGCCTTTACGAACCGCTGTATCACGCTGTCCTGTTCCCTGGCTCTGTCCCTGAGGACCCGCTCCAATGCCATCGCGATACCCGCCACGGTTATATTTGTCACGCAGGTAGAGTACGTGTTGGATCGTATCAGCATAATAATGAAAAACGCGCTGGCCCCCACCGGTACCGGTAAGTTCAAAAGTCCGCTCCACATCGCGCATCGGAGAGCCTCCGCCATTGGAAAGATCAAGTGCTGTAGGTTTATTGACTTTAAATGTGAGCGTGGTCCAGTTTTCAAAAGTGGCCCATTGCCAGCGAAGCGTATCTGTAGGCGAATAAGCTATTTCCTGATTGTTGATCTTAAACTCTGCTACTTCGTAATTTCCCCGAAGCGACTTTACACCTGCGGTTGCCGGTTGTTTGTAAGGATCATATCTGAAGTTGATGTACTGAAGATAGAAAAGGAAGAATACAAACAAACCGATCACACCAGCCTTCAATCCATAACGCACGTAACGCTGCCAGGCTTTGGGAAAGGATGGATAGAATTTGTACGGAACAGTAAATTTTTCCAGTACCAAAAGTTTGTACAAAGCAGGAATATCTTTCAGCAATAGAAATGCAGCCAGCAAAACAAAGTACGAACTGTACACATGTACACCGCCATCATAGGCAAAGTTTACATACACGATGTCGCCCAACGCGCCCAAAAGCAGAATAGCCCCTAATGTGGTAGTACCTCTGAAAAACAGCAAGATCCCTGCCGCCAGCTCCACTACACCGGCAAATACCTGATACCAGGGAACGATCCCTATCGAAAGCCAGTAGATTTTCTGTAAAGTGAAATCTCCGAAATTGGTATTCAGCAAACCAAGAGATGGGTAAGGCATTTGAGTGGGCAATAGTTTGGTAAAACCAAAACCAATGATACCGATCCCGGCACGGTATCTGACCACCACACGAAGCCAATAGTAAAGCAGGTTGTACTGTGCCACTTCAGGTTTTTTAAGCTTTGCAATGCCCGTCCACACCAGTCCGCCGGCAATAGAAACAAGAAATGTGATGATCCACGTAGCATAACCGTTAAGAGGACTTCCAAAAATGGTTCTCCCGAACCAGTCCAGACCGCTTCCAAAGCGCGCCACATCGTACAGATCCCGGTAATGCAGATGCGCCCAATCAAGTTCAAAGAGATTTTTATACCACTCCGGACTATTCGGAAGCGACATGCTGATGAAAAACAAAAAAGCTATACGAAAAGCTATTTTTTCAAACTCAGACCATACGCGCCCGTTGGCTACCGATTGGCTATTATCAGATGCGACCTGTCCGGGTGGTGTTTCCAGAACACCCGCTCCTTCATTGATGTTGATAGTTGACATATTATTGAAAATGATATCGTGACTATTAAAGCTTGAATTCTCCTCTGCGTCCTACCTTTTTAACTTCTTCGAACAGATATTTTTTCTGCACTTTGTCCAAAACCACATGAATTGAATCACGTTTTGCATTAACGCCAGACAGAAGAATGGTCGAGGAATCGGGGCGGCTGAGGTTTAAAATCAGTTGATCTGAAGGAGCAACCTTATTGGTAAGCGTCAACTTCCGGCCAGCTTGATCAAATGTGTAGGAATAATAGTGTCGGCCACCTGCGCCTGCCTGCTCAAAATTGCGTTTCTCGTCTTCAGCGTGAATCTGTTCCTCCAACGCCTGATCTATTTTTTCAGGATCACCGGAACGTACACTGATGGTTGCCCATTTTTCGAATACCACATCTTTCCATCTTACCGAATCCAGCGGCGAGTAGGGCAACTGCTGACCGTTTACAGAAAATTCTCTCACATTATATAGACCAGCTGTATTTTCAATCCCTGGTTTTTGCGGATAATGGTAAGGACTCTGGCGGTAACCTGCGTAAGTCTTCACTCCATAGAGGAAAACAAAAATGAATACAAAGCCTGCTTTCAAAACAAGTCGGCCATATTTCTGCCATTCGGTGGTGAATGTGGGATTAAAACGGTTGGGAGCTGTAGGCTGTTCCAGAGAAAGCACACTGTAGAGTCTTTTGGCATCGAAAGCAAAAAGAAACAAAGCCAGCACGATCAGATAAAAACTATAAACATACTCGCCACCTTCGTAAGCCAGATTGGAAATAAAAACATTGCCTGTAAACGGAATGATAATCAGCGTAGCAATAGTTGTCGTTCTTCTGTGAAGCAAAAGCAAGCCGCCCAGAATTTCCACCGCGCCCAGAAAAGACTGGTAGTCGGGCACCACACCAAGGCTAAGTGCAAACAGTTTCCATGCCGACAAATCTCCGTATGCCGTATTAAGATTACTGATAGACGGAAAAGGTGACTGCAACGGAAAAAACTTGATAAATCCGTAAGCGATCAGCCCGACAGCCAGGCGGTAGCGAACAATCACTCTTAGCCAATAATAAAGTTTGTTGTATTCCTGACTTTCTTTGTCGCGGGTTCCCCAAAAGATACCACCTGCGACTGCAATTACCAGCACCACCAACCAGTTGGCAAAAGTATCAGGCCCGTCAAAAAAGCGTGGAGAATACCTGGCCAAACGGAAAATATCCCCGTAACCGGGGTTCAGCCAGTTAATCGTAAACAAGTCTCTGTAGTATTTCCAGTCCAACGGAACAGACTGAATAACAAAATAGATAAAAGCTATTCTAAAAGACGCTTTTTCAAGCGCCGCCCAAGAGCCGGCTTCTGCCAGTGTAGCAGAGCGGGTATCCCGAACTTTCTGATCAATTGTAGTTGACATAGCTATATTGTTATGTGGTTCAGTAGCCAGGATTTTGTTTCAAAGCTTTATCAGCCAGCAGCTGCTCAGCAGGAATCGGAAGCAAAAGCTTGTTGGGATCAGAAATGTTCAGAACAGCGGCAGCGCGCCCCGTTCTTACCAGATCGAACCAGCGGTGAGGTTCCAGAGCAAACTCAATGCGGCGCTCATTTTCAATAGCCAATAGAATGGCATCTTTGCCTGATGGCGTTACACTGGCAATTCCCGAACGTTCACGAACCGCGTTCAGATCGGATATGGCTCCGGTAGTATTGCCCGTATTGGCACGTGCCTCAGCACGAATCAGATACAGCTCTGCAATGCGGATTACGAAAGTCGGGTCAGTGGCAGGGCTTCGGTAATACAGATTCCCGTACCAGCGATTTTGATTGTCTTTTGCCACCAGCGCGCTTCTCGTTCCACCGATAGCCGGATTATTTACCAAAGCAACAAATGCATCATTTGGTGCCCACTGGCGCGTCCCTCCGTTTTGTTGGGGCTGCCATTGTCCGCGGTGTGCATTGGTTTCGTTGATGCTATAAAAAATCTCAAATACAGATTCCTCCGTACCTCTGGCATCATTGGCAAAAAACGCATTGTAAGGCTTCACAAGTTTATAACCCGCATCGGCAATTACTTTATCTGCAAACTCCGCTGCTTTTACATAATTGTTCTGATAGAGATAGTACCTTGCTTTCAGCGCCCACACTGTTTTTCTCGTTGCTCTGAAGCGGTCTGTAGTAGAAGGCAATAATGTTTCAGCCTGCTCCAAATCGGCAATCACCTGCGCGTACACCTCAGCCTGACTTGCCCTCGCTATACCGCGGTTGTCCTGGGGAGAGAGTGTAGGCTTGGTAATAATCGGAACTCCACCCCATATACGTGCAAGATCAAAATAGGCAAGAGAACGCAGAAAATAGGCTTCGCCGATAATCTGATTTTTCAGAGCATCTGTCAGCAGCGGATCAGATACTGTTGGAACCTTGTCGATGACATGGTTAATGCGGTTCAAAGTCGTGTAAATACCACTCCAGACACTGGAGATCGTAGAGTTCTCAGCATTGACATTATGATTGATAAACTCCTGCACCTGAGATTGGGAGCCTGTCCACTGGATGTTATCTCCCGACAAATATCCGATCGACTGTAAATTAACGCTGTAATAACTTCTGAACGAGTCATAAGCTCCGCGTATGGCGGTTTCCGAGGAAACTTTGTCGACAATGGTCTGCTGGTCAGAAATAGATGCCCTTGGTTCCACCTCCAGAAAATTCCCGCAGGATGCCAGAGAAAGTGTCAGGGTTGTGGCTATAAAATATTTGAATACTTTCATGCAAAATTCGATTACAAAGTGATGTTTATACCAACCTGAACACTGCGTGGCTGAGGCGGCGTACCCAAGTCTATTCCTTGCTCATTCTGTCCGCTGCTTGAACTAGATTCGGGATCGAGCCCAGTGTATTTGGTGAGTGTGAAAAGATTAGCTCCTGTTACATACAATCGTAGCGCAGTGATTTTTCTTACCGGCACCGTGTAGCCTATCGTCAGCGAGCGAAGTCTTAAAAATGAGCCATCTTCCAGCCAACGGCTACCACCGTCGCGGTAGTTATTTACATTCACTCCATCGGGACGGGGGACATCAGTGATATCGCCCGGCTGCTGCCAGCGGTCGTTATTACTTGCAAAAATAATCCTTGCTGCATCTCTTGCTCCACCTCCTTCGCCGAAGAACTTGTTGTGGTTATATACTTTATTGCCATATGAAAAAGCAAGGAAAGCATTCACATCGAAACCTTTGTAGGTGAAATTGTTGGTCAATCCTCCGAAGAACTTAGGCCAGATACTACCCACAATCTGACGGTCAGCAATCGTGATTCTGCCATCGCCATTTACGTCCTCATAGACTGTATTTCCGGTTTGAGGATCTACATATAATTGTTTGTATACCCAGAATGAATAAAGCGGATTGCCCTGCTGCTGAAGAATCAGGCTACGGCTTCCATATTCAAGCGGGTTTTCCAGACGCTCAATCTTGTTTTTGTTTTGAGAGATATTAAAGCTGGTATTCCAGGTGAAATCTTTTCCCTGAAAATTGACCGAATGAATCGCCAGCTCGAAACCTTTATTGCTGATCTCGGCAGCGTTGCTTCGGTAGGTTGCAAACCCGGTTGTTCCCGGCAAAGCCAATGAAAGCAGACCGTTGCTTGTGTTTTTGCTGTAAACATTAAACTCCACACCAAGCCGCTCATTGAAGAACGATATGTCGGTTCCAATGTTAAACTGGTTGGTTCTCTCCCATTTCAGGTTGGGGTTTCCTAGCTGCTGAGGAGCGATACCTGCACCACCCTGGTAAGATGAACCGCCACTCCAAAGACCGAGTGCTGCAAAGCTCCCCAATCCGTTTTGGTTACCGGTAACACCGTAGCTTACTCTAATCTTAAGGTCGCTCAAAAAGCTGACGTCTTTCAGGAAATTCTCCTGCTTTACGCGCCATGCACCTCCAACCGAAGGAAAGTAACCCCAGCGATTATCCGCCCCGAAGCTGGAGGATCCGTCTGCACGGATACTGAAATCAATCAGATAACGTCCGGCATAGTTGTAGTCAATTCTGGAAAAGAAAGAAGACAAATTATTCTTTGACCAGGATGAAGATCCGGTTGTGGTAGCTGCCGAAGAGACCAGTGTGAACGCGTTATTGGCAAATCCCCTGCCGGTAGAAGAGGTACCGGTGATGATATTACTTTGAATCGTATTACCAATCAGAACACCCAGGGTGTGCCGTGTGCCGAATTTCTTGCGATAAGAAAGTGTCTGTTCATTGATCCACGTTGTAGCCTGTGTATTGGCTGCTGTCGCCAGACCATTCGGACTACCTGATATCAGGAATGTATTCCAGTATTCATTTTCATCATAGTTATTAAAGTCCAAAGACCAGCTCGATCTCAGCTTCAGGTTTGGAAGCAGATCCGCTTCAGCGTACAAATTCCCGATATACCTCAAACTTACTGCTTTCACATCATAATGCTGAAGCAGCAGATCCACGTTATCAAAACCCGCACGCCCTACAAGCTCGCCGTTTTCATTGTATGGAGATAAATAGGTCGGAGTGTGCAATGCTGCCTGCAGAAGTCCACCAGCTGGTCCGTCTCCGGCTCTGGCCTGGTTTCTGAAAGTTCTGGAAAAAGTATTGCTGACACCAACCTGCACCTTATCAGATATTTTCTGATCCAGATTGAATTTCAAACTGGCACGGTTGAAATCTATAGGCCTTAGAATCGACTCCTGGCCGCTGTAGCCTGCACCAAGGTAATATTTGGTTGTAGCTGTTCCGCCAGCTACAGAAAGATCGTAGTTTTTCAAACTGGCCGTTCTGAAAACCTGATTCAGCCTATCGTAGGTTTGCTGCTCCGAAGGTAGGCCGCGTCCGCCTTCTGAGACCGGACGAAATGGCCGGTTTGCTTCAGTTCTGTTCAATGATGGCGTGTCCTTTCCTGTGTTAATCCACCATTCATTCACCAGCTGCGCATGTTCAGGTCCTGTTGTCAGTTCCCACAATTTCGCAGCTTTCGCTATACCGTGTGATACGTTCAGGTTTACTCTCGCCTTCTGGTTGAACTTACCTCTTTTAGTCGTAATCAGAATAACACCATTGGCTCCACGGGATCCGTACAATGCCGTTGCTTCGGCATCTTTCAGTATTTCAAGACTTTCGATGTCTGCAGGATTAATATCTGCAATCGGGGAAGTTGCCTTACCTCCGGTACCGACCGTTTGCAAGCTGTTGCTATTGATAAACACGCCATCAACCACATACAATGGATCATTATCTGCATTGATAGATGTCGCCCCACGCACCCTGACTGTGACCGTCTCCCCGGGTACACCTGTGTTGGATGTGATCTGTACGCCGGGCACTTTTCCCTGTAGCTGGGCATCGAAACTACCAACCGGAATGCTTTTAACATCAGTCGGATCCACCTTCGCAATAGAGCCGATCAGATTTTTTCTTTCCTGCGTTCCATATCCTACAACCACTACTTCGCTAAGCTGATGCTGATCCGCTGATAGTTTAATATCCAGCGTAGATTGAATACCCACTTTCACCTCCCGGGTTACATAGCCTACATAAGAAACGACCAGCACTGCACCGGGCTGGTCTACATTTATTTCATAACTACCTGATTCATTGGTGAGTGTACCGCGGGAAGTTCCCTTCACCACAATACTTACGCCCGGGATACCTTCTCCGGCATTGTCTGAAACTTTTCCCTTCACAGAAATTACTTCAGCAAATGCACTGTCGGCTACTGTAAGAAAAAAAATAAATAGTGAGGTTAGAATAATTTTGACGGGGGTCAGTATCCGCACAACGGATGTTGACTCCTTAGGAGTAAAATGCATACATTTGTCAGATTTAATTTTGGACGATTAGATCAACTTCCGCTCTGTCCTACCGATGTTCCAGATCGGTAACCGGCAGAGCGGTTTCTTTACTACGGGATTTTAAGTTGCCGGGACAGGACAAATCAGCAACAACAGCGAAGACAACAATTCGTGGGGATAAGTAACTTCATCAGGGGTTCAGTTTTTATAACATTTTTAACTCTACTTAACTAATAGACAAAGTAAAGTTATTAAAATCAAAATGACAAATATCATTTTATAAAAAGCATAAAAAATGACTGACACAGCTGCCAGCCATTTTTATGTTTTCTTTTTGCTGTCATTGACCACCGTTCTCAGTGCTACGGCGCATTACCTTATTTTATCTGTAACTTCATAGCCCTTCTTTCTCAGATGCGCCATAATTTGCTGTCTGCTTGTAAGCTCGCTGCTATAGGTAAGCTGAACAGAATCTCTGCTGAATGCAATCCGCTTTGATTTGATCCCGTTCACTTCCGAAAGCTCACCTTTGAGTGCTGCCTGGTCAAATTCACCGGAAATCAGCAGGGTCATCTGCCTGTGTGTCTGAAACATTTTGAACTGCTGTTCTGCCAGTCGCTGATTTTCAGTTTTGAATGGTTCGGTATATCCAATCAGGAGCCCTGCCGCTACCACCGCGAGGCTCAACTTACCCATCAGCAAACTCCTGAGGCTATGGTAAACCCGGATACCTGTGTAATGACTCAACAGGCTTACCAGAATATACATTAATAGCATCACCTGAAATGTGGTAATCAGTGGTTTGTACTGACTAAGGATCTGAAAACCGGAAGAAGAACCGATAGCTACCGAGAAAAGAGGAAGAACACAACATCCTATATGTAAAGAACTTATCAGAACGGAAAACGAAAAAGAATAAATGGTGCGGTTAAACATAAGCTTAAACAGAATTGTTTATTTCAATCATTTTTATATTATTTGCAACATTGTTGCATTTAAAGAAGTTCATTGTTTATGAAAACCATCGGAAAGATATTTATCCTGTTTTTTGTCATCGCCACCTTCGCCTGTTCATCACAACAAGACAAAAGTGACATACTCTCGGAAGCCAACCGCGTTCATTTACAGGCCGCAGAAATCCATCATCGTCTGGAAAATCAATTGGATTCGGCTAAAACGGCCACGCGGGATTCTCCCAGGCTTAGAATGCTTGACAGTCTGAGCAACCTTGTGGAATTGTGGGAAGAATCCATGATCGAAGTTCCCGGATTTGAGCATGAACACGACCATAGTGGAGGACATCATCATCATCATAAACCGGCTCCTTCAATGACGGATGAATCCATGCTGGAATACCAGCAAAACGCGCATACCGCCATACGTGAACTGGAAAAATCATTCAATGACTTAAAGTTATGACTATTGTTATGCAATCAATTACACATCTGATCGGCTCAGTTATTCTTGCTTACGGAATGCTGTCCGGCACGCCGCCTGTTGCTATTGACTGGAAAAGACTCACGGACGTCAAGCTCACAAGAAAGCTCAATTCCGAATTGAGTATGTATTTTCTTTATCCCACTTTCGGGCCTTCGGTACAATCTCTGAAAGGCAAACAAGTACAAATACGAGGCTATATGATCCCAGTCGACGAAGAGAACAATATCTATGTAATCTCTGCCAAACCGATGGCGATGTGTTTCTTTTGCGGCGGAGCAGGTCCGGAATCTATTATCGAATTGCAACTTAAAAACCGGAAACAAAGATTTAAAACGGATGACGTCAGAACTGTACGGGGAAAGCTGATTTTGAATCCGACTGATGTAGAGCATCTGAACTATATCCTGACCAATGCCGAACTTGCCGAATAAACAGTCGACTCATCGAATTTCAATCCCCTGACGGGTAGTTCAAAAGCATAAACAAAGGCTAAAAGTTAGACGAGACTATTGGATACAAGCTAAGTCTATTTTGCTAATATAAAAATCCTAATTGAACTTTTTCTGAATTCTATTACATCCATCAATGTTTCTGTATCAATCATTTTTACGATGTTTACATTACAAAAGGGTCAGCTCCGTCTCGACAAATATCTAATTGCGGATGGTAACATGTATGCCAAAAAACTCAATGTGTTTCTGAAATTCTGAAATAAAACCAGGGCTGTCCGAATTACTCAGACAGCCCCACAGAATATAACTGATGCCAAATTTTAAAGTGCAGAACCAACTAGTTTAACTATGCTACCCAGTTGTTTGGAGGAAGCGGTTGCTGCCAACTTTCCTGCAACGCCGCCTTTATCTAATCCCTTCACACTTTTACTGGCATCGCCAAGTAAACTTGTAAGAGAACTCTGTGTACTGCCACCCAGAATAGATGAACCTGCCTTGATCAAACCCAAATTGCTGGTCAAACTTGCGGCATTACCCAACAGACCAGACTCACCTTTTCCAAGTAAACTGCTGATACGATTAGCTCCGATCAGCATTTTCACCGCATTCACTGCTTTACCCAGTACTCCGGATGAAAGTTTACCGGTAGAGGCCAGTGGTATTAACGACTTCAAATCACCAGCTTTACCAAGTAATTTGGATTTAAGGTCGCCGCCCGAAGTATTTGCTTCTTTTTCTAAGGCTGTACTGCCCAATTTTAACGCGTCTGAAACACCCGTATGATCACCTTTTTGAGAAAGTGAAACGGCTTGATCCAGCAAACTTTCTACCGATAGGCCCTGGGCATAAGATGTAGCGGAGAACGCGAATAGACCCAAAACTGCAATAAACGAGAATACGTATTTTTTCATAACTCATGTTTAATTGTTATGTTTTAAAGACGCAATATTATCCAAAAGGATACACAACTCAACAACATTTATTTTCAGGCTCAAAACTAGCTCTACCGACACATTATTGAAAAACTTCTTATTTTCAGGTTGATATCCTATCAGTAATTCGGCGTAAGTCTTATAGTGCAATTATGTACGGAGCTCCCCTCAGATTCCAAAATGGTTTACATTGCCAAAAATGGAATGAAGATATACTGGTCATGGAAACAGCCCCCATCTGCTATAATTTGAAAGATGCTAAGATGGGTGTATACAATGTTGATGCTCTAGGACAGTAGTAAGAGGATACCGGTTATCGGATCAAACCAAATACCTTGATTCACTGAGCTGACATCCAGACTTTTCTAAGTCGGTCGTAGTCTTCACTCCTGGCCTTTAAACAGTTGTAGTACCAAACGACCACCTTCCCTTTTAAGCCATTGGTGAGATAAATCGATGGTCTGTTATTAATATTTCCAATCCAAAGATGTAGCCCCTTTAATAAGATAACTTCTTTGAAATTGTGCTCAGTTGCTTGCGTTACAAAGGTTTGTGGAGAAATGATCATTTCACGATTAGGTTAGATGATAAAAATTTTGAGAGATAAATGTAGTAAATAAGTAGTTACAATTCTAAATTTTAGGCTCCAAAAAATAGAATCATTACTAATTTCTATAGCATTTATACTAGCACAAATCGCGATTTCGAAGATCAAAATGGTTATTGGCTGTCGATGACACTCCATGCTCAAATGGAATTCTAACAAAAGTGATCAGGGTGAAAAGCGGAATGAACACCTTCCGATGGAAAACTGGATTCCAATGTAAGTCGTGTCGACGTTCTCAGCTGGTCAAGACCCACATAGTTTTAATGAAATCCAGCTCTTTATCCAACGGCACCTTTGTCTCTGAAGTTTCATACAGATCGCAGCGCATCACTGACAGTTGTTGTACAATCTGTGCCGCTCTGAGGCTGTCTTCTTCCGTCAATGCATATACGCTATTGAGCACACTTTTCGAAATCAGGCTAAACCCTCGTATCAAATCAGATTCCACCATGAAATTACCGGCGAAAACATGATCACATGGTACATACTAATGAATACGTGGAGATATATAAAAGTGCAGCTTGTATAATCGAAAACTCCTGAAATAACTAAACACATGATTATCAATTAGATAATACAACTTCTTAGCATTTCCGGAAATCACTAACGTGTATCTGTACTAAGAATAAATCCAAATTTTACCCTCAAGGCCATAAATACTCCGCTAAGTTTTTGATACTTTTTGAAGCTGTGTACTTTTGAAATTGGCTCAATATGGATAAATGTGATACAGCAAAAAAGACTTAGGAAAAGTGTGAGCCTTACGGTTACACAAAGCAAAAAGCTAAATGAACTCAGCGAGTTTGACGGACTTGATCCGGTTGAACACGTAAACAGAGCCATTGACGAATATTTATCAAAGCAGAAAATAGAATTTGTTGCTCCGACAGCCAATGAAATAGCGGCAAAAATAAAAGAATCCATACCAGCTGAAAATATCAAAGGTGCTGTGTGGGTTTCCGGAGAAGTTGACAAATACCAATTTTCGGCTTTAATACTTAAGATACCTGCAAAAATTGCCATCGATAAAGGGCGTATTTCCAAGCTTTCTATCTGGGATCCAAAAATGATGGAGAGTACCGGTAGTTTTATCGGTTCCTGTATTGTTAACTTCGATCGCGGCTGGGATATCAAACCGAGCATTATTGCCGAGCCGTACTTTAACAGCGTCATGGCTTTACTCAAACAGCGATCAGACGTAAAAACAAAAGAACGGGCTATCAAATAGCCCGTTCCATAAATATTCTTCTTACAGATCCTTACCTTTCCAGCTTTTTTCCCAGATACTCCTCTATTTCTTTAAGTGAAAGCGCATTGAAAGTCATTTCTTTAGTAAGGCCACCTTTTCTGGCAACAGCCACACCATAATGCATATCCAGATATCCCTCCCTTGCATGCGCATCGGGATTGATACTGAGCATTACCCCTTTTTCCAGACAGTAGTCAATCCACCGCCAATCCAGATCCAGCCGCCAGGGAGATGCATTGATTTCCATTACTACCTTATTCGCAGCGCAGGCATCTATTACTGCCTTATGATCGATCGGGTAACCTTCACGTGAAAGCAACAAACGCCCTGTTGGATGCCCCAATATAGTTGTATATGGATTTTCGATAGCTTTAATAAGTCTGCTGGTTGCTTTTTCAATCGACATACTCAGATTGCTGTGAACAGACGCCACAATGTAATCGAAACTTGCCAGCACCTCCTGTGGGTAGTCCAGCGAACCGTCACCTAAAATATCTGATTCAATTCCTTTCAGAATTTTAAATGGATTAGAAGGATTTTCAGAAACAAATCTGGCATTCAAGCGCGTAATTTCTTCATGCTGACGTATTACATCTTCGACCTTCAACCCTTGCGCATAAGTAGCTGTTTGCGAATGATCCGCTATACCAAGGTATTCAAAACCCAATTCACGGCAATACAATGCCATCTGTTCGAGTGTATCCTGTCCATCTGAATAGGTACTGTGGTTATGAATAATCCCTTTCAGATCGTCCCAGGTAATGAGTTGATCGAAGGTATGATTCTGCACCCACCCGAACTCAGCTCCTCCTTCCCGCATTTCAGGAACAATGTATGGTAATTCCGCACTCCTGTAAATTGCCTCTTCGCTATCAACAGCTCCAAAATAGGCATGTTTCCAGATGGTGCTGCCAGCCGTTGTTGCATAGCCCAGATGATCCTGACCAGCCGATTCAAGAAACAGCTCATTAACCATCCGCTCCGGCCTCACTGCAACAATTTCAACCTGAACAGCAACATCTTTAACCTGACCTTTCCATACAAAAGGCGAAGATTTTTTTTCATCCTGAACCAACCAATCTGTAGTTTTCAGTACTTCCTGCAACTTCATGGGAGATTCTGCTTTCACCAGGATTACGATTGCATTCACAATTTCAGAACGGCGTCTTATATCTCCCGCTATTTCTACCTGCTGAAAACTTTGCTGTAAAGCATTCGTGATCTTCTGCGCCACCAATTCTGCTTTATCCATTCTGAGTTTACCAGCCTGGTCTTTAATGAAAGCAAGGGAGTCGAGGATTTTCTGTTGCGTACTTCCTCCAAAACCCTTGACTTTGGATACTGTTCCGTTCAGGCATGCCAGTTCCAGTTCATGCAGGTTATCAATACCGAGTTCTTTCCAGAGCACAGCAATTTTCTTTGGTCCAATCCCTTTAATATTGAACATCTCCATCACACCGGGAGGCGTGTTGTTAAGCAGTTCATCCAGTTCCGGAAAGGTGCCGGTCCGTACAATTTCAATGATCTTTCCAGCCGTACTTTTTCCAACACCCTGCAGTTTGGTAAGCTCATCCTGACTCATAAATTGCAGTTCGCCATCCTTGTACTTATCCAGATAAAAGGCTGCAACACCATATGTTTTAATCCTGTTTGGATCAGCACCATGAAGCTCCAGCAGTTTGGTGGTGAGTTCAAATATTTCTACGATTTCGGAATTGCTCATACGGAAGTAATAATAATGATACGCGAATTACGAGTTTTGGAGGCGAAAGCGCAATAGAGAACAGTATTAATCTGACCAGTTCTGCTTCTGATTCAAATCTATATCAACGCAAAACCATGGCAGGTATTCAGATAACGGAAGTAATTTATCCCCGGAACAGACAAGAATGGCGAAAGTGGCTTCAGGATCACTTCGAAACTTCAACAGAAATATGGGTGGCAGTCCCAGGGAAAAACAAGCCTTTGGATTATAACGACATCATAGAGGAAGCCTTATGTTTCAACTGGATCGATAGCACACTCAAAACACTGAATGATAACTACACAGCACAGCGCATGAGTCCCCGCCGGACTAAAGCCGGGTTTTCACAACTCAATATTGAACGGATACGTATAGTTCTTTCGCAAGGTATCGTGCACCCGAAATTTACAGATACCTTACAAGCTGTGATAGATGCCCCATTTGTATATGCTGAAGATATTTTGATTGCTATTCAAACCGATTCTGAAGCGTGGAAACATTTTCAGTCCTTTTCTGAACCTTATAAGCGTATTAAAGTTGCTTCGATTGAAACCGCCAGAAAAGATAAAGCACTATTTGAAAAAAGGCTTAGCAGTTTCATTGTGCAATGCAAGCAAAACAAACAGATCGCTGGCAGCGCGGGAATGAGCAAATATTTTTGATCACACTCAGGTTTCAGAGGGCTATGAGTCCTGTCGCTGTATCATCCTGCGATAGTCTACTGCTATCCGATTGTTAGGAATAGCCTTATCACCTCATTATTCAGTACAAGAAAAAGTGAAATATTTAACAAATTGACTATATCCTATCTTCATGATTTTAAAACAACTTATAAACTGGCGTGATGAGGCACACCAGCATTTAACCCAGGAACTATTGCCATTCTGGGAAAACCGCTGCGTCGATGCGGTACATGGTGGTTTCATTACTCATTTTGATACAGATGGCAATGACTCCGGCGAAGACGAGAAATCACTGATAGCTCAGACACGTACGGTATATACATTTTCTGCGGCGCATCGGGCCGGATATGGAGAGGGTCGCTATGCTGAAATTGCACGGCATGGTGTCGACTTTCTGATTCATAAAATGTGGGACTCCGAAAATGAAGGTTTCTACTGGCTCATGGATCGGAAGGGCAATGTCACAATTGACGAAAAAATCGTTTATGGCCATAGCTTTGCGATTTATAGCTTGGCTGAATATACACTTGCAACCGGAGATGCCCGTGGACTGGAATATGCTGAAAAGGTTTTTGACCTGCTTCAAAAACACGGAGCCGACACCCACTTCGGCGGCTACTTTGAAATGTTTTTCCGAAACTGGGACCTGAAAGGATCAGAATCTGCAGGAGGTGACCGCAAAACGCTTGATGCACACATGCACCTCATGGAAGCATTTACAACACTGTATGAAGCAAGTGGCAAACAAGTACATCGCCGCAAACTACTTGAAGTCATAGAACTGTTGGTAGGGAAAATAATGCATCCTGAGTTTGGTACGGGTATTCCTCAATTTTGGGCAGATTGGTCTGTAGCTCCTCAGATCAAGTTTGACATCATCTGGGGATGGGATCGCTTCTCAGAGGATGGGTTCAAAAGTGCGTCAGAAGATAATACCAGCTATGGCCACAATGTGGAGTTTGCCTGGCTACTGATGCATGCCCTGGATATTGCCGGAATCCCTTACTCCCGATATGACATTCAGCTTCGTAAATCGTTGGATCATGCCCTGCAATATGGCATTGACTGGGAATATGGAGGTGTGTATGTAGAGGGTTCTCACGAAGGGACCGTCTACGATCGTGAAAAAGAATTTTGGCAACAAGCCGAAGTGCTCATTGGAATGCTGGATGCCTTTCGGGTTTATAAAAAGGACGAATACATTAAAGCATATGAGATCACGCATCGATTTGTATTTGATAAAATGATCAGGCACGAAGTAGGTGAATGGCTTCCGCTACTTACCCGACAGGGCGAACCGATCTGGAAACACATGAGTCATTCGTGGAAGGTAAACTATCATTCGGTGAGATCGATGGTCCAGGGAATTATTCGTTTAGATAAGTTGATCCAAGCCACACCCTGAATAGGCATATTCCTGGAGAGATCAGGAATTATTTTAGACACATTTGGGAAAAATATGCTCAGATTTTCGAAAATAAATATCCGGACATATCTTTCGTGAGCAAAGCCGAAGTACTAATAAAATATTGATTAACAACAATTTGCAGCGAATTCAAATCACAGCTCTATCCTGGATGCACTTTTTGGAATGGTTTCTTTATAGATATTGGCAAAGACGCTTTATTCACAAGCTGAAACCAAATATTGAAAAACTAAAAACCAAATAATCATGAGTGCATTCACACAACAAGTAAAAGGAAACTGGAATGAGTTGAAAGGAAAGTTCAAACAGCAATATGCTGATTTAACCGACGATGATCTGCTATATGAAGATGGTAAGGAGGATGAATTGCTTGGTAAACTTCAAAAAAAACTGGGTAAAACCAGGGAAGAAGTTGAAAGCGAGGTAGATCGCTGGTCACGGTAAGTTTCCATTCGCATTCCAATAACGAGCCTCCGGAACATTTTGTTTCGGAGGCTTTTTTGTGCCCTATTTCAACCTATAAGGAAATATTGTAATTATCCCTACAAAATGGAATTTTCAGTGGTTCTTGTGCCCAGTCTTGACTAGCTTTGAATGCTTGTGAGCATCTCTCTGAAAATGATGCGCTCACATGGCTGATACTTCACAATTGTAGACTTATGGATGATTTTATTGCAGCCCGCTCTCAGATGGCGCTATCGCTGGGCTTTCACATCATATTTTCCTGTATAGGTATGGTCATGCCGTTTTTTATGGCTGTTTCTCACTTTTACTACCTCAGAACGAATGAAAATGTTTACAAGAATGTAACCAAGGCCTGGAGCAAAGGAGTAGCTATTTTCTTTGCAACCGGCGCAGTATCAGGTACAGTCCTCTCCTTTGAGCTTGGCCTTCTGTGGCCGGAATTTATGAAACACGCCGGGCCCATATTCGGTATGCCGTTTTCGTTGGAAGGAACAGCCTTTTTCATCGAGGCGATAGCACTGGGATTTTACCTTTATGGCTGGGATAAATTCAATAAGTGGTTTCACTGGTTCACCGGCGTGATAGTGGGTGTAAGCGGATTGGCATCAGGTATTCTGGTAGTGGCGGCCAATGCATGGATGAACAGCCCTGCCGGTTTCGATTATATCAACGGAGAATATCTCAATATTGACCCGATACAGGCAATGTTTAATGATGCCTGGTTCTCTCAGGCTCTGCATATGACCATCGCTGCATTTGTGGCGACCGGGTTTGCAGTGGCAGGCGTCCATGCGGTGATGATACTGAAAGGAAGCAATGTTCAATTCCACAGCAAATCCTTCAAAATCGCCGCCCTTTTTGGCTGCACAGCTGCTCTGATCCAACCTTTGAGTGGTGATATTTCCGCAAAGGATGTAGCCATAAGGCAGCCCGCTAAGCTGGCGGCTATGGAAGCGCATTTCCATACCGAAAAATCCGCTTCATTGATTTTAGGTGGTATTCCTGATCAGAAAAATAAGGAGGTTAAATATGCGGTCAAACTTCCGGGATTTCTGAGCTTTCTGGCCCATGGCGATTTCAGCTCAGAGGTGACCGGTCTGGACAAAATACCTGAGCAGGACCAACCTCCGGTTGCCATTACGCATTACGCTTTTCAGATTATGGTGGGCACAGGTATGTTGATGATGCTGATTGCAGCTATTTATTTTCTTGCATTGTGGAAAAAACGGAACTGGCTTTCGCACCCTTTACTCATGAAACTCTTCGTTTTTGCCACCCCACTGGGTTTTATCGCGGTTGAAGCAGGTTGGACTGTAACAGAAGTCGGCCGGCAACCCTGGATTATCTATGGTGTTATGCGGACTGCCGATGCTGTGACACCAATGCCTGGCATAGTGTATTCGTTTTACACCTTTTCAGCTATTTACGTATCGCTGGCGGTGTTTGTGGTGTTTATGCTTTACAGGCAGATCAAAATGGTGGGAGAGCTTTATAATGATTAAGTAGTCTGCGACAATCTTATGTAAGACATTTTGCTTCTCAATGCATCGATTAGACCAACAAAATGCCGCTGACCATTCATGCGGGGCAGACATTAACCAATAACAATTAACCATTATCTAAGGTGTTATACGTAGTCATCACATATCTCTGGACCTCGATTCTACTTTACCTGCTACTGGGCGGCGCGGATTTTGGTGCCGGCATTATTGAGCTTTTTACATCGCGGAAGAATAAAAGTATTACCCGTAAAACCCTTTATACAGCTATAGGGCCCATTTGGGAAGCCAACCATATGTGGCTGATCATTGCTATTGTAATCCTGTTTGTAGGTTTCCCTGTTATATACACAACCATGTCTGTGCATTTGCACATACCGCTTACGATCATGCTGCTTGGCATCATTGCCAGAGGCACTGCGTTCACATTCCGACATTATGACGCAGTACAGGATGATATGCAAAACCTTTACAACCCCATATTTGCATGGTCCAGTTTTGTAACACCACTTTTTCTGGGAATTATTGCCGGCAGTGCCGTCTCAGGTCATATAGATACGCAGGCAACTAATTTTGTTGATGCCTATATTTTCAGTTGGCTGCACTGGTTTGCCGTGGCTGTCGGACTTTTTACAGCGGCAATTTGCGGCTTTCTTGCATCTGTATATCTGATCGGCGAGACCGATAATGAACATGACAGGCTACGCTTTGCACACAAAGCGCAATTTTTCAATATTGCCGCCGTAGTGTGCGGCATACTTGTATTCGCCGCAGCATTCATAGAACACATTCCGCTTTTCGAGTGGGTACTAGGCAATTGGGTCGGACGTATCGCTATTCTTTCTGCAACTCTTTCCCTTATACTGATGTGGTATCTGCTCTATCAGGGCAAAATCGGATTACTCAGACCTCTTGCTGGATTTCAGGTGACCATGATATTGATTACCACTACTTACCGGCATTTTCCCAATATTGTACTACTGAAAAATGGCGGATATCTATCGCTTCTCGAACACAACGGACATGAGAAAACGATTTATATGCTCGGAATGGCATTGCTGTTGGGTAGCGTTTTAATCCTGCCTGCTCTTTTTTATCTCATCTACAGCTTTCAAAAAAAAGATCCTCAGCGCACTGCACATGTATAGAATTGTGCGCCACTTTCTGACCATTCACTGCCTTACTTTTGACCTGAAACCTATTCTGGTATTTGACATAATATAGTTGAACAAAAAGGATTTTCAATGCCTGAAAATTAACAGATATACTCCAATCTATGTTACATATTAACCCAGTATTCCAAAAGGCTATTGCTTATAAATTTCATGAATTACCGACTATCTCATCCTGCTGTTACAAAATGTCGCCCACAGGAAAGTTCAATTAATTCTGTGAAAAAATGCTTCAGTGCCACTACAAAATATTTTTAGTGCAATTCCTAAAGTCTATATATAAACAACCTGTCATAACCGAATACTCAAAATAAAATTTCTTATTAACAAAGAAACACAAAATAAAACCTCACAAATATTAACATATTTTTACCAAAATTATCGCATCTTAAAACGATATTAACTGAAAGCCGCAAGTAGCCTGTAACAGAGCAAATTGTCATTTTTCTTTTTAGTTACTTTAACCAAAGTAAACATAAACCAGAAAGACTTATGAGAGCTAAATTACCATGGTTACTGTTGCTACTTCTCATGACAACGGTCGTGAAAGCACAGACGAGTTCAATTTCCGGTGTGGTTGTGGCGAAGGAAGATAACTTACCTATGCCGGGGGTAACAATACGTGTTTCAGGAACTTCGACGGGTACACAAACCGATGTGGACGGCAAGTTCAAAATCGACGTTTCGCAAGGTGCAAAACTGGTCGCTTCCTTTATAGGATACACAACCCAGGAAATTCCCGTCACATCCCAAACCAACTACAAGATTACGCTGGTGGCTGAAGCCAAAGCGCTACAAGAACTTGTTGTTGTAGGATATGGAGAGCAAAACCGCCGGACAGTAACAGGCGCTATTTCATCCGTATCCGCAGAGCAAATCAAAAATATCCCAAGCCCTAGTCCTGACCAACTTCTGCAAGGACGAAGCCCGGGCGTACAGGTAAGTGCCGGTTCAGGTGAGCCTGGAAGTGCCATTATGGTACGCGTGCGAGGCGCTACTTCAATCAACGCAAGTTCAGAGCCTCTTTACGTAATCGATGGAGTACCTATCGTATCTCAAAACCTGGCCAGATCCACTTTCGGTCAACCCAGCAACCCGCTTGCCGACCTGAACCCATCTGATATTGAATCCATGGAGATTCTCAAAGATGCATCTGCAACAGCTATTTACGGTGCACGCGCCGCGAACGGGGTTATCCTGATTACAACGAAAAGAGGTAAAGCAGGGAAACCTACCATATCCATTTCCTCCTACGTCGGAACATCTAAGGCATGGAAAGATCCTAACGATCTGAGGGTAGATGGACCTACTTTTGAGAGACTACAAAATGAAGCATCGGCTAATAACTGGGTGGACACTTACGGGTCACTCACAGCGCTCAATCCTTCAGGTGCAGCTTACCGGGCACCTTATGCCAATCCTGATGGAGCCATCAATACCAACTGGATTGATCCCATCATGCAGCGTGGTGCGCTTTACAATATTGATGCTTCTGTATCCGGTGGCAATGAAAAGGTCAAATACCTGGTTTCAGGAAATACTTTCAAACAGGAAGGTATCATGAAGCCTACCCTCTTTGATCGTAAAACATTCAGAACCAATCTTGATTTTAATGCATCTGATGCGATCAAACTGGGAACGAGTATTTTCTACTCGACCAGCAAACGTAACCGTATCCAGAATGGAAACAATATCAACTCAGCTTTAGCAAATGCCTTTTTCTACCCAAGTAACATTCCGATCTACAATGCAGACGGCACCTACAACCGTCCGGTTTGGGAAAGTCCGGTTGCGATTGTAAACGAAACGGATTATTTGATGAATACAGATCGTATCATCGGTAATGTATATGGTGACTGGAAAATAGCAAATGGGCTTGTATTCAGAACAAACTGGAGCCTTGACAACAACTATATATCTGAAAATCAATATTCAAATACCAATCTGACCGCAGGTGCAGGTGTTGGCGGTACTGCAACCAACAGTGTTGTAAGAGACTTCAACTGGATAAACGAGAACGTCCTTACCTACCAAACCAGAATTGCCGGCAAACATAACCTGAACATTCTGGTCGGTAATACACTCCAAAAAAATGTAAGCAATTCCACGTCAGCAACTGGTAGCGGATTTCCGAGTAACAGTTTCCGAACCATTGCTGCTGCAGCCGTAAAAAACAGCACTGCCGACGAAACTGCCTGGGGTATTTCCTCTTTCTTCGGGCGGGTGAATTATGATTTCTCCAAAAAATACCTGTTTACAGGTAACCTGCGCTACGACGGGTCCTCTCGTTTCGGAGCTAACAACCGCTGGGGTATGTTCCCGTCAGCATCTGTGGGGTGGGCTGTTTCCGAGGAAAATTTCATGAAGAATGTAAAAGCTATTTCAGAATTGAAAGTAAGAGCCAGTTATGGTGTAACAGGTAATCAGGGAGGTATCGGCAACTTTGCATCTCTGGGACTGTGGGGAGGCCAAAGAGGTGGTCTTCGTGGTGGAGGTGGTGTAACGCCGGGAGCTGGCGGCTCAGCGGCTTATGCGGATTACCCGGGCTTTAACCCGATCCAGCTGGCCAATCCGGACCTGAAATGGGAGACAACCGCACAGCTTGACTTTGGGGTGGACGTGGGATTGTTCCACGACAAGCTTAACGTAACATTCGATTATTATAACAAACAAACCAAAGACATGCTTTTGGAGGTACCTGTGCCGCGTTCAACCGGCTACAGTACATTGCTTCAAAACTATGGAGAGATGGAGAACAAAGGATTTGAAATTGGAATCAATGCTTCCCCTGTTCAAACCGAAAAATTCTCATGGAACATTGCGTTTAACTTATCACGAAATAAGAACCTTGTTAAAAAACTGGCTGCCCCCATCACACTTTTCTCCCGTGAATACGTGCGGATCGAAGAAGGCTATCCCTTGTTTTCCTTCTATGTTCATGAGCAGCTCGGTGTAGATGAGCAAACCGGCGACATCATCTGGAACACCGGAAATGACGAAGTTTTCAATGTAAACACTGACCGCTTCCTGACAGGACAAAATGCATGGCCGGATTTCCAGGGCGGACTCACTAATACTTTCAACTATAAAGGCTTTGACTTGATGGCATTCATTCAGTATAGCTATGGCAATGATGTATTCAACTACAACCGTTATTTCTTCGAGCATGGTGGAGAACGTACAACCGGATATAGCGCACAGCAGCTTGACCGCTGGCAGCAGCCGGGCGATAAAACAGACATTCCACGTCTTGCCCGTAAGAACTACGATACCAACTTCCGCCCCTCACGCCACATTGAAGATGCTTCGTACCTGCGACTGAAAAACATTTCACTTGGTTATGCAGTACCTAAGTCTCTGACATCAAAAATTGGAATCGGTAGTTTGAGAGTATATGTGTCAGGACAGAACGTGCTCACCTTCACCAAGTACACAGGACTCGACCCCGAAGTTTCTGTAAGTCCGTCTGAAACGATTCAGGGAATCGACCAGGGTGTAATGCCACAGCCACGTGTATGGATGGGGGGAATCAACTTAACTTTTTAATGAACAGGATCATGAAAAAATTCATCACAGCAGCAATCATACTTGGATCGGTTTCAGCATGTAATGTCCTGGACATCGAACCACTCTCGCAAATTAGTAGCAATCAGGCTTTCACAAGCCTGAATAATGCTGAAGGAGTCGTGAACGGAATGTACAACAACCTGCAAACTGTGTACATGTGGCGTGTACAGGTAATCAGTGATGTAGCCTCTGATATGTCACAGCAAATAGATACCTGGGATGCCTTGAATTCTGCAGACGAATTCAACTTCAGCGCAGACAATTCTGAAGTGGATGACCTTTACACTTCCATGTATCGTTGTGTCGATATAGCCAATAGCGTTATTGGGAACGTTCCGGGCATGACCATCGCACAGGCCAACAAAGATGACCTGATGGGACAAGGGTATTTTGTGCGTGCTCTCTCCTACTTTGATCTTGCCCGTTTCTTTGGTGGCATACCCAATGTATACGGAACTGACGGTGTGGTACTGAAGCTGACTCCATCTGTAGGTATAACGGATGAAGATTTCGTACCCCGTAATACACTGCGCGAGACTTATGATCAGGTTGAAAGGGATTTATTGGAAGCCATTGCCAAATTGCCAGAGACAAGAAGCTCCAATGAACTCAGCAAAGCCAAAGCGACAAAACCTGCTGCCCGTGCGCTACTTGCCCGTTACTATCTCTACAACCGGCAATGGGATAAGGCAGAACAATATGCTACTGAAGCGATTGGAAACCTTCCTCTGAGCGTAGCATTTGAAACAGCTTTCAGAAGTAAAAATACAGCAGAGTCCCTGTTCGAGTTGCAATTCAACGCTACTGATGGCGCCGGACTGAGACAATGGTATTACCCATCTAACCTAAGCGGACGGGGTGGTACTGCGCTTCACGATGCCACTTACAGGGAAATGACTGCTGATCCTGCAGATGCCAGAGGGAAGCTGACTGCCCTGAATTCAATTACTAACACCTATTATACTACCAAATGGAACACTGCACAAAATGCTGATAACATCCAGATTTTAAGACGTGCCGAGCAATACCTGATCCGTGCCGAGGCAAGAGCCGAGCAAAATAATCTGAGCGGAGCACTTGCAGACCTGAACGTGGTAAGAGCAAGAGCGGGTGTTACAGCTTCAGCCGCCTCGGGAAAAGATGCACTGATTGATGCAATTATCAAAGAG
Source organism: Dyadobacter sp. HNCC25DJ187 (assembly GCF_056895255.1). Classification (NCBI taxonomy): domain Bacteria; kingdom Pseudomonadati; phylum Bacteroidota; class Cytophagia; order Cytophagales; family Spirosomataceae; genus Dyadobacter; species Dyadobacter sp. HNCC25DJ187. The sequence continues at coordinate 76,444 of NZ_JBXHAT010000002.1, forward strand.
CGCAAACTGGAGTTTGTAGGTGAAGGGCACCGTTGGTTTGATGTAATACGCCGCGGAAATGCGCTTACGGTATTTGCCAATGTGGTAAGATCAAAAGGAAGCTTACCTTCTTACTCGATTCGTATACCAGGCAAACAGGTGTTGCCAATTCCTTCGGCGGAAATGCGTACGAACACAAAACTGGTTCAAAATGAAGCTTACCGTTAGTACAAGTGTTTTGCATTTAATTATCCATAGAGTATGAGTATCAAATCGATTTCGCTTCTTTCGGGAGCACTTCTTTTCTCTTTCTCTGCTGTTCTTGCCCAGGAAAAACCAGGCAAGGACGCAGAGAAGATCAGTAACAAAGCGCCGGAAACACAATATCACCAGGCAGATAATAACCAGTGGGTCAAATACGATCCACCCAAGTCTGTTACCAAACATAGTGTGACCATCAATGGCAAAAACATTAGCTACACAGCCACAGTTGGATATACGATTCTGCACGATGAAAACGGAAAGGCATTGGGTAAGGTATTTTCGATTGCCTATACCAAAGATGGAGAGCCGGATGCAGTCAAAAGGCCCGTCACATTTGCTTACAACGGCGGACCCGGTTCGGCTTCTTTATGGGTGCATATGGGAGCACTCGGACCCAGAAGAATACGTATGCAGGATAGTGGAGAAGCAGAGGAGCCTCCATACACGGTGGTAGACAATGAGTACTCGTGGCTAGATAAGACAGATCTTGTATTTATTGACCCGATCGAAACCGGCTACAGCCGTCCGGCAGAAGGAATAGACAAGAAGATATTCACAGGATATGAGGAAGATATTCAAAGTGTGGGAGATTTCATACGTCTGTGGACGTCGCGTAATGGCCGTTGGGGATCTCAAAAGTTTCTGGCTGGAGAAAGCTACGGGACTACCCGGTCAGCGGGACTATCCGGCTACCTCAGTGATCGGTACGGTTATTATCTGAATGGAATCGTTCTGATCTCATCTATCCTGAATTTCCAGACTGCGCAGTTCAACATAGGGAACGATCTCCCTTATCCGCTATTTCTTCCGACTTATGCGGCCATCGCATGGTACCACAAGAAAATCGATCCTAAGTACAAAGACTTAAGAACCTTTTTAAAGGAGGTCGAAGAATTTTCACTGGGCGAATATAGTACGGCATTAATGAAAGGCGATAAGCTTACTGACGCTGAAGTCGAAAGTCTGGCTACCAAACTCGCCACCTATACGGGCCTCAGCAAACAGTACATCATCAACACCAATCTCCGTATTGTCATCTTCAGATTTGTGAAAGAACTCAGAAGAAACGAAGGATTGGTTGTAGGTCGGCTCGATGGCCGCTTCACAGGTCATGAATATGATAATGCAGGTGAGCGATTTGCCTCGGATCCATCCAACAACGAGATCACCGGTCCGTACGCAATGGCTATCAACAGCTATGTAAAAAAGGAGCTGAATTATGAGAACGATTTGCCGTACGAAGTTCTTTCCGGCTTCCGTGTTCGCCCCTGGAATTACAACAACGTACAAAACCAGTATCTAAACGTTGCAGAGACATTACGGTCTGCGATGACAAAAAATCCATCCCTTAAGGTCACCGTCTTGAATGGATACTATGACCTGGCAACTCCTTATTTTGCAACCCAATACACTTTCGACCATATGTATCTGCCGAAAGAATTGCGCAAAAACATTACTATGAGCTTTTACGAAGCCGGTCACATGATGTACATTCACAAGCCATCGCTGGTCGATATGAAGAAAAACGTAGGCCAGTTCTACGACAGTTTCCTAAGCAAATAACCCAAATACTATTTCAAATTTTAACAAAAGCCGTATGAAAAAACTCTTAACTATTGGTCTGTTTTGCACGATGACGGCATTCGCCAGCTTCGGGCAGAACCGCACGATTAAGTTCGACACTGACGTGGTCACCAAAGATCAGGTAACCATCAAAGGACAAAAAGTTGCCTATTCGGCAACGGCCGGCAACCAGCCGGTATGGGACGAAAATGGGAAGGCTATAGCCAGCCTTTTCTATGTCTATTATGAAAGAACAGATGTACCTAACCGGGAAAACCGCCCCTTAGTGATCTCCTTCAATGGGGGACCCGGAGCAGCCTCCTGCTGGATGCACCTGGGCTACACCGGCCCAAAACGCCTTCTTATTGACGATGAAGGGTACCCAGTGCAACCTTATGGAATTCAGGACAATCCCAATTCTATTCTTGATGTGGCAGATATCGTCTATGTTGAGCCTGTTAACACAGGATTTTCAAGAGCTGCCAATGATTCTATCCCGAAATCTAAATTCTTTGGTGTAAATGCCGATATCAAATACCTGGCAGAGTGGATCAATAATTTTGTTACCAGAAAAAACAAATGGAGTGCTGCCAAGTACCTGATCGGAGAAAGCTACGGCACTACGCGCGTATCCGGTTTGGCTCTGGAATTACAAAACTCACATTGGATGTACTTGAACGGAGTAGTACTGGTGTCGCCAACCTCTCTTGGCTTAGACCGGGGAGGTCAGGTGGCAGCAGCTAACCTGCTACCTTACTTTGCAGCTACCGCCTGGCACCACAAAGTACTGGCTCCTGAGCTACAAAATAAAGACCTGACAGCAATGCTACCGGAAGTGGAGCAATTTACGATCAACGAACTACTCCCGGCGATCACAAAAGGAGGATTTCTCGAACCGGAAAAGAAAAAGGCAATTGCCGCTAAAATGTCCAAATACGCTGGTATATCAGAAAAGGTAATTCTGGAACATAACCTGATGGTTCCCGCTCCATTCTTTTGGAAAGAACTACTTCGTGACAAGGGCTATAACATTGGCCGTCTGGATTCAAGATATCTGGGGATAGATAAAGAAACAGCAGGAGAACGGCCTGACTATTCTGCCGAAAACACCTCGTGGCAACATAGCTTTACGCCCGCCATCAACTATTACCTGCGGGAGGTGCTTGGATACAAAACGGATTTAAAATACTTCGTGGCTGGCCAAACCCGCCCCTGGGACAGAGAAGGAGCCAACACAGATATGACCGGCGAAAACCTGCGCCAGGCTGTTGCACAAAATCCTTACCTGCACGTACTTACACAATCCGGCTATTATGACGGAGCCTGTGATTATTTCAATGCGAAGTTTAACATGTGGCAAATGGATCCCGGTGGGAAATTCCAGAGACGTTTTGACTGGAAAGGCTACAGAAGCGGACACATGATGTATTTGCGTACAGAAGACCTGGTTACCTCTAATGAGGACGTGAGAGAGTTCATTAAAAAAACTACTCCGAAACCAGATCAGCCGGCAAAATACAGTCGGTAGTGTCACATTCAGTCGCAATTGTCATTCACATTCAGTCTAAAAAATTATGAAGCAAATATTTATTATGGCGATGCTATCCATTGCCACTTTAAGCCCGCTGGCCGCTCAGAAACCAGTACCACCCGCACCAAAACCAGAAATTAAAACAGCAGGTGAACCGAAACCAGTGAAGTTAATCCTGGATTCTACAACTACGCTTAACCATACAGTTACCATCAAAGGTGCTAAAATTCCTTACTCAGTTACCGTGGGTACTCAGCCTGTATGGGATGAGGCTGGAAAGGCGATAGCCGGCGTATTTTACACCTACTACGAAAGGTCTGACATAAAAGACAGAAAAACGCGGCCTTTGGTTATTTCTTTTAATGGTGGTCCTGGTACAGCTTCAGTATGGATGCACATGGCCTATACAGGACCTAAGCTTCTGAATGTTGACAGTGAAGGATATCCTTTAATGCCTTATTCGGTAAAAGAGAACCCAAACTCCATTCTTGACATTGCAGACATCATCTACATTGATCCGGTCAATACAGGATACTCGCGCATGGCAGGAAAGGATGTGCCCAAATCCAAATTTTTCGGCGTTAATGCAGATATCAAGTATCTGGCCGACTGGCTGAATACATTTGTAAGCCGTAAGAACCGCTGGTTGTCTCCCAAGTATCTGATCGGCGAAAGCTATGGTACCAACCGTGTTTCCGGACTTGCCCTGGAATTGCAAAACGCCAACTGGATGTATCTGAATGGTGTTGTGCTGGTATCACCTACGAATCTTGGAATTGACCGCAAAGGACCTGTAGGATCTGCAAACATGCTTCCGTACTATGCAGCAACGGCATGGCATCACAAAGTTCTGGCCACCGACCTTCAGCAAAAAGATCTAGTACAGATGCTGCCCGAAGTAGAGCAATTCACAACAAATGAATTGATCCCTGCACTGGCTATGGGCGGAGCGCTGGATCCGGCAAAACGTAAGGCTATGGCCACCAAAATTGCTCGTTTTTCAGGCTTATCGGAAAAAGTGGTAATGGAGCACAATCTGATGATCCCACCACAATTTTTCTGGAAAGAGCTACTGAGAGACAAAGGATTCACAGTTGGCCGTCTGGATTCGCGTTATTTGGGTATTGACAAAGAGGACTCAGGTGACAGACCAGATTATGCTGCTGAATTGACTTCATGGCTGCACTCATTCACGCCCCCGATCAACTATTACTTCCGTGAAGTATTGGGCTACAAGACAGATCTGAAGTATTTCATGTTCGGCCCTGTTCATCCGTGGTCAAGATCAGGAGAAGATACCGATAAAACAGGAGAGAATCTGCGCCAGGCGATGGCTCAGAACCCTTATCTGCACTTGCTGGTTCAATCCGGGTATTACGATGGAGCATGTGATTATTTCAACGCTCAAAACAACATGTGGCAAATGGATCCATCCGGAAAACTTAAAGCAAGAATGGACTGGAAAGGCTATAGAAGCGGACACATGATGTATCTGCGCCAGGAAGACCTGGTATCGGCAAACAACGACCTTCGCGATTTTATTAAAAAGGCGACGCCAAAACCAGGTCAACCTGCCAAGTATTAATAAAACAATAAATGAGTTTGTAGCCAAAGAGCTGCAAACTCATTTTACTTTAATCCAATCTTATTATGCGCAACCTATACAAATGGACAGCCCTGGCGCTTGGACTTTTCCTGCATATCAATGCAGCGGGACAAGCCACAAAAAAAGCGCCTGAAATCAAAGAAGGAGACGGTCCCTACAACCAGCTCATTATACGCGGTGCGACACTTATCAATAGTACACTTTCACCTCCCATCGGCCCGGTAGATATCGTGGTGGAGAAAAACAGGATCGTAAGTATCACCACGGTGGGAAATACCACGCTACCCATTGATCCAAAGCGCAGGCCCGCTTTAAAGGCCGGAGGAAAAGAACTACAGGCTGAGGGCATGTACCTTTTACCTGGTTTCGTAGATACGCACGCGCACATCGGAGGTGGTTCAAAAGGGGCACATGCGGAGTATGTTTTCAAACTTTGGATGGCTCATGGGGTAACTACCATAGCAGAACCGGGTAGCATGAACGGTCTGGAATGGACTTTGGATCAGAAAGAGAAAAGTAGCAAAAATTTGATCACAGCGCCTCGCATCAAAGCTTACTCCCGCTTTGGTTTAGGAAGTAACGATCCCATTTCCACACCAGAACAAGCCCGTCAATGGGTTAGAAACAATGCAAAGGCAGGTTCAGACGGTATCAAATTCTTCGGCGCAGCTCCGGAAATTATGACTGCCGCTCTGGACGAGAACAAGAAACTGGGACTGCGCTCGATGATGCACCATTCACAGACCGATGTGGGCAGATGGAATGTAATGAACAGTGCCCGTGCAGGCCTGAACTCTATGGAACATTGGTACGGACTTCCTGAGGCACTTTTTACGGACAGAACGGTTCAGAATTATTCACTGGATTACAATTACACCAATGAGCAGGATCGGTTTGGCGAAGCAGGCACACTCTGGAAACAGGCTGCCCCACCCTTCTCTGATCGTTGGAACAAAGTAATGAACGAACTTCTCTCCCTAGACTTTACATTGTCTCCCACCTTGAATATTTATGAGGCCAATCGGGATCTGATGCGTGCCAGAAGAGCCGAGTGGCATGAGGATTACACCATGCCTCAGGTTTGGAGCTTTTACGCTCCAAGCTGGAATTCACACGGCTCCTACTGGCATTCTTGGGGAACCGAGCAGGAAATTCAGTGGAAAGAAAATTACAGACTATGGATGGCATTTATCAATGAATACAAAAACCGCGGGGGTCGTGTAACAACCGGCACCGACGCAGGTTTTATTTATGAGCTGTACGGCTTCGCATTTGTCAGAGAACTGGAACTGCTTCGCGAAGCTGGATTTCATCCGCTGGAAGTTATTAAATCTGCCACCTTGAACGGAGCTGAGTCATTAGGACTGGATAAAGAGCTGGGCAGTGTTGAAGTAGGAAAACTGGCAGATTTTGTTTTGGTTGAAGATAATCCGCTTAAAAATCTGCAGGTGCTCTACGGTACCGGTGCCATTAAACTGACTAAGGAAAACAAGATCACAAGAGTTGGGGGTGTAAAGTATACCATCAAAGACGGCATTATTTATGATGCCAAGAAGCTTCTAGCCGATGTGAAAAGATTGGTCGAAGAGGATAAGGCAGCTGCAGGTTTTAAAATCACCCAACCCGGTGTGGAACCAAAGAAATAGATAGCGAAAAATTAACGGTAATAGACATACGTAAAATTTGATATTCAACCCTTACAGAGTTGTAGGAAGTTTATTTTATGAATAGCCAGGGATTGCATCCCTGGCTATTCATAATGAAACCCACCGGATTTCCGCTGGCATTGATATCCAATACCAACATCATTGCAAATGAATTCTACCTGATAATCAGACAGTAAGTAGAGGTATTGAATACGAATAGCCCCGGATGCAAATCCGGGGTCCGGGTAACAAATAAGATTTCCTAACACAACAACCCTGTAGGGGTTGAACAAAAAACACAAAGCGATCAGATTACTAAGCCGATTTATGTCTGAATTCCTTTTTATAATCACTCGGAGACATACCGGTAGTTTTCTTAAAAACCCTGTTGAAATTGATAGCACTATTAAAGCCGGTCTTATAGGCTATAGTCGAAATCCCATCATAGTCGCCACTAATGATCTTCTTACAAGCTTCATTAATCCTCACTTCATTCAGGAAGTTATTATAAGTTTTTCTGGTATGCTGCTTGAAATACTTGCAAAACGCATGGGGAGTAATATGGGCAATAGAGGCAATTTTATTCAGCGTAATATTCTCTGCATAGTTTTCGAGTGTATATTGGAAAATGTCGTTCATTCTGTTTCCTTCTGATTCTGGAAACGGGTAATTTGAAAAACCTGTGGAAAGCGACTTCCAGCCTGTCACCTCTTTTGCGAAATACTGAAACACTTCTAACAGTGAAAGTAATCTCTCCAGATTAGGCTTTCCTACCATTTTCTTGATCGCTTCCCCAACATGGGCGGTATGTTGTACGGGAAGCTGCAAACCTGTCGTACAGGAATCAACAAACTTCTTAATAGACCCCATTTCCGGCAGATTCATAAATGCCTGTGGAATGCGTTCCAGATCAAAAAAGATATGAATTGCATGCGCATTCTGTTTATCCAGATTATCAAAATAGGCAGGATCCGATTTAAAAATATGAGGCTGGTTCGCACCAATTACGTATACATCACCAGACTTAAAGGCCTGAGAATAATTACCCGCAATCAATGTTCCTTCGCCTCTGATGATGAGTGTAACCTGTAATTCCTTATGCCGGTGAAGAAAATTATAAAAGTGAGGCAACAGATCCTCCTCTATAACGACAGCATCTTCTTTCGGGACAGGTGGAGTAAATTGTAATACTTTCATAACAGACTAGTTAAGGTTACAAATATTTATAGGAATTTATTCAACAGCATAAGGTAAAACAATCCGGTACATTCAGAATCAAAATATAAATATTCAGATAATTATATATTATAATCGAAAACTGAAATTACCCGGTAAAACACCTCAATCTCCTCAATCAGATCTGCACGTTAATTTTTTATCTTTTGTATGGCCTTCTCTACTCTTTACCAATATTATCATTTTATCACGACAATGAAAACAGCTAGATTAATATTTGTTTAAGATTCGCCAATTATAATTAAAAATTATCCTGATCAGTAAACACTTCCACATACCGTAACCAGGTTGTTTTAAAGCGTCTGACTTACGCACTGTTTTTCAATGAAATACTATTTTTCAAAGTATGAGACAAAAATAATCCCGGCAGAAATTCCTGCCGGGATATTTAAACATCAAATCCCATAAGCTTATCTTGAATAGATAACCGCAACAACTGTATGCGCGTCACCGTAATTGATTTTGTCCGTACTGAGGTTAATTTCTGTTTACTACAAACCACGCCTCTTCATTTCGTTGGTCAAAAGAAACAGCTCTCTCCCGGTTTGTCCGGCAACTGAGCTATTTTCCTGGGCCCGCCTCAACAAATAAGGAATCACATCTTCTACCGAACCATAAGGCAGATACTTGCTCACTTTAAAACCTGCCTTGGCAAGATTGAAAGTAATATTATCGCTCATTCCATATAGCTGAGAAAAAAATGTGATACTCCGGCGCGATTGATCCTTCTTCAATAATTCCAGCGCCAGCATGTTGCTATCTTCGTTGTGAGTAGCTACTACTGTCGCAATCGATTCCTGTTGCGTAAGACAAAACTCTACTGCCCTGTTGAAATCCTGATCCGTTGCATTTTTATTTGGCTGAATCGGAGAAACGCTTCCTGTGGCCTGTGCCCTGGCTCTTTCTTTCTCCATATAGGCGCCACGCACAAGCTTCACCGCCAACGTGTAAGATCGCGCGGAAGCCAAAGCAGCACTTTGTTTCAGAAACAAGAGTTTGTCATGCCGGTAGAGCTGTATTGTATTGTATACGACCACGCGGTTTTTATTAAAACGCTCCATCGCCATCATCACAACTGCATCAATACTGTCCTGTATCCAGGATTCCTCTGCGTCGATGAGCACGCCCACACCCTTATTTCCAGCATGATCGCAGATTGCAAATGTTCTTTGAAGTACTCTCTCCCACTCTTGTCTTTCTGTTGAGGTCAGTAACGACAGGTCAACGAGCAAGCCGGTTTCATTGATCACTACACCTGGATTGACCTTTTCAAGTAATTCGAACCTGGCTAGTGCGGTAATTTTCAGGCTGATAAAAGGAATACTTTTTTGAGATGAGGCATAACCAATCGCCTTTATGAATTCTTCTCTTGCAAAATCAAAATTATCTTCCCCCTCCTTGGCTTCAGCACCATAATCGAGGATTACATCAACGTCGTATTCGTCCAGTTTTTTGATAGCAGGTGTGGCCGTTTCCAGGGTCTCCCCTCCTACAAACTGGCTGTAAAGCGTATTTTTCAGCAAACCCTTTACAGGCAGACGCCACTCAATAGCTTTCAGAATAAAGTCTGTTCCGATAGAAATCAGCCAGTTATACTTCATCATTTTAAATAGCCAGTATGCCTTTCTCAGCTGTCCGTTCGTTTTGTACGCAAAGGCTTGTCTGGTATCATTGAATATTTTTTCCATCGCAATTTTCATATTTACCCCAAAAGTAAACGACGAAATGCAGGAATAAATATTTTCGCAATTTCTGATTAGATATGGATAATTTGCGATTAAATCTAATCAGCCGGGGTGCTTTACCTTTGGACACCATATATGATTATTCCAATGCGTACTACAGGGAACATTATTATATGAAATCGGTTTATTAAAAAGTACAAACTTAAAACGATCTGGCTATGACAAACGGATTTTTCACGGTGCCTGCATTACAAAACGAACCTGTTTTGGATTATGCACCGCAAAGTTCCGAAAGGTTCAAACTAAAAGAAGCTATAAAAGAGGCGAAAGCACATGTGGTGGATATTCCTATGTTTATAGGAAAAGAAGAGATCAGAACTGGTAAAAAAATGGAGATCAGACCGCCTCACGAGCACGGTCATATTCTGGGTTATTACCATGAAGGGGACGAAAGCCATGTTACCGCGGCAATTGATGCGGCACTCGCGGCCAAGCAGGCATGGGAAGATACGACCTGGGAAACAAGGGCTGCGATCTTCCTGAAAGCTGCGGAGCTCTTTGCCGGCCCTTATCGCTATAAAATCAACGCTGCTACGATGCTGGGGCAGTCTAAAAATGCATATCAGGCGGAAATTGATGCAGCTTGCGAGATGATCGACTTCCTGCGTTACAATGTAGCGTTCATGTCGGAGATCTACAAGCAACAACCTGTATCAGGTAAAGGAGTTTGGAACCGTACCGACTACCGCCCTCTTGAAGGATTTGTGTATGCGCTTACGCCTTTCAACTTCACTGCTATTTCCGGTAACCTGCCTGCATCCGCAGCTATGATGGGTAACGTGATTGTCTGGAAACCATCCGAGAATCAGGTGTATGCCGCAGCGGTGATTATGGAAGTGTTTCAGAAAGCCGGCTTACCGGATGGTGTGATCAACCTGATCAATGTAGACGGACCCAAAGCAGGAGAAATCATTTTTTCTCATCGTGAATTCGCCGGACTGCATTTTACAGGATCAACTGCAGTATTCCAGACGATCTGGAAAAACATCGGAAATAACATCAATAAATACAAAAGCTACCCGCGTATCGTAGGAGAAACAGGAGGAAAAGACTTCGTGGTAGCACACCCGTCAGCAAATCCTGAAGTAGTATCTACAGCACTTTTGCGTGGTGCATTCGAGTACCAGGGACAAAAATGCTCCGCTGCCTCACGTGCGTATATTCACAAATCAATATGGCCGGCAGTTAAGGAAAAATTGCTTGCCGACCTGGCTACAGTGAAGGTGGGAACAGTTGAAGATTTCAGCAATTTCGTAAACGCTGTTATTTCAGAAAAAGCATTTGACCGTATTACCACCTATATCGACAATGCTAAATCTGCGCCCGAAGCAGAAATTATAGCCGGTGGTACGTACGATAAGTCGAAAGGATATTTTATTGACCCTACCATTATTGAAGTTTCGGATCCCCACTATGTGACTATGGAAGAGGAAATTTTCGGACCGGTACTATCAGTATATGTATACGATGACTTTGAGCAAATTCTGGATGTGATCGACAATACATCAATTTATGCGCTTACAGGAGCGGTGATTTCACAAGAACGCAAAGGGGTGGAACTCGCCTTGAAAAAGCTACGTAACGCTGCGGGAAATTTTTATATCAACGACAAGCCAACCGGTGCAGTTGTGGGTCAGCAGCCATTTGGCGGCGCACGTGGCTCGGGCACCAATGATAAATCGGGATCGATGCTGAACCTGTTGCGCTGGGTATCTCCACGAACAATTAAGGAGACTTTCGATTCACCGAGAGCTTATCAATACCCATTTCTGAAAGAGGATTAAATTACTTTGGGCATGTATAGTAAACGGGATGCAGACTTTGTTTGTATCCCGTTTTTGTATGAGGCAGCTTCAAACCCGTTAACATCAGTTCAATCTGGCACCGATCAGGCGAAATCAGGATTCACACACTGCATTACATCTTGTCCAGACATGTTCGCAGGATCAAAAGTAAATGAATTCGTATTTTGAAATTCTGCTCCTCTCAGCATATTTTTCCCGTGATAAACAAAAGTCAAAGTCGATTTGGGCTTCCCGATATTAAACACCCGCGATCCTTTCTCAGTATATTCCGCAGAAAGCTGTGTTAGTAGTTGCTCTTCCTCAAATTCCAGACATTTCAATGTAAAATAACGACCGTCTCCATCCCAGTTCAAGTACAAAAGATGACGACAGTCAGCTTTGATCTGGAAGTAAAAATTAAACCTCGGTTGATTATTGAAACGGCTTGAAAGAAGCAGTTCGGAAGATTCGGGATAATATGCTTTTAATTCGTCACGTAAATAGTCAATGACATCCATGCTTAGTAATAAATGATTGGTATCAGAAGTGTTACTTGGACAAATATACCTTCCAGAGCTCAATTTTTCAACCGATGGGCTCGATAACGCATCATTAAAACAGCTTTACTTCCTAATAATGGGATTACACGAATGTCCAAGCCAGGATCCTGCTCACCTTCTGTCCCTGAGACATACTGATTGTCTTTACTTCTGAAACATCAAGTGTTTTTAGCCTGCTATAGGCGGAAGGCAGTGTTTCCTTTTTGGATACTAGTGATGTAAACCATTTGCACTGCCTGCCATAGGCAGCACTCTCGCTGATCATGTTTAGAATAAAAGCTTGCTCACCACCGGGGTAGGAAAGTTCAGCCTGCTGTCCACCAAAATTCAGGGATGGATTTCCTGAAACCTTCCCTTTTTTAAGATTATTCCATTTCCGCTTTGTACCAGCATTTGCTGCCGCCAGAGATGTATGGAAGGGCGGATTACACATAGTGAAATCAAAGTGGTCATCAGGTCTGATGATGCCGTTGAAAATTTGTGATGTCGAAGACTGAAACCGGCATTCTATCAGAGTGCCCAGCTGACTATTAAAAGTTACGATCTTTTCTGCATTCTGTATTGCTTTCTGATCCGCATCAGCTCCAACAAACGACCACCTATAACTTTGGCTTCCAAGAATAGGATATATACAATTCGCTCCTGTTCCAATGTCCAGGCCTCTCACCTGCTGTCCCGTTGGCACTTGTCCGCTCACCGATAGCAGATCAGCAATATAATGGATGTAATCGGCTCTGCCGGGAATGGGCGGACACAGGTAACCTGCCGGAATATCCCAATAGCTGATTTGATAAAAATGTTTTAAAATTGCCTTGTTCAGTGTCTTGACTGCTTCAGGGTCGGCAAAATTCACAGAATCGTTACCATATTCATTTTTGCCAACGAACTTTTCAAGCTCCTTACAACTGCTGATCAATGCAGGAAAGTCATATCTGAACCGGTGCGGGTTTCGCGGATGCAGATTGGTTTTCTCTTCTGCAACAGGTTTCTTCTCAGTAGTTTTTTTATGAGGTATTTTCTTCACTATCTGCCTGAATTATATCGTAACTCCGTCTCCATCCGTACTCAAAACCATACTCATATAATCAAAAAATGGCCGCATATTCTTGAAAGTACGATTTGCTTCTGTCAAAAATTCCTGCTGCATAACCTGTTGGTCCGAAAAATTCCTGATCAATAAAAACTGTTTATGTCTGAGCAGCTCAATTGCCGGATCATCAGCACTGAAACCTTTAGGAGTTGTTTTCAATTTTTCTCCCTGCAAAGTACCAAACGTCTCTACGAAGTCCGCGGCATTCAAAATCGCTGTAATGGGATTGGGGTCGAAACTGATATCTTCTCTAATCAGCTTCAAATCCTCAGCATTGGGTCCGTAAAATCCTCCTGCCAGAAAACAATTTCCCGGTTCTATATGAAAGTAGTAGCCGCCGCGAAGCTGCTTTGTTGCCCGTGTGAAACCTCCACTCCAGTTGGTTTTGTATGGAATCTTTTCTTTTGAAAAACGGGTATCCCGGTAGATCCGGTGCAAGGCCTTTTTGCCTGATGGCGTCTCTATCCGGTCGTGCACCTGCATTAACTCCAGAAGGGAATCCGCGAGATACGTTATCTTTTCAAGTTCTTCCAGATAAGTCTGCTTATGGTCTGCAAACCATTCCCTGTTGTTATTTTCTTTCAGCAATTTCAGAAAATCAAGACTAGATGCTGAAATATTTGTTTGTTTCCTGGCCATATACAAAGGTAATCATTGCAATGACTTATTATTATATCCTATTCCTCTTCTCTAATAGCCTTGTACAATGATTAAACACTTTAATCCTATTCCAACCAATTTTATCGCAAATGTTACTTCATATAGGCCAACTATACTGTCTCTGACATGAAACAATTTACCACATTTCTAATCATACTGCTCATCACCGTCGGATGTAAAAAAGATGATCCTGAAACAATCCTCAAACCTATCGTGGGTAGCTGGACATTGAGCGAACGTGAGCAAACGGAAAATGATAAAAAGAGTTGGGTTGTAGTTGCCGATTCTACAAGAAGCGCCTATACCTTTCGCGATGATGGTGCCATCATCACGGGCGGTGGACATACAATTTGTTGTCATCCCAAATTTTTATCAATAAACGGAGAAAAAGTAAGCGTACCTACTGCGGGGATGCTTAATCCGGCCCCGATGTGTGCTTATTTAAACTGCGCCTATTTTGAAACTTGGGATATTGAGGTACAGGGTGACGAGCTGATTTTATCGTTTGACGGAAAATATAGGACTAAATATGTCAGGAATACTGTAGGACTTTAACATGAATCAATAGTTGCAACTTATTTATTCAGCTTGGTAACCTGTGTTGCGATGTATTTCGGTAAATAGATGGGTGTACAATGCTTTGCATCTATTTCATCTTTATAAAGTCTGGTGCGTTCGCCCAGCATGATACATCTTGATCGGTATTCAGGTTGAAAAATTCCGATTTGAGCTGCCGTGAAATTCATTGCCTATTGTACTTCAGGCACTTCCTGATCAATCCTAGTTTCCATCATTGACAGCAACTTTTCACTATACAGAGGGGATGTTTGCACTACTCAACGCAGGCGTGCGTGATGATACCAAAAAAGTCTCCTCTGAAGTTTGGACGGGCTATTATTCTCATGATTCATTTCTCCCGATACATCCCATTAGTATGTATTATAGTCGGTGATCTGTTACTTCAACCTTCTGGTCAAGACAATTATGGTGATCCCATATATAATTACAATAGCCAATGGAATAAATATAAATCTGCTTTCCGGAAATAGATACCAAAGTAACAAAACCGAAAAAGTTCGTGCAATCGAATGGAAAAGACCAATCCAATGGTCAATGATCCAGCTTAGCGGCAACCACATCAAGCCGGTTAGTATTCCGACGGTTAAAGGTAATGACGTATAGTTTTCAATAAAAAAAGGTATCGCTATCGAATAAACCAATACAGCCTGAGCAACAGTGTAGAAGAAAAGTGTATCAAAAGTATTTTTCGGCTTGTTCTTATCTAAAAAATTCTCCCCGGTAAGTTTGGAGATGCCCATACCCAAGTACACAATTGAGCCTGTAGCAATAAAAAGTACCCATACAGTGATGGTGTCCGAAAAGAGCATCCCCGAGATAAATATTGCTGACCAAGCTATCAAACCCGCTATGGGTGTGGCCAACAATTTCCCATTTTTAAACTCCTGCTTTTGTTCCTCTAATGTCCTTTGAATTGATACCATAAAATCAAACTTGTCGTAATTGACCAGGTTTTGTGAAAAGCATAAATTTAGTCAAGAATTTAAATTATTCAGCCTTTCGTTGCTTCACCATAGTGTGTTTTTCCTATCAAATACCTGTTGCACGTAGTAATTTTAATAATCCACAAGGAACAATTTTTTAAATTGCAGCACCGGGATATGCATTCTGATCCAGGTACAAATCATATATAAAACCGTTATGAAATTCTTTCAAAAGTTTAAAGACTTTGCTGTCAAGGGCAACGTGCTTGATCTCGCTGTGGGTATTATTATTGGTGCTGCGTTTACCACCGTTACGCAATCGCTGGTCAATGATGTGATTATGCCACCTGTCGGGAAAATTATCGACAACGTTAACTTTTCCAATCTCTACATCCCACTGGACGAACAGACAAGAGGCATCTCTACTGTAGAGGAGGCTCGCAAGGCAGGAGCCATTATCGCATATGGAAACTTTATTCAGAGTGTAATCAACTTTCTGATCATTTCAATGACCGTTTTTCTTCTTGTTAATCTGGTACACTCCATAAGGCAAAAGGAAGCAGAAAAACCGGCTGACCCACCGGCTCCTACCAAGGAAGAAAAACTATTGATGGAAATCAGAGACGCGATACAGAACTTTGCTCCGAAGCAACCAAATACATGATAGATTACCGGGTAGCTGATGATTTCAGCTACCCGGTAATCTATTACTGATGTTCATGCTTATTAGGCTTATCCTTCATAGGCTTTTCATTTTCCGGCTTATCTACAACCACGTCATTCACGTCATGACGCCGACTTGTAGAATCGCTGTTCAAATTAGCCTGATTACTCGGATATCCACCTAACACTTTTTGCTTTCCTTCGTCCTGGCCAAGAGCAGAACGACTTACCGCACCTGAACTGTCGTTCGGCGTTGTTTCTGAATCAGAACCACTGGCTTGTCCTGCATCCTGTCCGCAGGAGGCCAGCATTACCATACCGGCTAAAGCCAGCACTCCTGCATATCTCTGAATCTTCTTCATGATATATCTCATTTTTTGTTGTCAATTTATTCACTTGACACGTCGCCTCGAAAAAACCATTCCCGGAAGCGTTCTCGTATCCTCTGTTAAATGTTATAGTTAACCTTTCCCTTTTATTTCAGGCACTTTTGCACCCTCTTTTTTCGCTTCTGAAAGCCCGATTGCGATTGCCTGCTTTTTGGAAGTTACTTTCTTTCCTGTGCCTGTTTTTAATGTACCTTCTTTCTTTCGGTGCAGTGCTTCTTCCACTTTCTCGCTTGCTTTTTTCGAATACTTTGCCATGGTATTGTCTGTTTAGATTGGAATTGCTACAGTGATTGTTTTTAAATTCTATGCCGCGTTAAAATCCTGATTAAGAAAAAGTACCACCGATCGCCATAAAAAGGTTGAGCACTAATTTCCTCAACATTTCAATTGGTCTGCATGAAATGAATAATCTCTGCATCGCAAACAAAAGAGTGTTAATCGTCAGTTTAAGTGTTAATCGTCAGTTTAAAAGTATTGTTGACTAAAAATTAGTCCGTGATTTATCACCGCTATCGATCAGGAGTGCAGGTATGTTTTTTGCAGTATTAGTGATACAACTGTCAGATATGGCTGGTATTCAAATCTAAATGTTTCTGCTATGGATAATTTGCCCGCTTTCGTCGACGGAATTGTTCGCCTTTGGAACGCAAATCGTTATAGGGAACAACTCTATAAACAGGCTATGTCTTTGGATAATGCAGGTTCGCTCAGAAGAGTTTACAGTCACGGCTATATCAGTTCTCTGTTATTTAAGAAGGAAATACAGTGGGTTTACGATGGTATTAAATGTTCTTTAATGGATGGAGATATCAGCGAAAAAGTGACAATACCTTCCATACCATCACTGTTTTCACAGACTACAGACAAGCTGTCAATCGCCCGGATTTTGCACGATCAGGAACAGAAAACAATCATGATCTATGAAAATATCAAGTCAGGAATTTTACTATCAGCCGACAATGATGCAATGCTTTCCGATCATTTGGAAAAATTAATTGAAATCGATTTCCAGATCAATAAGGAGCTGGCCAAAAGTTATGAGTATTTAACATCAAAATTCTGAACTCAGACGTTTCAGGGCTGTCAATGCAGTTCTGAGTAACCATCATCACCCAGAATATCAGATCCGTTAAACAATCTGAAGTCCTGAACTATGGCCCGCTTCTCCTGCTCATTTCTGGGATCCACACTGATGATAATCCCGCCTTCCTGCATATGGTTATCGTAAGATGTCAAATGTTCGTCGGGCACACCAAAACTTCTTATCGCATCTGCTTTCACTGAATCAGCAGGCAATAATTGCTGCAACTTTCTGGATATTGCAATACCTAGGCCAGGAACGGAAATCATTGAAGTGAGTGAAATGATCACACCGGAAAACGCATCAGCAGCTCGGCTCAACGCACTTTCCTCTTCAATCTGCTCCACACCTTCATCCACAGACCTATTCAACGTCTCGTCCGACATCAATACTGATATATCATCAGCTGTGTGCCCTCTGGCAACTAAACTATTGTAAGCCGCATCGGCATCCCGACGTGTAAAAAACACGCCGGAGACTGTGCCGATAGAGCGTGAGGCAAAACCGTGGTTTTCCATAAGCTACATACGATTTAAAAAATAATTTTCTATAATGTCACGAGATCTTGCGCCCAGAAGTTTTCCTCAATTTCATCACCAGTAGCATTTTTAAAACGGCATCTGACCTCACCTGTGGGCTCTGACGTAGCACCGTCGGAGATATACTCAACGACAGTCATACCTGTAGTGCCATTTTTTTCCTTAACCCAATCTCCTTTTTTAAATTCCTGATTTTCCATGTCGCATAGTGTTTAGGATGAGCATTGCTAATCCGTGTGATATATAGGGGCTTTGTGAGTAAAAGATTGTGCCTGACCAGTAACCATAGGCACACGTACCTGCCATATTTCCGAACCTGGCACAGGATTTTATCAGATTTTAATAAAATTCATTTGACTTAATATGCACTATGACATCTTCCACTGTTTTAGAATGTACCAAAATGTTATATGAAAAAGGCGTTACAATTGCATTTGCCGAAAGCGCCACAGCCGGACGGTTAGCTTCTGAGTTTGCGTTAACACCCTATTCCGGAGGTTCGCTAAAAGGTGGGTTGGTTTGCTATGATGCGTGTGTAAAACAAGATATTCTGCACATACCGATGGAGCTGATTGAGGAATTTACGGCAGAGTCTGCTCAGGTAGCCCGTGCCATGGCATTGCAGCTCAAAACGATCATTCCTTCCGACATTCAGGTTGCTATTACGGGTCTGACTACTGCTGGCGGAAGTGAGACATCGGAAAAACCTGTAGGAACCATGTTCATTCATATTCTCATACAAGACAGGCCCATTTCTCTGAGAAAACTATATGTAGGTTCTCCGGAGCAAATCATACTTAAAACCATTGACGAGGTAGCCGAAACCATCATTAATGAAATGTCTGTCGTGCGGATTGAAAGCGAGGAAGCATATCGATCCTGAGTAAAACCTATTGCAATTAACTTTTCATAAACAATCATTTACCTTCACATCAATATGAATATCATCAAAACACTTCCTTTTACTGTCATTGCAGCGATTGCAATGGCCTGCAACTCAAATCCCACGCAGAACACAGCCATCGACACCAAAAAGTCTGAGCAGGATTCTACATTCAACATATGTTTTTCATCCACAGTAAAAAAAGACACTGTACTATTGAACGCACACATGTCGGGAGATAGCGTGACCGGCAGCCTAGGTTACAAACTTTACGAAAAAGACCAGAATAACGGATCACTGCTCGCCAAAATGTATGGAGATACACTCAGGGGAATGTATACTTTTATGTCCGAAGGAAAAGAATCGGTGAGAGAAGTCATCTTCATAAAAAAGGATACTGTACTGATTGAGGGATATGGCCCATTGAAAGAGGTGGATGGCAAGACGGTTTTTGAAGATGCTGCCAACATTAAATTCAATGGAATTGTACTCACCGAAGCGCCTTGTAAATAGTATCAGCAACTTATAAACTGTCGCTGATATTTTTTACTTTTAGCAGTGTTGGGGAAAATACGTTTCTAACCGGATATCAGTCATTCATATCAGCGACATGGCAAAAACTAAAACTACTTATACAGCAGCAAGCGTCACAGATTTTGTAGAGGCTTTGGAAAACGATCAGAAAAAGACCGACAGCTACAAACTGATCGAACTTATGTCACAAGTATCAGGATGCAAGGCGACCATGTGGGGACCGACAATTATCGGCTTTGGAAATTACCATTATAAATACGACAGCGGCCACGAGAGTGATGCGCCTGTTTTGGGGTTTTCTCCAAGAAAAGCAGCGATTTCTCTTTACGTATTTACCGGACTCGAAGAGCATGAACACTTACTGTCCGGACTAGGCAAATACAGTATGGGAAAAGCCTGTATTTATGCCAAAAAGTTAGCCGATATCAATACGGAGCACTTAACCACATTGATGCAGGAAACCATCAAATACGTTGAAAACAAGTATCAGAGAACTAGTTGAATCAGATTTAAAACACAGCCAGCATGGAATCGATCACCTTATCTTACATTTACCAGGTTTCTGCGGACAAACTCTGGAATGCCATCACCAGGCCTGATGAAATGAAGCAATGGTACTTTACCATACATGATTTTGAACTGCAAGAAGGCTCCGTTTTTACCTTTTATGAAACAGAAACCGGAGGTGCTTTTCTGCATCGGTGTATGATACGGAGTATTATTTCCGGACAAAAGTTTGAACATACCTGGGAACACCCATCGCACACCAAGGGAATATCGGTGCTTAGCTGGGATATAGAAGCCATCTCTGAAAATACATCCAGACTCACCCTTAAACACGCCGGCACAGAAAACTTTGCAGATGGCGGACCGGAGTTTGCGACGGAAAACTATATAGCAGGCTGGAAAGAAATTCTGGGTTATTCATTACGCAACTATTTGTACGGAATTGAGAAGTTGATTTTCGAGACTGATATTGCAGCACCAAAAGAACGCGTCTGGGAGTTATTGTGGGGAAAAGAAAGCTACCAGGAATGGACAAGTCCGTTTATGGCGGGATCCTATTTTGAGGGTGAATTTGGTCAGGGCAAGAGAGTTCACTTGCTCTCGCCAACGGGTGAAGGTTTGTACAGCGACATTCTCATTTATGCAGAAAACGAACAACTCACTTTTAGCCTGTTGGGCAACCTGAAGAACAAAGAGGAACAACCTCTTGATGCTGAATCAGAAATATGGACAGGCAGCCGAGAAAGTTATTTCCTTACCGATACGCCAGCAGGAACGCGTTTAAGGGTTGAGCTGGACAATCAAAAAGAATATGGAGATCAGATGAATAAGGCATTCCCTGCTGCTCTTCAGATACTGAAAGAAATGGCGGAAGGGAGACGATAAATATTTACTTTTTATGTCTACATAAATCTGATTTTTTCCTCCTCTACATCCAGCCTGTGCAAATGCCGTCTTACAGCATCGTCATTGGTGGTATACGCCTTGTTCCATTCTTTTAACCATGATCGTTGCACGTCCAGCATGTGCAGGTACACCTCCCTGCATTCCCGGGTTAGCTGCTCGTCATCAAGCAGCGTATTGGTGTTTTCTAGCTGCTTCAGCATTTTACCCACAGCAAACTGATTTGCATCATCAGCGACTTCTCTGTTTTTAAGATAAACAAGGCTGTCATCTGCCAATCTCCGGTGCAAATGATGGTATTCCTCTTCTTCAGACAAATCATGATCAGTGTCTTTCAAATTGAACCTTCGAATAAAAACCGGCAGAGTAAGTCCCTGAATAACAAGCGTGAGCAATATGACGACAAAGGTAATAAAAAGTATATGGTTGCGTTGAGGAAACGGAGTTCCATCCGCAAGATACGGCGGTATGGATAGTGCAGCAGCCAGGGAAACCACTCCTCTCATTCCTGCCCAACCCAGCAGAAACGGACCCCTATAGCCGGGATGTCCCTGCTCTGCAACAGTAATAAACCTCCTGGCGAACTGGGTAAAAACAACAGCCCCATAAGCTGACAGCAACCTGCCAACGATCAGTAATACGGTGATCATAACACCATATCCTATCGCAGAACGTATACTCACTTCTTCGAGCCCTTCTGTAATTTCAGGTAAATCCAGTCCGATCAGCATAAACACCAGCCCGTTCAATATAAAGACAAGAGACTCCCATACATTGATCGCTCTCAGGCGGCTACTACTGGAGAGAAATCTGTGACGCTGTTGCGCCAAAAATAATCCACCGCATACTACCGACAAGACGCCCGATGTCTCGGCGCTCTCCGCCGCAATGTACATCACATACGGCGTCACCAATGACAGAACAATATCCATATTCACATCAGTGGGCAGCAGCTTATGTGTCTTATAAAACGCAAACGCAATTCCTAAACCTATGGCTGCACCACCCAAAACTGCCCAGGTAAAACTGACAAATGCCTGTTCGAAGACAAACTGTCCGGTACCTACAGCCACAAGCGCGAATCTGAAAACAATTAAGCTGGAAGCGTCATTCAAAAGACTCTCCCCTTCCAGAATAGACGCCAGCCGTTTGGGGATTTTTACAAATTTCAGGATTGCTCCCGCACTAACTGCATCCGGGGGGGATACGATCCCACCCAAAAGAAAACCGAGCGCAAGTGTGAAACCGGGAATAAATTTACTGGACACCACCGCCACTGCAAAAGCGGTAAGAAATACGATCAGGAAGGCAAAGCTGCCAATAATCCTGCGCCAGCGCCACAGCTCTTTCCACGTAGTGGCCCAGGTAGCTTCGTAAAGCAGCGGAGGAAGAAAAATGATAAAAATGAGCTCGGGATCAATATGAATCCTGGGAATACCAGGCACAAAACTGATCAATAGTCCACCCAAAACCAGCAATATCGGATAGGCCACTTTTATTTTATTGGCCAGCATGACCAAAAATACAATGACCATCAAAATGGCCAGATAAAACGGAAACTGATGAAGCATAGAGATTTAAAAATCCTAAAATAGTATTATTTAACAAATTTCTGTTTTTTGCATAAGCAATTTTCGAACGTTGACTGTTTAAAAAAATATCTGATGAAAGTGATCATTACAGGAGCAACCGGAATGGTAGGCGAAGGCGTCATGCTCGAATGCCTGCAAAACAATAAAGTAGAGCAGGTTCTGATCGTCAGTAGAAAACATGTTGATTACCAGCATCCCAAACTCAAAGAATTACTGATCGCTGACTTTTTCAGCGCACAGGATTTCAGAAAGGAGCTGCAGGGTTACGATGCCTGTTTCTTTTGTGCGGGTGTAAGCTCTGTGGGCCTGAATGAAGCGGATTACACCAGAATTACCTATGATACCACCCTTCATTTCGCGGGAGTGCTGGCCGATATCAATCCGGATATGGTCTTCAATTTCGTGACCGGAGCGCACACCGACAGCTCTGAAAAAGGAAAAGTAATGTGGGCTAATGTAAAAGGAAAAACAGAAAATGCACTGATGCGCCTGCCCTTTCGGGGCCAGTACAACTTTCGTCCGGGATTTATGAAGCCAGTTAAAGGGCAGAAAAATGTACGCTGGTTTTTCAAACCTATTATCGCCATTTACCCTTATCTTTTCCCGAAACAATCTCTGACCCTCAACCAAATTGGTCAGGCAATGATCAACACAGTGCTCACTACCTACCCCAAACAAGTTCTTGAAATTGGCGACATCAGAACTTTGGCAAAGGCTGTCTGAAACATAGAAAACTCTTCAGAGAAATTTATAACTTGATGTGATAATTCTGTAAAAACCTAATCTGTCGAACTATGGAGAAATATTACATTGAGATCAAATGGGCTGTGATTTTCATTATCGTTTCGCTCTTATGGATGGTATTGGAAAAAGTCACAGGTTTACATGCCGAACACATCGACAAACAGCAATACCTGACGATGGGATTTATGATACCGGCAATATGGACTTATGTACTGGCCCTTCAGGACAAAAAACGCAGGTTTTATCACGGACAGATGAGCTACAAGCAAGGCGTGATTTCGGGATTGATCATTACGCTTATCGTCACCATTTTCAGTCCTGCTACACAGTGGATCACAACCTATGTGATCACACCTGAATTTTTCCCGAACGTGATTGAATATTCTGTCAAAACCGGCTATCACAAAACCCGGGCAGAAGCTGAGGCTTTCTTTAACTTTAATAATTATGTTACTCAGGGATTAATAGGTGCGTTAGCCATGGGCACGCTCACTTCTTTGATCGTCGCATTTTTTGTCAAGAGTAAAAAGCCAGCTTAAAAACATCTTTAACGGTTAATGATAGCCTGATTACCGGCAATATTCCGATCTTTGAAAACCTTAACAGACTTCAGGGATCGGATTTTATTTTATACCAGTGACTCAGCCCAAACCGCCATTAAAAGTACTCGTAGCCCCACTCGACTGGGGACTCGGACATGCTACGCGCTGTATACCGATCATCAGACAGCTACTGCTGAATGGTTATAACGTTACACTGGCCGGTGAGGGAAAATCTGCCATGTTGCTTCAGTCTAACTTTCCTGAGCTGGATATGCTGCCTCTGAAAGGCTACAATATCACTTACAGCAAAACAGGAGCAGGCTTTGTTTTTCGTATTCTGACCCAGATTCCAAAAATCCTGAATGCAATCAGAAATGAGCGGAATTGGTTGAAACAGATTCAGAAAAAACACAGTTTCAACCTTATTATTTCCGACAACAGATACGGATTAAAGATAGACGGATTGCACTCCATTATCATGACGCATCAGTTGCAAATCCTGAGCGGAACAGGAACACTCGCTGATAAAATAATGCTGAGGCTACATAAAAAAGCACTGGAGAAATTTGATACGTGCTGGGTGGTGGACATCGAAGGAGATAGTAATCTGGGAGGAAAACTTGCTCATCCAAAACTCGTGCCTTCGAATGCTACCTACATTGGTCTGCAATCTCAGTTCACCCAAAAACCTCATCCCCAACAAAGCAGCGA
This sequence comes from Dyadobacter sp. HNCC25DJ187, assembly GCF_056895255.1. Lineage (NCBI taxonomy): Bacteria > Pseudomonadati > Bacteroidota > Cytophagia > Cytophagales > Spirosomataceae > Dyadobacter > Dyadobacter sp. HNCC25DJ187. The sequence continues at coordinate 100,698 of NZ_JBXHAT010000002.1, forward strand.
TAATAATCTGATACTGATCCTGTTGTCCGGCCCCGAACCGATGCGGACACTGCTGGAAGAAAAGTTGCTCACTCAGATCGGAACGTTGACTGGTTATCACTTTCATTTGGTAGCCGGAAACCCGTCAGGGAACAAACCTGAAAACTTGCCGGCTCATTTGGATTATTACACGCACCTGAATGCTGAGAAACTGGGCATCATCATCGAGCAATGCGGGCTGGTGATATGCAGAAGCGGCTATTCTACGCTGATGGATCTGGCTGCACTTGATAAAAAAGCATTACTGATACCCACCCCAGGACAAACCGAGCAGCTATATCTTGGTAAAAAGCTTATGACAGACAATCGCTGCTATTGTGTTGAACAAAATAAAATTGACCTTTCAGTTGACATCCCTAAGGCACTTACTTACCCCGGTATTTTTGCAAAACAAGATCAGAATAACTTAGATGCAGCCGTCTGTAGAGCTACTAAGCTTGCTATGGGCAACGGGGATTAATAAATTTTTTCTGCTTTCAAAGCAACTTCTGACAGGAGTGCAAGTTGCTCTTTATGTTCATAAATGAGATTGTCGCGCATAGTGAAGCGGCGTTCTCCCCCGATTACCAGCAACTGCTCACATTCTTCTTGAGCACAATCTGAACTTTTCAGCTGCAGCACTAACCTCACTTCTAATGTCACCACATCCTCAAACGTATCCACGTCCAGAATTTCTGTTTTATGAATAAAATCGCCGTTGAGCTGCCGGAGATACATTTTCAAACCAGCTGCATTTTGTACAGCAAAAAAAGGTTGGGAAAAATCCCTGAAAGCAGGATGCAGATATTGATTCAACATATCAAGTCTGCCGTTGTTCCAGACCTCTTCAATAAAACCCTCGACACATTTCACATCTGATTTTTCCATAATTTGAGAAGTTATGATCCACAGGAAAATAGCTGCAAAAATCCCCTGTGATCACTTTGTTAGGAGTTGTGATTACATAAGCAGGCGTAACTTCTGAATCCTTCGGCAGTCAGTAATCCCCTGATAAAAAGATTTTTAATCTCTTCGTCAGAACCAGGAATCTGGTTTTCCTGAGAAGAAAGATCCAGCCAGAGCGTGGCTACCACCTCTTTGTTCAGATCCTGCCGGTAGAAGTTCTTTGCAATTCCGTTTTTCAGCGTTTGAATCAATACATCTTTTACCAAACCAGCCCTGAAGTTTTCCACCAGTTCCCAAGCCTTGGCATAACTCCTTTGCATATCTCTGATAAAATTGGGATTATGCTTTTTGCGAAATGCTGTGATCAGATCCCAGAGCGCACAAGTCTGCTCAATAGGATTCTCTGACGAATTCACCAGTTGGTCCATTTCCGAGGATGACCTTTCCAGCATATCCTCCATCACCCTGACTACCAGCTGCTCCTTGCTGAAGAAATATTTGTAGAAGGTCTTCTTTGAAATGCCCAAATCCGTTGAGATATCATCCGTACGCACTACATTAATGCCGAACTGGGCAAAAAGTTCGGAGGAGCGGTTCAGTATCCTTTCTTCAGTCGTCATGTCTGGAAGCTATAGTTAAGTTTGTTGAGAAGTGTTTATCCTTTTGATTCCAATTGATCAGCCACATAGCTCCTGATATCTCCCACCCGTTGAAATACACACCAGATATTCGTATCTGTTTGTAGTCCAAAAGCTGTATCCAGCCTCTGCATCAGCACCTTCATCTTTACCTGATTTATTCTCAAATCGTGTTCCAACAAGGCATGGTCAGCAAATGCGGAAAGTGGTAATCCTGTCAATCTGAAAATAATATCCTTTAATGTTTCCTCCATCTCACACGTCATTAGCTTTCCGGAGAGACAAAGCCCTTCCGGAAAGTCACACTACAAATAACCCCATCAATTAAGATTTTCACCTATTGTCTTTTTATAGACAGCTTCGCTCACTTTGTACTCAATACGAGCATCAATGATGTTGCTGTTGGCCTGGGCCCACAATGTCTGCGCTTCAAGCACATCCTGCCCCGTCACTGTTCCTGCTTTAAAGCGGTCGTTGCTCAACCTGAGATTTTCTTCGGCCTGCTGCAGAGAAGCACCCGATAGTTCGATCTTTCTGGCTGCCTGGTTCAAGCTCAGATAGGCATTTTGAATTTCCAGCGAGAGCAGCTCCTTGGTTTCAGCCAACTGGATCTGTTGCGCACGCAGCTTAAAACCTTGCTCTTTAACCTTACTAGCCTTTTGTCCCCAATCCCAGATCGGAATGTTCACGCTAAGCATTCCGAAATAGGATGCCATACTGTTGCCACCGGTTTCGATATTCATTTTTTTACCAATACCAACAAAACCACCAGCCAGCACACCTACAGTCGGACGAAAATCAGCTTTGAGCATTTTCTCCTGAAGTTCTTCCAGCTCAACTACCTTTTTCAATAATGCTATCTCGGCACGTCCTTCAATAGCGGTAGCAGCAGATCCGGCAGTTATGGCATCAAATGTTCCCACTACAGAATCCGCCGGCATCAGATCCGAATCCAACGGCGCTCCGATAATCTGAGCAAGATTCATTTTGGAAAGCTCCAGACCGTCTGTTGCTTTACTGATATTAAGCTCTGTTTCATTTCGTTGTACCTGCACCCGCAGCAGATCATTTTTATAGATCATACCTGCGTCATACGAGTTGGTCAGCTCTTTACTCAGAGATTCAAGCAATGCTTCGAACTTTTCGGCAAGTTTGATTTTCTCCTTCAGGCTCACAATCTGCCAGTACGCTTTGTCTACATTCAAAAGCACTTCCGTTTCGGTAAGCGCCTTTTGGGCTTCCTGAATCTGTACACCTTTTGTGGCCAAATCCCGTCCAATCTTGATTTTACCTCCCGCGTAAATCGGTTGTGTCACTGTCAACGACGGACTCACACCTACTGCAGGCAAAAGATTACTCAACGGTTTGCCTACATGAAAAGCTGCAATTGAACCGTCGATGGCGGGCTTATCCAACCCTTTGGTTCCATCCTGGGCAGCTCTTGCAGCATCAATCTGATGCTGCGCCTGTTTTATTTTTTTGTTTTGTTCAACAGCCAGCCTTCTGACTTCCTCTAGCGTAACAGACCTTTGCGCTGTTACTTGCTGAGCAAGCATCAAAAGAGCCGCTGCAAAACCTGATTTAATATATGCATTCATGATTATTTCCTTGATTTATGCGTGGGATGGTCGGTATTGAATATGATCGTCGGCATCTGGCTGCACAAGCTCCTCTTCTACCGGCTCAGGTTTTACAAACAGGAAGTACAGTACAGGAACTACAAATAGTGTAAGTACCATTGACACCATCAGTCCGAATGCCAGTACACTCGCCAGCGGTCCCCACATCGGAGACTTGCCAAGAATCATTGGAATTACACCTACCGCTGCTGCTGAGGACGTCAGGAATATCGGACGCATACGGCGTTTCGCCGCTGCCAACGCTGCTGCTTTGATCGTGTAACCGTGGTCATTCACCAGCTCATCCGCATAGTCGACCAGGATGATACCATTCCGCACTACGATACCAATCAGAGATATTATTCCCATGAAAGCGGTCATCCCCATCGGATTGCCTGTAAGAAAAAGCCCCAGGAATGCCCCCAATAAACTCAATGGAAAAGTTGCAAGGATAATAAGCGTTTTCTTAAAATTCTTGAACTGAAACAAAAGTGTCAGGAAAATCAGGATCAAACTCACACCCAAGGATGCACCCATACCGGGTTGATTTTCTCCGCTGTTTTCAATCTCTCCACCGTATTGGATCTGGATACCCTCAGGAATATCAAGCGCGGCTATTTTTGGTTCGATATTGGCCTGCACTTTTGAAGCACGGATTCCGTTTTGAGCTTCAGAGGTTACAGTGAGCGTACGAAGACCGTTTCTGTGTGCAATTTTTCCTGTATGCCACCCCGGTACGAGTTCTGCAACTTCTTTCAATGGCACTTTACCACCAAATTGCGTACTGATGTACAGATCTGAAAGATCGTTGAAATCTTTCCGGCTATTTGCGTCCAGTCTCAGGAAAATATCAACCGGCTTATCTCCTTCCCACAATGTGGAAGCACTGAAACCTTTCAATTGGGCTCCCAATGTTTGGGTAATCGCTTGCTTGGATACACCCAGACGACTTGCAACATCATCCTTGATATTTACTGTAACACCGAAGTTATCGGTATCATAATCATTACGGATAAAGTTGGCGCCCGGCTCCCCTCTGAGAATCTCTTCCACCTGAGCAGCCACTCTTTTCTGATCATGGATATTTTCACCAATGACGCGTACTTCAATCGGGGAAGTTGCCTGCATACTCAGCTGCCTTACTTTTATCTCTCCATCCGGCAAAAACCCGTCCAGTTTTTTGAGATATTCTTTTGCCATCTCATTGGTTGCGTCGTCATCGACCGTTGTAATGAAAATCTGGGCAAAATTTCTTCTAGGTACTTCCGGTGCATAGGTAATATGGAAACGGGGAGAACTTCCTCCGACAAAACTGGCTACACTCACCACACGTTTGTCTTCCTTCAACATTTTCTCCAGTTTCTTCACAGCTTCCTCAGTTACCGGCAGTGAAGTTCCTGTTGGCAACCACACCTCCATGTTGAACTGATTTCTTTCGGCAGTCGGGAAGAATTCCTGATCTACGTTGCCTGCTACCACCAATGCCATTACCACAGATACAATAGCAACCGCAATGGTAGATTTCGGATTGCGGAAACAAAGCTCAACCACTTTGTTAAAGCCGTTCTGTAGTCTGTCGAGAATAGTCAGTTTCGGTGGACGGTCAGATACTTTATGTTTCAAACCATTCTTAATGAACAGATAACACGTATACGGAGTTACCAAAAGTGCTACGGCCATCGATGCTGTAAGAGCCACAGCAACCGTTACGGGCAAAGCGGCGATGAAGTCTTTGGCAATACCATTCATAAAGAAGGCAAGCGGGGCAAAAGCGAAAATAATTGCCAGCGTCGCCGTGAAAATAGGTAACGAAAGCTGGGTTGCTGCCTGCCAGGCGGCGGTCCATGGCGTAATTCCCTCATCGAGTTTTTCAATGTAATTATCTACAACCACAATCGCGTTATCTACCACCATCCCCATCACAATAATCAAAGCCACCAGCGTTACCTGATGCAGCTCAATTCCGATAATGTTGATAATACCAAACGTGATCGCAATCGATATAGGCGCTGCCAGAGAAGCAATGGCTGCAATACGGAATGGCATCAGCAGCATGATCACAACCAGTACTGTAGCAATGGCAATACCAAACTCAACCATAAAGTGACTGATACTTTTACCCACCACTTCCGGCTGGTTCACGATCGCTTCTACCTTCACATCGTCGGGGAAGGTACTTTGTAATTGAGCCATTTTGGCTTCCACTTCCTGACCGAACTTTACAATATTATTACCGGGCTGCATTTCCACAGTAAGCATCATCACTTTGTCCTCACCCACACGGATATACGAGGACGTTTCTTCGTAACGTCTTTCAATGTTAGCGACATCTTTCAGTCGCACCACCGTACCATTCGGATTGGTATAGATGATCTGATTGGCAACGTCTGCTTCAGTATTATAGCGGGTACTTGCAAACACAGGTACGTTGTTATTGGCAACCGTGAGCTCACCTGTATATCCTGTCACGTTCTGGGTTTGAAGCGCGCCTACAATAGCGGATATATCAAAACCGTACTGGCGCATTTTCAGATCGTCGACCGTCACATAAATCTGCTGTTTCTGACCTCCCGAGCGGTTGATCTTGGAAACGGTAGGAATTGTTTTTAATCCGTCTTCCAGATTATCCAGATACTTTTCAATTTCCGCATAACTTCTTTTAGGGGATGATACGGTGATCATCTGCGCAACCACATCACCAAAGTTACTGTTCACGATAGGCCCGATAACCCCCTTCGGAAGCACCCCGGCCATGTTCATATTCAAACCATGCTGCAAAGAACTCCAGAATTTCTTCCTGTCTTTCACAGTGGTATGCAATTCAACAGTGATAAAAACCTGTCCGTCCTTGGTTTCGGATTTGGTTTTTTCTTTACGGATCTCTTCGAAAGAAAACAGGTACTGCTCAATTTTGTTGGTCACCTGCTTCTCCATCTGCACCTCATCGGTTCCAGGATAAAATGCCATCACCATCCCCACCGGCATGTCAATTTTCGGATCCTCGCTTCGGGGCATATTCAGCAAGGCATTCACCCCAAGTAATACAAGCAAGGTGGTTACAACAAGTGTAACCTGCTTGTACTTCATAGCGGCTTCTATAAAGTTTAATGTACGTTTTTTCATGTTTGAAAGCGATTAGCTGTGAGCTATTGGCCGTTAGCTTTTATTGTAAATGATAGGGTGAACCTTCAATTTACATGTAGATATAAAGTAAATTTTGACTTAAAAACTCTGCTCCCTTACAGGCTAACGGTGGCTCCGTCTTTCAGTTTAGTCTGACCGGTTACCACTACACGGTCACCACTTTGCAGACCATCGCTGATCACAACATCATCACCTTTCAGTCCACTGGCAGTAATACGCTTGCGTGTTACCTTGTTATCGCCGTTAGCCACATATACATAAGTAATGTCGTCGGCATCGCGAATCACAGCCTTGGTAGGTACAGTAATCGCATCCACACTCTGGCCTGTTGCAATCTCGGCATCGGCTATCATGCCGGGAAGTATTTTCCCTTGTCCGTTGAGAAGCTGTATTTTCACGCTGTAAGATTTAGTAGCAGCATCGGCCATCGGATTGATAATGGCGATCTTTCCTGTCAGTTGCTGACCAATCGTTGCGATCGAGACGTTGGCAGTCTGTCCTTTTGAAATCTTCCCGATTTCACTTTCAGGTACCGAAACCCTTGCGTACACTTTGGAAGTATTGATAATGGTGAAAGCAGGAGCGCCCGGTGCTGCCATAGCGCCTTTCTCAATGTTTTTAGAAGTAATAATACCCGACATAGAGGCGTACAATTTTGTATCTTTCACACGCTTCAGCGAAAGGTTACGGTTGGCCTTTGCCTGTGCAAGTTTGGATTTGATATCTATAAAATCTTTGGCAGGCAAACTTCCTTTTTCATACAAACCGTTCAGACGGGTATACATATCTTCTGCCTGTTCCAGACCGGCAGACGCAATCAAAAGCGCATTGTCATATTCTGTAGGATCAAGAACGGCAAGCAACTGTCCGGCAGAAACCATTTGCCCTTCGTTAACCAATACGGATGCGACCGTACCAGGTACTGCAAAACCCAATTGAACCTGATTTTCAGCTTCAATCGTACCGGAATATCTGAGTTGCTCAGCTTCGCTCCCAGAATTGATTTGCTGTACTGTCACCTTAACGGGTGAAGTGTCTTTTGGCTTTTCTTCCTGTTTTTGTCCGCAGGCGATCAATACCACTCCTACCAGTAGCGGAAGAGCAGATCTTTTCAAGGTAATATTCATTTTCAGATGTGTTAATAATTAGAATTATAGAATAAAATTGTTTTTTAGTCGACTAACGGGCAAAAAAAATATCTTCACTGCCGCATGATACCTATCATCATCATCTCATTGAGAAAATTTACCTTGCCATCTACGTCATCAACACGGTTGTATAAAATCAGGTCAAGTTCGAGGCCATGATTGGCACTCATCAATACAAAGGCCATGATATCCAGCTCCTTTTCAGTAAAAAACCGAAACTCCTTTGTGGCAACACCATATTGTAGAATACCCTTCAAAATCCTGATTTCCTTCTCATTGTGCTCTGTCCGGTATTTGAGTGTCGGGTCCGTCATTTGATCGTTTCCAAGCATCTCACGCACTTCATTGATCATTACCTCATACAGATTGGTTACTTCTTTGATACGCAGGAGCCGGGACTTACAAAATGCTTCCATTTTCTGGCGAGCCGAAGGAGCAGCAGCAATCAGCTTCTGGGCCTGGTCAAAAAATTTGTTTTTTTCGTCCTGAATAATGGCATCAAAAATCTCTTCCTTACTTTTGAAATAATAATACAAGGTGCTTTTTCCTTTACCCGCCTCTCTTGCGATGTCTTCCATAGTAGTCTTGTTCAGACCGTATTTCTGAAAAAGGCAGTCCGCAGCCGACAAAATTTTACACCTTAGTATTTCACTTTTAACTTTCATTTTTAGACCAAAAATGATTTATAGTCCAAAAGTAGAGTCTTAAATTTTCCGCACCAAATTAAATCACAAAAAAACAGCCCGTTTCATTGAATATTTATATTGAAAATAAACAAAACAACGTATATACTATTCAATTTTCGTTGGCACAGCTATTCAAATCCGACTAAAAACACTTCACAGTCTACAGGATATTGTTGCAATCTTACCAAACAGAAACAAAAAAATCGGCTGGCAGCTTGCGTATTGCAAACCACCAGCCGACGTCACTTCGCCTGTTAAAATAAGTGATCAGGGCTCGATCCTGAACCAGTCAAAATCAGCGTAACCTGAATCATTTATCTGCGTATCACGGGTACAGAATATCCCTACCTTCGCTCCGATCCACTTTCCGGGCTCAGTCTGAAATGCTTCTCCTACCTGTTCAAATTGTTTTCCGTCGCGACTGTAACTAAAACGGGCCAAACCTTTCTTTTCGATTTTTACTCTTAAATAGACATCTTCACCTGATTTGAATTTCCCCAGTGTGGTCTCCTTCTCAGGCTTGTCATCAATCGCTTTTTTGCAAACAACACTCACCAGCGCTATACCATCCTTCTCACTTTTCAGCACCAGCCCTGCATAACTCTGCCCCATCACAACAAGCCCAGTCCTTTCGTTAACAAGTTTAGCATTAGGCTTAAACGATAGCTTGGTAGTAGCTGTGAATTCTTCAGCCGGGAATTTCTGCATCAATACATTCGGTACAGACCATAGGTTAGCAGCACCTTCGGGTATTTTCTGAGAATAGAGCCTCAGAGATCCTGTATTGCTGGTCGACAACCAGATACCTTTCGGATTGGCCTGCCACTGCCATTGTTTACCCAAAGCGACAGAATTGAATTCATCCGATTCCGGCGGAGTAGCAATCGGATAGGTTTTACCCACATTCGGTTTTTTGTACACCAGCACAGGTTCGCCCTTTCCGTCTCCGTCCGCATCCGCTCCGATTACCGGCCAGTCGTTTACCCATTTCATAGGCTGCAGGTGTACAACACGCCCGTACATATCCTTATCCTGGAAATGTAAAAACCAGTCTTCCGATTTCCCGTTCACAGGCTTGGTATCCACCCATGCGCCTTGATGAGGCCCGTTGATGCCGCTTTTACCCTCGTCCATCACCACCTTACGTTCGTATGGGCCCCACACATTTTTAGATCTGAGTACAAGTTGCCAACCCGTTGAAACGCCGCCAGCCGGTGCAAAAATGTAATAGTAACCGTTACGCTTGTAAAACTTAGGCCCTTCTACTGTAGGATCCAGCTCATGGCCATCATACACAATCGCACCCTGATCCAAAACTTTGTCTCCGGCTGCATTCATTTCTTTCACAGTTATCACGCTTTTGATACCAGCGCGGCTCCCGGCCCAGCCGTGTACCAGATACACCTTCCCGTTGTCATCCCACAAAGGGCAGGGATCAATCAAACCCAATCCTGCCTCAACCAATACCGGCTCGCTCCAAGGCCCGGCTGCGTTTTTGGCTTTTGTAAGATATATACCAAAATCGGGATCAGGATAGTAGATATAGAATTCTCCGTTGTGGTAGCGGATCGCCGGCGCCCACACGCCGTTACCATGCTGTGTTTTTTCAAAATGCGCAATGGGCGGCTGGCGATGCAGCGCATGACCGATCAACTTCCAGTTCACCAGGTCTTTGGAATGCAAAATCGGAAGTCCTGGTACAGCGTCGAAGCTTGACGCGATCATGTAAAAATCCTCTCCTACCCGGCACGCATCCGGGTCTGAATAATCGGCATTCAGTACAGGATTTTTGAATGTTCCGTTGCCTAAATCAGACACCCATACTTTGGATACAGGTGCATCGGCATTCTGCATTTTACTCACTGTTTGCTGAGCAGATACTCCGGTCATCACCAGAGTAAAAGCGCCAGCCATAACGATATGTTTCATACGATGATAGCGATAAAAACGGGTTACTTTCCTTTTACAAGTGTCAGACTTTTTTCCTCTGCCCCCTTCTCAAACTGAGCTACTTTCTTTGATTTTGACAAATCCGTTTTATCGATTTTCAGGTTTTTGCTCCGCTCTCCTGTAACTGAAATCAGCAGATCGCTGCTATCGTATTTGATTCCGCTTAAAGAAATATTGGTACTGTTATCGCTGAAAATAATCGGGCTCACTTGCTTTGTGATCAGCTGTACATTATCAAAACTGATCTGATCAGCATCAGTAAGTTCAATGCCTTTATCCGCACTTAAAGTCATGTTTTTCATTGTAATGTTGCGGATAGGCATTTCAGGTAAACCTCTGATAAATACCCCTTTCTGCGCTCCGTTACAAACAATGTTTTCAAACTGCATATTCCGGAAAACGGGTGTACCGTCATTGACAACCGGACTCATATCGCGCACCCCGTCCGTTGCGAATTTGACAAAATAGTACATGTCGAAAAATATAGCTTCCTGAACGATATCGCGCATGAAAATATTTCTCGCATAGATGTTTTCAACCAGACCGCCCCGTCCTCTCACCGATTTGAAACGAAGCCCTTTATCGGTTCCCATGAACGTACAGTTTTCAATGAAGATGTTTCTTGCTCCGCCACTCATTTCACTGCCGATCACAAAAGCACCATGACCTTTGTAAATAATGTTATTTCTGATCACACCATTCTCAGTTGGTTTGCCACGTTTTCTACCTTCTTCATCTTTACCTGATTTGATACAGATAGCGTCATCTCCAACATCGAGCACACATCCTTCTATCAAAAAGTTTTTGCAGGATTCGATATCCATCCCATCTCCGTTATGCGCATAATCAGGATTTTTAACACGCACATTTCTCATTGTCAGGTCTTCACACATCAAAGGATGCAAACACCAAGCACCTGAATTTTGAAAAGTCACGCCTTCAAGCAGTACTTTTTTACAGTTGTTGAGTACGACAAGGTTCGGACGCAGAAAATCCTTCATGTGGGCAAAATCCTTCGGAGTAGTGCCGGGTGTAAGCAGCATACTTTTATTCTGCACACTGGCTTGCTTGAACTGCTCGCTTGGATACCAGGTTTTACCATCATCTTTCAACACACCGCCAGATGCCACTTTTTCCTTCCACTCACTTTCAGTCAGCTGACTTTTGTGAACAGCCCTCCAAGCATCCCCGTTACCATCTACAACGCCTTTACCTGTTATAGCTATATTTTCAAGATTTAACCCTGAAATCGGAGACTCGTTTCTGGCAGCACTTTTTCCTTCATACGAACCTTCAACAAGTCCATACTGCGTTTTATCGGTAGTAAACAGAAGCGTAGCCGACTCCTGAATATGCAGGTTCACATTGCTTTTAAGCACTACAGGGCCCGTGATCCACAAACCAGGAGATACAAGCACAACGCCACCACCCTTTTTGCTGATCGTACTGATCGCTTCGTTGATCGCTTTGGTATTCAACGTATGACCATCGCCTACTGCGCCAAAAGCGGTAATACGAACAGTATCTTTTTTGAAGACGGGTTGTTGGATTTTGGGAAGATTTTTCCAGCTATAAGCAGCCGCAGTCTGGGCACTTGCATCCCATGCGCAAAAGGCGGCAAGGGCAATCTGTAATCCTAATTTCTTGTAAAACATGGGCTTTTTGACATCGGGACAAGCTGTTCACCTGCCCAATTTTTGGATGAATACTAAAATAAACCCTAATAATCACATGCCCCTATTTTTCTACTGATGGAATGCCGGAAGAATTTTACTTTTTTTATTCATACCCAAACATCACGCCGCATACTTTGTAACCCACTGATTAACAAACAATAATAAATAACTGTAAAATCGACAATAATGACGGTAGGCTGATGCCAAATAAAAGACCTGACAAGCAATGCCCGCCAGGTCTTCAACTCATTTAACTTATTTACAAAATATACTCGGGGTGCTATTTTCGATCTTTAATGGTGCGGACCTATTTTCCCGTACCCAATATAAACTCGGTTCCCATCACCACCATCAGACTACCCGATGGCTCATTAGGATTGGTAAATACTGCGTAAACATCATGTGGCTTTTCTGCCAGTGACGCATCTGTTTTAATTTTGATCCGAAGTGGTGTCGGAGTAAAACCTGCTTTATCCGATGCTTCCAAAAACTCAGACTCTCCGATGATCTTACCAGAAGGGCTATCCAAATGAAGCGTGACCTTGCCACCTTTTGCATTCAGTTGCGCCTTGGGAGCTGTTGCGAGCACCAACAGCTCAGAGACACCCTTCAGATTCATTTGCTTCATACCCATAAAAGCGCCCGAGCGTGATGGAATCGCCAGATTGTTTCCTCCAAACGACATCTTGTTTACATTCTCATAGGCATCAAATGCATGAACATCCACTTTCGCATTGTGTAATACGACCGTCTTTTCAGATTTCAAAGATGGCAATCCTTTCGCACCTTTGTCTTCGTAAGCAGCGCGAACGATAAACACACCTTTGCCTTTATCTCCATCCGGAAGTTTGGCTGTATAGCTGCCTTTTAAAGGAAGTGAACCCGCCTTTTCGCTCGAAAGGCTCGTGATATACTTCACCATTTCTGAAGCGTCAGCAGTCGACAGTTGCGGATGTGCTGCCATAGGCGTTTCGCCCCAAACGCCGCCACCTCCGGCAATTACTTTTTTGGTAAGCCTCTCTACTGCTGACTGATCTCCCTTGTATTTTTTGGCAATATCCTTGTAAGAAGGCCCTATCGATTTGGTGCTTACACTGTGACAAGCTTTACAGTCGCTGGCCTCAATTAGTTTTTTGCCCGTCGCCAAAAGTGCGCCTGCGTCCGCCGTCTGATGTCCCTGAGCAATCGCAACCTTATCATACCCTTCAGCGAGGTAATCGATGTTAAATGCTACACTTTCTGCATCAATTCCTTTACCCAAGGTTCCATCTTCCTTATCGCTCACTTTCACTTCATAACTAAAATCTTTTCCCGGTGTAAAGAACGTTTTGTTGTTTTCTGACAATTCAATATGCAATACCGGAGCTTCATTACCTACTGTAATATCAACCGACTGAAAAGCTGAACCACCTTTTCCATCTTTCACAGTCAAGGTTGCTTTGTACACACCCATTTTGGTTAGTGTCAAATTGGCATCCGGTGTATTGACTACTTTATTGAAACCATTCTTAGAGCTGATCTTCCAGGAATAAGACAAGTTATCGCCATCGGGATCCTGGGTTCCTTTTGAGGTCAATTTCAAATTGAAAGGAGCCGAACCGCCCAGTTTATTAGCCGCCAGTTCTAGCTTAGGTTTACGGTTACCTCCATTATATTCAATATAGATCAGACGTGCATCATCGTTTGCCGTAAACCAACCCGAACCGTATTCAAGCATGTACAAGTCACCGTTTTCAGCGAACTCCATATCCATCGGATTAGAGAAAGAATAACTTGGCATAAACCGCTCCATAGACTTAAAATTACCTTCTTTGTCCATCGTAACAGACATGATCCAGCCTCTCATCCAGTCGTAGCTCAGGAATTTCCCATCATAGTATTTTGGAAAAGGGCGTGCTGCATTTTTGAAATCGTCGGCATAGAATACCGGGCCCGCCATGGCATTACGCCCACCGGCACCCACAAGAGGAAACTCAGGAGATGCATCGTAGGGATACCAGATAAATGCTTTTTCTGCTGCAGGCAAAGTTTTCAGTCCTGTGTTGTTAGGTGAAGTATTGGTCGGCGCGTCCACTTTCCAGCGTTCACCTGATTTCTCCTTCTCAAAATCATATTTGTTATAGGCTTTATTGTCGCCTACAAAATGCGGCCAGCCAAAGTTACCTGCCTTTCTTGCCTGACCCACCTCATCATGACCGGCAGCTCCGCGGGAAGAATCAGGTTTGGCAGCATCCGGTCCCACTTCACCCCAATATAAATAGCCTGTTTTCTGATCCACCGAAATACGGAAAGGATTGCGGTGCCCCATCGTGTAAATTTCAGGTCTTGTCAGCGCAGTTCCTTTTGGAAACAAATTACCCTCAGGAATGGTGTAGGTTCCGTCGGTCTGCGGTTTGATACGGATAATTTTCCCACGCAAATCATTGGTATTCGAAGAAGATTTCTGAGCATCCCAGGCGCTGCGTCCTTCGCGCTCGTCGCTTGGACTGTAGCCATTCGAACCGTGCGGATTGGTATTATCACCTGTAGACAAATAAAGGTTCCCTGCCTTATCCCAGGCAATGGATCCTCCGGTGTGGCAGCATTCTTCGCGCTGTGTCGGGATATCAAGCATTACCTTTTTGGAATCCATCAACAGTTCATCGCCTTTCAGCTCAAAGCGTGCCAGTACATTTTTCGACTCCTTAGGATCAGAATAATAAAGGTAAATCCAGTTATTTTTAGCGAAATCAGGATCCTTGCTCAATCCCAGCAAACCATCCTCACCCATTGATTCCTTACCTTCTTTGCTCACATATTTCACGCTGACAGGAAGCTTGGCGATTATCTTCAATTCTTTGGTTTTGCTATTATACAACCTCACTTCTCCTTTACGCTGAATAAATAATACTCTTCCATCATTTAAAACGCTCAGCTCCATGGGTTCATCCAACTTCTCTGCCAACACTACTTTTGAGAAGCGGTTTTCCTCCGGACGTGATTTGGTGAAATCAAGTGCTTTCGGATTTTCCCCTCCCGCCGCATATTGAATTCCTGCCCACAAATGGTTCAAGAAAAGTGGTTCTGTGAAAGTTTCATCTGTATGCCCCATTCCGGTGTAAAAAGACCTTCCGCCATCAAAATCCTGAAACCAGCTGATCGGATGAAAATCCGGATTAGCACCACCTACAAAACTCTTGTCATCCAGTGTGAGCAGCACATTTATTTTTGGAGAAATGTTTTTAAAACTGTAGAATTCGTCGGTACGCTCAAACTGATCAGGCATACCTTTCGTAGCCCAGTGATCCTTCATAGCAACAGTAAATTTCCCTTTCTGTACATTACTCGGTGTACTGGGATGAGAAAGGAAATAGGCCCCAGCAAGCATTCCGTACCACGGCCAGTCATACTCTGTATCTGTAGCGGCGTGAATACCTACGTAACCTCCACCAGCCTGTATGTATCTCTCGAAAGCAATCTGCTGTTCGTTATTAAGTATATCACCTGTCGTGTTCAGAAACACAACGGCGTTGTATTTCTTCAGATTCGCTTCGGTAAACAGATCCGAATTTTCACTGAATGTTACCGTAAATCCTTTTTCAGCACCCATTTTGGAAAGTGCTTTCTTTCCGGCCTCAATGGACTCATGCCTGAAAGCTGCCGTCTTGGAGAACACCAGCAGATTGTGTTTCGGACTCTGAGCAAAGCCAGTGAGCACCATCAGGCACAAACTGGTCAGCAGTCCTGCTATTCTGTAAAATTTCATGGTTTTATAAGATTGATTTAATATTCAAAAGCAAAGTTAAACGATCTGATCATTATTGTATAAATTATATACAATAATTTTTTTTCATTTATATATTTACATATTACAATTTAAATGCAGTGTCAAAAAAGCTGTTTTTATAGTAAATTGCCCGTTCATTAATTCCTAACCCATGATATCATTGCGCGCGAGCGATCACATCCCACAACTATCGATAGACTGTGTCATTTTCGGATTCAGTCAGAACCAATTGAAAGTATTATCCCCAAAGCTGGTTTTCAAAGGCGACTTCTGGTCGCTACCGGGCGGCTTTGTACGTCAAGACGAGAGTATAGACCAGGCAGCCAGGCGTATCCTTGAAGAACGCACAGGTATCAGAGACATTTATCTGGAGCAGTTCAGGGTTTTCGGAGAGACAGACAGAAGTAACCTGAGCTTTTGGGACAAGCTTACAGAGCTGAATGGAGAGGCCTTTGTCGCTGAACATTTTAACCGAAAAGAGCTGGAATGGATCACCAAAAGGTTTGTATCTATCGGCTATTATGCACTTGTAGACATCACCAAAGTGATTCCTGTAAAAATGGAAGCCGACGAGTCCGTAGAATGGTACGACATCCAGAATCTGCCCCCGATGATTATGGACCATAACCAGATTGTAGCAGCAGCGCTGATGAGTTTGCAGCAAAACCTGGATCAAAAACTGATTGCCTTTAATCTGCTTCCTGAAACATTTACAATGAATGAGGTGCAGCAGATTTACGAAGTGGTGCTGAACAAGACACTTTTACGCAGCAATTTCCAGAAGAAAATCCTGGATCTGAATGTACTGGAACGACTTGAGAAAAAATTTACGGGCAAGGCGAATAAGGCTCCTTATTTATATAGGTGGGCAGAATCTGGAATAAAGAATTAAGAATGAGAAATTAAAAGTTAGGCTCCCTTGCAAAATTGTATGGAACTTCTGATTCGATCAATCATTGCAACTACCTGATGAAGGCATCGCGACAGTGCCTATTACGGAAAATGAAGCTGTCGCGATGACTATCAAATCAATCTAAATCTTTACACTTTTGCCGGTAGCTACCGATTTATAGATCGCCTCGACCACTTTGATATCGCGAAGGCCTTCTTCGCCAGGCGTGATAAAGTCTGTATTGTTGAGAATTGCATTGCAGTCATCATCAAGCTGTTTGGCTTGCTGATTCTTTAAAGGAAAGTTGATGGCAGTGCCGTCGGACATACTTCCTTTATTTCCTGAGTAAGATGACTGCGGTTCGAGTTTCAACCACCCCTTTTCATAATTAACCTGCAGATAATTCATGTTGATACCAAAGCTTGTCTGGCAACTCGCCCTGGCACCGCTCGGAAATTCGAGCATGAACATCATCGTTTCTTCCACCTCCTTGTAGATATCCGGACGTGTTGTAGATGCCTGAGCTATTACGCTGATAGGCTCTTCACCTGTGGCAAGCCTTGCACCCTGCAAAGCATATACGCCCATATCACCCATCACACCACCACCCAGCTTTTTATTCTGTTTCCAATGTGTAGTCCGCGCATCGAAATAACCTGCTGCACTTGTAATCATTTTTACAGGACCAAAACGCTTGTCTTTTGCAACCTGCATCACGGCCTGTATATTAGGATCATGCTGACAACGGTAACCAATAGCCAGCTTGACCTTATTGGCCTTACAAGCATCAATCATTGCCTGGCAGTCAGCAACTGTAGGCGCCATCGGTTTTTCACAAAATACATGTTTGCCGGCCTTAGCTGCCCTGACAACAAACTCCCGGTGCATGGATGGCGGCAATACCACATATACGATATCAATGTCCGGGTTATTTTTGATGTCATCAAAATTCTGGTAATTGTAAATATTCTTATCAGGTATCTTGTATTTCTCTTTCCAGGTTGTCGCCTTTGAAGGTGTGCCCGTTACGATTCCAGCCAAATAACACTTTTCTGTCATCTGAAGGGCCGGTGCCAGCAGATCGGTGCTGTAGTAACCCAATCCTACCAACGCAATACCCAGTTTTTCCTTTTTGGGGATCATAGAAGCCAGCAGATTTGTATCGGGTAGCAGGCTGGCTACACCAGCTATTGTCAATGTCGAGAGAAAATCACGCCTTTCAAGGAGCATAGTATTGTTTTTTAGTTTGGAACAGGTAGCTGATTATGCTACTAAGTAAACCAAAAACATCAAGACGTTTACTCAATCTGCTATCATTTTTGATAAAAAACCTGTCTACCGACGAATCAGGATGATCTTTCCATAATGAAGATAATTATTAACATCAAAAAATACGCATCTATGTTCCTGTATGGCATAACGGTGATACATAAGATCTTTGCATTTTTGAAAATTTTGTCGAACATCAGCTGGTCATTCCTTCCATCCTGCACACACAAAATGGCCCCGCTTCATACAGGGCCACCTTTCAATAAATGAAGCTGGTTACTGGTCATTTCTCTCATTATTCCTATCAATAGCCTTCCGAAAGCACCACCTGATCCTTCACCTTAGCACCTTTCAGATACTGCCCGATATTCTCCACAAACTTGGCAACCTTATCCCGGTCTCTTTCACTATGAGCAGCTCCGGTATGTTGTGTAAGAATCACATTCGTCATTTTCCAGAGCTTTCTGTTGGCTGGCAAAGGTTCTTTTTCCGTTACATCAAGCACTGCGCCACACAATTTCCCACTCTCCAAAGCCTGGGTAAGAGCTGATTCATCCGTAGTGGTACCTCTTCCAATACTGGCGTAAAGTGCTCCTTGCTTCATAGCGCTAAAAAACTCAGCAGATACATACTTTTCCAGATTTCCCGGCAGCGTATTGATGACCAGATCCGTATGAGCGAGCTGTTTCAACAATTTTTCAAAAGAATGGATATCTGCATCAGGGTCACTCTTAGCAGTCATTTGCACCCGGCATCCGAAAGAGGTGAGTATGGTCTTTACATGCTCGGCAATAGCACCGGAACCCAATAGAATTACCTGCTTTTCGCCTAAAACTGACAGCTCATTTTCGATCTTTTCACCTATCCAATTCTGTTCGATCTGATGTCGTACCATCAGATGTACACCCCGATAAAATCCTAGTACACCTGCTACAATCGTTTCAGCGCATGCGGCGGCAGACATGTCACCGACATTCGCTACTATTCCGTTAAAAGTCAATCCTTTGTACTGTTCGAAACCGACGTTTTCCAGTTGCCAGAATTTCAACGTCTTGGGAATCGGATCGAGCATTTCCACTGGCGGATTACCAATCAGAATTTCTGATGCATCGATTGCATCTTTAAGCTCAGCGTCTGACAGTCCATGCTTTAAAATAATTTCTGCATCCTTGGGAAGTTGGCGGATCAGATCGTCCAGATATGACTTTTGGATATCTGCATATATGAGAATTTTCATGTGGAGTATTTTAATTGATGGCTTAGAAAGCCGATGAACATTTACACGGCAACCATAAAATACTGTTCCATCCAATGAAACCTTACGCTATATAGCTGACACTACTATGCTTAACATACCGATAACAGCGAAAATTATAGCTTCACGATTATTTTAATTGCAGCTTAAAATAGAACGCGGTACTGGAAAAATTTAAGGTTATGACTGAGTAAATTGATTTTTTCTACTGTGAATACACACATTATATAAATTCGATCTATCAAGGTGTAGAAACGCTTTAAAAGCCGAGAAACTACTTTAGCTTCGTCCCTGTATAACCAGTTCCTTTTGAAAAAAACTTCCTGCCTTGTCTGGCAATCCTATATAAAAGGTACTACCCTTACCCGGTTCACTCTCGACCCAAATTTCACCATAATTCAGTTCAACCAGATCTTTGCAAATTTTCAGACCTATACCTGTTCCTGCCTCCTGCTCGGTGCCACGGGTACTCACTGCATCCATTGAAAAAAGCTTCACCAGATTGTCGGCTTCGATCCCTACTCCTGAATCGTGAATGGCTATAACAACCGAACCATGGCATGTACGAGTTGTGAATATGATACTTCCACCGAATGATGTAAACTTAATGGCATTGGCCAACAGATTTCTGATTACAATACGAAGCATTTCCTCATCAGCCCAAACCTTCTCACCCGGACCTATACAAACTTCTACAGAAATATTTTTGCTCTTAATATTGGCTGACGCCTTATCTACCTTCTCCTTGATCAGATCGTACAGAACAACATCCGAACTTTTGACTTTGAAACCGTTCATTTGGCTGCGCGACCAGGTCAGCAGATTGTCCATCATAGACATGGTTTGTGAAGCAGACTTATTCAGATAAGGCATCATTGATGCAATTTCGTCCGGCTCCAGCATGTGTGCTTCTACCATCTCAAGCAGACTGATGAACTGGCCGAACGGGCTCCTGAGATCATGTGCAATGATGGAAAAAAGTTTATTCTTAATCCCATTCACTTTGGTAAGTTCTTCATTCTGCAAAACAATCTGACCATTCAGCGCCGTTAGTTTTCCATTGACCTTCCTGAGCCTCATGACTGTATACGTGGCACCCACAACTAACAGAGCTGCCAGACCCAGTATGAGTTGTTGGTAGAAGATGACATTATCCTGACCCCGCTTTTCCAGCATAAGTTTGTCGTTTTCCGCTTGTTCTTCACTCAGATCAAATCTAATTTTAAATAAAGTAGCAAGCCTGTTTTTATTATCATTGACCAGACTATCATGTATAGCTCTGTGACTACGATAATTTTTTAATGCATTTTTGTAATCCCCGGAAAGAGAGTCGAGCAGATATAGTTTTTGGTATACCTCCGACATGCCCTCCCGGCTGTTCATTTTACCGGCAATATCTGCCGCTAATCGATAGTGCTGCCTTGCAAGTTTGAATGCCTTCTGCTTGAAATACACATTTCCCATCAGCAGATGTAACGCCTGAATATCACGTGGGGGTACCTGTTGTCGCTTCCCTAAGGAAAAAGCCTTTTTAAGCACAACCAAAGAGAGATTATATTCATTTTTCACGAAGTGTAGCGAAGCTTGCTGATAGAGTGAAGTAACAGTCCAGGCATAGTCACCAATCTGATCTGACATAATTTTGACCTTACTGTAGTAAGAAGCGGCTTTGTCATATTGTCCCAGATCCTCATAGCACGACCCGGTGTTGGACAGGATAGTAAGCATTAATTTATGCTTGTGTGTGCCGATAAGCCTCTCAGATTTCAGAAAAAAGGGTAACGCCTGATGATAGTCCTTTAAGGTAGCATAATAGCACCCCATGTAATTCACCACTCCCGCTATATGAATCGTGTCTTGCTGTTGTTCAAAAAGCAGAAGCGCTTTGTTCAGATAGTCCAGAGCGATGACATCGCCATGTATGAGCATATATGATAAAGCCATGTTCTGGTAAGCAATGGCTTCCCCCTTCTTGTAGCCCAGCCTTCTGGACAACTCCACCGCCTGAAGACTCGCACCGTGCAGTTTTTTTGCGTCGTATGAAAAACTTTCACGCGCTATGTCGTTAAGCGCATTGACCCGTGCTGTGTCAATCCTATAATTTCCCGTAATGTGAGGCCTGGATGTATCTGACTGGATACTATAAGAAAAAGATTTAAAATGTCCTGTCATCAGTAATATAGCGATGCAGAAACAAAAGAACAGTGCGCTCAATGACCGCATATTTTCGATAATGGAGGGGAGAACTTTTAAATATTTCTACAAATTACCGGATATCACTTTGAAAAAACAATGGGGATTTAAATAATATTGTGGGGTGATACAGACTGTTGCACCGAGCTGCACAGCAGAGCCGGACTGAAAGATTGTGGATCGGCAAAGTCTACATCGATTGCTAATAGTCAACACATACTCATTTGCAAATTCTCTATTGTGCTTCCGCCCCCACATCCATTTTCGTAATTTAAATATATCTTGCTTCCATAAATCACGAATCAAAAAATCATTCAACTCATCCCCTATCAGACAATATGTACGTAAAGCGCCATCTGAATCCTCTGATCGTGTATTTCTATTCCTGGCGAATGGTTTTGTTTTCACTTTTTACCGGCATTTTTGCTATTGTACTTTACGTGCATCTGGACTGGAAATGGGTGGCGGTTCCATGGTTGCCGGTTTCTTTGGTGGGTACAGCTACCGCCTTTTTTGTCGGTTTTAAAAACAACCAGTCTTACGACCGTAGCTGGGAGGCAAGGAAAGTATGGGGTGCCATCACAAATAACAGCCGCTCATTCAGTGCAGCAGTAAGATCTTTTGTAGGACATGAACTGGAACACGAACCAGAAAAACAGGAAGAAATCAATGTCATAATCCGCATCATCATTTATCGGCATATCGGATGGCTTTATGCACTGAAATACGCCATGCGCCAGCGCACGACTTGGGAGCACCGCGACCGTGCCAGCAAAAGGCAGCGCGTTGCCATTCACAAAACACAGGAAACTTTTGAGGACGAGGTTCAGAAGTATCTTTCTGAGGGTGAACTCGAATGGATTAAAACAAAGAGCAACCGTGCTGCACAGATTCTGGATCGTCAGTCGCAGGATATTAAGTTATTGAGAAAAAACGGGTTGGTAGATGCTTATCAGCACGTGGAATTGCAAAATCTGATTTCTTCGTTTTATGATGAGCAGGGAAAAAGCGAGCGAATTAAAAATACACCTTTCCCCCGCCAATACGCAACCACATCGACGCTCTTCATTTTTGTTTTTATGACACTGCTGCCATTTGGTTTGTTACCGCAGTTTGTCGAACTGGGAGAACGCTACATGTTTCTGCTCATCCCTTTCAACCTGATCGTTTCATGGGTATTTATGTTTATGGAATATGTGGGTGATATCAGCGAAAACCCTTTCGAAGGTTTGATCAACGATGTACCTGTTGCCAGTATCGTCCGTAATATTGAAATCGACCTGTGCGAAATGCTGGGAGATGATGAGATTCCTCAGAAAATTCAGCCATATCAGGGGATGCTGTTTTAAACAGTTGGGAGGGGATAATGGGTCATCAATTCGGAATACCTAATGGGACTTCGCAACAGGCATCATACGTTCCCAAAAATATCACAAAGTTCCCCGTTAACAAGATTGTTTTAAGCGAACGTTCTGCTTGTTCTGGCTGTTGACGATTGAGGTAATTCGATCATCAGTCAGAAATACCCGATTATTTATTCAAAGAAAGATGAAGATCAAAGGCTATTTGTTTGCCGCACTTTCGGCAGTTAGCTACGGACTAATTCCCCTGTTTGTTTTACCGGTAAAAGCGGCACAATTTTCACTGGACGTCACGCTGACCTACCGGTTTGCCATATCTGCCCTTTTCATCTTAGCATTACTGATTTACAGGAAGGAGTCACTGAAAGTACGGCGCTCCGAGCTGGCAATCCTGGTAACATTGGGAGTACTTTTTGCATTGAGCTCCGAATTCTTATTTTCAGCTTACGACTATCTCTCTGCCGGAATTGCATCCACAATTTTATTCGTTTATCCGCTCTTTGTCGCCATTACAATGGCTGCAATCTTTGGCGAAAAAATATCAAAGTCTATGGCTATGTCACTGATCGTGACTTTGGGTGGAATTTTTGCATTAAGCGCCAAAGAAAGCTATATGGACATCAATTTCACCGGTTTGCTGATTGCACTCACCAGTGCATTATGCTATGCCATTTATATAGTATTGGTCAATAAGTCAAATGTAAATGCATCAGGCTTCAAGCTGGCATTTTATTCCATGCTATTCTCTGCAGGCTACTATCTTATCAAATCAGTGATACTGGAAAAATCGTTGTTACTTCCCGAGCCACAGATGCTCTGGAACATCACCGTTTTTGGTTTTTCAACTTCTGTGATTTCCATCTCCGCACTTGTATATGCTATTAAGCTGATAGGCTCTACTCCCACTTCGATTATTGGCGCACTCGAGCCGGTCGTCGCCGTGGCGATCAGTGTCATGCTGTTTCATGAAGCATTTACCACCAGGCTGGCAACCGGCATTGCCCTGATTCTTTGTGGGGTGATTATCAATATTCTATCAGATCGCAAGAAAAGTTCAATCACGGTGTGAACTGACGCAGCCAGCCTTGAACTATGCTTGGTCTGATGCTCTTTCAAAAATCTTCGATATGAGTAGAGACACATTCGTTAATAAAGTACCTGTAAATTGGTCTACACCTGTTGCTACGACTTTGTTCGAACACCTCATGGTATACCATGATTTTGCTAGTTGCGTGCGGTTACATTGAGTCAGACATGATATCTTGCAAAAGAATTACTCATCTGACTACTAACATTCTACCTTACCCTCCGTTACTAAGATAAAAGGCATCCAAAACATGGATGCCTTTATAAGTAATACCTATCTATCACAATTAAAACGATCATTCTCAGAAAGAATGTGCGTGCAATTGTAGCCGCAAAGAAACGGATTTTCATCTACAATTTTGTCATAACCAAGCGTTACTATACGTAAATAGTTAATGGACAAATATTTAGTGTTAGAAAAACATCACATTTTCAAGATCAAGACGTTAATAATAGCACTGGCTGATCTGTTTTGGTAAGGTTTTTTTGTGATGTTTATCAAACCAAAAACGCTTAAAATGAAAAAGTTGCTGACCGAAATTCTCTCGTCTATTGAAGAACGTTTTGATTATAAAAAAATCGAAACAACCAGGGAGCATAAACAGACACTTTATCTCGACACGGAGTACATAGATACTTCTTCCACCAAACGATACGTCATCGTTACACCAAATCAGATACATTCCTTCTTTGAAATAGGCCTTTATCACATCCATGATGAACAAATAGCAGAAAAATACCTGAAGGAAAAGCAGGAAGACAATAGTCTTGATATAAAGAAGGATTTGACGCCTATCATCAGCATCTGGTATTATTTTAAAGAACAGGAAAACGGAAAACATGAAACCGTTATTTTCGATACGCTGATATCTCCCAATGAAAGAATGAATTTGAATGTGGATGACTTGACGACTCTTATAGAAAACGCTTTTATTGAGAATGAAGCAAAGCAGGAGCAGCTCAGTGTTCTAAGAGGAAATTGATTGTTCACCTTACTGAACTTGTATAAGATGCAGAATCAAATTGTGTGGAAATTATTGATCCTCTCACTCACGGCTACTACTGCCATCGGCCAACCCAAATATACCAAAGTACCAGCAGGCTATCTCATGGTTTTACGCGAAGGTGACGATGTATTTTCGGAACTGGAAAGGTTTGCCGAACTGGAAAAAATTCCATCAGCCAGTTTGAGTGGTTTTGGATTTGTCAATGCAAAATTTGGCTTTTTCAACTTCAAGACAAAGCAATATGATCCGAAGGAATTCAAAAAGGTAGAATTAACATCCATGACTGGCTCTATCGCATGGAAAGATGGTAAACCCTCACTACATTGCCATGGCACAGTTGCAGGGTCGGATTTCAAGGTGTATGGTGGACATTTACTTGGTGCTGATGTAGGCACCGGTTCTGTAGAAATCATGATCACAGTTTTCGACCAAAAGCTGGAACGACTTACAGAAGATCCGCCTGGAGCCAATGTTTTGCAGTTGAAAGATTAGCGGTCCCTGGTGTATTCAAAAGGAGTAGTATCTGATTTAACAAATGCAAAAAAGTCATTTTGCATCCAAAAAGACCTTTTAAAAAGTGTATAGTTTTAAAAATGATTATAGTGAAGGAGCCCACCCTAACATTTTAAGGGCACTTACAGAAAGCAATCACATTCAGCAATCCGGTTATGGTGACGATGGCTTTACACATCAGGCAGGCGACCTGATCCGCAGGAACCTTGAAAATCCACATGCAGCGGTTCATCTCGTATCCGGTGGTACCCAAGCAAACCTGACGGTTATATCAGCTATCCTCAAACGCTATGAATCAGTTATATCTGCAGCGACGGGACATATTAATCATCATGAAACAGGAGCGATTGAGGCCACAGGCGTAAGAATAGAAGCTATTGCTACAGATGACGGTAAACTATCCCCACAACTGATAGACCAATTTATGCAAACCGTGGAAGCAACTCATATGCGGCTACCAAGAATGGTGTATATTTCGCAGTCTACTGAAGTGGGAACTCACTACATGAAAGAGGAGCTGATAGCGCTTTGGAACTATTGCCAGGATCACCACCTGTATCTTTTTATGGACGGAGCCAGGTTAGCATCAGGATTGAATGCGAGTGACATGTCATTTCCCGACTTAGGAAAGTACACCGATGTTTTCTACATCGGGGGAACCAAAAACGGGGCTTTGCTTGGAGAGGCAATAGTTATCAATAATGTCGCTTTACAAAAGAACTTCAGTTACGACCTAAAAATGAGAGGTGCCTTGCTAGCCAAAGGACGGCTCTTGGGCATACAGTTTACAGAATTATTTAAGGATGATCTGTATTTTGAAATCGGAGCACACCTGAACCGAACAGCAGCGTTATTAACTGATGCATTTCATCAGCAGGGCTATCACTTTCTCACTTCTTCCAAAACCAATCAGATCTTTCCTATTTTACCTTACAGCGTAATTGAAAAACTAAAAGAAAAGTATGACTTCTATGTTTGGAAAAAAATAGATAGCCAAAATGCTGCGGTAAGATTGGTGACGAGCTGGGCTACTGAGGAATCTGTAATTGCAGATTTCATTTATGATTTAAGGGCAAGTGCCGGTGAAACAGATGAACATTAATTAGAAATCATGTTGCAAATCAGAACTGTTACAAAAGAAGATAATGCTTCGCTGGCTGAGGTAATTCGTGTTGTGTCGGCAGAGCACGGACTTACCAGTGAGGCCGGATACGCAGTCGGTGACAGTACATTGGACCATATGTATGATGTGTATACAAAACCTAACACTTCCTATTGGGTAGTCATCAACGAAAACGGAGACGTCTGTGGTGGAGGCGGTGTTGCTCCACTGAAAGGCACAGATGACATGCTTGAAATACAAAAAATGTATTTACTGCCGCACACCAGAGGCAAAGGAATGGCTAAAGCCATACTTGATCTTTGTTTTCAATTCGGCAAGAAGAACAATTTCAATAAATTCTATCTTGAAACAACAGGCAATCTTGAGGCAGCCATTAGTTTGTATGAGAAATTGGGATTTACACACATCAGCAATCCTCTCGGAAATACAGGACACAGCCATGCATGTGAGGTTTACATGCTTAAAATAGTTAATTGACGCTGAGTAGGTTGGATTATCTAAATCCATTCCGGCGACACGTTATTTTTGTTTACATTTCCTATGACCAAGCATCCGGTATGCAGGAGATGTTGCTTAGGAACTACTACGTTTAGTTATGCCTGAATGCTGCGACATTTATCTCCTTTACAGGTGTTCTCCAAGTGCCGGACACTTAGCTAGTATATTCAATTCCCCTAATGCAAAGCGATTGACCCTGTTGCCAGCGATCGCTCCTGCTTGCTCTAGCTGTACGTCTATAGCTTTTACCATATCCTGTGTGCTGTAAAGCGCTTAGCATGGTGCCGGGCATGTCACTCCTAAAGTCGAACTATACTATCAAACAGACATTGCCAGTATACAAAGGACGAAAAATTGGATCATTCCCTAAACGAATAACAAAACAGCAGGAAACATTTTAGAAGCTACGCAACCAAACATCAGGTGATGCCGTATACGCTAACGAAACATTGTTAATCCTAACAAAATAGAAATGAAAGCCAGATACTACATTATTTCCTTTGTTGCTACCGCCTGTATGGCACTTTCAGTCACATCGTGCAGCGACAGTACGACTGCAACGCCCGAACCTTCGTTTGATATTTCACAAAAATCAACTTCGCTGGGTAATGTTCTAACGGATCAGAAAGGCAGAACACTTTATTTTTTCACGAAAGATGCCAACGGTTCATCGGCTTGTACAAGTGGTTGTACTGATGTCTGGCCCCTTTTCACACTGGCGTCAACACCGCGTCTGGATACGGGCTTGGTTGCGACTGATTTTGCATCCATCACACGGGCTGATGGCAAATCGCAGATAACCTATAAAGGCTGGCCATTGTATTATTATGCAACTGATGTAGTTCCCGGAGATGTGAAAGGCGAGGACGTTGGAAATGTGTGGTATGTAGCCAAGAAGTCTTATGCAGTGATGCTTGCCAACACGCAACTCGTAGGAAATGATGGAAAAAACTACACAGCAGATTATAAGGAGGGTAACGGTGACACACAATATTTTGTGGATGCAAATGGCCGAACGCTATATGCCTTCAACAGAGATAAGAATAAGAAAAACAACTATACTAAATCAGACTTCAGTAATGATGCTACGTGGCCAATATGGTCAACCGACATGAAGGATTTCCCTTCAACTTTGGATAAAAGTCTGTTTTCAACGATCGATGTTTTTGGCAAAAAGCAAATGACGTACAAAGGCTGGCCACTTTATTACTTCGGTCCTGATAATGCAACAAGAGGTATGACCAAAGGTGTAAGCGTTCCTACACCGGGCGTTTGGCCAATCATTCAAAAGACTATGACGGAAGCTCCGCAATAAATCACAGTTTTGGTCTAAACCGATTTGCTTTTTATCCTTGTTTGTGCACAACGAATACGGATAAAAAGCAAATTGTCATTCCAAGCGGCTGTATTCGTAGAAACGCTACAAGGCCATTTCTGGTCATTACAGATTCTACAACCTCTCCCTCACTCTCTCCTATTGACTGGATACGCTCTGAAATCCTCTTCTCATCTCCTGTTTTTCATGTAAGTCAGGTTTGCCGAAAAATGTGCAGCATTCTATAGTGTGCCCATACCATGCAAAGCCTGGCCGCCTATGCACGCAATCATGCATGTCTAACTACATACACATAAACTACTTATTACGAGTACTTTAGGCCCAGCCACAAAGGTGTACCACCAGATTATTAATTAAATTATTACGATAAAATCCAACAGCTCAGATCATTCGTATCTATCTTTAACCGAATACAAGAAGAATTCTAACTAAATTGCAGATATTAACCATTCATTCACACTAATGGTTACATATTTAATTTTTTTATGAATTAATTGTAATATTTGAAATTTTTATAATATTTGTCAGATAGCTGAAGGGTATTTGGACCCTTGTTGCAACTAATAAAGTGCAGCCCCACATGAAGGACAGCAGATATGAATAATATGTTCGAAAATCATCCGGAGCCTTTATCGGACAATGTAGTCTGGGACATGTTTAAAAATGGAGATGACCGGTGCCTAAACATGCTTCTTTCCAGATATTTTCGCCCGATGCTCCATTATGGAAGCAAATTTACCAAAGACCGCTTTTTAGTTGAAGACGTCATTCAAGATCTTTTTCTGGAATTTCTGGAAAAAAGACACCGGCTTGGGGATCCTGCATCGGTGAAGAACTATCTCCTTAAATGCCTTCGGAATAACTTAATAAGAGCATTGAAAGCGCAAGGTGGACAGCAAGATTTAGATGGAGATTATGATCTGGCCGTTGAGTCGGATAATATGGAAAAGTTTTTGATCGAACTTGATGAGTCGGCTGAGCTCAGTTCAAAAATCAATAATTATTTTTCTCTTTTGACATCTCGTCAGCGAGAGTGTCTTTTTCTTCGGTTTTACCAGGACATGTCCAATGAGGAGATCGCTCAGGTGATGGGCATCAACAAACAGTCCGTATCCAACCTGCTGGCCAAAAGCATCTCAGTTCTGAAAGAGAACTGGGTCTATGTCTTCATATATTTCCAAAGCATCGTTGACTAATTATCAGTCACTTAATTACCAATTTGAATTTTATTTTGAAAAAATATCGTGATTTTGAGTATAAAGCCTCTCTATTTTTCTAATCGTATATAATAGGCAATAATTCAATTTCATGAATAAGTATAACAATTTTAAGTCTTCCGATTTTATCAGTGATTCTTCGTTTCGTGCCTGGGTATACGGCCAGAGCCAGGAGAACGAGGTGAATTGGGAACTTGTTACTTCACAGAATCCTTCTGTAAAAAAAGAGATGGAAATTGCCAGGCTGTTTCTGAAAAATGTCGAAGGGCACACCACTTCCATCTCTGACCAATATATCGAGGGTTTATCCGAGCGCATTCTTGAAAAACACAGAAAACTTTCGTCTTCAACAGGATTGAGTCAGCGACGTTGGTACGATGTATCCAGTCGCCTGTTCTATATGGCAGCTGCCATTATCGCGTCTTTCGGTATCGCCTGGTTTTACTTTATCAATTCGCAAAAGCTGTCTGTAAATAAAACTGACATCACCTGGATTTCACCTGGGCAAAAGCTGATAAACAAAGTAAACAATACGTCGAATCCGGAGCTGGTTGTTTTGAAAGATGGTAGTAAGGTAACTGTGCAGCCAGGAAGCTCCATCACTTACCTGGAAGCGTTTGATGGACAGGAACGCAATGTTCAACTGGACGGAGAGGCATTTTTTGATGTGGCTAAGAATCCTGGCAGGCCCTTTCTGGTTCACTTCAATAATTTAACTGTACGGGTATTGGGAACAAGTTTTAATATCCGTTCATATGGAAATGAAGATGGAATTAAAGTGACTGTGAAAACCGGAAAAGTATCGGTCTTTAAAAACCAGGAGGATCTTCAGAAACAAAACCAATCCAATCCTCCATTACCTGCAATTATGCTTACAGCTAATCAGGAAGTATTCTACAAAAAAGCGCAGGGCTATTTTGAAAGAAGTGTGGCCGCCCGCACGCAGATCATTGACAAGACTATATCTGAACAGGATTTTATTTTCAACGAAACCCCTCTAAGTACCATATTTAGTCAGCTTGACAAAGCGTATGGTATACCTATCATATTTGATGAACAGCAAATCCATGAATGCTCGCTCACCGCATCTCTCGCTGATGAACCGTTACTGGAAAAACTAAATCTGATCTGCAAAACTATAAACGGTTCTTACGAAGTCATTGACGGACAGATCGTGATGAACATCAAAAGCTGCAGAAATTCTATTCAATAAATTTCCCACCTTAATATTCACTATCATATGGTTACATAGCTACATCATAAAAAAGACCAGTAGTGTTTGCGCCACTACCGGTCCAATCCTCCCCTTGTTTAACTAAACGAATATGGTTTTTCATTACAAAAACCAAAGGGAATTGTTTTGCCCAAAAATCTCACTAATTGATACAAAACAAATCAAAAGTATGAATGTAAATCTAGTCTTCCAACGCTTACTATTGCTTTTTATGAAAGTGACGTTGATTCAATTCTTCCTGATTGTGTTGTTCACAGATCTTGTCTGTGCGCATAACTCACATGCACAGGAAATATTGCAGCAAAGGGTTACCTTGAAATTGGATAACAGCGAAATCCGAACCGTATTATCAAAAATTGAGGCTGCAGCCAAAGTAAAATTTATGTATAGCCCGGAAATGATTCAGTCCCGGCGGAAAGTGAATCTGAATGTGAATAATGAGCGGCTGGATCAGGTGTTGAGTCAGTTTCTGTCTCCATTGAAATTGACCTATGAAGTAAATAAGCGCACAATCATTCTCAATCCTGATCCTGTGCAGAATCAACAAAATCTACAGCCTTTGCGCAGATCAGAGAGCAGTGTTCCTTTTAAGGTAAATCTTACAGGTAAGGTAACAGACGAGAAAGGAGAAGGACTACCAGGGGTTAATATTGTTCTGAAAGGAACCCTTTCCGGAACAACCACAGATACCGAAGGGAAATACAGTCTGGAAATTCCCGACAACTCAGGGACGCTGATATATAGTTTTCTCGGCTACAAAACGATTGAGAGAGAGATAGGCAACCAGGCTATCATCGATGTGCAGATGCAATTTGACGATAAGTCATTGGAAGAAGTAGTGGTGGTAGGTTTTGGTCTTTCAAACAAGAAAGAAACGGTGTCTGGAGCTATTTCGACTGTAAATGCCGATGAGCTGTCACATGCAAGTACGGTTACATCTGCAGGTGCTCTGGTCGGCAAAATGCCAGGTGTCACTTTCAGACAAACCTCTGGCCGACCCGGTAGTGCACCAACGCTTCAAATTCGTAACTATGGAACGCCATTGGTCATTATTGACGGGATTCAGAAAGATTACGGAAGTTTTGCTCAGCTTGATTTCAATGATATTGAAAATGTCTCTGTACTCAAAGATGCGTCTGCCTCTATTTACGGGATGCAGGCAGCCAATGGTGTGGTGGTCGTAACGACGAAGCAAGGCAAGCGTAACCAAAAGCCCGTGATCACATTGCAAGGCTATTATGGACTTCAAAAACCATGGGGCTATAATAAGCCGGCTGATGCTGCCACCTATATGAAGTCTATCATTCAGGATGAGACCTATAATAACGTACCTGAGTCGGCCAGAACCATCAACAGGGAGGAATATGCCAAATGGGTGGCAGGTACAGAACCCGGCTATCAGTCCTTTGATTGGTATAATCACATCTGGCAAACCAGACCTCAGGTATACGGGAGTGTGAATGTATCAGGAGGAAGCGACAATACCGACTACTATATCAGCTTTAACCGTATTGAGCAAAAGAGTATGCTTCGCAATTTCCATGGATTTGACCGGACAAACTTTCAGAGTAACATCAATATCAACCTCACCAAAAAGCTGAAGGTAGGCATGAACATTAATGGTCGCCTGGAACGTAACCGACAGCCCGGACTTCCTGGAGATGATTATGATTTCGCTTTACAGGCAGCCTTCAGGAATTTACCTACGAAACGTCCGTTTGTAAACGACGATCCTCGTTACCCTGGCATTTCTGCGATCGATCCTCAGTTTAGCTATGGATGGATCAACGAATCAACTTCGGGGGTTTACCAGTCTCAGGTACGCATTATGCAACTGAACGGTAATGCCGAGTATAAAATTACCAATGCTCTGAAAGCGAGGGCTCTTGTGAGCTACTGGTACAGAAATATTCGTAATGATCTTCAGGAGAAATCTCCGTTACTTTATAGATATGACAATGCGGCAAGCACCTACAACATCGCTTACCAGGGTAATGCAAGGTATTTGGAGCGCTATGTACAGAATGCAGAGGAAATGACCAGTAATGTGCAACTTGATTACGAGAAAACTTTCCAAAAGCATCACGTACATCTGGTCACTGGTATGGAAACAAAAACGGCTAACTATCCCGGTGTTTATATATGGGGAAATCAGGAAGCAAACGGAATACCCTTCCTTACCACCAAATCCACTGCCAATGTCAGAGATGAAATTCCTTTTAATCAAAACCGTTTAGGCGTTTTGGGCAGATTTAACTACGATTATGACAATAAGTATATCCTGGAAATGTCGGGCCGTTATGATGGATCCTACTTTTACAAAAAAGGAAAGCGCTTTGGATTTTTCCCATCCGCATCCGCTGCATACCGGATTTCCCAGGAAGACTTCTGGAAGAACAACTCGTTTTTAAGTTCAACGATCGACGAGGTGAAAGTCCGTGGTTCTTATGGCGTATTGGGTAAAGAGCTCGGTAGTGCACTCACCTACATCACAGGTTACAACTTCAATCAGGGATCAGCCATCCTGGATGGAAGGGATGTTGTATCAAGCCGTATTACCGGCCTAGCGACGGATAACATTACCTGGGGTCGTGTGTATGTGCTGGATCTTGGTATTGATGTAGGTCTGTTTCGTAGCCGCCTGACTGGGGGATTTGATTATTTTGACCGTCACCAGACAGGAGAACTTGCAAGCCGTTATGATGTGCTTCTTCCCAATGAAATTGGATTTGGTCTGCCGGCAGAAAACCTAAATAGCGATCATACAAAGGGTATTGAAATGAATTTGGCCTGGAAAGATAATATCCGCGATTTCAGTTATTTTGTAGGAGGTAATTTCACTTTTTCCCGCTGGATCACAGGTACACGCTACAAGCCAAGATGGGCAAATTCTTATGATCGCTTCCGCGATTTGGGAAATACAGAAGGACGCTTTCGTGATGGTAGTTTTCAACTTGTATCGACCGGGCAGTTTCAAAGCTGGGAGCAGATTGCCAATCATCCTATTGATCAGGATCACTTCGGAAATACCACTATTCGCCCCGGAGATTATATTTATCAGGACACCAATAACGATGGTTTCATCACTGATCTTGACATGAATAATGTAACCTACCGGGTAAACAGTGGTACCCCATGGCTCAACTTTGCTTTCAATGCCGGAGCGAATTGGAAGGGTTTTGATTTCAGGGCGGAGTTTGTCGGAGGATCCAAATTTACCTACGAGCAACAATGGGTGATGCGCTATTTTGATGGTAATACCAATGTATCGCAGTACCTGGCCGATAACTCTACATGGTATAAGGATATCTGGGATAAGAACAGCGGTTTCGATATAGGCCGTTATCCCTTACTGACCAAAGGTGTAAATAACTGGATGAATACGCACTGGCCTAACAGCAATTGGCAAACCAATGTTACCTACCTGAAACTGAGAAATATCGAACTGGGTTATAACCTGCCTGAGCATATAGTGAAAAAGGCAAAACTCAGCGGTCTAAGGATTTATGTGACAGCTCAGAATTTTGTGACTTTTACAAATATGCCAGGAGGCCTGGATCCTGAAATGGGTCACAACGGAGGAATTGCCTACCCCAATCCGAGGCTGGTTAATGCTGGTTTTGTCCTGAAACTTTAATTCCTTTATTTAGAAAAATCATGAAAATTTCCTTTCGTTTCCTGATCATCGCTTTCCTATTATCCATGGGAGGATGTATAACCCAACTGGATACTGAACCAACTAATATATTACCTGAGTCAGGTGTTTTTACGGATAAGGCACTCGCCCAATCCGTACTGGCTAATTTTTATAACTCTGTCAATTATGGACAACATAATGGCAACCATAGTAATTATCATTTACTGGACGAGGCAAATCTGTCTTACGGGCCCGCTACAACAACTGACGCCGAAAAAATAATTCCACGCGAATTTTTTCAGACCTATGATTACGGACTTGTTCGTAGAATGAATCAATTTCTGGCCGGTATACGATCTGCTCCTGCAAGAGCTGCTTTATTAGAGGCGGATCGCAGTAACCTGGAAGCGCAATGCATCTTCCTGCGCGCCTGGTACCATTTCTGTATGGCACGCAGTTTCGGCGGAATGCCGATTTTGGGCGATACTGTTTTTACCTATGAGTCTGGAATTGATCCGGAACGTTTCCAGGTTCCGCGCTCAACAGAAGCCGGCATTTACGACTACGTTATCGCACAGTGCGATTTGGCTGCTGCCAACCTGGCCACATCTAAAACTACAAACGGAGGCATTGCAAACAAGTGGGCAGCTTTGATGCTGAAGGCACGTGCAGCGGTGTATGCTGGGTCCATTGCCAACTATGGCAATAAGCTTACACCGACAGTTCGTACACCCAATTGGGAAGCAGGCATACCAGCAGACCAGGCAGAGAAATACTATAAACTTGCACAAGAAACCGCTGAGCAGGTCATTACACAGGGCCCGTATGTATTACAAATCGACGCAACCAACCTGGGTGAGTCTTTCTATAAAGCTACAAGTGTCAAAGCGGGAAATACTGAAGTAATCTGGGCAATGGACCGCCTTCGGCCGAATGTAGTAACGCAATTTACAAACTTTGTAATGCCTTATTCACAGCGGGACTTCACAGAAGGGAATGCTTTGGGAGCTGTGCTGAATTTGGTCGAAGCTTTTGAAAATAAGGATGGGACTGCCCCGGCTATCAAAACAACTACGGATGGCGGCGCCTATGTTTTCTACAACTCAGTAGAAGAACCGTTTATAAAAAAGGATTCACGTTTATGGGGTACCGTTATATACCCCAACGCAACATACAGGCAAACTCCTGTGGTGCTGCAGGCCGGACAGCTCAATAAATCAGGTGATGCTTATGTTCTGAGAACTTCCTCTGTTAATGGAAGAGACGCGCAGGGGAATCTGATTACTTCTCTAAATGGTCCTGCGTCCAACTCGGACAATTTTGTGAATAAAACGGGGTTTCTGGTTCGTAAATTTTTAGATGAATCTCCAAATGCAGGGCTGAATCCCGGCTTCAGTGAGATGTGGTGGCCACGGTTCAGAATCGCAGAAGCATATCTGATTGCAGCTGAAGCTGCTTTTGAACTGGGCGACAAAACCAAGGCTGTTATACATATTAATGCAACCCGCAAACGTGGAGGCATACAGCCGTTGACAGCGTCGACTATGACCTTCAACCATATCGTCAACGAATACCGCGTTGAATTTGCTTTTGAAGATCATC
Organism: Dyadobacter sp. HNCC25DJ187; assembly: GCF_056895255.1. Classification (NCBI taxonomy): domain Bacteria; kingdom Pseudomonadati; phylum Bacteroidota; class Cytophagia; order Cytophagales; family Spirosomataceae; genus Dyadobacter; species Dyadobacter sp. HNCC25DJ187. The sequence goes on from NZ_JBXHAT010000002.1 coordinate 136,472, forward strand.
GGTTTTGGGATTTGAAACGCTGGCGGCTTGCCCATACAATATGGAATGGCATTCCCAACGATCCAACTGCACAGATGTATTCATTATACCCATACAAGGTGGTGGCACCGGGTGATGTTAATGACGGTAAATGGGTGTTTACAAAACAAGTATCTTTCAAAATGGCACCTAATCCACGTAATTTCCCATTAATGAATTACTACGCTGCAATTCAACCAGGTTGGCGTGCAAATAATCCCAAGCTAGTAAACAATCCATTACAATAAGCCGTAACATGATGACTATACGATCCATCTACCGAATATTTTTCGTCTCTGTAATTGCCAGTCTGCTATATGGATGCAGTACCGAGATTGATAACTGGAGCTATCCTACTTCCACGGTTTCCGGCCGGTTTTTATACAAAGGCCAATCCATGCAGCTCATGGGCACCGCGTCCGACGCAACTGGTTCCAATATGCTTCAGTTACACCAAACTGGTGAAGGTTGGGTACAGGGTTTTGTGAAGGTGTTTACCAAAGATGATGGCAGCTTTACCGTCAATACCTTTGACGGAGATTATTATCTTAACCTGACACCAGGCAGGGGACCATGGCAACCTAATACAGACACGCTTCGTTTTTCATTGAACAAGTCTGCAGAGAATCTGAATTTTGAGGTTACGCCTTACTTTTGGATTTCCAATTATACGAGCAGCTATACTGATTCAGTATTTACCGCATCGTTTAATCTGGAACAGATCGTAGCCTCAGCAGCACTGGAAAGGGTTGTGATCCAATTAGGCACCACAGCTATCGTAGATAATGTATCTAAAACGTATGAACAATCATTCACGACCTTGGTACCAGGTTCAAATACCATTAGTCTAAACCTAAAAACCTTAACGGCCAACCAAAAAGCAAATTTGAGAAAAACGGGATTGCTGTTCGCACGCGTTGGTGTTAAAACCAGAAATGTAACGGATCTGATCTATTCGGAAACAACGAGTTTATGAAGTTATTGATTCGTTGAAAGAATAAATTGTGAGCTGCTAATTGATAAAAATGGCAGGAAATACTTACAAAAGTTAGAGTTATGTGATCAGTATTAACCGGATACAGTGTTATCCGGTTAATCTCGTTTTCCCGCCGCAATTACTTCACAGAAGGTACAGGGAAACATTTCGTGTCAAACCTTTTAAATCAAAGTCACGCTTTATGAATGACAAAATCAACTTCAATTCAGAAATGGCATTAAGATGGTTTATATTTCTACCTGCAATTGTATCTATTTGTGTAGTTTCAGGTCTGATATCCGGTATTTATAATGCCATCCGGATGGTGCTGATTCAAATGATGAAAGATATCTGTAAGTCTTACTGACCTGTAATCATGTTTAACTGAATGTATGATATGCCAGTAATATCATATCAAATTGACCTACTAAGACTTTATCAATCATATTACCCTAAACAGTTTTGATTTTATTCATAAAAAATACTAATCTATATGAATATCATGAAAAAAGTACTCGTATATACGTTAACTTTTTGCTGTATATATGCGTGTTGCGGGCATAAGAACAGTACTGGCAGGCGAGCTGAGAAAAACAGAATGCCAGATATTATGATATCAGAGACTCTGAAAACACCCGAAAAAAGAGCTGATCTGATTAAATTGACAGAGGTCTTATCTCAGAATTTAGGCACCAAGGACAACCAGTTTATTTTCAAGCTCAATAAAAAAGAATTCAAGAAGACCGGCCTTCCAAAAGAGTACTATCATAAAATAATGAGGGAAATAAAGACAAACAATGAATTTATTGATGCTAATAATCTCAATGCGGATGAGCTTTTACAAACTATAGATTTTAATCAGAAAACGGTAAATGATTTATAGTAGCAGCCCAAGTGTATACTAAAACCTATAACCCTTATGAATTGATTCTAACAGTCATTCTATAAAAGGAAATCCTGATACAAAAGATCAGGATTTGGCTAAATTATCATTTAATGTCAGTTTGATATCAAAACACTACCAGAGATATCAAACTAATATACTCAATAGTTCAACGTGTTTACCCATTTGGGCTCTTCAGGACATAATCGACATCTTCCACTTGTTCCATCCAATCAACGACCTTGCCGTCCAGCTGCTCCTGAATTGCAATATGTGTCATTGCCGTAGTGGCCGTTGCGCCATGCCAGTGCTTTTCACCAGCTGCAAACCAAACAATATCTCCCGGGAAAATCTGTTCAACCTCACCTCCCTGTTTTTGTACCCAGCCCGCTCCCGAAGTCACAATCAGCGTCTGACCTAACGGATGTGTATGCCAGGCAGTGCGGGCACCAGGTTCGAATGTCACGCTTGCCGCCTGAGCACGTCTGGACTCATTAGGTTGGAACAAAGCATCAATACGTACCTTTCCCGTGAACCAGTCATCAGGTCCGACACCGGATGGATGAGAGCCAATTCTTGTTATTTCCATATCTGATATTTATAAATAAGTTGGTTTGATCAATAAGTCAGGGACATGATTTAAAAGCATTGTATTCCTTATCTAAGACAGGTTGCAGCCATTCGACGATACGCAAATTAGATAAGCTTATCTGGTGTAATAGGTAAGTTACGAACCCGCTTCCCTGTTGCATTAAATACTGCGTTTGCAATTGCTGGAGCAACACCAATGATGGCAATCTCACCCAACCCTTTACTACCTACCGGATCAGCCAAAAGATCAGGTTTGTTCACAAAATAGACGTCAATATCAGCCACATCTGCATGCACCGGAACATGATAATCACCGAAATCCTTCGTAACGTAACGGCCATATCGATGGTCCATAACCGCATCTTCCGTTAAAGCCATTCCAATGCCACCTGTTGCTCCGCCTATCATTTGGCTTTCGGCTGTTTTGGGACTTACTATTGTGCCTGCATCTGCGCAACAAACAATTTTCTTCACCAGGACCTGACCCGTAAACGGATGTACATGTACCATTGCAAAGTGCATTGAAAACGCATTCATCGAGTACTTCTTGCCATTCTCACTAGGTTTTGATTCCTGCGTTGTTTCTATTTTTTGTACATTGTTTTGTTTGAACAACTCATTCAATTTGACCTTTACAGAAGACTTTGCAGTAAGCTTAAACTCATCTTTATCAAACATGATATCATCCGGTTTCGCGGAAGCAAACGTAGAACCGTCCTTTGCAGCGGCCATCGTAATCAACTGTTCCTTGAGCGCATTACAAGCAGCCTGCACAGCAGGTCCGACGCTGTTCACTGTTGACGAGCCGCCTTGCAATCCGGCATTTGGAAATTCTGAACTACCCAGGTGAAATACAATTTTCTCCGGATCAATCCCGGTGTTATTGGCTGCAACCTGTACCATGGCCGTTGCAGTACCAGGGCCGATATCAGTGATGGCGCAGTGCATTACCAGATAACCTTCCATATCCAGTTCCGCACGCACCGTTGCCGGACCACGATTCGCTCCAAAAGTACCTGTTCCCATGCCATAACCAACAAGCCATTGCCCATCACGCAGGGTGCCCGGTTTTAATTTACGGTTTTCCCAACCAATCCTTTTTTTGCCTTCCTCATAACATTCCCGCATGTATTTGGTCGACCAGGGCATATTTTTGTCCGGATCGGACTCCGTGTAGTTAGCGAGCCTGAAATCAATAGGATCCATTCCGATTGTATGGGCCATTTCATCCATCGCTGATTCCAATGCAAAAGCTCCAGTTGCTTCACCGGGCCCCCGCATCCAGATTGGTGTTGCGACATTGAGAGGCAGCAGACGATAGCGTGTGCTGACGCTCGGAGAAGCATACATCATACGGGTTTGCATCAATGTCGATTCCGTAAATTCTTCATAAGTCGACGTCTGACCAATAGAATGATGGTTAATCGAAAGCAGTTTTCCATCTTTGGCAGCCCCCATTTGTATTTTTTGCCAGGTACGCGGGCGATAACCAACCATGGTAAACATTTGCTCACGGGTCAGCACCAATTTCACCGGCCTCTTCACCTGTTTTGCAGCAATGATAGCAGCTGATTCGTGCGGCCAGCTGTGCAGACCATTCCCAAATGCACCTCCTACGAATGTGGCGATGACCTTTACATTCTCCTCAGGAATATCCCATTCTTTGGCAAATGTCTTCTGGGTTGTTTTTGTCCCCTGTACTTTATCGTAAATGGTCAGCCGGTTATCTGCTTCCCAATGCGCGGTGATGGCTTGCAATTCCATGGGGTTATGCATTTCTGTAGGTAATACATATTCTGCATCTATCTTAAAAGGTGCAGATTCATAAGCGTCGGTTGGCCCTCGGTCGTAATCCGCTGTGGGAGATTTAGGATTCTTTTTGGCAGCTGCCGCTACGACAGCATTTTTAGTATTTGCTTCAAAATCCGTTTTGTGCTCCTGCTGGTTATATTGAACCTTCACCAGTGATGCGCCATACTGCGCTTTTTCAAGGCTGCTGGCTACTACAATAACAATTGGCTGGTCGTTCGAATACACTTTGTTATCATAAAACACACGCAACGGCTGACCACCGGTTGGCGGCTCGGAAGGATGTTCACTCTTCGGACTATATCCGGGAACTTTAATGACGTTCAAATGTGAAATCACCGCTATAACGCCCGGAGCGCGCTCTGCCGCCTTTGAATCTATACTTTTAATGGTCCCCTTGGCAATCCTGCTACCTACCAGCACACCATATGCCATATTGGGCAAGGTGTATTCTGCCGAGTATTTGGCGGCTCCGGTCACTTTCTGGTAACCATCTACCCTATCAAGCGGTTTATATTCTTTTTTATCGAAAAATGCTTCGTTCATAATCTTTTCATTTCAGGTGACAAAAGATATTTATACCAGACCAGCTGCATTTTTCAATGCTTCCACAATCACATTCGGACCTAGTTTTAACTTAAATGCATTGTGCTTGAATGCCTTTGCACCTCTCATCGCAATTTCAGCTGCCTGTCGGAACGTCTCTTCCGTAGCTGGTTTCCCCGCAAGTGCTTTTTCAGCATCTTTCAACCGCCAAGGTTTATGCGCTACCCCACCCATGGCAAGCCTGGCTTCTTTGATGTTTTGACCATCCATATCTAATGCTGCTGCCACAGACACCAAGGCAAAAGCGTAAGAAGCACGGTCACGTACCTTGGCGTAGTGGGTGTTTTTACTGAATGCGTTATCGGGAATTTCTACCGACATAATCAGCTCATTATTTTGCAGGGTATTGTCTTTTTCCGGCTGGCTGCCAGGTAGCCGGTGAAAGTCCTCAAATGGAATACTCCTTTCTCCCTTTGGTCCTGATACGATTACCATAGCATCCAATGCCACTAAGGCTACACACATGTCACTTGGATGCACTGCAATGCATTTCTCACTTGTTCCAAAAATCGCATGCATTCTGTTACTCCCTTCAATAGCCCCGCAGCCGCTGCCGGGTTCACGTTTGTTACAAGGTAGGGCAGTGTCGTAAAAATAGGAACACCGTGTACGCTGCATCATATTGCCTCCTACTGTTGCCATATTTCTGATTTGCGCTGAAGCTCCCGCATTTAAGGCCTTTGACAGCAGGGGGTGTTTCGCTAAAATCAGTATATCATCCGCCAACTGGCTGTTAAGCGCCAGCGCACCGATGCTGATCTTTCCAGCGTGCTGCTGGATATTGCGGAGCGGAACTGTATTAATGTCTACCAGTTGATTGGGAGCCATCACATTCCGCTTCATAAGGTCCACCAGGTTCGTACCTCCTGCGATAAATTTGGAATTGGCAGTGTTGGTCACAGCGCTTATCGCCGCTTTCGCTGTTGATGCGCGTTCGTATTGAAACTGTATCATAATTTGTGCCCCCCATTTTTAACTTCCTGAATCGCTTTGACAATGTTCGGATATGCTCCGCAGCGGCATATATTACCGCTCATAAACTCTTTGATCTCCTCTTTACTTTCGGCATGTCCTTCGTTGATGCATGCAATCCCGGACATGATTTGTCCCGGCGTACAATAGCCACATTGGAAACCGTCATGTTTAATAAATGCCTTTTGCATCGGATGAAGCTCATCACCCTTCGCGAGCCCTTCGATGGTTGTCACCTGCTTCCCTTCCTGCATAATCGCCAGGCTCAGGCAGGAAAGCACACGCTGGCCATTTACATGAACTGTACAAGCCCCACACTGACCATAGTCGCATCCTTTTTTGGTTCCGGTCAAATCCAGCTGCTCGCGCAATACATCCAGAAGCGTGGAGCGTGGCTCAACAGGCAACCGTTTTTTCACACCATTAACGGTCATGTTTACAGGTGTTGTCTCAAATGCTGCGTTGATCTTTTGTCCCAGATCATACTCAGCAGCCTTGGCGACTGTAACTGGCGTGATGGCAATGGCAGTTAGTATGGAAGATGTTTTCAAAAAGTCCCGGCGGGACTCGTGATTGTCTTCCTTTTGAGGTTTTTTGTTTGATTGATGTTTATCCATGGTGATCTTGATTAAAGAAATATGGTAGTCCTCGATTTCTAGCCTGAAGCGCATTTTTTTATTCAATTCCAAGAGGTTTTAAAACAATTGAACCAAAGCCTCTCGACCTGACCAATCTGTAGTTGATTGGCAGTGCATTGCATATCAGGATCTAGAAGCACTTCACCATTTTTGCAGGAATTCCGGCGACGACGGTGTCCGGCGGCACATTCCGGCTCACTACAGCACCGGCTGCAACGACTGCATTTTCTCCAATGGTTACGCCTGGCAATATCGTTGCGCCAGCTCCGATCCACGCATTTTTCCTGATGACGATCGGGGCCAGGAGGAGTGTTTTCCGATCTTCGGGATCGAGCGGATGGTTTTCAGATGTGAGGTTTACCCTGGGACCTATTTGCACATCATCTTCGATGGTAATCCCGCCAATATCCAGAAATGAGCAAGCATGATTGATGAAAACATTTTTACCGAGTCGGATCGAGCGCCCGAAGTTGGTGTAGAAAGGTGGAAGTATAGTCGTCGACTTGTCTATCTCTATCCCAATAATCTCTCCCACCCTTTTTCGTACCTCATCCTTGTCAGTTGCCTCAGCATTCATTTTGGTACAGAGTCTTATCGTTTGCGACACCACTTCTGAAAACCTCCCGTACTCAGGATCATCTTTCCGGATTGGAAGACCCAACCTCATTTTTTCAAAAATATCCTCCTCTTCTACCTGATTATTCATAGTTTACTTTTTTTACTCTAATTCAAATGTCACTGTTACATTTCCGGCTCCTAATGCTTCTTCAAGCCCGTATGTATCTGTGATACGCCCGAGTTTGGTGTAGGCATACTGTGTTGCAAAACTTTTGTAAAATAGCACCAGCACGTTTGAGCTATAGAGCATTAAGTCACCTGTATTTATCATTGCCGGATTTGATGCACTGGTTGGCAGGTTTGCAGCGAAATTGTAAAGCTTCTCATTTCCATTTAGCTCGCTCATAGAGATGGTAAGCGGTAATCTTGCTTTAAAAGCCGCCACCGTAGCATTATCAAAAAGCGAAGCAATAAACCTTTTCGAACCAATCTTAATTTTGAGCTGATTTGTCATGGTACTACTGGCGGTTTCATCATCACTCAGCACATTCGTAACAGGAATTGTCTGCTCATGTGTTTTACAGGCCATGTTTCCTATTAGTAAGAAAAGTCCGAAGTATAAGATCTGCAGGTTTTTTGTTTTCATCTTCTTTGGTATCTTTTTGCATAGCAAAGGTCGATCCGGAACAACTTCCAATTTTATATAGATTACAGCTTTATTTACCACTTTTACGGATTTAGATATCGCTGGGAGCATCCCTATCGTAGCATGACTATATTTGAATCTAATACGTTGAAATATGGAAAAAGTAGAAAGAATTGATACCGTAAAGCAATACAACAATTGGATCGGAGTCGATACGTTGCATCCTCTCGTCAGTGTCATCAATTTTAATGAAATACCAACTGTGCAGCATTTCAGAAGATACATGGGTGTATATGCCGTGTTCCTTAAAAGTATAAAATGTGGTGACATGACCTATGGGTGCCAGCCCTATGATTATGAAGATGGCACTTTAGTTTTCGTAGCACCCGGACAGGTATATGGTATTGACAGCAAGGGAATAGCCGTCAAACCATCAGGATATGCACTTATTTTTCATCCCGACCTGATCGCAGGCACGCACCTTGGGAAAATGATTAAAGAGTATACCTTTTTTTCCTATCAAGTCAGTGAAGCTTTGCATTTATCCAAAAAAGAGCGGGAAACAATTGTCGATTCTTTCGAAAAAATCAAAACCGAGATAGACCAGAACATTGATAAACACAGTAAGACGCTGATTGTCTCCAATATCGAACTGTTTCTCAATTACTGCATGCGGTTCTATGACAGACAATTCATCACACGGGTTAATGTGAATATAGATATTTTAGCACGGTTTGAAGAACTACTCAATGATTATTTTAAGTCAGGAAAAGCACAAACCTTAGGTCTTCCAAGTGTGGCGTACTGCGCTGAGAGTCTTTGTTTATCTCCCAACTATTTTGGAGATCTTATTAAAAAAGAAACCGGAAAAACGGCTTTGAATTTAATTCAATCCAGATTAATCGACGAAGCAAAAGTGAAAATTTTTGATGCCAATACATCGCTAGGCGAAATCGCCTATCAACTGGGATTTAAATATCAACAACATTTCACACGGTTGTTTAAACAAAAAACCGGCGTAACTCCCAATGAATACCGTAGTTTAAACTAAAATCACTACCTCATGCGGAGCAATAACCAGAATCTATTTTCGCTGAAGGTAAAGCGTAGCGGCCTTAGTGTATTCTGCAGAGGATTCGGTAGTCTGATCTTCGAATGCGAAAGATCATTAAAAGGGTATGCGGTGCAGAACGCAAATGTCCATCACGATTTTACTAACTACCTATTGACTTCCGGATGAGATCCAGCTGGGTCAGCAGTTGGTGCGCAAAGCAAGCTGCAAATACCCGGCGCCCTGCCCCTAATAGCGTGCTGTTTGCATTCTTTTACTATCCTGCAGATGGGAAAAATCCTGGTTTTGTCAGTGAGTATGACTTGTAGCAACCACTTGAATTGTTATTGCTGTGTGATAGAGCTGACTCCTTCTTTGCTAATGAAGTTAATCTTCGGTAACAGGCTCGTTCAATATGTAATTAACTGGTTCCTAGAAACAAGGGTTCCTACATCATCCGGGATATGATTTTGGCGGGCGATTTGTCTCAAATGCCCCTGCTAATTGTCAAATACACGGTGCACCAACGCAGCAAGTTGCATTTATCTTTGTCATACGCAAATATCAAACTGCGTGGCAAATCTAAACACTTACCAAAATGGCAAAGCAAATTTTTATTAATCTGGCAGTGAAGGACCTGAGCAAGTCTATGGACTTTTACACCAAACTCGGATTCAACAATAACCCGCAGTTTTCGGATGATTCAGGAAAATGCATGGTATGGAGCGAGTCAATCTACGTAATGCTTCTCACCCATGAAAAGTTTGCATCCTTCGCTACCAAACCGATTGCGGATACGAAATCAAATGTGGCCGGATTATTCTCGCTGTCTGTGGATAGCCTTGACGAAGTGCACACTGTAACTGAGGCAGGTTTGGAAGCCGGAGGAACCGAACCTAATGAAATCAGGGATTATGGATTCATGCAACAGCGCACCATAGAAGACTTTGACGGGCACACCTGGGAGATTTTCTTTATGGACATGTCAAAACTTCCGACTGAATAAAAGTAAATGAAAAGGAACAAAATCATTTTCTGGACGGCAACAATTATCATTGCTCTGTGGGAGGCCGTCATGCCGATCAGTACCTGGATCTTTGCACCGGAGTATATGACATTTGGCACCAGGGCACTTTTGTATCCCGATTACTTCGGATACTCGGTCGCTATAGCAAAGGTATTGGGTGTCATAGCCATCACTTACCCGAAAACGCCAGCCGTAATAAAAGAATGGGCTTATGCAGGCCTGGCATATACACTCATTTTCGCATTCATCAGCCATGCCTGTGTAGACAAAAATATCGGGTACATGCTTATGCCATTGGCTTTCCTTGGAATTTTGACAGTATCTTATATCTACAACAGAAAAATTAAGTTGAATCAATAAAATATCCGGATCATGCACAAAATAATTCCTAACCTTTGGTTTGATGGTAATGCACAGGATGCCGCTGAATACTATGTTTCCGTCTTTGCTGACGGAAAACTGATTCATACTACTTATTACCCGCTGACCGAAGCTGACGGGCTGGCTGATTTTCAGAAGGACTTTGCGGGGAAAGTGCTTACTGTCGAGTTCGAAATTTTAAATATGCGTTTTATTGCGATCAATGCCGGCCCGTTATTCAAATTCAATGAATCTGTGTCTTTTATGATACCCTGCAAAAATCAGGCTGAAATAGACTATTACTGGGACACACTCACTGCAAATGGTGGCCAGGAAAGTGTTTGCGGCTGGTTAAAAGATAAATACGGATTAAGCTGGCAGGTGTGTCCTGAAAACTGGGAAGAACTTAACAAAAAACCAGGCGCATACAAAAAGATGATGGAGATGAAAAAAATTGTTATTGCAGATTTTTAATGCAGTTAGGCAAAAAACTGAAACTGATTCGGAACAATTGGCGAATGCAGGAAAACTTAACTGTAGATACATAGTCATCAGTGCGTTATTCCTGCTTTCAAGCATTTGCTTTACACTTACTCCTTTTTAATCCTACAATAGCTCTGTTAACTAATTGGCTCGATCCTTGGGGTGATCAGATGAATGGTCAGCCAGGCAATGAGAAAAGATACACTGCATAGAAGGAAAATCACGTTGTATCCAGACACAAGATTACCCGCGCTTTTGTAGTGATCCAGGATCGTGCCGATTAGTAAAGGAAATAGCACCCCTCCTATTGCACCTGCCATGCCGCCGATACCTATCACTGAACTAACCGTGTTTTTAGGCAGCATATCCGAAACAATGGTATAAATATTTGAACTCCAAGCTGCGTTTCCTGCCACGGCAAGACCTATCAAACCTACTGCCGACCAAATATCAGTTACAAACCGCGCACCCATGATAGGTACTACACACAACGCTGCGAGAAAAAGGGCAGCTTTTCTGGATTTGGAAACACTCCATCCTTTTTTAATAAACCAAGATGAGAGAAAACCACCACCCACTGCGCCGATCGTAGCAGCAGAATAAACGATAACCAATGGCAATCCAGGCTTTTTAAGATCCAGATTGAATGTTGTACTGAAATAGGACGGAAGCCAGAAGAGAAAAAAGTACCAAATCGGGTCAGTCAAAAACTTCCCTGCAATAAATGACCAGGTAGGTCTAAGCGAGAAAAGTGCGGTCCAGCTTAGTTTCTGACTTTGCTCACCGGCCAAAGTATCCTGGTCGGCTTTGATCTCAGCTGCGGTATCATCAATACGGATATAGGAAAGCTCCGAGATTGAAAGTTTGGGATGCTGCTCCGGCTGGCGGTAAACCATACGCCAGGCGATCAGCCAGATAAAACCAATAGCACCGGTAATAATAAAAGCAGCCTGCCAACCGTATATTCCCAGAAGCCAGGGAACCATAATAGGTGCTACGCAGGCTCCGATGTTCGCTCCTGAATCAAAAATGCCCGTCGCCAATGCACGCTCTCTTTTGGGAAACCATTCTGTAACAGTCTTGACCGCGGCCGGGAAGTTTCCTGATTCACCTATTCCCAAAGCCGCTCTTGCCAAACCAAACCCAAAGGCGCTGCTCACCAATGCGTGGCACATGGCGGCTATGCTCCAGATGGTTACAGATATCGAGTAGCCTGATCTGGCACCGATCTTGTCAATGACTCTTCCGAAAACTACAAGACCAATGGCGTAGGTGGAAGAAAAAGCCATTACTATGTAGCTGTAGTCGGTTTCTGTCCAGTTGTACTGTTTTTCGAGAATAGGCTTCAAAAGACCCAATACCTGCCTGTCGAGGTAGTTGATCGTGGTTGCAAAAAAAAGCAGGGTGCAAATCACCCACCTGTAGTTTCCGGTTGATTTATCTGTCATAGTCGGGTTTAAAAACAGCTACATAGCCTGATTTGGTTGTTGGACAGGCCCGGCTGGTTGCCAGGCCATCGGATTAGTCAAATAGCACCGGAAAAACTTCAGCCTCAGTTTCTACCTGCTCGAAACTATCCTGATCAAGGAAAAGGTAAGCATTAGGCAGTGTGCGCAAAATCGTTGATGGATACTTTTCTGAAATATCCTCATTTAGTGTATGAAAGACAGCCTGCGCTTTTGATGGTCCGGGAACCATACTGTAGATATGTTTGGCTTTCAGCAACGCAGGGACACTCAACGTGTAAGCAACTTCCGGAACCTGATCCAGTGCATCGAAGCAATCTTCGTTCACCTGCTGCTGGCGACTTTCAACAGCCAGCTCAACTACCTTCACCAGTTGCGCTTCATTGAAGTCGGCAATGTCAGGATCATTGAAGGCAAGATGCGTATTTTCTCCTATACCCATGCACGTAATGTCAGTAGGATGCTCCAGCAGTAAAGCTTCATAACGAGAACATTCAGCTTTTGTATCACTTGCGCTGCCATCCAGACAGAAAACATTTGCAAACGGGACCCGGTCAAAGATTTTCTCTGACAGAAAATAAGAAAAATGTTGTTTGGCTCCTTTCGGAAGTCCTATATACTCATCCATATGAAAGGCGTTCACCCGTGTCCAGTCCACATCGAGCTTTATAAGTGTGGCTAAAAATTCATTTTGTGAGGCTGCAGCGGCAAATATGATGTTTACGGACTGCTGTTGTTTTAGCAGCTCATTTATTTTTTCAGCAACTGCTTCAGCAGCGTATTCTCCCAGCTGCTGTCTGTTTTCAAAAACTACCACGTTCAACTCTCCTGCCGTTCCCTTTTTAATCATTGTCATTTCGTGTGAATTTAAATTATTGTCTGTTATCTGACTATTGTTTTTGTCTTAAAATCTGAATTTAACTCCGGCCCGTCCCCAGAAAGAGTAAAACTGCTTCTGATAGATCCGCTCACGCTCTCCGAAATAATCGATCTGCGGAGCCTTACCTAGATTTTGCGCCTCGGCATAGATTGAGATTTTATCTGTAATGCGGTAAGAAGCGTTGGCATCTATCTGAATCCTGTCATGACGGATCACATCCGTTGCATCTTGATCGCCCAACAGCACCGTGTAAGAACCATTGTAGTTCAGATTCGCCTGCATCGTCAGCCGCTTATGATTAAATGAAATCGACCCGTTTGCTGTATGCTTGGCCTGACCTGGCAGGCGAAGATCCTTCCGGAACTGTGCATCGGCATTCGAATGCGTATAGGTGTAATTGGCCAACACGGAAAGCCCTTTGAGAATACCAGGAAGGAAAGTAAGGTTGGCCTGCAGATTCAGCTCCAATCCATATACGTTGGCACTGTTTCCGTTCAATGTCCTGAACCATCTCCAGCCTGTGTAGCGTTCAGCACCTTCGAATTCATCTCCTGCAAGTGCAAACACGCTGTTGTATTGAAACTTATTGATTTTCTTATAAAACGCACCTGCTGATATGATCCCCAGATTGCTCAGATATTTTTCATACATCAGATCAATGTTGGTGGCAAATGCCGGCTGAAGGTCAGGATTTCCATCCGTTACTGTCTCGCTTAAAAGACTAATTACGCGGCCCGGCACCAGATCCACAAAGTTGGGACGAGAATAGCCATAGGTCAAAGCAGCCCTCAACAATGAAGATTTGTCAAGATCGTATTTGAACTGGATGTTGGGCAGTACTTTGATGTAATCATTCTTTTTCTGGTTTGGAGTTGTTGAAACCCAGTTACCGTCTGCATCGGTCTGAATGATATTTCCTTTGTAATCCACCTTCGTCTGTTCAATACGCGCTCCCACAAGGAACATCAGCTTGTTAAACTGGATCCTGTTCATGATATAGCCGGATGATACCGTTTCAACCGCATCGTAATAATAGGAATCTATACTGTTTCTGGTCGCTCCTACATTAATTGGAAAAAGTGCTGTCCCCAGATTCTGATCCAGAAAATTGATCGTTTTGTCTTTATCTACGCCCAGACCGAAATTGGTATTGCCGTCTAAAAGATCAGCAGATATCTCAGGACTCCCGCTGAAGTTGGTAAGGTTTCCCGCTGCTGCCGCTCCTGCGTAAGTTGTAACTACGGTCTCATCCGGCCGTGAGCGCTGATTATGCATACGTTTAACTTTTGCCCCGGCTTTAAAAAAAGCAGAATTGTTTCCAATCTTGTAAGGTACACTTGCATTTAGGCGAGCGGTAAAGTTTTTACCCTTCGTATTCCACCAGTCTCTTTCCACAGTATTATAAGTGTAAAGAGAAGCGTTATTTTTCCAGTCAGTTCCGTAAGCCGATAAGTAATCAGTGCTGATGTCAGATATAGCAAGCGGAATATTTCCGGTGATGAAATTATAAATACCTGATCTGTTCACAAACTCGGACTCATTCATAAACACACCTGCATCCAGCTTCACCGAACCGATTACTGTCTCTCCCTGAATGTTGAAATTCAAGCTACTGTTATCCTCTGTGGCAGATTTGATCTCATTGTAACCCCGGCCGCGTGAGTTGGTATATTCTCCCTGTTCCGTCAGTACATTTCTGGCCGTTTGCATACGGGTCCTTTTGCGGTAACGCGTCAGCTCATTGAAGTGATTGCTGTACATCACATTAGCGATGATGTTAGTGGTCGGACTGAAGTTGTAATCTATTGTAGCTGATGTACCGGTCCTGGTGCGTTGATTTTCAACATAAAGTAGTCTTACGTCTGTCGGAAAATAAATGCTTCCCTTACCATAATCGTTGGCCTCCCAAACCTGCGCCCGTATCTCATCGTAACCATTTTTGGTTCTGAAGTAGCTGCCTGTCGCCATAATTCCCAGTCTGCCATTGGGGTTTTTATCATTGGCAAAAAAGCGCTTACCTGCCGAGATATTGCCGATTCCATTCAGGTTACTGCGAAGATTGTTATAACCCGCGCCCAGATCAACCGACAACTTAGGCTGAAGCGAGCTGGCCGTAGGCGTTTTCATATTGATCACACCCGCAATCGCATCTCCGTCCAGATCAGGAGTCAGCGTTTTAACCACTTCCATAGAGGATAACACGTTCACAGGGATCACATCCAGCTGTGCATTCCGTGAGCCGTCCTCCTGGGTTCCCATGATCTGCTCACCGTTCACATTGATATTTGTGAAGTTACCAGGGGTTCCTCTCATCTGAACGGTAGCACCCTCGCCACTGCTGTTTCGTCCTATGGTAACCCCCGGCAGACGCTGCAGAGACTCTGCCACGTTCAGATCCGGAAAGCGCCCCATCAGATCAGCGGATATAACCTGCTTGATGTTGTCTGAATTTCGCTGCTGATTAAGCGCTTTACGTTGCCCCTCCTGAGCGGCGGTAACGGTGATCTCACTCAGATTCAGATCGTCCGAGCTCATCTTTATGTTGAGAAAGACCGTTTTGCCAGCTATTACACTGACTTGCTCCTCAGAAGGCTTAAATCCCATATAGACAACCGAAATAGTCTGCTGCCCCGCAGGTACGTTTAAAAGTGTATAGTTCCCGGACAGGTCAGTGGCAACACCATAGGTCGTCCCTTTGATAAACACCGATGCGCCGGGTAGTATTTCTCCGCTACTGCCGGTAATCTGACCTTTGATATTTCCTGTGATTTGCTGCGCAAAAACACCGCAAACAGAACCGGCAAGAGCCAGCATGCCCACCAGTATGCCCCGTAGGGAACTGTAATTTTTGAGTAAATTTTTCATACTACAACAAGGGAACAGCGATAAAAGGTTGAAGGATTTATTTGAATTTATATTGGGAATAATCTACCAGAAAACGTAGTGCAAAGATGCTGCCTGTATCACGGTTTGTCAGCCAGACCTTACCTTTCCTGAATCGTGTCCGCGTTTCGAGCACAGCTCCTCTCAAATTAGGATCCGGGTGGTTCTGTGAATAACGGTTTTGCAAGATCCAGTTGGCAGACCTTTCGATGTTACCTTCAAACTGCTTGTAGCCGTTTTGCACAAGTTTAATCCAGACAATGGCTGCAAGTGCTGAGGCAGACCCGGTCACTGAGCCCTTGTCAGGTAGTCTGCCATTCAGATAATTGTCGTAAAAAATCGTCCCGTCTTTCTGTTGGGCAGCAGCAAAAACTTCAGCTGTACGGGCTGCCCCATCCAGATATTTTCTGTCACCCGTCAGGTTAAATGCTTCGATCAGTGATTCAGCATACCACAAAGAAAAACGTGGGTGGAATGATCTTGCTTCTGCAGAATTGGGCATAAAGCTCATCCAGACACCTTCAGTCCCCTGTTTTTCCAGAAGACTGTTGCAAAGATTAATAAACGCATCCTTAAACTGCTTGTCTCCGGAAAACTCGAAAGCGTCTTTAAACAAAGATCCTTCTGTATTCGGACGAGACACGTCAAACAAACCTTGCTGGCCTTTGTCTTTCCAAAAGGGGCTATATTCTTTCAGAACCTCACCGGTTTTCACATCTACATTATCATAGCATATTCCTTTCTGTGCATCATACATATTTTTAATCATCCAGTTAGCGGCAGATGTAGCTACCTTGGCATATCTGGGATTTTTAGTAACTCGGGAAAGCTCATAGATCCCCGGGGTTCCATCAGATACAGTTGCAAATACGATGTAATCTTCTCCAATCGAATCACCGTGTCGTGCATTAACCATACCTTTCAAAACACGATGATCTTTAATTTCAAGACCAGCCCAATAGTCTCCTCCTTTAATGGCTGCATTCAGGTATTTTTTGCTACCCGTATGCTTGTAGGCAGCCAGCAGTGCATTCACCGCCTGCCCCGTATGCCAGGGTACCTCGTAATCATACCACTTGCCTTCGGTCATATTATAATCGCATTTCGACTTCCCTTCTGCATCCAGAATTACCTCAGAGACGTACTTGGCAATTTGATCAATAGCCAGGTTTACCTTTTGCCTTTCGGTTTGTGCCAAAGCTGCTGTTGTACCTACTGCCAGAGATAGCAAGAGCAGCATATAAAAACGTGGTCTATTCTGCTTCATAAGTCTTGTTTTTAGAGTTAGTCTGATATTTATGTTTACTGTTAACTACCTGAACTCCGGCGCCGAGCCTGAAGCTAAAATCCCAGGAGCTGTCATTTGTTGCCGGTAATTTCAATAAAAACTGATGGTTGCCCTTTTTCAAAGTCACTGGTATTCTCTTCTCATCCCAGCCTTTGTCACCAAAAGTGATTACGCCCACCTTTTTGCCATCACAATACACTTCTGCGCCGTCAGGTGCTTTCACAAAAATCTCGGTTACATCCTGACCCGTTACATTCAAAGTACAGTAGGCATAGGCTGCTGCTATTGGTTTTTGGTTATAGTATTCATCAAGCTCAACAGGACCACCGGTGTTGGAGGCAAATTTTTTCCATCGGTAGCTTTTATTTTGATAGATGGCAATGGCTCCCGGAATCGGTGGCTTGTTGTATTCCTGGCTTTCCGAGTACATAAAATCAGGTACGGCCCCACGCTTACTGGTCGGAAAAGGCCCTGCCAAAAGCCAGTACTGAAAATAACTGTGGGGAGTGTCAACAATGTCAAGACCAATCTGAGCAAGCGAAGGAAGGGTGGTCTGAGCCGTCGCGCCGGCCAATGTTCTGAGTGATTTTTCCAGATCTGAAAGTTCAGTGGCCTTGCTTTGGTATGGCTGCAGTACCACATCAAGCCAGTAAGGTTGGTTTTCTGCAAGCCAGAGCTTTTCAAAGTTAGATGCAAGCGTTTTGTAGCGCCCGGAAAGTATGCTGAGCGAATCTGCCGACTGGCTCAAAAGTCTTCGGCTGGAGACAGGGTCATTCTGACGAATTTCCGAAGCCTTTTTATAAGCTCCCGCAAGACTGGCCACCAGCTGACGGGAGTCCATCAAAATCTGATATTGCGCGATCGTATGTTGCAGGGCGGTAATATCAGCCTGATTGATCATAGCGCGGCTCGCACTGAGAAAATCAGAAGCTTCGTGCAGGATCTTTTGGGCACCCGGCACATCCTGATTATTAAGCCAAAGTTGCTTTGATTGCCTGGGTAATATCTGCTGATGCCAGACAAGATCATTCATGTTATGAGTTAAAGGCAAACTTCTCAGCTCCAAGAGTTTATTAACAGCTTTAACATAGTTAACGTTATCTGACTTGTAAGCAACTGCAGTGTAGCGGAGATCGAAGGAGACTTCATTTTCTTTTTGAAGATTCCAGCTTTTTTCAGCTGCGTAATAAACGCCGTACCAGTCCACAGAAAACAAGTATGCGCCACCATCATCCCAAATCGTGGTAAACGCCCCCGCAGCACCATTTTTTTTACCTTCGGTTAAAAACCCTTTAATATTCGATTTAGCCATATTCATATCAGGAAACATCCTGTAAGAATTCAGTATGCCCGGACATACCATATATTCCAGTCCGCGGCTGGCAAACGGCTTGATCCATTGATCATAATCATTATTTGCACCATATTCCCAGCTCAGATAAACCAGATCTTTGGGAAGCATATCAAGAATCCTCTCATGTTGGAGCGCTACATCACCCCACATCATCATTTTTTTGTTATGACCTTTTAACACGTCGTACAGAAAGTTGAGATGATCAGCATAGAAACGGTCAGCACCTATGCTATCGATGTAGGCTTTTGATTTACCCTTATTAAGATCAAAGGTCTCATCGCAGTTCACATTGAACCAGGGTGCGCTGAAAGCATCACACAATTCGCCTATCACATCCTGTAAAAATCGTCGGGCTTTCGGATCGAGCGGAGATATCAAGGAGGGTGTCTCCCCCATTGAGCTATATTGATTCAAAGCGAGTATCTTCTCAAAATGGCCGAACGATTGAAAACCTCCGATCAGTTTCATATGGTATTTCTCTGCATAAACTGATAATTCTTTGATCTGGGCAATCGTTAACTTTCCGTTTTCAGGTGCAAAGTCAGGATGCGAAACAGTCTGGACAACGTGCTCGATATAAAATGACAAGTAGTTAATCTTCAGTTCAGCCAACCTTTCAATCTGTTTTTTGATATAGTCAACCCTGGAAATAGGTCCACGGCTGATATCGTCGAATATAGCCCTTACCTTGTAGGCGGGCCAGTCCGCGATAAAAACCTGCTGACTAAAGTTTGACCTGATTATTTGTTTCAGGGTCTGAAGTCCATAGAAAAACCCTGTTTCACTGTGAGCGCAAATTATAATGCTGCTGTTTTCAGCTGATAAAATATAGCCCTCCATTCCAAGGCTGTCTTTGTAAATTTTTAACCTATCCCAGAGAATCCCACCTTTCTTTTGGGCTTCAGAGAGTAGTAAAAGCTCAACACGAAGAGTCCCTTCTGATTTGAAACCTTTTGCCTCGTTCTTGACGGCCTTAAAATGTTCTGTTAGTCTGTCGGACTGCTGAGCATTCAAACCGGTGGTGCTCAGTTCCATATTTGAAGAAGCCCGAAAATCGCCGCTGCCACGAGATACGAACTGAGGGTAAGGCAAAAGCTTTAAGGTATCAGAGCTGGCGATAACTTCCAATCTGTGATCTTGGCTTGCAACCTCATGCGCTGAAGTGTCATATCCACCCACAGAGAGCAGTAATACCATCAAAGAGAAGAATATATTTCTTAACATCGGACTATCATTTTACATCTAACCCTATTAACTATACGTGGCAACTATTTTGAACTATTCGATCTTTGCTACAATATTTTTCGACAGCTTGTCTTTTCTAATAAATCCCGGAATTGGGAGATGAAAGCTTTTGGCTGTGATCAGTCCGTTTGAGCTGTTTTCAACAACTGCCATTTTATCCGGACCTGCTCCAGGCTTGACATCCGTGTCGACGATCGAAAAGTTGTGGGTGTCAGAGATGACAACTGCAGGACGCTCGTCAGGGGACTTATAGCTGAGCGAGATGCCTGACATTTTTATGTTTCTGGCATGCCTCACATAAAAGCCGTAGGAAGGTAGCGTGCCAAACATGGTGCCTTCAGGGTATGCATCTTCCAGCTCATCGACTACCTTTTTTGTATCCGAAACCCTTCCTCCACCCTCAAACTGAATGTTGATGTTTCGCAGGGTAATATGCTCTATCGGAGCTTCGCTTAAACCCGTAAACGAACAGCCCGTCACGCCGGCACCACTGGCCTGAATATCCGAAATGCTGATATCACGCAGCTTACCAAGCCCTGGGACCGGAGCTGACTGGATGTGTTTTCTGGCTCTGTTTCCAAGACGTATGAAGAGTGGCACTTCTGTTCCGTCGATCACCAGATTACTTACCGACACGCGCTCCATGGTTCCTCCGTCTACAATCTCCATGGCCAGTCCGCCTACCCCCTTTGGCTTCCCATAGATAGTTGTCTTTTGAGCCGATGGTTTAATCACGCAGTTAGAGATGGTGATATTACGAAAGCCGCCGACAGATTCTGTACCGAATTTAATGGCGCTACAGTGACTGCTTAAAATGCAATTGGTGATTGTGATATGCTCGGAAACCCGCTCAGATGTGCTTTTAATAGTGATGCCATCATCATCCGAATCGCCTATTACATTCGATATTGTCACATAACTGCAGCCATCAATGTCGATCATGTCATTGTTTTTATTGGAATGATTCCAGATTTTAACACCATCTATCCGTACATTGCTGCAGCCCAGATAGTGCTGCATCCAGAAAGCAGAGTTCTGCAGTCTAACACCGGTCACAAGAACATTTTCGCAGCCTGCAAACCATAAAAGGTAAGGTCTGTCTTTGTAACGGTCAGGCTTTTTAGTTGTAGTAGTCACAAATGATGCTCCCTGCCCGTCTATAGTTCCAAGCCCCTCAATGCTGACATTCTTTTGATCTTTGCAGAAAATAAGTGCCTGTTTCGCCCAGTCCTCTCCATAAAACCTGATTCCTGAATGCTGATAAGGATAAAACTTTGTGTCAGGTTGCCCCAGAAGCGTTGCGCCTGCCGCCACGTGAATAGTTACATTACTTTTCAAAACCAGTGTTCCCGAAAGATACGTCCCACCGACAAGATAAACCTTCCCGCCGTGTTTTGAACACGAATCAATCGCCTGCTGAATTGAGACCGTATTGTCAGTAATGCCATTCCCTACTGCTCCAAAATCCCGCACGTCGTAAACTAAGCCAGCTGCCGAAGCAGAATTACTAACACAAGCGATCAAAAAAAGCACGCTGGTCGTAATGATCATCCTATAATGTTTATAAATATGCATCTTTAAATCTAAACTAGATTAACAATTTAAAAATCAAAGTTCATGGGCTTGGCAGCGTGATCATTTAAGACCAAAATAACCTTCCTGTATCTTGTCATTTTAGTACACGGTGAAATTAAATTCAACTTGGCAGCCGACTAGAAAGTCCTTAACCAAGCATCTGTCGGGTACGTAACCGAAACAATAAAAGTTAGAATTCTACCAGTGCTTTTGTGAAATACATAAAGTATCGGCAGGAACAAATCTGAAATACCGGGCACGTGCACAAATTTATGTTAAAAAATTAATATGCCAAATTTTCATACAGCGTTTCAGTAAAAAAACTTATGAATCATCTTCAAAAATATGTATTGACCACAATAAGTATTAGCAAAATGTGCCTTTACAGATATTCCGGACGCTTTTTACAATTATAGATCCTATTTCATTTTTTATTAAAATTATTCAAAATAATAACTATAACTGGGGAATCAGTGTGACAAGCCGTGCCCCTTGACCCCTGCTCTCTTCAGCACGTGTGATTTACCTTGCCCTACGACGTGGAGAAAGGTGTACCTCATCTACTAGAAAGGATTGCCGCCGGCCTTCATCCTGACCAGCGCCGAGTCCCGAGATAACCTATCATGCCGGTATAGAACAATCAACCGTATCGGGTAGTGTAGATTTGGAATCTTTAATTCCTATAGTACTTGTAATTGGCACTGGTGATAATGTCAATAGGCATAAGATAATCCTCTTTCACTTGCGTTGAAAACACTAAAAAATGAAAAAGAGTCATCACACTTCGGTAACCCTGCTCCTGAGGTTTCTCACAGATCAGGAAGTTAATCACTCCTTTTTTTAAGAACTCTATATTACTTGACAGATAGTCATATCCGATCAAAATAATATCCTTCCGGCCGGCTGATTCCAACCACCGGGCTACCAGCGATACACGAGAATTAGTAACATATATAACGCCTATATGATTTTGTTGGTCTATCAGAACATTGAGCTTGCTGGCTACAGAGGTGTAGTCAGTATCGGTGCTATTAAAGCTAATTAATAAGTCCTTTGAGAGTTTTTCCTCAAAATACGCAAGAAATCCCTGCTCTTTTTGGATGATGGCTGCATTGTTCTCGATTTCCCTGGCGATATTAACCACCAATACTTTCTGTGAGTCTTTCAGACAATAATCTACCAGCTGCGCAGAAAGGTAGCCGCTGTCAAAGAGCTCCGGACCGATGTAACAAAGTCTTTCCTGACCAGCTATGTCTGAATTCATCAAAACGCATGGAATCTTATTTAATTTGCAGTGGCGCAAAAGTACAATGGATTCAGGCTCAAATGTGGGGGTAATCAGCACTCCGTCAGCTTCCCTGTCAATGATCAGCTGTACCTGCTGAGCGAATACGGATTTATCATTCTGATCGAAAAAATAATAGTCTACCTGCACACCATACTGTTTGACCTCTTCTTCAGCTTTTCTGATACCCTCTAGTGGCGCCTTCCAATATTCTGTTTCTTCTGAAGTGCCAGGTAACAAAACCGCTAATCTTATAACGGCTCTGGAAGCAAATGAGAGCCTTTGTGCCAATACGTTAGGCTGATAATTGAGCTCTTCTATGATCGCGGTGACACGATCCTTGGTTTTTTTAGAAACACCTGGTCTGTTATGAATAACCCGGTCAACAGTCGCCCGTGAGACCTTTGCCCTTCTGGCTATTTCCTTAACACCCGAAAGCAGATTATCTTCTTTTTCTTCCACGCCAATTGCATTATAATGAACTTCAAATATATACAATCCAATATATTTCTCAGCTACTGTCTTGCTTGCTACCCATGATATCTCTCCCGAAACCTTATAGCCGTAATTATGCTTCACAGGGATTTATGCCCTTGGCATGAACGCTGCCAATGACGGACAGCTGCATGCCAGTAATGTTTTATGGATAATTTAGAACGGCGATAAAAAATCTCGGTGATAGATTGATAGAACGAAAGCGGTGATGGGCAGGAAAGCAATAGCACAAACTTCCCAATTTCGTTTCCCTCTTATCCGATAGTTGATAACACGTCAGTTTAAATCGGATTAAGTATGTTCCGGAATAAAACTTCCCTATTCTCATCTATTCACTAAAATTCCTTAAAAACGTTCCAATTGTGATCTGGATATAGACCATTCCCTGCACATTTCATAAACTGTGATAACTACATTTAAAATGGTAGTATTTGGGTATATAGTAAAAAAAAATAGATATTTGTCACTATATGTAATACCTAAGCTTATAGCTCAAAGTAATTATGGAGGGAATTTTGACAAATGAGGCCGAACTACTGCAACTGTTGCGGCAAGGAGATAAGGCTGCGTTTGAAGAAATCTACGATCAGTATCGGTCAAAGTTGTACCGTACTGCTCTGAGCAAAGTAAGAACTGAGGAGAATGCGATGGAAATTGTGCAGGAAATTTTTCTGGATCTCTGGCTGCGTCGTGAGATGGTACAAATCCAGGACTTGGAACGGTATCTTTACACCGCCGTAAAATATAAGGTTCTTGATTTTTACAAAAAAGAGGTCCAAAGAAAACTTTACACCGAATCAGTAAAACTACATCACCAAGAGGAGTCATCGGAAACAGAAGATGCGTTGGCATACAACGAGCTTTCAAGATCCATCTTCTTATGCATTGAAAAACTTCCGGAAAAAACCAGGGTTATATTCGAGCTCAACAGAATTCAATGTCAGACGGCTGAGGAGATTGCCCGCAGACTGGATGTTCCCCTACGAACAGTTGAATATCATATTACCCAAGGCTTGAGGTCTCTGAGGACTAATCTCAAAGACTATTTAATAGTACTTCTTCTTAGCGCTGCACCGCTACTCTGAACTGCTCAGACAAAGTAACAAATCCAATAATTTTCAGATAAAACGGCTTATTTTTTATAAATTTTATAAGAATTTATAAAATGATTTGCGGTGAATTCCATGATGATCTACTTATATTATAGTAGGGCAGTATAGCAAGGCGCACCGTCCCGGACCAAACGTATTTACCTGAGTGTAATCACAGCTTACACGTTTAAGAACTTACCTAACCCCTAATGTGATGATCAAAAATCTAAAAGCCTTTTTGCACCTGCTGGATCGCTACCAGAAAAAGCGGCTTAATCAGGAGGAGACCAAAATAATGGACATATGGTATGAATCCATTGACCATACTGAGACTAAACAGGACAGGTTAGATGAGGATCAGGCTGGAAAAATGATGTGGACAGCGATTAACAGGGGAATGGATCCGAATACTGCTGACAGCGTTATTATGCCTCTTCCCTTTTGGAAGCGGAATTTCTTTATCCGCCTTGCAGCTGCCTGCGTATTATTTATTGGTGTTTTCGTCGGATCCCGGTACGCGTTAAACAGCACAATAATTATTGCCGGGGTCAAGAACGAGGTGGTTGAGAATATGAACAAAATAACGAATGAAACATCCCAACAGAAAGTTTTTAATCTGCCCGATGGAAGCAAAGTAAGTCTGGAACCCGGTGCAAGATTGTTCTATCCGGCAGTATTCGCCGAACGTGAGCGCAGGGTATATCTGTCGGGGAATGTCTTTTTTGAAATAGCCCATGACAAGTCACGCCCATTTTATGTTCATGCCAACAACATCGTAACAAAAGTTCTTGGAACCAGTTTTACCATCAAAGAAAACAAACAGAAAAACAGTATTGAAGTAGCCGTGTTGACAGGAGTTGTGGAAGTGCAGCAATCGGGTGACGAAAAGCAACAGGTACCAGTAGATAAAAAAGTAGTACTTACCCAAAATAAAAAAGTGACCTTCTATCCGCAGGATGAGAAACTGGTTACAGGTATCGTTGAACAGCCTAAGATTATAGCAACGGAAATAACCAAAAACGCAAAGTTTAACTTCAATTATCTGGAAAAACCACTGGCAGAGATTGTACCTGTTTTGGAAGAAGCCTACGGAGTTAGAATCAACTTATCGAACGCAAATCTCAAAAATTGCATTATTACCGCAGATTTATCTCAGGAAACCACGCTATTCACCCAGCTTGAAATTCTCTGTGAAAGTATTGATGCAAAGTATCAGTTAATCAATGATTCAGTAATGCTATCCGGAAAAGGATGCGATTTATCAAGATAATTTTTCACCCTTAAACCTATCCTCCATATGCTGTAAACTATTTTCCAAATACTAAAAAAGGCCGAAGATGCTGGAAACATACCTCGACCTTTCTCCTGTCCAACATGTCTCATGTTGCCCGCCTCTCTGGAAAATTGGCGATCGGAGTTGTAAATCATCGTGTTAAGAGATCTAACAATTACAAATCAATGAAAAAAAGACTTAAAATCATAAATCCTATATGGGCAATTATGAAGGTGTCAAGTATACAGTTATTTTTAATTTGCATAGCAACCGCCTACGGATATGCGCACAATTCCGGAGCACAGGAATTACTGACCCAGCGGGTGTCGGTTAAGGTCGATCAAAAAGAGATCCGTGAAGTTCTGTCTTCACTCGAAGCAAGCACTAATTTAAAGTTCGTATATAGCTTACAGTTACTACCGGTAAATCGTAAGGTGACGCTCAAACTTGAAAATAAAAGATTGAGTGAAGTACTGGAAACCATGTTTTTACCTGATAATATTTCTTACAAGCTTATCAGAAATAAAATCGTCATCAAGAAGGTTACACAGGGAGCCGGTGAAACTGGCGACATCAATCCTCTGGGCAACCTGGCTTCATCAGAAGATATGGCCGACCGGACTATAACGGGTACTGTGCAGGATGAAACCGGCGGGGCTCTGCCAGGAGTAAATATCGCAATTAAAGGGACGACATCCGGTACTTCCTCTGATGTTGAAGGGCGTTTCTCTCTGTCGATACCAAACGATGATGTGACACTTGTTTTTTCCTTTGTTGGTTACAACGCGCAGGAAATTAAACCAGGAACGCAAACCTCGCTTCAGATTACGTTGACGCAGGATACTAAAGCATTAGACGAAGTCGTGGTAGTAGGTTATGGTACTACGAAAAAAAGCGACATCACAGGTGCGGTAGCTTCTGTGAAGGCTGAACAGATCACCAAGATTGCTACGGTCAATCCATTACAGGGAATACAGGGCCGTGTGCCGGGTGTCAACATTGTAAGTCAGTCAGGCGAGCCAGGTGCACCGGTAAGAGTTCGTATCAGGGGTGTAGGTACAATCAACAACAGTGACCCATTGTACGTTGTAGATGGCTTTCAGACCAACGACATCAGCTTTTTGGCGCCGGGAGACATTGCATCCATGGAAATTTTGAAAGATGCATCCGCGACTGCAATTTATGGTTCGCGTGGTGCAAACGGAGTGATTCTGATCTCAACAAAAAGAGGGAAAAGTGGTACACCGAAAATTTCATTCGATGCTTATGCAGGTGTACAGAGAGCCGGAAACAAAGTAGATATGCTCAACGCCAGTCAATATGCCACATTAAGGTTAGAATCTTATGCCAATGATGGAACAGTGCTCCCTGAGAACGGTGCGCTTTACCAAACACTAAACGGCTTTCGCCAAAGCGGTGAGCAGGGTACCGACTGGCAGGATGAAGTGATGCAGACTGGTATTATGCAAAATTACAGTTTGAACATCATGGGTGGTAATGAAAAGCATCGTTACAGTTTGACGGGAACCTATTTTGACCAGGAAGGAATCGTAAAAAATTCACCGGTAAAAAAGCTGTTCCTACGGTTCAACAACGATTTTTATGTAACCAAATGGCTTGACGCAGGAATTTCAGCTGCTTATGCAGATACAGATAAGACGCAGTATTTCGGCGATCAGTATGGTGGAATTCTCACCAGCGCACTTTCCGTTTCACCACTGGCTAAAGCCTGGGATCCCGCAACCAACTTCTGGGGCCGACGTCCTGTGGCTGAGGGCAATGCAACCAATCCTGCGCGTATTGCAGATGAGTACGAAAACAACAAAGTGTATCAGAAGCTGGTCAATGCGAATTTCTTTGCCGACGCCAAGATTGCAAAAGGACTGAGCTTTCGTACACAATATGGCGTAAACTGGTTGAATTCGCAGGACAAGCGCTTTTTACCTCAATACTTCCTGGCCAATGATGATCAGCGCCAGCAAAGCAGTTTACGTGAAGGCAGAGGCGAAACACTGGGATGGGTCTGGACTAATTACCTGACCTATGCAAAGGAAATAGGTAAGCACAGCTTTACGGCCATGGTTGGTATCGAAAATCAACGGACTACTTTCAGTGATATGAGACTTACAGTTTTGGATGTACCCAATGATAAATCACAATGGTATCTGTCTGCGACCAAGAGCACAGACTACTTATTGGAAACGGCTCAGTCGGACGAGTCGCTGCAGTCATTTTTTGGCCGTTTGAACTATAACTTCAATGAAAAGTTACTGTTGACCGCAACATTACGCCGAGATGGATCTTCTCGTTTTCTTGCCAACAACCGATGGGGAACATTCCCTTCTTTCGCTGTAGGTTACAACCTCGCGGAGGAATCATTTATCAAAGCGATTCCAGCCATCAGTCAGCTGAAATTACGCGCAGGCTGGGGACAGGTTGGTAATCAGAACAGCGCTGCCAACTATGGTTATGTAACGACCGTTTCTGGTAACAATATGTATGTCTTCGGCAATACTGCTGTGCAGGGCTTCGCCCCTACCGTGGCTAGCAATCCTGACCTGAGATGGGAAACCACAACAAGTTCTAATTTCGGTATTGACGCAGGATTTTTTGGAAACAGCCTTTCTCTGACTGCCGATTATTTTATCAAAAATACCTCAGACATGATTGTACGGGTGCCTATTCCGGTATTCGCAGGCGTGGGACCTCCGTATGTTAATGCGGGAAGCATGGAAAACAAAGGGATTGAACTTGCCCTGAATTACAGAAATTCGATCAAAGACTTTACTTATGACATTGGTATCAATGCAAGTAAAATCATCAACAATGTGAGCGACCTGGGTGGTGGTGAACCTATCGCAGGTGGAGACATCAACGGGTTTGGACAAACTACCCGTACAGAAGTAGGCCGCGAAATCGCATACTATTACGGACTTAAAACCGACGGCATCTTCAGAACACAGGCTGAGCTGGACGCTTACACGAGAGAAGGCACACCAATTCAACCGAATGCGAAAGTGGGTGATGTAAAATTTGTGGACCTGAACAATGATGGCGTAATTGACAATGATGACCGTACGTATCTGGGGAGTGCAACGCCAAATCTTTCTTTTGGTTTCAATGCCAACCTGGGCTATAAAGGCTTTGACCTCAGCTTCTTTTTGCAAGGTGTAACAGGCGTGCAACTTGTGAACGGACTCGGACACTGGATGAATAATGCAAACGGGATGTTCAATTCTGTAGCCGAAAGATTCGACCGCTGGACGCCGGAAAACACCGATACCGACCAGCCAAGAATGACGCAGCTTAATCCGAACAACAACGATCAGTTCAGTGACCGTTTTGTAAGCAACGGAAGTTATATGCGACTTCGTAACCTGACGCTGGGCTACACATTGCCCACAGCAGTAAGTGGCAAAATAGGTATGAGCAACCTGCGTGTGTATGTGGCAGCCGACAACCTGCTGACCTTCACCAAGTACAAGGGAATGGATCCTGAAATAGGTGAGTTTGACGGCAATCCGCTGAACTTTGGAGTAGACCGCGCTGCTTATCCGCAGCCACGTGTGGCAAGGATCGGATTGAGCGTAAACTTTTGAGAAAAGGATTCATTTTAGAATTTAATTGTATTGACACAAATGAAAAGATATAGTGTATTAAGCCTTGTAGTAGCATGTATGCTTTCTCAGGGATGCAGTGATTTTTTGGAAAAAGAGCCACTTGGGCGTGAGACCGACAGTAATTATTTTTCGGATTCTACCAATACCATACTGGCTATTAATGCTGTTTATGACGTCGCGTCGTATGACGAAGGAAATGACGGATTAGGTAACTACCTGCCTCACAATTATGAGTGGATGTTCGGAGATGTATTGTCTGACGATGCAGAAAAAGGAAGTACCGCAAGTGATTTCATCGATATTCAACACCTGAAAGAATGGCGTGCCTTACCGGTCAATGGCCCAATAAGTGGTGTTTGGGGTAACCAATGGATCGGGATTTATCGTTCCAACTGGGTTTTGCAGAATATTGACAATGCGCCAATCAGCGAATCACTTAAAAACCGTATCAAGGGTGAAGCACATTTCCTTCGCGCTTACTACTACTTTTACCTGGTACGTCTTTTTGGAGGAATGCCGTTATTCTCGGAGCCTGTAAAAACGACTGAATATTCCACTACCACTCGTTCGACAATTTCAGAAACTTACGCATTTGTAGAGGCTGATCTTCGGCAGGCGATTGAACTGCTTCCTGAGAAAAACGGATATGCAGCCCTGGATCTGGGACGTGCAACCAAAGGTGCTGCACGCGGATATCTTGCCCGCGCAATCATGTATCAGCTTGGTATGGATAATGGTAATAACCACACCTGGCAGGAAGTTTTTGACCTGACAACCGCTATAGCTCAGTCGGGACAATATGGACTTACAGCTAACTATGCAGCTATTTTCGATGAAGTCAGCGAAAACAATACGGAATCACTTTTTGAAATTCAGGCTGCTGAATCCGGACAAACATGGGGACCGATCAAAACCGGTACAACCAATAACGTGATCCAGAATAACCGCGCAACCTGGGGATGGGGCTTTAACAATCCTACCACGGATCTGGCGGAAGAATTTGAAGATAACGATCCGCGCAAGGCCATGACCATGTATGGAAACGGATATATTTTATTCGGAGTAAGACAGGTTGTGAGTTTCCCTGACGAAAACATGACTGGATTTCTGAATCGTAAAGCAGCAATCGTTCAGCCTGCACAAGCTTCTGCTTCCGGACAGAATATCAGGAAAATGCGTTATGCTGAAATCCTCTTGATGAGAGCCGAGGCAGCCGCTGAGATAGGAAACGAGGCGGAGGCGCGCACTGCTGTCAATACAGTACGAAGGAGAGCAAAGGCGTCCACCCAACCTTTGGGATCTGTATTGGGAACAATGACCTACGCCCCGACCAACATCCCTGCTACAGCGCTGCCAGACATTGCATCAACCGTTACAGGTGCAGCACTGAAACAAGCGATACTGCATGAACGCCGGGTAGAGCTTGGTATGGAACACCTACGTTTCTGGGATCAGGTGCGCACCGGAACCTATATGAACTCACTTTCGGGCGATATCAGAACCAGGGCACAGCAGCATTCATTCCCGGGTAGTGTAAACCCGGTGCCTGTACTTCCGATTCCATTGAACGAAGTGCAAACCTGGGGTTTAACACAAAATCCGGGTTATTAATAAAAAGCTCATAATTAATAAAAGAAACAGGGATGCCAGCGCCAGTCTGACATCCCTGTTTCCTTGTATGACAATGAGAATTGCTGGTACCATAAAGCGTCGGCACTGCTCTATACGGACATTTGATAAGCAGAGTGGAGTATCTGCATCAGGCCTCCACTCCTGTCACAGCAATTCTGATCTGCTGCAAGACTTTAAGGTTGGCAAATGTCGGAGCAAGATAAATCCGAACATACATGTTCAAACACATACACTTCAACAATATCCAGCTAGTGTACATGACTTAAAGAAAACGAAACAAAACACCACTATTTGTGAGTTTAAAAACATGTTCAAGTCCAATCAAAAAACACCGCCTGACTCCCGCTTTGCAGCAAGACCCAAACGGTGTTGAGCACTTTCATTGTTGATTATTCTTTCACAAGTAATCCGGGATATAATGTTCCGTCAGCAGTTGGGAAATCTAGCTTCAATAATTTGGCAATCAGTGGTGCAATATCCTGAAGACCCATTTCCGGAATGACGGCGCCTTGCTTAATTCCTTTACCAAAAGCGATAAAGCCAGTCTGAATTTCTTTGAAATCCGGAAAGAATCCATGTGTACCACCACTTGCAGCCCTTATAAAGTCGCCGGTGGCAGCTCCACTGATCGTTACACCCTGTTTGGGAGCGAGAGCAAGTAATACATTTGGATCTGAGCCCACTACATCAAGCACTTCACGGGTTTTAATTTCGAAGAGCGCTCTCTGGTTCGCGGGTAGCTTCTCCAGTAGCTGCTTCACTTTATCCAGTGTTTTTGTGTCATTTCTATCTTTCAACTGCAGAAATGCAGAACCGCCGGCGCTATGGAAAAATGCCTTCCAGTTTGCCCTGTTGTTGGGATCATAAAGTCCTGCCTGAGCCAATAATATATTGGGAGCAAGGCTCGTATGAATGTCTACAAACCCATGATCGCCGGTAATGATAAAAGTCGTTTTATCTCTGATTCCTGCTTTTTCCGTTGCTTCTATAATGGCTTTAATTCCTCTGTCCACACCTGCCAGTGAAGCACGAACCTTATCGCCTTCACGGCCCTGCTCGTGTTGAAAATGATCAACAGCAACCAGATGTACCGCCAGAAATGAAGGCTTATACTTACGGATCAAATAACCACTTATCCTCGACATATTGTCGTCAATACTCAGGTAATCCCCGTCAAAGTCTATCTCTTCCAGTTTCCCCGTCGCATTTTGCTCAATCTCTTCAAACAACCCCTTCGGAGACGCATTTTCAGAAAGTGCTTTGGTCATATTGCGTTTCCCGCCTTTTACTTCGGGCAGATACCAATATTCAGGGACGTTGTAAGACGCGGGGCTGCCCACAGAAACCGGCCAGAATACGGAAGCCGTTTTTAAGCCTTTTTGATTCGCAACGCTAAAAATCGTGGGCACTTTAATCTTATCATATTCCCACAACCATTTCCCTGTCACTTCCAAAGGTTCGGGAGGCGTGTTGTAGTAAACTCCATGTTTCGATGGTTTCACGCCTGTCATAATCGTGGTATGAGAAGGATAAGTAACAGAAGGAAAAACGCCCGTTACTCCATCTGAATAGGCACCCGTTTTCATGCCTTGCCGAAGGTTGACCATCGACCATGTTGGATCTTTATAGAACTCCGGACGCAGTCCATCAACGCTGATCAGGATCACATGCGCATCCTGTGCAAAAGCATTCAGGGTAAGCGCTACACCCAGGATTGAAAGTAGTTTTCTCATTTTGATTTGAAAGAATGAATTAAAAGCAGCGTATGGTCAGGCTAAGTCAGACCGCACGCTACTACAATAGGCAATTAACAGCTGCTGTGTCCTAAATCAGAAGGCATACCGTAAACCGATCTGGATTTGGTAGGGATTGCCATTCAGGCCAGATACACCTGTTCCGTTGCTCATACCGTAATTGAATCGCTTCGCCTCCGGATCAAACGATCTGATGGTATATAGGTTCTGCTTTCCAAGGTTCGTTCCCACACCCCATTCTTTATTTAGCAGGTTAGCTACGTTAAAAATATCAACAGATGCTTCCAGACCGTGATTTTTGTAGAAGTTGAACTTCTTAGCCAATCTCAGATCAAACACCCCATAAAAACCATTGATACCTCCGTTACGCTCTGCCATCTTGCCCATATCTCTGGTGATATAGTCTTTGATGCTTTGCTCTGCCTCAGGATTATTTAGGATAGACTGGAGTCCTTCACGAACGGACTGCGGTGTTTCCGGACTATTTGGATCATAAATGTAAGCCAGGTCATTAGAAGATACGAAGTCACCGTTCATATTACCACTCACGGCCATAGAGTAACGAGTTCCACCAATCCCTGAATAACGCAGACCCAGTGTCACACCCCAGATGCTTGGTGCAGTTCCGTAGAATACCACTTTGTTGCGGAAGTGATTGTTTGCATAGGTAATCCGGCTCAAATCACGTGGATCGTCATTGACCATCAAATCAAGCGTAGCAGTGTTTGCCACGTTACCATTGTACGAAGTATTGTCTTTGGAATCGTTGTACGTATAAGAAACGGTGATCTGCCCATCTTTGAAATACCGGTATGTTCCATCAATTACAATAGCATACTGGTTCTTTTTACCTTCGCTCACCAATTCCAGCACACGACCTACTTTCGTCGTTTTACGACTATCTAACCAGTTGGTTGCCCCATTTTTTACGTTGATTTTGTCAGCTGGAACGTACACGCCGCGATTTGCTTCTGCCTCAATCCGGAAATAAGGATCTTCTACCATATTGCGGTCAACATACATATAATTGTTGCGCGCCCAGGAGGCATAACCATTCACACCAACACGAAGACGATCGCTGAAAAAGTGGTTGTATGAGAAGTTTGTTTTGTAAAGAACCGGGATTTTCGCATCAGCATTGTTCATGTTGATTGTAATCAAACGCTCAATGTTCGGGTTGTTGAACAGGTCAGCGCCCGGAGCTGTTGTAGGATCTGCACGATATCCCGGAAAGTTAGGGGTAGGTACTGCCGAACCCTGGATCTCAACTGCTGCCACTTTCGTTCCGTCAAACAACATGTTGTTGATCATCGAATACGGGTTCAACTGAGAACCGAAGATACCCGCACCGAAACGAACAATGTCTTTCCTTTGCTCATTTACATCCCAGGTAAATTGTACGCGTGGCTGCAATTGCGTTGTATTGATCTTATTATCGGTACGCAGGTTCAACTCATCAAATACGACCTGGCTGAAATTCGCTTTATTCAGGTATTGTGTATTGTCCAAACGCAAACCCGCCATCATATCAAGACCGCGGGCCAGTTTGGTTTCCATTTGTGCGTAAAGACCTGTTGCCAGAGAGTTTACAATTGAGCTTGGATCATCAAGCAGGTTGATCTCACGGGCGTAACGGTAAGGAGTCAGGTTGTTGAAGTTGTCAAGTCCAGTGAAATAGAAACGTCCATTCATTTCACTACCGTAAACTGACTTCATGCGGTTGAACATCACGTCGATACCGAAAGTAAAGTTGATCTTTCCGGTATTGTAATACAGGTTGTTCATTGCCTGATAAACCTGGCCTCTGAACCATTCAGGAGAGAAACGCTGACCACCGATTTGAATGTTGGTGATGTAGTTGTTCGCTCCCGAAGTTGAGTTTATATTTTCAACAATTGCGCGGGGAATACTGGAAGAAGGTAGCTCCGAGCTCGGTATCACAGCTTCGTACTGGTAAAAATGTTGCACTTTCAATTCGTTCGTGATTTTTGGGCTTACGATCGTACGAAGTGATGCCATAAGGCTATTATTGAACCGCTTACGGTCGATGTATGATTCGTATGCATTGATCGACGTATTGTCACCTTCCGATAGCTTGTCGTTTTCTGTGATCAGGTTATTACGAAGCGTCAGTAAATTCTTGGAATTCAACTGCCAGTCAATTCTTGCGAAAATCGCGTCAGTACCTTTTTTCTTGCCAAACGAACCAAACTGCGGACTGTTGGATACACCGTATTTTGATCTTGCTATATCAAGAAAATTGTCCAGTGTTTGCTGCGTTACACGGTTAGCCGCAACGTCTGCTTCAGATTGCAGGTTGGCTATAAAAAGAGGACGGGAATCGGCCTGACGGTCCCAGGCTACAAAGAAGTGTGCTTTGTCTTTTTTCAATGCGCCCCCCAGCGACATGCCATACTGGTATGTAGAGAAATCCTGGGTTCTTTTATTTCCTCTCAAATCATAACCACTTGAAAGCCAGTTCGCACGCATGAAGTTAAATATGCTACCGGTCAGTTGGTTTGTACCTGATTTAGTTACCGTGCTGATCGTTCCGCCACCTGCGCGGCCAAGTGTAACATCATATTCGTTGGTAACCACTTTGAATTCACGGATTGCCTCCATTGAAATGGCGTAGGTACCTCCGGTTTCACCACCCGCAATTGTGCTGCGTGAGGTCATACCATCAATTGTATAGTTGGTGGAAGAACCCAACTGCCCGCCAAGACTGTTGCCGTTACTCAAAGGGGAAAGCTCGATCAGAGATGTAAAATTCCGTCCATTTACCGGAAGCTTAAGCAGATCCTTGGCACTGATAGGTGTTGAAGAACCGAGTGTTGCTACTGAGTTTTTTATCGAATTTGCCTTGATATCTACGGCTTGCAGTTCGTTTGAGCTGCCCTCCATCCTGAAATTCAACTTCAACTGATCACTCTGGTTAAGTACATATCCTGTTTTTTTCTGTGTTCCAAAACCTATGAAAGACACGGTAACAGAATAGGGAGAACCCAAGGGAAGCTGTTTGATAATGTAGTCTCCATTCACATCTGTAACTGTGCCGGCCTGAAAACCAGTGGATTCATTTTTAACAAACACAGTGGCACCAACAATAGGCCCTGCATCTTCAGTCACTTTTCCAATGATTGTCGCTTCATTGCCTTGCCCGTACGTATGGACAGAAAACAACATACTGATAACCAAGACCATAAGTCCCGTAAATAATCGATTCATTTTTGTTAGTTAATAAGTAATAGATGTGATTTTGGTAAAGTAATTACATGCCGTTCCGATCACCAGCTTGCTGGTGTCGTGTGTATCTAAAAAGTTGGAGAGTTCTTTCGTGAAAATGGAAGAATTGATGCTTACAGATGCGATTTTGTAAGGTCAGCTACACCTTGCCAATACATCATAAGTCTGGTTTGTTTGCCAATACTGTCTTCTGAATTTTCTGACTGCAAAAGTAAGTTTGCAATATTATGCTTGTGTGAAGCATTCATTAACCCTTGATTAATCCTTTGGCAGTGGGCATTCAATAAGTCGGGAGGAACCACCAACATGGGACAGTTGGCCGGAAGGAACTGTTCATAACTTCATAAGATAAAAAGAGACAAATTACAGATTTACTTTGCTGTCAATCCTATTTTTCATTGACCATATCTGAAGAATAAACCACGTATAGCCAGAATCTAATATCAGATGCTGAAAACAATAAGTACTTCCTCAACTAGGAATAAATATTAAACGACCGCTGTAGATTATGAACGCCACTTTTGACCCATGCTAAAACCTGACATAAATGCTGTAAAGATTCGATATTGTCTATTGGTAAGACAGGATTCCAAACGACTAAAGCCAGGAAATGCTCTCATCACCACAATAAACTCATTTGACCACTAAAAATTATATACAAATCAACACACTCATAGTCAGAATATTATAGATACATTTCGATTTTAATTCATATATACTGCAATTAAGAATAAAATAAAGTAGCTATATTAACTGCAATTACGAATAATAGTAAATTATGAAGAAGACCAAACTGGGAGAATTTGAAGAACTTGTATTGCTTACAGTAGCAGCTTTACAGCAGGATGCGTACGGAGTGGAGATCAAACGGGAGCTGGAAACACGATTGAAAGAAAAACTAAGTGTAGGGTCCATTCAATCGGCACTGAAAAGAATGGAAGAAAAAGGTTTTCTCACCTCCGCCTTCGGCGAAGCCACTTTGAAAAGAGGAGGTAAACGCAAACGGATCTACTATACCACTTCCCACGCGCTTAAGGTGCTGGAAGAAATGAGAGCAATCCGGGCAGATCTGTGGAGTTCAATTCCTTTGACCTCTGAATTGAAAATGATATGAGCGCGCCTGAGCATATGCAACCTCCCAAATGGCCATTGCGTCTAATGCGGAGTATTTTAAAAACGGAATACCTCGAAGAAATTGAAGGCGATATGGAGGAGATTTTTCAGGAAAATCTCCATCAGTATTCTGTCCAAAAAGCAAAACGAATTTATACATGGGAAATGCTCAGGTTGCTTCGACCTGCCCTGTTAAGAAATTTTAAATCATCTTACACCTTTATGCCCTATGCCATGTATAAAAATTATTTTCTGATTGCCTGGAGAAATCTGATAAAAAAGAAAGCGTATTCGGCCATTAATATTCTCGGATTGGGGGTAGGAATTGCCTGCTGCTTCCTGATTTTTACTTTTGTACAAAGTGAGCTCTCCTACGATACATATCATACGAAGCGCGACCGGATCTACCGCGTCACGCATGGAACGAGAGTATCCGAAGATCCCCAAAATCTGTCGAAAGAGGGCCCTTCCTGGGTGTGGGGTAATGCCCCGGTTGGACCGGCACTTAAAAATGAGTTTCCTGAAATAGAAAAAGTAGTTCAGTTTTCCGGAAGAGCCGATATCCTGCTGACCAACGAGGATAAAAAGTATCAGGAAAATGGTGTATTCTTCATGGATTCCACCGTGTTTGATGTATTCAGCTGGGATTTGTTGCAGGGTGATCCTAAAACTGCATTGGTAAATCCGTATAGCATCGTATTAACACAGAGCACGGCCCGGAAGTATTTCGGCAATGAAAATGCATTGGGTAAAACACTAAAAGGAAGCGGTTCGCCGGGGAGAGCGAATGAGGGTCAGTACATCGTGACCGGTATCATGAAGGATCTTCCCGGTAATTCTCACTTTAAGTTCAATGCCCTGCTTTCGCTTAGTACGTTTAAAAAATCGTTACCGGAAATCTTTGAGACGTGGGACTATGTTGATTTCTACACCTACTTTCTGGTAAACGAAAAATTTGATGAAACTGCTTTTAAACAAAAGCTGCCTGAATTCGTAAAGCGGCAACGTAAAGACCCGAAAACAAAATATGTAATAGAGTTGGAATCGCTGAACGATGTTTACCTAAAATCCGATGCGGATCGTCAGCCGGGAGAAACCGGAAGTCTGTCAAACATGTATATCTTCTCTATCATTGGATTGTTCATCCTGGTGATCGCCATGATCAACTTCATGAACTTATCCACCGCCCGTTCTATGGAACGCAGCAAAGAGGTCGGCATCCGCAAATCCATTGGTGCTGCCAGAAGCAGTTTAATCTCTCAGTTTCTGGGCGAATCCTTTGTTATCGTTTCTCTATCGATGATTACCGCTGTCATTCTGGTGGTGATCTCGTTACCTTTTATGACAGGTTTAACCGGTAAAGAATTTGAACCAGGCATTTTAATCCATTGGAAAAGTGTCCCCATCATTTTGGGAGCCATGGTGCTGATCGCTTTTGTGGCGGGTTCTTATCCGGCACTGGTACTCTCAGGATTCAGTCCGGTGCATGTGTTGAAAGGTTTGACCAAGTCAACATCAGGTGTAAATCTGAGAAGAGGACTGGTGGTTTTTCAATTCAGTCTTTCCATACTGCTCATTGCGGTAACCATTATAGTCTATACACAAATGAATCATTTGCTGGATAAAGATTTAGGCTTCGATAAAGAAAGTATGCTGGTCATTGACTACAACTACGATGAGGCCGTAAATGCTAAATCGCAGCTTTTAAAAACAAGGCTGGAAGAAAACCCGTCTATTGTCTCAGTCGCTTTTTCACGAAGTGTTCCCGGAAGCTTTTTCCCGCATGCCGGCACCGAGATAGAAACAAAGGATGGCGAAATGAAAATGATGACACAACCCATTTTTGAGGTCGGTATAGACTTTATACCACATTTTGGATTAGAGCTCGTTGCAGGAAGATCATACTCCAGAGATTTCCCTGCAGATTCCAGCAGTGCTTTGGTTATTAATGAAGCAGCGGCAAAACAATACGGATATAAAAATGCTGAGGAAATTATAGGTAAAAAATTCAGTCAGTGGGGAAGAAACGGTGTTGTGATAGGGGTCGTGAAAGATTTCAATTTCACTTCTTTACATCAGAAAATCGAACCGCTCACCCTGCCCTTCCAGGCCTATTCCAGCCGGTATCTATCCATTAAAGTCAAATCAGAAGATCTGACAAAAACGATTCAGCAGGTGGGTGCCGTGTGGAGTGAAACAGAACCGCACAGACCTTTCCTTTATAGTTTTCTGGATGAAGATTTTAACCGCCAGTATAAGGATGATTTTATCTTCAGAAAATTGTTTACCACGTTTTCCTGTCTGGCCATAGGCATTGCCTGTTTGGGACTGCTTGGACTGGCAACATACATGGCAGAACAGCGTACAAAAGAAATCGGTATCCGTAAGGTTTTGGGAGCAGATTTCCGTACCATCGTCATGTTGCTTTCCAGCGACTTTATTAAATTAGTTGTGGTGGCCATTCTGATTGCAACTCCGGTGGCGTGGTATGTGATGAACCGGTGGCTTGAAGGTTTTGCTTACCGTGTAGAGATAAGTTATTGGATTTTTGCTTTAGCAGGCCTGATCGCCTTTTTTATCGTGGCACTTACCATCAGCTATCAATCCATAAAATCCGCGTTGATGAATCCAATATCTTCACTCAAAAGCGAATGAGACAGGGCGTTAGTCATTCAGTATCGGGATGAGACAGACAGATGACTTACGCCTGAAATTTTGAAATCGTTGTGACAGAAAGTTTCAGTCCTGTTATCAGGCAAAATATTGATAAGGCAGTCAATTTTGAGCCCTACCCGACATCCGATCAGCACACAGCTAGTGCTTATGTATCAGATGTGATCAATTTCTCTAATCGCTTTTCAGTGATGCTGGGACTGAGGATCGACCACTTTAACAGGAAGGAAATTCAAGGCACACAAGAAGGATTCAAGCAGACTTCACTGGCACCGAAATTAGGGGTTGTCTACCAGATAGTAAAAGATAAAGTATCTGCTTTTGCCAATTACACGAGTGGTTTCCAAAATATCGCTCTCACGACTCAGCCTGATGGAAGCCGGTTGATTTTAGATCCCCCATTTGCCAATCAGGCAGAAGGTGTGTAAAAGCAGAAGTTTTCGGCAAAAAACGAAGTGCCACTCTCAGTTATTGCCATATCCTGATCGACAATGCCACCAGAGTAGATGCTGACCAGTTTACGGTTCAGGATGGGAAGCAGGTAAGTAAAGGTGCGGAGTTTGAACTGATATCGCAGCCTGTAACAGGTTTGAACATCGTCGCTGGCTATGCATTTAACGATAACCGGATCAAAAAGCTTCCAACCCATTGATCGAAGGTAACAAAGCAGCCAATGCGCCGGAAAACGTGGCTAACATATGGACATCCTACACTTTCCAGAATACGCTGAAAGGGTTAGGACTGGGATCTGGTATTAACTATGTAGACAAGATTTACCGGGCAAGTAATAACGCATTTGCCGT
This sequence comes from Dyadobacter sp. HNCC25DJ187, assembly GCF_056895255.1. NCBI lineage: Bacteria > Pseudomonadati > Bacteroidota > Cytophagia > Cytophagales > Spirosomataceae > Dyadobacter > Dyadobacter sp. HNCC25DJ187. Next base: position 176,766 of record NZ_JBXHAT010000002.1, read on the forward strand.
ACCTGCCTACACGATTCTGGGTGCTACCATGTTTTACAGCCGTGATACCTGGGCAGTTAATGTAAAAGTCAACAATTTAACAAATGCCAGGTATTGGGACAGTTGGGGAAATCCGCAGGCACCAGCCAGTTTTGCTGCCAATCTGACATTTAGATTCTAAACCGAACGTCCAAGTAAAATACCGGCTGTCAGATGGTATTTTACTTGGACGTTATTAGAAATTAGCTAAAATGAATGTAAAGAAGTTAATTAGAAAAATCCATCTCTGCCTCGGTCTGACGTCTGGAATCATTGTTTTCATTCTGGGCATCACAGGTTGCATCTATGCATTTATGGACGAAATAAAACCACTGGTTTATACTGATAAATATTTTGTAGCTCCGTCGAAAAATGCAAGATTACCTTTGAGTCGGCTTCTCACAATTGCTCGGTAAGCAAACAGGGCGCTGTTAATGTCCTGGTCCAAAACCAGCAGGTTTACAACTAGGCTACCGAGCAGTATGACTAATACACCGATAAGCTGTTGAAAACGCATTACTTCGCAGATCAGAGCTCTTACAAAATAGATTTTGCTAATTATGGTAGTCGGGCAGAGTAATCTCTTGCCTGGTTACTTTTTTATCACTTCCCATAAGTCCCATTATCCATTTCGCAGGTTTACTGCCTGCTAATGATATAACTTTATTTAACACAGCGACTCCAAATGTGGATTGCGGATAAACCAGGTCAGGAATTCCGGGAGGCAACTTTTGACATTTCTCCACGTATAGTCTCATTTTGTTTTCATACGAATCGAATGCTTCCCGATAAGTTTTTCGGACGAATAATTCGCCTGCCAATATGTAAGCTCCCGCCATCGCCAGATCCGTGCCTTTACCAGCAATGGGTGTTGCACAATAGGCCGCATCACCAACCAGTGCAACCCTGCCGTCACTGTATGTCGGCGCTTTTACCTGGCTGACCTTGTCAAGATAAAGGTCCTTTGTTATTTTTATTTCTTCAATGAAACGTTCAGACTCCCAGCCGCTGCCTTTAATGCGTTTAATCAACGCTGTTTTTTGTTCTTCCAGTGACAGACCCTTATACTCATCCTCGTTGGCTGTAAAAGTAACAGAAGCCCTTGTACCGCCATAATTATCGGGACGGATCACGTAGACTATCCCGCGTTCAGTGTTGCACCACCGAGCCCAGGTGCTGTCAGTTGATGCTTTGGTGATGGTCAGATAAGCGGTATACAGGCCAAGGTATTTGAATACAGGCTGGGCGCTGAATGCCAGCTTACGGGTGGAAGAACCAATTCCTTCGGCAGAGATCACCAAGTCAAATAATTCCTTCTTCCCGCTAGCGAAGGTGACTTCAACACCTGCTTCGGTTTGCAACAGACTGGCAATATGCTCGTTAAATCGGTATTCAACATCGGCTTTGGTGCGGTCATAAAGGATTTGGACCAGATCTCCGCGAAGGATTTCCAGCTCTTGAGTCATACTTAAAGAGCTTTCTTTTGAAAATTCAGCTATAGTTTCGTTGCTCGTATTTACAAAACGCAATCCGGATTCAGTTGTATTTTTCCCCCGGATAGTCTCTTCAATACCCATCATCCGAGCGATTTCTTGCGCGGGCCCTTTCACATCAATATTTTGGCCACCAAGCCTGAGCTCAGGCGCGCGCTCGGCAATCGTTACTTTAAACCCGTAATGATTAAGCCAGTACGCAAGCGTAGGTCCGGCAATACTGGCGCCGGTAACCAGAATCTTTTGACTATTCATATCTACTTAATTTGTTAGGTTTTAACTTCTTCTAAGCATTAAGAAATCCTGGTGTCGCTGGTAAGAGTTTCTTCATTTTCCTGAAATCTGATGGGTGTTTTGATCTAAATAATTCCCCTTTCAGAGTATACGATCAAGCACTAAACTACTAATTTAGTGAAACTATGGATCGTGCCTATCCCCGGCACAACGAAAAAGGTCCGTTTACAGGAGAACATTTGGTCCCTGGATGTCCGGTTTTCAGCGGAAGAGCTAAAAAATTTGAGTGATGCAGCTTCAAAAATCAAGATCGTAGGAGATCGCTACTCAGGAGAATCAGCAAAACGCGTGACGAATTGATTGATTATTGATAGGAAAAAGCCGTGTGGTTTACTTTTCACTATTCAATAAGCATTGTCCATATCGAAGACGGCAATCATCTAATGGGCCAGGCACAACGCCTTGTTCATTAGTACAATGCTATTTATGAAGGTTCCATGAAACTTACCAACAACGTCATTTGGGAGATTTGACCTGAGAATATACATAGCTTGTAAAAGCCTTGCAGTGCAAATAGGTGCCCCCCGGAAAACATGTATTATAAAATGTAAGATGAGCAGCTTAATCCTATGGCAGTACAGGCTTAGTTAAATAATACTCATCAATCTGGTTCCATGAATAACTGTAAGTGATCCCTCTTACTTCCTGCACAAAATCGCTGGTTTCACTGTCGCTAAATCCAACACGCCAGTTGGTTGTATTTTTAATCCTGAATTTCAGTGGCGAGTTAGGCGGCGGAAGGTCTTTTTTTTCTAATATTTTGATTTTCATATGCTAAGGTAACTCTATTTAGCCACAATCATTGATAATAGTTGTGTATTGAGATCACCTGATTTTTAATAGATTTTGCAACTAACCGTGAATAGGAACCTACCAATTCATTTTTAGCAAAGCGTGCTGCCCAATCAAGCACCTTCTTTTGTTATCGCTTGCGATACGCACCTCTACCCTATTTATTAACTATCGCCGCGCGCCCGCCTCAGGTGTTATAATACCTGCGGATTTGAGACTGTAAGAAGTAAATATACTATCATCCGGCAGATCGTGTTTACAGACCCGTCAATTAACTGAGTAACTAACGAAAGCAAACTTCTGGCTGTCTGCACGCCATGATGGAACATTGATTGTACCCTGTCCTCCAAAAAATACAGGTGTGATGTCTTTGATGACTTTGGTTTTAATGTCCATCAGACGTAGTTTGACTTCTTTCCCAAACAAATGTTGCTGCTTCTGATCAGATGTATAAGCGATGTAAACAACGTACTTGTTATTAGGCGAAGGATGCGCAAACCAATTGGAATAATGATCAAAAGTTAACTGCTCAGGCTGCGTTCCGTCCGCCAACATACGCCATATCTGCATATGACCACTGCGGTAGGAATTGAAGTATATGTATTTACCATCAGGTGAATAATCCGGGCCATCATCCAGCCCCTCAGATGTCGTGAGCCGTTTTTCTTTGCCACCTTTTACCCCAATTGTGTAGATATCAAAATTGCCATTTCGCTCTGCACAGTATGCCAGTGTCTTAGCGTCAGGACTCCATCCGTGCCAAAACGAAGGTACTTCAGGTGTTATTCTGACAGGATCGCCTCCTTTGATGGGCAACAGATATATGGCTGATTTATACGATTTTGTGGATGGATCTTTTTTATCATTATGACTTATCACCAGCCATGCTTTGTCCGGTGATATACCGTGGTCATTATTACACTCGGTTGCAAAACCAGTATTGAGAGTAGTCAGTTTTTTTGTTGCAAGATCCAGCGTATAGATGCGCCCCCTGCTGTTTAATATCAGATAATTATCCGGGTGCCAGTTCGGAGCCTCAAAATGCGAGTTAATCGAGAGCACTGTGTCAATCTTACCCGTCTGAATATCGAGTGTCTGAATATAACTTGTCGTATCTTTTTTACTTTGTGACCATAACAGAGACGGGCAAAATACCAGTAGGATACAAAGGGCTTGCAGGTGAAGGTCATGCACAGACTTTCGAAATAGGATATGTATCTTCATAAACAACCGGCTTAAAATGATGTAAACCATTGGCAAGGGTGACGTCAGAAAATATTCTCCTCTATAATACAAAAAAATATACTATCTATACTATTATTCATTTACTTAATCCTAAACGAATAAATATTTTTTCTAGGATTGAAAATCCCTTAACCTGCATCATATCTGCACATGCAATAAATGTATTGGGACTACTTACTAAAATCACTCACGTTTCCGTTAAAATCCGTCAATAATTCAATTTGGTATATACCTAATATTGTATAGTTGTCGACATGTTCACTGACCCTACATCTCTTGCGGAAAATGATTCAATTGGTGCCTTAACCATTGATACTGATTTTTTAAAATTATACAGTAACCAGATCAGCGATTTAAGCGTCCAGCGATGTGAAATTTTCTTTAAACTGATTCCCATTTCTTTCGCCACCCTACATATCCGGTCAACACGGCTCGATGGCAGGCAAGTATACCTTCAACGAAAACAAGTAACGATGTTAAAAAATAGAATTTCAAATATACTTTGCCTCTCTTTACTGGCTTACAGCTGTGTATATGGCCAAGAGAATGCCCGGCAGGATGCACGGCAAGATGCTTTAATTCGTAGCTATGCCACCTACACAATCACGTCTCCGCCTGACTCTTTAAAAGCAGATACCAGTTTTTATCAGAAATACTGTGATGCCCAGGGAATCCCCATCATGTCATCAGCCAAAACACCTGACGACGCGCTGCTCGTAGCCCGGGATATTGTTAATTCGATGCTTACAAAAAGAGAAGACCTGAGGGCGAGTCTGGTACAAAAAGGGGCCAGGGTCTTGATCATTGCCTATCAGGAGGGCGAAATGGATCTTCCGGAAAGAAGAAACTGGAAAAAACCCGCAAAAGATGACCGCAGACTTACACCTGGTGAGCGTGAGAAATATGATCTTCCCGGCGGCATAGGTAGTATGGACGACAGAACATACTGGAATGGTAGAGCAAGGGGTATGGGCGGTACGCTTACTTCCTGCGCGGAAGAAAATCTGTTGGGGTATCCCGGCACGAGATACTACGGTGAGAATATCTTGGTCCATGAATTCAGTCATAACATCATGGGAGCTATCCGCACGGTAGATCCGGATTTATATGCCGAGATAGGTAAAGCTTATGATCTGGCTAAGCAAGCCGGTATGTACAAGGGCCAATATGCTATTAATACCAAGGAAGAATACTGGGCGGAAGGCACCCAATGGTGGTATGGGTCTAATTTCCCGTTTGATGACGGCAAGAAGAATATACTACGAGGTCCAAAAGATCTGAAACAGTATGACCCAATGTTGTATGGGCTTCTTGAAAAAGTTTACAAACCGGAAAGCATCCGGTCAGATGTTTATTCCCAGTTTTATAAATGACAGCCATATTCCTGGTTGAGTAAAGTCCGTCAAAGTATTGCCCGGCATTTCAAATGGATTATCAAGCCTAAATTGGTTTATGATATATCCATCTGAAAGCTGAGCAATGCTTTACTTTATTACGACAATTCAACATACTACTCCTAAATATTGGCAGTATAAAAGCTGCTGATGGTAATTAAAAGGAAACCTGTGCAGCCGTGTCATTTTCCTATCAACCTGTAATCCTGATCTTTACGGCCGGCATGCAGATGAAATTTGCGAAACATCTGCCAGTATATGTCCAAACTTCGGTTCCGGGCTCTGTGGCGGTGTAACAATCAGGCCGCTGCCATCCATTCTTAGTACAAAGTAATGTGAGATAAATCGACAAACGTTAGAAAAATGATAAGCCATGGAATTATTTTGAAACGCTATTTGTATTATCTCTGAATCCAAATAGATCAATACATTTATATTCATCAATAAATACCCAAACATGGATGTTCGGAAAGTAGAAAAGATCTCTAAAGCACTGAGTGACCCGAGCAGGATTACCATTTTGAAACAACTGCGTGAAAAAGAGGATTGCCTGTATTGTCATGAGATATCAGACTTTATTGATCTTGCACAGCCATCCATTTCCCACCACGTTAAACAACTTGCAGAAGCGGATTTGATCATTGCAGGAAAAGAAGGCAGAAATGTCAAGTACAGGTTGAATAAGATGGTATTGGATGAATATGTCTCATTTCTGAATACTTTGAAAAGCTAAAATTTTTTACATTAATATATTGATACATTTAAATATATCAATCAAATAACCATCAGTTACATTTCGTAATCTTTCGCTAATTACCATACGCCTACAGATTAAGCAACCAATACTCCTTTTACATTTATTCAAATATTTAAATTAATCAATTTATGAACGAGACATTACAATCTGCTAAAATTGTATCAGGCCTTGTATTAGGCGCCCTGATACTCGGAAGTGTACTTCTGAAAGGATATAGTTCAAAAGGCACCGTTCCTGAAAAGTCAGCGCAACAGCAGCAGTCGCCGGGCATACCCGTGGATGGACAGGTAATAACCTCCGAGGCACTGAACGAGGAAATGACCGTCTCCGGTACGCTTATGGCATTTCAGCAGGTAAGCATTATGAGTGAACTGAATAGAAAAGTAATTTCGGTTCAGGCCAAAGAGGGCCAACATGTTCATGCCGGGTCGTTGCTGTTCAAACTCGATGACGCTGATTTGCTCGCAGAGCTGGAACAGCTGAAACAGCAGCAGAAACTGGTCATGCTCAATGAGGGCAGACTGAAAGACCTCGTAGACCGTCAGGCAGCCATGCAGCAGGATTATGATCAGGCATTTACCAATCTGAAAGTAATTCAATCTAAGATTGATCAACTGAATGTAATGATCGCCAAAACAAGCATCAGGGCTCCATTCAGTGGAAATCTGGGTATAATAAATGTTTACACCGGCGCTTACGTCTCGGCAGGTACGCCACTGGCTGAACTAACAGATAATAGTAGGTTAAAAATTGACTTTGCCGTTCCCGAAAAACATGCCGGTACCTTAAAGACTGGTGACGTAGTAAAGTACCAGGTGGAATCCAACGACAAAATACAGACGGCCCGAATCGTGGCGCATGAGTCCAGCCTGGATCCAAAAACCAGAACTTTGCTTATACGCGCAGTTGGCAGCAATGCCACCCATCAGCTACCTGGGCAAAGTGCTCGTCTTACACTACGTTTAAGCACTTCCGGTAGCGCTTTATTAATCCCAAATCAAGCATTGATTCCTTCATCGGACGGTTACAGTGTATTTGTCGTAAACGGAAAAAAGGCGGTTTTCAAGGCCGTCGAAATTGGACAACGCAACGCAGCTACGGTAAATGTAGTGGGCGGATTATCGAAAGGAGATACCTTAATTACCAGTAATATGCTTCGTCTTAGTCCGAATGCGCCGATACAATTGGTTACCATAAAATAATACTTTACCCATTTCACATCTATCGCCAAACGCTGACAGCCATCTGCGCTCAGCGCTCAGCCAACACAAAAAATGAGCTCAATTTCACAAACAAGCATTTCCCGACCTGTCATGGCCGGTGTGATGTCCGTATTGCTTATACTTTTCGGGATCGTGGGTTATACCTTTCTGGGAACCAGAGAATACCCTGTCACGGACTCTCCTATTGTCATGGTTACTACCGTTTATCCGGGAGCCAGCGCTGACATCATCGCCTCACAAGTCACCAAACCGCTGGAAGAAGCCATTGCGGAAGCCAATGGAATCCGATCGGTGTCATCCACTTCACGGGAACAGGTCAGTATCATAACTGTTGAATTTGAATTAAATGCGGACCTTGAAGCGGCAGCGAATGATGTGCGTGACAAGGTTTCCAAATCACGTCAGCAACTGCCGACTGACATCGAGCCTACTATTGTTGAAAAAGCGGGACCGGCAGACTTTCTGGTATTTCTCACCGTTCAGAGCAAAACAAAAAGTTTGGAAGATGTAACTGACTTTGTCAACATCAATGTAAAAGAGAAGCTACAATCCATTTCTGGTGTACGTCTGGTAGATTCTTACGCGGGACGTAAACGTGCTATGCGTTTAAGAATGGATCCGGTTAAGCTGTCTGCCTATGGCCTTACACCAACAGATATACAACTTGCGCTGCAGAAGGAAAACGTCGATTTACCAAGTGGAAGAATTGAGGGGACGAATACCGAAGTGACTTTAAGAACGCAGGGAAGATTGGTGACCGAAGAAGACTTCAATAACATGATCCTCCGCGAAAGTGCGGGTGCTATCGTCCGCTTCAAAGATGTAGGTCAGGCCGTCATGTCGTCTCAAAATGAGCGTACTGCCATGATCATATACAGTGGCAAAACGGCTGATTATGGTGTTGGTACAGGCGTTAGTCCGCAGCGCGGTGCGAATTCACTGGCCATTGTGGATGAATTCAAAAAAAGGTTTGAAGAAATCAAAAAGACAGCCCCCAAAGAATACGAAATCGCGCTTGGAAAAGACTTTACTGTTCCTGTCAGAAATTCACTCTCAGAAGTAGAGGAAACGTTATTGCTCGCCTTTGCTCTTGTGTCGTTGATTATCTTCATTTTTTTACGTGACTGGCGCAGTACGATCATTCCACTAATGGCAATCCCGGTTTCGATCATTTCGGCCTTTTTCATTATGTATATCGCTGGTTTTTCGATCAATGTACTCACATTGCTGGGATTGGTTTTGGCAATAGGGCTTGTCGTCGATGATGCTATTATTGTGCTGGAAAACATTTACTCCAAAGTAGAACAGGGAATGCCGCCCATTATGGCCGCAAGGCAGGGATCAGCAGAAATATATTTCGCTGTTATTTCGACAACCATTACGCTGGTTGCCGTGTTTTTACCGATTCTATTTTTAGGAGGATTAACCGGTCGCCTGTTTAAAGAATTCGCCATTGTTGTGGCTGGATCTGTGTCCATATCAGCCTTCGTTGCCCTGACGCTCACGCCAATGATGAGCGCTTATCTGCTAAAATCCGGCACCTCGCATAACTGGCTTTACAAAAAAACAGAACCTTACTTTGTGAAACTGAACAACGCTTATGCGCATTCACTGTCGGCATTCATGAAAGCTCGATGGCTGGGATTTGTGCTACTGGCTGCTTCATTTGGCGTAGCCTATTGGCTGGCACCTCAATTACCCTCTGAGTTGGCTCCACTTGAAGACCGTTCCATGATAGGATTGGCAGTAATGGCGCCGGAAGGAACTTCTTACGAGAGCATGGAGGCCAGTATGAAGGAAATCGGAAACTTTATCAGCGATTCCATACCGGATTTGAATGAAGAAAGAACCTATACGGCGGTTGCAGCAGCAGGTGGTACGCTGGCGCAGCCTGTAAATGGTGGTTTTCAATGGATATTTTTGAAAGAACCCAAAGACCGTAAAAGCGGTCTGACCCAACAGCAAATTTTCATGAAGCTTGTTGCCGCTTCCGCCAGATTCAGGAATGTATTGATCATTCCGGTTCAAACACCAACGATCGGGGGATATGGCAATACACAGCCAGTTCAATATGTAGTTCAGGCACCTGGATTAAAGGAACTGATATCTGTGATGCCCAAATTGATGTCAGAAATCGAAAATAATCCTAAACTCAATTTTGCTGATGCAGATTTTAAAATCAACCGACCTGAAATCAGCATATCGATAGACCGCCACCGCGCCGCACAACTGGGTATATCAACGCAGGCCATCGGGCAAACATTACAACTGGCGCTTAGCAGCCGCCGCTACGGATATTTTATCCATAATGACCGTCAGTACGAGGTGATCGGACAGCTGGATCGTGAGGACCGCTCTGCACCCTATGATCTACGCTCGTTATACCTCAAATCCGGAAGTGGAGAAATGGTGTCACTGGATAATCTCACCAGACTCAATGAAGGTATCAGTCCACCAGCCATTTACCGCTACAATCAGTCGTATAGTGCCACGATTTCAGCAACGCCCGCTGCAGGTGTAAGTTTGGGTGAAGCGATTAAAGAGATAGACAAAATTTCTGCAAACCAACTCCCCAAAGGATTCAGCACAGCACTGGCCGGACAAAGCCGGGATTACTCCGAGAGCAGTGACAGCCTTATTTTCGCATTCATCTTCGCCATTGTTTTGATCTACCTGGTCCTTGCCGCACAGTTCGAAAGTTTGATTGATCCATTCATTATCCTTTTGACGGTTCCCATGGCATTGACTGGCGCGCTGTTGAGTCTATGGTTTACAGATCAAACTGTGAATATCTTTAGCCAGATCGGCATTATCATGCTCATTGGTCTAATTACCAAAAACGGTATTCTAATTGTGGAATTTGCCAATCAAAGCAAAGAAGAAGGAAACAGCATTATTGAATCAGCTAAAATTGCGGCCGTATCCCGCTTTCGTCCGATCTTGATGACCACCCTGGCCATGATATTTGGTACACTACCTATTGCCTTATCTCTGGGAACCTCTTCTGGTAGCCGTCAGTCGCTAGGTATCGTTGTTGTAGGCGGGCTGATCTTCGCGGGAATACTTACGCTTTATGTCATTCCAGCCATTTACTCCTACTTCTCACGTCCTTTCACAGGGCATCCCAAAGAAGAGCATAGCGAACCGGCTGAAGCATTAGTTCATTAAAATCATCCCTGTGGCTTTCGTTTGATCTCCCAAGCCACTGGTCAGATAAACACTACAATCATGCAAATTTATACAAACATACAACGAGTATTATGGCTGGTCATTCTAACTGTGATACCCACTACCGCAGTGGCTCAAAGCCAAGCGCTCTCGCTGGAACAGGCAATCAAACAGGCGGAATCATATAACCTGGATTTACGGATTGACTCTTTAAATATTTCAAGATCCAGGCAGCAAACCGAAATAACTAAAGGATTACTGCTACCTAATATCAATCTTACAGGACAGTTTCAACGCTATTTCCAAAGACCTGTATTTTTTGGTCTGAATGACGCTTCTTTCTCTGAAGGCGTTGGATATGCCCGATTTGGAGGCACCGAAATAAGTGGAGCACAAGTAACCCTGGCTCAGCCACTCTACAACGCGGGCGCCCGGCACGAAATCCAGAAAAGAAGGTTATTGGAAAAACAAAGTCAACTGGCTTATCGGGAACATCAGGTAGACGTGGTTGCCCGTGTGAAGCAAAATTATGTACGGTTGCTTGTTTTACAGCAACGGCTAAAACTACAAGAAGAAAGCATCTCCCGTAACCAAAAAGCGCTTGCCGATTCACGCTCACTGCTCGCGCAGGGACGAGCCTTGCGTGTAGATACTTTGCGCGCATATACCTTGGTTAAAAATCTGGAACCCGATGTTTTACGACTAACTTACGCCCTGCAGATCAGTCAGCAACAACTTAATATTCTAATGGGAAGTGATGCCGACAACGAAATTATATTAACTGATTCACTACAATTCAACCCGGTAGATTCTATCCCTGTAGAAAGCGTGATATTCCGTAGGTCCCTACTGCAGCGACCCGATTTTCAAATCCTGACTTTGAACAAAGAAATTAATGAGAAGGATATTGACTTGTACAAATCAGTCCGACTGCCTGTAGTGAGTTTTGTTAGTCAATACCAGCTACAGACACAGACTAACAAATTTCGTTACGATCAGGCAGGATGGCCTCCGGTATTTTATGCTGGCGTCCAGTTTTCCATTCCTTTGTTCAGCGGTATGCAAAATGTAAACAGAATAGCCCTGGGGAAAATCGAAAGACAGCAATCTGATATGATTTTTAACAATGCTCAGCTGCAGCTTAAAATCAATGTAAAACAAGTCATTGCCAGCCTACATGAAGCGACCGAACGCATCAAAACCCAGGCCAGTGTTTCACAAACAGCTGAATTAGGTTATTCCATTATCAAGTATCGATATGAAAAAGGTGTAGCATCCAGGCTGGAACTTACCGATGCTGAACTGGCCCTAACAGCGGCCAAATCCAATTATCTGGAAGCGGTTTTTGATTATTTGTCTGCCAGAATTGAACTGGACAGGACCCAGGGAATTACTAATGATTAATGTGGGTCGGAATACTTTTTTGATGATCTGATTGAGGTCATTATAGTCCTCCGGTTTGATTACAATTGCCTTACCTCAGCAACCAACCAAACGTGCGACCAGTTTTTTTCTAAAAGCAAGGCCGCCGGATGGTTGGTTGTATTTTCTGCATACAAGTATTATTAATAAAACATAGTTATCCGTTTTATATCCAAAACTTATGATTTCAAAAAACGATTTAGGCTCACATAATCACAAATTCGTAATCACAGGCGGCCCAGGCGTCGGTAAAACAGCACTGATACAAGCATTGAGCCAAGCAGGATTTGCAGTAGTAGCCGAGGATGCTCGACGCATTATTCAGCAGCAGGTGGATACCCAAGGCAATGGACTGCCATGGAAAGACAAAACACACTATGCCAACCTCATGCTACAGGCATCCATCGATACTTATAAAAAAGCAACTGCACACCGGTCGGATCAGCCCATTTTCTTTGACAGAGGCATTATTGATACGCTATGTTACATGGACATGGAAAAGATCCCGCTTCCTGATAATCTTGACGAAATCATCAGTGCATACAAATACAATACGAAGGTGTTTATTCTTCCTGCCTGGAAAGAAATCTACCTGAAAGATTCGGAACGCAAGCAAAGCTGGCAAGAGGCGGAATTCACCTTCCATCAAATGAAACAGACCTACCTAAAATACGGCTATCAGTTGATTCAGTTACCAAAGCTCAGCATAGAAGCAAGGGTACATTGTTTACTTGATCATATCTGACACAGTGCCCCCACAGCGAGAAGACCTGATTATCATAAAATTAAAATTTCCTCTCATTTGTTTATAATTATTCTAATTAAATTAAGTTTCTTTGTATGCGCATTACTTCTTTCTAATCAACCCATGACTGACCTGCAATCAAGCCATCCTGAAATAAAGTGCCTGCAGGCGACAGTTATAAGCGAAAACGACTTTGAGAAGCTTTACAAACAATATGCGCCTTTCGTGCTTCGAGTTTCCTATGCACTTTGCAAAGATGAAACGCTGGCAGCCGACATGGTACAGGACATCTTCTGTTCGATCTGGGATCGCCGTTTGACACTGTCTGTCAGCGGATCCTGGGAGAATTATCTGTATCGGTCTGCGAAGTATCAGTACTTCAATCACGAGCGCAGCCTGACGCGGTTTCGTGTTGTGAAAGATGATATGCTGGCAGGAAGCGATATCTGCGACGACAGCACCAACCTGCATATCGATTACCACGATTTAAAAAACAACGTCAACGAGCTGGTTGCACAACTTCCCGACCAATGCCGGAAGGTTTACAACATGAGCCGCAGCGAAGGACTAAAAACCGCAGAGATTTCCAGGGAATTATCACTCTCCGAAAAAACGGTAAAAAATCACCTCACCAGAGCACTGGGTTTTCTACGTCGAAATATCGAAAGTCTTCTTGCCCTATTTTTGCTGGCTGCATAAAAAAATTCAAATTCCATTGGGACCAAAGCCATTGTTGGGTTACTTATTAGTAAACCATCACCATCATGGACAAGGATTTACTTGATAAATATTTTGCCGGACAATGCACGCCTGAAGAAATTGAACGCGTAACACAATGGCTCAACCAACCGGTTGTTAACGAAAAGTTGCTACTCAGGAAGTCGTGGCGCAGCATCAGAATGCATGCTCGAACAGCAGTAATACAGCCGCTTAATCCGTGGGCACGCTATGTAGCTGCCGCTTCTGTTGCTCTGCTTACAATTGGCGGCATGAGTTGGAAACTCATTTCCGACGATTTTGAATTCCGGAATAATTCCGCAAGCTATGAAGCTTTTAACGCGGACGGTCTGCATTTCAGCCTGCCACCGCAAGCAGCGGCGAGAGTCAATCATGCTGTGGGTACCAGAACCGCCGATCTTGTGTTTTGCGGCAATATCCGCATCGCAAACAATTCGGAAAATGATGTAGACATGAAGCTCAACCTGAATTGTGCCGGTACCGAAAATCCTCATCATGCTATGCTGCTCAAAGTGCGAAAGGACCAACGTTATGTGGCTTTTCAATATCGCTACAAATCGGAAGAATTGGTGGTGGTGGAAGAAGACCGGATTTTTGACCTCCCACTTCCGTTGCAGCAAAAGGCCATTGAGGTGTTGGAAATCTGAGTATGAACATGCACAAGACGACCTTAATTTTTTTGATTCTTTTCGCTTTTGCAATGTTTTCCTGCAACAGAAGTGACGATGAAAATATATCTGACAAACAGGACTCGCGCATTATTCTATCGCTGAGCGTTCCGTCACAGGGGAATTATCCTTTTCATGTGGTAGCGGATCCGTATACCGGCAAAGCCGACATCAAGGATTCCCGGAACATACCGGATTTCCCCAACAGTGTGCTCGTGACGGCAAAACCAGGTTATGTTTTTTTGAACTCAAAAGAGAAACTCACAAAGTATGCAATAGACGATCAGAATAAATTAAATGCGGAAGGTTCCGTAGTAAACACGGGTCTTTTGGGCGGTCCTATATCCGTTTTCCTTGATGATAAACGCTTATTGGTTAGTACCGCCCCCAGGCAAGCGAAAGACAGCCTTTTTTCTTATCAGATCATCAACACAGAAGATATGACAGAGGAGCGACGTGGTCAGATCTGCCTGCCTGTTACACCCGGAAGCATGGCTTCGCCAAGCAGCTATATTTTAAAGGAAGATAAAATTCTGGTGCCCTATATCCATGCAGATGATCAAAATCACGCCTATGGAAAAGCAAATGTAGCCATTTTCAATGCCACAGATATGTCGTTTGAAAAGACTATCTCCACCAGTAAAACGGCTTGTCTCGGGTACAGCGTTGTTTCTTCCCACGCCATTACGGAAAATGGCGATTTATATTTGATTTCTTCTAATGCCAATTATTGGGGTGGAAATGAATCGCTCCCATCCGGCATTGTCCGCATAAAAGCAAGGCAAACGGAATTCGATAATGACTATTTCCTAAACCTGACATCGAAACTTAAAGGGAACCATTCAGGTGGGATGATTTATGCCGGAGGCGATAAAGTAATTGTTCAAATTTTTGAAAACAGCCTCATCAAAGCCTACGGAGACTATCAGAAGGGATATGTGATCAGTTATTATGAAGTTGATTTGAGAACGCAATTACTGAAAAAGCTGAACATTCCGCTGAGCAAATATCCGCGCAGAGCCATGGAACGCCTTAAAAACGGAAAAGTGATAATAGCCATTAACGCGGAAAACGGAGAGAATGCATTGTACACCTACGACGGTACCACCGGATTTGTCAGAAAAGGAATGGTGTATAGCAATGCCGAATTTATGAGCGGGCTGATCGCTCTTTAAAAACAAACTGAACGCGGGAAACTCCAGCTTGAAATAAGAAATATGATAAGTTCTGAAATTGAATCAACAGAAAAGGTTTCTGCCAGGCGCGGGAAAAAATCAACATTTCGGAAGGTCAATGACTGGCTTCACCTCTGGCTGGGACTGGCATCGGGCATCGTCGTTTTCGTGGTTTGCATTACTGCGGCTATATGGGTTTTCAATGAGGAAATCATGTACCTTACTGAACCGGCAATCCGTGCTGAAAGACGCAATGAACCAGTGTTGGTTCCATCGAAAGTACTCGAAATTGCAAACCAGCACTATCCCGAAAAATCTGCTTCATATGCTTACTACCAGCAAGGTACGGCAATAAGAGTGGGTGTGGGTACCGAGCGCGACCCGGAACGGCATACCCTATTTCTGAACCCTTATTCCGGTCAGGTTCAGGGAAGTAAAACTTATCAGAAAGGCGAAACCGGATTTTTTGAATGGATATTGGAAGGGCATCAGCACCTATGGCTTCCAAAGGATCTTGGCCAGCCTCTGGTAAACTACGGAACGCTGGTTTTCGTATTGTTGCTGATTTCAGGGTTGATCTGGTGGTATCCCGCAAAATGGACGAGTAGCGCACGCCATAAGAGTTTTAACGTCAAATGGAAAGCGGGATGGAAGCGCATTAATGTGGACCTGCACAATGTACTGGGCTTTTATTCACTTTTGATCTTGCTTGCACTCGCGCTGTCTGGCATGGTTTACGGACTCCCCTTGTATAGTAAAGGGTTGTATTGGGTTACATCGGGAGGAGATTCCGAACCTGAATGGAAACGGGTAAGCTCTGATCCGACCCAGCAGGGCAAACATTACACCTACAACCAGGCACTGGATCTGACCTGGGCAAGAATGATCAAAGAGAATCAGTCAGCAGGAGGATTTTTCTATGCCTTTCCGGATTCTACTCAGCCGAAGTCCACCATCAGTATACGTACCTATCCGGCACCTGGTAGGTTTTACGACGTGGCCCGACATACTTTCGACCGCCATACGTTGGAAAAACTCGACTTTTTTGAAGTTTTTGATAAAAGTTTCGAAGCCTCTTCCGCCGGTGCAAAAATGCGCAGAATGAATTATGATATCCATATCGGAACCATCTTTGGAATGCCTGGTAAAGTACTGGCTTTCCTGTGTTCGCTGATCGGTGCTTCTCTTCCGGTTACCGGTTTTATTGTGTGGTGGAACCGAAAAGGATTTGGTAAAAGAAAATCGGGCAAGAGTCAAGCCGGTATAGGAAAATCTATACCGAAGGTATCCTGATGTATTTCTATTTTAAATCAAAACTTACGCATGTATCATTCGTGAATAAATTCTTAAAATATATAGCCGCGATCTACGCCATTTGCATGTTCAGCACCGGGCAGGCGCAGGATCAGCAAACGGTTTTGTTTTCCGGCCTGGTGGTGGACGAATCCCGTACGCCTATTCCCGGCGCCGCTGTGGTTTTTACTTCAACCAACCATGATGTACTTACCGATGCGAACGGGAGCTTTTCTCTACCTCTAAGACCCGGGAAGCACACGTTTACCATCAGCAGTATGGGTTTTAAATCCCGAAAAATCGAGCTGGTTTTAGCGTCTGATACTGAACAGAGCTATACACTTTCTGCTGACCTTCGTGATTTGCGGGAGGTAACCGTAATGGGAAAAACTGAGCTTACGGAGGTGAAAGAGCGGGTTTTTGCTGTGGATGTATTGGATCTGAAAGCAGTGGCGGGGCGCAATCTGGAAATTAACCGTCTGCTGGACGCCATGCCGGGTATCAGGGTGAGAGAAACAGGTGGAATGGGGTCGGAATTTAACTATTCCATTCACGGATTGTCGGGGAAATCTGTCCGGTTCTTCGTGGATGGTGTGCCCATGGAAGCTTATGGTACGGGTTATAGTCTACAAAATTTCCCTGTCAATTCGCTTGACCGTATTGAGGTGTACAAAGGAGTAACGCCTATCGAATTGAGCGGCGATGCGCTTGGCGGTTCCATCAATCTGATCACACGTAAGGACCTGGGAAACTATCTCGATGTGTCATATAGTATCGGTTCTTTTCAAACGCATAAAGCCGAACTTTCCGGCAAATGGAGACAGCAAAACGGACTCACTTTTCAGCTCGGCAGCTCTTACCGTTATTCAGACAACAACTACAAAGTATGGGGCAATACCGTGGAAGTAGCAGACGAATTCGGCAAACCGATCGCGGGCGAAAAGTACAGACGTTTTAACGATGATTTCGGGGCATTGAATGTGAAAGCCGAAGTAGGCATCACCAACAAACCCTGGGCAGATGCACTGATGCTCGGAATTATTGCTTCCGACATGAAAAAAGGAGTCCAGACCGGTCGTACCATGGCTTTTGTTTACGGCGAAGTACGCTACGCTGAAAAGCTTCTGGCTCCTTCCATGCGTTATTCGAAAAAAAATCCGAAGGGGCTGAGTGTTGATGTGTATGGAGTGCTCAATCGGCTGGAAGCGCAAACCACCGATACCAGTTCATGGAAGTACAATTGGGCACAAACCATCATCGGACGAACTGCCGGCGAACTCAATGGTATCAGAGCTCAGAAATCGGAATACCAGTTTGAAGATCGCAATGCGATGCTGATCGCCAACAGTTCTTATGCATTAAATCCTCACCATACACTGGCAGCTAGTTTTTCGTATCATGGAACCAGCCGAACGGGCAGTGATGCGCTGGCTACTGCAGAATGGACAATTCCCTTCCGTGAACCACAGCACGTGAACCGGCATGTGGCTGCATTGTCCTACCAAACTGTGTTTTGGGATGAGAAGTTGACCAGTATGTTTTTTATTAAAAACTTTGGATACGCTGCCCGTACCAATGTTTACAATTACAACGGAGGCCAGCAAAAGGAGCTCATTCCCTACTTGTCTGAAAGTAACAAATGGGGAGCGGGTTTAGGGTCAAAGTACCAGGTCAGTACTGGTACGCTGATAAAGCTGTCCTTTGAAAACACAACACGCATGCCTGACGGTGTGGAGTTGCTGGGTAATGGCAATACGATCCTGAACGCGCCTGGATTGAGACCGGAAAGAAGCAGCAATTTGAATACGGGGATTTCTCAGTCGTTCCGGACAGAGCAGGACAAATGGAGCTACGAACTTGGTTTCTACTTCAGAAACACCCGCGACCTGATCTGGCTTGGAGAGGGAGATCTATATGGAACATCCCGGTACGAGAATATTGATAAACTGCGCAGCATGGGCGGCGACTTTTCAATTCGTTATGCCCACAAAAAATGGCTGGAAATAAACGGAGCTGTGACTTACCAGGACGTTCGTAACAGGCAGCGATTTACGCCTAACGGAGCTGCAAACCTGGTTTACAACGACAGAATGAAAAACATGCCGTCACTCATGGCCAACGGTGAGGTACGTGTGAAACACCCATCTGCTTTCGGTGGCCATGGTGATCTGAGTTTCTATGCAGGCACCGACTACGTACAGGGCTTCTTCCTGAGCTGGCCGAGCTTGGGCGACCGCTCCACCAAAAAGCGGATTCCAACACAATTTCTTCAAAATACGGGACTTACCTACACTATGCTTCAAAACAGCGTGAATGTGAGCCTGGAATGCCGGAACATTTTCGACCGGCAGGTTTACGACAACTTCCTGCTGCAGAAACCGGGAAGATTTATCAGCTTGAATATCAGGTACTTTTTACATAATTAATAACTAAACAAAAATGAAAAGAAGCATAATTAATTTCTGGATACTGTTTTCCATCGTCAGCTTTGGTCTTTTGTCTTGTAACGACAGTACAGATCCTGTGGACGTACAACCTGAAGAGGAACCAACGGAGGAGAAACCGGCAGAACAGCATTTCACCATATCTGCCTGGGCAACCGGCTCTGAGCAATACATTGCGCCTGTTCGTTCGTTGACAGAAGGTAAACTTACCTTCAAAGGAAATGGACTTGAAGCACAGGGATCCCGCTACCTTTGGCATAAGCAATACGTTTACCAAATGAACCTTCCTGAGAAAAAATTCATCCAGTATGAAATGAAAACAGATGGTACAATTGCGCAAAAATCCTATATCCTGACTGACGGAATTGTTCCGAATTATTTTCAGTCTTTGAACGTGATCGACGACAATACCTTGCTGGTATTGGGAGGTTTAGATGATAACAAAGGACAGGTTGGTTGGGCGAGAATACGAGTGGCTGATTTTTCAGTAATCGACAAAGGAACATTGACTGTTCCATATGATGCTGCAAAACCTGATGTAACCTTTTATCTGGGACGTGGATTTGTCGACAATGGTAAATTCATATTGGGAGGCTATTTCTACAACGCTTCCACAAGAGGTTACGTAGTGGAAGGAACCAAAGCATTGGTTTTTGACTACCCGGCGATGAACAACATGAAAGTGATCAGTACCAACCTTACCAATGGCAGTGTTGGATACGACTATCTGCATACGGTGGATAAGGATGAAGAAGGGAATCACTACTTCGTGGTAAGTTCCGGGAAATACTGGACGGGTAACGGCGGTAAATCAGGTGTATTAAGAATTAAAAAAGGAACTGAAGAATTCGATCCTACCTACTTCTTTGATGTAACAACGGCCGTTGGCGTACAGAATGAAGCTTGTCTGATGGGAATGAACTACGTTGGAAACGGAATCGCGTTCGGAACGGTGCAGTACGAGAATAAAATGGCATCGGTGAGGGATCGTCTGACCGATGTTGCACAGGTTGTGAAACTGAATCTGAACACGAAAACTGTAACGGTGATGAATACCCCCCTTAGCCCTGTAGGTATGGTGCGGTCCCCACTGGTATTCAACAATAAATATTACACAGGCATAAGTCCGGTTGGTAAAGAGGCATTCATCTACGAGTTTGATCCTGCCGGCGGAGCGGACAGCTTCAAAAAAGGTCTTGCTCTTGACGGAGGTGGCTACATGCAGGTGCAGCTTATCGCACCTAATCCGACGAAGTAAAAATCATCAGGTTCATTTTAAATACACCCCCGTGCTCATGGCCTTGAAACGAGTAGTTTCAAGGCTTTTTTTATACACTTACATCCGAAACATCCTCAATCTCAAACTGGATACACTTCGGGATTCTACTGAAAGATTTTACCAGAGCGATCATGACACACAAACTCAGCTCATAACCTATATCGTATCTTATAAAGAGCTTTCTATTAAATCACGGAAATCCTTCTCTTCCATCATCCCATTCTTGCGAGTCATAAGCTTCCCATTTTTATACAGTAAAAAAGCCGGTATTTCATCAATTCCCAATTCTTTTGCCAAGGCCTTGTTTGCATCATAATCGACGGTTTCAATGCTTGCCCTACCCTGATATTGCGATTTTATTCTTGTTATGGTTGGAAGCATTTTGATACAAGGTGCACACCACTTCGCGTAAAAATCAATCAGCACTACGCCTGAAGAAGCTGTTAACTTGTTAAATTCAGCCATATTCATCCCTTTTGCAGCGCTGACTTCTGCACCTTCTACTTTTTTTCCGGAAGATGACCATTTTAAATAACCACCTTTTAATTCATATACCTCAATGAAACCATTTTCTGTAAGTGCTTTTGAAGCCAAGGCGCTACGTCCACCCGACAGGCAGTATACAAAAACCGGCTTACTTTTATCTAAAGTCTTTATTTCTTCCTTAAAATTTGGTGACTTATAGTCCAAATTTCTGGAATTCTTCAAGTGTCCGTCCTGATACTCGTCTGCAGTACGGACATCAATCAATTGCGCTTGATTCAAACCTGAAAACTTACTTTCAAATTCATCAGTACTAAGCTGTGTCTGTGCATTTGCACTCAATACAAAAAGCGCCAGAGAGATTGACAGGATATATATCTTTTTTTTGGATACCATATTGAAAGCTAATTTATATTTAAATGTCATGTTAATTAACGAAGAATCATCTCATTCATCATCATCGATCCGAAAAATATGATCAATAGCGCCATTTCCCATCTAAGATCTTGAATGATACTTTAACAGGGCAATTCTAATCGCAAGGTAGAATTTGTTTTTATTTTTCTTCATGGTTACACTGTAAATACGAATCTTAATCCCCTGGACTCCCAAACATAGGCTTCATGAAAATCGGGACTATCGTCTCAAAAAAATGATCGTTTAAGGCGAAGCTGGCGTACGTTGAGTAAACCTAGCCACTGAGCTTATGACCTATTCAAATAAATTGTTTGACCGCTTTGACAAGTTAGACACATCCATCAATATATGGCTGGTTGCAAATAGTATCCGTATTCTACGATTTTCCATAGGCCTTGTGTTCCTGGGCTTCGGGTTTTTAAAATTTTTCTCCGGTATCAGTCCAATTGAGGTTCTGGCAACCCGCACTACGACCCAACTTACTTTCGGTATTTTTTATGGCCACCAGGCTATGATTTTTGTTGCCATTCTGGAATGCCTGATTGGCTTATGCTTTCTAACCGGTTTCTTTTTGCGTGTGGGAGTATGGTTACTTGCGCTGCAAATGGTTGGAGCTATATCACCAATTTTCTTATACCCATCCGAACTTTTTCCCGGCCCTTTGCATGCCCCGAGCCTGGAGGCACAATACATTATCAAGGACATTATTTTAATAGCAGCCGGAATGGTGATTGCATCAACCTGGACTGGCGCACGTATCACAGCTAATCCGCAAAGCTTACGTAGTACTCTTATCAAACGTATACCTGATGTTAATAAGCTCGAACGCGCTTTACCATAGATAGCCATCCAATCTGCATCTGATAAAATCAGATGCAGATTGAACGAAGTATGAAAGGAAGAGTAGTTCTATAGCTGGCAACATTTTTACCTTAGTAGCCTTTAAGGCCAGTTTAGGAAAGAGGTAAACAAGAACTTTGTTTCCTGGCACTATTACATGTCCATTTGCACTCTTTTGAAAATATGACCTCCCTGATCGAAGAATTTATTAGCCAGACAAGTTATTTTGCAATCTTTCTCCTGATGCTTCTGGAAAATATTTTTCCGCCTCTGCCATCTGAAATCATCCTGTCTCTCAGCGGCATAACAGCGGCCCGTGGCGAAATAAATCCATTTCTTGCAATTCTTTCCGCGACTTCAGGCTCGTTAGCAGGAGCAGGTTTTTGGTACTGGTTGGCGAATAAAGTTGGTCACGATCGTTTGGAAAATTGGATTAGCCGACATGGAGCTTGGATAGGTATTTCTGATAAATCATACCAAAAGGCACTTCGGTTTTTCGACAAGCACGCCACTGCAGCCGTTTTCTGGGGAAGAATGGTGCCAACTTTCAGAACTTTTATATCCATTCCGGCAGGACTCGTAGCGATGAAATTAACAAGGTTTCTTATTTACACCTTCATCGGTACGTTAAGCTGGTCGTCACTTGTTTTTTTGCTGCTTATTATTTCGGAAACAAATACCAAAGTGCTTTTGATGTGGTGGGAAAGGCATTCAACATGATCTTTTTTGGTTTACTCCTGCTCTATGCGATGCGGCTCGTTAGAAAGTGGTTCAAAAGCAAAAAAAGCTGACCTAAACAACTTTTCACAAAACTCTCCAATATATCCGCCACATCACCGCAGGGATCCAGAACAGATTTTTTTTGCTGCTCCTCCTATCCTGAATCCCCGTCACCATAGTTTACATGCCGAATAGTTTGTGGTTAGACAAGTAGCTTTATTTCTGATACCGCAGCGGGGGCCCACCTTTGTACCATAGCTACCACTCACTTCCAACGATATAAAATGCCTGTCTGGCGAACTAACACTCAGCAATTCCAAAAATCTTTGCATTTCCCTGGCGCTCTTACCCAGGCTCACTATTGGTTAATTTCTGTTTAAAATCAGTATTATAACTAATTGAGTTTTGACGCCTATCTGAACTTCTATTTGTAGCACGATATGCAAAAATGTGTGTCGCATGTTGGAACCACCGTAATATTAAAATTTAATGATCAGCACCTGGCACCTCTACATCGCCTCAATCTCCACCACCACACTCGTCCTTCGCGTATTTACAACCGGATTGAATCCCGCCGTCATCAGATACTCTCCTGAATAAATCTGATCTTCTTTCAACGCGGATTTCGTATCTGGATATAGATTCAACTCTTTTACTCTATATTTTTTTGTAGCATCCAGTCCTTCCAGGCGAATGGGCGTATCCGAGCCATCACCATTTCTGTTGCCGACCAAATATGAGAACAGAATTGCTTTGGACTTATTTTTGGTAGCGAACATGAGCGCGGCATAGTCATTTTTCTTAGGATCCACCAATCTGAAAAGATCCCCCTGGAAAATGACATCTTTCACTGCATTGTAAGTAGCAACAGCCTGCTGACTGAATTTGAAATCCTTTTCATTTAAATGACTTACCACGATATCATATCCCAACCGGCCCATCATGGCCACATCGGTACGAAATTTCAGGGGCTGTTTTCCCCAATCCGTTACGTGTGCACTTTGCGTGATGGCCGGAAAAAAGTAAGAATATTCCCATTGCATAAACACTCTTTCCAATGGATCCGTATTGTCGCTGGGCCAGAATTCTGTAAAATATTTTAGTGCTTCGTAATCAGCACGGCCACCGCCCCCAGAGCAAAGCATCATCGGCACTTTTGGATACTTTGCCCGCAGCTTTTCGAGAACCTTGTACAATCCCTTTACATAATCCACATAAAACTGAGACTGACTTTGTTTGCTTTTTTCAAGATAGGGAGAGTAAGCATTGTAGGTGACCGCGTTGCAATCCCATTTGATGTAAGCGATATCCGGATTTTCAGTGAAAAGTTTATCCAGAATTCCATAGACAAAATTTTGCACTTCCGGATTTGTCAAATCCAGCGGAAGCTGATTTCTCATGTAATGTTCAGGGCGTTGCGGCTGCTTTACAACCCAATCCGGATGTTTTTCATATAATTCACTTTTAGGATTTACCATCTCCGGTTCGACCCAGATCCCAAATTTTATCCCTGTCTTTTGTGCTTCCTTCACCAGATAGCCAATACCATGAGGAAGTTTTTTAACGTTTTCCTGCCAATCTCCCAAGCCCGCCCCGTCGCTGTTTCTTGGGTATTTATTGGCAAACCAGCCGTCATCCAACAAAAACAGATCGACACCCAGCTTTTTACCATCTTTGAAAAGTTCAGAAAGTTTGTCTTCATTAAAGTCGAAATAAGTGGCTTCCCAGTTGTTCAGAAGCGTCATTCTGGTTCCTTCACCGTCCAGAATTCTGTATTTTCTGGCCCAGTTATGCAAATTGCGACTTGCTTCGCCTTTTCCATTTTCTGAGAACGTGTAAATAAAAGAAGGCGTTTTAAATTCCTGTTTTGAAGCGAGCGGGTACGAGGAAGCAAAGGGGTTTATACCCGCGATTAACCGCAAATTATGGTAAGAATCAACCTCAAATTCCATTTTGAAATTTCCTGACCACGCCAATGTTCCCAGTAAAACTTTTCCTTCGGTTTCTGTTGCCGGTTTATCAAAAGACAAGGAGAAACTTGGTGGCTGATACAGATTGGCGCGAGTCCCTAATTTAGAATCCAATACCCGTATTCCGGCTGTCAACAGTTCCTCTTCCGGATTCATTTCTTTGGCCCATGTCCCATTGTAATGCGTCAGATAATAATCCTTTGCAATAAAATACAGATTTGCGGATGCGTATTTTTCAAGCGTGACAGGCTTTTTCTCGTCGCTTTTAATGACACTCCACTGCTCAACTACATCTTCCTGAAAATAGGTTTTGTAAAAAAGTATTACCTCAACCGGGTACACCGGGTCTTTCAACACGATGTTTGTCAGACTCACATTGTCATTTTCTTTCTTAGTATGATGGCTAACATATACAAGATCCAATGATTTATTTCCATCGCCATGTGTGAGCTGAAGAGCCGGTTCGGACACGCTCCATGTTCCGGAAGGGGTGTAAACAGAATTGTAAATACCCGCATTTCCGTCACGTTGCCGGCTTTGGGAAGGAATGAGCTGGTATTCCTCCGGCTGACTTAATTTCTTCCCAAAATAGGTTATCCCAAGATGGTTTTCCTTATCCGTTTGCAGCACGATAACGTTTTGTCTGGTTTCTATCGGGATAAGGATTGGCGCATTCTGGGCAAAAGAATCAGTTGCAATGATGATTAGTAAAACAGAGTGGATTATTTTCTTAAACATAAATGATCTAATTACTATTGATTGATTTTATTCTCCTTGACCAAACCGGATTGCTTTTATTCTAAGTGGCATTCCGGTAAAGACAAAGTAAATATCTTTTATACCTGCCACTGCACCAGGAGTGACTTCGAGAATCATTTTATCCTTGTATTCACCCGAAAACTTACCTAAAAGAATTCCGTCGACAGCGCCGGCATGTATTTCGACTGTTCCTGAAAGCGGCGTGGACGAATTTCTTCCCGGAGCTCGGATAATCTCAATTTGTTTAATACCTGTAAGATCAGTCCCTTTGAGTCTGAAAGATGCTCCGGAGTTCCTGACAAATGCCATGGTACTGTCATTGCTGAAGCTAATTTCTTTAAACTGGTCGGCATAAGATACCGGAACTATCGGACTGCGCAGTACCAGCGTTGATTCCGACGACTGAGCAGGTGCTGTTTTTGTGCCTTTGTCGGTGTAGGCGGCGCGGAAAATGAAGCTACCTTCCATGTCTCCTTTTGGTACAACAGTTGTGTAACTGCCCTTTACAGGGAGCGTTTTAGCAGGTTTGGGTGCATCGGACAAGCTCAGAATGTACTTTACAATTGCTTTGACATCACTTTCGGCCATTGTCGGATGGGCGGGCATAAAAGCATCTCCCCAAACACCTGAACCACCTTTTAAAATCTTGTCAGATAATGCTATCACCGCAGTTGGATCGCCTTTGTATTTTGAAGAAACCGCTTTGAACGAAGGTCCCAACATCTTTTCATTCGTAGCATGGCAAGCCTTACAATCTCCGTTATTAATCAGTGAAATAGCGGTGGCAAATTGCGCAGACGCATCTACACTTAATTGTTTTTGAGCTATTTTGGTCAAATTAAACCCTTCTGACAAATAATTGGTGCTGACTGAAACCTGGGAGGGCAATATCTTCTTGTTTGCCAGACTGCCGTCTTCCTTGTCGCTGACGTTAACCTGATACTGGATACTGTTTCCTGGAAAAAAGAAAGTAGTATTGCCTTTGGTTACTTTAAAATCTACCACAGGCGGCTCATTACCAGCTTTTATCTCGACCGACTTAGCATTTTTCTCTCCGGCCTTGTCCGTCACCGTTAAGGTTGCCTTGTAAGTACCTGGTGTGGTAAATGTAACAGATGGATTGGCTTCTTTCAGGATTTTAAAAGCCCCATTATTTTTAGTAATCACCCATTCGTATTGCAATACATCATCCTGATCATAGTCTCTGGTTCCTGCTGACGAAAGTGTCACCTGCATAGGAAGTGCTCCCGCCGTTTTGCTCACTGACGCTTCTACCAATGGTTTTCTGTTTCCGCTATTGTACTCGATCCGGATCAGTTCTGCCTCGGGATTATCTTTGAAATACCCGTTCCCATATTCAAGCACGTACAGATCACCTTCCGGTCCGAATTTCATATCAATAGGCCCTTTCAGTTTCAGATCAGGCAGAAAGCGCTCCATGGATTTGTACTCACCGCTTTCATTCATTTCTACTACATTCACCCAGCCCCGTACCCAGTCGGTGATAAACCATTTACCTTCATAATATTCCGGAAACGATCGTGAGGCCTTTTTGAAATCATCTTTCCTAAAAACCGGCCCTCCCACTGCGCTGTTACCGCCGCTTTCCATTAACGGAAACTCTTGGCTTTGCGCTTTCGAATACCAGATAAAAGCAGGCTGCGCAACCGGAAGCTCTTTTAAACCGGAGCTGTTTGGAGAATTGTTAACAGGTTTTGCGGCATCAAATGGTCCTGCTGAAACTTTGGTTGCAAAATCATATTTTATATACGCTTTGTTGTCGGCAACGAAGTATGGCCATCCGTAAAATCCCGGACCCTTGGCACGGTTGAACTCATCGTAGGATTGCGGACCGCGTTTTTCCAAATCGTCTCGTGATCCATCCGGACCAACTTCACCCCAATAAAGCCATCCGGTTTTCGAATCGATGGTTGGCCGCCAGGGATTTCTGTTACCCATTGTGTAAATCTCAGGTCTGGTTTGAGGCGTCCCCACAGGAAAGAGATTGCCTTTTGGAATCGTGTATGGGGCGGCCCCTGCCGTGCCATCTGGTTCAGGATGGATTCTCAGAATTTTGCCCCTCAAATCATTTGTATTTGGGGACGACTTCTGAGAATCACGGGCAGATTCCCCAGGTCTTTCATCAAGAGGAGCAAAACCATCTGAAGCACGTGAAAATGTATTATCGCCGGTGGTCAAATACAGGTTTTTATCCTTATCGAATGTCATCCCTCCACCAACATGGCAGCATTCCTCACGCTGAACGGGCACTTCCAAAACCACCTTTCGGCTGCTTTCAAGTAACCCTTTGCCATGCCACTCGTAGCGTACCAGGACATTTTTTGCCTCATCACCAGCAAGAGAATAGTAAATATAAATCCAGTGATTTTTCTCATAATCCGGATCAAGGATGATTCCCTGCATACCATCCTCCCCTTCTGTTACTTCTCCTGCTTTATTAACATATTTTGTGCTGACTGCAAACTCAGCAACTGTTTCAAGTGCTTTTGACTTTGGATCGTACATCTTCAATTTGCCCTTCCTTTCGGCAAACAGAACCCTGCCGTCTCTTAAAACCTGAAACTGCATAGGCTCTTCCAGTCGCTGAGCAAGTACAACTTTGGTAAACCGGTTGCTTTCCGGTTTACCAGGCGATTGTGCCCAAGACGAGCATGTTATTAAAAGTAAACCGGAGAAGGCCAACGCCATTTTTAAGGGCATGTGCAAACACATATTCATTAAATAGCAAGATTTTAACATCAAGATTAGGAGTAAGATAGCTCTTGTAATGTGAGAAGTAATTAAAGAAAGAAAAAGGGAAGGAAGAAATTACTTCTTCCTCTTCCTCTACATAAAAGCATTGTTGTAGTGGCAGATTTAAGATTATATTATTTACACAGCTGATAAGCCTTACTCAGAAACGGTTTATACATCGGCTCGTGCTTTGGCATGTTCAGATAAAACAACACAATCATATTGTTTTCGGGATCTATAATATAATCTGTGCCGTACAATCCTCCCCAGGCAAAGGCAGTGTTGGAAACCTCCGGAACCGGCTTTTTTTCAGCGTTGTAAAGTTCAAATCCAAGCCCGAACTGAAACCCTTTACCGCCTGAATTTTCAGCAGGCAAACGGTTGACTTTTGTCATTAACTCAATTGTCTCCGGTTTGAGAATACGTTTCCCGTTAAACTCGCCTTTATTCAGAAGCATCTGACAGAATTTGGCATAGTCTCCAATAGGTCCGTTCAGACCGATGGCTCCCTCCGCATAAGTTTGAATCGGGCTGATCGTTGTCTCACTAAATTTATTTGACTGCGGAACGAGTTTCCCATCAATGTCGCTGTAAGCTTTCACAAACCTGTTCAGTTTAGATGGTTCATAATACCAATCCGTTTCAGTCATTCCTAATGGATCCAGAACAGTTGATTTGACGTATTCACGCAGACTTTTGCCAGCTATAAGCTCTACCATGTAAGCAAGCATATTCGTGCTGATATGGTAACTCCACTCGCTGCCCGGATCGAATCCCAGAGGATATTTTGCCAGGGCAATTACATCATCTCTCAGGTATTTCGCCGTGCCAGCCCCGCCAGTCCGCTGTCCCGGTCCCGCCGTTGGTGCGGCTTCCGAGGTTGCAGCTGCATTCTTTTTCTCCATTTCAGCCCGGCGCGCCTTTCCTACCAGCCCGGCGCTGGTTCCAGACGAATGCGACATCAGATGCGCGAATGTCATCGGTGTTTTCACCGGCCTTGTTTCGAATGTCCCATCCTCTTTGATGGCTGTCGCGACCTTGTCTGAAATTTCGGGAAAATATTTAGAAACCGGGTCGTCTACCGAAACCAGCCCTTTCTCCACCAGTGTCATAAAAGCTACGGTTGTCACAGCCTTTGTTTGCGAAAAAAGAATGTAGTAGTCGTCAATCGAAGCGGGAACCTGGTTTTCAACATCTTTGTAGCCAAATGCTTTATTGTATACCACGTTTCCACCTTTCGCTACAAAACCAACAAGGCTGCTGGCTTTCTTTTGATCAATGAAACTCTGTAGCAGAGAGTCGATACGTTTGGTTTTCTCTTCACTGGTACCAATGGCTTTCAGGTTCGCGTTGTAGTTTAACGCTTGCGCCGAGGCAGATTTCTGTTGAGCTGTGGCACCTGCACACACTGCGAGAAGTGCCAGGCTCAAATATATTTTTTTCATAGTTTGGTTAGTTTCAATCTACTATTTATCGCCGACAAATCTGAGTGTATCAGCAGATACGACTGGTACACCGGAGTATGCAATCAGGCTGATTTTACCTTTCGTTGCCTCCTTTGGGATTCTTAATATCAACTGGCCGGGTGCTTTACTTACAAAGTCTGTTATCGGTTCGATTACACCTGTAAACAATATGCCCATTGTCAAATCCAGATTTGTACCTGCAATGGTCAGATTTTTCTCACGTTCCGCACGTGCGGGTGCAAAACTTTTCAATACAGGCAATGTCACCACAAGCTCCGTTTCAGACTCAATGGAAAGCGGGTCTGTGCCACCGGCAGAGAATGTGAGCAGACCGGTTTGTGCACCAAATGGCACGGTTACAACCAGCTCGGTCATGGTCTGGCTCACAAATTCAATGACCGTAGTGTCTGATGCAAATGTGACTTCCCTCACCCAGTTGAGGTACTCTCCGGTGATGGTAATATGATCACCCGGCTTGGCCTGCGCTGGTATTTTAGCAATTTTAACAGCTACTTCCAGGCTCAATATTGTTTTTGAAACAATGTCGCCTGCTGTTGTTTTCAGAGTCACGAGTCCTTCCGATGTTTCATTGGGAACTTTCAATGTAATACGCTCAGGAGTTTGCCTCACGAATGCAGATGCCGGAACACTGGCGCCTGTCAATTCAATGGAAGTTACTTTGTCCAGGTTTTTTCCGATAAAGCTGATGGTGTCACCAAACATCACCCCGGACGGTCCGAAACTAAGTAATTGCACCTGATCACTCTTGGTAACTTCGTTTTCGTTGCAGGCAACGAGTAATCTGAAGATCAGTAATAAAACTGTCACGGTTAAAAACCGCAGGTATATTCGTTTTTTCATAATGGAAGTCTTTTACACTATTTTTTAAGAATCTTCGGTACTACTCTGAAATTATCCAACGATATATCAGCGTCAAGATCTCCGCCACCATGGAACAGCAGTCTTGTATAATAACCATTGGGGCTGACGCTCATTCTCACACCAAGACTTTCGTAGCTGGCTGCAACTTCTTCGAAAGGAATCGTTACCGTTCTCCATACACCTTTGGTATCGTAAGGCGGAGCCCATTGGTAAGCGTCGGTGACGAAATCATTAGCCAATCCTACATTAATCTTGAGTAAATTGTTATTGTAGGGTTTCAGCGTATTTACCTCAAATTTAAGGTTGTAATCCGCAGGTCTTAAAATTGCCGCATCAGGAATGTTTTTGCTTATCGGTCCCATTGCATCTGGCGGGCCTCCTGCTACTTCCTTCCACTGCCAGCCGCTGATTGCCTCTTTCACACGGATGTAGTTCCCATTGATTGCGATAGGATCTCCCGCGCCAGGTTTGGTCACCACGTAGCTCTGGTTCCACCAGCCTGTGAACGGATCATTTCCTAAAAATATATTGCGGTTGTCCCGAAACCAGAAGTCTGATTTGGTTTCTCCGAAATTTGACTTAACAGTTAACTGGCCAGCCACAGCTCCTTTGGGCACACGCACTTGTATGATCTGATCTTCAACAGAAACCAGTTCCCCGATTGCCCCACCTGCAAATGTGACCGTAAGTGGCGGATAAAAATAGTTCCCATTGATTGTTGCTACACCTCCCTCCGGCACATACTCACAGCTCATGCTAAGCAATTCCGGTTCGTTAATCTGCACTTCAAAACTGTGTTCCAATGTCCGCCCGTTTGCGAAAATCATTTTCATGATGTTGTTGATTTCCTTTGGAACCATCGCCGGAACACTGACCAGAATACTTTTACTCGTCACGTAGGTAGGTGTCAGTACCGCCTTCTGATCATTGAACCAAATCTCACGCACCTCCTGTAAGTTCTCACCAACAATCGCGATCAGGTTATTTTGAAATGCACCTACCAGCAGCGAGTCCGAAGATGCGGGATTGGTGATGCGAATGTATGTGATTGACGGATCTCCATTATTGGAAAGATTTTCTTCCTTGCAGGCAATTTGAAATGCTGCCATCAACGCCAGTAAGGCGAAGAACAGGCCCTGTCTATATATTTTTTTCATTTGATTATCAGTTTTAAATCGCGAAAATTACTTGCTGTAATAATCAACAGCGGGTTTTTGAAGGTTAGGTGCCTGGCTCAGCTCCGCTGATGGGATCGGTAACAGAAAGTTCCCACTGTTGGCATTGATCGTACGCTCGGTGGTTGACCATTCCGTTTTGGTGAATGTCCACGATGTAGGGTTCGGGAATTGGTCAGGCGCTGTGGCAAACAATCCCCTGTCCTGGCTGTTCAGGATTGCGTAGGCTTTTGCAGGGTTATAGTAATGCAGACTAACCAGATCATACCACGCCATCCCTTCCATAGCAAATTCGATAAGTCGCTCCTTGAAAATAACGTCCGAAGTCAAAGGTCCGGTGAAAGCCGGCAAGCCAGCACGCGTATGTATCGCGTTGAAATATTTCAGCGCATTTACATCGTTGGTAGAAGCATTATTCCCTAAAACTGCTTCCGCATAAACCAGATACATTTCAGCCAGTCGCATCATGTATGTGTCATGTCCATAGTTCTGTGCTGCCGACATGCCACCGACATCTTTGGCTTTTCCCGTCACATACTTTTTTATAGACAAGAAGTTATTGTCACCGCCTGGATTGGGAACAATCAGCTTTTGTTCGCCACCGGGTATGGTCTGCGTGATTTCCGGATAGGAAGCGCCGGGCAGCATGAATGTGGCTTTCAGGCGCTGATCCACGGTGCGTCCCTGCATACCTGTCGTTGTTACTCTGATTCCATCGTACTGACTTAGCATCCACCAGGTGGCACTTTTGTCACCACCCCAACCGTCACCATTGGCAATGTCGGGGCTAAATGCAAGGTAAGCAGGTGTTGAATTTTGAGTACCAAATGCACCGGGAGAATAAACCCATTGAAGCGAGAAAAGCGATTCAGAATTGTTGTCGTAAGGAAACAAGAAAAGCGATTCATAGTTTCTGAGCAAGGACAAACCGCTTTGCGTAATGACTCTTTCGGAATAATACTTCGCGCTGTCCAGAAAAACCTGGTTGCGGGTGCCTGATCCTTTCGAGTCTACGCCTGCACGTGTGAGGTAAAACCTCGCAAGCATTCCCTCAGCTGACCACCTTGTTACCCGTCCCGGACGTATAGGTGTATTCGGTAGATCTTCAGCCACCTGCCGCATTTCACTTGTCAGGAACTTCCACACACTTTCCGGTGTGTTTCTCGAAACAGTCGTATCGGAGAGTAACGCCAGATTATTTTCGATAATCGGTACAGCTCCCCAGTTCATTACCAGGAACCGGTAGGCCATGGCTCGCATAAATCTCGCTTCAGCAATCGCCATTCTTTTAATCGTTGGAGAAACGCCTGCGCCTGCATACTGATTGATGTTGGTGATCGCAAGATTGGACTGCCCAACAACGATAAAAAATGAACGCCATGCCGAACCGTTCTCAGGTGTATTGCCGGTTGTGTTAAAAAGCACATTACCGCGGTCATTGTAAGCCGAAAAGGCTGTCCCTGCTCTGAAATCACCCAGGTTATACGATGCCTTATCGTTGTAATCAAACCACACCTTGCTGTATAGCAGTGCGGTGGAAGCCAAAACCTGATCATCTGTCTGGTAAAAGCCAGCATCTACGATGGCGTCGATAGGTGGTCTTTCAAGAAAGTCTTGTGAACAGGATGTCAACCCGAATAGGGCGAGAAAGCTGCTATAAAGTATATATTTAAGATTTTTCATTTGATATTTTTTAGAAGTCTAAGCCCAGGCTAAAAGTGTAAATGGGAGTCAGTGGATAGCGGCCGTAGTCAAGCCCGATCGCCTGATTACCCGGACTGGAGTCCCTGGATACATAAGCACCTACTTCCGGATCAAAGCCTGTATATTTCGTAAAAGTGAGCACATTTTGTGCTCCGACTGATACCCTGGCAGCACGCACAACTTTTTGCTTCGACATCAATGAGGAAGGTACATTGTAGGTCAGCGAAACATTTTTTAGTCTGATAAATGAGCCGTCTTCTACCCATTTGTCTGTGTGCCTGTTGAAATTTCCGTTAGGCCCGTTGGATATGCGTGCTACGTCCGTTCCGGGATTGGCCAGCACTACTTCACCACTTTCATTGGTGATGGGCTTGGCGTAATCCATGGCGCCTACCAGCAGGTTACGGCTCAGGTTAATGTTGCTTGCATTGGTATTGAGCTTAGCCAGATAATTGTAAATGTCATTGCCGTAAGTACTGGTAAATAGCAAGCTGAGATCAAATCCTTTATAGGAAAATGTATTGGTTAAACCGGCAAACAGTTTTGGCCATGGATTACCAATATTGGTCAGATCATTTTCGTCAATCTTGCCGTCACCATTGATATCCTTAAATTTCACGTCTCCCACCCAGATGTTGTCTATATCCGTTGGCAACCTTTGTCCATTGTTATCTACCGGGACGGCACTGCCTTCAATTTCAGCCACATTTTGGAACAGACCTTCTTCCACGTAACCACGGAACAACCACGGCGCCTGCCCCACCTGTGCACGCTGTGTCCAGTCTTGCATCCACCATGAGGTACGGTCTACAAATGCATTTTCAGAATAGAAAGATTTGATCTTGGTTTTGAAACTGGAAATATTCAGGTTAGTTTCCCATTTGAACCCGCCCCTGTTCATGTTCACAGTGTTGATCGTAAAGCCAAAACCCTTGTTTTGCAAAGCGCCGATGTTGACTGTCGGAGAGCTTACAGCGCCAGTCCCATTGGTTCCCATATACCAGGGCAGCGGTTTCTCCATCAACAGGTTGTCAGTATCCTTGATGTAATAGTCAAACTCAAACTGAATCCTGTTGTCGAGCAATGCCACATTGACACCGAAATTGTTGGTCTTCGTCTCCTCCCATTTCAAACCCTGGTTACTGTATTTAGTAGGTAAAAAACCGGTAGATGTAGGCGTTGCCCCAGTCCCCATGGGCGAATAAATTCCACCACCTCCCTGGTTTCCGGTCACACCCGTCTCAAAACGCAGCTTCAAATCGCTGATAAAAGGTACATTAAAGAATGACTCCTGTGACACACGCCATGCAGCGGAAACAGATGGAAAAACACCCCATTTATTTTCCTTACCAAAGTTGGCAGATCCATCACGTCTCACTGTTGCCATCACAATGTATCGATCCGCATAATTGTAATTCAATCTTCCCAGATACGATTCCATTGCCCATTCGCCAGATCCACCTGAATTGCTGGAGGTAAGCGCATCTCCGGCGGCAATATCAAGTATATCATTGGTTAAAAAGCCGGTCCGGGTCGCGCCTACATTTTTATAGGTAGAAGCCTGTGCCTCGTGGGTGACCATTACATTGATACTGTGCTTGCCCAGCTGTTTGTTGTATTCCAGGAGCTGATTCCAGTTGTAATAGGTATTCGTCCCTGTTACATTATTCAGTGAGGCAAAAACGTTTCTTGCCCAGCCAATAGCATAAGTAGGTACGTAGTAGGTTGAATTTGAAAACCCGAGATTAGTGTTAAAGGAAGTCCTGAAATTAAGACCTTTTATAATCTCAATGCCAAGATTTAAGCCACCTAAGAACTGTCGTCTAACCAGTTTGTTCGTGGTTAGATTTGCGATCGCAATCGGGTTCACCGGCGCGAATTGGTTGGCACCATTGTTCTCATCTCCCCCGCCCCACGATCCGTCCAGATTTCTTACCGGAACTTGGGGTGTAAGCTGCAATGCGCTGGCTATTACGTTTTCCTGACTTGTAGTGAGGTTATCATTGGTTTGATTAAAACTAAGATTCGCCCCGATCGTCGCCCATTTTCTTGGTTTGTTATCCAAATTCAATCTGAATCCGTATCTATCAAAACCCGAGCCTAAGGCAACACCATCTTGTTTTAAGTATTCGCCCGACAGATAATAAGTCGTTTTCTCATTTCCCCCGCTCAGGCTTAACTGATGCTTGTTCATCGGTGCGCTTTTGAAAAGCTCCTTTTGCCAATCCGTTCCCGGACCCAAAAGTGATGGATCCAGAAATTCTCCCGGTGTATCTCCACCTGCGATCGCATGGTATTCACCCACCATTTGCGCATATTGTGACATATTCATCACCTTCATAGCTGATGGTGGCGTTTGCAGGCTATATTGATAGCCATAGGAAATTTTGGTATCACCTGCCTTTCCTCTTTTGGTCGTAACGATTAAAACGCCGTTGGTAGCGCGCGAACCATATATTGCTGTTGCAGACGGACCTTGTAGTACTTCAATGGATTCAATATCAGCCGGATTTAAACCTGCAAGCGGATTCGAAGAGCTTTGTGCGCCGTAGGAGGCAGACTGCCCGGGAATTTGCACGCCATCGACTACATACAATGGCTCATTGCTCCCGCTGATCGAATTTACCCCCCGGATATTCACAGAAATGCCACCGCCGGGTTGTCCCGAATTCTGTGTAACATATACACCCGCAGCCCGGCCCTGAATAGCCTGTTCAATGGTCGTGTTCACTGTTTTCTCAATGTCCTTGGCAGACACCGATGTTTGTGCTGTGGTCAGATCGGCGCGCTTCATTTCGCCATAACCAACAACAACGACCTCTTCCAAGGCTTTGTCATCCACCAAAAGTGTTACGTTAATGTTGCTTTGTGTTCCAACAGCTACTTCCTTTGATAAATACCCGACAAATGAGAATATCAGCACCGAGCTATTTGCCGGAACCGTAAGCGAATATTTACCGTCCGCACTCGTAGTGGTACCTTGCGTAGATCCTTTGATCACGATGCTGACCCCTGGAAGCGGTTCTCCTTTGTCGTCGACCACTTTCCCGGTCACATCAATGGCCGACAAGGTGCTAACAGCTGTTTTGTAGGAGCCTACTCCTGAGGTCATCTTGTTATGTCCATCGGCATTTACCTGCATCACAGCCACCAAAATGAGGCAGGCTGTTGTCCTGGTAAATTTTGTTACTTTAAAATAAAGAGGTGGCACCCTCCTGGCCATAGCCGAGGCATGGCTATGTTGACTTAGTAAAGCATGTTTCATACTATTTCAGTAATTGGGTTTAATATTTCATGATAAATTCTCTCGAAATTCCTGGCGGTATTTATTTCATAGTCTTTTACTGCATCCGGCCAAAGATTTCAGTGGGGAAGTGACCACTCCGGAGGGCTAATCCGAAGTGGTTATTTGGCTAAACAGCATGATTTTGCTTCGCTTTAATACACATAGGTTAAGTGCTTCTAATAAGATGCGCTATTTGCCATAAATGTTTTTTAGATCGCTTTCAAACAATGTGTATTTATCGTCAAAAAACTTCTTGAAATCCGGCACGGCAGCATGTCCCGGAAAGGGTGCATAATAATGCGTCGGACTTTTGGTATCGTTACGCCAGACAAGAACATAAGCCAGATTCAACTTATTCGTTTGTAACACTTTAAGCAAAACATCGGTATACCAAACAGGGTTAATAATGGATTCCAGACCAGTCTCGGTCATGGCGGCAAGCTTTTTGTTTTCCAGTGCAAAATCGTTTACGATTTTGAGTTTTTTGATCGCCTGTTTCAAATCGTATTTGCCGTCGCGCCCCATGTCTCCGTAATTATCCATTCCAACCAGGTCCACCCAGTTGTTCCCCGGATAACGCTCCGTAAATTCTGCAACGGTGTTGAATTTGTTATCCGGAGAAAACGCGTAAATCAGATTATGTACATCCAGACTATCCCGCAGATAACCAGCTGTAAATTGCCACAATGACTTGAACTCATCCGGCGTACAATGCGCTTTACCCCACCAGAACCAATCTCCGTCGAACTCATGATAAGGTCTGAAAATGAGTGGGATCTGCTCCCCGTTCGCGCCTTTCAAACTTTTGAACCATCCTGCAAGACCTTGCAGAATAACCTTGTAATCCTGATGGTTTTTACCTCCCGGAATAATGTATTTAACAGCTGGCAATGACACCGAATCCTTCCAGTAAAAATCATCGCCCGATACCGGATTGGAAAAATGCCAGGAGATTGTCGTAATGCCACCACGAGCGTAGGTATCGGTCACCAATTTTCTTAAACGCGCTTCACTTTTTTGAATTGATTCCTTGGACCTGCCAGTCAATGGCGCAATATCTACACCCACTACCGCCGGATGTGAGCCAACCACCGACTTTACATCCGATCTTCCTGGCTCGTCACGCCAGCCGTGTCCGTAATCGGTAGCGTCCTGATGGCCAAAAAGCGTATGTTTTTTGGCTAAATCATGCATATTCCTATAAAGTGCAGTTGTCTCTTTCGTCGCCTTTGGATCAATCAGTTTTTGAGCCCAAGCCATCGATCCTGACACCATCATCAGTGCCGCCAAAGCGATTGCTATTCTGTTTGTTTTGAAATTAAAATGCATTTGAAATAGGTATTACTGTATCGAAATGAACTGGAAAGGCAATTGGTTTTGGCATTATGCTACATCACAAATACCAATAGCCTGTTTTAAAGATGCGATGTCATCCTTGCGGCTGGGCACAAATTCCTGTCCGACAAATCCCTTATAGCCAGTGGCTACAATAGCCTTCATAATAGCAGGGTAATACAACTCCTGAGTTTCGTCAATTTCATTTCTCCCCGGCACGCCACCGGTGTGGTAATGCGATATGTATTTACTGTATTTTTTGATGGTGGCAATCACGTCACCTTCCATGATCTGCATGTGGTAGATGTCATACAACAGTTTGAATTTTTCAGATCCTACCATATCACACAGACCAGCTCCCCACGAAGTGCGGTCGCACATATAGTCTCTGTGATTTACCTTGCTGTTGAGCAGTTCCATCACAAGCGTCACATTGTGTTTCTCTGCAAGCGGCATGAGTTTTATTAGACCAACCGCACAGTTTCTCATGCCGTCCAGATCGCTCATTCCACGGCGATTTCCTGAAAAACAAATGATCTGATTATAACCTGCTTGCTGTATCCTTGGTATGATATCTTCAAAACCCCTGATGAGCTCGTCATGATTGGCCGGATCGCAAAAACCTTTGTCCAGACTTCTCGTCAGTCCTTCCCCCCAGGGCAGGGCGCAGGTTAAACCCATTTTTTTCAGAACCGGCCATTCTGCAGGACCACACAATTCTATGGACGTGATGCCCAGTTTTTTCACTTCTTCTGCAAAGGTTTCGAAAGGAATTTTGTCATAACACCACCTGCATACAGAATGCCTGATCTGTCCCTTCAAGACCGGCCCAAGCGCTTTTTCAGTTGCGCCCCAAACGTCGGTCATTGTCAGGGGCATGCTCAACAAACCTGCTTCGGTGGCCATCGTTTTTAAAATAGAACGTCTGTTTTGATTGATCTTCATTAACTAATATGTTTCTATAAATTTGGATACGCCGACATTTATTGTCGCTTTTGCTGCTCAGTGAGATCTTTGTACAAGCCGTCAGTGGCCGTAACAGCGAAAGCGCCTGGCTTAGAACGCTGGTAAAAACCTCCCATCACAACCATAATAACACAATCAGCTATTAACAGGCCGAATGTGTTTTTTCTTTTCATAGATAGCTTTAAGCTTGAAAGTCTTAAAACTGAAGGAATTGCCGGGGACTAGGAAATAGAATTTTTTCTTGCAAAAATAGGACGGAACACCATGCGAATAGATTATGGAAAACCCTACTTTTTTAAAATTTAGGGTTTTCCCTTGAAGTTAGTTCAACTGTTCTGAAGGCAGCACCAGAGCATAGCCGGCAGGTACGACCATACCATAGTTGATATTTTCCGGATTATGTAGTTGTAAAAACCTACAAAAAGTGGTGTGGGTAAGTCGGGCATGGGATGCGAACCAACGGTCTGTAAGGCTTCCCCTTTTTTCGCTACGCGCATGGTATACGCATCGCCCTTACGCTCTACCTGAATATTCTTTTGGGGACTAAAAATTTCGTCTTCCGGATCCCGCATCGCCATGCCTTTTTTTACTCGCCACTGCAATACGGTCAAGCCATCGCCGTGCGCTACGGCACTGATGTGCGCGGCATCATCGGCCAGTGATTCCCGAACCATCCAGCCTACTTTTCGATGCGGGTCTGTGCCAGCGCCTACAAACTCAAAATCGGCAGTTACAGTAAAATCACCGCTCATTTTTTTGAACAAAAACTGAAATTCCTCCCGTGCAAACCAGATGTTGTATCCCGAACCAAGGAGCCTGTATTTCCTGGTCGACGCGTTGTAAATCGATGAGCCGGCTAGTTTGGGCTTGCCAATGTCCTGGCTATGCTGAAAGGCACCAATTGGATTGCTGTAATAAATAGAATTTTACGTAGCAAAAATAGGACCTATCGAATCGAAGATACATTAATGAAAACCCTACTTTTTTAAAACTTAGGGAAAACCCCAGGCAAGGAAGCCGGAATCAGTTCCTACGTTAAGTGTAGAAAAAGATGATTTTTACGGGATGTTGGTCTTGCTTTGGACCACGGATCTCATAGGAAGGGTTCGGTACCGGCTTCTGCAATCACAATGCTGGTACATGTTTAAATCACGAACAACCTCTGCTATGCAAGCGCTTCTATTTTTTGTAACTTTTGCATGGGCAACGAAATCATAACGGACGTTCCTTTTCCGACTTCACCTTGCCACATTACGTGGCCTCCAAGGTAGGCAATGCGGGACTTAATGTTTGCGATGCCGCTTCCTTTTGATAGCAGATTATCGAAGTCAGCTCCCAGGCCATCGTCGTCTACGCTAATCAATGTTGTCTCTTCATTAACCATCAGCTGAACCGTTACTACCTGGGCCTGTGCATGTTTCAGCGCATTATTAAGCAACTCTTGCACTACACGGTAAATCATGACGGCAGCTTCATCGGCCAAAGGTGGAATGTCGCCATAATGGTCTAAAATAAGCTTTGTTTTATTAACCAGATTCAGTTTCTGTACCAGATCTTCTAAGGCTGAGACAAGTCCGAATGTTGATAGCGCGTAAGGGCGCAGATTATTGGAGATCAACCGGGTTTCGGTGCAAGCTTCATCCAGAAACTGGTTTAAAGGCTGCTTGACAGATAAGGGCAATTCCTCCTGATGCGCTTCTATGAATAGTTTAATTCGTGAAAGTTGAATTCCCAGACCATCGTGTAGATCACGAGCAATGCGAGTTCGTTCGCCTTCCTGGCCTTCTATCATGGCACGTAGCGATTTAAGCTCCAGTTGTCGAATCTGTTGCTGGGCGATGACGGTGTGTTGATGATCAATCAATTTTTGTTGACGCCTTAAATACGCAAGTGTAAACACGCCTATAATACTGATCAGAAAACTAATAAACAGCGCAGAATTCAATACGCTCTGGTTGCGACTTTGTTCTTCAACCAATTGTTTTTCTACCGCCAGGGTTTTGATCTGACTATCCAGTTCCTGCAGACGAATACTTTTCGTTTGTTCAGATGCATAAAACTGAACGGTAAAATCAAGCGTTCTTAACGACCAATCGTATGCCTTTTTATAGTCGCCCATACGGGAATAGCTATCTGCCGTATGCCTTGATAATTCCCGCATCATGCCCAGACTATTCTCAGCCTTCGATAAGTTGTAGCTCTTCTGGTAGGCTTCAATAGCCGCCATACTGTGATGCCTGAATTGCTCTACCAGGCCCAGGTAAAAATGATTCAAGGCAATTAACCAGTTAACGTTTAATTGATCTGAAATCATCAGACTTTGGCGGGCGAAATAGTATGCCGAATCGGGCTGTTTGGCGAGTAAGTACGTATTGGCCAGCAAACTGAGGGCATAAGCCTGAGAATAGGGTTGTTTGTATTCTACGCTAAGTCGCACAGTTTCACGTAAGTGCGTTTTCAAACCTGTTGGCATAGGTTCTACATGCTGCGCAATATTGTCCAGTCCCAATCGAGATTCGATAACTTTGGGCATATTATGGGTTCGCTCAAAATATTGCTGGGCTTTTTTCAGGTATTGTTCGGCGTAAGCATGCATGAAGTAGTCTTGGGCATAGTAGTCCCCTATGACCAGGTACTGATTAAAATATCCGAGTGAATCGCCCATCAGGCTGTAGTATTTCAAACTACTCAGGTAAGAATCCATCGTGTATTTATTGTATCCATACTGCCGGTAGTACAGTCTACCCAAGGAATCGTAAGCCTTTGCCGCCTGACTGTAGTGCTTGTCCTGCACTAACAATTCAATGTGTTTTTTCAAACTATCAAAAGACGTCGTGTCAGTTACCGCCTCGACGGACTGAAACCCACTTGTTAGCATGACTACAAAAAGAAAAATGATCCGCCAACCAGATCGGAGATAATAGCATTTCATGAGCATTACCTATAATGACAAAATAGAACTAATCAATCATTTGCATCTCCATAGCCGTTTTTATGAGCAGGGCTGTATTAGGAACACCGAACTTCATCAGTAGACTACTTCGGTGGAATTCAATTGCTTTGGCGCTCACAAATAATTGGTTGGCCATCTGCTGCGTTGTTAGTCCCTCTGCGATGCGGGTCAGCACTTCTGATTCGCGGGGGCTGAGGTGTGGTCTTGAGCCAATACCGACTGTTGATCTTCTGATTTTGGGGCTATCGTTCAGAAGAATTTGCGTGATTGATTCATTAAAATAATGCTGCTCACGGTAAACTGCCTGGATGGCCTGTAGCAATTCCGTTTTTGTAGTATTCTTCAACAAATAGCCTTTCGCCCCTTTTTTCACTACCCGCTTAATGAGGCTGGCATCGTCGTGCATAGTCAGTGCTACCACCTTGGTTTTCGGATACGTGCGGCCTATATGCTCACAAAGACCGAGCCCGTCTTCAATGTAGGGAAACGAAATATCAAGTAATACTACGTCGATCGCGGTCTGGCTTAGTCGCTCAATAACTGACTGAACCGTATAACATCGCTCAGTCACTTCGATATCCGGTGATCCCGAAATTAGCGACTCAATACCTTCAACAAAAACATTATGGTCGTCAGCAATGAGGACTCGTATCATGGTATGTATATATACAGTATAAATTTATTTCTATTCATCGAAGGTACGATGAATCAGCCGTGAACATTAAGCAAACAGCTATCATCTAACAAATTTTAGGGAAAACCCTAATAACATTATTGACGAATTAAAAGTCATAAATTTAGTTGAACACTGACCTTTATTGAGTCGATGGATTAATATAACCAAGGACAAGCCAACCGAACTATTTAGAGGATATTCTCGACATTAAACTTCCCCGAAGCCTTCTTGCCATATTCCTTTGGGGTAACCCCAAATTCCTCACGAAAACACTTTGAAAAATAGGAAAGATTGGAAAATCCGACATCATACATTACTTCAGATACATTGCCCTCATTGTTTTCTAAAAGCAGTGACGCTTTTTTAATCCGGTATTTCTTGATGATTTCGTTGGCTGAAAATTGTGTTAATGTTTTAAGTTTTCTCGACAGATGTGCAGAGCTCATTCCGACCTCAGAAGCCACCACCTCCACGTTAAATTCGGGATCGACAATATGGGCTTCCACGCTGCTCATCACCCTTTTCACAAACTTTTCCATCCATATTTTCTTTCCCATAACCGGCCGCGGGTGTAACGATAAGGTTATGCTGAAAATAGGCTACCAACTCCTCTTTTCTTTGCAGAAG
The DNA here is from genome assembly GCF_056895255.1 of Dyadobacter sp. HNCC25DJ187. Taxonomy (NCBI): domain Bacteria; kingdom Pseudomonadati; phylum Bacteroidota; class Cytophagia; order Cytophagales; family Spirosomataceae; genus Dyadobacter; species Dyadobacter sp. HNCC25DJ187. Next base: position 219,927 of record NZ_JBXHAT010000002.1, read on the forward strand.
ATTGGCGATCTGGGCGGCAAGCAATTCTATATCAAACGGCTTGATGATGTATGCATCGGCACCTGTCTTGATCCCGTCAATTTTCTGAGAAGTCAGACTTCTTGCGGTCAGTAGTAATCAAACCGGATGCGCTTGCTGTACTGATCTGCGGCCACTGACGTTCCGGAGATAGCAGCGATCTTGTTGGTACCAAAAAGCGTGGCCACGGCCTTATCCGGGAATGTAATCAGGAGCGCCGGGATCTGTATCAAGCCTCCCCCTCCTACCACCGCATCAATGAATCCGGCTACAAAAGCCAGCTTGATTAATGATAAAAGCAAGATCAACGAATAATCTGTATTGAAAGAACTGAGATCCACTCCGGTTAAGTTTATTGTTTAAAACGCCAATTCATACTGTTTTGGTACCGGAATTTCGGATCTTAATTTTCGCGCCGCTTCTAATGGAAAATATGGATTTCTCAAAAATTCCCGGCCAACAAACACCAGGTCTGCATCGCTGTTGGCCAATATCGTTTCCGCCTGTTCCGCATTCGTAATCATGCCTACCGTACCCACATATAAAGTATCCTTCAATTCACGCTTGATCGCACTTGCAAAGGGCAATTGATATCCCGGGCCGGAAACAATTTTAGCGCCAGGAACAGTTCCTCCGCTCGATACATCGATGATATCTATACCCGCTTGCGATAGCTTTTTGCTTAACCAGACAGAATCATCAACCGTCCAGCCTTGCTCCATCCAGTCTGTGGCTGATATGCGTACAGCGATTGGGAATTCCTGAGGCCACACTTCTTTTACACGCTCAATAACCTCAAACAAAAGTCTGGCGCAGTTTTCACGGCTCCCGCCATATTGATCGGTGCGTAGATTAGTAATTGGAGACAAAAACTCATTGATTAAATAACCGTGCGCAGCGTGAATTTCGATCAGCTCAAAACCTGCTTTCAAAGCTCTTAATGCTGCATCGGCAAAGGATTGTTTAATTTTATCAATATCCTTTTGGGACATTTCACGGGGTGTTTGCATGATCGGCAAGAATGGAATCGCCGACGGCGCCATCGTTTGCCAGCCATCTTCGTCCTCCGGCATCAATTCACGACTTTCACCGCCCAGCGCCCAGGTACTGCCTTTTCTGCCCGAATGTGCCAGTTGGATCGCCGCCACACTTCCGCTGCTTTTAATAAACGAAGCAATTTTTGCCAGTGGGACAATATGCTCATCTTTCCATATTCCCAGATCGCCGACTCCTATCCGACCGTCAGGATGAACGGCTGTTGCTTCAAGCATCACTGCGCCCGCACCTCCCATTGCCCGCGATCCATAATGTACCAAATGCCAGTCGGTGGCAAAACCATCTGTTGCAGAATACATACACATGGGTGAAGTAACAATGCGGTTCCGAAATGATATTGATTTGATAGTTAACGGACTAAATAACTTTGACATAGTCTTACTTTATTAAAACAAAAGCATTATTAGCGGTGAATCACCAACAATAATGCTTTATGAAATTTTACTTTTTATTTGCTGTATAGGTGGAATAATTTTGCAATAACTTTCCATTCTCCATCCACTTGAATCAGTGAATGATAATCTGTAAAGTCTTCACCAGCAGCATCACTTTCCATCTCAACACGCACAACGGCTGTGGTAGGTGTTTTGTGCAGTACCGACAGATGTGTCTTGATGTGAAGGGCTGCACCGAATTTTTCTATATAGCTATATAGATTTTCAATGCTGCCCTCAGACAAACCTTCCGGTAAATGTCCGTACATGACAGCATCTTTATGGAATGTCTTTTTCAATTGTTCCACATCACCTGTCCTTAATCCCTCGACATATCCCTGCACTACGGCCAACACATCGCCATAATCCTGAACGCTATTGATATTCTTATTCGCTACCATTATTTCTATTTTTTAACGTGATAAACTTTACTTACAATTTTCCACAGATCACCATCTTTAACCAATGTAAACATATCGGCAAATTTACTGTCCCCGAATTGTGACTCGATTCGGACGATAGCTACATCTTGTGCCACATCCAGTGTGGTGAGTTCGTAACCCGCTTCCTCAGGCTCCCAACTATCAAAACCATCAATCAATACCTGGATCGGTACACTTTTCAATTTACCATCCTCGGTCCAGGACATTGTTGCAGCCGGAGAAAATGCTTCCGCTGCGATTTTACCACTGGCTTTCCGCCCACCCTCCACATACAAATCGATTGCCTGTAGTATACCCTGTTTTTCCTGCTGTGAAACTTCCATAATTTGGTTATTTTTAATTTTGTTTTTATTCATAGTACTTGTGCACGAGACCCAAAGAAATGGTAATAATGCCAATGCTAAAACCCATTTTCTACTCCTGGTCATATTATACAATTTTCCTACTTAACTATTTTATTTTCAACTGTTTGATAGTTTTTATTTGTTTTACAAAATTACATCTAACCAAATAGACAAAGTATTCTATTCAGCTCAAATAATCTTTCTATTTGGTTCAATTTGATGAGTTTAAAAAGTGACATTTACGTCTGAATAGGTGATGCTGGCGTTCACAAAGACACCCCCCGTTAGCAGAATTAATGGACTAATAGACTTTGAATTCACTTATGATGAGCTAGGCAGCAAATAGTATTCTTGTGAAGAGCGTATCACACAGAGTCCAATCCGCATGCTCAATAATTTGCTTTCGAAGACAATCTATGCCATTTCTGGCGGAGAAGGGGTCGAGTGCTTTCGTTATAATATTTCTTTCAAATATGTCCTTGACATTTCTCCAGGATGAAGTGATCAGAAGGAAAAAAGCACGCGCGCGTGAAACCAGACGGATACCTACCATTTCGATGTCGAGAAATGCAAAAAATGTCCATTACCTGAAAAGAGCTGTAAACAGGGAGCACGTATCAATTCCAATTCTGTGACTATCAAATTGAAGTTACACCAGCATCACATTGCCTTTAGAAAATCGAAAATTACAGGGATTGGATTAAACACCGTTATAAGCACAAGCAGCAAAAAGTAATTTGCGGAATGCACATGGCTATGCACGGGCAATATCCTGTGGGATTGGAAATGTGCAAACGCAGGAAGCATTTGCAGATTATACGGATATTCCTGAAAGAAAAATTAAACGAATACCCTAAGTTCTTAAATTCTAAAAAAACCAGCCCGAAACAACCACGCATCCAAGTCCACCAAAGCAAAAGCCATCCGGCAATAACGAAAAAGCGATCAAGTAAAGGCCATGCTTTACTTGATCGCTAAAAAAGAATGAGCTTAATCTACTGATCGACTGACTTTTTCAGCACCTCGATAATGTCATTCAGCATTTTTTGATAGAATATTCCTACCGTTTGATAAGCTTACTGGAAACTGCACCATGAGCACCATGCAAACGAATTAAATAAATCCCTGGTGCCAAATCACCTACCGGAATAGTAATTATAGTGTCGCTCTCCCTGATAGCAAAATTACGTACCATCCTACCGTTCACATCGGTTAATTCGAGGGCCTTTGTCATTTTAGGGAATGATATCGACACTTTGTCCAAGGAAGGATTAGGGGCAACCACAACACCGAAATTTAATGACTTCACTTTGAACCTGGTTACCGTTCCATCTATGTCTACTTGTGCAAGCCTGTAATAGTTAATTGCGGTTGCTGGGTAGCGGTCATACCAAACATAATTCCGTCTGACGGATGAAGAACCGTTTACTTCAACCATACCGATCACTTTAAATACTTTGCCATCGGTTGAGTGTTCAATCTCGTAGTGCCCATTGTCTTTTTCACTCACCGTTGTCCATTCCAACCTAGCAGCCATACCATCTGCCTTAACTGAGTAGGATACAAGCGTAACCGGCAAGGTTTGCTGATAGGTAATTACAAATTGCACGGCTGCTGTGTTTCCGTTCGAAGTCGAACCAAGGGCTGTATTCTCAGCAATATCTACGGTTACGGCACCGAAAGCAGCAGGGCTTATATTAAAAGTATAAGTAGTGCCGCTACCTGAAAATCCATTGATTGTACCATTACCTGGCGTAATGTCTCCTGCCTCAAAACCTGTTACAGCCTCCGAGAAAGTTACTGTAAATGGAATTGGCGAGTCAAGCGTGGTTCCACCCGAGGAGCCTGCACTACTGCTGATGATAACCGATGGGCGCATTTCAAATTCTGTTATTTTGTCGGAGCCAAAACCTGCACTGAAGTCATACGGAGAACCGGCAGCAGTTGTATTGGTCCAATGATCGACGTTGGTAATATCGGCTAACAATATTGCTTTCGTACCACTTGAAAAGCTCGGGTTGTATTTTTCATTCGGATAACGCGAATTTGTTGTAGGGGTAAGAAACCCGATGGATATGTTGTTCCCAGAGCAGATGGCAATTCACCGTAAGCCGTAAGTTGGTTGTTCGGCTCTGTATTCGAAGGATTGGTACTCCAGCCATTTGATGGATTTGCAAAATCTCCCCTTAGATTATTAAAAGCAAAAATAAATGATGGGCTGCTTTCACTTCCCTGATAGATCATTATTTGATCCCCAGTTGACGGAAACCATGGGTTAGCAGAAAGAGTTGTATTCGTCCACGTGCCCGAAAGTACGGAAATGTCCGCGGCTGGAAGTGCGCCACCATCACCCTTTACGCCCGATACGCTAGTGGAACCCAAATCAATTTTGAATATGATCACCGTACCCGCCGATATAAGAGCAGAAGGTTTCCATTGAAAGGTTCCTTCGTTAGTTATAACACTTGATGGCGTTGGGTTAGTTATTGCCCCTACAAAGTGTCCCGGAATTGGGCTACCAGAAGCCGGGGTGTAAGCGTTGACCCAACCACGGTCGGTAAAATAAATCACCTCATCCTTTGCAATGTTATTTAATGCCACCACGGCAAAACTCCGTATCGTAGTCGACGCGTCAGCATCACCGTTCATCCCGATTACCGCCAGATCGCCTTTTTGCAAGGCAGCTTTGACATTTGATAATCCTGATAAAAATGCCGAAATGATTAATAAAAATTGAAATAACTTCTTTAATGTATAGTATTTTTTCATGTAAATAAATTTAAAAGCTGGAATACTTATTTGTTACACCATGACAATAACATGGGATTGAGGAACACCAAACGCTGGCAGTTCCTATACATGACGGGTTTTGTTTACCCGTCACTGCATTGCTGATATTTGTACACAAAATTCGATTTTAAATAAATACGGTGTAATGTTAGCAACTGAGTGCCACCTTCGGGACCCAAACCTTATAAATTTCTAACCAGGATCTGTACAATTATTTTGAGATACAGTTGTTAGTCTGAAAGCGTACAATAGGCCTTTTACGTCGGAGCGTATGGGTACAAACAACATTTGAACAACGCGAGTAGAATTTAATGATATAAGGAAATTGAAATTATTCTAACTGATATCGAAATTAAACTATGGAAACGACATTTGAAATAATATTTTATAGAATTTGGATTATACATCTCTATTGTTCTGTTAAATGTCAAAGGTCTGCAAATCCCTATTGCCTACAAAAGAGATTGAAGTTGACTAAGACGTTCTTAGATCTCAGGTATGAATTGACATTTTCTATTGTTTGACAATACTTATGACAAGAAAATTATGTCAATCTCAGTTACGTCCACATAGATACATAAGCCCCTCTTATTCAAATTAATAGGCTTAAACAGATTCAGTTTCTAATACATTTTAACACAGAAGCATTATTGGCGGTTGAACACGGCCAATAGTGCTTTGTGTGATGCGGTTCAAATTGTACCAAAATAACTATCTGGGCATAAAAAAAGCCTCACCAAAATTTTGGCAAGGCTTTTCGATCCGGTAACTATCAATTACAGTGTTGCCATATCTATTACAAACCTGTAACGGACATCACCTTTCTCCATGCGATCATAGGCTGTCTGTATATCTTTCATGTCAATGAGCTCAATGTCGGAAACGATATTGTTCTCTGCACAGAAATCAAGCATTTCCTGGGTTTCAGCTATGCCGCCTATGCCTGATCCTGCAATACTTTTTCTTCCGCCAAGCAAACTAAACGCAGCTATTTCTGCTGGTTTGGATGGAACACCAACGCAAATCAGCGTACCGTCTGTCCGCAGCAGTGAGAGGTACATATTGAAATCATGTTCGGCAGAAACGGTATCCAGAATGAAGTCAAAAGTTCCCAAAGCTGCCTTTACTTGAGCTTCATCACTGGTAACAACAAAGTGATGAGCACCCAGTCTTTTAGCATCTTCTTCTTTTTTTGGCGATGTACTCAGAACAGTTACTTCCGCACCGAAAGCAAGGCCAAACTTCACACCCATGTGCCCCAAACCGCCAAGACCAAGTACGGCCAATTTGTGTCCTTTTCCTACTTTCCAATGTCTCAGAGGGGAATAGGTTGTGATACCTGCACACAATAATGGTGCGACCGCAGCCAGGTCCAGTTTTTCAGAAACATGCAATACAAATTCTTCCCTCACTACAATGGTATTGGAATAGCCACCATACGTTGGTGTTTTCCCGTCACGTTCCATTCCGTTGTAGGTTTGCGTATTGCCTTCCAGACAATATTGTTCAAGATCTCTTTTGCAATTTTCACACTCCTGACAGGAATCAACCATACAGCCTGTTCCTGCAAGATCGCCTACTTTAAATTTCTTTACGTGATCGCCCACTTTGACCACACGACCAACGATTTCATGTCCTGGGACCATTGGAAATATACCCGGAAACCAGTCGTTATTAACCTGGTGCAAATCGGAGTGACAGACACCGCAATATAAAATATCAAACTGAACGTCGTGGGGGCCAACTTCCCGGCGTTCAAACGCCCAGGGCGCTAAATCTTCGTTAGGACTCTGCGCAGCGTATCCTTTGGTTTCAATCATCTCTTAGTTTGTTTTATATTAATATTTAAGTTTGTTCAAATTTGGTAAGCGCCGCCTTGGTTTACCGCATGATTTAGAATTCTCGTTTGCTACTTCACCTGTTTAAGCGCGTCTTTGATGGGCGTGCCACCGTCATGCATCATGATCACTTTTCCAATGGTATGATCATCTTCCAGAACCGCAACCAGCGTATCGACCACATTGGAAATTGAATTTGATAACGGTTCTTTTACATCTACGGTAATCTTCCCTGTTCCGATTTCCTCCTTTAATGCGCCGGGTTGCAGAATGGTGTAGTTCAGGCTGGCCTGGCTCGTTAGATATAGGTCTGCGTAATGCTTGGCGATGTTGTAATCTGTAATATCTTTCAGGAAAGATTCGTGCCAGTGACTGGGTTCAAGAGCGAATACTGAACTGAGTAAAATGAATCTTTTTACACCTGCTTTCTCAGCAGCCTGCATTGTTTTAATTGCACCGTGCAAATCAATTTGCAGCAAATTCTTTCCTTTTGAACCCGCTACAAAATAAACGGCATCAATATTTCCCTTCATTGCCTCCACCATCCGATCCACATCCCAAAGTAAATCAAACGCAATGAATGATATATTTTCAGACTGAGAAGAATTTTTTTCATGCCTTGATCCTGCCAAGACAGTATAGTCCGCTTCCGCAAGTTTACTTATCAAAGCCAAACCTACGCGTCCGCCTGCTCCGATTACCAATATTTTTTTCATAAGATCTGATTTAAATGTTTAGCTTCGAAATATGGAAGGGGCCTGACCATGGTATTGTTTAAAAATCCTGGAAAAATGGGATACGTTTTCAAACCCAAGTGTGTAACAAATATCAGAAACAGACAAGAGTGTGGTTTCCAGCATATCTTTTGCTTTTTCCAGTCTCTTCTCCCGTATCCACGAAGCCGGTGACGTATTATAAACCAATTGAAAATCTCTTTTGAAACTTGACAAACTTCTGCCTGAAAGATAGGCCAGCTCCAATAACGAAACCGGTGAAGCATAATGCAGCTCCACTACATGACGGATATCTGCCCTCACCGGCTGGTGCAATTGAAGAATCTGCAAAAACATATTACGATTACATTCTGCAACGTCGTACAGCAGTTCCATAATTTTTAGTCGCAACTGCCCCGGATGAACAATCGAGTCGTCATAGAAATACGGTTTGAGAGAATGGGCGAAGGCTACCAGACATTCATTCATCGGGTAAACAGCCGTTTTAATTTCCCCTTCAATTTTGGGTACTTTAACTTCCGATGAAGCCAGAAACGTTTTTAACAGATCGTCTTTTATACTGAACATCAAACTGTCATAGATGTTGTCATTATCGGGATTGCCCACTTTATCGTATTGTACCGAAATCGCTTTCTTTAGGAGAATCATGTCGTTCTTCCCAAGTGCATACTGTTGCTTTCCATACGTCAGCGTGACAGAGCCTTCCAGAACGATCAGCAGCAAATGCTCTTCCAGATACATTGTGCCTTTGGCTTCCATACTGTGTATGCATTGCTCTATAACCGAACAGCCATCCAACATCAAAGCACTCTGTTGTCCCGGACCGCTCACCAGCGCAGTTGGAACCTTAATCACTTTGTTCATATCAATTCTATCTAAAGTCCGTCTTGTGGTAACATGATCAAGGTAATCAAAGTTGCCCGCTTATTCATATCTGAACTATGACACAAAGGTATCCATCACACAATTCTTCTATTGTTCTATTTAGGTCAAAAAGTTTGCTGATTTAGCTCAAATAGTAGGGTATGTTGTAGGATATTAATCCTTGCACACGTTCTGGACACTTAGAGCTTACTTCAATATTCGGATACTAAAATTTTAGAGAAGAACCCTTTTCATGAGAAACATACCCTGATCTTCGAATAGTTTCTTTACGCCAATTTCCAGCGTACCCAATATGCGAATCCCAATCTTCTAAAATCTCCCATCAACTTTTATCGATGATATTACCCGTGTAGATGAATCAATTTGCTACGCCTCCTTAAATTCAGGAATGGAAATGGAATGACCATATACGCTTAGCGGTTGCCACACGTAAGTTGCTGCCGACGCCTGCTTTGGATATGATCAGCGATCTCCCATAAACAAAAAATTCGTATCCTTAACCTCGTGATTACTTTCATTAAGAAGTTTACTTGCCTTTTATAGTGGTTTGGGAAGTCGGAGCAAGCGATCCAAAGAATGGCTCATCAACCCCCAGATCAATGAAAATATGATTTAGGATTACTCCGGGATCGATCATATGAATAGTCAACTTATGTTTGCCAGTTTTCATAACCGGCACATGTAAGATCCGTTTGGTTGAATTACTCAACACATTGTTTTTCCATTCATCACTTCGACCGAACGTTCTGAAATTGAAGATACGCACCGGACCTCCGTCAATACTTATGCCGTAACGCACTTCAAAATTCCTGTTAAGAGGATATGTGGGTAAGGAGGTGATTGTAATGTCAGCGGATGACTTGCTGAATGTATAAAACTCGTATTCCACTGCTGGATTTTCATTTATCTTAAGTGTATCCAAATCACCATCCGCGGGCTGCTGAGTCAAGGGAAAAGACTCGAGTGATTTGCCATTCATACCCAATCCATCCACAACACTCCAGTGACGCGATTTTGTATTTTTAACGGCCGTGAAGTCTGTAGCATTGATAGATATATAACGGTTTGCCTCTACATAACCTTTGAAGTTATTCAGTTCAATTACAGCTTCGTTGTTAGCTACTACATTAAAAGTATACTGATCTCCATCCGTCCGGACAATAATATTCCCTTTCAGATCTTTATGTGAAGGCGCTTTTGCCCAATCAACGTCTACCCAGATACGCTGTTGACTGCTCAACCCGTCAGGTTTTAATTCGCCTTCATCGGCACTTACTTTAATCCAGCTTTCCGATGTGTTTACAGTAAATTTCTTGGTCACATTTTGACATAAAAATAGATCAATAAAGTACTTCTGTTTATTCCATCTGTCAAAATCGGGAAGCGAAAACTGCTGTGAACCGGAAGTGGAGTCTGCATTTTTGTAACCCTCCGGAAGGGCCCTGAAAGCAGATAATGTCTTAGATTTGGGCGAATCAAAAACGGGCATATCAAATACCGGAAGCTTTCTTGGGAACATATCCATCATACCCTTCCATTTTCCTGCTGCCAGTTCTGTGTTGTAAAACCTGGTTTCTTCCACTATCTTATCATACACTTCCTTCGACAGCGAGGCATACGTCTGAGCGCTCCAACGTCCCTGTTTTGCATATAAATACGCTTTATCCCGATACAGGAATTTTTTATTGATCAGCGCCGCTCCTTTAACCGGATATTCCAATAACTCGTAAAAAGCAGCCTTGTCTTTGGATTCAATACTCATTCCAATCGCCTCGGTCTGCTTTATCAGTTTGTCATAAGCATCTATTCTGAGCTGCGCCTGGTCATTGTAAAAATTGTGATTGTACTGCGTAAAGTCTATGGCAGTTGTTGGTTCAGTCCTGCTCCAACCCATGTATTCGGGTTTGCGCTCAAAAGCCAGATCATAATATTTCCAAAGTGTTTTCGCCATTGAAATTGACTGCTTATTTCCAAAGATCGTTGACAACCAATTCTCTAAGTGAGTAGCAGAAAATGAAGGTTTTTCAAACGGTTTTATGTCATAAGCCATATCTAAGAAAAGCTGCGTCAAATACTCCCCGGGTTTGATATCACCCACGTTCACCACCCACAACTGTTTTGCATTCATGGCATAAGCTTTGGTCATTTCTTCCCGGATGTGTGCAGGATGCGAAGTAGCCAACCACAGATAATCATGTGGTCTGCCCCAATAAGAAATGTGGTAATAAACACCTGACCCTCCTTGTCTTTTGTTCTCATCGGTATTACTGAGCCGTTGAATATAACCATAGTTATCATCCGGCCATACGAGTGTGATGTCATCCGGCACTTTAAGTCCTCCATCATATATATCAAGCACTTCCTTATAAGCTGTAAATGCCTGAGGAACCTTTGTAACATCCCGATTTACATACTTTTTAAGCATTTCGCGCTGCGAACGGATGATCGTATCCAACAACGGAACAGTTTTTTCGATGGTCTTGACTCCTTCCATACCACTATCATGAACACCCCGCATACCTGTTGTATAAATCCCATTGACCTTGCTGCTCTCCTTGATACGGGATTCCCAATATTCGTCGACTTTTTTCCTGTTTGTCAGATAATTAAAACGTCCCATACTTTTTTGATCCCATTCACTTACATTGTTCCGCAGCATCGGTTCCGCGTGGGAAGATCCAATTACAATCTGATACAATTCTGCAGCTTTCGCATTACCGGGATAGTGGAAAAAAGCTTTGGTACTTGGATGCATCGCCGGCCAGATCAGGTTAGCCTTTAAGCGCAAAAGCAATTCAAAAACCTTTGAATACGTTTTGGGACCTATATCGTTCGTTTCCGGTTCAAATGTTTTAGCTGCCCAGGGCTGTAACCCCCAATCTTCATCATTGATAAAAATACCCCTGAACTTCACGGAAGGTGTTTTTGATAATAAATCGGAAATGTTTACGGATAGAGAATGTTGCTTCTTTGGAGTCGCATCAGCCCACCAGTACCAGGGCGTTACTCCGATTTTTTCTGAGATATCAAAAACCCCATAAGCCGTTCCTCGGAGATCACTTCCGGCAATTACGAGGGCATTAGAGATGTTTTTTGTCGGTTTGGATAATGTCCTGAGTGAATAGCACTCCCACTTCCCTTTTAAATCCGGGTCGGCCGCTTTATTGCCAAAACGTTTGATTAACTCTGAACCAACCTGTCCGATAATAATGATATTTCCCTGTGCCGTCGAGATATCACTGGATACTCTGGGCCGATAACCGCTTACAAGTTCAATATCGGAAGCAAGTAAATGAGCCGTTACCGAATCGAGTTTAGCCTCTGCTTTTTCATAATAAATTGTCACGTTAGCTTGAGCAGTTACCAGATCAAAACGTGCGTTGTTGTGGGCGTGGAGATTTCCGGCCGCCATCATGATCATGGTGGTAACCAGGCTTATTATTCGTTTTTTCATGTTCAAGTATTACAATTGGTCAGGATGTTATGTTCAAAAGCGCGGCCCAGTTTCCGTGTACGTTTAAGGTCAAGCCAACGGTGGTACTCTCCGTCAAGCTCTCTTGCTCTTTCATCCAGTATAAAATCCAGGGTTACATCTGATGGCATTATATCCGGACTCTGTCCTGCCATGGCAGCACGTTTTCTGACGACATTGATCTTTTCCGCAGATTTGTCCAACTGACGCAATTCAAAGCAGGCCTCACCAATCAGCAGATAGGTATCAGCCAATCTGAATAAAAAGATGTCTCTTGTTGAAGAATAGGCGTCTTGATTATTACCAGGAAAATTGGCAAGAGGATCAAAGAATCTCTTCTTCAACCAGGGTTTCATCTGGTAAAAACTTCAGACCGTAGACATACAGAGCCTCAAAATTACTTTTATAAATCCTGGCATACGCAGCTTTATCACCTAGCCTGAAGGCGTTCCATATGGCTACATCGTGTTGGGAATCCGTGACCACAAGCTCCTCAAGTTAGACCGGGTAAAGTAGCAGTTTTAATAATCTACTGTGCTTTTTAACATTATAATCTGTTTGATACCAAGATAAAACGACTCTTATCATTCAGTTTCAGATAGACCGGAACATTGGCTGACACGAAACAGAATTGCTCTCAATATTTGCTGCATGTAACTGGCAGGATTGTATAAGAGAAGATTCAAGAGCACCGGATTTGATGCTCTTTTTAAGCTATGAAGATGTCGAATGATGGCCATGAAGCTGGCCCAGGCTTTTATATCAATTCTGTACCAGAATGGCCGACCATGACAGCGATACTTTTGTTATGCGATAATGCATGAAACATAAAAGTTTTTAATCATGACTACAACAGCAATTGCACCGGAAACCCCGCTAAAGACTGACGATCTCAGCAAACAGAACAACCAATTCAGTTCAAAGGATTTTCATCAGACTTTTGCATGCCCACAATTTCAAAAGCCGGCCTATATGATCCATAAGAATGTGGAAAAGGCCGGCGAACACAGTCAGTTTTCAACAGAGCGCAAACATCCCGTATTTTTTGTGGATCTCCCCAGCAAAAACGTCAGCATGACCATCGGTGGCCTATTACCAGGCCAGCTGACCAACCGGCACCGTCACACTTACGAAACGGTGCTCTATGTTTTGGAAGGCGAAGGATTTACCGAAATCGAAGGTGAAAGAGTGGAATGGGAAAAAGGAGACGCCGTTTACATTCCATCCTGGGCATGGCACAGACATCAAAACCTAAGTGATGCTCAGCCGGCAAAATACATTGCGTGCGAAAATGCACCCCAACTACAAAATCTGGGCGTTGCGCTTCGCGAAGAAGAAGGAAGAGATCTTTAATAACATTCAATCGAAAGTCCTCCTTTGCGAGGACTTTCTCACTTTTAAACATCGAGATACAATGAAAAATGTTCCATTCAAGGGAATTATTGCATACCCTATCACGCCATTTGATGAAAATGAGCGCGTTGATCTGCCGCTATTTAAAACATTGGTTGAACGGCTTGTCGCATCTGGTTCGCATGGCATAGCGCCGCTGGGAAGCACAGGTGTGCTGCCATACCTTACGGATCAGGAAAAGGAGGCCATTACCGAAGCTACGATCCAGCAAGTTGCCGGTCGCGTGCCGACACTCGTTGGTGTGTCCAACCTTACCACCGAGCGGACCATTTATCACGCCAGGTTCTCAGAAAATGCTGGCGCGACCGCGGTCATGATCATTCCGATGAGCTACTGGAAGCTTACTGACAATGAGATCGTCAAACATTACGATGCCGTTGCCTCGCAAATCTCAATTCCCATCATGGCCTACAACAATCCGGCAACAGGTGGTGTCGACATGTCTCCATCCCTTTTGAAACGGCTACTGGAAATCTCAAATGTCACCATGATCAAAGAAAGCACGGGTGACGTGCAGCGCATGCACCTGCTTAAAAGGGAGCTGGGTGAGGAAGTGGCATTTTATAATGGCTCCAATCCATTGGCCCTGGCCGCTTTTGCAGCCGGCGCTGACGGCTGGTGCACAGCAGCACCCAACCTGATCCCTGAACTTAATTTAAGTCTGTACGAGGCAATCCAGAATAATGATCTGGCATCTGCTCAAATACTTTTTCTTGAACAGTTAAACTTGCTCAGGTTCATCGTTGCCAAAGGATTGCCGAGAGCCATCCAGGCAGGGTTAACCATTCTCGGAGGAAACGCAGGGCACCTTCGGGCACCATTACAACCACTTACCGAAATCGAAACCACAGAACTCGGCCACATTCTGAAAACTACTAAGGCGCTTTTTAACTAACAATACTTTAATAAAAAATCATCCCCGTCTGGCATAGGGATGATTTTTGCATTACATAGACTCTACAATCCACAGATGGATTCAATTTCGTAACCCTGGTAATCACGGAATGGCTCATTGGCAGTTGTTCATAATACTCAGAATAAAGGCAATACAAAGTACAACCCGCTACTACCTTAGCTGATGATCTGCACAATCGAGTTTTAGCTCCTGGTCTTCCAGGCCTTTTTCTAACAATTTGCAGTAATGGCTACTCCCGCGGTGATCATAATGCCGGCAGGTGAAACACATTCTCTGAATGCTGATAATGCCGGCCCCGTGCAGCTGACGGACAATGTGGAGCAAACCCATAAAAATGAACTCCTTCTGTATTGGAGATAGCATCTCCAGCGGCCTTTCAATAGCCGAAGTAAAACCGGCACTTTTAATAGCCAGCTCTCTGCCGCGCCCGGTCAGTACAATCATATGACTTCTTACATCAGCAGGGTCCGTGTATTTTTCAGCCAGGCACTTTTGTGCAAGCGACTTGATGCTGTCGCTGATTGTGGCCTTGGTCAGATCAAACTGTCTGGCCAAAGATGTCACTTTGCATCTTTCCTCCGGCTGAAAAAGCAGAAAGATCAGGATCTGAATTTGTATTGGGCTCAATGCATTCAATTTCCCTTCGTTGCGAAGCACTACGCGAAATGCCTGCGAAACTCTGCCCAATGCATCAACGATCTTTCCGTCAATTTCAGCCATAGCCCTAGTTATTTTACTTTGTATGGCAATGTCAGTTTGCCAGACAGCACGCTATACACATTGTATACGCCCAGCATCGGTTTATCCATGGACATTCCGTCCGCCGGAGCAGATACCTGCATATAACAGCTCACGGCATCGAAGTGAAAGTCTACTTTATTATTGACACTGTATATAGGCACTGAAACGCGGATCGCGCTTTGCTCGGTAACGACCTGATATCCCGGTGAGTCCATATACATGGGCATATCCGGGGCCGTCTTAGGCTTTGTGATCTTGTCGGCCTTTTTATATTCCTTTACTGACAGTCCGCCTTTCACGCGGTCATCTTTAACCAGCACTACCCAGTGTGGGTGCCATACAATCCCGTCATTATCAAACTTGCCGTCTGTATTTTCATCCCAAAGCGGACTATCGTCGAAATCAGGATGCGAAGTAAGTGCAAGAGCTACAATGCCTTCGGTTGGGTTAAAACCGACATCTTCAGGCTTTAACGTGGTTGGAAAAACATATCCTAAAACAGGAGCCATATCCAATTTTCCTACAGCAGTGGGCACAGTCTTTCCGGCTGTTCCTTCCACAATGATCTCGAATTCCAGCGATCCGTACTTTTTATTATGGATCACCTGCGCGGATCTAATCTTAAAATCCTTGGAATCTTCGTATTTTTTGCAATGTTCGCATGCCTCGGCAGCCGCAAATGATAGCAAGGCTGCAAGCGTCAATATTGTGTTTTTCACTTTCTGATTGGTTAAAATAAATAATACAACCGGCAGGTTTCTGCCGGTTTTTCTCAGCCTTTAACATCTTCCAGCGATGCACCGAAATTGATATGAAGCACATTGCCATTGGATGTTAGCAATGCGGGAACCGATTTAACGCCGGCCTTTTCTGCTTCACCGATACGGCTGCGGTCTTCTCCAATGTTTACGACTTCAACCTGATCTGCACCGATAAGATTAAGAATGTCGTGCTCTGCACTGACACATACCGGGCAACCTGCGTGATAGAAAATTGACTTGTTCATTTCTCGCGATATTTAATACGTGTGGCACCATTGCCGATCCAAACTTAGTAAGGAGTCCTAACGATACTTGCTGGACCATTTTGAATTAAATATACTGGACTAGCTGCAGGGCCTGCTACTTTCTCAATTTTGTAAAATCCTTAAGATCAATACAATTTAACAAGTTGGCAGCATGCATACCATTGTTATCTTTGGTCTATTAATTGATGCAGTTTAAATAAACGCAGCTAGTCCAATGCTCAGACCGTGGAAATTAGAAATCCGGATTGATCACAAATCCCAGAAGGCCGTGTACCTGCAGATAGCAGATGCCGTCATCTCAGATATCCAGTCGGGCAGGCTCACCAGCGGGGATGCTTTGCCGGGAAGCAGAAATCTGGCAGAGATGCTGAAGGTAAACCGGAATACCATTGTCGAAGCATTGAATGTGCTGATTAATGAAGAATGGATTGTATCCAAAGAACGGAAAGGAACATTTATTGCCGCGAGATTACCGGTATTTAGCAAGCAGCGTAAAATGGAAATCGCCGCACCGGATGAAGCCCCGCAAAATCAACATTACAGGATCACTTTTGACGATGGCTATCCGGATAGCAAGATCGCACCCGTCACCGAGCTGGCGCGTGGTTACCGGCAAATCTTCAACCGGAATGCACGCTGGCAAATGATGGGTTATGGAAGCGAGTTCGGCCATGCAAATTTCATTGAAGCCATTGTGCAAATGCTGAACCATCAACGTGGCATGCAGGTCACAAGCAGTTCAGTTTGCGTCACACGCGGCAGTCAAATGGCTATGTACCTGGCTGCTCAGTGCATTTCTTCAAAAGGCGATTTTGTAATGGTAGAGAACCCTGGTTATCAGCCTGCCTGGAAAGCATTTGAAACTGCAGGTGCCATATTACTGCCTGTAGGTGTTGATCAGGATGGTCTGGTCATCGAGGATGTAATTAACCATTTGAAAATGCAGCCTAAGATCAAGGCCATTTACATCACGCCTCACCATCAATATCCCACTACGGTCACACTGAGCTTACAGCGAAGACTTGAATTGATCCGCTTGTCAAACGAGCATGGATTTACGATCATCGAGGATGATTACGACAATGAATTTCACTTCGGATATCGCCCGGTTCTGCCGGTGTCAAGCTTCGCCCAGCTACAAAAATATGTTTACATCGGCACGATGAGCAAAGTAGTTGCCCCCGCTTTGCGCATCGGCTATCTGGTAAGCAATGATGATTCGCTCATTACAAAAGTGGGCGAATTACGCAAGATCATTGATGTTCAGGGTGATGGCATCATGGAACAGGCCGTTTTGCAGTTGATTAATGACGGAACAATAAAGCGGCACATTAAAAAAGCGACAAGCTACTACAAGGCAAAGCGCGACTACATCGTATCGCTGCTGAATACTTATTTGAAAGACAAGGTGGACTATACAGTTCCGGAAGGGGGACTGGCTATTTGGGTGCAGCCAAAACAAGAGCAGGACTGGCCAAAGATCAAAGAAAGGATGGCCTTGAGTGGTGTAAAAATACTGACGCCTGAACACTATAGTAACGATCCTTCGGTCAACGGCATCAGGTTGGGCTACGGGTCACTGTCAGAAAAAGATCTCAGAGAGGGAATAACTTTATTAGCTAAACACTTGATCGTTAAATGACCTGAACATTCAAGTCACGTTGATTTACAGGAAATAAATTCACTAAAAAAACAAAACCTCAGATACAATTCAGTTAGTGTCGGATTGCTCACTCATTGCATTCAAGGCAGAAGAACACAAACAGCTTGAATAATTAATATACCAAATCGCGAATCCGTTTTCCAGTTCAAGGCAAATCTCTCCACTTTATGTTTGGGCATTTGATAAGCAAAAAATGGCTTTTTAAGCTGGTCATTTTTAACAAGAATAAAAACGATCTTTTTAAATTGAACAGATACTTCATGGTAGAATTGTGACCGCATTTCTAACACTTTGTGATCTGTCCATGATCTTCCTAATCCGCATTACCGCCTGACAATCCATGGATAAAAATCACTTTATTTTCTGCAGGGTTAAACGACACTGCCCCTACACCCGGTCCGTAAATGCTTTGGTTTGGGTTTAGATATATGATCCTTTCTTCACCGGTCAGAACATTAACAATCCCTATATGAGCAGTTTCTCCGATTTTGGTGTCATCATTCCTTCCGTCATAAACAATCCATTGTCCGTCTTTCGAAACTACACCGTTATGGTATAAGGTATGACCTGACGAAAAAACTGTCAGGTCATTAATTTTTTTGAATACCATACAATCATTTAACAACACAAAACCTAATGTGATGGTGTACTTTCTCGGAGAGTCTTATTACATCTTTAATCGAATTCACTTTTATACCTGCCCTTAAGAATGGTTCGCTTCCCCTTTCTAAAGACGATTTCAAAACTTAGAAGAATCCACTGTCACGTGTTTCACCGATCTTCTGTCGTAAGTGTAGGTTACATGTACCTTTCCGTCAGTAGTCTGAATAATGGCAGGATAGGAATATCCGTGCTGGATAGGTTCGTTTTCGAGCGTGGTAACTACTTTCCAGTTTTTACCGTCATCCGATACAGCCAGATTAAGAATATTCCTTCCTTTTGGTTCAGGTCCGGCTTTAGTGGAATGATTATACACCAGAAGATGTCGGCCATCTTTCAAAGTAACCGCATCGGTTCCGGAATTGGGATTTGGTAATCCGGATTTTTCCAGTTTAGACCAGGTCTGGCCATTGTCTTTCGACCAGCTTGTCACCAGCACATCCTGGATAGTTCTTGCCAGAATCTGTAAATCTCCGTTTTTGTGAATCAGTACACTCGGCTGAATGGCATCGTACTCCACCCCATCGTTTATCGGCGGAATCACCTTCCAGGTTTGGCCATTATCTTTCGAAATTTCGAAGTAAATTCTCCAGTCTCTGCCATTGGGTGTACCCCTTCTTTCCAGACTGGTCGGAGAGATAATTGTTCCATCTGCCAGCTGAACGGCCTTGTTTTTCACCGGGCCCAGTAAATCACCTACTACTTGATGCTTTCCCATGGTAACCGGTTTTGTCCAGGTTCTGCCTTCATCTGCCGAGGTAATGTACACGCCCCACCAGTTGTCTACATCCGGCCCGACTTTATAAAACAAAAAGATGGGACCGCCCTTAGGCTGGAACAAAACGGGATTCCAGGCCGGATGCTTCACCGAATCTGTCAGAAAGCCATTGGCTACCTCCACCGGCCAGCTCCACTGCCCGTTTTTATAATGAGCCACCCGAATACCAACATCCTGGTTTTTTTCGTGTGTACCGGCAAAGAAAGCACACATAAGCCCCTCGCTTGTTTCGATAATAGTAGAAGCGTGGCACTGTGCGGTTGGCTTCTGATCCATACCATAGACCAGCTCTGAACTCACTACTCCCTGTTTTCCTTTTGTTGCTAATTCAGGAATCTTAAAATCCTGTGCGAAAGAACAATTTGCTACAGAGAACAGCATTGCTATCCCTGCTATCTTCTTGATATTTGATAAAATAGTCATATTCTTAAATATTGATGATTAATATCCTGGGTTTTGTTCTATTACACGTCCATAATTTGCGTCAATCACGGCTTGAGGAATCGGGAAATACTGGTGATAGTCCCTGATGGAATTTCTGGTTTCTTCCAGCAGGTTATACTTTTTGACTCTCTCCACCAGTTTTCCAAGTCTTACCAGTATTCTTCTTCGGGGTTCTTCCACGGTTAACTCTCTGGCTCTTTCTTCTAGAATAAAATCGATACTTACTTTACCAGCATCAATAGCCGGTACATTCGCCCTTGTTCGGATTACGTTGATATCCGCTGCCGCAAGGTCGGTACGCCCCAGTTTGAAGTAAGCTTCCGCTCTTAATAAATAGGTTTCTGCCAACCTGAACACCACCACATCCTTTGCCGTACGCCCCGAAGTAGGGTTGTTTGCCCATGGCAGACCTTCTATTTTTCTGGAATATGGATAGATATTCCGCATCGTGTCGTCGTAAATGACCTTACGTTCTACCTGCTGTTTGAAATACTTAGACCGCGGATTGTTGTAGTAGAATTTCCTTCTCATGTTATAGGAGGAGTTTCTCATGTCATTCGGATTTTCCTTCCATATGTCATATAAGAAATAATTGGTACCCCTTACTCTTCCCACACCTCTTCCGAGTGTATCCACTACCAACATGGCTACCCCATCCGGATCGATAATTTTGCTGAGAAAAGGAGCCCAGTTACGAATCTGAACATTTCCGTTCAGGCTGCTGCCTCCTCCCTGTACATTGTTTTCAAATTGCCATACCAGAATAGACTCCTGATTGCCAGAAGCTCTGTTTTGATTACCATCTAAAAACAGATCTGCAAATACATCGCCGGCCTGAGTGGCTTTAGATCCGAATCTGCTGGTCATGATCTTGTAATCACCAGAAGAAATTAATTCTGAAGATATACGTACAGCATTTTGGGCATCGCCAAGACTCAGATAAACTTCTGTAAGCAAGTGTTGAGCTGCTCCCCGGGTAAGTTTTCCGTCGAGGTTACCTTCGCTTACGGCAGGCAACCATTGCACGGCAAACTCCAGATCACTTTTCACAAAATTCAGCACTTCTTCTTTGCTCGATCTTGCATAGTCGTTTTTCGGAGAACTATTTATTTGGTCTACCAAAGGTACTCCCCCAAAGGAGTTTACAAGAAGATTGTAGGTATATGCCCTGAAAAATCGAGCCTCCGCCAATACCTGATTTCTTTCCTTTTCTGTAGCCCACACATCACCACGAGATTCTCCATAGTGAATGATCGTATTAGCTCTCAAAATCATAGCTGTATATGCCCAGTTCCAGAGAATATTCAGGTTATTATTGGTAGGTGTATAGGTGGTGAGGTAGTTTCTCAGGCCTATGTATTCAATACCCGCGTCTGCGCCAATATCGGTGGATGCAAAATTAAGGGCAAAGTAGGTATTGTCTCCCATTGACATTTCTTCCCTGGAAGCCGCATAAAGACCGGTAAGGTACATTCTGAAGCCGTTAGGAGATACTAAAATCTGCTCAGCACTTAAATTAGACAACGGAACTTCTTTCAGGTCGCCCTGACAGCCCCATAAGACTATTCCTGTTATGATGATGATTAGAATACGTTTCATATATCTATATGATTTAAAAGCTAAAATTTAATCCCACATTATAAATCCGGGGCAACGAATACAACTGATCCGAGGAAGTTCCGCCAATTTCAGGGTCTGTACCCGGCCAGTCACTAAGTGTTACCAGGTTTTTTGCGTTTGCAAATACCCGCAGTGATTTTAACTTCACGCGCTTCAATGCAGAAGGCGGCACCTGATATGAGATAGAAATATCCTGTAGACGGACAAAGTTTCTGCTTACGTACCAACCGTGCCCTTGCGGGTTAGTATAAAGAAGGGATGGACGGGTTTGTGACGCATTTTCCGGGGTCCAGTATCCTGCATCGAGCTGATTCAGTCCTCTGCCGGGAGCATTCGGACTCACCGCTGTGTTCAATAGCGGAAAGTTGCTCATCCATCCAGTCATGGCATTGATGAAGGTCGAAACTGTGAAATTACCATAATAGAAGTCATTGGAAAGTCCGAATTTAAATCTCGGCTGACCGCCAGAGCCTATAATCCTACGATCATTCGCATCTATTTTGTTGTCTCCGTTCAGGTCTTTAAGTCTGACATAACCCGGACGGTAGCCACTGGGAAGCTCATCACCCTGTTGATACACTCCGTCAAAAACATAATCAAAATAGGAAGTAATGGGTTGCCCCAGAAACCACCGATTGCTGATATCATCATCTTCCGCTCCATCATTGTTCAGATCCTGACCATACAATTTTGTGATTTTATTCTGATTGTAGGTAAAATTAAATCCTGTATTCCAGCTGAATTTATTGGTTTGTACATTAGTGGTATTCAGCGTGATTTCGATACCATTATTCTGTACTTCGCCGATATTGGTGAGTACGTTCTGATAGCCGTTCATGGCAGGAATTGATCTTCTTACCAATAAATCTTTCGTTCGGGTGTTGTACAGTTCTACAGTACCTGAAATACGCTTGGACAGGATAGCGAAATCAATACCTAAGTTTCCTGAATAGGTGGTTTCCCAACGTAGGTTATCGTTCCCCATGATACTTGGAAACGCTCCGATAGACATACTCCCGCCGTTTCCATATACATACTGGGTGATGCTGGATAAACTAAGGGACTGGTAGGGGTCAATACCCTGATTTCCAACCGACCCATATGAGAGTCTCAGCTTCAGATTATCGAACAGGTTCTGATCCTCCATGAATTTTTCACTGGCCATATTCCAGCCAAGTGCTACCGATGGGAACAAGGCGTATTTGTTATTGGCAGCGAATACACTACTTCCGTCCCGCCTTGTAGTCAGGGTAACCATGTATTTCCCGGCATAATCGTAATTTAACCTGGCCATAGAAGACACACCCTTAATCTCAAAGGCAGAAGAGCTGTTGGTAAGAATGGTACCTAAACTAAGATCATTGAAACCCAGAGCGTCCGCACTTAGCTGATTCGCATTGGCCAGCGTCTGCTCCTGCTGCATGTAGTTTTTTCCGAATAAAAGGGTTACATCAAAATGATGCTCGTTGATATTTCTGTTGTACTTCACAATATTCTCCCACACCCAGTCAAAACCGTTCTGGTTCAGTTTATTGGCATAAGTAGTATTGTTCGGCAAAAACTGATCTTGTTTGAAAAAGTTGTAATTACGGTTCCACCTTATATTCGGAGAAAAGTTTACTCGTAAGCTCAGACCCTGGACTTTCGGAACCATAATTTCTGTATAAAAATTACTAAGCAGGTTATTGTAAACCTCCTCGTTGGTCGTCATTAAAGAATTATACAGCGGATTTGAAGCTACCTGATCTTCCTCCACGATAAACCGGGTAGGGTCTCCATTCGGATGAAACCATGTTCCGTAAGGACTGCTTGTATAAAGACTGCTCACTGATGCAGCTAACCCCGACATGTCTCTCTGACCGTAGGTGGAGGTTAAACCTACTTTAATAGAAGAGTTCACTTCGGTTTCTAAGTTGATACGAAACGTCTTACGCTTGAAATTATCATTAACCAATAAGCCCGCCTCTTTTGAAAAAGAACTGGATAAGAAATAGTTCGTCTTTGCACTCCGTCCCGCCAGATTGATATCAAAATTCAATAGGCCCGCTTTTTGAGAAACCTGATCGTAAGGATCTGTGATCACACCATTTGCATAGTTATCTGCTTCTGTGCGGTACAAATAGGTCGTTATTTTAGACGGATCGGCATCTAGCCCTGTCTGTGCACGGTAGTCCAGTTTACTCTGAATATATCTCTCAGGACTAAAAAAATTGATTTTCTTTCCCCAGTCATAAGAAGAAACACTCGTATTAACCGTCAGTACCACACCCTCCTTATCTGCCCTTTTTGATGTAATTAAAATTACCCCGTTAGCCGCTCTGGATCCATAAATGGAAGCGGCACTTGCATCCTTAAGGATATCCATCGATAAAATATCATTGGGGTTTATATCGCTGAGTGTTCCGCCAAAGATAATTCCGTCTAAAACAATCAACGGTGCGTTGTTTGCACTTAGCGACCGCTGTCCTCTGATCAGAATGCTGGGATCCTGCCCCGGACGTCCATTATCCAGAATCTGAACACCTGCCACCCTGCCCCGCAACGCCTGACCCGCATTCATTGACGGACTGCTTTCCTGCACAGACATATCGAGGCTGCTCACAGCACCCGTCACTTTTCGTTTTGATTGGGTTCCGTACCCCACCACCACCACTTCTTCCAAGCTGGCTACTGACGGTAACAGTTCTATGATCAGATCATCTGAGCTCTCACTCAGCGTAAACTCTCTATTATCATAGCCTATGTAAGAAACCAATAAGATGCCCGTTTTTTGCTGAACCTCCATTCTGAAGTTCCCGTTTTCATCGGTAGATATACCGCTTCTGTTAGCTGCAAGGTTCACAGTTGCTCCGGGCAAAGGCTCCTTGGTTTTGGCATCAATTACCTTTCCGGTAATCATATTTTGTGCCTGGGTCGTTATCGAAAACAACAGCAGCAGCACTGCCAGCCTACATGTGACTAGATTTCGATTCATCGCTATTAAATATTTAAGGTAAATTCGTTTAGTAAAGAATTGCTTATACGGTCTGGCGTGGACTATATCATTTACAGGCTTTGCACTTTTAAGTTTATTTGCTCTGCCAATTCCCCGAATTGATATAACAGCGCATCCAGTTTGTCGTAATCTGCCCCATTTCTTATTTCGCTGCCGTTGCGGCATACTTGAGTGATGCCCAAACCTCGTTTTCCCAGAATATACTTTGCGCTTGCAGGATAAGTGTCATGCATGACCGCCATGTTTTCGGTAAAAAACTGACGTACTTTATCTACCTCCTCTGAGTTGTCATTGTAATGAGTGCACAGCCAGACAACCAATTCCGGAAAGTAATTTCCCTGGATACAGGATAAGCCCGCCGAACCAGCCCTAAGAGAATCTACCGCGTGTACCATGTAGGCATCATATAAGGCAAAATCAGCTGCGCTTTTACCAGCTTCAATCTTCGCACGCACGCCATCAATATCCAGGCAAGTATCTTTGTGATATCTGATTCGTCCTGTCTTAACCAGTTCTCCCAGAAAATCTGCTCTCAAAATCCTTTTGTAAGGCACAGGACATTCATAAAAACCTAGCGGGATCTCACCGGTTAAATCGAGCAGTTTTTTAACATTGGTTTCAAAAACTTCCTCAGTATCCGTTTCTCCTGCCATCAAGCCGGTAATAACGATCACACTGTCAATTCCGGTACCGTGCATTTTTTTTATAAATGAAGCTTGAATTTCCAGCGTGTCCGGAAAAGTACCTGTGGCCACAACAGGAACCCGACCGTTTACTTTTTGCACGATAAATGAAACCATAGCCAGCCTTTCATCCTCAGAAAGCTCATACATTTCACTAGACAAACAGTTGGCAAAAAGCCCACCGGCTCCGGCGCTAAGGTAAAACTCTACGAGCTCCTCTAAGACCTTATAATCAATAGCAGCACTTTCCTGAAACGGCGTAAGCATCACAGGGACAAACTTTTTAGGTATTATCATTTTTATTTTTTTCTTAGTTTAAGAGATAAGTTACCGGCCAGAAAAATGGATAAAGTACCCACCACAATGATCATGTTGGCGTGCAGGGGATTTTTAAAATAGTCGTATTGCGGAGGTATAAGGTAGGAGAAAGTCATCCAGAGAATAACCAGTATTCCGGTTACAGTACCTGGGAGTGCATCCCTTAAACACAAAGGCATTCCAGTTACCACCGAAGGCTTTACCCGGAACACCAAGAAATGTATTTGAGCTCAGAAACGTAGCATAAATAGAAATTCCAATCGCCCAGCCAGGGATTCGTCCGGCGGCTCTTGTAAACTGATCTGCAGAAGTGTTTTTTCGGGAAAAATAAAATCCGACCAGTACCATCGCTATCAGATAAACAACAATAATGGCTATATCTACAAATGGTAAGTTAGTCATGTATCAATTCTCTATACCGGTGATGTAAGATTTCGTAGGTCTTCCGCTTTTTAGCATATGCAAATCTTTGATGCTACCTAACAAAGCCCAAGGTTGACATTTATCAATTTCTGCCACAGTATGGGGCCTGTCGCTCGCTTTCTTTCGATGGTCTCAGATTCCGCAAAAGTTTACTTTAACCCCCAGATTCACCAAAGTTGCAGCCTTGATTTCCGCAGCGCTACGCACATCATAGTCTCCGTCAACGTATACCACCTGAATGTGGTTTGCTTTATGCTTGGCCATCAATTGGTCCCGGCTAACCCCATCCAGAACACCATGCATTACCGGCCATTGCGGATCAGTAAGCTCCCACAGACGGTTTACTTCGGAATCGGGCAATTCGACACACCTGCCTGTTCCTATATCACACCAGAGTTCGTTGTCTTCCATGTAAATTCTGCTCCAAACAATCTTTCCGGGCCTGCTCACTCCCCTTAGCGTGCCTCCACCCTTTCCAAAAAACATGGGTGGCTGACGCATACTTTTGGATCCGGCATAACCGCCCTTAAAATGTGACGCAGGAGCTGCGCCGGATATGAGAAATACCCACACAAATTCCTCCTTACCCGCTATCGTAAAGGTTTCACCATATCGTAAATCATGCAGTGTGTTATCTCCATTGAGTCCCAGTTCTCTCCACAGATGATAGGTTACGTAACCGTCTATACCGGCACATTCGTCCACCTCATTAAAGTGAGGCAATGCCACTTTTGGGTACAGTTCTTTTCCCTTTGCATCAAAAACCGGAGGCCGGTCTGTATTATTTAGTAGCCCTTCTGCCAAATCACTGGCTGCTGTAAGTTCTTTTAAACCTTGTTGATACTGAATCCCGATCGTGTCGCATCCAAATTCGTCAGCCAGCCTGACTGCTGCAACGTACATTTTACACTGTTCCAGTGTTTGTTCCCTGGTAAGTTCATTGACCGGATCAGTTCCCCAGATAAAGTTCATTCCTTTTCCTAGCATCCAATCCAATACTGCATTCGCTTCCTGATCCGAGACTGTGAGCATCCTGGCATATAAAGTAGACTGGCTTAAACGCTCCTTATAAATGCCAAGCGCGTGAATAAGCGCATCAGGGACAATAGCATTGAACATACCCATGCAGCCTTCATCGAACACCCCCATGATCACTTTATCATCCTTGATTCGGGCAGCAAATTTTTCAGCCACCAACAACGAATCCTGCTGCACTTTGCTGATGTCAAATCGGTTCACATGGGAATAGTCATGGGTAACTTTTCCGGTGTTAAGCCAATCCTTTAGCCCCGCTGTAAAAAAGGGATCCTTAAAATCCTGACTCCATAAAAAGCTGTATGTTACGCCGGCTTTTGTTAAGGAACCTGTAAGGTTGAGCGCACCTACAAGACCGGGATAGGTGCCATCCCAATTGGCGATTATCAGAATGGGTCCCTGATGGGAGATAAGTCCAGCCAAAACATGATGGCTATATTGCCATACACTCTCAGCTACTATCAAGGGCTTGGTTTTATCTATTTGCCTGAAAATTTTTACTCCAATATGCTGATAATCGATAAACCCATGTCCCTTTTCTTCATTATAATCATGGGCTCTTTTAACAGTCCATGAATGCTTACGCAAGGCCTCTGTCAGATCCTCTTCCATTTTTTGCTGCATGGGCCAACAACTAAGATTAGCCGACTGCCTGAGGTCTCCGCTGCAGACCAGTAATGCCTGATTTACTTCCATTTTTCCATTTTGCTTTTGTATCACAAAGATGGATTGCTCGTATTCAAAATAATTTCCTTAGATTTTCCAATTTATCCAACATATTATCATATTTAGTAAAACCGTTATATAATTTCTTTAATTTCATACACAATAGTAGACTTTAGTAAGATATGGTACCCAAATTTCACGTTGTCCCAAAGTCCTTAAACAATGCCTTTAGCATTCGTCACGATGTAGTAGCACAGTTTGGAACCATCTGGCACTATCACCCCGAAATAGAGCTTCATTATTTGATAAAAGGAGAAGGAATTCGATTTGTAGGCGACAGTATTGGAAACTTCCAGCAAGATGATATGATCCTTATGGGGTCAAACGTACCACATACCTGGAAATGTAATGTCTCCAGTTCTTCGGATAATCATGTGGAAGCTTTGGTTCTACACTTCCATCCCGAATGCCTTGGAAAGGAGTTTCTGAATGTATACGAAACACAAGGAATAAACAGACTCTTTGAACAAGCCAAAACCGGACTTATTATCAAAGGCAGCTCCAAAGAGAAAATTAAACGGCTCATGTGGAGAATGAAACTAGAAACAGGCCTGAATAAGATTGTTTACTTGCTTAGAATTTACGCTATTTTACTCGAAAGCAAGGAGTACGAGGCTTTATCTAACAGTACCGAGTTTGCAAAATTTAGTCAGCTGGATGGAAACAGAATGGAAAAGGTGCTGTTATTTACTTTAGAAAATTTTAGAAAAAAAATTCTGTCGGAAGATGTGGCGCGCCTTACAAACCTGAGCGTTACTTCTTTTTGTCGCTACTTTAAAATGACTTCCAATAAATCATACTTTGATTTTCTTACAGAAGTACGGCTTAACCATGCTTGCAGATTACTTATAAAAACGGATTACACGATACAACATGTAGCTCTGGACAGCGGATTTGAAAATACATCCAATTTTTACAGGCATTTTAAGAAAGTTAAAGGAGTTACTCCCAAAGAATACCAGGCTAGTTTTTTCTGATGGTAAAACATCACCAGATTTTATTTTGGCATGTTTCAAGTAGGCGATGCTGGCTTCCAACTGGTTCCAAAGACTTTGCTTAAGGATGGTTACCCTATTTTTAAGATAGATAATATGATGCTACGTTCAGATAATTTTAATGCGGACCGGTCCCTTGATTTCGTTAACATCAACAGGTATTCCCTTTTGCGTTATTGCTACATTACCTTTTTTATGTAAATCAATGGCTACCTCGAGTACATCTTTCATATGCTTACGCCAGTCGTCGGGAAATAGCACGCGTGCAATTTCAGAAGGACAGGTACTTTTTTCAGCGCCACGATGAATGGCAGTAGATAGGATGGTTGTTGCTATTTTCTCGTAATGCCTCATACGTATGCTACTGGAATAGATTGTAGAAAACCATAACAAAGATCCCGATCTGCTGCTAAACGAGATGATCGAATTATACTCCCCTCCTACTTTTTCTCCAACCTAGTTTAAATTCTCCAACCTAGTTTAAAGTTTATCGCTGGATCCGTCAAGCAGAAGCAGCGCAGCTCCCATGATAACGACTTTTTGACTGCTGTGTTGCATCAAAACGATATGATGGTTACTTAAACTGCCTGTTGTAAAAAATCTATTACATAGGATCTGAGGTCAGGAAATATATCATCTCGTTTTAATAATTTTCCTTACATGAGTAAATATCGATGTAGACAGTAGCCTGATGTAGCTTTCCGAAGCAGCATCCATTTGGGGCACATCATGATGCGGCATGGGAGCTCAGAATCGGTAAAGTTTGGAGTTGTTAATTTCAATACCACTTTTTTGTAAACTTTGTGT
Organism: Dyadobacter sp. HNCC25DJ187; assembly: GCF_056895255.1. Classification (NCBI taxonomy): domain Bacteria; kingdom Pseudomonadati; phylum Bacteroidota; class Cytophagia; order Cytophagales; family Spirosomataceae; genus Dyadobacter; species Dyadobacter sp. HNCC25DJ187. Next base: position 249,185 of record NZ_JBXHAT010000002.1, read on the forward strand.
AGCTCTGAAATAAGTCGACACAAATTTGACCTACCATGGAAGAAGTCTCATTTTCAGCAAAAAAGTGAGTCAACAGGATTATACACTGACTAATTCTTACTTTATCTTTGTGTCAATTTAGACTGGCTGACTTATGATTGACGTACTCTTTCACCACATTCAGGAAAAGGTTTCGCTTACTAACGAGGATAAAGAAAAAATCGAAACGCTTTTTGTAGCCAGAAAAATCAGAAAACGGCAGTATTTGTTGCAAGAAGGGGAAATTTGCAAGCATTTAACATTTGTGGCAAAGGGTCTTCTGCGCACTTATAATGTGGATATCAAGGGTGAGGAACATATGAGTATTTTTGGCTGGGAAGGTTGGTGGCTATCTGATTTTAACAGCTTTTTATCTGATGTGCCAGCAGTATTTAATATTGATGCCATTGAGGATTCAGACTTATTGCTTATCTCAAAAGCAGACTACGAAGCGCTGACTGTTGAGGTCCCTATTATGGACAGGTATTTTCGCATTCTTTATCAAAACAGCATTGTCACCAAAGAACGCCGGTTAATGAGTACCATCACCCATAGTGCTAAAGAACGATATTTGCAATTGGCCGAGTCGAACCCGCAAATCATTGAACGTATCCCGCAGAATCTGATTGCTTCCTATCTTGGACTAGCTCCCGAAACAATCAGCCGAATCAGGAAGAATCTGGCTAAACAGGACAAAAGCTCTTGATCTGGATCAAGCCTATTTCTTGCTCCAGGTCATTTTGAGACCCATACAGCGTTAGTAATTTTGTAAGAAACTACAGAATCACATTTCATTAAATGCAATTCTGATCTTACATCATACTTATTAGAAAATAACGATGGAAAACATTGCATTGGTAGTAGGTGCAACCGGTATCACCGGAAGCACCCTCGCTGAAAAACTAATCGAAAACGGCTGGATCACTTATGGTCTTGCACGAAATCCAAAAACAGATATCGCAGGGTTAAAACCTATATCTGCAGACCTGCTCCATGTTGAAGACCTTAGAGAAAAACTTCAAAACCTTGCGCCGACACACGTCTTTTTTACCAGTTGGATGCGCAATGAAACCGAGGCTGAAAATATCCGGGTCAACAGTGCCATGGTCCGGAATTTACTAAATGCCCTTTCACCAAAAAAATCTATACAGCACGTTGCACTGGTAACCGGGCTGAAACATTATCTCGGACCTTTTGATGCTTATGTGAAGGCTGGTACATTACCCGAAACCCCTGTTCGCGAAGAACATCCAAGGCTGCAGCTGGAAAATTTTTATTACGCCCAGGAAGATGAAGTCTATGCAGCGGCAGAGCGCGATGGATTCACATGGAGTATTCACAGGCCCCATTCTGTGATTGGAAAGGCAATTGGTAATTTGATGAATATGGGCACTACGATTGCAGTCTATGCCTCCATTTGCAAGGAAACCGGACGGGCATTCCATTTCCCCGGTTCTTCCGAACAGTGGAATGGCCTTTCAGACGTGACAGATGCAGGAATACTTTCTGAACACATGATCTGGGCTTCTACAACCGAAGCGGCCTGGAACGAAGCTTTCAATATTGCTAATGGGGATATCTTTCGTTGGAAATGGTTGTGGAAGCAAATCGCAGAATGGTTTGAGGTTGAAGCAATCGGTTTTGGTGGCAGCATCCATCCACTTGAATTAGAGATGGCAAACGATGCCGCGGTTTGGCAGCAGCTAGCAAATAAGTACAATCTGAAAGAGCAAAAAATAGAGCGTCTGGCTTCACCCTGGCATACAGACCTTGATCTGAGTCGCCCTCTTGAAGTAATGACAGACATGTCGAAAAGCCGTAAACTAGGTTTTGTTGGTTATCAGGATACGCGCGATTCGTTCTTCAACTTATTTAAAATATTGAGATCAGAAAACTTAATTCCTTAAAACACAAATGGTAACTGGCTTTATGATCCGGATTATTCATATAGCCAGCTGCTGTTTATTACCTTCGATTTTTCCTTTTTTTCCGAATAGGATTTTTAGTTCACGCTTAAGGCTTTCATCATTGTAAGGTAAATTAGACTTCTCCGATGGTAAGGATTATAAAATGTTTGATTTGAGCTCGGTCATGGATTTACATCTAACGCCTTAGCATTCACTATTCCAGGAGACGACTTGTTCGCCTACGGGAACAACTTAATTTAGCCTGATTATGGACAAGTTCCTTATTTTAACGACGGCTTTGCCTACCAAAGGCTTTTTCTTCAGTCCTTATCTTCAGATCTTTAATGCCAATCGACGGGGGTAGTGATGTGTTTAAAGCAGATGAAAACTTTAGGAAATTGTCTAACCCTAATTATATATCACATTAATCAGTTATTTGTTACTACTTAAAATGTACGGGTCTAAAAACCATGCTTTTCATATTCCTGTGGTCAGAACCACAGAAATCTCCACCAACATTTTAATCCAGCAGAAAATTTTTTTGATCTGATGCAACCCTGTAATCTCTTTCCTGTGTCAAAGAGCCGGTACCAGAAAAATTAACCCGGTTTTTATTTACGCAAATATCTATTGATATCATGAAGAACTTGATTACTCTGCTGGTAGCGACAGCTGCTCTATGGAGTTGTAACAGAGTTACAGACCCCACACCAAACGGTCCGCAGATCCCCTCCGAGGTGATGCAACTAGTTGAAAAAACGTACGAAAACCCGCAGAATATTGTTTTTACCGAGCTGCTGAAAGATAAGATCTGGAATGTAGATCTCGAATCAAAGACCAAAAAGTACAGCGGTGTGTTAACCCCGGCAAATGTGCTCTCTTCGTCCAGACTTGCAGGTTCGGATGTGCCCGACAAGCTGAAAAGCCTGATGGCTCCAAGCTTTGTCGCGGGAGGTACGTTCTCGAACTTCCGGGAAGAGGAATATGCTTACGAACGGGCGAGTTTTGAATCCGCTTTTCTGGCTGAATATGAATGGAAGGGAAATCCCTATTTATTAAAATGGCGGGTTACGACTTTTGATGGTAATTTCCCAACCATGTATACCCTGGAAATGGCACCTGTCAACCAGAAATTCCGGGTAACAGGCGCAAACGATTTACCTGAATCTTTGCAGCAATATATTCAGGGTAAGGGGTATCGTTTTTCCCTCGCAATGGTTTTGATCGGTAACCAGGGAAAGAAAATATACCAGCTGTATCTTCACAAAAACGGTGTGGATTTCCAGCTTCTGTTTGATGAGAATAGCCAATTGCTGGCTGGTTCGGATCAGTCTGTCTACCTGGAAAATGTAGATGCACTTCCGGCAGATATCAAAAACTTTCTTGCCACTGAGCAGGATTATAAAGATTTTGATTTTGAAATAGGAATTAACAGCATCACCAAAAATGAACAGGATGGTATAACAACTTATGAAGTAAGAGGTCAAAAACCGCTGGGAAACACCGGTGGACTGGACGTGTGGCTAATTGTTTTTGATAAAGACAAAAAACCATTGTACCGTGAGTACTTCGCGCTTTACAGATAACCTTTAAAAATTGATCGAAAGGTCGGCCTACGGGCCGACCTGGATTGACCGTACCTCTGATGAGATTTTTTAAATGGCGTGATTACGCTTCCCTAACCCAGCTGGTTGAAGGGTGCCAGCGGCAGGAGCGGCGGGCACAAAATGCATTTTATGATCGGTACAGGGACAGAATGAAAGTCGTTTGTGCAAGGTATGCAAAAACAGATGCGGAAGCTGATGATATTCTACAGGAAGCCTTCATCAGAATTTTTGAGAATATCCGTCAGGTCACACAGCCTGAGTTAGCCGACAAATGGGTAAAATCGGTCGTGATCAGAACTGCCATAAATTACTACCATCGGACGACTAAGAATGAGCTATTGCATTCATCTCTAGAGATCTCAGAATCAGCAATCGATGCGAGTGATTCCTTCAGGATCATTGAACAGTTGGACACCGAACTTTTGCTGGCGGTAATACGGAGCCTTCCGGATGGTTACCGGACTGTCCTCAATATGTACTTGATTGATCAGTACACACATGCGGAAATTGCTCAGATGCTCTCTATTACAGAAGGGACTTCCAAATCACAGATGAATCGCGGGCGCGTATTGTTAATTAAGAAGTTACAGAAATTAGGAATCGAATCTTATGAAGTCACCGGAAGAAGAAGCTGATAACGAGCTGGGGAAAAGGCTGCGGGAAAAGTTTGAAGATTATAAAGTGCCCGGAAAAGACCGCGTGCGCAAACCTGTTTTTGCCGCTCTGGACAAATCACCCAACAGACTTTATTTGATTCCTCTGATAGGCGGGCTATTTTTAATAGCCTCATTTCTTCTGCTTGATTGGGTACAAACGCCAGCGGACTTCGGTAAAAAGGACTCCTCCATTTTCAACAAAAATAAAACTGGAAATACCACATTAACACAGGCTAAACCGGGCTCAAAAACACAACAAGGTGCAATTAGTAAGGATGATTTACAGCTGAAACATGCAGAGCCTGTTTTAAAAAACAACGTCGTTGCATTTAAAAAGCAACGAATAGTTCAAAAACAAAACATTAAAATGGCCCTTAGGCAAGGGGGCAGCAATTACACTTTATTTTCATTAGGCAAATCAGCTTCAATACCTGGTTCCCACAAGATCACCCAGGTCAATACAGAAAACCATGTTTCCCACCAAACAGATATTAATGCCGGTTATCATAAGGCGCACATTACGAACTTACGTTCTGCTGAGTTGGAATTGCTATCTCCTATTGACTCTGTAAACATGGTTGTTTCGTTCGATCCATTCACTATAGCACCACCTACAAACGCTATAAAAGAAGCGATTAAAAAGCCATCACTTATATCTGGCGTCAGAGGCATTTTCTCAGTCTCCATGATGCAAACCTTTCAGCTCGTGAATTTGAGCCCGTCTGCTGAAGATCGTGTTCAGAACCTGCAGTTTGTTCCGTTGTTATCGTCAAAATCTTTGTCTTACAAACTAACAGCTGGTGTTGAGAAGAAACATACACAATTCCTTTTGAGCTATACTTATATGAGGAACTGGAATGAATATGAAATAGGAACGAATCAGGTACTTGCCACACGGGTTGATGACAACCAATATCGTATGACTATCATCGGCGAAAAACATCTGGAAGACGAACGTTCGCATTTGCTTGGTGTCGGGATTCGGCAAAGACTTATGATACCCCCAAATATCCTTCGAAATTACAGCATCAATGTGGGCGTGGACTATACCCGGCTGATGACCCAAAATCAGGATTTGGTTTGGGGAAATATTGGTTTCTACAAGAATATCTACAGGCCAGGCGGCAAACGTCTGGAAATAGGGCCATACTTCCAATACAGCTTCACAGAACGGGAAGTAGCACGTCAGACCTGGAAGTCGAGACCTTATCTAGTTGGTATATTATTAGGTGTAAAAATGAAATAGTACCTGGAATGTTTTGTATCAATCAACCAGCCTTTCCAGTGAAATCCAGAAGTATAAATCCTTATAAGTAGGTGTCATACATGTATAAATAAACGATAAATTAAAGCCTGGATGATCAGTGTTAACAGATCATCAGGCATCGTCTTCACAATAACAATGTTATCAGTGGGAGCCTGCTACCCTAATGGTTGTAGAAGAGCTGTTCCTAAGCCGGCAGAAGAAAATGTAAGATATTCTGCCATACATGTTCGCGCCTTACTCATTACAAGATCTGACAAATTATAACCTTTGTGCTTGAGTCCACCGATGTATTAATCTGTATTAGCAGTATCCGATTGTCTGCAGATTATAGTTATCCGGCCTATAAAGAAGCTTCATCCGTACTTGATTAAACATTGTTGAAAATGGTGTGAAAAACTTTAGCTTTCTATTACATTCGAAAAAGCAAGTGGTCAGTCCAGCAAACTTCATTCATTAACGACTATTCCGGGTCTCACGCATTTATTCTGTAACTTAGTAAACGGACGAAAAAAATGCCATTGGGCTATCTGAACGAAGAATTAAAGTAAAAGGGAACATCAATTTAGAGACTGGCGAAAGCTTTTTGTTACAGAAATTTCATTGGCAGATGCAACTGCGGTCGGTAAAAAACGTGTCTAATGTCTGGGAGCGACTCGATTTGCGATCTTAATTCGTCATTCCGACAAATTCCCTATTCACATTTTTCAACATTTAACTTTTTGTAAAATGCGCATTCATCGATTCACTATTTGCCTATTGGTTATGGCAGCCTGGGGGTGCCAGACCGACTCCGAAACAATCCTGCCTGGCGATGCATCATCTGATAGCCAGCGAAAAGCTACCGAAATTCCCGCAACAAATCTGCGGATAAAACAAATGCTGGTCACCGGAGACAATGGAGGCCTTGGGCCCATGTTCACCAACACCTATTTCACTTACGCAAAGGAGCGCGAGCTGGAAAAAGTGAGCATACCCACAGACACATACGCGGGCCTGAGCACAAGCGTATACACCTATGACGAGCAGGGCCGTCTTACCGTTATCAGGTCCCTACGAGAAAATCCCACTGATAACGGAGTCAAAGGGTACCAAACGAATTATAAATACACGGACAGCACAATAGTCGCAACAAGTTTACTAGTGGATATCGAAGGAAATTTACTAGCTAATTTTCTGTCACCCAACGCCAAAGTCACTTACCGTTTGAACAGCGACGGTCTTGTTTATGAAGAATTTGAGGAAGGGAAGATTATATGGGGAAGTGAAACCACCGAGCTCCGAAAGCATACTTACGAAAATGGAAACATCGTAAAGACAACAGCGCTGGATCCACAAGGTCAGGTAGTGATTACCTATTACTATGAATATGATGACAAAATTAACCCGTTTTACAAATGGTCATACATGTTTAGCCCGTCGCTTACTTGCAGCCGGAATAATCAGGTCAGCTGGCGGACGAGCAGAAGTGAACCTCAACGGACCGAATACACTTATAACGAGCAAGGCCTGCCGCTGACCCAAAAGAATGTTACAAAAGGAGCGGTCCTTACTTATGACTACGAAACATTTGCGAAGTAATTATAAGATTATAATGCATGATAAAAATGCCGTCTCGAATTATTCGGGACGGCATTTTATTTGATAGATGTGCCATCAAACTCCTCAACATAAAATCTTAGACTTGGATTAAAAAGTAAAGCTACTGGCGAAGCCAAAGGCCTTTCGAGCAAGATAGGTCAAGACATCAGAGCTGGGCAAAGTAGAAAATAGAATATCTAACCTATTAAATACCAGGCATCTGTATATGGATTCCAAACGCAGTTAACATGTGACTACCACTCACACCACTCATTTCGTAAGTATAAAATCTGAATTTAAAATAGCTGTAACACAGCCATAACAAGTCTTGGTATCCGATATATCTGTTGCAGTTGACTCTGCTTAGCATCGCATTGAAAAAAAATTTTCAATGCGATGCTACCTAAAAGGTCTGATCCGGTGTCTTATGCTTACAAACCTTTTATAACGCGCATTAACGTGAAGATTTTAACATTTTTAATATTGGCCACATGGTGTTTCTACAGCTGCAACACGGTCACTGAGCGTAACCCACAGCCTGCGGTAGTGCCACTAGACGTGGTGCAGGTAGTGAAAGATAGTTTCCCGGATGCTGTTGATCTGGTTTTTAAGCCCATTGTAACTGAGCAGATTTGGGATGCAAATTTTCACAGCGGAGGCAATCGCTATAACTCAGTCGTCGACAGAAGCAGGCTTTTGTTTATAAGCGAATTGTTGGAAAGTCAGGTACCTGATTCCCTTCGCCAAGTCATTTCTCAAACCTCTTACGCCGGGGGACATTTCAGCAATTTTCGCAGAGGCGCTATGTTCTTTGATGGAAGTTTTGATTTTATGGCCGACTACGAATGGAATGGGAAAAAATTCACTGTTAAATGGTTCTTCTACAACAGACCACAATTACGCTACATCGTAACGATCTCGCAGACAATACAGTCTGAGTTCTATGTGTACAATACAGACATTCTTCCAAATACGATTAAGGATTTTCTATCAACACATCACAATACCATGCAGTCAGGTGTGCAGATGTATGTTTATCCGAACGATAAAATCCTGTACGGAATAGGCTCCAAGGTTATTGATCCCACCGTCCATCAGTTGATTTTTGATGGCAGTGGAAATCTGATCTACTCCTACCTGGGAAAAGTCGACTTTTACAATCAGCTTAGCGATTACCCGGCAGCAATCCGGAACTTTGTAGCTAACAATCCTGAATATAAAGGGTTCGATTTTTTCTGGGGTATCAGATTTGAAGACGGGGGCAAATCCGGATACCGCATTGATCTTGTCAAAAATGTAAAGGCTGACGAGAAAATACATCTTTATTTTGACCAGAACGGTGTTTTGAGTGATCAGAAATATCAGGCGTCTATCAGGTAGGCCACAACGAAATCATCCTGCTGGAATTCAAATCATCAAATGGGCTGCTAGTAACCAGTTTTGCATCCTGAGCCGTATCTGGTTAAAGTATTAGAGTTAATGATATTTTCAAGAAATAAGAAATACAACAGCATTGAAGAACTGGTAGAAGCCTGTCAGCGGTCGGACCCCAGGGCTCAGCATATTTTGTATGAACGGTACAAGAGCAGAATGCTTGCAGTTTGTATTCGGTACGCCCGGACCAAAGCTGAAGCAGAAGACATTTTTCAGGACGCGTTTATAAAAGTTTTTCGAAATATTCAGGAAATTAAGGAGATCAGCGCTACAGATGGATGGATAAAAGCCATTGTTATACGCACTGCGATCAATTACTATCACCGGACTACGAAAAACGGATTCATAGAATTGCATTCGGAAACCACTGAGCAGCTGTTTGAAGCTGATGATTATGAAAGAATTATTCATCAAATGGACCTCGAGATTTTGATACGTATGATAAATAGTCTGCCTAACGGGTACAGAACCGTTATTAACCTTTATCTCATTGATGGATATACGCATAAAGACATTGCTGACATGCTGCTAATATCGGAAGGCACCTCCAAATCTCAGTACAGACGAGGAAGGAATTTATTGATCAAGAAACTACAACAAAAGGGAATTTTTCAGAATGATTGAACCGGACAAAATTCTCGACGAAGCTTTACGGAAAGGTCTGCAAAACAGATTTGATGACCTGGAGGCTGATGTAAAGCCGGCATTATGGAAGCGTATAGCCGGCGAAATAGGAAACTCATACAACGGTACCCGCTTCTATCTGATTGGCTCAGCGCTGGTGGTAGGCCTGCTATTGATATACTTTACAGGAGAAAGTGTATCAAACTGGCTCACCCCTACGCCCGTAGTCAAAAGTGAAAATCTGGCGCGCGCCCAGAAAAATCAGAAGCAAAACGGATACATTACTTCAAAAAAGCCAGGTGGCAGCAAGCCAAACCAGTTTACCGAAAACCGGCAGAAATATACAGCTGTTTCACAGCAAAAGCAGGGCCCTCAAATAAGGGTAACCAACCCGTTGTCTTCAGCCGTTACTTACAGCTCTGAAGCAAATAAAGTAGTACCAGAGATTGCAGCTCATCCGCAAAAGCAGGAACTCAGGGCCGGTGTAAACCAAGCCGGGCAGAGGCGCCCATCAGACCATTCATCATTGCAGCTACCTGCAGATTCAGTTTTTGCAGCGCATCATCAGACAATCCATAGCCTTCGTAATATTGAATATAACGGTGGGCTCGCAATGAACCTGCCATCGGTAAGCGTAAAGCAAACGCTGGTTTCAGACCAGAAGATCAAATCAAACAAGGTAGTTTATTTATTCTCGGTGATTCCGCTGCAGACCTATCAGATGCTGAATGTCACCTCCAATGTATCAACCCGATTTCAGAATTTCGGCTTCGCACCCTTTATGTCGCTGCTGTCAAAAGGTATCAAACTCAACACCGGTATTCAGACTGACGGTTTTCAATTCTTAATGAATTATTCATTTATCAGAAACTGGTCGAGTTATGAGATTGGTAACGGCGAGGTTATCGTCAATACCTCCGCAGATCAGTTCACAATGATCGAAAAAGGAGACAGCTATACAAAAGATGAAAAGCTTCACATGATCGGGCTTCGGGTAGTGAAACTCGTCCCTCTGCAAGGCGCACTCCGGAAGTTTGATTTGAAGGTAGGTGCTGAGTATGCAAGACTGCTCAAAGAAAGACAAGGTTTTGTTTCTGTTAATCTGGCATTGACCAGGCCGGTCGTTTATGGCCCCAGACAAATCATTTCCGTTGGACCTTTTGCAGAACTGGGATTAAATCAAAGGATTATTTTAGATCAGACATGGAAGTACAGACCCTATCAGGTAGGAATTATGATGAACATGAAAATTAACCATACAATAAAACAAAATTTTGAATGATGAGATACATTAGATTATCAGGGTCTGTTTTTACAGCTACAGTCTGTCTACTGGCAGCCTGCACTCCGAAGAGCTCCACAGTGGATCCACTTCCACTTATCAGCGAAGATTTGGTCCTTGCCAAGACAGGACCCGATGGGCTGACAGCTATAGAAGCGGAAACAGGCGCTATTAAATGGCAAATTTCCGGAGTCGCCCAATTTGCCCTGGACGGGAAAGCTTTGTTTGTCAATGATTCAAAGCTCCACCGTATTCAAGCCTTTACTGATACCACAACACTATACGCTGAACAGGATACGTCCAGAAACCTCTCCGTGATTAATCCTGCTACAGGACAAATCACTTCGGCAGTCAAAAATGAACTGAAACCCAGCTACATGGTTGGTTGCTGCGGGACCTATCAGCTTAACCAACTTATCAAAGTGTCCGATGGTGTGGCTTACATGGGACTCAGAGAAGTCGACTACGGAATCACTTTCAAGTACAGCCTATTTGCTACCGATATAGAAACAGGCGTACAAAAATGGGTATCAGACCTAAACATAGGTCAGCCGCTTACATTAAATATCAGTAGTGACAAATTGTATGTCGGCACAATGAACGGAGCTTACGTCATCGATAAAAACACAGGCAAGATTCTGAAGAAGCATCTGTCCGCGCAGCTGCCTGTGGTCACAGAAGACATCTATCTGCTATATACCGAAGAGTCCTTAACAGCCATTGAAAAAACAAATGGTTCTGTCAGATGGAGCTATCCTACCGGCCAATATATGATGACCCCACCAAGTGTGTTTGATGGATTAGTCTATTTTACTGATAGCAATAAGAAACTGCTTGCACTGGATGTAAAAACGGGAGCCAAGAAGTGGGAATATCTGATAGAGAATTCTGACCGGCTCTCCTCCTCTGCACAGGTGATGGACGGAGTATTATATGTGAGCAATCCCAACGGCAAGATTTACGCATTAGAGGCTCAGACCGGGAAGAAGAAGTGGCAGGTTTGGGCCGGAGACGGACTGTACATGGCACCGGGCGAGCTGATTGCGAAAAACAACCGTTTGTATGTGCCTCTAGATAACAAAAAGCTTTTTGCGTTGGATGCCCGCAACGGGCAGAAAATCTGGGAAATCAGTTTTAGCGTCAATCCGGATAACCTTTTGACCTCTTTCCAGGTGGTAAGCTCCGACGAGATTAACCAATGACAGCCAGGGTTACGTGTATGAGGGTGGCTGACCAAAAATCAGAGTACGGATTTCTGGATAAGTTTTAATCACCGGGATGTATTTTTTTAACAAGCCATTGGCAGGCAGTATCAGAAGACTGTTATCCTGCCGGTGAATGTCTTTTGATTCTGCTTTTAACGATCTTGATATCTAACAAAAAGACCACACGGAAGACTACAATAAGTTTTGGTTGTTTTTGAAAATTTTGATACTAGATCAGAAACTCAAAACCCCGTTTAAATGATTTAAACGGGGTTTTGAGTGCTTTTGAACGGCATTTTGTGGAGATGCAGGGATTCGAACCCTGGTCCAGAACAGGGAAACCCTGCGCCTTCTACATGCTTATCCGTGATTAGATTTTCGAACCTGACAAGGTGCACGGCGGACCCGCGTCATGGCCTTAGATACTGGTGTCTCGTTGGATTTCCGTACCGCTATTCCAACCAGCGCTGCGTTTCGACACCCCTTAACCCACCCAGCAGCACGTAGGGTGGAGAGATGATGGCATTTGGTTAATCCTCCGGATTAAGCAGCCATGGCGTAGTTATTTTCGCCAGTTATTGTTTGAGAATATTATTTCCGGGAGGTACTCTCAACTCCCGACATGCTTACACACAGAACCTCAGCCCGCTGTCAATACCAGTCACCCCCATTTTGTTGGAACAGGTACTTCGCTTAAAGCAAAGTATTGTTGCTATGAAAAGACAAATGCAGTTGAATAATAGTTCAAAGTAATTTTAAAAAAATTCTTCGATACTGATTACCAAATGCTTAACAACCGACAAATTTTATACTTACCGATTCATTGATAAAAGTAACCGGCTTCTCCATTCATACCCGATATGCAATTCAGACCGGATCTTAGAACTCCCATCTGTAACTCAAAACAGGAATCAGCCCCAGTTGATACTGGGTAACGACTTTCTTTTGAAAAGTATCGTAGTAGTTATACGCTTCATTTTTTGTACTTGTAATATTCTGCAAATCCAACGCCAGAGTCCGGCTATAGCGGGCTTTACTTTTTTTCCAGTATATCCGAATGTCAGGCCGGAAGTAGTCTTTCATTTTCAATGAGAATGCCTGATCTTGCAGATATACTGTTGTATTATTGACTGTAGAGGCTTCAATATCAATAGGTGTATCCCTAAATCCTCCAATCCATAGAATTTTTGCATTTAATCCCCAGGTGCTCGTTTCTCTCTTTCTAAACTCTTTGCCTGCCGTAAAACTGAATGTATGTCGCCCGTTGAAGCGGTTATCACGTCTTATGCCATCACTTCCTACATAAGTTGCGTCGTATAAAGAACCGGAGGCAAGCACGTAATACTGGTCGGTCAGCAGCTTTTGGTACGTAGCTTCAATTCCATAATTTCTTCCTGTTCCTGTATTCGTCAATCTACGGCTTATTTCATTCTCGACCAGGTTTATTGCTGAAAATGAATTGCGTAAGCTTCCATCTATCGGCACATCTATCAATTGTTGCCAGTATGCTTCCAACTTCAGGCTGCTGGTTTTGACAAAGTTCTTTTGATAACTTACCACCAGATGATGTGATTTCGTAGGACCCACATGTAGGTTACCTGTGGCACCAACCGTATTAAAATTCGACAAGTAGACTTGTGGAAGTTGTAATTGACTGTGAAGTCCATACGAGAAACTTAATAACTGACTCTCGTTCACCTGCCATTTCAGTGCAGCTCTTGGCTCCAACGTAGAAGAATTGCCTTTATTTATATTTGTCTTTAATGTGCTCAACATAGCGTGCAGGCCTACTTCAGAGGTTATCCTGCTTGAAATCCGATAGGTCCAGTTTACAAAGGGCTGAACCAGCCATCCGATTATTGCATTTTCTGACCTCCCCCAATATCTTATTAATCCTATTTTATCAAATTGTCCGGTAAGATATAGCCCTGCTTTTAAGCGGCTTTTGTCGTCGATCCGGTGCATGATGTAGCTACTGGCAGACAGTCGTTCCTTAGTAAGCTCGTCACGGTCGGTGAGAGTACGGTTATTTCCCAAAGCATTTACATCATAACTTTCGCGCGTCGTTGTCAGGCCTGAGGCAACTACAGTGGTATTCCATGCAGTACGGCTTCCGATTGACAACGCATGGGTGATACCGCCAGCACCCATCTTGTTGTTAAAGATAATATCCCGCCCGTCCTTCTGCACTTCCCATAGCGAACTGTCTCTCTCGGCAGTGAAGACGTTTTCACTGACACCGCCTAATCCGAAAATGGTGAAAGTGCCTGCTTTTTCTGTCGGTAAATGAATGTTAAATGAAAAATCCTGATATTTATTAGCCTCTCCTCCGAAATCAATCCCGATTCCACTTAAAAGGCCGGTAAAAGAATAGCGGTAATTGGCAAGATATGATGCCTTCGATTTCTTCGAAAAAGGGCCTTCTGCAGCTACGTCTATTCCGATGAGTCCAACCTGTGCTACAAATTCCGGCTTTTCATCATTTCCTTTTCGAAGATTCATATCCAGCACACCGGAAAGCGCATTGCCATACCGCGCCGGAAAAGCGCCAGACAAAAAATACGAATTTGAAAGTAACTGTGTACTGAGAATATTTACGCCTCCACCAGTTGTTGTTGCACGGTCGCTGAAAGTACCTGCGTTGGAAAGGTGATTGGGATTTACGATCTCAACCCCTTCCAGTCTCCATTGCATACCATTTGGCGAATTTCCTCGAATAACAAGTCCATTTGCCTGATCGTTTGCAGCAGCAACTCCAGGAAAAGAAGTCGCTACCCGCGCCGGATCGAGATAAGTGGCAGCATATCGCAACGTTTGTTCGATGGTGATTTCCTGTACACTGTTGAAAGCGCCTGGTCGATTGCTGGTAATGGTAGCTTCCTGCAATTGTTGACCGGAAGGATTAAGCCTGATGTCCTGCACATTTTCCCGTCCTGATTCCAAAAGTATTTCAGGAACTGCAATAGATTCATAACCCAGATAGGAAACTTTCAATACGTATCTGCCTACAGGGATCTGTGCAAACCGGAAGCTGCCGTTTTCATCGGAGCTTACTCCTTCTCCTGCTTTATCTAAGGTAACTGCTGCACCCGACAAAGGCAGGCCGGTATCTGCGTCGCGGACAGTGCCACGTATGGTAGATGTATAATTTTGAGCAAAGCAAAAAGAAGTCGTAAATACAAGGATCAGGAGAATTCGAAGCATTTGAGAAAAGGTATATGGAACACTGGCACAAAAATAGTGCGTTACCAGGCGATCACAAATTTAATTTATTTATCAAACCATAGGGGGAAACTCTTAATGGATTGTCTCAGTCTAAACATAACAAATATTCTAACTGACATCTTATGAGAATCGCACTGACAAGCCTTGTATTTAGCTTACTTTTACTAACAGGCTGCGACAAAGAAAAAGTGGTTAACGAAAACGATATGCCGAGTGGCGCCCGCGAATTCGTAGAGGCACATTTCCCTACTGCCGAAGTGCAGCAGGTGGTAAAAGAACGGGACGACCTGGAAGTCACTTATGATGTATTCCTGAATAATCAGGTGAAGCTTACATTTGACAAAAATGGCAGCTGCTACGACGCTGAAAGTCCGATCAATCTGAAACTGCCGGATTCCGTCATTCCGCTTAAAGTGCTGGAATATGTAAAGGCTAACTATCCCGACGAATTTATTGTAGAATGGGAAAAGAATAAAACCGATCAGGAGGTAAAACTTTCAAATCGCATTGAACTGAAATTCAATCTGAGCGGAGGTTTTTTAAGAATTGATAACTAAGATATACCAGTAACACTTACACTTTTTCAACAACAGACAAGGACGAGGCCAGCGCTTCGTCCTTGTCTGCTTAACAGGAAAAAAAATCATATTTTTTTCCTGCCGCTTAAAACTGGATAAACATTTATTTCCGGCAAAAGACCATTCTGTCTCTATTCAAGCTACCGTTATATATATATATCATCGTATTTTTGCCCGGTAACACAAGAAACAGTATATGAATATTGAAGATATAGAATCGTTTTTCAAAACATTACAAGACAACATCTGTGCAGCCATTGAGGAGACCGATGGGATAGCCAAATTTAAGGAAGACGCCTGGGAGCATCATTCCGGAGGAGGTGGCAGAACGCGCCTGATACAGCATGGCAATGTGTTGGAAAAAGGCGGTGTTAACTTTTCGAGTGTGCGTGGAGAAGTGCATCCACGTCTTCGCCAGCAGATGAATCTGGGAGAAAATGATGACTTTCAGTTCACAGCGACAGGCGTATCTATCGTCATGCACCCGAGCAATCCGCATGTACCTATCATTCATATGAACGTGCGGTATTTTGAGCTCAGCAATGGCACGTGCTGGTTTGGCGGCGGTATTGATCTTACTCCCCACTACGTGGTCGAAGATGATGCACGCTATTTCCATCAGCATCTTAAAGCAGTTTGTGATAAGCATCATACTGCTTTCTACCCCACTTTCAAAAGCTGGGCAGATGACTACTTCTTTATACAACACAGAAATGAAACGCGCGGCGTGGGCGGTATTTTCTTCGATTATCTTAAACCGGACCAGGAAGGAAACGGGCAGGGATTGTCCAAGGAGCAGCTGTTTGATTTTGTTAGGGACATAGGTGAAAGCTTTGCTCCTGTATACACGAAGCTGATGGACAGGTACCGCGACATCCCATTTACTCAAGAAGAAAAAGAATGGCAATATCTGCGTAGAGGAAGATATGTCGAGTTTAATCTGGTTTGGGACAGGGGTACGAAGTTTGGCCTGGAAACCAACGGACGCACAGAATCTATACTGATGAGTTTGCCACCACAAGCCAACTGGGAATACAATCTGATACCGGAAATCGGGTCCAAAGAAGAAGCAACCTTACAATGGCTGCGCAAAGGTGTGGAATGGGCTCCGGTCTGAACGCCATTTCGGCGGTCTGAACGGTAACGCTCAGTTGTAGGTTGGTTGCCCGTTCAGACCGCAAAAATACGTTCAGACCGGTAACGAGGCATTAACATAGCACTCAAAACGACGGTAGCTCCCATTCCTTGTTCAAATCATAAAACAAATGGCCGTCTTTGATATAAAGCGGAGATTCAAAATTATTATGATATAGCTGCCCGGTGCCTAATCCCTGGGGCAGCTCATTCTGAAACTTCGAAGTAAACTGTGCAATCGCATTTAAACCGATGTTCGATTCAAGTGCTGAAGTAACCCACCAGCCAATTTTCAACCTGTCAGCAATTTCGATCCATTCAGTTGTTTGCTGAAAGCCGCCTAATAAGCCAGGTTTCAGAATGATATATGTGGGTTGTATTTTTTTTAACAACGCAAATTTTTCCCTGTAATCAAATATCCCGATCAGCTCCTCATCCAAAGCAACCGGCACCGGTGAACTCGCACACACTTTTGCCATCAACTCATGCTGCCCCGCTTTAACAGGCTGTTCAATTGAGTGCAGATCAAACCGGGCAAGTGCGTCCAGTTTCAAATCGACATCTTCCGCACTAAATGCACCGTTCGCATCTACACGCAATGTAATCTGAGATACAGCATATTGATCCCTTACAGAGGAAAGCACCTTTAGCTCCTGTCCAAAATCAATTGCTCCGACTTTCATTTTCAAAGTTGAGAAGCCCTGCTCTAATTTCTGCTGAACCTGCTCCTGCATTTCTTCAAAAGTCCCCATCCATATCAGCCCGTTCATCAAAATTCCTTTCCTTGCTGATGTAAACGCAGTTGGGTAGATAATTCTGTGACCGCCATTCATGTAATCCAGTAAGGCAGTTTCTATTCCAAACCTGACAGAAGGAAGGTGCTCGGGAATAACCTGCTCAAGAATGATGGATAGATTGAAAGGATACACCTCTAAATCCAGCTCATTGAAGAGTGAACAGACATCAGCTAACTGGTTCTCGAAATCAGGTAAATCATCGATACTCAATCCTGGTAGTGGACCACATTCTCCATACCCTACAACACCCGGTTGCACAGTATCGCTAACATGCAAAATCCATGATTTCCGTTCCATCATCACCCCACGCGACGTTCCGGCTTGCTTTTTGAAGCACAGCGTATGAGGTTTAAAGACAATTTTTAACGGCATGATTGATGGTGTCAGATTTTTCCAGGGCTGCAATATTAGCCAAAAAATACGTAATTATGCAGATAAGATGATAGAACGCAATTGGATTAAAGTCATATTAACACCTCTCTCCTGGTTATACGGTTTAATTACCGATATCAGAAATCTGCTGTACGACCAGCAGATCCTACGTTCTCATAGGCCGTCACAATTCACATTGTCTATCGGCAATATTACAGTAGGTGGCACTGGCAAAACGCCTATGACAGAATACCTTGTGCGTTTGCTGTCTCCACAGCATTCCATCGCTATTCTGAGCAGAGGCTATGGCCGGAAAATCAAAGGATTTGTACTCGCCCGACCTTCTCTTGGAGCAGCCGATATCGGCGATGAGCCGTTGCAGTATTTTGAAAAATTCGGAGATTCCGTAACTGTAGCAGTTTGCGAAAAACGTGTGATGGGTGCTTTAGAAATCGCTTCAGCCAAACCTGAAGTGAAACTGATACTGCTCGACGATGCCTTTCAACACAGGGCAATTCTTCAGGATCTTAAATTGGTGTTGACTGATTATCACCGCCCATTCTATCAAGATCTGCCCTTCCCTGCCGGACGATTGCGTGAAACAAGAAGCGGAGCCAAACGAGCTGACGCCATCATTGTCACGAAATGTCCATCGACTCTTACCGAAGAAGAGAAGCATCAGATTACTTCCGAAATCGGCAATTACAGTACAGACAGAACTCCTGTTTTCTTCTCCTTCATACAATATGGGGTGGCAGTTTGCTACAATGGGAGCCCGGTTACGTTAAATAATGTTAAACTGGTTGCTGGTATTGCGAATCCGGATACGTTTATTACACATGCCAGGCAGCGTTATAACGTTATAGAAGAAATTATTTTCCCCGACCATTATAATTACGCATTAGACGACCTCAAAGACCTGATTAAGTACTTAAAAAACGATACTTTTGTAGTTACAACTGAAAAGGACATGGTTAAGCTGAAACCATTAGTGGAAAAAGCGGGTGTTACAGCTCAATTTGTTTATATACCCATTGTCGTAGATTTCAAAAATGAAACCAGCAACTTCGATAACTGGATACGGCAAAAAACCCAAAACATCCATTAAAAACGGCGTATTAGAGTTTCGTTTATGAGAATTGCTTTTAGTATTATATTTTCCCTTTTAAGCATCGTTTTTTGGCAGCAGCAAGCGTTGGCTCAGGTAAACTTGCCCGGAGGCATCAAAATGCCCGGTGGAGGCGGCGGCGGGGGCCTTGGTAGCGGAGGTGGTGGAGGAGCAGTTCTGGATGATAGTACCAAGAATATATATGGCCCTAAAACCACCCTTCACTATTTTGAAAATGATATTCTGAATAACAGAGATTCTGTTCGTTATCATGTCGACACTTCGCTAACTAACTTTCATCGCTGGTCCCCCATTGACAAATCGTGGGGCAAACTGGTTGATCTGGGCAATGCCTTGACCGCATCAAGAAATATTTTCTTCCAACCCAGGCAAGACATCGGTGCTCAACTAGGAATGCGTGCTTATGATACATACGCTATCAAAGCAGATGAAGTACAATATATCGATACCAAGTCCCAGCATACTTACTTGTCTTACATCAATGGTGGCAAGCAAACCTCATTGGGAAAATTCGGATATTCACAAAACGTTCACTCCAGATTTAACTTCGGGTTGAATTTTGAAAGGTTCACTTCCAACAAGCAATACGGAAATTATAACACATTGAGTTCAGGCGCATTTCTGGGACAAAACTGGACAATGCTCATTCATACCAGCTTCTTTTCCAAAGACAAGAAATACCTGCTGCTTGCCAACTATCGCCATTTGAATCAGAAAGTGCGCGAACAAGGTGGTGTAATTCTGACCAGGGATGATATTACAGGAGTTGTTGATCCGTATCCTTACGATGGGCCTGCTCGCATTAGTGATAATGCCAATTCATGGGAACGACGCCATGTCTTTCACGTGTATCAGCAATACAAACTGGCCAACGGCTTCCAGCTATTTCAACAAGGAGAGTATTCCAGTATCATTAACCGTTACACGGATCGGGATATTTCTCAGGGAATTACCAATGACATTTACAAAACTATCAATTTCGATTCCACCACCAGCCGACAGGATATTTATTACAAGCTTCTGGACACCAAGCTCGGTTTTAAAGGTTATTTATCAGGTTTTAATTACCGGGCATACTTTAGACCGCGTTTATATGGTATGAATGCCAAAGGACAGGATTCCAATGTAAGCGGAAGTCCGTATGCAACATATCGTACCGGTTTACGATTCGATAATATCGTCGGCGCATGGCTGGCTTACTATCTTAAAGATTCAGCACAACATCTGACAGCTGAAGCTGAATTGAACTTATCAGCTAATTTTGAGTATAACCTGAAAGGAGAGTTAAGCACCAAATGGGGAAAAGCCGGCGTGCAGATTATCCAGACCGCTCCGGATTTGCTTACACAACGCTATCTGGGCAATCACTTCGACTGGAGCAATAATTTCAACGGTCAAAAAGTGCTGACCTTCTACGGTTCCGCACCTATCAGATCTAAAAAAATCGATTTCACCGCTGACGCATATATACATCAGATCGTTGATTATATCTATTATGATACCCTCGCATTGCCTACACAATACAATGGTCGCTTTGGCCTTTACCGTATAGGCGCCACTACCGCCAGTCACTTCAAACGATGGAACTTTGCAGGTATGGCCTACTTGTCCGGGACCGACAATAGTGAAATTTTCAAAGTACCTAACCTCTTTGCAAGCGGAGAAGCGACGTATGATTTTGTATATGCCAAAGTACTTCACATACAACTTGGACTTGCTGCACGTTACCGCTCGTCCTACTTTGCCGATGCCTATATGCCTGTTACGCAGCAGTTCCACCGCCAGAACACAACACAAGTTCAGGGACGGGTCATTACGGATGCTTTCGCCAATATCCGTATCAACCGCGTGAGATTATTCTTCCAGATGTCATATGTGAATATGAATCTTTGGGGTGCCGCACCGGCAGGTTACTATATCACTCCTACCTATATGGGACAGGGTCGCGCCTTCTCGTTCGGTGTATTGTGGCCGCTGTTTGACTAATCCTGATCAATCTATGACTCGGGAATAAGCATAGATTTCAACCAAATACATTAAATCCATGTCTATAACCACACTCGGTCTGGAACTTCCAACCGACCCAAGATGGGTTGATATAGCTGCCATGCATATTGGTGATATTCTGATCGACCATGCCTATTGTGAACAAAAAGCGGCTTCCAGCTGTATATCATTGATCGTGCATTATCCTGAAAAAACCAACATAGTGGAAATACTCACACCGATTGTTGCGGAAGAATGGGGCCATTTTCAGAGGGTTTTGAAAGAATTAAAAAAACGGAACATACCACTTGGCAGACAACGCAAGGATGAGTACGTTGGACAGTTGATGAAGCTGGTGCGTAACAAAGGTGATTACGAAGAAGCACTGCTTGACAAGCTTCTGATATGTGCTTTGATAGAAGCACGCAGTTGTGAGCGGTTTAAATTGCTGTCGGAGGCACTCGAAGACGAACATCTGCAAAAATTCTACCGCGAACTCATGATTTCCGAAGCCGGGCATTACCGTACTTTTATAGAGCTTGCGGAACAATACATGCCACAGGATATGGTACGAAACCGCTGGAAGGAATTACTTTTTCAGGAAGCAGCAATCATGAAAACACTCGGTACCCGAAGCGACCGCATGCATTGATTATCTTCCTAGCCCGAATTACCTTATTTTCGTCCGACCAATCATCCAAAGTGAGCTGTAATGCAAACCTTTCTTCAACACGTAGCTGCACATATTTACAGAAATCATCCTGATGATCTATCCGGAGTAACCATTGTTCTGCCAACACGGAGAGCGGCATTTTTTGTGATGCAGGAACTTGCCAATGCAGCCAAGGAACCTGTCATGAGCCCTACAGTTTTGGCTGTCGATGATTTTGTAGAAAGTATCTGCACCCTTCAGATCGAAGACTCCGTACATCTTCTTTTCGAACTTTACGAAACTTTCAAAGAAATAGATCCGACGATAGACTTTGACAGGTTTATGGGTTGGGCATCCGTGCTTCTTTCTGATCTGGATAAAGTAGATCAATATCTGGTTAACACTGATTACTTGTTTGACTATTTATCAGAAGCCAGAGCGATAGACCGGTGGCAGCAAAACCTGCCATCGGGAAGAAAATTACCTGAAACCAGTGGCACAGGTCAGTACTTTTCACTTTTTGAGAATATCAAAAAGATATATGCTTCATTTCGCGCCCGGCTTTCCAGTAGAAATAAAGCATATCGAGGTATGGCCTACAGGCATCTTGCCGAACATGTCGATTCGCTGCTCATCGCTGATCATACATACGAACGCATTTATTTCGCAGGCTTTAATGCATTTACAGAAGCTGAAAAGCAAATCGTAACGACTCTGATCAAGGCCGAGAAAGCAGAAGCGATCTGGGATACTGATCGTTATTACATGCAGGAAAACACAGGCGTTGAAGCAGGAAAAAGTCTTCGCGAATACCAGAAAGACAAGCGTTTCGGTAAGGAATGGAACCAGACAACAGATCACCTTTTAACTTCTTCCAAAAATATCACGCTGTATGGCGTTCCTAACGCAACGCTTCAGGCTAAAGTGGCCGGAGAATTGTATAAAACCATGCGGGAGCATGAAAATCCGGATAAGCCTGTTCTCACAGCCATTGTTCTGGCAGATGAAAATCTGCTGCTGCCCATGCTTTACTCGCTGGATGAGGAAGTGAGCGATCTCAACATCACGATGGGGCTGTCGTTAAAAAGTTCCTTATTGTATACACTGATAGATAGCCTGTTTGAACTCCAGCAAAATATGGTGGAGTTCAGAAACCGAAGCGGTCAACTGATTAGAATTCCAAAATTCGGGCATAAATCTGTTGGAAAAGTACTGAATCATCCATTCATCCGGCATTTCGAGTATGTGGTCCTAAGAACGGAAAACACCGGCCAGACCATTATACAAAAAACACTTAATGAGATTACAGAAAGCAATATCGTATATCTGAGTTCAGATGAAATAATAGCACTGGGAGACCATCACCCCCTTTTTAAAATTCTGTTTACCCGTTGGGACAAAAACAATCCTATAGCCATACTGGGCAGTTTCTATCAGCTGATTGATCTGTTGCGGAATGTATATAAGGATTACAAAAATGCACTGGAAACGGAGTATCTGTACCTTTTTTATACATTACTCAAACAGTTTGAGCAAACCCTCACAGAGCGTAGCGAGCTCATCAATTTAAAAACGCTTCGTTCATTCATGTTTGAGCTGATCAGACAAACCAAAATACCTTTTAGCGGAGAGCCGATCAGCGATCTGCAGATTTTGGGGATGCTGGAAACGCGTGCACTCGATTTTGAAAGAATCATCGTTTTGTCAGTCAATGAAGGTATTATCCCGCAGGCAAAAAAACAGAATTCTCTGATCCCGTTCGACGCAGCTCAAGCTGTAGGACTACCTACCTACCAGCATCAGGAGGCTGTGATGTCTTATCATTTTTACCATCTTATTCAGCGGGCTTCGGAAGTGCACATGCTTTACACGAGCACCAATGATGCGCCTGGTGGAGGAGAAAAAAGCAGGTTTATTCGTCAGCTGGAATATGAATTAGCGGAATACAATCCACTGATCAAAGTTGAAAACAAGACAGTTGTATTTGAATCCGGCAGTCATACGGAGCCCGAGGAAGTAGTAGTAAAAAATGACGAGATGATTGCCTCGATCAGAGCATACCTTTCAGGAAAAGGCATTTATCCAACCCACCTGAACGAGTTTATAAGGTGCTCCATGCAGTTTTATCTCAAACATATTGTGGGCGTTCAGGAGAAAGAAGAAGTGGAGGAAGAACTGGGCATGGATAAGATAGGAATATGGTTACACAGTTGTCTGGAAAGGCTAGATAACGAATTTTTCTTAAAAGAAAATGATCCTACGGAAGATCAGATCAAATCAGTTTTGAAAGAGGAATTTAACCGGTTATATGCTGGATATGTGACCGATATGGGGCTGAACAGGATTTACTTTCAGATCGGGGAGCAACAGATTATGACCTTTCTTAAACATCAGATGGAGCAGAAACCACGTCGCAAGATTCTTGCTGCCGAACAGGGACTTCGTAGCAACATTACTCTTGTTTTACAGGGTCAATATACACCTGTCAATATAGGTGGAAAAATTGATCGGATTGAGCGGGATGAAGCCGGAACACTTTATGTCATGGATTACAAAACCGGCAGCGTAGAGCTTTCTGCCAAAACCAAACTTGCTGATCCTATTCAGAGAGATGAAATGCTGAGAAAGGACGGCGATAAAAAAATGGGTTACGTCCGGCAGCTTTGGCTTTATGAGTATCTGATGTATCGCAAAATGCTCGAAGACCAGGGCCTGGTGCTACAAGATACCTTGTATGGTTTCGGTCAACATCTTGTTAAGTCAGGATTCTATTCTTTCCGTGACCCTAAAAACACCATTGTTAATCCCCTCGAACTAACAGACGGCATAAATCCGGCGCAGTTTTTGGAAGAATCGGAACGGATGTTGACAGATATTCTCAACGATATGCTTGATCCGGATATTCCATTCGCTAAAACCAAGGAACTCAACACCTGTGCATTTTGTGATTTCACAGGTATTTGCGGAAGATAGCAATTAGTCAGAGCTGCTCCTGATGACAGTTCTAACCATTCACTTTCAAGCTTGTTTCACCCGGTTTATCAAGGTCTTTTCATTTTCGAAAGCGTCAATATTATTAAAGGAAGTGACAGCGATTTGTTCCATCGCTTCCCTGGTAAAGAATCCCTGATGAGAAGTGATTAAAACATTAGGAAACGAAATCAGCCTTGCGATCTGGTCATCCTGAATAATATCCTCTGAGAAGTCACGAAAGAAAAGGTCTCCCTCCTGCTCATATACATCCAGCCCAAGCGATCCAAGCTGACCACTTTTCAGCGCTTCGATCACATCACCGGTATTGACCAATCCTCCTCTGCTGGTATTGATGAGCATTGCTCCGTGTTTAAATAATTTTAATGTCTGCGTATTTATAAGATGATGTGTACTTTCAAGTAGCGGACAATGCAGAGAAACGATGTCTGCTTCTGCCAGGGTCTCTTCCAGAGAGCCATATACAACACCCGATTTCTGCAGGCTTTCGTCAATACGCACATCATGAGCCGCGACTTGGCAGCCAAAACCTAGCAATATTTTGCAAAAAGCTTTGCCAATACCCCCTGTACCAATCACAGCCACTTTTCGCTCATGCAGGTTAAAACCCATGAGTTTTTCAAGCGAAAAATTCCCTTCCCTTACACGATTATAAGCCTTATGCGTTTTTCGGTTCAGCGTTAATATCAATGCAAGTGCATGTTCGGCCACTGCTTCCGGCGAATAGGCAGGCACGCGCACAACAGTGATATTTCTTTTTTCGGCCGCCTTCAGATCAACATTATTAAATCCTGCACAACGAAGCACGATCAGTTTGATTCCATTCTCTGCCAAAATATCAATAACCGCTTCATTAGCCGTGTCATTGACGAAAATACAAACTGCATCAAAACCTTTGGTAAGTAAGGCAGTTTGCTCATTCAGAGGCAATTCAAAATACTTGATATCATGGCCTGTATTGAACTGATCCAGAAACTGGCGGTCGTAGGATTGGGTACTGAAAGTGGCGATCTTCATCATACAGCAGTTGTGGTGGTGATTTTAAACCTTTAAGATAGACATTAAGGATAAGAATACAGAAATCAGCTGTCAATCACTACCATTTCGTTTCAATCCAGACCGCAGTCAAACATACCAATAACAGACCCAACCACAACCATGGTGAAGGCTGATGGCGTACCTGATCGGTTGCAGCGACAGCGGAATTTTCCACAGAATAAGCATCGATAAAATCCCGGATCTGAGCATCTCCGTTGCGTGACTGTCTTCCAACAAAAATCTCACTTCCTGAGGAATCGGACAGACTTACCCACCCTGCTTCTGTAGGTCTGAAAGATATACAATTAGATAAAGTGTTCAGCGCCGATTTTGAAGGTGAAATTGTATCATCCCCTACAGTAAAATGCTTTGACAAGTGCGCAAAATTGTTCAGATTGATCTCTGCAGGCAATCCTGAAATGACAGGTGCCTGAGCGGATATATTGTCCTTCGTAGATGGATGAGTAACTGCCAGGATACTGTTCCAAATGTTATGATAAACTATACTGTCGCCTGAAAGCACCAATGGGAAAGTTTCATTCAGCAAACTCACAGCTACCTGGCCCGTTTGCTTTTCAATGGCTACAGGTAAGTCGGGAACACTTACCTGTAGCCCGGAAACTGAGAACAGATAGGGAAAGGCCGTCAGTCCTGAAAGAACAGCGACAGATTCCTGCTGAGATGTCCGCTTTAATACAAATTTGGTTCCCAGAGAGGTATTGATCCGGTTTATATCCGAAAGTGGACTGGCTACATTGATAAACAGCACACTTTTTCCAGCTGCTAACGCTTTCTTTACTAACGCACCAGAAGCATTTGAGGGGTCTGTAATGATGATGTCTGCGTCCTTTTTAGATATATTAATAGACTCTTTGCTTTCAAGGTCTTTCGATAAAATTGTAGAATACTGCACCGAATGTCCATTTTTACCAAGCCATGTAGCAAGGTTCCGGCTTTCAAAATCAGGACTATCCTGAATAAATTGAAATACCAGTGGCTCTGTTGGCCGGGCAAAAAAACGTAGCGTATCTAATACCTTATCTCCCAAACTGATTGTGAAAATACTATGTCCCTGAGCAAATGCCGGAGCTTGCAAACGAAAGAAATTGTTTCCTTTGGAGAGTTTGGTACTGTCAATCGTCCTGCCTGCATAAGATAAACGTAGCTGTTGCTCAGCATCTGACTGAATATTACCGGATACAGTCTGAATTTCTCCTTTGCGAAGAATTGCCTTCCAATGCAAGTTATAGACAGTATTAGACTCTCGAAATGGAATCCATTTCACAGCCGGGCGAGTCCTGGCGAGCAATAAATTATGGAACGTTTTATCAGAAAAGGACTGACCCACCATTACAAGTGAATCGACCGAAGAAAGCTTTTCAACGTCGGTGTTCTCTTCCAGGCGAATCACTGCTAATTTCGGTAGACTATCTGTGATCGCTTCTCTGAACCGATCCGATACTGCTTTCCCAAAAATCAAAGCTGTACGTCCGGAACGATTGGAAAACCAGAATGGCTGCAACACAAATGAAAGTACTGCCAACCAAAGTAGCAGATTTAATCCCAAACGAAGGTAGAGCCTGCTGTTCCATAAAGGTTTGGATCGGAAAAGAAGTAACCAGAGTTGAAGTACCAGCGTTACTACCAACAGAATCAGTATGATCTGATTAAAGCCTTCATGCACATCAAAATTAAACTGAATCATACTACTGCATCATTTTCCAAAAGGCATCTTCCAGTTTCTTTTCACCTTTATAGCCCTCATTTCGTTCCAACGCCTTGTCGGCCCGTTTATAAAGTTCGTTTTTTAGCTCATGCTTCTCCTTTTCACTTAGCGGCTTGGCACTGACCATTTTTTGTAATGAGCCCAATACTTTCCAGTTTTTGGGCCCGCCATTGAATGGACCACTGTCGAGCAGCCTTTCTGATAAGACAGAACCGGCTATTTGCATCTGGCTTTGGTTGCCCTTGCCTTGTTTATCGGCTTCCAGATATCCCAAAACCTCCGCCACCAGCTGTCCTGTAGTTTTCTCTCTGTAACTTTTTTCTGATGAAAGATTTTTGTTCAGGTCTTTCATTTCTCCTGTAAGCCGTTTCTCTTTTTCTTTGATCGGAGGCGGATCGTAGCCACTTTTCTTTACAAATGTCCGAGCTTTATGCTGAGCAGATTTGAGAAATTCCAATGCCTTATTCTCAAACGGAATTGCCTTTTCAGGTTCATACATTCTCAGGTGAAGCTCCGACTGCCACATGTTCTCCAAAGCCATTTTCAGAAGACTGCGCGTAGATTGCTCATAAAATGTATTGGTTTCGGCATCATCATGGGCATGCACATATTGCTCCATCAAGGCAGCCAAAGGATCCTTTGAATCGACTTCGGAACTCCCATGATCGTGGTCATGATCATGTCCGTGGTCGTGCCCCGGTTCCGATGCTCTTCGTTCAGCAGCTTCTCCTTCGCCATCCGATTTATGCGTGAAAGCATCCAGGATATTACCGCCGGATTCGCCTTCTTCAGGTGGTCCTGCAGCTCCGCCCAAACTTGTTTCAAATTCCTCACCCAGATATTGCCCGTATCGCAACCTTAATACTTTCTGGTCAAAACCAATTTCATTTGATATGGAATTAAACTCTTTCTTACTGATTTTTTTCTTTCTGGCAATCAACTTTTCAGTATCAATAATGATCTGACGCTGACTTCTGAAATATTCAGGCATAATATTGACTGCCATCGTGGCCAGCTCAGATTCCTCTACCTGAGCTGTATCCTTGTAAACTACAAAATAGGTATCCGATTTACTGAAATTCGCTTCCGGCTGCCGGTTATCGACCGCTGCCCAATAGTAATAAAGTTCATCTCCCGGCGTGAAATTCAGTGCCTTCAGGTCAATGGTCTTCTGTAGGTTGGCTTCTTTAAAATCGGACGGGCTCAGCGGAAATTTCATTTCCCGGAACTTGACATTTTCACCACTGCCACGTGCAACTGTGGCCACAATAAATGCTTGCTTCACCCGAAAATCATCCGAGATCTTTGCCGCAATACTAAGTGACTTGCTATCTTTTAAGAAGTGATATTTATAAAGTTCCTTTGAAGCAGGTTCAATTTTGGGCGGCAGATCAGGCAGGGCTTCCAGTCTGTAAAAGTCAGACTGATAAACCAGGGAATCTTTCCAGTAAGCCTTGAACGCGTACAAACCCGAGCCGGTAAGCTTGTCGGTGTATTGAAAAACATCTCCCGAATCTTTAAACTTCACTTCTTCTCCCCTGCTGTTGGCTAGTTTTACAACGAGTTTCTGGTGATGGTTAAAAAGAATCTTCCAAACGATCTGTGAGCCGGAAACGGCACTGATATTCATATCACTGCTCTGTTTGTCTGCCAAACCTGTGTAGGCCGGCGGATTGATACTTACTTCAGCTTTTTCAAATACCGGAGCGATACTGGTATTGGCAACAGGTTCTTTCTTCTGTGAATTAATTTCTGAAAGACCCGATTTTGCTGATCCTGTGACGATCAATGGATATATCAGATAAAATACAATGGATAGTATCAGCAACCCTGCATACCAACTCAGACCTCTGTACAGGCGGATATAAGGGAACACCACATGCTGATCAGCCAACCGTTCGAGCTGCAGTTGTTCGGCAAGATTGAGCTCCTTTTTGTCAAGCAAATGCAAGCTATATTCTGCCTGATCTACATGCGCATGAATCAGCGATATCGCCTGCTGTTTTTTGTTTCGAAAAATACCTGTTTTCCAGAAACCGACTATTGCAGCCAAAAGTCCGGCCAAAACCGGCCAAACAGAGCCATTATTACTATATGCTGCAACAGATAGATAAACGGCTGTAAAAAGCAAGAAGCATTGTAAAAATGCAGCTGTATACAACTGAATGCTTACATTATTAATGAGTTTTTTTAATTCAAGCATAGGTTTGCGTCACGTTTTTTCTCAACGACATCCATCTCTCCAAAAGAAGTGTCATCACAAAACCCAATAAAAGAAACTTCCTGAAACGGTCAGAAGATTGCTGCTCGCTGCGATCAGTAGATACAAATAAGGCTCTCAACTGTTTATCGCTGAGCATGCCGGAAGACTGGCCGAGGGCGTAGCGATTCACAAATTGTTCTCCAAACCATTCCGGTAGTTTTCCCTCGCGTACCCATTCGGAAGACGAAAGTGTAAGGGAATCCCTGATGGATATAACCTGAGCCGGAACAATCCCGGGATATTGATTACCTGAAACCACATAAAACGTTGACTTGTCTGTATTTGTAATCAGGTCATTTGTAAAAATCCAGTCGTATTTTCTCTTGGCAGCTTCTGTTTCGTCAATTACAAATGGAATTTTGTATACCTCCGAAAAAGCCATTAACGCTGCCTTTACGGTCTGCTTCTCTGTTTGATTTTTGTATTTAAGCAATATCCTTACAGTCCCCCTGGCCGTTTCCCTGGCTCCGGGATATGCACTGATGTCACCCGTTTTCAGAGTACCGGATTGCCTATCTACAAAGAGTCCTGTAGAACCGTCTATGGAAAAATAGTTTAAAGCCTGATTTTGTGTCGAGTCAGCTGTTGTCATGAGTTTAAAATCCGTTGGTATCACAATCCTGGGTTGGCGTGATATCCCTGGGGAATTTCGGATGTATATCATCAGCTCTGAACCTTTGCTTCCCACTGCATTGACGCTTTCCTGCAAATGTTGCAGTCCGGATGGTAATGTGGGAACTGTTTCAGCGTTTGTAAGCACAACGGGCTCCTTGCTCACCCAGAAAACCTGTTCTCCTTTTTTTAAGGCATCCTGTATTTCAAACTTAAAGTCTTCGGCAACTATTTTGTTTGGTTCTACAAGATGCACACGTTTGGGTTGTAGCTGTTGGTCAAGCCAGTCAATCACCGTTTTTGATAATAACAATACAAGCAGAATTATTAAAAGGCAACGCAACAGTAACAAGGGTATCTCATCAAGACGTACGCCTCGATGTTGCAGACTGGTTTGATCAGTTAACCAGCGAGATGCTGCCCAGGCAACGGTTTTACCTTTTTTCTGATACCAGAAATGAATGATTACAGGTATAATCACACCGAGCAATCCCCACAACAAAACAGGCTGCAAAAATGTCATTATCCTTTCTTTTTGGTTAAAAATGCTTTTAGTACCATACCTATCGGATCACTGAGTCTTGTCCTTACCAATCGCACGTATGGGATTTGCAATGCCGATTTCACCTGATCAAGATATTGCTGTGAGGATGCCAGAAAGCGTTCACGAACAGATGCTGCATCCAGTTCAATTTCTTTGTCCGTTTCCAGGTCTTTAAATCTATAAAACCCCTTCAGGTTAAAATCTAGTTCTTCATCACCCAAAATTTGAAAGATTACAATTTCCCTATTTGGGCTGGCTAATGACTTGATCAACGAAAGCCATTCTTCACCTGCCTGAAGAAAATCGGTTATAAAAATCAACTGCTCCTTACCTCTTTGCTGCATTTCCGGAAATCTGACAGCCTCGGCGTCCGGCCATGAGCCCGCTGCCTCACTCTTTTCAAGCGCCACCAGTATCCTTTGAAATGCCTGTTTTCCTGATGAAGATGATCCTGTACCCACTGCGGTTTGTACACTTCCTTTTTTCAAAAAATACAAACTCATCTGATCGTTTTGAATGTAACACAGATAAGCAAGTGAGGCCATAATAATCCTGGCGTAATCCAACCTGGCTATTCCGTTTTCAGCATAGTTCATCGAGCCTGATAGATCCAGCACAAAACGTACCTGCCGGTCACTCTCCGTAGATGATTCCCGTACGAGGTGCTTATCCGTTCTCGCAAACAGTTTCCAGTCAATGCGCTTAGGGTCGTCACCGGGTTCATAATGACGATATTGTTCAAACTCTGTACCTATTCCGGAGCGCTTACTGGCATGTATACCCAGCATGAGCTCGTCGCTGACCAGTTTTCCGGTGAGTTGCAAATTTTTAAGCCTGATCAGATCGGACGCCAGTAAACCCGTATTTTTTACCATCTCTTATGATTGTGGTGCGGACAAACCCGTTCAGCTGGGTTTTACAACTTTTAATAGTTCCGAAATGGCCTGATCGGAAGTAATTCCATCCGCCTCTGCTCTGAAATTCATCGCAATACGGTGACGGAAAATCGGGTAAGCAAGTGTTTGTATATCCTCAGGAATGACCGAGAAACGTTCATGCAATACTGCTCTCGCTTTTGCGCACAGCACCAATGCCTGACCTGCCCGTGGCCCTGCACCCCAATCACACCATTCCTTCACAAACTCGGAAGGTGACCCGTCAGGTCTCGTAGCGCGCACCAACTTGTTAATCCAGGAAATCAATTCGTCACTGATATGAACCTGTCGGGTCAGCTTTTGTAGTTCAATAATATCAATGTCGCTCAAAATACGGTTGATCTGGGGTTTGAAAGAGCCTGTGGTACCTTTGAGGACATTCAATTCCTCTTGTTCGCTTGGGTATCCGAGTTTGATATAAAGCAGAAAGCGGTCGAGCTGTGCCTCCGGTAAAGGATACGTTCCTGCCTGCTCTATCGGATTCTGAGTAGCAATGATGAGAAATGGAGATGGCAATGGATAGTTGGTTCCTCCGTATGTGACACTCTTCTCCTGCATAGCCTCCAGCAATGCTGCCTGGGTTTTAGGAGGTGTACGGTTGATCTCATCTGCCAGCACCACATTAGCGAAAATAGGCCCCTGGTTGAATTTGAAAAACTTCTTCCCTGTCTCGTGATCCTCTTCTAGTATTTCAGTACCAATTATATCACCTGGCATCAAATCAGGCGTAAACTGAACCCTTTTGAAACTCATATGCAATGCTTCAGACATGGTTTTTACCATGAGGGTT
Source organism: Dyadobacter sp. HNCC25DJ187 (assembly GCF_056895255.1). NCBI lineage: Bacteria > Pseudomonadati > Bacteroidota > Cytophagia > Cytophagales > Spirosomataceae > Dyadobacter > Dyadobacter sp. HNCC25DJ187. The sequence continues at coordinate 281,535 of NZ_JBXHAT010000002.1, forward strand.
TTGGCCAGGCCCGGCACTCCTTCAAGCAGACAATGCCCTCCCGCAAGAAGAGAAATCAGTATTTCGTCAATCGCTTCCTGCTGGCCCACAATCACTTTGGCGATTTCGGTTTTAAGATCAGGCAGCTTCGCCACCAATGCTTTATAATGATTTAATTCCTGAGTCTCCAATGTTCGTTTCTTTTATTATTTATCAAAAAATAACTCTTTCCGTTGCATCAGGCAGTCAACGCATACATGACAATATTCACTCCGAACCGGGTATTGTCTACAGCCAGAAACCGCTTGTTACGAAAATCATAATCCCACTCACAACCATAATCCTTATTGCTGTACAACACCCCTATTCTTCCGTTGACAATAATGGCTTTCAGGTAGTCGTGTACAAGATCATCTCCCCAACCGTTGAGCTCGAAGGAAGTTGTAGGCGGGCCATCTTCAAATTTGAAAAAGCAATTGTATATCGGATGATTATTGGGAATTTTCTGAAGTGCTTTTGCTCCGAAAGTCCTCTCCATTTCCTGTTCAAAGGATTTTGCAAAAAGGCCATCGATGTCGTGATTACAATCGTCTACAAAAACAAAACCACCATTTTGAACATACCTTCGGAAATGGTCTCTTTCCTGACTCGAAAATTCTACCAGTTTATGCCCGCTCAGGTAGCAGAATGGACTTTTAAAGATCTCGTTACTGCTCAGCTGCACGACTTTTTCCTTTTCATCAACGGGTATGGTCGTATATTCAACCAGCGAATGCAACAGGTTCGACGGCATACGCTGGTCGGTATCCCAGTTCCCTGATGTGTATTGAATACGTGTAAAAAAGAATGGTCGCATTTTTAAAGTTTCTCGCAGAGTGAAGAAAAGTATTCAGCGCAGAGTTACGCGGAGATATCAATCCCACTTTGCGTAACTCTGCGATCAACACTGAGTAACTCTGCGTTTCAGGAAATCCCTACACCGCGTCGGATAGAGATGAAAAAGTAAATTCTCTGATCTTCATCGGAGGGATAAGATAATTCCGGTCAGACTCCGTACTGACCACACGCTCCGGTTTCCCAAGTGTTTCCAGATTGTTGAGCATGATCACCGGACTCTCATTAAAGCGGAAATTTTTAATCGGATGTTTAATCTTCCCGTTTTCTATATAGAATGTACCATCACGTGTAAGTCCGGTCAAAAGCAAGGTCTGTGGATCCACTGTTCTGATATACCATAACTTTGTAACCAGTATACCTTGTTTGGTGGATTTGATCATTTCTTCCAGTGACGCTGTGCCACCGTCCATAATCATATTGTTGGGAAAGGGTATCGGAGCAACATTGTTCTTCTGCGCCCAGTACCGCGAATAATACATATTCTTTACAGTTCCCTTCTCAATCCAATAACGCTTGTCCTGCGGCTGTCCGTCTCCGGCCCAGGGCGAAGCCGGCAAATCAGGATTGGACGGATCTGAATAAAAGTTAACCCTTTCATCCATAATTTTCTCACCCAGCTTAGTCTTCCCTCCCTGCTTACTTAGGAACGAACGTCCTTCATCGGCGCTCCGCGCATCCATTCTGAAAAAGATATTTTCCAAAAGAACAGCCGCTGCTGTAGGCTCCAGAATAACCGTGTATTTCCCGGGCTCCAACGCTTTTGCGCCCACTGATCCCAGTGATTTCTGAACCGCGATTTTTGTCGCAGCCGCTGTATCCAGCTTGCTCATATCGCTATAGCCTTTTGCCACATAGCCAGAGCCCGTCCCATCATCAGTACGAACAGTAAGAGAAAAGTTGACACTCGTACTCGGGTAGTATGCAAACAGGCCTTTTGAGTTCATCATAGCAGAATAACCCTTCTGATCTTCAAGAAAACCTGCAGCTGTAAGCTTCTGATTTCTGGTTAGTTCGAGGCTTTTCAAAACGGCATTCGCGCGTGTATCAGGACTTGCAGCAGCGGTTGACTCAAAATATCCTTTTGACGCAACGCTGTATTTCTGGGGACCGAGAACGCCCATATATTCCGGATTTTCAGGTGCCAGTTTAGCCAGCTCTTCAGCACGCTGAACTACCTTTTTCAAAGATTCCTCACTAAACTCATCGACAGTAGCAACACCCACTTTTTTACCAAAAGCGGATTGCACCTGTAAGTTTTGGTTGACAAGCGATCCGCTTGTAGAAACCTCATTACGTGCATAACGAAGATTACCCCGTTGTTCACCTGATAGGTTGACCTCGCATTCATCCGCTTTGGAATAACTTAGTACTTTTTGCAAAAGCGCTTTAGCTTCCGATTCAGTTAATATGATCGACATGGCTGTAATACGTTAAATTTTCCGGGCTGTATTAATTACATTCACTCCGTTGAAGCGTGTTGTTGAGCTTCCATGAGAAACCGCACTCGACTGAGACGGCTGACCTTTTCCGTCAAAGAAAGAACCTCCCAGACGGTAGTCACGCTCATCACAAACCTGCGAACAAGAGTTCCAGAATTCCTGCGTATTGGACTGATAAGCCACATCATTGAGCATACCTACGATCTTGCCATCTTTCACTTCGTAGAACAGCTGCCCGCCAAACTGGAAGTTATAACGCTGCTGGTCAATAGAGAATGAACCATCACCGATAATGTAAATTCCTTTCTTCACGTCCTTGATCATTTCATCGACTGACAATGGCTTCTTACCTGCTTCGAGTGAAACATTCGGCATACGCTGAAACTGCACGGAACTCCAGCTATCCGCATAGCTGCAACCATGGGACTCTTTTTCTCCGATGATATGCGCCTGGTCGCGGGTGGCCTGGTAGTTCACAAGGACACCATCTCTTACCAGATCCCATTTCTTGGTATTTACCCCTTCGTCATCCCAGCCTACAGCACCCAAAGAACCTACCTGCTGCTTGTCAGCTACCAGATTTACCTCTTTGCTACCATACTGGAAGTTTTTCGACTGCCATTTATCAAGCGTCGCGAAAGATGTTCCCGCAAAGTTCGCCTCATATCCGAGTACACGGTCCAGCTCCAGGGGGTGACCTACCGACTCGTGGATGGTAAGCCACAGGTGCGAAGGATCCAGAATCAGATCGTATTTACCTGCTTCGACTGATTTTGCTGTCAGTTTTTCCTTTGCCTGCTTAGCAGCTGAGATTGCGTCTTCAAGCATATCATAGCCTTTGTTATAACGTGTGGTGATACCAGTTACTTTATCTGAAGGATTCACCTGCAGGTAATCATAACCCATCCCGACCGGAGCACTCAGCGCATTTCTTGTCTGGAATTTCCCGGTCTGTGCATCGATAGCTGTAACGTTGAACTGCGGGTAGATTCTATGAATATCCTGATCAATATAGGAGCCATCTGTTGAGGCAAAGTATTTCTGCTCGTTGACCTGGAACATCACAGAGTTGACATAGTTGGCCCCATTCGTCATTGCTGCATTATTTACTGATAGCAACAGATCAACTTTTTCCTGAATAGGCACTTCAAAAGCATTTTTCTTGATTGGAGCCTTCCAGCTTACCTCTCCAAATCCCTTCTGAGGAGCCAATTGTACCGGCTCCTTCATTAATTTAGAGTTTGCTTTCGCGATAGCCACCGCATCTTCTGCAGCTTTAGCCATTTGTGCTTCGCTTTTTGCATCCACTACAGCCGCAAATCCCCAGCAACCATTAGCAATCACGCGAACCCCTACCCCATAGGATTCAGTATTTACAATATTCTGGACCTTGTTTTCGCGGGTTACCACAAATTGATTTAAATAACGGCCAATGCGTACATCAGCATAGGTAGCCCCTTTGGCTTTCGCTGCATTAAGTGCTGCATCAGCAAGTCTTTTCTTAACGGCTACATCAAGTCCGGGAGCAAGTAATGCTTCCGGAGCTATATTTTTGCCCATAGCAAAAGCTGGCAGCATCATAGCGCCTGTACCAAGTCCGGCGAGTTGTATAAAATCTCTACGTTTCAAAATAAATTCTGTTAAAACAATGAATGATTATCTTAAAAATTCACGGGCTATCCTATACAGCGTCCGATAAGCTGGTAAATGTAAAGTCTCTGATTTTCAAAGGCGGAACCAAGTTGCCACCTGCACGCATGGGCTTACCCATTGCTTCCAGGTTATTGAGCATAATCACCGGGCTTTCATTGAATCTGAAGTTTTTAACCGGATGTTTGATCTTTCCGTTTTCGATATAAAAAGTACCATCACGCGTAAGTCCCGTGTAGAGTAATGTTTGTGGATCTACAGCGCGGATGTACCAAAGTCTGGTTACCAGAATTCCCTTTTCCGTTCCTTTGATCAGGTCGGCCAATGATTCTGTGCCACCCGCCAGGATAAATCCGGAAGGAGAAGATATTGCTTCCACACCTTTTTTCTCTGCCCAGTAGCGCGAATAATACATGTTTTTAATTACACCTTTATCAATCCAGGTCACTTTCTGTTGCGGACGGCCATCGCCGCCTCCGCCGCCAAATCGGCCACCACCACCGCCACCAAACGGTGATCCGGGAATTTCCGTATTTTGAGGATCGGAATAGATGGTAACACGCTCATCAAAAAGTTTTTCTCCAAGGCGTGTACCTCCTCCTTTTTTACTCAGGAAGCTACGGCCTTCCTCTGCACTTCTGGCATCAAAGCTTCTCATCATATTCTGAAGTAAATCCACGGCGGCAGTAGGTTCGAGAATAACCGTATACTTACCTGGTTCCAGCGCCTTCGCATCTGATGAAGCCAGTGCCTTTTGCATGGCTATTTCAGTCGCTGCTTTCGCACTCAGCTTGGATGCATCGTTGAAATCACGGGTTGCATAGCCGGATCCTTTTCCGTCCGCAGTTCTTACTGTAATCGAAAAGTCTATAGATGTTGCTTTATTGTAACCAAACAAACCTTTGCTATTACCGAGGGCAGAAAAACCGGTGGAATCTTCCAGATAACCGGCAGCTGTCAGATTCTTTTTGGTACAGGGATCAATGCTATCGAAGGCCGCCTGTGCGCGGTACTCAGGAGTAATCTTAGCGGTGCTTTCGGAATATGAATTGATGTCCAGGTATTTCTGAGGCCCTAGCATGGGCACATATTCCGGATTATCGGGTGCCAGTTTAGCGATCTCCTCGGCACGGCGGACAGTCTTTTCCAGAGATGCATCATCAAATTCATTGATCGTAGATGTTCCTGATTTCTTGCCGAACACCGCTGTTACAGCTAAGGCCAAATCCGTGGTTTCACCACTGGTAGAAACCGAGTTACGTGCATAACGAATATTACCGGTACGAGAACCTGATAAACTGACACTCATTTCATCAGCCTTGGAATAGGCCAATACCTTATCTATAATTTTCTTTGCTTCTTCTTTAGTTAAAATGGCCATTAGGAAAAAGTTAATACGTTAGATTTTTGAACTTCATCGATGCAGGCAGATCTTAGATCTTCCTTCCGGTATTGATCACATTCACGCCATCGAAGCGCGTGGTTGCACTTCCATGAGATACCGCACTGACCTGGGAAGGCTGCCCTTTTCCGTCAAAGAAAGAACCGAAAGTCCGGTAGTCGTCCTTATCGCAAAGTTGAGAGCACGAATTCCAGAATTCCTGCGTGTTGGACTGATAAGCCACATCATCTATCATTCCGGCGATCTGACCATTTTTGATTTCATAGAATACCTGCCCTCCAAACTGAAAATTGTAGCGCTGCTGATCAATCGAATAGGAACCTCTTCCTATGATGTAGATACCCTTATCCACACCTTTGATCATATCCTGAACGCTGCGTTTCTCAGTGCCCGGCTTTAGAGAAATATTAGGCATTCGCTGGAATTGTACCGAGTTCCAGTTATCTGCATAGCAGCAACCATGAGACTCTTTCTCTCCAAGAATACTTACCTGGTCACGCGTAGCCTGATAGTTGACAAGAATACCGTCTTTGATAATATCCCACTCTTTGCAAGGCACACCCTCGTCATCGTAACCCACAGCGCCCAGTGTATGAGGCTGGATTTTATCAGCTACAATATTGACGAGCTTACTTCCGTAATTGAACTTTTTGGTTTCCCATTTATCCAGTGTGGCAAAGCTGGTACCTGCGTAGTTAGCTTCGTAACCCAGCACACGATCAAGTTCAGTAGGGTGCCCCACCGACTCGTGGATTGTAAGACCAAGGTGGTTCGGATCCAATACCAAATCATATTTGCCCGGCACTACAGACTTAGCCGTTACTTTTTCCTTCGCCTGCTTGGCGGCAGTAATGGCATCTTCCACCATATCATAAGAGTTGCGGTATCCGACAAGACCGATCGGACCTGCAATTTTCTCTGACGCAAGGCCGTCCAGATACTCGTAACCCATACCCATCGGAGAGCTGATCGCATCTCGCGTCTTGAACTTACCCGCAGCCTTATCAATGACCGTTACAGTGAATGTCGGCCAGATCCTGTGGATATCCTGATCAATGAATGAGCCATCAGATGATGCAAAATATTTCTGCTCATTAACAAAGAACATATTGGATGTAACGAATCCGGCCCCATTATCCATGGCAGCACCGTTCACATTCATCAAAAGATCAATTTTCTCTTTTACCGGAATTTCAAAGGCATTTTTGGTAAGGGGCGTTTTCCATACCTGATCCCCTACTCCCTTTTGAGCTGCGAGTACCACCGGCTCCTTCTGGAATTTAGAATTCGCTTTTGCGATTGCAGCAGCCGTAGCCGCACATTTAGCAATACCATCCGTAGTCACATCGCTGGTTGCTGCAAAACCCCAGGTTCCGTTCACAATCACTCTGATACCTATCCCGTAAGATTCAGCATTCACAATGTTCTGGACCTGCTTTTCACGGGTGAATACGTATTGCTGAAGATAACGTCCGATGCGAACATCTGTGTAAGTCGCGCCTTTGCTTTTGGCTGCGTTCAGTGCCGTTTCAGTCAACTGTTTTTTCGTGGCTACATCCAGCCAGGGTTCAGCCAGTTGCTCGGCGGAGACCGGGTTACCTATTAAAGGCACCGAAGGAAGCATTAAAGCCCCCAATCCCATACCAGACATCTGCATAAAATCTCTTCTTTTCATTTGATTTGGTTTAGTCCTTTAATTTTATGAAGGATGAAGATTAGTTAAATTATTTCGATCAGCCGTGGCTGGATTTACTACAATGTAATTAACAAATATTAGTACAGCAAGAGAAGTGTTCCATGCTATGTTCACATATTACCGTTTCAAGGCTCCTTTTAGTGTTTGACTTTTACTGAATAAGATCTGGACACCAGTCATTTACATTTTGTTATAAATACATTTTCAACCTATCCAAACATTATTCCGAATAAAGGTAAGTTATAAATATAATAGATTGGACTATATCCTTAGCCCGATACATTAGTTTAAATTTACTAATCATTAATATTTATTTATATTTTTTAATAAATATTAGTATACCGCCTTTTACTTAAACTAATCCAAGAGTATCTGTCAAAGTTTTATTCAAAGAGCTGCCTAATATGAAAAAAGCCGCCAGCTGTTAAAAGCTGACGGCGTTTTTTATTATATACAGTGTTTTTATCTCTTTTTAAACTCCAGGTATGGCTGGGTAGAAGCGCCTGTTGATGTATTGGTAATTTTTAAATCAATATTAATCTGCTGAACTCCGGAAGCATTCACCACTTTCGTTCCCTGCCCTTCCAACCGCTCGGTCCTTGTAACCCCTTCTCCCTGATCAACAGTCACCGTTTCGTCAATTGTAAATCTGTCAGCTGATGTTACTGTAACATTGCCTAGCTGAAGTTTATGTACACGAGTAACTGTTTCACCTGGCAACTCAATGATGTAGCTCCTGTTATAGGCAATTTGCAACTGGTTGTTATTTACCTTTCCTATCTCCCAGGCATGTCCAACTGCTATTCCATTGTCAATTGTAGTTGTTTGATAGTTACCTACAAAAGCAGAGGCTAAATCATTTTCCGGCTCCACATCCTTGTCTTTATCCTTACAAGCTCCCATGAAAATCACCAGACAGCAGAAAATTAACTTTTTCATATTATTCTAATTGATGTATGCTTATAAATTCAAATATAAAATAGACTCTCCAAAGATTGATTATTTCATAGCATTAAACGGTATCAAATCGTTTAGTATTGTTCAGCGAGAAATGATTATTTGGATCAGAAAGGAAGCCGGCCCAAATCCACGTTCCCTCCTGAAATCACGATTCCGACTTTCTTGCCTGCAAACAGTTGCTTGTTTTTTAGAACGGATGCAAGCGATACTGCTCCGGAGGGCTCTACGACTAATTTCATTCTTTCCCATAACAGCCGCATGGCTTCAACGATTTCCTGATCTGAAACAGTAAGTACGTCAGCCACATGTCCATGAATAATCGGGAAGGTTTTATCACCGAGATAAGTCAGCAGACCATCTGCTATCGTATTTACATAGGGAGCTTTTTCAATGCGCCCATTTCTAAATGACAAAACCGCATCAGCAGCTCCTTCGGGTTCTGCGGCATAAACCTGCGTACCGGGAGAAAAATATCGAGCAGACAGCGCCGTTCCGCTTAGTAGACCTCCACCACCAACAGGAGCCACAATCATATCAAAATTCGCTTCTGTATCTTCGACCATTTCTTTAGCAACGGTAGCCTGTCCTGCAATTACTTCATAATCATTAAAAGGGTGAATGAAAGCAGCACCTGTTTGTTCCACTATCTTCAGCACTGTACTTTCCCGCTCTTCGGGCGTATTCTTACAAAAGGTTATTTCTGCGCCATATCCTTCAACAGCTTTTATCTTAACCAATGGGGAATTATCGGGCATTACGATAAACGCTTTCGTTCCCACCTTTGCGGCAGCCCATGCAATGGCCTGTGCATGGTTTCCCGAAGAATGCGTCGCAATACCATTTACTCTCTCCTGATCCGGCAACGATAGAACCGCATTCAGTGCACCTCTTGCTTTAAATGCCCCAATCTTTTGAAGATTTTCACACTTGAACATGAGCTCACTACCACTTATACTGTTCAAAGCAGATGAGCCCATGATAGGAGTACGGTGTATAAATGGTGCTATAAGCTCATGAGCCTGCTGAATGTTTTCCCGATTCGGGGCATGAGTCATCATAGAGTTCCGGATATAGTTAAATGAATATTTAATTTTTCAGCCTGTCGTTCCTGAGTCACAAGATAAGCTGAGTCCTTCTAAATACAAAAGGCCCGTCAGTGAAACTGACAGGCCCTTATCAACAATTCAAAGTCAACTTATTTGCCTGCGTTTGGCGTATACAAGTTAAAGAACTGATCCAATTTTGGAGTAATAATGATTTCTGTACGACGGTTCAGGCTACGGTTAGGAGCTGAATCGTTTGGAGCCTTAGGCAAGTACTGGCCACGACCACCTGCGATCATACGAACTGGCTCAACACCATATTTCTTCTGAAGCGTACGTGCAACTGATGTAGCGCGCAATACACTAAGATCCCAGTTATCAGAAACTTTATCAGTAGCGATAGGTACATTATCTGTATGACCTTCAATCAGGATTTCAATTTCTTTATAGTCGTTAAGGATTTTAGCAACCTTAGCCAAAACTGTTTCAGCCTGAGTATTGATTACAGAGCTTCCTGAACGGAACAACATCTTATCTGAAAGAGAAACGTAAACAACACCTTTCTTTACTTCAACCTGAACATCTTCATCGCTTACATCAGCCAATGAACGTTTCAGATTCAGTACAAGCGCCATATTCAAAGAATCTTTGCGCTGAATACTTGCATTCAAATCACGGATCTGAACACCCTGAGCATCCATCATTGCCAATGACTTCTTAATGCTTTCCGAACCTTCTTTGCTGATCACAGACAGATCAGACATACGGTCCAGAAGATTGTTATTGTTTCTCTTAAGGAAGTCAACCTGATCTTCGAGTTCCTTCAATTTTGAATTTTTACTAGTCAATTCGTCATTCTTCAACTTAAGATCGTTGTTCAAACTAGCAGTTCTGCTATCGCAATCATTAAGGTCAGCTCTTGCCTTATCAAGCTGGATTTGGATTTCGTTCGCCTTGTTCTGTACAGCAAGCATTTTCTTCTTACTGGCACATGAACCCAAAACAAACAGCATAGCAACAGCTACAAGCGTATTTCTCATAATTAAAGGGTTATTTGGTATAAACACTGGTTAAACGGTATAAAAGATAAATTCATCACAAAAATCAGGCCAAAATGCCTTTTCCGACCTTGAAAATGCAAAGGTAGAAAAAAATCAGATCGCTAAACACAATCTGATTTTTCTAATTCGATTCTAATATTGCCTGTTTCCGTAGCCCAGGACCCATTTACTATGCAAGTGCACCTAGCCAGTATCAACGAAATTAATACCGGATGGACCAGAAAGGATTTCTCCTCCCCTTGATACTGGTTTTCATCAGATCTGCAATGAGTGCGTTGTACTGAGGTTTATTTAGCTTCTTTCCTTTCATTTTTTTAGGAAGCGCCATCTGCTCTGCTGTCACTGGTTTGAGTTCAATATTGTCGGCTGTGATCACTACATCTCCTTCGTTAATATCCAGCTCGAGTATCAAACCCGGCAAACCGAAATACTTTTCCGGGCCAGCCTGAACTGAAATGTCGTTGGCAAACCAGGCTGTAATCGTCTGATTCCTGATTGTATCTTTGGTTACAGCCATCATGCATAAGTACCCTTTGATTTCCTTGATTTTGTTCATCACTTTCCATTGCGGGGCTTTCAAACTGTCTTCTGTCACGTATGTCTTTCCTGAAACTGTTTCCAGGTCAGTGATCTTTTCCGTCTCATAATTGCGATATATGACGAAGTCCTCCGGCCTTCCCCATCCTCCTTCTTCCACCACATCCTCATAACGGCTTTCGTTTTCATTAAAGTAAAGGCGGGTTTTCGATTTCCATTCATCGTCACCTCCCCAGGTGAGTTTAGCACGATCCTTTTCTTCCTGCGTTAGAAAATCCAGACGGGCAATAATTTTAGTATAATACTGTACACGCTCATAGGTCACAACGCCTTGCTGCGATTGCGCTTTGGCAGCGAAACAGTTTATGACCACAAATAAAACAGTGAATAATCTTTTCATTATAACTTCGAAATTTAGATACGGATTTAATAGCCATAACCTTTACGACGAACTGAATGCGCAACACCCCGCATGTTGTACGTAAAGCTTAACATGAAATATCGTGCAAGTGTGCGAACCTGCTCCTGAGACACTACGTTGCCAAATGCTGACTGCGAGATCCCTCTGTTTTTGTTGAAAAGATCATAGGCAGACAAACGAATTTCACCCTTTTTACTTTTCAGCATGGTTTTGTACACCGACAAATTGAGAATTGGCATAGACTGGTCAAATCCAAAACGCTTGTTTACATAAGAATTGTAAGAAAATCTGCTGTTGAAATAAATGTCCTTCGGCATTCTGAAGTTCATCTCCGCACCATAGTTGGTATTCACGATCTTTTGATTCTGTCCCGTACTGACGGAGTAGCGCGTATCACTGATATTCCAGCCAGCATTGGTGTAAATCGTAAGTTTATCGCTGGGGGTGTAATCCAGTCTCAATCCCATATTGTAACCGTCAGTATTGGTTTCGTTAAGAACCGAATTGATGTTTGTCAGGTTATTGTTGCGGCTATATGAAGCATTAAGATTCAGATTGCTTTTTGTCTTTACGATAGGAAAGCCATAATTACCATAAGCGTTAAAATTATTCCCTCCGCTGATGTTTTCCGCGATAGTGGTTGTAACCAGGTTTTCAGAAACTGTTTGGTTGTAAATCACCTGGTTCTGATAAGCATTGTAATTCAAACCAAAAAACATCTGAACAAAACTTCCCGGGTTGAAATAGTTGAACCCTAAATTAGCGGAGTGAGTTAATGTCGGAACCAGATTGGGGTTACCGACTCTAATATAAAGAGGATTGCTATTGTCCACGATCGGCTGCAAATCCCGGATATTCGGCTCCTGAACGCTCACACTGTAGCCGCCATACAAGTACCTGTTATTTTTCAGGTCGAAGTTCAGCGAGAAGTTAGGCGTCCAGTTGAAAAAATCTCTGTTGATATTGGTACGGGTTGGATCCGACTGGTTCACTGCAAAATCTCCGTTCAGCCTGATTTCCTGCGCTCCTAACCCAGCCGATACATTGAAACCTTTATTAGAATACCTCAACGTAGTCCCTATCCGATTATAGGTTGTTTTATTCTTGTAGTATCTGCTCAGATTGGTATTCATTTCTCTTCCTGATTCCGTGATGTCAAATACATCACGATCTACATCATCTGTTTTCAAACTGAAATTGTAGAAACTCTCCAGAAAGAATTTTTTGGACAGTGGCTCTATATAGAGAAGACTGCTTTTAATCTGGTTACGCAGACTTTTTGTTTCATTAGTCTGATTGATATTGATTACACTGTCCGGAACGGTCTGTGACGAATCATAAAAGCGGTTCATTGATCGCTGTATGGAATTCCCTTCAGAGTTATTGACATTGTAACCAAAACTGGCTGCAAAATTCCGCCCCTTCTTTTTGAATTTATGTCTGAATATGGCGGTATTGCCCAACGCAAAAGAGTTGAAGTCTGAATAATTATTCACATCACTCATGGTGGAGAGTTGGTCCACATCTTGTTGCCCACGGTAATATTCCTGATGGCTGGAATAGTCCGTAGTACCATTTCCAATCCGCATGTTACTCAGCACAATAAGTGTATTCAGGGAATCCAGCGTTTTTTCAAATCTTAAGCCTCCGCGGTGGTTCTCATTAAAATTGCGGCGCGCGTTGATATCCAGCGTAGTAAATGAAGAGTTATTGAGGAAATTAGTCCTGCGCGAAGTCGCATCCAGGTCCTGCGTAGTCTGGTTGTAATAATAACTTGTGTTGAATTTGGTTTTCTTTTCGTCAAAATTATAGTTCGCGCCACCTGCCCAGTTTTTATTGAATCCCCGGTTTTGTCCTCCGCGTCCTGCCTGAATGGTAAGGCTTTCTTCATCATTTTCTCCTCCAAACGAGATATAACGTACACCTCCGCCAAATCCAAAATCACCGTCGTCGCCCCAGTTAAACGACTGGCTTCCCTTAAAATCCTGGTAATCATCCCACGACATGCCACCTGTGTTGGTGTTGCTACCCAGTCCAATTACCGAGAATTGATTTTTTTCATTGAATCTGTTGTAATTAATTTTGCCCTCCACTCTTTTGTCCGTTCCCGCTGCCAGAGATGCTTTTCCAAATCCGCCTTTCTTATGACTGTCCTTGAGCTCCAGATTCAGTGTTTTTTCATGCTTTCCATCATCTACGCCAGTAATTCTTGACTGCTCTGTTTTGTCATTAAAGACCTGAACTTTGGAAATAGCCTCTGCAGGAAGATTTTTGGTAGCGGCTTTCACATCATCTCCAAAAAATCGCTTACCGTCGACCGTTACACGTTTTACCGATTCACCCTGTGCCTTCAGACTACCGTCCTGTTCTACCTGCATGCCGGGAAGCCTACGCAGCAGATCTTCAACCGTTGCTCCAGGCGGAACTTTAAATGCCCGTGGATCATATTCAACCGTATCTCCCTTTATACTTAAAGGTGCTCTGGCCGTTTTAATAACCACTTCATACAAATCCTGATTCAAGAATTTCATACCAAGCTTACCCAAGTCTGTTACATCTCCTTCTTCTGGCTTAACATTCTGCTGATAAGGAAGATACCCAACATAAGAGACTTTTAACAGATAAGGAATACGCTTGACATTTTTAAATTCAAATGCTCCCTGTTTGTCGCTTCTTCCGAAATTCACAAGAGATGAATCTTTCGGAAGCAATAACATGACCGTTGCTTCAGGGAGTCCAGCACCGGCAGTGTCGGCCACAACACCTTTGAGGGTGAAACGTCCGGTTTGGGCGTGTAAGGAGAGCGCTGTCATGCAGCACACCAACAGAAGTAGGATTTTTTTCAAAGCTAATAGATTGTTTAGGGTAAAAAGTAACCGGTGTAATACCGACTGCAATACTAAGAAATCTGACAGATAATAACAACTATAAACTTAGTTTATGTAGATTTTTTGTACTAATTAGATGAATTTTAACATTATTTAAGCTTTACACAGCTATAATATATTGATTATCAATACACTATACTTACATAAACAAATCAAGATTAAAGACTAGCTTCGCTAACAATCACCTGTCACAATGTAAACATCCAGTGATCTGAAAAACCGAATAATACCGACTTCTACTTACATTTTTACAACCTACTCAAATATAAATAAATATCATATATAATTTACTTTAATTAATATTTTTTTTCGTTTTAGTATTTTTACAGATATTTTATGATCCTGAATAACATCCGGCACATCGTCACCAATGAAAAGAATAGGTTTATTATCTGACACACACGGCTTTATAGATGAACGCATTCTCGGCCATTTATCATCATGTGATGAAATATGGCATGCAGGTGATATCGGAGCATTGTCGGTGATAGACAAACTGGAGGCACTTAAACCAACAAGAATCGTTTTTGGAAACATTGATAATAAAGAAATTCAGGTAAGAACACATGAGAATCTTTATTTTGAAATAGAAGGTTTTCGGGTTTGGATGACCCACATAGGGGGAACTCCTCCCAGATATAATCCGATTGTAATGCCCACCCTAAAAGAATCACCTCCTGATATTTTCATTTGTGGACACTCACATATACTACGTGTGATCCGAGATAAGGATCTATCTAATATGCTATATATTAATCCCGGTGCAGCCGGGAAAGAAGGGTTCCATAAAATGAGAACATTACTTCGTTTTAATCTTCACGATGGCGTGATCAGCCAGATGGAAGTCGTTGAGCTTGGAAAAAGGGGAGCTATAGAAAAATAAAAATCCCGATGAAATTCATCGGGATTGTGAAGATTGCTTTGAATAATCTCAAAAAGTCACCTGTACTGTTTTTGGGATATTGTTACGAAGTAAAACAGCTTGGACTTTTTGACCTTTTTCGTGATTTCCCAAAATTTCCATGTAGTCATAAATGGTTCCGATTTCTTTACCGGCCAGTTTCAGAATAATATCACCGGTTAATATACCTGCAGCCTCAGCAGGTCGACCTTTTGAAACCCCGTCAATTTTTAAACCTTTTCCCTGAAAGCTGTAATCAGGCATTACACCTAAGGTAACTTTGAAATTAGACGTCGTCCTGGCAGTATGCGGATTGCCTGCTTCCACAAATTCTGGTTTTTCTTTTTCCTGATCCAATTGGCCGATAACTCCTGCAATAAGTTTCAATATTTTGGCTTCGCCCGTAAAATTAATCTTGTCAGCATCGTCAGAAATTTTGTGATAGTCACCATGTGAGCCTGTAAAAAACTGCAGTACCGGAATATTCTTCAGATAAAAAGATGTGTGATCCGAGGCGCCAACTCCGGAGGAGTCAACCGTATACCGGATTTTGCTTTGCTCAGCTAATGAAGGCACTATTTTACCCCAGACAGGGCTGGTGCCCCAACCTGATACAATAATTCCCTTGGCTTCATCCAACCTCCCGATCATATCCATATTGATCATGGCAGAAACAGTATTAAGCGTAATTGTCGGTGATTCAGTAAAATACTTCGACCCCAGTAAACCGAGCTCTTCCCCTGAAAATGCCATAAAAAGAATATTGTGCTTTTCGTTTTTGCCATTGCCAGCAAAGTGTCCGGCCAGTTCGATCAGGCCGGTTGTACCGGATGCATTGTCATCAGCTCCGTTATGAATCTTGTTTTTACTGTCGGGAGATAATGAGCCGCTCTGATAACCTTTCCCCAAATGATCATAATGTGCTCCCACTACGATCGTCTGCGCTGATCCGTTGTCAAGAAATCCAATTACGTTGCGTCCTGTGACCGTATGTGCATGGCCATCAACAGAATAGGTGACCTGAAAAGGTTGAAAGAATGAATTATCCTTGCCAGCGGGTTTTAAGCCAGCTTTTTTGAACTGTTCAGCTATATAGTTCGCCGCTTTGATTTCACCAAGACTACCCGTTCCGCGCCCTTCGAGATCGTCAGAGGCCAGAAACTCAATATGCTTTCTAATCTGGTCCGCTTTAAACTCCTGAGCGCGAGACTTCACGCTTATGCATAACGCAAGAGCTGCTAATGCAAATAATTTCATCTGTAATTTTTTAGTCTTGCTTTTCAAATTGGAGAAGTTTAAAGCTTCTCCTGGATTTCAGTCAGGAATTTTCGTACACGCAACAGACGCTGTATCAGCAATTGGGAATCCTCTTTTCTACGTAACTGCTCACGTGCCCCTTTGATCGTTCTCCCCTGCTTGTCTTTCTGGTGCATGATCTTTCTGATCACCTCAATATCACGCTCCGTATATCGGCGTCGGTTACGACTATCGCGCTTAGGATTAAGCTGAGGAAACTTTTTTTCCCAAAACCTGAGTGCTGATGGTTCACAGCCAACCATCTCGGCTACTTCGTTTGTGTCGTAATATAATTTTTCGTTGGCTTCCATAAGGTCTGAATTGAGAACAAAAATAGCAGAGCTAACTTATTAATTAATAATAATTCTAAATAATTTCTTTCATCCAATAATATTTCCCGGTTCAATAACATAAAATTAGCTTCATAAGATTCAGGAAGTATTAGGATAGAAGGCAAGTAATTTTTGACACTAAAAGTAAAGCAGGGGTTCGCATCAATTTCCCGATGCCAACTCCTGCTTTACTTGTGGTAATGTATGACTAAGCCTTGTTTTCGGAGAGGGACTTAATTTTCCCGAGCACTTTATCAACGAATTCGGAATATTGGGCCTGCACTTTATCTGCTTCCTTCAACGAACTGAAATCACCTACATCAATTGTCAGCCTGGTTTGATCTTTGGTCTGGCTTAACTCATAAGAGATAGTCACATTAGACTCCGATGGCGCCAGATCCCACTTATTCGAAAACAGCGACTGTACTATTAGTTCATGAGGGATCATTTCGATAACTACGAGCCGTGAGGATCCTGCCCAGTCAATTTCCCGACCTACTTCGAGATAATAATCCTGAAAGTCTTCTGGTAAGGCATCCCACTGTCTGATAAACTTCGGAGCAATTAACACTTCCCATACCTTACTAACGGGCGCTGCAATGGTTATAGCCTTGTGTACATTAAGTCTTTTCATCAGTGTTAAAATTTTTAAGAGCAGTAAAGCGAACGGTTATACCTACACTTATTTGAAAATACAGTGCCAGCTTTCTGTATACAAAAGTTTAGAGGTTAAATACACCTGAAATTTCAAACATCTCATCTTTACTTTATATATATTTACCAGACTTACTAACTTCTGTATCAATGGATCAACGCATCATTAATCTCTTTGACGAATATACGCACAAACCATTGTCGAGAGACATTTTTCTGAAAAAACTAACCAAACTTGCAGGAAGTACGGGAGCTGCCCTGGCACTACTTCCTCTATTGGAGGTTAGCTATGCGAAAGCTGCAACAATATCAGAACAGGATGAGGATATTATTGCCGAAGACATTACCTATCCCGTAGAGGACCGTACCATGAAGGGCTACCTTGTCCGCCCCAAAGGAACAAAAAAGAGGGGTTGTGTACTTGTGATTCATGAAAACCGGGGCCTTAATCCTCATACCAAAGATGTAGCACGAAGAGTTGCGAAGGCTGGCTACACTGCTCTTGCTGCTGATGCACTTGGACCATTTGGTGGTACCCCCGAAAACGAAGATGAAGCCCGGGCATTATTTGCCAAAATTGAACCTGCTCAAAACCTGAACAATTTTTTGAGTGGCCTGGCTTACCTGCGTTCTCTTCCGGAAAGTAATGGTAAAACAGCTGTCGTAGGATTCTGCTGGGGAGGGGCACTTTCGAATCAGCTTGCTGTACATGATCCAAAGCTGAATGCTGCGGTGGCTTATTATGGCCGCCAGCCTGAGAAAACCGATGTTTCTAAAATCAAAGCATCAGTACAGCTACATTACGGAGGGCTGGATGAGCGGATTAACGCCGGAATTCCTGACTACGAAAATGCACTAAAATCAGCGGCTGTAAAGTATGAAATCTTTGTGTATGAGGGTGCTCAACATGCATTTCTCAACGACAGCGCTCCTACAAGATACAATCCTGAAGCAGCTAAGCTGGCCTGGGACAGGACACTGAATTTTTTCGAAAAGAATATTTCGTAACATTAATAAAATGGCCTGCGAGTTCAAAAACCTGCAGGCCATGCTTCATATTAATGTAATACGGGTTGTGCTTCCGAATTGCTTGTCTCTAACTTTTCATTCACTCTCTTAGATAGCGAGCGGAAAAAGGTATACATTACTACTCCGGTCACTACGCCTACTACTACGATCTTTTTCATAAGTCTTCAATTTATATGTTTGTCATTGATTTCATGCTAAATATCCACCATCAAAAATAATACCAGATTAAAGGGTGGGATTAAACGAACTGATCACACCCGACATTCTGGTACGGTTTTTAAACAGTCACTACCAAACAAACACTATGAGAGAATGGACGTGGTTATTTTTTTTGAAGCTATCGGCAATCTGCTTTTTGCAGCAATATTATTTACGGCGGTCGTCATGGCCACGTGTCTCTTTATATTTACGCAACTTATGAAGCAGCTAGGTGAAAAGTTGGCAGTTATGTACCTATCAAACCATAAATTGCTGATGAGACGAATTAATTACAAAATTCACACTTTCAGGAAATTAGCTTCTGACGCAATAAAAATTCGAGCTGATTATTCGCATCAATAAGTTTGCTGATCAATTCCTTATTCTCTTCTCTTAGCCTGAAAATCTCGTAGGCATTTTTGATAATGATCTTCAATTGCTGTTCGTCCCATGGCTTATTCAGGTAATAATAAATGTGTCCCTTATTTACTGCATCAATTACCGCGTTGATGTCCGTGTAACCCGTAAGCAAAATTCTGATTGGATCTGTGTGTTTTTTCAACACTTCAATCAGAAAATCTACACCAGTCATTTCCGGCATACGCTGATCTGTGATAATGACATGTACGAGGTTATTCTCCAATAGGGCAAGCCCTTCCTGACCTGAAGTAGCAAGCAACACCTTGAAATCTCTGCGAAATGCTGCTTTGAATGAATTGAGATTATTTATTTCGTCATCAACATACAGGATGCTGATTTTTTCTGACTGTTCCATGGGTAATTTCTTAGTCTTTCTAGTATAACCAATTAAGCCGGGTAAATATAGCTTTCTTTTCAGAAACGTTGATGTGGTGCAAAAGTACTACATCAACTGTAAAACTATATTATATTCCCACTTCATGGTAAACAACTAATGGTAAACTGATAAATATTTTGTTCCTTGTAATCTGAAGTATACATTTACGAAAAGTGTTCATCGATCAGCATGCCTCCAGTTGCAGATACGATTGGAATTTCAACTTGCACACACCGGAAAAATATTAGTAAACTGCTGGTATTTTACCATTCAAAGTAAGATAACTGCTATACCTGATGCAAATGTTGTTCAGAAACATTACCATTTCGGGTCAGGAATTATAATTTTTGAGAAATGTACCAAAAAGAAGAATTTGACAAAATATTTTCGCCTGTTGTCCTGAATAATGCCTCCGATACAGTTAGTATTGAAATTGAACTGCTGAAAGAAAGAAATCCGGGTTTATCAGTAATCGATTTATTTTCGTCTCAGAAAAAAGAATTATTCAAAATCCAACATCCGCGTGCTCGATTCTCAGAAGAAGAACTGCAGAAAATGTACGACGAATGGCTGGCTGATCAAAACTCATTTCTGCTTGGCACCTGGTTTTTCTATCCATGGAATAACAAGATCATTCATCTATTAGAGCGGGATGAATTCATAAGGTTAAGAACCAGCAGAAATCACTATAAAATATCTCCGGAAGAACAGGCAGAGCTTTCTGAAAAAAAAATAGGTATTATCGGGTTATCAGTAGGACATGCCGTGGCTGTGAGCATTGCTACAGAGCGAATTTGTAGTAAGTTGAAACTTGCAGACTTCGACACCGTAGAGCTCAGCAATCTGAACCGTTTGAAAACAGGACTCCACAATATTGGCCTAAACAAATGCATTGTGACGGCAAGGGAGATTTCTGAAATTGATCCATTCATAGATATAGAATGCTTTACGGAGGGAATAACCGAACAGAATCTCTCGGATTTCCTGACCGGAGGCGGCAAACTGGACATCCTCATTGATGAGTGTGATGATGTTGAAATTAAACTGACCAGCCGCCAGCTTGCACGCCAGAACCATATTCCTGTGGTAATGGAAACCAGCGACCGAGGTATGTTGGATGTGGAGAGATTTGATCTGGATTTTAACCGCCCTATCTTTCATGGATTACTGAATGGAATACCAGTTGAAAAGCTAAGACATATACAGCCTCAGGAACGCCTGGGACTTGTAATGAAAATTGTCGAGCCTAACAAAGGCTCTGTACGGGGAAGGGCATCTTTGCTTGAAGTAGGTCAGTCGATCTCAACCTGGCCGCAACTGGCTAGTGCAGTGACACTTGGAGGAGGTGTAGTGACAGACGTATGCCGAAGAATTTTGCTGAACCAGTTTACCGATTCGGGCAGATACTATGTGGATCTAGAAGAAATTATTTCAAATCGGCAAACCGATAAACAATCGCTGAGTTTCAGAAAGACTATTCTACCATTCCTTCATGAAAATGCGATTCGTATATGTGATTCGTTACCGACGGTTACTGGCAGTAATGTACCTTCATTAAAGGAAATAGAACAACTTGTTGAAGCAGCCAGCGCAGCTCCTTCCTATGGAAATGACCAACCCTGGAAATGGGTTTTCAGAAATGGAAAACTACATCTGTTTCACGATCCTTCCCGATCCTTTGCATTTGCTAATGTAAACAACCTATCAGCATATCTGAGTCTTGGAGCCGCTTATGAAAACCTGACTTTAAAAGGGCGGGCATTGGGATTGGCTCTATCTACTCATACATTCCCTTTGGGAGCGGATTCTGAACTAGTAGCTGTGATATCTTTTCACCAGCCAGAAGACCTTATCGGCGAGCCGGTTGCATTTCCTGAACTTTCTGAATTCATACATTCCAGAGATACCAATCGGTCGTTCGGCAACGCTCAGCCTTTAACACAGCATGATGTAGAAACTTTACAGGCGACGTTAGAGGATACAGATAAGCTCGGACTGTCAATCCTCAACGACCGGGAGCAACTTGTTCAGATAGGTTCATTGGCAGGAGAGTGTGATCTTATTTCGATGTTACATGAACATGGACATCACGATTTTTTTGAGCGTAATATCCGGTGGACATCCACTGACTATACCTCGACGTACGATGGCGTTCCGTTACAGCCAGCCACTACCCCACCTGCAATACTTGCCACCCTTTCGGTATTACGGGATCAAAAAGTGGCTGCTGCCTTACGTAAGGTAGGAGGTGGTAATGTCGTGGTCCAGACAACGACCCAATCTGTGCTGACTGCCGCGTGTGCAGGTGTGTTATGGGTCCGCGAACCATCTGTGGAAAGCTTCTTTCTTGCAGGAAGAAATATGCAGAGACTCTGGCTACGATCCACACAAATAGGTTACACACTACAGCCGGTCTTTTCCCCGGTATCGCTGTTTTTGCGATTGGAGTCAGGAACTGACCTTGACCAGGCTGAAAAAGAGAAGTTGACTAATCTTAGGGAGATTTTTAGAAGTATTACTAAATTAGACGGCGGCAAGAGAGAAGTGTTTTTATTTAAATTATCAAAAACTGAAAAGCAGGTAATTCCTACAAAACGGCTCCCGTTAAGTGAAATTTTATTCCTGTAAAAAGAAAATATCTAATGGTCGCAAAAATCAGAGCTTACAAATCTCCTGATGACATTGAAACCAGCCTGAGATATATTGAGGGACACAGGAAAGTGCTGGAATCTTATGGAGTAAAAAAGGTAACCTCTGCAAATCATAACTGGCTTTATGATGAACAAACTTATGTGGTTATAGTAGAGTCAGAAGACGGGGATAGAATATTCGGAGGAACCAGAGTTCAAATACGCTCCAAGGATCTGAAAATGCCGATGGAGGATGCAATTTCCAAAATTGATACAAACATATACGATTATATGGACAACTATCAAAATAAAACGTTGGCAGAATTCTGTGGTTTGTTCAATTCGAAGGAAGTAGCAGGATTTGGGATAGGAAGTATATTTCTGGGCAGAATTGCTATTGCCATTGCCGCCAATCTGGGGGTTGATCACATGATGGGTCTTTGTTCGCCTGCTACCTTGCGTAACAGTTTACGGGTAGGTTTTGAAATACTACGGGATCTGGGCAATAATGGTACATTCTATTATCCGCGAGAAAGTCTGATCGCAACGGCGCTGATCATTAAAGATGTAGTAAATTTACCTAATGCAACAACGGAGGAAAGAGACCGCATTCTTGATTTACGGAACAACCCGAACCAATTTGCAGTAGAAAAGGGTCCAAAGGGAGAACTGGATATTATTTATGATACAAAGATTTAGGCATTTACTGAGACAAAACTTCTTTCTTCTTCTACTGCTGTGCGTATCTTCTCTATCGTATGCAGATCAGATTGAGTTTAGAGGTCAGGACATCCTGATAGGCAAGTCTTTAGAAATTGCTGAAGATCCTACTAATAAAATTACTTTTGATCAGGTCAGCCAGCTTCAGTTTTCAAAGAGTAAAGAAGCTTCTCCTAACTTCGGATTTAGTAATTCAACCTGGTGGGTCCGGTTCACTGTACGAAACAATACCAAATCTAAAAACCTGTATCTGGAACTGGGATATCCAATGATACATGATATAGAAATCTACGATGCGAATGAGCCCGGTCATTCGCAAAAAATTGCCAAATCTGACTCGTTCGACAAGCGAATCAACCGATATCAGAATCCCGCTTTTATTATATCCATTCCTGTTGGAGAAAGTACCACATATTATCTTAAAATCAGAGAAAATACTCAAATTTTTCTACCGTTATTTCTAAGAAGTCAGAGTGGATTTCTTTCGACTGTTTTAACCGGAGAGATTCTGATGGGAATTTACATCGGAATTCTTCTCGTAATGCTCTTTTACAACCTATTCCTGTACTTTTCAATCAAGGAAAACAGTTACCTTTTTTACGTACTTTATATTCTCTTTATCGGACTTACGCAGATGGCCCTGACAGGCTATGGCTTCAAGCTCTTATGGTCGGATTATCCAGGTTTTAATACTTTTTCGCCCACATTTTTTTCCGCCATTTCCGGATTGTTTGCGGTACTATTTTTTCAGAACTTCCTGTCCACAAATACTAACACACCAGTACTTCACCAAGGTTTATATCTTGTGCTGGCGGGGTATTTCCTGTCGGTCATTTTTAAGATAGCCGGGAACGAGTCTGTGAGTTTCGCGCTTACAAATTTATCAGGCATAGCATCCATCGTATTGGCCCTGACGATATCGGCCATTATACTCAAAAACGGGTATCGCCCTGCTTTGTACTTCCTGGTGGCATGGTCAGTGTTTTTTTTGGGACTGGCCCTATTTGTGCTCCGAAATGTGAACATTTTGCCTTATAATACCTTTACCAATTATACGATGCAGGCTGGGACCGCTATTGAGGTTATCTTACTCTCTTTTGCCCTTGCCGACAGAATCAATATCCTTAAACGGGAGAAAGAATTATCTCAGGAGCAAGCACTTCTGGTATCTAAGGAGAACGAAAAGATCATCAAAGAACAGAACGTCGTTCTCGAACAGAATGTAAAGGAAAGGACTAAAGAACTCCTTCGGGCAAATACAGAATTGATCGATACACTTAACCGGCTGAAAGATACACAGACTCAATTGATTGAGTCAGAAAAAATGGCATCTCTCGGTCAGTTAACAGCAGGTATCGCCCACGAAATTAATAACCCTATTAACTTCGTGAGTTCCAACATCCGTCCGCTGAGAAGGGATATTGGAGAGTTGGTGATGATCCTTGATGCTTATGAAAAAATGTTACCGCCCGGAACAAATACCGTCACAGAACAGCAACTGAAAGAAATTGAAGATTTAAAAGAAGAACTCGACCCCGACTATCTGAAAACTGAGCTTAATACGCTGATGAAAGGAATTGAAGACGGGGCACACCGAACAGTTGAGATTGTGAAAGGGTTGAAACTGTTTGCACGTGTGGACGATACTGATCTGAATATGGTCAACATCAATGAAGGAATTGAATCAACGTTGATTATTCTTAATTATCAGATCGGAACAAAATTAAAGATAGTGGTTGATCTTGATAATATTCCAAACGTGGAAGGCTTCGGAGGCAAGCTTAATCAGGTTTTTATGAATATTATCACCAACTCCGTTCACGTTTTACAGAAAGATTCCACCCATCCAGATCCAACGATTTGGGTAAAAACCTGGATGAGCAGTCCGGATCATGTGACAATTTCTATCAGGGATAACGGCTCTGGAATGAGTCCGGAAGTGAAGGCTAAAATATTTGAACCTTTCTTTACAACCAAACCAGTAGGAGAAGGTACGGGTTTGGGTCTTTCTATTGTATTTAAGATTATTGAAGTTCATAACGGTACAATAAATGTCAATACCGCACCGGGGGAAGGAACAGAATTTGTCATCACCCTGCCCATTTTAAAGAAAAAGAACCCTATCCTGACGATCAATGACTGAGAAACCAATTAGAATACTCTATATAGACGACGAAGAACATAACCTTCAATCGTTTAAAGCCAGCTTTAGAAAACAGTGGGACATCACTACAACGCTCTCTGTAATTGAGGCTGAAGCGCTTTTACAGGAGAAAAATTTCAACATCATACTTGCAGATCAGCGTATGCCGATCATGACTGGTGTACAATTTTTCGAAAAAATCAGAGACCAATATCCTAATATCATCAGGATTTTAATCACTGGTCATACCGATATTGGTGCGGCCATTGATGCGATTAACAAAGGCGAGGTTTTCCGTTTTATAGATAAACCATGGGATTACGTGTATGTCGAAAACGCAATCACACATGCATTTGATATCTACAAAACCAGAGAAGATCTCAAACAGAGAAATATTGAGCTTCAGAAAGCGAACGAAGAGCTTGATAAATTTGTGTATAGTGCATCTCACGACCTGCGTGCTCCTCTGATGTCTGTGCTGGGTATTGTCAATCTGGCGCTCATGGAAGAAGATCTTAAATCTCAGAATGAGTATCTTGAACTGATTCGTAAGTCTGTGAAAAAGCTGGATACATTTATCATCAATGTCATAGATTATTACAAAAATGCGCGTGGGGTTGCTGTGATTACCGACATCAATTTCGATGAGTTAATTACAGAAGTACAGGCGACAATACAATATCTTCCCGAATTCGGTAATCTTAGGATTACCTCAGAAATTACCGAAAATGGTATCTTCAGATCTGATGTGATGAAGCTCAGGATCATATTCAGTAATCTGATTAATAATTCAGTAAAGTTTCAGGATCCTTCTAAATCTGATCCCTATATACATATCAAAGTAGAATCAACGACTGACTATGCCAGGATAATCATACAGGATAATGGCATGGGCATACGGGAAATAGATCAGGACAAGATATTTAAGATGTTTTACAGGGCTGGTGCTACAAACAGTGGCTCCGGAATCGGGCTTTATATTGTTCATGAAGCGATTACAAAACTGGAAGGATCTATAGATATTTCTTCAAATTACGGCGAAGGCAGTATTTTTGAGATACGTATCCCTTCTATAAATAAATAGTCGCTATGAATCATCTTTTAGACGTCATACTTATAGATGATAGTGCCTTTGACTTATTTATATACGAAAAGTTGCTGCACAAGAGCGGACTGACTCGTTCGATCAAAACCTTCAATTCGGCCAGAGAAGCGCTTCAGTATCTGATAGCGGAAGAGCAAAGTCTACCTGATACTTTAATATTGCTCGATCTTCAGATGCCCGATATGAATGGTTTTGAATTTGTGGACAGTTATGACAACGTATCAGAACGGCTGAAAAGCAAAGTCAGGATTTACATGCTGTCTTCCACAATAGACTCCCGCGACATAGACCGAGCTAAATCTAACCCCAATATAATAGATTTGCTTCCCAAACCACTTGATATTCCTTTTTTGAAAGCAAAGCTTTCGATTGGAACATGATCAAAGAGATCCATTCTGCACAACTCTCAGGAATACTGAGAATTGAAATTGGAGGACTCCCCACATTGTTTATAAATAGTACAATTGATCGCTTTATATCTCTTGGGATACTTGCGTGTACGAACCCACTTCTATAACATTTCCTACACAAAAGATAATTTTGCAAAGCATTTCCTTTTCAGAAGGAAGGCAGGTATGATATTGAGAATACTTCTATCCTTGAAACCAATAACTTATTTTCAATGAAAACGGATAACAAAACCCTTGATGAAATTATTAAATTGCATAGTGAGTATGTTAGAGAAATTGATCACAGCGGAATTAAGCCTCTCTCTGCAAACATTTACAAGAACAACTCCTACAACTTCGTAAGATGGATAAGAGACGAGTTCTCTCCAGGCAGCTCAAAGTCAAAAAGAAAAGAAGCATAATTAAAAATCATCCTGAGAGTAATGACTAATAGCCGGTGACTTTTGTTATTTTTGACGACCAATTGAATGTTTTAAATATCAATCACAGGCCATTATGATTTTCGCAGTATTAAATTTTTTGAAAGGACGCTTTTCGAAAGAGGCAATAGACGAGGTTAAGTCCAATCAAAATAAAATTTCCCGCCAGGAAGCGCTGCAGCAGTTCAGAAACCTTGCTTCCAGGCGGGATAAAAAGAGTTGATTAACAACCTTGCCCATAATACGCGTCTTTCCCGTGTTTTCGAAAGTAGTGCTTATCAATCAGACTTTGCTTGATGGAGGGCGTATCAGCACTGATCTGAAGGGTAAGGAATGCCATCTTTGCAATCTCTTCTAAGACTATAGCGTTATACACGGCTTTGGCAGGATCTTTACCCCAGGTAAATGGTCCGTGACATGCTACCAGAACCATTTCTACTTCCTGTGCACTTAGATTTTCCTTTTTAAAAAGATCCAGGATCTGATGACCCGTTTCCATTTCATAATCTCGTTGGATCATCTCATCGGACATGACTGCGGTTACAGGTACCGGCTGAGTCAGGTGATCAGCATGCGTTGTTCCTAAATTAGGAATCGACTTCATCGCCTGTGACCACGCCACTGCATAAGTGGAATGCGTATGGCATACGCCTCCTATTTCCGGAAAACTCTTATATAGCAAAGTATGCGTTTTAGTATCAGAAGATGGTCGCATATTCCCTTCCACCAACTGATTATCCAAATCGACCACGACTATATCTTCTGCTTTGAGACGATGATAAGGTACCCCACTTGGTTTGATAGCTACCACACCAAGCTGCCTGTCAATACCACTCACATTGCCAAAAGTGACGATCGCAAGCTGCTCCTTAGGTATTTCCATATTAGCCTCATATACCATTTCCTTTAAATATCTGAATTGCGACATCATGATAATAGTTTAGCTAAAGGGTATTAAATTTTACGTCCATAATGAGTTTCAGCCCAGCGCAGCTCATTTTTAAACTGTCGCAATCTGGTATCTTGGTCTATCACAACCAGTTCTACATCAAACATTTCTGCAAACATTTCCATATGTTCCGCATTTAAATTCTGACTATACACCGTGTGATGGGCCCCGCCCGCATAAATCCACGCGGCGCATGCCGTACGCAGATCTGGAGCTGGCTTCCATAGTACACGCGCAACCGGTAGTTTTGGCAGCGCATGTTCAGCCTCTACTGCTTCCACCCCATTTACCAATAACCTGAACCTGTTGCCCATGTCTATAAGAGAGACATTCATAGCAGGCCCTGCTGCCGAATTAAATACCAGTCTGACAGGATCTTCTTTGCCACCGATTCCTAAAGGATGAATTTCACATGAGGGACGGGCAGATGCTATTGTGGGACAGATCTCAAGCATGTGTGATCCCAGTACCAGATCATTCTCCGGATTAAAATGGTAGGTATAGTCTTCCATAAAAGAGTTTCCACCTTCCAGCCCGGAACCCATCACTTTAAGAGCCCTCACCATGGCTGCCGTTTTCCAATCACCTTCTCCGGCATAACCATATCCGGATGCCATTAGCCTTTGCGAGGCAATTCCTGGTAATTGTTTCATTCCATGCAAATCTTCAAACGTATTGGTGTATCCTTTGAAACCACCATGTTTTAAAAACTGCCTCATTCCCAGCTCAATTTTAGCCGCATCATACAGGGATGATCTTTTGTCTCCGTTCTTTTGCAACGAGGCTGTAAGGTTGTAAGTGTCATTATATTCCTGTACCAGTCTTTCTGTTTCCTCATCGCTCACCTCATTGATTACAGCAACAAGATCTCCGACCGCATAAGTATTGACAGAAAAGCCGAAAGCCATTTCGGCAGCTACCTTATCACCGTCCGTAACCGCGACTTCACGCATATTATCGCCAAATCTGGCAAATTTAGCACCGTTCAGATCATACTTTCCAACGGCGACACGCGCCCATTGCCCAAGTCCCTGTTCAATATGATCCTGTTTCCAGTGTCCAACAAGCACTTTCCTGTTTAATCTCATTCTGGTCATCATGAAACCGAATTCTCTATCGCCATGTGCCGACTGATTCAGATTCATAAAATCCATATCTATTTCATTCCATGGAATATCGCGGTTGTATTGTGTGTGCAGATGAAGAAGTGGCTTTTGCAATACATGCAAACCACGAATCCACATTTTTGCCGGAGAGAAAGTGTGCATCCATGCCACTATACCAATACAATTTTCTGTGGTATTGGCTTGCTGAATCACCTGGTAAATCTCATCAGAAGATTTTACAACGGGCTTAAATACAACCCTGACTGGAACATGCTTCGAATTATCGAAATACCGACTGATTTCTCTGGAATGTTCATCAACCTGACGAAGCGTTTCTTCTCCGTATAAATCCTGGCTACCAGTAACAAACCAGATCTCAAACTGTTTTAAATCAAGTATCATATGTAAACAATTAATCTACCTGTAATGAAATTGGGGTTTCTCTTAAAAATTCATTTTCAATAAAATCTCCGGCCTTCTGGTATTTGCTATACAACTTCTCATAAATACTTACGGTCTCGGGTCTAGGATGATAAACCGCATCAAAACCGGAATTCATGGCGCGCTGTGCTTCCGTCAGAGATGGATATATCCCGCAGGCTACAGAAGCAAACATCGCTGCTCCCAATGCACAAGCCTGTTCAGATACTGCTACCTTGATGGGCATATTAAGCACATCTGCCAAAGTTTGCATTACAAAAGGAGACTTTTTGGCTACGCCGCCGATAGCAATGACCTCATGAACAGGAACCCCTTCGGCTCTGAATCTTTCAACTATACTTTTTGAGCCAAAAGCAGTGGCTTCCACCAGTGCTTTGAAAACAGCTGGTCCGTTTGTTGCCAGATTAAGCCCGATCAATGCACCTTTTAAAGTGTGATTGGCATCAGGGGTCCGTCGGCCATTGAGCCAATCCACGGCGAGCAGATCTTTGTCGGTAACAGGTAATAATGCAGCTTGTTGGGCCAGATGAGGAATCAACTGATCAGCCAGAATCTGAGCTTGTTCTTCCCCAAGAAGCATTTTAACCGGCTCAATTATTAATTTAGCAAACCAAGCATATACATCTCCAAAGGCAGACTGCCCCGCTTCCATGCCCAGCATCCCCGGCACAATTGAACCATCCACCTGCCCACAAATTCCTTTAACGAGCAGATGCCCCACTTCATGATTAGGTGCGACCAGCATATCACAGGTAGATGTCCCAATTACTTTACACAAGGCGTAGGGTTCTGCCAATGCACCGACTGCTCCCATATGCGCATCAAACGCACCCACACCAATTGTTACGTCCGAAGGAAGTCCAAGCTTTTCGGCCCATTTAGGAGCTATTGTTCCAACCGCTTGATCCGAAGTATAGGTATCGTGATACAGCCTGCCTCTTAAACTGGTTAATAATGGGTCAAGCTCTTTGAAGAACTCGTCCGATGGTAATCCGTCAAAATCCTCATGCCATAATGCTTTATGTCCTGCAGCGCATCGGGAACGCTTCATTAACAGAGGATCCGTATTACCAGCTAATTCCCCTGATATCCAGTCACAATGCTCCACCCAGGAAAATGCACTTTCCCTAACCGCGTCATCTATACGCAGTGTGCGTAATATCTTTGACCAAAACCACTCTGAAGAATAAACACCACCTACAAACTGTGTGTAGTCAATATGCCAGCGGCGTGATAGTTCGTTGATCTCTTCTGCTTCCGCGTTTGCGGTATGGTCTTTCCAAAGAATGAACATACCATTGGGATTGGTCTCAAATTCTGGCAGTAACGCAAGCGGAGTTCCCGTTCGGTCCACGGCTACAGGTGTTGAACCCGTTGTATCAACAGATATGCCTTTAATATGCTGTACGACCGTGTCAGGGACCTGAGCAAGCGCCGCCTTTACCGAAGCCTCCATACTCTCAGTATAGTCGAGCGGGTGCTGACGGAATTGAGACATCGAAGCATTACAATACAATCCTTTTTTCCAGCGGGGATATTCACTGACTGCAGTTCCGGCTATTTCTCCTGTATTGGCATTTATTACAACTGCACGTACAGAATCAGTACCAAAGTCAATACCTATTACATATTTATCCTGCATGATCAAAATCTGATAAGGGAATAACTGAATTTACATTTTTAATTAATCATCGGACAAATATAAACATATCTATACATAGTGTACTTATGACACATTTAAATTTGCAGGAAATTTAAATTCAGTACATACCAAAGGTCTACTTCAGTTACGCATCAAACTTTCCCTGGATTCTGGCATGAAATTCCAGAAAGAATTAAACTTTTTCTTATACCTTACTGTGTCGAGCTTGTACAACGTAGCTTTTTTGGTAGCCGAATGGGTGTTTTTCATCCCCGTATCAATCAGCAAGCCAGTTGATAAAAGTTTCCTGCTGAAGTTTCGACGGTCGATCGGTGTATTATAGATAGCTTCATACAATTTCTGAAGTTGCGGAATGGTAAACTGTTCGGGAAGAAGTTCAAAACCAAGCGGATGCATTGCAGCTTTATAACGAAGGTGTTCAATTGCCTGATTGACCATATCATTGTGATCAAAAATCAATGATGGAAGTCTATCGAGAGCGATCCATGATGCATTGTGATTTCTGACAGCATCCTTATCCTGATCATCAATATTGATAAGTGCAAAAAAAACAACTGATACAGTTCTGGCCACAGGATCGCGACCCACATTTCCATATACCCCCAACTGTTCTGCATAAATATCTTTAAGACCAGTTAAATTACGCAGAATACGACTTGCACCATCTTCCAGGTTTTCTTCTAATTCTAAAAAACCACCCATTAAAGACCAATTTCCACTTTCCGGCTCAAAGTTTCTCTTAATCAGTAAAAGTTTGATATCCTTTCCATCGAAACCAAAAATAATACAGTCAAGCGCTACGATGATACCTGAGGCATTGGGATAACTGGTCATAAAAATCTTATTATTGACAAAACATGCAGCATTGTATCGGCAAATATAAGGGGCAATTATATACGACCACAATTTTCATCCCATCGCATGGGTGGCTATTTCCATCCACTGCCTACCATTGTGCTGCAACAAGTGAAAAGCCTGAACTTCAAAATGGTCGATAAATTCATATTGACTGAATTCCTCCCAGGCCTCCCTGAACAATGCCGGGCTTAGATCACGGTAAGCGACTGTGATGTGAGGAGAAAAATTCCTCTCCGTAAAGCTTGCGGACTGATCCGGAAATGCCTGTTCAAATTGTGTCAGGATCTGTTTCTGTAGTGTATACAGTTGCTCTATATCCGCAGGCTTTATATAGATTACGGGACTTTTTTTATTCGCAAATGCTCCGAAATTACACAATCCCTGATCATATGATTGTACACTGATATCCAGACCTGCAAACCACGAAAGTAATTCGGAGTGCCTGGTATGCTCCAATTTGAATGGAGCTTTAAGGGTGATATGCGGTACCACACGCAGAGACCTGGAGCTTTCGAATTTACCAGCGATATACTGCTGAACGGATATAACCCGATTGCTCACATGATCTGGTAAAACAATAGCTATGAAGTATAAGTTAGTTGCATGGGTCATTCTGATAGCCGGTGGTTGGAATGGTACTGATATAAACGCTTCATCATCTAAACAACCTTACTTTAAAGCTCTAATCACATGCATGGTCCAAATGCGATAAATCTTGCACGGAGCTTATTGGCTTCTTCTTTCGCCACCTTCTTGATGGACAATACCTTCACGCCGCACACGTCATAAAGATGCTCAAACTGCTTTTTTGCAATTTCAGCAGGTAGCATAGATTCTTCGGTCCACAGTATAAAAGAAGCACCATTCTGGTATTTGGCAAAGGGGCCCGTTGTTACGAGAAAAAAATTCATATGTGATAGAGGTATACAATGTTAATTGCCTCCAAGTTACAATAGAGCTAACATTGCCATATCTAATTATACTATTTTTTTGTAAAAAAATTATTAAACGGTTACAAGTGTAGATCAGTTATACCTATTAACCCGCTGGCGCACAATCAAAATGCATTTGCAATAGTCGGATTCAGCATACATATCATTATTTATACCAATAGTACCATTAAGAGAAGTTTAACAAATACTTAATCTTCAATTGCTGTCATTATCGAATTTCTCCACCAGTTTTGCACTCGAATCGCTACACTTATTCAAGAATCCAGCAACCGTACGGGTTCGATCAAAACCTTTGTTCAGGTTGTAATCCAATTGTTCATGAGACTTATATCCTTTTTGTTTGTTTTACTTACCGCATATCTGCCATCCTTTTCCCAGCAAGTCGACAATCCTAAGCCCGAGGCGCATTCGCATAATGACTACGAGCAGAATATACCATTCTGGAGGGCATACTATCAGAATTTCGGATCGATTGAGGCTGATATTATCCATAAAAATGATACATTGTTTACAGCGCACGACATACATGGAATCAGCCCGGAAAGAACATTTTCAGCGTTGTACCTGAAACCGATTATATCCCAAACTATAAAAAATGGTGGGTTTATTTACCCTGAAAAAGAAAGTCAGCTACAAGTACTGATTGATCTTAAAACACCTGCAAAGGAAACCTTGCCTGTTCTGATTCGCGAGCTTGATCCTTACAAACAACTACTTTTCCCCCGTGGATCTGTTAAAATTGTAATTAGCGGTAACATGCCCGAGCCAGATGATTTTGATAAGTATCCTGATTACATTTTTTTCGATGGCCGTCCTGAAATTGAATACACCACAAGCCAGCTTGCCCGTGTGGGTTTGATCAGCCAGGGATTTTATACCTATTCCCGTTGGAATGGTAAAGGAATTCCAACAAAGAAAGAAAAGGATTCCATTGAGAAATTAGTTGCAGAAACACACCGGAAAGGTAAAAAACTCAGATTGTGGGCGACTCCGGATCACATTAATGCATGGAAGATGCTTTCCAATTACGGAGTGGATTACCTGAATACGGATCGCGTTGAAGAACTTGGAAATTATCTTAAAAATAGAAATCATGCTGCATATCAAGCCAAAGATTTCCATATACCTTATAAGCCCACCTATCTGCATAATGACAACCGCTCCAGGGTTAAAAATGTAATACTTTTGATTGGCGACGGAATGGGCTTAACTCAGATTCACGCAGGGCTTACAGCAAATCGGGGAGAGCTTAATCTGACTCAATTTTTAAATATCGGTTTTTCAAAAACAGCTGCATCTGACAGTTACATCACCGATTCCGCTGCAGGCGCAACAGCAATGGCCAGCGGCAAAAAAACCAGAAATCGGGCTATAGGTGTAGATAGCAATTTGTTGGCAATAGCGAATCTGCCCGAAAAGCTAAGACCATTGGGTGTTCGTTCAGCCCTGATATCGGCAGGTAGCGTCACAGATGCAACTCCTGCCGCATTCTATGCACACCAACCCGATAGAAGTTTTGAGACAGATATCGCCGGCGACTTCCTGAAATCACCCGTAGAAATACTGATCGGTGGAGGTATAGATCACTTCCAAAAAATTAAAACCATTGACTCTCTGATAGCAAAGGGCTATCAAATATCTACGAAATGGGACGATCTTGCCAATTTAAAAGCACCGTTTATTCTTTTAGATGATAGTAAAACAGGTTCAATATTAAAGGGGCGTGGCAACTTTCTGACCGATGCCCTCACGAAAACGATCACCACACTGAGCAAAAATCAAACAGGCATGTTTGTGATGGCAGAGGGAGCTCAGATAGACTATGGCGGACATGCCAACGATATAGCGTACGTCGCATCTGAAATGCAGGATTTTGATCAATTGGTTGGAGAGGCAGTCCGCTTTGCCGATTCGAACGGGGAAACGCTGGTCATTGTTACCGCTGACCATGAAACCGGTGGACTTACCCTTTTAGATGGAAATTTCAACTCCGGATATGTTGACGGACATTTCAGCACCAACGACCATACAGCTGTGATGGTGCCTGTTTTTGCCTACGGTCCACACTCCCTTGACTTCCGCGGAACGTATGAAAATACTGCTATTTTTGAGAAAGTTCTCCGCATCATGCATCTTTATAATCATGAAGAAAAAAAAAGTAGTATAACAAACCCTTGACAATTAACTATTAATCAATATATCAGACTTCAAGAATCGCTATCAGGGATTCTTCTTACAAGCTAATTGAAGTAAATCCACGGTCTACTCTTACTTTTACGTATCATTAAATTTCCTTAAACCTGTATGAAAAGAATACTTTTTTACCTCATCCTGACCTGCGGAGTTGTACAAACGGCAGTTGCTCAGAAGAATGCTACGATCAACGTGGCGAGCTACAACCTCAGATATAATAACCAAGGTGATGGTGTGAACGCATGGCCTAACAGAAAAGAAAATGTAAAAGCCCTGATCAGATACCACGAATTTGACATATTTGGTGTGCAGGAAGCATTAGCAGGGCAACTCAGAGATGTAGCGGAACTACCTGAATTTAGCTATTTCGGCAAAGGCCGTGACGATGGGAAAGAAGGTGGCGAACACTCAGCCATTTTCTATAAAAAGGACCGTTTTAAATTGTTGAATTCCGGAGATTTCTGGTTAAGCGAAACGCCAGAGAAACCCGGTAAAGGATGGGATGCTACCTGCTGCAACAGGATTTGCAGTTGGGGCAAATTCACAGACCTTCAGACAAAAAAAGACTTTTACTTCTTTAACGTGCATTTTGATCATCAGGGGGTAGAAGCACGAAAACAGTCTGGCGTTTTGATGGTAAAAAAAATCAAGGAAATAGCTGGAAACTCAACCACATTTCTGACCGGAGATTTTAACTCCACACCTGACACTGAGCAGATCAAAACCATTCAGACGCTTTTAGCTGACGCCCACCAGACCACAAAGCAACCGCCATATGGCCCTGAAGGTACGTTTAACGCCTTCAAATTTGATGCTCCGATGGAAAGCCGCATAGATTATATATTCACAAGCAAGAACGTAGATGTACTTAAATATGGCGTTTTGACTGATGCAAAACAACAGCGTTATCCTTCCGATCACCAGCCGGTTGTGATCAAAGCACAAATCAAATAATTGACAGCTTACAAAATAAAAAGATCCGTAAACGATGTACTGCTTACGGATCTTTTTTATATACAACCTGCTATTGCGCCAGGTATCCGCCATCAACAGGATAGTAGGCCCCTGTGATAAAAGACGCTTTCTCCGAACTTAGAAACAATACCAGCTCCGCTACTTCCTCCGGCCGTCCAAGCCGTCCGACAGGATGCTTGGATTCAAGAAATTGTAAAGTATCCTGATCAAAATCTTTGAGCAAGGGTGTAGCTATAAATGCCGGACCAACTGAATTGGCACGAATATTCTTCGTTCCATACTCCAATGCGACGTTTTTGGTCATACCCACGACGCCATGTTTTGCAGCTACATAAGCAGCACTATTGGCAAACCCTACACTTCCTAATATAGAAGCCATATTCACGATCGCACCTTCACCTGAATCCACCATAGCCGGGATCTGGTAACGCATCCCATAAAAAACGCCAGACAGATTGACAGCTATAACCTTGTCCCAACCTGCAATGGGATACTCTCCTATTGGCGCTGCCGGACCTCCAATGCCCGCATTATTGCAAGCAATATGGAGTGAACCATATTTGTCTACGGTTTTGACAACGAGCTTTTCATGATCATCCGCTATGGCGGAATCTGCTTTTACGAAGAAGGCTTCCCCTCCCGAAGCGAGTATCAATGCTACGGTTTCCTCACCTTGTTTTTCATCAATATCAGAAACAACTACTTTCGCACCTTCACGTGCATAGACGATGGCAACGCTCCTACCTATGCCCGACCCGGCGCCTGTTACAATTGCAACCTTTCCTTCCAGTATTCCCATGATCAATTCTGTTTAAGTGAACAATAATCGTGGATGTAAATTGCTAACATTAGAGATGTCAGTAAATGATGCAGGTCAGCTGTTTACATGACGTTGCAAGCCCTGGTTATAAGTCTGCTATGTATTTTTGCCCTCCTAAGGCACGCATTTGCCTGGATATCTGACCGGTACGCCTAACAATGTAAGGTGAAGGATTTTTAATTGAGAACCGGATTGGATTGGGCAGCACAGCTGCAATACGTGCTGCCTCAGCCCTTCCCAGATTTTTCGCTGACTTATTATAGTAACGAAGCGAAGCCGCCTCCACGCCGAATGTCATCTCTCCCATTTCAGCCACATTAAGGTATACCTCCAGAATACGCTGCTTGCCCCAGACTATTTCAATAAGCACAGTAAAATAAGCTTCCAGACCCTTACGTATAAAACTACGGCCGTGCCAAAGAAACACATTTTTAGCCACCTGCTGAGATATAGTACTGGCTCCTCGCGCACGTTTACGGTCCTCGGTCATCGCATCGTAAATCTCATTGAAATCGAAACCCCAGTGATTTGGAAAATTCTGATCTTCAGAGGCAACTACAGCCAGTGCTACCTCCTTCGAAATATTCTCATAAGGCTCCCAGTCGTGATGTATTTCAGTATCCTGATCCGCCTTAAATGCATCAATTTTACAAGACATCATATAGGGCGTAAACCAGACCGGTAAAAATTTGAGAATAATCACCCAGACAATAGAAATTCCGAAAAACAGTATAAAGATTCTTAACGCAACAAACGATAAAAGGCGGAGCATAAATAATTTTTCTTCCTAACAGATACTAAAAGCTTAAAACAGCGTACAAAGAACTGAAACTAATCAGGTTTAGGCAAAGAATAATTTAGCAATATCTGTCCAATTTTTTCTTCTTACTCAGTCTCAGGTACTATGAATGAAGAAATACTCAGTTTTATATGGCGCTATCAGTACTTTGAGCGCTCTAATCTACGAACCGATGAAGGATTCCCTCTCACTATTCTTCGTCCAGGTTTAAAAAATGCGCACTCCGGCCCTGACTTTTCCGGTGCTCGTATCACTATAGATGGTATTGAATGGGCTGGAACCATAGAAATTCACACACAGTCTTCTCATTGGTTGAAGCATCGGCATCATGATGATCCTGCCTATAAGAGTGTGGTACTTCATGTTGTATGGGAAAATGATATGCCGATAAAACATGAAGAGGGCTCACTGATACCCACATTATCACTTAAGGGGCTGGTTAAATTATCCGTATTGGAGCGATACAGGAGTCTGCTCGATGAAGACCAGACTATAGCATGTTCAAAGTTGTTTTCCGGAGTTGACACAATTCATAAAATGAATATGCTCGACCGGGCTTTATTAAGCCGCATAGAATCCAAAGCCGCACAAGTGACAACATTGGCAGAGGAAAATCATCAGGATTGGGGGCAAACCTGCTATCAATGGCTTACAAAACACTTTGGGTTTAAGCTTAATGATCCCATATTTTTCAGACTCAGCCAGATACTACCTCTTAAAGTTCTACTCAAGCATAGAAACAATCTCCTTCAGATCGAAGCACTTTTTTTCGGCTGTGCCGGTTTAATTCCGCCGCACTGTGAAACCAAGAGTTTAGAAGAAGCAGATCCCTATATTTCCGCCCTTCAACGGGAATACCACTTCTTATCGGCTAAATATCATTTGACGCAGATTCAACCACACGAATGGAAATTTATGCGACTTCGCCCATCAGGATTCCCCACAGTCAGGCTGGCACAACTCTCCGCTTTAATCTTCAATACAGCTAGTATATTCAACGATTTGCTAAAATGTAACAGCATGAATGAACTACATCAGATATTTAATCTTAAACAATCGGTATACTGGCAATTTCATTATACATTTCACAGCAAATCGGAAAAACCAGTACCTTTTATGGGAAAAGATGCAGGAAATTTACTGATTATCAATGCTGTAATACCGCTTCTGGCCGCTTTTGCCCTCCAAAGGCAAAAGCAGGAGCTTTTTGACAAAGCCCTTGAATGGCTATCCAACATCCCTTCCGAGAACAATCACATTGTCAGAGAATGGGCCGCATTGGGAATGCCCAGTAAAACTGCAGCAGACTCACAGGCCCTTATTCAGCAATACAATATGTTATGTAAAGAAAAGCAGTGTTTGAGTTGCGCCGTAGGCCTCGATCTCGTCCGAAAAAACTAGGAACGACCGACCAGATTAACGCCGGTAAGCAGAAATACAGAGCCCACTAGAAAAGGAACAACAGACTCCCATTTGCTTACTGTCAAACCCAATACGGGTTTATCGGATAAAAAAGCGACGCATGCAAACAGCAGAACCGCTATGCCAAGCAATGTAAGAAGAGCACCAAAAAAACGTCTGAAACGTGTAGCTTCCATGAGGGATAAATATGTCCGGTTAATTTTAGGCTGCAAAAGTACGCAATCGGAGCTCTCCGAACAATGAGGTTCAAATCGAAATACATCAAATTACCGGAACCAGACCCATTTTCTTACCTTCTTCAATCATCAGTGCATAAGCCGGTTCATATTCATTGGGGACAATCCCCTCCAATATTGCCTCCCGGA
The DNA here is from genome assembly GCF_056895255.1 of Dyadobacter sp. HNCC25DJ187. Classification (NCBI taxonomy): domain Bacteria; kingdom Pseudomonadati; phylum Bacteroidota; class Cytophagia; order Cytophagales; family Spirosomataceae; genus Dyadobacter; species Dyadobacter sp. HNCC25DJ187. The sequence goes on from NZ_JBXHAT010000002.1 coordinate 320,685, forward strand.
TCATTTCTTTAATTACACCCACCTCTCTGGACGGTTTCAGGCCGAAGGCTTCGATGATGATTTCTCCGGTGATCACAGGCTGGAAATTGCGAAGGGCATCGCGCTCTTCCAGATCTTTGAGCTTTTGTTCTACGATATCGAAGTTATGGAGAAACCGCTTGACTTTCTCCGGATTTTTAGACGTAATATCAGCGCGGCACAACTTCATCAATGCTTCTATATCTTCTCCTGCCTCTACGAGCAGACGGCGCATTGCAGAATCTGTTATTGTCTCTTTCGACAATACAATAGGTCTGAGGTGAAGCCTGACAAGTTTTTTAACAAACTTCATCTTTTCATTCAAAGGCAATTTCATCCTTCTGAAAATCGATGGCACCATTCTGGCTCCGATTTCTTCATGATTGTGAAATGACCAACCTACTTTCTTGTCAAATCTCTTTGTAGCAGGTTTGGCAATATCATGCAAAATAGCGGCCCAGCGAAGCCATAAGTCATCTGTGTGCTCCGAAACATTATCAAGAACCTGCAGGGTGTGATAGAAGTTGTCCTTATGCCCCTTTCCATCCTTGGTTTCAACCCCCTGAAGTTCTACGAGTTCAGGAAATATAATAGAAAGGAGGCCGGCATGATAAAGAAGTTTAAAACCGTATGAAGGAGTTGGAGAAAGTATTATTTTATTAAGCTCATCAGAAATTCTTTCCATTGACACGATGTTGATGCGATCTTTCATTGCAATGATAGCATCAAAGGTATCCGGCTCGATGTCAAAGTTAAGCTGTGAAGCAAAGCGTATGGCGCGCATCATACGCAGGGGATCGTCCGAGAAAGTGATGTCCGGAGCTAACGGAGTGCGGATAATCCTTTTACGTAGACTCTTCACTCCTTCAAAAGGATCAATCAGATTTCCGAATGTGTTTTTATTAAGGCTGATCCCCATCGCATTAATAGTAAAATCACGCCGGTTCTGGTCATCCTGGAGTGTTCCATCTTCTACAGCCGGTTTTCGCGAATCAGCCGTATAGGATTCTTTTCTGGCACCCACAAATTCCACCTCCAGCTCCCCCTGCTTGATCTGTGCAGTTCCGAAAGTCTTATAAATACTGACATGAACAGCGGGGCCCAGTTCGGACGCAACCAGCTCAGCAAGCTCAATTCCACTACCAACAGCTACAATATCAATATCCTTACTACCACGTTTTAGTATCAGGTCACGTACAAAGCCTCCGATTATATAAACATCAATACCAAGCCGTGACGCGGCCTGCGCTACAACTTCCAGTATAGGATATTGTGTTAACTGCTCTTTAAAATTCATTCCGCAAAGGTATACATTTCTTAACCTCTACGGAATTGTAAAACCATCAAGTGTTCGTAAAAATACGTCAGCAGAAGGTTTAAGCTACGAAAATGCCTTAATATCTGATATTTTGAGGTTGCCATATATGGGAAGATATCATCAGTAATATCTGAAACGGAGCGAGAAGAATGGCTGTAAGGATAGCCGCTACAATCCATATCAATCCCATCATACCGCGGAGAAAGTAAACGATAAAATCATCCATCATGGCATTTAATATTATATTTTATGACAAAAATATCACATTAAAGCGACATACGTCTTATTTGTCACTTAAGATCACTAAAACGGATGAATTTTCTACCCGGGACGAATTGAATTGTCACCCCGGATAATTATTAGCTGTTCACCATAAAAAATGCCGTTCTCGGGAATCGGTCGAACAACTCGTCTTTTAAAGATTTTTCTATAGGTAATTCTCCTATAGCAGCAGACATGCATTGCAACCAGGCCACTGCATCATCCTCAGTAATCGTGTGTGGCATGTGCCGTGCGCGCATCATTGGATGTCCGTGCTGGTCAGAGTAAAGCTGAGGCCCGCCTAAAAACTGGGTGAGAAATAGTCGCTGTTTTTCCTTAATCTCTTCTTTGTCGCTTTTAAACAATCTGGAAATCAGATCATGTTCAAAAACCAGATCATAAAAACGGTCTGTAAGCAACCGGAGCGTTTTTTCTCCGCCAATTCTTTCGTAAAGTGATATATGTTCCATCTATGATTCAAAACGAAGGTGCTTCACTGATTCCCCTGACTTCCGAAGTTCAGTAAGAGCTTCAATCCCAATTTCCAAATGTGTTTTAACATAATCATTTGTTACCTTTTTATCACTTTCTTCTGTTTTTACCCCTTCCGGCACAAGTGGATTATCAGAAACAAGCAGCAATGCTCCGTGAGGAATGGAATTGGCAAAACCAACGATAAAAATGGTAGCCGTTTCCATATCTATCGCCATGGCTCTGATCTGACGGAGATATTCCTTAAAGGTGTCGTCATGCTCCCATATCCTTCTGTTGGTCGTATAGACTGTACCCGTCCAGTAGTCCATTTTATGCTTCGCAATACTAGCCGAAACCGTACTCTGCAAACGGAATGAAGGGAGTGCAGGAATCTCAGCAGGCATATAGTCATCCCCTGTACCCTCACCTCTGATGGCCGCAATAGGAAGAATCAGATCTCCGATCTGTGTTTTCTTTAAGCCTCCGCATTTACCCAAAAAAAGAACCGCTTTAGGACTAATTGCGGATAGCAAATCCATGACAGTTGCTGCCATTGGACTTCCCATACCAAAATTAATGATGGTAATGTCATGTGCAGTGGCTGTTTGCATGGCACGCCCCTGCCCTTTCACCTCAACATTAAACTTCTCTGCAAACATGTTAACATAATTTACAAAGTTGGTAAGCAAAATATAACTTCCAAATTCTTCCACCGGCGTACCAGTATACCTTGGCAGCCAGTTTTCAACAATTTGTTCTTTTGTAGTCATGTGTATACAAATGGTAAAGTTTCTGATGCAGTATCACCCGGACAATTATCCGGTCTATTGATTCAATTCCATTTAGCAGCCATCCACTATATTTGTGCATGGAATCATTGAATCTTCCCGCATTTGAGCACAAAGTTAAACAGGTAAACGGGAAACCTTATATTTTCGACATCATCCGCCGAAAATTCGTCATGCTTACGCCGGAGGAATGGGTACGTCAGCATTTTATACATCTTCTGATCAACCAGTATGGTTATCCTAAATCCTTATTTGCTGTAGAAACAGGAATGAAGTATAATACCCTTTCTAAACGAACTGATATTATGATCCTCTCACCGGAAGGAACTCCATTTCTTTTGGTAGAATGTAAAGCGCCTTTCGTGAAGATCGGAGAAGCTACACTTGCACAGATAGGACGATACAATTTTACTTTGAAACCTACGTATCTGGCAACGACAAACGGATTTTCTCACTATTGTTTTCAGGCTATCGGGGGGCAAATTCATTATATGGATGATTTTCCAGCCTACCGAAATGTGGCACCTGAAAAATAAAAAATGGTTTGCCGACACCTATCCGGCAAACCATTCTGTCATACTTAACTACTTTGAATTATTTATTAGCAACCAATTTCACATCGATAGAGAAATCATCATTGATTACTTTGTCGCCCAGGTTATCAAAAAATGATTTTGAGCTGTATTTGATGTCATATTTCGAACGGTCTACAATCATTTTACCAGTTGCTTCGGCACCGGTTGCAGTTGGTTTAACTGTTACAGGGAAAGTTACCGGCTTTGTAATTCCTTTAATAGTAAGATCTCCTGTTACGTCATAAGCACCGGCACCTTTTGCAACCGCTTTGGTTACAACAAATGTAGCAGTTGGATGTTTTTCAACAGAAAAGAAGTCATCAGATTTAAGGTGACCGATCAATTTACCATTGTATTCTTTATCAGCGATATCGGTACAAGTGATCGTGTTCAGGTCAGCTACAAACTTTCCTCCGGTCAATTTTGCGCCGTCAAGAGTCAATGTACCTTCTTTAAGACTGATTTTACCTGTATGCTCACCAGCAACTTTTTTACCCAACCAGGTAAGCTCACTTTTTGAAGTATTCACTTTCAAATTGGAAGCTTTTGCTTTTCCGCCGTCAGCAGCAGAAACATTTGAAGATACAAAAAGGGCAACGGCAACAGATGCTACGAACGCTTTTACTAATTTCATTTTAGTCTTAATTTTAAAAATTGAATTGATTGTTATTTACTTTTATTGGTTCTTATTGTTTGAATCTGATTCTCTCATTTTGTCAAGCAATCCGCTTATAAGCTCCGCTTCTTCCACTGTGATAGATGCACTCAGGCCATTTTCCCATTCTTCCAAAATCGGATCAATCCGCGAAAGCAGCTCAAGACCTGTTTCTGTTATGACTACATCTACGGCACGACGGTCACTTGGGCATGAGGTCCTTTTCGCAAATCCCTTGACCAGCAACTTATCGATCAGCCTGGAGGTATTCGAGTTCTTATCCAGCATCCTGTCGGCAATATCGCTTACCTTGATAGGATTTGACTGCTGCCCTCTCAAAATCCTCAGTACATTATATTGTTGTGAAGTGATATCGTGCTCTTTGAAAAGCTCCAGTTGTTTATACCCTAACCAATTACTGGTATAGGTAAGATTGATGGCAAGACGCTGAAACGCACTTCGAAATTTTTTCTGCTTTATATCGGTTTCAATAGACATAGCCTGGTCGTTTAAATGATTCAATGCCCATGTATGTACATTTAATGTATCAACATCTATTTGCAACAAAATCGTTCAGCTGGAAACAAAAATTTCCCTCCGATTTTAACTATTCCAATACAACACCATCACAAACAATTCATTTACAACACATTAACCATTTATAAAATTTTTAATATTTTATGTTTAAACTCAACACATCACTGATACTTGCTTCTAATTCTCCCCGGCGAAAACAACTATTGGAGGAAGCTGGATTTGATTTTGAGGTGCAGGTGAGGCCAACTGACGAAAGATATCCAAGTGATACAGAGCCGGAACAAGTGGCTGCTCATATTGCAGAGCAGAAAGCTGAAGCATTCAGAAATGACAGTAGTGATAAGCTGATCCTTACCGCCGACACAGTGGTCTTACTGAAAAATCGCATACTTGGGAAGCCTGCAGATCGCGAAGAGGCATATACCATGCTTCAATCACTGTCAGGTAATACCCATCAGGTGGTGACAGCTATATCGCTTTTAGCGAACGGCCAAATCGCTACTTATTCCGACATTGCAACAGTTTCATTCAAAAAACTCGAAGATTTCGAAATTAACTATTATATTGATCATTATAAACCATTCGACAAGGCAGGTTCCTACGGTATTCAGGAATGGATTGGCATGGTGGGTGTAGAGCGAATACAAGGTTCATTCTATACAATAATGGGCCTACCGGTCCATCTGGTGTACCAAATACTCCGGCCATACATACTTAACCCAACCTTAACTACATCAAAATCCGATTCATTAATCAGGTAAACAGACACCAAATTCTCCCTGCATGATTACAGATCATCCCGAAATGATTCCCAAGGTTTGTTACGAGATATTTGTCAGATCATTTTGTGATTCAAACGATGATGGAATTGGTGATATAAGGGGAATTATATCAAAGCTGGATTACCTTGCAGATCTGGGTATAGAGGCGATATGGCTAACTCCTATCCATCCTTCTCCTAGCTATCATAAATACGATGTGGTCAATTTTTACGAGATTGATCCGGAATATGGTACACTTGCAGATTTTACAGAACTTCTTGTTCAGGCCCGCAAAAGGAATATTGCTGTCTACCTGGATTTGATTGTTAACCATATTAGCACGCTTCATCCCTGGTTTATTGAAGCGAGCAAAGGAAGTCACAATCCTTTCCGTGAATTTTTTTGGTGGATGTCTCCCGAAAAGATCGAAGCAATGGGTATAAAAAAAAGAGAAATGTCGGCGGATTCCGATGAGGTCTATCCGTGGCACGACAACCCGGGTGACGAAGAACTTTTTTACGGGATGTTTTGGAAAGGAATGCCTGACCTGAATTACGACTCAGAAAATCTGCGCTTTGAACTCTCAAAAATTATTTATTTCTGGTTGATTGACATCGGAGTGGACGGATTCAGGCTAGATGCTGCCCGGCATATATATCCACCATGGGTTGAATTTAACAATCAGAATTTCTGGTGGTACTTTGATTACTTCGTCAGAAACATCAAACCTGATACATATACGGTTGGTGAAATCTGGGCAACCTCAGAAGAAGTCGCTCCTTATTTCAAAAACCTGAATGCTGCGTTTAATTTTGACCTGAGTTTTGCTATTCAACGGATTCTGATCAATGAGAAAAACGAAGGTTTAACAGCCCAATTACTGGCCAGCTATGCCTTATTTGAAAAGTACAATCCTCAATTTATAGATGCGACCATGCTGACCAATCATGATCAGAGTCGCATCGGCAGCGTTGTAGGTGGAAATCTTGAAAAGATGAAACTGGCTGCATCAATATTGCTGACGCTTCCGGGTCAAGCATATATCTATTACGGGGAAGAAATCGGTATGCTGGGAATGAAACCAGATCCGAACATCAGAGAACCTTTTATGTGGACAGATATGCATACTGATCCTCAGAAAACCAGGTGGATTGATCCTGTATTCTCTACGGAAGAAACTGTGGTGCCACTTTCCCGGCAACAACATCACCCCGATTCCGTTTTTACCCACTACAAATCGTTAATTGCGCTGAAAAAAAACTATCCCGCACTCTCAAGAATTCTGAATCCCAATCTCGCAGAAGTGAGTACATCCGACGAAAGATTATTGGCTTTTCGTCGTTCCGATGCGGAAGAGCCTGTTCTGGTGATGCACAATGTTTCGGCCCAGGCTGTTGCCGTTGCACTCCCCGAAAATGAGCAGTATTTCAGCAAGGTTATATTTGCTACCAATTTCCCGGATAAGCATATTAGTCAGACATTTACCCTACCCGCATGGTCAACCATCATCCTGGTTCCGGAAATCGGAATCAGTAAGTAGCCTACACATATTTACTTTTAAAGGCAATGATGTATTTCAAACGACTATGAACATTAATTCCTCTTTCTACACCGCATTGTTTTTTATTTCATTAAGCACCTGCGCTATGGCTCAAAAAATATATCCCACGATGGGAAAAGTAGTTTATGAAGATCCCGAATTTGAGAAATTACTCCCAAAATCTTCAGTAGTGGAAGTAGTAGCATCCGGATTCACATGGTCAGAAGGACCCGTATGGAACAGATCTGAAGGACATTTACTGTTCTCCGATGTACCTGAGAACAAAGTTTACAAGTGGGACGAAAAGTCTGGGTTGTCGGTTTTTCTAATGCCGTCGGGATATACAGGTTTAGGAACTTATAGCGACGAACGCGGAAGTAACGGTTTATTAATCGACAATTTGAGAAGACTCGTTTCCTGTGAGCATGGCGACAGGCGCATATCAGCAATGCCCTTAAACACTGGCGGTAAAGTTACACTAAGTGGGAACTATAACGGAAAAAGATTCAACAGCCCCAATGATGTGGTGCAGCATTCTGCTAACGGTAACTACTATTTTACAGATCCTCCTTACGGACTGCCCAAAAAACAGGATGATCCATCACGCGAATTAAAAGAATTTGGAGTTTACCGCATTGACCAGCAAGGGAATACCACATTACAAATTGCAGATCTGACCAGACCAAACGGACTCGCCTTTTCTCCGGATGGCAAAATCCTATACATAGCCCAATCTGATCCTGAAAAGGCCATCTGGATGTCCTATCCTGTTGACGAAAAAGGAAATATTGGAAAAGGAACATTGTTATACGACGCAACTGCGATGGTAAAAGCAGGAAAATCAGGGCTGCCTGATGGCCTGAAGATCGACAAGCATGGAAATTTATGGACCTCCGGCCCCGGAGGCTTACTGGTACTTTCGCCCAAGGGAAAGTTGCTGGGTAGAATTGAAATGGGTGAATTAACTTCCAATTGTGCCTGGGGTGGCGACGGATCAGTGCTTTACATGACGGTAAATGGCTACATCTGCAGAATCAAAACTGCAGTTACAGGCGCAGGTTGGTAAGAAAAGGAGAACAATATCCGATCATGAATCAGATGTTGCTCTCCTCAGGGTATTACCTATCCAGTCCTCTCAATTTAAGAAATGTCGCATCTACCTCAGCCTTTACTTTAGGCCAGTCCGCCTTCCCTTGCTTGTAAATGCTCACATAAGATTTATAAAGTGTTATTTGATTGGAGCTGAGCTGATCCAGCTCAGCTGATATGCTCTGTCTGCTCTCCGCACCAGCACTTTTATAATCACCAAGCAGCTTGTTATAGCGCCTTTCGGTAATATCTAATTCATACAAAACAACATCGGCCAGTTTATCCATTTCGCCATTGAGCTTAATCAGTTGACCGTACTGATCACTCATTTCCGTTTTTTGAATGGTAGCATCAGTCGCATTCCCACTGTTCAGATTGACATGATTCCTTCGATATTCTCCAGCCTGGCTTGTGGAACTGCCCACCGCAGACCTCGAATTGATGCGGAGTGAATCCTGTCTTGCTGATTCGGTGAGGTAATTGCCATGCCTGGCAGTTGTCACAGTCTCCGAACCATCCGACTTTTTAAGTGAACCAGACATATTTTTCACACCGGTACATGAATACGTAAGCAATGATGTAAGAAGCACACCAGCAAGTAAAGTTTTACTTCTCATCGGAGTTGTATGTTAAAAGTTATGTCTTAAACCTATGTTCAGATTCGGATTGAAATAGAATATTTTCGGCAGAAGCTCTACATAAGCGCCTGTTTCAATAAAAAATGATGTTGGCTTGCTGGCAAAGAAAAACTCCAGTCCGCCAGTGGCCGACGGTCCGGTGGAAATATTGGTCGTATGAACACTTTTTACGTTACGATCAGGGTAGTAACGCCGTGAGTTGAGCTGTACCCCCACTCCTCCATAAGCCATCATTCTCTCGTTGAACATCGGAACATACCATAGATAGGTTCCATTGAATGACACACCAATAGCACCCAGGTCGTCATTAGAAGTTTTGTAAGTAGATTTATTTTTCAAAAACCCCGTATAAGTGCCTACTGACAGGTCCAATCCGTTACGATCTCCATATTTACGTAGTGATACACCTGTAGGCTCTCCCAACTTGAAACCTATAGCCCATTTCTGCGTTTGGGCACTTGCTGTTAAAACACTAAAAATCAATAAAGAAGCCAGATAATACTTTTTCATAACTAATCATTTTAAGTCGGGATAGTCCCCATACTGTTTCAAAAACTATCAATTTCAATGCCACAAACCTATAAAGATTTCAACATAACTGTCAGAGCATCGATATGATATTTTACGACTCGCACGTAATAAATCCGTCACATTTCAATAAATGTTCAGAGCCACCCGCTTGCTCAACTTATTTCTAATAAATTGTTTCAGTACTATTTTATCTTTAATATTGCGCCAGAAACACAATGTCACATACTAATTTTCCAAAACAGTGTCGGAAGGTAAAAAGAGCCAGATTTTTAATTCAAAAGACTTAATTGCCTATTTCCTCGTTGCAGGTACCGGCGCTGCAGTTCAGCTACTTTGCTCTAGTTTATTTCAGGACTGGTTCGGACTTACATTCCAGGAGTCCATCATGCCAGCTTACGCTGCTTCCTTTATTGTAGGTTTTGCCCTCACTAAACTTTTTGCTTTCGATGCCCGCAAAACAAATCAGACCCGACGTGAAATGGTTAAATTTCTGATGGTGGCTGTTTTTTCCGGATTTGTAACTTACATATTTTCAAACGCTGCTTATTACATCTCCAATAATTATTTTGAAACATATCAGTTTCTTATTCCATATTCTGAGAAAACTGTCAATTTCAATGAAATGGTGTGTTACACAGTTGGGATGGGGTTCAGCTTTATAAGTAATTACATTCTTCATAAGACCTTTACATTCAAAAGCACAGGTTTTTACAACCGCCTGAAAGTCCTGATCCGTTAGCTATTATAATTTTTCAATAATAATCGCTGAGGCTCCTCCTCCACCGTTACAAATCGATGCAAGGCCATATCGGCCGCTCTTCTGTTGCAACACAGACAACAGCGTACTGATGATCCTTGCTCCGGAAGCTCCAAGCGGATGACCTAAAGAAACTGCACCACCATAAATATTAACTTTTTTCTGATCCAGATTCAGCTCAGAAATATAAGCGAGTGCAACAACGGCGAAGGCCTCATTTATTTCAAAGTAATCGATATCTGCCAAAGACAGTCCAGCCTTTTTTAATACCTTTTGTGTGGCAAGCATCGGTGTTGTTGTAAACCACGCAGGTTCCTGTTCCGCATCGGCATAAGCCACAATACGTGCAACAGGTTTCAGGTTTTGAGATTGCACAACTTCAGCAGAAGCCAAAATCAGCGCTGCAGCCCCGTCATTGATAGTGGAAGCATTCGCAGCTGTAACTGTACCGTCTTTGGAGAACACGGGTTTTAAAAACGGAATTTTCTCGAATTTGACCCGCTTGTATTCCTCGTCTTCGGTGATGTAAGTACTTTCCGCACCTTTTATGCCAGGTATTTCTACCGCTGTTATTTCATCTTTGAAAAAGCCCTTCTCGGTAGCAAAAGCACTTCGCTGATAAGATTGGATGGCGAAAGCATCCTGTTGTTCGCGTGTGATATTATATTTACTGGCCGTATTGTCACCACAAACACCCATCCCCACCTGATCGTATACATCAGTCAATCCATCTTTGACCAACCCATCCAGCACTTCGCCGTGACCATAAGCCTGTCCGTAACGCGCCTTGGGAAGGTAATAAGGTATTTGCGACATATTCTCCATCCCACCTGCAACGATTACAGATGCATCCCCGAGTTGAATAGATTGTGCGGCAAGCGTAACCGCTTTCATTCCTGAAGCACAAACCTTGTTGACCGTTGTGCATATTACTTCCGGTTTTAAACCGGCATAAATAGCTGCCTGCCGTGCCGGAGCTTGTCCAAGGTTGGCTGATATGACATTGCCCATGTATAGTTCATCTACCACGTCAACGTCAAGCTGTGTCTTAGAGAATGCTCCTTTAATTGCCGCAGCACCAAGTTGAGCTGCATGAATACCCGACAAACTTCCGCCAAAACTTCCGATAGGTGTACGACATGCCGACACGATAAATACGTCTTCCTTCATGGTTTCTGATTTGATGATACTCAAAAATAGAAACTATTCTGAAAGTAACACCTTGTCATGACAGATTCCTGTTCAGAAAACTCATTTCAATTCATCTGAGCTTGATGGAAGCTTATTATATTCACCTTTAAAACTATAAAATCCAAAAATAACAAGGCCAGCACAAATCGGGATAAAGATCAGGATGATAATTCCCCATTGTAAGGAGGTATTCATACGGTCAATTCCTAAATCTGCTTCGGCGATTTTTTCTATGGCCTGAAAGATTAAAAACACAATTATAGCCGGCCCGAGCAATATCCAAACAGCCCCAAGTATTCTTTTCAATATGTTCATATTCAATGTTTTTATTATGTTAGTCCATTACATCTTCATCACCTTTGTTATTGATGTATACTGCTCCTATGACAAAGGATAATGCAGCAATTCCTATAGGGTACCACAAACCAGACAACGGTGTAGAACCCGGATAAGAAGCAACCAGCGTAGCAATAAACGGTACCAATCCACCAAAAACGCCGTTACCGATATGATACGGCAGCGACATGGAGGTATACCGGATCTGTGTAGGAAACAATTCCACCAGAAATGCAGCTATCGGCCCATAAACCATCGTCACAAGCAGTATCTGAAAGAAAACCAATGCTATAAAAATGATATACGTAGCCGATGAAAGGGTTACATCAGCGACCACAGATTTATCTTCAATGGGTAGCAATACATCATCCGGTACCATTCTGGTATTGATTTCACTGAAAGCCATACCATTGTCCAAAGTTTTACGCACCGTACTGGTAATTAGTGAGTCTTTGTCTTCGTTGATCATCGTTTGCTTAACCACAGGCTCGGAGGTGGTATTGAGCTGAGATTGCGCCATGGCTTTCACGTCTGTCGCATCCAGAAAATACTGGTATATAGGCCTGTAGAAAAATACACCAAGCAGCATACCAGTCAGCATAATCCATTTACGACCTACGTTATCACTCCAGGATCCGAAAACGACAAAAAATGGCGTAGCCAGCGCAATTGCCCATAGAAGTATGTATCGGGATTCATTAAAATCCAGCTTACATGTATTTTCCAAAAATGACTGCGCATAAAACTGACCGGTATACCAGATCACCCCCTGCCCCATCGTAGCTCCAAACAAGGCAAGCAGTACCATTTTGAAATTAGCCTTCTTCTGAAAACTTTCTTTCAATGGATTTGCAGAGACCTTTCCTTCTGCTTTAAGTTTTGTAAAAACAGGTGATTCATGCATTTTCATTCTGATGTATATCGAAACACCAACCAGAAGAATAGACAATAAGAACGGGATTCTCCATCCCCAGTCAGCAAACTGATCGGCACCAATGAGATTCTTTGTGACCACGATAATACCAAGGGAAAGAAACAGCCCCAATGTCGCAGTAGTTTGTATCCAACTGGTGAAAAAGCCACGTCTGCCAACGGGAGCATGTTCAGCCACATAGGTAGCAGCACCGCCATACTCTCCGCCGAGCGCCAGCCCCTGCACCAATCTTAGAATAAGCACTAATATTGGTGCAGCATAACCTATGGTTTCGTAAGAAGGAATAAGACCGATCAGAAATGTAGATCCGCCCATAAGCACGAGGGTAAGCAGAAATGTATATTTCCGTCCTATCAGATCTCCGAGGCGACCAAAAACCAGGGCACCAAACGGCCGGACAATGAAACCCGCAGCAAATATAGCTAGGGTGTTTATTAGAGCTGAAGCACCGGCGTCACTTGGGAAAAGTTGTTGTCCGATGATCACCGCAAGACTTCCGAAAATGTAGAAATCATACCATTCAATAAGTGTTCCCAGTGATGAGGCAGCGATTACCTGCGTGATACTCTGTGTAACGTTGTCGTTCTTAGAACTCATGGGTAAAAATCAGGATAAAGTAGCGGGTGATTCAGTGTTACTACCAAACCAGTGTAACAAGGAATATTAAACTAATTTCTACGAAAGTAACAATCTGCACGACGTTACTCATGTGGTTTTGCAAAAACCTGTATTTTCATGTTTTGGTTGTATATGATGCCTGGCAAAACACTATTTCATGCACCTCCGCTGATGTTTTGTAGTCAGGTTTGGTAATATCTAAAAACCTGTACAACTTGATTGCTCTTAAATCCAACATCATGGGCAAAAACCTGATTCTAACACTCATACTATCTCTGACTATCGGGCATGTACGTACGATAGCCCAACCAATATCGCCAGACTCATCTTTGATCGTAAAAAAAACGACTGATTTTGATGTAGACGGCAAGGGATCCTCCTCAAACTGGCAGACTACACAATGGCTTCCTATAATCATTCAGAACAACTCCCAACAAAAACAACCTGGCAGACAGTACATATCACGTATCAAAGTTCTTTATTCAGAGAAAGGCATGTATTTCCTGTTCGACTGTGAAGATCAAAGACTTACCTCCACGATTCAGGAGGACTTTGGAGCCTTGTATAAGGAAGATGTCGTAGAAGTTTTTCTGTGGCCCGACACTTCCGTTCCCATCTATCTTGAATATGAAATATCTCCGCTAGATCATGAGTTGGTGATCCTTGTGCCTAATCTGAAAGGAGGAATGCAAGGCTGGAAACCATGGAATTATACCGGCGATATGAAGGTAAGACATGCCACGAGTGTTCAGGGAAGTTTGAAAAAGAGTATGGCAGCGGTGGAAGGTTGGAAAGCCGAATTTTTTATACCTTTTTCTCTGATGAGTCCAATCGTTCCACAAATTCCAGTATCTGGTACTATATGGAGAGGGAATTTTTATCGTATTGATTATGATCAGGAACCCGCCTATTATTCCTGGAAAAGAACGAATGGCAGCTTTCACGAATATCAAAAGTTTGGAACCTTATTATTTGAGTAGCCATGAACTCAATCCGATTCAAAATGGCCTATACTAAAAAAGTCCTCAAGTTGTAAAACCCAAGGACTTTCTTCAGTATCTATATTTGAATCAGGAAGTATCAGATCCTAATCCAAACCATTTGCTTTTTCTTCTTTTTCAACCTCATCTTCACTTTTTCTGGTGAGATCAGGATCATCGGCTGGCTTCCTGGTCGGTTGCGTGTTAGTAGGTATATCCGGAAAAACAGGTGCCTCTCCAATTGCCTTACTTCTTTCCAATATTGCTGGTTCTCCTCGTTGACGTGCCATAATGATTGTTGTTTGGTTATGATTACTAATACATTACATCTGACCAAATCAAATAATCATTCCAGCGGTGGTTAACTGTCATTTTGCTAAAAATCGTAGACAAACAGCCCGCTGCTGTTTCATTCCTGACACCGTATATACTTTATATCAATCCTCCTGCAATATCAGTTGCATAAAAACTGCATCCAGCCACTGATCAAATTTAAAACCCACCTCACGCAGATACCCTTTTTCTATGAATCCGAATTTTTTATGAAACTCAATGCTGCCTCTGTTAGATGCATCAATAACACCAATCATCGTGTGAATGCCTGATTCGCCGGCCCGCTGTATAAGACTTTTCAATAACCTGCCGCCAACACCCAGACCTCGTGATTTCTCATCCAGGTATATGGAGTGCTCGACACTAAATCTATAACCTATTTTGGGTTTGAAAATATTATACGAACCGTATCCTATCACTTTTTTGTCATGCTCGGCAACAATTACGGGCATTCCGTCCTCAATCATTTTCTCGAACCAGGCTGTTTGCTCCTCCAGCGTCCTGGTCTCGTAGTCGTAGATGGCTGTGGTGGTTAGAATCGCCTGGTTGATGATGTCAAGAATGACAGGGAGGTCTTTCGGAGAAGCATTTCGTATGATCAGATCCATTAAAACAATATACTGTTGTTTGCGTAGTGTTAAAATTCAAAGTTAGCCCAAAATACTAAAAGTCAAATTATTCGACCTGTCCATGCAGGAACTTTATAACATTTATTTTTCATTCCTCAATTTTTCCAATAGCTTTGTCGAAACTTTAGGGGTGTCCCATATGCGGACTGAGATAATACCCTTTGAACCTGATGCAGTTAGTACTGCCGATAGGGAAAAGTCGGAGATAACCATTCATTGGTATCTATATGAATCTTTCGCGAGGTCCATTCCTGAAGTTTTATTTACAAAACGTTATTCAGAATGGAAATCAGCATCAATCAGCAACTTACGGAAATCTCAGAAAATGTGACGGTGCAAAAGCTACTGACTTCTCTATTTTCTAATCCCGGAAAGGGGATAGCCGTAGCAATCAATCAGAGCATCATTCCTAAGTCACAGTGGGAAAAACACATCCTTCTGCCCGACGACAAAGTCACTTTAATCAGAGCCACACAAGGCGGCTAAACGCCGGCTTTGCATTCCAAAACATCCGAGTTAAGATTCATCCCACCATTGCCGACACGACCGGCCAAACAGCACATATACATGAAAATTGAAAAAACACCAGGTGAAAATGTAATCACCCGTACCCCGTTTCCGGCTTCAAAGAAAATTTATGTAAAGGGAACCATTCACAACATCGAAGTTGCGATGCGGGAGATCACACTGTCTGATACACGCATACACGGCAAAACAGGTATCACAGATGTCAATTTACCAGTTACTGTTTATGACACGAGTGGTCCTTATACAGACCAAAACATTGCTATTGACGTACGAAAAGGTCTCAGTCCGTTAAGAAAGTCATGGATTATGGACCGTGGTGATGTGGAACAATTGGATACGATATCCTCCGACTATGGCAGGCAAAGGCAGCTGGAGCCAAGTCTGGATTCCTTACGATTCGCCTGCAACAACAAACCGCTCCGTGCAAAATCGGGACAAAATGTATCTCAGCTTCATTATGCAAAACAGGGCATAATCACTGCAGAAATGGAGTACATTGCCATACGGGAGAACCAACGAATTGCTGAGCAAATCGAGAGGCTCGATAAGAAAGACCGCTTTCTGGCGCATCAACATACCGGTCAAAGTTTTGGAGCGAACACTCCAAAAACATGGATTACACCTGAGTTTGTACGCGAAGAGGTCGCATCCGGCAGAGCTGTAATTCCTTCCAATATCAATCATCCCGAAAGTGAGCCCATGATTATTGGGCGAAATTTTCTGGTTAAGATTAATGCGAACATAGGTAATTCTGCTGTTACTTCGAGCATTGAAGAAGAAGTTGAAAAAGCTGTATGGGCGTGTCGCTGGGGAGCCGATACAATTATGGACCTTTCAACAGGTAAAAACATACATGAAACCCGTGAGTGGATTATCCGCAATTCCCCTGTTCCCATTGGTACAGTTCCCATTTACCAGGCACTGGAAAAAGTGAATGGCAAAGCAGAGGATCTAACCTGGGAATTATTCAGAGATACCCTTATCGAGCAGGCTGAACAAGGTGTCGATTACTTCACGATACACGCCGGAGTACTTTTGAGGTATATTCCGCTGACAGCCCGGCGTGTCACCGGCATCGTTTCCCGCGGTGGTTCTATTATGGCCAAATGGTGCCTTGCCCATCACAAGGAGAACTTCCTTTACACGCATTTTGAAGATATATGTGAGATCATGAAAGCTCATGATGTAGCATTTTCACTTGGTGACGGTTTAAGGCCGGGTTCCATTGCAGATGCGAATGACGCAGCACAGTTTTCCGAACTGGAAACCCTTGGCGAACTGACGAAAATTGCGTGGAAGCATGATGTGCAAACCATTATTGAAGGTCCGGGACACGTACCCATGCATATGATTAAAGAGAACATGGATAAGCAGCTGAAGCATTGCCATGAAGCACCGTTCTATACACTCGGACCATTGACTATGGATATCGCGCCCGGATACGATCACATCACTTCTGCAATCGGCGCGGCAATGATCGGCTGGTTTGGAACGGCTATGTTATGTTATGTCACTCCCAAGGAACACTTGGGATTACCAAATAAAAAGGATGTGAAAGATGGGGTAATCACTTATAAGATTGCTGCACACGCTGCCGATCTTGCGAAAGGACATCCGGGAGCACAATATCGTGATAATGCACTTAGCAAAGCCCGATTTGAATTCCGGTGGGAAGATCAGTTTAATCTGGCTCTGGATCCTGACACTGCAAGGGAATTTCATGACGAAACATTGCCTGCTGAAGGTGCCAAAGTAGCTCATTTCTGTTCGATGTGCGGACCCAATTTCTGTTCGATGAAAATTACGCAGGATGTACGCAATTATGCTGAAGAAAACGGCCTGATGGAGCAGGATGTATTGCAGGAAGGTATGCAAAAGAAAGCGCTCGAGTTCGCCGACAAGGGAAGTGAAATATATCTGTAATGAAACTATTGGCCATATCCAGTCCCGATTTTATCCCTCACGAAGCCCGTATCATCAACGGACTTTTCAGGGCGGGACTGGAATATATCCACATCAGAAAACCGGAATGTACCCTGGATCAGTTAAGGGTCCTGCTTGATGAGATCGACGAAGAATTCATCAGCAGGATTGCTGTTCACCAACATCATCAAGTGGTTTCAGAATTTAAAATTTTCAGGTTGCACTTTACTGAATCAATCAGAAGAAAGACGAATGAAAACGAATTGAAAAATCTGAAAATGCGGGGCTACTGTTTGAGTACCTCGGTTCACGATTTGGAAGAAATGGTAAATTTGAACCCTTACTTCAGCTACACCTTTTTCGGGCCGGTATTTGACAGCATTTCAAAGTCGGGGTATAAAAGTTTGCTTGCCAAAGACTTTTATCTGGAAAAGAAATATAAAACAGTTCCGGTAGTTGGCCTCGGAGGGATTACTATTTCCAATCAACAACAGGTAAAGGACATGAATTTAGATGGTGCAGCTATTTTGGGAATTTTATGGCAGGAGCCCTCAAAAGCCATTGAAGTTTTTACATCGCTGGCTTCTGCCATTAACTCTTAAAAAGAATAATACTGGCAGAAAAGCTCATGCCTATGCAAAATATTAATGACATGATTGACAAGCTACAATTCATATCTAATCAAACCGACGAACTTAGTCATCTGGAATGCATCCAAATTGCATTGGACGCAGGATGTACATGGATTCAGCTTCGCATTAAAGACCAACCAGAAAAGTATGTTTGCGAAATTGCTCATCAGGCAAAAAACCTATGTGATAAGTATGATGCGAAATTAGTTATCAACGATTTTCCGACAGTAGCAAGAGAGGTAAATGCCTACGGTTTACATCTTGGCCTACAAGACATGACAATTTCCGAAGCCCGAAAAATCACAGGTTCAAATATCATCATCGGCGGAACGGCCAACACTGCAAAAGATGTACGCAACCGCATAGAAGAAGGTGCAGATTACATCGGACTGGGACCATACCGGTATACCAGTACCAAGCAGATTCTAAGCCCTTTCCTGGGTTTGGACGGATACCGCGCAATCATGACAAATCAAGCTAGACAAAACAAGCAGATTCCCATAATTGCTATCGGAGGTATTACAGATCATGATATAAATGGTCTGGTATCAGTTGGAGTGCATGGCATTGCTGTTTCGAGCTTAATAGTTCAGGCTGAAAATCCTGAACAACTTATTTCAAAAATTCAAAAAGCACTATGTTAAAAATAGCAGATAAAGCATTTTCTTCCCGCCTGTTTACGGGTACTGGAAAATTCAGTTCTTCCGAATTAATGCGTGAGTCGCTGATTGCTTCCGGTTCGGAATTGGTGACCGTGGCATTACGCCGTGTAGATATGAACAGAGCCGAGGACGACATTTTAATACACCTTAAACACCCAGGTGTCAATCTGTTACCTAATACGTCCGGTGTCCGGACAGCAAAGGAAGCAGTTTTTGCAGCCCAATTGGCGCGGGAAGCATTGGAAACGAATTGGCTCAAACTGGAAATTCATCCGGACCCTAAATACCTGATGCCGGATCCGATTGATACATTGTTAGCTACAGAAGAGCTCGCAAAGCTCGGATTCATCATCCTCCCCTATATCCATGCTGACCCCGTTCTTTGCAAAAGACTTGAAAATGCAGGCGCTTCTGCTGTAATGCCATTGGGCTCTCCTATCGGAAGCAACAAGGGGTTAAAAACCATTGATTTCCTGGAAATCATTATTGAACAAAGTAATATTCCGGTGGTGGTTGATGCTGGCATAGGATCTCCCTCGGATGCGGCGAAGGCAATGGAAATAGGTGCGGATGCTATTCTTGTGAACACAGCTATCGCAGTAGCCGGAGATCCAGTTCAGATGGCAAAAGCATTTCGTATGGCCGTTGAAGCCGGCAGAATGGCATTTGAATCCCGATTAGCCGGACAGGGTCATTATGCAATAGCCAGTAGCCCACTAACCGCTTTTTTGGATGAATAGCTTTAAAGATGTATTTGAAACCCATGACTGGGACACTGTAAAAAACAGCATCTATTCGAAAACCGGATCAGATGTGCAGCGTGCCCTGGAAACAAATAAACGCACACTGGAAGATTTTAAAGCATTGATCTCTCCCGCAGCGGCAGCTTACCTGGAACCGATGGCACAGCTCAGCCGCCAGCTAACACAGAAGCGATTCGGGAAAATCATTCAGCTTTACATTCCGCTATATCTATCAAATGAGTGTACCAACATCTGCACGTATTGCGGATTCAGTCTTGATAATAAAGTGCGAAGAAAAACGCTGACCGAAGAGGAAATTCTCAAAGAGGTCCACGTAATAAAAGACCTTGGTTATGATCATGTATTGCTGGTAACAGGTGAAGCCAATCAGACTGTACATGTGGAATATTTCAAAAAAGTACTCAAACTGATTCGCCCCCATTTTGCACATATTTCCATGGAGGTGCAACCTCTGGATACAGAGGAGTATACAGAGTTAATTCCCCTGGGACTTACGTCAGTGCTGGTGTATCAGGAGACCTATCATAAAGAAGACTACAGAAAACATCACCCTAAGGGCAAAAAAGCTAATTTTAATTACCGACTGGAGACACCTGACAGATTAGGCCAGGCAGGTATTCATAAAATGGGCCTTGGGGTTTTAATTGGACTGGAAGACTGGCGAACTGATAGTTTTTTTACTGCGTTACATCTGCAATATCTGGAAAAAACATATTGGCAAATACGCTATAGCCTTTCTTTTCCACGCCTGCGGCCCTTTTCAGGAGGATTGGAGCCTAAGGTAGAAATGAGTGACAGGGAACTGGTGCAACTGATTTGTGCTTATCGTTTATTCAATGAAGACATTGAACTTTCTTTATCGACCAGAGAATCCGAAAATTTTAGAGATCACTGTGTGCAACTAGGAATTACTTCCATCAGCGCCGGATCAAAAACGAACCCCGGAGGCTACGCGGTGGAGCCGGAATCATTGGAGCAATTCGAGATATCGGATGAACGTAGCCCTGAATTGATTGCCAATATGATTAAATCGAAAGGTTACGAACCCGTCTGGAAGGACTGGGATAGAGTGATGCAGTTCTGAATTAGCGGGTGATTGGCAATTATCGTAAAGAAATAGATAGGCCCGGTAACTAACCACTGGAAAAATGGAACCATTAGAAAGAAAACGATACATCCGTCAGATCACACTTCCCGAAATGGGGCTGGAAGGGCAGCAAAAACTTAAACATGCAAAGGTACTTGTCATAGGAGCAGGTGGCTTGGGTTGCCCTTTGCTTCAATACCTTACTGCGGCAGGAGTTGGCATAATCGGAGTTGTAGATGACGATACTATCGATCTTACCAATCTGCATCGGCAGATTCTATATTCTCCGGCTGATATTGGCAAAAACAAAGCATTAACAGCGGTAGAAAAACTATCGGTGATGAATCCGTTTGTGAAACTGACCGCTATTCCGGTCCGACTCAGTAAGCAAAACGCATCTGAAATCATTTCCGGATATGATGTAATTGTAGACGGTTCCGATAATTTCCCGACAAGGTATTTGGCCAATGATGTTTGCGTGAAAGAAGGCAAGCCACTTGTATTCGGATCTATTCTCAGATTTGAGGGACAGGTTTCTGTCTTTAATCACAAGGGAGGACCTACCTACAGATGCCTGTTTCCTGAGGCAGAGGAAGGTGATAATTGTGAGATTGCAGGTGTGCTTGGTATATTACCTGGTATCATCGGCACCTATATGGCCAACGAAGTAGTGAAGATTATCTGTGACATCGGTGAAACACTATCTGGTAAACTACTTATCATCAATACGATCAACAATCGCACTGATATTTTTTCTTTTAGTAAAAGTGTTCCTGATACTTTTGAGAGAATCAATCAATCTGATCCAGTCTCCTTATCTGATTCAAAACAGATAGTCTTCTCAACCTACAACGCACTTTTGTCAGCAAATCCTGACCAACTTTTGTTTGTAGATGTGCGCGAGGAATATGAGTATGACGAAGACTTTGTATCTGGCATCAACATTCCCTTACCTGATCTACCGGAAAAAATAACGGATTTGCCAAACGAAAAAACAATCATTTTTTATTGCCGCAGTGGTGCACGTAGTAAAATGGCTGTGAAACTGTTAGCAGGAAGAAATTTCGAAGGAGATATTTACTGGATGAAAGAAGAGTAACACCAATTTCATTAGTTCAGTTAAAGTAATAATTTAACTAAGTTTCATTGCTTGTGCATTTCCGATCCTGCTATCATCACAGTTCGGATTGCTCAGGAAAACTATCGGAGTAGATAACAGGTTAGCTGGAAAATACCCTGACCGTTCAAAAATATTATTCAAATAATAACTCTATAAGTTTGGTAGATTAGATGGTTTTAGTAGTTTTGCATCCACTTGATATTTAGCATACAACAAACAAAACTATCAATGTTGCAAAAAGTCCTATCACTGAAACTACCTTCACTTAACATCTGGGTCATTCTTCCAATAAGTATTCTGGCTTTAACTGCTGTTATTTTGCTGTTTACAAACGGAACTGTATCCATTGATCAGGAAAGTATTCAGTCTTTTATTCAAAGCGACTTTGCGTTGTATCTGTTGGTAGGATTGGGAGCTCAACTCGTCGACGGCGCACTTGGAATGGCTTATGGTGTAACGTGTACTTCATTTTTATTGAGCCTCGGTGTAACTCCCGCAGTCAGCAGTGCAAGCGTACACGTGGCGGAGATGTTTACAACAGGCGCCTCTGCGATATCACATTTTCGTTTTAAAAATATCAATAAAAAATTATTTAAAAGTCTGCTTATTCCTGGCGTTTTAGGAGCTGTAGTGGGTGCCTATTTACTATCCGGCGTTATTGATGGTGAATTTATTAAGCCATTTATTGCATTCTATATGTTGGTATTAGGATTAATTATTATCCGAAAGGCCATTCAGAAAAATCATGTAAAGAATAAGACTAAACGACTTGGTCTGCTTGCAGCATCCGGAGGTTTTTTGGATTCGATAGGCGGTGGTGGCTGGGGACCTATTGTAACCTCCACACTGCTTGGACAAGGTCGTGACCCGCGTTATACGATCGGCTCGGTGAATGCTGCGGAATTTGCTATTACGTTCGCCAGCGGAATTACATTTCTCATATTTCATGGTGTAAACAGCTGGCAAGTTGTACTCGGACTTATTGTGGGGGGTGTAATTGCTGCACCATTCGGAGCCTTGGTTGTAGGAAAAATCAAGCGTAAACCACTTATGCTAATTGTCGGTTGCCTTGTTATTTTCCTAAGCCTTCGCACAATTCTAAAAAGTACCGGCGTATTGTAGACAGTCCATTTTGGGCGTTGCGTCAAAATCAGTAGATTTGCTCAAATCTGTTTCCCATCTATGACTTCTGATTTCGGCTACATCTTACTTTTCATCATTGCAGGTATTGTTTTGATTGGTCTCATGCTGACTATAGCTAAATTCCTCCGGCCGCATCGTCCGAATGAAGAGAAGCTTAGCACCTATGAATCCGGTGAGGAACCGATGGGAAATGCCAATATCCGATTCAACGTCAGATTTTATGTAATCGCGCTGATCTTTGTTCTCTTCGAGATTGAGCTCATTTTTCTTTTCCCCTGGGCCATTGTGTTTGGAAACGAAACGCTCATTGAACAAACAAACGGCCAGTGGGCATGGTTTGCAATGGCTGAGATGACCGTTTTTGTTGGAATTCTTGTACTTGGTCTTGCCTACGCCTGGGGAAAAGGATATCTGGACTGGGTAAGACCTAATCCGTTGATACCGGAAATTAAATCTCCGGTACCTACAGACCTTTATAAAAACATCAACGAGAAGTATAAAAGCAGATAATTCAGGAAATATTACCTGTGCATACCTCTCCAAACCTTTTGGCTGCCTTTCGGAAAAAACACCAGACCAAGCTGAGCATATAGCTGATTAGCTCTGAAAGAAGGCAGATCATTAATTGTCACATCGTCCCCTCTCCACATTCCTCTGCGCAGCACAGGTAGATGATAAGTGGCCTTTGCGCTGATATATACTTTATCGTGGATCTTAGGAAGAAAATTCATTTTATAATCTACCCCTACGCCTCCATGCAGATTCAGGCTACCGTTGTAAAGCTTCATAGATTTGAAGTCACCCGGATTCTGTATGACTTGTAAAAGACTGGCGGACTGATCGTTTTTAATCCTGAGTTGATATAGCATTAAATCCCATCCCAGTGGAACCAATACATTCCATCTTTCGGTATTGACAAATTTAGGACTTGCGTCCACACCTATGCCTATACCTCTGAACATGCTTCTTGGCATATCCTTGTCTCTATTGTACTTAGTGCTGTTGGCAAGTATCAACCTATGTTCCATATAGAACTTATCGGTCTCTCTACGCTTTGCCAAAACAATAGATGTCATTAAAGACTCAAAAGGTCTGATATTCAGCTCCCTCATCTTGTCACGGATTCCACTGAAACTTTTATTAGGCAATACCCCTACCTCACCATATATGGCAAATCCACTGGTATAGGTCTTTGAGCGAGTCGAGTCCGCAACTTCCTGCGCCTGAACTCCGATATGCGTAACCAGCAATGTCAGGCCTGCAAGTAATTTATTTTTCATAGGTTTTGTTAGTATTATATAGTGAATGATGAGTTTATGCAACAATCGTTTCTGTCCATTTATATTTACATTTGTAATAAATGGGTATAAATGGAATGACAAATATTGTACCAACAATACCTAACAATGAGCTGAAAAATGAGTGAGAGAATAAAAAACGGAGACGGAGGTATAATACTTACGAACGCAGAAGATCTGATGAACTGGGCCAGGCTTTCATCGCTGTGGCCAATGGGGTTCGGACTGGCTTGCTGCGCAATTGAAATGATGGCCACATACGCTTCTCACTACGATTTGGAGCGATTTGGAATTATGCCTCGCCCTTCACCCAGGCAGTCAGATGTAATGATTGTCGCAGGAACCGTAACATTTAAAATGGCGGACCGGATCAGACGCTTGTATGAGCAAATGCCTGAGCCCCGCTATGTCATATCGATGGGAAGTTGCTCAAATTGCGGTGGCCCGTACTGGGAACATGGCTATCACGTCGTAAAAGGTGTGGATAGAATTATACCTGTTGATGTATATGTCCCAGGTTGTCCTCCCCGCCCGGAAGCGTTAATTGGTGGTTTTATGAAATTACAGGAAAAAATAAGAGGTGAGCATCCCCTGGCACCGGAATTGTTTTTAGAAATGGAAGAGAAATTTTCAAGTGTTTCGTAGGAGCCTGCATTTTTCTATATACCTGTTCAGTTTTAACATTATTTAAAAGGAATGACATTTCAGGAAATAACGGAAGCCGTAACAAACCATTTCCCTCAAATCAAAATAGACGGAGACCTTAAAGGTCCTCAACCTATTCTTATTGTGTCATCTGATGCGATTGCGGAGGTTTGCAGGTTTCTGCATACAGATGAGCGGCTCTTTTTTGATTACCTGGCATGCATCACGGGCATCGATAATGGTCCCGGGCTGAACACCATGGAATTGGTCTACAATCTTACTTCGATTCCATATGGTCATGATCTGATGGTCAAAGTGATTTTCCCGCGCAACATCCAGGGAGAGACTTTACCTGTTGTACCTACCGTAAGTCATATCTGGAGAACAGCCGACTGGCACGAGCGGGAAATATTCGATCTTATAGGAATCAGTTTTGAAGGTCATCCTGATCAACGAAGGATTCTGCTTCCTGAAGACTGGGTGGGTC
This sequence comes from Dyadobacter sp. HNCC25DJ187, assembly GCF_056895255.1. NCBI lineage: Bacteria > Pseudomonadati > Bacteroidota > Cytophagia > Cytophagales > Spirosomataceae > Dyadobacter > Dyadobacter sp. HNCC25DJ187. The sequence goes on from NZ_JBXHAT010000002.1 coordinate 345,937, forward strand.
ATCCACTCCGAACAGATTACATCCTTCAGGACCGGTATCATGGTATTTATGTAAAGTATGAGGATGGTCCGCAACTGGAATAACACTTCATTGAAATTTTACCTAAAATCGTTTAGTTTAAGCAATCGTCAATACAGAATCAAATGCGCTTCGTCATCTCAATTGCAATCCTTACCTGCCTGTCAATATCGGCATTTGCTGCCACAGATTCGCTGATTATTAAGGGACGTATTTCAAATTTGAGTGGCCGTCTTTACAGACAGGCTCCGTCTATTACCTTCTCCCGTAACAACATTCTTCAGCCGCAGTCCGAGCTCAGCAAACAAGCGTCGCTAGCACCAGATGGCAGTTTTCGGGTGTCGTTACCGATGTTGTACAGTAAGGAAGAGATTTATCTGGATTATGGTGGTAAGGCCTATACGACATTTCTGGGATCACCGGGCACCATTGAGATTACATTTAACGGAGACTCCTTGTCTACTAAAAACCGACTGTTTTACTTCGCAGGTGTAAATGCGGAAGCCAATAATCAAAACTACCTACTTGTCAATGAGGAGGCAAAACGTATCAGAGCAAACTCCGTATTAGGAACCCGCTTTTATGAAACTTTTTGGGCAAAAAGCCCCACTGAAGCACAAAACCTTTCCAGCAAAAGAGCTGAACTAAAATTATCAGCACTTCAGGCTGTAGCGGCAACCGGTATAGTCGACCCGACCCTGAAAAGCTGGGCCCAGGCACTTGCCGACGACGAAATGCTACAAAACCTGTATGAGTATGCCTTGACAAATCAATACGCTTTGGGTAAAGATCTGCTTGACAGCCTGAATCGATTTGGTCGATCGCCTCTTACCATGCAGCGGGTTACATGGGCTAGCCGTTTCGGTAGTTTTGCCGACAGACAAATTGACGAAAAAAAAGCAACGACCCCATCCAGAAACAACTCTTTACCAGTAAAAAGGATGGCCTTTCTGATTCGCAGCAATTCATCAAAGCTTACCGCATCGGAGCGGGACCGACTCGATGAAATTATCTCCAAAGGAACAGCCGAAAAAGTTGAGCTTGACTTTCTGAGTAATTTATATGCAAAAAATGAAATGCTGCTCAACCTGCTATTCAGTTATGAACGAGAAAGCCGGTTTTACGGTGAGATGTTTGACAGTACGGCGAGAGAATTTCTTAAAGCAAGATTCTTACCTCGTAATTTTTATAGATATACATACAGCCAGCAGCTGAGATTAAGTCAGCATATTCAGAGTACTTTAAGCATTCCGCAGTTCAAGGCCTCTCTGGATGAAATCGTCAGGATGGAAGTGAGTGACAGTGTTAATATTGAGAAATTCATTGCATTCAAAGATGCACGCGCGGAGCCTACAGAAGCTTTGCCCGGATATTTCATCAGTGCATCCAATGAAAGAGGTACAACCTGGTTTAAACGTATGACAGACCTTTACAAAGGGAAAACAGTCTATGTCGTAAAATGGAGTTTCGAGGATTCTAAAAGTCGTGATGATCTTGCTTTTATAGCTGCCTTGCAGGCACAGCTCCCGGCGGATGTAGTCTTCCTTTTCCTTCATCTGCCTTCCGATGAAATATTTGTTTCAGGTGATTTGGTAAAACAATATATCATCAGGCATCGTTTGAAAGGAATACATATGTTTTTATCGAGTGGTCAGGCGATGGATTTACTGTTTAAACTTAATCCTATAGAGGCCGGAACTTATGCTATTATTAAACCAAACGGAAAGTTTGCTCAGAAAACAGCCTCTTCTCCTGCTGAGCTTGATAAAACCATCCAGGCTATTTTGCAGGCGTCTGGTAAATAACCATTTTATAATTCCGTTTTTGTATATTCACCTACCATAAACTGCCGCATTTATCTTACATAACATTTCTTATACAGCCTGAGGCTTTGCCCTGTTGATCCAATGTATAGATATTTGATACTGTTTTTATTTGTAACCAGCCTGGCTTCTGCGCAAAATCCGGATAGTCTCAAAAGAGTTACATATGAAAGAGACAGCATCAGATATACCAATCTGAAAGTACGCATGTCGAAAACTAAGTTTTCCAAAGCAGTATACAGATTGTTATTCAGAGATGTATACAACCAGGGGAAAGTGAGCGAGGTGAAGGAGATTGAGAAAAATCCTTTTACTCCCTATGAAGGAATGGTGATCCGAAACATCGTCATTCATCAACTGGATATGTTGGGTGAGTCTGTCTATGATACCACGAGAAAGGGCAAACGACTCGAAAGGTTTTTAAGCAAGAACTTTCACACAAATACAAGAGAAGGCATTGTAAGAAAGTCTTTTCTGCTATTCTCTGAAGGTGATGACATACGTGCGCAGGTACTCAAAGACAATGAACGTCTACTTCGTTCCAACAAACTAATCACAGATGCCAGGATACTGGTTATTCCCAGACAAGACGTAACCTGGATGGCCGATGTTGTCGTTTTGATTCAGGATGCCTGGTCACTTAACTTTTCAGGCGGGTTCAGTTCCTTTAACAAATTCAATATTGGCCTCAATAATATTAACGCCAACGGAACCACGCATTCCCAGCTTACCGCAATCCGGTGGGATGGTCGCGACACACTTCAGAAATTCCAGTTCCGTACTATATATACAGTTCCTTACATCGGTAAAACTTTTATCACCGGTCAGGCAAGTTTCATTTACGAACGGGATCTGAAAGAACAATCTGTCAGGTTTTTCAGGCCATTCCTCACGACTGAAACAAAATATGCCGGTGCCGCTGAAGCAGGAAGTTTGAGACAAAAGCACTATAAAAGAAATATTATGGATGCTGAAGAGCCTATACCTCTCTTCGAAACCAAGTACAATTACTACGATATGTGGTTGGGGAGAGCTTTTAAATTTCCTTTTAAAAATACTGTTTTATCTGAAAACTCACGTCTTGTTACTGCTGTCCGCTACAACAATTATAAATTCCTGGACAGGCCACCCGTATCAGCTGATTCTAATAAGATCTATTGGAACAAAAGCGCTCTGCTTTTCAGTTTGGGCTATTCCAACCGAAATTATAAAAGGGACGTACTGATATATGGATTTGGACGAACAGAAGATGTACCGGTGGGAAATCTTTTTTCGCTTACCATAGGCAAAGAAAAAACAGAATTTGGCCAGCGTGGCTATGGTGGTCTGCAATATGCTACCGGAAACTATCTGCCCCACAACCTTGGATACCTCTATCTTTTGTTTAATGCAGGAAGTTATTATCAAAGTGGCGTGGCCCGGCAGGGCGTGATCAATGGCCAAATGAATTATATCAGCAACCTGATTCCTTTCAGATATAGCTTTTTCCGGCAGTTTCTCACCTTGCGCTACACGCATGGTATAGACAGGGATGCTTACGATTACCTGAACATCAGCAGGGATCAGGGCATCAGAGGGATATATAGTGATCAATTGATTGGAACTAAAAGATTTACAGTCGGAACTGAAACCGTATTCTTCTCGGACAAAAGTTTATTGGGATTTCGTATCGCCTACTTTATTTTCGCGGATTTGGGACTTGTAAACAGCGTGGAAAAGTTGCGCAAAAGTCCTCTTTATCAGGGATACGGATTAGGGCTTAGACTACGAAACGAAAACCTGACATTCAATACGTTTCAGATCCATTTTGGTTACTACCCAAACATCCCCGGCAATAGCAGCCCGATGCGCTTCGGAGCTGCCGGAAATGTACCCCTTCGGTTACGCGATTTTGATATCTCCGCGCCTTCTATTGTGCCATTACAGTAGAAATCTGAATCAGTCTTCCTTTGAGAATAGTCTGCTGATCAGTTCATCGGTCAAAAGCCGCGGCCCTTCTTGTTTCCATTCTCCTTTGCTTTCGGGAAAGTTATTACGACAAAACCCTTCTCTTTTCGAGAAATCAAACAAAGCCTGACAGTATCCATTGATCAGCAGCGAAGCGATCATACCATCCTGTGTCCACATGATCTGAATTTTGCAAGGTTTATCTTTATGTATGACGTCCACTGTATTATAGATGTGCAATGCATCCAGAATATTAATCTGTTCGCCAATAGCAACTGCATAGAAGTAGCCGGTTTGTGTATCATCTTCAAAAGATACTACATAAGAGGTCACCGGAGCCACACTTGTAAAGTAAGCATCCTGGCCAATCTGAAATGTCTGCTCAAATCCGATTGTCTGCGATTTATAAATACTCATTCACCTTATAACGATTAGGTTAGTAATACAAGGAGTTTGATAACAACTCCTTTTCCGAACTTTGCTGTGGCAAGAAACACAGAATTTCTCCCAAGTAAAAACATAGTGTTGAGAAACAGTAAACTCAAAAAATTAACATTAAATATGCCCTGCCAGTGGTCTTTTTCAGATATACGAATTAACTTTGTGGAATTTTTGGACCTACACCTACTTATTAAGGCTGGAGGCATCACCGAAAGTTGCTAAAAAGTTTTTTTCTACATTCTACAAATTACCAATTACTGTGCCCAAAAATACGAATATCAAGTCCGTTCTAATTATCGGTTCAGGTCCAATTATTATAGGTCAGGCGTGCGAGTTTGACTATGCCGGTTCTCAGGCCGCCCGTTCTCTTCGTGAGGAAGGAGTTGAGGTAGTATTAATCAATTCCAATCCGGCAACGATCATGACCGACCCCATCAGTGCGGATCATGTGTACCTGCTTCCTTTGGAAAAGAAATCCATAATTAAAATTTTGGAACAGCATATTGCGATGGGTAAACCTATTGATGCTGTACTTCCCACCATGGGTGGACAAACTGCATTGAATCTTGCTATTGACTGTGATAAAGCAGGCGTATGGAAAAAGTACAATGTGGATATTATAGGTGTTGATATTAAAGCAATCGAAACAACCGAAGACCGCGAAAAATTCAGGCTTAAAATGCTTGAATTGAACGTTAACGTTTGTAAAGGACGTACGGCCCGCTCATTTTTGGAAGGAAAAGAAATTGCTCAGGAAATAGGATTTCCTTTGGTTATTCGCCCATCATTTACATTGGGTGGTACAGGAGGTGGTATTGTTGATAAAGAAGAAGATTTCGATCAGGCACTTAACAATGGTCTTCATGCTTCTCCAACCCACGAGGTATTGGTTGAACAAAGTGTGACGGGCTGGAAGGAATATGAACTTGAACTACTCCGAGATAATAAAGGAAACTTTATCATCATTTGCTCTATTGAGAACTTTGACCCGATGGGTGTTCATACGGGCGATAGTATCACAGTAGCGCCGGCGATGACACTGCCTGATACACTGTATCAGCAAATGCGTGATCTGGCTATCAAAATGATGGACGGAATCGGAAAATTTGCAGGTGGTTGTAACGTTCAGTTTTCAGTAAATCCTGAAAATGATATGATCATCGCTATCGAGATTAATCCTCGGGTTTCCCGTTCTTCAGCTTTAGCCTCAAAAGCTACAGGTTATCCTATTGCAAAAATTGCTGCTAAAATGGCGATTGGATACAATCTGGACGAACTTATTAACCCGATTACAGGAAGCACCTCTGCTTTCTTCGAGCCTTCGATTGACTACGTTATCGTAAAAGTCCCACGTTGGAATTTCGATAAATTCAAAGGTGCAGATCGCTCACTGGGACTGCAAATGAAGTCTGTGGGTGAAGCGATGGGAATAGGACGCAATTTTCAGGAAGCACTGCAGAAAGCATGTCAGTCTCTGGAGATTCGTCGTAACGGACTCGGTGCTGACGGTCGTGAACTACGTGATCAGGAAGCGATCAAATATAGTCTTGCTCACCCAAGCTGGGATCGTCTTTTCCACATATATGATGCATTCAAAATTGGTTTGTCTTTCAAAACAATCCAGAATCTTACTAAAATAGATCCATGGTTCCTTCGCCAAATCGAAGAATTGATTGAGCTGGAACAAGAGATTGGTAAGTTTGATCTTGAAGATCTGCCTAAAGAGCTGTTGCTTAACGCCAAACAAAAAGGTTATGCGGATCGTCAGATCGCTCATTTGCTAAATACAAAAGAAAGCAAGGTTTACGACAGAAGAAAAGAACTGGGTATTCAGCGTGTATACAAATGCGTAGATACCTGTGCCGCAGAATTTGAAGCCAAAACCCCTTATTACTACTCTACTTTCAATTCATCTCAGGACATGCCTGACAACGAATCCGTTGTAAGTGAGAAAAAGAAGGTGATCGTCTTGGGTTCCGGGCCTAACCGTATCGGACAGGGGATTGAATTCGACTACTCATGTGTTCACGGAGTATTGGCCGCGAAAGAAGCAGGTTACGAAACCATTATGATCAACTGTAATCCTGAAACTGTATCAACAGATCCGGACATTGCAGATAAACTATATTTTGAGCCGGTTTTCTGGGAACATGTTTATGACATTATACAGCATGAAAAGCCGGAAGGTGTGATTGTTCAGCTTGGTGGACAAACTGCACTGAAAATGGCAGAGAAACTAGATAAATACGGTATCAAGATCATTGGAACCAGCTATAATTCGTTAGACTGGGCTGAAGACCGTGGCCGCTTCTCTCCCTTGCTGGAAGAGCTTGGTATTCCTTATCCTAAGTTTGGAACAGTAAGAACTGCTGATGCTGCCGTTGAACTTTCCCGTACACTTGGGTTCCCGTTACTTGTTCGTCCAAGTTATGTATTGGGTGGCCAGAACATGAAAATTGTTCTCAACGAAAAAGAGCTGGAGCAACATGTGGTTAAAATCCTTCATGACATTCCTGATAACAACATTCTTCTTGACCATTTCCTTGAAGGCGCACTTGAAGCAGAGGCTGATGCAATTTGTGATGGCGAAGACTCTTACATTATAGGTGTAATGGAGCATATTGAGCCAGCCGGAATTCACTCAGGTGACTCACATGCTACACTTCCTCATTTTGATCTTTCGGATGATGAGGTGCGACAAATTGAGGAGCATACACGCAAAATCGCAAAAGCGATGAGCGTGAAGGGTTTAATCAACGTACAGTTTGCTGTGAAAAACGGAATTGTATATGTAATTGAAGCTAACCCAAGAGCATCAAGAACTGTTCCATTCATATGCAAAGCGTATCAGGAACCTTATGTGAATTATGCAACCAAGTTGATGCTGGGGGACAAGAAAATTGCTGACTTCACTTTCAATCCGGTAAAAAAAGGTTGGGCTATTAAAATACCGGTATTCTCTTTCAACAAATTCCCCAATGTAAATAAGGAACTTGGACCAGAGATGAAATCTACCGGTGAGGGAATCTACTTTATTGATGATCTTGAAGACGAATTTTTCCAAAAGGTTTACAGTGAAAGGAATTTATATTTGAGCCGATAGGTTCTTGATACAATAATTGAAAGCCCGGTGTTAATCCGGGCTTTTTTATTGTATTGTTAAATTATTCTTACACATTCACTATTTAACTAATGGCCACGTTGTTATTTTCACCTCTCAAGATAAAAAATATCACACTTAAAAACCGGATTGTCGTATCACCCATGTGCCAGTATTCATCGGTAGACGGCTTTGCGACGGACTGGCATCTGGTACATTTGGGTAGTCGTGCCGTAGGCGGTGCAGGATTGATTATTTCTGAAGCCACTGCTGTATCTCCTGAAGGGCGCATATCGCCTGATGATTTGGGAATTTATAGGGATGAACACATCGATAAACTGAAACAAATCACCACCTTCATCAAGCAGCAGGGCTCGGTTGCCGGTATTCAGCTGGCACATGCCGGAAGGAAAGCGAGTACGCAGGCAGCATGGAAAGGTCGTGGGCAAGTACCGAAGGATCAGGGAGGCTGGCAAACACTGAGTGCCTCTGCCATTCCGTTTAATCAGGGAGATGCAGCTCCGTTGGAGATGTCGCATGGGGATATCAGTAAACTTATTCAAGACTTCGCTAATGCAGCTCAAAGAGCATTACAGGCTGGTTTTGAAGTAGTAGAGCTGCACGCAGCCCATGGTTACCTGATACACCAGTTTCTGTCGCCACTCAGCAACCAGAGAAACGATAACTATGGAGGCTCTTTTGAAAACCGTATCCAGCTTCTCCTTGAAATTATAGAAGCAGTACAGGAAGTTTGGCCTTCAAATCTGCCGCTTGTTGTTCGTATTTCAGCAACAGACTGGGCGGAAAATGGCTGGGACCCAGAGCAATCGGTTGAATTATCGAAGATTTTGAAAGAAAAAGGTGTTGATATGATTGATGTATCAACAGGTGGATTGGTTCCACATACCAAAATACCTATCGGTCCACTTTACCAGGTTCCGTTTGCGTCACAGATCAAAAAGAACGTAGGTATTTTAACGGGTACTGTTGGATTAATTACTACCAGTGAGCAGGCGGAGGGTATTTTGCAAAGCGGTGAAGCAGATCTGATTTTCCTGGCACGTGAAATACTGCGGAATCCTTATTTCCCCATCGAAGCAGCTAGAGAACTTAAAGAAGACATCGTTTGGCCTGTGCAGTATGAAAGAGCCAAGGTTTAAAAGATTCCAGATAAAAAAAATCGCCTGTTAAGTTTTACAGGCGATTTTTCAAACAAAATTTTCAGTAAGCATCAGATTTTTTGCAATTACTATCGTAACAGCGATTAATAATGGTATCTCAGATTATCCGACACTGGTACCCAACTGTGAGTGGTCCAATCGGTGTCAAGAATCTGACGAATAGCCTGTTTCAACTTAGGAAATGAACCTGGCTTGCGTATAAAATAATTGGCGCCGTGATCATACACTTTCCGAATCATATCTTCCTGTCCGGTTGTTGAGAAAATAACTATTGGAATGTCTTTCCATTTTATAGTTGCCCGAATCTGCTCCAGACATTCAAAGCCATTTTTTCTAGGCATATTCAGATCGAGGAAAATTACATCCGGCGGGGGCGGTACCGTCGTTTCCATCAGATCCAATAGTTCAACACCATCATTAGCAGTGGTAAGCTCAGTAGTATCACAGACCTCCCTTAATGCATCCTCAAACAACATGCAGTCGTCTGCATCGTCGTCTGCCAGATAGATTGATTTATTTGATTTCATTATCATAATATCTTCATTTTCTACACTTTCTCAGTATAAATACTTGATCAATACTTGTACGTGAAATTGATGTAAGTAATTGGAATTAGTTACCGTTTAACGGAATCTACTCTTAAACTGAAAACACCCGGTATTTCCTGAATGCTGGGGATACTTAACCTGTGAAAACACAGGTCAATACGTAGAAGAACAGTGCAGGACTAAAATAAATTCTATATAAACTTAATGAATTTAAATACAAGAAACAAATAGAAGCTCAGTTTTCACAGATCATCTTACCTAAGTCTATGGGATTAATATACACTTCACACAGTTAAATTAACCACAAACGACTCATTCAATGCCAGTTAGCACATCAAAATTCACCATCTAATCCTTCTTTCGGTTTCTTTTTAGCCTGATGCAAACGATAATTTAACGTTAAATTAATTTGGCGTAGTCTCCCTTGTGAGTTAGTTCGTGCATAGAAATTGGGTCCCTCAGTAATAGATCTGAATTTTCGTGAGTTAAAGATATCAACCACACTCAATGTAAGCGTTCCGTTGCCTTTAAGTATGTCCCTGGTAGCCGCCAAATCGAGTGTTGCCAGCGCTTTACGTCTTCCCTGAGGTGTCTGTTGCGGGGCTTCGTAGTTTCCTCTTAGCTGAACGTCTGCTGATTGCCATAACGTGAAACGAGACATCATCCGCACAAACCAGCTATACGTATCACTTTGGAATGTTTGATCTACGTCTGTTCCATCGGTGATGGCGCGAAAGAAATTGATGCTTCCATCCAGTTTCCACCACTTGTATGGAACAAGTGATCCTGTAAATTCTGCTCCGTAAGAATCCTCGGTCCCCAGGTTTTCAGGACGTGTATAGGAATTGCCATTATCCTGAACACGACGGATACTCGTTATTTTCCCGGTTGTGTGCCGGTAATATACAGAAGAAGTTACGGAACCTTTCTCCAGGTACTTGATGTGCCCCGCTTCAAATACGTTGGTAAATTCCGGATTCAGATCAGGATTACCGCTCCAGTAGTTCCTATTATCGCTAAATGTAGCAAATGGAGTCAGATCATTATACTGAGGTCGCCTAACCCTTCGGCTGAAGCTAAGCTGTAATGCATTTTGCTTTGCCAGATCATAGGTAATATGCGCACTTGGAAACAAATTTGCATAGTTTCTGTCATTTACCTCACGGGTGGTACGAAGTTCGGTAGTTACACCGGTCCACTCGCCCCGAAGTCCCGCCTGATAAGAAAATTTACCTGTCTTATTTCCTATAATGGCATATGCCGCATGAATATCTTCTTCATATAGAAAATCATTAGTCAGGTTAGGAAGTTCAAACCATCCCCCTGATTCATTTCTCTGGGTTACAGAATAGTCGTTAGTCATATCGCGCGAGCTACTCCTTAGTCCGGCTTCGACCTTTCCATCCTTACCAAAAGGATGCACATAGTCTACCTGGAAAAGCAACTGCTTCTCCGTCTCAAAGTTAAGTGCTCGTTGAAGAATCGGAGGAATGCCACTCGGAGTACCGTTTGGCTTGAATATATTTTCATTGTAATACTGATCTGAATTTTCCCAATTGTCCAGATAACGTACATCGGCCGTGAATTCCCTGCCTTTTCTGTTAAAAGTTTTCCTGTAAGTGATGGCATACTCCGCGTTAGGCTCCGTCTCTGTTTCATCCTGCGTTCTGGTTGTAATTCCTGTCGGGTTGTCAGTAGAAAAAAGATAATCCCTGTAAGTAAGCGTTGAGAACCTCTTACCTTTACTTGTACGCCAGGTATATGCTCCGGTTAGTACATTTTTATCATTAAAATAGTAATCAATTCCTCCACGCGCGCTGTTGTTCATGCCTTTCAGCTTACTGGTCATATCACGTTGCATAATAATGGTGGAATCATTGCGGTATGTTTCCTGATACACATCATTGCGTCCTGGTGTATTGCGGAAAGACAATGTATAGTTGATAAAAAAATTCAGCTTATTTTTCCTGTAGTTTACATTAGCCGCCGCACCATAGTTGGTTGGGTGGCCTGCAATGATATCAAAAGAGCCGTTAAATCCTTCTTTACGTTCTTTTTTGAGTACGATATTGATAATACCTCCCATACCTTCAGCTTCATACCGCGCCGATGGATTGGTAATAATTTCAACTCTTTCAATAATACTTCCCTGTAACTGCTGAAGTCCTGCTCCTCCTTTGAGGCTCACCAAACCGGATGGCTTTCCATCAATCAGAATTCTCACATTACCGGACCCACGCAGGCTCACATTCCCTTCCACATCCACCGCTACAGAAGGCACATTCGTCAGGATATCCACTGCCGTTCCACCTGAATTGGCCAGATCCTTTCCTACATTGAAAATCTTTTTATCCAACGACAGTTCCATACTACTCTTTTCGGCCTGAACCGTCACCTCATCCAGGTTTCTGGCAGAGGCCGTCAATTTGATATCGGGCAGATTCAACATTTTCATTCCTTGCTGCACATGAACATCAGACGTAAAACGAGGTTTATAACCGATAAACTCCGACAGTGCGTAGTAGTTACCAGCAACAACTTCTACCACGAATCCACCGGTTTCATCAGTGATGGCCCCTGCTGCATAGGAACTATCAACGGACTTAAATAAACGTACGCTGGCGTAGCTAAGTGGCAAGCCACCGGCAGCATCAACTACTTTTCCTTTGACTTTGAGTTTTTCCTGTGCCAGCGCTTCAGCGGAAACAAGCATGGATAGAAATAACAGGACTCCAAGGCACGAGGTACCCGACTGACCTGATGTATTGAATAGGCTGGTAAATATTAATTTCATTTGTAGCGACCGTAGATCGGCCAGTATGCTTAGGTTAAATACTTTCTATAAAACCCTATTATTCTTTTATTTTACTCAATGAGATTTATAGTCAGACGAAGATAGCGCCAGCATACCTGCACAGTCGATCCGTGTTACGATAACAATATCTTTCTAATGCCAGCTTCTGCTTGTTTTAAAGTTGCGTACCTTTGCAGACTTTTTAATTATTGATTCACATAAGCTATGAAAAACGAAGCATCACAAACGATCCGTCTTGCACTTCCTATCGTCATTGGAGAGCTGGCTCAAATGGCACTCCATCTGATCGACAGTGCCATGGTTGGTGCTATCAGCTACAAACAATTAGCAGCTGCGGCACTGGTGATTAATGCAATGAATATCCCTTTTGTGATTGGTATAGGCATGACCATTTCCGTTTCCCAAATGGTATCCATGGCACACGGACGCCGTGATGCACAGCTGGTCTCGCACTATTTGTTTAACGGATTCATTTTATGTGCGCTTACCGCCCTTGCGATTTCATTTACACTCATATTCGGAAAAGGTATACTCCATCATTTGGGTCAGGATCCTGAAGTTGCAGAACTCGCCATGCCATTTATGCAATTAATGGGCTTGTCCATCATTCCGATGCTGCTGTTTATGACTTTGAAACAATTTGCTGACGGACTGGAATATACCCGTACCGCCATGATACTTTCACTGGCCGGTATGCCACTAAACATTTTGCTGAACTGGCTGCTGATATACGGCAACTGGGGGCTGCCGAGACTGGAACTTGCCGGCGCCGGCTGGGCCACATTAATTACCAGAACCTGCATGTTTCTGGCTTTGCTACTGGTGATTCTTAAACACAAAACTTTCAGTAAGTACATAGCGGTTAGCAAAAATCAGTGGAAACTAAAAATGGGAACCATCAGAGAATTGCTTCATATCGGAGTACCAAGCAGTCTGCAAATTGGTATGGAGGCGGGCGCTTTCGCAGTTTCCGGTATCATTATTGGAACATTGGGTGCTGTTGCGCAGGCATCTCATCAGATTGCACTAAGCTGCGCTTCTTTCACATTCATGGTTTCAATGGGTCTTGCACAGGCTGGCTCTATACGTGTCAGTAACGCTTTCGGACGTAATGACTGGGGTAAGATATTTGTGATAGGCAAAAGCACTATTTTTACGGCTCTGATTTACGGAATACTGTGTGCTATTGGTTTTGCTGTCTTTCGTAATGTTCTTCCAACCGCTTTTAATGATAATACAATGGTGGTTGAGATGGCTGCTCTGTTACTGCTGTTTGCTGCTGTTTTTCAGATATCCGACAGTACACAGGCTATCAGTGCAGGATTGCTGCGAGGTATTAAGGATGTGAAAATACCTACGGTGCTCATTGGAATTGCTTATTGGGTTGTGGGCATACCTTTCGGTTACCTTCTGGCATTCCATTTCAATATGGGAGCTCCCGGTATGTGGCTGGGATTGATTATGGGACTCACCTTGGCTTCGGTATTTCTGATCACACGTTTTTTCAAAATGACTAAAGCAAATACCCACACGAACTAGCAACAAACTACTGTATACTAACCTATTACGAAAGCTGCGAATAATCATTCGCAGCTTTTTTATTTTATTTCAGCAGTGCTATCAGGTTACCATGTAGCTCATTTCGTCAATTGCGTATAACTATTTATTTACATCAGAAGTAAATTGAATCTGAATGTATCTTTTGCCTATTAACGCTGCTGGTCCGACCATGCCGGGCTTCGAGCTAACCTGTAAATTTTAATACATTTCCCACTCATTCTTATCGCCTATGCTTATATAAGGTACCAGAATAATGCCCTTTAAAATAACTGTCTAATTGACATATAATATCCGGTTTATTAATCAAGTTTAACTCGTTACAAGAAATGGATTTTAACTCCACATTACAAAGTATTTTCCCCCATCCGGATCGGATTCCGGCAGAGTATCAGCTTGATGCGCCCGTGCATCAGCGCGAATATCTCAGCAATGGCGAAATGAAATCCTGGGATGGTCAGGTTCATGAAGTCTTCTCCCCTATTTGTACACATACGGATAAGGGACTACAGAGAGTACTGATTGGCAGTTATCCGGTATGCTCTGAAAAAGAAGCACAGCTTTCGTTAGATGCGGCAGTAGCAGCGTATAACAATGGCCGGGGTGAATGGCCAACCATGGGTGTTGCGGAGCGTATTCATTGCGTCGAGCAGTTCACCGGAAAAATGATCGAGCAAAAAGACATCATTGTGAAGCTGATCATGTGGGAAATTGGTAAATCCTTTGCCGATTCCATCAAGGAGTTTGACCGGACTGTTGAATATATCTATGCTACAATAGACTCATTGAAGAATTTGGACAGAGATTCATCCGGCTTTGATATTGTGGATGGCATAGCAGCTCAGGTACGCCGCTCTCCTCTTGGAGTTGTACTTTGCATGGGGCCGTTCAATTATCCCTTAAACGAGACATTTACTACCCTGATTCCGGCGCTGATCATGGGTAATACAATCCTTTTCAAACCTCCCAAATTCGGTACACTTTTACATTATCCTTTGCAGGAAGCATTCAGAGACTGCTTTCCGAAGGGTGTGGTCAATATTATTTATGGTCGTGGTAACACCATCGTACCTGGCCTGATGCAATCCGGTAAGATCAACGTCCTTACACTGATCGGCTCAAGCAAGGTGGCAAATGAGCTCAAAAAGCAACATCCAAAAGTAAACCGTTTACGGGCTGTTCTTGGACTTGATGCAAAGAATGCCGCGATTATTACAGCGAATGCTGATATTGAGCTGGCTGTTAAAGAAACGCTAACCGGCTCATTGTCCTTTAACGGACAGCGGTGCACGGCGTTAAAAATTGTTTGGGTACACAGGAGCATTGCGGATGAATTCATCAGACAGTTTAGTGAAGCAGTAGCAGGCCTGAAATACGGCATGCCCTGGGAAAAAGGAGTTTCACTTACGCCCCTGCCCGAACCCAATAAGATTGATTATCTCAATGAATGCATTGCAGATGCAAAAGCACATGGCGCCAGCGTGGTAAACGAAAATGGTGGAAGCTCTGCCGGTTCATTTTTTTATCCTGCAGTAGTTTATCCGGTTAACAAAGATATGAAGCTATACCACGAAGAGCAGTTTGGTCCTATAGTGCCTGTGGTTGCCTTTGATGATCTGGAAGAATCGATTGAATATCTTATTGAAGCAACACACGGACAGCAGGTAAGTATTTTCAGTAACAATTCTGCCGAGGTAGCGGCGCTGATAGACCCTTTGGTTAATCAGGTGAGCCGTGTAAATATTAACACCCAATGCCAACGTGGACCGGATGTATTCCCATTCACGGGCAGAAAGGATAGCGCCGAAGGAACACTTTCGGTTGCCGATGCGATCCGTGCATTTTCGATCCGCTCCCTTGTTGCTTTCAAGATGAATAATGCCAATACGCAATTGATCAATGAAATCGTGCATCAGGACACATCTAATTTTTTAAGCACCAAGTTTATATTCTAAAAAGTAAAAAAGCGGCTATGTTACCAGAGTGTAACATAGCCGCTATGCTTATGCAGCAAGCCATTTGTCAGCAATGATCTATTTTGCAAGCGCCTTATCTACTGCCGGCTTTACCTTGGTGCCGAGCAGCTCAATAGTGCGCATCAGATCTTTATGCGAAGGCGCTCCTACATCCACGTGAAGTAAAAATCTTGTGAGCCCGAACAACTCCTGATGGTAAAGAATCTTATCTGTTACCTGAGCTGCATCTCCTACAAACAATGCCCCTTCTTTCCCTCTCCCTCCTTCAAACTGGTCTTTGGTATACGGTGACCATCCTCTATCTCTGCCAATACGATTCATCTGATCAGCATAATGAGGGAAATAACGATCCGACGTTTCCTGCGCATCATCTCCTATCAAACCGTGAGAATGCGTGGCCAATTGCATCTGGGAAGGATCATGCCCGGCTTTCAGGTATTCTTCTTTGTAAAGCTGAAAAAACGGTTGAAACTGCCTTGGCATCCCACCTATAATAGCAACGATAAGTGGCAATCCCAGGCGAGCGGCTCGTACAACGGATTCGGGAGTACCACCAACAGCTATCCATACATCCAAGTTATTATCAACTGCACGAGGTAATACCTGCTGTTCCACCAAAGCTGCACGAAATTTCCCTTTCCAGGTAATGACGTCATTTTTATTTATAGCCAGAAGTAACTCCAGTTTCTCGGTAAAGAGCCCGGCATAGTCATTCAGATTATATCCGAACAGTGGAAAAGATTCTATAAAACTTCCTCTTCCTACAGTAATTTCAGCACGACCATTGGAAATCAGATCCAAGGTAGAGAAATTCTGATAAACGCGTACAGGATCTGTTGAACTCAGCACCGTTACCGAGCTTGTAAGTTTAATATTTTTAGTGATTCCTGCCGCAGCTGCAAGGATAATTTCTGGACTTGAAACTGAAAAATCCGGTCGATGATGTTCGCCTATACCGAATACATCCAGTCCGACCTCATCAGCCAGTTTTATTTCTTCCAGTATTTGCTGTATCCGCTGTTGAGCAGGTTGAAACGAATTTGTGGAGCGGTTGAATGCCAGATCTCCAAACATGCTTATTCCAATTTCCATAAGACCATTAATATTGATTCGACTTATATGGCAAGATATACATCTTCCTATGTTTTACTAATGACAATATTTTTCTTATATGAATTCCCTTGTCGTTAAGTAATAATACGCACATCATATTCTGAAATTACAGATATCTGTACTTCTCAGAATTACCAAACTTCCATTTTCGGCTGTTAAGTTGTTAATTGATTCTTGGGCACAGATTAACCAAAAAATAATTAATAAATTAATATTCTATCAAAACAAATTAATCAGACATTCTACACATTCGACGATATGGAGTAGCATCATAGAATTACTATCGATTTTACGAAATAGCGCTAATCTATTAAGAATTACAAAGACATCCAGTTCTCAGGCATCATTTTTATATTATTACCTTAGACCAAACTGATAGAAATATGGAAAATATAACGATGCCGGCCGATCATAAACAAGTAAGGTTTACGGACAAAGACGGAACACAGAGAGAGGGTATTTACAGGGAAATTCTAAAATCCTTTGTTGATACCACAGACGGAAAAGGAACGGATGACTTAGCTAATATTTTCCCTGAACATCAAATTACTCATTGGGAATATATTGATCGTGATAAAAACCCCAACGCGGACATCATGGTGATACTGTAGTTCTGTGTAATTACTCAAGCTGCTATACAGGATACATTTTTTGGATTTATTGATTTATCAGATTCCGACAGTAAGTGTATGATAGTACAAATTTTAATCTCTCAAATCTTTTGTTTTGCATCATGAGATTATGATTAGCAGAAGGATAATTAAATAAATGCGTCAATAAATTATTAAATTAAAAATAGTGGCTAAATTTGTCTCAAATAATCCACATAGAACTATCTTGATAAATGAAAAGTAAAAACATTAAGTTTTTCACTCCTCAGGAAAATACTCCTGAAGTTACTAAGTCAAAAGCTAAATCAAAAGAGGCTCCAACAGGTTATATTTCAGCTACAGGTAAGCTTGTATTTCCTACAGCATCATTGGCCGAACTTGCAATAAAAGCGGATTCTGCTCATTTTAAAATTGGAACTCAGGAAGGGAAAAGAAAATTAAAATCGCTTTACCTACTTCCATCCGAAGAGCAAAACGATACTTTTGCTTTTGAAAAAGCGGGTAGAGGTTTTGTTATTCCATTAGCATTTATCCTTAAGAAGGGTGGTATTGATTTTGATAGCACTAAATATACCTTTAGTATAAATTCGTTCACTTACGAAGATGGTATTAATGGCTTTGAACTTGAATTGATTAGCTCTGCTCCAAAACCTGAATACACAGGAAAACCACGCGGACGTAAAAAAGCAGTTCCTGCTACTGAACAATAACAAAATAAAAAAAGGGAAGTTGCAGTCAATTTGCAGCTTCCCTTTTTTACTTTTAAGAAACACATTCCTATTTCCGGAAACCCAATTTTAAACAAGGCGATTCCATTAACAATTAGAAATAGTGAAAAAGTAACATTAAGGGTACCACCTCAAATCTCGTTTAAGGTGGTCCGCTTAATCTGAACTCAGGATTAGTTATTACGGCGCCTTTCTCCTTGCCTGCGCTGCTCAGTCTCTTTTTTGTAGATTTCTTGCTGCTCAGAAGTGAGCACCTTGTTGACCGATACATTGTAAGCCTCCATAGAAGCTCTCATTTTTTCTCTATCCGGTGTACCACTCGCTCTCATCTCAGCCATTTGCTTCATCCTGTCCAGATTTAAGGTATAAATCTGCCTTTGCTGCTCTTCATTCAGTTGAAGGCTTTCCGTAAGTGATTTGGTTTGTGCTTCAGCCCGCTGCTCCGGTGTTCTGTTATTATCGGGACGCTGAGCATACAAAGTTAATCCCGCAAAAGTTAAAACGACTGCAATCAATATTTTCTTCATGGTTTTAAAATTTAGGTACTTTGTTTAGAGCTTGAATAGCCAGGAGGGTTTAATCACTGAAAATGGTTATTAACTTTTTAATTGACTTATGGGTAAAACATTTTGGCAGCCATTGCAATGATAATAGCACATGTATAACTCATCAATGTTCCGACCAGCACATATTCCGATTTTTTACTGATGTAGGCTGGCGGAATGTCACCTGTTGCGCTTTTATCGTTATATCTCAATAAAGACTTCGCAGCGATCAGGAAACCAATCGCTGAGAATTGTCCTGCAATTACAAAGATAAAGATTAACAGACGTTCTGAAATTCCGATCCACCTGCCTGCATTAGCCAGATTATCATTCGCATCCGGCATTAACGCATTCAGCTCATCTCGCCACGGTCTGGTCAGAATACCAACCAGAAAAGATACCGGGGATAAGCACAGCAGAGCTCCCGACAATTGTGCCAGTACCTTTGGAGTATATAACCATGTTTTAAACAGATCTGTACTGATCGTAACTGTACTTGTTAGCCACACCGCTACCAGAGTAATGGTAATAATATGTGCGAGCTGGTCAGTAACAAACCAGATAGCTGACCCTCTTTTATCAAATTCAATTTTAGCAATATCAATCATGGTATGCATTACACCAATTGCTAATGCCGGAAACGGATTGGTCCAGTAACTTAGAAAAATATATGAAGATATTGTCACTACTCCTGTATGCATATACAAATAGGGTGAGCGAAACGACCTGACTTTTTTGTCTTCTACCCAGCGCGTTGGTTGCCAGTAAAAGTCAGCTAGTATATGAGCCAGTAGTAGCAGGAGGAATTCTTTCATGGCATTTTTTTGAAGTATAAATCTATTTGCTCCGGGAAAGCTTCAAGAAAACTGTTTACTGCCCACCATTTTGCAGAGGATAGTCTTTGACTAACAGCAGGCTGGCTTATAGCTAAGTGCTCTGCAATTTTGGTTACACTACGCTGCATCATTATAGCAGCAACGACTTCACTTTGAGCAATTGTCCAATCTTCAATAATTGTTTCCAGTAAATCCAGTGTCGCATCAAGAGCTAATGCAGGCGTGGGTAACGCAACACCGATTCTGGCCTTTTGCTTCCGGATATGATCTGCCAAATGACCAGACAATCTAAAAGCTTCTCCATCTGATGTACCCGTATGTGCTGTCATCTCTTCCCCTCTCCCAATACCTATTGCGATGCGCAAGTCCGTGTTACCGTCATGCGTTCGAAAAAGTGCTCTGGACAGTACAGCCACTTTCAAAGCATCATCAGGTGTTTTCAAAACCGCCTGAAAGCTATCTCCCCGGTAAATCTCTGGTCGTAAAATCCAGTTAAAATCAGCGTTTGAGCTCAGCCCTTCAATAAGTTCATTTAACCACTGAATCACATCAGCTCGAGGAAATTTGGTGGAATTCACCATGTCAGCAGTAATAACAGCGATCATAATTTCGTCCAAATATTCATCATAGATTAGAATATAATACAAAAACCTTATGCAAGAATATTATAAGACAAAAGACTTATAACTTGTAAATATAAGCTTTTTGACTTATACATTCACTACCTATCAAAGCAAGCCTTGAACCAGTTCAGCCCACTCATCTTTAAGAGGACCTTCATAAATCTTTACTCCTGCGCGGCGATACCAGTATCCGGCGTTCCACTCATCACCTTCAACCCGATGAAGATAAGCATGCAGGCGATCGTAGCTTTTGGTACCTTCCCGGCTTTGTGCAATATTATGAGCTGACTCCCAATCTCCTTTTCCATCGTACCATAATGCCTGTAACAAAACCGGCATGTCAGCTGGTGGAGTATCCAAAGAAAGTGATTTTGAAAATTGTTCGAATGTCATGATAAATTCTGAAAAACAGTTGTAAGAAGCTGCACAAGATGCAAAAAAACCAAGATACATAAAAATTCCACGGGGCAATTGTATGTTCTCCCGAACTGCTGCTGTAACACGGATTCTTTATATTTTTCATTGTATATTGTAACACTGATTATATTTATAAACCAACACCATATGATGAAACGATTATCAACGGTAATGGCCTTTCTAACCGTAAGTGTACTGTCGTACGGACAGGAAACTTTCCCGAGAAACGGAGCTTATGACGAACGCTCAGGCCGTTATGCATTCACCAATGCCAACATTGTAGTAGACTCCAAAACTACAATCCAGAATGGAACATTACTGATCGAAAACGGACTGATTCGCGAAGTAAGCAAACAGGTTAAGATCCCAACCGGGACAGTGGTAATTGACCTGAAAGGCAAGTACATTTATCCATCTCTGATCGATCTCGATTCGGATTATGGTATGCCTGAAGTTAAAACAGAACGCCGCGCAGGCGGTGGAAGACCAACTCCTCAGCTCGAATCAAACAAAAAAGGTGCGTTCGGATGGAACCAGGCAATTCAACCTGAAAATGAAGCAGCACAGCTTTTCACTCCTGACGCAAAAAAAGCGGAGGACCTTCGTAAAATCGGATTCGGTACGGTTCTAAGTCATTCCCACGATGGCATTGTAAGAGGAAGCGGTACACTGCTGACGCTTACAGATGAATCTGCGAACAAAGCGATTATCAATGGAAAAGCATCCGCTCACTTCTCTTTCAGTAAAGGAACTTCCACACAGACTTATCCCTCTTCGGGCATGGGGATTGTCGCTTTACTGCGTCAAAATTATTACGATGCTGAGTGGTATGGGAAAAGTGGAAAAACACAAGAAAAAAATCTTTCTCTTGATGCTTTCAATAACCTGAAAGGCCTTCCTTCCATCTTTGAAACCAATGACAAGTATAGCGTACTGCGTGCCGACAAAATCGGTGATGAGTTTGGCGTGCAATACATCATTCGTGGAGGTGGAGATGAGTACCAACGCCTGGATGAAATCAAAGCAACCAAGGCTCCGCTTATTTTGCCTCTGCAATTTCCTGAAGCTTACGATGTAGCAGATCCATGGGACGCAGATTTGGTAAGCATCACCCAACTTAAGCATTGGGAACTTGCTCCTAAAAATGCTTCCGAAGTTGCTAAAGCAGCAATACCCTTTACATTTACGGCTGCAGGCCTGAAAAACAAAAGTGATTTTTGGAAGAATCTCAGAACCGCGGTAGAATACGGTCTACCAAAAGAAAAGGCACTTGAAGCTTTAACTACTCTTCCTGCAAGCCTGATCAAAGCCGAAGGCCAGGTAGGAAGCCTGAAAGCAGGCCTGCTTGCCAACTTCCTGATCACATCTACAGACCTGTTCAGTAAGGATAATGTTATCTATGAAAACTGGGTACAAGGCAAAAAATTCATTATCGCCCCACTGAACGCTACAGATCCTCGGGGAACTTATACACTGTCAATCAACAACCAGCCAACAGGCAAAATCCAGATTTCGGGAACAATAGAAAAGCCCGAATATAAAGTTATTCTTCAGGATACTTTAAAGATTACGCCGAAAGCAGTGTTAACCAATGAGCTACTGACACTTACCTATCAGCCAAACAAAAAGCGTCAGGAAAACATTCGTCTTACAGGTTGGTTTACCGGCAACGGACTTATCGGTGAAGGTGTATTACCAAACGGAAACGTAGTTCCATGGTCAGCATCGCTTTCTGAAAAGTATACAGCCACTGTGCCTAAAGATTCAGCAGCTAAAAAACTGGCAGAAACGGGTAAAATTGTATATCCGTTTACAGGTTTCGGAAATGAAGAACTTCCAAAATCTGAAACTGTACTGATCAAAAACGCAACAGTTTGGACCAATGAGAAAGAAGGTATTCTGCAAGGGACTGACGTGTTAGTGCAAAATGGCAAGATCACTAAAATCGGCAAATCCCTTTCAGCACCATCCGGAGCAAAAACAATAGATGGTACCGGAAAGCACCTTACTACAGGTATTATTGACGAACACTCTCATATTGCATTGTTTACGATTAACGAAGGCGGGCAAACCAGCTCAGCCGAAGTAAGAATGAGCGATGTAATCAATCCTGATGACGTAAATATTTACCGCCAGCTTGCCGGAGGTGTTACTACCTCTCATCTGCTTCACGGATCGGCTAACTCTATCGGCGGTCAAAGTGCATTGATTAAGCTGAAATGGGGAGCTAACCAGTCGGAGATGCTGATTCCTCAGGCCAAAACAATCAAATTTGCTTTGGGTGAGAATGTAAAACAGTCCAACTGGGGTGATGTGGCGCGCGTACGTTTCCCTCAAACCAGAATGGGTGTAGAGCAGGTATTTTATGATCACTTCATCAGAGCCAAAGAATACGCGCAAAACTGGAAAACCTATAATGCCAAGAAATCCGGAATAGCGCCGAGAAGAGATCTCGAACTTGATGCACTGGCAGAAATCCTGGCAAACGAAAGGTTTATCACCTGTCACTCCTATGTACAATCTGAAATTAATATGCTGATGAGTGTTGCGGATTCTCTGAAATTCAGAATCAATACATTCACCCATATTCTGGAAGGTTACAAACTGGCAGATAAAATGCAGCAAAGAGGCATCGGCGGATCTACTTTCGCTGACTGGTGGGCATATAAGATGGAGGTAAAAGAAGCTATACCTTACAATGCTGCACTGATGTATCACGAGGGTGTAACGGTAGCAATTAACTCGGATGATGCAGAAATGGCCCGCAGACTTAACCAGGAAGCGGCTAAAACTGTAACATACGGCGGTGTACCCGAAGAAGATGCATGGAAAATGGTAACGCTTAACCCTGCCAAGCTGCTTCGTGTGGATGATAAACTGGGGAGTGTAAAAACAGGTAAGGATGCTGACCTGGTTCTATGGAACGCCAATCCGCTTTCCGTGTACGCGCGTCCTGACTTCACCATGATTGAGGGTACCGTTTACTTTGACCGCAAAAAGGATGAGGAAAAGCAAAAGACCATGGCGGTAGAACGTGAAAGATTGATCCAGAAAATGCTTAGCGATAAAGCAGAAGGAAAACCGACACAACGTCCGCAGGGAGCGCAGCCAAGAATGTGGCATTGCGAAGATATCGTAGGTGTTCATGCCGAGCATGCTGAGGAAAAATAATCAGCTTTCAGGAACAAGGTTATTAAAAATCTTTCCGTTAAAAATACAACGATGACAAAAAGGAAAAACAATATATTCAACCGGGCCATATTCGCTGCAATGATGGCACTCACAGCGCATTTTACAAATGCCCAGAACCCGGCACCTGCAGCTGCACAGTCCAGACCAATCGTATTGACCGGCGCTACGATCCATACCGGTAATGGCCAGGTGATTGAGAACGGTGTGATCGCTTTCGACAAGGGAATTATTACACAGGTTGGACCAGCCGGCACAGGAAGTACTTCCGGAGCAGAAATAATCGATGTAAAGGGAAAACACATTTTCCCTGGTATTATTTCATTAAACACCACAGTTGGTATTCAGGAAATCGCATCTGTACGTGCCACGTTGGATTTCAACGAAGTGGGTGATATCAATCCGCATATCAGATCTCTGGTAGCTTACAATACTGACTCAGAAGTTATACCTACGCTCAGAGGAAACGGTATTTTGTTGTCTCAGGCGGTTCCCCAAGGCGGTATTATCTCAGGATCATCGTCTGTTTTCTATACTGACGGATGGAACTGGGAAGATGCTGTATTGAAAAAAGATGATGGAATCTGGATCAACTGGCCATCGTTTCTGGCAAGAAGTTTCAATTTTGAAGATTTCTCGGTATCGATGAAACGCAATGAGAAGCGCCAGGAAGTGATTGATAAATTCAGCGCCGTATTTGCGGATGCAAAAGCGTATGCCGACTTGAAAGGTCCATCACCGGTGAACTTGCGTCTGGCGGCAATGAAACCTTTATTCAATGGCTCAACAAATCTTTATATCCGTGCGGATTATGCAAAAGATATTGTTGAATCTGTGAAATTTGCGAAGGCTATCGGCGTGCAAAAAATTGTAATTGTCGGTGGAGATGAGTCTTACAAAGTAGTTTCATTTCTTAAAGAGAATCAAATACCAGTCGTTTTAAATCCGACACACCGTCTTCCCGGGCGCGTAGATGAGAATGTATATCTTCCCTACGAGCTGCCAGGCCTGCTGCACAAAGCAGGTGTTAAAGTAGCTGTAACCTATGCTGATGAATGGTGGAGAACCCGTAACCTTGCATTTTTAGCTGGTACATCTTCCGGATTCGGAAACATTACCAGTGAAGAAGCACTACAGTTCATTACCCGTAATGCTGCAGAGATCATTGGTGCTGACAAACAAATCGGTACACTGGAAAAAGGAAAGCATGCATCTCTGCTTGTGTCTCAGGGCGATATCCTGGATATGCGTGGGAATGATGTAGAGATGGTTTTCATCAAAGGTGGAAAGGTCAATCTGGATGACAAACAGAAACGTCTTTATGAAAAGTATAAAGATAAATATGGCAAAAAATAGCCCATTGAATAGTCTACAATAAAATTGGCCCTGCTGGAAATTTCCGGCAGGGCCAATTTTATTTATCGCACTGATAGATGCGTTAAAGCAAGTGAATTCCGTCATCACCGATACGAATAATACCTTGTTTATATAGTCCACCAATGGCTTTCTTAAACACCTTCTTGCTTACCTGGAATACTTTGTAAATATCTTCCGGAGAACTTCCGTCGGACAAATTCAGAAAGCCACCAGCCTTTTTCAGTTCTGCAAGTATTTGCTGCGCACTTGGCTCAATCTGCTCCACAGTTGCTTTTTGCAAACTAATATCCAGCTTGTTTTCAGGCCTGATCTTTTTGACATACCCTTTGATCGCATCACCTACTTTCAAATCTCTGAATACCTCATTGCCATAGATCAATCCTTTATGGTACTGATTGACGATCGCGTTATAGCCCAGATCCGTTTTTTGCCATACAAGCAAATCCACTTCATCACCTTCCTGAACGCTCAATCGTTCATTTTCAAGAAAACGGTCAATTTTCGTAGAGGCAATAAGGCGAGAGGACTTTTGATCAAGATATAAAAATACGACATGCCACTCTCCTATTTCCATCGGAACGCTCTGCTCGCGAAATGGAACAAACAAGTCTTTAATCAGACCCCAGTCAAGAAAAGCACCATATTCAGAAACATCCTTTACTTCCAGAAACGCAAACTCGTTACGAACGATTTTTGGTGTTTCTGTTGTAGCAACCGGTCTGTCCTCAGAATCCAGGTACACGAAAACCCGAATGGTATCTCCTACCTGCATTTCATCCGTCAGATATTGATTTGGCAGAAGCACTTCTTCCCCTTCTACCTCACTTAAAAACATTCCGACACTGGTTACCCTTTCAATGGTAAGCAGATTGTATTTTCCTATAAAGAGCATTTTCTTTTCCTATGTTAAGCTGCAAAGGTAGCAGTTTAGCGGTTAGAATCATTGTTCATCCCCCACGTCATCTCTGCTATCCGCACGTTCTTTCTCCTTCGAACGGTTCAATCGATAGGAAAAAGTAACAATAAACTGTCGGGCACGCCATTGAAAGTCAGACCTGGAATAGTATCCTGCATTTTCAACAATACGTCTTTGCATTCTGGAATTCATCAAATCGCGTACACTGGCAGTTATCGTACCATTCCCTTTCAATATATCCCTGGACAAACCTAGATCAATGAAATATTGAGAAAGGTCTCTTCCCTGAGTTGTACGGCGCGGAGCGCGATAGTTGAAAGAGGACTGAAAATCAATGTTCTTAAACAAAGTGACACGTGACGAAACGCGGCCGTTCCATGTGTATGTATCACTACGCAATTCCTGGTCAGCATAGACGCCTTCATTCACCGCTCTGAAAAGATTCGCATTGGCAGTCCATTTCCACCAATTAAATGGATCATAAGTAAGGTTAAATTCCATACCATAAGCATTTCCTGTAGATAGATTGACAGGCATTATACGGGTAAAACCGGTAGAATCTACAGTTGTTATATTCTCAACCACACCCAATCTGCGACGGTAATATACACTGGACAACAGTGACCCTTTTTCCATATTCAACAAATGTCCTGCTTCAAAAGAATGCGTAAACTCCGGATTCAGCAGAGGATTTCCCGATCGAAAAACACGTGAATCGCTAAAGCTGGAAAAAGGAAGCAAGTCACGGAAACCCGGACGACTTAGCCTGTAGCTGTAGCTTAACTGTAGCGTTTGAGCATCTTCAAGCTTGTAAGATAAATGAAGACTGGGAAACAAATTGAAATATTTTCGGTGGTTTACCTGACTGGTCTTTTTAAGCTCGGTAAGGATGTCAGAATACTCCCCGCGCAGACCTCCCTGAATAAAGAATTTACCAAATTGATTGCTGGCCATTAAATACGCCGCGTGAATCTTCTCATCATAAGCTAGGCGATTGTCAAAGTCAGGTAGAATGATCCAGTTCATTTGTGCATTTTGCTGATGCACCGAGAAATCGTTATCAAGCAGCCTTGTACTACTTTTCAGACCAGCTTCCAGCTTTCCGTTTTTGGCGAAGGGATGAATATAATCCAGTTGAAAAAGCCAGTTTTTTTCATCCTCAGTATTGAAAGATCGCTGTACAAGACTATTTTCTTCTCCAACACTTCCCTCATTGTAGCGCGAAGCTTCTGTCTCATCGCTGATAATATACTTAGCATCGAAGCTCAGACTCTGCCCTTTTTTATCAAATGTCTTTCTATAACTAAGTGCAGCTTCAATGTTGGTTCGCGGCTCACTTTCATCCTCAGTTCTGATGACCGTTCTGGTAAGATTATTATTAAAATCGAAATCCCGGTATTCCAGACGTGAACTGTTAGAATTTTGTGAGTTCCGGTACGAAAGCGTTCCGGTAAGTGTATTGTGTTTATTCAGAAAGTAATCCATTCCAACCATGAAGTTATTAGAATAGCCTCCCCGTGTTCTGTTAGTTCTTTGCTCATAAACAAAGCTTGTATCAGCGCTGGTGTACTCCTGTCGAGATGTACCACGCCCTGGTCCTTCCCGGTAAAGGTGTCCGTAACTGGCAATCAGATTCACCTTCTCTTTGCGGTAATTAATATTGAAAGATCCTCCCAGGTTGGCAGGATACCCAAGTGTACCGGTAAATGATCCGTTCAGACCATACCGGATATTCTTTTTCATAACAATATTAAGAATACCTACTTCCCCTTCCGCGTCGTACCTTGAAGAAGGATTTGTTATAATTTCAATACTTTCAATCAGATCAGCAGGTATTTGTTTGAGTGCTTCGGCAGGGTTAAGCCCTACCATACCGGACTGTTTTCCATCTATCAGAATCCGAACATTACCACTTCCCCGCAATGCTACATTACCATCCACATCCACCGTTACCGATGGCATATTATTGAGCACATCGGAAGCATTTCCTCCGATATTACTCAAATCTTTTCCTATATTGAATACCCTTTTATCCAGTTGCAGTTCCATCTGGCTTTTCTCTCCCTTCACCACCAGTTCTTCAAGTACCTGCGCATCCGCTTTAAGTGAAATATTACCCAGGTCAATATTACCCGCAACCACTTTGACGTTGGGGACAATCTTCTCGGCCATTGCGAGATATGAAATTCTGAGGTAATAGTTGCCCGGTTTGGCTGGTATTTTAAAAACCCCGTTTTCGTCAGATGCCAGTCCTCCTGCAAGTGTAGAATCAGCACTGTTAAACAGAGCTACATTGGCAAACAAAACCGGATTTTTGTCCGCGTCGAGAAGTTTTCCGGAAATGATTGCATCCTGTTGTGCATATAATTTACCAAACGACAGGATAACAAAGGTTAGGGGTAGCAATAGAATTTTCATAACGAACCAATTTTTTTCGTATCTCATCCAAATCGGATTGGGATACATCAGAAATTAAGTCGTTTGGACAAAAAAACGTACCGAAGGTTTAACGAGATTTTAAGTTTTCTTATAAAATACGCCAGTCAACGACATTGCGATAGAGTGAATAACGAAATGCCAACATGCCTACTCTAACGTATTACCTAATCTTTTCAACTCAATTTCAGCAGCTTTGGCAGCGTAGTTAATATTGATCATACGATAACCTGCATCTTCGAAACTTCTCTGTGCTTCTCGTACATCGATAATGGTGGCTTGAATTAGTTGAAAACGTTGCAATGTAAGATCAAGCAGCTGCTTGCTTAATTCAAAGTTCTGCTTCTGAATTTCCAGCTGTTCAAGTGAGCTCCTGTAGGTTTGAAACATTTTGACTGCCTCCGAAGAATAATCCCTCAAAACCGTATTTTTTTGAATTTCGGCATTGGTGGTATTGATTTCAGCAACCTTTTGCTGACGTTTGAAAATGCCACCATTGTATATAGGAACCGCAACACTGATTCCTGCATTCGGCCCGTTCGTTTGATTCAAAAGTGTAAATCCGGCACCACTCTGGTTACGAGAGTAGTTGTAGGCAGTATTAAGGCGGACCGTTGGATAACGAAGCGCCGCAGTTTCTTTTACAATCAGTTGATTAATGCGCACCTGATGGTCAGCTGCCTTGATGTCAGCATTTACCGGAAGCCTATCCAAAACAGCGTCAATGGTCATGTTGTTGTCAACAGTAATCGTATCCTGAATGGAAACTGGTGTTTGTACGTCCAGGGTCAGGAGTCTGAGAAGTTCAGTTTTAGCAACCTCAGCTATCATCTGCTGATTTTGCAATGTCTGGCTGGTCGTATTCAAATCAATCTGCGCCTGAAAGATGTCTGCATTATTAGCCATCCCCGCTTCTTTCCTGACCTTCAGAATGTCAAGACGCTGCTGAGAGGCAGCAATCGAAGTCTTGAGAGTATTCACATAACTCAGCTGTCGGACTACATCATAATAACTTGTTTGAACATCAGCTATTGTATTCTGAATTTGAGAATTCAGGAATTCTGCACTCTGGTATTGCAGCTCAGCAAGACGCTTTTTAGTAGATACCACCCTATTACCATTGTAAAGCAAAATACCGGCGGATAGTCCTGCCTGCGTATTATTTCCAACAGCTCCTTTTCTACTGATCTCTACACCTGTATTTAGTTTTTGATTTACATCCGTAATCTGTTCGGTATTGGAAAGTGTTGCGGCGATAACTGGCAACCCTCCGGCAATCCCATAGTGATTAAAAAGTGTATTCGCTTCAACATTGTTCTTAGCGATCTGGATTTCAAGGCTATTTTTCAATGCCGTTGCAATAGCCAGATCCAATGTAAGCCTGAGACTGTCAGCAGCCTGGCCGAATGACTGCACAGAAATCATTAACAACGTCATCAATACACTTGATACACCATTCAAAATTGCACGTGGGTTCATGAATAAAACCAATAGTTATTTTTATAAATATTTTGTTTAGGAAGATGCTTAGCTCATCAATGCTATTTCTTCGTCCATTTTTTGCTCCTCCGACTTTTTATTATGCTTTGGGGAAATGAATGTGTAAACAGCAGGAATTACGAAAAGAGTAAGTACCAATGAAAAAGTAAGCCCTCCCACAATTACTACCCCAAGTGGCACACGGCTTGTTGCAGCAGCTCCCAAACTAAGCGCAATAGGTAACGCACCAAACGCCGTAGCCAGACTGGTCATCAAAATAGGACGAAGACGCTGTGTGGCTGATTCAATCGCTGCCTCCATTCGCTGCATACCCTCGTGTTCACGCTTCTGATTAGCAAACTCTACAATCAAAATACCATTTTTGGTAACCAGACCGATCAGCATGATCATCCCGATTTGCGAGAAGATATTGATCGTAAGATTAAACATATACAGACTTAACAGTGCCCCCGCCAATGCAAGAGGTACTGTAATCATGATGATGAACGGATCCGTAAAGCTCTCGAACTGACCAGCCAGTACCAGATAAACCAACAGAAGCGCAAGACCGAACGCAAAACTTGTATTCGAAGAGCTTTCTTGGAAATCGCGGGAAGGGCCGGTTAACGAAGATTGGAACGTCTCATCCAATAATCGGGCACCAATAGCCTGCATGGCTACGACACCATCTCCCACCGTTTTACCTTCAACCAGTGAAGCAGATACGGTCGCACTTTTGTAGCGGTTGTAGTGATATATTGTTGGCGGACCACTTTCTTCCTCCATATGCACCACCGCCGTTAGTGGAATGCTTTCGCCTCTGTTATTACGCACATATAATTTAGAAATATCTGCCGGCTGGCTACGTTCCGTGCGCTCAACTTGCCCGATCACCTGATACTGCTGACCATTCATGATGAAATAAGCAAGGCGTCTTCCACTGAATGCTGATTGAATCGTGGCAGCAACATCCGTTGTTGATAGTCCCAGGTCTTTTGCTTTCAAACGATCGACGGTAAGACGAACCTCAGGTTTATTGAATTTCAGGTTGGCATCTACGTTCTGGAACGTAGGATCTTTACGGGCTTCTTCAAGGAACTTGGGCAAGACTTCTGAAAGCTTTTCAAAATCAAGATTCTGTAGAACGAACTGAACGGGCAGTCCACCACGGGAACCAGAACCTACAGCAATCGTCTGTTCCTGAGTTGCAAAAATTCGGGCATCGTTGAACTGAGGTAATTTTTTGTTAATCACCATCGCAATATCATTCTGGCTACGGATTCGCTGGTCAGCGGGTACCAGACCAATACGCCCCATACCACTGTTCACACCTGATCCGCCAAATCCGGGTGTTGATGAGAATGTAAAAGATTTCTCTGGAATAGAATCATTGAGATAATCCACGACCTCATTAGAAATTCGCTGCATCTGATCAAAGCTTGTTCCTTCCGGTGCCGTCATATTCAGACGAATACTGTTTCGGTCTTCCATTGGAGCCAGCTCACTTTGTAAATTGGTGTAGGTAAAATACATCAATACACCACAAGCCAAAACCACAACCCAGGCCATCCACCGTACATTCATGAAGCCTTTGAGCAGACGGTTGTAACCATCTTCCATACCAGTGAAGAAGGGCTCCGTTTTATCATAGAACCATCCATGTCCTGATTTTTTTCTATTTAGTACTACATTCAGTACCGGCGTAATAGTAAGTGATACAAACGCTGAAATTAATACAGCCGAAGCAACCACAATACCGAATTCACGGAAAAGACTACCTACAAACCCTTCCAGGAAAATAACGGGAAGAAACACAACTGCCAGCGTTAAGGACGTAGAAATAACAGCAAAAAATATTTCCTTACTACCTTCCAGTGCAGCCTGACGAATGTTAAGACCACTTTCAAGCTTTCTGAAAATGTTTTCTGTTACTACAATTCCATCATCTACCACAAGTCCTGTAGCCAGTACGATACCGAGTAGCGTAAGAATATTGATAGAGAAACCACACAGGTACATCACAAAGAATGTAGCCACAAGAGAGATAGGAATATCAATCAATGGACGTATCGCCACCAATATGCTCCGGAAGAAAAAGAGAATCACGATCACAACCAAACCGAAAGATATCAGAAGGGTTTCCTCTACCTCTTCAATCGATTGCTTTACCAGTCTTGTGTTATCAACTAATACACTGAACGTGATATCTGATTTATTGGATTTCTGAATTTCGGCCAGACGCTTATTAAACTCTTCTGAGATATTTACATAGTTAGCTCCCGGCTGCGGAATTACTGCAAGACCTACCGCCAGCACGCCGTTATATTTCCAGCTCTGCTCTTCGTTTTCAGGCCCCAGCTCCACCTTCGCAACGTTGCCAAGACGCACAATCCCAGTGCTGTCATCCTTAATCACCAGATCAGAAAACTCTTTTTCCGAAGTCAAACGGCCCATCGTGCGAATAGTAAGTTCGGTATTCGCCCCGTATATTTTACCGGCAGGCAACTCCACGTTTTCAGCACTGAGTGTACTACTGATATCATTGAAGGAAACATTGTAAGAATTCATCTTGTCAGCATCCAGCCATATCCGCATCGCATATCTTTTCTGGCCAAATATGTTGATCGCACTCACACCATCAATCGTCTGCAGACTCTGTTGCAAAACGTTTTCTGCGTATTCACTTAGTTCGAGGATCCCCTTCGAAGGACTTTGCACCGCGAGCAAAAGAATGAAATCACTATTTGCATCCGCTTTGCTCACAACGGGGGGAGCGTCAATGTCCTGTGGCAGGTTACGCTGTGCCTGGCTTACCTTGTCGCGCACATCATTGGCAGCAGCTTCAAGATCCGCCTCCAGATTAAATTCCACAGTAATATTACTCGTCCCAACCTGGCTGGAAGAGCTGATCGTTTTGATCCCGGGAATACCGTTGATGCTTTTTTCGAGCGGTTCGGTGATCTGGCTTTCAATGATATCCGCATTGGCTCCCACGTAGCTTGTACGTACGTTTACGACCGGAGGGTCAATGGCGGGGTAATCGCGCAGAGAAAGAAAGTTGTAGCCCACCACACCAAACAGGATGATGAGCAGGTTCATAACCACAGCCAGTACCGGCCGTTTCAATGATAATTCTGAAATATTCATATTGCTGGTTTCAGGGAATAGGTTGGCCGGGTGCCTTACTTGCTTACAACTTTTAAGTCTCTCACACTTCTTACTTTCACCGGCGCATCCGGACGGGTAAACAGCACTCCGGAAACCACAACAGAATCACCGACATTCAAGCCTTTAATCACTTCTATATACTCTTCCTGACGAACACCTGTCTCAACATTTACAAATGCAGCTTTACCATTTTTCACAATTACCACCTTCTTGCTTTTGGCTTCAGGAATAATACTGTTGGCAGGAATCAGAATACTACTTTTTTCAGCACCTTCATTCAGATATACCTTTACGAAAGAACCGGGAGTCAGAGAGCCTGAACTTAGTACAGCCCTTACTGTCAGGTTTCTTGTACTCTGGTTTACCTGAGGTTCAGATGCAATAATACGAGCTGATTGTTTGGTACCCTGAGCAGGATCCACCAGCACCTGAACAGAACTTCCTTTGGGAACGTAGTTCTGATACACTTCCGGCACTGTAAAATCAACCCTGAGTTGCGTAAGCTGTTGCATAGATGCAATCACACTATTCGGCGATACATATGATCCTGCACTCACCTTCCGTAATCCGATCGTACCTGTAAAGGGCGCTCGAACAACGGTTTTCTCAATCAGAGCCTGGGTATACTGCATGTCAGCTTTCAAACCATTCACCGAGTTTACTGATATATCGTAATCCGCCTGATTGACACCGTTAATATCTATTAATTGCTTAAGTCTTTTCTCGGTAGTTTCAGCCAGCTCGAGCTGCACTTTCAATTTAGTGAGCTGAGCCTCCAGATCTGCGCTGTTTACTCTGGCTACCACGGTTCCTTTCTGAATTACCGATCCCTCGGGTACACTCAGGAATGTAAGCAAACCACTCACCTCCGGCCGGAGCTCGGCGAACTCGTTTGCAACAACTGTCCCATTCACTTCTACCTGATTTCCGATCCGCTCCGACTTTGCGATAATCACGTCAACAGTGGTTGGCGCTCCTGCCCCCTTTTGTTGAAATGTATCCTTTTTCTCCTTGCAGGAAATTGAAAAGAAAAGCGTACCCGATAAAAAAATAGATGAAATAAGTGGATTAAAATTCAGAATACCTGCACTGGCAGACCGGGCATACTTAGAATTCATAAACGTGATTCGTTTCCGAGGCTTAATGTTAAAGAGGTATGGTTCAGATTGAAATAGTTCTTCCTGTGAAAGAACGTATAAAAATATAGAATTAATCAAACTGTATATTCTATATATTAATATTAGTTAAGTGTTCCGCAAAAAAAATTTACTCGTTTGCACCAATCACTCTTAATAAAGTATTGCATTTTAGTTCTGTTTCTTCCCACTCCAGGTCAGGGTCGGAGCCTTCCGTAATGCCTCCGCCTGCATAAAAAGTTGCAATTCCGTTCTTAAGACGCAAAGTCCTCAGATTCACAAAAACAGAAGATTGCCCTTCGACCTGCACCGGTCCCAGAAAGCCACTGTAGAACGATCTGTCGTATCCTTCAACAGCATTAATAAATTGACGGCTTTCTTTTTTCGGAACGCCACATACTGCTGATGTTGGATGGAGCAATTTGAGCATTGTAGAAGCAAGCTCTGGAAAATGTACGCTTATCGTATCTACGTCAAATTCAGTTCTGAGGTGATATACATTTCCGGCCAATACCGTTTTAGGACCCGTCTCGGTATATTCCCGCAAACGAATTTTTTTAAAGCACTCCACTATATAACGGCTCACAAATGCCTGTTCTTCAATCTCTTTCTGCCCCCATCTGACGTCATAGTTTGAGATAACCTCACCCTGCTCATTATAAGCCCTTTGCGTGCCTGCTAAAGACATAGTCCTGAATATACCGTCAGACTCTAGTGAGACCAGCGTTTCAGGTGTTGCCCCAAGCCACATTTCATTCCGATCTGGTAAGTTTATCAATGATACAAATGCATGGTGATATACTTTGGTCAATTTAAAAAACGCCTCCACCGGCTCAAATCCCTTACTGACTTCCATCTCCCTGGTGCGGGACAAAACCACTTTCTTAAATTCTTTATTATTGATAGCCGCAACTGCCTGTTCAACCGTTCTTTTAAAACGCTCTCTGGCATCATCCGGTGTACATAATTTGCCGGAAAGTGGCTGATATGGCAAATCTGTTTCCGCATTAAACTCAGCGGCAATTTGCACCAACTTCCTTATTTCTGGGTGCTCTTCTCCCAGTTTATTGATTGCATGTACATGACCCTTTTCATCATAGGATACGATGATGTCGCCTTCCATGAACAACACCTTATCGTGTTCTTCAAAACCAAATGGACCCAGTATAAAACCTGAAGGCATTTTTTCCAGATCGGGCGCTACTGAGGATACACCACCCTGAACTGAGATTAGTAATTTCACCTCTGCTGTATGCGGCAACTTCCAGATTGCTGAAGGGAATCCAAGCTTTTGTGAAGCCTTCCACAAATCTGCAGCACGCAAATCCTCCAAAACACAGACTTCACATTCCGTCTGACTCGAAACCATCGTGAACTATTATAACTTTGTAACTATTTTTTTACTAATACTTTGCAAATTAACGCTATCGGTTTGCATCCACAATAGCAACCGTAAGTCTGCAGATACAAACAAGCTTATTTTCTTCATTTGTGATTTTGATATCCCACACATGCGTGGATCTACCTACATGAATCGGTGTTACTTTTCCGTACACGAAACCACTTTTGACTGAACGAATATGGTTAGCATTAATCTCCAGTCCCACAGCATGTTGTTTTGCAGTATCTTTCAAACACAGATACGACGCAATGCTGCCAAGTGTTTCTGCCAGCACCACAGAAGCGCCACCATGTAATATCCCGAATGGTTGATGGGTACGCTGATCAACTGGCATACGTGCTACAATATATTCATCACCAATTTCTGTAAACTCAATACCCAGGTGATTTGCTAAGGTTGGTACGCTCATGGCGTGCAAAGCATCTAGTGTCACCGAATTTGTAAACATATCTAAAAAATGTATAAATTTGTATCTGCTATATTAATTCAAAACAGGGTATTTACAAAATTAATATATAAATAATACAATTATTTTGAAAAGAAAGTCTATCTATCTTATCCGCCATGGCGAAACTGATTTAAATCGCCAGGGCGTCGTTCAGGGAAGTGGTGTAAATGCTCCTTTGAATGAATGGGGCGAAGCACAGGCTGCTGCTTTTTTCAATGCCTACCAGCATATCCCATTTGATAAAGTATATACCTCTGATTTAATTCGAACACATCAAACGGTGCGCGGGTTCATCAACCAGGGTATTCCTCACGAAAGCTACTCGGGTTTGAACGAAATATCATGGGGAATCAGAGAAGGACGTGAACCGAACACGGGGGATAATAACTATTACCGTGAACTTACGCAGGCTTGGAGCGAGGGCAATGTGCAGCTGGCTTCTGAAGAAGGAGAAAGTCCGGAACAGGTAAGGGATCGGCAACTCCCGGTCATTGAAACGATCCTTTCCAGATCACACGAAAGAAATATATTGGTAGCCATGCATGGGAGAGCGATGCGCGTACTACTGACCACCCTTTTTCAGCAACCACTTTTCAAGATGGATGATTATGGTCACAGCAATCTGTGTCTTTACAAAATCAATTATTCTTATGAGACCGGCCTGTTTGAAATAGAACTTGCCAACGATATCACGCACCTTCTTTCGTTGGAAATACCACAAACTGTTTAAGAGCCGTTTATGTATGGGCAGTTCCATTGGTGTATTTCCGCTGCCATGAACAACGACTGCTCCCCTACTTTTACGACATCACCGCTGTACAATCTGCGGCCACTATTACCATGTCCAAACGACAAATTTACTGGACCTTACAAATCGTAGGCTGGATGGTACTGATTCTGCTTGAATTTGTTCCTTACACGCTGGAGTATGGTTTTGAATCGGGCGTATTATATTCTGCTATTGCCAATATAGTCCTGGGTATATTCCTGACACATACTTACAGACTGGTTTTGAAGAGATGGAATTGGTCCTCCCTTCCTCTTGATAAATTAGCCATACGCGTAATCCTATCTGTGCTGCTTTTGGGACTTGTGATGGCCTTGATGAACCAGCCGCTCGACCGTCACTATCTGGAAGATAATCTGATGAACCAGCCATTTCTTTTCTGGGGTTATTATGCGACCTGGTGTAAAAATCTTTTTGCCTGGATACTATCATATACAGTATATCAATATGTTGAACAAAACCGTCTGGCAGGCTATGAAAAGATTATGCTGCGAATGTCTATGCGTGAAGCGGAAGCAAAAGTACTTCGCTCTCAGCTGAATCCTCATTTTACTTTCAACGCTTTGAACAGTATCAGAGCGCTTGTTTACGAAGATCCGGCTAAAGCGCAGGTGAGCATTACACAGCTTTCTAATATTCTGAGAAATTCATTATTGGCCGACAGACGTAAAACTGTAGATCTGCAAGAGGAACTACGGACAGTAGAAGACTACCTGGAACTTGAAAAAGTACGCTATGAAGAACGATTGAAATACACGATCAATGCCAACCCACAGAGCATTTATTGGCAGGTTCCGCCTATGATGCTGCAGACGCTTGTTGAAAACGGTATCAAACATGGCGTTTCCAAGGAAATGGGTGGTGGTTTTGTAGACTTGAAAGCAGAAATAGAAGAAGACCATCTTTTTATTACAATTCGAAATTCCGGAAGTCTCATCTCTACTGATTCTTCCAAATCAGAATCCGGAGGAGTTGGTCTGAAAAATACAGCTGAAAGGTTATCGATCTTGTATGGAAAAGCTGCATCTTTCCATATCTTTCAGGAAGCTGATAAAGTTGTTTGCTCAGAAATCAGGATTCCTACCCTATCTGACAACAGCATGATGACTGGACTTTGACAACACTATTTTATATTCACATTATAAATTATAACAACCACAAATACCAGCCATGAGAACCTTGATTGTCGATGACGAACGCCTAGCTCGTAATGAATTAAAAAGATTGCTTGAACCCTACACCAAAATTGAGATCGTTGGTGAAGCCGCCAATGCAGAAGAGGCACTTGTGATGATTGAAGAGTTACAGCCTGAACTGCTTTTTCTGGATATACAAATGCCTGGAAAAAATGGTTTTGAACTGCTTACATCCATCGAAGGAAAAAGTCCTGAGGTCATATTCACCACAGCATATGACGAGTACGCCATCAAAGCTTTTGAATTCAATGCACTCGACTACCTGCTCAAACCTATTGACAATGAAAGGCTTAAAGAAACAATTCACCGGATTGAAGAAAATCAGTCTCAACCGGAAGCTTCACTTCCGTCCAACGAAAGAGCCGAAAAGATTTTGGGTGAAACCGATCAGGTCTTTGTAAAGGATGGGGAAAAATGCTGGTTCGTAAAACTGGGTAAAATCAGGCTTTTTGAATCTATGGGAAATTATGTGCGTCTTCACTTTGACGATCAGAAACCGTTAGTATTGAAGTCGCTCAACAATTTGGAGGAAAGGCTCGACCCAAACACTTATTTCCGTGCCAACAGGAAACATATTATTAACCTGCAGTGGATTGAGAAAATTGAACCGTGGTTTAGTGGCGGTCTTCTTGTGACGCTTCAGGGTGGAGACAAAATAGAGATTTCAAGACGCCAGGCTATACGATTTAAAGAGCTAATGAGTTTATAATATATCACCTCATATTTCAGACAAATGCATTTTGCCAAATACTTGTTACTCGCCCTATTCCTCGGTTTTATTGCCTGTAACCCATCCAACAACAACGAGAACCAGCAAGCACAACAGGGCATCCAATATGGAGAATTTCTCAAACAGCATTTTGGTAAATGCGATACCGTTTCCGGCTCCGGAATTTATGCAGACATAGACGTATGGCTTCCGGCGGACACTACATCGGATGCAGCTAAAAGTGTTCGCGATCAACTACATCTTAAACTGGTGGAACGCATTAATTCATACTCTGACAGTGCAAGTCTTGCCAAAAATCCCGATGCCCAAAAAAGCGTAAAAGATGCCTTTGAGGTGTTTGAAAAAAATTATAACGGTTTCAAAAAACAATTTCCGGAAGCGCCTGGCTGCTGGTTTGTACAACTGAAGGGGGACACAATCATGTCGACTGGAAAAGTGCTGATCTACAGATTGGAGCATTTTGCCAATACAGGTGGCGCTCATCCGAATACATTCAGATCGCTACATATCTTCGATGCAGCAAACGGTCAGGAAAAAGAAAGTAAGTTCTTTGTCGCTGACTCCGCGGCGTTACTAAAAAAAGTGGAAGCAGCCTTCCGTAAGGTAGAAAAATTAGACGATTCTGTCAACCTGGAAGAAAACGGTTATTTCCTGTCCGACCATCAGTTCTTCATACCTGCGAATTATACATTTACAAAGGAAGGTGTGCTCTTCTTTTATAATCCATATGAAATCGCTCCTTATGCCAGAGGGCCCATTGAGTTTACGATTCCTTATAGCGAGTTGGACGGAATTGTAAAAAAAGACCTCATCTTTTAACGTCAAAGCAGCCCTTCGTCGATAAAGCTGAAGTATCCGTTGTCCGAAAAAATCAAGTGATCCAAAACAGGAATGCCTAGCATATTTCCGGACGCAGCGATTTGCTCAGTTAGTTGCTTGTCTGCCTGACTGGCAACTAACTGACCCGAAGGATGATTGTGAACCAGAATAACCGAGCTTGCCAGGTTTTCTATCGCTTCCTTAAATATCATTCTGGCATCTGCAACCGTACCTGAAACCCCACCGCTGGAGACTTTAACCACTTTCATAACCACATTGGCCTGATTGAGCAGCAGTATCCAGAATTCTTCATGTCTGAGATCCATCATATAAGGTTTCATTTCCTCGTAAATATCAGGAGGACCTTTGATCTTTCTTTTCTGCTGAGCACCAATATCTTTTCTTCTTCGTCCCAGTTCAAGTGCTGCAACAATCGTGATCGCTTTGGCCTCGCCAATGCCTTTGTTTTTCATCAGATCCTTTACCGTTTGACGTGCCAGATCATTGATGTTGTTACTCACGGAATTCATGATAGCCTTGGCAACATCTACTGCTGACAGCGATACGGTCCCCGAACCGATCAGGATCGCGATTAATTCTGCATCGCTGAGTGCCGCTTTACCTTTAAGCAACAATTTCTCGCGCGGCCTGTCTTCTTCTGCCCAACTTAATATTTTATGATGATTGAAAGGGTAGTCGTTTTCGTTCATAGCAACCTGGTATAATTAATTGCTAAGACGAAATTCAAGTAGAAAAGTAATTCAATTTAACTATCCAAAGATGTTAATGCCGCTCTGGCTTTACTGTCAATGCTATTTTTGTACTCGTATTTTTTGTAGGTCATTGCAGATTTAAAATATTCAATCGCTTTTGCCCTTTGCCCTTTTTCTTTGTAGATATACCCAAGCTGTAAAGCGGAGCTGGCACCAAATCCTATCGGAGATCCTTTTGTCAGATCGACACAACGGATGAAAAATGGTATAGCCGAATTCCCTTTATCGGCTTTTTGTAAAATCCTTCCCTGTCTGTAATTATATTCTGCTTTATCACTTACGGATGTAAAACTAGCTTCACTTACATCATTCAGGAAATGCGTCGCGGTGTTCAAGAAACCGCCATCGGTCGCATACCTCGATTTGTAAAGCACCTTCTGAATAGCAGTCACTTTACCAGAATTATAGTCCTCTGCTACACGCAAAGCAAGTTTATC
Source organism: Dyadobacter sp. HNCC25DJ187 (assembly GCF_056895255.1). Taxonomy (NCBI): domain Bacteria; kingdom Pseudomonadati; phylum Bacteroidota; class Cytophagia; order Cytophagales; family Spirosomataceae; genus Dyadobacter; species Dyadobacter sp. HNCC25DJ187. Next base: position 386,509 of record NZ_JBXHAT010000002.1, read on the forward strand.
GGCTTCTATAATAGCACTGCCTTCCGATTTGATTTTTACGATAAAAGACTTTGCTGCTGCATCGTGGCCAGCCAGCCACCGACACATGAACATTTTCATGTTACTGTCTTTGATGTAATTGAAACCCTTGTATCTGGTTTGAAATCCTGAATAATAATCAAAAGCCTTACTATAATCACCAGACTGCAAAGCAATTTCTCCTCTCAGGTAATCCAAAAAAGGGAATGCGATGTATGCCGGACCCGTTGGCACCTTTTCCAGCATATGTTGCGCCTCTTTGCTTCTTGCTTCCTTCATCAAGGTTGTGGCCGCAAAGAAATGAAGTAACAGGTTATCCGGACTGGATTCCGCAAGTTGCTTGATTTTGTTCAACTGTCTGCTACCCAACTCCAAAGTATATGCATGCAACAACAGATTCATCAACTCTGCTTCCTGACGGAAAAGCGGATCTTCATCCACTACAGTTTGAAGTTCTGTAAGTCCCAACTCAATATTTCCCCGAAGACCTAATATGCGGGTAACCCATGTATAGTTTTCTGGTACTGAACCAATCAGTACATGCAAAAATCCCAGTGATTTAAGTGTAGGAAGAAAAGATGGGAATTTCTGCTTGTTTTCAGCCAGTAATTTGTATGCTTTAATTACCTCCCACGCACCGCTAACTTCGTTGCCAAACTTGATCTTGGCAAAAGCCCAGTGAAGCCGGATTTCCGCCTGCAAAAAACGTTTATACGGAGAATTGTCAGGAAGCTTACCTATTATCGTCAGCCTTTCATCCTCTTTGGCACTTAATTTTTTATATGCATCACGATCCTCTGAAATCATCAGAAAATGGAGATCAGCGTAATTATCCAGATAAGTAACAAATGCGTTTGTACGATTGCCACTTCGCTCCTCACTGATTAATGACCTTGCCGTTGTAATCCGCAATTTTTGTATCTCAAAATAAGCTTTCTGTAACTTAGGCGTAAATCTGACAGAATAATCCTGACCACTAGCAATCTGACAGACAAAAAAATACAACCAGCCAAGTAAAACACGGCATCTGTATTTTCTGATTCCAACGCTATAATCCATCGACAGTCCTGTTCTTTAAATCTGTTACTGTAAAACAAAAAAAGGTTGCCTTTAAGACAACCTTCAATCAATTTCATGACGCTTTTATCTACGCTGGTGAACAGGTGCACCGCTTTCCACATCTGCGAAGATACGGCCGCAGTGCTCACAAACGATCAGTTTTTTGCGCTCACGGATGTCAGCCTGACGTTGTGGGGGTACGATACTAAAACATCCACCACATGCTCCTCTTGATACGTGCACAACTGCAAGACCATTGATAGAGTTATCGCGAATTTTCTGATAAGATTTCAAAAGACGATCCTCAATTTTCTTAACATGTTTTTCACGTTCAGCAATAAGGTCCTTTTCTTCTGTCTCGCTTTCTGAAGTAATTACTGAAAGCTCGTCTTTCTTTGCCTTGAGGTCTTCGTTTCTTTCGTTCAAACCATTTTCAGCCCGGCTTGCATCATCTTCTATCAGTCTGATGCGTGCCTTCGCTTCGTTGATTTTCTTATCAGCCAGCTGACCATCCAGCTCCTGCAATTCAATTTCTTTGGTAATAGCGTCGTACTCCCGGTTGTTACGAACGTTCATTTGCTGATCTTTGTACTTCTTGATCAGTTTTTCACCTTCCTTTTGAGCACTTTTGAAACTATCAATTTCAGAGTTTAAGTTGCTGATCTCGCTTTTGAATTTTCCCAGACGAGTTTCAAAGCCTGCGATATCATCTTCAAGATCTCTCACTTCTTCAGGAAGATCGCCACGCGTTTTTCTAATGTCGTCAAGGCTTGAATCAATTTCCTGCAATTTCAGGAGAGCGTCTAATTTTTGTGCGATTGTATTTTCCATGTATGTCTTTAATGGACTTGTTTCAATGCGTAATTTGGTGAAAGATGGCTTATCATTCTTCAATATAACCCTAACAAATACCGTCGAAATTAATTTCTACACGAAATACCTGACTGGATTAGTATTGACGTCCGACAAACAGAGTGCGAAATTACTAAAAATTCCTGACAAATACTTATATAGTAAATCTTTAGTAAATACTTCACTTTCGTAATGCCCTATGTCACAGATCATAAGATTATTCTCAGCATCAAAAAACTCGTGATACTTATAATCTGATGTCACGAAAACATCTGCATTCGCGTTTTTTGCAGCACTCAGAAGGAAACTTCCGGCACCTCCGCAGACGGCCACACGTCTGATTGCACCTGTAGTCGGAGTGGTATACTTCACAACCTGAAGGTTCATATTCGTTTTTAACATCGCCAGAAATGCATCCGGCGACAGTGGCTCTACTAATTCTCCCACCGCCCCGGCTCCCACTTCCTGATTCTCGTTTTCCAACACATGCAGATAATAGGCAACTTCCTCATAGGGATGTGACTCTTTTAACGCACGCATTATTTTCCCTTCCAGAAATGCCGGAAACATCACCTCGCTACGATGCTCGGCAACCAGTTCCTGCTCGCCGATTCTTCCAATGACCGGATCTGCTCCTTTGGCTGGCTTAAAAGATCCTACACCTTCCGTGCGGAAACTGCAATTGACATAATTCCCTATCCGCCCCGCACCTGCTTCAAACAGCGCATCAAGCACCGACTGAGACTGCTCTATCGGACAAAAAAAAGTCAGCTTTTTAAGAATATTCTTTTTGGGAGCAAGAATACGAAGGTTTTGCAACTCCAGCTTTTGGGCTATCATGCCATTGACACCACTTGCCACATGGTCCAGATTCGTATGGATGGCATATATGGCTACATTAGCACGGATCGCCTTGATGACGGTGCGCTCTACGTAATTATTGCCGTTAAATCTTTTGAGTCCCTTGAACACTATGGGATGATGCGCGATGATCAGGTTGCATCCCCTACTCACAGCTTCGTCCACTACCTGTTCAGTCACATCCAGTGTCAATAACGCACTTGTAGCCTCTTCGGCGGGATCCCCGACTATCAAACCTGCATTATCATAGTCTTCCTGGTATGCTGTGGGAGCCCATTTTTCCAACTCCGTGATAATATCTTTTATTTTCATTTTTTTTCAAAATACAACTAGTTAATAATCAGAACCATTCGATTCCAGGCGAAATTTATTTGCAAATAAATAACAATTTTAAACCCAAAGGTATTGCGTTGAATTATAAAATCCCTACTTTTGCACCACGTTAAACGATAACGATCAGCAACGAAGTCTGGTTTGGTAGTTCAGTTGGTTAGAATACATGCCTGTCACGCATGGGGTCGCGGGTTCGAGTCCCGTCCAGACCGCCAGATTTAATATCACAATACATTAAAAGCCTGTAAATCACACATTTACAGGCTTTTTCTTTTTCTGGAATATACCAAATTTTTCAAATAATCGCAGAGATATGATGAGTATTTGAATACTATATAAAATCTGACTTAGGGAAACACAATCTCAGCGAAGAAGTATCAAAAGTTGAATTTTTTCATTTCATTCAATCCTATAATCGTACCTTTGCGGCTTCAAAAAATGAGAAGATGATTACAGTTGAAAATTTGGCCGTTGAATTTAGCGGTTCTGTCCTTTTTAGCGAAGTTTCCTTCGTGATCAATCCTACGGATAAAATTGCCCTGATGGGTAAAAACGGAGCGGGAAAATCGACAATGATGAAAATTATTGCTGGTGAACAAAAAGCCAATCGTGGTCATGTACGTGCGCCTAAAGACGCGGTGATCGCTTATTTACCGCAACATTTGCTCACCGAAGATAACTGCACCGTTTTCGAGGAAGCGGCCAAAGCATTCAGGCAGGTTTTTGAAATGCGATCCGAAATGGAAAAACTGAATGTTGCGCTCGAAACCCGTACAGATTATGAGAGCGACGAGTATATGGCAATCATCGAGCAGGTTACAGAACTTGGTGAAAAATATTACCAGCTGGAAGAAGTTAACTATGATGCGGAAGTTGAGAAAGCCCTGAAAGGATTAGGATTCAGGCCGGAAGACTTTCACCGACAAACCAAGGAATTCAGTGGTGGGTGGCGCATGCGAATCGAGCTTGCCAAAATATTATTGCAAAAGCCGGACCTTATTTTATTGGATGAACCTACCAACCATATTGATATCGAATCGGTGATGTGGCTGGAAGATTTTTTAGTGAATAAAGCCAATGCAGTGATGGTTATTTCCCACGACCGTGCCTTCATCGACAACATTACCAACCGTACAATTGAAGTGACGATGGGGCGGATTTTTGACTATAAAGCCAACTACTCGCATTACTTGGTGTTGCGTGAAGAGCGTAGGTCACATCAAATTAAGGCATATCAGGAACAGCAGAAAATGATTGCCGACAATATGCAGTTTATTGAACGCTTCCGTGGAACCTACTCCAAAACCAATCAGGTTTCCTCGCGCGAACGCATGCTGGAGAAACTGGAAATTATTGAAATAGATGAAATAGATAATTCCGCCTTGAAACTTCGTTTCCCTCCTTCACCCAGGTCAGGCGACTATCCCGTTACAGTAAAGGATGTGTCAAAATCCTATGGTGATCATGTTGTGTTTAAAAATGCCAGCATGTCTATTTCAAGAGGGGAAAAGGTATCGTTTGTGGGTCGTAATGGTGAAGGTAAATCTACAATGATCAAGGCCATCATGGGCCAGATCGATGTGGAAGGAACCTGTCAGCTGGGGCACAATGTAAAGGTGGGCTATTTTGCGCAAAACCAGGCATCTTTACTGGACCCGAATCTGACTATTTTCCAGACAGTAGATGAAGTAGCGGAGGGCGATGTAAGAACCCAGATCAAAAATATTCTGGGCGCCTTCATGTTTCAGGGTGAAGATATTGATAAGAAGGTAAGTGTATTGTCGGGTGGAGAAAAAACGCGGCTTGCTATGGTGAAGCTGCTTCTGGAACCTGTGAATCTGTTAATTCTTGATGAACCTACAAACCACCTCGATTTGAAGTCAAAGGATGTTTTGAAAGAAGCACTTAGAAACTTTGATGGTACACTTGTACTCGTATCTCACGATCGTGATTTTTTACAAGGTCTTTCTCAAAAAGTGTTTGAGTTCAAAGACAAACGCGTAATCGAGCATTTTGAAACCATTGATGCTTTCCTTGAACGTAACCGGATAAAAAGTATAGCTGATCTGCAACTTGCAAAGTAGACGCTGATGACATCCTGACGGTTTCTATTTTACCGTTAATTCGGAATACGAATGTTGGTAAGAGAATACTTTTTATCTCAGCTAAACTTCTTACGCCTTAAGGATCAAACGTTAAAAATGCCTTCAAGTCTTTCGATTTGAAGGCATTTTAACTATATATCATCTTTACAATAGATGTTTCTGCTTATCCCCATTTAAAAACCTAACCTTTCTCACTTCCCCGCTTCCCTGAAAACCAAATCGCACTCCTACAATCTTTCCGGGATCCCTGTTAAACCGACCCATGTAAGCCTGTTTGTCATTTACATAAACCTTTACCTGCCTATCTTTCACTTCGCAACGTACTTTTTCCCAGTTTGCAAAATCGACTCCCAGGCCTGATAGATCGCTGGTTTTGCCAGACACAGATAAATCGGAGAAAGAAAGTTCCAGCTCCCCTACGCATCCTTTGGCTGAGAGCTCTAATATATGCACCCCATCTGAACATAAAATCGTGATCATCGTTTGTTGACAAACAGCATTATTACGTTTGAAAGTACTTTTCAGTTCTGCTTCAAAAGTAAAATTACTGGCGGACAGATCACCCATTGGTCTCACATGATGAAGACTCACCGACGGAACGGACTGTTGTAAATTGACTCCCAGTTTCTCCAGATCTTTTTCAGTAACCGCCACCACGCCATTCTTCAGGATGTCCCGACCCTGCAAATACATCGGGATAGAATCCTTGCTAATCGTGCATAACCATCCTTCCGTTGTAATGAACAGATCATGTTCCTGAACAATGGAGTTATTTAAAACTAGCTTGGCGCGAAAATAACCAGGGTAATAATAGGTGCTCGCGTAATGCTGATTGTTCTTATCAACCCGGAAACGAAGCTTGGGATTCCAGCTTTGTTGTATAAAGACACTATCTGCATTTGAGTCAGCAGCATTGTAATCAAAAATGACTGTATTCGGCAAACCTTTCGTGACAGGACGACTACCAAAGGTAACCACTCCGTACTGCAACAGCTTTACCCGTTTCCTGAACGCCCAATTACTTATTAGAAATATAGCAGCAGGAAGTGCAAAAATCCAAAGCCATTTGGTCTGGCTCAAGCGAAATTTTGACTTTGATGTCCAAGGAGCTATAAAATGCTCATCAGGTGCGACCTGCCTGGCAGCTGCAGTCGCCTTGCAAAACTCTCTCCAGTTCTCATACTCCAGAAACTGCGCCAACGTATTCAAAGTAGTAGCTGTAGGTGCACTGTCATATTGTACCTTTCCCCACAAACGCTTCAAAGTGCTTACACTCAATGTCACTCCGATTTTGGTTGCAATACGTTCGCTTAGGCTTTCAAAATCCTGATTCAGCCAGTGAGCACTACTCCCCCATCCCAATTTCTCTTCAATCAGGATCAGACACTGTGTTAGCATTTCATTACCATAAATCATTGATAATCAACATTATAAAACTTGAACCATTTTGAACATGCTCTGCCTGTTTGTTTTTCAAACCTTTTAGCACCTTTGCTCCGTTAATTTCAACTCAACCAAAATTACAAAATCTGTCATGAAAAAATCATTAGTATTTATCCTTGCTTTATTGATTTTTCAATGTAAGCCACTACTCGCTCAGGATGATAAACTCAAACGTCCCAACCCATCTGCGCAAAGGAAAGAATCTGCTCGTAAAGCAGTTGGCGCTGATAAAATTCTCTTTAACCATTTTAACGGCAAGAAAATCAACCTCGTTCAGCTTGCCAAGCAGAATGGCTACCAGCTGGATGGCAGAATAGTGAAAGTGCTACCTGATAGCCAAGGCATTCAGCTGAGTGAAAGTGCGAATGCAAGTTTTGCTATTGCGTGGCTGCCGGGCATAGAATTCAGTGAAGGAACCGTCGAAGTGAATATACGTGGTAAGGATGTACTGCAGGGCAGCTTCGTGGGAATCGCGTTTCATGGTTCCGATTCAAAGGGTTATGACGCAATTTATTTCCGCCCGTTCAATTTTCGGGCGACCGACCCTGTTCGCCGCATACATGCCGTGCAGTATATCTCTTTACCCGGATACGACTGGCCCGTACTCAGAAAAGATTTCCCTGAACAATATGAAAAAGGCATTAACCCTGCTCCACCAGCGGATGAATGGGTAAATGCCCGCATTGTGGTAAGCAGAGATTCTGTACAGGTGTTTGTAAACAATAATCCTGAGCCAAGTCTGACAGTCGAACTGCTCAACAAGCGCCGCAAGGGAGGCATTGGGCTTTGGGTCGGCGCGGGTTCCGGAGGAGATTTTGCAAATTTGAAGATTAGCAGATGATAGTTCCAACTATGTGCTTTTCACCACCCAGGCCTATACCGTCACAGAACATTATACTGTTACAGTCCCGTAGAGACACGACCCAAGGCAGTAATTTCCTACTTGACGTTCTTCCTCCGATTGCGTTGAAAATCTTCCAATACAAACCCACCTAATCCCTGCAGATTGCTGTAATAAGCACGGCCATTGTTGATCTCCGTAAAGTTCTGGACAAATTGCTTCAGGTAAGGATCTGTCGCGATCATAAAAGTAGTTACAGGGATATCCAGCTTACGGCACTGAGCTGCCAATGTCAGGGTTTTATTGATAATTTTTCTGTCCAGACCAAAACTGTTTTTGTAATAACGAATACCTTCTTTCAGACAAGTCGGCTTTCCATCCGTGATCATGAAAATCTGCTTATTCCTGGTCTTCTTCCTGCGTAAAATATCCATGGCAAGCTCCAGTCCGGCAACAGTATTGGTATGGTAGGGTCCAACTTCCAGATAAGGCAGATCTTTCAACTGAATCTGCCAGGCATCATTACCGAAAACGATGATATCCAATGAATCTTTTGGATATTTGGTACGGATCAATTCGGCAAGAGCAAGAGCCACCTTTTTTGCTGGCGTGATACGGTCTTCTCCATAAAGGATCATAGAATGACTGATATCAATCATCACCACGGTAGAAGTTGTCGTTTTCTGCTCACGCTCAACAACTTCCAGGTCATTCTCCATTAACATAAAGTCACCTATGCCATGGTTCACCTGGGCATTTTTGATCGACTCGGTCATCGCGATCTGATCCAGCGTATCGCCAAACTGAAAGTTGCGTACGTCGCTGGTGAGTTCATCTCCGGAGCCCAAGTGTGGCGTGTGGTGATTACCTCCGGATTTAGATCGTTTCAGTTTCCCAAAGATCTCGTCCAATGCGCTTTTTCGGATACTTTTTTCAGCCTTTGGCGTCATGATCAGCTGACTACCACCCTCAGCCTTTTCCTCAGATATATATCCTTTCTTCTTGAGATCATCAAAAAAATCGCCTATACCGTAGGAATCGTTGGTAAGATTGTATTGCCTGTCAAGCTGACTAAGCCACGACATAGCCTCTCCCACATCTCCGGAAGTCATCAACAATAGCTGCTGAAAAATGTCCAAAAGCTGGTCAAATTTATTATTTCCGCTTTGCTGGGCAGGCTTGAATTTCGAAAAAATATGTCCACGCATTAGAATTCCTGTTTTGTGAATAGCAATCTAATATATAATTTTTATAAGACAAACGGCTACTCTCAACAATTGAAAGTAGCCGTTTGTCTGTTACCGGTAAGCAGACATTAAGCCTCTTCTCCGCAATATTCCTCAAAAGCCATTTGCAAATGCTGAGCAATCATTTCAGCTGAGCGGCCTTCAATGTGATGACGTTCTACAAAGTGAATCAACTCGCCATCCTTGAAAAGCGCTACGGCAGGTGAAGATGGAGGATATGGCAAAGTATATTCGCGCATTTTAGCAACAGCTTCCAAATCCGCACCCGCAAATACGGTTGCAAGGTGATCTGGCTTGATTTCGCTACGGGTTACAGCAGCACGAACACCGGGACGAGCAGCACCAGCTGCACAGCCACAAACAGAATTGATAACAACCAATGCTGTTCCTTTGGTATTCTGCATGAAGTTATCTACTTCTTCTGCAGTTGTCAAATCCTGAAAGCCGGCATTTACCAATTCCGCTTTCATCGGCGCCACTAGGTGTGGAGGATACATATTTTTATCAGTTTAAAGTAATTAATTAGTTATCCGCTGTAAGCCATTAACTTTCAGCTTCATATTGTATTCTTGCTTTTCTACATGAACCCGAGTTCAAGTTTGGCCTCTTCGGACATCATTTCCGTCGTATAAGGAGGATCGAAAGTCAGTTCCAGACTTACGTCATTAACACCTTCCACTTCTCTGATTTTCTGCTCCACTTCACTTGGCAAAGTCCCCGCAGAAGGGCAGGAAGGCGATGTTAATGTCATTGAAACGAAAACGTTATTTACCGGGAAAATTTTCAGATCGTAAATCAGACCCAGTTCATATACATCTACCGGAATCTCCGGATCATAAACCTGTTTAATGGCTCTGATAACTTCTTCTCTTAAATCCGATTCTGACATTGTATAGATGATAATGCAGGTTGAAATTATTTTAATTCGCTTCAGTACGCGCCTGGAAAGCTACACCATAAGCCCTCATTTGTTTCAGCATCGCTGCCAGTCCGTTTGAACGTGTCTGAGCCAAATGCTGGTGAAGGCCGATCCGATCCATAAAGTAAATATCAGCTTGTGCAATTTCTTCAGGAGTATGCGCCGAAAGTACCTTCACAAGCATATTTACAAGACCTTTCACGATAATAGCATTACTATCCGCCTCAAACTTCAGCAAATCGCCATCCATGTAAGCATGTAACCAAACCAGTGACTGGCAACCTTTGATGATGTTATCGTCTGTTTTATACTCCTCACCAAGATCAGGAAGTTGTTTTCCAAGATCAATGATATACTCGTACTTACTCTCCCACTCATCAAACAGTTCGAAATCTTCAATTAGTTCGTCCTGTGCCTCGTTTATTGTCATAAATTACTATTCTTATTATTTTGGGATAAATGAAGATCGCGATATAAAGATCTCAGCTCAACATTCTTTTCACCTTCTGAAGCCCCGCAATGAAGCGATCCACTTCTTCTATTGTGTTATAAACAGCAAAAGATGCTCTTGTGGTTCCTGTGATACCAAATCGTTGCATCAAAGGTTGCGTGCAGTGATGTCCCGTACGTACAGCGATCCCCTGCTGATCCAGCAAAACACCAATATCCTGATGGTGTATTCCATCAATAACAAAAGAAATAACGCTTACTTTTTGCTTTGCATTTCCGATGATACGCAAGCCTTCGATATCCACCAAAGCTTCGGATGCATACTTCAAAAGATCATCTTCATGTGCTGCAATATTTTGCTTACCGAGTGCATCAACATAATCCAATGCAAACTTGGCTGCAACTACGTCTGCAATATTGGGCGTACCTGCCTCAAATTTATAAGGAAGTTCGTTATAAGTCGTTTTGGCAAATGTAACCTCTTTAATCATCTCCCCTCCTCCACGGTAAGGGGGCATAGCATCCAGAATATCTTTTTTGCCATACAGAACACCCATTCCAGTTGGTCCGTAAATTTTATGCAAAGACATAGAATAGAAATCACAATCCAGACCCTGAACATCAATTTCAAGGTGTGAGCTGGACTGAGCTCCGTCAATAAATACTACTGCTCCGGCAGCATGTGCCTTTTCAATGATCTCCTTTACTGGATTTATTGTTCCAAGCGCATTGGAAACGTGCACCACAGAAACAATTTTGGTGCGCTCTGTCAGCAGTTTTTCATACGCATCCATCAGAATTTCTCCGTCTTCATTGATCGGAATCACTTTCAGGATACATCCTTTCTCTTCGCATAACATTTGCCAGGGAACAATGTTGGAATGATGCTCCATGGTACTGATGATAATTTCGTCACCTTCTACAAGAAACCTGCGTCCGTAGGTCTGCGCTACCAGATTGATACTATCCGTTGTACCGTATGTAAAAATGATCTGTTCCGCCGCTGGTGCATTGATAAACTGCTGTACGCGGCGGCGGGTATCTTCAAAAGACGCAGTTGCTTTTTCTGCCAGATGGTGAATTCCTCTGTGAATATTGGCATTGGAATGCTCATAATAATCAGCGAGTGCATCCAAAACCTGTCTTGGTTTTTGTGTAGTAGCCGCATTATCGAAGTAAACCAGCTGTTTACCGTTAATTACTTCATTCAGTATTGGAAAATCATTTCTGACAGAGGTGATATCAAGAATATTTCGGGAAGCTATCATGATTTGTATGTCGGTAACGGAATTGCTCGGGGAAATCTCAGGTACGGATTCCAAGTCTGTCACTTAATTGTAATTGAAATCTCAGTTAAAAAGTATCCGGACATACACTGTAACGATCACCATGGTGATCTTCATTTGCATCCGGATCTTTCAACTTTTATAAATAGAACCACCTCGTCTTTTCAGTCAAGGTGGTTATCAATATTCTTTACTTCTTACTTAGTTTATCAGCAATCACATTTTCAAGATACTCACGTATCGAGTCAATTTTGATTTGAGAAATTACATCCGCACAAAAAGCATACATCAACAAAGACATCGCTTCATTTTTTGAAATACCTCTTGAACGCATATAAAAAAGTGCTTCTTCATCAATCTGACCGGTTGTAGTTCCGTGCGAACACTTTACGTCATCTGCGAAAATTTCAAGCTGAGGCTTCGTGTTCATGCTTGCTTCTGTCGAAAGCACAATGTTTTTGCAAGATTGAAACGCATTGGTTTTCTGTGCATCTTCACGAACAAATATTTTGCCGTTGAACACCCCCTTAGATCGATCACGCAAGATCCCTTTGTAAAGCTCGTTGCTCTCGGAATTTGGCTTGCGGTGGTCTGCCACAGTGTGGTTGTCGACGTGCTGCGAGCCATCCGGAAAATAAAGTCCGTACATGTGCGCATCGCAGTATTCACCATCCAATGCGATATTAAGGTTGTTGCGAGTGAATTTGCCGTTCAGCGTAACCGTTCCCGCGTAGAAATGGGCCTTATCCTTCATATTCACCTGCGTGGTGCCTATGTGGTATGCATTTTCGCTCTCATTCTGCACTTTGTAGTACTCAACGTGCGCGTCGCGCTCCACGAAAATTTCGGTAACCGCATTGGTAAATGAGCGCTCCTCTCCCAATGTACGAAAAGCTTCAGCCACTTTCACCTGAGCGTTTTGGCCAACAACAATGATATTGCGAGGCTGACTAGCTACATTCTCCTGACGCGCATCACTGATAAATCTCAGAATAACAGGCTGTTCCACTACCTGGTTATCAGGAACGTGAATAAACAACCCATCCAAGGTAAAAGCTGTATTCAGCGCTGTAAACGCCTCTGAATCATCGGCAAGCGCATTAAAATAACGATTTACTAGTTCAGGATTTTGCTTATATGCATTCTGAAGCGAATCGATGATAATCTTGTCAGTGGAAGAGACAATGCTGGAAAGCTCCGGCTTATATTGTCCGTTCACAAAGTACAGGATATTGGCTACCTGCTCAGGAATACGAAGATCCTGTAGGTCTGCCAGCTGCAAGGTACTATCCGCGTTGAAGTGATACGACTCTCCGATCAGTTCCTTTACGTTGCTGTATTTCCATTCCTCATCTCTGGTCGTCGGGAAACCCAACTCTTCAAAACGGCGAATGGCAGCACGCTTTTTCTGATGAAAAGCCGAGCCTGCTTCTCCGTTCATCAGCGATTCCCGAACCTGAAAATCGGCTAATAACTTTGTTTTTAAATCTATTGTTTCGGTACTCATGCCGTATTAAAGTAATTGGTATAGGATTGGTATTCAGAAAGGATTTTAGCTATTGCCAGAATCCAATCAGCCAACTGCTTCTACTTCCGCCTTGATCCAATCGTAGCCTTTTTCTTCCAACTCCAAAGCCAGTTCTTTCGGACCTGACTTCACGATGCGACCTTGGTAAAGTACATGAACAAAATCGGGAACGATGTAATCCAGCAAACGCTGGTAGTGCGTTACGACAATGGCCGAGCGGTCAGGAGAACGCAATGAATTGACACCTTCTGCAACAATACGAAGCGCATCGATATCCAATCCGGAGTCTGTTTCATCCAGAATAGCCAGCTTTGGCTCTAGCACCGCCATCTGAAAAATTTCATTACGCTTTTTCTCACCACCTGAAAATCCTTCATTCAAAGCACGCTTCAGAAGAGAATCATTCATGCTCACCAGTTTCGCCTTTTCACGTACCATTTTCAAAAACTGAGCCGCATCTAATGGATTTTCACCTTTGTATTTGCGTATCTCGTTTACAGCAGTCTTCAGAAAGTTAATCGTTGTAACACCAGGAATTTCAACCGGGTACTGGAAGGCAAGAAAAATTCCTTCCGCAGCTCTTTCCTCTGCAGCAAGCTCGAGCAGATCTTTTCCGTCAAACGTCACACTTCCACCTGTTACTTCATAATCTTCTCTTCCTGAAAGAACAGAAGCCAAAGTACTTTTTCCTGATCCGTTAGGGCCCATGATGGCATGAACCTCACCCGGTTTCACTTCCAGATTTATTCCTTTTAATATTTCCTTGCCTTCAATTGAAGCGCGCAATTCATTAATAGAGAGCATAATTGATTTATACTTTTATATGTAGTCCGTGGTATTTTACCGCAAAAGTAGTAAGGAATGACGGTATATGAAAATGGCCGGCGGACGGTTGATCTGAATACTATACTTTCTACAACCTTTTTCAGATTCTCCCCGTTCCTTTATTTACTGATATTTGACGGCGAATTCTTCATACCATCACACCGTCCTGTTATTAATTTCAAGAATAGCTTTTAATTTGCGCTATGAGCATTCCTCAGCAAACAACTATGAAAGCGACAGATTTTACATCTTCAAATATACATGTAGCTACAGAAACCGCTACATTGAAGAGATTACTGGTACATAGCCCCGACCGCGGACTGGGTAAGGTGGTACCATCAAAAGCCCAGGACTGGCTTTTTGAAGATATCGTGCATCTGGATACCATGCGCAGAAGCGAATATGATTACTATATCAAATTACTTCTCTACTTTCTGGATCCATCCAAAATCAAAGGTAAACTGAAAGAAATCGATGCCGATACCTCGCGGGCCTTTTATATTCCCGGTACGGCAACCTACTTTAACTCTGACAAAGTAATTGATATTCAGCAACTATTAGGTGAAATTCTGATAAATGATGTGGTTCGTGTTAAATTGACAGCGGCCATATGCGGTATTGAAAAATGTACATATCATACCCAAAGAGAACTGGATGCCGTGGATGCGCATGAGCTCGCCAAGATTTTCATTTCCGGTTCCTACGCCGACGACCGCATGCTGTTTGCGCCTTTGCCTAATCTGATTTTTATGCGCGATATCGGTATTGTGATCAATGACCATATTCTGCTCAACAAACCTGCGAAAAGTGCCCGCACCAGAGAATCCATTCTGGCGCAGTTCGTGTTTTTCTATCATCCTATTTTTGCTCATATCAGGGAAAAGATTCTGGAAATCCCCGATAATGAAAGACACTTTCTGCTACCTGATGATGAAAAAGCCAGTGATTATCACAAATGCACGCTGGAAGGTGGAGATGTGATGATGGTAGCACCACGGCACCTGCTGATCGGCTGTAGTGAAAGAACCTCCATCTATGCAGCGCAGCAAGTCATGAAAATGCTGTTTGAAAAGAATATTGTTGATACAATCACAATTATCAAAATACCCAAGAAACGGGATTACATGCATATTGATACGATTTTCACACAAGTCAAAAAGAATGTATGGGTATTGCTCGGATCGTTGGCGCGCGTGGGTGATGAGTTACGTAAAAAAGATGTATTACACTTCTTCGGGCCACAAAACTCGGGTGAGGAATTCAAGATTCTGCAGTTTATCAAAGGACTTGAACACAAACCCATCGAAATAGAAAATCTGGAAGATCTACTGACAGATATCAGCCGTAACGATTTGGGTGCAACAGAGGAAGTCAAATTTATTTATTCAGGAGGAAATGAGTTTCCTTATGGAGAACGTGAACAGTGGACCGACTCCTGTAACTTACTGGCCTTAAAGGAAGGCGTGGTGATAGGTTACGACAGAAATGATAAGACATTGGAAGCATTCAGCAAAGCAGGTTTTAGTATCATCCGCGCCAGCGATCTGCTTGATCAGTTTGAGAAGGGAACACTTTCGCCCGAAATGCTAAAAGACACATTTATTACCCTTCCATCAGCAGAGTTATCCAGAGCACGGGGAGGATCCCACTGTATGAGTATGCCGCTTTTGCGCGAATAAATGCTAGGAACAAGACCATTTGATTTGTAAATTGCGTTAACAGCTAATTACCAACTCCTATGAGAACGATCACTTCAACCGCACAAATTCAGCCTCAGTCTACAGCCCAGATCATGATGATCCGCCCGGCTCAGTTTGGATTCAATACTGAAACAGCCCAGAGTAACGAATTTCAGGACGACACCGTTGGCAACACCAATAGTAGTGAAGTTCAGAAATTGGCTCAGGAGGAATTTGACCTGATGGTTGCGCAAATGGAAAATACGGGTGTGAATGTGCAGGTTTTTGAAGACAATGAGGATGTGTATCGCCCTGATGCTATATTTTCCAATAACTGGGTATCATTCCATCAGAGCGGAAAAGTGGTGTTGTATCCTATGATGGCTGAAAATCGCAGAAATGAACGCCGCAGGGATATTATCGAAGAGTTGGGTAAAGCTTATATGATTGAAGAAATTATTGATCTTACTCATTTCGAAAAGGAAGGAAAATTTCTGGAAGGCACCGGCAGTATGGTACTCGACAGACGATATAAAATAGCCTATGCATGTCTCTCACCTCGTACGCATTCGGATGTACTCAATGCGTTTGCCGATGCGTTGGGATACGAATTAGTTACGTTTTCTGCGTCGGATGAGAAGGATAATGCCATTTATCATACCAATGTAATGATGTGCGTGGGGGATATTTTCGCCATTGTTTGTCTGGAAGCAATTAAAGATCCGGATGAGCGGCTTTTGGTACGATCGGCACTGGAGGAAACTAATAAGTACGTAGTGGAAATTTCGCTGGAACAGGTACATCATTTCGCTGGAAATATGCTGATGATCCGGAATCGTGACCAGGATAAATTTCTGGTGATGTCCACGCAGGCCTATGAAGCCCTTACTAAATCACAACGCGAAATCCTCAATGACTATGCACGCATATTTCACAGTGACCTAGCTGTTATTGAGCGCTATGGAGGAGGTTCTGCCCGTTGTATGATGACCGAAATTCACTTACCAAAAAAATAATCTGTATCAGAAACATAAAAAAACGCTCACAGGTTAATGCCCCATGAGCGTTTTTTTATGTTTTATATGCTGAATTAGTCTTTTAAATCAGCTTCTACTTTGTTGATTTTAGCCTTTGTTTTGGCTTTAAAATCATCCCACTTTTCTGCAGTCTCAACCTTTGTGTCGTTCCAGGAAGCTTTTAATTCATCTCTCTCCTTATTCAACTCCTTTTTGCGCTCCTGCCATTTTTCTTTTTCTTTGGCAGTTGCCTTTTCCATCTTGGCGTCAGCTTCCTCTATTTTTCTATCAATTTTAGCAACCGCGCCATCGATATCTGATTTGAGCGCATCCTTATCTTCTTTCACTTTTTGCTCGAAGTCGTTACCGGCGTCTTTAATGTCTGCCTTTGCTTCGGCGACATTCTCATCCATATCATTTTTAGCTTCTTCTACGGTTTCGTCAGCTGAGTCTTTCGTTTTTTCAGAACAGCTTGTGAAAGTAAGTGTTGCCATCATCATTAGGGATGCTCCCCAGTAAGTGATCTTTTTCATTTGATGTGTAAGTTTAAGCGAACCTGATTTAGTTCATATTAATAACTATAGAAAAATCTTTCCAATCAAATTTTAATGTCCTTTGGCATTAAAATTGTAGAAATAGCTCCGCAAAAGGAAACTATATACGCAGTATCGGACATAACTCCTACGGCATTTTTATAATACCTTTACAAAACCTTAAACTCTTACTTAACAATCTTTTTGACGGCACAAAATGATGCAAAAATTTTACCTGACCAATTGCTTTTTGGTTGCTTTGATTTCTTTTACAAGCAAAAACTCACTGGCCCAGTCCGACTCTGCAAGTATCAAACAACTCAGTGAAGTCACCATCAATGCTTTTGAGTCAAAAGCCACAGCCTTATCCACTACGGCTTCGGTAGGAGTGATCAATGCCCGTGCGCTTGAACGCTTTTCTGAGATGAGCTGGACTAACTCGGTAAATACGATAGCAGGTGTACGCATGGAAGAGCGCTCACCGGGAAGCTATAGATTTTCAATTCGTGGAAGTATGCTCAGATCGCCTTTCGGTATCAGAAATGTAAAATTTTACTGGAACGGCATACCATTCACGGATGCAAGCGGCAACACGCCTCTTAACACATTGGATTACAATTCTGTACAAAGCATGCAGATCATCAAAGGACCAGCCAGCAGCATTTATGGCGCCGGAACCGGCGGAGTAGTCCTGTTAAGAAGTGCCACAGATACAAATCTCAATAGGGTTGAACAGAGCGTTGGGTTGGGTAAGTATGGATTCCAAAGTAGAAATACGATGCTTCAGGTAGGAGGCATTACGATACAGTATGGCAATACGGAACAAGACGGCTTCAGAAATCACAGTGCGATGGGGAGAGATGCCATCCGTTTTTCATCTACAGGAAAGCTTGGAACAAAGGGGACCTTGAATCTGCTTGGCATGTATTCGGATATCCATTATCAAACACCTGGCGGGTTGAATCTGGCACAGTTTCAAACCAATCCTAAACTGGCCAGGCCCTCCACGTCTGCCTTGCCAGGCAGTGAAGCGCAACGAGCAGGCATTTACACCAAAATGGCGCTATTAGGCGGAAATTATGTACTCAACATTTCGGATAAATGGTCTCAGTCTAATGCACTTTATTTAACCACAACTGATTTTGCCAACCCATTTATTTCCAATTTTGAAAAACGCGATGAGCAAGGTATCGGTGGCAGAAACATCTGGCAGTACACTGGGCAACTACGGCAGGTAAAAACCAGCTGGAACAGCGGATTTGAATGGCAGTATAGCAAATCAGCACAAAGAAATTACGATAATAAAGGCGGCGTTACCGATAAGCAGCAAACAGCTGAGGATATCCGTACTACTTCCCTATCAGTATTCAGCCAGGTGGAAGCAGTTCTTTTCAAAGATCTGACTGCAACAGCGGGGCTGAGTTACAACAGCTTCAAATACAATTACGAGCGCTATTTCCCATTGCCCGATAGCGATGAAAGCCGTTCGTTCGAAGGCGTTTTCGTTCCAAGAATTGCACTCAATAAAGTGATTGACAAGACATGGGCCATTACAGCGTCCTATAGCGGTGGCTTCTCACCTCCTACCCTTCAGGAAGTAAGGCCATCCGCAGGTGGATTTCGCCGTGATCTGAACGCGGAAAAAGGCGTAAATTCGGAACTGAGCATTCGGAAAATGGATAAAAACTTTTCGGCAGAAATTGGCGTATACAGCTTCGGATTGAGAGAAACAATTGTACGCAGATCGGATGAGTCAGGCTCAGAGTACTTTGTGAATGCCGGTAAAACCAGACAAAATGGGTTAGAATGGAATTTATCTTACGACTTTCTAACCAACTCCTCGGCTCCTCTTACTTTTAAACTTTGGAATTCGGGAACATGGACAAACTATACTTTCCGCGAACTTTCACAGGGTGAAAATAATATTAGCGGCAAGTTTTTGCCTGGCGTTCCAAGATTCAGTCAAAACAGCGGTTTGGATGTGTTGCTCAAATATGGTTTCTCCCTATTTGCTACCTACCAGCATGGCAGCGCCATGTTCCTGAATGACGCGAATACAGTTAAAAACACGCCTTACCATCAGTGGACAGCAAGAGCTGTATGGAGGAGAAGCTGGGGTGGACACCTATACAGCGAGTTTTCAGTATCTGCTGAAAAAGTAAATGCGGGCATATACAGCCTGGGTTTTGACCTGAATGCATTTGGTAACCGTTATTACAACGCCGCGCCAAAGGACAATCTATGGGCGGGCATTAAGCTGGGCTGGGAATGGGGAAAAGTCAATTAAAAATTAGGAATGAAAAATCAATAATGAAAGTAGTGATTCAGCGCTAAATATGAGAAGAATGGAATCTTTTGAAGTCTATTTTAATTCTTAATTCTTAATTCTTAATTCTTAATTCTTAATTCTTAATTCTTAATTCTTAATTCTTAATTCTTAATTCATTTTGCATCTCTACCTCCATATACCCTTTTGTACCCAGGCCTGCCATTATTGTGATTTTCATTTTAGTACCAATACGAACAATAAGGCCGCCATTGTAGATGCAATAGCCAAGGAATTGGTAATGCGCCGACCATATCTTACCTCTACAAGACTGGAAACCATCTACTTTGGTGGCGGCACGCCTTCTTTGCTTGACAAGCGGGAGCTGGATTTACTGATGGGAACAATCAAAGATCATTATGATGTAATGGATCATGCAGAAATTACCTTGGAGGCCAATCCTGATGATTTGAACAAAGCTAAACTAAAGCAACTTGCAGATGCGGGAATCAACCGGCTCAGCATTGGAATCCAGTCATTTCACCAGCCACATCTGCAGCATTTGAATCGGATTCATTCTGCATCTGAAGGAGAACAATGTGTAAAAGAAGCACAACAATTGGGAATCAATAACATTTCCGTTGATCTCATTTATGCTATTCCTGCTGAAAATCACGAGATCCTTGAAAGTGATATTCAAAAAGCCGTAAGTCTCGGTGTCAGTCACCTTTCAGCCTATTGCCTCACCATTGAACCTCAAACTGCATTCGGATCCTGGCTGAAGAAAAAGAAGATTAAGCCTATTGATGAAGAATTTGCAGCACAACAATTTGAAACCCTGGTCGCGTCACTGGCTGAAAATGGATTTGAGCAGTATGAAATTTCCAATTTCGCACGCAATGATCAGTATAGCAGGCATAACAGCTCTTACTGGAAACAGCGCCCCTACCTGGGCGTTGGCCCTAGTGCACATTCCTACAATGGATTAAGCCGGGAATACAACATTGCTAATAATAGCAAATACCTGGCAGCTATATCAAACGGAACAATACCAGCCACACAGGAACTGCTATCCGTGGCAGATATAACCAATGAATACTTGTTGACGGGATTAAGAACAAAATGGGGTGTTGACGTAAAAAAGCTGGGTGTTTTGTCAGCAGATAGGTTCGCATCTGAAAGCTCTTCATCTTTGCAGGAATTGATCAATAAGGATTGGATCACTGTACAAAATGATACAATTCTGTTAACGCATGCAGGCAAACTCTTCGCAGACCGAATCGCAAGTGATCTTTTTATAGAAGATTGAAAAGATCACTTGCGATTCTGAATAACGCGAATTAAGTCTGGATATTTACAGACTAATCATTTCGTAATCAATAGGTTAAATCCAATACCCTGTCATATTGAGCTTGTCGAAATCACAAGTAAGCTAACCTCTAATTAACTGGAAATTATCCGTGTATTATTTCGGTGCGCTGCACCTTCCATACACTAAACGGGACAGGTTTTCTACAAATATTATGGCGCTCTGCGCCTTGTATAAATCGGCCCTGAGCTGTAACTACGCCACATCCAAGATCTTGTCAGACTGAGCTTGTCGAAATCCAGGCAGCAAAGCTTATACAACCTGTAAATCAATAACATTCTCAAGACAAGGTGCCCTGCATATGGAACCAGCACAATAAAAAAGGATGAGTTCTTAAACCCATCCTCCGTGAAATACTTCGCGCTTGTCTTACGCCAATTCTGCGTTCAATGAGATCTCAGCATTCAAAAGCTGCGATATCGGACATTCCTTTTTTGCTTTCTCTGCTATCTCAGCAAATTTTTCTGCAGTAATATCTGGAATTTGCGCCTTAAGATCGATATGACTTTTTGTAACCTGTCCTTTGGACGGATCCAATGATACGGTGGCAGTTGCATTCAACTCATCAGCGGTAAACCCGGCTGCGTTCAACTCGAAGCTTAGTTTCATTGCAAAACATCCTGCGTGAGCTGCTGCTATAAGCTCTTCGGGATTTGTGCCTTTACCCTCAGCAAAACGGGTATTGAAAGAATATTGGGTATTTTCCAGAACTGTGCTCTGTGTGCTGATAGTACCAGTACCTTCTTTACCAGTGCCTTTCCAAACGGCTGTTGCTTTACGATTAATCATTTTTTTTATCTTTTTTAAAATAATGAATTGTTTTAACGTTCTATTGCAGTTAAAGTACGATGGAACGATGTTCTACGCAAATTAATTAATTATTAAAGTTGTGCCGAAGCAACCAATACAGCGCATCCGGCATCCATTTAGTTAATGAATCGTTAACGTTCTTCTTAAGATTAAACCTGAGGGACGCCTTTGAATCAAACCGAAAATTAAAATTTAAATCACTTTTATCTATTACATCATGAAAAAGCTTCTTATTCCTTTCATATTCGCAATCGGCGTTTTGTTTCAAAGCTGCACCGGCCCACGTGGCCCCGAAGGGCCAGCTGGTGTAAATGGTGAAATCGGCCAGACGTTTGAAATTGAAAACGTAAACTTTAATGCAGGAAACGACTGGCAGATTCGCCGTCCGTTTACCTCTGCCAGTGCTACTGTTCTGGACTCAGACATCGTACTTGCCTACATACTTTGGGATGTTGACGGAAATACTCCGATTTGGAGACTGATGCCACAGGCGATAGATATGCCGAGAGGGATCGTCTACAATTTTGATTTTACTCCTGCCGACTTTACTGTGTTTATCGATGCGCCAACAAACATAAATCTTTCCACATTGTCCTCAACAGTCACCCAGAATCAGACATTCCGCGTGGTGGTCCTTCCGTCAGACTGGACTACAAGAAAATCAGGACCAGGAGTTGATTACAACGATTATGAAGCAGTGAAGAAATATTTCAATCTTGATGATTCGAAAATCCAAAAATTAAGTGCACAATAATTGTAGTGCTGGCACTAATTTTTTAACATTGAGACACATAACTGATCCGGTAGTTTTGGCTACCGGATTTTTTTAAAACTCAATGAAAAAACTTCTTCACATATCTCTGATAGCTCTTGGCTTTTCCTGCCCTTTGATGGCGCAGGAATTTGCCAGGCATACCGATGACTACCGCGATAAGTATCGCGAAGAGGTTACAAAAACACCTAATTCTCCGCTCAGCAAGGACGATTTGAAATATCTTCAATTCTATGCACCGGATTCTACGTTTCAGGTAAAAGCAAGTTTTGAAAGGACTCGTCATAACAGGCCATTTGGCATGCCAACCTTTAGTGGTGCTCAGAAAACATTCGTGCAATATGGTGTACTTCGCTTTAAAATTGACGGCAGACGCCATAAGCTGTATGTGTATCGAAGTCTGGGACTTGAAACGCTTCCTCAATATAAGGATTATCTTTTTGTCCCTTTCAAAGATAGAACCAGTGGCAAAACGACATATGGAGGTGGTAGATATCTGGATCTGAAAACAACAGAAATAAAGGACGGTACATGTATGCTGGATTTCAATAAGGCTTATAACCCCTACTGCGCCTATAGTGAAGGCTTTAATTGCCCGATCCCACCGAAGGATAATGTACTCATGATATCAATTGCAGCGGGCGAGAAGAACTTTATGAAGAAGCACTAAGAGAAGTAGCCTCACTCTATTTTCCAGCCTTTAACGTGCTGTCCGTTTTCGTATTCAGTCACGACATTCACATTCGTTTGCAAGTTCCTGAATACGACTGTGCCCGAAAAATTACTGCGATCAACAGGTGCATTTAGTATCTGACTATCAAAATAGGTCGCGAGATAATTTCTGTAGTGTCTGCCAACGCGGATCACAATATAATTACTGTAACCCTGAACGTTAGAATTAGGAATTTTTTTACCTGAATTTAAACTAAAAATGCCTGGTATCAGTGGAATGTAGGCTACCTGTATGCTGTCATTTACCCTTTCCACAACATTACTGTCCCATTGCGCTTCCCACCTTAGCTGAACTGTATCTTTGAATGTTTGATTAAAAACTGTAAGACTGTTTTCTCTCTCGAAAGCCTGTTGAAGGCTCGTGGCATCCGTTTTTAAATTAGGCTCTACGGAAGATTTTTCTTTACAGCCTGCCAAAGTGATAACAGCGAATAACAAGTAGGCGAATCGTTGCATGTGTACAGAGATCTGTTGTATATGATGAATCAAAGGTAACCATAAGGATATACATTCGCTTTGACAATTATCAAAATCGCATTTTCACATATTATTTTTTAAACGCTGATCTGATCCTGCTCAAATGCTCCTGAGAAATCCCCAAATAGGATGCGATATAACCCAGCTTCATGCGCTGTGCGATATCCGGAATCTGAGCCAATAGCTTTTCATATCTTTCCTCCGCACTGCAAAATGCGAACAACTTCATACGCTCATCCAGCAACAAGTAGTTATGTGTGATCATCAGTCTGCCCAAGCGCTCTACGATTGGAAACTGCTCAAACACCGGTTCAATCTTATCGAACTGCAGACTCCATAATGTAGAATCTTCGGTCAGCTGAATGTTGTAAAATGAAGGTTTTCCACTGAAAAGGCTATCTATTGCACTGGCAATCTGTCCTTCAGAAGCAAACCATGCAGTTACTTCCTTACCATCCTTATAGTAGAACACCCTGGCGATGCCGGATTCCAGAAAATGAAATTCTTTACAGATATTGCCCTGGTCGAACAGCAACTCCCCTGCCTTAATTTCTCTTCTGATAGTAATCTTTGATATTGCCTCCTGCACATCTCCGGTTAATGGAGTAAAACCATTGAGATAACGTAAAAATGCGTTCATGAACAAAGTGATTACAATCCAAAGTATAGGCTAACAAAAAACCCGGCATAAACCGGGTTTTCAATTTCTTTATTTTTCTGCTTTCAGCAGTTCCTTTTGTTTGAGGATACGCTCAAAAACCTTGATGTCGTGTTCAGACGTAAAGATCGAAAAGGGAAGATATACAAACTGTCCCTTTGAGATCACAAGAACATAAGCATCTTTGTCTTTATATCCTTCCAGAATTTGCTCCCACTTCATGATGTTTCCCTCTTTGTGGTTCAGCTTCATCAAAATCTGACGGTTGTCGAATTCATAAGAGAATTTTTCAAACATAGGCTTATACTGCGCAAGCTGGGTAATGCCGGTGAACTGGATCACCCAAAAAAGGATGTACAGCAGGGTACCTACAAAAACTGTAATGTATACCCAATAATTAGGATACACGTCTGTAATTCCAAGAATAGCGTTGATTAAAATAAGCGCAACGGGTACCAATACCCATTTGATCTGCGTTTTAAAAAAATAACGCATGGCAAGGGTGATGTACTTCTTGGTCGGCAAGGCATACTTCTTAGTACGAACCGCCGCCGGATTCGTAGGCATTTGATAAACAGGCTGGTGTTTGTTCACCGATACTTTGGCCATAATTCTAAATAAAAATTAAGCAGTTTCTTTATTGTCAGCAGTTGTCAGTATCACTACAGGCTCAACGACGCTAAAATGAAGTGCAAAGTTAGAAAAAAGCATCTGACTTATGCAGAAAGCATTTGAAATAAAAAGCAGTTACCATAATTTAGTGTAATTTGCGATAATACCGCTTTCTGCTTTCGGCCATCAGCTTTCAGCACTTTATTTAAAGGAGCCCATCAGTATTGGTGCACGTTCAGTCCGATTGCCAACAGCCGATTGCTGACAGCCGAAAGCAAATAAGCACTTTAACTATCCTGCCCATAATGAATTTTTTGTTCCCTGGATTTCTTTGGGGTTTGCTTGCCATAGCCATTCCCATAGCTGTACATATTTTCAATTTCCGGCGTACAAAACGTGTATTCTTTACCAATGTAGCTTTCCTGAAAGCGGTAGATACACAAACCAGGTCGGTCAGAAAAATAAAACATTGGCTCATTATGGCGGCCAGGATATTGGCTATAGCCTGTTTGGCATTTGCATTTGCACAACCTTATCTACCCGGCAAAAACGCTTCGTCAACACAGCAAAAAGGAGTTACAAGTCTTTATCTTGACAACTCAATGAGCATGCAAAATGAGGTGAATTCAAAACGATACATCGATCTTGCTACCGGTCATTTGAGTGATCTGCTTGGGTTGTTCAAAAATGCGACTTCTCTTCAACTCGTCACCAACGACTTTTCAGCGCAGGAGCAAGCACTTTATCGGGCCGAGAAAATCCGCGACTTACTTACCTCGGTAAGACTTTCCCATACACCCAGAACGCTGGAAGATGTATACAAACGACAGCAGAACTTGATTGCCCGACATCAAAGGTCGGGCAAAAATCAGCTTTTCTGGTTTTCGGATTTTCAGAAAAGCACTACAGGCAATGTGGCTGACCTTAAAATTGATACAACCAATCAACTTTTTCTTGTCCCGGTACAAACAATAGCTGAAAAAAATGTCTATGTAGATTCCGCATGGCTGAGTACGCCTTTCATCAGAGAGTTGCAAAACAATGTACTTTTTGTAAAAGTGAGTAATGCAGGAAAAGAAACTGCCAAAAATGTAGTGCTTAAACTCACGCTGGACAATACGCAGGCTTCTACCGCTTCTGTTACTGTACCGGCAGGAGGCTCAGCCACGGCTCAATTCAACTTCAGTCTGACGGGCAAAGGCTACAAAAAAGGATTAATTACTTTTGACGATTTCCCTGTAACCTTTGACAATAACTATTATTTTGTCTTGAATGCTTCACCAAAAATAAGGGTAGTACATATTTATGGCCAGCAAAATCCGGACAATCACATTCAGAATGTTTATGCCAATGACAGCTTATTTTCTCTAAAAAGTTACAGTGTAAACAATCTTGATCCTGGTATGGTGAAAGATGCAGATATGGTAGTGCTCGAAGGTCTGCAGCAACCGGGCGGTACGCTTATTCAGGAATTGATTGCATTCATTAACACAGGCGGAAGCGTATCCATCATCCCACCCTCTCAGCCCGACCCTAACAGTTACCAGAATTTACTGCGTGGCTTTGGCGTTAACGGGTTGTCTGTAAACAAGAGTCCATCTCAGGAGCAGCTACCCATGACTGCTCCTGATCGTAACAATCCGTTTTTCAGTGATGTTTTTGAAGAGTCTGTTCGTCAGGAAACCAATCTGAGTTTGCCTTCTGCCTCGCCGGTGTGGTCCTGGCCTTCATCAGGACAGCAATTGCTTGGTCTAAGGAACGGGCAACCCTATCTGACGCGTCTTACACAAGGAAAGGGGAAGGTTTATCTGTTCGCTTCCCCGTTTCAGAATGAATTCAGCACTATGGCACAGCATGCTATTTTTGTTCCTGTGATGTATAAAATGGCTGCCATGAGTGTGCGTGCTCAAAGAACAGCTTTCACTTTTGATGAAAATCCCATTGCGTTGCATTTAGACACGGTGACGCCAAATACAACATTTAAACTAAAACGTGACAAAACAGAAATTATCCCCGTGCAGCGTGTGGCAGGCAATCAACTTCTACTGGAAATTCCTCAGGGCGACCAATTAGGAGAAAGTCTTCAGGCCGGCTATTTTGAGCTGATCAAAGATAAACAGGTGCTACAGGTTATTGCTTTGAATCACAATAACAATGAATCCAAACTGGAGTACTATTCTCCTGAGGAATTAAAAGCTGCTTTTGCCGGTCAGAAGAACGTTCAGGTTTTTGACAGTTTGAACGATGATGCCTTTGCCAAAGAGTTTCAGCAACAAAACCTGGGAACAAGTTTGTGGAAGTACTTTTTGTATGTAGCACTATTCTTTCTTTTGGTTGAAGTACTTTTAATAAGGTTTAAAAAGTAAAAAAACGGATACGGCTTTCTGTTTATCACTTTTTACCCCAACTTTGTACCAAACATTATTTTATTTATAAATGCTTTCATCCAGAATAGGAATTCTTGGTGGTGGCCAGCTGGGACTCATGCTCCTGCAAGCCGCTATCGACTGGAATCTTGATATTCATGTTTTAGATCCCGATGCAGAGGCTCCCTGCCGCAGCATTGCCCCACAATTTACGCAGGGCTCACTACAAGATTTCGACACGGTCTATCAATTTGGAAAAGATCTCGACGTCATTACCATAGAGATTGAAAAGGTTAATGTAGAAGCGCTGGAAAAGCTCGAATCAGAAGGTAAACGAGTATACCCCCAACCTTCGGTCATTCGCCAGATTCAGGATAAAAGAATCCAAAAGGTTTTTTATACAGACAAAGGTCTTCCTACTGCTGATTTTATATTGACAGACAACCGCGCTTCGGTACGCGAACATCTGGACTTTCTTCCTGCTTTTCATAAGCTGGGTCGTGACGGATACGATGGTCGCGGGGTACAGCGGATCGGATCAGAAGCGGATCTTGACAAAGCGTTTGATCAACCCGGGCTATTGGAAAAAGCAGTTCCTTTTGAAAAAGAGCTGGCGGTAATCGTGGCCCGAAACCCATCAGGAGAGGTGATGACCTTCCCTACGGTCGAGATGGTTTTTCATCCTGAACTGAATCTGGTAGAATATCTTTTTGCTCCTGCAGAAATTTCAGAAGACATAAACCAAAAAGCACAGCAGATAGCACGACAAACCGCTGAGGCATTTCAGGTTGTAGGCTTGCTGGCGGTGGAACTTTTCTTAACTCCTGAAGGTGAAGTGCTGATCAATGAGGTTGCCCCCCGCCCGCACAATAGCGGTCACCATACCATTCAGGCAAATGTGACCTCTCAATACCAACAGCACTGGCGCGCCATTCTGGACTTGCCTTTGGGAAGTACCAAAGCATACGGCCCGTCAGCGATGGTGAATTTGCTTGGTGAAGCCGGATTCGAAGGTCCAGCTGAATACCAGGGGATGGAAAAGCTATTGGCGACGCCCGAAGTATTTCCGTTTCTCTACTGGAAAGCCATCACCAAACCTTTCAGAAAAATGGGCCATATTACCCTCATGGACGAAAACATCAGCGCGTTAAAGGAAAAGGTAGCATACGTTACAAAAAACATCAAGGTGATCAGCAGGTCGTGATATAGCAAATGGAGAACTGCTGATACTCTTTCACTCTAAAACAGAAATATAAATGGTTGGAATTATCATGGGCAGCCTTTCGGACAGAAAGGTGATGCAGGAAGCTGCGGATGCACTAAAAGAACTCGGTATTACGTTTGAAATGGAAATTGTTTCAGCTCATCGCACGCCGGAGAGAATGATGGAGTATGGTGCATCAGCGCGCACGCGAGGCCTGAAAGTGATTATAGCAGGTGCAGGTGGCGCGGCGCATTTGCCCGGTATGGTTGCTTCTCTTACCTCTCTGCCTGTCATTGGTGTTCCGGTTCTTTCCAGCAACTCGATTGATGGATGGGATTCAGTCTTGTCTATCCTGCAAATGCCGTCGGGTGTGCCGGTAGCAACGGTAGCTCTCAATGGCGCCCGTAATGCCGGAATTCTTGCAGCACAGATTATCGGAGCAAGTGATCCGCAAACGGCGGAAAGATTGGATGCCTTTAAGTCCGGACTTAAGGAGAAAGTTGCTGTGATGAACTCAGAATTAAAAAATCTGATTGATTAATAGAGGCGCTTTACTATTTTCGTAAAGTAAATACCATCACTTTGTAATAGTACAACCACAAAAAATAGAACTGCCTGTTAGCAATGGAAGACGAATTCCCAAAGAAAAGAAATGTACGTCCGGTTGAAAAATCGAACCTCCCAATAATCACTTTATCGGTACTTGTCCTTCTTGTTCTGGCAATGCTTTATGTTGGCTACGAATATATTTCTGATAGCTCCTCCAATTCTGAAGAGCTTACATCAGTAGTGGTTGACCCTAATCCGGAAACCGAAACTGCAGAACCAACAGAAGAACCCCAGCCTATTACAAGCGCTGAGCGCACTGAACCGGTAAAAGAAAAAGAGAAGGCAACGGAAAAAGTAAAAGAAATTTCTGCTTCATCCATAGGAGGTCAGCAAATTACACATAGTGTGAAAAGCGGCGAAACTTTCTCAAGTATTGCGTCGCGTTACAATCTCAAGCTCGAAACGCTGAAAGGTTTAAATTCCTCCGTATCGGACGTAAAAGCCGGAACCACCAAGTTAAAAGTTCAGGTAAAAACCATTCATACTGTAGGGCCTGGTGACGTACTTCGTGTAGTAGCTGAAAAGCATGGTGTGACTAAAGATGCTATCATGAAGGCCAATGGGAAATCAAAAGATTTTTCGGAAAGGGGTGAAAAACTGATCATTCCATTCCCTCAGAAAAAATAACGCATAGGTTTAAATTTGAATCAATAAAAAATGGGATCGCGACTAAATCGCGATCCCATTTTTTTTAAATCAGTACATGATTAGAATCCTCTTCCTCCACCACCCGATCCACGATTACCACCTCCCGGAAAGCCACCACCAGGAGTGCCTCCCGGCCCGTCGAAACCTCTACGGTTTGTAGGAGCAGGCATTTTGCCAAAATTTCTAAGTGTGTATGTAAATGTGAGCATGGCGTATTGCGTAAGTACCTGGCTGGTCATATCCTGCACGTAAGTCTCTGTTACATTCCGGGAAATGCTGTTATTCTGTTTGAGTATGTCAAAGACGGTTAGCTTCAGTTCGCCTGCATTGTTTTTCAGGAATTTTTTACCCACGCTTGCATTCCAGAGCGTAAAGTTCTGATTGTAGCCTTCACCTAACCCACGGTACGACTGGTTGTTTACGTCTGTCTGCACTACAAATCCTTTTCCAAAAATCCAATTCACACGTCCGCTAATGCCAGAAGTGTAATAGTTATTGTTCATTTGAGGCTGGATTGTATTACGTACAATATTGTAATTACCTGAATAGGATAGCGTAAAATCCAGATTTTCACTGATATTGCTGCTTACCACCAAACCCTGTGAAACAGCATAAGTATTTGAGAAGTTAGACACATTGTTGATCACACCCGGGGAGCGCACATAGTTAAACCCTGTATTCAGGTTAACATTTAGTTTCAAAGGAGCGATCGGTTTTCCATAGGCAATCAGCGAACGTGCATTCCAGCTGCCATCCACATTGATGGGCGATGTGAGTCTTGCCCCCTCTTCGAGTACAATACCATTAGGCAGCGTTGTCTGTTGCTGCGCGATGAAAGTCGAATTCACAATCGCGTTGTTGGTCTGCGTTACAAAAATCATAGCGTTCAAACTATAAGGCCGGTTCGCGCCAGCCAGTGAATAGCGAACATTCAGGTTATTGCGGTATTCTTGTTTCAGACTAGCATTACCTGCCGTAAGAGATAGCGGATTGCTGTTATCAACGACATTTTGAAGCTGCGTAATCGAAGGCTGATTTGTTGAGCTTCGGAAAAATGCCCGGAACTGCGTACCGGATTTGGACCGGTACATCACCATTAAGTTAGGTAAGATATTGGTAAATGACTGATCGACTGTTGCGTTTCTGGGTGCCAGCTGCTGGCTGTACAAATTGGCATTCTGAAAATCAATTCCCAGATTACTCGTCCATTCATTCTTTCTCAACCGGTACGAAATTCCGGCTCTGTTTGTCGTGTAACGATTATCAAAATTGTTAGTCAACAAGGTATCTAAGTTGGCGTATGAATTGTCGTCAAAATTCAGATTATAGGTTTCCCGAGCCGAATTGCTGTTACTTAATGTAAAATTATAGTTCAGTTGCAGCTGTCCGCTTTTGCCCATTGGTTCGGTATAAATAAGATTTGTCCCCAATGTGGTTCCGTCAGAACTCGTCAGATTTTCCTGATTGATCGTATCGCCGGGCATCTCGAGATTGTTAAAATAGAGGTTTTTTGAATATAGTCGTCCCACCCCACTACGATCATTCATTTGTGTGTTCACATTCAGAGAGATGCTACGGCCCCTTTTTGCGAAGGCATGGCGGT
This sequence comes from Dyadobacter sp. HNCC25DJ187, assembly GCF_056895255.1. NCBI lineage: Bacteria > Pseudomonadati > Bacteroidota > Cytophagia > Cytophagales > Spirosomataceae > Dyadobacter > Dyadobacter sp. HNCC25DJ187. The sequence goes on from NZ_JBXHAT010000002.1 coordinate 417,630, forward strand.
ACAAAATGTCATTTCCGAAATTATATCCGTTGGTTTTATTATTCCGGTTAATATCAGCACTGTTCAGCAGGCTGCCATCAGCAAGGCTTGTTAATCCTACTTTCATACTTGCAGAATGGTTATCCTGAAAGCTCAATCGCGGGGTTACAATAAGTGTATTGTTTTTGTTGATGTTGTATTCGACCCGGAAATTCACACGGTGATTCATGTTTGTACTGGATGTACGGCTGGTGTCGTTATAGAATTGATTTCCGCCTACACCTTGCAGGAAATATTCCTGTTGGGTAGTCTGGTCGTTGGTATTATTGGTTCGATTGAAAAAATAGCTACCCGTTACATCAACCTTTGTTCCGAATTTATTTGAATAGTTCAGACCTATCGAATTGGTACTTGTGATACCGCTTTGCCCTCCTACCATAAAGTTATTCGAACTTCCACCGCCTCCCCGGCCCCCGAAACCTCCTCCTCCGCTGCCTGTCACACCCAGCAGATCCTGGCTGGAAAAATTCTGATTATTGATATTATTACTCAGACCGATCAGTGATATACGCTGATCGCCTTTGAAATAGCTGACATTTCCGCCAGCCTGGTAACGATTATCCAGCCCATATCCGGCAAACATTTTTCCAAACTGGCCTACCTTGCGGTCTGCTTTGGTTACAATATTGATCGTTTTTTGCGCATTTCCATCGTCGTAACCAGTAAATTGGGCCTGATCGCTAAGTTTATCAAAAACTTCAATTTTGTCAACGATTTCCGCGGGCAGGGATTTAAGTGTCAACGCTGCATCTTCACCGAAAAAGGGTTTGCCATCAACCAATACCCGGTTGACTGTCTCGCCATGCGCAGTCACCGTACCGTTGGTCACAGTAATGCCGGGCATTTTCTGAATCAGATCCTCCGTTGTGGCATCAGGATTGGTTTTAAATGCAGCTGCGTTAAACTGGGTGGTATCACCCTTTTGCTCCATGGCTGTCACCTGTCCGACGACCTTTACCTCCTTTAAATTGGCCACTGCTTCTGTCAGCTCGAAAGTACCCAGATTCTGGTCATCAGACTCCAGAGTCACCTTTTTCATCATATCGTTATAACTCAGATAGGATATCCTGATTTGGTAGGCTGTTTTTTGCATGAGCCCTTTGAAAGAGAATCTTCCCTTTTCATCTGTGGTTACATATTCGGGTTTTGCATCAGGAGTATCACGGCTCAGTGCTACATAAGCGCCCACTACCGGACTTTTGTCTGTACTGTCGATAACCGTACCAGTTATCTGTACATTTTGTGCGTGTGTAGATGCAGAGTAGCCGCTGCAAATCACAAATAGAAGAAGAGTTAATAATCTTTTCATGGTTATTGTAAAGGTTTCTGCAGGGTTAGAGAAGGTTTTTGAAAGAAAGTTTAATCGACAGATATAAACATATAAAAACATCGACAGTTCGGCATTTTTAACCGACGATTTGACATTTGTTGCCGATAGAAAAAGATCTATCTGAAGTGATTCAGAGTCTATGAATTTTTAAAAAACCGGATTTGCATAAAATCGGTCATTATTATTATATTTATCCCGATCACCCTCAACATAAAAAATTCGTACTGCTCTCCCTGCTGGGAATTTCTTTATCCTCCTATGCTGTGTACAAGGTTAATGTTTTTGATTTTCATCATTTACTCGGTAAATGTGAGGGTAGTGACTATTGTAGAATCTGTACCAACTGTTCCAGGTTCGGATATTGTAAAGGCGGTGGCACCTGCGTGTGTTATTCACCCCGCGCAATTGTAAGAAGAAGTCCATCCCCTAAAACTTACCGGCCGGCAAAAGCTATTTCCTTCAGTCATGCGCATGCCGTTCGTACAGGTAGTCCCTCGGTGAAACGCTATAATCTGCAAAAATCCGTTGCCGGTAAAAATACATCTATCCGAGAGGAAAAGGAAACCTTTGTGCTCGAAATTCCTGATAATGCTGATTTTGTACGTATTACTGCGGCTTCCGCAAATTTGAGGAAACAGTTCAATACAAAATCGAGATTCTTCAAAAGCTCAACCATGGGGATTTATTAATAAAACTGAAATCAGTTAGAGGCTGGGTGAAGGTGCAGGCGCTGGATTCCGGAGCGGTGAGATATGTGTCTGTTAGTTTACTTCAATAGGTCGCAAGATTATTCTTTACAAAATTTAGGTTATTTGGTCCAAAAAGTACGTTTATTCTGTAAGCCGGGTGCTAACCGAGGAAAAAGCCGTAGCACTCGACAAATATTTATATATTGTTGACCAGTTATCCTTAAACCAACATTTACTTTACATGAAGAAATATCTTTTCTTGATACCTTTTCTCATCAGTATATACAGTTGCAAAACAAAACCGTCCAAAGAGGTAGCAGTACCAGAGAAACAAATAGGTAATGTCAATTTTTTCATGGAAACGTCGGCGAGTATGGCAGGCTATTTCAATGGTCCGACCGAGTTTGTAAAAGACATTCCTAATCTGCTGGTCGATATAGAAGGAAGAGAGCTGGGCGGCAAAGGACCATTAAAAATATATTATGTGGCTGATTCCCTAACGCTGTATCCCAAGACGACAAAGGATTTCATCCGTGACATTTCCACCACCCGGGTTGCTAACGAGAAGAGCTCGGAAATGCATAAAATCCTGGAAATGATTGCCATCAAAACGGATTCCAATGATATCTCCATTTTCGTTTCGGACTGTATTTTGTCTTATCCTGACAACGTTATCAAATCAAACCCTGAAATTAATAAGCAAAAAGCACCAGGCGAACTGAAAGCGCTGGTAAAAAACACCTTTCTGAAACTTAAAAGACAGGATATTTCAGCGTCTCTGTACGGCTTTAGCTCTGCATTTTTCGGGAATTACTATACCTATCAGAATGCGAAAATAAAGCTGAACGGTGAACAGCGTCCCTACTATATTTGGGTAATCGGCAACAAAGATCTTGTGGCTAAATTTAATACACAGCTTACCGGCATTAATAACTTTAAACCTGTGATCGATCTGAATTTCGGTTTGTTTGATAAGACGATTGAAGATTACCAAACATTTTTTACCTATGAGAAGTCAGGCCAATGGCAGCCAAAAGATAAAGAAATTTCCGAGCTGAAAGCTTCGAAAAAAGATCCGGCTGTATTTGCTATTGCGGTGGATTTGTCGACACTCCCCAGTTCAATCAATGCACCTGCGTATCTAAATGAACATTTGAAAACATCGTCTGAAAATCTGGATTTCAGGATTAAAAATATCCTTCTTGCCACCGATCTGGACAAGTCGAAACTGAAACCAAGAGAAAAGGAGTATCTGGAAAAGAATACCCATGTAATTATCCTTGAAGTTTCGGACATCTACAAAGACAAAGCAACAATTGACCTTAAACTTCCTTTGGTTTATGACAACACCTACAAAGAAATGTCTACGATGGATGATAGGATGCTGGATGCCATCCCGGGTAAAACCTTCGCTTTTGAACATCTGATCGATGGTGTACGCGAGGCTTATGAAAATTCGAATGATAACTTTGTTCACATATCAATACCTGTTAAAAAATAATAGCCATGTTTGAATTTCTTTATGAATTGCTTTGCGGACAAAATCCAGATCCTATTTTCGCATCCGATATTTATCCCTTTGTAGGTCTGTTTACACTTGTTTTCGCTGTTGTCTTCGCACTGGTATTCTACATAATTCTTGGCAGAACTAAACCCATTTGGGATAAAACTGTCCACTGGGTCATTACAATGGTCATTTTGCTGATCATTGCTTATGGCTTTGCCTATAACAACGCGCAAACTATTACCGAAGAAAGTGAAAATTCATTTTTCTACAAGTTTGCGATGGTTAATACGCTCTACGCCTTTATTTACTTTGTGATATTCTCATTGATTTTTAAACGCTTTTCTATTTTCGCCAAACGCACTCCATTTTAATTAGCGACATTCATCAGATTATGCCTACAAGAAATACATTTGTTTTTGGAATCGGAGGAACGGGAGCCAGAGTTGTTCGTTCACTGACCATGCTGCTTGCGGCGGGTGCAAAGCTGAACGATACAAATAAAATTATCCCGATTATCATTGATGTAGATGCTGATAATGCTGATACCAGCCGAGCCCTGGCAGCACTTAAAACGTACAAATACATCCGGGAACACGGATATAGCCATACAGAAGAAATCCGTGAAGGCTTCTTCAATACCAACCTGAATACACTAAGCTCCATTACTTCTGACAATCAGTATGCAGAAGGCCTGGATGATTCCTTTCAGCTTCAGTTTGAAAATCTGGAAAAGTCATTCATTGAATACCTCGATCCCAGAGGAGAACTGGAAGGTGATATCAATAAGGACCTTTTGGAGGCCTTGTATGACAACTCCGATTTCAGCGATCCCAATACCGAGCTAAACCTGAAACTGAACCAGGGTTTTAAAGGAAATCCCAACATAGGCTCTGTCGTTTTCAATAATCTGTCCAATACACGTGAATTTAAATTCGTACTGAAGAGTATCGGAGAGAATGACCGGATATTTATTGTCAGCTCTATCTTTGGCGGTACCGGCTCTTCCGGATTTCCGCAGCTTGTAAAACTGCTGCAGCAGGAAGAAAAACTACGCGGCAACAAGTACGGTGCCCTGACGGTTATGCCGTATTTCAACGTGACAGACGATACGAACAGTGCAATCAATTCCGATCTGTTTAACTCCAAGACAGAAGCGGCGCTGACTTATTACCTGAAATACCTAAGTGGGAAGATCAATTGTTTTTATCAGCTTTGGGACCGCCCATTGAAACAATATGAAAACAAACAAGGTGGCATTGAGCAAAAAAACAATGCGCATTTGATAGAACTGATTGGTGCTACGGCCATCATTGATTTTGTAAATAAACCGGACGGCAGTTTTGCTCCAAAAGGTCAGACACAATACTTTGATTTTGGTATTAAAAAAGAAGATCAGGTGATTGATATCCGTCACTTCTTCCCGTCAACTGCCAAAACCATCATGGAGCCGCTCACGCTGCTGACCTATGCCATGAAAATTTATCTGGAAGAGATTCCTGATCTAAAGAACGAAGCTTTTTATAAAGAACTTGGTATTGGTGAGAAATATTCAAACAGTGCTTTCTATCAGAATCTTACTGCTTTCTTTTCAGTGCATTACAAAAACTGGCTGATGGAAATGTCAGGTAATGAAAGAACGTTCCAGCCCTTCAATCTGAATCAGGATCTGAATGCAATGGTCAGGGAAAAACCCATTGAAGTAAAGAAGATCTTAGGTTTGGTAACAAATGGAGGAATTTCGGATTCTTACCTGAAAGCTGAACTTGGAAAACTGGAAGATGAACTGAAGAAAAGCATTCCGGATCAGGACAAACGGTTTTTTAAATTGCTCAATCGTATTGCACTGGAATGTTACAAAAAACTGGAGGCGCTTCCATCCATGATCTAATCAAAGCACAATGGCATCATACATTTTTAGAAAATATCCGGGTTATAACCCCAACGAAATACAGGGATGGAGCCCAAGCACGGGTATTGATCCCACCAGTTTTGATCCTGAAAACATCGCATTTGGCAGGGGTTCTTCGAAGGCTGGCACATCCATTCCTTCGCCGATGGCGCGGCTTGAATTATTTGATACTGCCTTTCAGATCGTAGGTTCGGACCGTGGAAACCTGGACGGAAACACCATTTACCATCAACTTGTATCAGATTGTCTGGATGTGTTTCAGCTGCTATTCAACTCCAAAAACTCGGAAATAGGACTTGGCAGGAAAATCTGGTTCAAAGAGTGGAAGGTTCAGGAAAATATTAATAAACTGAAAGAAAAAGGGCAAAACCACCCGCATAGTTTATTGGCAAAATCCTTTGAACAGATTTTCCATGACCCAAACAGTTCGAGGTTTTCAGAAACAGACAGCCTTTTTTTGATTTTTTACGAGAACAAACTGTTGGGAGGAACATCGCCGCTTTCCCTGTTTTTTACTACGCCAAACTGGGCGAGATATGTAAAAAACAATGAGATCAAATCGGTTCCGCAAAGTGCTGACGGTAAAGTATTTTTCAGTAATGAATACCGGCCCTTGCACAAGAGAGATCTTGAATTTGTTGAATACATATACAAGCTATCCTTGCAGTTTAAGCAGGCTTTTGCCAAAGCGGATGGATTCAGAAAATATCTTAATAAAACTGTAGCACAATACTTTCCGGAATTCCGGCACCAGTTTACGGATCATCAGTCGGGAGCAGGACTAATGGACAATGAATACAGTAAACTGAAAACCAATGTAGATGGCAAATTCCTGACGGTAAACGGACTTTTCTTTTTCCAGCAAAAAGAAGAAAAGGAAAAAGAGAAAATAAAATCTGTGAGCGATTTTATCATCCGATCTACCGAAACAAAATACCGGGACCAGTATAATGAGCGGAATGAGCAGCAAATTGTAGAGCCGCCGCTCGTGCTGGTAGATGGCATGAATGTGCCGGGTGATTACATGGAAAAGAATATTTCCTGGAATTCTTCTACCCGGATCAAGGATTTTTACCACCGCGGTGTCCCTTTGTTTGAAAGAAAATTGCCTCAGGGAAATGCTCTTACCACAGTAACCTATCCTTTCCTGACCATTGATGACTTTCTGGAAGATGCGCTGGTAGAAATGCCATTTAATATCAACCGAACCAAGTTTTACACTGGCTTTAATGGTGATTTTAAATATTTACTGCCTGTAAAAAAGGAGTATTTCAACTTCTTTAATCTGGCCGATCTGAAAAATAACTTTTCTGTTGAGCTGCATGACGGTCAGGTGACTGTGAACCTTAAAGTACCGGTTAAAAATAGAAAAGGCGTTTCAGAAGTTGTATTCAGCAGGAAATATGAAAAGAGTAAATCCATTGTGGAGTACCGGACCGATTTGGGCATATTTCCATTTTACCAGATCAACGATCCGGAATCGCGCTATAAAGACCTGAATGAGTATACCATTTTGCTGGCCGAACGCAACGAGCGACTGAAACTCAAAGGACTAGAATTTTATTCATTCAAAAACTTTGCTTCGGATACGACACATCTGACGGCTTCAGTTGAGGACCGTTCAAACTGGACGGATATCAATGCAGGAAACGCTACATCTACGTCGAGGTTTTACAAAATCAAGGAGGCATTCGACTATTTGCAGCTGGCTTATTCCGATAGCAATGGCGTGGATTCTGCAGGGCTGATCATTCCTAATTTTGAGATAAGAACGTTCAACAAGGATAATCTGACCAAGGCCTATACATTCGCCATCGATTTTGGCACGTCTAATACGCACGTGGCCTACATGCAAAATGGCGAAGCTTTGCCAAGGCCATTTGACATCGGCGAGGCAGATCAGCAAATGGTACTGCTAAACTCTCCGGGTACAGACAGAGATCTTGGCAATAAATACGCATCTTACGGCCAGTTTCCGTGGATGGATTTGACCCTGAGGAGGGAGTTTATTCCTCCGATTATTGGACCAGGACAAAATATTTCCTTTCCGTTTAAAACCGCTACCTGTGAAATTGTAGCCTTCAATAATATCCAGAACAAATCGCTTTTCAGTCATATCAACATTGGTTATTACATTGACCAGGAAGAGATGCAGGCGAGTAATGTCAGTTATACAACCAACCTGAAGTGGCTGCTGGAAAATAGTAACAATGATTCTAATAAAAGTCGGGTCAGTGCTTTCCTGACACAGCTTCTGCTTCAGATCAGGGCAAAAATTATCCTGAATTACGGAAATCCTGGCGATCTGAAGGTGGTCTGGTCTGTTCCTTTGAGCATGGAAAGAGGGATTAAAGCCGCATTGAGAAATGTCCTGAGCAGTGCTTTCAAAGATGTTTTCAAGAATTCAGGAGCTCAGTTACTTGATCCAATCCCGGAATCTGTAGCGCCGTATTTTTTCCTGACTAAATCCGATACGGACATTCAGGATACCGCCAACGTAATCAACGTAGATATTGGCGGAGGAACCACCGACGTGATGATGTTTATGGAATCCGCCGGGAACCGTGCGGATAAGTACCTGACAACTTCTTTCCGTTTTGCGGGCAGTGATATCTGGGGAAATGGATATAAGAACAAGTTGAAAGACAATGGTTTCATACGGAATTATCTGAGCTATCAGAAAAAGAACAACATCAATCCGATTGAAACCAAATACTTCAATAAGGTCAAGGATGATTCGAACCTGAGTGCCGACGATCTTGTAAGTTTGCTTTTCAGATATGACGATTTCAAGTTCAGTGATTCCATTACCATTGGAAATCCGGATTTGCTGATCATTCCGTATCTGCATTACAGTGCCATTATTTTTCATCTGGTACAGCTGATTGAAATAAAAGATTATCCACTACCGAGATATTTGTCATTTACCGGAAAAGGAAGTCAGTATATCAAACTGCTGTGCGGCGGCGACGAGCGTGATCTGGAAGATTTCACGCGTGTGCTTATCAACGCCTACACAACGAAGACACTTCAATCCGGATTTAAAATACATCTTAATTCCAACCCAAAAGAGATCACTGCGAATGGCTCGATCCTGTATGCATTGGCTTCGGAGGATGAGAAGGAGAAATACCGTAGAACTATGGACTTCATACATCCTGGTTTCGATCCAAAAACCAATGCAGAGCTGGAACTCAAACTTTCGGGTGATAGAGCTAAGTTTGATATTTCAGAAACGCTGGAAATTGATAGCCCATTAAACGTGGCTGTACTGCACAACCTGAATGCATTTTTAGAAAAAACATTGAATAATCCGGATGTGTCAAAGTTCCTTAAAGATTTCAAGATTGGCGGACTGAAAGATTCACTCAGACTTTTGCAGTGGAATCATGACATTTTTAATGGCGAAGGACTAGTGTACGATAGCTACCGGAAAGTTTTGCAGGATTTACACAAACAGGATGTAGAAAGCGAGATTTCCGAATCGCTGTTTTTTTTCGCGCTGAAAGATGCACTGTATCGTTTATCCAAAAGCATAACAGAAAATAAACCAGTGGTTTAATGAAAAGAGTGGTTTCTATTTTTTTTATTCTGCTTTTACAAGGATCCGTAAGAGCTGCAAACGGAGCTGGTAAGCAGATTGAAAATGCCAGGTTTCAGATCATAAAAGAAACTGTGGAGTTTCTGGCTTCGGATCATGTAAACTTTAAGGAAGTAACTGAACCACAATGTAAAAACTGCAACGGGTACGATGATCTGATAAATTTTGTCAGAAAAAACAAAATAAAAAGGGCTGACGATTTAATTAGTGATTGGCAAAAAGTAAAGATTGATACCAGTTCTTTCGGCTGGAAGAAAAGTTTGGCTGGGTTTAAAGATCAAATAGTCACGAAAATAACAACAGGCCCAAAAAGTAGTCGGAAGACTTTGGAAAGCTATAATTCCTATGAAAACAGACTTGTTTCAATCATTGAAGCAATTGTAATAACGGAACCTGTTGCTGAAGATTTGCCCCATATTGAAATTGCGCAGGAAGTTTCAGATCCTGCGATTGAAGAAATAGTAACTGAACCAGTGAATCAAATGTCAGAAAAATCTTTGGAACCAAACAGCTATTTCGCGTTTTTGCCGGATCTTTCAAAAGATATGTCTTATAGCCTGATCCTTCTTTTGGCTGCCGGTGTGCTATTTTTACTATGGACTCTGCGCAACAAAAATCGTATCATTGTCCGACACAACAGAGACCTGCAAGAACTGCGCAGCAAAGGCGGCAGTAACGAATGGCAGTCTAAAAACATCAGTAACGAGCTAAAAGTAGTTTCTCAGAAATTAAAATCAGCTGAAGCTGAAATTGCCGTTCTTCAGGAGAATCTAAAAGCAGAAACAGAAATGAATGAAAGACTTTCTGCCGTAGCTGAAACCAGGAAACCTGTTGTCAAAAAACCAGAACCAAAGCCTGTCGTGACATCGGTTGTTAAGTATGCCAGGTATGCCGACCAGGGAGATGGATTTTCAGTGCAGGAACTGCTCGATGAAGAGGATAGTGAAACCATTTTTGAAATAACACCTTTGTCTCCAACTGCCGCTTCTTTTAAAATTTCGGGCAATCAAAGTGCGCAACGGTATGCACTTTCCAATTCTCCGTATTTTCTTGGAAAAACTAGTCAGTACGATACCTTTCCGTCGGGTAATAGCCTGATTAATACAGATGTGCCAGGTGAATTAAAACTACAGGGCAATAAATGGCTGATTGTTAAGCCTGTTCAGATCAGTTTTAGTTAACGGAATTACTTCAATAGAATGACATCATTAGAAAGCCTCCGGCAGCAGTTAAATGATCTGCTGACTTTAAATCACGGCGATATCAGAATAACAGAATATCCACAGGTGGTAGCTGATGCGAGGGAACTTGGTTTTAATACGGGTCAGTTAAGTCAGCTTATACAACAGCTTTATTCTGAAATCGACTGGCGGCCTTTTGAAATCATCAATAGCCGACTCGAAATTATTTTCAGAAAAGGAATTATTACCACAGAACAATTTGAAGAAATGGTTCTGCTTGCAGGAGAGAATATCAACAGAAATGTTGTACAGGATTATGTTATTTCTGAACTAAGCAAAAGAGAATTTAAACCACGTGAAACCAATCATCCGGATCCACAGTCGATCCTGAATAAATGGATGACGGATCGTGTTTGGGAAGAATACCGAGAAAGTCTGATCGAAGTGGAATGGCTTGGGCAAAAAGCCAATTCTTTGATGAAACTCGGAGATATATCGTTTCAGAATAAAGAGGATGCAAAATATTTTCTAAGGAACGGAAATTACTTACCCGGGCTGGTTACAGCTTTAAGCAAAAGTGCAACCAAAGCAGATGAATTTGCCAGGATCATTGAGGATCAATTTGATTCTGAGAAAAAATATCTGCGTGTCATTTATAGATTAAATCCCCGCCTGCCGTTTCGTTTTCAAGGAGAACTCTACACCAGTGTTAGAGCGCTTTTGCAGGAAGCATGTAGCACCTATGAAGGTTATAATGCCCTACTGGAATCATACAGAAAGGGGGAACTGCAAATCTGGATCGAGGAATCAGATCCCGCTATCGCCTCGAACCTGGGAACGCTATATAACCTGAACAGCTTTTTGAAATTTCTGTACAGAACGGATCCCGGACTACCGTTTTTCATCCATCAAAATCGATACCAAACACCAGTAGAACTAACAGAACATGCTAAGAAGGATTTTGCAATCTGGCAGGAAATTGCCGAATCTATTTCAAATAAAAACGTAAATGAATGGTTTACCGGGCTGGGGCGTGATGATTGGAATGAACAATTGGATCATAGCCTTATCTTCATTTCTGATAGCGGATACTATTCCGGAGATGAGGTCAATCTGGGAGTTGTACAGGCATTGTTTCACATCATTAATCCTTTATCAGAAAAGCCCAGGCTTAAAATTGATCAGGAAAAAATTCAGCTTTTAACAATAAACGCAGGCGTTACTGTCGACCATCCCATACAGGTAGCTCTCAAAAATCATGGCTATTTAAAAGCAAAAATCTATTTCAAATTTAGCAAGCCCGGAATATCGGTTGATAAAGATATTTTTCTGTTTAATAATCTGACCGGAAGAGTTCATGAAAATATACAGATCACTATCGATACGACCTTGCTGAATAAAGACCAGATTTACTGTCTTGAACTGGTTATCTCCACCGTATATGAAGATATTATCATACCCATTGATATTAAAGTAGTTTTTCCAAAAAAAGCATATGCACTTAAACTGGCAATGTACAGCACCTTGGCAGCTTTATATTTTGGTGTCTTCCGTTACCTTCTGGGTTTGATTTTAAATTACAAAGGTTGGCTCGTAGATACTTCTCCGGCTGGAAATTCCGCGTACCTGATCACAAAAGCTCCATTATCATCCTTTTTGCTGTTTCTGCTTTTTATTTTAGGATTAGTCATGTCTTTTAGAATGATTAAAAAATTTGAGAAAATATAGTTATGAAAGACGGAAAAGCAATCTTAATTCTGGTAGTACTTTTTGCCTTTATCCTATATGTTCTTCGTGGCTTTTTAGGACGAATTAGTTCATTCCTTTTTGTCCCCATAGACAAGCTTCTTTTTATTTCCCACAGCATATCACCCGTGATCATGTGGATGTTGTTCGGATTACTGGTGGGTCTTGTTTTCGGATCGTTCATTGCTATTAAAAAATATAAACTGGATTTTAAATTACTGAGTTACCCTATCGGAATATTATTCCTTACAATCACTTTAATTCTGCTTGTATCCTACTTCGTGAGCAAAAATAATGATCGAACTGACATTGGTGATACAGACACGATGCCTTCCGGTAAAGCAAATCCGAGGAAAAAATCTGACAGTGAAGTTGCAGAATTTAATGATACGCTCGATAAAGGAATCGAGGCAGTTAAGAATGAAGATTACCAGGATGCGGAAAGGTATTTTAAAAAAGCGGCGATGATGGACAAAGGTAATTCTCAGCTCGACAGCCTTGCGCGGATATACTCGGCCACTGCTGAGGAAAAGTGCAAAATGTTTGCCCGTGATCCCCAACTCAAATACATTCCTGACCATTATTACAAGTATGTCGCTGCCCTCACAAACACCCCTCCCCAAATATGCAAATAAAAATCTACCTCCTCTGTTTACTAACACTAGCTTCCAATTATGATATAGCGAATTTGTATAATTCCAGCCTCTCACATATCATAACAACCAATGAAAAAGTAGATGCCAGATTGATCAGATATGGGTTACGTATTGGTTTTCGTTTTTGGTGATGTAGTGAAAATCCGGGATACAGCGTTTGAAATAATCTAATCTGTATCCCGGAATATACCACTACTCCAACCACTCCTCCAACAACCCTTCATAACTTTCCAGAAACAAAGCATAAGCCTTTTCGAGTTGTGGAAGTGCTTCGGATAGTGTGCTGGTGTCATCGGATTTGAGCCTCCACTCCGCATCACGTGCGATTTCTGCAATTTGAGATACGCCCACGGTGCCTGCACTTCCTTTTAATGTGTGCAAATTGCTCTTCACCGTCGCTATATCATTTTCAGCAAAGGCGGTCACTGCTCCGCTGACAAGTTCATTGGATTCCGCGACAAAATCTTCAAATACGGATAATACCAGATCGGCTCCGCCTATACCGTTCAGCTGATCAATAATTTCCTTATCCAAAACCGGTAATGTAGCTTCCTCAGTCTGTTCCACTTTCTTTACCTCAACATTATAATTGTGTGTTCCGTTGTTGGCCAGAAGTTCTCTTACTTTATAAATCAGGGTCTGAGCACGTATGGGCTTCGCCAGGTAGTCGTCCATGCCCTGACTGATAAACCTGTCGCGGTCTTCTTTCATCGAATAGGCAGTCATCGCTACAATAGGAGGCAGATCCGAGAAGCGTTTTTTCAGTTCCACCGTTGTTTCTACCCCATCCATGTCCGGCATCTGAATATCCATAAAAATGATATCGTACATGCTGTTGCCGGATTTCACCTTCTCTTCCACCATATCAATGGCCTGAAATCCGCTTTCTGCAAGATCAACCACACATCCGGCTTTCTTCATAATTTCATTGGCTACCTTCCGGTTTACCGCATTGTCATCCACCAATAGAATATGAGGGTGATATTCGGAAAATACATTCTCGATCGGAAGTTCCTCAAGCTGTTTAGCCTTACTTACCTTTACTTCTGAGGTTTCACGGGTCTCAAATGTAAACCAGAAAGTACTACCTTCTCCAGGTGTTGAATCTACTCCAATCGAGCCATTCATCAGTTCGCAAAGCTGCTTCGATATAGCAAGGCCAAGACCTGTTCCGCCGAAAGATTTTCGCGAAGAATTGTCCAGCTGTGTAAAGGAAGTAAACAGAATCTGTCGGTCCATCGCGCTGATCCCTATACCGGAATCCTGTACTTCCACCTTGATCTTGTTAAATTCACCTTCCCGTTTCACAGATGTCAGAAAAACCTTCACAGCGCCGTTCTCCGTGAATTTCAAAGCATTCGATGTCAGATTAGAGAGAATCTGCAGCAGCCTGGTCTGATCGGCAATGATAAACTTGGGCAGATCTTCTGCAATATAGTAATTGAGTGTATTCCCCTTGTTTTTAGCAGTTTGTCCAAACAGTGAAACTAATTTCAGAAGCAGTTCCTCCACGGCAATCGGTGATTCGTGCAGTTCCATTTTCCCCGCTTCAATTTTTGACAAATCCAGAATGTCGTTCAGGATGTTAAGAAGCGTTTCCGATGAGCGCTTAATCGTGAGTACATAATCCTTCTGCTCTACGTTCAGCGGTGTCTCACCCAACAAATCAATCATTCCGATCACACCGTTCATAGGTGTACGGATCTCGTGACTCATATTGGCAAGGAAACCTTCTTTTACTTTCAGAGAACGTTCGGCATGCTCCTTTGCTTTGAGCAATTCCTGCTCGTTACGTTTAAGCTCGGTAATGTCGCGGGCCAATACTGCTACCTCTGCATGTTTACCTTTATCGTCTACAAACAGAAGCATATTTACCATGAACTGTCTTTCGGTACCATCCTTCCTGTTTAAAGTAATTTCAAAGTTGCGCAGACTTCTGCTTTTTCGAAGTCGGATCAGTGCAGAATGGATTTTTTTCCGATCCATAAAAAACTCTGTCACCTGACGCCCGATTACCTCATCTGGCAGGTAACCAAGTCTCTTCAAAACCGACTGACTGATCATTGTGATCGCTCCATGACGATTGATACGGCAGTATATATCCTGGAGATTTTCAAAAATCCCACGGAACAATTCCTCGCTGTGACGAAGAGAAAGTTCAGCTTCCTTTCTACGGGTGATGTCCCTGGCAATACCCGAAACCTCTTCAATCACGCCCTGCGCATAGCGGATAGGATTCAGATAAAATTCCAGCCACATTTCGCCTCCGTCTTTTTTATCAATTCTGAATTCAAAATACTGGGGCTCTCCCCTGAGTGCCTGCCGGTACTTCGCATCCAGCGTTCGTCTGTTATTAATGCCCACCATGCGCCAGCCAAATTTCTCTGCACTCACGTTCAGTGTAGGTGCCACGCCTACTTCAGAATGAATCAGATCCGCATAATTTTTATTGAAAGAGGTAAGCTGAAGTCCTTTGTTCACAGACCAGATCAGGTGAGAACTGCTGTCAAAAATGGCATTCAGTCTTGCCAGGTATTTGCTGAGCTCTTCCTCGCTTTGCTTCCTGGCAATAGCAATCGCCACCTGGCCGGAAATGAATTCCAGTAATTCCAGATCACGTGCATCAAACATTTTCGTGTCATCATACGATTTCACTCCGATAATCCCCGTCACTCTATCGCCGATACGCAGCGGAACGCACAACAGCTGCTGCGGTGTAACACCATACAAATGCAAACTATTTGTTTTAGCCAGTTCTTCTATATCCTCACCGGACAAAAACAATGGTCTGTTGGAAGCAATCGCATATTCAGTAACACCATTACCCAGTCTGCGACGGGTAAAGCGCACATTACCTTTGAAGTACTGATCAACGTAATACGGGAAATACAGATAGCTCTGGCTCGAATCGTAAAGGGCGATAAAGAAATTCTTTACATCAATGATCTTACCCAGCTCATCGTGTATGGCATGGTAAAAATCATCTAAATTCTGGGTATTAACTGTCCAGTTCGCAATACTGTAATACAGATTCTGTGCTTTCTCTGCACGAATTTTTTCGGTAAAATCATTAAGAATACACCTGTACGCGGTAGGTTTGCCATTGTCAAACCGGCAATTGACGCTGCCGGTTACAAACACTTTTTTCCCTGCCCGATTTACAAATACCGATTCAAAATTGGGGTTGGGATTCCCTTCTTCAATCAGTTTAAGCTGTGCTCTGGCTTCTTCTTTATGTTGCGGATGAATGATGTCATCAATACGCATTGAGGCAATTTCATCCAGACCGTAACCCAGAACTTCCCGCCATGCTTTATTTACAAAAATGAATTTCCCATCAATTGCAACCAGTTGGATCAGATCACTGGTATTATCTACAAGATCCTGCAACTGCGAATTGGATTTGGCGATGGAGGATTCCATACGTCGCCTTCGTGTGATATCGTCTCCTACCAGTGTGATGCAAGTGACCTCCTCATTTTCGGTCTGCATGAGCACCGAGTTAATGGAAAAGGTTCGCAGAGTTCCCTTGCTTGCCAGAAACGGCACTTCCCTTTGTTCAAGTTTTCGTTTTCCCTGTATGCCTTCTTCCAGCATTTGCCTGATCTCGTCTGCTTCCTCCTGTGGAATCAGCTTATCAAACAAACTGTACCCTACCAATTCGTGCTCCGACCAGCCGGTTTTCATCAGCGCATGGGTACTGATATTTTTGATGATAAAATCAGGTGAAAAAGTTACGCCAATCAGATTCAGATACTGTAAAGAATCGTGTATAGTATGCCAGTCGGTCTGGGAAGAAATTATTTCCATAGTTTCCCGTGCTCGTATTTTTAAAGTTCGTTCCTAGTCTAAATTGGTTAAATCTACGAATTAAGACGTAATTTTACCTTGTGAAAAGAATTTATAAAAATCAGAACGACTCGAAAGTACGTGCCAAAAAGCATTTGGGACAACACTTTTTAAAGGATATGAACATTGCGCGCCAGATCGTTGATGGTCTGACATTGCATGGAGGCTATAACAAGGTTTTGGAAATAGGCCCTGGTATGGGTGTATTGACGCAGTTTTTGCTAACCAATAAAACCTATCAGACCTATGTCATCGAAATAGATACAGAGTCGGTGGCTTATCTCAAAAAACATTATGAAGAGCTCACTCCCAGAATTATAGAGGGTGATTTTCTAAGATACAATACTGCGGATACGTTTTCTGAGAAGTTTGCCATTATTGGTAATTTTCCGTACAACATATCCTCCCAGATTTTTTTCAGATCACTCGAAATTCGGGATCAAATTCCCGAGATCGTTTGTATGCTTCAGAAGGAAGTAGCACAGCGTATTGCATCTCCTCCGGGTAATAAGGACTATGGTATACTGAGCGTTCTTTTGCAGGCTTTTTACGATATTGACTACCTTGTTTCGGTTCCTCCCGGAGCGTTCGACCCGCCTCCAAAGGTCCAGTCAGGTGTAATTCGGCTGCGACGTAATGGGGTTGAAAAGCTGGGCTGCAACGAAAAAATGTTTTTCAGAGTAGTTAAAACTGCATTTAACCAAAGAAGAAAAACACTTCGGAATGCGCTTAAACCAATAGGTGAAATGCCTGATCATCCGCTACTTACCAAGCGTGCAGAGCAACTCAGTGTAGCTGAGTTTGTGACATTGACACAGCTTGCTGAAAGCATTCAGCTACCGCAATAATACAATTACCAGGCTGAGATAAGCCTTGCCGCTAATAGTTAAAGAAATGACGTTTGAACTGACGAAGGAGTATGTAGAACATATTCAGGAATTGATAGAGAGTGGAGATTCAGTCGCTATAAGAGATCAGATGGACGGTCTCTTTCCGGCAGATATAACCAGCCTGCTTACTGAACTTGATACAGATCAGGCCAAATACATGATGGCCCAACTGGAAACGGAAACAGGAGCAGAAATACTGGCAGACCTGGATCCGGGTGAAAGGCGTGACTTTCTGAAATCATTCACTTCCTTGGAAATTTCACGCTATGTGAATGTGTTTGATTCTGATGATGCGGTGGATTTGCTCAACGAGCAGCCTATTCGCGTTCGGGAGGAAGTGATAGCTTTACTTGAAGACCGGGAACAGGCCCGGTTTATCCTGGACCTTCTGCATTATGACGAAGATGTAGCAGGCGGTCTGATGCAGAAAGAGCTTGTAAAAGCCAACATCAACTGGACAGTAAATGAGTGTATTGAGGAGCTGCGCAAGCAGGCAGAAGATGTGGGCCGGGTATATGCCGTTTATGTGATTGACGACAACGGTACACTATTGGGATTACTTTCTCTTAAAAGGATTGTACTGGCTCATAAGAATACCAAAATAGAAAGCCTGTACGATAAGGATGTTATCTTTGTTGAAACCTACCGACCGGCGGAAGAAGTTGCAGAACTGATGCAGAAATATGACCTTGATACATTACCTGTAGTGAATGTACAGGGAAAATTACTGGGGCGTATCACCATTGATGACGTAATTGACTTTATTACCGAGCAGGCTAGTTCGGATACGATGGCGATGGCCGGGATTACCGGTGATGTGGAAGAAGATGATACCATATTTCAACAAACAAAGGCGCGCCTTCCCTGGTTACTGGTAGGTATGATGGGCGGCATACTGGCTGCAAAGTTCATCAGCTACTTTGAAGGTGATCTGAAAATTATTCCGGCTATGGCTGCATTCATTCCCATCATTGGTTCCACAGGTGGAAATGTGGGTATACAAACTTCTTCCCTTGTGTTACAAAGCCTGGCCGACAGAAGCGGACTCGATGCTGGTCTGGGATATCGTCTGATAAGAATGCTCGCTATTGCGCTCATTAATGGATTTATTATCAGCAGTATTGTATTCGGATTCAATCTTCTGATCGGAAACGAAGTTCAATTAGCACTGGTAGTTTCGGCTGCCTTGATGTCGGTGGTATTCCTCGCATCATTTATGGGCACAGTAACACCTATCGCATTGGAAAAAATTGGAATCAATCCGGCCGTAGCCTCAGGACCCTTTATCACCACAGCCAATGACCTGATCGGATATGCTGTTTACTTTGGTCTTGCCCATTTATTGCTTGATCTTTAAAATCACCTGCACTTTCTACAAGCCCTGTTTTGAGTAAACAGAGCTTGTAGGTGGCTTTCAATATCATAACATTATTGATATGAAAGTATTTTGTACTACCATTTTTACCCTATTGGTCATCGTATCTGTGAATGGCCAAACAGCGAAAGATAAACAGATTTATCTGGCTGATCCTGCCGTTTTCTTTCATCAAAACACCTACTATTTATATGGAACCGTGGAAGGTAATGCCAACGCGGGCTTTCAGGTTTATACCTCCCCGGATCAGAAAAACTGGGTAGATAAAGGAGTTGCCCTGAAAAAAGGAGAGGCTTACGGCGAGAAGGGGTTCTGGGCTCCGCAAGTATTTGAGCATGATGGAAAATTCTACATGGCTTATGTCGCCAACGAAAATATCGCCATCGCTCAAGCTGACAGCCCGCTTGGTCCCTTCAGACAACAGGAGAAAAAACCGCTAGATGCTCCTGTAAAGCAAATTGATCCTTATATTTATTTTGACACAGATGGGAAAACTTATCTTTATCATGTGAGGCTTCAGGAAGGCAACAGGCTTTTTGTAGCCGAGATGAAACCTGATCTTTCGGGAATTATTGAAGAAACCCTTAAAGAGTGCCTGCACGCAGAAGATGGCTGGGAAAATACCGCCAAATCAAAATGGCCCGTCGCGGAAGGGCCAACCATCCTGAAAAGAAATAATCTTTACTATCTTTTCTATACAGCCAATGATTTCCGTAATCCGGATTATGCAGTTGGATTTGCTACCAGCGACAAACCTACAGGTCCTTGGAAAAAATACAACGGCAATCCTATTTTAAGCAGAAAAGACATTCGACAAAACGGCCCAGGCCACGGAGATTTTTACTTCGATAAAAATGGTGGAGTCCGGTATGTATTTCATACCCACAATTCAGAAAAAGCGGTTGCTAAACGAAGAACTGCAACAATCAATGTTAGACTTCAAAAAGATAAAAATTCATTTGATAAACCCGTGGCAGAATATAAGAGCTTCCGATTTTTGAATACAAAATAAGCGTGTGTAAATAAAAATAAATACGATACCAGATTATTATACTAAACCAACTGATCCGAAAATGAACAAAAATTTGAAACGGTTATTCCTGATTTGCCTTCTTGCTACCAGTTCAATGGTATCTGCACAGAAGACATTTACGAATCCCCTGCTACCTTCCGGCGCGGATCCATACAGCATTCATAAAAATGGCTACTACTATTATACCCATACAGTACAGAATAAGCTCATGTTATGGAAAACCAAAAATCTGGCTGACCTTGCAACAGCGGAAAACAAAACAATATGGACGCCCCCAGCCGGGACGATGTACAGCAAAGAGCTATGGGCACCGGAACTACACTACATCAATGATAAATGGTATATGTATTTTGCCGCAGATGATGGCAAAAACGATAATCACCGCATGTATGTGATTGAAAACGCCTCAAAAGATCCTATGCAGGGAGAATGGACTTTCAAAGGGCAGGTTGCCACACCCGACGACAAATGGGCGATTGACGGTGATATTTTTGAAGTGAAGGGTCAGTATTATATGATCTGGTCAGGATGGGAAGGCGACAAAAATGGCCAGCAGAATATATACATTGCGAAAATGGATAATCCCTGGACCATTTCCGGAGAACGTACCAAAATTTCGGGCAGTGATTACGAATGGGAAAAACACGGTGATCTGAACGACCCGAATAACCCGCCGCACGTGAACGTAAATGAAGGCCCTCAATTTCTGAGAAACAAGGATAAAATTTTCATCATTTACTCTGCAAGTGGTTGCTGGACGGATTTCTATGCACTTGGAATGCTCCAAACTACGATCTCCTCAGATTTGATGAAAGCCAGCTCGTGGAAAAAATCCCCTGAACCGATTTTCAGGCAATCTGCTGAGAATAAAGTATATGCGCCGGGACACAATTCGTTCTTCAAATCTCCTGATGGAAAAGAAGACTGGATACTTTACCACGCCAACGCAGAACCCGGACAAGGATGTGGCGGCTTCCGCTCTCCGCGTGCGCAGAAATTTACATGGAATAAAGACGGCACACCGAACTTTGGCATACCAGTAAAAGCAGGAACTAAACTGGCAGTTCCTGCTGAATAAAATTTATCCGGTTACTTTTTCGCATAACTGGCCGGATCAAGGGAAGCGGGTGCCCACTGCTGGAAAAATTCAAGCACTTTGGCAGGGTCGTGCCCCTTCCCTTTTTCAAGATAAGCAGAGTTCTGTGTATGAATCCGCTTTCCTTTTCCATCTAGAATCACAAAAACAGGAAACCCGAAACGCTGGGGATAATCCAGTGAAGCGAGCACATCTTCATTCTTATTTTCAGGACTATAATTAACGTGCAGCATTTCGAAATTATCATTGCGGAATGTTCTGAGCGTATCATTACTGTTCACCAGCTTATCAAAAAGTATGCACCAGCTGCACCAGTTTCCGCCTATCTGCAGCAATACATGCTTGTTATCCTTTCCTGCTTTGGCAACCGCTTCCGCAATCTGCGCTTTTGCATCTGCTTCGGGATGATAGATGGTAGGCTTCTGAGCAAAAGCTGCTACAGACAGCAACAGCATCATTCCAAAAGACAAAGCTTTTACTTTAACCGTGTTCATATCACTTATTTGTTGTTTTAACATTCACTTAAACTGATTGGAATATTCACAGCCAAGCCACCTTCTGATGTTTCCTTATAACGGTTATTCATATCCAGGGCTGTCTCCCACATTGTATTTACTACATTGTCTAATGAAACTTTGGCATTATCCGGATCGCTCTGCAAAGCCAGCTGGCAGGCTGTAATCGCCTTGATTGCACCCATGGTGTTGCGTTCTATACAAGGAATCTGAACCAGTCCGCCGACAGGGTCGCAGGTCATACCCAAATGGTGTTCCATGGCAATTTCAGCGGCCATCAAACATTGCTGTACACTCCCGCCGAGCACCTCTGTAAGCCCTGCCGCAGCCATAGCCGACGACACACCGATTTCGGCTTGACAACCTCCCATAGCAGCTGATATTGTAGCGCCTTTTTTGAAGATACTACCTATTTCGCCGGCGGTCAGCAGAAAGCGGAACACCCCTTCTTCATCTCCCTCACAAAACGCAATGTAATATTGAATAACGGCGGGAATCACGCCTGCGGCCCCATTTGTGGGAGCTGTTACGACGCGACTATATGACGCATTTTCCTCATTTACAGCCAGAGCGAAACAACTTACCCAGTCGAGCGTATACTTAAATCCACTACCGCTCTTCTGAATTGCCACGAGCCACTCATCATAATCCAGACATACTTTTCCATTCAACAGTTTCTGGTTCAAATCTGCTGCACGGCGTTTTACATTCAAACCACCAGGAAGCACTCCCTGCGTTTGAGAGCCATGAAAAATACTGGAACGCATCACATGCCAGATATTAATGAGCTCTGTGCGTATGGTGTCTTCATCACGCCAGTACCGCTCATTTTCCAGTACAATTTCCCATATCGGCCGGTGACACTGCCGATGCCATTTCAAAAGATCGGCTGCGTAATCGACAGGATAAGGAAGAATCGATGTCTGTTGCTCTTCCGGTGCAGCACCTTCCTGAATCACAAATCCTCCGCCAATGGAAAAGTAGGTCTCAGTGATTTCTGTCTGATCTTTACAAACTGCTGTAAAGGTGAGCCCGTTGGGGTGAAACGGTAGGGACTTTTTCATACAGAATACCACATTCTTTTTCGGTAAAAACGAGATCTGAATATTTCTATCCAGTGAGAGCGTTTCTTTTTGTGTAATACCTGCAAGAATGCTGTCGATATCAGTTGTAACTATCGTAACCGGGTCGTATCCTGCTAATCCAAGTATGACGGCGATATCTGTTCCGTGTCCTTTACCTGTTTTGGCGAGGGACCCGTACAAAAATACGTTCACGGATTGTACATGCTGAAGCCCCACGGATTGACGAACTACATTCAAAAATTGCTGCGCTGCCCGCCAGGGGCCAAGTGTATGGGAACTGGAAGGGCCAATTCCAATTTTAAAAATGTCAAATACTGAGATACGCTCGTCGTTCATGGTGCTTCCGGTTAATTATAATCGCGGATTGTTCCCAATCCTGTTTATGCTGGTTTAGTGCCACAAGATACCATGCCAACACCGTTTCAGCTTCATCTCAATGTGGATTTCTGATATAAAACAGGCTCTGCAAATCTATTGTTTACAGAGCCCCTCTTCTGCTTATTTCTATTTAAATATCTGTTGGTATAATTCCTACATTGCCCGTCCAAGTGACATTTCATATAGCAGGGCCCGCGGGCATCTGAGCAGGCTGCAATGGTTTGAACCTATCCGGGTCTTTTTCAAATTGACTGATCTGAAGCAGACTGAAAAGTATATCGCCTTTCAGCCTGGCATCGTTGGTTGCCTTCTGAGTATTCATCCAGACTCTCAGATTATCAATTTCACCCAATACAGTTGCTTTGACGTTGTCGGATGCATCGGTGCGGGCTGCGAGCCCGAGTAAGGCTTTCAAATACACCTTTCTGACCATGCTCTGCAGATCCGCCTGGTGGCCTTTGGCAGCAGATGATTTCCATATCTGATTGTTCAGCTTGTCAATGACTGATATCAATCCTGGTTGTTTTTCGTTTCTCCCATGGTACTCCAGTAGCCTGGCTGCACGCTCGTGATCCAGAATCAGTGCAATGGTCTGACCTGCAAGTGATTCGGCGGCACCGGTCGGATCAAAAGTTACACCTGTGTATCCTTTAAAATTTTCCTGGTTACGCGAATAACCAATCGGATAAGGAGGTAGATTTTTGATAACCTGCTCAGGAATAGATAATTCTTCAGTCGTAATAACGCTGATCAATGCATCCAGTGCTTTCCCTTGCTGAACAGGATCAATCATTTCTGTTACGGGTTGCCCGTCTCCACGCAAGGCATACCGAAAGTTGAGTCCGCCCAGTAAATTAGTAGCAGCCTCAATCTGATAGCGATGAAGTAAATACAACGGAACAAGCACTTCTTCCAATGTTGCCATCGGACGTCCTTCGGGAATCGCCTTTTCCGAGAGGACGGATAGCGCCTTTTTCCGAATTTGCATCAATCTGGTTAATTCTGTCACCGCATCGTTGCTATTATCCCAATGCGCGGAATGTGGGTGAATTCCCAGATCAAACATAAAGACATGTCCTTGCTTAACCGACTCACGAATGATTTTATCCAATTCCGTTTTCTCATTCTGATTTTTATCAAATTCCGTGTAACCCCATATGATCGCCCGTTTGTCATAGCTTCCGATTCCTTTTGAATAAGCATCAGAGATATCAATCGTGCCATCCGCTTTCATGGTGATCTTCGGGAAAGGATAGTCGGTCACCGAGGAGCGCTCGTTGGAGCTTGACATATGATTGTGGTACATACCCAAAGCATGACCTACCTCGTGCGCTGCCAGCTGTTTCATTCTGGCCAGTGCCTGATCTACTGCTTTTTTTAATGCTTGTTTGTCATCGCCGTAAGGTTGAGTAAGACCCTGCAGGATGAGAAAATCCTGCTTATCACGCATGGAGCCCAACGTAACCTGGCCTTTGATGATTTCTCCTGTTCGAGGATCAAAAATACCGATACCGTTCGAAAAGCCGCGCTGCGGCCTGTGCACCCAGTTGATCATGCTGTATCGGATATCCATCGGATCGGCACCATCGGGTAACTCTTTTACCTGAAATGCATTGATAAAGCCTGCTGCTTCAAATGCATCGTTCCACCATGATGTCCCTTCTATAAGTGCTTTCCTGATAGGCTCAGGTGCTCCTTTGTCAACATAAAACACAATAGGCTTGACTGCCTCACTTTTTGCGGCTCCCGGATTTTTCTTTTCAAGTCTCCACCTTCTAATGAATTTTTTCACGACCGGCTCATCAGTTGCTGTCGAGAAATCAAGGTATTCCATGGAGTTATAACCCGATCTGGGATCGAATGCTCTCGGCTTGTAATTCTTATCCGGAAGTTCTATAAATGAATGATGATTTTTCAAGGTAATTGAGCTAGGGTCAGGTGCTTTGGCTGGGGTTCCAGGCCCTCCACTGAAAAAGCTCCGCTCACCTCCACCAGTTCCTGTAAAAGTCAGCAAGGCTTCAAACTCTGTATTGCCCGGAAAACTTTTCGTCCTTTCTATGGCTATGGCCGACCGTGATTCATCGATTCGATACACATTTCCTCCACCCGCAACTGGTGCACCTGGCCTGCTAAAACCGCTGCCACCCAAACGTGCACCTGCATTCTGGCTGTCCCGAAGCAGAAATGCAGTAAGGTCAATCAGCGTTTTTTCTCCCTCTTTTACTTCAGGCTTAAACCCCCAGATGACCGATTGAGGAAACGATTCCGCAACACATCTCCTCTCTGCTTCATACTCTGTATCAGCACGATAATCATAATTGGGCAGTGTGAGGAACAGCTTGGGTCCCACCTTAATAAACTTAACTATCCTATATCCTGCTACAGTACCTCTGTCACCTGCTCCACCACCTCCCTCGGGCATTGCATTCACATACAGGAACTCATTGTTGAGCATTGTGTCTGGTATTTCCAGCAGGATTTTACCCTCTTTTTCATCATAGTAAAATGTGAAATAACCATCATTCTTCTTCATGCCCTGTGTTCGGGCTGCGATAGTACTAATCGCAGATGGCCTTTGAGTAGAAGCAGGAGCTTGCGCAAATGAGGTAAAATTTCCGATGAGCAAACCGGCCAGTATTGGTAGATATAATTTCATTGTGCTGGTGATTTTCAGTAAGAAAATAACCCCGGCATAATTGCCGGGGTTAAGGTATAGTAAGCGCTTTATCAATATTCAAATTCCTGATGTCCCTCTGAGCATCTGAGGAAATCCATATGTCCCATAATCGGTGCTCCAGGAGGCATTGATGTGACAGACGATGGCTGGAATTTATCCGGATTTCTGTGAAATTCTTCAATCTGCGTCAGACCGAACATCATGTTTGCTTTCTGCTTGGCCGGAGCCGAAGCGACCTTCCCTTTCATCCATTCGCCCAATTCATCTACTTTCAAAAGAGCCTCGCCGCGTACATTTTCAGGCGCTTTGGTATTTGCTGCGAGTGTAAGCAGGTATTTCAACGACAGATTGTTAACCAATGTCTGCAATTCTCCTTTATAACCTGTTGCAGCAGATGATTTCCAGGTGCTTTCAAAAAGTTTATCAATTACAGGCATCAGGCCGGGCTGCTTGCTGTCCCGCGCATTGTATTCGACAAGCCGGGCTGCACGTTCTGGATCCAGAAGATAAGACAGTGTAGTGCCGGCGGCAGATTCGGCAGCGGCAATAGGGTCGAATGTAGGACCGGTATGTCTGTCGAACGTTTCAAGGCCAGCCGGATAACCCGATGGTCGTGGTGGTATCTTTTGAATCAAACCTTCCGGAAGAGCTAGTGCATCAGGAGTAATGGTGCTCAACAGCGATTCCAGCGCTCTCCACTGCTCTTTTGGCTCAACCATACGTGTTATTACCTGACCGTCATTTTTAACAGCGTGGGTAAAATACAATCCTCCTACCGACTTCGCCACGGCTTCAATCTGGTAACGATGCAACAGATAAATCGGTACCAGTACCTCTTCAATCGTAGACATTGGCTCACCTTTCTGTATCGCTTTCTCGGAGAAATTATCCAGCACCTTTCGCCTGACGGTCATGATATTGGTCATCTGATCGATCGGATTGGAACCATCATCCCACTGATGAGAAGTCGGGTGCGTATTCCCTCCAATGTCCGGAATGAAAATATGACCTTGTTTCAAAGTTTCCTGCATGATTTTCTCCAGTCCGGCTTCCTCATTGGCACCCTTTGGAAATTCGGTATACCCCCATATCACTGCTCTGATGTCCCAGCTGCCTATTCCTTTCGCATATGAATCGGAAATATCCACGGTGCCGTCAGATTTCAGCGAAAACTTCGGAAATGGGTAATCCATCACCGACGCGCGATCTTTGGGGCTTGCTGCGAAGTTGTGTGCAAAGCCCAGCGTATGACCAATCTCATGTGCTGACAACTGTCTCACCCGCGCCAGGGCTAGCTCCTCCATGGCTTTGGATGCGGGGTTACCATCTTCGTAGGGTTGCAGTAAGCCTTCTGCGATCAGAAAATCCTGACGGTGACGATCAGAACCAAGCGTTACCACACCTTTAATAATCTCGCCCGTTCTTGGATCAATGTAGGAAGCACCAGAAGAGAATCCACGGGGACTACCGGTACGGTTTATCCAGTTTACAACATTGTAACGAATGTCCATCGGATCCACTCCCTCAGGAAGTTCCTTGCAAATAAATGCATTTTTATAGCCTGCTGCCGTGAATGCTTCATTCCAATAGGCTCCACCTTCGATCAGCGCTTTTTTGATAGGAGCCGGAGCTCCGCGATCGACGTAATACACAATCGGTGTGACCGGTTCACTCACTTTGGCATTAGGATCCTTTTTGAACAGACGGTGTCTTCTGATGAATCTTTTGACCGTAGGCTCATTCATAGGTGCCGAAAAATCCATATAGCTAAAAAGTCCGAAAGCCGATCTCGGATCAAACTTTCTGGTTTGAAAGCCTGCTTCGGGAAGCTCTACAAACGACTGATGCATATTGATTGTGACCGCACTCGGATCCGGAGCCAGACTACCACCACCTCCTCCGAAACGACCCATATTTGGCGCTCCACCCGTGAACGTGATCATGGCTTCAAACTCTGTGTTTTTAGGAAAATTCTTCGTGTTTTCCATAAATACTACCGAGCGGGATTCATCCATTCTATAACTGCCACCCCCTCCGGCCGCAGACGGCTGCACGCTTACCGGTCCGCTTACTCTGCGGATACCAAGTCGCGCTGCAATATTCTG
The DNA here is from genome assembly GCF_056895255.1 of Dyadobacter sp. HNCC25DJ187. Taxonomy (NCBI): domain Bacteria; kingdom Pseudomonadati; phylum Bacteroidota; class Cytophagia; order Cytophagales; family Spirosomataceae; genus Dyadobacter; species Dyadobacter sp. HNCC25DJ187. Next base: position 445,291 of record NZ_JBXHAT010000002.1, read on the forward strand.
ACTGTCACGAATGATAAACGGCGTAAGATCAATCAGCATTTTTTCGCCTTCTACAGCCGTCGGAGAAAAACCGAAGATGACGGATTTGGCAAAAGCATTGTCGACTGCCTTGATCTCATCCTTATTGTCGGTAATAGCACGGTAATTATTAACTGGCTGAACCAGCAAAATCTTCGGACCCACTTTGATGAATTTTGCGATAGCTGAAGATGCCTGGCCCCGCTCAGGACCTCCATTACCAACCCCTTCCGAAAGGGAAGAAAAATAAAGAAACTCTTTATCCAGCTTATCTATCTCGAGGAAGATTTTCCCTGTTTTTTCATCGTAATAAAAATTGAAATAGCCCTCATGCTTTTTCATTCCCTGTGTAGCGGCCGAGATGGACGCAGCAGGTGCTGCCTGTGATCTAGCGGCGGGTGCGGTGCCGGGTGCTTGTGCGTGAGCGACGCCCCCTGCTGCCAGCATAAGCGCCAGCATATTGTAGTTCAACTTCATAATTAAATATTTGAGATGATATGATTGAGCAAAATTGATCGGTGTGATGAATGAGCGCACACCACTTTATACTTTGTTTCTATTACTTTACCAGCTCTGCATTCAGTAAAAAAACCTCTGAACGGTAGTCTCCGGATTGATTTAATAACAATTTCCCTCTGATTTTTACAGGCTTATCGGTATAGGTCATTTCTTTGGACATGTTCACTTCCACCATGGATGGAATATCGCCCTGCCCACAGTAGGGACACTGATCCATGGGCACCACGGCCAACATAAATTCTTTATGATTCAGATCTGCATTGATCGGAATGATATATCCAGGCAACTCAACAACCTTATTTTGCATAGACTGCAATTTAGGTGGAAAGGCAGGTACCATCTTGTAATCCTTGTTCTTCTTATACGTTCTTTCAGCAATCATTTTCCACGTTCCATTCATTAAAGGGATGTGTGTGGGAGGTTGAGCTACAGAATAAGTCATCCCACTAAAAACCATCAGTAAAAACAGAATATATTTTTTGAACATGGTAATCTAACTTTTTGAAATAATTGATGAAATATCGGTTCTGTAGGCCTGTATAGCCGGAAATACCGCGGCAAGAAATCCGATCAATGTACTGCCCACAACCAGATAAAATTCTTGTGGTATCAGCATCCAGCCCGTAAGTCTGGCCTGCGCAGATTCCTGAAAATGACCAATGAGCTGCATACCTGCATGTCCGAGTCCTAAGCCTATGACAGCACCCAGGGAAGTAAGCATCATTCCTTCGAGAATAATGATGCAAAACAATTTTACTGCGGAAGCTCCCATTACACGCATCAATGCTAAGTCGTATTTTCTTTCCCGCATAGAGTTATACAGACTCACAAAAACACTCAATCCTGCCATCAGCATGATTCCCACGGCGAACCATTGCAGTGTATCAACACCAATACCAATCAGTGAAAACAGACGTACACTCTCCTTTGCCGGAGAGGCCGCCTGCATGGATGTTGATTTACTGATCATTGCCGGTAGTAAAACCATGGCCATTCTCGAACGGTATTGTATTAGTAGCGATGTTATCTCCTTTTCCTGATGGTGCTCTTCGTCTTCACTTCCATGCATTTTCCAGACACTTTCCATGCCGGTCAGCACCAGATTATCAACGCTGCTTCCTGTTGGTATAAGAACACCTTTTAAAATGTAAGCGTGGTCTCCATGTATGTCCTGGGCTGAGCTTAAACCATGTGAACCATACAGCTTATCCCCTATTTTCAACTTCCCTATCCGGGCTACCTCTGCACCTACAACCACCTCGAAGTCATCAGACCAAAACTTTCCACTTGCAAGTTGCAAGCTATGTAGATTTATAAAACTTGTATCCGTACCTACAATACGAAATCCTTGATAATTATCTCCCAAAGCCAACGGAACGGCACGACTCACCATGGGATTCCGTGCCAGCTGTTCCGCCTGTTCCAAAGGAATATTCCCTGTTGGAAAATCAACAAAGTAAATGCTACTTAAAATCAATTGTAGCGGACTGCCTTTTGCACCTACCACTAAATCTATTCCGCTGGCATTCCTGCGCAACTTTTCACTGACCTGTGTAGTCCCCAACAAGAGCAACGTAAGTATGCCGATGCCAAAAGAAATCAGCATTACATTCAAAAAAAATGTGAGCTTATTGGCACGCAGATTCTTCCAGCTGATTTCAATGGGCGTCATTCACAGTCAGGTTATAAACATTAGTAAATGCCGTCTTTATGCGGTCATCATGTGTGGATACAAGTAGCGTTGTACGTAAAGAATCCGATAAATCAAGCAGCAGTTTCAGCACAATGTCTGTATTCTTGTTATCCAAACTGGATGTGGGCTCGTCGGCTACCAGCAACCTTGGTTTATTGACCAGTGCACGTGCTATGGAAGCCCGCTGCAACTGTCCCTGACTGAGCTGATGCGGATAGTTGTTTCGCTTCTCATCAATACCCAATTCTGCAAGAATCTGATTTACTTCAGATTCACTTTTCGGGAGTTCAGCAAAGGATTGCGCCAATAACAGATTTTCCTGAATTGTCAGACTCTTAATTAAATGGGTTTTCTGGAAAACCAATCCGATGTTTCTTCCCCGAAAACAGTCCAGCGCTCTTGATGAAAGTGCATAAATATCAATATCATCAATCCTTATCTTGCCTGAGGAAGGTTTGAGAATACCTGTCAGAATATGCAGGAACGTCGACTTCCCACTTCCGGATTCACCCGTTAACAACCATTTCTGTCCCGCACTAATACACAGGTCGCCAAAAGTAATTCTTTCGGCACCTGTATATTGATGAGAAACTGCTTTAACATCCACCATTTTAACTAATTACTTACCGGTGCCTGACGATTTTTCTTCTCTTATGGTCGGATACTTGATACCGAGTTGCTCCAGATAGGTGCCGTATTTCGACGGATCGTAATAATACTTTTTCATTTCCGGTCTAAACTCATTCATGATTTTTTCATTCAGATATATGGCGGGCTTGTCCGTTTTTGAGATCAAAGCAGTGTACTTGGTATCCTTGGTCTGTACATCATTGAAATACGTCCAGGCACTTTTGATCACATCTGGCTTTACAAACAAATCCAGCAAAGTCATCGCCTGTACTTTTGCAGCTGCCGTTACGCCTTTATGTGCAATCGGAGTCGCCATCGCGATTGCATTCGCCCAATGGTGGCCCGGCAGACCGGGGATGTTGGCAGGGAATCGAAGTGTAATGGTTGGAACATTCCAGGATATATCGGCAATGTCGTCGGATCCACCCCCACCCGAAGAGGCAGTGGCCGTAGGTTTTGCCAAAGGGCTCAATGTCGTTGCCAACCCTTTGGTGGAAAGCAGTGAATCACCTTCAGGATTCCGCATTTCTTTCTGCGCTGCTTTTGCCAGAGTCTGATCCGCCTCCGACCATTTCGGCAGACCTACCGCCTTGATGTTTTCATACATCGTTTCAGCCAGTGGTTTGTTGAAATGTCCCGGCCAGGCGCTACCCAATACTTCGTAGGTCATTTTAGCACCCGTCATCTCCCCTGCTGCTTCTGCAATCCGGATGCCGTCGTTGTACATCTCTACGATTTTGGGATACGTTCTTTCCCGGAAATAATACCAAACAGAAGCTTTGGACGGCACCACATTAGGCTGATCACCACCGTCTGTGATTACATAGTGAGATCGTTGGGTAGTTTGCATATGTTCGCGGTGATAGTTCCAGCCAATGTTCATCAGCTCAACCGCATCCAACGCACTTTTTCCACGCCATGGTGCAGCACCTGCGTGAGAAGCCTGTCCTTCAAAATTGAATCGCGCCGAGACCATTCCATTTCCTCCGCCATCGCCATAGGAAACTGACATATTGTTACCCACGTGCGTAAAAATGCAGGCGTCCACATCCTTGAAGAATCCGTCGCGAACGTAATAAGCTTTGGTTCCCAACTGCTCTTCGGCCACACCAGGCCAGACCATAATCGTACCCGGAAGTTTTTCCCGTTCCATGATTTTTTTCAGTGCCAGTACAGCAGTGATATTTAACGGTTGACCTGAATTGTGTCCTTCGCCATGTCCCGGAGCACCTTCAACGATCGGATCATGATAGGCGACACCTGGTTTCTGAGAGGCTTTCGGAATACAGTCAATATCGCTGCCAACTGCGATGATTGGTTTACCTGTTCCCCATTTAGCCGTCCAGGCAGTAGGAATGCCAGCAATACCCATTTCAATCGTAAAACCATTTTTACGCAGAATGTCAGTCAGGTATTTGGAAGTTTCGTATTCCTGAAAGCCCAATTCTCCAAAGCTGAAAACCATATCCACCATCTCCTGAGTGGCCTTTTGACTGGCATCTATTTCTTTGGCCAATTCGGTTTTCAGCGCATCGATTTTAGCCGGTGTCATCTTCTTTTGTGCCGCTACCTGCGAAGGCAACGACACGGCTGCTCCAATAATACAGGCAGCTGCATATCGCCGAAAAACAGCAATTGAAAAGTTATTTTTCTTCATGATCCTAAAAGTATTTTTGGCTTTTAAAAAGCTGGATTAATCTTGCCTTAAACTCCACTAATTACCACCGCCGGTTGTGGTGCCTGCTTTATCCTCCCGCACGGTAGGATATTTAATACCGAGTTGCTCCAGATAAGTCGCGTATTTGGATGGATCGTAATAATACTTCTTCATCTCAGGCCTGAACTCTTCCATGATTTTTTTATTGAGATGGATCGCCGGCTTATCCGTTTTTGAGATCAGAGGTGTATACTTCGTGTCTTTGGTCTGCACATCGTTGAAGTAAGTCCAGGCATTTTTTACAATTTCAGGCTTCACAAACATATCCAGCAAAGTGAGTGCTTCAGCTTTCGCGCCGGCCGTTACTCCCTTGTGCGCAATAGGTGTAGCCATCGCAATCGCATTGGCCCAGTGGTGACCAGGCAAGCCGGGAATATTGGATGGATAGTTCAATACGATGGTCGGTATGTTCCAGGAAATATCAGCGATATCATCCGAGCCACCACCACCTGCTGAAGGTGTAGTAGCAGGCTTTCTCAATTGACTGAGCGATGTACTCAAACCATCAAAACCTTTACCCGGCTCTGTCGGGCTTTGCATTTCTTTTTGCAAAGCTTTGGCCAGTTTCTGATCTTCCTCGCTCCATTTGGGTAAACCCACCATCTTGATATTTTCATACATGGCTTCGGCAATAGGCTGGTTCATATGTCCCGGCCATGCACTTCCCAGTACTTCGTATTTCATCGTTGTCTTCGTCATCTTGGCAGCCGCTTCCGCGATCCGTTTCCCATCTTCAAACATCTGCATGATTTTTGGGTAGCTGCGTTCACGGAAATAATACCAAACCGAAGCTTTGGAAGGAACCACATTAGGTTGGTCACCGCCGTCGGTAATAACATAATGCGAACGTTGCGTTGGCTCCATGTGCTCACGGTGATAGTTCCAGCCAATGTTCATCAGCTCCACGGCATCCAGAGCACTTTTCCCTCTCCAGGGAGCTCCGCCGGCATGCGATGCCTGTCCTTCAAAATCATAGCGCACCGAGATCATCCCTACCATACCGCCATCTCCATACGAAGTACCCAGATTGTTACCTACGTGTGTAAAAATACAAGCGTCCACATCTTTGAAATAACCATCACGGACATAGTAAGCTTTGGTAGCCAGCTGCTCTTCTGCAACTCCCGGCCATAGCATGATCGTACCGGGAATTTTCTCCCGCTCCATTACTTTTTTCAAAGCCAGTACGGCAGTCACGTTCAGCGGCTGACCAGAATTATGTCCTTCGCCATGTCCCGGTGCGCCTGCCACAATAGGATCGTGGTAGGCAACGCCGGGCTTTTGGGACGCTTTGGGAATGCAGTCAATATCACTGCCTACTGCTATTACCGGCTTACCCGACCCCCATTTTGCAGTCCACGCAGTAGGCACGCCTGAGATACCGTATTCGATCGTAAAACCATTTTTCTTTAAAATATCTGTCAGGTATTTTGATGTTTCTACTTCCTGGAAACCAAGCTCTCCGAAACTGAATATCATATCCACCATTTCCTGAGAGAACTTCTGGTTCTTGTCAATTTCTTTGGTGAGCTCCGTTTTGAGTGCATCAATTTTTGCCGGGGTCATTTTTGTTTGTGCTTCCGCACTAGTCGACAAAAACGCCAGGGTACCTGCCAGACAAATCCCTTTGGACAAAATATGTTTGTAGTGAGCAATGCCACGTAAATTCCTTTTCATGAAGAACAGATTAAAGGTTTAAAATCAGTTATCAGATTGTACTCAATCATCTGCGAAAACAGCTAACGGGGAAGCGAAAATGCCGGTTTAATCACGTACACTCTCAACTATTGACTTCCCCATTGCCTTTCCAACGGCGCTTACCAACTACTTTACAAAAGCTTATTGGTAGAAAGCTCAGAATTAGGAATCGGGAAAATGTACTCCGGTTGTGTGGGAGCTATTGATGGAGCCGAAAGACCACCACTTCCCTTGGCAGGAATCGTTAGCAGATTTCTTGTAAGATCATTCGACCTGAAACCTTCTCCCAAAAGCTCTATCCTTCTTTCGATCAGAATGGTTTTTACCAGGGCATCCGCTGTTGCTGTTGCACTTGCCGGGAATTCGTATGTCGCATCAGACCGTTTTCTGACTGCGTTCAAAAGTGCCGTGGCCTTTTGCAGGTCGCCCGTTTTGGCCGCAGCTTCAGCGTAGTTGAGCAATACCTCGGCGTATCTGATCAATGGTACATAATCCAGCGTCGGATTGGTCTGATTGTATTTTTTCAGGTAACTAAGCGTTCCCGAAACCCTGACGAACTCTGTTCTTCTTGTATCAGTGGCCCGCCATGTAGCATCACCCAAAATTCCGGACGGATTCAGGTTATACTCCACGTTCTGGTTATAGATGTATGCCAAAGAATTTTGACCGCTGATCAGGTTCAACGCAGTCATTGGCATAGAGAAGATCGACTCAACAGTTGTGAAGTTTGTAGTAAATACAGGAGCGATACTGGCCTGTAATGCATGCCTCACGCCGGTTGCTGCCGTGAATGGCGCCGTATCGGACACAATCTTTTTAGACTCTTCCACCACTTTGGCATAATTACCCATATTCAGGTAGACTCTTGTTTTGAGTGCGATAGCAGAGTTTTTATGAGCTCTTGTCGTGTTCAACAGCGCAGTTGAATAGTTCAATGGCAGGTCCGTCTCAGCTGCTTCCAGATCAGCAAGAATCTGCGCATATACCTGCGCCACAGTACTTCTGGCAAGATCATTGTTAGCTGGCGTTTTTTCTCCCCTCAGACGAAGCGGTATACCCGGAGATGCTCCCTGATCTTTGGTGAAAGGTTGTCCGTAACGCGTGATCAGATTGAAATAACCAATGGCCCTCACAAATTTGGCTTCCGCAAGATACTGTGCAGCAGTGGCTGCGGGAACCGCATCGGGATGTTCAGCCAGTCCATCAATGATCAGGTTCGCAGCATTAATCGCTGTATACGCCGTACCCCAGGCAGACGAGGCATCATTAGAACCTGAAGTTACAGTATGACTCCAGGCATCATAGCCGGTAAACACGTTCTGAGTACGGTTAATAAACTCCTCTCCGCGGATATCTGCCAGCATCAGATACCTTCCTCCCAGAAAACTACCATTTTTCAAAGCCGCGTACATCCCATTGACCTGCCCAAGAACCCGCTCAGGTGTGTCAAACAGGAAGGCATCCTGCAGAGAAGTATCAGGTACCGGGTTCAGAAGCTCTTTTTCATTACAGGAAACCAGAGCTGGGCCTAACGGAAGTACCGCTACCGCCAGCTTAAGTGCAAATGTTCTTATCGGATTAACATTGATCTGTTTCATAATCATAAATAAGTTTTTGAGGATATCAGAATCCGAGATTCAAACCGAATGTAATTGTACGCCCCTGCGGAATTGAGTTTTTGTCAACACCAGGGGTAGTATTGGAATTACCATTTACTGAAATTTCAGGATCCGTACCTGTGTATTTAGTCAGGATAAATGCGTTGAATACCTGTGTATAGAGCCTTACAGAACTGATCCCGATTTTGCTTAGGGCAGGCGTTGGCACTTTGTATCCCAGAGAAACAGACTGTAATCTCAGGAAATCGCCTTTTTCAGCATTTTCAGAAATAGGCCATGATGAACCGTTGGAAAGCAAATCACCATACACCACGCGCGGGATATTCGTCACCTGACCTGGCGTTGTCCAGCGTTCAAGCACCTCGGTAGTATTATTCCAGAAACGCTGGTCGCGCCAGGTACCTTTCGTTCCGTTCATGACCATGTTACCGCCGGAGTAAGTGAAATTGACGCCCAGATCAAAGTTTCCATACTTGATGGTATTGATAAACCCACCATAATACGTTGGCAGCGCGTTACCCAGCAGGTAGTAATCATTCACCCCGATAGCAGGTGCTGCCGTACCGTCAAGGTAAGTCCAGCGGCTACCTCCTGATGGTACAACGTGACTGTACTGAACCCTGTCGCCAGCACCGTTGATAAATACGCGCTGACCGTTTTCAGGATTTACTCCATCTGTTTTCGCTCCATACAAACTACCCACAGAATAGCCTACACGCGTGATATTGGTTGCTTCGGCAGCGGTAGATGTGGTTCCAACAAGTTCGGTACCTGCTCCGTAGAGCTCAGTAACCTTATTTTTATTTTTGGTATAGTTGATGCTCGTGTTCCAGCTAAACTTACCTCGGCGGATAATGCTGGCATTGATACCCAGTTCAAGACCGCGGTTGTACATGCTACCGATGTTCATCAGAATCGCGTCTCCGGGAATCCCTTTGGAAGGAGATTGTGGCACGTTCAGAATCAAACCGTTCACACTGTTTGCGTAATAGGTTGCCTCCAGTTGAATACGGTCATTGAGAAAACTCAGATCCGCTCCAATGTTTGTCTGGTTACTTGTTTCCCAGCCCAGATCAGGATTTCCGCCCTGGCTAAAATTCCAGGTCGGAACAGCTGCGTAAAGAGATGATTCATATAGGGCCAGTGAGCCGAAAGGACTCACCCCGGAATTTCCTACACGACCCCAGCTAGCGCGTATTTTCACACTGCTCATGATATTGGCGAGTGCAGAAGATTTGTAAAAATCTTCCTCAGATAATGTCCAGCCACCGGAAACACCACCAAAATTCCCATATTTTTTACCGCTACCCAAAGCTGAATTTCCATCGCGACGGTAGTTCAAAGTAAAGAAGTAGCGCTTGTCGAAATCATAGGTAAAACGGGAGAAAAACGACACAAGTGCAGATTGCGTCAACACATTGGCGGTTGGCGCAATCTGCCCGTAGCTTCCCTGAATCTCATTGAAGAAAGGATCAGACAACTGCGTACGGGTAGCTCCCCAACCTGAGGTGTTAAATTTCTGAATGTCATAACCGGCCAGAAGAGAAACATTATGTTTCGTAGCAAACGAGGTCTGATAGTTCAGCGTGCTTGTCCAGTTCAGGTTATTGATCAGCCTGCTGCTGTTGGTTGCACTTCCGTTGGTTGAAAAACCGGGACCGTGTACAGGACTATTAAATGCCACATTCTCTACTTTGAGACGGTCCATGGCATAGTTAAATTTGTATTGAAGACCTTTCACAATCTTTACTGTAGCTCCGAAATTGGCAATGATACGATCATTTTCAGAGGTGTACTTGTTCAGATCCAGAAGGGGAATCGGGTTGTAGAAGTTGCTGGCAACATTATTATTGCCCATGCCCATCGTATTGGAATTACTCAAATTATAGGAACCGTCGGGATTCACCGCATACACGTTGGGTGCAGAAAGCCACGCCAGACGAGCCGAACCTACCAAACCAAAAGCATTACCTGACAGAGATCCCGTATTGGGTGAAGAGTTCAGACTGGTATTGTAATTGATATTACTCGAAAACGACAACCATGAATTCAGCTTATGATCCACATTAAAACGGGCAGCTTTTCTGGTGAATTCATTGGTTTTAAGAATCCCGCTCTGATTGCTGTAGTTACTCGAAAAATAGTACTTCGTAGATTCTGAACCACCCGAAATGCTTACGCTGTGATTTTGCGAAAAGCCTGTCTGATATACTTTATCGTACCAGTTGGTGTTCACAATCGAGCCGTCTTCATTGTACGTAGGAAAAAACAGTGCAGAGGCGACGGCATCATTGTTGGCATTTCCACCTAAAATTTTGGCATTCATAACTGCCTCATTTTTAATGGTCATAAACTGTTCCGCGTCCAGCATCGTTGGCAGACGGGTAGCTCTTGTGGCGCCAGCCCAGCCTTCATAAGTAACCTTTGCTTTTCCTGTTTTACCGCTTTTGGTAGTGATCAACAATACACCTGCAGCAGCCCTTGAACCATAAATAGAAGTAGAAGCCGCATCTTTCAATACGTCAATTGATTCGATATCAGCCGGATTAATATCACCAAGCGGGTTATTGGCAACAGTTGAGTTGGCAGAAACATCGCCGGTATTGATAGGAATGCCATCCACAACAATAAGCGGATACGAGCTTAATGAAATTGAGTTAATCCCACGGATTCTGATTACCGGCGCGTTGTTCAAAACACCATTTGGCTGACCTATGCTTACTCCGGTTGCGCGTCCTGCTAAACCCTGGTCAAAACTCTGAACGGGCATATCTTTGAGCTTCTCTCCTGAAACACGCGCCGCCGAACCCGTAAATTCCTCCTTCGACATCGTGCCATATCCCACGACCATCAATTCACTCAACTGACGTGTACTTGCTGCCAATTTGATGTTCAGGGCAGTCTGGCTACCCACTGTAATTTCCTGCGCGACATACCCTACATAGGAAAACACAAGCACCTGAGTTCCTTTGTCCGAAACTTTCAGGCTGTACTTCCCCTCCATATCGGTGATAGTCCCCGTCGTTGTTCCTTTGATCAGTACCGACACACCCGGTAACGCGTCCCCGTTTTCCGAGTCTGTAATTATACCCGAAATTTCCTTATCGGCCATCTTTGATTCTGCAGAGGGTAGTTCTGTCCTAAGCAGGCCAGTCATTTTGGTCTCCTTCTCAATGATAACAACAGTGCCCTTTTGTTCCCGGTAAGCAAGTTTGGTAGGGCTCAGCATTTCGTCGAGCACCTCGTCGACGCGCTTTTTGCTGGCATTGATATTGACCCTGTAAGGTGCAATCAGATCTTCATTGTAGACAAAACGAAAACCTGTCTTTTTATTAATAACCCCGAGCGCATCTTTAAGACTTTTGTCTTTCAGCGTAAGATCAATTGTCACCTCCTGAAGGCTCTGTGAGCGTGATGGTCCCGCCTGCAATCCGGAATGCGCTGTAACAACCAGTAAAACAAGGAAACAGGAGAATTTGAGTGTCCATTTAGTAATGGACAGTAAACTACTGGTACAATTTTTCATACCTTTGAATGTGTTTTGGGTTAGTCGTTAAAACATTAATTCAAACATTTGATAGCTGGTCAGTTGGTGATTGGCGTTACGTTCTGATCTGTCTATCCAAGCATTCCGGCGGACTTCTGTTCGCCGGTTTATTTTTTGTATTGTCTTCTACATAGGCACCTTATTAATTGATTTCTTCTTTTTACTTATTGTTACCCTTCTATTTTCAATCTTATAAGTCAGACTGTTGGCCATACTGAGTAATTCCAGTATATGGTCGAGTGAGTCGGTGGAAACAAACTCTGCTGATGTCCTGTAATATTTGATACTTTCATCAGTAAGTATCACACTTACATCAAACTTGTTTTCAATCACTGCCAGAATATGTTCGAGCGATTCATTGTCAAAAAGCAATCTACCAGCTGTCCATGCTACTGAATTGGCACTGTTTACTGCTACCTTTTTTATTTCCCTGGTTTTCAAGTTAACACTGACCTGCTCATCAGGAAGTAAAACCTTTGTAACCTTCCTCATATTTTCACACGCCGGCTTTTCAACAGCCACCTTACCCCTGGTAACGGTAACCTGTATATTTTGCAAATGACTATAAGATCGGATGTTGAAGGCTGTACCTAGAACCTTTGTCGTTGTTCCTGCCGCCGAAACCACAAACGGACGCTTTTCATCTTTTTTGATATCAAAATATACCTCTCCTTCCACCAATATTACCCTTCTTTCATCCGGGTCGAAACGGGCCGGATATTTTACCGCAGTTGATTCATTCAGCCACAACAGAGATCCATCGGATAGCCTGATCTTCTTTTTTTGATTCTTTCCTGTGTAAACCCTTACCAAACTAGTCTCGTAAACAAATTGATGCAGCCTGGATCTGTTCATAATTGCAAAAATACCTATGCCTATGATCATCAGCAGACTTGCTGCTACTCGTAAAGTATTGACCCTTATACCGAAAACACACTCCGGCATATGTTTAATTACTTTCAGCTCTCTGTCGCACTTTGCCTCTTCGAGCTGTCTGTTAAGAATCTCATCAAGCTTCCCCTGTTTCAGTAAATGAAAAAAAGCTTCCATCTCCTCCTGGCCCAGTTTATTGCTGATGTACCTCTTCACAAGAACTTCCAAGAATTGCTTCTCTTCCATGTAGCAGGGATTTACTGTAGTAAGACGTAAAGCTTCGAAAAGAGGGTACCCCTAAATATAAAAAAAAGTAAATTTATATTTTTCACAAACCCAATCGACAGGAGAGTATAATCTTAATCAATATATTGATAAACAGATATTAATGTATACAATAAACTAAAATTAACCTAATATACAAAATCAAGTTAAATTAGAATATTAATATTAAATATTAAGACATATGTAGGTTACCTAAGGATGTACCCAAAGGACGAAATTGATAATAAGGAATTACTACTGAATTGAAATAAAACAAAGAGCTATCAGCGAAAACGACACTCCAAAACTTTTCTGTGCAGAGCATTTCAGCAATCTGATGATTTTTACCATGTGCTTTTTGATGGCGTTTCGTGAAATACCCAACGCTTCGGCAGCTTCATCGTAGGTATAGTCCATATCACGACAGAGCTTGAACACCTCCTGATTTCTCGGAGACATACTGTGTAATACTTCGGCCAGATACTGCCTGTATTCTTCCGACTGATAAGCGTCCTCTACACTATTGTAATGATGTTCACCTGCACGAATAATACGCTCTTTCAGGGACTGTTCCACTGCAGCCCGTCTGAGAAAATCAAGGACATGATTCTTGGCTACTTTATACAAATAAGGCCTGAATGCATTTACTTCATTCAGATATGCTCTTTTTTCCCACACCTTGATAAAGATCTCCTGACACAGGTCGTCGGTGTGATCATATGTTTTGACAAATTTTAAAACATATCGCTGTATCTCGGAATAATACTGATTGTACAATGCATCAAACGAATCCCTATCTCCCAGAGATACTTCATTCAATAAGGCAATTTCATCGATTTTAACCATCTTTGACAACGCTTTTGGACTTTCAGAATTTCATATCGGCTTACTAAGATAGCTATATAATTATAATTATTTTATCATTTAAAAAATACCATCCCCTTTATTTTGCTATTCGCACGAAATACATTAGCATAATTATGATTTTTATGGTTTATGTCAAATATTATTCTGAATACCCCAAATATTGAAGCTTATTTAAAACTATTCTGACCATACGATTCCATACCAATTACTTCATGATAGCTGTAATACAGAGAGTGCGGGAAGCCTCCGTAACCATTGATAAAAATATCTCAGGGAAAATAAATAACGGATTACTCGTGCTGTTGGGCATTACTCATACCGACACTACAGAGGATCTTGAATGGCTTGGCAAAAAGATAGTGGGATTACGAATTTTCGGCGATGAGGACGGGAAAATGAATCTGGATTTAAAATCAGTGGATGGAGACATCCTGCTCGTAAGTCAGTTCACCCTGCATGCAAGTACGAAAAAGGGAAACCGTCCTTCATTTATAGAAGCAGCAAGACCGGAAATAGCCATTCCTCTGTATGAACAGATGATTTCATTTTTACAAAACCAAACCGGGAAACCAATTCAGTGCGGACAATTTGGTGCCGACATGAAAGTAGCACTTCTTAACGACGGTCCGGTTACGATCGTGATCGACTCTAAAAACAGAATCTGATGGTGGCTGCGGAGCAACTCAATATTAAACATAATTCATACAAAATGACTATAGAAGAAGCACAACAGCAGGTGGATACCTGGATAAAAACGTATGGAGTCCGTTATTTCTCAGAACTGACTAACATGACCATCCTGACTGAAGAAGTAGGAGAACTAGCCAGAATCATGGCCAGAACCTATGGAGACCAGTCCTTCAAAAAATCGGATCTGGGAAAAGACCTGGCCGATGAAATGGCCGATGTACTATGGGTGTTAATCTGTCTTGCTAATCAGACAGGCATCAATCTGACAGAAGCATTTGAGAAAAACATGGCTAAAAAAACCGGTCGCGACAAAGACCGCCATCAAGCCAACGACAAACTAAAGTAGAAAGCTCACTCAGGCTGCATAACAGGGCCGCCTGAGTGAGCTCGACAAAGTAAAAAAACTTTCCCAACCCTAGTGGATCATCAATAAGAACGACCTTTCAGCTAACCCAAAAGTTATAAATTATTTCCAGTTTTTTCTTAGAAAACGCAGCCAGTTTCCGTGCATCACGTTTTCTATATCTGCCGGTGTATAGCCTCTCTGTTGCAGGATCGTCGTGACTTTCTGTAGATCGGCAATAGTTTCCAAATCATAAGGACTCTGCTCTGTACCAAAAGCGCCATCCAGATCAGAGCCAATCCCAATATGAAGCGCATTACCGGCAAGCTGACAAATATGATCCAGGTGATCCACCATCACGGCCAAATCACAGTTCATGCCACGTGGCGTTGACGCCCCCCTTACCCAGTTGGGCACCATCATCCAGGCGTCCAGAGCGCCACCGATCACAGCGCCCCGACTGATCAGTTCTTTGATCTGCTCATCGCTGAACTGGCGGTTGTGGTTTACCAGACTCCTGCAAAGATTATGAGATGCCCAAACCGGACCATTAAAGTGATCCATCGCCTCCCAGAAACTGTCATCACAAAGATGTGTTGCATCCAGTATTATATTCAGCCGTTCCATTTCTTTAAGCAGATCCTGTCCCGCTTTACCCATAAAGCCAGCGGCATCCGTCCCCTGCGCATAGCGTCCCGGGCCATAATGTGCGGGCCCGATCGCACGCAGACCATACTGATACGCACGCTCAACGTGTCCCAGCGTAACCAGCGAGTCAGCGCCCTCCAGGCTCAGGATATAACCAATTGGCTTACTGCTGTTGGGCGTGCCATCACTCCAAAGTGTGAGGTGTTTTTCAAGCGATTCAAGATTATTGATCTGCACCATTTCGCCACACTCTTCCATACTCTGATACCAGGCGATCTGTGCCTGCGTCATCGCCCAGGCCTGCTCGGGAGAATTCCAGCCAGGAATCAGACTTCCCGGTTTCACGAACCTTGCAATTTGCGTAGCCACAACCAAACCAATATTCCCCTCCCGCAACGCGGGAAAAGTGACAGTGCCTTTGGCTCGATCCGGCTTGTCGGTCATTCCCTCTTCCCTTGCGCGAACATCCGTTACAGGCAGCCGCAGATCACGGTTCCATTCCACAGCATTCATGCTCAGGTCCAGATGGGCATCGAATATAAACATAAGTTTGCTAATTAATCATGTAGTTCAAACAAGGCTTCTACCTCTACAGGGATATTGTCGGGTAACGAGCCCATTCCTACTGCGCTGCGTACACCAATCCCGTTTTCAGTGCCATAAATATGCGCAAAAAGTTCGCTACACCCATTGATTACATAAGGATGGCGCTCAAAATCTGCTGTACAGTTAACCATACCCAGTATCTTAACTACACGCTTGATCCGATTCAAACTGCCAACATTCTCCTTAATCGTAGCAAGCATCGTCAATCCTACCTGACGGGCCGCCAACTTTCCGTCTTCAATATCCATATCACTTCCGATACGGCCGATGATCAGGCTCTTGTCATCGCGAACGGGCCCATGCCCCGACAGATACAAATACTTTCCATCAATCAGGCAAGGTTTGTATACACCCAATGGTGTAGGTGCTGGTGGCAATGATAAATTCAATGATGCAAATGCCTCTTCAGGACTAACAATGGTTGTTTCAATACTCATACTATATGATTTTAACTTTCTATTTATTGTAGTAAACCTGTGGTTTGAAATTCACTTTTCGTCATTAGACCGGATATATAAAGTGTAACACTGCCGAACTACCGGCAAAAGTTTCACTTTGGGAAGAAATTCCTATTGGCAAACTTCCAGCGTGCTACTACTGTTTATCCCACCAGACACGGGTCATGAGATCATCAGCACCTTGTCTCTGAATTGCCGCATTGTAAGCTACTCTGTTCAAAGTCTGCTCGCTTACAGGATACAGGAATCTGCGGAATATCTTGCCTCCTGTTGCATTACCAGGGTATACATTGGGTACCAGAGCAGGATAACCCGTACGGCGATAATTATTGTACACTTCCTGTGCATCGGGGAAAAGTCCAACCCAGAATTCGTTGTAGATCTGCTCGGTGCGCTCAGCAATAGTTCCGCTGGTTTTGAAAGCATGAGCAGCCACATAGCTATCCACACGAGACTGAGCAATGGTACCAGTCATACCGCTGATCAGATCCCATTGTCTCATCGCGGCGCGAATACCTGTCTCATATAAATTCGCTGCAGTTTCGATCGTATACCATCCTTTTAAAGCCGCCTCAGCCAGCAAAAAATTAGATTCAGCTGCTGTGAACAGCAACAACGGCGCATCCTGTTTCAACACAGTTGTTTGCTTCGGCTCAGAATACGTAATGAAATTTGAAGGCTTCACTCCATTGATCGTAGCCGGCATACCCTTCTGGATCGATTCATCAGCACTGGCCACACCATTCACATACACCACTGATAACACACCCAACCGGGGATCATTATTAGCCTTCAATGCATTGATAAATACATCCTGGTACTTTCCACCTTCGGTATTATTGGTTCCGTCAGCACGCATGTAGTTATCATTCAGCAACTGCCATGCTATCGGATTCTTATTAATATTCTGCCCACCGGATGTATAGCTTACTTTTGCGATATCGGCATACTCTCTGATCACACCACCTGCAATCGCTTTGGTTACCCAGCTTTGTGAAGCAGTGGCATCAACTTTACTCAAACGCATACCCAACCGCAGCATCAGAGAATAGGCAAACTTTTTCCACTGGTTAACATTTCCCTGATAAATCAGATCAGAATTACCAAAAGAAGCCGCGCCTGATGCATTCAAACTGGTTGCTGCTGCTTCTAGCTCATTGAGCATATCAGGATAAATCGTGCTCTGGGTATCATACTTAGGCTGAAAAATCGAAAGATTGTAGCCCTGCCCCGCTTCAGAATAAGGAATATCTCCGTACAAATCAGTCAGACGACTGAAACAATATACCTTCCATATACGCGCCATAGCATACATGTTCACACGTGCAGGATCATCTTTCAAAGCCTTGATCACCTCCCCGATTTCGTTGATCTGCGCAGGATAGGCATTTGTAAAAACACCACCGGTTGCATTGACCTGAGATGCTACATACTTTGAGCCGAAACCTTCCACATCATTATAGCTTGTCGTATACTGCATCAGTCCGAACAAAAGCGCACCCTTGTTCCCGCTAAACTGAGCACCATCATAAATCGCTTTACTAAATATGTAGGGCGTATTAGGAATCGTCACCGCATTGGGGTTGGTATTTAGCTCCACAAAACCTTTATCGCAGGAAGTAAGCAACAGCGCACTGCAGGCTAACAATATCGTATGTTTTATAAATGACTTTTTCATTGCTTTTCGCTGGTTAGAATTTCAGGTTAAGATTTACACCGAAGGAACGCGTACGAGGCAAACCGATTGACTCAATACCTTGCGCAGCTCCGCTTGTCAAACCTTGCTCAGGGTCAAAATTATCTGTCTTTTTATACAGGATCAACAGGTTGCGCCCTACCAGCGATACGCTGGCAGATTGTACACCTACCGCTTTCAGGAATCCAGCCGGCAAACGGTAAGATAAAATTACCTGACGAAGCTTTACAAAACTGGCATCATGTACAAACAGCTCCGTATATCTGTTCAGGTTGTTGTAGTATGCTGCGCGCAGGTTCGCAACAGGAACTGTATGCGAATATTCAGCACCGCTGGCAGTCACACCTTCCAGAAGCAGTCCGTTTTCACGGCCAGGCAGGGTAGATTTCATCAAACCAAGACGGGTTGCATACACCTCCATCACAGAGAATATCTCCCCGCCGAACTTACCATCTACCAATACATCCAAAGAGAAGTTTTTGTACTTGAATGTGTTTGTAAGCCCCATTGTGTAAGGATGTACACCATTACCCAGATATTGGTTGTTGTCTGTTTGCACAGGAAGGTTTGAATTAGTGTCATAAATAATCCTTCCCTGGGTATCTCTTGCCATGCGGTAACCATAAATCCCGCCGAAAGGCATACCTACCTGGTTATTGATAAATGCATTACCATTGGCCGAGGTACCGATAGAAAATGTAGAGATTCCCTCTGCCAGTTTCAATACTTCACTTTTATTATAGGCAAAATTAAATCCTGCATCCCATGAGAAATTTGCCTTTTTTAAAGGTGTGATCTCCAGTAATAATTCAACCCCTTTATTGCTCAACTCTCCTGAATTCAGGATAGCATTGGTATACCCCGATGCCAGTGAAATAGGAACACTTACAATGTCATTGGTTGATTTTTTATCATATATCGCCGCATCCAGATTCACACGCCCTTTGAACAAACGTGCATTCAAACCAAATTCAATCGTCGTAGAAGTAAATGGCTTCAATGTAGCATTGGTAATCGAAGCTGAGCTTACGTTTTGCAATGGGACTGAACTCGCACTAGGTACCGCACTGTAAGCCAGGTTGATCGCATAAGGATCAGGACCACCGCCACCTACCTGAGCCCATGATCCGCGAAGCTTCAGCACATCAATCGCCCTTGGCATCGTGAAGATATCCGAAAGCATAAGACTACTTGCAAAACTTGGATAGAAAATACTGTTTGCCGTTGGGCTCAAAGTAGAGAACCAGTCCTGACGCCCTGTGGCAGTTACAAACCAGATGCTCTTGTAATCCAAATCCAAAGAACCAAATACAGAGTTCGTTTTGATATTCGTTTCTGTCGGAACAGCCGAAGCAGTAGAAAGATTTGAGTAACTATAAAAGTAAGGAACCGTAAAACCCTGACCTGTAAAATCGTACTGATTGGTTGTAAACTGACGTGCATTAGCTCCCACCATGGCTGACAAACCCACTGACTCTCCGAATTTAGTATTGTAGTTAGCCGTAAGCATGCTGTTGGTTTCCGAAACATCAGATTTAATCCCGTCATACTGCCCCTGAGGTATATATTGTCCGCCTGTTGGCTGAACACTCGTGAAATTGTAGTTATAGAAATCACGTGTGGTAGTGGCTTTTACCGTCAGATTTTTCAGGATATCATAAGACACAGAAGCCTGTCCGATAAAACGGTCTTTAGTATCCTCCTGTTTGAATTTATTAATAAAAAAATAACCATTGGTAACAATACCCGCGTCATTCCAGATCATCTCATTTCCATTCGCATCATGACCCGGCTTCAGCCAGCGTACATCTACTGTATTGGCAACTTCATAAGCCATCCAGTTGGGATTGCCCAGCGCATCACCTGCCACCGGCCTGTTCTTACCCTTTTCACGGTTATACTGAACTACAGCTTCCGCCCTCAAACGATCACTCAGATTTGCAGAAATGTTCAGACTCGCTGTTTTACGGTTATAAGTGTTGGAAGGCAAGACACTTTTAGCATTGAGATCCGCAAGTGAAAGCCGGTACATGATCTTATCACTTCCTCCCGACAACGCCACAGAGTGAGTTGCAGTAGTTCCAGTCTGGTAGAAATTCTTCAGGTTATTCTTCTGTGCCAGATAAGGATGGTTTTGGCCATCGGCAGCCATGTAATTCGTATTACCATCAATTTTGGCTCCGAAGGAACGGCGACCGCTGGCCTGCGCTGCTGCAAGTGTAGTTGGCATCACACCACCGTCGCCTTGTCCGTATTCATATTGAAAATCAGGAAAAACGGAAACGTTCTCCATCGTATAGGTACCGTTGTACTCAACCCCGACCCCCTGCTGCGCTTTTCCTTTTTTGGTTGTGATCAAAATTACACCGTTCGCTCCGCGAGAACCATATAATGCAGCAGCAGCACCACCTTTCAATACCGTCATCGATTCGATATCATCGGGATTGATTGCGGCAATACCATCTCCCCGGTCGGTCCCTGCTTTAGTGCCTAACCCGTTCACAGTTGAGCTTCCACCGGGTACACTGTTATCAATCGGCATACCGTTGATCACATATAAGGGCTGACTGTTACCTGTTAAAGAACCATTTCCACGAATAACGATGCGACTTGAACCTCCGGGTCCGGTAGATAAGCCAGTCGCATTGACTCCGGCTATTTTACCTGTAAGCGCGTTGGCCACGTTGTTTTCACGTGCCTGGGTAAACTGAGATCCACTCACTTCAGTTACTGCATAACCTACCGCTCTAGCATCCTTTTTCATTCCGAGTGCAGTTACGACAACTTCACCCAGCTGCTCTGCATTTTCAGTCAGCTTGATAGATAATGAACTTTGATTTGTTTCTACTTCCGTTTCAATCGTTTCAAAGCCAACACTTCTTACCACCAGAACGATCTTTTTTCCAGCGTAGCTTTCGGGCAAATTAAGTTTAAAATTCCCTTCAACATCAGTAATGACACCGGCATTGGGATTGTCCTTGACAAGCACCGTAGCGCCAATAACCGGCGTAGCATCTTTTGCAGAAATTACCTTACCAGTAATTTCCTCTGCTGCCAAAGCAAACCCCGAAACCTTCATCACCTCCACGCCTTTCCCATGAGCTTCAACTACTCCAAAAAGACCAAAAGCCAACAATCCTGCAATGGAAAGGCCCAATAAGCTCCTGATGTCTTCTGATTGTCGATTTATTTTCATAGATAATTAAGATTTACAAACTTATGTTTTTTGCAAATTATGCAAATATATTTCTGCGTTAACGATACAAACATAGAATATAATTCCAATTTTAACGCATTAATTGCAATAATATTTTTAACAAGGATCACCTAACAGTCAAAATATGATTTAAATTCGCAAAATTTGCATATATCGAGAAGGGTATGGGTTAAAATCTGCATTTTTTATACCTTTGTTTGTTAGCCATCATTTAATGACCCCTCACAACGATGTCAATTAGCCTTTTAAAGAGAGAACGAAAAGACCTGATTCTGAAAGAGATCAACATACATACACGTATTTCCTTGACAGAATTAACGGAGAAGTTGAATGTTTCGGAAGACACTGTACGTCGTGACGTGAATGAACTGGCAGAAGAAGGGGATATCATCAAGATCCGTGGCGGTGCTATGTCCAAGGCATATCACCATAATTCCAACTTAAAAGAAACCTATGCTCACGTACAGAAAGAGATTATTGGGAGTAAGGCATTGACGCTTCTAAAGCCCGGAATGCTTGTTTTGATTGGGGGCGGCACCACAATCCGGGAGCTAGTCAAGCTGATTCCGGATGACTTTTCGGCTACATTCATGACGGTGAATCCGCTCACAGCCGTGGAGTTGCTCGACAAACCTAATATTGAAATTTTGATGATTGGCGGACAAGTTTCCCGTTACAGCCAAATGATGGTGGGCGGTGAAGTACATCAGCGCCTGTCTGAAATAAAAGCGGATCTATGTATTATCGGAACCAACGCCCTCGACACCCAGGGAGGACTCACCGATTCGGACTGGGAGACCGTACAGGTGAAAAAATCAATGATTAAGGCATCTGCAAAAGTTGCGGTTCTTTCCATTTCCGAAAAGCTCAACTCTGTGATGAAAATGAAAGTAGCCGATCTGAAGGAAATCGACTATCTGATTACAGAGCTTCCTGCTGACTCTCCTGTACTTTCTTCATTCAAGAACGGAAAAACAGAGGTATTGTAATAAGCGGTCATCAGCTGGTACTGATTAATGGGCCATTTATTTCCATTGGTACTACCGGCTCTGTACGGACGCCTTTCGGTATAATTCAAAACTTTACCTGTCCCTATTTATCAAAATACAGCGCCCCGAAAAGACAGATACTTTCCCGGGCGCTACGTTTCAAAAAGTATGAGCTGTTTCCCTGTTTATCCTGAGAATTATACTCCATCCGTGGACTGAACCTTATATTAACTTTTCAGTTTCATCTTTGAAGGGCTGATTGTAAAAGCGTTTGCCTTTCATTTTATACAAAGCGTTAGCCACTGCGCCAAACACCGGTGGAAACGGAGGCTCGCCTAATCCTGTTGGATCCAAGTCATTTTGAACAAAATGTACATCAATGCTCTTGGGCACTTCGTTAATGCGGATCATTCGGTAATTATTAAAATTGCTCTTCTGCGGGGCTCCATCTTTAAATGTCAACTCGCCATAAAATGCATTACCGATCCCATCGACTACCGCTCCCTGGACCATGTTTGTTGCGGCATCCGGATTGATCACAATTCCACAATCCATCGCACTATACACGCGCTCAACATAGGGTTGTCCATCCCTGGTAGTCATATCGACAACATGAGCAGCATACGAATTGTGGCAGAAATAAGCGGCCACACCGCGGTTGAATTTATCATTACCTGGTTTCCCCCAGTTGGATTTTTCACGTACCAGTTCCAGAACACCCGCGTACCGGTCTGGTTCGTATTCATTGTTTTTACCTACCGGATTCTCTTTAGCCCTTTTCAAAAGTTCCAACCTGAATTCGATGGGGTCTTTGCCTGCCGCCTCAGCCACTTCATCCAGAAACGACTGCTCTGCTGCTGCGTTGAAATTAGAACGAGGTGCCCGAAATGCGCCTATTGTTATGTTGGATGGAATTTGCCATCCTTCGGCCAGGTAATTGTCTACAGCACCGGCCGGAAAGCGGTTGGCATGTATAGGATGTTCCGGTATACCACCTCCTTTGACGTGAAAAGCAATCAGATTTTTATTGGCATCCAGAGCCGCCCTATAAGTTGCGGTGTACATAGGACGGTAAATACCATAAGTCATATCGTCTTCGCGCGTATACATTAATTTGACAGGCGCTTTAACTTTTCGGGAAATCAGAGCAGCTTCTGAAAGATAATGTCCGTAAGCCCGACGACCAAAGCCGCCACCCATGCGGGTCATTTGTATTTCAATCTTATCTGCGGGAAGATTCAATAGCTTAGCTAGTGTAGGCTCTATCCAGCCCGGAGCCTGCAATGGTCCTGCAAACAGCGCTTTATCGTCAGTCACGTGCGCAAAGAAATTCATGGGCTCCATGCAGTTGTGTGCCAGAAACGGGCCGTTATAGGTGCGCTCTATCACCTTTGCCGCGTTCTTAAAAGCTGTCTCGGGGTCGCCATCTTTTCTCAGTTGCTGAGCTGGCTTTGCGGCAAACTCCTGCATTTGCTGCATTTGTAAGGTGGTGCTTTCCAGTACACCGGGAACAACAACTTCTCTTTTCTTACCATCTCTGCCTGCCATGGTATCTTTCAATTCACCGGCAGGCTCCCAGTTGGCGACTAATTTTTTCCGCGCGTTCAAGACTTCCCAGGTAGAATTTCCGACCACTACCAACAGTTCATTGAACGTCCGCGTGTCAAAACCACCTTGTTCAAAACCGTCCTGATACAATTTAAGTGTAAAAACATCCTTAATACCAGGCATTTTCAGCACTTCCGCGGCCTCAAACGATTTCAGTTTCATTCCAAATGCGGGAGGATGCTGAATCATGGCGATAAGCATCCCGTCAACACTATAATCGAGCCCGAATAGCGGCTTGCCGGATGTGATTTTCTGAGCTTCTACATTTTTTTGGGATTTTCTGACAATTGTAAAATCCTTTGGCGCCTTTAACTGTACTTCTTTTGGTACGGGCACAGTGGCAGCTTTACTGGCCATCTCACCATATTTTGCAGATTTCTCACTGGCATGAGACAACACACCTGCCTTTGTTTTTATCTCACCAACAGGCACGTTCCAGGTCTGTGCGGCCGCTTCTTTAAGCATTTGTCTTGCAGCCGCACCCGCCTGGCGGAGTGGCTTCCAATACATCCTGACAGAATTACTTCCGCCCGTGAACTGGGCCCCCAACTTTGTGTTGTCGTATGGCCCCATTTCAACAGTTACATTTTTCCAGTCTACATCCAGTTCCTCAGCCACGATCATCGGAAGAGATGTCATTACATTCTGCCCGAATTCAGGGTTAGGACAAATGAGTTTAATCTTGTCGTCAGCGGTGATCTGGATATAACCATTCAGCTCCGCCCACTGCTCGGCCAGGTTCAGTGCCTCCACTTTATCAGCCGATTTAAAACCGGATAGCCAACTAACGGTGAGCATCATCCCCCCACCGGACAAGATCGATGCTTTAAGAAAAGAGCGCCTGTCTAAGGCAGTTTTATTGTCGTTCATGATGTTGTTGTTAAAAGGTCACAATCAATTTCCAACGCGCTTCTGCAAAGCCTCGGGATAGCGTTCACCTTGCACCGTAATTGCTGCGGCAGCTTTTTCAATTTGCGTTAAATCCAGCGCAGTAAGTTCGATAGTCGCTCCACCCAGGTTTTCTTCCAGTCTTTGTAACTTCGTTGTGCCTGGAATTGGCACAATCCAGGGCTTTTGAGCCAATAGCCAGGCAAGAGCGATTTGAGCAGGAGTAGCTGGCATTCCTGACTCGCCTTTTTGCTGCGCAATTCTTCCCAGCAGATCAACCATAGCTTGATTCGCCTTTCGGGCATCCGTGGTGAAACGAGGTACGATATTGCGGAAATCGTCTTTTGAAAATTTCGTATTTTCGTCGATTTTACCAGTCAGAAAACCTTTGCCGAGTGGACTGAATGGCAGCAAACCGATCCCCAGCTCTTCCAGTGTCGGCATAATTTCATGTTCTATATCCCGGAACCAGAGTGAGTATTCGCTTTGCAGTGCTGCCACCGGTTGCACTGCATGTGCTCGTCGGATGGTTTGTGGGCCAGCTTCAGAGAGACCGAAATATTTTACTTTTTCAGACTCGATTAACTCCTTCACGGTGCCGACAACATCTTCAATTGGCACCTCAGGATCTACCCGGTGCTGGTATAAAAGGTCAATACGATAGGTTCTCAGACGTTTGAGAGACCATTCGACAAATGCTTTGATGGTCTCCGGTTTGCTATCGAGTCCTGCTTTTGAGTTGCCGCCTTCAAAACCAAATTTTGTCGCGATCACTACCTGATCACGAAATGGCTCCAGAGCCTCTCCCAGCAACTGCTCGTTTTCAAATGGACCGTAGGCCTCAGCCGTATCAAAAAAAGTTACGCCTTTCTCAAATGCAGTTCTCAGTAATGTTATTGCATCTTTCTTATCAGCAGCAGGCCCGTATCCAAAATTCAATCCCATGCAACCCAAACCTAGTGCTGATACCTCCAGACCACTTTTCCCTAATGCTCTTTTTTCCATTGTTTTTTTCTATACTATTATACCTGTTGATGATAACTTCGCGTGTTATTTTTTCGGGGCATACGCACCGTTTTCCAGCCAGGTTATCCATGCCTTTTTAAACTCCGCATGTGTTACAGGTGGTAATGTCCTTCCCTCTCCTGGGTTCCAACCTGCAAGCACTAGTCCGTCGTCTGCATGCTCAATCAACTTTTTAATGTCCTTATTGCCGTTTTTCTTTTTGTCAACGAGCTGTTTTGCCAACTCATGCGCACTCTTCCCTTCAAAAACCATTTTCATAGCAGCGGGCGGCAAATGCCAATCAGGATTGCCAGGGGGCGTGTGCAGGCCAGGCGTGTTGGTTTCCTGATGACAGTTTGAACATTTCATAGCGTAAACTCCTTTTCCATCCACCCCACGTTTTGGCCCCATGGCATGCAGGTGGCTGTCATCACCTTGCAACGGTATATCACCAGCAGGGTGGCAATTCATACATCTGGGACTCATGAGCGTTATATAGACTGTCTCAAAAGCTTTTACAGATCTGATGCTATCGCGGTCAATCAGGTTAATCTTGTTTTCTGTTGGCGGCTCTTTTTCACCTCTGAATGCCGAAGTGCTTACAGCAATAATAAATAAGAGTATAGACAGCAAAAGGGCTGTCTTGATAGAAAGGAAGTTACCCTTTCCGGTTGTCGGATCTCGCTCCATAACAAGCAGGATTAAGGTTGATGAAACTAACTCTTGGAGGAAGATTTTTTCGGCATTTCAGCGGCTCTATGAATGGCCTGACGGATTCTCAGATAAGTCCCACAACGGCAAATGTTGCCTGCCATTGCATCGTCGATATCCTGATCAGTAGGGTTTGCTTTTTCACGAAGCAAAACCACTGCGGACATAATCTGTCCTGAATGGCAATAACCACATTGTGGCACGTCAATTTCCTGCCAGGCTTTCTGTACCGGGTGCGAGTTGGTTTCCGACAAACCTTCAATCGTGACCACCTTCTTCTCTACTGCGCGGCTTACTTTGGTAACACAGGAACGGACTGCTTCTCCATCCAGATGAACTACGCAGGCGCCGCACTGTGCAACACCGCAACCATACTTGGTGCCTTTCAAACCAGCCAGGTCCCGGATGGCCCAAAGGAGCGGCATTTGAGGATCAGCTTCAAGCGGATATTCTTTTTTGTTAATGTTTAATGTGATTTTTGCCATGGTGAATAGTGTTTAACCCTGATGGTAATATATAGTATTTTTTACTTGCTTACAGATTTCTGGCTGCTTAATACTTCTTTTAAAACTGCATTTGCTGCTTTTGTTTTTTCATTACCTATGGTTGGGGCTATGACTGCTATAAATTCCTGTAACTGAGAAGCCGACCAACCTACATGCAGTGAAATATTCAAATGACTTTTCAGCATTGGTTCTGCCTCACCAATGGCACTGATTACAGAAATGGTCACCAATTCTCTTTGTGCATAGTTTAACACATCTCTTTCAAAGATATCAGCGAACAAATGTTCCTTCAGAAAGGCATCCATCATCGGAGCAAATGCCGAGTAGCCCGAAAGTTTGTCGGGTTGGGGCGTTCCTGTCAGTTCTGTTAATATTTTTTTGCCACGTTCGTATTTGCTGCTATCAACCGGGACAGGCGACGTTTCCCGGCCGATGTCATCATTAATGCCTTTCGATTTCCTTTCTTCAACTACCTCCATAAAGGTTTGCAACCCACGGATGCTTCTGGGAAAACCACAGTTAGGCATAGGTATGCACTAATACTTCTTTGATCTCATTGACCGTCAAACCTAAGTCAAGCGCGGCGATGAGCTGTTTCTTTAATTCCGGGATTAAGCCGTGTGCTGTAAGGGAAGATATAGTAATGATGCTTTTTTCTTTTGAACCTAGCCCATCTTTGGAAATCGGTACATGCTGCGCTTTCAAACTATTTGCTATCATTAAAACACCTAAAATGCTTATCATCAAGCTACTTTTCATCTTCATTGCATTTGACTTATGGAAAGTACCGACCACAGTTTTTTTGTAACCATCATATCATTTTGAGCTTCTGCAGCCACTTTTTAACATCCTCTTCTGTTCGCTGTGCTTGCTCATCCCTAATCATCAGTAGCTGTCCGTCTCTTTCCAGTCCACCTCTGGTAGAATATCCCTCGAGTATTTTACTATCAGGACAAAGTTCCCGCACTGTTTCAAATGCACTTCCAATACCGTACCCACCATTGGTATTAAAAGGAATAACCGTTTTGCCACCCATATCGTATTGCTTCAAAAAACTTTTCACAGGTGGTGGTAATTGCATACCCCAGGTCGGAAAGCCAATAAATACTATATCGTAATTCTGAATGCTGTCGATTTTTGTTTTTAATGATGGAAGAAAACCTGTTTCGTTTTCCATTGCGACCTGTGCAACGGTTGTCTGGTAATGCTGAGGATACGGATTTTCTAATTCAATGGCTACGAGCTTGCCTCCAACCTGTTTGTGAATGATCTTGGCAACTGCTTTTGTATTATTTGTTCTTGATAGATACACGATCAATATCTTAGCAGAATCCATCTCTGGCTTGGCCGGTGCATCAAAACGATCCGTCTGCGAAGGTGAACAAGCCGAAATCAGGCATAGAAATGCCAGCAGCAAATTTGTCATAAACGTGTCATTTTTCTCAATGCTTAATTACATGCGTATCCCGAACACTGCTGAATGTCAGGACCAGCATTTTCCAGTCCTTATCCTGCTTGGTATAAACCTCAGTGACCGTGAATTCCGTATTCGCTTCATTCCCCCTCACCATTGCCGATAGTGTGATTCTGCTCTAAACGATGGCCGTGTTACCCACCATCTCAACGGCAACATCATGTACATCAGCCTTCTTATACCAGATGCTTCCGGATTTAATAATTTCAAGTTCTTCTTCCTTTTTCCAGGTTCCGCTCATATGGACGAATTTCGACTTGTCATCAAAAAGTGTAGCCAGTTTGTCTACATTCTTATCAGCCATCCACTGCCATTTATCTTTAGAAAGTGAAATGATTTTTTGCTCTTCACTGACTGCATTTTGAGCCATGGCGGAATGAGTATTTACAGTCAGAAAACATACTCCCAAAATGAATGCTTTAAGCAACGACTGATCCATGATCTGATTTTGCATTGTATTGATGATTCATATATTTACCTTATTGAAATTCGCTCTCTTCTGATGTACTGCATTTTATCCCTGATGCAAAGTTCTGTTATTTGACGGGTAGTGATCGTATACATATTCCTGATATATCTACCAATATTCCTGATTTGGAAGATAGCCGTACCAAGATCGTAGTGAAATCAGTAATTTTACATCATTCAAAAATATGTAATTATGGAAGACCTGATTCGGTTTGATTCTGTCGATCAATACAATGCATTTAATCAGCAGGAAACTTTGCACCCGCTGGTGACAGTAATAGATCTTTCAACAGCCAATCCCAGACGGAAGGCGAGCCAGTATATGGGCTGCTACGGCATATTTTTGAAAGACGTCGTATGCGGAGATTTGCGTTATGGAAAAGAATGTTATGATTACCAGGAAGGTACGCTTGTCTTCATGTCTCCCGGCCAGGTTTTCACTGTAGAAAATGACGGGGAGCTTTACCAGCCGAAAGGACATGCACTGGTTTTCCACCCTGATCTGTTACTTGGAACCTCGCTGAATGCGAAAATGAATGAGTTTTCATTCTTTGGTTATCAGGTCAACGAAGCACTGCATTTATCACAGCGTGAAAGGCAGATTGTGATGGATTGCTTTGATAAGATCAGATA
Source organism: Dyadobacter sp. HNCC25DJ187 (assembly GCF_056895255.1). NCBI lineage: Bacteria > Pseudomonadati > Bacteroidota > Cytophagia > Cytophagales > Spirosomataceae > Dyadobacter > Dyadobacter sp. HNCC25DJ187. The sequence continues at coordinate 474,676 of NZ_JBXHAT010000002.1, forward strand.
TGAACTGCAACACGCCATTGATAAGCACAGCAGAAAGCTTATTGTCGCTAACATTGAGTTGTTTTTAGACTACTGCGTACGCTTTTACGACAGGCAGTTCATTACCCGGGATACGATCCACAGAGGGGTACTTTCGCAGTTTGAAAGCCTTTTGGGCAGCTATTTTACGTCAGATAAACCGCAAACCATTGGACTGCCTTCTGTTGCTTACTGCGCTGACGAGCTAAACTTATCTGCTAAGTACTTTGGTGATCTGATTAAAAAGGAAACCGGTCAAACAGCCCAGGAATACATTCAGGCGAAGGTCATTGAAGCAGCCAAAGAAAAAATATTTGCCGGCCGTAAGTCAGTCAGTGAGATTGCCTTTGAACTTGGTTTTAAATATCCCCAGCATTTCAGCAGGCTATTTAAACAGCGCGTGGGCCAGTCACCAAATGAATATCGAATGCTCAGCGATCCGAATTAATTCATGATACTAACTCCAACTGATGAAAAACGCACTGAGTTTAGTGAAAATGACGATGATTTGCCCCCTGTTTATGTTCAGCTTTGGCGTAATCGCACAGCATAATCTTCAAACGAAAAATGATCAGCAATCCATCTTCCCTAAAGGGCAAAAAGCATCGCCGGCCAATTTCACAGGTACCGCATGGGTATTCCCGCTGATACAGGCAGACAGCGTTTTCAATATCCCGGTTTCAAATGTTACGTTTGAACCCGGCGCAAGATCGCATTGGCACAGCCACGGAGGCGGACAGGCACTGATCGCCATTGAGGGTATTGGCTATTATCAGGAAAAAGGCAAACCTATTCAAGTTCTTAAAAAAGGAGATACAGTAAAATGCCCTCCCAATACTCCACATTGGCATGGAGCATCACCCGAAGTTGGGTTTACCCAGATCGCAGTAACACCAAATGTGGCAGCGGGCGCGTAACCTGGTTACAGCCAGTAACCAATGAGGAATACAATAGCAAGAAATAAACAGACCTAATCCTGTTATTGCTGGTTTGAATCTGAGGATAAACGATGTATGGTTGCAGTTCACACCCTTTTATCCGCTGTGAAAAGATATAAAGCGTTAGCACAACTTTTTGAATAACCTCATCTGACATATACAGCAACCATTACTCAAAAGAATTCGCTGAGAAGCCCCGCTGATAGAAATTCAAATCCGCTACCGTATGCACAGTCAAAACCGGAAAGAAGATTTGTATTTTCATATTGATTATAATGCGGGCTATGACGCGTTCAGAAGTGGACCCTGGCAACTGTGGATTTGAGCGCTTCGTGTAGCCACAGTCAGTCAATAATGTGGATTATTGTACACGCAACAATCGGATTTCATTAGCAGCAAATAGTAGATGTGGCCGGTTAAAATTCCATCGTCTTACCTGGTAACCAACCAAGGACATAAAGTCAATATCTGCTGTAAACTTAAAATGATATTAAAACAAGTTAAAGGTATCATTAGAATCCGCAAACACTTCTCAACCACTAAAAATCCACTTTACTGCGTTGTAAAGATCGTCACTGAAAGACACATCGTCATCATGTAAATTGCTTCCACAGGCTTGTAAAGCAGCGATGCCTATTACTTTTTATACACGTTTTGGTTTATGCCAAACTGCGATTTGAATCGCTGTCAACGACCCATGATTTGGAATAAATATATCATTTGGCTTACGGCTTGATATTTTAATATTCCAATTTGCGAGATTTCTGTTCACGTGACTGAGTCCCGCTTTGACCATCAATCTTTATATGCTTAAACTTCATCAGAATCAGAAAAGTATCGGACTTGCAGCATCCCTGTTATCGCTTGTCCTCATTATCGGTCTATTGTATACACTGCAGAGTGTATTAGTACCACTCATGTTTTCAATACTGCTTGCCATCTCATTGTATCCGGTTACCCGGTTTATTGAAAAATACAAAGTCAACAGGGTTACGGCTTCGCTCCTATCGGTTATTATCGCGATTATATTGATTGGCGGATTGATCTGGTTTATCGTTCATCAGGTATTGATTATCGGATCAAGCGGCAATGAGTGGCAATCTCGCTTCATGCATATACTCGACACAATCCAAAACTGGGTTACGGCACGATTCGGCATTGAAGAAGGGCAAATTACACAGCAAATTACTACGTTTACCAATCGGGCGGTGTCCAATGCAGGTGTTATTGTCGGAGCAGCATTTGGCTCAGTAGGAAGTATACTCGCAGGTGTTGTGATCGTACCTCTTTTCACATTCTTTCTTTTATACTACCGGGATTTTTTCAGAGAATTTTTCTTTCACGCCTTTACCTCAACATCGAAAGATCTGGTGAGTGAGGTATTGGATAGAATATACTATGTTGTTCAAAGCTATCTGGTTGGACTTGTTACGGTCATGGGCATCGTCGCCATTCTGAACACCGTCGGATTGCTCGTGCTTGGCATTCCCTATGCATGGTTCTTTGGTATACTTGCCTCGCTACTGATGCTGCTCCCTTACATCGGTATCGCAATCGGATCCATACTGCCAGCGGTATTTGCTCTTGCCACAAAGGACAGCGCATGGTATGCTATAGGTGTGATAGGCTGGTTTCAGGTAGTACAATTTCTTGAAGGCAATTTCCTTACGCCCAACATCGTAGGCGGGAAAGTCAGCATCAATCCGCTGATGGCGTTGATAGGATTGCTGTTAGGCGGTATGCTGTTCGGTCTGGCAGGATTGATACTGGCCATTCCTATGATTGCAGTTTTGAAAGTTGTTTTTGACGCAATTCCCTCCATGAAGGCTTTTGGCTTCTTAATCGGTGAACCTGAGCAATATCACTTGAAAAGATTTTCAGGTAAAATTATCATGAAGCGATGGAAGATTAGTCCTCCAAGCACCACAACCGATAGCTAATTATAGCCGATAAATAAAAGGAAAGTGATTGAAAGCGTTTCAAAACGGTAACAGTAGGGAGTTATTAAGGTATTACAATGATGCAAATCAAATGATTAAATGGACTTATTCGTACGTTGCGGTCATATCGGAGGTGGCTGTTCATGGAAGTGATATTTAATATTTTATTACCGGGTTTGGCTTTACAAGTTGTGGTCATCCCCAAACAATACACGTTTTGTTAATGAATCATATTCAATGAAGAAAGGATACCATGCCGAGGCTCCCACTCCTTGGGAAAGATTGATGGCCATGCTTTATGTAGAAAGAACTACCATCAACTACATTTTCATTTACGCTATATTAATAGGTCTTATAGGCTTAACTCTGCCTCTTGGCACCACGGCAGTATTTAATTTTCTTTCAAACGGAGTCTTATACAGCTCTACGTATATATTGATAGGTATTGTACTGCTGGGAATTGCTCTGGGTGGTATCCTATTGATCGGGCAACTGACGCTTGTGGAAGTGGTCGAACAGAAAATTTTCGCCAAGGCAACCATTGAATTTGCTTACAGATTCCCGAGAATCAAAAAGGAAGAATTTTCAGGAGAGAATCCGCCGGAGCTCGTAAACCGGTTTTTCGATGTAATCACGATTCAAAAAGGGTTGACCAAACTTCTGGTAGATGTAGTGGCCTCTACAGTTCAGATATTTTTTGCTGCCATCCTGCTTTCTTTCTATCATCCTGTCTACATCATTTTCGGGTTGCTGACGATCCTGGTTATCTTTTTAATGCTTGCCCTCTTTTATAAAAGGGGTGTTTCTACCAGTATAGAGGAGTCGGAATATAAATATGAAGTGGTGGCCTATCTGGAAAAGGTGGCAGATAATCTAGACCAATACCGTAATCAGAAAGATCAGCTTGATCAGGTAATTTCAGAAACGGATAAGATCACGGCTAAATACCTGAAGGCGAGAAATTCGCATTTCAAGATTCTCAGAAGTTTCTTTGCCAGTTCTGTCGTGCTTCGTACGATACTGATGGGAGGATTACTGCTGGTTGGATCTTTCTACGTCATAGAGCGGCAGATGACCTTGGGCCAGTTTGTAGCAGCGGAAGTAATTATTGTGCAGATAAGCTATGCTGTGGAGAAATTTATGACTAGTCTGAGTACCATTTTTGATATGGTTACCGGTAGCGAAAAAATAGCAGCGGTTACTGATCTGGAACTGGAAGAAAGTGAGGTGGCAAATGGCTAAGAAATCGTCAAATAAACCAGAATGGCAGCGGATGGGTGTGTTGTCCAGACACGAAATCCTTTCTACCAGAGGTACGCGGATGCTTGGCAAGTTGATGCTTGCGCTCCTGGCTGTATTCATCATTATACTGTTTTTACCCTGGAGACAAACCATTCCCGGAAGAGGCCATGTGACCGCGCTCAGACCCGAAGACCGACCACAAACAGTGCAAAATCAGATCGGCGGACGTATTGAGCATTGGGCTGTTCGCGAAGGAGAAAAAGTCAACAAAGGTGATACAATACTTGTTATATCCGAAACAAGTCAGTCTTTCTTCGACCCTGAACTTCCTCAGCGGCTCAGAGAACAACTTATCGCAAAAAAAGGCAATGAGGGTGCGGCATCACAGAAAATGGAGGCGACGGCAGCTCAGATGCGCGCACTTACCACAGGACTTCGTATTCAGCTCAGTTCAGCTCAGAACAAGGTTATTCAGGCTGAAAATGTTGTCAGTATTGACAGCGCAGATCTGGTAGCAGTAAAGCGATTTTTTGAAATCAGTAAATCCAGACTTGCACGTTATGAAGCCGGATATCTCAACGGACTTTTTTCCCTGACTGATATAGAATCACGCAGGCTGAAATTGCAGGAAGATAATGCCAAAGTGATCAGTCAGCAAAACAAACTCAATAACTCTATTCAATCCCTTGTTAACGCACGTATTGAGTTGGATAACATCCGCGCAGAATATGATCAGGCATTAGCCAAGGCACAGTCTGAAATGAGCTCAGCACTTTCCAGTAAAGTGAGTGCTCAGGGTGAGATTGCCAAACTTCGGAATGAAATTTCTAACACGGACATACGGCGCGGGCTGTATGTTGTACGCGCCCCTCAGACCGGCTTCGTGGTGAAAACATTGAAGGCAGGTATTGGAGAAAATATCAAAGAGGGAGAGTCTATTGCAACCCTACAGCCAGAGGCTCCCCTTATAGCAGCCGAGCTGTATGTGGATGCAATGGATGTTCCGCTGATTTTGATGAACAGTGATGTGCGACTTCAATTCGAAGGATGGCCTTCTGTACAGTTTTCCGGCTGGCCCTCAGTAGCAGTCGGCACTTTCTCAGGAAGAGTGTCAGTGATTGACTTGGTGAGCAGTGAAGGTGGTAAATACCGTTTACTGATTAAACCTACTGCTCCGGTTCCTGTCAAGGATCAACCATGGCCTAAGCAATTGCGGCAGGGGTCTGGTGTATATGGACGGGTTATTCTTCGCTCAGTTCCGGTTTGGTATGAAATATGGCGGCAGCTTAACGGGTTCCCTCCGAGTCTGGAAAGGGAGCCGGCAGTTCAGGTCGGGGCAAAGTAATTCATTCAAAATTTTGACGTTATGTCGTCGGTCAGTAATATAAAAAAGATAAAATCCACAGTAGCTCTGCTGTTGTCATTCACAGTGAGTGCTGCAAGCTGTTTCGCCCAATCTGATTCAAATGCAGTCAACAAAAGGACATTCTCCCTCAGAGACCTTGAGCATATCGTTCTAGCCAACCATCCTGTTGTAAGGCAGGCGGATTTATTAAGCGATCAGGCCAGGAGCCAGCTGCAGCAAGCCTGGGGAGCATTCGATCCGGCACTCAAAAGCCATTTTGGCAGAAAGACTTTCGGAGGAACTGAATATTATAATAACTGGTCAAATGAGCTTAAAGTACCACTATGGCTGGCAGGAGCTGATTTAAAGATTGGCTATGACCGCTTTGTGGGTGAGAACACAAACCCGGAAACCCGAACCGGCGTGCCGGGATTAACTGGCATTGGACTTAGCATTCCCATAGGTCAAGGTTTGCTGATTGATGCAAGACGAAACGTGCTGAGACAGGCAAGAGTGATGGTCAATTATGCTGAAGCGGAAAAGATAAAGCAAATTAACCAGATATGGTTTTCGGCCGTTAAGGATTATTGGAACTGGTATAACGCCCACCAACAATATCAGCTAATCCGGGAAGGAGCAGAATTGGCGTATCAAAGATTTCTGGCTGTGAGAAATCAGGCATTGCTTGGCGACAAGCCCACGATAGATTCGGTGGAAGCAGCTATTACTTATCAGGAACGCAGTATCCAGTTCGAGAAAGTAAAGGTGGAACTTAACAACTCACGCCTGCTGATGTCTAACCATATCTGGAATGAACAGGAACAGCCAATGGAACTACCCGACAGTACTTATCCGGAAATCATTCGGCCGGTAGAATCGGATTTCTATAAACGCCAGTTACAATCACTGATTGCAGATGCAGCAAGCCGGCATCCTGAATTGCTCATGCTAAAAAACAAAGGTTTGCAGCTTCAACTGGAAAAAAACTATCGCATTGAAATGCTCAAGCCGAAGCTGAGCGTAAGTGCATCACTGATTACGAGCAGAACCGATTTTGGTTCATTCGTACCGGACTATTACGATCTGCGGTGGAACAACTACAAGCTCGGTGTTGACTTTGCCTTTCCCTTACTGCTGAGAGCAGAACGTGGCAAACTCAATGAAATAAAAATTAAACAACTATCGCTTAGCTTTGATGTGGCACAAACTGGCCGCCAAATCAACACCAGTATCATGAATGCCTATAATAACCTGGCAGCGTACGAGTCTCAGGTGGCAATTCAGGCCGTAAGTATCGATAATCAACAGGTTTTACTGAACGGTGAACTTGCAAAGTTTGATCTGGGAGAAAGTACTCTTTTCTTAATCAATAGCCGGGAGGCTAAACTGATTGACATGAAAATGAAATTGGCTGAGCTTGTAACAGGTTATCAAAAGGCGATTGCAGAATTATATTATGCATCCGGAACCATTACGGAGCGGTGATAGAGATAAACAGAAGCACCCAATAGCCATGATAGAATATTGAAAGAGCAAATTTCATCCTGACAAAAACATCTTGCAAGCATCAGTATTGATCTGATTACGAACTACCGGAGATAAATGACAGTGCTATTGGAATTGACATCTGATTAATCATTTCCTGTACCCGCCAGTTTGGGTCACACCCTACCTGCTTCTGTAGAATCGCCAATGCTTCCGGATCTGTAACAGCCAGTTCCCCCAGAAGTTGGGTGGCCAGCATCCGGACCTGATAGCTAGTGTCACACAAAAACGCGGTAGCAAGATCAAAATGCGCCAGCGTCGGATCAGCCAGTATCTGCTCACCAGCATTTACAATGTGTTTAAAACCGTGCTCAAGACGCTTAATCGAATCTAACAAATGTTGTATTTCCATATTAATCATGTTCAGAATGAGCTTTCCCGTCAACTGGCCTGGACAACCTATTAATATTTCCTGTTGTTGTTTGCATTTTCAGTGGGAGATACATTGTACTTTTGTTTGAATGCCCTCGCGAAATAATTGGGATTAGAAAAGCCTGTCGAATAAGCAATCTTAGAAATTTTCAACTCATTTCATAACAGCAGAGAAAGTGCTCTTTTTAATCTCAGTGATCGTACATATTCCTCCGGCGCTTCGTCTGTAAAGGCCAGAATTTTATTGTTCCGCGTTCCGCAGCTTACAAACATTGCTTTGCTCAACTCTTCTACTGAAAGATCAGGATTCATTTCAATTCCACACAAAAATTTAAAGACCCATCATATATATACGTGAACATCATCTTTCACTATGCCGAGCTAATAAATAGCTGTAAAGTACGATCTACTCGTAAAATCAGTAGCGCAAATGTTCAAATTAATAGTACAAATGTTTAAATTCCCAACAATTGATTCTGCTGATGAGACATAACCATTGTTAACTTTTCGACACCGACATTATCCCCGCAGCCAAAAACGTATATACTTGAAAGTTAAAAATATTGAAATGGATTCGTCTCGTATTTTTTGAAGATTTTGATATATACTAATGAATACCTCCAATAGCCATACTATGGCATCAATAATATTTTTTCAAGTTTTTATAGCAATTTTAAAAAATATACGATCTTTGCGACTGTGCCGGAGCTACTCCCACTTAATCCTGTCTGACCAGATTTATCTAACATAGCTATAATAAAATACTGTTTTCGCGTAAAAGAGCTGATACGAATATCCGACCTTATAATTGTCAGGTGAACAGGTTCTGTTACCAGGTAGTAGCCTAAACTTATTTGATACACCATACTGCTTACAATAGGATTCAGAAGTAAAACAACCGTCTAACTCAATTATCCCAGGCCCTATGCCGCTCCGACTAAAAACTGTTCTCAATATTTACATCATGAGCTTTCTGCTGCAAAGTGCTGCTCATGCGCAGCAGGATACACAAACTGCCTCATCACTTAAAAACCGCTTCCGGAATGACTTTCTGATCGGAACAGCGATTAACGCGAGGCAAATTCAAGAAAGCATTCCATCGGAGACGCAGTTGCTGGCAGAGCAATTCAACGCAGTTACACCTGAAAATGTGATGAAAGCTCAAAGTTTGCAACCCCGTTGGAACACGTTCAATTTTGCAATGGCTGACAAGCTTATCGAATTCGGACAGAAATATAAAATACAGATTAATGCCCATACACTCATATGGCACAGTCAGCTGCCTCGTTTCGTTCGCGCTTTACAACATGCAGACTCGGTAAAGCTTTTTATGTCCAACCATATCAATACCGTTGCTGGTAGGTACCATGGAAAAGTTCAGTCGTGGGATGTCGTCAATGAAGCTTTAAACGAAGATGGTACGCTTCGGAAATCGGTATTTTACAACATGCTCGGAGAGGATTATATCACGGAGGCATTCCGTCTGGCAGAGGCTGCTACACCCAATACGGACCTTTATTACAACGATTACAATAACGAAAAACCAGCCAAAAGAGCCGGATGCATCAATATCATTAAGAAACTTCAGGCTGCGGGTGTAAAAATTGACGGCGTTGGCATACAGGGGCACTGGCACCTCGGGCAAGTGCCTCTCAAAGACATCGAGGAGAGTATTATCCAATACGCAGCTCTGGGAATTAAAGTTGCAATTACGGAGCTGGACATCGAGGTGCTCAAACGCAATTTTCAGGGTGCGGATGTCAATCAGCGGATGAATAGCGACCCTTCTCGTGATCCCTACAAGGCCGGCCTTCCCGACAGCGTACAACAACAACTTGCCAACGATTACGATGCGCTTTTCAAACTATTTACAAAACACAAAGACAAGATTGCCCGTGTTACTCTCTGGGGAGCGCACGATGGACAAAGCTGGCTGAACGGCTGGCCGGTGGCAGGAAGGACTAACTATCCATTGCTCTTTGACCGGGACTATAAACCGAAACCGGCTTTTCACAAAATTATGGATTCAAAATAACCGATCTCTGATTTACCACCTTAACAATAATCGCAACAATTCGATGAAAAATCACGCTTTTACAATCATTCTGGCAGCTTCCATGAGTGCCTCGACTGCCTGGGCACAGGTGAGCCAATCGACAGTCAAAGAAGACTTCAGCCCCTCTGAGCTCAATCAGCCAGGCCAACAGTTTCCGCAGGTTAACTCCCAGGGTTACGCCCGCTTCCGCATTAAGGCCCCGCAGGCCGATAGCGTAAAGGTTAGTTTGGGACTCGGAGGAAAAGGTGGAACCAGATTAACCAAAGACACCGATGGATTTTTCAGCGGCACCACTGAAGGCCCTATGGATGAAGGTTTTCATTATTACCACCTCACAGTTGACGGAGCAACAGTGAACGATCCGGGAGCAATGAACTACTACGGCTCCATACGTTGGGAAAGTGGCATTGAAATTCCTGCCCATGATAAGGACTTTTATGAACTCAGGAACGTTCCTCATGGCCACGTGCAGCAGGTATTGTTTCCATCTAAAAGTACCAGCACCTCTCGTCGGGCTTTTGTCTATACTCCGCCCGGATACGAAAAATCAGATAAGCGATATCCGGTTCTGTATCTTCAACACGGGTGGGGCGAAGATGAAACCGCATGGAGCAATCAGGGGCGTGCTAACCTGATCATGGACAATCTGATTGCTGACGGGAAAATTGAGCCTTTCATCATTGTGATGACCTACGGAATGACCAATGAGGTAAAGATGGGAAAAATAAGAGAGTTCAAGATCGAACCCTTTCAAACGGTATTGACCGATGAGCTGATACCCTATGTGGATGCTACTTTCAGAACCTTATCCAACCGCCAGAGCCGCGCCATGGCGGGCCTTTCGATGGGCGGAATGGAAACCCGTACAATCACTCTGAACAAACCTGATGTGTTTGCTTACTATGCACTTTTGAGCGGAGGTGTATATGCGCCCGAAGATTTGAAAGACAAAACAAAGCCAGCACTTGTTTTCCTGAGTGCTGGCAGTAAAGAGAGGCCTGACGGCGTACGGAATGCAGCCGCTTCGCTGAAGTCAGCCGGATACAATGCAGTTTCTTATGTTTCTGAAGGTACTGCCCACGAATTCCAGACATGGCGCCGAAGTCTCTACCAGCTTGCTCCGCTTTTGTTTAAATAAGAAATGCTATACTCTCTGCCGCTAGAGGCATCAATACATATAGGTAGGACATGCTTGATATTCACTTTTCGTGACCAAGCGATATTACAAGACCTGTTTTAATTTTTTATTTTATGAATCGTAAAATTTTGATTGTCACCGGAGATGGTGGCGAAAGCTACGAAACGCTATATGCGGTTCACCGATTTCAGGAAGAAGGTCACATGGCCATCATAGCCGCCCCGAGTAAGCGTCGACTTAATCTGGTCATGCATGATTTTGAACCCGGCTGGGATACCTATGTAGAACGACCCGGATATTGTCTGGATGCTGATCTGACCATTGACGAGGTAGTCGTTGATGACTATGACGCAATTTTACTATTGGGTGGCCGTGCTCCCGAGTATCTGCGTAACCATGCTAAACTGTTAGACGTAGTCCGCGAGTTTGACCAGCAGGGAAAATGGGTATTTGCCATCTGTCATGGTATTCAGATCCTGGTTACAGCAGGATTGGTTAAAAATAAAGAATTAACCGCATATGAACACGTGCGCACCGAAATCGAAATGGGCGGCGGCATATACGCTACCCAGCAAGCCATTCGGGACGGAAATATGGTAACCGGACAAACCTGGCAGTCACACCCGGAATTCTACAGAGAAGTTTTTTCCTGTTTAAAAAAGTAGAACGATCTGAACCGATGTTCACCATATGCTCAATCTTACTGCATAGTAGACTTGGGCATATGGTGAGGTTAGGTTACAAAAAGCTTCTACAACAGGCTGAATAGAATTGAAATACACGCATCTATATGGATAATTTGGCCAGTTCCAAACTGCAACGCCTGAAAACATACATCAGATTTCCAATACGATAATAAAATCAATCCGTATTCACAGGTTTCTCCTGGTTGACTCTCGCTCAATCAGCTCTGCTGACAAGGTGACGCTTTGAGCAGGGAAACTACTTTTCCCGATATGTTTCAAAAGTAGCGAGCAACATTCTCTGCCTATCTGATAAGCGGGCTCTGCAACTGTTGAAAGCGTCGGTGATATAATTTCACAAATGGGATCATTGGTAAAACCTATCACGCCAACCTCTGGCCCAACTACAATATTTCTTTGCTTCAGGGCCAGCATAGCACCTATCCCTTTCCTGTCATTGACAGCAAAAATCGCATCCGGAGTAGCGTCGGGATCGTCGAACAAAATGGCAACATCGGATGATCCGTCTGCCTGAGAAAATCCGGAGTGTATCACCCAGGCAGGGTTGTATGCAATGTGGTGCTTTTCCAGTGCATGCATATAGCCATTTAACCGGTTCTGCGTCAGCGAAAGCTCTCCGGGACCAGTGATATGTGCTATTTTCTGATAGCCGCTTTTGATCAAATGTTCAACAGCCATAAAAGCACCATTGTAATCATCCTGCATTACCTTGGAAGCATCGATGTTGGCAGCTACCCTATCGAAAAAAACCACGGGAAGGCCATCATCTATGATCTGACTGAAATGCGCATAGTTGTTTTCGTGTGCTGATACGCAGGCCAAAAGCCCATCTAGACTACTCAATGATAATTCTTCTACAATTCTGATTTCCGTTTCTGCGGAGTCGTTAGTGAGATACAAAATCAGGTTAAATCCATTTTCGTTTGCTACCTGTTGTATGCCGGTGATCACAGCGGAAAAATAATAGTTGGTAATGGCCGGAATCAATACAGCAATATTGTGCGTACTCCTCTTTACCAGACCGGTAGCATTGAAATTAGGTTTGTAATTAAGTTCTGTCGCCATGTCCAAAACCTTTTGACGTGTCTGCGGATTGACATCGTAGGCGTCTCTGAGTGCACGCGAAACAGTGGCTACTGATATGTCCAGCGCTTTTGCAATGTCTTTAATAGTAATGTATCTGCGGCGCATGAACCTGACAGGATTTAGAAAGCTAAAAACCGAAAATACGAATTATCTTTTAATACGTAGCTTGTTTAAATCAGCACTGCAACGGGCTCCTGCTACCCTTCCCATAGCTCGATGAATGTATTTTTCGTTAACGTTCTCGCTACTTTTTCGGCCTAAACTTGCCCGGAACACTACAAAATCATTGTAATATTGAACATCATTAAAATATTCATCGGCCTTAAGGACCGATACTAATATTTTATATCATCATTCATCGGTTCAACCTGTACGGGGATGTTTTAAAAAAGAAACCCCGCAACATCCGGCAATATGAAAAGACTCATCTCATTTTTGTTTTTAGCTGGTTTTCCCATAGTTATAAACTTCGGATTGATGGCGCAGCCCACTCCTTTGCAAACAGATAGTCTGCCGCAGGTACTGCCGGGAACCTACATGGACCTGATCGAAAAACAATACCGGAGCGAGGCAGCATTGGCATTCAGAAAACATCAATTGCCTGACAACAAGCTGGAATGGCAGCACTATAAAAATGATCTGAAGGCTAAGATCCTGGAAAAATCCGCGGCTGTCATCAATCATGATCTTGCTTTGGAGCTAAAAGAAACCGGCTCTCACCAGCTCAAAGACTATTCGATACGCAACATATCGTTTCAGACAAGACCAGGAATGATGGCAACGGCCAATTTGTATGTTCCAAGTGGAAGCGGCCCGTTCCCTGCCGTGATTGCCATGCATGGGCACTGGCCCGACGGTAAAAGCAATGCTGTGGTTCAGTCACTGGGGCATTCGCTGGCCCTGAGCGGATATGTTTGTCTTGTCATAGACGCCTTTGGATCGGGAGAACGAACCAGCCGGCACGGGCTTCATGAATACCACGGTTCGAACCTGGGTGCTTCACTGATGAATGTGGGGCACACGCTGATGGGCGAGCAAATAGCAGATAATATCAGGGGCGTGGATCTCTTGCAATCATTGCCGTATGTTGATAAAAATAACATCGGTGCGACAGGGGCAAGTGGTGGTGGCAACCAAACCATGTGGCTTTCAGCATTGGACGAACGTATCAAGGCATCCATGCCGGTAGTGAGCGTAGGCACTTTCGAGTCATACATCATGCGGAGCAACTGCGTGTGTGAGCTTTTACCTAGCGGTCTGACCTTTACAGAAGAAGCTGGCGTTCTGGCCATGATCGCCCCACGTGCACTGCATATAGCGACGGCACTTCAGGATGCAAATCCAACATTTACCTACCCGGAAATGCTCAAAAGCTTCAAAAACGCGCAGCCTGTCTTTAAGATGTTGAATGCCTCTGATCAAATCAGCTACCAGCTTTATGACACCGGTCACGGCTACTGGCTGCAAATGCGACAAAGCATGCTCGGCTTTTTTGATCTTCACCTCAAAGGCAAGGGCAATGGTGCAGCTAAAGAGGAGATACCTTTTACGTTGATAGACAATGAACAGCTGATGGTCTATCAACCCGGGCGAAGAGACAGTCTGGCAATCAGCATTGAACAGTTAGCCAAACAAAAAGGTTGGTTGCTGGCAGAACAGCAAAAGCATCAAAACAAGCTTGATCTCAAGGCCAAGCAACTGCAACTTCAGCAACTTCTGGGTGTTTCCCTGGCGGAGAAGCTAACCAAAGTCAACACCTATGGGTCAGCAAATGGCTGGCAGCGGATAGCAATTGAAACTTCTGCTAATGGGTTGATTCCATTACTCATGAAAAAACCAGCTACCGGCAATAGCAACTACATTGTTATTCTGAATATTGGGGGCAAAAAGACTGTAGATCAAAGTCAGATTGCTGCTCTGGAAAGCTCAGGCGCCGGTATCATTCTTGCTGATCTTTGGGGTACGGGCGAGCGTTATTCTCAGGCTACAGCGGTATTTGATAAAAGCCTGACGCGGTTTCATACACTCGCACGTGCATCCTTATGGCTCGGCAAAACCGTAATCGGAAACTGGGTCAGTGACATTGGCATGATCACCGAATTGATCACCAATCAGCACGCTTCAGCACGCATCAGTATACTGGCTGAAAAAGAAGCCGGTCTAGCAGCATTGTTTCACGAGGCGATCTATAACAAAGGCCATCAGCTCACGCTTCTGAACTGCCCGGTCAGCTACCAGTTTGACAACCGCCAGGATGTAGATTATTTTGGTATGGGTATTCATATTCCGGGCATTCTCAAATGGGGTGATGTACCCCTGGCAGCAGGACTGGCAAAAGGCAGGATTGTATTTAAAAATCCGGTAAGTATGTCAGGCAGCCCGGTTACAGCAGACCAACTTGAAATAGTAAAATCAGAATTTAAAAGGTTCAACGGCCTTTGCAAAAAGAAAGATCCTGTCATCTTTAAATAAACAAAATGAAAAAAAGAGATTTTTTGAAATTAGCGGGCCTGACAGGGCTGGGTATGACAAATACCGCTTTCGCTAAGGGCCACGATCTGCCCGAACACCAATCTGTCGACAAAGGCCACAAGCAAACTTTTAATATGAGTGGTTATGCAGCTCCAAAGATTGATACGGTACGTATCGGTTACATAGGGTTGGGAAACCGTGGAGGAGGCGCCATCAAACGTATTATCCATCTTGAAAATGTTCAAATCAACGCACTCTGCGATGTACGGCCACAACAAGTGCAGCAGGCAGCCAAGGTTTTTGAAAATACACCTCACAAACCCAAATTGTACGCTGACGGACCCAATGATTGGAAAAAGGTTTGTGAAAGGGATGATATCGATCTGGTCTATATATGTACCCCCTGGAACTTACATGCGCCTATGGCCCAGTTTGCGATGGAACACGGCAAACATGTGGCCTGTGAGATTCCCATCGCAACTACGACTGAAGACTGCTGGAAACTGGTACAAACCTCAGAGCGTACCAAAAAGCACTGCATGATGCTCGAGAACTGCTGTTATGATTTCTTCGAACTGCTCACACTGAATATGGCACGCCAGGGATTCTTTGGCGAGATCATGCATGCGGAAGGAGCCTATATTCACGACATCTATGATTCGCTGTTTGACAAGAATAAACGTTTTGAATTGTGGAGACTCAAAGAAAATGAGCGCAACGGGAATCTTTATCCCACACATGGGCTGGGGCCAGTATGCCAGGCGTTGGATATCAACCGTGGAGACAGAATGGACTACCTGGTTTCGATGGCAAGCAACGATTTTATGATCACGGATAAAGTCAAATCCCTGGCTGCAACTGATCAGGATTTCAAACAGTTTTCCGGCCACAGTTTCAGAGGTAACATGAACACCTCGGTGATCCGTACTGCCAAAGGTAAAACGATCATGCTTCAGCATGATGTAAGCTCGCCGCGCCCCTACTCACGTATCCATTTGCTGAGCGGAACCAAAGCGTCTGCACAGAAGTATCCACTTCCCGGTAAAATAGCTCAGGGACACGAGTGGCTTTCTGAGCATGAATATCAAAAACTCGAAAAGCAGTATGAACCACCTATCATCAAAAGAATTGGTGAACTCGCCAGACAGGTAGGCGGACATGGCGGCATGGACTTTCTGATGGACTGGCGACTGATTGATTGCCTCAGGAATGGGCTACCATTGGATCAGGATGTATACGATGCTGCGTCGTGGAGTGTGATATCGCCTCTGACCGAAGCGTCTATATCCAAAAGATCTGCATCTGTGGATATACCCGATTTTACCAACGGCAGCTGGAAAACCAACAAACCTGTTGATCTGAGCATGAGCACTGGAGGTAATACCAAAGTAAGAATTTGACAAGCTTTTTAAACATAAAAATTCAATAAGCAAGCATGAAAGTTGTTGTAAGTGAAACCAAAAAGGAGCTGGGAAGGCTGGCCGGAAAAGCAGCAGCGGACCTGATCCGCGAAAGTATAGCCCATCGCGGAGAGGCCAACGTCATTCTGGCTACCGGTACGAGTCAGTTTGATACGCTCAATGAGTTGATCGAACAGGATGTGGATTGGTCCAGAGTAACCATGTTTCACCTCGATGAATACATAGGTATGCCCGATACACATCCGGCCAGTTTCAGAAAGTACCTCAAAGAGCGATTTTTGGACAAAGTAAGTCCTCTGAAGGCAAGTTATCTCATAGATGGAACCGGCGATGCCCAGGCACATATAGCCAAGTTGGCTGAGCTGATCGCACAACATCCTATTGATGTAGCACTTGTGGGAATCGGAGAAAACGGTCATCTGGCTTTCAATGATCCTCCTGCTGATTTTCAAACTGAACAGCCCTATCTGATCGTGAATCTGGATGAGCCCTGCAGGCTTCAGCAAATGGGAGAAGGTTGGTTTGCTTCATTGGAAGAAGTTCCGCTGCAGGCTATCAGTATGTCGGTCAAACAGATCATGAAGTCGAAACAGATTATTTGTTCGGTGCCCGATGAGCGTAAAGCGCAGGCAGTCAAAGACAGTCTAGAGCGGGTTGTGGATCCGATATATCCTGCCAGTATTCTTCAGCAACATCCACACTGTGCATATTACCTTGATAAGGCATCGGCAAGCCTGCTGTCCAAGTCTGTTACCGAGTGAACATCTAAAAATACCTGAACCATGAAAAACCTGAAAGCTGTGTCAGTGGACTCATTGACACGCCGGGAAACTATTGTGTCGATTTTTCTGATCGGTGTCATGTTTTTTATCTTCGGCTTTGTATCCTGGGTTAATTCTATTTTGATTCCCTATTTCAAAATAGCATGTGAATTGACCAGCTTTCAGGCCTATCTGGTCGCGTTTGCTTTTTACATCGCCTATTTTGTCATGTCAGTACCATCCTCGTATCTGCTGAGAAAGGTGGGATTTAAAAAGGGAATGATGTATGGATTTTGGGCTATGGCGTTAGGCGCTTTCATTTTTGTCCCTGCTGCATTAAGCAGAACTTACGAGATTTTTCTGATTGGTCTTTTTACAATCGGTATCGGGCTGGCCGTGCTACAAACAGCAGCCAATCCTTACATCACCATTCTGGGCCCTTACAACAGGGCCGCCCAACGCATCAGCATCATGGGCATCTGTAACAAAGCGGCGGGTATTCTTTCCCCGATTGTATTTGCAGCGGTCATTTTAAGGCCCACCGATACAGCGCTATTTGCTCAGCTCGATTTGATGTCACCTACTGAAAAGAGTGCAGCACTCGACGAGCTTATACAGCGGGTCATAAACCCTTATATCGGCCTGGGGCTACTGCTTTTTATACTGGGCATTCTCGTTTTCCGCTCTCCGTTGCCGGAAATTGATACAGAACATGAAGACCAAAATCTGGCCACAGCCAACTCTTCCAAAACCAGCATTTTTCAGTTTCCACATCTGGTACTGGGCGCTTTGGCCATTTTTCTTCATGTCGGAACTCAGGTCATCGCCATCGATACGATCATCGGCTATGCTGTTTCAATGAATCTGGATCTTCTGGAAGCCAAAGTATTTCCCTCATATACCCTGTTTTGCACCATATGCGGATACCTGATTGGTATAAGTGTCATTCCAAAATACATCAGTCAGCTAACAGCCCTTAAAGTATGTACCATCCTTGGCAGCGTTTTCACCATAATGATTGTCCTTTTGAAGGGAAATGTCTTTTTTCTGGGTCATCAGACCGATGTTTCCATCTGGTTTGTTGTGCTGCTGGGACTGGCAAACTCACTGGTTTGGGCAGGAATATGGCCTTTGGCGCTGAATGGTCTGGGTAGGTTTACCAAACTGGGCGCATCCATTATGATTATGGGTCTTTGCGGCAATGCTATACTGCCTCTGTTATACGGCTATTTTGCTGATACGTTATCTTTAAGACAAGCTTACTGGGTGCTTTTACCTTGCTACCTGTACTTAGTGTTCTATGCATTTCATGCATACAAGTTAAGAAGCTGGAAACTTTTCTGATTCATGTCTATTCCTAAATCCTATTCAATTGAAAACAAAAATATTCAATGCCAACGTGCTTACGCCGCACAGGGTAATCAAAAATGGAGCGGTGATCATGGAGGATGGAAAGATCCTGCAGGTCTGCGAAACAAATCCTGATACTGATCATACCTATGATATTGATGCAGGTGGCCACTATGTATCCCCTGGCTTTATCGATCTGCATGTACATGGTGGAGGAGACAGTGATTTTATGGATGGATCAGTACAAGCCTTCCTCAACGTAGCCAACACCCATGCGCGTTACGGTACCACCGCGATGGTCCCCACTACGCTGACCAGCGAACTCGACGATCTGATCAAAACGCTGGATCTGTATGACCAGGCAAACAGGCAGAATCATCATGGCGCTCAGTTTCTGGGCATGCATCTGGAAGGCCCTTATTTTGCGCAAAGTCAACGGGGAGCACAGGATCCACGCTACATCCGCAATCCCGATGCAAAGGAGTACAGCAGGATTCTGGATCATAGTTCCTCCATTGTACGCTGGAGTGCTGCTCCGGAACTTCCTGGAGCTATTGAGTTTGGACAATGTTTAGTACAAAAAGGAATTCTGCCCGCCGTGGCACATACTGATGCGGTATATGAGCAGGTTCTTGAAGCTTTCGAAAACGGCTATAGTTTGGCAACACACCTGTATTCAGCCATGTCGGGTGTGACAAGGAAGAATGCTTTCAGGTATGCGGGTACAATCGAAAGTGCGCTATTGCTGGATATGGATGTGGAAATTATCGCTGATGGTGTACACCTGCCGGCTCCATTGCTCAAACTGGTATACAAAATAAAAGGTCCTGAAAAAATAGCCCTGATAACAGATGCGATGCGCGCAGCCGCAATGCCTGAGGGTGAAAGTATATTGGGCTCTCAGTCCAATGGTTTGAAAGTGATCATAGAAGACGGTGTCGCCAAACTCCCTGACCGGTCCTCTTTCGCAGGCAGTGTGGCTACCGCTGACAGACTTATAAGAACCATGATCCAACTTGGAGACGTACCCTTGATAGAAGCAGTAAAAATGATGACACTTACGCCTGCACGTATCATGAAAGTGGATAGTAAAAAAGGATCTCTCTTAAAAGGGAAAGATGCAGACATCATCATTTTCGATGAAAACATACAGATTCAAAAAACTTTCGTATCAGGAAAGTTAGTGTTTGACCGCGAGGGTGATATTTAAATGCAGAATACGTATACTATGTTACGTTAGAATGAGAATACCATTTGCCTGGTATTGGTCTTGTTGCCATCGGCATAAAAATGCGCCTATTGGCAAATTGCAGCTTGATCATTTCAGGTTTTTGAAGTTCGTTAATGTAACTGATAGACAGCCTGTGAGAAGTTTTCAGCTACCTGTTTCGATAACGTTCTCGCTGATTTTTATTGCTTCGCGTTTGTAAGTACAGCCATTATCATAGTCTTTTGCCATATCAGTAGAATATAATTCTGAGTAAAACTTAATCCACCATACAATATGAAGCCAAATCTATTTCGGATATACAGGTTATATCTGGTCTTCACCGTTTTTCTATCCTCCGCCAGTGGTGTTATACTTGCGCAGGATTCCTTAGTACTAACTGGTATTGTCAGAGATGGCGCTGCTCAAACTACTATTCCGGGAGCCAATATCCTTGTGAAAGGAACCAGTACAGGGGTGTCCACAGACGCGCAAGGTAACTTTTCAATAAATGCTAAGCCCACAGATGTACTCGTCATTTCCTACATCGGCTTTCAGACACAGGAAATTACAGTTGGCAACCAAACGAAAATTGAGGTCCGGTTACTTGCTGCGGCATCTCAATTGGAAGAAGTGGTTGTTACAGCTCTGGGTATTACCCGTGAAAGTAAATCCATTACGTATGCGGCTCAGCAACTTTCCAATTCGGACCTAACCTCTATCAAAGATCCATCCGGCAATGTCATGAACAGCTTGAACGGGAAAATAGCTGGCGCAGTAATTACACCAGCAGCTACCGGCCCAGGCGGCGCGGTACGTGTCGTACTGAGAGGTAACCGTTCCATCAGTGGCAACAACAACGCACTTATTGTAATCGATGGAGTGCCTATAGATAATACTATGACAACCGAACAAGGTGGCAGCGGATCAGCCAATACGCCGGCTACTCAACAAAAAAGCACCAGTAGCGGCTATTCAGGAAGCGACGGTGCTGCGAGTATCAATCCCGAAGACGTGGAGTCCATTACCGTCCTGAAAGGTCCGGCTGCGGCCGCTTTGTACGGTAGCCGTGCAGCAAACGGTGCTTTGATGATTACTACCAAACGGGGTAAGAGCGGCAAGACCTCTGTGAACTACAATGGCGGTATCTCAATAGAAAACCCACTTCTTTTAATGCAGCTTCAAAATACTTTTGGTCGAGGCAACGGTGGTGCATTAGGTCAGACCGCAGCAGGCAGCTGGGGAGCGCCTGCCCAAACCTACAAAGACAATGTAAAAAGCTTTTACAATACCGGAACGACGCTGAACAACTCGGTGAACATATCAGGTGGGACCGATAAAATGCAGGGTTATGCATCCTACACCAATAACAGCATATCAGGGATCATACCTAATAATAAACTTAACAGAAATACGCTCAATGTAAGACTGAACAATGAAATTCTACCTGGCCTGACCACAGACATTAAGGTCACCTACGTGAATCAGAAAATTACCGGAAAGCCCAGACTTGGAGATAATGGCGTTACGAACGAAGCATTAATAATGCCGCGCGATATGAGCCCCGAAGAGCTTAAAAACTATGAATCAATCAACCCGGTAACTGGTCAACCCCAACCTGTATACTGGACGACCAGCTCATTTTTTCAAAATCCTTACTGGGATGTGAACCGCACCGCACTGAACGAGGAACGTAACAGGGTGATGATGGTAGGTTCTGTCAAATATCAGTTCACAGACTGGCTGTTTCTTCAGGGCCGCTATAGCCTTGACCGCTATGACGATAAAATTACAGGTTCTTATCATGCAGGTACATTACCAGTTCCCACACTTGCCGGAGGACGTTATCAGGAAAACCATGTCAACAGATGGGAACGAAACATTGATGTATTGCTTTCAGGTAATAATACTTTTGGGGAGGACTTTGGTCTGAGTTATAACCTGGGAGGCTCTATTCTGAACAATAACGGCTATAATACCCAATCGCTTGCCAACGGATTACGGATTCCAAATGTGTTCGATCTGAATTTTGCATCCACACCGGCATTTGCCAATATTGTTGCAAAAAAAGAGATCCAATCTGTATATGCCAGTGCAACGGCCAGCTTTCGTGAACTACTTTTTATCGATTTAAGTGCACGTAATGACTGGTCCTCTACCCTGCCCGCCCCACACAGCTATTTCTATCCTTCCGTGGGTGTGTCAACACTTTTATCAGGATTTTTGAATCTTCCACAATGGATTACCTATTCTAAGGTACGTGCCGCTTACACGCAGGTGGGTAATGATGCCGACCCTTACCTTTTGAACCAGACATATACCTATGCACAAGGAGCCGGATCAGGTTTTATAACCCGTGATCAGACCCGCTATATCAACAATTTAAAACCTGAACGAACCAATGCGCTTGAAATAGGAACTGAGTGGCGTTTTCTGAATGGCAGATTAGGGATTGACATGACGCTTTATAAAACCAATACGGTCAACCAGCTTATCTTTATAGGTCTTCCTCAGCCGTCCGGATTCAACAACCAGTACATCAATGTAGGCGATATTCAAAACAAAGGTATTGAGTTGATGCTGACTGGCACCCCCGTGAAATCTGAGAATCTGAGCTGGAACACCAATCTGAATTTTGCAGCCAACAGAAATAAGGTAATTTCGCTTTTACCAGGCATTCAGCAGGCCAGCCTGACCACTGCCACCAACTTTGCCAGCTCACTGATACGCCCTGGCGGTTCCTACGGAGATCTTTATGGATTTGTCTGGGGCAAAAACGAGCAGGGACAGCACAGAGTCGGAGCTAACGGATTGCCACTGGTAGATCAGTTGAAGAAGATAGGCAACTTCAACCCGGATTACACACTGGGATGGAATAACCAGATCAATTATAAAAAATTCAATCTGTCCTTTCTTGTTGACGGAAGAGTAGGTGGTACCATTATTTCAGGAACCGATGCTTTGCTTGGATATTTCGGACTGGCACAGTACACCACTGCAAACCGGGAGGGTGGCCTGATATTGCCCGGCGTATCACCTGACGGTTCTGCCAATACAGTACCCATATCGGCCGAGCAGTTATGGACGCAGGTTTCACAGGGAGGAACCAATGCCTGGGGTGAGTTCTTTGCCTACAGCGCTACCAACTTCCGACTCAGAGAGCTTTCTCTTGGCTATGATTTTGCCATCGGCCATTCCGGGATCAAAGCTGCACGCGTATCGCTGACCGCACGAAATCTGTTTTTCCTGTATCGCGGCAAGTCGTTGGTAGACATCCCTGGCATCGGCAAACGCACTCTTCCTGTAGATCCTGAATCTGCTATCGGTTCAAGCAACTATCAGGGAATAGAAAGTGGCATCGTGCCTTCAACACGCAGTCTGGGTCTTAACATCAACTTCTCTTTTTAAGGAAACTCCCATGAAAAAATATTCAGCCATCAGCTCCTTTTTCGTCTTTCTGATTACACTTTCAGCATGTACCAAAGACTTTGTAGACATCAATACCAATCCGTCCAAGCTGACCGAGGTTGGCTCGCGCGAACTCGGGTTTATGTTTTCAAGAGCTCAGTCAGCGGCACTCTATCACAGGCCCTACTATCAGACCATTTCTATCCTAATGCCTGATCTGTATGCACAGTATTATGCGCTGACCACCACCAGTTTTACCACAGACAGGTATGCTCTTAACGATACATGGCTATCGCGGCCAGGCATCATTACCTATGTGTTTGCTATGCCGCAACTTCAGGCCATCTTCGACGCAACCGATGATAAGTCTGCAGAGTATGCGCTGGCCAACATCATGAAAGCATATGTATTTCACCGCTATACAGATCAGTTCGGGCCTGTTCCCTACTTTGGTGCGGGGTCTACAGAAACAAGCATTCCCTATGACAGCCAGCAGCAAATCTATGACGATCTGTTCAAAAGACTTGACGATGCTGTCATCAATCTAAAAGCTGCGAATGTTACCAATGTCTTCGGAGCACAGGACTTAATGTTTGCAGGAGATGTTTCAAAATGGATAACATTTGCCAATACCCTGCGATTGAGAATGGCACTTCGCA
Source organism: Dyadobacter sp. HNCC25DJ187 (assembly GCF_056895255.1). NCBI lineage: Bacteria > Pseudomonadati > Bacteroidota > Cytophagia > Cytophagales > Spirosomataceae > Dyadobacter > Dyadobacter sp. HNCC25DJ187. The sequence continues at coordinate 498,338 of NZ_JBXHAT010000002.1, forward strand.
TCTCAAAAGTGGATGCTCAAAGAGCTAAACAGGAAGGAGAAGCAGCAGTAGCGGCAGGTGTGATGACCGCCAATACGCATAGTGCAACCATTGAACGCTTCCTGAACGGGGACGATGCAAACGGACTGGCATTCAATGCAGCAGCCAATGAGTTCAGTATGAGCTCTACCATGGCGTCTTATCTGAAAGGATACAATGATCCGAGATTGGCGGTACTATTCCAGCCGGCTGTTTCAACCGGACAGTTTAAGGGACTAAGGAACGGGAGTTCTGCCACAGCCATCAACCTGGCTGGTAACCGTCCCGCTCAAACGTCAAATATCGGAACCAGATGGGTACAGAGAAATGGCAGCGCCTGGGTTGCCAATTTAACTGTCCGGCAGGAAGTAATGGCAGCGGCGGAAGCTTATTTCCTCAGAGCGGAAGGAGCGCTCAACGGCTGGAATATGGGAACTGGCACCGCCAAGGAATTATATGAGAAAGGAATTGAAACCAGCATGCAGCAGTGGGGCATCTCTGATAATGCGGCAGTACAAAACTATATCAGTTCGACGGCACTGCCCGCCGCACCAGGTGATGAAGCCGGCTCTGCAGCCGTATCGAACACTCCTATCAAATGGGCGGCCACAGAAGCCGTTCAGAGGGCTCAGATCGGTACTCAGAAATGGATCGCTTTATTTCCGGATGGTATTGAAGCCTGGTCAGAATTCAGAAGAAGTGGCTACCCTGTCATGTACCCATTGCTACAATCCGATAATTCGGATCTTCCCTTAGGAACATTTATCAAACGTCTCCCTTATTCCTCCGTAGAAGCGACCACAAATGCTGATGCACTGGAGAAAGCCCGGCAGATGCTGGGAGGGCCTGATAATGCAGCAACAAAGGTTTGGTGGGATGTAGATTGACCCACCACCCTATCATAACCTCATAAAAGGAACAGTAAACTTATAACTGAAAGTCATTCTCGGCATCACCGCCTGGAGTGACTTTTAGTTGTTAAATACGATTGAGTACTGTTTGCAGAGTCCAGAAACGGTGAAGTGAAGCTGTCAAAAATATCTCGTCCCTCTTATGTCAGTGGTGAAGCAGAGATAGAAGGTATGCCTACTCCTTTCGCATACCTGTCAGGGCATATTCTTCTTCTCATATGTCCAGTTTGTATTTTGCGCAATTCCAGCCGGCTCACCGGTAAATATAGTACCTGCCTGACTATCGCCTTTCAATTGCCATTTGTACCAGGCGGTGGCCACTTTTGCAAATTCCCCTCCATGAGGCTGGCTGTAGGTGCCACCATGCCCAACATTCATATTGGCTACAAAAACGGGTACATGGTTAATCTGATGATAATCGTCCATTCCATTGCCATAAGCAATATCTTTCTCGCCTCCCAGCAAGTATAGCGTAGGTGTATGGATTTTCTGCAGGTTGTCTTTGGTAAGGTTGAGCATATTACTGATACCGTTCCCCGGTGTTTTAAATATCCCACTGTTGCACACCACTACCGTACTGATCCGTGGATCAGCAGAGACCTCTAGCGTCTGTAAGCCACCGCAGGACATGCCGCTTACAGCAATCTTTTTCACATCTATTTTCTGATAGAATGGACTGCCCTTATCCTCATTCTGTGCAATAGCCCAGTTGATGGCATCGACCAACTGGCTTGATTTGGAGCGGTCCTTCACTTGCTCACCGGTTTCCTTCGGCATTAATCCGGTCGCAATCACCAAGAATCCATGGGATGCCACTTCACTCAAAAAGTTAACATGTTCCCAGGGAGAATTATAGCAAGCTCCATTGCCCCAGGCTACAACAGGCAACTTTTCTTTTTTGCCGAACCGACTCAGGTCCCGGGGCGTAAAAACAGTGTGCGTCGGAAGGGATGCCTGTGTTGTCATCACTGCCTTGCATTTGCCGGTTCCTCCATCTTCAACGGTACGAAAGGCAGTTTGCTGCGCCCAGGATGTTCCTATTGATAATAGAGAAGCCAATGTAAAAACGATAAAACTGGATCTTTTCATAAGATACTTTGAAGTCGTGGATTTTTTAGAGTTTAAACTTACAAAGGCTTTAATCCACTTAAACTCACTTGTCCAATGGCAATTTCAGATAAAAATTTGTGATCTCTAACCTGGTTCAGGAGCTGGAATAATGGAGATCTGCAAAGTTTGTATACTATCCAAATCTAATCGACTGTCATCTGGCGGAGTGTCCGGATTTTATGTAATTTCTCATTTATAAAGCTTTGCATACCTGCAATCCGGGATTATAAGTCTATCTTGTTACAAAAGCCAAATGTCAATCAACATCATTAGGAAAGACATTGTCTTTCAACCGGATTCCAGTCGCGTGATTGCCCGCTTTCTTTTTAGCAACGAGGAAAGAAGCAAGAAACTGATCCGACTTATCCTGGACATGCCTGAGCGGGATCAGAAGCAGGAATTAAGCAACGTGTTTCGCAAGTATGCCAGACGGCACCGCAATATTTTAAAGATATTTGAAAGACATTATCACAAGCTCCACCCATTACTGCGTTTAATGCAAATTGATCCTGCATCACTGGGCACTACGGAAAAAATGTTGATAGGTTCCTATTTTACGATGGAGTATTCGATAGAAGCTGCAGCATTTTTCAATCCGGCTATTGTAGAAGATCCTGATCAGTCGCGCACTGGTTTTGGTGAACGCAGGATCATTCTGAGCTTTCGTGCTACCGGCGAAGGGCATATTTCTTCGATTGTTTTCAGGTCCGCGATCATCGACATGAACAATCTGATCACCGTTGAACCGGCAGGACGAATGCTGGATTCGCCAGAACATATACGAAACCATACCTATAAGAAAAGCTCCTTTTTAGCCAAATTGGGGGAAATGCAGAAATTAAGCAATACTGTCTACCCTATTATCGAGCAAAAATTAACTGAGACATTCACTTATGAAGAACTCAAACGTTATGTTTATGAAACAGCGGAACAGATAGAAATGGATGAACAGAGCCACATTTTTCTTCGGGAGATCATGTGGCTCGCATCCTCACACTACGAAATGGACTTCTCTCTTGATACAGACATTTCCGAGCGGGTCATTTTTCCGATCGCTGACACAGAGAAAAAGGGGATTGAAGATGCCCGTTTTGTAAAGTTCATGGACCATGATCAGGATGCTACCTATTATGCTACCTATACAGCTTACGACGGCATTTCAATATTACCAAAATTACTGGTAACGAAGGATTTTTACCATTTCAAGGTATTGCCGATTCACGGCGAGATCGCTCAGAATAAAGGAATGGCTCTTTTCCCCAGAAAAATTCATGGAAAATATGTGATGCTCTGCCGGATAGACGGCGTAAACAATTACATCGCATTTTCTGACAACATAAGTGTATGGCGACAGGCAACAATGATACAGTCTCCCAGATATCCATGGGAGTTCGTACAAATCGGCAACTGCGGATCCCCACTTGAGACAACGGCTGGCTGGCTTGTACTAACCCATGGCGTTGGCCCGATGCGCGAATATGTACTGGGTGCATCTTTGTTCGAGCTCGACGATCCTGCCAAAGAGATCGGCAGGCTTAGTCAACCACTTCTGATTCCAAATCGCAAAGAACGTGAAGGTTATGTGCCGAATGTGGTATACTCTTGCGGTGCTTTCATTCACAATGAGAGCCTGATCATCCCTTACGCAATGTCCGACTACGCCTCAACCTACGCAGTCGTTGACTTGAAGGAACTATTGACAGAATTAACCCAACCTGCAGCTTAGCCTCGTAGAATCGACTCATAAACTGCCAGGTAACCCTCAACCATTTGATCTGTGGAAAACATGGACTGCGCCCAATCCGCGCAGTCCTGTCTCTGTATATTCTCAACCAGTGCCACCGCCCCTACAGCTTCGTCCACAGAACTTACAAGGAAACCTGTTTTACCATTCTGTATCAGCTCCCGCATAGACCCACGGTTGAAAGCAATCACAGGTGTTCCGCAAAACATAGATTCAGCCACACTTAATCCAAACGGTTCATCAAAACTGATCGGGTGCAGCAACGCATGAGCCCTTCCAAGCAATGTGCTTCTCTCAGCAGGGCCCACGTTTCCGCAGTAAAAAACCGTTTTGGAGTCAATGTGCTGTTCAATTTTTTGTTTGAAATAAGCTTCATCCTGAATAAGTCCGGCAATCAGTAACCTGCGACCACTTTTTCGGGCGATTTCGATAGCCTCACTGGTTCCTTTATCGGGATGTATCCTTCCAAAGAACAACAAATAGTCGTCCGACATGCTGATAAATGGAAATGCGGCGGCATCGATTCCATTGTAAACGGTGGCTGCGTAATCCAGCTCATGATCCCTGTCGGCATTGCTGATGGAAACATAATGCGCATGTTTGTTATACCGACGGTAAACTTCTTTAATCTTATCCGATGAAAACCCGTGAATTGTTGTTAACACAGGTGTTTTAATCAGTCTTGAATAAGTTAAAGGCAGAAAATCAAAGTGGTTATGAATCAAATCAAATTGATCTGCCTTTTCCATCACATTGCTGATATGCACGCATTCAGCAACTTTGGGATCAACATTCTGATCTTCCGCATAGGCGACAGCGCAGGTTGCCTCTAATTGAGCTCTGGTAACCGAATCCGAAGTAGCAAAAAGCGTTACATCAATACCTCTTTCTACCAGCCCCTCGGCCAGATAAGAAGTAACTTGTTCCCAGGGGCCGTAATTGCGTGGCGGTGTACGCCACGCAATCGAAGATAAAATGGCTATTCTCATGACTGGGCGGCTTTCAATTCGGTCAGTTCCTCGAATGCTTCCAGAACACTCAGGTGCGATATCAAATAAGCCAGCGTACTTTCAGCTCCCTGGTTACGGTTTACCCCATAGCTTTCCAGCCCGTCACAACACCCTTTTGTTTCAAAATCATACAGACTGATCCGGAGATCATTTTCACCAAGAAACCACATAAAGCATGTATTAAGCTGCTGCACATACGTATGATCCTTCGTCAGGCGGAATGCTTGATGAAACATGAGCACCATAGCCAGCGCATCCAGCGGCTGCTGCGCAAACATAGAATTTTCCTCACCCTTTTTATACCACTTTTCATTGCCTACAACAGACAGATATCCGTTTTTTAAGGTAATCCCGGAAAGGAAATTCATGCTTTCCAATGCGATTCGGTTTACATCTTCATTGTTTAAGAATTCTGCGGCGTGTAACATTGCCAATGGCAAAAAGGCATTGTCATACGCTAAAAGTGCTTCATACCAATGCCAGTTGTCTGTCCGGTTTATTTCATAATCGGCCACCAGACGGTTCGAAAGTTGCCTGAGCACTTCGATCATTCCCTCATCTGCAGGGTTGCTCTTCAGATAATGGCAGATCCCCACCATCGTGTTGGCAATGCTCCTGATAGATCTGAGCTTCACGAAATTAGGCATGGCGTCAAAGAAAATTTCCCTGCCCGTTTGATAATAGGCGTCATTCGGCGCATTTCCAAGCAAGTAACCCAACGACCATATGGCCCTGCCAAAAGAATCCTCTGAGCCAACTTCGTCCAAAAAGTTTCGGTTAAAACTTAAAAAGTTTCGGAATGTGCCATCCGGGTTCTGCATATAATTGATATAGCTCAGATAGGTCGGAGACAACCTTAAAGCCAATGGATGTTTGTTCCGTTTGTAGGTCATCAGGACCATCAACAGCGCCCGGGCATTGTCGTCCAGACAGTAGCCTTCTTTCAGGTTCGGAATCCCATACTTGGCATGCTGAATAATCCCAGTATCGTCGGTAAGCCGCTGTACATGGTCGAGCAAGAACGGGGGGAGTGCCGGAAGATCCAGAAGTGTTTCTGTTTCAGCCATGACGTCCGGACGCTCGGCAACTACTTTCTGAGCCAGCTGCGCGTACTGTTCACCGATCTTCGGCCAGGTAATTTCTCTGCCATAACTGTATGCATTGCTCCGGAGCGTATGCATCGCCTCAGGATTGTCTAGCAATTCAAGAAAAATATCACTTAATGCCTGTACATCATTGAATGGAAATAACCTACCCCTATTCTGTGAAAGCAGCTCTGCCGCATGCCAGTAAGGCGTTGAAATCACTGCCGCTCCCGCGCCGATGGCATAAGATAACGTTCCACTGGTGATTTGAGCCTCACTGGTATATGGTGTGATGTAGATGTCTGCAGCGGAGAGGTATTTGAAGAGCTCAGTTTGATCAACAAACTCATTCATAAAGATCACATGCTTTTCAATACCGAGCTTTTTAACTAATCCCATCAAAAAAATCCGGTATTCTTCTCCGGAATGCCTGATCACGTTAGGATGCGTTTTGCCTAAGACAATATAAACCAGCTGGGGATATCTGGCAATTACAGCCGGAAGTGCTTTCAGAACGACTTCAATACCTTTGTTGCGTCCTATAAACCCGAAGGTAAGCAACACATGCTTGGCTGCGAGCTTGAATTCCTTTTTCGCCTCCAGCTGGTCGAACTGAATGTCGGGAACACCGTGAGCAATCTGGGTGATTTTACTTTCCGCAATACCATATTCTTCCATAAGCATATCCACTGCCGTTCGGCTCATCACTACAACACTCTGAGCGATCTTACAGATTTCAATCAACACAGCCCGCTCGTTGTAAGAGGGGTTTTTCAGAACTGTATGGAGGCTAACTATCAACGGAATTTTCAATCGATAAAGTAACGGAAGAATGTATATACCGTTTTGCCCGCCGAAAATCCCGAATTCATGTTGTAATATGCAAATGTCGGCACCGCTGATATTGATAAAACTCGCTGCCTGAAGGTAATCAGCCTGTTCTTCCTGACGGATTGTAACTTTTACTTCTTTGGGATAATCGTATTCATGCCCGTGATTGTTAATCGCTACTACCAGTGCCCTGTTTGGATTATCGGTTCCCGATGCAGCAACCACCGAGTCTACCAGATTTTTGGTAAACGTACCAATTCCGCATTCTCGGGGCGGGAATGTGCCAATAAAAGAAATCTTCATAAAGTACGCATTTGATTTCTTCTAAGTTAACCTTATTATCCCGAACTATTAGGTTATTTCTCTGTATTACAGCCATTTTGGTATATAAGAACTATATTATAAAAAACGAGGCGGGATGTCCGTTTTTTAGGCGTATCTTACATTAAACGAAAAGATACCATGTCAAAAGAAAAGAGTGCACAGAAGGGTGAGAAAAAGAAACCAGACAAAAACCTGAAAGAAAAAAGGGCAGATAAGAAAGAAAAAAGGGATAATAAGTCTCAGGAATCTTAGACGCTGTTTCGGCCTCCATAAAATGGCCATCTGCTCCGGTAGCAGATGGCCTTAATTATGCGCTTTGCATTTTTTGCTTTGCAATATAAAGCCTGCGAAAGTACTCAGTAAACGATCCGAGCTGACAAGCAAAACGGCCGGAACACAAATAGCTATATTCACTAGTTGCGTTCCGGCTGTTTTACTGAATTTTTCGGAAGCTTTTTAAGTTTCCAATACGGCAATTGCTGATTAATTTAGCACCAACATCGAAAGTAATGCGCCGGATCGTTGGGATTCAGATTACCGTTGCTTTTCAATGGCATCGAGCAGTTTGCGAAATGGCGCATTAAACTTTTCAATTCCTTCCTCTTCCAACTGTTTGGTTAGCGCGTCTATATCAATACCGGCCGTTTTAATTTTCTCCATGACCTGGGTTGCTTCTTCCAAATCATCTTCCAGCCGGCTGGCCGGATCGCCATGATCGCGGTATGCATCCAACGTCTCCAGCGGAACGGTATTAACGGTGTCAGGTCCTATGAGCGCCTCTATATATCTGGTATCCTTAAAATCAGGATTTTTGTTACCTGTACTCGCCCATAACAGACGCTGTGGCACAGCACCTTTTTCTGCCAGCTTTTTCCAGCGATCCGAGCTGAACATGCGCTTGTATATTTGATAAGAAAGTCTGGCAGATGCAATCGCTACTTTCCCTTTCAACTCAGCCAGTCCTACCTGATCTAAAATCGGATCAACCAAAATGTCTATACGGCTTAAAAAGAAACTGGCAACAGACGAAACATGGGCGACGGGTAAGCCTTCCGCTGCTCTTTTTTCCAGTCCGGAAATATAGGCTTCAGCCACCGCCTCATAACGGTCAAGACTAAATAGCAAAGTGACATTGATATTTATCCCCTCACTGATTGCTGTCTGGATTGCGATTAGCCCGGGCTCAGTTCCAGGGATCTTAATCATTACATTATTCTTTCCGACAGCTTTCCACAACTCACGCGCCTGGCTGATCGTTGCTTGTGTATCAGTCGCTAAAAACGGAGAAACTTCAAGGCTCACATAGCCATCGGCACCCACGACATCCTCCTCGTTGTAAACCGGCCACAACAGATCACATGCCTGCCTAATATCGGAAACTGCCAAACCAAAGAATATTTGCTCAGTAGTTTTATCACTTTGTGAAAGCTCAGCTATATCTGCATCATAATCTGAGCTGCTGCTGATTGCTTTTTCGAAAATAGCAGGATTGGAAGTCACACCTCTGATACCATCCTCTTCAATCAATTTTTGCAATTCACCTGAATACATCAATTTACGATCAATAAAGTCCAGCCAGATACTTTGCCCGAAGTTATGTATTTGTTTTACTTTACTTTGTTCCATAGTAATCTTCTGTTTTAAGTTGTAATATTAGTTTAACACGTTCTGATATACTTACATATTCAGAAATCAAGAGGATCAGTCGTTATCCTGCTGACATCCTCCTAATCGCAAAGCGGCAGATAATCCAGTAAGCAATGATGGCATTTCACCTTCAGCGCCAACGTCAGCTGCAATTTTTGATACCTCCTCGGCTATTTGTTTCATTTGACCAGTAATAACATCTGCGCCTGCCGATTCCTGAAGTTGTGTTTTTAGTATCTGAAGGTGTTGTGAGATAGACTGTGTATTCTGATTTTCGGAGAGTGGTTTAATCCATTCATCAATCAACTCAATCCCTGTTGACGGTGTAATAGATTTCTCACTGCCTGTCAGTTTACTGGTCGTACTTTCCAAAAGCGCCGTTGTCTCAGCATGACTGTCTATGTGAATTTGATTATCCATAAATTACATTTTTTGATTTTGCTACTGGAAACATAAATACTGCTGCAGTAAAAGCTAATTCTACACACGCTTTTTTCCATTTACTTTTCGTGTCGTATCTCACTACTGATCTCCCTCCAAGTTCAGCTGAAACTATTGGCAAGGTGCCCTTCCTCATATCATCTACCATCTGAATATGTAAATCATAAAGCATTTAGACTTAACCAAATGTCATAGAGCCAGCCAAAGCCATATCATTGGGAAAGAACCATACCAATGCAGGGATATTGAAAATATTTATAAAAGTCAGAAAATCAAGGTACGCACGGAGACGCTGATTTGAGCAACTACTTGCCCGTTAGGAGATTTGGAAATTATTGAACCTGACATTATAATTAGTTGCGAACCAACCCGATCTCTTTTAAAAAAAACTACATAATACCAACGCTATTCACTCTTACAGAAAGGGACATGATAATGTTTTAAAAAATCACTTTTTGAATCCCGATAAGTACTTACCGCGCCAATCAAATAAAGAAATTTAATGTAGTACCAGGCTAAGTCGAGCTGGTAAGGTTTGAAACCGCTCCGTGCGCTTGTAGGATACAAGTGGTGGTTGTTATGCCATTCACCGGCGACGATTCCTGGCCAAACCTGATTAATGGAATTATCATTTGTATTAAAATCAGTACCCTTAACCTGCTTATTTTCACCTTTCCCATGTCCTTCATAGTTAAAGGTACGAACACCTACAGCCCAGAAACCTGCAGCCCCGAACATACAACAAACAAGTGCGGGTCCTCCCAACAAGAAAAAACACGTAAACCAAAAAGACCAGTTTAACACCCATGCGATTAACGCATTTACCGGGTTGATATAAGAACCCCAGTACTGGTATTGCGAATATGTATTTGCCGGAACGCCGGTATGCCTCATCAATGCTACTATACGATTGTAATCACCTTTACTCAGATTTTTTGCAATGGGCTGATGGATTACGTCGGCAAGAAAACAATATAGAAAACCAGCTTGCGCATTATAGGGATCTCCCGGCTGATCCGACTTTGCGTGATGCACATGATGAGAAACCACATAAATTTCTTCCGGGATCATGCTTATGGTCAGGTTTTGAGTTATGAAACGCCAAAAGCTATTTTTAAATCTGTAAGCGCCGTGTGTACAATAGCGGTGATGCCAGATTGTTCCGTGTGTACCCATGATGATCATGCTATACAAGAAGGCGACTGCAAATAACGGCCAGGTGAAATATTTAAAAATGAATAATGCCAAAAACGGTACCATGAACAATACTTTGACCCAGCTCATCAGCGACAGCCAGTTCTTAATGTCATCAAACACATTTAACCTCTTAAAAAACTCTCTCAGAACTTGGCCTGTATCTGGTCTAACCAACTCTCCTTTCTCGTTCGTCCATCCATACGATGGAACCTGCAGCACATGATCAATAAAAGCCATAAATTTAGTTAATATTAGATAAGATATTTCAGCTCAATCACCAAGTCAGTAGCCAAAATTCCACCTCGCACCTTGTTAATATTCAGCAATTTAACAATGATAGGTAAAATAGGTTGTTTTCTGCGACAGGAATGCATATTAATTTAAGTTTCATACCACTGATAAAATTATTCTGCATTTAACCTGTTTGCCTCCGAACAGGGCCCGCTGAATCCGGTATGTCAGTAATTCGTTTACATACAGACTCATTGATTTAGAACATTCCGGTAACAAACCAGATCATTGGCAGGAATCGTTAACCGGACTGATTTCCCGTTTCTTTCTTCTATATTAAGCTCCTTTGGGCAGTCCGCTGATCCGAGAAGACAGTAAAGTTTGGAACCATGCGTATGAAGGTTATTGTCAACCGTAACATAACGTTTAGCAGTATTATTGGTATCCAGATTAACAGCGCATAAAATTTCCTGATCAGCCAGAATGTAGGACCAGGCCAATATCCCAAAAGGTTCTGGATCATTTGAATTAGAATAGAAAAATTCAGTCCCGTTTTCACTGATTTGTCGAACATAGAAGTTTCCTGCAGTCATTGCCGGGTAATGCTGTAAACATTGTTGTAGTGCGTGCATTTTAATGTGGCTGGAAGTATACCCGTTTATAAAGTCTTCCCATGCTATTCTGTTTGCAAATGATGGTTCATCAGCGTTTAACAGGTCTTGAATTAAACAACTTTGCTCCTCTGCCATAAAACGTTGTGATTCAGTGATAAATGTCATCACTTACAAAATGTATACCAGCCCCAACCGCTACTGCCGGCCGAAGATGTGCGTCAGCAGTTCCCCCTTTACAGCAAGAAACGCTCAAATTCTCAGTTACCAGCAAAGTAAAACTTTATAAATGATTTCTTATATCTATCAAAATCCGGATGGCTTTAAGTAGCACTTACCTCCTTTCATACCGCATGAATCTACCCGAGCTGACGAATTTTGTGTTGTACTTGACTGGATAGCATTTTACAAGCAGTCAACGTAGGATAATGATTCAATGCGCGTCTGGCGGAAGAAAAAGTAACCAGGCATATGTAAGATTTTTCTCAAATGTATCAGTAAATATCTCATAAAAATGATGTTGGTAATTGATATGTTTCGAATCATCAAGAGTCTGGAGCTGTATGTCACAACAGGACTTCTTATTGCTATGAATTACGGTGTTCTTGCGTCCGATCTTACAGTCATCGATCGTTGTATTCAGAATCAAGTTAATTTAGAAGAGTCCATCAAACTACAATCTGCTGATGTGGCATGCCTTGGAACAGATCCTGTTTTGACTGTAACAGGAACAAATGTGACATGGTATGCAGACAAAGACATGAATATAAAGTTGGCAGAGGGAATACTTATCACTCACAACCTCTGCATAGCACTACAAATTTTTACCTGACGCAAACGATCAATGAAGTACAGTCTGACGTAACCATTATCACAATAGAAGTCGTCACAGCTATTCTCGATGACTATTCATGGGTTCGTTCCAGCTGTGGCCGTCAGGACGGATCATTCAGGTTCGTTGGACATAGTGGTTCAGCGCGTTATCCAGTTCAGTTCAGGCTGGATGACAGCCCATTTCAAACTTCCGGACTATTTGAAAATCTTGCTTCGGGCACATACACATTAACAGTGCAAGCGGCGGCATGCTATGGTACATTGCAGGTAGAAATCAAAGCGCAGCCTTTGCCTGTTATATCACTTGTTGATGTACAAGACCCACGTTGTGGAAAAGAGGAGGGCACACTGCGAATTGCAGCATATGGTGGAAATGGCTCATTGACCTATTCCATTGATGGAACGGTGTTTGACAAACGTAATATATTTGAAGGGCTTGAAGGAGGAGAATATGTCGTTTGGGTAAAAGATGATTCCCTATGCAAAATTTCAGAAACAGTCATTTTAAAACTGGCTAATCAGCTGCTGTTGAGCGACATTGAGGTGTCACCTACAACTTGCGGACAAAACAATGGCTCCATAACGTTACCTGCTGAGTCATCCAACGGAATTCTTTATTACTCTTTGAATCAGGGACCTGAGCAAACTGTTAATTCCTTTGACACTCTGTCTTCGGGCAATTACATCGTTTCGATGAGAAATGATGATGGCTGCACGGTAAGTAGCGAAGTCATAATTGAACACAGTGACGGGCCAACGATCACCGAGGTTGACATACGACATCCAAAATGTGAAAGATCTGACGGTTCCATTACAATTTACGGATCTGGGAGCGGCGTTCTTCATTATAGTATTGATGGAGAAAGCTTTAGGAATCATCCGGCATTTTCGGAGCTAAAAGTCGGAAATTATTCCGTCGCTGTTAAAGACGAAAACGGCTGTACAGCGCGGCAGGAAATTGATTTGGTATCTCCGTGTGAATCTGACATATTTCTTCCATCTGCATTCAGCCCAAATGCAGACGGTATCAACGACTTATGGAGCGTGTTTTTTCTACATCAGGCTATAGATATTGAAGAAGTAACAATCATTAACCGCTGGGGAGAAATGGTTTTTTATAGCCATCCAGGACAAGTTTCAAGTGGTTACCATATCTGGGATGGGCGCTACAAAGGGGCATACACGCACGGGATTTTCACGTACCGGCTGAAATGGCGTCAACCTTTAGGCCCGACAGAAGTAGTAACCGGAAAAGTGCTGGTATTCTGAGCATAACAACTTCTACCCGATATTTTCTGCATCCCGCAGAGGTCTATTGCCGAATGTTCTTCTGTCAGATGCTTGTTGAAAGAAACTCTACATTCCATACCAACCGGCATGAAGCAAAAACTTCATGAATCTGTGAAATGGTTCTGACATTGCAGCTTCTATCCTTCTCTTTACAATTGCTAAGATCTGTTGCCGGAAAACCCGGAAATAACTCGCCGATTATTTTTTTGCTTAGTACGTGCAACATTTTATAGCATCTTGCACCTTAGATGTAGAGAGCCTGAAAAACCCAGCCCAAAAGCAAAAATACATTGGTAGCACCGAAGCATTTAGAAGATCATGAGCTGATGAAGCTTTGTCGGGATGGCAATTCTGACTGCTTCTCTGAGTTGTACATGCGCTACAACAAGATGATTTTCAATTCTATTCTTCGTCTGGTGGTCGATTTCGCCCAGGCAGAAGATCTGTTGCAGGAGGTGTTCATTTCACTGTATCAGGAAATTATGAAAGGCCGCCCGATTGAACACTTCGGTGGTTTTTCAAAACGGGTAGCGATCAATAAGGCCATTCGCTTCTTACAGAACAACAAGCATATGATGGTATTTACAGATGTATACCAGGATGTGGCCGATGACAAATCCGAATATGAAGAACATTTTGAAATGCGGGTAGAAGAAGTGAAGAAGGCCATAAGCTCGCTGCCAGCTGGCTACCGGACAATTGTTAATTTATATGTAATGGAAGGATTACGGCACGAAGAAATTGCCGAACTGCTGGATGTTTCACATACCACAGTGCGTACCCAATATCACCGTGCGAAAAAGAAAATATTGTCACTCATTACTAAGGGAGATTACATCAGATGAAGAAAGATATTTTAAAAGAATTTGTTTCAGAAAACTTTGACAGCTTTAACGATCAGCAGCCCGGATCGGAAGTTCTCAATCGGATCAAGTCTCAACTAAGGCTGGATGAGCCCGTTGTAGCTTCCCGGCGAAAAGTCATCAAATTTCAGTACTGGTGGGCCGCGGCTGTATTGATCTTTGGGATAACTTCGATTGCCTATTTTGAGCAAAACAAAGTTACTGAAACCGCTATAGTCAGTAAAGCGAAGTCTTCAATTCCCCACTTGGGTAACGATGTACAGAATTTAAACACACCAGCATTAGTGACGGTCCGGGCAGATTCACAGACAGAGCCGAAAGGTGAAGCCAAGCGCCGCAAAATTAAAATAAAAACTTTCTCAGATCCCCAAACGGATATACCAGAGGTGAATAGGGTAGCGCATCACTCGGAGGCAGATCTGCATAGCCAAAGTTCATCTGCACGGCTGGCAGCGGTTTTGGCCTTGGGTAACAAAAATAATTTATTATCCGACGCTGATTTGAACACGCTGTTTGATATCATGAACACTGACAACAACAGCAATGTACGCCTGACTGCTCTGGATGTGCTGAAAAGAATAGAGAATCACAGCCAGGTAAATAGTTTGATTCTACAATCTATTGGCAAGCAGGATGACCCTTACGTACAAATAGAACTGCTTGCCTCCTTATCTTCCGAGCAGGCGGCAGAAGTCAAGGAACAGCTGGTGGGTTTAACCCGCGATACAATCCATATTGAAGCAGTGCGCGATCAGGCCTACGCAGTGCTGCTTCGTTCCAATATCAATTTTTAAAACCTAAAATAGCGAACATGAAAAAAATAGTAGCAACCATTATGTTGTATGCGGCATTAGTTTCTTTGGCGCATGCGCAGGATCGACAGTTCAAATTGCAGAAAAAAACAGGTAGCCTAAATCTGAATATTTCAGATGTAAATATTCAGGGCTATGATGGTAATGAAATCATCTTATCCGCTCCCGAACTTACCGAGAAAGATGAAAGAGCTGAAGGTCTTAAATTGATCTCCGGTTCCGGATTGACGGACAATACAGGTCTTAATTTAAGCGTGCGGGAAAATGCAGGCTCCATTGACGTTGATTATGTGGGTAAACAAGAAGGGGTCACAATCAACGTTAAAGTACCTAATACGATGTCATTAAAGATAACAACAACGGGAGTCATGCATCCTGACGGAGCTGTGAATGTAAAAGATTTCAAAGGCGAATTGGAAGTTAGTACGATGTACAATACGATTTCTCTGGAAAATATTACAGGACCTGTCAACGCGAAAACAATATACGGTGAGCTGAACGCGAAATTGAGTTCTGGTGTGAAGGGCCCGATATCATTGGTTGCACTTTTTACCTTCGTGGATGTAAGTATTCCTTCCAGTCTGAAAGCCAATGTTAATCTCTCTTCACAAGAAGGAAACATCTATGCTGCTGAAGGCTTGCATATTGCAAGAGAACTGCCAAAAGAGAAACCGTTAAGCGATGAACAAAATCTTAGCCTACCGAAAGAGCCAGGCAGATCTTCAGATATCAAAGGCACGTTTAATGGTGGGGGACTTGATTTGATAGTAAAAACGACCTATGGTAAAATTTACCTTCGCAAGGAGTAAAGATTGATGCAAGGCCTGCCTGGCAAAAGGATTTGGCCAATATACATGATTGGATGAGTCCTTTTTAGTGTGTCATAGATCCTTTTTTCAAGACTCAATAGTGATCAACTGGCCTATCAGCTTAAACAGTGCAGCTCTTTTTTATTCTTACATATCATTGGCAAATTGTTTCATTAATCGGTAAAGGGAAGTCTTGCGTAGGTATGCCGAACTTAAAACCAAAAAATGAAACACTATGCAAACCGAACGAAAAACAAATCTAAACAGACGGGTATTTAAAGGCTGGGCAGTAGCTGTGGCAATGTGCAGTATACTTGCTGGCTGCACCGGCTCAGATAACAAAAATTCAGAAACTGATTCGCTTGCCGTCGAAATGGACACTGCTGCCAAGGTCGCGACGATCAAACCAGACAGCGCTGCACCAGCCTGGGCACCCGACATTAAAGACGAGATGCTAGCTGTGATCGAAAAGCTGGCCAGCTATAAGGACACACCAATTCCCAAGCTAACTGCTAAGCAGGCACGCCAAAATCATACTCCTACCGATGCCGTAATGGATCTGGTAAAGCAAAACAATATCCCGGTGCCCGCTGCAATGGTAGATACGACCAGTCAAGAAATACCGGGTAAAGGCGGTAATATACATGCACGGATCTATACGCCAAAAATGGGTACTGCCCCCTACCCGGTTATTGTATACTACCACGGGGGCGGATTCGTCATTGCAGATCTTGACGTATATGATGCTTCGGCAAGGGGCCTTGCAGAACAGACCGGAGCTATTGTCGTGTCAGTTGCATACCGCCTGGCGCCAGAGCACAAATTCCCTGCTGCTCACGATGACGCATTTGCAGCCTACCAATGGGCAGTGAAAAATGCGGCTGCAATCAAAGGAGATTCCAAGAAAATCGCTGTTGCCGGAGAGAGTGCCGGCGGTAACCTGGCTGCAAATGTAAGTATCATGGCAAGAGACAAAGGTCTGCAATTACCAGTCCATCAGCTTCTGGTTTATCCGGTTGCAGGATCTGACATGAACACAGAATCTTATCAAAAATATGCATCTGCAAAACCTCTTGACAAACCAATGATGGGTTGGTTTGTAAAAAATTACCTTAACAATATGGCTGAAGCCAAAGATCCACGGATCAATCTGGTAGGTGCCAATTTGAAAGGATTACCTGCTACGACGATTATCACCGCTGAAATTGATCCGCTTTTAAGCGACGGGAAACTGCTCGCACAAAAACTAAAAGATGCCGGTGTAAGTGTTGATGCAAAAAACTATGAAGGGGTAACACATGAATTTTTCGGAATGGCTATTATCGTTCCCCAGGCCAAAGATGCGCAGGCCTATGCATCGGAGGCATTGAAGTCTGCCTTTAAAAAGTAGCCCGTTCTTAGGTCCATGTAGTCATAGGTACAAAAGCCCTGTTGTCGCTAGCCGTCAACAGGGCTTTTGTTTGGGGGAAGTTCCGGATAAATGAAATTATACTGCACATAAAAGTTGAGATATTAAACATAAAACTTCAACAACAATACATTACAAAAATTTAAAGGTCAGGTTCGAATACCTTATTGAAAGATTCCTAGAAGCGCTTGGCAATTCCCCTTGTTATCTCTGACTTCTTGGATGCCTGTTTTTCCTCTATGATTTATTGACCAAAGCTTGTTTCTTTACATCCTCTGCACATGTCCTGCGCAATAAGGTACTGTGACCAAATATTTTCCTGTTACGCATTTTTCTCTAATATCTGGAGGATTTACGTATGAAGATTTCAATTAAAGGGATAAGTTTGGACGTTCGAAATAAAGCTTAGCAGAACGCACACTGACCTAAATAGTACTTTGCTGCCAGTGGAAGATACACAAGTAAAACAAAGTGTAATGATGAAAAATAAGTATGAGCAAATTTCAAGAGAAATACAAGATCACATCATTACGCGCCGCTTCGAAAATGGTCAAAAACTCGATTCGATCCGGGAACTTAGCAAGAAATATGCCGTAAGTATTGCCACCATCCAGAATGCTTATGAAGATTTAATTATCAAAGGATATGTCAAAAGTATTCCAAAATCCGGCAACTACGTTGACTATAGTGCTGAAAATCAAAAAGATAATACTAAGACATTCGTTAACCCACCCGCTGTCAGAGATGAATATTTCGCAAGCAACTTGGCTGCCACCACTCCATACGCGCCGAAACGCACAGACGTGTCAGAATTTAACGTTGCCGCTCCAACTGATTTGATCATTTCTCAGAAGCTGATTTTACGGACCATGCAGCAGGTGATCAGGGAAAAAGGAGCTAGTTTGTTGAGATATTATCCTTCTAACGGCTCACAGGACTTACGCATACATATTGCCAGCCGTGCTGCCAACCATAATACAATATTGAATCCCCATGAATTAATTATTACAGACGGAGCATTACAAGCCCTATACATTGCCCTGGCATCTGTAACATCTCCGGGAAATTTAGTCGCGGTTGAAAGTCCTTGTGTATTCTCAGTTCTTCAGCTTATCCGGACACTTAATCTGCGCATCATTGAAATCCCTGTACATCCTTTAAACGGACTGGATATTTCATTTCTAAAAAAAGCATGTGAAACCAACAAAATCAAGGCAACCATAGTTACACCCAATTTTCATAATCCAACCGGCGTTTCGCTGACTGATCATCAAAAACAGGAATTACTAACCCTGGCTGTCTCACAGGGAATGGCTCTCATTGAAAGCGATATTTATGGCGATTTAAACTTTGATGGTGCAAGACCCGGCACAATCAAATCACTGGACCAATCCGGACTGGTCCTGACCTATTCTTCTTTTTCCAAAACGTTGGCTGGTGGAATACGATTAGGCTGGCTTAGTGCAGGAAAATTCACTGATAAAGCAGAGCAAATAAAATTCTCTTTGGGAAGTACCGTTTCTCCGATTTATCAGGAGACTGTAAATAAATTGCTTACTACGACCAGTTATGAGCGCCATCTCAGGGCATTCCGCAGCAAACTATCCAAACAGTGTGATCATTCATTAAAACTTCTTTCACAGCATTTTCCTACAGAAACCCTATTTACCCGGCCGCATGGCGGGTATGCCATTTGGGTCCAACTGGATAAAAAGATAGACATGGATCTGTTTCACAATCGTTGCAAACAGAACGGAATCCGGTTTACGCCTGGTGAGAGTTTCTCTTCTGATGAGGCTTACAGGCATTGTTTTCGCCTTATTTTCGCAGACCTCTATTCAAAGCAAAAGCAACAAGCACTGATTCAGGCCGGGAAACATCTTCAGGAACAAACTCATACGCTTTCATGATTCCCTCGGAACTGTACTGTACGGTTTTAACAGAATGTGTATAATCAAAAGCTTCCTGGTGAAATAGCTTTGCATCAACAATTACTATTTTTACCATGGACATACAAATAAAATTTATCGTAGCCAGCGACGCCGCGATACAGCTATTACAAGATCTTGCCTATACCAGGTTAGACGAAAAATTTACGACACTTTTAACTAAAAAACTGCTTCATGAATACCTGGAACTCAGATATAACACCCGTTCTTTAACAACGCTGTTGAATGACTTCTCCAATAAATGTTTACTGGCTTTTGTAGACGAGAAACCGGCGGGATATGCAATCTTTTCTGCAACGTCACAAAATCCTCCGATCCTCACATCAAAAAACGCAATCCACCTCATAGACCTTGAAATATTGGAGGCATTTAAAGAATCTAATGCAAAACAGGCACTGCTGGACAGACTTCTTGCCCAGTGTCAGAATGACCAGGCTGTCTGGCTCCAGGAAATTCCGGAAGACGATGTGACTAATTTCTATATCAAGAATGGTTTCAAAAAAAGTGAAGATATAGTTAATCTGAATAGCTTGCCTATACCATCCATTTACCTTTTTAAGGAAAATGTTTAAGATAAATGTAATGCCCAGCCCATATACTTACAAAGATTTCGTTAAGCCAATTCGACCACATTTCAAATACTGACCTTGAAAAAATCGGCAGGTTTTCCCTGATGTGAAAGAAATACAAACTTCGCGATGTATTTGATATAATTTATCAATTTAGCTAAATACACATTCATCAATTCCAGGAGTATTGAACCAGAAATTAATGAGTGTGTATTTAGCTTTGGACATTCTTATTGACAATGATGGAGCATTTTTATCGAACAGTTGCCCGTATAGTTCAGCTGTCATTCTTTCAAAAATTTTAGACGTTGTCCATTTGACAAACCATAGTACATCCCCTCGGCCAAGTTTTGGATTTCAATTTTACTATCTGGTCATATCGCGCCTATGTCATCAAAAGTATTAAGTGTCTTAAGTCTGAAGCTTGCTTTTTCAATATTCATTTTAATTTCGTATGCAAAGGATGCAAGCCCGGTATTGATCATAATATTTTCTTTTGGGGTTACAGTAAGTCAACATGCCAGATCACAATTCAGCTTCCGCCATTTAGATCCATCCGACTTTCTTACGCCACTCGTTAAACGTCTTGTCATCACGATGTAAATCCGCGGTCAAATCAGCCTTACTTTCGACTACCATATCCGCATCATGCGCCTTTAATTTCAACTCCTTGCGCATCCGGATCATTTCTTCCTTGTCTTCCACAGGATACACGCCTCGACTGTCAAACTGCGTACCATATTTTTGGGGCCTTCCCTCAAAATAACAAATCCTGTCATACAGATAAGCAAGGTTTTGCGGGTCAACATCACCCGATCCGGCTATCAGTTGCCAGCATCTTTTCATCAATGCAGGTTCGCTGATCGCATGCTGCACAATGAGCCATGCCGCTTCGCTGGCTTCTATGCCAACCTTCGATTTTGATGGATAACCGATATCGTCGATCATTTCCGCCAGCCTCGCTGCATTCTTTTTATGTACCGCCTCCATCTCAGTGTTGTATGCTCCAAAAAGCGCACCTTTTTTTAAAAGTTTTTCTCGCACATGCAGATCATGCTGCGCCATTCTTATCAATTCCTGCGCAATATGTGATTTCATATTCCGATGATTATCATCATTTAACTACCTTGGGCAACTGAAGAATCTGGATTGATCCTCCTGCGCTGTATCCTGATAACTGCACAAATAGATGATCTCCATCTTTCCTACGGATTGCGTAAACTTTCACCACATTGTTGTTATAATCAATCGAGCCCTCTTCGCCAAAATAGGTTGCTTCGTCTTTGATACGGTCAAGCTCTTTCTGGGGTACTTTCCCCTGAAAAATCAGCACCCCGCCAGCCTCTGTGATCAGGTCTTTATAACTCTTTTCAAAATACGGTAAAGACCATTCTTTACCAGTGACACTTGTTATAAATGCTTTGTAAACCTTTCCTTCGATGGGAATCATTCCTTCCCGTATGGGAAAAAATATCCGGTCGAAGTCGCGGGTAAGTGGCTTATTCAGAGGGACTAAATCTACCGGAGGATTAAAAACGGGAAACGCACCCAACTCCTTTTCACTGAAAGGGACTTTGCTCAGATCGATAGAATCCGGAAGGATTGCATTGCTAGCCTCAGCCGGGGTAAGGATGGTATCCTTGGCAAGTCCGGACTTTTCTTCCAGAGTACCGGCCTTGCCGGATTTATTGCAGGCAAAAAATAAACCGGTCAAAATTACGGACATTAAAACTGTTTTACTTTTCATTTCATGGGCCATGTTATGGTGGGTAATAGATTATTTATATGATTTAAAGAAATTTCAGACCAATGACCTTTCAAAGAAAAGCATATGTTCATTTTCTTCATGAACTGACACTAACCTTAGCTTGTTGGTTGCCTCTGCCCTTCATTTTAGGATATCACTCTTTCCTCTATCCAATTAGTGATTTGACATTTCCAGGATAAAAAACTGAACGTTTCATCCAAAAGTAAAAGCAGGTATAGCGGAACCTGAAAACAACAACATGCAACTTCAAAATGTCAGAATGTTGGGAGTTGCTGGTGACCTAGCTAATGATAATTTTGAGATATCAAAACGACTTCAAGCAGAAGAATAGAAGTAATTGAACATGGTTCAGTTATTTACCTGATAAAGTACTCTGAGATAAACACCCTGTTCCTGGATGTACTTTAACAGATTTCTGAGCTTGAAACGTTGTACATAAACGCAACCGTCGAAGACAAAAGGAGAATTAAATTCGATATTTCCCAAAAAATCGTTTTTGACGGCAAGAAACATCGAACTCCAAAAGGTCAACTCCGGCTTACTCTTATCAACCAGAAAAAGAGCGAGTTAGAGCCAATAAAAAACGAGACAAATCGTAAAAAAAACGACTTGTCTCGTATGGTGCACCCGAAGGGATTCGAACCCCTATCGATGGTACCGGAAACCACAATTCTATCCATTGAACTACGGGTGCAGGTATGTTAACGGGGTGCAAATATAGCCGCTATTTTGTTTTTTTGATAGTTTTCATAAAAAATTGTTTGCCAGGGTATTGATCTCCATCACCGTAATTTATAATCTCTTAAGTAACTCCCAATCCCCCACCGACTTAAGATACATATAATCCAGAAGAATACCGTTCACATTGGTGATTAACTTATGCCCCTCAGCAAAGGGAACTACAAACGTTTCTATGTATTCGTGATCTGATATCAGCCCCTGACTCTGATTGTGATAGCTATGTATCTGCTCATGGGTTAATTCCAGTTCACAATAAAACAGATACATGGCCTCGTCACTCGTTCCTGTCGATGGATA
This sequence comes from Dyadobacter sp. HNCC25DJ187, assembly GCF_056895255.1. Taxonomy (NCBI): domain Bacteria; kingdom Pseudomonadati; phylum Bacteroidota; class Cytophagia; order Cytophagales; family Spirosomataceae; genus Dyadobacter; species Dyadobacter sp. HNCC25DJ187. Next base: position 520,838 of record NZ_JBXHAT010000002.1, read on the forward strand.
ATAAGGTTCACTGTGCAAAGCAACAAGCTGTTCTTTACTTACCTTAATCCCCGTTTCTTCCCAAACCTCTCTGGCCGCAACCTCCGCAGCATCACTTTCGCTGTCAAGCATGCCCGCCGGATGCTCATATGTAAGAGACCCATCGCATATACGTCGTTGACGAACAAGCAATAAGTATTTTTCGCGTGTAGCTGCATCTATAAAACTGACCAGAACACATACGACTTCACCCTTCAAAAAGCATATAGGCGGAATTTTGTTCCCCTCCGGGGTAGTAGCATTTGTATATAAAAGGGAGAAAAGTATTTCACCTTTACCGTTTCTTCTGGAATACAGTTCATCCACTCTGTGTACATCCATTCCATTTTTTTCCAGTCTGCTCTTCCAAAGATTGAATTTATGTGAATCTGTCAGCTGCTCTGCCATCTGCGTATAGTAACAAATCTAGTTATAGAGTGGGAATGCGATGGCAACGTAAGGAATGCCGTAATTGGTTGAAAAACGACTCTGATCGTTGTATAATTTTTCAGAAGTTGAATAGGCTATTTTGCCATGAACATAACCTAATTTTAAACCAATCTGCTCTGTAATCCAGTAGCGGACATAAATTTCGGATTGGCCATTTTGATTATTAAGAATCAACGGCACAGCATTTATTGTTACGGGAGAACTCGAAACATAATCATTATAACGCGGATCTTCATCATCAGGCTGCAGACTGGGTACACTATATAATCCTCTACGTCTCAAGCCAAAAGTAAGTCCAAACAGATCTGTATTAGCACCGATATCAAACTTCCATACACGCACATTGGCTCCAATCAGAAAACTTAGATTGGTTGTAGTAACCTTACCAAATCTGAGCGTATCTCCTGACAGCGCCGTATTTTTGGGAGCCAGATTTGTGTGACCTGCAAAAACACTTGTACCGCGAAGCCCCCACCCTATCCGAAACCATGGGAAGTTATTCAGACTCAGTTCCTGATGATAGGTAATGGAGGGTACCCAAAGATCATTTTTGTTACCTACACCAACGTCGAGACCGGAACTTACCCGACCAAGTTGCTGCGCCATACTGTCAAAAGAAAAAATCAGAAAGAATAGAACTACTAGTCGTGTCAATTTCATTATGTCAAAAATAGTTGAACGGCAAAGTTAGAAAAATGTTGAAAAAATAAGGCAGAGATATCTCTCCGCCTCATAAAACTTACTACAATTTTGTACTCTTCCTGGTAGTACTCCTATTTAATACTAATCGTTTTGCCTTTATTAACGCTGCTCTTTTTCAATACGACTGCTCCCATTGGCGGTAGATCAATGATAACCGAATTCGCCCTTCCATGCCATTGATCCGAACTGGCTTCCAATAAGCCCGTATTCACCACACCACTTCCATAAAACTGTTCGGCATCAGAATTAAAGATTTCCTGCCAGTTTCCTTCGGATAGCACGCCCACCTTATAACCCGACCGGGTTGCAGGGGTCAAATTCAGAATGATAACCAGATTCAGATCAGGATCGATTGATTTTCTGGCATATATAAGAACAGAATTTTCTCTGTCCTGCGTATCAATCCATTCAAATCCTTCCTGTGAAAAGGAGTGTTCGAACATGGCTGGTTCCGTCTTATAAAGATGGTTAAGTGCCTTTACACATTCTTTTATCCCCTTGTGAGAATCCAACTCAAGTAAATGCCAATCCAGACTCTGCTGAAAATTCCACTCCGAGGTTTGCCCGAATTCCCCTCCCATAAAGATAAGCTTGGTTCCCGGGTGTGTGAACATATAAGTGAACATCACACGTAGATTAGCAAAACGCTGCCATTCGTCACCGGGCATTTTGTTGATCAGTGATTTCTTGCCGTACACCACCTCATCGTGAGAAAAAGGTAGCATAAAGTTTTCCGAGAAGGCATAGACAAGACTAAACGTAAGCTGATCCTGATGCCACTTTCTGAACGCAGAATCTTTCTCAAAATACTTAAGTGTGTCGTTCATCCAGCCCATCATCCATTTCATTCCAAAACCGAGGCCTCCTACAAATACAGGGCGTGACACACCTGGAAATGCAGTGGACTCTTCTGCAATTGTTTGAATATCAGGAAACTCCGCATAGGCAGCAATGTTCATTTCTCTAAGCAATGAAATGGCTTCCAGATTTTCGCGACCACCAAATTCATTCGGTATCCATTCTCCGTGATTGCGTGAATAATCCAGATATAACATGGATGCTACAGCGTCAACCCTCAATCCGTCCGTATGGTAGCGATCCAGCCAAAAGATAGCATTACTGATCAGAAAAGACCTTACTTCATTACGACCATAGTTAAATATGTAGCTTTTCCAGTCGGGATGGTAACCTTTTCTCGGATCTTCATGCTCATATAGCGACGTGCCATCAAACCTGAAAAGTCCGTGCGCGTCGCCGGGGAAATGGGATGGTACCCAATCCATATAAACACCAATCCCTTCCTGATGCAGCGCGTCAATCAGATACATCAGTTCCTGTGGGGTCCCCATACGTGACGCCACAGAAAAATAACCTGTGATCTGATATCCCCATGATGGCGGATAGGGATGCTCCATAATCGGCATGAGTTCCACATGCGTGAAACCCATTTCCTTCACGTAAGGAACAAGGCTGACTGCTATTTCTTTAAACGTAAGGAATCGCTCCGGATCAGATGGATCACGCTGCCATGAACCCAGATGTACTTCATATACAGAAATAGGAGCATTCAGCTTATTTTTCTCCTTTCTGCTTCTCATCCAGTCCTCGTCCTTCCACTCATACCACGTGTCCCATACGATAGAAGCTGTTCTTGGCGCTACTTCACACCACAACGCAAACGGATCCGCCTTCTCCATATGCTGGTCATCATTGGATATGATATAGTATTTGTAAACCTCTCCAACTCCTACATTCGGAATCCACCCCTCCCAAATTCCCGAACTGTCCCAGCGCGATGAAAGATGATGTGCATCGCAACTCCAACCGTTAAAGTTTCCGGTCACCACAATAGATTTGGCATTGGGGGCCCAAACAGCAAAGTAGGTTCCCACCACACCTTCATGTTCCATGACGTGTGAACCCAGCTTTTCATAAAGTTTATAATGCTTCCCCTGACGAAAGAGGTGAATATCAAAATCCGTAAAGCGGCTAACTGCTTCCACCGGCTTAAATTGTTTCACTTGCAGGTCAGCGCCGCTGCTCGCGGCAGGTTCGGTTGTTGAGACAGCTTTATTTTTACCAGTCGACTTAGCCATTAGATTCTGTGCTTTTAAAAAATCAAATATTGGTACGTAAGGTTTATAATTTTATTAAACTATTTCTCAAAATCAATATATTTTTTTGATTCGGACAGGTGAAACAGTTGACAAACAAGCTTGTCGGTTGTGCAAACTTGTTCAAAGATCATAACTCTTGGCAAAATATAAATCCGGTTACTAAAATTAATCATGCCAACATCGCTATTCTGTAAGGTATATCGGTATTACTTCTGCCTTTTACTGGCTGGTATATCCTATTGATTCGGTGAAAAAGTGGCAAAAACATTCCGACGAGGACCTCGTGCAACTGATCTGCACGCAGGATAATGAGCTGGCATTTGCCGAGCTCTACCAACGTCATGTACGCTTCCTTATCTACACTGCAATTCGTAAAACCGGCTCCAAATCTGTGGCTGAAGATATTGTCCAGGACACTTTCGTTAAATTCTGGTTGAAACGCCAAACCTTTGATATTGAAAAAAATGTTCAGGCATACCTGAGCGGAATACTTAAAAATAATATCATTGATCATTATCACAGAGAACAGAAAAAAGCACTTCTGCCACTTGATGATATAGAGGTTCCGGGGGTAAATAACACGCAGGAGTACCTGAACCTGAATGTACTGAGCAATCTGTACGAGCAGTCTCTCACTAAACTTCCACCTAAATGCAGAACTGCATTTGAACTCAGCAGGAAAGGCTTCAGTATGAAGGAAATTGCTCAATCCATGAATATTTCAGAAAAGACCGTGGAAGCCCACATTTCCAAAGCATTACGTCTGCTACGTATTGAAATGAAGGACTATATTGCCTTCGCACTGTTAGGTATATCCTGCTTTTAGACAAAAAAATTATCCTGTTTCCTGCAAAAAAATTCATATTCAAGTAAGGGATATCTTCCTCACCGCCCGACTGTATAGGTATATGTTACATTTTAACATAGAATACTTATACAACAATGAACAATCAAATCCCATCGTCCGAAGTTCTCAGAAGATTCCTCTCCAACCAATGCACCGAGGCTGAGAAAGCGTTGGTAGACTCCTGGTATCAATCTCTTGATCTGAAATCCGGAGAGACATTCACAGAATGGGATGAAGAATTGCTTTTCCGAAAAATTCAGCAACAAGCTCTCGTCGAGACCGATATCACCTTGGGCAAACAAAACGCACTGTCTGGATTGTGGACCTATGTCAGTGGCATTGCTGCCGTACTGTTGCTCTCTCTGGGTTATATATTCTACACTACACAAACAGAAAATATCAATTACACCTCGGGTGCCAGTGAAGTTATTCGTTTCAGCAATACTCAAAAGAAGACCGTACGTTACCAGCTACCGGACGGCAGTATTGCATGGCTGCAGCCTAATTCTTCTATAGCGCATCCCAGGGAATTTGCTTCAAGCTCCCGCGATGTTAATTTCACTGGTGAGGCATTTTTTGACGTTACCAAAAATCCAGACCAACCCTTTATCATTCTCACCGACAAGCTTAAAACCAAGGTACTAGGCACCAGTTTTAATATCCAGGCAAGAAAGAATGATCAAACCTACTTGGTATCGGTCGTAACGGGTAGCGTTGCAGTAAGCGCATCAAACAATACAAGAGAAGGTGAATCCGTACTTCTGCAACCTCAGCAGCAGGCTATCTTTAGCACGAGTACAAGCGGAATTACTTTAAATCATATCGAAGAGAAGAAAACAGATGCCGAACCATGGCAGCCTGTTTCACTTACATTCGACGATGCCAATCTGGCAGAGATCGTCAACCGATTGCAAAAAACTTTTCGTGTAAAGATTTCGCTCTCTAATCCGGTAATGAAGCATTGTGTACTGAAAGTAGACTTTGACCATCAAAACCTGCCCGAAATTCTTGAAATGCTCAACACCCTTTTGGGATCTACTTATGTGATGGAAGGCAATCATATCATCCTATCCGGTAGCGGGTGCGGCGAGAGCTAGACTATTCCTAAACCCCTGACAAAAACCTCTCAATCGCCGTATGCCTATGAATTAAACCAGCCAAATGAGCATCAAAAAAATCAGGAGTGGTTGCAACACCCCTGATATAAAACTGACTACACCGCTAAAAGCGGCCGATTTTTCCGATCAATAACCAGTCATTCGTAAAATTATGAAGAAACACCTGTATTCCAAGCATGGAGCACTACTGACAATTATGCGCGTAACTTTTTACCAACTGATGTGTATTTTCTTTTTGTCGGCCATGGCTTATGCCCACCACACGCCGGCGCAGGAACTACTCAACCGTGGAGTAAGTTTAAAACTATCTTCCGTAAGCCTTCAGCAAGCGCTCAGCTCTTTAGAAAATAATGCAAAGGTACGCTTTGCGTATAGCAAGGAGCTATTAAAAACCACCCAACCCATTTCCCTGGTTGCGAAAAACGAAACGCTGTCATCCGTTCTGGACCGGATGCTTACTCCCTATAACATTACCTATAAGGTCGTCAATAGCCAGATTCTGCTCTCACGAGACAAGAAAGAAAGTGCTGTACAGCAGCCGGAAGAACTACCACGGCTTTCTGCTCCTGTGATCATGGATCGCGTCATTAAAGGAACTGTCACCGGTAACGATGGTAAAGAGCCACTTCCTGGGGTGAGTGTTATCGTCAAAGGCTCAAACATCGGAACGACCACTGATATGGAAGGCCAATATGAGCTATCCGTTCCTGAAACTGCCGCTGTCTTGGTTTTCAGCTTTGTGGGTTATATATCCCGGGAGGCGGCCGTGAGCAATCTCAGTCAGATCAACGTTGTTTTACAGGCTGATATCAAGGCACTGAATGAGGTGGTCGTTGTTGGTTATGGCACTCAGAAAAGAGGAGATATCACCGGAGCAGTGGCATCAGTAAGTGCCAAAGACATTCAGGGACTACCCACACCCAGTCTGGATGGTGCTTTGACAGCTAAAATGCCTGGGGTGTATGTCGCGCAGTCAACAGGAACGCCTGGTGGAGGGCTTAGTGTACGCGTCAGAGGTACCGGATCCATAGGAGCCGGTAACGAACCTTTGTATGTGATTGACGGATTCCCGGTTACTGCCGATTACAGTCAAATGAGTAACCCTTTGAAGGCACTCAACCCAAACGATATCGAATCTATTGAAATCCTTAAAGATGCATCATCTACTGCGATCTACGGATCACGCGGATCAAACGGGGTAGTATTGGTCACTACCAAAGGGGGTAAAGCCGGAAAAATGCGTGTGGATATTGATACTTACACCGGCGTTCAGCGTGTGACAAAACACATGGACATGATGAATGCCAGTGAATTTGCCCAGTATATCAAAGACAGCCGCAACAATGCCTGGGTAGATGCAGGTGGTAACCCCAATGATCCGAATTCAGCCCGTTCAGCGATTTATCAGATATTACCGGCCCTTCAGAATCCTGAAGCACTGGGAGCAGGAACTGATTGGCAACGCGAAATTTTCCGGTCAGCAGCTACGCACAATATGCAGCTGACCCTGAGCGGTGGAAACGAAAACATCCGCTACATGACCTCCGCCGGATATTACAAGCAGGAAGGTATTATTCTGAATTCAGGTTTTGAACGCTACTCGTTTCGTGTGAATCTGGAAGCAAATGCTTCGAAGAAATTTAAAATAGGTCTCAACCTGACACCTGCCTACACCATCAGCAATCCGACAAATTCTGAAGGCCACTGGGCCGACGGAGGAATCGTTCTTTCCGCGCTGACCATGGCTCCTCACCTGCCAGTATATAAAGAAGACGGGACTTATTCTACCGGACTGGATCTTGGTAACGGTTTCAGTGCTATAGAAAATCCTGTTAAACTTGCCAAAGAGCGTGTAAACCGCATGAATGAGCTCAGATTGCTTGGTACGGTGTATGGCGAATACAAAATCCTTAACAATCTTACTTATAAACTTCTGCTGGGAACAGACCTGCAAAATTCTGCCACAAAAACTTTCAGACCTTCCACAGTCGGTGTAGGCGGAGCATTGCCGCCGGTCATTCCATCGGGAAGCAACGAAAATAGAAACTCATACAACTGGCTGATAGAGCATACGCTTGCCTATTCAAAAAATTGGAACAAGCATGATTTCAACGTACTTGGCGGATTTACAGCGCAAAAAGCATATTCAGATTATGCGCTGATCAACTCAACCAATTTCCCTAATGACCTGGTTGAAACTTTGAATGCAGGAATCGTGTCATCTGCTACTACCACCGCAACAGAATGGTCGCTACTATCCTTTCTTGCTCGGGCCAATTACAGCTATGCCAGCAAGTACCTGCTGACTGCAACGATTCGCCGTGATGGTTCGTCCCGTTTTGGAGAAAATAACAAATGGGGTACGTTCCCTTCTGTATCTGCAGGATGGAGACTGTCAGAGGAAGCCTTTATGAAAGACCTTCCTGTGGTCAATGAACTGAAACTCCGCGCGAGTTACGGACATACCGGTAACAATTTCATTGGCAACTATGATCATGTTGGATTGATAGGCAAAAGAAATTATGTTTTTGGAACCGGCAGCCAGACCGTGGTAAACGGACTCGGTCCTAACAGAATCAGCAACCCGAACCTGAGCTGGGAAAAGAACAAGCAAATGGATATAGGACTTGAACTCGGTTTGTTTCAAAACCGGATTTTTCTGGTCGCAGACTACTATAGAAAAATCACGTCTGATCTGCTGCTGAACGTACCTACACCGTCAATAACCGGCTATACCAGTGCAAGACAAAACATCGGTAAGATCGAAAACAAGGGTTGGGAACTCGGACTCACTACCCGTAACGTTGACAAGGCGGTAAAATGGACTACCGATTTTAATATTTCATTCAATAGAAATAAAGTCTTGTCGCTGGGGCCGAGCGGTGAACCGCTATATGGAAACTACCAGCTTACCAGCAGCCATATTACACAGATCGGCAAACCGATGGGCAATTTCTATGGATATCAGGCCATAGGTATTTTCATGAATCAGGAAGAGGTGGATAACAACCCCAAATTTGCAGATTCCAAGCCAGGTCAGCTTCGCTTTGCTGATGTCAATAACGATGGTCGGCTCAGTTCTGACGACCGTACCATACTGGGTAATCCTCAGCCGGATTTCATTTACGGTATGACCAATACTGTGTCTTATAAAGGATTTGATCTCAACGTACTTCTACAGGGAGTGCAAGGCAACGAAATTCTGCATTTGGGAAGACGTTTTTATGCCAATTACGCCGGAACTGCAAACGGCCTCAGGGAAATGACCAACAGCTGGAAATCAGAACAGGACCCCGGAGATGGCAGGACACCGCGTGCAAACCGCGACCTGAACCGCTATACCAATAGTAACGCCAGTGCCAACATATCGTCCATTTTTGTGGAAGACGGCTCATTCCTTCGTATCCGGAACATTGCACTGGGCTATGCAATTCCTGCGAACGTACTTGAAAAGGTAAAAATCAGGACCTTACGCGTTTATGTCAACCTGCAAAACCCCGTGACATGGAGCAAATACACGGGTTACAACCCTGAAGTGAGTGTACAAGGAGCGCAACCTCTGGAGCCGGGTGTTGACTACGGCGGCTACCCTATTGCCAAAGTATACACAGTGGGACTCAACATTGGTTTTTAATCTTTAAAATGATCAACATGAAATCATATCGTTATTTACTTTTCACAAGTCTGATTTTGCTGGGCTCATGCAAAGATGGTTTCCTGAACCTGGCACCAATTTCAGAAACAAATAATGTTAACTTTTATCGCAATGAAGCAGACATGCTTAATGCGGTGAATGCTGCCTATGCCAGTCTTCAATTTGCGGGCGTATACAACCAGGGTATGTACGCCATAGGTGAAGGCATGTCGGATAACACAGAAATTCTTGATGCTCAAAGCGGCATTGATATCTCACAGCTGGATGCTTTCACAACCCTGAGCAACAATGGTATTGTAAGCGAAACGTGGAATGACCATTACCGCGGAATTCTTGCTTCCAATACGGTTTTAGATCGTATAGGTACTGTTCCGATGAACGAGGCCACAAAGGCCCGGATTGCGGCAGAAGCTAAATTCCTGAGAGGTCTTTTGTACTTCAATCTGGTAAGAATGTACGGAGATGTGCCTCTGCTTTTAAAAGAAACGGCCGATGTTACAGAAGGATATACCTATACAAGAAATCCGTCTGCTGAGGTATATGCTCAAATTGAAAAAGATCTGACAGAAGCCGGGCAGGAACTACCAGCCTTGTACTCAGGTGCTAACGTGGGCCGCGCTACATCGGGTGCTGCGAAAGGATTACTGGCCAAAGTTTACCTCACTCAGAAAAAATGGCAGCAGTCGGCTGATAAGACAAAAGAGATTATAGATGCAGGAACTTACGACCTGCTGCCCTCCTACGCAGACATTTTCAGGATTAACAATAAAAATCATAAAGAATCACTGTTTGAAGTTCAGTACAAAAAGGGTGGATTTGGGCTGGGGAGTCCTTTTAATAATCGGTTTGCACCCCGTTTGGCAGGCGTAGCTGTTACCACAATCGGTGCCGGCACAGGTCACAACTTGCCTACAGCTGATATGAACAAAGCTTACGAGGCACAAGACCTGCGAAAAGACATATCCATTTCCCAGGGCTATATGAGCGGCGGAAATTTTGTCCAATCTCCTTATGTTAAAAAATACATAGATCCTGCCCCCTTTGCCGCCAGTGACGCTGACAACAACTGGCCTGTTCTTAGGTATGCCGATATTCTGTTAATGCGTGCAGAGGCGCTCAATGAACTCAGTTTTTCATCATCAGGTGAAGCTTTACAGATCCTGAACAGAATCCGCAAAAGAGCCGGGCTGCCGGAAAAAACAGGTCAGCAACTCAATAGCCAGGAAAACTTCCGGCTTGCTGTTGAACAGGAAAGACGAGTTGAACTGGCATTTGAGAATCACCGCTGGTTTGATCTGGTCCGTACCGGCAGAGCTGTTACGGTGATGAACAGCAAAGGTTTCAGTATCCAGCCCTATCAGCTGCTACTTCCTATTCCATTGACACAGATTGAAATCAATCCGTCAAAAATCAAACAGAATCCCGGCTATGACTGATAGCTGCAGGCTTTCAAATGAATTGCAACTATTCCTGATACCTTTTATTTACAATAATGAAATATCTGAAAACCACATTGCTATTCCTTGCGCTTTCTACAGCGCAGGCACAACAGGTACACCCGGATGCACAATATGCCAAGGCAGAATTAATCCAGCAAAAGGCCAATGGCTTTAAAGGGATTTGGTACATGAATCAACCCAGCAATGACGAGTATGTATACAAATACAGCGGAGGTCTGGCCGTGTATCCTGCAAATCACCGTCCGTTCGCCATCTACGCTAAAAAGGTAAACAAAACTTTTTTTTGTTTTGGAGGCACAGACGATCAGAACTCTACCCTGCTGCACAATGTATCTTACTACGATCATAAAACCGGTAAACTTGCAAACCCTGTTATACTGCTGGATAAGAAAACAACAGACGCACATGATAATCCTGTGATTTCTATTGACGACAAGGGATACATCTGGATATTCTCCACATCACATGGAGTAGCCCGTCCTTCGTACATTCATAAGAGCAAAAAACCCTATGATATTGAAGCGTTTGATACTATCAATGCCACAGAGATCGTAGACGGAAAGGAACAGCCATTTAACAACTTCTCCTATTTTCAGGTCTACCCCATCAAAGGAAAAGGTTTTATCGCGCTATTTACAAAGTACGACAAATCAAGTCATCGTGTGATAGGATTTAACACCAGCAGGGATGGTCAGCATTGGAACGAATGGAAAATATTAGCGCATATCGAAGATGGTCATTACCAGGTAAGCGCTGAGGCTGATGGTAAAGTCGGTGTAGCATTCGATTATCATCCGAAAGGTAAAGGACTCAATTACAGAACCAACCTTCACTATCTGGAAACCAGTGATTTTGGGGAAACATGGAAAACAATTGCAGGAGAAACCGTGCAGCTTCCTTTGACCGAAAGTAAAAACCCAGCTGTGGTACATGACTATGCAAGTGAAAAACTGAATTGTTATCTGCTGGATATGACGTTTGACAAAAACAAAAAGCCCGCTATTCTGGTCATATCAAGTAAAGGATTTCAGGCCGGACCGGGTAACAACCCAAGAAACTGGACACTATACCGCGGACTAGACAAAAAATGGCAGTCCGGTATTGTAACCACCTCCGACAGTAATTATGATATGGGATCGGTTTATGTAGAATCTGATCAAAAAATTAAAGTGATCGGCCCCACCGTCGACGGACCGCAGGCTTACAATCCGGGCGGAGAAGTAGCCATGTGGATCTCCGAAGACGGTGGCATAAACTGGAAAAAAGAAAGGCAGATGACAGAGAACAGTGAAATGAATCATTCGTATGTAAGGCGCCCTTCTCATGCAAAACCCGATTTTTACAGTATCTGGGCGGATGGACACGGGCGGAAACCTTCTGAATCCTTCCTGTATTTCTCCAATGACAAAGGGGATGTATTCAAACTTCCGAGACATGCTAAAGATGACATGATCAAACCTGAAAAGATAAACTAGTCAAGATTATCACATTTTGATGTATAAAAACGGGATGTCACCCTGAGCGGAATCAAAGAGCACGATCTACACGTCAGCTCTGCTCACTACGGCACATCAATCACGTCTCACATCGTGGTATTTGATCTGAAAGGATTTTTGTAAGTTTGAATTCCGGCACAGTATTCACCGGGATTCAAACTTATTTTTATTTACAATGACCGATATTCAGATAATCGCCTTTGATGCCGATGACACTCTCTGGGTAAACGAACCATTCTTCCTTGAAACTGAAAATGCGTTTTGTGATATGCTCGAAGACTTCCTTCCTCACCACAGTCTTTCCAGAGAACTTCTGACGATCGAAATAAAGAATTTAAAACACTATGGTTATGGTGTGAAGGGTTACATACTTTCTATGATCGAAGCCGCTATCACAATCACTGACCGTCGCATCGGTGTGGACACCATTGAAAGAATACTTGCACTTGGCAAGGAAATGCTCGACAAAGACATAGAACTGATTGAAGGCGTGGAAGATGTACTGCAGGCCTTGCATGGCAAGTATCGTCTGGTGATGGCAACAAAGGGTGATTTGCTGGATCAGGAACGGAAACTAAACAAATCCGGTCTGGCCAACTATTTCCATCACATCGAAATCGTGTCCGAAAAACAGGAGCCGGAATACCGGAAATTAGTCAAACACCTTGATATTCAGCCTGAGCAATTTCTGATGATCGGAAACTCCCTGAAATCTGACGTGCTTCCTGTTCTGAATATAGGCGGGCACGGTTTTCATGTCCCCTTTCACACAACATGGGAACACGAAAAAGTGGAAGCCCACATTGAACATAACAACTTCCGGCAACTTACCACTATCCGGGAGGTACTCGATTATATTAGTTAACATATGAAATTACTTGATTTAGACAACTGGCCGAGAAAGGAACATTATCACTTTTTCAGTCAGTTTGATGAGCCGTTTTTTGGTGTATGTGTTGACATAGATTGCAGCATGGCATACCAGATTGCAAAACAGCAAAACCACTCATTTTTCCTGCACTACCTCCATAAATCTTTGACGGCAGTCAACCTGACTGAACCGTTTCGTTATCGGATCAATACGGAAAAGCAGGTAGTTGTGCATGATGTAGTATCTGCTTCTGCCACCATCAACCGAGAGAACGGCACCTTTGCATTCAGTTACATGCCCTATGATTCTGATTTCAGTATTTTTCGACAAGCCTGCAATGATGAGATAGCCAGAATACAAAGCGCTCCGTCGATTTTTCCGGATCATATTGCGGATGATGTGATACATTATTCATCTCTGCCGTGGCTGAAATTCACATCGATGTCCCATGCCCGTAACTTTACATTTCCTGATAGTGTTCCCAAAATTTCATTTGGAAAAATGACGACTCTCGGTGATACCAGAACGATGCCGGTTTCCATACATGTGCATCACGCCCTGATGGATGGCGTTCATGTAGGGCAATACGTGGATACTTTTCAAAGACTGATGAATGAACAATAAAATTTAAATCCTAAGCTGTGAACCAGGATATCGATCTCAGGATGTTATACCGGCCGCTTCAACCTTTACTGCTGCCAGCGGCCCAGGTTTCATATCAGGAATTTATACCTGGCCCACAGGCTGACCGGTTTATCTATTGCTACTGGCGGTTGAGAACCGATAGCCCTTTGACACACGATTTCCAATATAGGGTCATTGCAGACGGGTGTATCGATATCTTTTTTGAAATGAGCAATCCATCAAAAAACTTCGTGATGGGCCTTTGCAATAAATATACAGAATTCAGCATCGGTCATACATTTGACTATGTAGGCATTCGTTTCTTTCCGTCAGCATTCCCTGCACTTTTCCGTACCGACGCATCCGCTCTTACCGGCCGTTTTGAAAATCTGGCAGATGTTATACCCGGTATATCACAATTCATCGCAGATCAGTTTTGCCCTGAAACTACAGCGTCTCAGATCTGCGAAAAACTGGACAACTATTTTACCAGACTTATATCCAATTCTGTTTTTAGCCAGGACCCTCGTTTCTATGCCGCGTTGGAAATGATCATGAAACGGAATGGAATGATTCATGTGGAAACGGATCTTGACACGGGTCTGAGCAGCAGACAACTTCGCCGGTTGTTTGATCGATACGTTGGGGATTCTCCTAAAACTTTCAGCAAAATTATCCGTTTTCAAAATGTACTTTCCCGTAAGCTTGATCCGCTAAGCGAGTTTAGTATTGACGAAGACTATTACGATCAGGCTCACTATATCAAAGAATTTAGACATTTCTCCGGCCTGACTCCATCAGTCATCCCGTATTAAAATGTCCGATTTTTACAATCATCGCCGGATTGTTCTTTTCAACTTTGCAAAGTCATCAATCAGTGATATTGCAAAATGAAGTACATACTTTCCATTTGTCTGCTGGCAGGCTTAGCTGCCACATCTCTTTGTCAATCATTGGATCAAAACAAAAACAGAATGAAACTAAACGCAGGAATTGTTACCCGGAAAATAGCCGAAACAAAGGCATTTTACACCTCTGTCCTTCACTTCGGTATCACCTTCGAAAACGACTTTTATCTTCTGATGCATACGCCAGATAAAAGCGCGGAGATCAGTTTTCTTTTGCCAGAGCATGAATCCCAACAACCCCTTTTCCATACGCCATTCAATGGTCGGGGTATGTATCTGACGATCGAAGTTGACGACGTAGACAGACTTTACAATGAGCTGAAAAATAAACAGGTAGAAATCAAAATTGAATTACGGGATGAGCCCTGGGGTGACAGGCATTTTGCAATCTCTGATCCCAACGGAATCGCGATTGATATTGTCAAATACGCCCCAAGCCCAAAATAGGATATAAGCTGATACAAAATACCTGGTGTTTTTAAAATTGATAATTTTTACGAGCTTTAAGGGAGATATGTTGTAAGCCTTTAATACAGACCTACACTAAATTCAAATTTTGTCCTGAGCTAAAAATGCCATTTACATACAATCCCGAATTACCTTACGCAAATCTTCCCTTCGAATGGGCAGGAACACCAATCGATGAAAAAGGCCGTTTTCGGAATGTAGAATTTCCCTTCAATGGTTCACTAAGTCTTTTGTTTAAATGGCAACTTCAAAGAAACCCTCAGAAGTTAGAAAAGCAAAATGATAAATGGAGACTCAATGTACCGGAACACTGCGATTTTCTGACGACTGATAAAGATGTTGTGGTCTGGCTTGGACATGCATCATTTTTCATACGGTTAGCCGGCATCACCATATTGATTGATCCTCTGTTCTTTGACAGCCGTTTCCTTCGCAGATTGAGTCCGTTGCCTGCCCCGCCTGATCAATTCCGGAAACTGGATTATATTCTGATTTCTCACGACCATCGTGATCACTGTGACGAAAAAACGATAAGATATCTGGCAGAACTCAATCCGGATGCGACCTGGCTTTCAGGACTGAATATGGAACAATTGCTAATGTCATTCACAAAATCGGCCAATATACAAACCGCAGGCTGGTATCAGCAATACCAGACAGAAACTGCACTTAAGATTACCTACATGCCTTCCAGACACTGGGGAAGACGCTTATTTGCAGATACCAATTTACGTCTTTGGGGTGGATTCGTTGTTCAGTGTGCGGGTCAAACCATATACTTTTGCGGTGATTCAGGTTATGGCAATCACTTCAAAACTGCAGGAGATATCTTTCCGGAGATTGATTACTGCCTTGTAGGAATTGGTGCTTATAAGCCTGAGTTCATTATGGCGCAAAGTCACACCTCTCCTTCCGATGCCTTCCGGGCTTTCCAGGATACGCGTGCCAAATATATGGTACCTATGCACTACGGCACTTTTGATCTGGCGGATGAGCCCATCGGCGATCCGCTCAGAGTTCTGAAAAATCTGGACCGAACAAAAGGCAAAATCAAATATCCTGATGTAGGTGTTTCTTTTCTATAATCCGTATTCGTCAGTTTTTTATTACTTTGAAGGATTATCATTCGATTCGATCCCAATTTCCTTTTTATTCCAATCTATGAAGAAATTATATGTTTTTTTTCTGTTAAGCGCACTGAGCTTATCTGCTTTAGCGCAGTCCAGGGATAAAATAAAAGCAAGTGATCTCACCAAAGTAAAGCAAGTAGGCAATGTGTTGATGGCGCCTGGAGAAAAAAGAGCAGTTTACACCTTGCTGACTACCGAACCACTGGCAGACGCCCAGTTTGAATACGAATATCGGACAAATCTTTATCTGGTGGATTTAGAAAGTAAAAACGAACCAGTTGCCCTGACCCGTGGAAGCGAAAGCGCGTCGCAACCGGATTGGTCTCCAGATGGCACTAAGATTGTTTTCGTCAGAAAGGTGAAAGAAAAAAACCAGCTTTTCGTCCTTCCTGTTCATGGAGGCGAAGCCTGGCAACTTACAAGCCTTGCTTACGGGGCGGGTAATCCGAAATGGTCTCCCGATGGCAACAGCATTCTCTTTTCAGCAGGCTTGTCCTTGCAGGAAATCATGAAAGACTCCATTTTAAATCCTGCAGGCAAAGTTCCGGCCTGGTCTTTGGAAAAACCAGGGTTTGCAGACAATACTTTTATCAGGCCGTCCAAAGATGTGAAGGCCAATCCTGATGGCTCACTGGCAGAAATAAGGGCCTATCTGAATAAGGATACAGAAGACAAGAAGGCCAAGGTAATCAACAGACTTAACTTTCAGGGTGAATCCAATACCCAGCCCGAGCTGACTTTTTCTCACTTGTATACCATTGAGCCTAAGGAAGGAGCCAAACCAAAGGCGGTTACACGGGGCTTCTACAGTTTCACACAGGCAAGCTGGACACCTGACGGAAAAATAATTATGGTAACCCAGGGCGACAGCCTTCAGCACCCAGATCGCAGCAGAGCCAGCCGAATTGTACGTGCCAGCGTGGACGGAAGCGCTGTGGTAACATTGCTGAGCGATCAGAACTTCAACTTCAGTCAACCAACGGTGTCGAAAGACAACCGATATCTCGCTTATATATCCTCAGCTGCTGCCCTTCGGCCGGGTACGCTTGATCAAGGTCATATCGGCATTCTCACTATGGGCTCAGAGGCACGTCCTTATGTTTCTGCTTTCGACCGTAGTGCAGGTAATCTGACCTGGTCGCCCGACAGCAGATCACTGTACTTTACGGCTGCCTCCAATGGCGGATTTCCTGTATACCGTATGAACGTAGTGAGCAAAAGAATTAATCAACTTACTGGCTACAACATCGGCATCAATAGCTTTGATGTGGCGTCCAATATGGTGATTTACGCTAAGACGGAAGTCGCTAATCCAAGCGAAATATACACGGCTGACCCTGCTTTTCAAACCGAAACAAAAAGGAGTAACCACAATACAGAATGGCTGAAAGGCAAACTGCTCAGCTATCCTGAAAAGAGGACTTTAACCAACAGCAAAGGGCAGACGATTGAGTATTGGGTGATGAAACCTGCACAAACGGAAGCTGGCAAAAAATATCCGTTACTGCTACAAATGCATGGCGGGCCTACAGCCATGTGGGGTCCCGGAGAAGTTTCTATGTGGCATGAATTCCAATTTTTCTGCTCACAGGGATATGGTGTGGTTTATGCCAACCCTCGTGGCTCCGGTGGTTACGGACTTGATTTTATGAAAGCCAATTTCCAGGATTGGGGAACCGGTCCGGCTACGGATGTACTTGCTGCTGCCTCAGACGCAGCCAAGGAATCCTGGGCCGATACCGCCCGTCAGGTGATTACCGGAGGATCCTATGCAGGCTATTTGACAGCATGGATCGTAGGCCACGACAACCGCTTTAAAGCAGCACATGCCCAGCGTGGCGTTTATGAGCTGACCACATTTATGGGAGAAGGAAATGCCTGGAATCTGGTTCCGAATTATTTCGGAGGCTATCCGTGGCAGAGTGAAATTAAAAAAATCATGGATGCCAATTCACCTCAGTCTTTTGTCGAAAATATCCACACCCCGCTGCTGATCAAACATGGGGAAAATGATTTAAGAACCGGAGTAATACAGAGCGAATTGTTATACAAGAGTCTTAAAATATTAGGCAGAGACGTAGAGTATGTAAGAATGCCTGGCGGGACACATGAGCTGAGCAGAACAGGGAATGCCCGTCAACGTATCGATAGGATACTTCGTATTTATGAGTTTTTTGAGCGGTATGTTGGGGAGAAATAGGTAAGCTTTGACAGACAGACGAGGCCGGCGATCACAACCGGCCTTGTCTGTTTCAAGACCAAAAACCCTGAACCCGCACACTAGCAGGTCCATCTTTACGCTTTTTTAACTCTTTTCTAAGTCGAATTCCTGTTGATATATGTCCGGCAACATATACTTCGGCACCGGTCAGATCCACTCCTTCTGTCCATTCCAGCAGAGATGCAAATCCCCCTTCATCACTTTGTTTTACTGGCTGCACATTCCATTTGAAGTTGTTGAAAAAATCTGCCATGTGGCCATCCTCAGCGATAGAGATAGCCCCTATGATACGCCTTCCTGCTGCCAGCTGCTGTAGAGCAAGATAATGACCAAGCGCACTCATATCACCCAGTACGACCAGTTTCCCGGGTAAAGCACGGTGAAACGTATTACCCACACCTACATAGGTGATGCTGTCGCCCTCAACGAGCGAACTGACCCAGCGGCTACCCGGCCCGTCATGCATGGCATCGACATACAACGTACACGTATGTGTTTCTGCATCCCAGCCCGCCGGGGTGTAATCGCGGTAGACGCCATCGGCTACTCTTATCTTAATATGTTGGACTTTCTCCCAGCCCGACATATCCATATCAGGAAAGTAAACATCCACTTCGTAAAAAGTTGCAGGTTCCCAGACTCGTATGGCCAGTACGGTACCAGTTTTGCCAAAGGCATTCTCAATAAGGCTCAGCGCTTTTTGTTTTATAAAGTTCATTCTCAAATTGTTTATCCAAATCACTCTGAATCAGCATACTTCACAAACAACAATCATCCGATTCCGGCCGGAAATGGCTTAACGATGCTGCTGATTCAATGATGGTACAAAACAAGGCCTGAAGCAGCGATTTGAAAATAGAGAAAGACAGGTAATCATTGGACTATTTACGGTATTCATTTTTAAACTGGCCCGGCGACAAGCCGATCACCTTTTTAAATAGTCTTGAAAAGTAAGCATGATCTTCGTAGCCAAGTGAAAAAGCAATTTCTTTTACGCTAAGGTCTGTGTAGTATAGAAGTCGTTTTGCTTCCAGTATAACTTCCTGATGTATCCAATATCCTGCCGGCAAACCTGTTTCAGTTGTTATTGCCTCGGTCAGATACGACGGTGTAATATTTAGTAAACGCGCATAAGCAGCAGGACTTTTAATGGATTTATATTCTTTTCGTAAGAGCTTCCTGAACTCCCGAGCGATCATCGACGGGCGTGAGTGGTTTGTATGACGATGCTTGTTGCTGCCTAGAATAATCGTAGCGAAAAGACCTATACAAACCTGAATCATATCAGCTATTATTTGCTGACGGAAGCCCGATTCATCCAGATTTGTTTTTAAGTGATCAAGCATAGTCAAACTACTGGTCAATTGGTCTGACTGATTAGCATTGATCTTAATCGGATCTCCATCCGTTACATATTCTTCGAATACTTCTCTGTAAACATTACCGACAAGCATCATATCGACTGCCAGCAGCCAGCCGCTTGCATTTGAAATGGAAACAGGCCAGTGAACCTGTCCGGGAAAAATGCAGAACACGCCACTACCATCCAGACTGAATTGACGGAAATCCACCATAAACGAACTTTGGCCCTGTACCTGAAAGAAAAAGTTACAATGGTCGTCGCGATGCGCTTCCATACCCACTAACTGGTCAGGCGCCGTCACCCCAATCTTGTGCAGATGAATACCATCGCGACTATCATCCGTTAGAAAATGCAGCGGTATCGACTGTTTCGGTTCCATTTGTCAGCTTTACCTTTTCAGTTTCACAGCTCTGTCAAGCATATCTGTAGCCTGCAGAATTTTGTTTCTCAGATAATAAGGATAATCCGGATTTTCCGCCAGAAAGGATTGGGCAATTTTTTGAGCTTCTATTCCCGAATGGCCTGAAAAAGTGGTGTTGGTCCAGCGGGTCGGGAAAAAGATATCACCCGTGAGCTGGATTTCCTGTAACATATCAAGCGAAGGACGCAGGTATTTTAAAGCGCTTTGCTGGCGTAATGGATGATGCAGGTAAGTGAGTCCTTCCAAAACCCAGGCCTCCTTCTCCCGGTTTTCCTCCCTTTTCAGCGATTCGAAAAACGCATCTCTTTCTGTTTCCTCATGGCTCACAGCAGGTATTATAAATTGTAATTTTGCCTTTCTGTCCGGATTTTTGGTATCTCTGATTTGCTGCTGCAATAAGTTGTCATGTCTATCACCACCCTTCAACACCAATTCGCATGCAAGACTAATTTTATCATCCTCTGACAGCACCAGATCTTTCACCTTCAGCTTACCGCTCCACAGTTTTTCCAGTTTGCCAAGGCCATCTGCTGTGATGGCTACATTTCTGAAGGATTTAAAATAAGATGTTTTTATGCCCTTGTCCGGTATCGTTGTCAGCCCGGTCCAAAGCAATTTTTCCATATATTCCTGCTGTCCCTGGCGGTTGGTATCCGAAATAAAAGACCACCAAAGAGCATGAAGATTGGCCAGCAGGTAGTCAGTTAGCAATGGATTATCTTCTTTTACGAGCATATCCGAAATACCAGCCATCATGACGCTCGGCTCAGGACCATCTCCACGCACAAATGCCTCCCATATATTGACAAGCATTGCGCCCCGGAATACAGGATCATCCATGCCCGCCTCCATTTTATCATAATAATGTTTTATAAAATAATTCCTACTCACAGTATCCATTCTGAAATAACCATAGCCCACGCCGCTTGAATTCGGAAACACCATGGTCTTCGCTTCACTTATGAGCAATGGTTTGTCATTGACAAGATTCAGACTGCTTTCACTGTACGTTTCCCCCCTCTTCCATTTGGCATGCAAAGACTGCTGCCATATGCGTGCGGATACCGAATCTGTAACCTGCTGAAGGGTCATCGAACCGCTTTCAGACAGCAGATTGTATTCCGGCATACCCGATGTTTTCACCCACACATTACTCCATTCTGAGATATTGAGTGGTGTTTTGCTATCGATAATAGTAATCAGATCATCCCAACGTGCATTGCCAAAGAAGAACTTCTTTAAATATTCGGAAAGACTCTCGCGCATCAGCTTTTCTCCTATTTTGCGTTCCAACTGACGCATGACAATGGGTGCTTTCTGGTAAATGATAGCGCCATACAGCGTCCCTGCATTACGCATATTGCCAAGATCCTGTAAGACAGGATTGGTTCCGGCGGTGCGGTCTACCTCATATGCAGCGGGATAGTGCGCCAGTAAAAAACGTAAATCATGATTGATTTCGGGAAAACTGGGATGCACAATCTTGGCGGCCATAAAATTGGCAAATACTTCTTTAAGCCATACATCATTAAACCAATCCATCGTCACCAGATCGCCGAACCACATATGTGCCGACTCATGAGCGATTACGCTTGCTCTGGCCATTTTTTTATTGACAGAAGCATTCTCGTCGAGCAACAACCCTGATTCATTATAAAATACCGCCCCGGGATGTTCCATACCGCCATATTGGAAGGACGGAAGCAGTACAAAATCAAATTTTCCAAAGGGGTATTTGATCGAGGTATACTCTTCAAGCCATGCCAGGGACTCTGCATGCAACCTGAATACTTCACTTCTGTTTCGTGCTACCTTTTCCGCATCTGTTTCACGGTAATACATCGTCATTTCCCTTCCTTTCAGAGTTTCGGTAGTTTTGAAAAACTTGCCCGCCGCAAATGCGAAGAGATACGAACTGATAGGTTGTGTTGCAGCAAATTGGTAAACGTTTGTTTTGCCTTTGGTAATTTTCTTAGATAAAGTGCCATTGGCAACCGCTTCCCATTCGGCAGGCGTTTTTAACGACAGCGTATAAACTGCTTTTAAATTAGGCTGATCAAAAAGCGGGAAACAGCTCGAAGCACGGTCGGGCACAAAAAGTGTATACAGATAATCATCGCTACGATTCAGAGACATATCACCGGCTACAAAGTTGATCTCAATCTCATTGCGTCCTCTCTGCAAATTGCTTGAGGCAATGACGATATGTCCGTTTTCAAAAAGATAGTCAGTATCTTCTCCCTTTATTTTCACTGATAACAGATGTGATGAATCTGCCGTGAAATCCAGGACAAGCGGATTGTACTCATCTTTGAGGGCAAAAGAGATAATCTCTTTCCCTTTAATAGCTTCGCTTCTTATCTTCGGTATCTCCAGCTCTAATGTATATTCAATTCCGGAGATGGTTTTTTGTCGCTGTTCATTTAGTTGGAACGATACCCCTTCTTCAGGAAGTTGTTCTTTTTTTGTATTACAACCCCAAAAAACGAAAACGAATAAAATGATAAATAGTAAAGAAGAAAAAAGAAGACGCATGGATAAAAAACTATTTAATTACTGCAATTCATTCGATCAGGGCAACCCAGGACCCGATGAATAGCAAGTTAAATCTTTTTTCCCTTAGAAAGGTCTGTAACCCGATTTTTGAATCATTCAAACCGGTTAAGGCCAGGTAGATGTTTTGATTTCTGATACGGTATAATCAGAATAATGTCGATTACATGTCTGACGGCATTTGAAAATATTGCTATTCTGTACCGTAGCCAATCGCGTAGCGATATAATATTGGTAGTGGTAACAAATGACCAAATCCAAACCTTAATCCCGTAGGGATGTAACGGTGACAAAAAAAGAGGTAGAGGCGATTAAAATCAATAACAGCATTTTTTACAAGCGTGTTGAAAGCTTATGGCTCTATATGAACCTATTTTTCCTGTAAAAGAATAAACTGTGTACGCTGATCATTCTTCAGGCCCGGATTGTCATCACTTACCAGAATCAGCTTTCGCTTCCCGCTCTCTGTAGGCCACCAGGACATCCCTTCCAGATTATCAGGAACAAAAGGCAAGCCTTTATTGAAATCAAACGCCGGTTCTTTATCTTTTAACAAATGACTGCCTTGGATTGTCACGTTCCAAAGTTTTGCTTTAACAATTTTGCTACCTCCCTGACCATTATCATAACACCGCTCCAACACCAGTAACTGATCTTCGTTTACTGATAAAATCTCAGATATTCCTCCCAAATATTCTGTTGGGCTATTGGGGCAACTTTTTCTGTCTATCACGTAACTGAATGGCTTAGGTTGCTGGTAACCGTTTGCTTCTTTATCAAATCGTAAAAAATGAACAGTATCCTTTTCAGCATTTGTCTCCCCTTCCCAGCCAGACTCCGGAGCCACCCAAACCGTCCCCTTTTCGGTTACTGCCATACTTTCAATGCCTTTATTGTCAGCAGGAAGACGCATAGGTGCAATCAGAAACTGAGGTTTACCCTTCGGAGGAAATTGATCAAAGTAAGCTACATACGTGGTCGTATCCAGATTTTCCCACGCCTGATCATATTCGTTTTCTACTGCGTAAAAAAAGCGTCCGGTATTGTTATCAAACCGGACAGATTCAAACCAGTTGTGTGTCGATTTGGCAAAAGTCAAATTAGCCCTGCTATCGAAATCCCTGATGTCCTTAATCTGATCCAGTACGAAGTAGGATCCACGATCAGCTGCAAGATGCCATTGTTTCGTAGCGGGTACATATTCAATAGCCGAAATGCCGTGCAACTGGCCTGCCGGTTTCATGGTGGTGAATGTACTATCCTGAAAGATAAACTGCAGAGGTTGTCCGTTTGCTATGATACCAAAAACAGATAACACAGCACTCAAAAGCATTTTTTTCATCAGATTTTATGTCACCATTGGTATTGTGACCTGGTAAAAATAACACTGAATTCTGTACATTTATGAAACAAATCATAAAAGACAGTAACAAGCCTAATGAACTATTCCACAAATCCATGAAATACTTCTATAAATCCATTTTAGTACTTTTTCTTCTGCATGCAGCCACTTCACAAGCACAAAAACTTGGCAAACTTACCGTAGAGAAAATTATGCGTGATCCGAAAATGTGGATGGGAACATCTCCATCCAATATTTCCTGGTCTGAAGATTCCCGAAATATTTATTTTGATTGGAATCCTGATAAGAATTTGTCGGATTCACTTTATTCTTACAATCTGTCTGATAAGAAAATCAGTAAATTAAGCACTGCGGAAAGAAAACAAATATCTGGTTCAGAAGGAACGTATAACAGGGCACGAACACTGAAAGTATTCGCTAAAAACGGAGATATTTTTCTCATTGATTGTAAGAATTTCACCACCCGGCCACTGACCAAAACCATAGACAGAGAAAGCAACCCTACCTTCAGCGGAGATGAGCAGAGCATTGTATTTGAAAAGAACAATAACCTTTACAGCGTAAATCTGCAAAGCGGTCTGCTAACTCAGCATACCGACTTTAAAACCGGAAATAAGAAGTCGGATACAAAACTGAGCGACGAAGAGAAATTTTTGAAAAGCGATCAGATCTCTATGTTCCAGGTCTTGAAAGAACGCAAAGAGAAAAAAGATGCAGGTAAAAAGATTGAGGAAGCTGAGAAAGCAGACTCGCCCAAAGAAATCTATATAGGTGAAAAAAGAGCCAGTTACGTAAAGTTAAGCCCCGACGGACGGTTTGTTACATACCGTTTATCCCAACCAGACAAGGCTGCCAAATCCACTATTGTCCCGAATTATGTTACAGAATCGGGTTTCACCGAAGATCTGCCGTCCAGAGCCAAAGTGGGCGCACCCGCTACCAGTCACGAGTTCTGGGTATATGACATGAAGAAGGATACGGCAAGAAAAGTGACTACTAAATCCATCCCCGGCATCCATGACAAACCAGACTATCTGAAGGATTATCCCAAACAAGATAGTGCATGGAAGAAAAAAGAACGAGAAGTATCCTTTGCCGGCCCTTTTTGGTCTGAGAACGGGGAACACGGCGTGTTAGTGGTTACTTCACAGGATAACAAGGATCGCTGGATTATGGCACTGAATCCCGATTCTCTTTCTCTAAGATTGCTGGACCGCCAACGTGATGAGGCATGGATCGGCGGACCCGGCATAGGAGGTTTTTCCGGTGGAAAGCTTGGATGGATAGACAACAATACACTCTATTTTCAAAGTGAGGCGACCGGCTATTCTCACCTGTATACTTTGAATGTCGCAACAGGAAAAAAATCACAATTAACGAGTGGCAATTTTGAAATTCAGGATGTTGAGCTTTCAAATGACAAGAAAACTTTTTATCTGATCACCAACGAGATTCATCCGGGTGAAAAGCACTTTTACAGTATGCCGGTAAATGGCGGCGCACGCACGCGTATCACCCATCTGACCGGAGCTTACGAAGTGAAAATATCGCCGGATGAAACTAAACTCGCGGTAAGATATTCCAACAGTACCAATCCATGGGAACTGTTTGTGATGGATAACAAACCAGCGGCAAAAGCAGAGCAAATTACTAAATCCGTTTCAGATGAATTCCTCTCTTACAAATGGAGAGAAGCAAAGGTGGTAACCATCAAAGCCACTGACGGAAAAAATATTTATGCAAGAGTTTATGAGCCAAAAAAATCAAATGGTAAGGCCGTCATATTTGTACACGGTGCAGGCTATCTGCAAAATGCGCATAAGTGGTGGAGCCAATATTTCCGGGAATATATGTTCCATAACCTGCTGACCGACCTTGGCTATACTGTACTGGATATGGACTACCGTGCAAGTGCAGGTTATGGCCGTGACTGGCGTACGGGGATCTACCGTTTCATGGGAGGAAAAGATTTAACTGACAATACCGACGGTGCTAAATGGCTGGTCAAACAGTACGGCATCGATTCTAAAAAAATTGGTATTTATGGTGGATCTTATGGCGGATTCATTACGCTGATGGGTCTGTTCACAACACCGGATGTATTTAAGGCCGGAGCAGCACTCCGTCCGGTTACCGACTGGGCAGCCTATAACCATGGTTACACGGCCAACATTCTGAACGAACCACAGGCCGACAGTTTAGCGTATCGCAAGAGTTCACCGATTTACCACGCTGCCGGATTAAAAAATCATCTGTTGATATGCCACGGTATGGTAGATGTAAATGTGCATTATCAGGATGTTATCCGCTTATCGCAACGACTGATCGAACTGGGAAAAGACAATTGGGAACTGGCCTCCTACCCAATGGAAGACCATGGTTTTGTGGAAGCATCTTCATGGACGGATGAGTACAAACGCATTTTGAAGTTATTTGAGGAGAAGCTTAAGTAAGAATTCAAGGTTAAAGGGAGAAAAGAGTAGCGGTCTTTTCTCCCTTTTTCGCTTTATTGGCATTTCTACTTTCTTTCCTTTTAACTTTGAAACATGGAAAATATTAAAGAGCTCAAGCTTGCAGTACTCATTGACGCAGACAATGTGCCATATTCCAATATTAAAGGAATGCTGGAAGAGGTAGCAATATACGGAACCCCAACTTTTAAGCGTATCTACGGTGACTGGACAAAACCTACCCTTTCAGGCTGGAAAACGGTATTGCTTGAAAATGCAATTACACCTGTTCAGCAGTATAGCTATACCTCAGGCAAGAATTCTTCTGATTCCGCTTTGATCATCGATGCGATGGATATCCTGTACACAGGCCGTGTCGATGGCTTTTGTATCGTTTCCAGTGACAGCGATTTTACAAGGCTGGCAACACGGCTTCGTGAGGCAGGGATGCTGGTCTTCGGCATTGGTGAAAAGAAAACTCCGGCGGCTTTCATTGCTGCATGCAACAAGTTCATTTATATTGAAATCCTTAAAAAAGAGGCAAAACCGGAAACCCAAATTCCGGAAGCGACGAAAACAGTAGCAAAGGAAGAAGCCAATCCTGTCGCCAAGGTAGACAAAGGACTGATCCGGCTCATTTCGGAAAGCATCAATGATATCGCCGACGAAGATGGATGGCTTTTCCTTGGGGTATTAGGGAATATGATTCTCAAAAAGAGACCCGATTTTGACCCTAGAAATTATGGACATAAAAAACTGTTAGATCTGATACGATCGATTAAGGTTTTGCAGGTTGAAGAGAGGCCCACCGGTAAAAACAACACATCTCATTTTTATGTGAAATCTAGATAATCAGCAGTTTTCAACGATCAGTCTATGAGAATCTCCCAAAAATCTATTCAGCTTCGGGCCAGAAAACGAGGCTTTCATCTGATTACCGATGACATCCTGAGAGAAGTTTCTGACATCAGTTTATTCAAAATGGGTATCTGTCAGGTTTTCATCCAACATACATCGGCTTCACTAACAATCAACGAAAACGCGGATCCGACTGTCCGCATGGATTTTGAGATGTATTTCAGCAAATCTGTGCCGGAAAACGATCCGGATTATCAGCACGATTATGAAGGTTCTGATGACATGCCTGCCCATCTTAAGTCATCTATACTGGGAAGTTCGGTAATGATCCCTATCAGAAATGGGAGACTGGCACTGGGAACATGGCAGGGCATTTATCTGTGTGAGCACAGGGATTATGGCGGTGCGCGAAACTTATTGGTGACGATTTGGGGTGAATAACTGAATATTTACCGCCTTAATGTAAAGACAGGAGCATAATCATTAAAAATTATACTGAACCCGGCAAGTGAAAACATCGTCTGGCACATCCGAAGTGAAACCCTCCAATCCCGACCTCTCGTTACGTACAACATCATAAAAGAAAAGAAACTTCAGGGACGGATTGGCATAATAAACGTATCCCATTGTAAATGTCTTATACAGCAAATCTGCTTTACTAAAGCCTGCTTCAGCCGTAATATCTTTACCTCCTACCTTTTTATTGGGATCGTACCAGTCATATTTCAGGACCATCTGGTGCTCTTCGCTTCCCAAATGTTGTAGAAAATAGAAATAGGCCCCATCAAAATTACGGATATACAGCGGGTCTTTTATGCCGTTGGTTGCGGGATAGGTTCCTGGTGTTTCACTGGTGCCAAATGTAGCGGTTTGCTTACCAAACATATATTCGGCTCTGAATTCTGTTTCTCCTTTTTTGTTTGGAAATACAAGCTGAAAATCAGCACCCGCATATTTACGGGGCGCAATCTTCCGGTTATTCGAATCAGACGAATCCCGTTGCATCGCAAACTTACTACCTGATCCGCGCGTTTCATACAGGACGCTGGACTGACTTGTAATTCCTCCTGTGTAGCCTGAAACGCCCGCCGATAATAAAGCTCCGGACAAAAATCTCATTTTGGTGGGTTTAAGACTCAACCTTCCGATCACATCCTTATGACTGTCATAATCCACAGGCCCTGCCATACCCTGCCCATTGAAAACACCAACATCCAGCTTCCATTTGGCCCACTTACTATCCGCATTTCTGTCATTTACCGTTAACATGGCGCCTATATCCCGCTCTGTTTTCATGAGCAACTGCGACATCCGTCCCCGTTCGGGAGTCTCTCTATTGGCAGACGACAGGTTTACTTCATATCCGAATGGCCTTGCAAACATCCCGGTGGTCACGGCTAATACCTTGAATTTATTCTCATAAAACCTACCCCAGAAATCCCTGATCACCACACCGCGCTCTGTGCCATCAAACTGAAACACAAAATAGGACGTTGCATTTCCTTGTTTATTAAGATGCGCATAGTCAACCCTCAGACGTCCCCTTCTTAACATGAACCGATTATTGGCAGCCGGAGAAAAATTCCCTCCATTGAATGATTCAGCTCCTTCACGGCTGATCACCTGAAATTGCGGCTGAATATATCCGCTCATTCTCACTCTGTCATAGCGCTCATAAATAGACAACATCCCCTTCCCCATCTGGTTGGTGGTATCCACCAAATCCATCAGAAACCGTTGCGCCCGTATTTGTCCGGAATTAAATAAAGAAATTGTAAAAAGGATTCCGAAGATCCAGTTCTTCATAGTTAGATGTATCAGTGTCAGTAATGACCTGCAAATGTCGCCATTTTTTTATATTTATCACTTTAACACAGGAATAATGAAAAGAGTGTTTCAAACTTTCATGATCGCTACAACACGAATTCATGTCCTGAATTCCCCCTTACATTGTCCTGAATTACATCACAGATTATGCTCATGTTCTATTTAGTTTGCATAGCCAAACAAATGCTACCTCACGACAAGCTGCTATTAGCCAACGCTCTGAAAATCTGGCAACCATGTGGCAGTAAAAGCGATATATTTCGAAAATTCTAAACCGGATAAACAATGGAGCAATACATATGGAAAAAGAACATTGAGCTCATATGCTTTCAGGCGAAAAACTTCCCCGAAGGCATCCAGCAAACCTTTGATACTTTGCAACAAAATGTAAAGGATTACGATCAAAGGGACTGGTACGGCATATCCTACCAGGATGCCAGTGGAGCAATCATTTATAAAGCCGCCATTAACAAACTTGATCCCGGCGAAGAGCATCAATTTGAAGACTTTACGGTAACCAAAGGCACATACTTATGCATAGAGATTCGGGAGTGGATGAAAAATCCGGCACAAATCGGCGAAGCGTTCATGAAGATGCTTGCCGAACCCGGATTAGACATCGGTTTCCCTTGTGTAGAATGGTACTATGACGACAACGTACTTTGCCTGGTTCGCCTGAAAGAAGATGCATCCCTACAACCGGATCAGACTCTTGACAAATAATAATATCTTATCTTTAAACTGAACATCTCGTGAAAATTGCCGTAATCATTATCCGCAGTCTTCTGGGCTTTATTTTTGTGGCCTCAGCCATTGCTGTTCTTTTCAATCTTGTACAGGCTCCTCCACTGAGTGGAGATGTCAAGAAGTTCAATGATGGTCTGATGGCGACCGGCTACTTCATTCCTCTGCTTAAAGTGGTAGAGCTGATCTGTGGATTGGCACTGCTTTCAGGCTTATTTGTTCCGCTGGCACTTGTCGTATTGTTCCCTGTAACAATACATATTTTTGCTTATCATCTGGCCATGATGCCTGACGGACTTCCTGTTGCCATTTTCCTGCTTGCAGCCAACCTTTTTCTTGCCTATTATTATCGTCAGAGTTATACACCATTACTGAAAGCAAAATAATGCAGAGCGAGGCTGCTTTGATTTGACAATTAAATTATTTCAAATGATCGAAGTATTTAAAACCGATATATCGGACTCACATGTGGCTGGCATTGTAATGGAAGTGATCTGCCTGCATTTCCACATGTTACGAGCCAGCTTTGATCTGGAAGATTGTGATAAAATTCTTCGCGTGCAGTCTGAATCCGGTATAATCCCAGCAGTCAACATCATTGGTCTACTGCATGCAATGGGCTGCCAGGCCGAAGTACTGCTGGATGAAAAACCCACAGCAGTAAAGATGATGCTGTACGAAACCAAATATTATCCCGTGTGCTAAGCATACGGGCTTCTGCATTTTTCTTTGTTCGAACAATATTGGCACCGCTCTACCCGCAAGAGTTACCAATAAATCTCCTCTTGTATTCCGGATGTTAATTTCGTTAATAAAGATTCGGTTCACCAATAACTTCTGTAAATTGGATCGTTTTTCGCAAATCACTTAAAATGGTTTAATCCTTTTATTTCTTGGTTTGTTGAAACGATAAAAATTTAAATGTATCTATCCCTTTGGAAACCTATTCTAACCATAAAATAACACGATGAACCGCAGAGAAGCGATTGAAAGAATAACCCTCATGATGGGCGGAGTGCTGGCAGCCCCATTGATGGCAGGTGCCATGGGTGAAAAACTGAATTATGGTCCGTCTCTGAATATATCAGCTGATCAGGAAGTATTACTTTCTGAAATTGCAGATGTGATCATTCCTACCACAGCCACTCCCGGCGCAAAAGCTGCGGGTGTAGAGAAATTCATAGTACGCGTTGTAAGAGACTGCTATCAGCTCGATGAGCAAAAGAAATTCTATGATGGCGTGGAAAGACTCAATAAAGATAGTCAGGAAGTATATCAAAAAGCGTTCGTGAATCTGGATGCTGGTCAGAAAAAAGAAATCGTAACCAGAGCTACAAAATCAGATAAGCCATTTTTCCTCCAAATGAAAGGACTCACCGTTACAGGCTATTTTACATCTGAAATCGGTGCTACTCAGGCATTGGATTATTTACCGATACCTGGTAGGTTCGATGGCTCCTGGCCGATGCCTAAAGGCCAAAAAAGCTGGGCAATCTGATTAGACAGGGTTGTGTCACAAACGACCTTATGATTTACATTTCTCAAATCCATCAAGCATTACAAGAAAATGGCGAATTTAAATATTGATGCAATTAAAGATATCACCTATGATGCCATCGTCATAGGATCAGGGGTATCGGGCGGGTGGGCAGCAAAAGAGCTCACAGCTAAAGGAATTTATGTTCCCCGTTATCGTAATGTAGGAAACGACAAACGGGATTATCTGCGTGGGTTCGGCTATCAGGGCGGTGGTGGTCGTCAGGGATGGCAACGCAACATCGCCGAACTCTCCTTCGGAGCAGATTTCAAAGAAGAATTAACGACTCCCGGCAACTGGTCTATGGGCTTCGGAGGTTTCGGTGAGACACTTCCCTACCATGAAAACCGTATGTACCTGAACAGGGAGAAAAAGGATAAATTCGGAATGCCAACGGTTGTTTTCGATGCAGATTTAAGAGAAAATGAAAAGAAAATGCGGGTTGACATGGCCAATGATGCGGCAGAGATGCTGGAAAAATCCGGCGTTAAAAATGTAAGAACTTACGACAACGGCTCCTACCTCGGAATGGCGATCCACGAAATGGGAACCGCCAGAATGGGCAGGGATCCAAAGACTTCGGTTCTTAACGGAAACAATCAGCTACACGCCGTAAAGAACGTTTTTGTAACAGATGGATCCGCAATGACTTCGGCCTCCTGTGTGAACCCGTCGTTAACTTATATGGCCTTTACAGCCAGAGCAGTGGATTTTGCAGTGAAGGAGTCCAAAAAGAAAAATCTCTGATTGCTGCTGATTATCAATTCACAGCGATTTACATGAATCGGTATTTTCCCCGATTAATATCAAACAATAAGCCGGTTGCAACGATGTGACCGGCTTACTGTTTTGTTAGGGTGCATTAAAACCTTATTTTGCAACAAACATGAAAGGAATGGATCAGTATACTCAGCACACGATTTCAGCCAGAAAGGCTTGCTTACTTATATTTTTGGTTTGTGGTATTGGTCTTTCAAGCTGGGCTCCGATGGTCCCGGTAGCCAAAATTAATCTCGGGCTCGATGACGCTGCCCTGGGTCTGGTCCTATTATCATTGGGAGCCGGCGCAATTATCACAATGCCTTTTACAGGGATGTTTATCAATAACTATGGAAGCCGGAAAGTGATGATGGCTGCCGCAACTGTCATCGCGATCATTCTGCCTGTACTCCTACTGACTACTACTGCCTGGCAACTGGCTGTAGCACTCTTCATATTTGGCTCGGCCATTGGCTCAATAGATGTATCCATGAACAGCCATGCTGTGGTAGTACAAAACCGTGCAGGAAAACATATTATGTCGTCCTTCCACGGAATGTTTAGTGTAGGGGGATTATTTGGATCTATTGGTCTGGGTTTTCTGATCAGGTTCGGGTTATCACCTATTATTGCCGCGGTATGTATTTCTGCACTATTATTTCTTATCGCCGCCAGCCAGTATAAAAATCTGCTACCCCATTCTCAGGAAGACAAAGTGGATTCATTCGCGTTTACTTTGCCACGCGGACCGGTTCTTATTTTAGGTTTAATGTGTTTCGTGTTTTTTCTTGCAGAAGGCTCTTTGCTCGATTGGAGTGCTGTATTTCTTCAATTTAACAGAGGATTTGAGCCTTCCATGGCAGGGCTGGGTTTCGCAGCATTTTCAGTGGCTATGGCAGTAATGCGACTGACAGGAGATAAGATCGTCCACAAAATCGGAGCAGCAAAAGTAGTATTGTACGGCGCGCTCATTTCATCCGCAGGTTTTCTGATTGCCTCATTTATTCCCACGCAGGAAGCTGCATTATTTGGTTTTGTACTAGTCGGACTGGGTGCTGCAAACGTGGTTCCTGTATTTTTCACTGCTGCCGGAAACATCCCCAATATACCACCATCTGTTTCGCTACCCGCAGTTACCACGTTAGGCTATGCCGGACAGCTGGCCGGTCCTGCATTGATCGGCTTTATCGCTGAAGGTTTTTCATTACCTATTGCATTGGCCTTTGTTGGCGTGCTACTGCTGATTGTGGCGGTTACGTACAGGCATAGAGAATAAGTAATCATGAGATCCTGCGTTAATTTAATACGATATCATTCTTGTAAAATCTCATAATGTTAAATGAATATAACCGCAGGACTAAAAACACTTTCAAGGCATCGTACAATTTAGAGATTCATATCAAAATGCCTCACCGGTAAACAAATAGAAACCCGGCCCTTCTTTGGTAAAACCTACATCCAGCCGCAAATAGATATCCTTTTTTGCAAATAATAGATAGCGTAAACCTACTCCACCGGAAGGGCGTATATGTTTCCATGAGAACTCGTTGACCTTCGGTGCAACCACAGCAGCTCCTCCAAAAACGGCTCCACCAAATCGCCGGCTGAACTTGAAAGGCAGCCATCGATGTTCGGCCTGGGCGGCGATCATGTTTTTATCTCTATACCTTCCCGTATAGAAGCCGCGCATAATCATTTCACCTCCCATCAGCGCCAGCTGGTTGAAAGGTACATCTCCGGACATGAAATTACCATACACCTGCCACGCAAAGACATTTCGGGCATTGGTCGGATGTGAAGATCTGAAATCCAGATTCACACCAACAAAATTGTGATCACTTGCCAACGATTTGCTATAGGACAGAAACGATAGTTCAGCAAACAATCCCTTGCGGACATTGAGCACATTATGTCGGTTATCGTAAACCATCGCGACACCAAGCCCAAGGTTTTTTCCACCACCGCTTCCTAACGGTAGCTCGTATGCATCATGCCCATCAGGTTGCTTAAAGTCCGTATTATATAATTGCTGATAGTCAAATTCAGGACCAATAAAAGCATTGCGAACCACCTTTCTTAAAATCCGCTGCCTGAGAAGTATGTAGTTGGCATCAATGAGTGCAGGTTCTTTCCCCGGCGTTTCCGGACCAATGCCGTAATACAATAGTGGAAAGCGCTGAAATTTGGTTTTTCCCAGAAAAAACCATGCATCCTTGTCTCCGTAAATGGCATTGTCCAGCCATATTCCATACTGCCCCTCTAGGGTGATAAACGTAAAAGCGTTTATTTCACTCAGCCTGTTCACGGTATCATTCTTAGCCTGAAACAGAAGTAATGATGAAAATCCAAATTCGAAACTGGTTTCAGGAGAATAGGCCAGGGTCGGGTAAATCCTGAAACTGGGCTTACCGGGAGCAGTGGTGTCGGAAATAGTTTTACTGACAAACCGTTTCAGCCAGTTTTTTCTCTCTTGCCCGAATACATCCCATTCAGGTGTGACAGCTAAAATAAACAGCAAAAAGTACTTATACTTCAAGTTGATAGAGATTAAGAAATCTGCGATGCACAGACCTTTATGTCCGATTACAAAAATCAAGCCATGCCTTATATCCTCTTTAACATGAATATAGACGAGTCAAAGATAGCTTAACCACCACTTTTTCTTACGTTTTGTCTTGTAGGTTCCAAACCATCGACACGGCATATAGAGCAATATAACGATTCCAATCCAGATCAGGTATACATATTCCAGCTGATAACCAAAATCGAATGGCCGGAACTGGAAAAACAGCTTCGAATCTGTGACCTGGCGCCATGTGTAACCGGACGCCAACACTGCCAGTGCACTCAATGCATGAATCAAATAAAAATGAAGTATATAATAGAAAAATGGTACTTTCCCGTACACTGTAAAAAACCTGCTAATGCGGTTATTGGTGTGTTCTGTAATGGCAAGTAACATCAGGACAGGTCCCTGAGTCATCAGCATATACATCAGCGACGGCGGATACTTGGACACATTCAGGAAAGATAAAAATGTACGCCATGAGTCTGCCTGGCTGGCCCACGGCGACGGATCTCCATACCAGTTAAGTCCCCGCAGCACCAGGAACAAAACGGTAGATACTGCCCCTAATGTCAGCAAAACCTTTTTCCGTCTAGCCGCGTCAGCATCTTTGTCATACAAGCTTCCAAGACCATAGCCTACCATCATTAACCCTGCCCAAGGTAGAATCACATAAAATACCCCAAGTGTGTGCCCTTCGCTCAAAGTATAGAACTTCCCGGTTGCAGTGAAAAATACATTCATTAATATGTCCTGCACAGAATTCTCGGGAAACTTAATGAAGGAAGTTAGGTTATGGGCAAATAGTAACAAGAGCCCGATAAACAAAATTACTCTTGACGATGTGAAGCGTACAAAAAGCGACAAAACAATCATGCTTGTTGCCAGAGACCAGATCACCTGTAAAAAAATGACTTTGTAGGTAACGTCAAATGATAATGCAAAAGTGATTAACGTAACCTCTACCAATACAAGCCATATACCTCTTTTCAACAAAAAGCTAC
Organism: Dyadobacter sp. HNCC25DJ187; assembly: GCF_056895255.1. NCBI lineage: Bacteria > Pseudomonadati > Bacteroidota > Cytophagia > Cytophagales > Spirosomataceae > Dyadobacter > Dyadobacter sp. HNCC25DJ187. The sequence continues at coordinate 556,368 of NZ_JBXHAT010000002.1, forward strand.
TTGCCTGCTCAATACTTTTTTTTCTTCCCGATAAATAAGCGGAAATCCCTGAGAGCATCACAAATGAGGGTGCGCAAAAATGCGTGATCCATCTGGTAAAGAAAAGGATCGAGGTAGTTGTAGCTGGATCCGTAGGGTTTGCTGTGAATGCTGTGATATGGAAGTACTCACGTACATGATCAAGCGCCATGATTACCATGATCGCACCTCTCATAAAGTCAATAGAATTAACACGGGATGTGGATACCCTTTCTGGCATAATTACAATAGAATATTGATGGTTGAGTTTCTAAAATAGAAAAGCAGGCTGATCAAATTCTATAATGCAGTAAAATTTATTTTATGCATAAAAAAATGAGAGACTTGCATCAGCCTCTCATTTAAGAATTCATAATACTATACACTTACGACTCTGACCGCATCGGTTTTAGCGTTTTGCTCCATTTTAAAAGCTCGTCTAGCATACCTGTTGCCGCTTTTTTTGATTTGTCGTTGACAACCAACTCATTTTGTTCATTGATGCTTTCAGTAAAAAATGGCAAATTCACTCCTTCCGACAGAACCACCGTTTTGAAAACAGCCAGATCTGCTCTCAGGTTGGTCGCTGCCCGTGTTCCCGCGGAAATCCCGCCGTAGCTCACCACGCTTGCCGGTTTGTGTCCCCACTCCAGCACCAGGTATTCCAGTGCATTACGTAATGGAGCAGGATAGTTAGAATTGTATTCAGCAGTTACAAATATAAATGCATCTGCTTCGTCAATCACTGCACTCCATTTTTTGGTGTGTTCATGTTCGTACTGGCGCAATGCCGGATGCTTGGGCTCATTCATCAACGGCAAATCAATTTCCGCCAGATCCAATAATTCCACGTCGAAGTACCCATACTGACGGGCTACATCCAGAATCCACGCCGCTACAACCGGACCTTTTCTTCCAGGACGCACGGTCGAAGTAATTACTTTTAATTTATACATATTTCCGATTTTTGGTGGTGACAGGTTTGAGATATATTCCTGTTCTCGTCTTTGCAAATACAAATTGTGTGCCTTCCCCAGGATTTAATGCATTCAACCATTTTGATCAGACAAAGAGCCGCCCGAACAAATTGATATGCTCCTGGCAGCTCTTACCGGTATTTGATGCTCAGTAATTACTGTTTTACAAATCTGAATGTGCGACTGTCGGTATCACTGGAAATTTTGATCAGATACAAACCCGTTTTCAGATCAGGAAGGAAACTATTTGCCTGTTCACTGATTTTTTCCGGCGATCCTTTACCTGAAAACAAACCAACTCCTTCTTTGTTGTAAATGGTATAATTCAGATCGCGGTGACTGGCTCCCTCACCGGTAAATGTTAAATTGATTTGATCATACACAGGATTAGGATGGATCATGAGCTGCATCCCCGATTCCTCACCGAATTTCACCGTAATAATTCTGGAGTTGGTGAAGGTTCCATCCAAATCTGTTTGCTTTAATCTGTAATAAGACATGCCCTGCAATGGTGCTGTATCGATGGCGGAATAAGTTGCCAGACTCGTATTCCCTTTTGCATCCACCACGGAGATATCTTCAAACGAAACACCATCCGCAGAACGCTGAACTGTATAATGACTGTTATTTACTTCATCTGTTGTTTTCCACTCCAATTGTACCCCCGCCTTTACTGCCTTTGCCTGGAAGGATATCAATCTTACAGGCAGCGCACCGGAGAAGTCCAGGCTGATCAGAATAGGGTCGTGATCCGATGATCTGAACGGACTGTCTGCATCAGTGCGGGATGCGTTCGTGTATTGTAGAAAGGCCGGTTCTGTAGAGTTGATGTTCCATTTCTTCACACTTGTAAACGGAGCCATCGATGAGGACACCACTGCATGATCAAGAGAACCCAGTGCACCATCAAAATGGTAGGAGTAATCAGTAGCTGCACTAGGAACTTTCATTCCGCCTGCTCTCAAGATATCCATCGGATCTTCCTCGTAATAGGCATTGTAATCACCAACACTTATAGTCCGATTTGTACCGCCAGCTGTTTCCAATGCGTTGATAAAGCTCAAAAGTGCCACAGCCTGCGTTTTTCTTGTTGCATTAAATGGACTCTGACCGTCACCCTGATCCGCATCCGCCCCGGTTCCTGTTCCGCTTTTTGATTTAAAATGATTCACCACAAAGTTGAAGCGTTCCGCCGCAAATGCTCTGGCAACCGGAGTAGTCACAACAGTCTCAAAGGTTTGTCCCAGGAAAGGCCGCTGGCCTGACACAGCACTCAATGAGGCTGCGCCAGCAGGGGCTACCACTGCGGACTTGTAAATGATTGCACACTTAATTGCATCTGTATTGCCTGTTTGAATGTTTGTACCATCGTTGACAATTGCATAGGCATTAGGAGTTCCTAGTTCAGCATTCAACCCATTTACAAGATCCTGGACTGCCGAGAACTCGCCTACCCCATCGTTCTCAATTTCAATTAATCCTACCACATCCGCATTCATCTCAGCAAGTGCTTTGATAATTTTGCTTCTTTGGATAGCAAAGGCCGCAGCACTTGTAGCACCCCGTGATGTAGGAAAACCGCCTCCCTGGCCATTTCCATTGAAATAGTTTAACACGTTAAAACTGGCCAGTTTCACATCTGTTTTCGTAAACTTGGGCACAGTAGGACGCGTCACTGAAATCACCGGAGCATCAGCACCTTCAAGGGGTTGGATACGATATGCGTTGAATCCATAACCCATAATTCCTTTCAAAGAAGCAATTGTACTATTAACACGAACAGTTCCTAACGCCGGGTCCAGGTAGGGCGTCGTTGGAGGATTAGAAAGACCTGATCCATCATCCAAAAGAATTACTTTTGAAGCATTCGATGCAGCATAAGCAGTCACAGCAGCAGCATTGGATGTTCCGCTTGAACTGGTACCGGAAGCAGGATCATCATTCGGATCAATAATCTGTGTAGGAACATAAACGCTTCCGTTAGTTGAAAGACTGATCTCTCCGAATTGAGCCAGGCTCCTTACGTCGGAAACAATAAGTGGCGAAGCGAACTGTACACGCATACCTTCATATTTTTCTGCTCCTGCCGTTGAATAATCCGTATTATTAATGATTGCAAAAGAAGGCAATGGGTTATTTTGTGTCAGTACCGAGATATCCGGTGAAGTAATTACAGCCTGATTGAATGAAGGAGCTGCAGCGTTTTCCTGCACTTCGCCAATCACACGCACCTGATCTCCTACCTGAACAGTGGCATTCGTAGCCACCACAAATATTCCTTCAGAAGTATTGATATCATTATCTGCATCTGCATCTTCCTCCTGTATGTAGAAACCTGCCGGACTAAGGGTATTGTACACTCCGGTTACAATTGCTTCAACCATATATGCTCCCGGAGTCGCCTGTTGGCCTGATCCCTGGATCTGGCTGATTTTGGTAACAGTTGTTGGTGGTACAATTCCATTTACTGAAAGCGAAACATTTGCTGATGAAGCAAGATTCGCATGTGCCAGAGTAAGCGCACCCGATACGATACCTGCCGTGACTGGTTGTGCGATAACATAAATGGTAACGCCGGCAACGGCACGCTCCGATTCTGCTATTATAACAGAAGTAGTGTAGGGCCCACCTGCTGTTTTTGATATCTGAAAAGGTCCGTCGGCTGAAATTGTTGCATCGCTAGCATCCAGATTTGCAAATCTTATCAGAATTGTTTTTTCAGCTGAACTGGTATTTGCATTTACTCTTTCAAAATCCAAAGTAGCGGGTGTCGACGTAATCTTTGGCGCTGTGCTGGGTGCTGCGGGTTCTACCGGAGATGCTGAGTTTTGAGGAGATGGCAAACCTGCCTTGAAGTCCAGATTATTCCGGTCACTATCCCAACCGTTTCCTTCATGATCCACCCATAGCCCATCACCGGAAGCACGCTCGACAGAATTAATATTACTTGGCGCAGGCGTAGGACCAGAGCCTTCAAAAAAACTGGCTGTTGTTCCGAAGCCCACAAAATCAATCAGGGCAGGTGAACTTGGAGTGGTTGTGGACAAAGCAGTAGTGCTACTGCACAATGCTATCTTACCTGCAGCTCCTGCCATATTAGCAGAGCCGCTTGCATCATGAGCTGGTAACGCTGTTCCTACAGCAGCATTGTTTGTTGCGAGGCGAATCAGATAGTAACCCCTTGCCTTGATAGAACCGGATAGTGCAGTGACATTCCAATTTTCTCCGGTTGCCGAAGCATACTGAACGGAATGGTTAGCCAAGCTTATATCACCGTCTGTAGGATTATATAACTCAACAAAATCATAATTATAACTTGCATTGGCATTTCCCCCACCACCATATACTTCACTGATCACCACGTGATTTGCAATCTGCGCTTTGATCTGGAAGAAGCCGGTAAAGAGGATACTTAGGAGTAGAAGTTTTAGTCTCATTAGCGTTGATATATTTGAATTTATTCTAGATAAAAAATCAAATATATACTATACAAAACGCCCACATGTGACGGTTTTATTAAGATTTCAAAAGCACGGGAAAGTTGTTTGTATTGTCCAAGAAGTTAATCAAATCATATTAAAAACAGTAAGGGGAGGTAATGCCTGAACACCCTCCCCTGACCAATGACTTAGATAGCCTGTATTCTATTCCTTGGGGCCAAACTCGCCATCAGCAACAATGGTCACTTCTTCACTTAACATCGGTGGAGCAAACTTGCCACCCAAATCAAAATCAGCGCGTTTGATCTTTCCCGTGGCCCTGAAGCCGGCAACTGGTTTTTTAGACATCGGATTATCGATCGTTCCTCTGTACCAAAGCTCCAGCGTAACAGGTTTGGTCACTCCGTGCATGGTCAGATTACCAATTAAGGTGTATTTGTCTTTGCCAGCACTTTTCAGTGAAGTACTTTTAAAAGTAAGTTCAGGATTTTTCTCCGCATCGAAAAAATCTGCAGATCTGAGGTGATCGTCGCGCTTATCAATACCGGTATTGATTGATTTCGTTTTGGCAGTAAGCTGGAAAACAGCATCACTGAAATCAGCTTTGGAACCAGTAACCGTTGCGTCAAAATCACTGAATGCACCGCTGACAGTCGACACGCCAAGGTGCGTAATGTCAAACTTAAGCTGGGAATGTGCCTTATCATTTTGCCATACCGATTGGGCAAATGCACCTGCAGATATTAATGCCAGTTGCAAGATCATAAAAAGCTTTTTCATCATTTTTGTGTTTATTGATTCAATTAATAAAACTACTACAACGACAAGTTAGGCATTTTCTCAGCACAGAACCATATACGCATAGGCGGTATTGGAAATACTAATCATTTCATAACAGAAATGCCGGAAAACCCTTCGGCATTTCCGGCATTTCTATAGCACTTTCAATCAACAGGTTACAGTAAGGCGGCACCAAATACACCGGCACTGTCACCCAGACGAGGTTTTAAAATTGGCGTAGTGATCACACCTTTATTAAAAATGTATTTCTTAATACGTTCATAGCCTTCGGTATAAAGCAGGTCAATATTTCCTACTCCTCCACCGATCACGATCAAACCCGGATCAAGTACATTAACGAGTGTAGAAATAGCTCTTCCGTAATACTCCAGTAACCGTTCAATTGTAGCATTGGCAAACTCATTGTTTCCGCTCTGATATTCTTCCAAAATCGTTTTCAGTGATTTTTTCTCGCCGCTGATTCTCTCGTAGTGACGTTCCAGCGCCGGTCCTGCAATAACCTGCTCTACGCAGCCTTGCTTTCCACAGTAACAGGCCTCGCCATTTTCTTCCAGTATATTGTGTCCCCACTCTCCTCCGATACCGTGATGTCCGCCAATGATTTTATTATTTACGACCAATCCGCCTCCTACACCTGTGCCCATAATGACCCCGAATACAACTTCAGCTTTCGGGTAGTCCTTACCTGCTCCCATCAGCGCTTCGGCAAGTGCAAAACAGTTGGCATCATTAGCAAGCTGGCATGGAATCCCAAGTAATGATTCCAGATCCTTACCCATCGCTTTTCCGTTCAGGCAGGTTGTATTGGAATTTTTCATCAATTGCGTGTCAGGCTCTAATACACCCGGTGTGGCAAATCCAAGTCTGGAAGGACGCTCACCCACTTCATCGGCTACAAGATCAATCAGTTTTTTAATCTGAGATAAAATATGGTCATATCCATTTACTGACTCTGTAGGCAATCGCTTGCGTGTAATTACTTCCAGGTTATTATCTGAATCCAAAACGGCACATTCAATCTTCGTACCTCCTAAATCTATTCCCCAAAGTTTCATATTTGTTGGCTGTCGGCTATCAGCTGTCGGCTGTGGGCCATTTTATTAATTACTAAATAACTTTTAAGCTTTACTGCACCATTCTAGCGCACCTTATAAAATTTATATCCGAAAAAGAAAATGACTGTATAGCAAATGATAGGCAGATAGTATGCCATAGCAACATCATGCTCTGCAACCGCACCCATCGCAAACGGGAAAAATGCTCCTCCTACAACCCCCATCGAAATGAATGAAGATGCCTGTTGTGTATGTGCTCCCAGGTTTTTTAAACCCAAACTAAAAATCGTAGGGAACATGATACTAAAGAAGAAATTCAGCATCAGCAGCGCAATAAACGACGGCCAACCCCAACTTTGCGCAATCATCAAACACATCACAATGTTACAGGCCGCAAAAATAGCCAGCAGCGAATGAGGAGCGATATACTTCATCAGAAACGTTCCTACGAAACGTCCCGTGAGCATTAAAACAAAGAACAGGATCATGTAGTTACCTGCTACCTCATCGGTAAAACCCATTTTTTCATGGCCGTAATTGATGAAAAATGCCCAGGTACCGGCTTGCGCTGCTGTATTGAAAAACTGCGCTACTACAGCCCAAACAAAATGTTTATGTTCAAAAAGTGATTTCCCCGGAGCAGCATCTGTGTTTACTGCATCCAAATCGACAGCGACATGCGGATCGGTAAGGGTAGGAACTTTAACAAAAGAGAATAATACTGCAATTGTTGCGATAATGCTACCGATGACAATGTAAAGGGTTTTGACCGAAGTAAGATCACTGCTGCCTTCCACATTGTTTCTAAGCAGGAAATAAGAACCTACCGCAGGACCAATAATGGTGCCGAGGGCATTAAATGCCTGAGCAAAATTGATCCGCAAATCGCTCGTGCGCTGATCACCCAAAGATGCGACAAACGGATGAGCAACCGTCTCCAGGGTTGCCAGCCCGCAACCCAAAACAAACAAAGCCCCTCCAAAGAAGGGAAAGGAAGCCGCCGCAGCCGCCGGAACAAACAGGAATGCACCAACAGCAAAAAGCGTCAGGCCGAACAACACACCATTTTTATATCCGAACCGCTTCATAAACAATCCCGCCGGAATCCCCATGATACCATAGGCACCAAAAATCGCAAACTGTACGAAGGCAGACTGCGTTTTAGAAAGGCTTAATGTATGCTGAAAATGTTTGTTCAATACATCTCCCATGGTAATCGCAATTCCCCAGAACATGAACAGGGACGTGACGAAGATGAGTGTGACAAGGTATTTCTGATCTGTGAATTTGGCTGGCGCTGCGGAATCGACAGGCGATGTAAGGTTACTCATTTAGCTGAATAGTAAAAATAAATGTAAGGTAGGTTCTATTTCTGCAAATGTAATTGACAGAAACGTAAAAACTGCTTTGCGGCAAAAGTTTTGGATTGGTCCCAGTCTGAGGTCTGTCAGCAGTAGCAAATTACTCAGCCCTGAAACAAAAAATGCTGCAGGTTAGCAAACCCACAGCATCATACCATAAACAATTCTCCGACTGCTTAAAAGCGTGCCTTAAACTGCAACTCCCATTCCTATCAGCTGCCCTTCAATCGCGCTTAACTGTGCAAACATTTCATCCCTGTAAGCCTTGGTCTGATTGCCTAGCTGAGGCACTAGCTCCTTATAATATTCAATACCCACCAGCAGCTGATCTTTAAACTTCTGAAGGTATTTCTTCTTTTTATCATTCAGAGCAGCAGCATGCATCTCCAAATCTCTACGGTAATGCTCCACATATAGATTCAGCTCGTTGATGAACATATTTGGGCGACTCACATGGGTGAGCAGATCAACCTTCCCATAAATGTGTTTCACCATCTCGTCCAGTGAATATACCCTCGAAAACCAGGCAAGGTTCGGTCCCGGACAGATAGATACCGCGTGATTTTCTCTTGGGGATAACAGTTTATTTTTAAGCAAAGTGGATGTACTCAGCCCTTCACACAAACACAGTTTCTCCGTAATGGCATCAAACTGCTGTTGAAAATCTGCGGGCCGTGGCTCCAGGGCTTCGAGCTGTTTAATTTTCAACCTTTGATATTCTCTTGACGCCGTGCAGATCGGTTCTTGTGTAAATTCGGTATTGGATACGAGGTATTTCTTTTTGCATGGACTTCCCGGGCGCCCTTTGGCAATTCTTTCCAGACGCTGTTTTTCAGCACTGCTCTTTTTGAAATTATTAAAAAGTACACCCAGCGGAGAAGAATTACTGACGTAATAATCATCTTGATTGGCAGCAGTGAGATCCGATAAGGTTTGCTCGTCCACACTGGTAACTTCAGGGACAAGCAAAAACGGACTACCCCATCCTGTGGCATCTACCTGATAATGATCCAGCAGGAAGCTGTTTTCATCAGCGGTTCCGATTCCACCCTGAACAGTGATGCGTAGATCCGGAATTTTGCTGAGTTCAATTTCTTTGCTTTCCAGTGCAGTTTGATAAAGCTGAAAAAGATCTGTAAGCATTTCCTGGCGTTTTGCCTTAAATTCTTCCAAAATAGGTCCTAATAAATACCCTTCCGTAGCAAAAGCATGACCACCACAGTTCAGGCCGGATTCAATCCGAAATTCTGAAACCCAGATACCTTTTTTGGCAAGATACTTAGCCTGAATGAAGGCCGAACGAAAATCACTTACCTTCAGAATAATCTTCTTAGCCAGATTTCCCTGTGCATCAGGAAAAAACACATCAAACTGATCCAGGTAGTTGTACAGTCTTGGATTCATTCCGGCAGACAAAACCAGCGAGGATTGAAGTGTACTTTTTGCGAATCCGAGTAATGCCGCAGAAGCATCTGAAAAACGGTCATCAAGCTGCTGACCGAATACATCTTTGTTCAGCTTATCGACCTTTGACATAATGTTTACGTCAATGGCTCCTTTTGATATTTTCTTTCTCAATTGATTCTGAGCTGTATCCCGCTGCTCACCCTCCGGCATTCGCATCACCAGGTTGTATTCCGCTTTGAGCAGCGAACTTTCCGGTAGCAAATCAAAATAGCGGGTGATGTCGGTTCCGGGCTCAAAAGGTTCTTTGCGTAAGTTCTGGAATTTCCTGTCAATAATCCTGTCGATCAGATCCAGATAGCCGGTTATCCGTTTACTTCTGAAATCATCCTCTGATTTCGGTATATGAACATATTCTTCACCTGCCTGGAGTGCATGGTGCTTTCTCATACGTTCTATCATTTCGTCGTCAACGATAGAAGCAACGGATGAAATACCGAAGGGAGATACTTTAACAGGGGTATCAACAGAATATCCCAAGCCTAGAACGGGGATATGAAATGTATGCGTTTGGTTTGTCTGGATCATGATTTGCCGGAAGCAATAAATTTGAAGATCCAAAAATAAAGCAACTAAACGCGGTAAAAATTGACTTCTGTTAGCAGTTGTACTGATATAAGTCAGTCCTGAAATAGGGCTAAATACCCAGTTCCGGTCCCACATGCTCCAGCCATAGCCTTGCCATCAATTCGTGTCCGGCGGGCATGGGATGTATTCCATCCCATATCCAGTAATCCGCAGGCGCTTTATCCAATGCCTTTGTGAAAGCAGACTGATACGGTATCAGTATTGCTCCGAATTCATCGGCCAGTTTCCTGACAATTTCCTGTCTTTGACTCAATTCGTATTCGTACAATGATAAGCGTTCCCTAACCCTTCCAACAGGCAGAATAAAAGGCTCTCCGAGTACTAATTTTGTTTCGGGCAATTTCTCTCTTGTCTTTTGAAGCAGACTCCTGTAATTGGTTTCAAAGCTGTGGGTAGTCAACGTCTGATTCCCTTTTATATAAGCTTCCGCATCATTAATTCCGACCAGAATACTCAGCCACGCCGGATCAATATCTACGGTATCACTTTGCCAGCGGTTGGCCAGATCTGTCACCTGATTACCGCTAATACCCCGATTATAGAAGTAAAAGCCTTTTTCAGGGAAATCATACCAGAGCTTGCTTGCAATGGTGTAGGCATAACCATGGCCCATTACGTGGTTCCAGTCGTTGTTCCGGCTACGATTCCCATCTGTAACAGAATCGCCCTGAAATAAAATTTTCAAACGGGCAGGTATCTCAGGCTGGCTAACCGCTCCTATAGCCTTATCGGCATAAGCGGAAGCAAGTCCACAAGCAACGATACCTTTGATAAATTTCCTCCTACTCATGGCAAACTACTTGGTCTTATTAAAATAATTACTCATAAACAGCATTTGGTATTGCACTGCATTTTTCCAGTACGGCCAGTTATGTCCACCAGGACGGGTGATATAGTCATGAGGAATATTTCTGTAAATGAGTTCCTGATGCAGGTTTTCATTCACTTTGTAGAAGAAATCATCTGTACCGCAGTCAATGATCAGCGCAAGAGAATTAGGTGTGAGTAAGTGAAGCAAATTGATCACCGTATTTTTTTCCCATGCTTCGGGCTGATCCGCATATTTACCCAATCGCTTTGCCATATCCCAATTGTTTGGGAAAGGACGAATGTCCACTCCCCCACTCATACTACCTGCCGCCCCAAACACATCCTGATGCCTGATCCCCAGATATAGCCCACCATGACCACCCATGCTTAAACCCGTAATACCGCGTCCGCTCCTGTCTTTTATTGTTTTGTATTTGCTATCGATAAAATTAACCAGCTCCTTGGATACATAGGTTTCGTATTTAAACTTTTCATCAACCGGACTATCCCAGTACCAGCTGCTATATCCGCCATCCGGGCAAACGATCATGATGTTGTACAAGTCCGCGGCTTTCTGAAAACCGTCACCTTTCTTCAGCCATCCATCGTAGCCATCGCTATATCCATGAAGAAGGTATACTACCGGCATCTCTTTAAGGGTTTCGTATTGGTCTGGTCTTACAACCACAGCCTTAATTTTTTTCTTCATCACATCGCTGTAGGTTTCAACGGTATCAATGATGGATGCATTTGCTGAGAACATCGTAATAGTCAGCAGCACGGCAAGCAGGTATTTCTTTATCATGGAAATATGAAGGTAAATGGATTTAAAAGATCAAATATAGATAACGACGTGCTACTGTGAATACCTGGTTTGCTTCCAGGCGCAAACAATATTGGATGTCATGAGATAATTTCTCTACAACTTTCCGCTCTTTTTGTGCCCGGATTCCCTGTGAATGTAGAAATCAGCATAAAAAGCGGCACTTTTTATGCTGGCACTTAAATTGGAATAAGCTCACCAACATACACAACGTATAAAACTAAACATCACTACAATGGGAAATCTTCTGTATACAATAGCCGTGATTCTGGTTATTCTTTGGCTTATTGGCTATTTCGGTTTTGCTAGCTTCGGCATGGGCAACATTATTCACATTTTATTGGTTATTGCTGTAGTGGCGGTGATACTTCGTGTGATCAGAGGCGACAGGGTCGTTTAACGATATTGATAAAAAAACTCCGGGAATTTCTATTTCCGGAGTTTTTTTGGCTTCTGATGATAATACCATGACACACGAAAAAATTTTGAGAAGGAAAGACGGTAGCCAGGTTAAGATATCTGTATGGCTTTACGTTCATGAGAACAAGTCGAATTGGGGCTATCTTATATTTCTGCAAGAACCCAATTCGGACCGCTGGCTTGATCCATTCTCCGACAGAGGTTATATATCCAGAGTGATCAAACCGAAGTTTCCTGCCGGTCCATATTCTGACACCTTCGATAATTATGTGACAAGAGAGGAAATTCTGAAAGCGAAACTGGAGCTTTGGCAGAAAATAAAGCCATCCTGAATTTTTATTTGCTATCCAGTATATCTTTTATAACCACCCAAACATTCTCTGCCAGAATTCTGTGTCCTTCCGCAGTTGGATGAATCCCATCCGCCTGATTCAGCTTTGCTTCTCCTCCTACACCTTCCAGTAAAAACGGAATAAGGACAATATTGTTCTTATCTGCTATTTCCTTATATACCGCCTTGAACTCGTTGGCGTATGTTTTCCCCATATTGGGCGGGATTTGCATGCCTGCCAAAACAAGTTTAGCATCGGGATACTTTGCTTTTACCTTATCAAGTATTTCCTGAAGATTCTTTTTCGTCTCTGATACCGGAATACCCCGCAGTCCGTCATTTCCTCCCAATTCAAGTACAAACACATCAAGTGGCTGTTTCAAAAGCCATTCGATACGGCTATTACCTCCGGCGGTGGTTTCTCCGCTCACGCCCGCATTGACCACCTTGTAAGCTAGTCCAAGTGAATCAATTCTTTTTTGAATCAATCCGGTAAAGGCTTCAGCAGGATCTTCCAGTCCGTAGCCGGCTGTAAGACTATTACCAAAAAACACAATCGTCTTCCTGGTTGCAGCCGGAGCAGCAGCCTGCTTGCGGGCTTCCCCTTTTTCTTCGGATTGCTTTTCGTTGTTACAGGAAGATAAAAAGATAATCGCTGTAAACAGCCAGCAAATTGTTTGTACATGTTTTAATAAAATGCGCTTAAAAGCCATATCGGGCATATTAATTTGAGAACCTTATCTATTGATTGATATAAAAGTAAAAAAACAATCTTTACCGCAGCAACAACCGCTCATTTACCTTTTCAAACCACTTACAACATAAATCGGCGAAAGTATATGAACTTAAGAACCAAAACACAGTAAATGAAGTTGCCAAAACTTAGCGTCACCTTTAATCTTAAATACGTAATCAATTGATGAATACCATACTTCGCCTTCACAATGTTGGCAAAATATATCAAAGCGGCAGCAATTCTCTTACTGTGTTGCAGGATGTTAACTTTTCTATTGAAGCGGGCTCAACCGTTTCCATTGTAGGTCCTTCAGGAAGTGGTAAGACAACCTTGCTGGGCTTATGCGCAGGATTAGATCGTGCCAGCAATGGCATTGTAGAGCTGTACGGTACAGAGCTGAACCAGTTATCCGAAGACCAGCTGGCAGCAGTAAGGAATGAACACATAGGATTTATATTCCAGAATTTTCAGCTGTTGCCAACACTTACAGCGCTGGAAAATGTGATGGTCCCTCTGGAACTGAGAGGGGAAAAAAATATCAAACCCCGAGCGCTGGACTTACTGGATAAAGTGGGATTAGCTGAAAGAAGTCATCACTACCCTACCCAGCTGAGCGGAGGTGAACAGCAACGTGTCTCGTTAGCACGTGCATTTTCGAATAAACCTAAGATACTCTTTGCTGACGAACCAACAGGGAATCTGGATGCTGAAACAAGCGAGAAGGTGGTCAAATTGCTTTTTGATCTGAACAAGGAAGCCGGCACAACTCTGATCGTGGTGACGCACGATCTGGAACTGGCAGCAAAAACCCAGCGGATTATTCGTGTAAAAGGCGGACAGATCATTCAGGATGAACCATCTGGAATTCGCTTTAACTAACCCTCACTTCTTGCATCAGAATTAATGAAACAATATGATTTAAATTTCCCGTGGCTGCTGAAAATGGCATGGCGCGACAGCCGTAAGAATAAATCCCGGCTTTTGCTGTTCATTTCTTCAATTATTCTGGGCATTGCTGCACTTGTAGCTATCTATTCTTTGGGAGATAACCTCAGAGATAATATTGACAGCCAGGCCGCTACGCTTATCGGCGCAGACCTGGCACTTTACAGCGGAAAGCCACTTGAAGAAAAGACAGCAAAACTTGTCAATCAACTCGGTAAGGAACGCTCCGAAGAAAGAAGCTTTGCATCTATGGTGGTTTTCCCAAAAAATGGTGGTAACCGTCTGGCTCAGGTAAAGGCGCTGAAAGGCGACTATCCTTATTATGGCGAATTTGAAACAGTTCCTGCCGAAGCCGGAAAAAACTTCAGAGCGGAACGTCAGGCACTGGTTGATCAGACGCTGATGCTACAATACCATGTGCAGGTAGGCGACTCTATTAAAATCGGTGAGGTAACCTTTGCCATTGCCGGCATTTTGCAAAAAGCACCCGGACAAACAGGCATTACCAGTACTGTAGCGCCGAGCGTTTATATTCCTATGCAGTTTCTGGATCAAACCGGGCTGATGCAAAAGGGCAGCCGGGTTGCATACAGACATTATATCAAGTATGCGCCGGGCACGGACGTGGAAGCACTGGTAGAAAAATTAAAGCCCGATTTTGAAAAAGCAGACCTGGATTACAGAACCGTTGAAAGTCAGAAGGAAGATACCGGAAGATCTTTCCGCGACCTGACCCGCTTTCTGACATTGGTCGGATTTGTTGCGTTGCTTCTGGGGTGCATAGGTGTAGCCAGCTCTGTTTATATCTACATCCGTGAAAAATTAAAGTCAATTGCAGTACTGCGTTGTTTAGGTGTGAAGGCCTATCAGGCAGTGATCATCTTTATGATTCAGATTGTTGGAATAGGACTTCTCGGATCAGTCATAGGTGCGGTATTGGGAACCATTATCCAGCAATTCTTACCAATGGTAATTAAGGATTTTCTGCCATTTGAATTAACTACAGATATATCCTGGCTTTCTATCGCACAAGGTGTGCTGATTGGAACACTGATTTCTATACTCTTTTCCCTTCCGCCTCTTTTGTCGATTAGAAAAGTTTCACCTTTGAATGTGCTCCGATCTAACGCAGATGACGCAAAAACTGAAAAAGATCCCGTTACATGGCTATTGTACGCACTCATTGTGCTTTTCGTTTTTGGCTTTGCCTGGCTTCAGATGCAATCATGGAAGCAGGCGCTTATTTTCACAGGCAGTATTCTGGCAGCGTTTGCTGTTTTGTATTTGACAGCGTTACTGTTAATTAATCTGACCAGACGCTTTTTTCCTACCTCCTGGAGCTATCTGTGGCGGCAGGGGTTAGCCAATTTATTCCGTCCCAACAACCAAACCGCAATTCTGATTGTATCCATAGGTCTTGGCACATCACTGATATGCACATTGCTGTTCACACAGGACATACTCCTAACAAGAGTCAATCTATCCACTAGCGGCAATCAGCCTAATATTGTCTTGTTTGACATTCAACCGGGACAAAAGGAGGAAGTGCTGAAAATAGCAAAGTTGTATAAAGTGCCCGTTAACCAGAGTGTTCCGATCGTCAATATGAGACTGGATGAAGTAAACGGCAAAACGGCATCAGACTTCCAGAAAGATACTACGGACAAGCAGTCGGCAAGAATTTTTGGCAGGGAATACCGTGTTACATTCAGGGATTCGATTACTAAAGCTGAAAAAATTACGGAAGGAAAATGGCAGGGTACATATAAGAATGATGGCTCACCAGTGCCTATATCTGTGGAACAGAGCTTTGCAACACGGAGCAGAATAAAGTTAGGTGATACGCTTACTTTCAATGTTCAGGGGACGATGATGCAGACAGCAGTTGCCAGTCTTCGCGATGTGAACTGGGGAGAAGTGCAAACAAACTTCTTAGTTGTATTTCCCAAGGGTGTTTTAGAAGAAGCGCCGCAATTTCATGTGATGCTCACTCATGTGCCGGATGCAGTGTCCTCGGCCCGTTTCCAACAGGCAATAGTGCAGGCCTTCCCTAATATCTCTATCATCGATCTTGCTTTGGTACTGCGCGTGCTGGATGAGATCTTTAACAAAATTGGTTTTGTGATCCGGTTTATGGCAGGATTCAGTATCCTTACAGGTATTATCGTACTGATTGCTTCCGTATTGATCAGCAAATACCAGCGTCTTCAGGAAAGCGTTTTACTGCGCACGCTGGGAGCAAGCCGCAAACAGATTTTTGCCATTACGGCACTGGAATACTTTTTCTTAGGAGCTCTGGCGGCGCTGACAGGTATACTATTATCCCTGGGTGGAAGCTGGGCACTTGCCAAATACAGTTTTGAAGCTGAGTTTACACCCGATTTTCTTCCTGTAGTCGCACTGTTCTTTGCTGTATCTGCACTCACTGTGTTGATTGGGCTGATCAATAGTCGCGGCATCCTCTCTCAACCACCATTACAGATTCTGCGGCAGGAATCCTGATGTTGAAATAAGTATGATAAAAAGCTATCTGACTATAACAGCAGTCGGATAGCTTTTTTGCTGTTTACCTTTTGGTATATGAACAGAATGACATATGTAAATACCTCCCTTCCTGCAAACGTTTGCACTAATACGTTATATTTATTATTTGTTTTTTCATGATAAATAAAAAAGCTTAGAAAGTACAAATACATCAGAACTTACCCCTGCGTAACAAAATCATAAATATGGGTTAACATTCAGGTAACATGGAAAGAGTTACTTCGCTGCCCTAATCAACAAAGACATCTGCACACGCATGAAGCATTAATAATCATATAATGTGACTTCATTGTCCTAAAACGACTAAAATCTGGCTACGCAGTTAATACTTGTATCCGCTTTTCCATTTTTTTACACATTTGAAAAAATTACAAACGTTTGCATCCGCTGTTCGGTATTTTACATTATTTATTTACATAATACAATTTGTAAATTGTCGAACATTTGATCAGAATCTCAGTCTGACAGACTGAATTATCCACTTTAATGTATTTACTAATCAAAATCAGTTTATGAAAAAAACCTCGACCTTTTCTATCAAAAGGCGATTGCTTCGAAACGGCTTGTGCCAGATTACCGCAGTATGTGGACTCTACACAACCGCTTTTGCAGGCGTAATGCCTTTTGGAAATCCTTCAGGTGTGGTCATGCTTCAGGAAATAACACTTTCAGGAAAAGTGGTTACGAATGGCACCAGCGAAGGCCTTCCAGGTGTGACAGTTCTACTAAGCAATACGGATGGCTCAGGCCAGCAAGGTGCAACGACAGATGAAAATGGCAGGTTCTCCTTCCCACGGCTTCAGACCGGCACACGATATAATCTGCAGTTCAGCTACATTGGCTATGAAAAGCAATCTGTAAATGATTTACTGGTGACAGAATCCAACGCAGGTTCATTGGTGGTGAATTTGAAAGAGTCTGCATCCAATCTGGGTGAGGTTGTAGTTGTAGGTTACGGTAGCACCGCTAAAAAAGATATAACCGGATCGGTAAAATCGCTGAAAGCGGCAGAATTTAACCAGGGTATTATCAACTCTCCCGAGCAGTTGTTGCAAGGAAAAGTATCAGGCGTTAATATCACCTCTGCCACCGGTGAGCCCGGAGCCAAAACAAGCATTACCGTACGTGGACCAGGCGGTGTACGTACCGGCAGTACACCACTTTTTGTTGTGGATGGAATGGCATTGGATAACGGAGGTACAGGCGGAGACGCTAACCCACTCAACTTTCTGAACCCTCAGGATATTGAGTCCATGGACGTATTGAAAGATGCTTCGGCTACTGCGATTTACGGAGCACGTGGTGCGAACGGGGTTATTCTGATTACAACAAAAAAAGGAAAATCAGGCCAGGCGACTATCAACTACTCAGGAAGCCTTGGAATATCTAAAATGGCCCGTCCTTTGGATGTATTCTCAGGACCTGAATTCCTTGCTGAAGCGGCAAAGCTGGGTGCAACGGTAATCAACGGAGGTGCAGATACCGACTGGCAGAAAGAAATTTCACGCACAGCTTACACCCATAACCACAATATATCATTGGGTGGAGGTAACGACAAGTTGACTTACTATGCATCTTTCGGTGCTCAGAAACAGCAGGGTATTATCAAAAACAGTCAGCAGGATCGTTATACAGGAAGAATCAACATATCTCAGAAGATGCTTGAAGACCGGGTAACGCTCGATCTGAATCTGAATGCCAATAATACGCAAAACAACCGTCCAAACATTCCAAGTGTGATTGGTTCGGCGATCTCGGCAAATCCGACCTACGCTCCTTATAAAGAAGACGGGACCCCTTTTCAGTACGAAGATGGAACCAATCCGTTGGTAACGATGAACCTGTATAAGGAAAAACTGATCAATAACAGGATATTGGCGAATATATCTCCATCTGTAAACATCATCAAAGGACTGGTTTACAAGTTAAATTTTGGTATTGACTACTCCACTTCCAGTCAGAATAAACAAACGAAACCAAACACGGTTCCTTATGAAATCGGTAGACTTGAGGATTTCCGCCTTACCAACAGCAATCGTTTGATTGAAAACTACCTGACTTATACATTCAATAATAAGAATCATAGCTTCTCTGCATTGGCAGGCCATTCTTATCAGCGGATCTTCATTCAGGGCAGCAATTACAGCATCAACAAATTCCCGATCTCGGACATTGAACCTATCTACAACCCGGGCCTTGGCCAGGATTTGAGCCTGGTTTTGAACAAGCCTGGTGGCTATGCTACGATCAATGAACTCCAATCATTCTTCGGAAGGGTTACTTATGGTTTCAAAGATAAATACCTGGCAACAGCTACTATGCGCGTGGATGGTTCATCCAAATTCGGTGCTAACAACAAGTACGGATCTTTTCCGTCGTTTTCTTTGGGATGGAGATTATCGGAAGAAGAATTCCTGAAGTCTGGTCCGTTTTCGGATCTGAAACTGCGAGCGGGCTGGGGAAGAACGGGTAACCAGGAAATTCCTGCCAAAATTACCCAGGCACGTTTCACATCAAGTGTGTCTCCAACAACGAGCTATCCGCTTGACAACACCAGCAACTATCCTGGTGGAACCACCTATTCGCGTCTGGCCAATCCCAACATACAGTGGGAAGTTTCTTCTCAGACAGATATCGGTTTAGATTTTGGGTTCTTCAAAGGCGCTTTGACGGGGGAAATTGATTATTTCTCAAAAACATCAGAAAAGATTTTGCTTGAAGTAATTCCGGCAGATCCAGTTCAGCCGGCAGGTACTTTCTGGACCAACGTTCCCGACATGCGTATTGTCAATAAGGGTCTGGAGTTTGATCTGAATTTCAAAAAATCATTGGATAACGGGCTTAGATATAGTATTGGCGGTAACATGACCTTTATCAAAAACAGAGTAGAAAACTCTCCTTATTCGGTAATCGTATCAGGTTCGGCGCAAGGCTCAGGGCTTACCTCTGCTACCATCAACGGATATCTGAACAACTCATCGATCGGATCATTCTACCTGAAAGAGTTTACAGGATATGACGAAAACGGTATCAGCACTTTCAGAGACGTGGACGGAGACGGAATTGTGACTGATAAAGACAGAGTAGTTGCCGGATCTGCATTACCTACCAGAATGTATAACTTCAGTGGTAACATCAGCTACAAAGGTTTTGATCTTACCGCTAATTTTAACGGCGTAGCAGGAAACAAAATTTATGACAATACAGCCAACTCCAACTTCTATAAACTACGTTTATCAAAAGGATTGAACGTTACGCCCGAAGCTGTCGCCAACGAGCGCGAGTCAGTAAATAACTCTGCCCCTGTTTCGACCCAGTTCCTGAAAGACGCTGCTTTTCTCAGACTGAATAACCTTTCATTGGGATACAGTCTGAATACGAACAACCTGGGAATCCGCAGATGGATACAGACAGCACGTATTTCGGTAACCGGACAAAATCTGTTTGTATGGACCAAATACAATGGCTACGATCCTGAAGTGAACAACGACAGAGAAATCAATGGCATCACCTCTTATGGCGTTGATTACCTGAGTTATCCGAAGGCAAGAACTGTGATTATCGGGATAAACCTTGGTTTCTAAAAAATTAAAAAATGAAAAAGAATATAACAACCATAATGATTGCGGCAGGTATGTTACTCCTGTCGAATGCCTGTACAGATTTAAAAGAGCAGGTACTTGATGAAACACTGAGTGCAAACCTGACAGATCAGGAAGCTGCCAACGGGCTTATTGCACCGGTATATGCACTACTGCCGGACATGTTCCTGCATACGAGATACTTTGCATTACAGGAGATCTCCACGGATGAAGCGATTCTTCCATATCGTGGTGGAACCGACTGGGGTGATAATGGAATTTACCTGGCTCTGCACCGTCACAATACTACCAGTACGGATCCAAACGTAAATGCAACCTGGAATAACATCGTGCAATCCCTTTCAAGGAGTATTACAGCCATTACCAGTTTCAAAAATTCAACCTATCCCGCAGCAGCGCAATATTTAGCAGAAGCGCGTGGAATGCGTGCTTACTACAACATGGTGATGCTGGACCTGTTTGGAATTGCATTCATCAAAGAAGATCCCGGAACGACCTCAAAAATTGTGAGAGGTGAGGAAGCGATCAAATACATCGAAAGTGAATTGCTGGCTGTTGAGCCTCTCCTTCAACCTAAATCGTCAGTGGGGCCGGGGAGGATGAATCAGGCTGCTGTGTGGGGATTGCTATCGCGACTTTACCTGAATTCGGCTGTTTACCGTAATATTTACGGTACTTCTTTTACATTTGCTTCTGCAGATATGGACAAGGTGATTCAATATACGGATAAGATCATCGCCTCAGGGCAGGCCAAGTTGTCTGCTGATTACTTCTCTATTTTCAATGATAATAATCACGGTAATGATGAGCTCATTTTTGCTGTTGATCAGCGGGCAGATCTGAACGGACACAACCGTATGGCCTATTTCTCGATCTCAGGCGACCAGTTCCCTTTGCCGGAATTCCCGGCTGCCAACGGAACGGATGGTCCTGGTATCACCAGCGACTTTTACAAGACCTGGACAGACGCTTACGGGACCACAGATCCTAAAAGAGATCCGAGATTCTATCAGGAGAACATGTCCATTTACTCCAATAAAGCGGATACTTGTGTGAACGATGCAGATTACAAGATCAACCGTGGTATCCTTCGCGACCAGCAATATGGAGCAATCCGCGTGAACGGAGCGTTTTTAAGATGCCCTGACGGAAAATTGAAAGTAGGACGACTTACTTATCTGACCCGCAACAGGGCTGATCTGCCTGTAAGTTTCTCGCAGAACATTGATTTCACGACAGCCGGAAGTAACTATAACAGCGGTTATAGGGTTTCAAAATATGAATTTGGTAAAAAATCGAATACCGGTAGAAACAGAGGCGATGCGGATATTGTAATTCTGCGTCTGGCGGATGTGTACCTGATGCGTGCAGAAGCCAAACTTCGCAAAAGTAATGATGCTGCCGGAGCACTTGCTGATGTGAACACGGTACGTGCATCCCGCACAAAAACTACTCCCCCGCCTGCATTGACGAGCATGACGCTTGACCTGCTTTACCGCGAGCGTGGTTTTGAACTATACTGGGAAATGGTACGACGTACGGACATGATCCGTTTTGGAAAATATGAAGGGACCTGGACGGAAAAAACCAACAGTGACGTAAAGAAAAGAATCTTCCCGATCCCTCAAAATGCCATCGACGGAGCTTCGAACCTGCCAGGTTATATGCAACAAAATGACGGATATTGATTTTAACCTAAACTGAAAGAATGCAAATGGAGTCGGCTCGCAAGGGGCGACTCCTTTTTGTTAGGGTTCAGATGTTGGCCTGGGTGTTTTTATGAGATTCAGTCAATATTTTGTTCTAACTGCGATTCAACCCCTACAGGGTTGTCTGGAACTTCTGATGTATTCTTTCAACCACGGATTGGCATCCGTGGCTACTCATATTTAATCCCTACGGGATTTTGACGAAAAACAATTATTATATAATAATGACATGATTTAAACTATTAGGCATAAAAAAGCAGTTCTCAACCGAGAATCCCGGAGGGATTCAATATAAATAACTCCGGGTGAAACCCGGGCGGCAAATCAATCTGACATTCCGTAATAGCCACCCCTGATAAGGGTTGAATAGCTAATGAAGTATAACCCGAAATCCCGGAGGGATTCAACATGAATAACTCCGGGTGAAACCCTGTGGCAAATCAATTCCACATTCCGAATTGCCAACCCTGATAAGGGTTGAATCTTAATATACTCAACTCTCCTTTATCCTATCGTATTGACCGTGACTGAAGCTATCTAAATCCAACTAATAAATTTGCCCATCCACGTGACACTCAGACTGGCACCGTCAAAGCACAAAACATTGTGTATATAAAATTAAATTATACATTTACAACATCTTGAGAATCTAAACTTAGGTGTATGAAATTAACAGAAAGTGTAGTAGGTGTGATACTAATCCTACTTACGTGTATAACCCAGTGCCCGGCGCAACATAAGCCCCTGCGCATACCTGACACCGACCAATTCCCGAAACCGGGAACAGAACGAGCGCCTCTACCTACTTCGGGAAATCAGGAAAAAACAGCTTCTGAGGATTCGGCAGTCAACTGGGCTTTGGAGAGAGCTAAAGTGGCTGGTAAAATCAATTTATCAATATTACCGGGCTTGGAATCTATGCCTGTTAAACATTTCCGATCTGACACTGCTAATTTTAAACCCGAATACTTCCGATTTCCAGACATTGACAAAAAAAACTTATCAGATAGGCTTGAAAATGGTGTTCCTTTACAGACTGCCAGTTGCAAACCCTCGTGGGGAATTTTTGCTTTTCGTGTAAATACCAGTAAAAAAGTAGACAGTACTACCTACCGGGGAAATCTGCCCTTTGATGTTCAAACAAAAATCCTCGACAATATTTACTGTACAGACGGATTCTGGATTGTGAATCCTGCAGCCAAACCCACAAATGTTGCTTGGTATATCTATCTTTATTTCGACCTCCGGGATACACCTTTTCGTGAATCACGATGTACAGATGAAGAAAAAGAATTGTACTCGGCTGTATCACAATTAAGTAATCTATTTTACTTTTTATACTACAGAATTAACAAAAACGACGAACGAGCCACTTTTTTAATACCTTCAGTAATTGACGGGACAATCAAATTATAGAAACATCTCTTCTCTGCTAACAATATTCTCTATAATCTCACTTACATTCTATCACTCTTCCTTTTCATCATAGTCTCCTTACCGCAAAGGCATTCCATTTTCGTCATAACGGATGTAGTGCCCGGAACTCTCGTCATTTTTATTGTACGAAATTTCTGATATAAAACCATTTTCATGGTAATGTATGTTTGTTCTGGAATATTTCACCAGATCAATCAAGCTTTCACTTCGCAGACTTCCGCTGGAATTAAAAACTCTGGAGATGATGGGATTGCCAAGTGAATTAAAAACAGTTTCAAAATGTACCTGCGGGTTTCTTGCGGATCCGGACTTTTTCGAGTCATAATAAAACCGGGATACCTGTGCATACTTGCCGTTTAGATAAAAGTCATCTTTCTGAATTTGACCCGATGGATAAAACCATGATGACCTTCCATGCAGACTGTCCATGCTATAATGCTGTATTCCAAACAGGACGCCATCAGGATACCAGATTTTACGTACTCCATCCAGTTTCCCATCTACATAATTCTCCTCAATTTCGATCTGTTCGTTTGTGTAATATTCGATTCTTTTTTCAGTGCGATACTCTTTAACCGGATGCTTGTAAATTTTACGGAGCGCATGCAAGTCGGTATAGCCGTGGCTCCTCCATTCCCGAAACCCATTCAAATCTTTATACTTTGCATTTCTATCGCACGGAATTACAGTGAGCTTACCGTCAATCTTCTTTCCAAAAAACATCCACTCCTGCCCTTTCTCAATACCCATATCGCAGGAAGTTTGTATATCTCCTTCAAATATTTTATCAACAGACGCTCCCTTAAACAGTTCTATTATTTTAATCCCTAAAAGACCAATAGACCTGTAATCCGCTGTCGTTGACTCCTTATATAGCTTGTCATCCGTGACTTTTACTAATGCGACAAATTCATACGGATCCAGCTGAGAGGTACTCTGTAAATCCTTAATATTATTTACACAACTACAGGCACTTGAATGGTTTCCCAAAAGCGCTGTGAACGCCGCAATGAAGATTCCTTTGGCAAAATTCATAATTGAATCAGATTAAGAAATACTCAACGCTTCACCGCCACAATAATTCCTGTTGCCCAAACCTGCTTGGTCAGAAACAAGTCATCCCTCGAATCAAGGTAATCGATCAGACGAGCAGCCTTCTGCTCATGTCCTTCCGGCCAGTTGGGCTGAGGGAGCATATCATCAATGATGTACAGGCCACCGGGATTCAGCATATCCAACACCTCATCCAGCAACAGGTATTTTCCATGCCAAGTATCAGCAAATATGTAATCGTATTTCCTGTTCTTATTAGCTTCGACCCAATCTGCTCCGTCGGTTTCAATTAACGTTAAACGTTCATCCTCGCCCAAAAACCGTTCGGCTATTTCAATAAACTGACCTTCATTGTCAATAGACTCAAGTGTTGAACCTGCGTCCATCCCATCAAGAATCCATGAGGTGGAAAGTCCGGTACCGGTTCCCAATTCCAGAAATTTCCCGCCAGGCTTACTTACAGCCAGAGTCCGTAAAAGCGAGCATGTTAATGCGTCGGAAGCCATCGTAAAACCGGAGGCTTTTGTCGCCTCATCAATCGCGACATACTGTGCAGGGGCAGGCTGATTAATTTCCCAATTCATTGTGATAAATATTCATTAGAGATACATTGAAAACTTTTAGAACCGCAGCGACGATTCTCTGATGATCAACTCAGACGGTAAGACGATTCCTTCATGTGTAAAATCGTCAGAAGCATTGAGCTGACTCAAAAACAAACGCGACGCCTCCATACCGATTTTCCTGCCCGGACGGTTTACCGTGGTAAGCGACGGAAATGTGTAGGCCGATATGGGGGAGTTATCAAAACCCACCAGCCCTATATCCTGAGGAATACGCAGTCCCTTATCTTTGGCAACCCGCATCGCTCCGATCGCAACCTGGTCATTCACACCAAAAATAGCGTCCGGCGGACTGTCCATTTCAAGCAAACGTCTGGCTGGCAGAATTGCGCTTTCCACTTTAAAATTAGTATTGATGATCAGTTCCTCACGAACAGGCAACCCATATTTAAGCAGACAATCCCTGTAGCCCTTGAAACGCTGCTCGGAAACGGTAAGTCCGTTAGGCCCTTTCAGATGCGCTATCTGTTTGTAACCCATATTGACCAAATGCTCCACGGCTGCAAATGCTCCGTGATAGTCGTCAACGGTCGCACGGCTGGTCTCAAAATCCTCGAACTCACGGTCAATGAAAATCAAAGGTGTTTTACGCTGTATGACCTGTTCAAGATGTTCATAATAACCCGAATCATACGTTTCCTGTGAAACAGATAGAAAAATTCCTTCTGTCCTGTTTGATAGCAGTTTGGACAAATATTCCTTTTCCAGCAAATAACTTTCGTTCGTAACACAGATATTGAGCGTATAACCCATCGGTTGCAGAACGTTGTGAAGCCCTTCGATGACAGCCGTCTCGTAATAATTGCTGATCGTCGGCACTACCACACCCAGTGTGGCTGTCTTTTTATTCAGCAAACTGAGTGATACTTCATTACGCTGATATCCTACTGTACGAGCATATTCCTGTATGTTTTTTCGGGTGTCCTCATTGATAGCCGGGTGGTCGTTAAGAGCCCTGGAAACAGTCGATGGTGAGCAGCGGAAACGTTTGGCAATGTCCTTAATTGTTACCGGACGAGACGAATTCATGAGTAGGATTTTGACAATTAAAAATTATAAATTTTTTCAAACGTTTGCATTCAATATCGACATATTTACATTTTGTACTTCATTAATACAAAGCTAATATTGTGCAAATGTAATCGAAATATCTCAATGAGTGATTTACTGATCAAGCCATCTGCGGACATTAAAAACTATCATTCTCTTACGAGTGAACAGGCTGGCTGGACTTACCTGAACTTCGAAGCGAAAGTACTGGATACAGGCGAACAAATTAGCAGACACACCGGTGAATATGAATATTGCATTGTATTGCTGGGCGGAAATTTTAAAGTGGAGGCCGACGGGCAAGTTTGGGAAACAGGCAATGGGAGAAAAGACGTTTTCAGCGGTATTGGCCATGCAATGTATCTCTCCCGCAATACTGACTTTATACTGACAGCTCAATCACCTGATACCGACATTGCCATTTGTTGGGTAAAGAGCGATGAAGACCATCCTCCACATATGAAACGCCCGGAAGAAGCGGCGATAGAGTATCGTGGTGGAGACAACGCAAACCGGCAAATTAACAGCTTACTCGAACCGGGTTTTGACTGTCACAAAATTGTCTGTGTTGAAGTTTATACGCCTTCCGGCAATTGGAGTTCGTTCCCCGCCCACAAGCACGACGAACGGAAAGTAGCCGAAGACGGTACATTACTGGAAGCGAATCTGGAAGAGATTTATTTTTATAAAATTGACAAACCTCAGGGCTATGCCATACAGCAGGTCTATACCGACGACCGCTCTTTGGACGAAATCGTGAGGGTAAAGCACAATGAAGCTGTTCTAATCCCAAAAGGATATCATCCTGTGGTAGCAGGACATGGTTATAACGTATATTACCTGAATTTCCTGGCAGGAAGTGACCAGTCTCTGGCTAATACCTCTGATCCGGATCATGACTGGATCTACGGGTCATGGAAAGGGCGT
The DNA here is from genome assembly GCF_056895255.1 of Dyadobacter sp. HNCC25DJ187. Lineage (NCBI taxonomy): Bacteria > Pseudomonadati > Bacteroidota > Cytophagia > Cytophagales > Spirosomataceae > Dyadobacter > Dyadobacter sp. HNCC25DJ187. The sequence goes on from NZ_JBXHAT010000002.1 coordinate 583,082, forward strand.
GATCCAAGGTTGCCGATTGTAACTGCGGAGATGAATGGCCCCGCAGTCTGAACACCGACAGGTGGTCTGAATGTAAAGAGCACAATTGCTACGTTACGTTCAGCCCGATAAAAATCGTGCAGACCGTAACACAGTCTGAATGCTAAGTAACAGATAATTTTATAAACGTTCAGCCCGCTAAAGAAGCGTGCAGACCGTAAAATGCCTTAATATGTCCAACAAAAAACTTGACCTTCTTACCTTAGGGCGCTCGTCTATCGACTTGTATTCCGCTAACGTCGGAAGTCCTTTTGAACAGATATCATCCTTTAACGCCTTTGTTGGCGGTTGTCCTCTCAACATTGCAACCGGAGCAAAACGGTTGGGTTTGAACACGGCGATACTAACAGGTATAGGCCCTGATCAGGTCGGCAATTTTATCAAACATTTTCTCGACAAGGAAGGCGTAATTACTGAGTATGTACCCACTATCGATGGGACCAGAAGTTCTGCGGTAGTGCTGGGCATTGAGCCCCCCGATCGTTTTCCTCTGGTTTACTACCGTGAAAACTGCGCAGATATCAACCTGAATATTGATCACGTTGATGCCATTCCGTTCGCAGACTTCAAGGCTGCCGCCTTCTCGGGAACTGCATTCAGCAAAGACCCTAGCCGCACTGCCATGTTTTATGCATTGGAACTGGCAAAGAAAAACAATGTACAAACGCTTCTGGATATTGACTTCCGTGCCGATCAGTGGGATGATCCCCGTTCATTCGGAATTACGCTGCGTGCTGCTTTGAGCAAGTTCAACATCGTGGTTGGCACGGAAGAAGAAATTCTGGCTACCTATCTGACAGACAAAGAGCAACTTATGATCAAACATCAACAAATCTCCGCCCCGGAAATCAGAGGAAATATTGACAGTGCTATTCAAGAAATTATGAGCTCGGGTGTAGAAACTCTGGTGGTGAAAAGAGGTAAAGAGGGAGCTTCGATCTTCCAGCCCGACAAGGAAGAAATACGTGTTCCCGGTTTCCCTGTTGAAGTGTTAAACGTACTTGGAGCCGGTGATGCATTCTGTGCAGGTTTTTCTTACGGTCTGCTAAACGACTGGGATTTGTATCAATCGGTACGCATGGGTAATGCTTGCGGAGCCATTATTGTAACCCGCGAAGGTTGCGCTAATTTCATGCCTACAAACGAGGAAGTAATGGCATTTGTGGAGAACAGAGGAGGATTCTGAAGTCAGAAGTTAAGAAGGTAAAGTAGTTACTCTATCGACAATATAAACGCGGAGTTAACAGAGTTCGGCGTGGAGTTTAGCTGGGTTCTATCAAACAGTAAGAATTTATAAAATACGGCGCAACGCTGCGGATAACTTCCTGAACAGAGCGTTTCAAAACAAAACAAGAATGGAAAAATTAAAGAATTATATCAATGGGCAATGGGTGGATAGCCGCTCTGAACAATTCCTGAACGTAGTCAATCCTGCCAGCCAGGAAGTGCTCGCTCAGGTTCCTTCGGGCAATGCCCAGGATGTGGCAGATGCCGCGCAAGCAGCCCACGAAGGTTTCCAGGAATGGAGAAATACACCTGTTTCGAAACGTGTTCAGTATCTTTTCAAACTAAAAACATTGCTTGAAGATAACCTGGATGATATAGCGAAAACCATCGTTCTGGAATCAGGAAAGACTTTCCTTGAAGCCAAGGCGGAAATGGTGCGTGCGATTGAAAACGTAGAGAACGCCTGCGGAATGCCTGCCATGATGCAGGGTGAATTCTCGGAAGACATTGCCAAGGGAATTGATGAGTACATGATACGTCAGCCTTTGGGGGTATGTGCATGTATAGCACCCTTCAACTTCCCGGGTATGATTACATTCTGGTTTCTGCCCTATGCTCTGGCCTGCGGAAACAGCTATATCATTAAACCGTCTGAAAAGGTACCGCTTACCATGACCAAAATCGTTGGTCTTATGGACCAGCTGGATCTACCGAAAGGAGTACTCGGACTGGTACAGGGAGCTCGTGAAGTGGTGGATGCGATTCTGGAACATCCTGTCATTAAGGGTATTAGTTTCGTGGGTTCTTCAAATGTTGCAAAGTATGTATATTCCAAAGGTGCGGCGCATGGAAAACGCGTACAGGCACAGGGAGGCGCGAAAAATCCGGTAATTGTCTTACCGGACGCAGATATTGATATGACCACACAGATTGTAATTGACAGCGTATATGGCTGTGCTGGTCAGCGTTGCCTTGCAGCTTCAACAATCATTACCGTAGGTGAGCATAAAGACATTACAGAAAGCCTGGTCGAGTCAGCGAAAACCCGTAAAACCGGATTTGGTCTGGACAGTGAAGTTCAAATGGGTCCGGTCATTACGGCGGAAAGCAAAAACCGTGTGAACAACCTACTTGATAAAGGAATTAAGGAAGGCGGCCGTGTTATCGTTGACGGAAGAAACCCAAACATTCCTGGTTTTGAGAATGGTAACTTCATCGCCCCTACGATCATTGAAGACATCCCGTTGGACGGCGAACTGGCAGCTACCGAAATCTTCGGTCCGGTTTTGAGTCTCGTCCATATCAATACAATCGATGAAGCAATCCGGTTTATCAATTCCGGACGTTACGGCAACATGGCCTGTGTGTTTACGAGCAGTGGTCTGAACGCGCGTAAATTCCGTCATGAAGCCGAGGCCGGAAATATAGGAATCAATATAGGTGTTGCAGCTCCTGTTGCACAATTCCCGTTCTCAGGCTGGAAAGACAGCTTTTACGGTGACCTGCATGGACAAGGCAAACATGCCGTAGAGTTTTTCACACAAACAAAAGTCGTTATAGAACGCTGGCTGAAAGAATGGAACCGCAAGTTTTAGGGCACAGGGTTTCGGGCATGGGGAATAGGGTGAAAACACCCGCCCCATCTAACCCCATACCCTTTGCCCTTTCCCCCAAGCTCTTTGCCTCAATCCCTAAACTAACTTACCCCAATGTCACGAAAACTTAAAACCGGTGTGATTGGTCTGGGCCGTATTGGCCAGATACACCTGAGTAACCTGCTTCACCACATGCCTGATGCCGAGGTAATCATTGCATCGGATGTATCGGAAGCATCACACGAATTCGCCAAACGTCTTGGCGTAAAACAAGTAACAACAGACGCCTACGAGGTGATCAACCATCCGGATGTAGAAGCTGTAATCATCTGCTCTCCTACTCCGTACCATGTTCCTTATACCGTGGCAGCAGCAAAACAGGGGAAACATGTATTTTGCGAAAAACCGCTCGATGTTACCATTGAAGCCATTCTGGCAGCAGAAAAAGCCGTTGCTGAAAACGGCGTAAAACTGATGCTGGGTTTCAACCGCCGCTTCGACGCCAATTTTAGCAACGTGCGTAATCTGGTTGAGCATAATAAAATCGGAGATCCGCATATTCTGCGAATCACCAGTCGCGACCCGGCACCACCACCTGTTGAATACCTGAAAATTTCAGGAGGCATATTTCTGGATATGTCCATTCACGACTTCGACATGGCGCGCTATATCGTAGGTAGTGAAGTCAAGGATGTCTTTGTAAAAGGTGATGCGCTGATTCATCCTGAGATTAAAGCGTTCGGCGATATTGACACGGCTGTAATCGTATTGACTTTCGAAAATGGCGCTATCGGCGTGATCGACAACAGCAGAAAAGCAGTTTACGGTTACGACCAGCGTCTGGAGATCTTCGGATCAAAAGGAATGGCAAAAGCGGAAAACAATACCACTGATTCTCTGGTTCACTTCGACAGTACAGGCGGACACAGTGCTTTGCCGCTTCATTTCTTCCTTGAAAGGTACGAAATCGCTTATCGCGTGTGTCTGAAATCATTTATTGATTGTGTGTTGCACGATAAGCCTTCCCCGGTGGATGCTCATGACGGACTGATGGCAACTGCAATTGGTATCGCCGCGATGAAATCGCTGACGGAAGGACGTACTGTACAAATAAATGAGGTACTGGAACTAAGTCATGTCTGATCACTGACTATCCTTAGAATCTTATGTATTACATTGCATACTTTACGAATTGCAAACGTTTGCAATTCGTAAAGTACAATTAATATTCACTTTCATTATATAAAGCCCTGCATGTCAAACACTGGTTTACAAACGCTGGATTATGTTGTCTTTTTTACTTATCTGATTGGCGTATCGGTTTACGGTTACTGGATCTACAATCAGAAAAAATCCAAGGAGGTAAGTTCAACTGACTATTTTCTTGCAGAAGGCTCACTGACATTCTGGGCTATAGGAGCCTCCATTATCGCTTCCAACATATCAGCCGAGCACTTCATCGGTATGTCCGGTTCGGGTTTTGCCATAGGGCTTGCCATCTCATCCTACGAGTGGATGGCTGCTGCTTCCCTGATTGTGGTTGCACTTTTCATTCTTCCGGTCTACCTGAAAAACAACATTTATACCATGCCGCAATTTCTGCGGCAGCGTTACAATCCAACAGTTGCCACCATCATGGCCATATTCTGGTTGCTGTTGTATGTTTTTGTAAACCTGACATCTATACTCTACCTGGGTGCACTGGCGCTGGAAGTTACGGCAGGACTTGACTTTACCTACGGCATTATTGGGCTGGGAATTTTTGCCGTCATTATTACCGTAGGGGGTATGAAAGTAATTGGCTATACGGATGTGGTACAGGTAATTGTGCTCGTTCTTGGTGGACTTGCCACCACCTATCTGGCTCTGGACCTGGTGTCACAACATTTCAATGAGCCGGGTATTTTTAACGCCCTCGCCCTGCTGAAGGAAAAAGGTGACAATCACTTTCACATGATCCTGCCCAAGGAAAGCCCATTCTATAAGGATCTTCCCGGGTTATCAGTGATCATTGGTGCGATGTGGATCAACAACCTTGCTTATTTTGGTTGCAATCAGTATATCATTCAGCGTACGCTCGGCGCAAATCTATCAACGGCACGAAATGGCATTCTGTTTGCTGCAGTGCTAAAACTTCTGATTCCTATCATTGTCGTTATTCCTGGAATCGCTGCTTTCGTTCTGTATGAAAATGGTATGTTTCAGCAGGAAATGCTCGATACAGCCGGAGTGATAAAGCCTGATCATGCCTATCCCGTGCTATTGAACCTGCTTCCAACGGGACTGAAAGGAATGGCATTTGCAGCGCTTACCGCAGCCATTGTCGCCTCGCTCGCAGGAAAGGCCAACAGTATTTCCACCATTTTCACGCTCGACATTTACAAACAGTATATCAATCCGAAGGCTTCAGAAGTAACCCTTGTTAAAATCGGAAGGATCACTATTTGGGTAGCCATGGCTATCGGTGTGATCATTGCTCCACAGCTCCGCGTGCTCGAACAGGCTTATCAGTTTATACAGGAATACAGCAGTTTTATAACGCCCGGAGTTTTTGCCATTTTCATTTTTGGAATGTTTTGGAAAAGAACAACATCTGCTGCAGCCCTTACTGCCGCACTGCTGACCATTCCACTTTCGACAGCCGGAAAATTCCTTTGGCCAGATATTCCGTTCCTGGATAGAATGGGAATCATATTCCTGATTCTCAGCGCTGTGATTATCATCATGACCCTGGCAGATAAAAACAGCAGAAACAATCCGAAAGGCCTGGAAATCGAAAGTTCGATGTTCAATGCAGGAAGAAGTTTCGTAGTGGGGTCGATTGTGATCTGCGGTGTATTGGCAGCTTTGTATACGGTGTTCTGGTAGAATGGCTATTAGCTTTTAGCTGATAGCGCTTAGCTCTTGCCCAATAACAGACCTCGTTGATTTAATAAATTATAAAAGGTTAGTTTGTTCTCATCAAATGAAATTTTGAAGATTGCTAACAGCCTATAGCTAACAGCTAAATGCTACTAACAACCAAACAACTTTTTGAAAAATGCTATGGTCGCTATGCGATTGCTGCGGTCAATGTATTTTTCATGGAAGAGATACACGGTCTTTTTGCCGCTGCTCAGCAGACAGGTTCGCCTTTCATTGTTCAGACAACACCTTTCGCACGTGATTACGCTACTGCCGAAATGCTTCTGTCAATGATCAACGCTGCGGCTAAGATTTATCCTGATACGATTTATGCCATCCACATGGATCACGGCTATGAAGAGCATATTCATGATGCAATCCGCCAGGGTGGTTACACTTCTGTGATGATTGATGCTTCTCATGATCCTTTCGATCAGAATGTGAAAAGAACCAGGGCGATTGTAGATCTGGCACATGCAGCAGGTGTGAGTGTTGAAGCTGAGCTAGGCGTGCTTGCCGGAGTTGAGGATGATTTAACAGTCGACGCCGCTCATTCGTTTTACACCAATCCGCAGGAGGTGGAAGATTTCGTAGCGGCTACAGGCTGCGACAGTCTGGCCATTGCAGTGGGAACCAGCCACGGAGCCTATAAATTTTCAGGCGGGCAGGGACTTCAGCTTCCTATTCTGGATGAAATTCAGAAGCGACTTCCCGGATTCCCTCTAGTACTGCACGGCGGATCCAATGTCAGCAGTGAGGTTGTAGAGCGTATTAACGCAGCAGGCGGAAAAATAAAGACGGATGCTCGTGGTGTACAAGATGATGAAATCAGAAAAGCCATCCCGTTGGGTGTTTGTAAAATCAACATCGCTACCGATATGCGCCTGGTATGGACGATGGTAAACCGGGAGTTTTTCAGGGACAAACCTGAAGAATTTGCGCCCACCACACCGGGAAAGACCTTTATGGAAACTTATAAAAAATTTATGATCAGTAAGTTTGAACTGTTCGGAAGCACAGGTAAAGCTATTGAGTTTCAAAACTGAAATAGAGTATGAAAACCAGAAGACTGACCGTAGCTCAGGCTACTATAACCTTTCTTAAAAACCAGTACATTGAGCGTGACGGCGAGGAAGCACCTTACTTCGGCGGATGTTTCGGAATCTTCGGCCACGGGAATGTAGCTGGTCTCGGACAGGCACTGCACGAAAATCCTGACTTCCGCTACTACCAGTCTCGCAACGAGCAGTCGATGGTGCATGCAGCGGTCGCTTATGCCAAGGTAAAAAACCGTCTGGGTGCATTTGTTTGCACGACTTCAATCGGTCCGGGAGCTACAAATATGATTACAGGAGCTGCCCTGGCTACGATTAACCGTCTGCCGGTTTTACTTCTTCCGGGAGATATTTTCGCTACCCGCGAGCCCAATCCCGTTTTACAGCAGCTTGAAAGCGCCGGAACTCAGGATATATCTGTCAACGATTGTTTTAAACCCGTATCTAAATATTGGGACAGAATTAACCGTCCGGAGCAGCTTATTTATTCTCTTCCAGAAGTAATGCGCGTGCTCACCTCTCAGGCTGAAATGGGTGCTGTTACCCTATCCATGCCCCAGGATGTACAAACCCATGCTTACGATTACCCGGAAGAACTATTCAAAAAGAGAGTCTGGAAAGTGGGCCGACCCCGCCCGGATGCCGGCATCGTAACAGAAGCCGCAGAATGGATCCGATCTGCTAAAAAACCAGTAATTGTTGCCGGAGGAGGTGCCATCTATAGCGATGCTTCAGAAGTCCTTCATCAGTTTGCCATCAAAACAGGTATTCCTGTCGGCGAGACTTTTGCGGGAAAGGGAGCCGTGCGTTTCGACCAGCCTTACAGCGTTGGAGGTTTAGGGGCGACGGGTACTAAATATGCTATTGAAGTAGCGAATGAGGCTGATCTGGTAATCGGAATAGGCACACGTTACAGCGACTTCACCACTGCATCCAAGTCTATTTTCCAGAACCCGGATGTCAGGTTTGTTAATATTAATATCTCTGAATTCGATGCTTTCAAACACGCTGCTTTGCCCGTTGTCGGAGATGCAAAAGCGACAATTGAAGAGCTATCCGCATTGCTGGGAGATTTCGAAGTAAGTGCTGATTACCGTCAAAAAATTGCTGATATCAACAAGGCTTGGGACGATGAGGTAACCCGTATTTATGAGGAAGGAAATGGAACCATCTCCCCTATTGACCAGGCCGTGGTCATTGGTGCTCTGAACAGCTTTATGGGTGACAGAGATGTGATGATCAACGCTTCAGGAAGCGCTCCGGGCGATCTTCATAAATTATGGCGCGCCACGGATCCAAAGAATTTCCACCTGGAATATGGGTTCTCCTGCATGGGTTATGAAATCGCTGCCGGACTTGGTGCAAAAATGGCTGACCCGACCCGTGAAATATATGTACTCTGTGGCGACGGGGGCTATCTGATGAATAACAATGAAATCGTAACTGCTATTCAGGAAGGTATCAGGTTTACGATTCTTTTGCTTAACAATAATGGTTACGCAAGTATTGGAGGACTTTCCGAAAGTATAGGCGGAGAGCGGTTCGGCACAAGGTACCAATATAGAGAAGAAAATACAGGACAGCTCTCAGGAGAATTCCTTCCGGTAGATCTGGCAAAAAATGCCGAAAGTCTCGGTGCAATTGTAATTCGTGCTACAGACAAAAAATCACTGGATGAAGCACTCGCTCAATCCAAACAGAACGAACGCACGACGGTGATCTATATTGAAACAAACCTGTACCGTACTGTAAAAGGTTACCACGCCTGGTGGGAAGTTCCGGTAGCAGAAGTTTCTCAATCCCCATCCGTCCAAAAAGCTTTTGAAACTTATAAGGAGAACAAGAAAACACAAAGAATATTTTTATAGCACGAGGCGAAAAATTTAATTGTTAGTTGTTAATTATCAATTGTTAACTGCACCGCAAGCCATTCTTAACTTTTAACTCTCAATTCTTAACTCCTTTACCAATTAACTTCTTTCTAAAACAATGAATTTCGAAAATATAAAATTGGGTATTGCTCCTATCAACTGGACCAATGATGATATGCCGGAGCTTGGCGGCGAGAATACTTTTGAGCAATGTATCAGCGAAATGGCGCTTGCGGGCTTTACCGGATGCGAAGTAGGTAACAAATTTCCTCGCGATACGGATGTTTTGAAAAAAGCCCTTGATCTGAGAGGATTACAAATTTGCAACCAATGGAACAGCTATGAGCTCACGACCAAATCTCTTGACGAAAACATCAAAAATTTTACCCAGCTACTTGATTTCCTCCAAACGATGGGCGCGAAAGTGATCGGCGGTGGAGAAACCGGAAACAGCTGCCAGGGACAGAATGTACCGGTATTTGAAGGGAAAGGGATGCTGAATACCAACGAAGATTGGAAACGCTTTACGACTGGACTTGATGCTTTGGGAAAAATAGCGGCTGAGCGCGGCATGAAACTGGCTTTCCACCATCATATGGGAACCTGTATACAGACCATCGAAGAAACAGACCGTCTGCTGAACGAGACAAATCCTGACTACGTGTACCTGAATTACGACTGCGGGCACTTTCATTTTGCAGGTGAAAATCCGGTAACTGCTCTGAAGAAATATATCGGACGTACTGCGCATATCCACCTTAAAGACGTTCGCCCGAATATACTGGAACGGGTACATCAGGAGAAACTAAGCTTCCTGACAGCTGTTAAACAAGGTGTTTTCACGGTACCGGGTGATCAGGAGGGTTGTATTGATTTTCCTGCGCTTTTTGAGGTGATCAAAGCAAGTGACTATCAGGGTTGGATCGTACTGGAAGCAGAACAGGATCCTGCCAAGGCAAATCCATTGGAATACGCGATCATTGCCAGAAAATTTTTCAATAGTCTGACCGGTATATAACATTTATTCAGCCGGTGAAATACTATCCATCGCCGACTGAATAAACAAAACAGTTAATTGCAAGGACTGGCCAGAAATTCGTCAAGTTCTTGTTTGTACTGACCGGTGTAATAGTTTGCGCAGCTTTTGTACAAATCTCTCACAGCATTTTTATAGGCTTCACAATTAGCTGTGTTGGGATTGTTCGCCCAAGTCGTTCCCGCAGTACTAACTTTTTCCGCATTGTTACTGCAATTTACAGGATTGGGAGAGCTGTCTTTGCCGCCACAGGATAAAAAAAGAACAGTGGCGAAGGTCGCAAAAACTGTAATAGTTGATTTAAATAACTTTTTCATAGCGCTTGCTTTTTTTGACATAAAAGTAGGCAGTTGGCAAAAGTCATAACAGCGTAAAACTACGTCTTTGAGTAAACGGAATCATGTCAGGCAAGTGGATAGTTATAAGGATGTTATTTGAATAAAAAGACCTGGGTATCCCGGGTCTTTTTTTGGCAAACAGCTCAAATCTGCCACATATCGTACGTTCAATACGTAATAGCCATTACAATACGTTACTATTCAGGATTTACAGATTCCATTCAATCATTGTTATATGTTCAGATTAAACCAAATCAACAAGCTACTGTTTCTTTTCGCACTTGCCTCATTTTCAGCCTGCAAGAATGATGAGGTAGAGCCCGATCAGAATACAGTTTCCAACGCAGATGATCAGGCGGTAAATACATGGATTTACGAGGTCATGAACGATGCCTATTTCTGGTATAAACAAATGCCGGCCAGTACTACACTTGACGCAAGATCCAAACCTGCTGATTATTTCGAGAAACTCGTCTACCAGCGGACTTCTGTTGACCGCTTCTCAATGGTTACCGATGACGCTGAAGCACTTCAGAACAGTTTCGATGGCATCAGCAAAATCTTCGGTATCAGTTATTCTATTTCATACATCGACGAGTCGAATACCAGTATTGGCTTGTTTCTTAATCACGTAGTTAACGGGAGCCCTGCTGCCAATGCAGGACTTAAACGAGGTGATATGATATTGAAGGCGAATGGAACGCAGCTTACAAGAGATAATTACAGCACGCTTCTTTCCGGTGCTGAGACTATATCATTTACATTAGGCACTGTCGACGGTTCAACGATTTCAGCCAGCACAAACACAGTGAGCGTTACCAAAACTATGGTTACCGAAGATCCGGTTGCCTTTTCAACTGTTATAGATAAATCTGTTTCCGGAAAGAAAATCGGATACATCGTCTATACGCAGTTTGTGCCTGGCAATGCTTCGAAATATGACAACGAGCTTCGTCAGATCTTTGCGGATTTTAAAAGCAAGGGTGTAAACGAGCTCGTGCTCGATCTTCGACTGAATTCGGGTGGATATATCAGCTCGGCAAACACGTTAGCATCGCTGATTGGTAAAGGCGTGTCGGGCACAAAGGTATTTTACAAAGAGCAATGGAATGATAAATATATTGCTTATTGGCAAAAACTAAAAGGCAATTCGGCGCTGGATTACAACTTTCAAAATGAAGTCAATAATATAGGGGGTAATCTCAACAGAGTCTTTGTACTGACTTCTCAGGGGACGGCATCGGCAAGTGAGCTGGTCATAAACGGACTGAAGCCCTATATGGAAGTAATTACGATTGGAGATCATACTGCCGGAAAGAATCTCTTTGGCTCATTGATTAGTGATGACCAGGAAAGATGGAAATGGGGCATATATGTAATGCTTGGACAAACTGCCAATGCGAATGGTGAATCCGACTACGGAACCGTGAATGGGATGACGCCAACTTATCAGATTGAGGATAATATTCTTCCCTACAAACCCTTTGGAGATGATAACGAACCGCTTTTCAAAAAAGCACTTGAACTAATGGGCGTACCGGTCAGTACCAATGCACGGGTAGTTTCAGGAAGAAGGGCTGCAGCCGTTGTTGCGGGCTCATTCAGAGATAACCTTCAGGTAGCTGAATCCAGAATGATCAGGACGTCTCTCAAATAAATATAGAAATCACAACCATTGATATGACAGTAGCTACCTCACGGTGGCTACTGTTGTTTACACTCATCTTGTCCGCCTTTCATATTATAAATGCCGGTTACTGATGTGATTCCAAGTTCTATGCTTTAATTTGCAGCATAATAGCCATCTACCGCCTCTACTAATTTACTTTTCAAGTTATAAAACAAGTATATGTGTGCTCAGTATCACCTGACCACACCCGGCAATATCATGAAACCTGCTTTATGGCTGTTATTATTTATCAGTTTACTTTTGACCCCATCTGCGAAAGGTCAAACCATTGAACATGCCTACCGCTTCTACGAGAATCTGGAAGTCAGCGCTCCTGAATGTGCTCCTGATCTGATTCCGCTACGGAACGGTGGAAGCTGTGAGGCCAATCCGGTACATGGCACTTATCGTAACGATACCCCGCCATGCCGTGTGAACAGAAAAGTGTATCACAATAATCCCAACTGGGGACTTAGCTATACCAACCAGCAAGGTGTGATCGGAAACAGCTATACCATTAGTATGTACATCAAAGTAACTAATTGGGTTGGTGATAAAGTGCCACTACTTCATTTCTTCACAGGCTCCGGAGATGAAGGAATTTACTTCGTGAAAGCTGCAACCGGCAATGAATATTGTCTGTCAATCTCAGGACAGAACACGATAGGGCAATGCCCGTTTTTTAACACAAATAATTATTATTTGCTCACCTTCACCCGTGATGGGCAAACAGGCATTTTATCTGTATATGTCAACAACAGTCTGTTTGCGACCTACAACGACAGTGCCGGTAGATACATCGGCAACTCGGGTAGTGCTGTACACTTATTGCGTGGCAACGATGTAAATTCCTGCGAATCTGCAGAGGTCAATTTCGCGTATCTCTCTTTCAGCAATACACCGATTACGGGCACTAAAGTTGCAGAAAACTTCGGCAACATTTGCTTTACTGCAAATATCAATTCAGCAGCAGACTTTCTGATTAACCCGAATCCAAGCTGTGGATTTCCGGAAAACATTACGATCAATTATTCAGGCAGCATTCCTGCAGGTAGCACGGCGTATAGATTTGAATGGGATTGGGACGGCGGTACCGTTGTAGCAGGGAGTGATCGGGGACCATTCACAGTTAATTGGGATAAAACCGGCCCTAAAAATGTTTCTTTAACTATAACCAGACTGGAATGCGGAAAGAAGATTCAGAATACGAAAACGGCCGAGATCAGTTCACTGAACCTATCTACAGAAGTTGTACCACCATCCTGTGCCGACCCGCTGGCAACAGTAACTGTAACACCTGTAGAAGGTAAAGCTCCGTTCCAGTATTCCATTGACTCCGTTCATTTTCAGACATCGGCCAGCTTTCGTTTACCAGCTGATACTTACAGAATTTTCATCAAAGATGCCAGCAATTGTATTACAGGCAGCGACCTTATTATTGATGCGAAAGAGTCAGTTCAAGTTCGGACCATTGCAGATACAACAATTTGTGAAGGTCAGGCAGTTTCCCTTTTTACAGGCAGTAACACGGATATACATGCATGGCTACCAGCAGAGGGATTAGACGATCCTGCGGTCCAAGAACCATTGGCAACGCCTGCTGTCACCACTACCTATATTGTCGCTGCAGGAAGTGAAGGATGCATTAACAGGGACACGGTGACTATCCGTGTCATTCCAAGAATTGAAATCAACGTGACGCCCGACTCTCAAATTGAAGAAAACATTCCTTTTCAGTTGGAGGCCTCATCAGCGCAGCTTGACAATATTGCCGGAAGTACGTATCAGTGGTTTCCTCCCACCGGACTCAATAACACCCACATCCCGACACCTATCGCCACGCTGCTGTCAGGAAATACTTACACCGTAAGGGGCACTACGCCGGAAGGATGTTATGCAGAAGCGTCAGTGACACTTTCGGTAATTCAACCCGACTGGATATACATTCCTACTGCTTTCTCTCCGAACGGTGACGGAAAAAATGATATACTTTACCTGAATACCAAAGGCATCCAGACTTTTAATTATTTACGGATTTACAACCGCTGGGGACAATTGGTATTCTACACCAATGATATCACTGCTGGCTGGGACGGGCGCTTTCAAGGAGCCGAACCTGTGAGCGGCGTTTACACGTATCAGTTTTCCGCGATAAGTAATCGTGGTAAAGTAATTCAAAAAGAAGGCAGCATTTTATTGCTCAGGTAAGCTGTTCAAACAGACGATCCTGCAAAAACACAATAAGATATAACTTGTCTCGTATGATTTTTATCATAAATTTGGGATTAATACGATGTCTTCGAAAAGACATTATACTAACTAAATTCTGATATGGATATTAACAGCGTATTTAAGAACAACGAAGAGTGGATAAAAACTAAACTATCCACTGATGACAAGTATTTCGAAACTTTGGCTTCAGGACAACAACCTGAATTTTTGTATATCGGATGTTCAGATAGTCGTGTGACTGCAGAAGATCTGATGGGCATTAAACCAGGCGAAGCATTCGTACACAGAAACATTGCCAATCTTGTTAACAACGTGGATCTGAGCGTAATGTCGGTATTAAACTATTCAGTGCGTCACCTGAAAGTGAACCACATCGTGGTTTGCGGGCATTATAACTGCGGTGGTGTGAAAGCAGCTATGCAGCCAGTTGATATGGGATTGCTGAATCCATGGTTGCGCAACATCCGTGATGTGTACCGCATTCATAAAGATGAATTGAATGCCATCCAGGACGAAGGCAAAAGATATGACAGACTCGTGGAGCTGAATGTTCAGGAGCAGTGTTTTAACCTGATCAAAACGGCCGCAGTACAGCAGGCTGCTATTGAAAGAGGTTTGACAGTTCACGGATGGGTTTTTGATATCCGCACCGGTAAACTGATCGACCTTAAAATTGATTTTGATAAGGTTCTTGAGAATGTAAGGGAAATCTACAACCTGTATCCTGAGCAGCCTGTATCCTGAAAAGTGGCATTCGCCCTAATAAGTCTAATACAAAAAGACCCCGGCAAGTGCAATACTTACCGGGGTCTTTTTACAATCAGTCTCTTATTTTATCCAGCTGAATTCATACGCCAGTTCTGGAACCTTAGTACGTTCAGCAATCCTTTTCAGACGGGCCGGTAAAGCCATCAGATAGTCTCTTGCCTTTTCTGCTCTTTCGTTGATATCACGTACCGAGCCTACCTCCCACTCTATCAGTAGCGATTCAAGAATTTCGATATAATCGTTTGTCGTATATACACCCAGGCGTTGCGCTGCATCTGAGAAGTGTGCAAAAGTATCACCCATTTTCACACCCGTTTCACGAAGGAAATGCGCTGGCATCACAATCTTTTTGCGCATCATATCTTCCAGTGCCAGGATCAGTTCTGAAGGATCCACCGCCAGAATTCGTCTGACAAACTCTTTGTATGCTTTGGCATGTCTCATTTCATCAGACGCAATCACACCGCATATCTTAGATAAATGTGGATTACCAAATTTCTTGGCGAGTGTTGCCGTTCTTCTGTGTGAGACATTCGTGGCCAGTTCCTGAAAAGAAGTATATATAAAGTTTCTGTAAGGATCGCGGTCTGTACCGATATCAAAACCGTCAGCGATCAGATACTGGGTAGAAACTTCCATAGCACGCATGTTCACGCGGCCTGATAAGTATAAATATTTGTTTAAAAGATCACCGTGACGGTTTTCTTCAGCAGTCCACGCACGAACCCATCTTGACCAGCCCGAAGGATTATCTACCTGATCCACACCAATCACGTCCATCAACCATGATTCGTAAGTAGGCAAAGCCTCTTCTGTGATCGTATCTCCGATCAGAACTGCTATGTAATCGTATGGCAAATCGTGGCAACTTTCCTGCAGGAGTTTCACTTCGGCAGCAAAATTCTCCTTGCTGAAATCCGGCAAGAAATCGGTTGGTTGCCAGTTCTCATCGATTGGCTTCAGGTACTCGGCGATCAGGCCATCCAAGTCCTTACCTACATGCTGCATCACTTCTAATCTTTCTGCTGAAAGTGCGATATCCATTATAAATACTATTTTAATCTCAAATTGACAGTTTTACAAAGTACGGGAATTTAATGTAAGTTTTAAATGATATTTCTCATTTAGTCGGCGACAATTTTTATCAAACAATGCAGTTTTCAACTATTTTTGCAGAAAAATATCAGGAATGAAAAAAATCTTTGACTATTTACTGAGTACCCTATATCTGCTCCATTTTAGCCTGACATTGCTTGTATTCCATGTAATTCAGGTAATTGCATTTCATATATTTGGAAAGAAGGTACACAAGCTAAGTGTCGATTATCTCAATTTCTTCCTTACATTCGGTTTGCATCTCACCGGCTCCCGTGTTATCCTTCACAGTAAAACATCCTTGCCAGATAACCGACCGATTATTTTTGTTGCCAACCACCAGAGCATGTTTGACATATCCGCGCTCATCTGGTACCTTAGAAAACACCATCCAAGATTTGTTTCAAAAATTGAGCTGGCACATGGTATCCCGAGTATCTCTTACAATCTTAGAAAAAGTGAAGCAGCTATTATAGATCGTAAAGATGGGAAGCAGGCTATTCTGGAAATTGCAAGGCTTGGAAAACTGATCAATGATGAAAAAAGTGCTGCTGTAATTTTTCCCGAAGGAACACGTACTGCAAGTGGTATTATGAAGCCTTTCGTAGCCGGCGGAGTGGCTACACTGCTGAAAAGAGCACCTGGTGCACTGATAGTGCCGGTAGCCATTAATGGTACGGGCACCTTTAACCCCAAGGGCGTTTTCCCTCTTAAATCTTTTTCGAGACTTTCCTGGACCGTGCTGCCCGGAATAGAACCGGCAGGTAAAAAAGTAGAAGATATCCTGGCCGAAGCACAGGCTGCTATTCAGGCTGAGATACAGGGATGAAGAGTTAACAACTCATTAACAATCTTTCGAAAGAGAATTCAATTTATTGAAAATGAATACAATAACTTATTTTCAAACAGTCGTATATAGCCTACCATCTGCACCTTAACACTCGTTAACAATCCCCCTTTTAAACTACTATCAACTCTTTTTCTCTAACCGTTGAACTTTAAAACAACAGGTCATGAAAAAGATACTTTTGGTTGCAACGCTTTTTGTATTTGGCTTTACAGCAGTACATGCACAACATGGTCCACGGGATGACCGCTATCGCTACGATAACCGCGATGATTACAGAAGGCCTGACAACCGCGACGATCGTGGACGCTACAGTACCAATTCTGAAATTAACTACCTGCAGAGAGAAGCCAGAGAAAAAATAGCATTCGGGATTCGCTCCCGGCAACTATCCCGCCGTGAAGCAGGTATGCTCACCAACCGGTATGAACGTATTGAAATGAAAGAAAGAGAATTCAGCCACAGAGGTCGTTTATCCAACCGTGAAACAAAGATTCTGCGGAACGATCTAAGACAACTTATTTCTGAAACACACCGACTCACCCACAAAAACGAGGGTTGGGCCCGTGGTAGCCGATATTAAAGATTGAAGGTTTAGGGTAATTTTGGAAAGCATCCTGTTTGTAACGGGATGCTTTTTTATATACTATCCAAATATCTGACCAGCTTAACATGCGATTTCAAAAAGTCTTCTCTTTCGTAAAACCGGTGCGCCGCTACTCTGGTGGCTCTTGAAGTCACTTCCAGTTGAATGGCTCCTTTCAGCACAGCGTGCTGCACAATTCTGGTCATCAATATTTCACCAATTCCCTGAGAACGGTAGTCAGCATATACAAACATTTCCTGGATCTCAGCTACCAAAGCAGCATGATGCAAAAGCCCCTGTATATGACAGCTTATCATACCCACCGACTTTTCCTCTATATCGGCCAGAAAATAATCGATATCAGGATTGCGAAGATTGCGCAGATATACTTTGGAAAAAGCAATCTTATCAAGCTGCTGATTCTCAAGTTGACAAACCATATCATAGATGACATCCAGATCTTCTTCCATGGCATGGCGAATTACAAGACGACTCTGCATTTAGAATGATTGTAGTGCGGCTGAATCGTGAACGAAAATGCCCTTTTCCGTTTTTCTGGCAAGGGCAAGCATGGCATTGGCAACCTTTCCTGAGTCGATGGCGCGGTACTTTTTCAATGGTCCTAGCATAATCGGCTTAAAAATAGCGGCCAGCACTTCACCTGCTTTTTCACCTAAACGTGTCTCCTGACGATTTCCCAATAACAGTGATGGACGGAAAATGTGTAAAATGGGATAGTTTAGAAGTGACAGTTCTTTTTCGACTTCACCTTTGACCTGATTATAAAAAATGCCTGAGTCAGCATCTGATCCCATGGCCGTAACAATCAGGAATTTCTCAGCCCCGTTCTTTAATGCAAGCTTCGCTATACGTAGCGGATATATCAGATCTACTTTTTTAAATGCTTCTTTTGATCCTGCCTTTTTAATGGTTGTACCTAGGCAACAAAATACATCATCCGCTTTTACCAAAGAAACATCGGGGTTGTTAAAATCGAAAATTACTTCTTCCAGTTTGGTGTGAACCATACCTAAGGAACGTCTGGTCAATACCACAACTTTATCGTAATAGGGTACATGCAAGAGTTTGGTGAGCAATTGCTTGCCTATTAATCCGGTTGCACCCACCAGTAAGGCAGTTCTTGAATTTGAATTCATTTCATCTCGGGGTTGATCCATAGCAAAAGATACGCAATCTGATACTATTTTCAGATGTGCCAATTGATAAACTAAGTAAACGGTCTAGCTTTAAAATATCATTCCTGTGATTACAATGCTATTTATCAAATTCCTGACAATGCTTGTTTGCAAAATTCCAGGCACACATTTTTAGATCTATCAGTATCAATAACAAAAAAAACTATGAGCGCGAAAAAAGGAAGTGTAGAAGGTGGATCTCCATCCCCTGCAGGAGCAGAAGATGAAGATCGCCATGATGATGATAGCAAAAAACCTACTCAAAAAGTGGAGAAGGATGCAGAAGAAAAAAGTGAGAGTAACAATATGAATGACCAAAAAGGCTATAATGAAACTCCTCCCGATGTACCGGTGGAGTCGTCTAAGAAAAAGGCGTAATTTATCTCATGCTTAGGGCATCCAGGGCAGCAGCCAGATACACCAATGGCGCGTTCCAGTTAATCGCAATTTCATTGGAAGCATAGGAACAGTCATGATCTGTGAAGGATTCATCTGCGAATTGATTAGGATAAGTGGTGCATTTGTCCTGTTGCCCTGGGTTAGGTCCTCCTGAAAGCAGTCCCGGAAGCGGATCCACTATTCCATCGGCCATTGAAAGCCGGTGATGAGGATGCATTACCCGCTTCATTCCAACGCCGGTCAAAAAACAATAATCTGTGGCATTTCTTCCCAACAGGTAGTCGAAATTGCCCTGGGCCGCTTTTATAAATTTTACTTCTTTGGATATACGATAGGCATACAGCAGTGCAATTCCCTGGTTAGCTGCTACAGAACTACTACCCCAAGCATAGTCAGTAGCTTTTTTTCCCATTACTGTATGATATGGCTGCTTATCCATATTTGCAATCAAGTCATTGGCGTAGGTCAATACCGATTTTTTGATACCAGATAATAATGCTTCTGTCCGCTTCGATTTTTCCTGCGTTCTCAGGATCGTATAATAACCTAACGTTTTCACCTGATTCCACCCCGGTAAGCTCAGTGGCTTATCCAATTGAAAATTAACACCCTGTAGGTAATCAGCTTTACCTGTGAGTGCATACATTTCGGCTGCGGCCCAAATCCATTCATCTGTAACATTACGGTCTCCATAAGCTCCTGTTTGAATCCCCGGGTTGAATTTTTTATTCATTTCATCCTGCTCATACAAAAGTGCAGGATTTGCCTTTGCCCATTTCCAGCCCTGCACGGCTGCTGTGATGCAGGAATCAGCCAGTCCTGGCAACTGAGCCTCGAAATTTTTAAAGATCCTGGCCGACTGCGCCATCACCGCCACGAAATCCAGAGTCGCAGCTGTACTTTTCTGTACCACATACCGCGGTTTATCGCAGGCTATCGGCATTACAATACCATCGAACCTGGCATTGGTCAATTTGTGGTATACACCTCCATCGGCTGGATCCTGCATGGTAAGCATCCATCGAAGGTTATAAAGTACTTCATCCAGCAGATCCGGAACAGCGTCATTACTTTCAGGAATACCGGTGTTCAGGTGCTCAAAATATTCAGGATGATCCTCATACAATGAAAGTAGCGTACCCATTGTAATCCCTGAATTAACGATATATTTATTATAGTCCCCGGCATCATACCAGCCACCGGGAGATTTGATTACGAAATTCTCCGGCCTATCCGCAGATACAGCTGATGCGTGTATTAAAATGCGGTCGTCTGCATGAGCTGCCGGCCTTTGCCACTGGCCTGCGTACTTTTCAGGCAAAGCAGTAGATGCCCGCTGAAAATAAAATCCTTTCAAAGAAGCTACCGCAATTTCTTTATATACATCTGCTTTTACTTCAAAGACCGCGTTCTGTTTTTTATCAGCCAGTTGCAGAAGGTATTTGCCGGGTTTTGTCACTGCTGAAAAATCAGCAACTCTGGTACTTTTACCTGAATGCTGACTTTTTCTGAGTTCGCCTAATTCACCTTTTAACACCACCTTTTTTGTCTTGAGATCACTAATGGTAAATACACGTTGATCTGTAGTCGTTACCACGGCAATTTTTTCAGCCCCGGGACTGAAACCAACCTGATTTAATCTAATTTGCTCGGACTTTTGAGCAAGGCCATTTACACCCAGCGTTGTAAAAAAAGCAGATATCAGCCATCTATATTTCATGGTTCAGGAATTTACGAATATTATTAACTATTTGATAATCAAAATTTTAATATAAAAAAATATCTATAAAAAGATAAAAATAAGAGTATATAAAACCCCGTCCACCAAAATCCACTTTGGTGATTTATTGAATAAAAAATCCTGATAGTTTAGCTTATTTTCTTGGGCCCCAGTGAATCATATATGACCACCCGCTCCCATAAATGAGCATAATTTTCAATGAATTCCAGATGAATAGGATGTGTCTGGTAAATCTCCTCTTCAATGAAATTTTTAAAGAAGCACATCCAGGAGATAGCATAATCTTTCACAATCACATCTCTGCTGGTAGCAGCCGGAATGCCTATATGTGCAAATTGGATTGTGGGTACTTTTGAAAGTTTTTTAAGCCCTTCGACAAGCTTCGCTTCATCCCGTGCGTTGTTCTTATCTTTGAGATAAAAGAAAACATGGTGAATGAATAGCTCTTTGGTTCTTTCGGGTTCGGCTCCGAGTGGAGAGACAGAGGCCAATGTTGCGATGCCCGCCTGATGTAAAAATTTTCTTCTGGAGTTATCTTCCGTCATGGTCTTTTCATTTTTTTCATCAAAATACCTGCTTTGAACCCTAATCATGGTTCATCGGCACAAAGTTTATATAGCTACGGTCAGCTCCGCGAGTTTACAAACCGTATTCCAGTTCCGTGTGATTGCAGTCTGTTTCAGCTTATTTTCAAAAAAATTATTGGTCAGTTTCGTCTTTCCATATCCCGTCGGGCAATACAGATAGATTATTTCTGACTCCACCAGAAATTCATCTGGCAGATACTTTTCTTTGTTTATACTATTCACCAGTGCTATATCCGGTTTTTTTTCCAGAAACGTAATATGCAGTTTGGTTTGGTCTTGCTCAGAGAAAGGATTATTGTCCTTCGCATCTTTCAGCTGCTTGCCAGTTAAAACCAGCACCGGCACATCCAGATCAAAATCTTTCTTAATTGTTTCCTGTATCAGTGCTGCAATTTCCTGCTGCCGCTCCAAATCACTTGTAAAAATTAAATTACCACTTTGCAGATAGGTTTGTACGTCACTAAAGCCTGCTTCCATTAAAGCCACAGATAGTAACGGCATTTTGATCATATTTTTACCACTCACATTAATTCCCCTCAAAAATGCAATATACTTTTCGCTCATGACCTTCAGATTCAAATATAGGTAAGTTGCAATTTACATATCTCGTCGCATTATGCGGGACATAACAGATCAATTTACCTTGCATGCTCACAGTATATTCCAATCATTTCAATCTTTAATTTATTATAAAACAAACATTTAACGCATGATAATGATTACCAAACGTGATCTGTGCATTGCTATTGGCTCGATGTGTCTTACTTTTTCGACTATGGCTCTAAGTTCTCAGGACAGCATGATGGATTCGGCTATCTTTAACTGGGATGATGTTCCGTCTAAAAATACCAAGACCGGTTCTGTCAAATCTTTCTTCCGCTCGAAAACTGCTACTCTTGAAGAACTGGAATGCCACGTAACTACGCTCAACCCCGGTGAATCCTCGCATGCCCCGCACCGTCATGTGAATGAAGAGATTATCATCATCAAAGAAGGCAATCTCGAAGCACTTGTAAACGGACAGATCAAACCTGCAGGCCCCGGCGCAGTTATTTTTCAGGCATCTAACCAGCTACATGGTATTAAAAACGTGGGCGAGACACCTGCGACTTACCACGTTCTCAACTGGCATTCGGCCGGTACTAAAAAATAATCTTTATCGAAAGCTCCATTTGATTTTTCCGGCAAAAGGATCCTTGCTCACTGCCAGTTTGCCACCTTTCTTAATCAATGACACTTCTTTTACCTCCTGCTGATCCGGTAAGTAAAGTTTTAAAACTGCCTTTTCCGGTGTATTAGCAAAGCTCTGTAATTCAATATGATTCCAGTCAATATCTCCCGTTGACTGAGCCACTTTTACATGTGGCAATACAGCACCTTCCCGTACCATCATTACCACATCAAGCTCACCTGTTTCGATATGGTGCCAGCCGCCCTTGTATACTTTGCGGGTCTGGTAATCTACCCATTGCCCTTTTGGAAGATATACCTGGCGTGTTTTCCCGTTCTCAAAAAGTGGCGCAACCAGCAAATCAGAACCAAACATATACTGATTATCTACCAGCCATGCACCCGGATCATGGGGAAATTCTACCAGCAAAGCGCGCACCATCGGCAAGCCCATCTCTGATGCCAGCTTGGATTGGGTAAAAATATAAGGCATCAGTTTATACTTCATTTCAACAGCTTTTCTGAAATAATTCTGGAATGCTTCTCCATACTCCCAAGGCTCTTTCGGCGCCTGGCCGTGCGTACGTGTATGGGAGCTGAGCAATCCCATGGGCAGCCAGCGGCGGTACAAATCTTCCGGTGTTTTCATCGTAAATCCTCCGATATCATGACTCCAGAAAGTAAATCCTGACATTCCCAATGAAAGGCCACCTCTAAGCTGAGCCTGCATTCCCTTATTGGTTGTTTCAGCATCTCCACCCCAATGAATCGGATAACGCTGACTTCCTGCCCAGGTACTTCGGGCCCAGATGATGTTCTCGCCATTTAGCTTTTTTGTCAGTTCCGAGACTATTTTGTTGTATCTGAGCGGGTATAGATTATGTTCATAAAAACCGGTTCTTCCTGACACATACACACCAGATAGCGGAGCTGCTTCACCGAAATCAACTTTGATAGCCGCTACACCCAATTTTAACAGTCCTGCAATTTTATCCTCATACCATTTGATCGTATTCTGATTTGAAAAGTCAAGTATTGCGTCCTCATAAGGAAGGGTCCCTTTCGCATTTTTCACTGCCAGTCCCTTAGCAACGATCTCAGGATAAAGCTCATTTTTGGGCACAAAATACGGTAGCTGCCAAAGAGAAGTTCTGAATCCTTGTTTTCTCAGGTCTGAAATCATTTTTTGAGGATCCTGAAAACGACTTGGAGCAAACCGGTAATCGCAGCGCCAATCCGTTTCAAACCAGCCGGTATCAAAATGGATTACATCTGACGGGATACGGTTC
Organism: Dyadobacter sp. HNCC25DJ187; assembly: GCF_056895255.1. Classification (NCBI taxonomy): domain Bacteria; kingdom Pseudomonadati; phylum Bacteroidota; class Cytophagia; order Cytophagales; family Spirosomataceae; genus Dyadobacter; species Dyadobacter sp. HNCC25DJ187. The sequence continues at coordinate 606,726 of NZ_JBXHAT010000002.1, forward strand.
TTGCGGAGCTTTTCGGCTACATCGCGTCCATCCTGCTCAGAAAAATAAGTAATGCGGCTCATCCATAACCCGAATGACCAAAGTGGTGGCATTGGTGCCTTGCCAGTCAGATCTGTGTATGCATCGAGAATGTCTTTGGGTTCTCCCAGAAACAAGAAAAGATCCAGGTCTTCATCCCCTATCTGCATGGCATTGGATTCACCATATGTAGCACCAAAATCACATGTGATGGGCGATGTTGTATGCATAAACATACCATAGCCGCGGGAACTCAGATAAAATGGAATAGGCTTGTACATCGTCTGCGTTTCCACTCCGTTCGGATCATGTGTCCACAGCACGATCTTTTGGCCATTTTTATCTAACTGCGTAAAAGACTCACCACAGCCAAATATTTTTTCATCCGGCGACATAGAAAATACCGCCGCTATACTGCGCGAATAATCCGAAGCCCGCCGTACAAACGAAAAAGGCAGCGTAGGTGTATAAGAAGCTCTCCCATCCTGATTACTTCGTGTTTGAGTCAGTATCTTTCCTTGTGTATCCCTTACAATAATTTTCCAGGGATTTTCATATATGGTTACCGAACCATAAGTTCCCGTATACTGGTGCCCACCACTAACTGCTTTGTACTTCCAGGATTGATCCTTTGCCGGCTCCCCTACCAGCATCAGGGATGCTTCGCGGGATGACTGCTGTGTGCTTGTATTGGCGCGGATGCGGATGGTTCTCGGAGAAGTAAATTCGATTAAAAAAGGAAGAACAGGATCCTGTGCATATTCGATTGCGGGGAACTCGTTGCTGAAAGAACGCTTATAGCTCAGCATCGAATTATCAAAATTATGCGCAGAGAAAGCTTCGTGCCTTTTCCATTTGATATGCCCCTCTCCCGATTGCGGATTAAATGAAGCCAGGCTATCCGCGAAAAAAATAGTGTTGGAAAAATCCCGGAAGTCGCCACTAATATCTAATGATTCATTGATCAGCTTGCTATGCTGTCCATTTGCTGAGAAACAGATCGCAGCAAGCATTAAAGGCAATACAAGCCTACGGGTAGAAAATATATATTTGTACATCATAAAATAATTCAGCAATGAAAGCCCTTGTGGTCACTGGGCGATAATTTTCCTGACCGATGATTCACCGTTTTTCGAAGTGAGCTTGATCAGATAAGTGCCTGCTTGCAGGTGAGGTGTCAGCAAGATTTCCCGCTGCGCTTTTTGCAGTGGTCTAGTGACTATTTCATTTCCGTTTTTATCAAGAATTGAAATTTTATCGAACGGACGGTTTCTCCATTTCACTGTTAAGCTGTCCCAGGTAGGATTCGGAAAAACTTTTATTTCAGAATCACTGACATTTTCAGCGCCCAGAATTTGTCCGCCACTTTGTAGCCGGAGGGCAGTAACCGACATCGCCGGTAGCGTAATACCTATTGTATTGCCGGCAATGGTATATTCAGATTGCTTCAATGCGTTCTGGGTATGTGACCTAAAAGTTTCTGTGGCCGGAAGCGCAGAGAGGGTTAGAATATTGGTTTTACCCCGTAAGGGATTAAAGTTTTTAAAACTTACAGTAACCGGTTCTGATTTATCTACAGAACGATTGATCAGTACAACAGTCATAGAGTCCTTTGAAACATTCATACTCGGATACACAGACACCATGCTTTCATTAGACGAACTGCCTCTTACAGATGTACTCTGGTTATAGCGGCTCATCAAATGAAGCACTTCCCACATTCCTGTTTTCCAGGTCCAGGGTGTAAAGATTTCCACCCCATTTTTCATGAATTCACCTAGCGTAGAGGCATACCAGACTGCAGTCACGGAGGGTGCTATACTATCGTCAATTCCGGTTTCTGTAACACCTAGTGTTACGCCATGTCCACTACCCATATACTGCGTAAGCCAATCATTGCAACGCGCGAAAATATATTCTCTCGTTATACTGTTATCATAGCCTCCGTTGATGGTTTTCACCCCGTTCGCCTCGGGGAAATTATAAGTTTTGTCAAAGTAGACCCGGTGCATCTGTGCAATCTCCTCCGGTTTTTTGGAAGCAGGATAAAAATGAATATCGAGTACATCAAGTAGTCTTATTCCACTTTTCTGCTGCTCATCAGCAACTGCTTTGATGAAGTACTCCAGCCAGGGGTAATTTTTCCCGTTTTCATTTACCGTTTTACCATCCCAGTTATACCATTGCCATTCATTGGCTGTAACAGGCCCTACAAGTTTAATTTCGGGATCTTTAGCTCTTGCTTTCTTGGCCAGGGTAATGTATCGCTTCATAAATTCCTGAGCTGAAATCTGTTTTGGCATCACATCATCGTGGGTGCCTGACCATATTTCCGGTTCATTGTCCATGTTCCAGTACCTGATCCCTTCTTTTTTCAGGCCGATACCCTTTTCGCCAAACCAATGATCCAAAATAGCCACCGAAGAATCTGCATTCCATTCTTCCAGATAGAGACTTGTGTTGCCTTCTTGTTTTGCCTTTGTACCCGTTGTATTGGGTACGCCGTTACCTGCCAGGTTCTGATTTACCCCTTCCCACCATTGCGAGCGGTTGTACTCCCAGTCAGCGAAATTGGCAGTGGCAGTTTTAGCTGCATAACCCAGTAAAGGAAAGGCCCACATGCCCTGCGCATTGGGAAAATTCTTTTGCAAAGTTTGCGCCGATTGATCCCAGTTGTTGGTATACACGTTATTGTACCAGTCGGGATGGCTGCTTAGCTTTTTTCTCCAGTTGTACTTTGAAGAATTATTGCCACCACTTTCTCTGAATAACGTAACACCTGCATCACGCAGTCTTGTCAGATCTTCGTCGGGCAATGTCCAGTTAGGATTGGTAGATGAAAAAGAATTATTTCTGCCATACAAGTAAGGAGAGATCTTTTTGACTTCAGCATCTGCATCAATTTCGACAGCAGTTTGCGCAAGCAGAACTCCCTGAAATAAGCATAGCGCTACTGTTGCGAAGATAAAATCTGTCGCAGATCTAATGATATCAGGCATACTCAGGTGAGGTAAACCTGCCCCCCCAGGATCGGGAAGGCAGGATGATCCGTTTTATTTCTTTACAATACGGAAGTTATCAACGCTGCCGTTGAACGATGCGATCACTACATCCGGTGTGTTGAACAGAACCTTAAGATCTGTAATTTTCGAAATATCAAGAATGGTATTTCCAGCTGCATTTTTGAATTCGCTTAACTCAATCACTGCTGTGCTCCAACCAGTGGTCTGATAGCCCGTAGCAGCATACTGCGTTGTATTCCATGGCTGATACGAATACATGTAATCGCTACCTCCAGCAGTAATTGTAATATCATATTTACCTGCTTTCCAAGGCTCTGCAATGTTGTGCTCAAACTTGAACTGGTTGTTGGCTGCCGCACCCACAGGCAGTTTAAAATCAAATCCGCAGGTAGCAAAAATCCATCCGTCGTTGTATCCCGTAGCAGGAAGCTTGGTATCCTTTATACGGGAATACTTTCCTGAAATCGCGCCGGCATCTGTAGCTGCAATAACCGGAGCGCCACCATAACAAACATCTGCACCCCAGCTTGTAGCAGGAACATCGAAATTAATCATATTGCCTGTCACCACATCATTCAGTTTATAACTGGTTTTCACCGTTCCGAATTCACCTTCAACCGTAAGTACATCCACGATGGCGGTAGCTGGCATACGTGCTGTGATTTGCTTCACATTACTGGTCAATACCTGTAAAGAGGTAGCTCCGACTTTCACCGATTTGATATTATAGAAGTAATCTCCGTTGATGATCACAGTTCCGTTAGCTTTCACAAATTCTGAATACAATCCGGATATTACTGGTTTTGGAGCAGAAAGCACAAAATCATAAATGGCTTCTCCGCCTTTGGTCTGTACCCTGATTTTACTTGACACATTTGCGTCAACCGCTTTTGTCGGGGCATCTGCCGGAATGGCGATTACGATATTGGAGTTGCTGCCCAAAGCAGAATTAAAAGTGGCTTCAACATCATTGAAATACACCTTCAGCACACTGGCCAGATTCTGTCCCTGGATCACGATCAGACTTCCCGGCTCAGCTGCTGTAATAGAGCTATCGGCTGTTGCAGGATCAAGCAGGCGCACATTAGAAATCACAGGTGCGCCGTCCATATCATCATTTTCGCAGCTCTGGAAGCTGAGCAGCATACCAGCTGCAGCCATTAAACCAAGACCTGTTTTTAATATATTCTTAAAATTCATGTCGTTTCGAATTAGAGGTTAGTCTTTTAATTTGCTGAAATCGAAGGCAACCGGCTCATTTTTCAAAGAAGGTGCATTGATGATTTCCGCTTCAGGGAAGGGCAGATACAGTGTGTTGGCTGACAAAGGATAATATTCAGCAGGTGAATAAGTTACAGTATATCTTCTTGGATTAGTGGTTCCTGGCACATAAGACATTGTATAGTTCTCCTTACGCTGCGCAGCCGTGTAAGCGATCGCTTTTGCAGGTGCAAAATAATACCAGCGAACTACCTCGTTCCATGAATTACCTTCAAATACTGTTTCTATCCTTCTTTCTTTGAAAATGTCTTCGAAAGTCAGTGACGTCTTATTCGGCATGCCCGCTCTTTTACGTACTGCATTGAAATATTCCAGGGCCTTTGCATCAGAGGTAGTCGCGGCATTTCCAAGTACTGCATCAGCATAAATCAAATAAACCTCTGCCAGACGTAGCATATAGGAATTGATATTCGCGGACATAAAGCCACCCAAGCCTCCGTTATCTGCAGGTGAGCCCACAATGTATTTCTTAATTGCTGCAAGCTGCTCCGGTCTGGCATAACGCAAACCGCCATTGGCTTTGTTGATAGTAGGATACACATCTCCATCAAACATCCCGATTGCCTTTCTGCGTAATGAATCTGCAGGATTTTCAGTGAAATATTTGACAAGATCAGCCGAAACACCTTGTGCAGCGCCCCATCCGTCGCCTGTTCCTGTGATATTCGCATCATATGCAAAATAAGCCTGGAAAGAGTTGTTGATACCCCAAGGGTTACTGATCGGCATCCACTGCAGAGAGAACAAGCTTTCAGGATTGTTTTTAGTGCTGTTGTGATTAGCACTTTCAAACAGCTCAGCATATGTCGGAGCCAGTGAAAGTCCGCTCTTGGTGATCACACTTTCTGCATAATATTTCGCACTGTCCAAATCCGATTGTACACGTGTTCCGTTCTGATTCAAACCAGCACGCATCAGATACATACGGGCCAGCATTCCCTCTGCGGAGTATTTTGTCAGTCGCCCCTGAACCGCAGTCGCAGGCAGATTTTCAGCGGCAAAACGATAATCCTGAATAAGCAGCTTCCAGATATCTTCAATCTTGTTACGTGTAGGCGGCTCGTTGATCTGCGCCACGTTATCATACACAATCGGAACAGCTCCCCAGTTGGTTACCAGGTAGTAGTAAGCAGTGGCACGCATAAAACGGCATTCACCCAATCCTTGTCCCTTTACTGCCGCCGAAGCTGTGCTCCCTGTTGCTTCTTTGATCGCCTTGTAAGCATTGTTGCTTTGTGCAATGATCTTGTAAAACGACTTGTACCCGGGCAGTAGTGTACCAACATCCGTGGAAGCAATGGCGTGCTTCACATACGCTGTACGGTCATTGGAATTCAGGTTACCTGCACGTGCTTCCTGAAATGCCATATTGGCTTTGTCATTGAAGTCGAACCAAACGATGTTATACAGCGGAGCAGTTCCGGCCATAATCTCATCATTGGTTTTGTAGAAGTTACCGGAAGTAAGCGCATCCAGTGGCGGACGGTCCAGAAAGTCCTCGCTGCATCCCTGCATAAGCCCTAAAGCTCCAATCGCCGCTATGAGTTTTAATTTGAATTGCATACAGAATATTATTATAATTTGATGTTATATCAGCTTGTTTTTGCGGCTTAGAAGTCAGCCAGCAGACCAAAAGAATACATACGTACAGAAGGATAACGACCAGTATCGATTCCTGCCATCACAGTACCGCCATAATTGACCATTCCGATCTCAGGATCATATCCTTTGTATTTGGTGATGGTAAACAAGTTCTGAGCTCCAACAGATGCTTTCAATCCTTTGATGAAGAAATCCTTCAGAATTGTTTTTGGGAAGTTATAGCTGATCGTGATGTTTTTAAGACGTACGTAGCTTCCATCTTCGATGAAATTGGTGTTCATACGGTTGTTACCATTAGGATCACCCGGAGCAATACGCGGGATGTTATATCCTGGATTTGTCAGCGTAACTGATTCTGCATCTCCAGGCTCGTAGCTGCTCGGACGCGCATAATTCGCTACCGATGACCATTGGTTTCCAAAAACACCACCATTGCCCGGTACTTCGGCACGGTAACGCGGGTAATTCAGGATATCATTTTTAAAACTACCTGTCAGGAATGCATTCAGCTCAAAGTTTCTGTAACTCACGTTGTTGTTCAGACCCAGTGTGAATTTCGGCCATGGATTACCAATGACGGTACGGTCCTCTGCGTCAATTACACCATCACCGTTCAGATCACGGAATTTGGTATCACCCACCCATGTACCTGTTGCAGGATTGATTGTCAGCTCATTGTTGGATGTCTGGATCGCATGACCTGTGATGTCTTCCGCATTCTGGAAAAGACCGTCAGCTATGTATCCGGTGATCATACTTGCAGGCTGACCTACCTCAGTTCTGAAGCCTACCGAAGTGGCGTTCCATACCGGGGTGATCGGGTTAAGCAAAGAAGTTACCTTGTTGCGGTCAAATGATAAGTTCAGACCCGTTTTCCAGTAGAAACCTCCTTTGTCGATGTTGACTGTATTCAATGTAAACCCGATACCTCTGTTTTTCATTGAACCTGCATTTACAGCCGGCCAGCTCAGATAACCAGGAGAGTAAGCAATATCACCACCATAAGTGAATGGGTATGAATTGATCGTAATCAAACTTGTAATGTTCTTAATGTAAGCATCCACGATCAATTCCACGCGGTTTCCGAACATATGCAGATCCATACCTGCATTGATTACGTCATCTTTTTCCCATGTAAGGAATTCATTGGCAAAATTGGAAGCCAGAAATCCTGTTCCCCATCCTGTCGGTACAGATTGCAGTGTAGAGAAGATCGCATTACCACCACTACCCTGGTTTCCCGAGCGGCCGATTTCAAATCTCAATTTAAGATCGTTGATCTGATTAACGCCCTTCATGAAATTTTCTTCTGATACACGCCATGCTGCAGATACAGCCGGGAAATTACCCCAGCGGCGTCCCTGACGGAAAGCAGATGAACCATCCATACGATAGGTTCCCTGAAGGAAGTAACGCTCGTTGAAGCTATAGTTAACACGTGCAAAATACGATTCACGTGATCCTGCTCCCTTACCACTGTTATTGCTTACATTCGATATCACAGATCCATCTCCACCCGAAAGCTCTTCAATTGTATTGGTGATAAACTTCTTTCTTGAAGCGGTCAGTGACTCATAAGTGAATTCCTGCGCCTCATGACCCGCCATGATGTTGGCTGCATGCTTGTTGAGTTTCAAATCATAGGTAAGACGTGTATGAAAGCTCCACCAGTTGTTGGTATTGACAGATCTTGTCGATGTGGCTGCATCCTGCGATACTACAAATCCACCGATGGTATAGGAAGGATGGAAAGAATAGTATTTCAGAAACTCAGAGCTTCCGTTCGCTTCTGTGTGCCAGGTTAGGTTTTTAGTCAGTTTTACATCAGCAAACAAACTTCCAAGAATAGATGTTCTGCGGTTGTAATCATTGTAGATCTTGGAGATCATCACAGGGTTTGTAAACTGGAACTGCGTAGAGGTAGGACCTCCCCAGCTTCCATCGGGATTCGTTACCGGTATGCTTGGATTCTGATCCAAAGCCAACTGGATAATACCTCCGTTGTTGGTATTCACCTTTTCCTCTGTAATACCTACGCTCATGTTCGCACCGATTTTCAACCAGCTGCGTGTCTGATTCTCCAAATTCAAACGTCCATTATAGCGTTTGAAACCTGATCCTTCTACAATTCCTTTCTGGTTGAAATATTCTCCCGACAGATAGTACGTTGTTTTCTCGGTACCACCACTCAAACCCAGTGAATACTTCTGTAGCGTTGTAGGACGGTACAGTGCTGCCTGCCAGTTTGTTCCTTCTCCCAATACAGACGGATCAGCAAACTGAGGATCTGTCGCCGTGCCTCCCACTGCTTCCGCCTCATTTCTGAACTGCGCGTATTCTCTCAGGTTCATCACATCAATATGCCGTGGCTCTGACTGCAATGTTAACAGGGAGTTGAAAGTGATTTTAGTTTCACCTGCTTTACCGCGTTTTGTAGTAATCATCACCACACCGTTGGCTCCCACCGCTCCGTAGATGGCCGTTGCAGATGGTCCCTGCAATACGTTAATCGTTTCAATATCGTCCGGGTTGATACTCGAAAGAATGTTCGAGAAACCTGTAGGACGGTTATTGGGGTCATCCCGCATGTTGTCAGGTTTGATCTGCACACCATCGATGACATATAAAGGCTGTGTTGTTCCTGTAAGAGAGCTCAGACCGCGGATCAATACAGAAGGAGCCGCACCTGGCTGCCCTGAGTTCTGCTGTACCATTACGTTCGCAGCACGTCCCTGCAACCCTTGTTCAAGCGAAGTATTGATCGTTTTGCTCAGATCCTTACCTGACACAGTTACCTGTGAGCTGGATACATCGGTCTTTTTCATTTCACCGTACCCTACTACAACCACCTCTGTAAGATTGGCTATGCTTTCTTTGAGCTTGATGTCGATTTTTGTTTTGTTTCCGACGTTTATTTCGGTGGACTCATATCCAATGAAAGAAAACACCAATGTACTGCCTGGTGCTACATCCAATGTAAAGAATCCCTGTGTATTGGTGGTAGTACCATTGGATGTTCCCTTCACTACTACACTCGCCCCTGGAATCCCGCTGTCATCCGCATCTGATACGACAGAACCGGTTACTGTTCTTCTGGAATCCTGTGCCAGTGCACCGCTTTGTGGCAAGGCCAGAGCGAGTACCAGAAAGGGAATCCAAAGCAACTTCATCATGGTTAACAGGTCTGTTTTTACCTGTTGATTTAAGTACATGTTTTTTTGCATGTTGTTGTGGTTTTTAAAAATATGTCAGTTAGGAATAAACACGATTATACAATTCCAATATTGAGCACCCACTCAAAGGGTTTTTAGTATAAATCGTATTTATTCTTGGACAAATGTGACTCATTAACTGTGACTGCAGGGGTATCAAATGTTTACAAATAGGGAATCAGATGTAAACTAATGGCAGAAAATGCGTGTATTTTCTGCTTTTATTCATGTTTTGAGTACTTCCTATTGATTTAAGGGTAAAGAAGTGTGGATTTTGCAGGTTGAAACGCAGGTGTTACTTAATGACATAAATGTTGTATTATTCCAATATAACATATGTAACCATTATTGCTCATTCGGTTCTCTTTTCCGGTACTCTGTGGGCAGCACCTTGAATTCCTCCCGGAAAAGCCTGGCAAAATACTTGGGGTTATTAAAGCCTACCTGGTAGGCAATCTCGGATACAGTTAGCTGACTTTTTTCCAGCAGAGAGGCAGCTCTTCTCATCCGGATAATACGGATAAATTCAACCGGTGTTTTACCTGTCAGTGAAAGCAGCTTTTTGTAAAGATACATGCGGCTCATAGCCATTTCAGAACTCAACTCCTCAACGGTGAAATCAGCATTACTTAAATTGGCCTCGACCACTTTCACAGCTTTTGCAATAAACTGCTCATCTACCGAACGGATTTGAATTTCACTAGGCTGTATTTTCACATGTTGCTGAAACTGCTTTTGGACCCGTTCTCTTCTGTGAATCAGATTTTTGATCCGTACCAACAGGATATCCATTCGGAATGGTTTTGTAACATAAGCATCCGCCCCTGTTTCATATCCCTGCAGTTGCTGCTCATCCTCAGCTCTGGCTGTTAAAAGTATAACCGGGATATGAGAAATACGGCTATCGGTTTTAATCAACCGGCAAAGCTCCATGCCATCCATTTCAGGCATCATAACATCACTGACGATCAGATCAGGAATCAAATCCAGCGTCATTTTATGCCCGACTTTGCCATTGGGAGCTTCATACACCTGGTAATCTTTACCTAGTGTTTCCCGCATATAGTCACGGAACTCATCATTATCTTCTACAATAAGCAGCACAGGTTTGGCTGCATTGACCCCATTTTCCGGTTCTTCTATAATTTCCGGATTCGTTACAAACTGCTCATCTGCAATGCTGCTTAGCGCCCCTTCGGTTATATCCGATGGTTCCAAGGGCAGACTGATCATAAATGTGCTACCCATACCTTCTTTGCTTTCAACCGTGATCGTGCCGGCATGCAACTTCACAAACTCCTTGGTGATCGAAAGCCCTATTCCACTTCCCTGATTCACCACGTGGCTTGGCAACTGATGCTGAAAAAAGCGCTCAAAAACTTTGGGTTGATCTGCTTCCGGAATGCCTATCCCTGAATCTGCCACGCGTATTTCCAGCTGTTTTCCAGTTTCGTGATCGACCGTGGCAAGCGTCACGACTACCCTTCCCTGCTCGGGTGTGAATTTAAATGCATTAGACAAAAGGTTATACATGATCCTGGACATCTTCTCGGGATCAAACATAGTATAAAGCGATTCAGTGTCGGATCGAAATGAATAGGCAATGTGCTTTCGTTCAGATAAGTCAGAAAAAGTGTGTGTAATCTCCCTGACAAACTGGACAATATCCCCTCTTTCAGGATTATAGGCTGTATCCTCAACTTCCATTTTCTTGAAGTCCAGCAGTTGGGTGACTAGGTTCAGAAGCCGGGTGGCATTTCGATGAACAAGTGATAGCTGAACTTTCACTTCTGTGTTGGCCTGCATCGTTTTCAGTAAACCTTCCAGCGGTGTAAGCATCAATGTGAGCGGCGTACGGAATTCATGGCTTACATTGGTGAAAAACTTAATTTTCATCAGATCCAGTTCATGTAGCTGCTGGGCTTCACGACGCTCCTGTACCAATCGGAAACTCATTCTTTCCCGTTCCAGAAGGATCCATCTGGCGATGGCCAGTGCCACAGCTATAGCCAGTGCGTAAAGCATATATGCGAGCGGCGTTTTCCAGAAAGGAGGTAGTATATGGATTTTCAGTTCCCGCTCTTGCGTGGCCTGATTACCGTTCTGCATCTTCACCCGGAATGTGTATTCTCCCGGATCCAGGTTGGTATAGGTGACTTTTCTGGTGTTATTATCCGCTTCAAACCACTGATCATTGAAGCCTTCAAGTGTATACAAATAATGATTCTTATCGGCATGGAGAAAATTCAGTGCGGCAAACTCAATCGTAAATACGTTTTGACTGTGTTTCAGCTCTACTTCGGTCGTTTGTGCGATTGATCTGGCAAGAATCAGATTACCATCAAGTTGCTCGCCCGGTTTCACACTTTTGTTAAAGATCTGAAAATCGGTCAACATCACACCTTCATGCACTACGTCATCGTCTACGCTCTGGGGTGAAAATACCGTAAACCCGCTGGCTCCGCCAAACACAAGTTCACCGGTGTGCAACCGCAATGCTGCATTCTCATTAAAACTTCTCCCCTGCAGGCCATCGACCTCGTTGTATATACGTACCTTGATCGCTTCCGGAACCGCTCCGCTACGCTTGCTGATGTTTATGTTTACCAGTCCCTTGGGAGTGCCCAGCCAAAGATTTTCCTTTGCATCAATGACAACAGATACGATAGAATTATCCGGTAGGCCATCCCGCATGTCGTACACTTTGAAGCGGCCGGTTTTCTTGTCAAACAAATTGAGCCCCTGAACCGTCCCGACCCATATATTACCCAATCCGTCCTGCGTGATAGCTGTTACGCCGTCGTTGCTCAGGCTGGTAGGATCGCCATTTCGATGCCCGTAATGTACAAATTTCCCTGTTTCTCGCATCAGCACATCAATCCCGGCTGCCGTACCAATCCACAGATCCCCATCCTTATCTTCCATCATGGCAGCGATGTAATCAGAGTTGATCGAATTGGGGGCATTGGGCCTGAAGTGTACAAATACATTTTTCCCTCTGTCAAAAAGCTCAAGTCCGTCACCGAGCGTACCGACCCAGAGCCTGTGTTGAGAATCTTCGTAAATCTCCCATACCCTGTCATCGATAAGACTTGTCGGGTCCGCAGGATCATGCTGATAGCGCTTAAAAGTTTTGCCGTCAAAGCTGTTCAAACCGCCGAAATACGTTCCGATCCATAGTATTCCTGACGAATCCATAAACAGACTCACGATTACATTATTGCTCAGACTGGCAGCATTCCCCGGAATGTTACGATATTGCCTGAAAGTGTTGTTGGTCCTGTCAAAATAAATAAGGCCACCTCCATTTGATCCCACCCATATATTGCCCTTTTTATCTTCAACAAAAACACTCACATCATCAAATGGCAGACTGCCGGGAACAGAAGATAAATGCCTGATATTGGTGAACTTGAACAGGTTACGGTGGTAATTGCAAAAACCCTTTTTAAACGTTCCTGCCCATATCATACCAGACGAGTCCCTATACAAGGTCATCACACTGTTCTGGCTAATTGTTTTCGGATCATTAGGATTGTAGCTCAGCACTGAAACCTGAAGCGATTTTTTCTCAATGATATTTATCCCGCCATGATCGGTACCTACCCAAATCCGGCCATCAGGTCCTGAGATCACAGCGCTCACGATATTATTGGTCAGCCGGATATTCGCCGACGAGGTACTTCCCTCTATCAAACGGTTATTTTTTACATCAAAATAGAAGATACCTCTTACTGCCTTCACTATGTACACCCATGGCTCCCCGTCCTGATCTACAAATACACGGTGGTTAACAGAATTACCGATGGTGCGGCGGCTGAGCAAATTGCTGCGGTAGTCGGCCTGGAATGTTTTCCCATTGATTTTGGCCAGATAACCATTGCTGTAAACCACCCAAAGATTCCCTTTTGCATCTTCATTAAAATCAGAAATTACGGCTCCTGTCTGCAGCTCTTCCCTGGGTCTGAATTTCACATGGATCAGCACCTTTGTAGCCGGAGAATACCGGAGCAGTCCCAATCTGTTATGATTGATCCAGTAGTCTCCGGATGCGGTCCTGATCACCCTGCTGAAATTAGCATCGGGCAATCCCAACCGTTTTGCTGCATGGCCTGCATTGGAACTGATGCGCTCTGTAGCAGGATCATAGATCCTGTATCCTTTATGCGTACTGATCCAGATATAACCCTGCGGGTCTTCGAACAGATCGTTAATGTAATGATCGTCAATGGTCGTGGAATCAGCAGGATCATGTTTGAAGATCTTGAACGAATAACCATCAAAACGATTCAGACCATCGGCTGTGCCAATCCAAACGAATCCTTGCCTGTCTTTCAAAAAACAATTGACCTGATTGTGGGAAAGGCCTCTTTCGGTACCGTATCGGGCAAATTGGTAGTCATTCGTTTGGGCCATAGCCACATGTATCTGCAGCCAAATGCAAATGAACCAACCACAAAAACACACCAGCCGCTTTCCCATTGAAATAATAACTCTTCCTGATTTTATTGAATTTACGCAATACACTTGGGGGCTGCAAAAATAGTTTCAGAAGTGAAATAAACTACTATTTTTAATGGCACAGATTTTCACGGATTTTACTGCAACAAGTAGTGATATCGCTCTGTATACAAATGCAAAAAACCACGGACGATTCCGTGGCTTTTCAACTTATTATCACTCAAAAATTACTTCACTTTCGCATATTCAGCCGCGATAGTATTCAGAGCAGCATCCTTCAGGTGCTCCGAAGCAATCACCATCCTGTAACGGAATGTTGTGGATTCACCATTTTTAATCTTGAAATCAAGCACGTCCTTTCCATTGCTCAACTGCTTTTGCCCTAACGGGTTTACAGCAAACAGCCCATAACCTCTTGCGTGCCAGTATGCAGGATAACCTACATTTTTAGGATGATCTATAATGGCCACTGAGATGTCTTCATCTTTGATTTTACCAGTAAGATTACACCAGATTGCCCGCTTACCCCAAACGGCTTCTCCCTCGACACCATTGCTGTTGCGGTAGTTTCCGGTAATTCCCTGATTATTCATTACAGGTACTTTGGTAGCAATACCAGCTGCATCCGTAAAAATTTCAGGCTTGTTGGATGGAATTTCCAGCTCGCGGGCTACACGTATTGCGTACATACCATCCTTGATATCGGGCATAGCAACATCTCCATTCACTGCCGTGAGTTTCGTACTGCGATCAATCACACGCATATCCCCTTTACCACTGAATGTATACGTGGTTACTTCCTTCAATGTCAGCTTTCCGTCTTTATCTACCCAGTCGGCAGTTACAATAAGCTCACCTTTGTTTTTACCACTTTTCATGGAAGTAATACCTGTGTGCTTAATCGTTCCGTATGCACGTTTTTCGTGATTCACTGCGTCAGAATTGTTCCAGTAATCATTTCCGTTAACATCCTCATAATTAAGCCAGACTCCCACATGATGCGGATGATCTACCCGTTCATTAGCCCGTGGATCCATCGGCCAGCCACGGGTGATGACAGTACCCTTACCCGTCATCACAGGATACAGCACTGCCTTTTTCAAAACATCCTCACCTGGATAGTAGTAAGCAGTGAAAGGCTTACCATCCACAGAAACCTCCACCTTTTTTTCCTTTTCGTTATTGACCAGATCTACCTTTTGTGCCTGTGCAAGGCTAGTCATTGCTGCAAGTGATAAGGTAGCCAAAGCCACTTTCGTATTGAATAAATTCACCGGATTACAGTTTTAAAATAAACATTGATCATCAAAAAAACGCAGAGCTATGCAGTGCTTTGTTTCAGGCAAATAGCATTGACTCTGCGTTCTATATTATTATTCAGTGCTAATTAGCTAAGCACGATATCTTTTTTCTTCGGATCCCAGCTTACACGTTTGCCGGTATGCAAAGCCTGCGTTGCCATGATATTTGCCACGGAGTGGTTGAATCCTACACGCGCAGGAGCATTTGTTTCCTTACGGCTGCGGATACATTCCATCCAGTTCCGCATGTGAAGTGATGTCATTGGATCACCTCCGGTATTTGCATCCGTTTCAATTTTACCGGATGATTTCAGAGTGGAAGCTTCAAGCAGGTTGGCTTTCATGCCCATTCCTTTTGCATCTTTTTCTTTCAATCCGCCTTCAGGTGTAATCTGGTTGGTATCCAGGTTGATCATCCCTCCGTTCGAGAAGTAATATTCCTTCACTCCACCTGCTTCATTGTTGAAACGGGAAGAATAGATGACCTGGAAGCCTTTCGATTTATCGTCAGCCGGGCCGTATTCAAATGTGGCACTGAAAGTATCCGCATTGGTTCGGCCGTCTTTCCAGGTATAAACACCTCCATTGGCCACTACGTTACGTGGTGCATCCAATCCCGAGAACCAGTGAACGGTATCGATCTGGTGCGCCATCCATTGGCCGGGAATACCGGACGAATAAGGGTAGAACAAACGGTATTCAAGATAAAAACGAGGGTTCCAGGCTACCTTAGGACGGTTCATCAGGAAGCGTGTCCAGTCTGTATCCTGCTCTCTGATCTGTTCCACAAGTTCTTTTCTTCTCCAGCGACCTGGCTGATTCACGTTCCATGTCATTTCCACGGTGGTGATATCGCCAAATTTTCCGGATTTGATATAGTCGTAAGCAGCATGGTAGTTAGGGGCACTGCGGCGCTGCGATCCTACCTGCACAATTTGTTTCGATGCATCCACTGCTTTCATGACAGCTCTTGCATCTTCCAGAGATTCAGCAAAAGGTTTTTCAACATACACATCTCTTCCCGACTTTACCGCCTCTGCACAGTGCAAAGCGTGCTGAAAATCTGCTGTGCTGATAATTACAGCATCAACATCTTTACGACCCAGCAATTCTTCATTGTTACGTGCCTTTACAAACTGACTGGCTGCCCAGCCTTTATCAGTAATAAATTTCTCGGCTTCGTCACGGCGTCTGTTCCAAAGATCAGAAACACCCATAAATTCAAAGTTCAGTTCTTTGGAGTGCTGTGCGAACGCAGGAGCCAGTGAGCTGCGGAAACGATCAGAGAAACCAATAATTCCTACACGTACACGGTCATTGGCTCCCAGGATACGACGATAGCTTGACGCACTGAATGCGCTTGTTCCGATGGCAACTCCGGCAGATGCCAATGCTGCACTTTTTATAAAATCCCTTCTGGTTGTCATTGTGATTGATATAAAAGGTTATGCTGGTTATACTGTTATTGAACTGATGATGACCAATTATTTGGTCTCTTTAATTTTCAGGCTGCGGAAGGACACATTGTCGCCGTGATCCTGCAATAGCAGATGACCTTTCTCCGACATACCGAATCCGTCAAAATCCTTGAACTTCGATTCCGCTACCAAGTCTTTAAAAGCCTGAGATCCGCGAACATACTCAACCACCTTATAATTATTTAAAAAATGCTGAACCTTACCGTCTTTGGTGACCACGATACGTCCCTGGTTCCACTCTCCGATCTTCTTGATAGAGTTGGCCGGTTTTTGAGATGTGATCACATCGTATAGCGATCCGATCGTACGGTTGCCATCCTTACCTTTTTTGGCATCAGGGTGAACTGCATCATCCAGCACCTGGAATTCACAACCTATACCTGATTTTCCTCCTGAATTGAATTTCTGATCCACGAAGTACTTTACACCACTGTTCGCTCCTTCCGTCAATTTAAACTCAAATTGAAATTCGAAAGCAGGACCATACAGTTGTTTGGTGATGATATCATTACCTGTTTCAGAACCGTCTGATTTTGCGATGGTAATTGTTCCGTCATTGTAGCTCCATCTTTTGGAAGGGAAGTCTGTACCGCCATATGCTCTCCACTGATCCACCGTTTTACCATCATAGAGCTGCTTCCAGCCTTCTTTTTTCTCCGCATCCGTGATCGAGTTCGGGATCATGTTCACGATGCGGATATTGGTTGCCGGGCTTGGTTTCAGGTTTGTGGTTTTGATACGTATGTTCTTCCAGCTCACCTGCGTTCCCTGACGGCTCTGGTCTTTACCGATAGAATGCACCTGCAGACAGATAAATCCGCTTGGCGTAACATCATCAACCAGGTAAGCTACCGGTAGATCGTTTACGAAAGTACGGATGGTATTACCAATCGCCTCAATACGGTATTTATTCCACTGATCTTTCTTGAAAGCTTTTTTGCCTTCCGGGTTGATGTCGAGCGGATACAACCAGCCGCGGCGTGCTTCGTCATAGATTCCACCTGAATAGGCGCGGTCACTCGGGTCAATCTCCACCTGGTATCCATGCACGCGACCATTCATATAATCCGGTTTCGAAAGGCTGCGGATCTGAATGCCTGAGTTAAGTTTATTATCAACTTTCAGTTCGCATTCGAAAATAAAATCTCCATAATCTTTCTCTGTAGTAAGAAATGAATTGGGTGTCTCCATCACGGATGTACCTACAATGGCACCATCTTTGACCTCATAAGTAGCTTTACCATTCAGCTGTTTCCAGCCTGTCAGATCCTTACCATTGAAAAGGCTTTCCCATCCGTCCTTCGACTTTTGGGCGTAGGTTGTTGAAACAGTTAAAATTGTGAGCAGCAATACGGTGCAGATCTTTGATCTTTTCATTTGAAAACGCAAGCGGGGTTATTGATAAATAATATATTTCCTGGTATTTGTGCAAGTTTCCGTTCTACATAACTATAAACGAAAATAACGCTTGCCTACCCTTACAAAGTACTGCATAAGGTATTTAAGAAAGGAAAAATAATATCAAAAAAATGATGTGATTACAACCAATTTATAAAATCAAATGTCCCGATAGCACTTATCTGATTCACATCTAACTGTATGGTCATGAAAATATGGACTGTAATACTGCTGCTGCTTATACCTCTCTTATTAATCACCATAGTCGCTTGTAACAAATCAGAAAATGCGGCAGATATGCTTGCATCCATCAACAGGGTTACATCTGATATTGAAAATTTGGTTGTACCCAAACAATGTGCTACGCAAGCACAGGATTGTCGCCTCAGCACTATTCTTGCTCCTGGTACATGCGGATTGACATATATCTACAATATCAAAGATGTAGATTCTGTAAAACTTGGCAATAAGTTCGCTGAGCTGGAAAGGCTTAAAAGAGAATACGCGACCAACAATCCAATCGGACCCATATGTGATTATTCCATTCCGGATAGCCTCTATATTAAAGATTGCAAATGTGTAGGTGGATATTGATTTGACAATAATTAAAGATATTCAAACCTCACAGGGTTGTTGACTTTATGTGCCGATCAGCTGCGGGTTTCACCCGGAGTTAATCATATTAAAGCCCTCCAGGCTTTACAGTTAGCGTGTAACAAGTAGGGAATACTCTACCCGACTAAATCAAAAAAATACTCATGCTGTTTAGGTTACGATCACTCGTTCAGGGACATTCGCACAACAATGATCCCAGCGAGACCAAAGACGAATAACCCCGGGATCTCACCCGGGGTATCGGAAAACTTTCAGATAATCAGAATCTGCCGAAAGGGTGTGATTCTTAATAAACATCTATGTCGAATCTAACAGTTAACCAAGCGGATACTTCAAAGTTTCAATGATATATTTTTTATTGATCTCGGCGCAAACCAATGGCGATTTATCCGGATCGGGCACACCGTCCAGCTCCACTACGGCCCAGCCTTTGAACTTTACTTTATTTAAAGCGGTAAATACAGCCGGCACGTCTACTCGTCCTTGTCCGAGCTCTACAAACTTATAGCCGCTTTTGGACTCAACGGGTTTGGTATCCTTCAGATGCAGAGAATGCAGCACGTCCTTATATTGTACCACTGCCTCGTGCGGTTCTCCTCCCCCTTGCTTGTAATGCGCAATATCAAGCAGCAGTTTGACGTATTTTGGATTCATCGCCTGCACAATCGTATCTACTTCCTCCGGTGTTTCGCCCCACTGGTTCATGTGGTTGTGGTAAACAGTTTGCACACCCAGGTCAGCCGTTTGTTTTCCAATCTCATTCATCACTTCTGCCAGCTTTTTAAGTTCTGCGGCTGTAGGTGCCTGGCCATTTTTCCGAAGACTATTAGTTACCTGCAGCGCATTACCTCCCAGGGCCTTTACAAAACTGGCATGTGCTACATGTGTATCAATCGTACTCTGGAGTTTGGCCGGATCAACTTCCACATTGCCGCTGGAAAACATGACCAGCTTCAGGTCATTTTTCATAAGTGCATCTTTCAGCTCCGAAACCTTTGTACGGTACGGCGCGAAGGTGTTGGCCCTCAACTGAATGCCCTTATAACCAAGCGATGAAAGTTCTTCAATGGCTATCAAATCTTTCCCTCCCCAGGTGATTGAAGAGTAACCAATCTTGAAGTTCCCTTTTTTAAACAGCTCTTCTGCGAAGGCTGACGAAGTCGTCAGAGCTCCTGCAGCCAGAGCGAACGTTTGCAGGAACGACCTGCGGCTTATAGAATCTGCATTATCCATTTTGTTTGTGTTAAGGTAGGAATAAGATACTGATCACAAGACGAGTAAAACGCAAAAAGCCCCCTGTATGGAGGCTCTTGTATTATAATAATATTGATAATATTTTTACCGATTCCCCGATTTACTTTTTAGCTGGCGCCGGATTCATCGCAGCAATATCAGCACGGTAAGTAACAGTATTGGCTGTGGGGAAATTGGCTGGCACTTTTTGGGTTACTTTGCCGGTCGCTGCCCATTCTGTTCCTCTTTGCAATAGCACACCAAAATCAACCGAGCTCATGCCGACAGGATCGTGACCCGCCGTTTGATGAAAGATGCGTCCTTTTCCATACGTAAGCACCATCAGCTGTGGTTCGTCATAGCCGGTTCCATGATTTTCTTTCAAAGATTTGGATGTTGCCAGTACGGTCATATTCTCACCCGGTCCGCGCAGATTTGCATACAGCTCATCGTTATGGTGCATCCACACCGGCGGCAGACCTTTTGTAATCGGGTGATTAGTATTTACCACGTTCATAGCAAAAGGCAATCTGGCCCCATGGCTACCAGCGCTTCCAGGTTTTGTATCTTCAACCAATTTGCCATCCTTATAATACCAATAGGGTCCGCTCTTTTCGTTCCGGTCGCGCCATCCGCCCACACCTATCATCTTATTGAATTCCACCCAACCCGGAAAAGAATTATTGGCCGCGTGCACAATTACCAAACCTCCACCATTGGACATATATTGTTCGAATGATCTCTTCAGTGCATCCGGCCAACGTTCTGTAGGCACATCATAATTCAATACGATGGCATTATAATCTGTAAACCTCGGATTAAACTGGCTAAAATCGCCATCTTTCCCCGGAGCTGAAACCACCTCTACCTGAAACGCCTTGTATTCTTCCAGCAGCTTTTTCATGATTTGCGTACCAATATCAATCCGGTGATACGGATTCGACTCTCCATCCAAAATCATGATTTTCAGCGACTTTTGGGCACTTGTCGGGATGACCGTTAAAAAAAAGAGAATACCTACAACGAAACATAATTTTTTCATCAGCGCGAATAGAATTAGATTATGGAATTATTACCAGAAAGTCTGTAAATGATGCAATGAAGACTTGTCAGCAAAGATGCTTTACTTAAGGCAATATCACAAATTCCACCGGCTACTTTGATTAAAGTAATTCACTTCAAGTCCTGATGTCAATGTTTTGCAAACATCACTTTCACTGAGCGCACTTCCCGAATCCAGCGGGCGGGCTTTTTATCATTCGGAGCAATAATTCTTAACGGACCTTCACCGGCCCCTAGTGGTTTGCCATCTTTTTGTATAGCCAGCAAAATTACCTGATCTGTGAATTCAGGATCAATCTCGGCCAGCGCATATATCACTTCATAGCCATCTGCTGCTGTAATCAGTACATATTTTACCAAATTTTCGCCCCGCAATTTAGCTCCCAGCGTCACTCCCGCCCTTGCAAGAATATCCGCGAGGGCCACGCCACCAAACTCGTGCTCCCTGCCGTCACGGTCTTTCACTTTTCGGGTAAACTGCTTAAAAACGGTCAAATCTTCCATTTTCAATTCCAGAGCAGATTCCACCTCACCGGTCACGGTCAAAGCGGTGCTTTGTGCAATAGCGGGATTTTCAAGCAATAGAGTTAACAGAATGCAACCAACAAAGCAGAATTTCCTAAGCAGGGATCGGGTAAAACTGTTCATGAGGATCGATATGTATTTAAAGTTATATCGCAAATATAGAGGTTGCCTGGTTCGGAATGATCCTACAAGCAACTTATTTTTCTTGTCTTGTAATTAGAGATAAAAAACAATCAGGCTGCCCTTCCGAAAAAGAGCAGCCTGATCAGCTTACTAAAATCTATATCATTACGACTCGCAGGACTGGCAGCTTACCAGACTCGTTACCAGTTCTTTGGAAACACTTTGACTTCGTTGGTAGTAAAGCGTTTTCACTCCCAGCTTCCACGCTTCGATCAACAACTTATTTACTTCTTTCACCGGTAAATTGGAAGGAATATTAAGATTCAGACTCTGTGACTGATCCACATATTTCTGACGGATAGAAGCCTGCTGAATAATTTCAAGCTGACTGATCTCCTTGAATGTTTTGAACACATCTTTTTCTTCCTGCGTAAGTGCGTCCAGGTGCTGTACGCTTCCGTGGTTCAACATGATCGTACGCCAGGTTTCTTCATTGTCGATGCCCTTCTCTTCCAGCAATTCTTTCAGGTATTTGTTCTTGCGCATGAAGTTACCTTTGGCAAGTCCCGCCTT
Organism: Dyadobacter sp. HNCC25DJ187; assembly: GCF_056895255.1. Lineage (NCBI taxonomy): Bacteria > Pseudomonadati > Bacteroidota > Cytophagia > Cytophagales > Spirosomataceae > Dyadobacter > Dyadobacter sp. HNCC25DJ187. Next base: position 628,631 of record NZ_JBXHAT010000002.1, read on the forward strand.
GTAATAATTACTGCTGAAAGGCTCAATACCCGGAGAAGTTTGTCCTAAAATGGCAGATGAAGATGTTGTAGGCGCAATAGCCAGCAATGTAGTATTACGACGACCGTATCCTTTCAACAATTCCGGCTCGCCGTATATCAAAGCAAGTTCCTGGGTAGCTTTTTCGGATTTTGCCTGAATTTCCTGAAAAATTTTCACCGTAAGCTGCTTGGCCTGCAATCCTTCAAAAGGGATCATATTGCGTTGCAGATACGAATGCCATCCCAGCACACCAAGACCCAGAGCACGGTGACGTTTTGCAAAACGGTTTGCGTTTGCCAGAAAGTGATTACCTTCCGTCTTTTCAATAAACTCCTGCAATACAGCATCCAGGAAGAAGATCGCAAGACGAACTGCGTCGGTATCTTTCCATTCGTCGTACAACTCCAGATTCATTGAAGACAGGCAGCATATAAATGATTCGTCTTCTGACGATGGCAACATAATCTCCGAGCACAGATTACTGGCATTGATCCTCAGATTTTTGTCTTTGTAAACTTGTGGTTTGTTGATATTGACGTTATCTGAGAAGAAAATATAAGGCAAACCTTTTTGCTGGCGGCTTTGCAGAATTTTAGCCCATACCTCACGTTTCTCCATATCGCCGTCAATCATTTCCTGCATCCAGTAGTCAGGTACACACACACCTGAAAACAGATTCTGGATCGGGTGACCAATATCCTTGATCTGCAAAAACTCTTCAATGTCTTCATGATCGATATCCATATAGGCAGCAAATGCACCACGACGAACACCGCCCTGAGAGATCGTATCCATCGCCGTATCGAAAAGACGCATAAAGCTTACTGCTCCGCTGCTCTTACCATTATCGGTTACCGCGCTACCTCTTCCGCGCAAGGCGCCAAAGTAAGCTGACGTTCCTCCACCGATCTTTGTCTGCATGATCACCTCACCCAATTTGTGGGTAATACCTTCTATATTGTCCGGCACGTGTACGTTGAAGCATGAAATAGGCAAACCACGCTCGGTTCCCATGTTCGCCCAGATCGGCGAGCTAAGACTCATCCAGCCACGCTCTACCATTTCCTGAAACGCCTCTTTCAATTCCGGACGGTACAAACGCCTGGCAGCAGCAGCACATACACGTTCAATCGCTCCTTCTACAGTTTCGCCTTTCAGTAGATAACCTCTGTTAAGAACCTGTTCACTTTCAGTGTTTTTCCACCAAAGTTTTTCCATGTCATAGCGTACACCTACGCCATCCAACAAATCAAGTTCGGGACTATTCATTAGCTTGTTCTGTTTTTAAATTCTTGTTAATAAAATAATATTATGGCCCGATCAGAACAGATCGAAGGCGGATATACTCTTGTCGTGTTTGGTATAGTCTACCGGACGTTTGGCAAAGAAATCATCAAGGCTATTTGCAAAAACCTCTTCTTCAAACCATTGCAGCAACTTGATGTCCGACAGAGCCAGATTGAACTGACGCGGCAAACCGATTTTCTGCAGACTGTCGTCGGCACGGTACTTCATGAAATTGATCAGATCCTCTTTGCTGATACTGTCAATCTCACCTTCGCTGAAAATCCAGTCTACAATACGAGTCTCCACATCAATAGAGGAACGAACGAGTCTGACAATCTCTGCAACGGTTGCATCATCAAACATATCGGGGAATTCTTCACGAATTTTGTTGACCAGGTAAATACCGGCGTTGGCGTGGATCTGCTCGTCCACAGATGTCCAGGCGATGATGTTGCTCACGTTTTTCATCAACCCTTTAAAGCGGGTAAAGGAAAGGATAATAGCGAACTGACTGAACAAACTTACGTTTTCGATCAGAATCGAGAAAAGGATCAGAGAAAACGCATATTCTTTTCTGTCAGTAGATTTAGCGTTACCCAAAGCCTCAGAAAGATAATCGATGCGCTCACGGATCACCGGAATTTCTACCAATGATTCAAACTGATTGGTATAGCCCAAAACTTCCAGAAGACGCGAGTATGCTTCCGAATGACGGAATTCGCATTCAGCGAATGTACTTCCCAAACCGTTGAATTCCGGCTTAGGCAAATGGTGAAACAGATTACCCCAAAACGACTTTACAGCCACCTCAATCTGAGCAATCGCCAGAAGACTATTTTTGACCGCATTTCTTTCGGCATGGTTCAGATGCGAATGAAAGTCCTGCGTATCGGCAGTAAAATCCACCTCGGAGTGTACCCAGTAGGCCTTATTAATTGCCTCGGTAAATTGTAAAATTTCAGGGTATTCGAAGGGTTTGTATTGCAGACGTTTATCAAAAATGCTCATTGTATATGGCGGTATGTGTTAACTTTTATATCGTTTTCTTTTATCAAAAATGGAGCTTTGTAGCCACCGGAACGCTTACAAAATGATAGGATGAAGCTTAAATCCTCACAACCAGCACAGTATCATTTCCCGATACAATTATTGCTATTTCCTGTCTGTTTGGCTGAGACAAATCTACAAAGGATATTAATAATTTGTAAACTTTTTTATTATACAAGAAATATAAATAACTCATTATCAAATATTTAAATAAAAAAATTTGTAAACTTTTTTTCTATGTTAAAAAACATAAAATTTTTATTTGATAATCAACGGCTTTGACTTAAGAGATGAAATTTACCAAATAAAAATCCGCAGAATGCTCAGGATATCTCCTGTTGCTTCTGCGGATTGCTTTAATTCCTATTGGATTAAAAAATTTCTGAATTCCTACTAAATAGTCGAAATCATTTCAGTTTTTCTCAGCTGCTTTCTGGTTGATGCCGTCAGCTCACGGCGTGCCAGTGCGTGACATTCATAGATCGCATCGCTGAACATCATTTGCTGCGGTGGCGTCTTCTGCGTAGAAGCCGATGGTCCGCGTAGTGCGCCTACCAGTCCGAGCTCCCGGGCTACATATACATAACGAATCGCATCGATCACCACACCGGCTGAATTCGGGGAATCCTGAACCGACAACTGCGCGTCCAGAATCACAGGTGCTCCCATGAAACCTTCCAACTCCAGTCTGAAATTGGCTACCTTATTATCGCCATAGTAAGCAATGTATTCAGATGGTCCGGCATGCAGGAAACTGTCCTCGGACGAAATCCCCCGGATATCGTTCTGCGCGCGGATTACGTTTTCCTTGGAGATCTTCTTTGACTTCAGCCTGTTTTTGTCTTCCATATTCAGAAAATCCGTGTTGCCACCTACATTACGCTGTATATGCGCTTTCACATGATGCCCGCGCTCGAAAGCGAGTTCCTGAAGCATTTGAGAAACAATACTCGCCCCAAACTGGCTGCGCATATCATCGCCAATAATAGGTATGCCCGCATCAATGAAGCGCTGTTCCCAGGTTTGGTCAGAAGCGATAAACACAGGAATACAGTTCACCAAGGAAATACCCAGCTCCAGACAGATTTCCGCATAAAACTCCGTCGCCAGCTGTGAGCCTACCGGCAGGTAATTGATCAGCACCTCAGCCTGGTGGTGTTGTAATTGAGCGATGATCTCCTCCCGGAGCGAAGCTACCAGCTCCGGGTTATATTCGGCCTGGTTGGCTAACAGATCAGTGGCAGCCAGTTCGTCTTGAATGACAAACCGGTTCTCTGCCGGATAAGCCGACATCTGAGGAGAAACACCGTCTATCACGGGGGAACGGTAAACCGGTGCTTGCGATGTAATATGTGTGTATAGTGCAATCGTGCAGTTGGGTCTGGCCCAGATCGCTTCTTTCAACGGTAAACCGATTTTACGTTCATCTACTTCGAAACCACATACAAACTCGATGTGCTCTGCGCTGTAACCGCCAATGGTATCGGCCATCAGGCCAGACGATTTTTCGGAATGGGCCGTGTAATACTCAACCCCCTGAACCAACGAACTGGCGCAGTTACCTACGCCTACGATGGCAACCTTTATTTTTTTTTCTTGATCGGACATGGATAACTGCTAAATATTTTAATTGATGTCTTACTTTCAAACCACGTACAGCTGTCGATTTTTCAGTGAAAAATACTAGCTTCATGCTTTTCTAAAATTGAACGACAAATTTAATGCAAACGTTTGCATAAACTACTTTTTACAGATTAATCCTTAAATAATTATTAAATAAGTTTTTATATTTATAATTGTTATTACACATAATATGCCAGGATTATATAAATCTTACACGTTATAAAAACGAAAACCACCAGCAGTGACCAGTGGTTTTCGTTTTAGGAAGATTGTGACTTACATCAGAATATTATTCACAGGTGTGAGCGGAGCAGGAAGATCTTTTTCGCCAAGCATATCTCTCAGATCAATTTCGATATTACGGCTGATCTGGGTAACGGGCACATCGTTGGCGTTTCCCTCAAAAGGGTTTTCGGTACTTTGTCCTATTTGTTGAAGAACCAGAAAAACCCAGCCAGTCAATACACTAAAAGGGATAGTATACCAGATACAGTCTTCGCCAAGTCGGGAAAATTCATTCAGGAATCCCATGGGCAAAAGCATGCAAAAAGCATTGGTAAAAAACAGATTGATCGTTGAGAACTGCCGTGGGTATGGAAAGTTTTTAATTCTTTCACATTTGCCTTGCTGATCATAGAGCTCCTTTAACTGATTCTCCAGCGTAATATAATTGAAATCTGAAATCGCTCCCTGCTCATGAAGCTTGCGCAGCTGTGCGGACTGCTGCGCGATCAGTTGCGTAGCCCTGTTCTTCCTATCCAGTATAAACGTTCTGTCGGATTCCGACAAATAGGGCTTTAGCTCATCCTCCAGCGTACTTTCCCATTCCGGAACCTGGTAGTATTTCAGGTATTCCCGATTGTAAATTTTGGTCTTTACATGCTCCCAGCTTTTGGTTTCCCTTAACTGAAACCGCAGCGCCGTTAGCCAGGCAATATGCCGGTACACCATTTCCCTGTGAAGTAACTCTTCCTCAGCCTTTTGTTCTTTACGGATGAAATCTTTAATCATCATTCCCAGTGCCCGGCTGTTATTGATGATCGCTCCGTATATCTGACGTGCTTCCCACAAACGATTGTAAGTTTGAGTATTGTTAAAACCTGATATAAAGGCAGTTGCTGTACCCATCAATGCAACCGGCACCCAGGGAATTGCCAGCCATTTCCATCCGAACAGATAGAACAGCCCTGTCGGGACCATGCTCATGACCAGCATTTTATAAATCTTAGTCCTGGTCCAGGGAATAAAATGGACCAATCTATAATGACTTCCGGTATACATTACCTCTTATTTTTGATTTATTAATTAATCCCGTCTCATCATTCACACCAGCCAATTAACCGACAAAGTAATCAATTTTCAATACCAAATACTGCGTGCAGGTGTAAAAACAAGACACCAATTTACTTACACTTGCCAGCAAGTAAGACGGTGAAATCCCCATAGTGTACATGATACACCGGTACGGATGAAGTTGTCACATTTGCCCCTGCTGATTGTCGCTTTATCACCGTATGCAAATGACCGGATTGGCAGACATTTGTACTGTCGGCATCAGCAAAGTTGATGCTAACATGTATCAAACAACTTAAATTCTATCATCATGAGTGTCAAACAAGCATGGCTTAATTTACCAGTTAAAGATCTGGAAGTATCCCGCAGATTTTTCTCAGATATAGGCTTCAGAAGCAACCCTATGCATGACAACAACCGGCATGCTGCCAGTTTTTTCATAGGAGAACAAAACTTTGTATTGATGCTTTTTCCCGCAAAGGCATTTGAAGGTATGGTGCACAGCAAAGTGGCCGATACCAGTCAGGGCCATCAGGCTCTGATCAATATAGATGCTGAGAGCCCAGGCGAAGTGGATGCAATGGCAGAGACTGTCCGGAAGGCAGGCGGTAAAATATTTGCAGAACCAAGCCCTGCAGAGGGCTGGATGTATGTATTCGGATTCGAAGATCCGGATGGCCACCGCTGGGCTGTACTGCATATGGACATGTCAAAAATGCCGAGTCAGTGAAACCAGTATAAGTCACCGTTTTCGATTCTTAAATAATTCACCATCATCAAATCTTATTCATATGCCTACCATCAATCCTTACCTGAATTTCAACGGTAATGCCGAGGAAGCCTTCAGATTTTACCAATCCATATTTGGCGGACAGCTTTTTATCCAGAAAATGGGCGATGCTCCCGGTTCAGAGAACTTTTCGGAAGCAGATAAGAATCTGGCGATGCACGTTTCACTGCCAATTGGCAACAACATATTGATGGCTTCCGATTGTGTCGAATCCATGGGTCACAAACTAGTTCCCGGCAATTATTCCTACATCTCGCTCAGCCCCGACTCCAGAGAGGATGCAGACCGCGTCTTCAATGCGCTGGCAGACGGGGGCGAGATTGAAATGCCTATGGAAGATATGTTCTGGGGTGATTACTTCGGATCGTTGAAAGACAAGTTTGGTATTCTCTGGATGATCAACTACAATACAACTACGCAACCATAATAGCCTGAAATAACAACAACGCCTTCGTAAATGAAATGCGAAGGCGTTGTTGTCATTTAATTGATATGTAACTATCAATTATCATTTGATGGATTAAATGCATCAAGAATTTTAGATCTCTGTGACCAAGGTCTGATAAAAGGTTTTGTAACACCAGTAACGACCAGTAACATTTATTATCTCCTAAAAAAAACAGCATATCGCCGTAAGGTAATAGATAACTTAAAAACGCTATTATTCTATTATGGATGTTTTTAAAATGAGCAGAAGCACTATTTTGGATACACTAAACTCTGATTTCAAAGACTTTGAGGATGCTTTTGAGCACTTCTCTGCGCTTAGGGAAAAAGAAATACAAATCATTATTATGAGGAATATCAAGGACTACAAAACAAGTGAACTATCCGTAATGACTCCTGAAAATTATTTAAAATAAATCCTGGGACGATCCACCCTGAGTCGATAGGTATAAATCCCAATCCACTACTTTTATTACCTCAACCAAACTGGTAAGGTATGAAAGCATATCCTACATCTCTGATTGTCTTATTATTATTCGGCTTGCTGTCAAACTGCAGCAAATCAACAGACAAACGCAACGCCTTTTGGTATGATTTTAACGGATCCGCTACCATCGAGGTGGTTTATTCCAACAATGCACAGGAGCAGCCTAGCAGTGTATCTGCTTATAAAATGTTTCCTGAGCAAGACACTAAAATCACAGATACGTTGAAAACCGGATCAGGTACACTGACGTTCCATGTACCCACAAGCTGGCCCCAAAGAATAACGTTCTCAGCGGCAGGTAAGGATTACAAGATGATGTTACTTCCAGGATCCCATCTTACATGTCAAATTGATTTTTCGACTCCCGATAAAATCAATTTTGAAGGTCCTGATGGTCTTTCAGCTGTGAATGACTACATATCTCAAAAGGAGTCTTCCGGTTCTGAATCTTTCAAAAGCAGGCGGACGATGGCGCTGCAATCTTCCCCGGATCTTGAAACATTCAGTAAAACTATTGATGTCATCCACACTCAGGAATTGCATTTTTTTGATCAATATAAAAACACACTTCCTGACTGGTTTCAGAATTACGAATACTGGGATATCCGCTACGGTGACGCCATGTTGCGGTTACATTCCATTCCCCAAAGGGCCTATGCAGGAAAAGTAGATGAAAAGATTCCTGAAAAGTATTTCGATTTTTTAAAGACGACCAAGGTAGATAACCAATCGGCGCGAAACTCGATATCTTATTATTTGTTTCTCTATGAATTATTTAACGAAGGTTTAAATGATAAATCTTTCGTTAACTGCCCACAAAAAGATTTCCTAAATTATCACCTGTGCTGGGCAGATCATGAATTGTCCGGAGAGGTAAAAGACATGTTCAAAGCCTACACCATTCAGAATGTTTACAACTACTACAAAAGGGATGTGGCCATGGACTACCTCAAATCTGCCGGGCCTGTTTTCATTGATAGTGTATGGAAACAGCAACTGCAGACTTACTTTCAGGACAAAGAAATACAATCGCCAAAGATCAGCTGGCTCCTAACTTTGTACTCGCAGATCTTCAGGATTCGCTCACTTCCCTTCGCTCTTTTAAAGGAAACATTGTGGTGTTGTCCTTCTGGTTCTCCGGATGCAAACCATGCATTGAAGAATTTCCTGCTGAAAATTCCCTCGTAGAGCATTTCAAAGATAAACCCGTTAAAATTGTGAGTGTTTGTGTAAATACTACTGAAGAACAGTGGCTGCAGGCAAGCAGAAAGTTTCAACTGAACACCATTAATCTTTGGGCTAATCCGGAATGGCAGAAAACAATTATTGAAAAATATGACCTGTATGGTTTTCCCAGATATGTTTTGATAGATCAGCATCAAAAGATTGTAAATTCTAATGCAGACAGGCCTAGCCTGAGCTTGGAAAAGCAGATCAGTGAGCTGCTTAATAAATAGTCTGTCATACAAAACAGCAACGCCTTCATGAATGTATCACAAAGGCGTTGCTGTAGTTAAGAAGCTTAGGAAGGTTACGGTTGGAAAATACCGTCGTAAGGATTCTGGTCAGCACTTACAAGATTTTTATTACTGTTGAATTCATTGACAGGTATCTGCAGAACGAATTGCCATGAACGCGCCGGAATCGTTACTTTCGCCGGATGGTCCCCGGTCCGGGTAAATCCTTTCTGTGTACGCTTCAGGTCAAACCAGGCTTTCCCTTCGGCATAAAGTTCTTTTCTTCTTTCGAGCAGAATACTTTCTACCAAAGCAGTGCCAGTAGTTGCAACGCGGGTCGCCTTTCTTGCATCCTGCAATTGCCATAAAACGGTCTTCGCATCAGCTTCTTTTCCCTGGCGTGCAAGCGCCTCAGCCTCGATCAGATACATTTCTGCTGAACGCATCAGTACCACATCTCCGAAAAAGTCGTCCTGCGCTTCTCTGAATTTGTCAGAAGTCCAGTGTCCGTGATCCGTTCTGAACCAGAACTGGTTACGTACATCGCCAGCCTCAAAAAGGTTTTTAAATGTGTCATTTACATAAAGGAAATCGAACGTCCAACGCGTACCTCTTGTCTGATTCGCCCAAAGTGTAAACGGAGATCCGTTACCGAAATTCTGGGTAGAGGACTGATTGACACCCCACATCCACTCACCCAAAGTCCAGTCATTAAACCCTGACTTAAACTGTGTTTCGGTCATCAGAGGGAAGTTTGTTTTCGCCGCTTTCGCCATCGCTTCCGCATTGGCCCAGTCCTCCATGGTCAGATACACCTCTGACAAAATACCCTGCGCCACAGGTAAGTTGATCTGGCTCTTATAATTACGGGAATAACCTCCCAGCAAATCAATCGCACCTTTCAGGTCATTGACGATATTTGTGTAAATCACTGAGACCTTCTCACGAGCCTTGCCTTCTGTAGTTCCGCCCACAGCATAGTAAGGTACTCCCGGCTGGTCTTTGGCAATAGAATAAGTCTGCTGATAGAAACGTACCAGATAAAAGTAGGCCCAGCCACGGATGGCCATCGCCTGCCCCTTGATATTATTCTTCTGTGTTGCGCTTCCTTCTGCCCTGTCGATATTATCCAGAATAATGTTGACGTTATTGATAATCGTGTAATAATAGGCCCACACGTTGGACGTCATCGCACCATCGGCTCTGGTCGGGTTGGTGTTATGGGCATAGTAGACCTGCATCTGTCCCATCGAATTGCGGACAATCAAGTCCTGCGCCATGATGTCAAAACCATTGTTGTATTGCAGTATGGTACCGAATTCAATGTCCTGATTACGCAGACGCATGTAGTTGTACACACCGTTGATCGCATTCTGAGCACCTGACACCGTTCTGAACAACAGTTCATCCGAAATAGCTGTAGAAGGTCCTGTTTCCAGAAATTCATTGTCACAACCTGTCGATGCCACTGCCAGCATCGCGGTCATTCCATATATAAAAGCATTTTTAAATCTCATGATCTTAATATTTTACCTTGATAGTATCTCGATTTACAATGTAACCTGAAGTCCGAATGACCAGCTCTTACGGATAGAGCCTGCACCGCTTCCGTTTGTCCCGTTCGCCACTGTTCCATTCAGCCCTGTTTCAGGATCTGTTCCTCTTCTGGCTGCTGCTCCCCAAGTCAGCGGGTTAGTCGCCTGACCAAACACTTTGATGTTACCAACATATAGCTTCTGAGCTACCGCTCTTGGGATGTTGTAACCCAGTGATACGTTACGTAGTCTCAGGAAACTGTTATCAAACAAATACTGAGAAGAAGCCACAGTGATGTTGTTTTGTGTAAACTCAGACAAACGTGGAATACGGGTATCTCTGTTTTCAGGAGTCCAGCGGTCAAGGATATCAGTACTCATGTTAAAACCTCTTCTGTAACGTACACCTTCAGCATAATCCTGATCGTACATTTTACCACCTACACTGTAATACAGCATTACTGAAAGATCAAAACCTTTGTAAGTAAATGTGTTTGTCAGTGCGCCGAACAGATCAGGCAGTGAGCTTCCCTGGAAACGCTTCTGATCGTTGTTGCTTACCTCTGTATACAATTCTGTAGCCACCCGGCTTCCGTCTTCATTGTATTTCCACCAGGTATTGTTACCAGTTTCAGGATTCACACCAGCCCAATCCACCAGGAAAAACTCGTAACGCGACTTTCCTTCCACCATCTTAAAACGGCCGTCAATAATTTCAGCTTGAGGTAGACGGGTAACCACATTTTTGTAGTGAGATGCATTTAAATCGATATCCCATGAGAATTCTTTATTTCTTACTACGTAAGTACCCAGTTCTACCTCAATACCATTGTTCCTGATATCACCAATGTTCTCAGATATACTGTTCAAACCCACAGAAGGAGCAAGTGGTCTGCTGAAGATCAGGTCTTTTGATTTACGACTGAATAAATCTACCGATCCGTGAAGTCTGCGGTTAAATAACTGGAAGTCAACTCCAAGATCCGCCTGCTCGTTACTTTCCCAGATCAGATTAGGCGTAGGTAACTTGGAAAGCAATACACCTGCATCGTTATAGTCGTTATACCCTGTAGCATATAATCCCTGATACGCGTAGTAACCTACCTCTCTTGACATCTGATCATTTCCGACAGTACCATAGCTCGCTCTGAGTTTCAGATTATTCAACCAGTTAGCTCCGGCCATAAAGTTTTCTGCTGAAAGGATCCAGGCTCCGCCCACGGACCAGAAGTTACCCCAGCGGTTGGCTTTTGAAAAACGTGAAGAACCATCCTTACGGAAAGAAGCGGACAAGTAGTATTTCTGATTGTAGTTATATTCAACTCTGGAAAGGTAGCTCATCAGGCGATAGTTGTCTTCCGAAGAAGTCGAAGATGACATCTGTGCAGCTGCACCCAGTTCGTAGAGTCCACCCAATGCGAAACGCTCTTTTGCAGCATTCAGGTAGTTATATCGGGCGCGGTACATTTCCTGGCCTACCAATACGTTGACATTGTGCTTGCCAAAATCTTTATCAAACGTAACCAGATTGTTGATCGTATAGGTAAAGCGGCGATCCGACCAGCGTGAAGACCAGCCACCGTTGCCAGCCGTAGAAGTAAGCGTTGCAGACTGATAGTTGTGTCCTCCACTAAGTTGAAAATCAGTACTGATACCACTGCGGAATTTCAGGAAAGGAAGAATCTGAATCTCTGCAAAATTACGGGTAGATATGTTGTCATTCTGGTTAAAGCTGAAATGCCAGTCGTACGGATTTTTGTAATCACCTACAAAAGCCGGGTTCCATCCTCTCCATTCCGTTCTTGTTGCGTCACCGAAGTCAGGCAGCAGGTTTCCGTAAGGGTCACGTTTGTAAGCACTGGCAGTATAATCCCATTCATATACAGGATAAACTGAAGGCATTACACGTGTAAACCGCGCTTCGACATTCGGATTCTGTTGTTTTGTATGCGTGTAGGTAAGGTTTGTTCCTACATTGAGCCATTTAGTTACCTGAGAATTCAAATTAGACCTTCCGGTAAAACGTTCAAAGCCCTGTACTTTGAAACTTCCTTTGTCATTCAGATACGCTCCCGAAATGAAGTAAGAAGTTTTGTTGTCAGTTCCGGTAGCACCGCTGATATCCAGACTGTACTCTTGTCTGAGACGCGGTTTAAAATATTCTGTTAACCAGTCACCAGAGAAAAGCTGAACTGCATCTGATTTCAATTTACCGTCCAGTCCGATGGGTGTGGGTGTATTATAAATGTTTCTGTTACGGTTCTGGAAATACTCCTGAACCACGTTGTCCGTAGCATATTGTGCAGCAGCTTCCGGAGTCAATCCTCTGTCCATACGGCCATTTCGCAATGCTTCCCAGGCCAGTTCCATCACTTGCTGCGGCTGCGCTTTATCAGGATAAGCAACTGCCATATCTGAATAACCCCAGTTGCTTCTTACGTTAACGGTCGGCTTGCCGGCTTTTCCTTTTTTGGTGGTGATCACCAATACCCCGTTGGCAGCACGTGAACCGTACAGGGTTGTAGCTGCGGCATCTTTCAGCACGGTCATGCTCTCAATATCATTGGGGTTAATTGAGTTCAGACTCCCGTCGTAAGGCATACCATCCAGAATATATAAAGGATTGTTACCGCCTCCTACTGAACTTAATCCACGAATCACGATCGTCGCATCACTTCCCGGGGCGCCGTTGGTGTTCAGCACCTGTACACCAGGACTTGTTCCCTGTAGTGACTGCGTGATGTTTGTGGGTTGAGTCGACATCAACCTCTCGCTGCTTACCACAGTGGCCGAGCCGGTAAATGCTTTTTTGTCAGACGTACCGTATGCAGCGTTGATTGTAACCTCCTGCAAAGAAGTGGCGTCTTCTGAAAGATAAATCTTATAATCTGTTCTGGAATCAATAGCAATGGTCTGCTTTACATAACCAATAAAGGAGATCGAAAGCGTTCCCTTGCCTGAAACCTGAAGAGAGAAAACGCCGTCAGAATTGGTCTGCGTACCTGAGCTCGTACCTTCCACCAGAACGGTAGCACCGGGTATGGGCTTATCATCATTTTTCCCGATCACCGTTCCGGTGATGGTCTTTGTTTGGGCCAGCACTACCTGGGCGAGCAGCAAACAGAACATTAAATAAACATACTTTCTCATACTGTATCTACTGGTTAAAGGATGAAAGTGGGGTTTAGAAATAGCATACAACAGACATGGACTGGCGCAACTGCACCATCCGAAACTAAAAAAGCAAACAATTGCAGGCATGCCCGTCCCCCTGCTACAGGAACAGCATGAATACATCATCCTGAATGCGAAACACACAGGCCGCTTCAAAGGAAACGATTCGGTTACGCGTCAATCCGCCAGATATCTGCAAACCGGAATAGCATAACGTACACAGATATACGCAAAGCATAGCTTACTTTAAGATTGAGCAACGATTCATTTTTTATCACATCATAAACAAAAATTGTGGAGCGCTAAATAACATTTTTCAAATACCCATGGTAAGGCGATTCCGGTTTCGCTTTTACAATATTAGTGACATTGAAAGAGCATTTCTTTACCGATATTAACACAAAGAGTATCTTTTTTAACTTATTTTAAACTAATATTTGGCATAAATACATTATTACAATCGTATATATCACCAAAGTGTATTTATGTGGAATATTATATCAGATTTATACAATATTATTACTTTAACAAGAATAAAGTTTTGACATAACGCAAGTATAGCAAATCTATAAAATCAACAATTTTTATGCATGTAGTAAAAAATCACGTTCCCAAAACGAAGTTCAAGAGTATAAAAATTTCATTTTGTAGCAAAACAGGATTATAAGCATTTTCTACAAAACATACCTTGCTAACAAAATAGTACCATTTTATGGCCAGCGGCAGAATCATCATATAGTACCTGAAACTGTGCCCAAACTCCCTGAATAGCGTTGTTGTATCAGTCTGTCATTGCAAAAATCAAACAACATCCTGTTTTTTCATCCTGACCTGTCTTTTCCTGCTGACAGATATATATCTTTGCGATATATCCGACAATACATATCGAAACCAATGAGAAAAAAGCTACTATTTTTCATGCTGAGTGAATGTTCAGCCACATTTGCCAATGCACAACAATCCACTAACACTTTAGCTGCTAACAGGACCTTTCAGTTGGGCGAAGTAACCATTTCGGGCTTGCCCGGCAAAGACAGTAGCTCGGTGCTGTCCTACCAGCGTGTTGAAAAATTCAACCGCAACGATCTTTCCAATGCACTCAATATCCTTCCCGGCGTCAACATTGCCAATGTAGGTCCCCGAAACGAGTCGGTAGTGTATGTACGCGGTTTCGATCTCAGGCAGGTCCCTGTATCTATAGATGGTGTACCGGTATATGTTCCCTACGACGGCTACGTAGACATGGGCCGTTTCACGACTTTCGATCTGGCCGAAATTAATGTATCCAAAGGTTTTGCTTCCATATTATATGGTGCCAATACGATGGGTGGTGCTATTAACCTTGTATCCCGCAAGCCAGTCAGTAAATTCGAGATCAACGGACGCACAGGTGTGTTCAGCGGAGAAGGTTACCGCTGGAACGTAAATGCCGGTTCCCGCTTTGGTAAATTCTTCTATCAGGCCGGCGCATCTCAGTTGAAGCAGAAGACCTATCCGTTGTCGGCAGATTTTGTACCAAGGCGGTATCAGCAAACCGAAGATCGTGAAAGTGCCTACAGAAACGATCTTAAGTTCAGTGTAAAAGCCGGATTCACCCCTAACGCTACCGATGAATACGTAATCGCTTATGTGAATCAGCAGGGTGAAAAAGGAACGCCTCCTTATAGGTGATGATACCAGGATCACGACCCGCTTCTGGAAATGGCCTAAATGGAATAAGCAGAGCCTTTACTTTATATCCAGCACAAATCTGACCGAAAAAAGCAAGATCAAGTCCCGGCTTTACTACGACACCTTTGTAAACCAGCTTTTCAGCTACGACGATACTACCTACACGGCACAGACACGCGGATATGCTTTTCAGAGTTTCTACAACGATTATACTGTGGGTGGAAATGCCGAATACGAATCCCGAGCTATTGAAAACAATGTATTCAAGCTCAACGTGCAGTACAAACGCGATATTCACAGAGAAAACAATCTGAACGAACCCGTACAGAGCTACATTGACAACACACTTTCCATTGGTATTGAAAACACTTACCATATTACACCTGCACTTGCTTTCATTCCAGGCGCCAGCTTCAACATGCGAAACAGCGACAAAGCGGAAGAATACAATGCTACGACAAAAGAAATTACCAATTTTGCTGACAGTAAAAACAATGCTTTCAATTTGCAAGCTGGTTTGTTCTGGGACATCAATACCAGTCATTCATTGAAAGGATCAGTTGCACGCAAGACTCGCTTCGCAACGATCAAAGACAGATATTCCTACCGCATGGGACAAGCCATCCCTAATCCTGACCTGCATGCAGAAACGGCTGTAAACCTGGACCTGAGTTACACCGGAAAAATTGCTCAGCGACTTGGTATCCAGGCAAGTATTTTCAATAGTGCTATTAATGACATCATCCAGCAGGTTGACAACGTACAGCCTAACAGATTCCAGTTACAGAATGCAGCTAAAGCCCGTTTTTATGGAGCAGAAGCCGGACTGGATTACGCTTTAGCGAAAGGATTGAAAATAGGATCGAACTATTCGTTTATCAAAAGAAAGAATATCAGCAACCCGAATATCCTTTTTACCAACGTACCCGAGCATAAGGTATTCGCCTACGCAGATTACACATTCCTGGGAAGAGCGAATGTTCTGGTCAGCTATGAACACAACAGCGACCGGTACAGCACCTCTTACGGCACACAGGCAAAAGCTTACAACCTTGTGAATGCCAAGGCAAGCGTGAAACTTTACAAAGGGATATCTGCCGAAGCGGGTATCAACAACATTTTCGATAAGAATTACAGTCTGGTGAAAGGCTTTCCCGAAGCAGGACGAAACTTCTTTGTAAATTTGGTTTTCAGTCATTTCTAAAATGAATCAGAGCAAGCCAAAGAACAGTAATTTTCAAAAGCCGGGACGGATCAAACTCGTCCTGGCTTTTGGCGTTCTGCTCTTTTGTATAGTTATCCAAAGTTTCCGCCCGGCTGATGAGCCCATTCTGAAATATCCTTCCAATTTCGGCTCCCGGTTTACCATTCCGGCCGACAATCCAACGACCGTCGCAGGGGTCAAACTCGGAAGGCACCTGTTTTATGAAAAAGCACTTTCTGCTGGCAACAAGCTATCCTGCGAGAGTTGCCATGAACAAAAACTGGCTTTTACGGATGGGCGCCGAGTCAGCATGGGCGTCGATGGCAACTTCACCAGCCGAAACGCGATGTCTCTGGCCAACTTGCTATGGGTCAGAAACTTCTTCTGGGACGGCCGCTCTTCGTCCCTTGAGGACCAGGCGCAGTTCCCTCTTACCGACGCGCACGAAATGGGACAATCGTTGTCTGAATCCATTCAAAAAATCAGCAGGATTTCTGCATATCCCCTCTTGTTTAAGCAGGCATTCAGTACCAACCAAGTCACAGAAACCAATATCCTGAAAGCCCTGGCACAATTCGAACGCACACTGATCTCAGCCGGATCGGACTATGACAAGTACCTGGCAGGTCAGTATAAACCAACACCACAACAACTGAGAGGTATAGCATTGTTTGAAAATGCCCCGAATCCGACGACCGGCAAACGGGGTGCTAACTGCGCGCATTGCCACGGGACACCAAAAATGTATAAGGAACTGTTTCACAACAATGGTCTGGATGCCGATCCAGCAGACCGCGGAATAGAAAAACTTACAGGACAGCAAACAGATCGCGGAAGGTTCCGGGTGCCTACGCTGCGCAATATCATCCTCACAGCTCCTTACATGCACGACGGACGTTTCGCTACGATTGAAGAAGTGCTGGATCATTACAGCGACCATATTCAGCAGAGCCCTTCACTTAGTATCTTTCTTCAGGATATTTCCAATGACAAGCATGGCACTACGCTTGCCCTCAAAACTGAAGAGAAAAAAGATATTATTGCCTTTCTTCAAATGCTGACAGACTCTTCCTTTATCAACAATCCTGCCTTTTCAAATCCGCACACCAGACTTACATCTAACGGACCAGATTAATGATTTCGGTAAATTGCAAAGACTTTTCCTTCGCATTCACTTCGACATTTTTCAAAATCAGATTATCGACATACTGAAACTGACCTGCATCCTGAGCCTGTATAGCCACGTTCTCAAGCAAAACATTTTCCGCATGCGCCAGTGGCCATCCGAGAAAACTAATTCCTTTTTTCATTCCTGTAGCTTTCACATTGCGGATCGTAATGTTTCTGTAACGCGGAGTAGCCCTGGCAAACGGAACTACATTTTTTTGCCATTCGTCGACATAATCATCCCCATTTACCTTCCTGAGTGCATAATCAATAGCCGTACCGCCATTTTTGATTTCCCAGCCATCGTGCGTGATATTCTCTACCACCCCTCCCCTTCCGGGCCGCGGTTTAAATTTGATGGGAGCGCTGTTACCATCCGCTTTACAATTACGTACCAGCACATTACGGACACCGCCGGCGGTTTCTGTTCCCATAGAAACCCCACCGTGCCCGGCTTTGAATAAACAGTTCTCTATCACCACATTTTCGGTAGGTGTATTGACACGCAGGCCATCTGATCCCCGTCCGGATTTGACCGCAATACAATCATCATCCACCGAAATGGTGCAATTGCTTACTAAAATATCCCGGCTCGAATCAATGTCTATGCCGTCCGTGCTGGCAGCCCGTTTCCCCTCTTCATTGATCGGACTGAATATATCAAGGCCATCAAGCGACACTGATTTACTGTAGCAGATATGCACCGTCCAAAACCCCGAATTCATCAGTTTCAGCCCCGAGATGCGCGAGTTGGTTACTTTATCAAAAAGCACAAGTCTGGGGCGTGGTACATACCAGTCAATCAAATCGCCAGGAATCGTTTTAGAAAGTGTATCCCGTCTGCCCCAGTAATTTTCCCACCAATAGTATCCCGAGCCGTCGATAGTCCCCTCACCTTCCAGCACCACATTTTTAGCTTCAATGGCATTTATAAAAGCAGACGGCCAGTCCATCTCAATTCCGGCAATACGGGTATTTTTTAAAACCGGATAGTTTTCAATACCAGCCACTGCACGGAGTTTAGCCCCTTTGTCAACACGAAGATGTACATTGGATTTCAGGAAAATCGCACCTGATGAATACACACCTCCGGTCACAAGCACGGTACCGCCGCCCAGGCGGAAGCATTCATCCACCGCCTTTTGAATCGAACTGGTATTGACCCGTACCGAATCGCCCACCGCACCGAATTTTCTAATATCCAGCACCCTGCCCGCAACAGAAGCTTTGTTTGAAGACTGGTTCTGTGCCAGCAAGCCCTCTGCTGTATAGGCCATTAACACGATAAACAATATATATTTCAATGCTTTTTTCATTGTTGGCCTGATATACTTTGTAGTTGCCTATGGTGACGGAATATGGGTGGGTTGACCCTGGGTTGGGAGAGGGAAGAGTATTTTTAACGTGAAAAAGAGTTTACCATAAAATAGGATTTCATTCTAACCGGTGACCGTTAACTCAACGACCACCGGAAAATGATACTAAGCAGAGAATAAAATCCGATATTTGTAGTTACATTTCAGCTATCTCGTTTGTCTATCTGCAACTATAGGAATCAACGAGAAAACTCATAAGAAACATAAAACACTAATAATCAAACAAATAAAAAACCACAACCCTTACTCTCGTTAATAATTCCCACCAACGTATATGATTCATAAAAACTTCCGTATTACATAAATCCATGGCTGACGTACATTCCAGGGAAGTAAGAAGCTATAATATGAGCCGGATTAAAGGGAAGGACACCAAGCCTGAACTTTTGATAAGAAAATTCTTGTTTGCGAATGGTTTCCGATTTAGATTGTACGATAAAAAACTTCCCGGGAAGCCGGATATCATTCTACCAAAATATAAGACAGTCATTTTTGTCCATGGCTGTTTTTGGCATGGACATGAAGGTTGTAAATCAGCCACCCTGCCTAAAACAAGAACGGAGTGGTGGCAACAGAAAATTGATAATAATATTAAAAGGGACCAAAATAATATTCGAGAATTAAAAAGTATGGGATTGAATGTTTTACTAGTGTACACATGCGAACTAAAAAAACATAGCCTCCAACAAACATTAAACCAATTGTTGGTAGACATACAAAAATAGTTTTCGAAACAAGTGAAATATGAAGGCAAAGACCAATAACAACTTAAAAGCAGTAGATTTTTTCTGTTCCGGTGGGGGCATGAGCTATGGTATACAGGAGGCAGGAATTCAAGTTATTGCTGGTATCGATTTCGATAAAAATTGCAAAGAAACTTATGAAGCTAATATCAAAGGAGCTCAATTTATCGAGGCTGACGTTTTTAAGTTAAAAGAAGATGAACTTCAAAATAAACTTTCTTTAAATAAAAACGATGACGACCTGATCCTCATAGGATGCAGTCCTTGCCAATACTGGAGTAAAATAAATACTGACAAAAGTAAATCATTGAATTCTAAAAATTTGCTTTCTGAATTTGCACGATTTGTAAAATACTTCCGCCCTGGATATGTGATAGTAGAAAATGTTCCAGGAGTTCTGAAAAGGAAGGAAGAAAGTGGATTAACCGAATTCGTCAATTGGCTGATGGATAATGATTACACTAATCCTCATTTCAAAGTTCACAATGTAGGAGACTACGGCGTAGCGCAAAATAGAAAACGATTTACTTTGATTGCCAGTAGGGTAACAAATAATGAAATTTCACCCACCGTGAATTTGGAAAAGAAGAAACACGTTAGGGATGTTATCGGTCAAGAAAATGGATTCCCAAGAATTGAGGCCGGACATCGAGACTCTACAGAGTTTTTACATACTGTACCCGGCTTAAACACCTTGAATCTTAATAGACTTAAAAAAGTCAAAAAAGATGGAGGTAACAGATTTGGATTTGCAAATGACCCGGAACTACAACTAAAATGTTTTGTCGGGAAAAACAAATCATTTGCTGATACATTCGGTAGATTATGGTGGGATAAACCCGCACCTACAATCACTACCAAATTTATGAATATATCAAATGGACGTTTCGTTCACCCGGAAGAAGATCGTGGACTTTCTTTAAGGGAAGGTGCAGTCCTGCAGTCTTTCCCCAAAACATACATATTCAGAGGCTCCAGCATTGCAAATATTGGAAGAATGATTGGTAATGCTGTACCTCCGAAATATGCCACCGCAATCGGTCGCGCAATAATTCAAAATCACAAGGATGCAGTTTAGAACAAAAGCAAGGGCAGTTGACTTATTGGGTAAAGGGCAAATTGCAGATTTGCCTACTGCCATCACAGAGCTGTGGAAGAACGGCTATGACGCATATGCCGATAATCTAAGAGCTGAAATCTATGAACAAGGCTACAATGGACTTAAAACGTCTCATTTTCTAATTTCTGATGATGGGAAAGGTATGTCCTACAAAGATATAGTTGAGAAATGGCTAGTTCTAGGCACTGACTCAAAATCCCGACCGAAAGTAGAAGAATTTGAATCAGAAGAGACTCTTTGGAAACGTCCTAGAATAAAAGCAGGAGAGAAAGGTATAGGGCGCTTATCGGTGGCTTATCTTGGAAATCCAATGCTAATGATTACCAAAAAAATTGGGCATTATCCGCAAGCGATGTTCTTTGATTGGCGGATTCTTGAAAACTTCAACTTGTTCCTGGACGACATCTCAATACCTGTAAAAGAATTGAGGCATCATGATGACTTCACACAAGTATTTCAAATACTGAAGAAAGAGTTTCTTAACAATTTCGAAAAGGACTCAAGTTCCGATGGTAATGAAATTTGGGAGTCTCACCAAATTTCATTAAGAAACGAAATTATTTCATCTACATCGAGCGCTACCGTTGAGAGCTTCCTACAAAATGATCTACTTCAACAACTAACCGGAACAAACGATCATGGGACCAAATTTCTAATCTTCGAACCAATACAACAAGTTGTACAATTAGCTGAAAGAGACGTAGATGACTTAGGAGACAGAGCATTTGTTATATCAAGTTTATCTGGATTCACTAATCCTTTTAAAGAGATAGACATTAATGTTAAGACATCATTCCCTATACACAAAAGCCAAAAAAACGATTATGACCTCTTAACAAGCCAAGGAAATTTCTTTACAATTGAAGACTATAGCCTCGCCGATGTAGTTATAGATGGATATTTTGATGGGCAAGGATCTTTTGATGGATATTTGAGAATATATGACACTAAACTAAAATACTCCTATACAAATCCTAGGAAAAAGGATCCTAGAAATGATTATGGAAAAACATTCATAAAAGTTGGGTATTCTCAGGGAGAAGAAAAATCATCACAGTTGGACGAAATTTCGTTTAAAAAATTAAAAGCGAAAGTTACGTTATATGGAGGACTATACATCTATAGAGATGATTTCAGAGTCTTGCCTTACGGTCGAGACAATGCCGACTTTCTTAATTTTGAAGCCAGACGTTCAAAAGGAGCTGGATTCTATTATTTTTCTTACAGAAGAATGTTCGGATACATCGACATATCCAAGGAAAGGAATCCGAACCTCAAAGATAAATCCAGCAGAGAAGGATTAATTGGCAACTCCCAATATAGAGCATTCCACAATGATGTTAGCAATTTCTTTGTAGAGCTGGCTAAAGATCATTTTTCTAACTCCGCAAGAGAGAATATATTTATCAACAAGAAAAAGGAGATCAATGATCGATATGGGTCTATTAAGATTGATAAAGCAAGAGAAAAACAAGCAAAAATAAATTTCACTAAATCTTTAAACGAGTACCCTGAAAAATTAAAACAATATCAAGAAGAATACGAAAATCTATTAGAAACTCTCGACACTCAGCTCAGTAAAGCCGAAGTTGCATACACTGAGATAGAATCAGCACTTGACAAAATTCACCAGCTAGATGCAGAATTCAACAAGTTACTACCAAAAGTATCTAAAAGATATGAACCAACAGACAACCAACTTGACAAGCTCTATAAATATTCATCTCAGCTAAATTTGTTTAGCGAAAAAATTGCGACAATAAAACATCCAATTTTTTTAAAAGCACAGGACAAACTAAATGTTAGAGATCTAAAAATTGATTTTTCTAGAAAAATAGCTAAATACAATGGTCACATAGAAAGTATAATCAACGAGAACAGACTTACCCTAAAAGAATCGTTTAACAACATATCTAACGAATATAATAATCGATCTTCAAGAATTATTGAACATCTAAATGTTGACAAAAATAAAATACTACTTGATATTGACACAAAAGAAAAATTACCATTTTATACTTCCTTAATTGAAAATAGATTCAATACTTTACTTGACGAAGTAAACAACAATTTAATTCCATTGGTTAATCATATTAAAAGTTTAAACTTTGATTTTGACGAAGAATTAATACAAGGAGCTTACAAGGCGGAGTATGATCAAATGAAATATCTTTGGGAACAAACTAGAGAAACTGCTCAATTAGGTATAGCCGTAGAAATAATTGATCACGAATTTAATCAATTATATGCAAAAATAAACAGTCAGTTAGAATTTATTGTTGAGCAAACCGATCTAAACACTGGAAATAAATTAGATCTACTAATAAAAAACTTTAAGCAACTAGAAGACAAATACACATTACTTTCTCCACTTTACAGAATATCAGGAGCACTCGCAAAAAATATATCCTGTGATCGAATTTTAAATTACTTGACCGATTTTTTTGAAAATCAATTAACAGAATATAGAATTGAAATAAAAGCATCTCAGGATTTCATCAATCATTCAATATTCATTAAAGAGCCAATTATTCACACCGTATTTATCAATATAATTAATAACTCAATTTATTGGATGCGAAATAGTAAAAGTAAAATAATTAGTATAGATTACAGAATCGACTTAAATGAAATTATTATTGCAAATTCAGGAGAAAAAATACCAGACCATAAGATAGAAAAAATATTTCAATTATTTTACTCCCAAAGACCTAACGGACGAGGAATCGGGCTATACTTATCTAAGCAAAGCTTAAATGAGTCAGGCTTTGATATTTATGCCACCAATGATAAAAATTACAATTTACTAAATGGAGCTTGTTTCGTAATCAATTCAGTTAGCTATGACTTATAGTGATAAAACATTAGAAATAGTAAAAAAATCCATTAGATCGGCAATATTCATAGATGAAAAAGCCAGGGATGCTTACGAATATGAAAATTTAAATGACAATCTATTAGAGGAGAAATTATCGGTTTCTATATTTAAAAAATTTAAAGCTAGTGGAATATCATTGTCAGTACACAAGTTTAGGACTACCGATCGAGAAAATAAAGATCTACTCGAATATTTATTTAACAACAGGGATTTAGTCTTACTGGATTGGAAACTACAGGGTGAGATGGGAGAAGAATACTCTCTAGAACTGCTATCTCATGTTGTAGAATACAATCACATTAATTTTTGCTGTATATATACAACAGAAACCAACATAGACAATATCTTCTTTAACATACTTTCATATTTTTCAGGCATTGACGAAGACACTTTTACAAGTATTAAAGATAAATATTTTTTCGAATTCGAGGAGTCGTTGAATGAGATTAAAGGGACTTATAATTATTTAGACTACAATAGCCCTAACAATGGTAGACATCTAGGCAGGATTCACAGAGAAGGATTAAACTTCAATGAATTAATACAATTATGTGGAGGAAATATAGACAAGAAAGAAGCATTCTTTCTTTTAATGCTATCCATTGAAAATTATCATAAAAGCTCAAAACCTAATCAGAGACCAACGTTAGTTTCTGTGGAAACCAAGTCAATGATAATTAACAACACCATCATCTGTATTCTAAATAAAGAAAATGCGATTAATGAAGAGTCTATAGAAATAATTAAAAATCTTGCCAAAAAAATTGAATTATCAAAGAACAGTTTTACTCAATTATTAGGCATAGAGATGCAGAACATCTTCAACTCAGATGGTTCTTTTATCGATGAAAACTTAATAAAGATATCAAAGGAAGCGCTATTTGCTCATCGTCAGTATATAAAAAAGAAAAATGAAGAAAATGATATTCCTTTTAAAACTTTAATAAAACAAGTATTATTGGAGCATGCGTATCTTAAGCTAAGAACAGCAAAATTGTCTTTATTAAACGATGAGTTTCTAGAGTTACAAGTTAGTGACACAAGAGATCTACAGAATGATGAGGTAGCTCTAATAAATACATTTTATAATTCCGTAAGTATAAACGGACTTAATGAAGATAGTCAGCCAAATTTAAACTTTGGAGACGTGTTTAAAGACAAGAACAATGACTACTTCCTTTGTATTACAGCTCTTTGCGATTGCTTAAGGCCAGAAAAAATAAAACAAAACTACTATTTTGTTAAAGGAAAAAAAATAGATATAGAATTTGCAAATACTCTAGGTGACTCAGCTTTTATAAGTTATGTTGGTCAGAACGAAGCGATTTGTTGGATAGCACTGGAACCAGATACACCAATTTCAGTTGACGAAAATGGAAAAACTAACTCAGAAATAGAATTAGAACGATTGAGAATTGAAAATAAAATATTACATTCTCATAAATATCTCCCTGTCTACATTAAGCCTCATTCATTTAATGTTAAAGATCCTAAGATAAAAAATTCAACAATTGAGATTAGAAGAATCGAATCAATAAAAGTAGAAAAGGTGACTCATGATAACGGCGATATTTCATTTGGTGAAATAAAGTATATCACCACACTTCGGTCTAACTATACACAACGTATTGCAAACCATGCTTTTACTCATCCTGTAAGAGTTGGTATTGATTTCGTGAAAATTTAAGATGTACTAGGCATTTCTTACTGTATAATTCCCCATGCTCTCCCCACTCCACCAGCACATCATCAAAATCCTGAATAACGATCCTGCATTTTCGGAGGAGATCAGTGATAGCTTTAGGCGATTGAAAGTGAAGAAGAAAACCGTTCTTCTGAGTGAAGGCGATCCTTGCCGCTATATCTATTTTGTGGAGAAAGGATGTTTGAGGCTCTATTTTACAAAAGATAACGGAACACAGCAAACCACACAGTTCGCTCTGGAAAACTGGTGGTTGAGTGACTATACCGCATTTAACGCACAAACTACAGCCCAGTTTGCAATTGAAACAGTAGAGCAAAGCGAGGTTCTCTGTATCGACTCTCAGGGTTTGGAGAAATTATTTGCAGACCATCCCGCATTTGAAAAGTATTTCAGACTTGTCCACCAGAGAGCTTCTGCAGCAGCACAAAACAGGATCCGCTTTCTGTACGAATTGACCAGGGAAGAAATGTATACCAACTTTATTACGAAGTACCCCGACTTCTGCCAACGTATCCCACAATACTTGCTGGCTTCCTTTCTGGGTATCACACCTGAATACCTGAGTGAGATCAGAAGAAAGGCTGCGCAAGGGAATGGGTGATTTGTTTATATACTGGAGGAATGTACATCGGACAAGCAACTGGCTAAAAACTGTCTATCAATTTTCTTCCTCATCAGAAACAGCATCAGCATGTGACTCAGCTTCATAACTGTCTGCGTATTTAATCTCTTCCAACCAATATGCTGAACTGACAATATCGTAAGTAACAGTAGTCTCGGTTTTTGAAACGACGTTCAGTTGCCATAGAATGTCCTTTGCTTCTTCAAACTTATCGCCTTCCAGTTGATCCGTAAACAAGCGGCTGATCAGACTCCGGTCCGACATACCGGCAGCAAGAATCCTTACTAAAGGACCAGCAGGATGCGCATTAAAAATACTGACGTCTCCCTCAATCTCAACGGAGAAACGAACTGCCTCGGCACGCGGAAATTTTCCATTGTAAGCATCATAAAGCAACTGCGTGGATCTGAAAAGATCCGGATGCAAATGCAGCTCAGGATATTCTTCCCAAAGTTTTTCGCTCAGAATTTCATGAGACAGGTTTTGGATCTGTCCGTTTGTCAGGCGTCCGTCAATGGTGTAGTCCAAAACGATCTTAGCCGCTTCTTCAGGTTCAAAGTCGGTCAGCGACATCATACACATTTCTTTTATTTCAGCATCTGCAATCTCTGACGGATTATCATAATCCATCGCATTCAGCAGATTCAACAAATCATTCTTTTCCCAAGAGCCCGGCAATTCATGAATCTGCTCGAAGGACAAAATTTTAACTTTGTAGTTACTCATATTTTTTATTTGATTAAAGGTCTTAGCGGTGAACTGTGGCTTTATACCCGTTTACTTATCTTATTCATGCTGATCTGCCTTTGCATATTCGATTTGAATCGCAGATCCTCATTCCCCGGCAATTTCATATGTTTGGTGACCCGCCCTTGTACACGCTCACGCCACATTCTGAAACTGCGGGGCCGCATTTCATTACGCATCATCGCGATCACCTGCTGTTCACTTAGTAGAAACTGCGCCTTGATTGCCTCAAAAGGCGTCCTGTCTTCCCAGGCCATTTCAATGACCCTGTCAACGTCTTCCGGCGTTAATTTTTTATCGTTCTGCTTCATACTGATAAATATCTCTTGCTGGTAAACTGCCCGACGCATACAAGCGATCGGTATTCCAACATGTCTGTATAAGTGTATCAATATTATGCCATCGAACCTGATTGCCTCTGTTTCGTATGCCGCATAACAATGCCCGAACGTTATTAAAGACCAAAAACCAAAACGACTTATGTCTGAAAATGTCTGTTGATCTGGTTTAAAGAGCACATCATTTTCATATCTCAGGATTTCAATCCAACAATATCATCACCATACCGGACTGAGGAGATTTTATTTTTTTATATAAGAACCCGAATGAGTAACTTCTGATTATCCCAATGATATACGTTGATATCTTAAAGTATTCAGCAAAATTCCCGACAGCAGGTGGATCACATGCTAATCCGAACAATACATTGTAAGGTCATATCTGGCTAAAAACAAATCTGATTTCTGCATTTTCCTAAACCAGTTTAAGTTTTCCCGAACCTGGATCCACCACCTTTGTCATGTTAATCAAACAACACAAAAAACAAAGGAAACCATGGAAAACCGATTCAATATGCAGCACGTACAACCAGAGGGATATAAGGCAATGCTTGGTCTGGAAGGTTATTTACAGAAAAGCGCACTGAGCAAAACACATAAGGAACTGATCAAACTGAGGGCATCCCAAATTAATGGCTGCGCGTACTGTCTGGATATGCACAGCAAAGATGCGATCAAACTGGGAGAAAGTATTCAGCGGATTGTACTGCTGGATGCCTGGAAGGAAACCAATCTGTATACCGAACAGGAGCGCATCGTACTGGAGCTGACGGAAGCAGTGACGCTGATTCACCAGGGTGGAATCTCAGATGAGTTGTACCAAAAGGCGGAAGCTGCTCTTGGAAAGGAATATGTAGCGCAGGTGATTATGATGATCGTCACGATCAACGCCTGGAACCGTATTGCGATCAGTACACATTTGCAGCCGGGAGAATAAAGATCATTTACATTGATCAAAAAGAGGAAGCCACTTTTTCGGGTCGCAGAAGTGGCTTTCTCTTTTCGTAGTATTTGAATTATTTCTTTGAAATCACAATTCCTTCGTAGTCTTCCAATCGGTTCAGATCAAGTGTAAGATAACCCTCTTTCCAGGTATATTTCACAGGCTTCTTGGATTTCATAGCAAAGACTTTGGCCGGTTTGAAATCAGATTGAAGGGTAAACTTCAGATCCAGAACGGGAAGTGGCTCGAAATAGGTATTGCCACTGAAACCAGTCAGGTTCACCAGATGCAGCATCAAACCTTCCATTTGCCGTGTCTTCCGGTTTTCCGGCGTATTGCGTGCATATTCCTTCAGGATCACTTCCACCTTTGCAGGTGC
This sequence comes from Dyadobacter sp. HNCC25DJ187, assembly GCF_056895255.1. Taxonomy (NCBI): domain Bacteria; kingdom Pseudomonadati; phylum Bacteroidota; class Cytophagia; order Cytophagales; family Spirosomataceae; genus Dyadobacter; species Dyadobacter sp. HNCC25DJ187. The sequence continues at coordinate 656,685 of NZ_JBXHAT010000002.1, forward strand.
GTTGGTCTGTACTAGCTTCCCAGCATCAGGCATCACGTGATCCAGCGCTTCCAGTAGTATGTTTTTGTGCTGCTCATAGCCATGCACAAAGTATAAACGTCCTACATTAATTGGCAATAGTGCCGCTTTGCTCTTCGCATGTTTCTTTACCCCCATCGCATAATAACCGGTAGGCTCATGCCCGCCAATGATCTCTGGCGGACCCGGACGACCGCTGCTCAGGATCGGGAAGAATTTCTCATCTGCCCCACTGAAATCAAAGAGTCCCAGATTGAACTTCCAGAACAACATCTTTTGTAGAGCGAATCTTTTGAATTCTTTTTGATCCGGAACCAGATAATTACCTGCGCCGTCATTTTCTTTACTGACCACTTTGGCACCGAAGACCTCCGAGAGAAAAGAAGGATAAGCTGAAAACGAGCGGTTCGTTCCGATCAGGTTCGTTCCGCCGGCAGCCGCTTGTTTGAGTACTTCCAATGCCTCTTCTGAAAGGTTGGTTATTTCAGGAAAAATCACCGTTTTGTAACCTTTGATACGTTCTGCGAGTTTGGCGATCTGGGTAAACTCAATCACATCGAACTGAATATGTGCCTCTTTCAGGATCAGCGATACGCCGCGGTACTCCTGCCCCTGCTCACCATGCACCCACGAACCGGGCGCAATCACCGCTACTTTGGCTACAGACTTGTAGTTGCCATAATAAGGCTCAAATTTTTTGTGGTGGGTGTATACCTTTCGGATCACATTGAAATTGCGTTCATCTTCGTAACTACGCGTGTCACCTGCCATGCTCAGATCAAGCCCTGAGCCATTGGCGATGTTCTCATACAGCCTGATCTGTACCTCCATAGGTTCCACGGCGTTGAACCTGGATTGAAAGGAGATTTGCTGAATGGAGGCATTGCTGATGATATGGTCCGGATAGGAATTGCCAGCATTGGACACATTATCCGAAGCCGTATAAGGCCAGTATGGTAACGATGTATTGTTCTGGGATTCGTGACGGATGATATCGACGTGCTTGTCCATATAGGTACAAATCGCCGTCTGTTTATTTTTTGCTTTTACAATTTTATTCAACCGCTCAGACCATTGATCTACCGTAAACTTTTTGAACTCCATGTATTTTCTGAATACGGGGTCCGAACCATCTTCCTTGACGGGAAGCTTCAGGCCGTTACTGTAAGCTGCGAAAGCTTTCTGGTCATATTCATTCTGGTCAATCCCATGGTATTTGTCTGCGTACGAATTACGCGTCTGGTAACCGGGCATGTTCAGGAAAATACCATCCACAGGATACAGATCCATGATCTCTTCTATGATACGAAAGGCCTTGTCCTGCACATAAGGTGCGTTGATTGACACCACATACATATCTGTATTGATCATGCGTTCCCCCTCCGGCGAGATGTAACACCAGTCGGGATGTTGCTTGTATATACTTTCATGCATACGACTGAAATCCACCCTGACCATCACCTTGATACCGTTCTGATGGCACTTCCTGACAACTTCTCCGAGCATCCCGGATTTCATATGCGGATTGGTATAATGGAAATCCAGTTTGGTAGGATAAAACGCCATGATACCACCTGCATTGATGATCAGTGTATTGGCGGAAAAGGCTACCAGATCTTTCACCAGGGAATCCGGATTAAGAGTCGCTGCTTCATAATCAGGCAGATTGGTCTGAATTACGCGGAGATTATTTTTACGCCACCACAATTCTTCTTCGGCAGAAGCATTCTGTGAGACTGCTGCAGCGCCGGTAAGCAATAAAAGACAAAATGATAAAAAGGTTTTGAGCATAGGAATAGTAAAATTTGCTGCTAATTGAAAAGGTCAGTGTTTAAAAACAGCATTGTTAGCGATTGAGATATCCTTTTCTACCTGAGGACGTAAAAGCTCCCAATGAAAAACCTGGAATTCAGGTCCGTAATTTTGGGTCATCACATGCGGTGTAGGCATATACCTGTCTTTGGTAAACCGGATCACCTCGTCCCAGTGAGACAAGCATTTTTTCAACAATATAACAGCTTCTTGTTTTTTAACCGGGTTTCCGGTTTTATAAAATGTTTTCAGTGCTACACCTGCTCTGAGCTTGTCTGCCAAATACAGCCCCAGATGCGACCAAACGGCCACATCTTCTAATTCAGATACAAGCACGCGGGTGCCAGCGTCGGCATGAGGCTGCAGGTCTTCGATCAGCTGAAGCGCTTTTCTGCTGTCGATTTCCGAAGAATCGGCCAGTGCCAATGGTGTGATGAATCCCTTGGCAATTGGCTTTTTCATCACCAGACTATCTACATAGTCAGCAATGGACAGCATCGCAGGATCAAGCGTTGGGTGATCCATCAGGTCGGTAATGGAGATAAGCGGATTTGATCTGTCGAATTCTCCCTTTTGTTCTGCGGGTTCTGCTTCAATAAAACCTTCGCTATACAGGGTGTAGTCCCAGGTAGAACGGTAAAAGCTGGCCAGCCTCAGCGGCATATTGCCCGCCAGTTTAGATGCAAGCAGCAAGCTCTTTCCTGTTCCCTTTCCATATCTGAGATCAAATGCATTTTCAAAAGTACTGTCTTTGGTATCAGGGTTATAGAGCAGCTTACCCCAAACCTTGTAAAAAAGCCATTGCTTTTCGAAAGCGTATTGCCATGTCTTGACCGGCGAAGGTTTATGGGAATAATCGGCGGCAGGAATGTATCCTTCCGAACCTATGAAATAGCCATTCACATAGTCTTTACTATTGAGCGCTATATGCTGACGGATAAAATCGGGCTGTCCCCAGCGGAGTATGAAAAAATCCTCATTTCTGACCATCCACTGAATGTTGTAATTTTTGGGTTTCGGAGTCCAGAAACGCTGGTCGATTTTTCCTGAATGAAAATCGTGGGAGATAGACAGTTTTGGAGTTGAATGTCCATGTGACCAGTTAAATTTGATCTCCACCAGGGCAGGGTCTTTCAAATCAGCTTTGGAAATCAAATCCCGCATCGCTACCGGATCACCGGCCAGGACTGAACGGTGGATGAATTTCACGGGTCTTTTTGCAGCCTTCATTCCCGCCACAAAGGTATCATCGATCCAGTCTTCCCTTTGCTGAGGTGTAAGTTTATCCGGGAAATTCCCCATCCAGTCGGCCAGCGTGACACCAATACCGGTCAGATCTTCATATTCATCGATCAGCTGGGTTACCGATTCTTTGGTGTATTGTTTTACCTGATCGGATAAATCACTGTATTCTTTACCGCCATAAGTTTTGGTAAATTCCGGTGAGACAACCACATTCCAGTTGATGATGTATGTCTGAATACCACGCTGTTTGGCCATACTGAAAAGCTGTTTCCAGAAACTCTGCCATTCGAGCATTTCCTGCTCACTCAATCCACTTGCTAAAGGAAAGTTGCGAGAGCGGATCATATATGGAAACGGGTGATTGTTCCACAGCGACAAAGCATTGAGCCTGTTCTCGGCCATCATATCCAGAAACTTCTCCCAGAATTTCAGGTCACGGCAGGTTTCTATATGCACATCCGTTGCCTTGCTCACCCGGTAAGGCGACCAGGGCAGATTGAATTTAACGATCCGGTATTCAAACTTGGGATTGATGTGTTTGGTTTTAATACGATCAAAGTGACCATGCAGATCTACCTGATCAGCCAACTCCAGCAAACCATACTCGGCTCCTACTTCATCCTGAGAAATAATAACAATCGTCTCATGATCTGCAATGCGCTTGATGGCATACCCTTCCGGGTTCAAACCATCAAAATCTTTCGGGGAAACCCATTTGCGAAGTCTGCGGGGAACCGTTCCTTTTGTTATTGCCCAAACCGACGGCATTTTCTTCGGATCGGGTTCTGATACAATTTTGATGTTTTTTCCCTTACGGGCCAGTGCGTCACTCAGTTTGCCGGCAGCATAATGCACCGGCTGCTGACTGCTGTCATAGGCCAGCGTGATCTGCGCATACGCATCACGATGACCTATAAACAACACGAACAACAAACAACTAATAAAAACTAAATACTTCATTTTTGACAGCAATCGGTTTATCAGTCGTAACCAGGGTTCTGAGGAAATACATTCCTGTCATTGAGCACCTGGATCTGATTAAGGGGTATAGGAAATATAGTCATGTAATCCTGAATTCCTTTCGGGCGCAGTACTTCCAGCGCTTTTCCGGTACGCACCAGATCAAACCAACGGTGCCCTTCAAAAGACAATTCCAACCGGCGTTCGAGTGCAATTTTCTCACGTATGTCCGCCTGGGTAGTTGCTGTATACACAGGCACACCAGCTCTTTCCCGCACCTGGTTGAGCACCGGCACGGCCTGCGCTGTTTTGCCGTTTTCATTGAGTGCTTCAGCATACATCAAAAGCACATCTGCATAACGGATCACTTTCCAGTTGGCTTTACTATCGTTCTGAATAGCAACCGGGGTAATGTATTTTTTCGTGTACGTCTGGCTCGGAATAGGCAATCTTATGAACTCACCCTGGGCATTGTAAAACCCTCCCTTGGGCCCCACAGTGACATCTTTACGGCGGTCACCTTCTTTGAAAAGACTGATCAGTGCATCTGTAGGAGAATTGGTTTCGGACAACTCACTGCCTCTGATTCCGTAAAAACCTGCCATCGTTGTAGAGTTGGGCATGAAGCGGTGTGTGAACACACTTCCCTGTCCGCCCAAACCTTCTTCATATTCCACATCAAATATATACTCGCTGTGGTGCTCGCTTTTGTTGTAGTCAAAAAGATCGTTATAGTTAGCCAAAAGCCTGTATCCCATGGTAGTTACCTGCTGGAGTTTTTCTTCGGCCTTCACAAACTCCTTGCGTGTCATATAGACTCTGCCCAACAAGGCAGCAGCCGCACCTTTAGATGCCCGGCCTACATTAGCACCGGTATAGCTTGCCGGTAATTTACTCTCTGCATCCAGCAAATCAGGAATGATCACGTTCTCATAAATGGTTGCCACATGATCACGCGTCTTCTTCAAGGCCTCTTCATTGGTGATCAGTGTGGTGATCATAGGAACATCACCGAAAATCCTGACCAGATCGAAATAGGCCATCGCTCTGAGGAATTTGGCTTCACCAATGTGGCGGTCGCGGTTGGCCAGTGTCGCTCCATCAACCTGCGCTATGCGGTCCAAAATAGTATTTGCACGTGTAATCAGCACGTAGTAATTGGTCCAGGTATTATTCAGCAGTATCAGATCATTGTTGATCGTGAAGGTATCTGCAAAGTACCAGGGATCGTTTCTGGCTACCTGCTGCTCAGAGTCGTCTCCGGGAACATCACCAAAGATCCAGAAATCCTGATACTGCATCTGCAGACTTCGATATACGCCTGTCATGGCATCCCGGAAATCGTTGTCTGTTTTATATAACTGGTCCACATTGACTGTCGAGATCGGTGGCAGGTCTATAAAGTCCTGGCTGCACGATGCACCCAGCATGGATGTAAGAAGGATTGCACTTGCTATTTTTTTCATTTTATAAATCTTTAAAGGTTTGCTGTGACCCGTTGGATCACAGCAGGGTTTAGAATGTTACATTCACACCAAAAATCAGACTTTTCGGCAGCGGGTAGTTGTTATAGTCTATACCCGGAGTCAGTGCACTTGTCGTATTGCTCACGTCAGGATTAAATGAGGTGTTTTTTGTAAAAATGAATGGATTGGTCACATTCACATATACACGCAGGGCACTCAACTTTACAGCATTGGCCACTTTCTCAGGGAACAGGTAACCGAAGTTGATATTGTTGATCCGCAGATAAGAACCTGAATCCATGTAGCGCGGACTCACCAGACGCACACCTCCTGTGGGGGCATCGTTAGGACGGGGCGTCATACCATCCCCCGGATCCTGCTCTGACTTCCAGTAATTAACCTGTGTTGAAAGCGTACGGCTGCGCGATCGGGTCGTCAGACGGATATCGTTCGCAGTACTTGTAATTTCATTGCCATAAGAACCTTGCATGCTTACGCTCAGACTGAAATTTTTGTAGGCAAAACGGTTAGTCATCCCGTAGTAAAAATCAGGATAGGGCGAGCCGATGATCGTGTAGTCGTAGCTATTGATGATGCCGTCGGGCACCCCATCAGGACCACTTACATCTACAAAGCGCTGGTCACCTACACGTGAGCGGTCAGGCGCACCGGGATTGTATATAGGACCTGCATCGAGCTCAGCCTGGTTTTTGAAAATCCCATCTGTTTGCAGACCATAGAACATTCCGATTGGCTGACCAATCATGGTGATGTTTCTGGCCGAAATAATCGGATCTCCCGAAGGACCCAGTTTCACCACTTCATTTTTATAGGTTGAAAGGTTGAAATCCGTACTCCACTGAAACTGTTTTTCGATGTTTACTGTGTTCAGGACAAATTCCCATCCGCGGTTTTTAACCTCTCCCACATTTTGAAGCATCGTATTAAACCCGGTAATCGCAGGTACGTTTACGTTCAGCAACAAATCGGTATTTCTGGATTGGAAGCGGTCAACGGTCAGCATGATTCTTCTGTTAAAGAAAGCCAGATCCACACCGAAGTTGATCGACTGCTGCTTTTCCCAGGTAAGACCCGGATTGAAAGGTTTTGCCGGCGCATATCCTCCAACTGCTACCCCACCCAGATTGTACTTGTGGTAATTGATCGTTGCGTAATGCTCATAATTTCCAATGTTGTTGTTACCTGTTGCACCATAACTGGCACGTGCTTTGAATTCATTCAGGAAATCGACATCCTTCAAAAATGCTTCGTCCGACAGACGCCATGCCAATGCCGCAGACGGGAACAAACCATATTTTTTATCTGCTCCGAAGCGGGACGAGCCATCTGTTCTCACAGATGCGGTCACGTAATATTTGCCCTTGTAGTTATAGTTAATACGCGAAAGATAAGAAAGCAGCGACCATTCGGCTACAGCGGAAGAACCATTGGTAATAATGCCACTTACTGCTCCCAGGGTCGGCACCAGGTTATTAGGATAGTTATTGCTGGTCAGAAAGTTAGACTCATACCTTTCTTTTTGGGTGGTGTACCCGACCAATGCTGAAAGACTGTGGTCTCCGAAAGATTTGTTGTAGTTCAACGTCGTTTCAGTGATCCAGTTCACCACCATCGAGGTGCTATCCACGCCCACTGCCGGTGTATTAAAGAATACGGGCAACTGAGGTGTAAATTTGCTAGCCTTGTTGCTGTTGAAGTTCCCTCCCAACATCACATTCAGTTTCAACTCGTCGGTAAAGGCATATTCCAGATTGATATTCCCCAGGAACCTGGCCAGACGACCTCTTGACTGAATCTCATTCGCCAACGCAACCGGATTGTTCAGGTTAGTGGATGCATCAAGGTTTGCGTATACGAAGTAGCTTCCATCCGGATTGTAAAGGGGATAATAGGGCTGTGCAGAGGTTGCCTGCGCAATGATGCTCTCATTGGCCCCGCCACCCCATCCACTTGGTGCTACAATCTGACGGTCGGCCAGTGCTGCATTCATATTGACTTTTGCAGATAGTTTTTTGCTCAGTTGGGCGTCTATATTGGCTCTGAGCGAGTAGCGGCTGAAATTACTGTTCTTGATAATACCATCCTGATTCATGTATTCGGTGCTCACCGCATAGCGGATATTTTCAGATCCTCCGTTTGCAGACAGCTGATATTGCTGCTGGGATGCCGTTCTCAATACCGCATCGAGTGCATTGGTATTGTTGGTATTTCTTCCGTCGAGCACATCCAGCACCGTTTGAGGCACGGGTACTCCCCAGCTTCCCGGCGCTCCTGTAATGTTGTTTCCCACATCCAGATTTCGATTGCGCACACCATCATAGTAGTATTGGGCCTGCTGGCGGGCGTCCATGAATTCGGGCTGCTTGGAAATCTTCTGCAGACCATAATGCGCATCAAACGATATGACAGACTTGCCTGCTTTACCTCTTTTGGTATTGATGATGATCACCCCGTTGGCACCTCTGGAACCATAAATGGCTGTTGCAGAAGCATCTTTCAGAATATCCATACTCTCGATATCATTCGGATTGATTGTCTGGATGTTATCAGTTGGAAAACCATCTACCACATACAGCGGCTGAGAACCGGCCGATATACTTCCGATACCGCGAATCCGGATCTGCGGATCCGCGCCGGGTGCCCCTGATACGGGCAATACCTGCACACCAGCTACTTTTCCAAGAAGCGCCTGGTCCACACGTGCCACACCCAGATCCTTGATTTCCTTTGCATCCAAAGAACCTACAGAACCCGTCAGATCTTTACGTTTCACAGTTCCGTAACCAACAACCACAACCTCTTCCAGCGTTTTGTTATCTGCTCTCAGCACGATATCCTGCACCGAGTTGTTACCAATCGTAACTTCCTGAGACAAAAAACCTACATAACTGAATACCAGCACCGCACCCGATGAGGCCTCAATAGTATAACGGCCTTCAATATCAGTGCTTGTTCCGGTTTGCGAGCCTTTTACCAATACGTTTACACCGGGCAATCCTTCACCATTCTCATCACTGACCTTTCCTTCCACACGGGCTACAGCCACTCTGGACTGCTGATAGGCAGCTACTTCAGCCACGCTCCGGCCTGCAAATGCATGGCTGGCAGGCAAATCAGGAGATAGCCGGTTTTGTATAGAAGCCTTTGCCTTGTTATCCGGTTTGCTTATATTTTTATCCAGAATCAGATAGGATTTACTCTGGAAACGTTCAAATCTCAACTCTAACGGTAACAATAAACGTTTTAACTTATTTTCCAGATCCTCTTTGACTTCCAGCTCGCTGCGATCAACTGTTTTATTTTTGATCAGGTTGTCATTGAATTCAAAGAGAACCTTATGCCTTTTGGAAAGGATGTCAAGCGCCTGGTCCAGAGATAGTCTGGCAGGAGCTACAACTTCCTGTTGCGGTTTTTGCTGCACATTTTTTGCCAGCGTCTGGGAAGCAGCCTGCCCGGGCAAAGCGCTAAACCCACATACCAGAACAGACGGTACGATTGTGCGTAGTTTTTGGAACATTATTGATAATTAAAAAGGGTATTGGAAATACAAAACAATATCAGGATGTCCGTAACGGGCATCAAAGCAAAGGCTATATGTGTGTTAAATTTATTTCAGATGGTATGTGCTGCCGTCTTTTGAAATATGCATCGGATACATCTTCTCCAGTTTTTCGAAGAATACCTCAGCAGAATCAGTTGGAAATGACCCGGTGAAAGTTTCCCGGGCCAGCTCAGCATTATCAATCACCACATCCAGATTGTACATATCTTTCATCATCACGGCTATCTCACCCAGTGACTTACGCTTGAATAATATTATATTATTTTTCCATGATGTATATTCTTCTATCTCAACCTGTTGTTTCACAATCTCAGCTTTCTGAGACGTCCGTGACGCCTTCTCGCCCGGTTTGAGAAGAATGGCATGGTTCTGGTCTCTCTCATCGATGATTTTCACAGAGCCGTGTTCCAAAGCAACATCCACATGCCCATGCCTGTTGTTGACATTGAACGCAGTGCCGAGCACCTGTATTTCCAATGTATTGGCATGAACCATAAACGGAATTCGCTTTCCTTTAACTTCCCGTTTGGCGACATCGAAGTAAGCTTCTCCGTCAATCCATATCTCACGAACCGCCTTATCAAGAAAATTTCTGTCATACCGTAGCGTTGAGTTGGCATTGAGCTTCACAACGGATCCGTCGGCCAGCCTGACCTCTTTGATCTCTCCGTAGGCTGTGTGTATTTCAACTGACTTAAATCTGAACATGTACAAACCGGCTCCCGCCACCAATACCAATACACAGGCTGCAGCAAACCATTGGAAACGTCTCCAAAGCGGAACCACCGGAGTCTCGGCAGTGATGCCCTGCTGAATATGGCTCCATATATCTGTTTTTTCAGCCGCTGACCAGCTCTCATTGAACGTGATATTGCGGATGATCCATTCCGCCTTTTTTATCGCTTGCAGCTTATCGGGATTTTCCGTCAGCCAGTTTGTCCAAAAAACATCCGACTGCTGATCAGGATATAATATCCATTGCTGGAAATGATCATCAGCTGCAAAATCTTCCGGTTCAAAAAAACGATAATCCATTAGAATAAATCAATTATAAGAGCAAATTGTCTAAGTCTGAATACAGAGAGGGGAAAGGAGTCATTTTGTAACCTTCAAAAAAATAAAAAATTACCAAAAAAATCCATTATTATGTCTAATCATCTACCTGTCAATAAATTACACTAAGTAAAATAATCATCAATAAATCTAGTGTAAGTGATAATTCTTTGTGCAGTGCCTTGATGGATCGGTGGATCGTGTTACGCAGAATTTGATAATCCAGACCCGTCAGAGCTGCAATGTCGTCATAACTCATCTTTTCGAAAAAGCGTAAAAAAATAACTTCCTGCTGTCTTGCAGGTAAGCCCCTGACCGCATGTACCAATCTGGAGTTAAGATTCTCCTCCAGTTCCTGCCGGCTACGGGTTTCGTGATCCAATAGTGACAACGCATCCTCGGGGAACTCATCGGTCGCCAAACGTCCCCTTCCAAGCTCATCGATGATAATTCTTCGAAGAGAAGAGATCAGATAATACTTGACCGAACGCGGTGTAGATAAGTTCTGTCTCCGGTTCCAGATCTGGATAAATAATTCCTGTACACAATCTTGTATCAGCTCTCGATGGTAAGAAACCGAAAGCCCATATTTCAAAAGCACATCTGCATATTTTTCATAAAAGAATGCGAGCGCATGCTGCTCTCCATTACGGAGTCTGCTCCACTGAAGGGTTTCTTCATCATTTGGCTCAGAAAGCTGCATTAGATTATTATTTGAAATAATGTGTCAAAAAAGACAAGCAAGTTATAAAAATCCGGCTGTTTCCTGTCAAATTTCAATTAATAATCAAAAAGTTTTAACTACCAGCGTATGCGTAACCGCTGAAAACACATGTGCGATACACCGAAGAACGAAGTTCCCCATGCATCGCACCGCATCACTGCTGTATTATCTTTTCTCCCCTACTGCATCATAAATCACAACCTTCTCCCACAGGTGTGCATAGTTATTTCTGAAATCATCGTGGATCGGATGTTTTTGATAAGCTTCCTCATCGGCAGCACTGTCAAAAAAGCAAAGCCATGAATAGGCATAGCTGCGTTCGATCACATCACGTGTTGTACCGGCAGGTGTACCTATATGAACCAGTTTAATGGTGGGACATTTGGCGAGTTTATTTAATCCTTCATAAAGCTTGGCCTTATCTTCCGCACTGGACGGGTTTTTCAGATAAAACATAACATGATGTACAAATGTCTCCTTAGGCTTAAGGCCGGCAGGGATTCCCAGTCCAAGGCCCGCAGCCATACTGCTCTTTACAAATGATCTTCTGGATTGATGCTTCATCTTTTATGGTATATTTAATTAAAATGATGGTTCTTTAAAACAACTTTTGGTAAACTTCCGGCATTTTATCGAGTTTCATGATATGAACGTCCCGATAAAAAACTTCAGCTGCCTCACTTTGTAATTGAATTTTTCCACTCGTCATCGCTACTTTCTCTCCGTTGGGTTGGATATAGCCCGAATTTTTCAGTACCATCACCACATGTCCGTTCACGATATGCAGACTCTTGTCTTCAAAACATATCAGTTCCAACGTATTCCATTCCCCTGCCGGACTTTCGTAATCCTGTGAGCGCATGCAATAGTAATCTGATCCTGATTTATACGAGCGGTACGGCTGTTTTGCATCGGCTACAGCACTCATGACTCCCTCTGATGGAAATGAGCGTATATCAACAACGGAATTGGCCTGGCACCAGTAATCGCCGATATGTCCTTCCATAATCTGAAACTCCTGAGAAAGCATCCACGTCCGCCAGTATTCCGCTCCGGCCGGTCCGTTGGAGTGGTAGAGTATTCCTGAGTCCTTTAACTTCTCCAAACGCGGTTCAAATTTATCTTTACCCCATTTGAACTGCAGCCTGAGATGATAATTAGAAAATTCCTGCTTTGTAAAAACACATCCATATACTTCCCCACTTACTCTTAGGACAAGTCCTCCGGGCTCATCGAGCACCTTAAAAACGCCCGAAGGATCTCTATCATAGCCTATCGGATCCAACTCTTTACCATTGGCATTTTTTGGTATATTTCCATTGTAGTTGGGCTGATGTCTGTAACTCAGATAGGTTTGCCACTGTGACATACTTTTGTCCAGAAGCGGGACCCATTGCGCACAGGTCAGATTGGGAAAAAGCATAGAAAAAGTAAAAAAAGAGGATATAATTGTAAAACGGTTTATCATAAAACTTTCATTCAACAGTTTAGATTTGTCAGATTCTGTTCAAAATTAGTGGCACTCCCGTTGTTTATAATTGTAAAAATCCATTAATTACCGGTAGATTTATCACAATATTGGTATCATGAAACGCTACACCCTGCATACGCCTTTTAGTATCTATCATTTTGAGGCTAACACCTGGGCACATGCTGTTCATAAGCATACCTATTATGAGATCATATTTATTCTGAGGGGCTCCGGCCAGCACTTTATCAATGGCAATGAATACCCCTATTCCGACGGTGACATATTTATGCTCGGACCGGAAGACTTTCACCATTTCCATATCGATGCGCTGACTGAATTCTGCTTTGTCCGTTTCAATGAGTCTATTCACAAAAAGCAAACTGACGACAAAGAGCAATCGGTGATCACTACTTTACTGGGGACATCATCACAAAGCCGAGGGTCTATCGTAGTCGATGTGGAAGAAAAAAAGAAGTTACACCAGTTACTTGCTATCCTGGAGTCTGAGGCGATTAACAACCAGTCACCGCACTACGAGTTGATCCGGGACAGTATGATGCGGACCATGCTGGTGATGCTGGCGCGGAATCTGTTTACAGACATTTTGCCCAAACCTGTCGTTAAGCGATCGGTAGAAGCGATCCTGATGTATATCAAACAAAACATCTACAAACCAGGTCTGCTTAGTATCGAGCATCTGGCTCACACCTTCAATTATTCACCAGCTTACATCAGCTTGTTTTTCAAAAGCCAGACCGGCGAACCACTCAAACAATACATTATCCGTCACAGGATTAAGCTCATCGAAGCGCGGTTACTGTACAGCCAGCACACCCTTACTGAGATTGCCGACGAATTCGGATATACCGACGAAAGCCATCTCTGCAAACAATTCAGAAAATACAATGGCAATACGCCATCTGTTTTCAGGAGAAAATTGTGAAGTGCTGACCTAAGGGTGTCGACATGCAGTGGTGAGTCCAACATGCATTTTTATCTACCCGGCCATCTGGCTTGTGGCTCTGACTATAGCTACCAGTACAGGTGCATATAACCCATATGTATCAACGCTTTCTCAACCCATTACTGATGCTGGGACATTTTCACAGCTCCTTTTGATCTGCCGGATTCGCCCATTCTTCGTTTCATTCTATAATATGTATGAAAAGAAGATTAATATTTGAAAATCAGTCATTTATATACCATAAAACCAGTCAGATGAAAAAATCAAAACTACTTAAATACAGATGATGTAGTAGAAATGTAGTGGTAAATTTTTCTTGATTTTGTGCCATTTGTGCAATATGAGGTAGTAATGTAGTAACCCATTAATTTACGGAACCTGATCAACTGTATACATTTGCCACAAGGTTAAATGTATTACTATTTTAATATTTAATTGATTAATTATCCTTTCAAAAAAGCCCAAAACCAGGTCTGAAATTACTATGAGAAGAAAACTTGTACTGTTATGTTGTATCCTGTTGTTAGGCGGGGTATTGGAATCTGTATTTGCCCAAAGTCAGGTGATCAGGGGAAGAGTCACCATGAAGGCGGCAAACGAAGCACTTGTGGGTGCCACGGTTATGATCGAAGGCACATCCTATGCTACCATTACGGACGCATCGGGAAACTACACAATCGAAGCGCAGCCGGGAGCCGTGCTGGTAGCAAGCTTTATTGGTATGGTCAGTCAGAAAATGGCTGTCAATAACCAGACTGAGATCAACTTTGACTTGCTAGAATCAGCGGATAATCTGAGCGAAGTTGTGATTGTGGGATACGGAGTTCAGAAGAAAAGTGTCGTAACAGGCGCGATTTCAAGCGTAAAAGCATCTGATCTGGAAACCATGCCGATCAACAGATTGGAAGAGGCTTTACAGGGCCGTACATCCGGGCTGACGATTGCATCCAACTCGGGTCAGCCGGGGTCGGCCGCTACAGTGCGGGTGCGCGGTATCACCACGCTGAACAACAACAATCCGCTTTGGGTTGTTGATGGAGTGGTCGTGGACAATGGCGGTATCGGTTATCTGAATCAGTCGGACATTGAATCCATAGAGGTATTGAAAGATGCTGCATCACAGGCAATTTATGGTGCCAGAGCTGCATCAGGCGTTATTCTGGTAACTACCAAAAAAGGTAAAGCCGGTGGCATCAGCGTAAACTACAACGGGTTCTTTGGCACCTCTGCACCTGCTAAAAAGTTGGCTTTACTCAATGCAACACAATACGCAACCCTGCGCAATGAAGCGGCAGTTGCTGTCGGGCAACCGGCGGTCTATGCAAATCCCTCCTCTTTTGGAGAAGGCACCGACTGGCAATCGCATATATTCAACAACAGTGCAAAACGCCAGAACCACGAGTTAAGTGTAAGTGGCGGAAACGAAAGGTCGACCTTCTATCTGTCCTTTGGTCATTTAAGCCAGGACGGAATTGTGGCCACGCCCATATCCAAATACAGAAGGACAAGTATACGCCTGAACTCGGAACACAAGATTGCCAAATGGCTGAAATTTGGCCAGAATCTGGGTTATTCAAATGAAAAAAATGTGGGGCTGGGTAATACCAACAGCGAATTCGGCGGACCGCTGAGCTCGGCAATCAATCTGGACCCGATTACACCGGTCGTTGTCACAGACCCGGCTATAGCCAATGCTGCACCTTACACCAATAAAGGCGTCATCCGGGATGCGAACGGCAACCCTTACGGGATCTCCTCTGCGGTTGGTCAGGAAATGAGCAATCCACTTGCGTATATACAAACACGTTTGGGGAATTATGGCTGGAGTGATAACATCGTCGGAAATGCTTATCTGCAGGCTGAACCTGTTGCCGGCCTGGTATTAAAAACGACGCTGGGTACAAAACTTTCATTCTGGGGTAATGAGAGTTTCACACCGATTTCCTGGCTGAACGCAGCTTCTGTAACATCTCAGACCAATTTCAATCGGGCAAATAACCGGCGTCTGGATTACAATATTGAAAACACGATTTCCTATACGAAAGATTTTGGTTTGCACAATGTCAACCTGCTGCTAGGGCAGGGCGCTTATCAGGATAATAACACAAGAATGACCAGTGTTACCTTCTTTAATGTGCCTGCCAACAATTTCGAAGATGCTTCTCTCAACTTTAAGGTACCTGCCAATCAGCGCAGCTCGGATGGTTCAGAAGGCGCACTGCATACAGTAAGCTCTCTTTTCGCAAGACTGAATTATAATTACAACGAAAAATATATTGTTCAGGCCCTGGTAAGACGTGACGGGTCCTCCCGCTTTGGTGCGAATCATAAATATGGTATTTTCCCGTCCATTTCCCTGGGATGGGTATTGACAAAGGAAAACTTTATTACTACCAACAACATGGTTAACTTCCTCAAACTTCGCGGAGGTTATGGTGTGGTCGGAAATGACGGAATCGGCGACTTCGCTTATTTGTCTACCATCGGCAGCGGCAGGAACTATGCCATAGGCAATTCAGGAAGTTACATCATCGGGTACAGTCCTAATGCGCCCGCAAACCCGGATTTGAAATGGGAACAAACCAGTCAGACAAACATCGGGATTGATGCGACTGTGTTCAACAACATCAATCTGACGTTGGAATGGTTTAGAAAAGAAACAAAGGACATTCTTCAAAACCCAAGAATTCCGGGATACGTAGGCGCAATATCGAATCCGGCTGCCAACGTGGCAGATATGGAAAACAAAGGTATAGAGCTTGAACTGGGTTATAAAAAGACGTTCGGACAGGTCGATTTCTCGGTCAACGGCAATGTGTCCTACATTAAAAACACGGTAACCAATCTGGGGACCGGGATTGAATACCTATCTGGCGGACAGAGCTTTCAGGGAGCACCACCTATTACCAGAACACAGGTAGGCTATGCCATCAACTCTTTCTACGGCTACAAGCATTCGGGCATATTCCAGACTCAGGAAGATGTGGAAGCGCACGTGGGGTCGGACGGAAAGAAAATTCAGCCTAATGCGAAACCGGGAGATTTCAGATGGGAAGACCTGGATGGAAACGGAACGATCACAGAAGACGATCGGACCTTCATCGGAAACCCGACTCCGAAGTACTCATACGGTCTGACAGTGAATGTGGCTTATAAAGGTTTTGATGTGGTTATCTTCGGGCAGGGCGTTGCGGGCAATCAGATTTTCCAAGGACTGCGCCGGCTGGACATTGCCAATGCAAACTGGCAGACAGATGCACTTGACCGCTGGACGGCACCGGGCACATCCAACGATTACCCGCGAATCGTGAACGGCGATCCCAACAAAAATTTCCAGAACCCATCGAGTTTTTATCTGGAAAAAGGCGACTTTTTCCGCATGAAAACATTGCAGCTGGGTTACTCTCTACCCAACGCGCTGATCAGTAAAATTGCCATGAGAAAAGCGCGGATTTATGTGATGAGTCAAAACCTGTTTACGCTCACGAAGTATACCGGCTATGATCCCGAAATCGGCGGAGGCGTGTTTAGTATTGATAAGGGAATTTATCCGCAAGCGCGCTCATTCATGGTTGGTTTGAATATTGGTTTTTAATATTGATTGTATAGAAATGATGAAAATAAAATACAGCAAACATCTTATTGTTCTGGCGCTTACAGCCGGAATGCAACTTTCCTGCTCTGACAGTTTCCTGGATGTCAAACCGAGAGGATTGGATCTTGAAGCTAACTATTACCGTAACCAGGAAGAGGCTTTTAACGGTATCGTAGCCGCTTATGACGTGGTAGGATGGCAGGGAAATGGATACGTGAATACCATAGCGACCATGAATGCAGCTTCTGATGATCATTATGCCGGCGGTGGCGGTCCCAGCGACATCATGGATTTTCAGGTGATCTCCAACTACACGTTGAACCCTACCACCGGCCCGCAGGGTGAGCTTTGGAGAAAAGGATTCTCAGGTGTGTTCCGTGCCAACGTGATTCTGCAAAAATTGCCGGGCATACCTATGGATGAAACACTAAAAAAACGGTACATAGCAGAAGCGAAATTTCTTCGCGGATACTTCTATTTCGAACTGGTCCGCCTGTTCAGACATGTCCCGCTTTTCACTCTTCCCGTCGAAACCAGCGCCATGTATGACGTGCTGCAGGCATCACCCGAGGAGGTTTACGCGCAAATTGAAAAAGATATATCCGAATCGTTAGCTGATCTGCCTGTGACCATCAATGTTGCCACAGAGGCCGGCCGTGCTGGTCAGGGAGCTGCATATGCGCTTTTAGGTAAGGTATACCTCTATCAGAGCAAGTTTACCCAGGCCGCACAGCAGCTTGCAAAAGTAAACGGAACCCCGGGCGGCACCAATGCCTATGGCTATAAATTGCTGGCCAACTATGCTGATCTGTTTAAGACTTCAAACAAGTTCAACAGTGAGTCGATTTTCGAGATATCCTATACCAATACATCTGCCGGAACCTGGAATTGTGTTTCCTGTACGGAAGGAAATATCATGAACATCATCACTGGGCCAAGGGGATACAACCGAAAATCGGATACAGCTCCTGATTATGTTTCCGGCTGGAGCTTTCTGCCAGTAACACCGGATTTGTTCAATACCATGCACTTCGATCCGCGTAACCGTGCGACCATTGCCAATCTGGACAGCCTGGAAAAAGCCGGACTTGCCACTTATGAGAAAGGGTATCAGAATACAGGTTACTTCCTTGAAAAATTTGCCGGACGCGTTTCAAACCGCTGGACCGGCGCAGGAACGCCAGAGCTGAATTTCCCTCAGAATATGTATGATACCCGACTGGCAGACACCTACCTGCTGGAAGCCGAAGCGCTGGTGCGGGGCAGTGGAGATCTGGTACGTGCAGCAGCATTGTTGAATGCGGTGCGTGCACGTGTGGGCCTTCAGCCAGTAGCGGCGACTTTTGACAATATCAAAAAAGAGCGTCGCCTGGAACTGGCCGGTGAGGGTCACCGCTGGATGGATCTGGTACGCTGGGGAGATGCGCCTGCTGCTTTGAAATCAAAAGGTTTCGTGGCAGGAAAACACGAAATTCTTCCTATACCATTACTGGAACTGGAAAACACCAAAATAGAGCAAAGTAAGGAATGGGGAGGCTCGAAGTAACAAGCTGATCGCTATCACCAAAACACATCAGGAAACGGGTCGGAACACTATTGCTCCGGCCCTTTCTCTTTTGATTCATCCACATGAAAACCCAGAAAGTAATTAAACATATTGATTTCGGTCGGCAACTGGAGCTTTTTACGCAGCCGGTATCTGCCGACTTCCACGCCACGAAGTGATATATTCATCAGCTGGGCGATTTCCTTACTGGATAAGTTCATGCGCAGATAGGCGCTCATCTTCAGCTCAGTGGATGTCAGATTGGGATATCGCTCCTTTAAGGCAATCAAAAAATTACTATGTACATTATCAAAATGCCTTGAAAACTGTCCCCAGTCCTTATCCACTTTATTTTCTTCACTAACCACTTTAATCATCTTTTTCAGCTCTTCATTGACATGCTCATCACCGGAATTTTTAAGGATTCTGGTCAGGTCTGTTCTGAGCCTGGACAACAACTCCGATTTCTGAACAAGATGCATCGCCGAGGTAGCCAGATCCGTGTTCTTGTGTGTTATTTCTGCTTCAAGCTTTTCATTATTCAGTTTAATGATCTGCTTTTCATTTTTCTCAATCTCAAGCTGGTGGAGCGATTGTAGCCTTCTTTGCTCCTGCTGGTATTTAACCTGCTGCTCTTCAAAGCGTTTTTCCTGCCACAGATAAAGCACATATCCTGCCCCAAGCAGCAGTAAACCATAGAAAACATATGCCCAGCTGCTCAGATACCACGGCGGCAAAATCAGCAGTTGATAAGCAGAAACGGATGATTCACTTCCCAGATTATTCCTTGCCTTGACCTTGAAAACATAGCTGCCTGCAGGTAAATTCGTATATTCTTTCTCGCCCTTTGCCGACCATCCCGACCACGCCTGATCAAAGCCCTCAAGGAGATAAGCATAGTCAATATTAGAATGCTGACTGTAAAGCGTAGAAGAAAATTCAAACCGAAGCGAGTTGAAGGCATAATCTATGCTCAGGTGTTGTGAACCTAATTCAGATCCGGCCGCATTGAACTTCTGATCGTATCCGCCAAAAAGTAAGGAATCCGAGTTTCCGATCGCCCGCACCGTCCGCAGTTCTACCTGCAGCTTATTCTTGTTTTGCTTATATTTTTCATAATTAATGTGGTAAAAACCCCTCTCTGCTCCCACCAGGATATTGTTTTTATCCACCGGATAGACATTATCAAAACCGGATACAAGCTTATGATTCAATTCCGGGATGTAGATTATTCTCGGCTCATTCCCCTCCATATCCACCACACCCAGCTGCTTTTCACTCACAAACCAGATATTACCCGATTGATCTTCTTTTAAAAAAGAGACTTTGATCTGTTTAAAGATTTCATTGTAAAATCCGGAAGGCTCAAACCGATCTTTTTGATGGTCATACTGATATATGCCCGACTCGGTGGCTACCAGTATCTTATTTTTTACTTTGTAAACAAACTGATTATTAAGTGATACCGGCAGTCCCTCTTTGCTGGTATATAATTTTGATCCGCCTGCCTGTCTGCCATCTGTTGTAATCTTGTATACTCCGCGGTAAGGATGCGAAGCCCACAGCACATGTTCATCCCTAGTATCACTGCAAAGGAATCTGGCTCCGACATCAAAATTACTGACTGAGCCCGCAGGTGTAAAATGACCGTTTCCATAGGTAAGAAAATCAATCCCATAATAGGTGCCAACGGCAATATTGGTTACAGGTGATATCCGCGACAAAGGCAAAAAGCCCCAAAAACCGTTTCGTTTTTCGATAGGCCGCGCAACAGACCCCGCTATTTCAAAAATCCCGTCGTGATGCGCCATCAACAACTTTCCATTCACTTCCGACAAACTCCATACCTGACCGTTAGAGTTCTCAACCAGCGAAAAATCACCCTTTACCAGACTCAAATCACTGAATTTGCCCACAGGTACCGAAAACAGCCCAATGGATGTACCAATATAAAGCTTGTTATCAAAAATCAGAGAAGCATATCCCCCACCCTCCTTCGATGCTGCAGGATATATGTTTTTAATGGCGTTACTGTTGGCTACAAAGTCAATGCCATTATCCAGCCCAAGCCATAAGTTACTGTGCCTATCTTTGAACACACTGAGAATGTTATTGTTTTGTAACCCATCCGACTTATTGAACCGGTAAACAAAAGCTCCTTGGTTATCAATGGTGTAACATCCTCCCTGCTGGGTGCACAATGCGATCAGGTTCTGATCAATCCTTGTGGTGGCATATATTCTCTCACCGGTCAGCTTTTTAATGAAGTCAGATTCCAGTCTGCTTATTTTATCCGGGCCAACGATAAAAATACCATGGTCCAGTGTCACCAGTAAAGACTTTCCGTCTCCATAGGGAATCAGCGCTGTGCTCAGATAATTATCAGGAAGGCCCTGCTGACCGGCCAGCAATTCCCACCTTCCGTTATTGAATTTTAACAGACCGTTGGCAGCATCCTGAGCAATGAGCAATTTTCCGTATGAGCCCATATACCGCCAGGACGATTTAGGTTTGTATACCATGATTTGGTCGTCTTCAAAAAGAAAAATCCGGTTACTCGCCCTGAAAAAGATCCGGCCTTCCAGATTGACCACATTCCAGATATCAGCAAAACTCTGGTCTTCTGCCGGTAGCAGCTTTTTAAGTGAAACAAAAACCAGCTTACCCCTTGCATCCGGCGAGAAATATCCGAATTCGTTTTCTGCACCTATGTAAATACGATGATCGGAACCTATTTCTAGAGATCGGATTTTTGTTCGGTTCGGCAGCGGATACAGTCGCCAGTATATCCCGTCAAATGTCAGAAGCCCTTCATTATTGGCAAAATACATGACTCCTTTACTGTCCTGACGAATCGCCCAGTTCTGTGTTCCTCCTTTATAATGCTGCTTTGTATAATTGACAACTTCCGGTAGCCCGATGGTGTTCTGAGCAGCTGACTGACCAGGGAAGCCGTGCAGAATAACCAAAAAGAATACAACTCTCAATGCCTGACAACGTTGTAGCAGCATTTGAAAGATGACGTAGTGTTGCAGTGCTTTATTTCCGTGAATATGCAATGTCAGAGGCGTTGTAGTAGTAATGTAGTAGTAGTAAATTAGCTCGGTTGTGCAGGTGAACCTACTTTTGGGTTCGCAATATATTACATTATTTTCGAAGTAAGTCACTATTAACTTTCCGTACTACAAACATCATTTTGACACTTATAGAAGCTACTTTCATGATTAAAATTGATCAGCATTTAAGATTTTTATTCCTGACCCTTTATCTTTTCTGTTTCAGCTATTTCGAATCCCTGGCGCAAAAGCCGGGATCGATATGGCTGACCAAAACGGATAAAACGGCTCTTTTTGAAATACAGCAAAACAGATTGGTTTTTGATCAGTCCGCATCGAAGGCCTTGACCATTGACTTAGACGCCCGGCAGCAGTATCAGACCATAGACGGATTTGGGTTTACGCTCACCGGAGGCAGTGCCTCCCATCTGATGGCGATGAGCACACCGAAACGTGAAGCACTTTTAAAAGAACTTTTCTCACTGAGCGGCATTGGAATGAGCTATTTGCGGGTAAGCATCGGTGCGTCTGATCTGAACGAAACGGTCTTTTCCTACAACGATCTACCAGAAGGACAGACCGACCCGAAACTTGAAAAGTTCGACCTGGGAGCCGACCGTAATAATGTGATTCCCGTCTTAAAGGAAATCATTGCCATCAATCCGGAAATCAAAATCCTGGGTTCCCCATGGTCACCGCCGGTATGGATGAAAGATAATCGTGATACGCGCGGAGGAAGTCTGAAAACTGAATACTATGATGCTTATGCGAGGTATTTTGTCCGCTATATTCAGGATATGAAAAAGGAAGGGATCAGAATTGATGCCATCACCGTACAGAATGAACCCTTGCACCCGGGAAACAATCCGAGTCTGCTGATGCTGGCCAAAGATCAGGCTGCATTTATCAAAAGTAGTTTGGGGCCGGCATTTAAAGCTGCTAAAATTGATACTAAAATTATTATATACGATCATAACGCAGATAAACCTGAATATCCCATTTCGATACTGGACGATCCCGAAGCCAGGCAATACATAGATGGCTCGGCTTTTCATTTATACGGGGGACAGATTCAGGCCCTTTCCCAGGTTCATGAGGCACATCCGGACAAAAATCTTTATTTCACCGAACAATGGATGGGCGGCCCGGGTAATTTCGAAAAGGATTTTACGGATCACATTAAAAAACTGACCATCGGTGCTACCAGAAACTGGAGCAGGACTGTTCTGGAGTGGAACTTATCATCGGACCCCGACTACAGGCCCTATACGGACCGTGGTGGATGCAATAAATGTCTGGGAGGAATTACGATAGATAAAGATAGCGTTACCCGCAATGCAGCTTATTACGTAGTAGCCCATGCTTCCAAATTTGTTCGTCCGGGTTCTGTTCGTATCGCATCCGGCTATCTGCCGCAGCTACCCAACGTTGCCTTCAAAACTTCTGACGGCAAAACCGTTTTAATTGTGCTCAACGATACCAAGGATACACAGACGTTTTCGATCAAACCCGGTAAAAGAGCCGCTGTTACCAGCTTGCAACCAGGCTCAGTCGGCACGTATGTCTGGTAAAGATTTTTTGATTTTATCCTCAAGTTCCTGACCTGAAACCTCTTTGATTTTTATGAGACTATTTCGCCCGGCATCACCCGTGCTGCTTCTCTTATTGTGCTTTATCATTCTGAATGCAAATGCGCAGGGATTTTTAAAAACCAGCGGCAGACTGATCGTTGATGACAAAAATCAAAAAGTAATACTTCGCGGAATGGGATTGGGCGGCTGGCAGCTGCAGGAAGGATACATGTTCAAGCTGGGTTTTTCCGGGCAGCAATACCGGATCAAAGAAAACATTACTGATGTGATTGGTGAGCAACAGGCAGAGCTATTTTACGAAAAGTGGCTGGCCAACCACACCCGCAAAATCGATATTGATTCGATGGCATCCTGGGGTTTCAACTCGATCAGACTACCCATGCATTATAACTTATATACATTGCCGGTGGAGTCTGAAAAAATAAAGGGTGAAAACACCTGGCTTGAGAAGGGATTTGCGATGACAGACAGTCTGCTGGCCTGGTGTAAGGCCAATAACATGTATCTGATACTGGACTTACATGCAGCACCCGGAGGCCAGGGAAACGATCTTGCGATATCAGACAGAAATCCTTCGCAACCTTCTTTGTGGGAAAGTGAAGAAAACAAACTGAAAACGATCGCGTTGTGGCGAAAATTGGCCGAGAGATATAAAGATGAACCCTGGATTGGCGGTTATGATATCATCAATGAACCCAATTGGGGATTTGAAAGTAAAGAGGATCTTCGCGGGACTGCCGAAACTAAAAATGAGCCGCTCCGCAAATTGATGATGGACATCACCAAAGCGATCAGAGAAGTTGACAAAAATCATATCATCATCATTGAAGGAAATGGTTTTGGGAATAATTACCGGGGAATATTCCCATTATGGGACGATAATCTGGTTGTCAGTTTTCACAAATACGGAAATTTCAATGAGCCGAAGGCGATTGCGAATTTTCTCGAACTCAGCACGAAGTATAGCGTTCCGCTTTGGCTGGGTGAATCAGGAGAAAACAGCAATAACTGGTTCACGGAAGCGATCAGGCTGGTGGAGTCCAACGATATAGGCTGGGCGTGGTGGCAAAACAAAAAAATGGGGATCAATAACCCATTGGAAATCCGTCAGCCGGACGGTTACCAGAAACTGATTCATTACTGGTCCAAAAAAGGGGAAAAGCCATCCGTGCAAGAGGCACAAAAAACGCTGGATGAGTTACTGGATAACCTGCAGCTGGAAAATAATATCTTCCACCGTGACGTAACCGATGCTATGTTCAGGCAAGTTCATTCTGATCAGCACATCCCGTTTAAACAGGTAGAACTAAACAAATCAACTGTGATAGCAGCGGTAGACTTTGATCTGGGAAGACAGCGCCAGGCATATTACGATAAGGACACGGCCAGTTATCACTACACCCCGGGAGTGAATACCAAAGGCAATCGCGGCAATACGTATAGAAATGATGGAGTGGATATCCGCACGGATCGGCATGCAGAGCCTTATATATTCAATATCGAGGATCAGGAGTGGCTTAAATACACTGTTCAGTCTGCCGGAAAAAAAACATCTACCATTCAACTGAAGGTCAGTTCTGCTATCAACGATGCAAAGCTTTCGCTTTTTCTCAACGACCACCCTGTATCATCCGGGACGGTGGTTCCTGATACAAAGGCAGAAGATAACTGGCAGTTGCTTACGATTGGAAAAGCTGCTTTCAATCATGGAAAAAATGTATTGAAAATTGTTGCCGATAAAGGGGGCTTTACATTGAAGCAGATAGAAATACATGAATTAAAATGAATCACAGCGCAGCTTACTGCCGTTTATGGAGTGCCCCTACCATGGGAATTGCACCGAATCTGCTGGTATGCGTTTTGCTAATGCATGACTTTTTTGATCTGCAGCTTTTGGAATCGGGCAACTGAATAAAAAAGAACATAGTTCGACAGCGGGAAAGTATTGTTTTCAGTGCACAGTAACACTTATATGGTATGCATGCTTCATTGTACTTAGGAATGAGTGGTCTTGTACTTCCCTACAAAAATAAACAGTATTATCCCGTTGAGCAGCAGGGGCTCAGTCGTATGAGCGTCTATGGAACGCTGTTTAACACCATTGAAATCAATTCCATTTTCTATAAGCTTCCGAGAGCAAATACAGTCACTCAGTGGAGCGGACAGGTCGGTGATCCCTTTCGGTTTACTTTCAAGCTCTCCAAAAAAATCACACACAATCCGTTGCTGGCATTCGATCCGGCAGATATTGAGTACTTTTTTGAAGTTATTTCAGGTGCTGTGGGAAAGAAAGGCTGTATTCTGGTTCAGTTTCCGGCATCGGTAAAAAGTCATCTGACAGGGAAACTGGCTGTAATGCTGGAAACACTGCAAGCGCACAACAAAGACAACTGGCCACTTGCTATCGAGTTACGACATGCTTCCTGGTACAATCAGCAAACGTATGATCTGCTTGACGAGTATGGTGCTTTTATCGTATACCATGATAAAAAAGGTAGCCAGTCGCCTATGCCAGCGCCGTGGAGCGACCAGGTCTACCTCCGCCTGCACGGACCCGATGGAGACTACAAAGGAAGTTACGATACCGGGCTTCTGCATGAATATGCCGGTTATATCGCTGAGTGGTTAGCAGATGGCAAGCAGGTCTATGTGTATTTCAGCAACACCATGGGAGACGCGCTGAACAACCTGCGTACGCTGGAGCAATTTCTTATGGAATAAGCCTCATTTGATTATCGTTTTTCAGGGCCGATTTAGCAGCCAAAGTACTTTCTTTTCAAAGACTTATCTGTAAATGATGCTTTGGCATGATTTTGCATTTACATCGCACCGACAGCAACTTACTTCACCACAAATGACAACTCAACAATTATTGATCTCCGGGCTATCCGAAATGTATTGGTTTGAAAATGCCTGGGTTTCCATGCTCGGTCAGATCGGACGCTCTACCTGCCTTCCTGATCTGGGAGCGATTCTTAAAAAGCAACGGGCTTATACACAGGAACACGTCAGTCGGCTGGGACAGATCTTCGGCTCGATAGATGAACCTATAGAGAGCAAGGAATGCGATGCATTAAAAGGTTTGATCATGGATCTCAAAGACAGCTGCAAATGTCTCGATGAAGATAATATATCCTGCGATATCTCATTTGCGCTATCGGTCATCAAAGCGGCCAATTACCAGATCGGCGCTTATTCAGGCCTGTTAATGCTGGCCGGCGCTACCGGAAATGAGGAAGCAGCCGGCCTGATCCGAGACACAATCAGTGAGGAGCAGCAGACGATTACCGACCTGGAAAAACTTGTGTTACAACAAGATTTGTAATCGGTAGCAAGAGATTAATAGTCACATCACTGTGTATCATCGGCAGGCGCTATGCCAAACGGTTTTGGGCAAGATACCCCGGCCGGATGTTCTTATTGCTTGTCTGCGCTGCAGATCGTGATGGTATGCAGGGTTATCTCAGCAGAAGCGAGCTTTTTTTGCAATGCAGATCTGCTTTTGAAAGCAAGCTGCTCTATGGTGCGGCTCTCATAATTAACCTGAAAAGAAGACTGCTCAAATGGCCAGGGTGTAACCATTAATTCATCATTATTACCTGTGCAAAGCTGATAGATTGTGCCGTCAGGACCGCAGCTGATGTCCATGCTACGACTTTCGGGCGGCACAAGCTGCTGGCAAATGATCAGTGAAAATGCATCACAGAACTCCAGCAGTTCGTAGCTTGCTTTGACCTGTTCCAAGCTTGTACCAGCCTGTTTGATCCAGGATTTTTCTTTTTTTGCCAAAGATGCGCAATATGCTTTTGCCGAGGGCTGGCCGCTGAATAAAAAACGGATGTGCATTGAAGTCAAAAGCCCTATGTACCGTCCCTTAGTCAAAGCATTGTCCAGCAACCTGTCGCAATAGGCACGGTCAAAAACAACCATCTTGAAATTCTTCGGACCTCCGTTTTCGTCAATCAGTTCCGGATGGGTCACATCATCATTCTGATCATCATGTTCTGCAGTCGCAATCAGGGTTTCCACCCATCTCATCGGCTGTTTGTCCTTACGCCAGTGGGCACAGATCTGCGCGGCCAACAGGCCATGGGACCGTTGCGTAATCATTTGCCAACCCTGCTCACAGTAATTTACTATCATTGCCTGATGCTTATTCAAAAAGTGTAATGCCTATATACCCCCGCCGCCTTAGATTAACATAAAGTGATGTCAGGGCTGTGGCCTGTTACAATATTCGTGCCTATGACCGCTGCCCCATGCTTCTTGCAAATATGTCCTGTGCCTGGTGGAAGATTGATATGATACCAGACAAGGCACCGATGCTTTTCGCCCCCCAACTCCGATACGGCAAAATCATCGTCCTTATACTATCCGGAGCACTTTAAAATTCCTTTGATTAAAAATGGTAGCCCAGCGTTATTCTCAATTCCCTCGGTGCATGAGGTACATAGGCAAACAGTCCGGCAGGCCGCGTCCAGCTGCTGCCGTAATTGAAACGGTTGAAGACATTATTAACAATACCGCTCACCGAGAACCGATTGTTTGACCAGCTCAGTCCGGCATCCACGCGGAACAGATTGGCAATTGAAAATGCAGGATCCTGAGGATATCTCCCTTTTCTTCCGGCATGAAACTGGTAGCCCGCAGATACGGAAATGCCTTTGATTTGCCGTAAAGGCAATCTGTAATTCAGCCAGGTATTCTGCACATGTCTGACCAGTAAAGGCGTAGCGAGTCCGATGTTGCGCTCGTCCGCATCAGCGGATATATACGAATCAGTAAAAGCATAATTGATCACCGCGTTCAGCCCCGGAAATAGTTCGCCTTTCAGATCAAATTCAATTCCTTTTGATTTGGTCTGACCGATCTGAGACAAAATGGCTGTATTGACAGGGTCTGAGACAATAATATTATCCCGTGTGATGTCGTAGACAGAAATGGTCGTGTTCCATTTGCCTTCGTTCCAGTCCTTTTTCAGACCCGCTTCTATGTTTTTACCCCGGAGTGGCTTGAAAATGCCACCGCCCCTGTCAACACCGCTCTGCGGCGTATAGGTATGATCCAAAAGTGTATAAACTGAAAAGTCTTTCGCAATCAGATAGCTCGCTCCCAGCCTTGGTGTCAGTACCACATCTTTTACACTACTCTGCCTGGGCAGCAGAATACTACTTTCAGACGAAGTCAGTCTGGCTGCCAATGTAAGATTTAACCTATCGTTGACCAGACCTATCTGATCCTGCACATATCCTGTATAATACTGTATTTTGTGTTGGTTTGTAGCGATATCAGAAAGCCTGCCGGGTTTGATGTTGGAATCAAACGCAATGCCATATACCGGATTGCTCGCGCTGAGCGGGTACAGCTGCGGGTTTGCACCGGGATCAAGGTAACCGGCATACCCCAGAAAGTCTTTCCGGTTAAAATCAAAACTTGCCAATAGCCTGTGGTTAACAGAACCAGTGACGGCTTTCCCTGACACAACACCCTGCACAGCCCATATCCCCGAGCGGAACTTTTCATAGGTGAGCCGCCGTGGAATCAGATCGGGAGTAGCCGGATTGTAATGAGATACAAGAAAATAATTGCCTGCAAGCTGGTTTTGAGAATGACTGACCGTAGCCGTAAACTTCCAGTGATCGCTCAATTGCAATTGATACGTCAGAAACCGGTTGTGCTCACTGGCTCTGGTAGGCGTCTTATTCGGGTCGCTGATGCTGAAAGACCTTGGCAAGGATGCAAAACCGTAAGGGGAAAATACGGTAAGCAGATATTGCTGAAAACTTTGCTTGTTGTAGTGGTACTCCGCAGTCAGAGAAGATCTCTTATTGATCTGGTAGCGGATCACCGGCAGGGCAACCAGCTTATCATGGAATGAAAACTGCTGAAAGGATTTCGATTTTTGTCCTGCCAGGTTCAATCGATACAGCCACTTTTTACTGTTTCCAATCACACCGTCGAAATCGCCAGTGCCCCTGAACAGTCCAAAACTTCCTGCCGTCAGCCGGATCTGATTCGACGGCGTGCCGCTGGGAGCTTTGGTGACGATGTTGAAGCTGCCGGCCGGATCTCCGATCGGATTGGTAAAACCAGCCGGGCCTTTAATAAATTCCATCCGGTCAATGATGGCTGCATCTTCGGGCATCGGCCCGTAATAGGACATAGACAGGTCTATACCGTTGCGCAGCGTACCTATATTGGCGCCCCGCATCATGATCATCGGACCGTAAAAATCGGCTACGTTGCTTCTCGTGGCCCCACTGACATTCCGCGTCACACTCTCGCTGACATTGATAGCCTGCTGATCAGCAATAACACTTTTGTCAATCTGCTGAATATTCTGTGGAATTCTTAGCAGTGTACCGCCCAGCTTTAAGGAGGCCGATACATCGTCGATCTTATAATGCCTGGCGTATTGTGAACTTACAGTTACTTCATTGAGCTGCCTGCCCGTACTGTCGGTATGCTTGCCGGTAGTTGTTTGGTTCTGAGCATATAAAGCCGGAGAAAATAGAATGGCACAGGTAAATGGTACAATTAATTTCATGTGATGATTAAGTGGGCAGGTAATTATAAATGCAAATGTAAATTCAAATTTGCATTTATGATTACCTATAATCTTGCCATTAATGGTCTTTGAAGTTATTTTTCGTCCTGGGCGCAGCAGAGAGCGTCAAAGTAACTTTTGCCCCCATGCTGTTCTCAGCATAAAGCGCTACATCTAGTATCTTGATAATGTGCATGATGATCATCAGCCCTAAACCCTGATAGCCAGCCGGCACGGAATTCTCCGACGCATCGGAGCCTGCATTGAGCCACTGCATAATACTATTGGGGAAACCCGGACCGCTATCGGACATGATCAGTTTGACGGTGGGACCATCCTGCTCGGTTCTGATCGTAATGCTGTTTTTATCGCCTGCCTTGATGGCGTTATCGATCAGATTATGTATCAGAATACCCAGCAATCTCGGATCGGAAACAATGACCAGCTCTTCGGGTATGACCACATGGATGACAGACTTTCTGAAATTGATCAGATGCCCGAACGATTGAAGCCGCTGACGGATCAGATCGGCAAGTACGATTTGCTGCAGCTCAATCGCAGATTCATATATATCTGACTTTAAGAAATTCACCATATTGTCTACATGACTGAAAATACTATCCGCTGCTTCCGAAACAGTCTCCGTAATTTCAATGGCTGTTTCCACCTCTCCCTTTTCGAGCAGTTCCGGGATTCTCTTTAAAACCACGGATATATACCTGACCGGTGACCGCACGTCATGGGAGATTGAAGCAATCATCCGGCTGTAGAGCTCACCTTGTTTCTCAAGCTCATGCTCCGAATCCCGAAGCACGCCCACCGTATCCTCCAGATGCTTCGTTTTGGCTTTTACAGCTTCTTTGAGTATGTCTTTCTGCCGCTGCGTTTTTTTGATCCTGCTATTCAGGACGACGTAATACATCAGTATCGTGAGCAGGACAATCACACCAATAAAAAGCCAGGATTCGTACCAGTGTTTGCCGACAATGATCGTCACAGTGCTGTAAACAAAATTATTGACACCAAAACCACGGTGCTTCCTCACACTGAGCGTATGTGTTCCCGAAGCCAGCTTGGCAATATTTAACTCCATCCCCGCCGAAAGCGGTGTCCATGCCTGCGTGTCTTCAGGCCGGGTCAGTGAATAAGAAACAGTCAGATTTTCTCTTCTTCCGAAATAAGCGGTGGTGAACTTAAAGAAAACAGCGCTCGACGGATTTTCAACCAGCACGGTATCTGCATGAAAATCCAGCTTTTTATTGTCTATTCTTACCTCATCCAGCATTACTTTTTCATCCGATACCTCTGCTGCCGTTTTTTCCGGATGAAACCACACCAGACCTTCCATAGATGGCAGCGATACAAAGCCGTTGTTCAAGCGTACCGCACATTTCTGGCAACCACCATTAAATTCATTGGACAAAAAGCCTGCATCCCTGGCATAGTGGTGGTAATAAATATCAAACCTTTTGACACTGTAAGCGATCAGATCGGCCTTACTAACCTGGAAAAGCCCTTTGTTGGTGGGTATCCAAAAAAAGCCCTTATCGTCTTCTACAATACAGTGTGCACTGGCCAGGTACCTTTTGCTATCCATCGGAAACCGGGTGAGCTTTCTGCCTTCAAGCATAAACAACCCATTGTTGTAGGTGGTAATCCATAATCTGTGATCCTCTGCCGACAGATACAGGCTCCGGATATGAAGTCCTTTGGTCGCGGTGATAAAGACTGCCTTGCGGGTATGCAGTGAGACTTCATACAAGCCGCTGCCGGTTCCTACCAGCATTACTCCTGCATGCTTTTCCTGTATCCATGATATATCCTTTAATGAACCATCCAGAAAAATAGCTACGGAACTGGTCTGATCATCAGGATTAATCCGGCCAAGGCCCTGATCTCTGCTTCCGACCCAAATTGTACCATCTTTCGCTTCATAGAGCTGGGTAATCCTGCCTTCAGAATCGTATGTTTTCAGCAGCCTGGTTCCCGACGCGTCCAGTTTAAAAACCCGGTATCCATTCTTGCACCATATAAATCCCTTCCGGTCTCTGATCATGCTGTATTTATCCCAGTCAGCCAGACGTGCCAAAAGGGGCATCTGGCTGATACGCATCTGATGCCTCGCGTTATCCAGTGCAAACACGCCGCCCTGATTGGATAGCACCGTGCTGTCGTTGAACGCAACCTGAGCATAATAGACATCATCGGTCAGCGGGTCATCTGAGACGTAGGTACGGAAAATTTTCTTTTTCAGCACATACAGTCCTGAAACTGTGCTCCCTAAAAAAAGTCGATTCTGCTCCTGCTGATAGTAAACCGACTTGATGGCGTTTTTTTCAAAATCAAAACCGGAGAGTATAAGCTGCGTATTCAGCCCGCCATCCTGATCAGCAAAAAGTCTGAAAAGGGATTGTCCGGCCTGCAAAAATGCCTGATCCGAGGCATTGTTCCAAAACAGCCGAATGCGGCCTTTTATTGGCTGCTTCAGCACAGGGGCGATATCCCCGCGCACGCTTACCCTTTTGGCGCCTGACCGCGCCCCGGCAAGCTCCAGATGGTAGAACTGGTTATCCTCGCCATGCCAGTACAATCTGTTTCCTATCCGGAAATAACCCCAGATATCACCTTTTTTAAATGTAGTACTGGCTGTCTGCTGTCCTCGTTCATAGCGGCTTACCTGATGTGCTGCGACCACAAAATAACGACTGCTGCCAAAAGGAATCACATAAGGATCTGCTTTCACAAACTCGGTGAACATGGGCGGAGAGCCCTGGGGAAGAAGGCTTTGTTCCGGTTTGGAATGAAAGAATGGCTGCCTGCTGAGCGCTGCCAGGTAGGCGCCCGAATCCTTGAAGGCAACGCCGTTACGGATACAGACAAAAGATCCGTCAAATGCTTTGGCATAGAAACTAAGCCTCTCACTGCTGCCGGGATTGATGTGAAACGCTTCCAGACTACTGCTGAAGTAGGAGTCTCCGAAGCCATCGAAAATCCGGAATTCCCGTCCGTTAAACCGCGCTAATCCACCTTCCGTGGCCAGCCAGATATTGGAAAGAGAATCTTTGATGATGGACTTGACGCTGTTCTGCGGAAGCCCGTTCTCATCGGTATAATGGACCAGGTGATAATTATCAAGGTGATGATCCGGCTGGGCCAGACAGACCGGCGCATCATAATATAAAACGGCACACGCTAAAGCCAGCGCTCTTTTAATTAATTTCAAACGCAATCGTTGTTTAATACAAGATAAAACCAGCCATCGGTATCCAACACGATGCCGGGCTAAACTATCCGAAACTACCTTACTTCCTGCAACTATTTTATCAGCTGTGAACTGCCAAGACAGGATTCATTATTCCATTTCCTTCGTATATGATGTGCCGTGTTTGGTAAATACTTTAAGCTCCGCTGATCTTACACTTTATTTGATGCTCAGCTCATTCAGATAAAAAAATCTACATTTAAGCTACGATATAACTTTGCAATTTTTCTATCATTTCCTGCTCATTGCCATGAAATATAAAATAGTTTTTACCACCTAAACCGGCCAGGTTTAAATAGTCATGGTCCCAATAGACAAAAAACTTTGTCCCCGGCCTGTATTTACGGATATAGCTGGTCAGCGATACAATATCCTGTTTGGTTGTTTTTTCTCCGGGTAAAATAATTACTACGGGTGCGGAGTCCTGCGTCCGGAATCCGATATTGTTTAAAAATGAGCTTACCGAGTCAGTTTCTATAAATGATACATTCCTTTCGCTTAACATCGAGGAAATCTTCATTTTACTGTGGCTGTCAAAACTTAACATGATCGTTTTTAACATGATTAACATCGGGAGGGTTGGTATAATCATCACTGTAAAAATGCGCCTTCTGATGGCATTCATAGACACACTATTACTGACCACCGTTCAAATGTCGTGCAGGTAATTATAAACTCAGACTCACCATAACCTTCTGCAAAGCCATCACATTGTCCACATTCATTTTGCGGAACACATTGTTTTTGATCGTACTGATGGTGGTAGACTTGCGTCCCAACCGGTTGGCTATGTCCGAGGTCTTCATGCCTACGATCAGATAGTTGGCAATTTCAGCTTCCCGGGCCGACAACCTTGTCAGCGGCGTAGCCGCCTGTGCAGATTGCTTCGATGGCAGCAGGTTCGTCATGATCAGCCCCATGAGCTCCTCACACAGATAATAGTCCTTGTTCTGAATTTCTCTGACACATTTTACCAGCACCGATATATCATTGGCCTTCAACACAATGCCCGTCACACCTTTGGATATGAGATTGGTTACTTCTTCAAAAGTGAAATGGTCACCGTAAACCATGATTCTCTTGTCAGGGAACGTTGCTTTACAGGTATTGATCAGCTGTAGAAATAAACCGAAATCCTGCTCATTTCTGGCCAGTACAACGATATCCGGCAGCACTTGCAGGTTCTCACTTTGAATATGGGTGATGTCCGCTGCTGTTTTCAGATCATACTCGCCCGACAACTGTTCTTGCAGCAATGAACCCAACCCAGAACGGACCATTGCATAATTGTCAATCAAAATTAAAGATTTCATAGAAGAAGGAAATTTACGATTTGTGTTGATAAACTAATACTACTGCCAGACCGTATGGACTGCTCTGACACCCAAACAAATCTAAAGTTTTAGTAAAAAAAATTCATCACGATTATTCCGTGATGTAACTAGAAATATTTCTAATCCAAGCCTCGGCATTTCGGTCTGATCCTACCGCTTTAGACTGATGTAGATGATGGATTCTCAGCTCAAACAGCACAATGGTACATGCATGTCTATTAACCATTTCGCCGCCTACCTGCAACTGACATTACACCGTTATGCCGGCTTGCAGCACGATATACACAGAGATCCAACAAAAAGGAGTACACAAAACTGTGTACTCCTGAAAAAAAAACTTGAATGTCACTTTTACATGTGATCGCTACAAAGTGAATTTTCGTCTGATGATCGTATCATTCACCCGGTACTCGAGTACGTAGATGCCCGGTACTGCATTTTTATCTATATCAAACTGATACCGGTCTGTATGCCTCGTCACCTTTACACTCACCTCGCTACCCTTCACGTCATACACATGCACTGCCTCAATCGGGAAATAATTGTGAATATTAAGTGTATGGTTACGGCCAGGATTCGGGAAAACGACGTGCTCATTCTCTCCGTAAGGCGCATAAATCTGAATGATTCTTGAATAAGCGAAGCTGCCATCGGTATCGATCATTTTCAGCCTGTAATAGTTATTACCTTTTCCTGGTTTTGCATCATTGTAATGGTATACATGGCTTCCTCCGGCCACAGATCCGATTTTTGTAAAACCTTGCTGAAGGTTAAAGCTTCTCTCTATCATAAAGCCCTCAAAGTGCTTTTCTTCGGTAGTTTTCCATTGCAGAACTATTCCCTCATTACCCTTCACTGCCGCAAAGGAAACCAACGTCACAGGCAAGGCGCTACAGGATAGTATCTGACCGTTCACAGCATTGCCATAAGTATACACGCCTGTGTACACACCCGTTGTTACTGACTCAAAACGATCATCAAAACCATTGTTATTCTGATCCTGGAATGTAGCGGCTGCTACCTGTGAGATGAGCGCAGCAGAACTACCGGTTGTATTCTCCACATCGATATTGGCAAATTGCACATCCGGGAAGGTTTTGACTACCGCCGCCTCCTGAGAATCAGGGCAGCCATCGCCGTCACTGTCCAGATCCAGCCTGTTGACAATACCGTCTTCGTCCGTATCCAGATCCAGCTGCGGTGTGCACGTCTTCAGGTTAACGTCTTTCCAGATCGCCTCAGCAGTACCTGTTCTTCCGCTTCTGTCCGACAGATCCGTAAGTGTAAATGATGCCACTCCGTTTAATGGTGTAGGGAAAGTGAGCACGAATGGTGTAATCGTGCTGGCCTGCGGGATCACCACATCATCCTGCTGATACAGCAATTCACCGGATGCATTATAAAATTTCACGGAGCCGATGTGTGTCACCTGCCCGTCATTCAAAACACTGCCGCCGTTGGAATAGAACTGAAATTCGGTAACATGATTCAATGGCGTGGTGTATGTGTAGGTGATTGTTCCGATCAACTCGGCCGTCCCGCCCGCTGTACCGCCAAACGTTCCCAGATTGTTATCATATGTGTTGGCCAGTTCTCTGCCCGTAGGGAACACCGTAGCTGACGCGCTAACGTCAGCGGTAGCACCATTCGGATAATGTGTTGCGCAAAAGTCAGCGGACTCCACTGTATCCAGTATGCCGTCGTTGTCGTCATCAATATCAATATCGTCCGGTATTCCGTCGCCATCTGTATCCAGGCTCGCAATGCAGGCTGCATCCGATGCGTTCACGGCTGTGTCATAGGTATAGCTACCGGAATAAGAACCCGCCGCAGCCGTTTCCAGCCTGTCGTCAAAACCGTTTGCATTGGCATCTTTGAACGTGGACAGGTTAATCTGCGAAAGAACTGCCGGCTGCACACCGCCAGTATTGAACACACCTGTGCTGGCAAAAGGAATGCGGGGGAAGCTGTCGGTCACGGATGCTTCCTGCGAATCAGGACATCCATCACCATCGCTATCCAGATCGAAGCGGTTAGGTACGCCGTCATTATCCGTATCCATGTCTTCCCAGGCGCTCGTACAGCTCACCAGGTTGACATCCTTCCAGATCGCTTCAGCTGAACCGGTACGGCCGCTGTTGTCAGACAGGTCTGTCAGCGAGAAGGAGGTTACGCCCTGCAGCGGTGTCGGAAAAGTGAGCACAAACGGAGTGACGATGCTGGCCTGCGGAATCACTACATTATCCTGCTGGTAAAGCACCGTACCGGTTGCATCAAAGAATTTGACTGATGCAATATGTGTTACCTGTCCGTCATTGAGCACACTTCCACCATTAGAGTAAAAGTGAAATGCAGTTACGTTGTTGACAGGCCCGCTATACTGGTAAGTGACAGTTCCGATCAGTTGCGCGGTTCCCAGCCTGGCACCTCCGAAGGTACCCAGATTGTTGTCATACGTGTTGGCCAGTTCCCTTCCCGCCGGAAACTGTGTTGCCGATGAAACGATATCCGTAACTGCATTGGTAGGATAACGGTCAACGCAGGTGTTTCTGAGCACCATTTCCTGTGTGTCCAGTACGCCGTCATTATCATCGTCCAGATCCAGTGCATTGATGACGCCGTCCTTGTCAAAGTCGTCGTTGGGGCCATACTGTAACTGGTGCGGATAGCCTGGAATACGCAATGCTGAGGCACTTTGCGTACCCACTTCCAGGTCCCAGTCTCCGCCCTGGCCTGTGATATCGTCGGATGCCGCTACTGTTTTGCCCAGAGCCAATTGCAGGTATTGCACCGCAGCCCTGCCGCGTGACCCTTTGCCAAATTCACAGCCATAAATATTCACCTGACTGATGTCCTTATCACCTGCCAGCTGCTCCTGCAGAAAAGATGCAATTTGCTCCTGCCCGAGCCATTCGCCTTTGATGAGTAACCGGCCCGGTTGGCCATGCGTGAATAAATGATAGCTTCCGGATGCTGCCGATCCGGTGGCAGCCAGGATTTGGGTTTTCTCCTTTACACCCGCATCGATGTAGTGAGATGCCTGTAACGTACCGCTCAGCATGGCCATTAAAAAAGCTGCAGCACAAAGCGACTGAATGAAACGTAGAGAATGTCTGATCATAATTGTTGAATATAGGTAAGGAATGAGCTTAAAGAAGCGGGCAGTTTCATGCGCCGACATGCAATGATGGGGAGGAAGAATGTGGAATGGAGAGCTGTAATCATGCTGTTGTTGAGTAAAATTTTTACTATCTACCCGTACCCGTGCAGGCAGGATCGGCGGCAAAATTAGTGATTATACAAAAGGAAATAGTTAGCAACAACAGGGCAATAATTGTAGAAATGTATCGATAGACTTGTAGGACATTTCCAGTGCACATGATGCTTTACTGCTGGCGGATCAGAAAGGGCATGTGTGTCTTGCATCAGAACATGGCCGCTATGTAGCAAACAAGAAGTACGCATCACTGCGTACTCCTGTTGAAGTTTAAACACATCGCCGAATATTACTCCACTATGTAATTATAAATTATAAGGCTCAAAGGATCACTCCTAGTTGGATATTTTGGCGATTTGTAGAAATGCCTTACTTAAACCATCATTGTTTATGGTAGATCTGATTCGAATCTCCATTACATCTCCAGCATTTAAACGTATCAATCTCATGCCACTAGCCACATAGGCAGTCACGGCTTCAGTGTATTGACTAAAAAGCGGCCCTTCACCACTATCTGCATTATTCACATATATAAATGGTTCAAAAGCGTTTGCAATGCTAGTATTACTTCTATTAATGGCTAAATTTACCATGTAATAGCCAGTAGAAGGTGCTGTCAGCTGATCGGAAGCCAAATCAAAATTATTATTTTTATCAAATGTCTCAGCGTCAAAATTTATTTTTGTTAGAACATAAGTTGGCAATGACTGTGTAATAGTAAGCTTCGCACTCACCATCACTTCCGAATTAGGCACCCCAGGCACACCCGCCTGCCATGACGAAGCACCGTTGGCATCAGAAATAAGTACTTTGCCTGCTCCCTGTGTACCATCCTGGATGGTAACCTGGCCGGTTGCTTTGTTTACAATGGTTTTGTTTCCATTGGCCGCTTCCACTTCCAGGTTGCTATTGGTACCAATGGTAGCAGGGTTCGTTCCTACTTTTACTTGCGCGTGAGAAACAGTGGCAGCACCAAATAGAAGGGCCGCGATGATGATTGAGTTTTTAAATATTGATTTCATGATTGTTTTAATTAAGAATGATGAATTAAAAATGAAGAATTGAGGTGAAGCAGATGGTACTGATTTGAAGATTAGAAGTTTTGATTAGCTCAATTACCTACTTTAATAATATCCAAATTAGCTCTGGAAACACCATGAAGTGAGCCATATGAAGTAGCTAGTGGAGTGACCACATCACCAGCCTTTAAAGCCAATATAGTTGTTCCCGAATAAGCGCCTCCGTAACCAGCAGGTACTACAATGCCTTCCAAAACTCGAGTGAAAGACTGAGAGCCAGCAACAGAGATAGCAATACCTCTGCTTGCTGTAACAGCGTTGTTGGGGCTTTCGGCGGTCAAACTTATCGAATATCGTCCGTCTGATGGCACTGTAAATGTACTCGGTAACGCAAAATTGTTTCCGTCATCAAATATCTCATTAGTAAAAACCAATGCTTGCGTTCCATTACCAGTTGCAATAGTTTGATAAGTCGACGTTTCTACTGATATCAACACCTCCGGCGTCAACGTACCAGTCGCCGGTTTCCATGACGAAGCTCCATTGGCATCGGATGTCAGTACTCTATTTAAAGCCTGAGTACCATCCTGGATCGTCACCTGGCCGGTTGCCTTATTCACAATCGTTTTGTTTCCATTGGCCGCTTCCACTTCCAGGTTGCTGTTGTTACCAATGATGGCAGGGTTCGTTCCCACTTTTACCTGTGCATTTGAAACACTTGCAGCACCTAATAAAAGAGCCGCGATGATGATTGAGTTTTTAAATATGGATTTCATGATAAATGTTCGAAGTTTAATGATTAAAGTATAGAGATCTTACCCAATCCTATAAGAATGAGTGTAACATTCCTCGTGTACTGACTAGATATAACAAACTGTAACTAATTTGAATCTCCTAAGTTATCTAGATACCAACTTTCATAATTTGAAGAGATGCGTTTGTCGCAGTGTGTGGAGCACCTGAGCCTGTTCCTGTTGTAAGTTGATCACCAGCTTTCAACTCTATTGTAATAGAACCATTGGCAATATTGCCAGCACCTGCAGTGACATTAGTCGATTGGATGATTTTGGAGTAATTCTGAGACCCAGTAACAGATATATATATACCCCTGCCTCCAGTTGCACTTGCCGTGCCACTTGTG
This sequence comes from Dyadobacter sp. HNCC25DJ187, assembly GCF_056895255.1. Taxonomy (NCBI): domain Bacteria; kingdom Pseudomonadati; phylum Bacteroidota; class Cytophagia; order Cytophagales; family Spirosomataceae; genus Dyadobacter; species Dyadobacter sp. HNCC25DJ187. Next base: position 696,290 of record NZ_JBXHAT010000002.1, read on the forward strand.
ACAATCATTGTTATCATATAGTATCCGTCAGATGGAGCTGTAAACGTACTTGGCAAGGTAAAATTATTACCTTTATCGTATAGCTTAGTCTCATACTGGAGAGTAACTGACGTGCTATTTATAGATTGCCCTGTGCTTCTTTGAACAGATAATAGTACTGCTGGCGAAGGTTCAGCAGTAACCGTCTTCCACGAAGAGGCGCCGTTTGCATCCGAGGTGAGCACTCTGTTTACTCCCTGCGTACCATCCTGAATCGTTACCTGGCCGGTTGTCTTGTCAACAATGGTTTTGTTTCCATTGGCCGCCTCCACTTCCAGGTTGCTATTGGTACCAATTGTAGCCGGGCTGTTACCTACTTTTACCTGCGCATTTGATATACTAACTGCCCCAAATACAAAAGCAGCTGCGATGATTGATTTTTTAAATATAGACTGCATGACTTTTAAATGAAGAATTAAAAATGAAGAATTACCTTAAACTGAATCATTCTTAATCCGTTCCGGAGGTACTGAAGCTACGTCCCTGTAGATCACTAGTTGATAGGAGGCTGCCTCATCGTATTGCTGAAAGATTTTAGCGGAAAAGTTTTTGTCTCCTTGCGGGAGCGATGTCAGAATGGCTTTTCCGGCTAATTCAATCTGGTGTGTATGGTTGCTACGCAAGGGCAAACCCGCTATCCGGGCATGTTGTAAGATATGGCCTCCGTTCTGTAATTGGATGCTTGCGCTGTCGGCTACATCCAGCTTTCCGTCCGAAATGTCAAACGTACCGGATTGTATGGTCAGCGACTGATTGACAGCCAGTTCCCCTTCCAGGCTTACGGTGCTATTTGTAACGATTTCCAGCTGGTTGACTTCGCTTCGGTCGGAAACGATTTTAGTGTCTTTTTCGCCCCGAACCACCAAACGTCCCTTTCCCAATACATGTGCCTGCTTCAGGTATACATCCCCGTGGATGCGCAACCCGCCATTTTCTGCAATAGACAGGGTATCAAATATCCCAACGCCTGTTTTCACTACAGATGTTTCGCCGAGGCAAAATGTTCCGCCAAACACTGCAAATACCACCATTACATATCGGAGTAAAGTATAGGGCATATACGTCACGTTAAAGTACGACCCTGCTGTCAGTTACCTCGTAATCCGTCCGGTGCCCATCGTTTGTATCAGTCGTCGTTGTTTTGAGGCAGCGACCTACTGATACAAACTCAGGAGCTTACGCGTTAGCATGGTTTTCACCGGTCTTGAATTCTGGCAGAGCGAGGGGTTTACAGTAAAAGCGTTGTAAATAAATGAAGGGGTAAGGTATAGTAAGTTCGATCAGGATGGTTAACGGAAAGCCTGCACAGTGTTAACTATAACAGACTTTCCGGCTAACAGCCACTGTATTATCTGGCGATCACCAGCTTATGCACGGTCTGTGCTCCGCCCTGTCTTTCAACACGAACTGAGTACATACCTGTTGCAATATTTTTTACGCTGATCTCTCCTTTTGCAATTTCCTTTGACTGATATACAGTCTTACCATTCAGGTCAATGATGGATACCGCTTTTACGTTGTCAACATCGCGCAGGCGGATAAAATCCGATGACGGATTAGGATATACGGACAGTTCCACCTCAAAATTTACGCTCTTTACTGAGCTATAGGTGAACTTGGTGTCCAGGTCAACCATTTTCAGACGGTACAGGTTTTCTCCGTTCAAAGGTTTAGCATCTGTGAAGCTGTAGTTCTGAAGCGTTGTGCTTTCTCCCTTTGCAGCCACTGTACCTACCTTGTCCCACTGCTTGCCATTGCGGCTACGCTCGATCTCAAAACGGTCGCTGAAATTTTCCTCCGTGGTGGCCCAGCTCAGGTAAGCGGTCGTGTTTTCCTTTGTTGCATTAAAACCTGCCAGCTTTACCGGCAATACATTGGCGACGTTCAAAGGAGAGCCTGTAGAGTTCGCAACCGGGTTCTCATTGATGAAAGGATCATCCCACTGTAATACAGTCGCCGTTGGCTGATCGTTTGCAGGCCCTATAATCTTGATAGGAAGCGCAAAGGTACGCACTGCTGTCGGCCCTGAACCTGACCAGTCGCCTGTGATCTGGATCTCGACTGACGATGAACCGTCGGCACCACTGATGACGGTAAAACCGTTAGGCAATACTGCGCCGCCTGCGTAAACCGCACCAGCGGGAAATCCGACAACGATTCTGAACTGGCCATTTGTGAACGTATGTCCCGATTTACTGGCGCGAATGGTGTATGTTCCAGTTACAACCCCACTAGGGTGGTAAGCCGGATAAGGATCCTTATCGTACGTTCCTGATAAAAGGTTAATGTTTTCACCCTGGCCGAATGCCATGGTGACTCCCAGCATAAATACCATTATAAGCCGGAATGTCGACTTCAATAGGTTCTGTTTCATAATCTTGGTTTTTAATTTAAATTATACTTAATTGAGTCTCCCCGATCCACTCGCGGTTCTAAGGTATCAGTTACCCGATACGGTTACTTCTATAGGTACTGTGTTGTTCAGAATGTTTGTTTCTCCACCTGATCCGCCTTCAATCTCAAAATCGATGGCGTACTTTCCTTTTGATGTCCCGGCAGCAGCTGTGATCACCAGGTTGACAGGTTTGAAATTTGCAGCTCCGTAGGCCACAGTCGTCGTAGTCGACGTAAGCGTATAATAGTTGTTAGCTGCATCATAAGCAATTGCCCAGTCAGGACTTGCTCCCAATGCTACGCTGAACTGGCTGCTCGGCGGGTAGATATACACGGTAATCAGTCCACTTGCGATAGAGGTCGTCTCCCCTACGTTGAAAATACGTAGCGTCGCATTTTTGGTGAGCGATGATGGCTTGATGAAGTTCACATCGGACATCACATACAAAGGACGCAAGTCAGGTGTACCCACACCAGCCGGAGCTACACCAAAGGTAAAAGCCGAATATGTATCCGGCGTCACGCCGTTGGCAGTGATTGTTCCGGTAGCAGCCAGTGTACCTGTTGTTCCGCCCGCTTTGCCCAGGTTTTCCCATTTGCTTGTGGCTGCGTTATAACCAACTACCACCAGATTGCTGATATTGGATGAAGTCAACGTGTTCAGGTTACTGGCCGCATCCCATGATAGGGTCAGATTCACTGCTGAAGGACCATCTACATCCCAGTATTCCACCGTACTTACTCCAGTGACGCCAGTCCCCAGGTTTCCGGACCCTGTTGGAAAAGGAGCCCCTGCAGGTAATGTGGCCACTGCCGGACTTCCCAGGAAGTAAGCCGCCTTGAAGTCCCCTGACGTGGGTGCTGAAATGCCTGCTGATCTCAGCTTGGTAGCCGTTCCGATCGGGAAAGTGAATGCCGTGGTTCCGTACTTCCGTACATAGCCATCCACGTGGTTCGCATCATCCGCACCTGTGTAGGTAGCAGCAGGGCCATAGGCCAGTACACCTATCGGAGAACGCTCCGTTTTGATGATGCCCGGCTGTGTACCTGTGCCGCCAGCGACAAAAGTGTGTGCGCCAAAAAGCGTAGCCTGCCCGTTGCCACCCACAGTGGTGTTACCCCAGCTGCCCTGCTGTGCAGAAGCGAGATTCGGCATGGCAAATAATGCCGCAAGCACAAGCGGACTGATCCAACGTTGGGTCAGCTTATTGGATGCATATTTGTATTTCATATTTATTAAAGTTTTGGGGGTTGATTAAAAGTATATTGAGAATACGGAATCAAAACAATTATCTTTAGAAGTCACAAGAATGCGGATATTATTATCCCACTTTTACTCTCTTGTGTACATTTGGTGTATCTTAAAATGCTTCGACTAAAAGACTGTAATATGAGTCGGAAATGACATTAGCAGAAACTCTGTAAAATTTACTTTCACCGGTTATGTTGAAATAGGTAAGCGAAAAAGCTGTATTTGCCACAGCGTCCACACTTTTCCATTGATCCCAATCAGATACGCTCCAGGTTGTTGAAAGGTTTATACTAACCGCCCCATTTCCGTTAGGACCTCCCCAGGTTAATCTTGATCCGCTAATGGTTATTGGTTGATTAGGCGGACTAAGAAGTCTGACTTGATAAGTATCCCATGGTGTACCTGCTTGCGCTGGAGATATATACCTAAATTCATAGTTGCCAAGCTTTATGGTTCTATTCGGATCTACGGGGCCACGGTAAATTAACTTATTTGCTGAACCGCCAGAAATATCGGTAGTAGCCTCAAGTTTGCCCCAAATAGGTGATGCAGGCGTACCGGTATTAATGTATATGCCAGTACTAAGATTTGAATTTACAGTTGTATTGTAAACTAAAAGACCTGTGGCAGGAGTTGGAATAGTAGTTGCGTCCTGTAGCGACTGCAAGCCAACTCTCGGAGGCAAAAACCCCTTGTTCGTACTTTCCAAATCCAGCACCGCAGAAGGATTGATTGTACCCGGATTATTACCGATTTTCACCTGCGCGAATACAGAAGACGAGGCGGTGAGTGCAGCAGCGAATAAAAATCCGGCTAGTAGTTTTGTTTTTTTCATGTGTAAAGTGATTAACAGATTATTGATTATTGATTTGAAAGGTATTCGATTAGCGTACACGCCAATTATTGACATGCGGATTGTGATGGATGAATCTGCGCCTGATCGTGTCAAATGACCAGCGCAAACCGGGACCGTCAAACTTTTAAGAAATGAATTGGGTAACATTCGTACAGACGGAAGTCGGCAGAATAAGTCACCAGGCCAATTGCCCCCTACTTGCCGATGGTGTTAGAGGGTTTACAACAATGCCCGGAAAAAGAAGATAAGGAAATGTGTTTCATAGTGCGATCGTGTTTTTGTGTGTATTTAACAGCACAAATATATCTTCCTTAAAACTACCAGTAGTAAGCATATAACTTGCCGAAACTAGAAACATTACTAGGTGACCGGTAACTATTTTTACCGTAGTCGAATTTTCCAGTCAAATAGAGGTATTTCAAAGCATTAATGCCCTATTAACAGAAAAATAAAATTATATTTTCGCTATTAATCATCCATGACCCGGATCATAATTCCTACTTCTATTTTGTAAAGTAGAATGTTTATGACATTTTCATTGCGAAGAACTTTTCATCAATAACAAGGTATTTATTTCGCCTCTTATCTGTATCCTTTCTAAAAAAAACATTGATAAAATTCGGTATCCCAATTACTTATTTTACCTGACTCAAAATATATCTTCTGCATTTCTCTTTTCGGTTTCTAATGAATCATTCACAGATTTGATATTCAGACGTCACGTATATGGTTATCCTATCACAATGGCGCTAAATCACGATTATTTAATATCCAAAATATATCGATCCGGGAACCGAAATAATTAGATTGTTATTTGTTTTTTGATATGGTAGTTTTGGACAGTACCTAATTTACCCTTTATGAAAAATATACTCATCGTGGATGATCATCCGCTCGTTCGTATGGCCCTGGAAAACACTATCCATAAGGTCGTCAAGGAAAGCAAGGTCATCCAGGCAGGCACACTACAGGAAGCACATACACTCATTGGCCAACATGCGCTGGACATGATCATTCTGGATCTGAGCATCCCCGGCGGCACAGGCGTAGGCATGATTCCCGTGATCCGAAAGCTGGCTCCCAGCACGCCTATACTGATATGTAGCGGGCGGGACGAAGATGTAAATGCTCCGCACTGCATATCCATGGGTGCAAACGGATACCTTCCGAAGAGCGCTTCTGATGAAGAAACAGAGACGGCCATCCGCGTGGTCATGCAAAACAACAAGTACCTGCGCCCGCACGTGCAAGCCCAGATCCTGGAAAACTTCCTGCACCGAAAACCCATTCTGTCCAATCCTATTGAATCGCTGACACCCAGAGAAAGGGAAGTACTGGATTTATTAATTAAGGGGAAATGGACCAAAGAGATTGCTAAAATTCTCAATCTTAAATTTTCGACTGTAAGTACGCATAAGGCGCGTATACTTGAAAAAATGGGAGCTGAGAATACCGTAGAACTCTATAAGAAAGTGGAGGAGTACGGCAATGAATTAAAAATAAGTCCGAATTAGAAATAGCGGAAATTAAAAAAAAACCAGTGGCCGGAGAACAATCGTTCTTGACCACTGGTTTTTTCAATTATAATACCCCTGTTGCATTCCGAATGGGAATAGTTATTCCTTCTTCATGCAACGTATCAATCAACCCTTTTTTCTGTTTAACCCAATGTTGTGCTATCCGGTGTGTGAGCGGCCGTGTTCATTCCTGACCGCTCACACATCTGATATTTTTCAAATTTAAAATGTGTGTATAGTTGTAATCATTCAAGTGTGTGTGTATAGCAGTTCATAGCACGGACATGGAAACTGTCGCAAAAGAATTATTTGTTTCAACCTAATTCATTCTGTCCAATGATCCGGTTTTCGGTTCTCCTTTTTGCTTATACAAACTTAGGTTGTAAAATATATATACAATTAGTCATACAACTTTTCATTTGTAGAAATATTTTGATAGTGAATTGGAGAGCTGTACATGTATTATACTGATGATGTATTAACCTGCTACAGACATTTATTATTGGCAGCCATATACGTACAATTATTATTGATTTTTTTTATCAGACATAACTATCGATCATGAAAGAATTACATCTGCTGATATGAATCATTTCATCTCGTTTTTGTTCCGCATGCGTGCTTTACCAACGGGATATTGGAACGTATCGAAAAATTTCTCATTCGCATAGGATAGACGACTACGTTGTAACAGTTGCGAAGTCACTTTATTTGTACTTACCACAGTGAAGATTTTGTAAAGGGGCAATAAAGAGCTTTTGAGGAGTTAAATACGCTTTGGCTTCACCTACAAAAGAGCTTTATCCGACATCTTCATTGCAGCAATGCTAAACCGTTTTAAATAAGCTCCTAACTCTACTCAACATGACTTGTATATCGCCAGACGAAACAAGCCTTCACATCCTGCAAATCATACTGTTTATCCCACTTGCCGATCTGCCGATCCTTCACTTTGTTGCATGGATTGCTGGTGTGGCCGCATTGCTGTTCCTCCTGTATCATGCACTGGCTATGCTGCTCAGGTATACCATTAATACAAACGATGCAGAGCACACGGGCGATGAGCACAGCCAGAATCTGCAGGCGCAGCTGGATACGCTCAGGCAGAGGGAATCCAGTTTGAAACGGAGTGTCATTTTACAAAGCATTGCCATTGCCTCCATTTCACACGACATTAAATCCCCCGTTAAATTTATCGTCAAGTCGGCACAGCAAATTGAGTCATTAATTCATGACAACCAGATGGAGCGCGTGGCCAAAGCCGGTCAGGTGATCAGCTACACCGGAGACAGAATCTTTCATCTGATCAATGAGATGTCAGAGTTTTTTAAAACCTCCATAGGTGATCAACCTATTATGGAAGAAGAAATTGTTCTGGCAGATCTTGTGAGGGAGAAGATCCAAACATTTTCCGGTATCCTTTCCACGCACGACACCACGGTTTGCATACAAATTGCTCCTGAAGAGAAAGTGACGACCAGCTCTAAATTATTGGGCATCGTGATCCACAACCTGATTGATAATGCCGTTAAAGCCAAGTCCGCCAACAACATCCGCATATTCACCTCAGAATCGGATAACGAGCTCCACCTGGTGATAGCAGATGCCGGTCCGGGATTGCCAGCCCCCGTTATTACATCCCTGAACAGAAACCGGACCCATGCAGGTCAGCTGGGAGATGCCAGCGAGAGCGGCTGGGGGATGATCATCATCAAGGAGATCTGCGAGTTACTCCGGTTGCAGATAAAGGCCCGCAATTCACCCGGTGCGCATGTGCACATTATTTTCGACACAGGACAATATAGCAGATTACAGGCTTAAGCTATGTAACAGGCATCAATGATGATCCGCAGCACATCAGTGATGGTCTTTTTTGAAAAACAGCTCAAAGGTAGTTATGTCTGCTTCTGACCGTACGGAAACCCGTATACCCAGTATGTTGCTGACATCCTTGATCAGAATGAGTCCTATGCCCATGTCCTGCGCTTTCCCCTGATAACCCTGATCCTGAGCACCTTTCTCTGCATTGATCCAATGCGAAACGTGTTCCGGAATAGGATATCCTTTGTTTACGACCGCCAACACATGGTAGTGCTCCGTGTCTTGCAATGACAGCTCAATAGTACCCGACCGTGAGTAGCGGTTTGCGTTATCAATTAAGTTGTGAAGCACGATACCCAGCAGCGTCCGGTTCGATTTAATACTGATGTTTTTTTCAATATCAACTACCAACGCATTGTCATTCACCTTGATGATGCCTGCAAACAGATCTACCTTTTCAGCGACCAGATCGTGTAGGTTGACGGTCTGGTACCTGGAAACCTGATCCTTCAAAGGCAGCTTGGTAAACTCAAGCAGGTTCTTCACAAACGTGAACATATTTTCCAGGGCGTTGCTCAGCTCCCGCGTGTACAGCTGCAGGGTTGCGTCTTCTTTTTTTGCTGCCAGCCTGGATACCTCTTCGGATATCTGTACCAGGAATTTGAAAGGGCCGCGGATGTCATGCGTGATGGATGCAATCAGCCGGGATTGGATAAAAAACTGGTGTTCCAGCTCCGACTGGGACTCTTCCAGAAAACTCAGGGTCTCCTGTAATGCATAGGTACGCTCCGAGACGGTTCGTTCGAGCAGGGCATTCTGTATCTCGTATTTTTCCATCAAAAGGCGCTGGTTCTCTTCCCGGATCCATTTCGCTTCCTGATCCCTCTTAATATAATAAGCTGCAGGAATAATGATCACACTCATCAGAATACCCCGGCTGCTGAGCATGAGTATGCGTATGGGAAGTGGGTTTTGTACGGTACGAAAAGGAAAGTCTTTGAAAAACGGATTGAATGTAAAATAAAAGACATTGGATAAAATGCAGCATGCCAATACGGAGAGTATCACTTTGGCTACCAAAGGCAACTTCTGATAACTCTGAATAAAAATGATGGTATACCAACAGGCCAGGCACATCAGAAAGATAACGATCTCTGAACCAATCAGATTCACCGGATCATTGAGTTGTCCTTCTACAATCCGTGCAGGCAATACGAATATGGGAATAGAAGCAGCAACGATCAGCCCTGCTCTATGAAGTTTTTTCATGACGATAGGTTTAGTAGTTAAAAGTTGTCGAGTCTGGCACAAAGATCGAACCAAACAGCGAACCATTTACCTGATTCGTGGTAGATACATTCATTAAGCGTGAAAAAGTATTTTGACGCGTGATTTAGAATTCATTACACAGGAAGATCATGTCGCAAGCGCAGGAAACGGGAGCAACAGTTAATTGACAACTTTCAGCCAGAGATCCGCCACTACCTGACTTCCGTCATCGTGTTACCTATGCCTTCTGAACGCCACCTACAGCGACTCACATCGATCAACGTATAGCAATGAGAGTTAATAAAATACAGGAATTTGGTTTGCAGTCAATAGCATGTCAGGATGATAGAAATCCAGGGTATAGTCAAAGTGACCGGTGTTTTGTAACTTGCACGTTTAGCCATGAAAGATAAAATAAAATGACACAATCATTCACTCAGCCGGCGCTGGTTCCTCAGCAGTCGAAAAACAAAATCGCTTACATTGATCACCTGAAGGCGTTGCTTACTGCCCTTGTGATCGTACATCATGCACTGGTCACGTACGGTGCACCCGGCGGCTGGTATTATGCCGAGAAGACCGAACTGACCGGCGCACTTCTTCCGATGACGATGGCCGTCAGCGTGAATCAGTCCTTTTTTATGGGCTTTTTCTTTTTTCTTTCTGCATTGTTTATTCCTGCATCCCTGAAACGTAAAGGAACTACGGTTTTCATCAAAGACCGGTTTTTCAGACTGGGCATTCCTTTGATTTACTACTCGCTGATTCAGGCTACGGTTATGAATTACCTTGTTTACCGCTACGGCGAAAACCATAATGTTACTTTTTTACAGTTTCTCTCCGGTTATAACGGCTGGATTGATGTAGGCGTGCTTTGGTTTGTACTGGCCCTGCTGCTATTCACGCTATGCTACGTGGTTTGGAACAAAGTCGCTAAGCAGGATTTTAATAAATGGCCATTGCCATCCCGGAAGCAAATTTTGCTTTTCGCTGCGGCGCTTGCCATCATCACTTTTTTGGTCAGGACTATCTTCCCGGTAGGCTGGGTTTTAAAGCCATTGGGTTTTCAGCTGGGACATTTCCCGCAGTACATGGCCGTATTTATTTTTGGATTGATAGCTGCAGAAAACAAATGGCTCGGGCAGATGGGTCAGCTACGTGACCGAAAACTTCCTGTCTTTATCCTCTGTATGATTTTCATTGGCTTCCCTGCTATTTTTTCCCTCAAAATGGTTTTTGGACAACCTTTGGAATGGTTTGTAGGAGGATGGCATATCGCTGCCTTTTTGTATGCCTGCTGGGAACAGATTATTGGCATTTCCCTGATGGTGGCATTGCTGGTCTTTGGGAAGAACCGCCTGAACAGCCACTCTGAATGGATGCGTAATATGTCGCGTTGCGCCTTTGCGGTCTACATTCTGCACCCGATGGTGCTGATTGTACTATCGCTTATGCTGAAAAGCTGGGCCATAGATCCGGCTATCAAATTCTTGATCGTCGCACCGCTTGGCGTGCTAGCCAGTTTTTTACTGGGTCATATTGTTGTGAAGATTCCAGGTGTTAACAGGATCGTTTAAAATCGTTATACCTGGATGAACTGATGACATGACGAGTCCAATCGCGTTGAAAAGAAGCATGTCCCTGTTCAACGCGATTGTATACTTACCTGTTTGAGCAATAGCCAAGGGCCGCTTCTGACTCCGGTCCAACGCTAAAAACAAAGATTTAGACGCGGTTAGCCGCGCCGGTTGTCGACTGCCTAAAGCTAAATTGCCATACTAATCATTTCTGCCCCTCTTTATCTTTAAAGTCCGTGATGGTCTTTCCGTCATAACGACATACGCCGTTTAACGATCCAAACCAAATACTTCCATCCTCCGCTTCCAGAATCCCACAAAGCATCTTTTCAACTGACATGATTTCGGTGACCGCGGGATTTTGATCGTACAACGACTTTTGATCATAGCGCAGCAGTTTCCACGCCCCTACCCCATTAGGATTAACTGCGCCGGTCGTCCAGATGTTTCCTTTTTTATCTTCAATAATAGCAGAAGTAGCCCTCTGATTAACCTTGGTAAAGTCACTGCCATCATAGCGCCAAAGACCAGTTGTAACGACCAGCGTATCGCCTTTTTTATTTTCGATGATGGTTGCACCGAACCAGATATTACCCTGTTTATCTTCGATAATGCCCCAAACGTTGGTGAAGGCTTTCCCGTCTTTATTTCTGAAAACGGTAAAAGTCTGACCATTATAAAAACAGGCCTCCCCTCTTGTGCCAATCCACAATCTCCCGGTTTTGTCTTCTACGATCGTACTAATACGGTCATCGGGAAGTCCGTCTTTCGTTGTAAAAATTTGAAAGGATTTGCCAGCTGCACCTGAGGGATCATAACGACTTATTCCGCCTCCGGTCCCAAACCAGATCACGCCGGATTTGTCTTCATAAACAGACATGACGCTATTACTGGCAAGGCCATCATTGGTTGTAAAATGTTGAAAGGATCTTTTCGCCGTCCTTTTGTGATCGTAATAATAAACGCCTGAATCAGTAGTCGTGACCCAAAGATTTCCGCGACTGTCTTCGAGAACATCCCAGAATCTGAGTGAACCCAGACTACTGGTGAGGTTGGTAAACGATTTTCCTGCCGGCTTTTTGGCATCATACCGAAAAACACCATTCAATGACGCTGCAAGCAGAATGGTACCATTTCGGCCTTGTTTTACATGACGAACCATTGCATTGGGTCGGTAGGCACTTACGGTGTCTTTGGTTTGCGCCTTGGCAGTATCTTCTGACGTGTCAGATTGATCTTGTTTTTTACAGGAAGTGCAAAAAACTAACAGCAATAAAACACAAAAGTAAACTGGTTTAATCATTTCTATTTGAATTTTAATTATTCCAACAAAGCTAAAAGCTCCTGTTTCGGCGTCTGTTAGTAATCTGTAAAAGAAGGTTAATGAAATGTAAAAGTTGCTGAGGTCGCCTTGCTTATCCCGTGAGAAAAATAGGTATTTTGCTCTCTCAGCTCTAAATTGTCACTTTTTCTCAAGTTTAAGCTGCCATGCATCTTATTTCACAGCGAGAATCGAAATCTTTCATTGGGTATGCTAAAATCCGGAGCTCAGTGAAAGGCCTTCATCATATTCCAGCATTCCGAAATCAATGCATTACCTTGTCCGGACCTTTGTGTTTGCCCATTTTTATAAGACTAGACTGGTATGAATAACATTTTTCCCCTGGATAATTTCAATGACGGTTATAAAGTCAGACTGGCCTTATTGTTTTTGATTCAGGTTTTTGTGACAGCGCATCAGACATTAAAAGCGCAAACCATCTATTCACAGGATTACGGTGATAGACGAAATCCGGCTATTATTTATGTACACGGCGGTCCACGAGGTAATGCCACCTTATTTGAAGGTACCACGGCAGAGAAGTTAGCGGAAAAGGGCTATTATGTGGTCGCTTACGACAGACGAGGCGAAGGGCGCTCAGCGGATCCGGATGCAAAACTGACCTATGATGAGGCATTTGCCGATTTGAATGCGCTTATAAAAAAATACAATCTGGGAAAAGTAAGTCTGCTCGGTCATAGTTTTGGAGGTATGGTTTCAACCTTATATGCGAACTCATTTCCTGAAAAAGTAGCCCGTCTTATTTTAGTAGGTGCACTGTTTTCCCAACAGGAGTCTTACGACCATATACTGGCCAGCAGTCAGAAAATCGCGGCCACAAAGCAGGATACAACCATCATTCAAAAAATAGCTTATATCAATACATTGGATAAGCGGAGTGCGCAGTACCGTAAACAGACCTACGAAGTAGCATCCCACTTTGGTTTCTTCAGCATGCCAAAAGCGACCGGGGAATCTAAAAAAGTAAATGCGGCATATGAAAACTCACGTTTTTCCAAATCAAATATCCGTAACGATCAGGCACCTTTACTGTTTTATAAGAATGAAACACTTGTCAATATTGACACCAAACCGATACTAAGAAAGCTATCAGGAAAAGGCGTAAAGCTTGCTGCTATCTACGGCGCTCAGGATGGGATTTTTTCCAAAAAGCAGTTGTCAGATTTAAAAAAGATCGTTGGTCCGCAGAGCTTTTATACCATAGAGAATTGCTCCCATTATCCTTTTGTTGATCAGCAGACCATGTTTTTGCAACGTTTGAAAGAGATCATGTCCAAATGATTCGGGTGGATGACTATTTCGAAACCTCAGCACCATTGTGGCCATCGGGCCGTGAACCAAGCGCTTTGATATACGCTTTGACGAGCCGAACACCTTCATCATCCAGAACACTCGTTCCTATTTTAGGCATATGATAATCTCCCATTGTGCTGATCCTGACCACAATGCTCTGCTTATTGAAATCAATTCCTGTCTGCTCAAATGGGACGGAATAACCCAGATTCAATGAAGTATTGGAAGCCATGCGGGTAGGTTGGTGGCAGTGAGCACAGTTTATATCGAGATACGCCCTTACACGTTTGGACAGCACCAGAGAGGAATCCGTATAGCGAGGTAAAGAACCGATTGCAGCCGTAGCAGCATGTTTGAATATGCCCTTCTTCATAAAATAGTCGAGTTGATTCTGATGCTTTCCTTCTGCAACAACTGTCCTGTTCAGATTTTGGGCTTTGGGGCCAATCGGAATTAATTTGTCATCGGAACGGTGACAGGCACTGCAATCCTTTTGCGAGGGAATCTGATAGGTTAACTTTCGCTGCACTCCCGAATGATCTTCTAAAGCGATCGGCACGACAGCGCCGCCGGTCAGCAGATCCGCATTGGTCTGCGCTGTATTCCATTGGTAGGTAGCAGCATTCCATTTTCCCTGTGCAAGAATAAGCAAACGCGTTTCAATGATCTGTCTTTTTCCGTGGTCAGGTTTTGAGTAATAAAAAGTCTTAGCCAGTATGGTCCCATCCGGAAATACAGGTAATCCACTCCCGTTGACCGTAATACTTTCACCAGCAGGAATTTTCAAAAGCCTTTGTTTTTCAGCATAATCTGTAAACAGTGCAGAACCGATTTCATAGATTTCGACTCCTTCTTCTGGCATCAGGTCTGCCATGCCGGTTTTATACAATCCATAATCGGACAGTTTGCTATGAAAAGAAATAGTGTTGGCAATGACTTCCCCGGTAGATCTGCAAGAGCCGGTATAAAACACGATGGCCAGCAGCAATAGGCAAGCGGCAAGACTTGCCTGTGTTTTTCCGGCTAGCTGGCCTGTTGAATGATCAGTCATTCTGACTTCCGCTAAGTATTTCCTGCGGTTTGAGAATATGCTTGTCAATGTAAAATGTTCCAAATGGAATCATGCACGCCAGCAGTACTTTCGAGGATGTTTCCAGAAACTTCCAGCGGTAGCTTACTCCTACACTTAGCGTAGTAAACACAAACAGCGTAAACAGCAGCCCATGCAACTGCCCTATCAGTTTTACCAGATAAGGCTGATGCCCCCAATATTTCAGAGGAACCGCTATAAAGATCAATACAATCAAAGAAATTCCTTCCAAAAAGCCAATGATTCTCAGTCGGCCGATCGGCGTTTTAATCAGATGTAACATAAGCGTGCAGATAAGATTAGAATGACCGGAAATACGGCCTGTTAGCGAGTGGTGAAAAGGGCCAGGGTATGGCGATTAGTATAACCAGCAGTGCCACGCAGAACCAAAGCAATATTGTTTTAAATTTCAGGTGATCAGTCGCTGCACGCTTAGCCCTGGCCGACCCTATTGTGATCAAAACCACAGAAACAACCATCAGGAATATGTGAATCAGACGAAAGAACAGGTGGTCGCTAACCAGCACAGAGTCCTCAGTTTCTGCCACACTAAACTTGACGATCGGACTGATCATGTACAGGTAAAGACCCAGCAGCAACTGTATATGAGAAATGGTTGCGGTGAGGTGCCGTGCGGTATTATCCAGACCGGAAAATACCCTTTCCGAGCTGTAGCCCTTCCAGCAGATGTAAATGGTAAACACAAGGCTGAACAGAACCAGCCATCTGTTTAAAGAATGTAGTGTTAAAAGTGTTTGATACATGATATCTGGATTACCGTGCAAAACTATTAAAAAACATACTAAGTAGTATGTTTTTTAATAAAAAGTATTTTCGATGCCTTGTATACCAATGATACCTGATGTCATTTGGCACGACCGGATGCAACATGTTCCTAGTTTACCCTTGAATCTTTCTCGGTCTTCCTGGTCTGTCTGGATTTGAATGATTGCCCCAAGTTATAGGCCAAATTTAATTTTACATACCTTGTAGTACGCTTGTTGAGAGATTCCATAGAAAGAAAATCGCTATATAGGGAAACTGGAAACTGCTGCGTGTTAAAGATATCTTCGAAGTTTAAACTGATTATCAATTTATCCGATAGCACTTTCTGTTGAACTCCTAACGTGACGTAACCTGTCGTTCCATTCTTGATTTGAAACGAATTACTTTTGGAAATGTAAAAGCCAATAGCCTGAAGGGTTGTCTTTGGCAATACATTAACGAACATGTTGATATTGCCCATAAAATTAGTGATTCCAGACAATAGAAAATCTGATGAAACATTGGAACTGAAACTTGGCCGCTGTACCGACAGATATGTACTTACATTCACTTTTTCCCAAAAGCGGTTTTGCAACATCATGTAACTGCCGACTTGTCTGATATTGTAGTCATTATAGGAATTTATCTCCGGGGTACCCAATTCTGCATTGTACCGGGTGATTCTGCTATAAATGTCTTTTGATGAGCTGCCATATACAGCGAGAATCATGGAGTGATCCTTTCCGAACTGGTGTGAAAACTGAGCATCCAGCCTATTGGTGAAATAGGGGCGAAGATTTGGGTTTCCACTACTGACATATCCGATATTGTCGTTGCGGACAAAAGGATTGAGAAGGCTGTAACCGGGGCGGTCAATTCGCCTGTTAGCAGATAGTGACACGCTGTTATTCTTATTTTCAGATTCATATCGGATAGAAGCATTAGGAAAAATATTAGTGTATTTGTTCTTTATTTGTTCATTCACAGTAAGGGATCTTAGTGTATAATCGAAAGACTCCAGACGTAATCCCACATTAAATGAAAATTTGGAATAGTTTCCACTGACTGTAGCATATGCTGATTTTATATTTTCATGGTATTCTATATCGTTGCTTAATGCCTCATCAAGAAATCGTACCCCGTTCTCGGCAACGATAAAACTTTGAAAGCCACTTTGAGTTTTGGCTGTCTTGTAGTTTGCACCTAGTTTGATCTCGTAATGTTTATTCATACGCTTGCTGTAATCGGCATTTACAGCCCATATTTGATAAGGCCTTTCCACATTGAAGTTCCTAGTTTCTTTTTCAGAGGTGTTTATTGGAGTTCCATCAACAGCATACGCTTGCCGACTGAATGAAGTGGTATTCTTATTTTTGTAATTCGAATAATTCACCCCTACCGAAAGCTTACTTCGGACACCGAAATCCTTGTCGTATACGGCATCTAGAATCTTAAAATCATTGTCCAGAATGTTAGTGTCGTTTTGTTCCAAATGCCTCTGCAAATTGCTAACTCTGTTAAAGATATCCGCAGTCCTTTTGTTTGGCGTATGGTTAAAAAGGTATGCATACCAGTAGTTAACTGAAACAGCACTGGTGGTATCTATATTGTAAATAATATTGGTCCTGATCGAATGGCTGCGCTGAAGTTCATCCATGAGCTGGTTCTGTAAAAACAGATAGCTTGTATCCGGCAAGTTATAGTTCTTGATGACGTCACTTCTCCGGTAGAGATTCTTACCAACACTAAAATTATAGCCTAGTGAAATGTCAACTTTATTCATTTTTAAATTAAGATTGACTGATTCATCCGTTCGCCACAAAGTGGACACGCTGGTGCTTGCTGATCCGAAAAAACCCAATTGAGATCGCTTTTTTAAACGAATGTCCAGCACACCGCCACCACCTGATGCATCGTACTCCGCGCCGGGACTTGTCAAGACATTTACAGAAAGAATTTCATTACTTGGCAAGGATCGCAGGTATGATAGAAGATCCTGACCACCGATATTGACTTTTCGGCCATTGATCAGAACGCTAGGCGCCTTGCCCAGAATTTCGATCTTACCTTGCAGTTCATCTACGACTAATCCGGGCACCTGTTTTAGCATCTCTGCCATGTTCGAGCTAGTCCCGATAATGTTGTTATTTGCATTGAACCTATATCCCCCCGTTATCATTTCGAGAATCGGCTTCTTTGTACTGACAGTAATTTCATTTAAAATATGAGACGATTTAATAAGTCTGATCTCGCCAACATTCAGGATTCCATTTGCAGGCTTTATATAGTTTAACAGCCTGCTTTCATATCCTATAAAACTAATATGTAAGAAAATCGGAGAGTGATCATGTTCCAGCTGAAACTCTCCGTTCTCGCTTGTCAATACTACTTGTAAAGATGTTAAAGTGCTGTCATTCCGCATTAAGTTAATAGTTGCCAGCTGTAGGGGGTTATTAGTTTGTTCATCAATCACTTTCCCGATAATCGTGAAAGTTGAATCGGCAGATCCGGCCCTAATCTTACCATTCAATTCCTTTTGCTTAACGTTATCCATTATCATTGTTGGCCCTGTGCCATGTAATAGTGTTGGCTGATCTTCACAGGTGTCGCATTTCTTTTTAAAGGCGTTCTTTGCAAACAATATATGAGTGATTCCGGTCATCAATAGGCAAAGCAATAGCTGTCTCATATAAATATGAAATTAAAATAGAAAAAATGAAAGGAGTTATTTTGTGGTCTCTGGGACTAGTTTGTGCGCAGGTAAATCTTATTATTTGTTTTCAGTATCAAATCCAGGCCACCACCATTAAGTTTCCCCTTTATAGTTGTTGATCTGCTCCATTCTTTTAACTCTGAGGCGTTTGCCGCGTCACTATTCTTTTTTTCCTCAGGGATTTCCTTTATGATATTCAAGCCATCGGCAGCATAAATATTCCCGTAATTTGTAGAGAGGTTAACATTCGCTTTCAGACTGGCAGGAATACTTACATCAATATTTTTATTAACCGCAACCAACGATATAGGGCCTTTCAGGCTGGAAGCGAATTTTGCGTTCAGCTCACCATATATTGTTTTCGCGTTGATAGGGCCGGTTACATTTTGTAAAGAGATGGTGTTGTAAACAGTACTGATATCCGATTCGCCTTTGAAATCTTTTACATACACCGTACCATCAGAACTCATATCACCCGTCGTTGCCACCTTTAAGGACATGGTATTTGGGACCTTAACCGTAACCAGCACCTTTTCTTGTTTGCCTACATAGTTTACATCTATGTTGCCTGCGTTGTCACTTACGTTCAGATTAAGCCCTGTATTATCTGTCAGCCCCGAACCGGAAAGCAATTTCAGACCTGCAGCTTTTTCATCTTTCTCTGTAAGAGGTGGTGCGGAGAAAATAATTTCACTGCCATCGTAACCCTCTACACTTACATCTGAAATATTAAGATTTAGCCTTCCTGTTCTTTTCGACAATTTGAATTGCCGTTCCTGTGCATACGTTAAAGAAACTGATGCTACAAAAAATATAATGACTACAAGTAACTTTTTCATATATGGTTTTACACTCTTTAAATTTTAATATTTGCTCGAAACAAAACTTCATATGCCTGGTCACGTACCAAATCTAAATGTTTATCGTCCTGACTTAAATCCAACAGCTTCTGTTTGATTTTTAAGGCTTCATGTGAGGATAAACACGACAGCAATTCCATCTGTACAACGGGATCGTCCTGTTCTGCAACAGACTTTAACATGAATTCTTTTACCAACGATTGGCTTTCCTGTTTTTTTAGCACATCCAAAATAGCCAGGCGTACATTACTGCTTTCGTCAGTGCTCATTGCGTTGAACAACGTGCGCAGATCGCTGACAGATAATAAAGCATTTCTTTTCTGCAACATTAAAATTGCTGATAACCGGGTAGATGAACTTTCACTTTGCAATCCTCTACCCCAATCCTTCACTAAGATGTTGCTTTCGGCTATTTTTTTTTCAGAATTGATTTGGCACCTTTCCTTTATTCCCATCTGCATCGTTGCGGCTGCTTTCTTTTTCTCAGCATCCCTCAGAGCTAACACTACCGGCGAGTGAGTTGATTTTAACTCTTCTTTATCCGTTTCTTTGGAAGGGGTTGCCATCCTTTGTACCTTTTTACCTGCTACGACGCCTCTACTTTTTATATTATTTTCGAAAACAATGACATAGGTTATCCCAATAATTAGGATGGCAGCTGCCCACCAGTATTGCAACTTGATCCTCTTTGAGTGAGGAACTAAATCGGCCTGCTGCAATTTGAGCTTGGCCTGAAGTTTTTCGAGTATGTCCGAACCTGGCTGTAGGTCGTCGAAATAGTCCAGGTTGGCAGATACCATTTCTTTTAAGCTATCTTTTTTCATCTGATGCAATCTCTTTTAATAACCGACTGTATTTTCTTTTTGGCACGATGATATTGTGTACGCACTGTTGTCTGAGAAACACCCAGCATTTCAGCAATTTCTTCATGCGACAATCCTTCCACCACATATAGATTAACTACCGTCCGAAAACCATCCGGTAAGGATCTAATGGCTTTTTTCACTTCTTCCAGTTGAAACTCAAAAAAATCTTCGTCTTCTGGTTGCTCATCCGCGAGATTATCATGTATATTTTCAAAAACTAGCAGATGCTTATTGGCCCGCAAAAAATCAATGGATTTATTAACTGCGACACGTTTCGAAAAACCTCCAAAATGCTCAATCTTGCAACCTTTCATTATTTCCTGATAAAGCAACATAAACACTTCCTGTAACAGATCTTCTGCTTGCGCAAAATCAGGTACCAAACGCATGATTGAGTTGAAGACCGCCTTATTGTAACGGATGTATAACTCAGAAAAACATTCTGAACTGCCTTGCTGGCAAAACTTCATCAGTTCCTGATCAGTTAGATTTTTCGGTAGTAACAACGTATTCCAGTTTCTGTTTTTTAAGCCATCTGTCTTTCAGATCCTTTTTTATCTAAGGCGAAAGATGGTTTAAAATGTTGCACGAGTTCATAAAAAATTTTCGCCGTAATCCTTGAACGATACAACTACCAACCAAGTCATAGAAAGCACTCCTGAAATTGTAATGACTGGCTATGAAAAGGGCAGCAATGATCAATCACTGCCGATGTTGCAGCAGCAGACGGTACGATCAGCAGCTTGCAACAGAAGCTTATTTTAAGTATCTACAATTTTCGAAATTTTCAGGTCTTATAGCTGAAGCAATGAGCAAGCATACATTTAATGATCATGCTTATAGCAGCCACTAGCTCTTACTACGTTCCAATGATTTTTTTGCGGTGCGCTATACCCCATTCTGTCAGATTATTAATAATCGTTTTCAGAGACAGACCATGTTCGGTCAGTTCATATTGTACACTTATTGGCTGAGTATTCAAAACTGTCCGCTTGACAAGCTGGTTCATCTCCAGTTCCTTTAATTCTTTGCTGAGCATCTTATTGGAAATACCATCGACATCATGCAAAATATCGGAAAATCGTCTTTTGTTATAAAAGCAAATGGAAGAAATCACCGCTATCTTCCATTTGCCGTTAAGCACATCCATCGAATCCTGAACAGCTCTCATTTCTTGTTTATGCTCCTCTTGAAAGTCTGGTTTACATGTCATAAAGTTACTTTGTTACCTGAATGTTACTGTTACTTTTCGTAACAAAGTTACCAAAGTCAACAACCATAACCTAGTTTTGCATCTCAAACAAAAATCATTTATAATGGATTTCTTAAACAAAAATGTGGTCATTACCGGAGCAAGTACGGGAATCGGATTGGCAACTGCCCAAGCTTTCATCAATGCAGGTGCAAATGTGTGGATCACGGGTAGAAAAAAAGACAACCTGCAAAAAGCAGCCGCTCAGATCAATAGCCCAAGGCTTCAGACAGTTGTTTCAGATACTTCGGATCTGAAAGGCATCGAAATCCTGGAAAAAGCGATTATGCAGAGTGGAAGCAAGTTAGACGTACTTTTTCTTAATGCCGGTATCGCCGTTTTCGCGCCCATCGAACAGGTCTCAGAAGCCGATTTTGACGCACAGTTTAATACAAACGTGAAAGGTTACTTCTTTACCCTGCAAAAGTTGCTTCCGTATCTGGCAGACGGAGCGTCGGTCATATTTACCTCTTCGACAGTTGCAACGGCGGCAAACCTTGGAACCAGTGTATATTCGGCCACCAAGGGAGCTGTTAACAAAATTGCTCAGATTGCAGCCAACGAGCTGGCAGGAAGAAAGATCCGGGTAAACATTGTCAGCCCCGGTCCGGTAGAAACGCCAGGACTGGAAGGCGCTGTAGTTCAGGAAGCAAAACAGCATTTGGCCAACGCCACAGCAATGCAACGATTGGGTCATCCTGATGAAATAGCAAGAACAGTGTTGTTTCTAGCTTCAGCAGATGCAAGCTTTATTTCAGGAACAGAGCTGGTTGCTGACGGTGGATACACAACGTTTGCCCGTAAGTAATTATGAATGTGAAGTAGATTAACATTCTGCTTTCGTGTCTGACTACGGTTGGCAAAGTGGCAGAAAAATTGACAGTCTATCTGAAAATTTGTCTGTCGTTTTGGTGCTGGCATATCCTTTGTTTTTAGCTGAAACAGATGGCTAAAGATGTCATTTACAAGTTCATTTTATTTATTGTTTAACTTTTAAAAAGGAGGTTGATTATGTCACTCATCAGAAGGAAAGGGCTATTGCCCGAAAATTTCCCGGCGCTGTTCGACGATTTCTTTGGCCGCGAACTTTTCAACTGGGAAAACAGTAATTATTCACCGACCAGCACCACTGTGCCGTCGGTAAACATCAGGGAAACTGAAGGCAATTTTGAGGTTGAAATGGCTGCACCAGGTATGCAGAAAACAGACTTTAAAATTTCGCTGGAAGGTAATACCCTTTACATCTCCTCTCAAAAACAACACAGTGAAGAAAAAAAAGAGGAAGGTTATACCCGCAGGGAGTTTAGTTACCAGTCATTTCAGCGGAGCTTTGTACTTCCCAAAGATGTAGTTGACGACGAAGGGATTTCTGCCCGCTATGAAAATGGGCTGTTACATCTTACCATACCCAAGAGAGAAGAAGCCCGGCAAAAGGGGCCAAGATTAATTGAGATTATGTAGTAAATCGTGAGGGCTTCGCTGAAGCCCTCACGATTTCTTTGTATCGTTATCAAAAAGTGGTGGAGACCTTACTCAAAAAGGGAAAACAAAATCTTCACACATCTATAAAATGTAGTGATTATTACTTTTATCTCGCGAATGAGAAACATTGCCGCACAATGAGTCCTTAAAGGGAAAAAATGCATGGCCCCTCGATTTAAAATCCGGCTATACCTTACTGGATGTCCCCCGAAACCGTGATAGCATAGCCAAGGACTGTGCTACAACAGCTTTCTGATCTCCTTAATAGATTCCAGTACATCTTTAAAAGTCCCACCCTTTAAGTGCAACCTTGTCTTGTTGCTGCGACTGTCGTTGTCCAGATTTTCCATCGCAATAATCTGATCGCTCCGAATCTGAAGCTTATTGCTACTGTGGTCACTTGTAATCATTAAGGTACCCATAAGTCAAGATGTTTAGTGCCAAGTTGAGCAGTGATGCAAATTGCTGATTATGAGTAAATATACCAATATCCTAGCAGACTTCACCACCTTTTCACAACAAATAGTTGTAAACAAAAACCTGCTGCCTTGGCACGCTTTTATATAACCTGGCCGACTACTACCATTGATAATTATCAATGGATAGCATTTTAGCCATGGGCATATTTATGTTATTTTAAAAATCCTTGTTACCTCATCTTTACACTAAATCTATTTCAGCATTTATGCAAGATCTTATAGAAAATGAAGTCGTTCGAAAAGGGCATTCCCATCAGCTGACCGTATATCCTGGTAGTCCCTACCCACTGGGTGCAACCTGGGACGGTAATGGGGTGAACTTTGCCGTCTTCTCTGAAAATGCGCAGCGGATGGAGTTATGCCTGTTTGCATCCGAGCAGGATGATCATGAGGACGTGATCAAAATCGAAGAAGTATCTCATAATGTATGGCATGTCTATGTGAAGGGTATTGGTCCGGGTCAGATGTATGGCTACCGCGCTTATGGTCCGTATGAGCCACACTACGGTCACCGTTTCAATCCTAACAAGTTGTTGATTGACCCTTATGGCAAAGCTGTATCCGGCACCATCAAATGGGACGATGCATTGTTTGCCTATCAGTTGGGTGATCACCAGCAGGACTTAAGTTTCAGCGACGTAGACAGCGGACCGTTTATACCTAAATCAGTGGTGATTGATAATGATTTCGACTGGGAAGATGACTGCCCTCCCAAAATCCCTTACAACGATACGATTATTTATGAAGCGCATGTCAAGGGCCTAACCAAACTCCATAAAGATATTCCTGAGCAGCTACGTGGAAGCTTCGCCGGCCTTGCCCACCCGTCCATGATCGCATATCTGAAAGATCTGGGTATCACAGCTATTGAATTGTTACCTGTACATCATTATGTTGCAGACCGGCACCTGGTTGAAAAGGGCCTGACCAATTATTGGGGCTATAATACGCTCAACTTCTTTTCTCCTGATGTTCGATACAGCAGTAGCGGATCACACGGCGGCCAGGTCAATGAATTTAAAAATATGGTCAAGCAGATGCATAGGGCCGGTATCGAGGTTATCCTTGACGTGGTGTACAACCACACTGCAGAAGGAAACCACCTGGGGCCGACACTCTCTTTCAAAGGCTTGGACAATGCATCTTATTACCGTTTAGTTCATGACGACCCACGGTACTACATGGATTACACCGGGACCGGAAACACGGTTAATGCAAGGCTACCATTTGCATTAGGCATGATCATGGATAGTCTCAGGTATTGGATAACCGAAATGCACGTAGATGGTTTTCGGTTTGATCTGGCTTCAGCACTTGTCAGGACATTGCATGAAACAGATACACTGAGCGCCTTTTTCAGTATCATCCATCAGGATCCCATTATTTCACAGGTCAAATTGATAGCCGAACCCTGGGACATCGGAATGGATGGTTATATGGTTGGCCAGTTTCCGGGCGGTTGGGCAGAATGGAACGGAATGTATCGCGACTGCGTGCGTGACTACTGGCGCGGGGCAGATAGTAAACTGGCTGAATTTGCCCAACGCTTTACGGGTAGCGCGGATCTGTATCAGGGAGGCTACCGTAGGCCAACTGCCAGTATCAACCTGATCACCGCGCATGATGGGTTTACGCTTCACGATCTGGTCAGCTACAATGAAAAGCACAACGAGCCTAATGGGGAAGACAATCGTGACGGCGCCAATGATAACAACAGCTGGAACTGCGGGGTTGAAGGCCCGACTGATGATGCTGAAATACGTGCGTTAAGAGACAAGCAAAAGCGGAACATGCTGACAACCTTATTTTTATCCCAGGGAGTGCCCATGCTGGTAGCGGGAGACGAATTTGGACGCACGCAGCAGGGAAATAATAATGCTTACTGTCAGGATAACGAAGTCTCGTGGCTGGATTGGGAAGCGGCCGATCAGGAGTTATTGGAATTTACCAAGGGGATCATCCGCTTCTGTAAGGAGCATCCCACCTTCAGAAGAAGGAGGTGGTTTCAGGGAAGAGCTATCAAAGGCTCCGATGTACATGATATTATGTGGTTTCTGCCGGAGGGAACTCAGATGACAGAAGAAAATTGGGCGCATGGTTTTGCGAAATCGCTGGGCGTCTATCTGGACGGTAACGGGATCAAAGATGTAGACTATCAATCGCGCAAAATAGTGGATGACACATTTTACATCATCTTCAATGCACATTACCAGCCGCTTGACTATACGTTACCATTAGCTCAGAGTGGCGGGAGCTGGTGTAAGGTCATCGATACAAGCAGTGGATTTATTGGAGAGGACAGTCAGCAATATCAATCCGGCCATTCCGTACAGGTCGATGCCCGGTCAGTTACCGTCATGAAATTCAGCACCTGATTAGTCCGCTAAAATAAGCCTTACCAACTTTCCTTCTGACAACATGGGATATACTACTGAAAAACAAATGGGAAATAGCCTTAAACTGGTCATGATAGACGATGACTCCGAAGATCACCAGATCTTTGAAATCATTATGAAAGAAATAAAGGGGACATTTGAGATTGTCCACTTCGAGGACTGCGAACAGGCAATTTCACATTACGCTACGCCAGGTGCAGATCAGCCACATATGGTTTTTGTTGACATCAATCTGCCCAGAATTAACGGAACAGAATGTATCAACAAACTGCAGACACTGCGCAGATTCGATCACCCGAAAATTGTTATTTATTCATCGTCCATTCAAGAACATCTGATAGAAGATCTTCGGCTAGCCGGGGTGGACGATTTTTTAGAAAAAACCGGATCACTTGACGTCCTGAAAGAAAAACTGACCACGTTATTGTCCGATACTCAGCATATCAAAAGATAGCCTGAATGATTAACTGGTAAGTGCCTGATTTGTGCCTGTGCCCGGCAGATTATTCGGATGCAGGCACAACCTCCAGTAGCTTACAATGCATCTTATACTCTCTTTAAGTTCTTCAAAGCCATCGGACTTTTTATAAAAACCCTGAACCGTACCTCTGTACGCTTTTCTTACGAGAGCTTCATTACCTGAAGTACTTAAAAAGATAAATGGTATGGATTTATTTCTCAGATAAGGATCTGTTTCAATAAGGTCTCTGAGTTCGAGGCCATTCATAACAGGCATGTTGATGTCGCAAAGTATGAGAAAGGGTTTATGTTCTGTTACCAAAAAATAATCGTACGCATCTTTGCCGTTATAGAAACTTATACATTGGTTGTCTATCTCCAGCTCTGCCAGACAACTCTTTATCAAATATTGATCGTCTTCGTCATCTTCTATAATGATGATTGGGCCTGATTTCGACATAAGTAATTTCTTTGTTGGAAACCAAAGGTATCACTATTTAATACATTCTCTATGGCTGGCAGCTCGTACAGTGTATCTTGGAATAGTATCCCTGACAACTAATACAAGCACACATCAGTCTGACATTTCAGGATACAACACAGCCAAATACCGCAGTACTGATGCCAGAACAGATCAGATCTTTTGATACCCGCAAGAAAAAAGGTGTGACTAGCTATGCAGATTTTTATCAGTTTTGATATTACCTCACAAATCAACAAAATAGCTAACTAATGATCCTGGAGTCTGGCTTTGAACGTATATTTGAAAATTAAAAATAATAGTTATTGCCGAATGAACAGGATACAAACGCTTAGAGATAACACATCAGAGTTAAGAAAGCAGCTCACTACCCACCCATTATACACGCAGATCCAGAGCCTTGAAGATCTGAAAACTTTCATGGAAGCGCATATTTTTGCGGTATGGGATTTTATGTCATTACTTAAAGCCCTTCAGCAAAAACTTACCTGCACTGCTGTTCCCTGGATGCCAGTAGGCCATGCACAGACGCGGTATTTGATCAATGAGATTGTGACAGGCGAAGAAAGCGATATAGACCAGCATGGGGAGCGCTGCAGTCATTTTGAGCTTTATTTAAACGCCATGACACAATCTGGATGCAGCCTGAATCAAATCAATTCTTTCTGCGAATCCGTCAGGTCAGGCACAGCTGTCGGGCAGGCACTTTCGTCTGCTGGTGTTGCTGCGCATGTTACAGAATTTGTCAATCATACCTTCTCGGTAATTAGCCAGGATAAAGCGCATGTATCGGCAGCCGTTTTCACTTTTGGCAGAGAAGACCTTATTCCGGATATGTTTCTATCTTTCGTAAAAGAGCTTCATGCTCAAAAACCTCAGCAAACCGACATTTTCAAGTACTATCTGGAAAGACATATTGAGGTAGACGGTGAGCATCACTCGCAACTCGCCTATCAAATGACAAGCTCTCTTTGCGGGGAAGATGAAATCAAATGGGAAGAGGCCACTCTTGCGGTTATTGAATCGCTTCAGAAACGTATTCAATTATGGGATGGTATTGCAAAGTCGATTCAATCTAACTGATATTTTGATCCAGCTTTTACACAGAAATAACTAGGCTTCCACAAGCTGCCTGAGGCGGGTCTGATAGGCCTGCAAGTAATTTTGTTTGGTTACTTCGTCCAGGAAAGACACAGAGATTACTGCTCAACTTGATCGGACCCGCTGAGCATACGTGAGACTATTCCGGCAAATACTTTTGAGTTGATTCCTGCTATCTCAGCCAGTAAGGCAAATTGCTGCATCACCTTACCCCGGCCCAGTGTTTTGGATAAAAGGCCGTCGTCCAATGCAAAGTTTTTATCGCGGATATGTATGCGGCTGTTGAGCAAATCATAGGTTGGACTCAAACGTTAGTCGTTCGGTTTGGAGCAATGAGAAGTTTTTGATGAGAGATAGATATCCTAAAATAGGCGGTAAAATCTTTCATTCCTGATACTTATAGTCAAACATCCATCATCGAATTACATTGCAAAAATGATCCTGTCCGTATCCAATAACAGCCGTACAAGTTTGATTCAAAGGCATTTGCAGACTAGCAGATCAATCTCGGTTGTTGTGGCTTAATGTTAATTATTGGTCACACATCTTTCCTGTCTGGATTATGTAACCAACATTAGCAAAAATTGTATCTTTAAAGGCAGAAATGAAATCTTTCATTTTGTAACATAATACTTCTACGCATTGGATAAGCAAAGCCTCGGCACAGAAGCCAGTTTTTTAGTAAATGCAGGCGAAATGGGTCAACTGATCCTTCTTCATGACTGGGATAAATCTTCATTAGGACCTATCAGATCATGGCCTGCCAGTTTAAAAACAACATTAGGCATCGTGCTTCATTCTGCTTTTCCCATGTTTGTCTTTTGGGGGCCGGATAAAATCTGCTTCTATAATGACCCCTACCGGCCTAGTTTGGGAACAACAGGCAAACATCCTGCAATAGGAAAGCCTGCGATCGAAGTCTGGCCGGAAGTCTGGGAAGTAACTGCTGCCTTGATAGACGATGTATATACTACAGGTACATCTTCCTGGTTCGAGAACAGATTAATACCCATAGAAAGGAATGGCCGAATGGAAGACGTTTACTGGACATTTAGTCATAGCCCGATATTTGGAGAACATGGTAAGATTGAGGGTGTACTGGTTACATCACTGGAAACAACTTCTGCGGTATTAGCGAAAAAAACGGTTGAAGAGTCGGTACTCAAACGAACAGAAGAACTGAGTCAAGCCAATAGTTCCGTCCTGCGGGCAAACAAATACCTGCAGGATATTATCAATTCATTTAAACAACCCCTGCAGGTACTCTCGCCAGTCTACGAAGAAGATAAAATTGTTGATTTTCGTTTTAAACTGACAAACCAGGCTTACGCGTCCTATTCTGACACTACTCCACAACAAATCACTGGCCGCAAAGTAAGTGATATATTTCCCGGATATTTAAAAACTACAAGTTTCAGTAATGTAGTTGAGACCTATCTCTCCGGACAATCTAACACCTGGATGATTCATTACGACCAGGATGGCTTGGATTTATACAATGAAATGACAGCGATTAAAATGGGAGAAGAGGTCATTCTACATTTTGCAGATTATACTAAGCTGAAGTATCTCGAATTTGAATTACTCGACAAGATCACAGATCTGGAAAAATCCAATCAGAATCTGGAAGCCTTTGCGCATGCTGCTTCGCACGATTTAAAGGAGCCGTTACGGAAAATCCAGATGTTTGCTAACATGATACAGGATCAACTCGGAGAAGAATTGTCTGAACAAAACATACTGATGTTCTCCAGGATCATATCCGCAGCCGAGCGGATGGGCAAATTGATCGATGACTTATTACAGTATTCTCAGTTAAGCCTGGTCCCGCCTTCCAAAGAAAAAGTTGATCTGAATGAGAATGTACGTCAGGTGCTGGAAGACCTGGAAATTCACATCCGGGAAAGCAATGCATCCTTCATTTTTAACAATCTACCTGTTATCAGTGGCTATAAAAGGCAGCTTTATCAAATGTTTCTTAATCTGATAAGCAATTCCCTGAAATACAGAGATCCTGAAATCCCTTTAAATATCGAAATTTCTGCGTTTCCACACCTTGAAAATGGAATCCAATATTACCAGTTACAGGTACGGGATAATGGCTTAGGTTTTGAACAGGAATTCGCCGATAGTATTTTCCAGCTTTTCACAAGGCTACAAAACAGCAGTATGCAATCCGGCAGCGGCATAGGTCTGTCTACCGTTAAACGGGTTGTCGATAATCATAAAGGAATCATTAAAGCGGAAAGTCAACCAGGTAACGGTGCAATATTTAGTATTTATCTGCCCAATGAACAGATTGAAATGGTGATGTAGAATTCCCCTTTTCAGGTAAGTGTCAACAACATGAGAACCTCATGTGCAGCCAGACCAGCGTGATGAATAAGGCTTCAGAGTTGTTCTTAAAAATCCGGTTACCTTATCTGCTTATAAGCATCATGACCTGACTGCACAATAGAGGTTCAAAGCATTGTTTTTATAGTCCACTCGTTAAAACGTCCGTCAATTCACACCACCACCCAAGGTCCGGTACAGATCTGTGACTGCATTGAGTTTTTCAAGTTGAATGCTGATTGCTTCCAGATCATTTTGCAACCGGCTGTTTTGTGCCGTGATCACTTCAAGATATGTCGCCATGCCACTTTTGTAGAGCTTCTGGGCGTCCTCAGTAGCTTTGTTGAGCATAGCTGTCTTTTGCCCGACCAGTTCCAGTCGCTGCGAAGCACCATTGGATCTGGCCATTGCGTCCGAAACTTCGCCAACAGCCACCATCAGGGTTTGCCGAAATTGTATTACCGCTTTTTGCTGTTCTATAACTGCTGTCTCATAAGCCGTGCGCAACGCACGTTTCCGGAAAATGGGCTGCGTCAGGTTTACCGCTATGGTTTTCGCCATTGATCCGGGAAGATTAAACCACTGGTTAAATTTAAATGAATTGGCCCCGATCTGAGGTGTGAGACTAAAGGCCGGATACATGGCCGCTTTGGTCAGCCCCGCTGCCGCGTTCGCGCTGACCACCGCATACTCCGCCGCTTTTACATCAGGGCGGCGGCTGAGCAACTGTGCAGGAACAGCAGCTGCAAATTGATCTTCCGGCATCACATCCCTTAGATCGCCTGCACGTGCGATACTGTCAGGATAATGACCGCATAAAATACTTAGCGCATTTTCCTGAACTGCAATATTCTGTAATGCTAAGGGCACCAGCAGTTCTGCCGTCTTCTTTTGCGCTTCTGCCTGATCTACCGCCAACGAAGTAATTTGTCCGGCCGTGTACTGTAAATGCATCATATGCAGTGTACTATCACTCAATGCAATGTTACGCCGGGCAATGATCAGCTGTTCGTCCAGCGTGATCAGGTTGTAATAGGCCTGAGCAACCTGACTGATGATTCTTGTTTTGAGCGCCGAAAGATTTTCCCTTTGTCCAAAATAATTGGCTATGGCTGCTTCCTTTTGCATTTTTGCCTTTCCCCAGATATCCACTTCCCACGAAAGCTGAAAGGTAGCATCATAGTTATCCATATAGGATGTACCGACAAACTGCTCACTTAAAGAACCGTTTAAAGAGTTCCGGGACAGGTAGGCGCGGTTGGCACCGACGGTGAAATCCAATGTGGGAAGTAGTCCCAACCTAGCCTGTTTTACAGCGAGATCCAGCTGCTCTATATTTTTCACGGCAATTGATACATCGTTGTTTTTGTCCAACGCCTTTTCAATAAGACCCACCAGTTGCGGCTCCCGGAAAAAAGTCCGCCAGGGCAGCTGGACGGTGTCCGCCGTCACCATCATGGTAGCACGGAATTGTTCCGGCACCTGCAGGTCGGCACGCTTGTACTTTTTACCCACGGTACAAGCCGCCAGACTACCAGCCAATAGTAAGGCTATAACTATATTTTTATTTATTGCTATCATTATTGCTCAGTTACCGGATGAAGAACTTCTTTGTTTGTCCCAGCTATTTTTTCTTGCAGGAATTGGAACAGGATGTAGAGCAACGGGATTACAAATATTCCCAGTACTACACCGCTCAACATCCCCATAGCCGCACCCGTGCTGATAGACCTGTTTCCGGACGCGGAACCTCCCGTAGCTACCATGAGCGGGATCATCCCGACAATGAAAGCCAGCGAGGTCATAATGATTGGCCGAAGCCTGGACCTGGCACCTTCAATAGCAGAGTCCACAATCGACAGCCCGGCCGCACGCCTCTGAACAGCAAACTCAACGATCAGGATCGCATTTTTAGCCAGCAGACCTACCAGCATAATCAGGCCGACCTGTACATATATATTATTATCTAGCCCAATAGCCTTGGTAGCAGCAAATGAGCCGACTATACCGGTCGGGATCGAAAGCATTACAGCGAACGGGATCAGATAACTTTCGAATTGGGCTGCCAGAAGAAAATAAACAAACAACAAACACAATGCGAGAATGAACATCGTCTGATTGCCTGATGATTTTTCTTCAAGACTCAACCCTGTCCACTCATAGCCATAATCAGAAGGCAGTTTTTCAAACACATTTTTTTCCAGATTTTCCATCATGTCTCCATTGCTGACTCCCGGAACCGCCACCACGGTAATGTTTACTGCATTGAACAGGTTGTACCGGTCTACAGATTCGGGTCCATACACTTTATGTAATCTGATCAGGGATTTGACAGGTACCATCTGATTTTGGTCATTACGAACAAAAATCTCATTGAAAGCCTGCTGGTCCATTCTGAAAACGCCATCCGCCTTCACATTCACCCGGTAAAATTTACCAAAACGGGTAAAGTTCAAACTCTGATCGCCGGAGAAATACGTTTGTATCGCGCCCATCATACCGCTAACACTCACACCCATTTGCTGCGCTTTTTCATTATCAACTTCCATTTCCAGCTGTGGAAAATCAGTGCGGAACGTGGTGTAGGCAAACTGCACACCGGGCTGCTGCATAATCTGGCCAATTACCTTGTCAGACATGGCCTTCAGTGCTGTGGCATCCTTACCGGTTTTATCCTGTAACACCACTTCTGCACCGCTCGTAATTCCATAACCTTCCACAGGCGGACTTCTGAAAGCCATAATCGTCCCTTCTTTTACAGTGGCAAACTGAGCGGTCATATTGCCCAGGATAACATCAATATCCTTTACAGCACCACGATCTTTTTTATCTTTCAATTTAATAAAGCCTACTCCGTAGGCCGGACTTGCACTGTTGGACAGAATATTAAAACCTGTAATGATTGAACTTGTCTGTACAGCCTCGTTTGCCGAGAGTATTTTTTCTATTTTATCAGCAGCTGCTGTAGTGCGGTCCAGTGCTGTGCCCGGAGGCATGCTCAAACTGAATATGACGAAACTATCATCTTCCATCGGAACAAAACTTCTGGGCGTGCTCATCATCAGCCATCCGGCAATACCCGTGATCAGTATGATCAGGCCTGCCCCCAGCCATTTACGTTTGATCAAAAATTTTAATCCATTGATGTACTTGCCGGTGAGATTGTCGAAACCGGCATTAAATGCGGTTGCAAAGCGCTTTCCGAAACCTTTGGAGTCTGCTTTTTCACCGTGTCCTTCTGCATGTGTATTTTTCAAAAGTAACGCACACAAAGCGGGTGTCAAAGTCAAAGCGTTGACCGCTGAAATGATGATGGCAATCGCCAATGTGTAAGCGAACTGTTTGTAAAAAATACCTGAAGAGCCTGTCATAAATCCTATGGGAATAAAAACCGCTGACATGACCAGCGTAATCGAAATCACTGCGCCGGTAATCTCGCTCATCGCACTATGGGTGGCCTGACGGCCGGTCATCTTCGAGCCTTCCATTTTACTATGGACCGCCTCGACGACGACAATGGCATCATCGACTACAATACCAATCGCCAGCACCAGTGCAAAGAGTGTAAGTACGTTGATCGTGAACCCCAACACCAGCAGGAAAAAGAAAGTACCAATAATGGCGACGGGAACAGCAATGGCCGGAATAATGGTGGAACGGAAATCCTGCAAAAAGACAAAGACCACAATGAACACAAGAATAAAGGCTTCGATCAAAGTCGATTTTACCTGACTCGTTGCTTCATCCAGACGCTCCTTGGTGCTCATCAGACTTGTATACTTAACACCCGGAGGAAAAGATTTGGAGGCCTTTGCCAATACATCCTGTACACCAATTTCGATTTCGTTTGCATTCGAACCTGTGGTTTGCAGGATCGCAATGGTAACGGCATTTTTCCCGTTAGAAGTCGTATTGCCACCATAGTTCAAAGATCCGAACTCGATCCTTGCTACATCTTTTAACCGCACCAGGTCAGCCCCGTTTCGTTTTACGACGATATTTTCATATTCCGAAGTCTGGTTTTTTTTGCCTTTGTAACGCATCACATATTCCAATGCCGCGTCGGACTCCTGGCCCAGTTTACCCGGCGCTGATTCTAAACTCTGATCGGCAATGGCCTGGTTTACATCCGCAGGGACTAATCCGTAGCTCGCCATTTTTTGCGGATTGAGCCACACACGCATGGAGTAATCCTTCGCCCCGAACGACTGCGCCTGCCCTACCCCAGGCACCCGTTTGATCTGCGGAACAAGATTGATATTGACATAATTTTGCAAAAAAAGCTCATCGTATTTACTATTATCAGTTGTAAACACATTGAAGATCATGATCATACTGTTTTGCTGCTTGGAAGTAGTCAGTCCCATTTGAATTACTTCCTGCGGCAATATCGGCGTGGCCTGCTGCACGCGGTTCTGCACATTCACAGCCGCCTGATCCGGATTTACGCCTTGCTTGAATATGACGGTAATGGAAAAAGAACCATCATTACTTGCAGTGGATTTAATATACTGCATATTCTCCACTCCATTAATCTGCTCTTCCAGAGGTGTTACCACTGATCGTATGACGGCCTCACTGTTACCACCGGGGTAGCTCCCGGTAACCATCACAGTCGGTGGCGAAATGTCAGGAAATCTTGTAACAGGCAGACGCATCAAACCCAGTACACCCAACATAAGCAGCACCACGGAGATTACCGTGGCCGTTACGGGCTTATCTATTATATTTTTTAACATGATCTGATTTTATCTTTGGAATTACTTGGAAAGCGAGTCCGCTGCCACAGTTTTTGGCGCTACTACCATTCCTTCCTGCAGGACATCAATGCGGTTAACGGCAATTTTATCGCCTGACTGCACGCCGGATCGGACTAAATAATTTTGACCCGATACCCCGGCGATTTCAATAGGCGTCATCGCCACTTTATTGCTATCGGCCAACCTGAATACGAAATACTTGTCCTGGATGTCTTTTACAGCAGCCATGGGCAAATCCAGCACACCATCCAGTACCCGGTGTATGATCACTTTTCCGGAACCTCCGGAACGCAGCAACTTATCCGGGTTTGGAAATACGGCCTTCAGAGACATACTGCCCGTGGCGCGGTCAATGTTACCACTGGCACTTTCAAGCTTACCCTTGTGTGCATACGCAGATCCATCGGCCATAATCAGCTCCACATTTTCACCTTTTGATGTGCCTGCTTTTTTAAAGGCAATAAAATCGGCCTCGCTCATTGAGAAGTATACAAAAACAGTATTGATATCCGAAAGCGTCGTTAACGGAGCTGCGTCGGATGGCATAACCAGGTTGCCGATCCGGTTGGGTATACGGCCAATGTAGCCACTCACCGGTGCTTTTATTAAAGCAAAACCTGCATTGATTTTAGAAGATCCCAGAGCCGCCTTCGCCTGGGCTACCTGTGCTGTGGCTGCGTCATAACTGGCCTGTGCTGCACGCAGCTGCATATCTGATACCACTTTACCTTCTACCAGCGGACGTATCTTTTCCACCTCCAGATGAGCATTGGCCTGCGATGCCAACGCAGACTTCAAGCCGGCATCGCTGTTGTTTACCTGTTCATTGAATACTTCACTTTTAATTTTGAAAAGCGGTTGCCCCTTTTGGACGTAATCGCCCTCTTTGACGTAAATACTTTCCAGATAACCGCTTACCTGTGCCTTCACATCCACATTTACAACCCCTTCTATTGCGCCGGGATAGCTGCTTTCGACCGGCGCATTGCCATTATGTAAAGTAATAAAGTCGGTTTCCTCTGGCGGCGTCTGGCCATATTCGCCCTGATCTGCCTTTGTGCTGCAAGAACTAGCTATGGCAAATGCGGACAACATCCATAATCCGGTTAACAGATGCTTTGTTTTATATTCGAAATGAAACATTGTACAAAAATTATTTTGGTTGCAAAGAAAGCCCGGTAGGATGGCAAAAGGCTTATTTTTTGACCGAACCGTAGTTTTTTACGACTGAAACGACAGATGTGTCCCACTGAATTTGAGCTCATCTTTCTGCTACTTTCCTGACTTGATCATCGGTTGCCAATGATAAGTAACCTTAGCATGCCGGTTGGATAAATCGTATTTTCCGGCTCAGTAGCTAATTTTTACGTTTCAGTTAAATTCCCGGTAGGTACTGTTGTGATACGCTTCAAATTTGTACGTGAATTAACGTGTAACTTTGCCGTAATTCTTAAACGGAACCATCATGTCATGAGAAAAGAGCCTAGTCAATTGATAACCAGAAAAAGCAAGTTGATCATACTTGCCTGTTTGTCATTTGTTATGTTTTATGTTTTCACCTACATGCTCAATCCTTTTGATATCTGGTGGCAGCAGTATTTTGCAAGGTCTGTAGCGGATATACTCATTGAATGGGCTCTTTCATGGCTTTCCTGTACATTAATATCCCTGTCGAGCATCTGGATTCATGAGCGTCTCAATCAAAAGCTGCCATGGATAGAAGTGCCGGTTCAGCGGCTGACAGCGGAAACTACCTTAAATGTCGCCAGCGTTGTGTTACTGATTTTCAGCCAGTTAATTTTCATGTATCTGTTGGAAGATAAAAGTTCAGAACTTTTTGGAGACAACAAAGAGAATCTGTGGTACTGGCAATGGCTGACAGTCAGTATTTTTATTGCCCTCACCGTAAGTGCTATCAATACCGGAGATTATCTGATTCTTAACTGGAAAAATGCCGCTCTGGAAGCAACTGAGCACAAACTGAAATCCGCGCAACACAGACAGGCAGCCACTGAAGCCGAACTTGAAGCACTCAAACTGCAGCTCGACCCCCATTTTGTTTTTAATAATCTAAGTGTACTCTCCGAACTGATCCTTGAAGATCAGCAGCTGGGCTATCAGTATTCAGAAAACTTTTCCAAAGTATACAGGTACTTATTACTACACTCAAAAACCGACCTGATTACGCTTAAGGAAGAAATGAAATTTCTAAAAGCTTACATTTTTTTGCTGCATCACCGCGCAGGATGTGGCATTGCCTTTGAAATCAAAATAGACCAGACTCATTTAAATCTGAGTCTTCCTCCTATGACACTGCAACTGCTGATCGAAAATGCGATGAAGCATAACAAATTCTTAAAATCCAATCCCCTTCAAATTACAGTGAAAAGCGGTGAAAATTCAGATCTGATCGTCTCAAATTCAATCATTCCCCTGCAAACAAAAGAACGGTCTTCCGGACTGGGACTTAAAAATATAATACAGCGATATCTTTTGTTAACTGACAGAACACCCCAGATTATAACCACCAGCAATATGTTTGTCGTTTCCATTCCTTTGATAAAGTCATGATAAAAAATATCCTAATCATTGAAGATGAGAAACCAAATGCCGACAGGCTTAAACGGATCATCTCGGCTGTAAATCCGGGTGCGAAGATCCTGGCTATCCTGGAAAGCGTTTCAGAGAGCGTCGACTGGCTTTCAACGAATGATTGTCCAGACCTGATCATCATGGATGTACGGCTGCCTGATGGGCTTAGTTTCGAAATTTTTGAGAGAGTGAACCCCAAATGCCCTATCATTTTCACAACCGCCTATGACGAGTACGCCGTACGCGCCTTCAAAGTGAATAGCGTCGACTATTTACTAAAACCAGTGGTGCAGGAAGAACTGGAACATTCTTTCCGGATGGCGGAAGAAAAAATGCACAGTCACCAAACTATTTCTATTGAAAGCCTTTTAAGCCATATCGGCAAAAAAGAATACCGCAGCCGTTTTTTGCTGCCATTCAGAGATAGCTACAAGACGATTCTTGTCAATGATATAGAGTACCTTCATTCAGAGCTCAGGATTACAAAAGCAAAGCTATCCAATGGCAGCGAAGAAGTATTGCCCCAAACACTGGAAGAACTAGAACAGCAATTGGATCCCAAAATATTTTATCGTGTAAACCGTCAGTTTATCGTTCATATCGACTCCATCCGGCATGTCCACAATTATTTCAACGGCAAGCTAAAAATTGAGCTGAAACAAAACCAGAATGTCGAAATCATCGTCAGCCGCGATAAAGCTGTACTCATTAAAGCCTGGCTGGATTATTAAAGGTCACTGCGTTTAAGTATGGATAATGACGTTCCGGAGGATGTCATCATGCAGCTATTTTCAGGAATCTGAATTAGCGGCAATATTGCCCGCATGTTACCAGGCTTTACAGCTTGACTGATGTGCATAAAAATCATATACAAAACCTCGTAAAACCACATCTTTTAAAATGAAATATCTTTTTCTGGCAATTGCTATCACCTCGGAAGTCATCGCCACTAATGCCATGAATGCTTCCCAGCAATTTACAAAGCTTATTCCGAGCCTGATAACCATCTTAGGTTATCTATCGGCCTTCTACTTCTTAAGTCTGACACTTCGCACAATGCCATTGGGAATGGCTTACGCAGTTTGGAGTGGCGTCGGCATTGTATTAACAGCGTTGGTTGCAATGGTGCTATTTAAACAGGTTCCTGATGCTCCTGCGATAATCGGGATGGTATTAATCATTGCCGGAGTATTAATCATGAATGTATTTTCAAAAACCACTGTCCACTGATTAATAAAAGAAATGTAAACCAAGAGTCGAACTCTTAATCAAAAATGCTACTTTTTGACAGACGTCTTTCCGGCTCAGTCAATACTGATTGAAGCCAGGGGCTTAATTTTTATGACGATGCCTTAAATCGTAGATTTACTATTTAACAACTTGAAGATCCTATGCAGGCTGGGAAGTTCGATATCATCATAACCGGAAGTGGGCTGGCAGGCCTGAGTTTGGCTTACAGAGCAATAAAAGAAGGTGTCTGGCAAAATGAAAATATACTGATCATAGATAAGGAGCCAAAAGGCAAAAACGACCGGACCTGGTGTTTCTGGCAGGATGAAAAAGCCGCTTCCCCCTTTCAGGATATCATTTACCATTCCTGGAAACAACTTTCATTTTTTACAAATGACGACAGGAAAATCAGCTTGAAAAATGGCAGTTATGCCTATCACATGATCCGTAGTGTTGATTTCTATGAACATGTGCTTTCATTTTTGAGCCGGTGCCCGCAGATAACTTTCGTTTATGGTACTATAGTCTCAATTCAAAACATCGAAAACGGAGGCAGGGTCGACACACAGGATGCTTCCTATCAGGGAAAATATATCTTTAATTCGGTTTATGCCAAGCCTGAGTTAAGGCGGTCAAACCAGTACTTTCTTCAGCACTTCAAAGGTGTCACCATACGGACCGACCAGTTCAAAGCCAGTCGGCTGGAAATGTATCTGATGGACTACAGGACATCTCAGGAAAATGGGACCACGTTCTTTTATGTACTGCCTGTATCTGATCAGGATATTTTTGTGGAGTACACGATTTTCTCAAAAAACCTGCTGCAACAAAATCAGTACGACGATAAAATAGCTGAGTACCTGACAGATGTTCTTGAAATCACTGATTACAAAATCATTGAAAGTGAATTCGGCATCATTCCCATGACAGACTTCCCGTTTCAAAGAAGATCTGAAAATATCATGCATATCGGTACCATGGGTGGTGACACCCGGGCTTCGTCAGGCTACACGTTCACGAATACACAAAAAACAGTTTCCAAGATCCTTTCATCCTACCGCAAGTATGGTCACCCATTTTCAATATCTGAAAATATAAACCATAAGCATCAATTACTGGATAGCACGATCTTAAACGTGCTAAACAATAATCATTACCAGGGTCACCAGATCTTCACTGATTTATTTACCCATGTTAAAGCGAAAACAATTTTCCGATTTCTGGATTCAGAAAGCACCATTCAGGACGATTTACGGATCATGAGCAGTTTAAAGGCAAAACATTTTATCAGGCCGTTTTTACAGGTGTGCCTTCAAAAGTTCACCTAATTGTATGTTTCAAGAAAGCGATCGTTTTGTTTGGCAGATAAAGTATCCGGCCGCTTATCAATCAACACAGTGCGTCGATGCTAAAGCAGCTTAGCAGGCGAGGTTTTATAAATCATATACCACTTTGTTCTTTGTTTGCTATGTACTGTTCCGCAAAAAAGGGAAACAGTGATAATTATTGATGTTAAATGCGTGTTTGCCGCTTAAGAACTTTCTCCAGTCTATAGGCTTATATATACTAATTATGCACTACTCCGATACTATTTATGGCCCTGCTTTGATCGAGGAACCTGTCCTGATCGATCTGATGAACTCTAAGGCATTTCGTCGGCTCGAGCATATCCGGCAACATGGTATTACAGGCTTTCTGGGGATGACCCAGCCAATCACAAGATTTGAGCACTCAATAGGCGTCATGCTGTTGACGCGCCGGTTTGGCGCCAGCCTGCAGGAGCAGGTTGCCGCTTTACTCCATGACGTGAGTCATACGGCTTTTTCACATGTTATTGATCATGTCTTTAGAGGCCAGCCTTACCATGAACGCATGAAAGGGTCATACCTTGAGCAATCCGATATTCCCTCCATTTTAGCCCGCTACGGCTACAACTGGCAGGAATTTATTGATGAAGAGGCTTATCCCATTTTGGAGCAGCCTGCCCCGGCACTCTGTACCGACCGGCTGGATTACTTTTTCCGTGACAGCGTGGCGCTGGGTTTGCTGACAAAACAGGATGTAATCCAGGCACTGTCTCATTTGCTAGTGACAGATTATGCGATTGCTGTTGAAGATCTCAAAACCGCGCAATGGCTTGCCTACACGTATATGAAAGCTGATGAACTGAGCTGGTCAAATATGCAATCTCTTGGCCTGTACGAGCTGACGGCGGAGCTTATCAAAGACAGCTTACAGTTAGGGGCTATCGCAGAATCGGATGTGTGGCTTACCGATCAGGGACTATGGGATAAGATGGCGAGTTTTCCGAATCATGATCT
This sequence comes from Dyadobacter sp. HNCC25DJ187, assembly GCF_056895255.1. Taxonomy (NCBI): domain Bacteria; kingdom Pseudomonadati; phylum Bacteroidota; class Cytophagia; order Cytophagales; family Spirosomataceae; genus Dyadobacter; species Dyadobacter sp. HNCC25DJ187. The sequence continues at coordinate 736,831 of NZ_JBXHAT010000002.1, forward strand.
ACAGGCCCAATTAACTCGGCTAAGAAGTCCTATTCATTTTGCAGAAACGAAAACATCGCCTTGGCGCAAACTGGAACCAAAAATTCGGACGATCAATCCAACAGTTTTAGTCGACGGAGAGGGCATTCTGTTATCTGATCTGGATACAGATTTTAGTCGTGATCTAACTGCATATCAGCAACGAAGGCAGGGCTATCTATCACTTAGCTACTCGCTTTCATAAATTCATCTGGTTTGCATAAAGCGATTGAAGTGTAGGAGAAGAATTAAACAACTATCGCTGGCCTTGCAGTGTCAGGTTACCATAGAAATTGTCTATTCTTAAACAGTATGATTTTTGTTTACTCTCAATCCATTTAGCTCCAGGAATGTGTACCACTATTTTAGACAATTTTAATGCAGACAGTTCCTTTGATATCCTTTACATCAATAGGTATTTCCTTTTGTGTTATCACTACACGACCGTTGTTATGCAAATCAATTGCTACCTGACGTACATCTTTCATATACTTATGCCAGTCGTCAGGAATTAGCATGCGGGCAATTTCCTGACGACTGGCACTTTTCTCCCTCCCACGTTGAATGGCAGTAGATAGGATTATTGCTGCTATTTTCTGGGAATACTGCATGTGTATTTCATTTATTTAAGATCAGAATAATCCACTCCTATCACTACCTGTTTTCTAAGCTGTCTGCTAGTTTAATATTCTCGCCTGGCTGTTCAAGCACTCTTGAAAACCCAGCAAGAAGAGGCTTTTTTAGAACTCATATGTTATCTATAATCGGTAATTATTATCCTGATAACAAACAACATATGAGCTTAAATTATTTTCCAAAGGCATTTTATTCCGGATCTGCTTCGGTATTTTTAATCTTCATCAATAATGCATAGGCATTCCTGACGACCAGCTTTGTGCGGTCATTAATTCCATCTGCTTCTATCTGTTGCTTGCCTGCACGCACCACTCCTGGTGTTACGGGCGTCATTTCAAATTTCCCTCCTCCATGGTCAGTGAAGATGTAAAATTTGTTCTCCCAACGCACCAGCGCGTTCTCGGGAACCGTAAGCGCCTTTTGGTTACTGACTGATACTTCACCATTCATAAACATACCGGGCACCAGAGACGCATCGTATTTATCAAAATGGCAATGCACTTCGGCCATCCTGTCCTGATCCAGGCTTTTTGTGATCAGGATTATTTCAGCCCGAAATTTTTTTGTTGGATCGCCATTGGTAAATGCGGTCACGCGCTGGCCAACTGATAATGCGCCCAGGTCCTTTTCAAATACATTTAAAACCAAATGAATGTCATTTGGATTAACCAGCTCGAAAAGCATGTCCGTAGGCGCGGTGTATTTACCCACATTAACATTGACTTTGGAAACAAAGCCATGAATAGGCGATTTGATAGACACATTTTTGGATATCTTATCGGCTTTGAGTTTGCCCGGATCAATGCCGATCACTTCCAGTTTTTGTCCTAATGCGCTCACCAGTATACGCTGTGTTTCCATTTCCGCTCTTGCTTGCTGAAAAACCCGGTCACTGCTGGCTTTGCTTGCATTCAGGTCACGCTGGCGGTTGAATTCGGATTCTGCAAGGAGCAACTTTTCTTTGGCGGTGAGATAATCCTGTTGCAGCTGGATGAACTGCATATCTTCCAATTCAGCCAACACCTCGCCCTTGCGTACGTGCATTCCGGGGAGCATTTTGGTGGATTTCAAATAACCTCCCAAAGGAAAACTAAGGCTTATCGTGCTTTGAGGCGGCACATCGATTTTCCCTTGCAGCAACAGCACGCCGCTGATATTCTCCAACGCAGGCGTACTGACTTCTATGCCCACGCTTTTCTGCTGCGCATCGCTGATGGAAACGAATGTTTCACTTTGCGTCGCTTCCGAAGCAGCTTTTTCACTTTGAGCCGTTTCCGGTTGGTTATCCTTTTTGCATGCAAGCATAAGCAGCAGGCTCAGACAGACCATGATGTGATTCTTCATTTAAATATTTTATAAATTGTTCAGTTTCAACCATTCGATCACAGCCAGATTATAGCTGTTCAGCGCATTGATATACTCGTTTTTAATTGAAATCGCCTGGTCGGCAAGGATGGCCCATTGCAGAAAATCAATATCGCCTTCCTGGAATTGCTGGTCGGCTGTGGCAATGATCACGTCGGCGTTTTTAAGTCCCTGCCCCTGATAATACTTCAGGCTTTGCTGGTATTTTTGGATCTGCTGACTGGCATTATCCAGATCATTTTGCAGCTTTAATCCGATCAGATCTGACTGCGCCTGATTCCTTTCCCAGTCCAGTTTTGCAGCCGCGACACGTGCATTTTGTGCTTTAAAGAACAAAGGAATGCCAATGCCTGCACTTACATAACTAAACCTTTTTGATGCTCCATAAGTAAGCTCCCGACCTCTGACCACCTGCGGACCGATCAGCGTTTGATTGTTGTAACCAACCGTAAAATCCGGTAACAGTTTTGACTTTTCAGTTTGCCAGCGATATCGGGCAACATCCTGCTGATGCCGGGTCAGTTCCATTAACGGAAGTTCACGGGTATCAGCAGAGATCAGCGGATCATCAATTTTGAGCCGATCCACTTTTGGCCTGTAGGTTTTTGAATCCTGCACAAAGAAGTTAAACTGCCTCACAGCGATTTCCAGATCATGATTAATCAGGTTGAGTTGATTGGCAATCTGTTGCCTGCGCGATTCTGCAGCCGTTTTTTCCAAAAGATTGGCAGCACCTTTTTCAAAACGGAGATTGGATTTTGTTTCAAATAAGCTGTATATGCTATCCGCATAGACAAGCAACCGTTTGCGTTCTGTCATGGAAATGTATTCGTAAAACAATTGCCGCACATTGCCGCGGATTTCCTGTTCAGTAAGCTTCGTACTAGCCCTTGAAGCGAGAAAGCTTGATTCCAACAACTTCCGCTGATTCGTATAAACACTTGGAAAGTTGAACGTTTGACTGATACCAATCCGGTTATCATTGTTGATACTATTGACTTTTCCGTAATCCGCACTGATGTTTGTCCTGGCAATATCAAGCGAACTGGATTGCAGACGCTCACTTGCTTTTTCACCCAGACGGTCACTTGTCACCTGCAAGTTTTTTTCCAAAGCGATCTTCATGGCAGAATCAAGGTCAATAGGCGTAGGCGTCGTCTGAGAGAAACCGGCATGTGCAAAGAGCATTACCAGTAATGTCAGTGCTGGTTGAAGTCCTTTGGTTTTAGGCCTTTTATCAAATAATAAATATAAGCCCGGCAGCACAAAAAGCGTTAATAGGGTTGCACTGATCAACCCGCCGATCACCACCGTGGCCAGTGGCCGCTGCACTTCCGCACCCGCACCATTACTGAGTGCCATTGGCAAAAATCCCAGTGAGGCAACAGCCGCCGTCATCAATACGGGGCGTAGCCGGTTGCGCGTGCCGGTCATCACAACCTGCATTGCATTCAAGATCAAGCCCTCTTTCCTGATCCTGTTGAACTCAGAAAGCAGCACGATCCCATTTAGGACCGCGACGCCAAACAATGCGATAAAACCCACCCCTGCCGAAATGCTGAACGGCATTCCGCGAAGAGCCAGCCCGAAAACGCCTCCAATCGCAGAAAGCGGAATGGCTGTATAGATCAGCAAACCATCTTTCACAGATGAAAATGCGAAATAAAGCATAATAAATATCAACAGCAGCGCAATGGGAACGGCAATGATCAGCCTCGCTTTGGCCTGTTGCAAATTCTCGAACGCACCGCCATAAGTAATGCTGTAGCCAGACTCGAACTTCATTTTTGCATCCACTTTTCCCTGTAATTCCTCCACGATAGACTGTACATCCCGGCCTCTGACATTAAAACCGACAATAATTCTTCTACGTGTATTTTCCCGCTGGATCTGATTGGGACCTTCCACTTCCTGTATGCTTGCAACCTGATACAATGGAATCTGAATGCCTCCAGGCGTAGTGATCAGCAGATTTTGAACATCATTGATGCTACTTCGGCCTTCATGGCCCACCCGCACGACAAGGTCGAATTTCTTTTCACCTTCGTAGATTTGCCCTGCGGTGGCTCCCGCAAAAGCAGCGTTGATGGTGCTGTTCACCTCGTCAATGTTCATGCCGTATTTAGCAATTTCGTCGCGGTTGAATTCGATCACAACCTGTGGCATACCAGTCACTTTTTCGATATACCAATCTGCCGTGCCATCGACGGTTTTGGAAATGCTTCCCAGTTGCTCGGCATAAGCGGCGAGCTTGTCGAGGTCTTCGCCGAATATTTTACAAACCACATCCTGCTTGGCGCCGGTCATCAACTCATTGAAACGCATTTGTACGGGATATTGAAATCCGGTTGTGACACCAGGCATCACTTCCTGCGCCGTGGCCGCCATTTTGCTGGCCAGATCCGGGAAAGTTTTCGCACTTTTCCACTCCGTTTTATCCTTTAAAACAATAATCATATCCCCACCTTCAATGGGCATCGGATCAGTTGGGATTTCTGCGCTGCCGATGCGGGACACTATTTTTTCTACTTCGGGATAGGCGGCTTTCAGTTTCTCGGAAATAACCTTGAACGCATCAATGGTTGTACTCAGGTTTGTGCCGACCAGCAGCCTGGTTTCTGTTGCAAAATCACCTTCTTCGAGCTGCGGGATAAATTCTCCGCCCATTTGCATAAATAAAAACACAGCGAAACCAAACAATGCAAATGCTGAAGCCACAAGCGTTTTCCTAATCGTTAATGCGCCGGACAATAGCCGGGCATAACCATTTTCCAGACGCGTCATCACCCGGTCGGAGAAGTTGGGCTTGTGTACAATTTTCTTACTGATCAACAGCGAGCTGATCATGGGAATATAGGTCAAAGACAAAATGAATGCGCCCATTACTGCGAACGCAACGGTCTGTGCCATAGGCTTAAACATTTTGCCCTCAATGCCGGAAAGAGAAAGAATGGGCAGATAAACGATCAGGATGATAATTTGTCCGAAAACCGCTGCATTCATCATCCGGGAAGCCGAACTAGTCACTTCTTCATCCATTTCGGTCTGCCCTATCTGCGCTACATTCTCGTATTTTTGGGAGAAATGCATGTGATGCAAAATGGCTTCCACAATAATCACAGCTCCATCCACGATCAGTCCGAAATCCAGCGCGCCCAGACTCATCAGGTTACCGCTCACCCCGAAGAGGTTCATCATGGTTATGGCAAAAAGCATAGATAAGGGAATTACAGATGCCACAATCAGTCCGGCGCGCAGGTTTCCCAGAAATAGAACCAGTATCAAAACAACGATCAATGCACCCTCCAGAAGATTGTGTTCAACCGTACCGATAGCATTATTCACCATTTTGGTACGATCCAGAAATGGCTCGATTTCCATTCCTTCGGGCAATGTCTTTTGGATTTCAGCCACGCGAAGCTTTACATTTTTGATTACCTCGGAGGAATTCCCGCCTTTCAGCATCATTACAATCCCACCCGAAAGCTCGCCTTTGCCCGCCATCGTCAGCGCGCCATAACGGATGGCCGAACCCAGCCGCACCTGCGCCACATGACTGATCAGCACCGGCGTTCCGTTGCTGTTATTTTTCACAACAATCTTGCGAATATCGTACATCGAACCTGCTAATCCGACGCTTCGTATATACAGTACAGCCGGACCCTTTTCTATATACGCGCCTCCCGTGTTTTGGTTGTTGCGTTTTAACGCGGTGAAAACATCGCTGATTGAAAGGCCTAGTGCTTTCAGGTTTGCCGGGATTACGGCCACTTCGTATTGTTTGAGCTCACCGCCAAAAGTGGAAACATCCGCAACGCCCGGCGTGCCCAGCAGCTGTCTGCGCACGATCCAGTCCTGGGTAGTCCTAAGATCAGCCAGGGAAAATTTTTTCTCGAAACCATCCTTTGGTTTCAAAACATACTGGTAGATTTCTCCCAGCCCCGTCGTGGCCGGTGCAAGTTGCGGCGTGTTGGCATCGTTTGTGATTTCTACCTGCGAGAGCCTCTCTGTAACCTGCTGGCGCGCCCAGTACACGTCGGATTCATCGTCAAACACAATGCTGATCAGCGAAAGTCCGAATCGGGACATGCTGCGACTTTCTTTCAGACCGGGAATGTTGCTGATGGCCTGTTCGATCGGAAAAGTGATCAGGCGCTCCACATCTTCGGCGCCTAATGAAGGTGCGGTGGTAATCACCTGTACCTGATTATTGGTAATGTCGGGAACGGCATCTATAGGCAACCTGGTCACTTCATACGTACCGTAGATTACCCACAGTAGCATAAATATCCCTATTACCAGTTTATTCTTCACAGAAAACCGGATAATGTTATTCAACATATCGAATCAAAATTAAATATATAGCAAATGAGGCCATATGCGCCCTTATGCAGCACAAATGGAGACCCAGGATCAAATCCTGCGCATTGATATATATTTAAGCCTGGGGAGGACGGAACAGGGACCCCAGCGTTGTACAATAGGCAACCTGAGGTTGGTCAGGCCCGTAATCGGCCCTGATCACAGGTTGTGAATGCCGAATGAATGTGAATCTTTCAGGATGCGCAAAGAAGAAATTGACGTGATGCATTTCAATTTTCTTGAAAGGCAGCTGCATATCCTTTTCGTCATCATTATCATCCAGGTCTTCACCCCAGTAATGCATGGAAAGGAAGTCGACAAAACTTACATTTTGATCCAATGATTTGTGTTCCAGAAAATGCCTGATCAAAGACGGTGCCTTCATAACCTGATACAATGATGTCGTATCAAGAATGACAATTGTCAGGAGCATATTTCGGATAAACCTTTTCACGCCATAAAATTAACTCGCACCCATCTGAATCACAAGAAAAAACTATTTTATCCTTCTTTAAAAGCTTTATTCATTGGCATTTTGACAATCTTTCTCGCTTGTCGGGGAGACGCAGACAAAATAGTGTTTCTGGAAATTTCCGGGGTTTATCAAATCACAACGCTCTACAATATGGAGGGTGAGAAGCTTAATTTTCCGGAGTCAGTGGTTGGGAAGGGTACCATCAAGTAGCTATTATTTGATGGTACTGATAATTATGGGAAGCGTTTTAAGAGATTCCGGCACTTCTGGCTTTCCATATCTTAATGGTTAAATGCTTTTGATAACTATTCCTGCTTTTGAGCAAAAAGCCAATCCAGCAGCCCGGGGGTAGTTTTCACCAGGTCCCAGATGCCATGTTCACGATCCGGATATTCAGTGTATCTGGGATGGCCACCGGCTTTCCGGATCGAAGCAATCAGATCGCGTGAGCCTGCCACAGGTACGTTTCTGTCCTTTGCACCATGAAAGGCCCACACGGCCACATGAACCATATTTTTTCCCAGCAAAGCGTCATCCCCGCCGCAGATCGGTATGGCAGCAGCAAACAGGTCTGGCCGAGTGCCAATGAAATGCCAGGATCCATATCCGCCTCTTGAAATACCTGTCACATACACCCTCTTTTTATCGATTCCGGGTTGTTTCACCAATGCAGATATTGCTTCCAAAGCCAGCTTTTCTACCGAAGAATTATTGGGAACACCACCCCATCCTGTTCCTTTGGGGCATCTGGGAACGAATATAAATGCCGGATACCGTTCTCTGTTCTTTTCCTCTGTCAACCACTGCGCAGGATCGCACGCCGCTATCTGTCGTTCATTATCATCAGCACAGGTATAAGGAAGGCCTACTACGAGTGGGTAGCTTTTTCGGGAATCATAATTCAGCGGCTTCATGATCCTGTACATCAGCGTATCTCCGCTATGGCCTACATAAAACCTGGCTTCAAAAGGCTCAGCCATTAATTTGGCCCTTTTAGGTACATGCAGTACATCATATCCCCGAGATGCCAGCATTACTCCGGCAAATAGTCCAAACAAAAGACACAATAAAGCCGACAGTCCCGCCCAGGTCTCCGAAATCTGATCGGTTCGGCTTAGTTTTTCTTTTGCGGCATGCTTTGATTCATCTGAAAAATTCAGAATAAAAAAAACAGGAATCAGGTTGCCAAGCCGCAGAGTCCAGAAGTAAATTTTAATAAGTGAGCTCGATGCGGACAACGGATTACCCGACATAAAGAATTGGTAAATACATATGGCAAGCAGCACCAAACCTACAATGCCTGATGCAACGCCCGCCCATTTAAGCCACGTTCTCTTGCCCGATTCGGAAAAGATCAGACTGAGCGCATGCACTATTCCGGTGCTGACCGTGGCCAAAACCATGGGAATATAATAAATATGCAATTCCCGGTACATCAACATCAGCGCATAAACCAAAATGGCATAACATACAGCTGTTACTGCTGCTACGCCTGCAGTCCATAAAGAAACCTGGTATTTTTTGACATGAAAATAGCGCAGCATACACAGCATCACTGCTACCCCAACTACATTTTCAGCCAGATACCAGTTTTTGAACGCATCGAGAAGCAAATAGCTCTCACCGAGAAAGTAGTAAAGGATACTATTAAAAACAGCCATCAGGATCGATAGGCCCAGGAAAAAATTAGCAAAGGTGTAGAAGCTCTGTTTCATAGCTGACTGATCTGTATCCTTTTTCGTATTCAAAAAAGCAGGTAGCAATGAATACTTACTTAACATTAGTATGAACGGTCGGAGCATTTCATCGCCCGGCATGTTGTCAAAAACAATCCTTTATTCATTGGACTTTCAATCAGCTTTTTCCACAAAAGAAATGAAGACAGAGAGCGATAATATTAAGACCGTCAGACGAAGATTGGAAAGACGCAGAAAAATCATCCGAATGCATCCTTACCTGGATCGGAAACGCACCCTTGAAGTTTACTAAACCTTGCTGCAGTAACACTTTTTCTATACCTCTGAGAGGTGCTGATTACCAGTCTCTTTGGGTGAAAAACCAAATTTCTTTTTAAAAGCATAAGAAAAATGGGAAAAACTTTCAAAACCAAGTTCCAGATAAATAGCTGAAGGTTTTTTGTTATTTTTCACAATCTGAAAATGAGCCTGTTCAAGCCGCGTGTCCTGTAACCAATGACGCGGTGGTTTGCCGAATACTTTTTGGAAGTCACGCTTGAAACCTGCCAGACTCCTTCCTGTCAGTTTTGCAAAATGCTCTACAGGAACATTGAATTTGAAATTGGCCTGCATGAACTTCTCCAAGTCAATCTTATGTGGCTCAAAGAAGTCAAAAAGAAAGTGTCCAAGCCCAGGTTCGATAAGCAGTAAAATTTCAATAGCTTCTTTTACCTTCAGAATGCTGAGCGGGTGGTCTATACTTTTTGAATTTTGTGTATAAGGGATCAATGATTGGAAAAAGCCTTTTAAAAAGGCATCTTCAGCCAAACGAATATTGGATTTACCCCGATATCTTACCGCTGTGTCCATTTGTTTTTCCAGGGCGTACTCCCGCAGGATATCTTCTTTCAGAATAAACATCAGCGCCTTGTAGTATTCATTATTTTGAGGCGTCTTTGTAGTCTTCACAAACTGATGCTTTCGTACCAGATACACCTCTCCGGGCCTTGCTGTAATCCTGTCACCGGAAGTCTCAAATGTCATCTCGCCACAGAGCTGTAATAAAAGAACACTTTCTACCAGCAGATTATCATATTCTGTTGTCTTTTCTGTATCCAGAGAATAGACAATGGAGTTAGAAAAAAGGTTTTCGGTTTGCTTTTTCATATTTCAATAGCTATCTGCTCAGGTAATCCTACCATCTTAGCACTTTCTTTCCACAACAAATCTCTGTTATCAATGCTTTGCGCCAAGCGGGATGGATTGGGGAAGGTTATTTTTCCTCTAACCAGCGAGGCGTAGATCTTGCCATCAGGTGGCACTACGCGACCCAATGCAAGTTCAGCCAAAGCTTCCCCCGCCCTCTTTGCCGTCCCCATAAAAAACGCTGGTTTGAACAGACTGATGACATAAAATAACGAACGAATAACAGGTACCACAAATTTTAAAAAGGCCGATTGCTTACCCATTAATGATGTATCACCAGTCAATCCCGGATTGTATGCAACTACAGATATATTTTTACTATCTCCAAACTTTTCTACCAAACCACTTGCGGTAAGCAGATTACATAATTTCGTCGCAGCGTAAAATGCCATACCCTTCGGACTCTGCTGGGTCGGATATGCCAATGCATCAATATTAAAGCTTTTCGGGCCGAAAGGTATAACAGCCGGATCATGTGCGTCGCTTGTCGTGACAATCACCCTGCCTCCTTTTGCCAGATTGGGCGCTAACAACCTGGCCAGTAAATAATGGGAAAGGTGGTTGGTCGCAAATGTCAGTTCAAATCCTTCTTCGCTTCTCAATTGATTATCAGTTGCCTGTATTCCTGCGTTCAATACCAGAATGTCTATTTCATCCTCTCCCAGACGTTGTTTGATATTGTCAGCAAAAGAACGCACGCTCTTTAATGAGGAAAGGTCAAGCGGTAAAACTTCCGCTGCCGCCGGCGCGATACGTCCGGTTCCACGTGCACCCACATATACTTTTGCACCGGGCACTTTTGTAAAGTGATTCAATGCTTCCGCTCCGATTCCTGCCGTTGCCCCAGTCATTACTATGATCATTGTAAATTGATTTTGTTCGGCTGCAAAGTTGCGCGTAATTGCTGAAGCCAAATCACCTGTAAAGCTCAATTTTATGTCTTATATGGCTCATCTGTGTAGTAATTCAACTTACTCCTGTGGTAAGGATTCTGCCGGAACATGGGGCAAACCAAAGGCTTAAATTCAGTGATGACGCTGATTGTGAGTTCATCACCAGATCGGGACCAGGTTAGTACTGATTTTTTTTGTCAGCCTTGATATCCATCGAAACCTCAAAGTCTCTATTCCGGATCAATTAAATGATTGTCTGAATTCAACCGGCGACATCTGCGTTTTCTGTTTGAACAACCTGCTGAATGACTGTGCGTATTCGAAACCTAGTTCAAACGCAATTTCACTTACAGATAGCCGTGTGATGGAAAGCCGCTCCTTCGCCTTTTCAATGATGCACGACTGAATATGTTGCTGCGCATTTTGTCCGGTGAAACTTCGAAGCATATCACTTAAATAGCCTGGTGAAAGATGCAGCTCATCTGCCAGATACTGTACCGTTGGAATGCCGTTGGTCAGGTGCTTTCCGGTATTAAAATAATCATTGAGCAAGGATTCCATTTTTTGAAGTAAATCGGCATTCACAGCTTTTCTGGTAAGAAACTGGCGTTTGTAGAAACGGTTGCTGTAATTCAGTAAAGATTCAATTTGTGATATGATGACGTCCTGACTGAAATCATCCATCCGGCTGTGCAACTCTTCTTCTATGTTTTTAAAAATAGCAATGATGGTTTGCTTTTCTCCTGCTGAGAGATGTAATGCCTCGTTAGCAGAGTAGGAGAAAAAACCGAACTTTGTGATTTTGCTCGCCAATGGATAAGTCAATAGAAAATCAGGATGAATGATCAATGTATATCCAGAATGGTCACCGTTATTGTCTCCACCAGCTGTTACCTGATTGGGCGATACAAAGAATAACCCACCCTCATCGAAATCATAGTATTGCTGACCGTACTTCAATTTCCCTTTCAGATTTTGCTTGAAAGAAATTTTGTAAAAGACAGAGGTATGCGTATCGGGCAGCTGACTTGCATCCAACCTGTTCTCTGCGTTGTTGATCAGACTGATGAGTGGATGCACGGGTTTTGCCAACCAAAGCATCCGGTGCAGCTCTGACAGTGAATTATAATTGTAAGGAATAATCGTATCCTTTTTCATCCTGTGAATTTACGATAAACAGCTATTTATTTACCAGGGAATTTCGCCGGTTTCCGGATTATTATCGACGCAGAAAAATTTGCCTGTCGGTCCGTCATTGTCTACCAGGCTGTATCGGAGGATATGTTCTGCACCCACTTCAACACTACTCGTACCGAGATGATGATTGAAGTCAGTCGCGGTAGATGGCGGGCTTACCGCATTTACCTTAAAATTGGTATCACGCAGTTCAAAGGCGAGTGCAACAGTATACATATTCAAAGCCGACTTCGAAGACTGATAGACTGCGCCCTTTGCTTGATAGTATTTGTAGGCAGGGTCGCTGTGCAGCGCAAGTGATCCCTGGCTCGAACTCACATTGATAATACGGGGTTCCGGGGAGCATCTCAATAAATCGATGAATGCCTGCGTAGTCCTGATGGTACCAAAGACATTTACTTCATACACTTCCTTGAATTTATCAACGCCGGTTTCCAGAGCGCTGTGCATGATGGGTGTGTTGCCATTAAATTCGATACCGTTAATACCGGCATTGTTGATCAGCATATCCAGCACATGTGTTTTGGTGCCGATTGCGATACGTGCCGCATTTACGGACTGCTGATCTGTAACGTCAAGCTGTACTACGTCCATATTTTCCAGGCCTTCTGCCTTTAAAGTATGCACTGCATCCCACCCATTCTTCAAATCGCGGCTTCCTATAAAAACACAATACCCTTTTTTGAGCAACTGTCTTGCCATTTCAAGACCTAAACCTTTGTTAGCTCCTGTTATTAATACCTTCTTCATTTGCACTTTGTATTTTAGTTTACAATACAAAAGTCGGCATCACCGAAATGATCCGTATAACCATATCGCAGGAGTTCATAACATAATCACGGACGCTTAACAGAAAATGTGATTTATCAATTGAATGAAGCCCTGAACGCTATGGGTGATTGTGAAGTCTTTGTTTTAAAGAGTTTACTGAATGACTGCGGATGCTCAAAGCCCAGTTCGTATGCAATCTCACTGACGGAAAGACTGGTCGTAGATAGTTTTTCTTTCGCTTTCTCTATCAGCTTTTCGTGGATATGTTGTTGTGTGGATTGCCCGGTCAATTGCTTTAATAAACTTCCCAAATATTTGATGGAAATATTTAACTCTTCCGCTACGTATTGAACTGTCGGCAATCCTTTCGACATTAAATCTCTGTTGTTAAAATAATCGGTCAGTACTTCTTCTACACGGTTTAAAATTTTACTACTGGTTATTTTTCGTGTGATAAACTGCCTTTCGTAAAAACGCTGTGCATAGGTAAACAATACTTCTAACTGTGCTATGATTACATCCTGACTGAACTTGTCAATATTGGAACTGTACTCGTGTCGGATATTATCAATAATGGTATTGACAACTGCTTCTTCTTTATCAGAAAGGAACAACGCCTCATTTGTTGAGTAGCTGAAGTATTCGTACTGTCTGATTTTTTTTGCCAGCGATGTGTTCCATAAAAAGTCGGGATGGATGAACAGCATCCAACCGCTCAGATTATCCGGCATACCACTTTCTTCGCCACGCAGTATTTGCCCCGGAGCCAGAAAAGCCATTACCCCTTCGTCAAAATCATATTTCTGTTGCCCGTAAAAAAGCTTATTGCACCCCCGCTTCATGGACACGACATAAAAATCAAATATTACAGACGTAATTTCTGTGCTATTGGACAAACCTTCCAGGTTTAAAATACTGATGAGTGGATGATGCGGCTTGGTGTATCCTGCTACGCGGTGCAGTTCTGAAATGGATTGTAATCTGTATGGAGTGGAATTTTTCATCTGTAAAGTCAATTTAATTTCTTCAAATACATGTTCCACCCGCATGAATGGTCGCTTGTCTATAAAATTAGTCAATCCAAAATAACTGTTTCTCCGGTTTTACCATTTTTAGCTGTTGCTTTACTTTGTTTTCCTCATCCACGGTACGCAAAATAGTATTCGGTTCCTACAAGGTTCGTCTGCCATATCGAACTTGCCGTAATAGAATCGTCATTCTTGCCCGTGTATCAACAAATGCATTATCATCGAGCTTGTATTACACATACCAAGCTTATTTAATGTTTACCCAAAGTTCTTCAACGTTGAAACTGATGAGAGAAATCTTGGTTTTATCGGGCATCTCAATAGCTGTGGCGCTTCCGTCTTTGATAATCTTCGTGTATTTTATTAATTCTTCAAGACTTATCTTGTCTTCTTTTGTCCATTTCCCCTTGCCGAAATCCAGCACTTTTTTCCTCTCTATCCGTAACCCATTCAAGGAATCCTTAAAAGCCGCCGGATGGTTATTTTGATAAGAACTGTCCACCAGTAAAGTAATGGGGCTATCCGTTTTGTTACTGATGTATACTGTTTTGGGGGCATTACAAGATAAAAGCATCATTGCGAATATTGAGATGAAAAATACTAGTTTCATGGCTTATTTTTAATTCCAAATATGGTAATGGAGAATTTAAAAAGGTCTGTATTAATCAAATGAAAGCTTGAAAATGCAGGCGCTAAAATTCAACTTTGGCCAGCACTTGTGATATCTCCCATAATTTTAAAGAGGCATTCAGGTCCTCTGCCTGTCCGGGCATCTTTGCTACAGTCGGAAAACCCCTTGTTTCACTCATCTTATCCGGACCGTAATATTGGCCACCTTTAGCCTCTGGAGAAGTGGCTGCATATAATGTTGGCAAGGCCCCTTGTGCAGATGGCTGGAACAAAAACGGAAGAAAAGTTCTCGCCATTCCTGCTACACTCCATCGCCCTGCACCGGTAATAAGCAGATTTGTTCGGGAAACACCTGGATGGGCGGCCATACTCGTAATACCCCAACCGTGCTTTTCACTTTTTCGCTGAAGTTCGGAAGCAAACATCAGGTTCGCCAATTTCGCCTGACTGTATGCTTTCCCCGGAGCATACGAGGACTTTGACTGAAGATCATCAAAATTGATTATGCCTTCACGATTCGCTATACTTGAAACGGTTACAACACGAGCATCTGGTGATTTACGTAATAACGGAAGCAATTGTGCTGTCAATGCGAAGTGACCAAGATGATTTGTACCAAACTGTAACTCAAAGCCATCAACCGTTTCAAGCCGCTGTGGTGGCGTCATTACACCCGCATTATTGATCAGAAGATCAACAGCTTGCCCATTTGAAATCATTTTTGAGGCAAAGGTTTTGATTGATGACAGGTCTGCAAGGTCTATTTTTTCAAAACTTACTTTTGCCTTTGGGATTTTCTGTTGAATTCTGGCCATTGCGTCAGCTCCTTTTTCAGGATTACGCCCCATCATGATCACACTCCATCCTGCGGATGATAACGCCAGTGCATCTTCATATCCAATACCCTCTGTACTACCTGTAATGATAGCTAAACCACTATTCCTTAGAGGAATATCAGCTGTTGTCCAATTTTTCATTTGCTTTCGTGTTCTAATGTTTTTGATAATGCAAAGATGGACAGCAATTAAAAACCGGATGTAGCCAAAAATCGCATTGTTGTAGTGGAAAGTAATGTATCCACAAAAACAGTCAAGTTTTTGAGTTGGTGTGTGGGTTGGAATGAAGCTAATCTATGCGGTCATTTTTACTTTTTTGCAGGTATGTAAATGTCTACAATTATTCCATCAGGTTCAGACCTGGTAGGATACCACCGAACTGATTCAATTGCGCATCATCCCGCAATGAACTCGACATATGTAGCGTGGGAATTCATCTTTACAAATCTGGAATAAGAAGCGTAAAGGTCGTACCATCTTCTGCTGTACTATCCAGATTCACAACGATATTTGCTGATGCGGCAAACCTGGCTACCAACCTTATACCAATTGTGTTGAGATCAGAGGGTTCATTTTGCAGACATTGCTTTACTAACTGCTGCGTTTGCGGCAGCATAGCCGGGCCACTGTTATGAATCAGAAACGAATTCAATTCCTGTTGTTTACAGAACATCAAGCTCACCTGACCGTTATCCGGAGCATTTTTTATAGCATTGTCCAGCAGATTCCTGACAATGACTTCGAAGGCATGTTTTTGTGTTTTTAACATGAGTTCTTTTGGAATATCAATGATCAGGTCAATTTGTCGTGATAGGGCAATAGTACTGTAAACATTCAGTATTGGCTTTAAGAGATCATCAACATTAAATATGGACGGAGTATATAAATGTTCAGCACTACTTTTTTCACTTTCCAATAAATTTGTCAAAAGTCGTTGCGTATCGCTCAGGGATCTGCTCAGTTCCTCTTCAAAGTACTTCCGGTCATTTTCTCCAAGTCCGTACTGTCGCACAATTTCCAGATATTTTTTAATGCCCAGCAAAGGGGATTGAAAGTCATGAGCTACAATCCTGAGCAATGTAGACTTTTCATCATGTAAACGGTCAAGTTCAATTACCCAGGATTCTACTTTTTCCCGTTCTTTCCGGTAGTTACTGATAATGTAAGTGATACATGCGAAAAGCAAAACCATTGTGACCACATACGTCGATACCCAGTCTACGATACGTTGTTCTTTGTTTTCGTACGTATTAATGACCAGTTCGGGCCAATGATACTGCAGCAGCACAACTGCGCTAATAATTAAAAGATTAATTAGTGACCATATAACGTAGTGCCTTTGTTCCGAAACGGCCAGGCTTAGAAAATAAACACTTAAAAAAGACAACAGTGACGGCCCCTCCAGACCACTGTTCCAAATAAAGTTCCACCCAAAAAACACATACACCACCAAAGTATAGACTGTAAATGATAGATAAGTCAGCTTTTTGAAGCGGGATAAATAAAACAAAATCAGTTGTAACGGAACAAGGCCTGTCGCAATCAACCCGGCAATGAACAGATGGTTGGCATAACTGAATGCCGCGACATACACCATGACTGCCAATGTAACGATGCAGATGGAATGATAAATACGGGCCTGCAACGAATGATCATCACTATCTCCTTTTAGATTTTCCCACACATTACAGACTCGTACCAAAAGGGATGCCCCATGTAGTTTTTTCATTAGTTAGTATATATTTTCTCGGAACGTTTAAGCAGGAATTCCCTCTTATTAAATTATATGCGGTTGCAGTTATGAGATGCGCTGTCTTCATCTACAATAACTGATAGCATCCAGATTGATCCAACCAGCATGGGTTACCTTGAATCGAAGCCTATTATGAGTTGCCTGAACTCTTCTAAAAATTTTATAAGATCGCTCAACAGTCCAAATGTACAACCAGCTCCTGTGCTCTGCAAGACAGACATATTTGTACTGGGGACTTAGATCACTTTCCGGGTAAGATGCACCAGCTTTATATTAAACTTCAGTATAGTTCATTTGATTGGCAAAATGCACATACATCGCCGATTGACATAATAAAACACGCTGGCTGACCGAATCCAGGCATCCGATTGCAAACAGATAAGTTTGACCGGGTAGCTGGTTTAGAAGAAATGAAATTATTTTTTAATTCTTGATCTATACCGCAGGCACGGAAATTTACAATGGCGTAGTCATATTAACATACTTTAAAACCAAATTATTATGGCACATACAGTAATTGGAATTTTCGAGAATGAATCCGATGGGCAACAGGCGCAGAATTACCTACTGGATAATGGGTTTGCCGACGGCGATGTGGATATCAAAACTGCGTCCTATAAGTCGCACACGACTGAGGCGTCCGATAGACATACCACTGCTGAAGACAATGACATTTTAGCTAAAATAGGCAGCTTTTTCAAAGATCTTTTTGGAGAGAATGAGCATGAAGCCAAACTGTATTCGGAAGCCGGAAAACATGGAACAATTGTCACCGTACATGCACTGACTTCCGCCGAAGCGGATGCCGCGGCAGATGTGCTCGATCAATTCGGCGCTGTAAATGTTAAAGAAAATGCCGCCAGACATTCCGCCAGCCCGATATTTACAGACGGCGCATTCAGTGGTGAAGGCATTCCAAGTGATGCACACCGGCTTGACGCTTCTGATCCAAATACCCATGATACCTATACCCGTAATAGTCCGGCTGATCCTTTACCAACCTCGGACCAGCAGCTAAGGTCCGATCGTCAGGAAACGCAGGAGCCGATACTAAGGCACAGAAGCCGTATTTTCGAGCGTACTCTTCAGGATCATATCCGTCTCAGACAGCAGACCCAGTCGCATAACCCGACGCCGTTGAGCACGAGCTCTAACGATCCGGATCTGCAGACCTACCGCGATCTGGATCAGACAGTGGCAGACAGCGATCAAAAAACAGATAATGATTTACCGACAAGAACAGGTAATCAGCAGCTGAGCGATGAGGAAAGATTAAGAAGATTAAATCTTGGATTATAGATTTTGCAAGAGCATCTTATTTGAGGGCATCAGCATAGGGCTGATGCCCTTTTTTTTATGCATGCAGCTATACTTCGACTTAAATAACATCATCATTGCGGTTCTGCTATTGTATCAACGGATCATCAAAGTGTACTAGAAAACCCCTGTTGACCATCTGAATCTACAGTCATCTCTAAGAATTTAAAAGAAGCAATTTCAAAAGCGAAGCACGTTCGCTTCAATAACCTGTATCCATTTATATCTGCACAATCCCGCCTGTAGGAATGAAGTAAGTGAGGCGGTATACGCGGTAGATCTACCTGCGCATACAGGGAATATGATAAAGCCGGAGTTGCCTCTCAGCTGTAAGGCGAGAGCCTTACGGTGTTAAACCAGTAATGAGTCAGTTCACGCGCGATCTTCTCCAAGCCGGGGTAACTTTGAGGTTTGACAATGAAGCTACTGGCTCCCAGATCATAGGAAGTACCAATAGAGTTAATATCAGATGTGGTAGTTAATACAATAACAGGAATTTTAGCAAAAGACTTGATGCCGCAGAAACGAATCAAAAATTCAAATCCATTCATCACCGGCATATTCAGGTCCAGCACAATCAGATCAGGTCTGTAACCAGCCTTTTCCATCAGTTCAAATGCTTGCTTACCATCTGCTGCAAATTTCAAATCGCATTCGCAATTGCTACTTTCGAATGCATCGGACAAAAGTAGCTGATCATCGAAATCGTCATCGATCACCAGAATTTTTCGGTCGTACATATATGAATTTTGTCTATCACCTGGCAAAGATAATAGTTCGCCCGGACATAATTAAAATACTAAAAATTCAATGACTAAAAACCTTACAACTCATAGTAGTAAATTATGATATCTTTGTCGATGTATGACGGCATGCACAACAAAATAGCTGGTACCTCATAACTGTGGCCTGGTTTTTTATATTTTTTTAATAAACATCAGCAAACATGGAAAACGGACCGGTTTTATACGTAGGAGGAGACGAAGATGATCGTTACCTGGTAACAGATGCATTGGCAGCAATTGGATGTAGCAGTGAGGTAGTCAACTTTGACGATGGTGATCTACTTATTGAATACCTGACATCTTCTGCTGAACGCCCCTTTTTCATCTTATGCGACCTGTATCTTCCTAAGATGTCAGGCTTGGAACTCAAAGAACTGATTAACGCTGATGACCAGCTGAAGCGACGGGCAATACCATTCATATTTTTATCAGAATCCGTCAGTGAAGTCGATGTCGAAGAGGCTTATATGTCTCTGGTGCAGGGATTCTATGTGAAGGCTCCTACCTATCAGGGTTTGAAAGATCAGCTTAAAGCAATCTGTCAGTACTGGGAACTGGCCACCTTGCCTCACTAATTTGTATTGATTTCATCAGATTGAAAATCAGCTAACAGCCCTAGGCTGACAACAAGGAAGCCCGTGCGGCATTTCCGAAAACCTAAGTCCATTATTTATAAGCATTTAGTATGGCTACTACCTAGGCATAGCTGTTCAATACTGAACGTCATATTGTGCAGTATTGAACAACTTCCCCTGTACAAAATACCCTTTCAAGCTGTTCTGGTCGGTTTTGCGCCTCTGGCAGGTTATTTGTCAGACATTTACATAACTAATAGCATGTTATGAAAGGTACTTACCTGGGCGAGTTCGAAGAAGTGGTTTTGCTGGCCGTTGCAATCCGTACGGGTGATGCATACGGAGCAGCTGTGGTAAATGAAATCGAACAGCAGCTCTCACGGCCGGTCAACCTGGGGGCTGTGCATACTGTACTGCACCGTCTTGAAGAAAAAGGACTTGTCAATTCTGAAATGGGTGGCGCAACTGCTGAGCGGGGTGGGCGCAGCAAACGGCTCTATACCGTGACTGCAACAGGCCGCCGCGCACTGGAAGAAATCAGACAGTTGCGTAATCAGATGTGGGATACGATTCCTGAAATTGTCTGGTCATGAAAGCCGCTAAACATCATACCCCTCCCAGATGGGCAACGCTGTTGCTACAAAGGTTCTGTTCTGCTCACCAGGCTAATGAACTGGAAGGTGACCTGTATGAACTGTTCCAGATGCGTGTATCCTCACTGGGCCTGCGCCGGGCAAGGTGGCGCTATGTGAAGGATGTGCTCAGTTTGATGCGACCATCTTTGTTGAGAAGTGAACCCAATCAGTATCCAAACTCACGCCATACAGATATGTTACAGAACTACATTAGGATCGCTTTTCGTAATCTTGCCAAAAACCGCACTTACTCCACTATCAACATCATTGGCTTATCGGTCGGGATGGCTACGGCCATACTGATCGGACTTTGGATGTGGGACGAACTCTCTTATAACAAGTATCATCAGCACTACGACCGTATTGCACGCGTCATGCAGCATCAAACCTATAATGGCACCACCAATACGACCCCAGCCACGCCGCTTCCCATGCGCGCTGCTTTAGAAAATGAACATGGCAGTGAATTCACTCACATCGCGTCTTCATCCTGGACTGAGGACCACATTTTGTCCTCGGGTGAAAAGACAATTTCCAGAAAGGGCAACTGCGTTGAGCCGGACTTTACTTCCATGCTATCGCTCCGTATCCTTAAAGGCACCGCAACCGGTCTTGATAACCCCACTTCTGCCCTACTCTCAGAGTCAGTTGCAACGGCTTTGTTCGGCCAGGAAGATCCCATTAACAAAACCATCAAGGTTGATAACAAAAATTACTTCAGGATTACGGGCGTATATGAAGACCTGCCGTATGGGACCGAATTCCGGGAGGTGTCTTTTTTACTTCCCTGGAAATACTTCTTAGAACAAACACCCTGGGTAAAACGCTCAGAAACCAACTGGGGCAATAATTCTTTTCTGTTGCTGGTGCAGATTATACCTCATACGAGCTTTGAAAAGGTGAGTGCAAAGATAGAAAAGATCAAAGCCCGGCATGCCAAGGATGAAGCTAGGTTTGACCCAAAAGCATTTCTGCAACCGATGAGCCGGTGGCATCTGTATTCCGAGTGGGAAAACGGAGCGGCAGTCCGCGGACGTATTCAGTTTGTCTGGCTTTTTGGCACTATTGGCGCATTTGTGCTTTTGCTGGCCTGCATCAACTTTATGAATTTATCTACAGCGCGGTCACAGAAACGCGCCAAAGAAGTCGGCGTACGTAAAGCAATCGGATCTTTGCGTAGTCAGCTGGTCGCACAGTTCCTTTGTGAATCCATCGTGATGGCAATGATCGCATTTGTATTTGCCTTGTTAACGGTACAGGTGTTACTGCCATGGTTTAACCAAATCGCCGACAAACAAATTAGTTTCCCCTGGACTGATCAGAAAAGCTGGCTGATTGGATTAGGCTTTACACTGCTGACAGGCCTTCTGGCTGGCAGTTATCCTGCACTATACCTATCAGGTTTCCGGCCTGTCAAAGTGCTTACCGGAGTTGGTTCTTCATTGCAGTTACGTGCTGGCCGCTTCGCCGCTTTACCGCGCCAGACGCTGGTTATTATTCAGTTTACAGTATCGATTACAATGGTGATAGGCACACTGGTTGTACTTCGCCAGATCCAGCATGCTAAAAACAGGCCGGTGGGTTTTGATCGCTCAGGATTATTGTCTGTTGACATGAACACACCGGATCTGCTGGCAACTTCTCATGCACTTCGTCATGATCTGCTACAAACCGGTGCCGCTACAAATATGGCCAAATCTTCAAGTCCAACCTCTGAGGTGTGGAGCAGCGATGCCAGTTTCAGCTGGCCGGGTAAAGACCCGGATCAGCTGGGCAACCTTGGGACGGTAGGCATCACTCCCGAATATGGTAAGACAGTTCATTGGCAAATCAAACAAGGCCGCGACTTCTCACACGCTCTTTCAACGGATAGCCTCTGTATGGTCATCAATGAAAGTGCTGCCAGGTTTATGGGACTCAAAAAGGCCGTCGGCACCCCTGTTCAGTGGAACGGTGCACAATATACAATCATTGGGATCATTTATGACGTGGTCACCGGGTCACCTTTTATGCCCATTCAGCCAACCGTGTTTATGTTAAGAGAAGACTGGGCTTCGTTCATTCATATCCGTCTGAATCCTGCTCTTACTACAACAGAAGCACTTTTAAAGCTTGAACCTATTTTCAAAAAATACAATCCCGGAAGTCCCTTTGAATATAAATTTGCCAGTGAGGAGTACGACTTCAAGTTCCGGGCAGAAGAACGGATCGGACAGCTTTCTACCACCTTTGCATCTCTGGCCATTTTTATCAGTTGCCTGGGCCTTTTCGGGCTGGCTTCCTTCTTTGCCGAACAACGCCAAAAGGAGATCGGTATTCGGAAAGTCCTGGGCGCCTCTGTAACCAGCCTATGGCAACTGCTTTCAAAAGACTTCTTAATCCTGGTTACGGTTGCTTCGCTGTTGGCAATGCCTATTGCTTACTATGTGATGCATGATTGGCTGCAGCACTACACTTACCGGACCACCATATCCTGGTGGATTTTTGCTGCAACGATGTTCGGCGCTATGCTCATCACCCTTATCATTGTCAGTTTTCAGGCGGTGAAAGCTGCCTGGCTGAACCCGGTGAAGAGCTTACAGAGTGAGTAATGTGTTTTCGGTAGAAATCTATGATCTGCTCTATGACCAAGCCAGGCTGGTCGCGGGGAATATTATGTGAACTTCCTTTGGCCAATAGCAGATTCCGATTTTTACCGGCCTGAATGAAGTTTTGTTGATCCTTCTTAAAACGCTCATTATCGCTTTCTTTATCAAAGGGCCCGGTTTCAGCCATGATATCCAGAATAGGAATACTTGCTGGCATCGGTACCTGCCTGACATAATTACTGGTACGCTCCATGTTGGCAAGCAGGTAATACAAACTCAAGTAATCAGGTTCAAAATCTTTGCGATTAAGCGTCTGAGAATAGTCTCTTGCAAATTTAATGTCTTCAAGGGATGGTATACGCGGATCCAGTAAAACAATTCCTTTTACCTGATTGGAATGCCGGGCTGTAAAAACGCGGTTGTAAAAACCGCCCAGAGAATGCCCAACCAGGATAAAATTCGCATCCCGGTAACATAGCTTTTGAAGACCAAGCTCCAAATTTTTGATCTCTTGTAAAATATCATTGTGAGCTGTATCGAGGCTGCTTTTACCAAAACCGGAACGGTCGTAAGTGATCACCGTGGCATCAAGGCGTTGGTGTACCGCAGTTGCAATAGAATCCCATTGCGAAGCATCAAGCCCGCCACCGGATTCGAAAAGTATGGGTGAATACGCTCCCTTTAAAATTTTAAAATGAAGCTGACAGGATCTAAGATCAATTAATGTATCAAGGAGTTGTGCATGGGCAACGCGAGCTGCAAGCAGAAGGATCATAAAAAAAGTTGGCTTGAAAAGCTTCATGGCACTTTAAGAAATTGAAATGTTAACGCCGGCCTGTGATGATCGACACGCTTGATTTATTCAAACAATCAAAACAAGGATATCTTGTTACCGCTCTTGTATTCCTTCTTCTTTCATAAGCGACGGCAGTTGCTTTTTATACTCGACGGGGTTCCAGACAATGCCCCATCTTTTCACGTACAGCCTTAATGGTCCCAGGCCCATACCTGCCCTGCGGGTGTCGACGTGATCCGGATCGGCAAGAGGCAATACATAAGCTTTACCAGTACTGTCTTCACCAATCTGACTTCCATAAGTCTGAAGGCGTTTTTCACCCAACGCAACCCGGTCTTCCAACAGGGCAAGCGCATGAGGCTGTGCCCTGCTCATTTTTACAGCTTCCCGCATAAGCGGCAGGTAGGTTTGCTGTGTACTCAAATCTGCATGTTGGATGACCAGGAACAGCGCAGAGTTGGCCTTAGGCCCGACGCTCTGCTCTCCCACCCAACCTTCTGAATCAAGGATTTCCTTTACAAGCACCAAATTGATACTGTCAGTTATTTCAATCGTTTTCCAAAGCGCACTCATCTGTTTTGACTCGAATCCATACCAACTGCCGATTTGCTCACTTTGCAGCCGGTATTTTTGGTCGTCCTCATAAATTTTAAGAAGTCTGCGCTGTAGCGGTTGATCATAGGTGGCCTGGAGCTGATCCACTTTATGCTGCATGTCTGCTATTAATAATTTCCATTCTTTCAGATGATGGAGCATGTGCAGGTCTGAATCCTTTTTCACGTGCTCAATGTTTATGTATCCATTGTAGAAGGCCTTCCGTAACCATTGGATGGCCAGTTTCCTTTTGCCTCCAAGCGCAGCTGAGCATGCTGCACCATACAAATCGTATCGATTGTTATCTGCAATCATGAAAGCCTGCCGGTAAAGGCTGATTGATTCAGCATATTGCTCTTCTAAGTACTCGTCTTCTGCACTTGCGATTAAGCCGACATAATCCTGAGCAAAACCACCAAAGCTAAAAAGGATACAATTTATTAATACAAGGATGCGCATCTGATTGGATGAAAGTTTAAGCCAATATAACTAAATAAATAGTTATATCAATATCCATGCAGTACCTATATTACTTGTCACTTCCCGGACTGCAGTTCAGCGGCGCGGTCCATATCGCAGGCATCACCAAGCGCCTTTATACTGATCCAGACAAAACACAATCATCAGTATGCGATCAGCTTATTTGCCATCCACTCCAATAAAGTCACCTTACTGATAGATGGCAACCTAAGATATCTGCATTTCCGCTGATGCAGCACAGGCCGTCATATATCGGAATACAATCATAAATCCCTCTGAACGGCCAGACGTGTACGCTAACAGTCTTTAAAAATAAGAGTTTTATCTAAGCCGTAAATTTGTTTATTTTGTAAGTTAATTCTGCATGATCAGCCCCATACAGATCACTCCATAATCTGAGGTAATGAAAGAAAGAAAAGAGGAAGTGCTCATTGGCGTGAAGGAAATTGCCAGAAGGGCCAATACTTCAATAGGCACTGTCGACCGTGTTATTCACAACCGATCGGGTGTAGCGCAAAAGACAAGAGAAAATATTCTTCGCATTATCAGTGAGTTGAACTATCAGCCCAATTTGCTTGCCAAAAGGCTTGCATCCAGAAAAACACTGAGACTGGCCACGCTGATACCGAAAAATTCTACCGAGACCAGCTTCTGGAATGCACCTCTGCAAGGAATTGAACAGGCAGATGCTGAGATTAACCAATTCGGCATCGTTGTGGACAAATATTTTTATGACCAGAACTCGATAGGCTCATTTGTTGAGCAAACCGGCATCATTTTGCAAAGCAAGCCAGATGGCATTCTGCTGGCTCCTTCTTTCATCGAAGAATCGGTCAGTTTTACAAAAACCTGTCAAAAACTGAAAATACCCTATGTGCTGATTGATTCAGACCTTCCCAATCAACAAAGTCTGAGCTACATCGGTCCAAACCTTTATCACAGCGGCTATCTGGGTGCACACCTGATCAGTTACCTGACCAAGCCGGCAGACAAAGTATTGATTTTGAATATCTCCAGGGAGATTGATGATCACCATCATTTACTGAAGAAAGAAGAAGGGTTTCGTGCCTATTACGAGCAAAAAGAGAATAGTCCTGTTATTCTCAAGATGGATATACGACAGACAGATCCGCAGTCTATAGAGACCTACCTGTCTGCCGCCTTCAAAGAGCATGGACAGATCAAGGCCGTGTTCGTTACCAACTCAAGAGTCTCTGTGGTAGCCAAAGTCCTGGCAAAATATGCTCAGGGCGTTCTACTGATTGGCTATGACTATGTGCAGGAAAATTTGGAATGTCTCCGGGAAGGGACGATCGATTTTCTGATCTGCCAAAAGCCCATGGAGCAGGCCTACCGCGGGGTGATGTCCTTATACCAGCACTTGGCATTCTCAGCGGCGATAGAGAAAATCTATTTTATGCCTATCGATATTATTACCAAAGAGAATTACAGCTTTTACCGGAATTAAAACAAGCCCAATCCCGGCAAAAGCCCTTCTCACATTTCACATTTTACTTCTCACATCTCACCACCTACCCATTTTCTGAATGCTGTGGTGCCCAGTAGGTACAGTAAGCCCCGGTATAAACCGGGCCTTTGAACAGCTGACAATTACCGCAACTTTTCCCCTCCTTTGGCGGCAACCACAACTGACAGTTGCCGCATTTTGAATCCTGAATCGGAGATGCTTTTACGTAACCCAGCTTTTTACGGGCATCCAGGTCCTTTTCGGTCAGCACGGAAAAATCCTCGCAGTCATCTGTTTTACTTCCAGTGGCTTCGGGCGTATTTTTTTGCTCCTGATTTTTTTCACCGCAGGATGAAATCAAAATCGCCGCGCCCGTAACCGCCACAGCGGAAGAGATAGCCTGCATAATAAAGCTTCTTCTGCAATAAGTTTCTTTTGTCATATCAATTCATTTACAAACAGCCAGACCTACAAAGCAGCATTGATTTCCTTTAGAAGCGTCTGTGTTTCCGCATCAGCGCCTTCCATCTTTTTAACAGTAGCCACAAGTTCAGCATCCGGCTTTTTATGATCCGGTTTTTTCACATACTTTGCCATTCCCTTCAGCACCGGCACTTGCCAGTCAGCACCGGATTGAGACGTCAGCGAAATCAAGCGGCTCATTTCACCCTTTCTGTTTGCTGAAATTATCGTATAAGAAAACTCCTCAACAAACTTTTTCTTACCCTCCGCATCGTTTTTCAGGAACGCTTTTTCTTTCACCAGATATTGAAAAAATGCAAGCGATGAACCTGTTTCAGAGCTCAAAACAGCCATGCGAAACCACGGATCATATACATGTTTATCCAACACCCCGGATATGGCAGGTAGTGTAGCCCCGGATGGAAACTGCCCCAAACTTAAAGTTGCCTGCATAACCACCCGTGCAGATGGATCCTTTGTTTTTTCAAGCAACACGGGCAGCAAAGATGCATACCGCTCGGCAAGGATAACGCCATGCTCACGGACTCCTGCATGTGCATCATTCAAAGCCAGTTTGACCAGATCCGCGTCCAAAGCGTCCAGTCCTTCGAGCGTGTACAAAGCGTGAAGCCGTGTTCTTGGATCTGTATGTGTTTTAAATAATGCTGTTAATGAATTAATTACAGTTTTATCCTGACGCTCGACCAGTAAACGCTGCGCCTGAATTCTGTTCCACTGATTCGGGTGCGTCAGCATCTGTACATACTGTTCCGAAGTCATTTTGGACAAATCTGCCGTCAGCTTTTCTTTTGCCTTTGCATTTTTGGGTACGATTCGCCAGATACGTCCGTACTGTTTTCCGTTGTCAAAATCCATATCCTCTTTCAGATCATCAGGAATGGAAACCGGCGTTTCTATATGCTGGTGATACATATCCAGTACATACAGATTTCCGTCCGGCCCGACCGAGAAATTAACCGGCCTGAACCATGGATCTTCTGACGCCAGGAATTCTCTGCTTTTATCAGATTCAGCTCTTTTGGCATGATAAAAAACGCTGTCAGTATGCATAGTGAGCACATCGCGGTGTACCAGGTTTCCAGCCACATCGCCGGTAAAGATACTGCCGTAATAACCATCCGGGAAAGCATGTCCGCCATAATGCGTTCCGCCTGAGGCTCCGGTAAAATGTCCTTCTGCATATTCCTTTCTGTCAAGCTTTTGCTCGGCATATTGCTCTTGCCGGCGCCGGGTGCGTTCTGCGCGCCAATAAGGTGCCGGCGTACGCTGAAACATGATTCCTTCGGGATCTCCTACATTTTTCACACCTCTGATCACAGGCAGGTTTTCGTGGCGGTGAATGTAGCGCCAGGGAATAACAGACTGCTGAATATAAAGTGTATTTTGTGTGAAAAACCGGTGATTCCAATCATTCAGAGTTTGTCCAAACTGTGCCGGACCTGTTTCCACTTCAAACAAACCTTTGTCCAGCCTAAACCGGAAATCACCACCTTTTACAGAAATGGCACCAGCATCCGGTTTTCTTTTAAAAGTAATCTCCCCTGCCTGTCCGTGGTTGGATGCATAGATCCAGTTGTCGATGCCGTAACGCAGACTGGTGATCTGGGTTTCAGAGTTATTTTTGAAAAACCCTGTAAAAACAACCTCTTTCAGATCGGCCCGGAAATCTCCGGTTGTATCTTTCATGTAAAAAATATCCGGTGCAGCCGTCACGAGCAGTCCGCCTTTATAGGGCAAAATACTGGTTGCTTCCGAAAGACTATCAGCGAAAATAACAGACTGATCGATCCTGCCGTCACCATCCGAATCGATCAGTTTACGGATACGTCCCGTCCCCTTTCCTTCCTCAGGTCTGTAAGGATAATCAGGCATTTCAACCAGATAAATGCTACCGAACTCGTCGAATACCATTTCAACCGGGTTGGTGATCTGAGGCTCAGCGGCAAATAGCTCAGCAGTGAAATCCTTGTCCAGATCAAAGCTTTCCATCTCCTGCTCCGGCGTGAGTGCATCTTTGTATCTTTTTTCTGTGCAGGAAACTGTTACCAAAAACAGCAGTAGCAAAACTGAAATGGTATTACGATTTATCATCATCATTTGAAAAGAAAACAGGTTTGGGGATTGATCAGGAATTGGTAAACGGATTGGGAATTTTGATCAGATCCTGGATCTCATTGCCCTGATGATCAAATCTGGCCAGTGTATAAACACAGCCGTCTGCCCCGATAGCAATTGAGTTTACATAGGTTGGCCTTGAACCATCCGGATAGAAGACCGGTCCGTGATCTGTGTAGCTGTTAGTAGGGATATGATACGTAACCAGATGCAGGTTTTCCAGGCCCTTGGCAGCACCCTTAGCGATCTGATCCGCCCCTTTTACGCGCTTGCCATCAATGTAAATCGGTCCTCCGGTCAGGTAATAAATAGTTTCCCCATCTGGCCCGGGCTGAAATCCCAGATAACCATAACTAAACTGATCAAACATCCCACTTTTCTTTGAAGGAGCAGAAGCAATGCGGTCGACGATTTCAATCTCAAGTTTTAACGGATCAAACCGGAAAAGGTAGCCCGAGTTTCCATGTACACCATAAGCGGCTTGCTGGCCTTCATGCCAGAAAATTTTCCGCCAGTTGTAACCCATTGAACCCGGACGCGTCGGATCGTATTCCCCGAAGTAATCCAGTCGCAGATCGATCCCTTCCAGTTTTTTAAATGAATCCATACCCGGCTGGTAATACAGGATATCACCTTCTCCGGTTGAGAAATAGACTGTACTGTCCCTGGGATCCACAAACATTGACCGGCAGATTACCCGGTAATCTTCACCCACGATACCGCCTTCACCTTTTCCGCAAGGCAAACCCAGATTTTTTAGCTCACCGGTTGCCAGGTTAAAATCAAGAAAGTAGCCCATCGGCCAGGTCAGCGCATAAATATGTTCACGCTGTTTGTCGATGGTCATCGTCAGCAATCCCTCACCATAGGGCGCCAGCGCCAGATCTTCAAACTCGCCGGTTGTCAGGTCGTAGGAAATAATGTGGCCACCCGGATACAGGTCATAACCTTCGGGAGCATGCTCAGGAAGACGTTCCATGCCATCGATCATTTCATACACCCCGATATGCGTGACGAAATACAATTTGCCATTACTCTCATAAAAACGTACATGGCTTTTTCCCTGAGGAATCGCCTTCTTATATTTTTCCCCGCATATTTCTGTCAGGTCGGCCAAAAAGCTGGTCTTGTCAGTAAGCGGATCATATACGTATATTTTCCCGCCGGTATCGTAGGACTCGGATGAAAGAACATAATAGATCTTCCCGTCACTGGCCGCACTGATCGCATTGTAGGTATCGTGTGCCAGTGCAAAACCGGAATAGTAGGGTGTGGCTACCAGGAATTTATTTTTTGTCTCCTGTAAAGTTTCGAGACTATTATTTGTGATTCGTGTCATTTTAAAGAATTGATTTATTACCTCAGGAAATCTTATTATAATCTGAATAGTTTTTTTGCATTCCCGTAGAGCAACTTCCGCTCAATGGTTTTGGTTGGTGAAAGTTTACGGATCGCAGCGATGGTCTGTGCTCCCTGGCATTTCGGACCATGACCTTCCTTGTCCAGACAGTCGCTGCCGTACAGCAGTTTATCCTGATGGCGTTCCAAAAATCCACGTGCATGCTCCTCGTCGCGGGTCAGCGCATTCAGTCCCGAACCAGCCGACATATCTGCATAAATATTCGGGTAGTCAGACAAAAGCCTGTCTGTCAGTCCGCCGGCGGTTACCTTGCCTTTGGGATAAAGTATGTTCTGATCTTTGTGCTCCTTATCAATATTTGCCCACCAGGTTTGCGCATGTCCGATGAAATTTACTTTGGGATACTTTTCAAGCATTTTATAAAAACGCTCAAAATCATAGTTATACATCGTATGCTGCCAATGCATGAGCACGGGAACGTTGTAGGATTGTGCCAGTTGATATATCTTCTGCATTTCGGTCGAATCACACTCCACTCCGAACTTGGATTCACCGATGATGGGAGCGCCCAGTTTTAGATATTTCTCTATTTCTTTGACAGCATCCGGCAGATCCGGGACTTCATTGGCTCCGAACAGATAAGCTTTCGGATTCGCTTTGGCCAGGTTGTAGCAGGCATCATTGCCGCTGCATTTAGCCTGAAGCCCGTTGGATTCACCTTTGTGCGTAGAAAGTCCGAAAGCCGGTGTTCCTGCTGGAAGCAAAATGGTGGTGGTAACGCCCATGGCCAACTGATGTGCAAGCAGCTGATCGTTGGTGCGGCCCATGTAATCAGTATGCTGGTGAATATCGATGATCGGTTCAGCGGCGGGCTTTGAACTACCTACTTTCAAATCAAAAGCAGCCGTTGCCAGCAGCACACCTGTACCTGCCAGAAAACCTCTGCGCGAAACCGATGCCGGTATTTTTGTTTCCTTCATTCTAAATAAAAGTTAAGGCGCTTTCACACCTGCTTGTTCTGCAACTTTCTTTACTTCCGATAAAATAGTCTCCTCAATGGACGCATGCCAGGGCCCCGGCATGCCATATACCATTTGCGAAGTAGCACCTTCATAACCTCCTTCACGCAAGATGGTCGCGGAAGGAATGTAGCCCATCACATCATTGGCATAACCCATCACAAATATATTCAGACCAAAAAGTTGCCTGATCTTGATTCCATATTCGACGACCAGTTCTCCACCTAAAGCCAACAGCGGCTGACCGCCCAGACTCCATACCTGAACTGGGTAAGGATAACTCACAGGAACATTTTCACCACGTTTTTGTTTTTCCAGCATACGACTGGCCCAGCGCTTGTAGTAGGGTACTTTTGATTCGTTTGCCATCGTCGTAAGTTCTTTCTCAGAAGGAAGTGCTGTCAGCAAAAGATCTGCTTCCGAATAGGCCATGGAAAGATTTGCTTCCAAAGGTTTCATTTGCTCTTCCAGCACCCGCTGTACGGCGGCGGCCAGCTCCTTTCCATACTGTCTGGCCAGCGCGACCGAGCCGCGTGGAAGCGGATTCTGGTCTGCTCCGGCCCCCTGAAAAAACATCGCCTGCACGCCGGGATTAGCCTTTTCAAGTTCCAGCTGCGCAAATCCTACGTAATCTCCCGAAAACTGATAACCGTCCAAAACGACCGGGTGACAGGCATAACTAAAAATGACTGCCTTTAACTTCCCCTCGCTGTTCAGAAGTTTGATCACCGGCACTGCGTAATCATTCGGACCATTCAGATCGGTTACCTTGGTTAAAGTGGCGACAGGATTATTTCTTCGGTTGACCTGAAAACGGGTAACGCCGCTTTCGGCATGTAGCGTTACCTTCTCCATTTTTTTGAATGCATCCCCTGCGAGTTGGATCAGCTGTTTTTCCAGCAATCTTGAATAATGACTGATCCTGGCGGTTTGCGCTTCGTCCAACGGATAAATATCGGTAAGCGCATTTTCGAGTACCGGGCCTGAATGCGTATGCGATGTACTGAGCATCACCTGCTCTTTGCCAAGACCATATTTTGCTTTGATCTGATCGCGCACATGATCTGAAATGGCTTTTGGAATTCCGACCAAATCCATGGTGATCATCAGCGCCTTTTTTCCAGAGACGTCTTCCAATGCGACCGCTTTCGCCCATAAATCGTGCAAAGTGCCCTCAGACGGATGATTACGCGAAGCAAACCCGCCCATCCACATGGGTTGAGTAGGCGTAATGACCGTTTTGGCGACACCGGCCTTCCAGCCTTTTTGTGTACTTTGTCCCAATACGTCAGTAGCTAAAACCAGCAGAAACAGCAGCCCGAAAACCATTTTGTGTATCCTCATTTCTGACTCTGCTTTTTGATCTGCTCTGCGTTTTGATGCACTTTCTCAATCGCAGAAGCAATCGCATCCATATCCTGACGTGATCCTAAAAGCATGTTCTGGGTAAACCAAACCGCTTCCGTGCACAGTTTATCATTTTGAGGACAGCTGTTGCGCTCATTGTATTTCTTTATATCCAGAAGTTCCCTGGGATAAACCTTCTGGTACGCTTTGCTTTGAAAAGTATCGTTGAGAAAAGCCTGCGTATTCAGGACCGCGTAACCCGATGAGCACGGAATGTCTTCCGCACGCAGTGCTTTCAGGAAATTTTCTCTTGATAAACCCTTGAAACCTTCGGGATTGTAGCGGAATGGGAAAAGATGAAATGCCCCTCTTGTCACTTTATTATAAAGCTCATAAGGCATGATGCCGGGAATATCCTTGATCTTCGATTTCAGATACGCCGCATTTTCATTGCGGGTTGTGGTTTGTGCATCCAGCCTTTTAAGTTGCGCCAGACCGATCGCTGCCTGGTACTCAGTCCACCGGAGTTTGGTTCCCTGCATCACCGCGCCGGTACTCACTGCGCCCACGGCCGTTCCGTATGGATTTCCGAAATTGCAGTAAGAAAAAGATCGGTCCATGAAAGCATCGTCGTTACTGACAATGGCGCCGCCTTCACCAATCGCCAAATTCTTCGAATTTTGGAAACTGAAACAACCTGCATTGCCTATGCTGCCCACTTTCTTGCCGCTGTACTCGGCCAGATGTGCCTGACAGGCATCTTCGATCACAATCAGATTGTGCTTTTTGGCAATGGCCATGATCGGATCCATATCTGCCGGCAGCCCCAAAATGTGAACCGGAATAATGGCTTTTGTCCGGGACGTGATCTTGGCTTCTATTTTTGACGGATCCATTTGAAAAGTTTTTGGATCCACATCCACAAATACGGGAAGCGCGCCGTTACTCAGCACAGCCGTAACTGTGGCGATAAAGGTATACGGAGGCACAAGCACCTCATCGCCAGCCTCTATGCCAAACTGAGAGATGGCCGTAACGAGTGCATTTGTACCATTGACAACCGTCAGACAGCGTTTGGTGCCAACAGCATCACCCCACTGTTTTTCAAAATCACGCACGACATCACCACGCGACCAGATGCCGCTTCTGACCACTTCGATGAGCTGTTTCTCATCTGTCTGTGGATTCCACTGCGGCCATTTGGGCCAGCTGAGCTTACTCCATGCAGACGACCCGCCCAGTACGGCTGGTATCGCATGTTTTGATATCTGACCTGCGAACAGCGGCGCCGACAAACCGGATGCAACAGCGGTACCCAGACCAGCCAGTGCATTTCGTTTGATAAATTCCCTTCTGGAAACTTGTTTGCTTTCGTTATTTTTCATGAAGAATCTGGATAATGAATTTCTTACTCTGCAATCTTGACATCAACCTGTTTTACAACCACTTTACTTGCATTGACATTGGCATTCTGCGCTACGAAATAAGCTTTGTATGTACCTGCTTTTGCATAAGTATAAGTGTAGCTGTCTAGTTTTGTACTGGTAACTCCTTTAATCGCAACCGGTCTGTCGGGCCCCACATTGACACTTTCCCAATTGATGGGCGCGCTGATCGCCCAATGTTCGGACGCAGGATCATTTGCGGCAGTAAACGTATTGCCAAGCAGCGTAATTCTGCTGGTAGTTGCAGTCGACCGCGCGGGTGATGTTTTTGCATTTTCATCAATAATTCTCATCCCGGCAGTGAACATGTCTAACGAAGTGACATTGCCAACTGCGGTCACACTCTGATAGGTAATTCCCTGCACCATCCATGTTCGGGCGTCGCCGTTTGCTGTCTGCGGTTTGGTCGTATACTTAAATGCGAGATACAAAGGCTTGCCCGGAACGAGCAGATCTGTTACATCTTTGGCAGTTGAAGCTGTGAATGCGGTGGTCGTTCCGAGCGTAAACCTTGAAGTAATGTCTGTCCAGCTTGCCTTTTTTACCTCGGCGATATCGCTGTAATCACCGCTAAAATTGCTTGATGCCATGACGGCAAACTGATTGGCTTGCGTGCCTCCGGAAACAGCTGAGGTAAAAGCCAATGTACCGCCAGTGGCTTTTTCAGTCCGGCCGTCTTTCGATTCATATTGTTTTAAAGGTTCACCGGAATAAAACGAGATCAGCCCTGCGTCGCCGGTGAGTTTAAAAGTTACCGGCGATCCCTTTTTAAATTCAGCATTCAAAGGCTCAACATTGAAGTCAGGGGTGCCGCCATTCAAAACGAGATCATTCTTACAGGCCGACAAAATCAGGCAGCCCAGCAATAAACTATATGGTATGTATTTCATAAATCTGTTCGTTTGAGCGTTCATTAATTCCAGCCTTCATTCTGAACCATAGCCCGGTTCAGGGTCAATTCTTTCGTTGGTATCGGCCAGACATTGTGGCGGTCGCTTACAGCACGAAAACGTTCCAAATAGGTTGGCGTACCTACATCCCGCATAATGTCGTCTGCTACCTGACGCATGGCCTGCACAAAAATGCCCCAACGGATCAGATCGTGTTTGCGAAGACCTTCCTGATTGAATTCACGCAGTCTTTCGTCCTGAATAAAGCGGAGAAAACTTTCTTTTGAAGTGGTCGCGCCCGCAGGCATATCAGCCTCTGCGGCAGAGAAAATAGTGGCCGTTGCCATAGCACCACTTCCGCCTCCGCCACTAAAACTAATGCTAGGCACAGCCGTAAAACTTCCGTTTTTCACACCCGTCACCGCATCTGGTGCAAATACAATCCCAGTTACCTTGCCATCTGCAATGGTGGCTGTCGCCTGCGCATCGGATCCGCCACTGATCAACACGGTAGGCGCACTCGTATACCCCGCACCTGCATTTGAAACAGTCACTGATTTAATGCCCGTCGACCAGGCACGGCGCCTGACCTGATTGACTGCCTGAATGGCTTCCTGGGTCGGTCCGTTGATTTGATTGATGGCTTCGGCATACATGAGCAGGATGTCAGCATAGCGCAGGATCGGCCAGTTCTGAGGACTTGAATTAGCATTTTGCGGCAGTAGTGTTTCATATTCACGTCGATACTTGCCTGTATTTTTGAGATACACACCTGCCTGAGTAGGCTCAGCTACAAATGTTTTTGCTCCCCTTTCCCCAGTCGTGTTATACGTGAAATTCGGAATGCTCCAGTATTTGCGCAGATCTGCGGATTCGAAAGCATTGTAAAGCTTACCGGTAACATTCAGATAAGCCACACTGGTACCCGTGTTCGGATTTGCAGATGAAGGGCCGTTGATACGTGCATTATTTCCAGCCATAGAATAAGCATCAAAGCTATTGCCCCAGAATTCTGCTTCCCAAATACTTTCTTTAAGGTCATACTCATCCCTGGCAATTTTGATGAAAATATCCGAATATTTGGGATTGAGCTGATGGGCTGCCGCAGCGTCGTCGATGACCATCTTACACCATTTCCTGGCTTCCTCGTATTTGCTTGCATCATTTAAAGGGCTTCCGGCCATGTGCATATTTACTCTTGCCAGCAAACCCCTTACGGCAGACTTATTGACCCGGCCGGATGAGCCGCCTACCTGAATAGCAGCAACAAGTGCTTCTGCTTCTGTCATGTCTTTGATCACCTGATCATATACTTCCTTCACAGAAGCCCGTGGCACTTCCACCGCATCCACAGATGAAGTGGGCTGTGTCAGAACCGGTACACCACCAAAACTTTGTACGAGCAGGAAATGATAAAACCCTCTCAGAAACAATACTTCTCCTCGAATTCTGTCTCTGACCTCTATTTTTATAGCCTGGTTATTGTCGATATTCTGCAAAAGCAGATTAGCTCTTGATATACCGCTGTAACATCCCGTCCAAAAAGCCTCAATGGTCGTATTGGTCGCTGTGTAGTCGTAGGTAAACGGATAGTTGATCAATGTGGGCCTGTTGATATAGGCCTCATCCGCTTCAAAGCCATTCAGGTAAACAATTCCGCTGCGGTACAATCCTACATGGGAAAGAATATTGTATACGCCTGCCTTGGCTGCTTCCAGCTCTGCTTCAGACTGATAGTAATTGGCAGGAGCCAGAAAATCTGTAGGCGTCGTAGACAGGAACTCATTACATGAACTCAGAGTGAGCGTGAATCCCAGGATCAGTAAATAATATATCTTTTTCATGAACTTGATGCGATGATTGGTTTAAAATGTAGCGTTGATGCCAAACATGACCGTTCTTGCTTGTGGATAGGCCGAGAAGTCAAAGCCTGGCGTCAATACCGAATTCCGCGCAGAGACTTCCGGATCCAGACCTGTATACCTGGTCCATGTCAACAGATTCTGCCCTGACAAATTCAGCGTGATATCAGACACAGCCAGTTTACTGACCAATCGTTTAGGGATACTGTAGCCCAATGAAACGGTTTTCAAACGCAGATAGGAGCCATCTTCCAAGACACGGGAAGAGTGGTAACCAATTGGTCCGTGCCCTCCGGTTCTGTAATTTTTATTGGTTTGATTCTCCGGCGACCAGCGGTTGCTATAGCTGGCGTATTGATTTAACTCGTGACGGGCGTTGCTGTTGCCTTCAAAAGTCAGACGGTTTGCATTGTAGATCTGGTTACCATAAGACCACTGCAGAAACGCATTCAAACTAAATCCCTTGTAGACAAAGTTGTTTGAAAAACCACCTGTGTGAATCGGCTGTCCGCGGCCGATCACCATCATATCCTGACTGTTGACCACACCATCTCCATTGGCATCCCGGTATTTGATATCACCCGGCTGAATCGTATTTCGGGTATTACCATTGGTTGGAATTTCATTTTTCAACACATAGGTGCCCGGTGCAGGATTATTGAAGTCTGCGTATTGGTACACACCGTCAAAAACATAGCCGTAAAACATACCCGCAGGCTGGCCGATGGCAGACACATACAACGGAGAGGAGAACTGCGATTCAAATGAAACTGCGTTTTGCAAGAGCTGCTGGCCCTGTGTCAGTTCAAGTATTGTATTTTTGTTAAAACTGATATTAAAACTGCTGCGCCAGCTGAAATTCTTTGCAGCAATATTGACCGTACTCACGCTGAACTCAATTCCTTCATTTTTGAGTTTGCCAATATTTTTGAAAGCGGAACCAAAGCCGGTTGTAGGCGGTAAATCCGCGCGCAAAAGCAGATCATTTGTCACTTTCCGGTACAGGTCCACAGTCAGTTCAACTCTGTTGCCAAACAGCCCAAGGTCATAGCCAATATCGGTCTGGGTTGTTTTTTCCCATCTCAGGTCGCCATTAGCGATATTTGCCGGATTGATCGCTGCGGTAGGCGTAGCATTATCATAGGAATAACCATTGATTGTCTGGGTTAACCGCTCTGTCCAGTCAAAATCCCCTACCCGGTTGTTTCCGGTAATCCCATAGCTGAATCTGAGTTTTGAATTGGAAATCGAAGTGAGCGACTTCATGAAATTTTCATTGGACATATTCCAGGCGACGGCTGCGGACGGGAAGTAGCCCCAGCGGTTTTTCGGCGCAAACTTCGAGGATCCGTCACCGCGAAACGTAACGGTGAGCAGGTATTTGGATTGGTAGTTATAATTGGCACGGCCGAAAAAGGAAGCAAGTGTATTCTGACCCGAATAAGCACTTCCTGAAAAAGGAACGCCTTCGTCTAGACCACTCATGACCAGTGATTCGTTTGGCAAATTTTGTGCGGCATAGCCGTAGCCTTCCGATCTTGACTTTTGAAAAGATAGCCCGCCTACCAGATTCAAATTGCTTTGGGATGAAAAATCTTTGTTATAGGTCAATGTATTTTCACTTGACATTACATTGGCTTCTGCATAACTGACCGATCCGTTGACACCCCGCAAATTGTTCGGATTCAGCGGGCTGCCCTGCGGTGTGTTCGAATTGTAATAACGATCGGCCCTGCTCAGTCGGCTATTGGCAATTCCGGTCAATCTCAGCGTGAGATAATCCGTAATATTAAAGCTCAGATAGGCATTGGCGGTCAGGTCAGTTGAGACGTCTTTGGTATAATCGTTTCTAACTGTGATCAGCGGATTAAGACGAACGTCAGAGGCGGTGATATTATCCGGGTCTGCAATTTCTTCAACAAGATTATATCCGTTTCCTGAAAGCGGACGGTAAGCCCATACCCTGAACCACAAATACGTGGACATGGAGTTGGATGCCGGATTGGAAGCCACCGGCTGACCGAATGTATTCATCTTGCTATAGTTAACCGTCAAACCGGTTTTAACCTTGCTGTTAATTTCCTGGTCAATGGTAAACCGGCCCTGGTAACGCCCATACTTGGTATTGGTTACCACGCCTTTCTGGTCAACAAATGAACCGGATACGGCATATTGCGTTTTATCTGTTCCTCCTCTGATAGCAATATTGTTGATAGACATCGCCCCTTTGCGAAGCACTTCATCCTGCCAGTCCACTGCTTGCTCATTTCGGTAGAATTCCAGATCTCGTCCGTCTGTAAAATATTTCTGCGCCGTAACCTCGGGCCTGCGCTCATACTGGTATTTGATGAATTCATAGGGATTCATCATATCAATCGTTTTGCGTACTTCCTGAAAGCCATAGGAAGAATTCAGGGTAATAACTGGTTTGCCACTCTTTCCTCTCTTGGTTTGGATTACGATCACCCCATTTGCTGCTCTTGAGCCGTAAATAGCAGTGGCCGATGCATCCTTCAAAATGTTCATCGACTCGATTTCATCCGGGTTGATCGCCGCATTATTTGGATTTTCAACCGGAAAGCCATCAATCACATATAAGGGCGAATTATTCTGGGTAAGTGAGTTGGCACCACGTATAATAATATTGGGTGCAGAACCAGGCTGACCATCATTGGAAGATACACGTACACCAGCCACACGACCTGCCAGTGCATCGGAAAATGAAGTAACAGGCGCCTTTACCAGATCTTCTATTTTAACCTGACTGACAGATCCGGTCAAATCGGTTTTACGTACCGATCCATACCCGACCACCAGCACCTCATCCAGGCCTGCATCCGAAACTTTCAGCGCAATCTGCAGATCAGTCCTGTTGTTTACCGGCTCCTGATGCGATTCATATCCGACAAATGAGAACACCAGTATGTCGCTTGCGGCGGCGGATATACTAAACCTGCCGTCTTTATCGCTGGAGGTTCCCGTCGAACTTCCTTTAATGAGCACGTTTGCGCCGGGGATCACTTCACCCGAACGCTCATCCTTGATAACACCTTTCACTTCAACGGATCCCTGCGCGCTCAGCCATCCACTTTTAAAAACAAAAAGCATCAGCAGCAGTAGCACAGCAAACTTCTCAGTACATCGACGTTTTTTCATAAGGGTTTTACTTAGATCATGTTTGCTAAAAATTTAATACAGATGCGGCTATAAGTGTACGTACACGTAAAAATTGTACATTGAGCCCTTTATGGCTTACTTTAAATAATTAAAACCTCGATGGTTCGGATATCAGGTATGTTTTGGCAATTTGATAAAGTGATAGTAGCTATAGCTTCAATTATTCGGAATACGCATTAAGCGCAGCTATTTCAGAATCAAAATTTGAATGACTTTACAATTTGTCTTCGTGTACGTAAACGCAAATATATACAGAAAATATTATTACCAATAAACTTCGCAATTTTTTAATACAAAATTTTACAATGCATACTTATGGCAAGGTTATAGGTATGACTAGATATATAAAGACAGAATTAAGTTCTGAACAGGTCGTCACAATCAGTAATGAATGAGCAGACCGTAGACTGCTGAGATAGACCGTGTCCCTGAATACAAATTATTGTATGCAATCCAACCCAAGGACAGATGACTATCCTTAGGTTGATGTTGTTGATGATGAGCATGCTAAAATTCATGCAACCCGCCTGTTTGCTAAAAGCAAAATGTACTGCTACATTGATGCTACCCGGCACCTATTAATGCAGTATATATACATGTAATCAAAAAGCATTGCCTGCTCCATGGCTTTTACTCATCATGTAACCTACATGTTAGGTCATACAACCCAACCAACAAAATTTAGTATATACATCATAAATAGTTCGCTAAAAGCACTTCACACCTCTATATTTTTACAATTTTGTGTCATTTAAGCAAAACAAATTTTGTACGTCAAAATATGTTGATATATTTGCGGGTACGTACACGAAATTTTCGTGATCACGACTATTCCTAAACACAGCCTTATCTTTCCTATTTATGCAGCCTTTTAGCAGACGTGCATTTCTTCTCACATCAGTAGCAGCCGGCACAGGTCTGGCACTTGCTCATACAGGCCAACTGTTAGCACAACCTCTGGCTGGCAAACGAGTCGGTATCATCGGGCTTGACACTTCGCACAGTATCGCATTTGTAAAAGCGCTCAATGCAGATTCACCCGATGCAGTCTATGATGGCTACAAAGTGGTAGCCGCTTATCCTTATGGTAGTAAAGAAATCGAATCGAGCGCCAAACGGATCCCTGACTACATCCAGCAGGTGCAGGCACTCGGTGTGCAGATTGCAGATTCTATTGAAGAGCTACTGAGCAAAACCGATGTGATCATGCTTGAAACAAATGACGGCAGACTACATCTGCGACAGGCACTGCAGGTTTTCAAATCAGGCAAACGTGTATTTATTGATAAGCCGGTAGCAGGATCCCTATCCGATGCACTTGCTATATATGAAGCATCAAAAAAATACAGCGTTCCGTTCTTTTCTGCATCTTCATTGAGGTATATTACAGGCATCGAAGCCATCGATAAAGCAAAGGTACTGGGTGCAGATACTTTCAGCCCTGCCGTGCTTGAAAAAACACATCCGGATTTTTTCTGGTACGGTATTCACGGTGTGGAGACTTTGTTTACCGCCATGGGTGCAGGATGCAAAACTGTGACGAGGATCCATACTCCTGATACCGATGTCGTCGTCGGGGTTTGGAAAGATGGCCGCACCGGTACCTTCCGTGGAACCAGAACCGGGAAGCATGATTATGGCGGCACTGTCTTCACCCAGGACGGAAACAAAATCTTAGGCCCATACAAGGGCTATCAACCTTTGCTTAAAGCGATCATTACCTACTTTCAGACAGGTCAGATGCCCGTTGCGCCGGAAGAGACCATAGAGATATATGCATTTATGGAAGCGGCCGATGAAAGTAAAAGACTGGGTGGCAAAAGTGTTTCATTAGAGAGCGTTCTGCAGAAAGCAGCAAAAAAATAAAACACGGCACTGCCCCCGACCGGTATGTATCTTATTACAGCAATGCCACTTCGAAATGGGCCGGTTACGGCATGCTGTCAAGCGGAATACATGCGCCCGGTCCCAAAGCCCATAGAACACAACGAGCAAAAAATATGAAACCTGAGACACTTGCCATTAAAGTTGAGGATCTTTCCAAAAAAGAAACAAACCTGTCAATTCTGCTGATCGGTGTGATGTTTTTTATATTTGGATTTATTTCCTGGGTCAATTCCATCCTTATCCCCTATTTTAAAATTGCGTGTGAACTGAGCAGTTTTCAGGCTTACCTGGTGGCATTTGCATTTTATATTGCCTATTTCGTCATGTCAGTCCCTTCCTCGTTTTTACTTAAAAAAGTAGGTTTCAAAAAGGGAATGATGTTTGGGTTCTGGGCGATGGCACTGGGTGCCTTCATTTTCGTACCTGCCGCAATGAGCCGTACGTATGAAATCTTTCTGCTGGGCCTTTTTACAATTGGGATCGGACTGGCCATACTGCAAACTGCCGCAAACCCTTATATTACCATTCTCGGACCTAAACAAAGTGCCGCACAACGCATCAGCATCATGGGGATCTGCAACAAGGCCGCGGGCATACTATCGCCTATCATCTTTGCGGCTGTCATTCTCAAACCTACCGACACAACACTTTTCGCGCAACTGGGCTCGATGACTGACCTGGATAGAAGCGCCGCATTAGACGAGCTCATACGCAGGGTTATTACACCTTATGCTGCATTAGGCACCTTCTTGTTTGTACTGGGCATCCTCGTATACAAATCTCCTCTGCCTGAAATTGATACCGAGCAGGAAAGTGAGCACATTGCCAGTGCGAATGCCAACAAGACCAGCATTTTCCAATTCCCTCACCTGATATTGGGCGCGCTTGCCATTTTCCTGCACGTAGGCACACAGGTGATTGCCATTGATACAATTATCGGCTACGCCAATTCGATGGGCATTGATCTGCTGGAGGCAAAGGTATTTCCCTCCTATACGCTTTTCTGCACGATTTGTGGCTATCTGATCGGGATCACAATTATTCCCAGATGGGTCAGTCAGGTCAATGCGCTGCGTGTATGCACCCTGCTGGGTACCTGTTTTACGTTGCTGATCATTTTCGCGAAAGGACCCGTTGACCTGCTTGGCCATCAAACGGATATCTCTATATGGTTTGTGGTGCTACTTGGGCTTGCCAATTCATTGGTGTGGGCCGGCATATGGCCGCTGGCTCTGGATGACCTGGGCAGATATACCAAACTGGGCGCCTCGATTATGATCATGGGCCTGTGCGGCAATGCCATCATGCCATTATTTTACGGCTATTTTGCTGACCAGCTCGATGTGCGGCAGGCGTATTGGGTGCTTTTTCCCTGCTACCTTTACCTGGTGTTTTATGCCATTAAAGGCCACAAGCTGCGTAGCTGGAGCTAGGTTTGCGTTTTAAAAACGGCATAAGTCCAGCCAGGATTACTACACCTTAACATCATGTAACTATTAAATACGCACTCAAATGCAAGCAGATAAATTAGACATACAAGTCCTGGAATCAAGACAGGAAATGGGCACGCAAGCAGCACATGCTGTAGCAGACAAAATCATAGAATTACAGCAAACAAAAGATTATCTCAACATCGTGTTCGCCTCCGCGCCGTCGCAAAACGAATTTCTGGATGTCTTAAAACAACAGAGCGGGATCGCCTGGGAGAGAATCAATGCATTTCACATGGACGAGTATGTAGGTGTGGCACAGGATGCAGCAGAGAGCTTCGGTCATTTTCTGAAGGTCAGACTCTTTGACCACAAGCCGTTGCGCTCAGTCCATTACTTGAACGGCAGTGCACAGGATGTAGATGCAGAATGCGCGCGTTACAGTCAGCTTTTACTTGACTATCCCATTGACATCGTGTGTTTGGGAATTGGTGAAAATGGTCATTTAGCATTCAATGATCCACATGTTGCTTTTTTTAATGATCCTTTGATCGTGAAACAGGTAGAATTAGATCAGGCCTGCCGCCAGCAACAAGTAAACGACGGATGTTTCCCTGATTTTGACAGCGTTCCAAAAGCTGCATTGACGCTGACGATTCCTACGCTGATGAAAGCTGCTTTTGTATTTTGTATGGTGCCCGGTGAGAAAAAAGCCCAGGCAGTCTACAACACGATCAACGAAAACATTGACCAACAATTTCCATCAACCATTATGCGCCAGCACCCGCATGCAGTTTTGTTTATCGACAACGCATCTGCCTCGCTGCTAGAGGTTGGCAAAATAGCCAAATCACTTTTGTAGATAGTCTCAGGCGAGTTGCTGGGTGCGATTGGGGCTCAGATCAAGAAATCAAATTCTGATGCAATGGCAACAGGATGCTGAATCTGGCTCCGGCTCCCAGCCGACTTTCTGCCATGATGTGACCCGCATGTTTTTCGATGATCTTTCTTGTAACTGAAAGTCCGATACCCGAGCCTTCGTAGCTTTCCTTGGTATTGAGCCTTTCAAAAAGGGAGAATATTTTTTCGTGATATTGCATATCAAAACCAATACCATTGTCCTCCACAACGATGCAATGCATCAATTGATCCGGTAAGGCATCTGCTGTCTGACCAGACTCAGCAAAAATCTTGATGACGGGTGCCTTGTCAGGACTG
This sequence comes from Dyadobacter sp. HNCC25DJ187, assembly GCF_056895255.1. Taxonomy (NCBI): domain Bacteria; kingdom Pseudomonadati; phylum Bacteroidota; class Cytophagia; order Cytophagales; family Spirosomataceae; genus Dyadobacter; species Dyadobacter sp. HNCC25DJ187. The sequence goes on from NZ_JBXHAT010000002.1 coordinate 781,148, forward strand.
GCAAATTTGATCGAATTACCAATCAGATTTTGAAATACCTGTTTGATCTGCGAGCGGTTACCTTCGATTTCAGGCAGTGGTCCGATCACCAGCTGCACCCGCTTTTCCTGTATTACAATTTCGTAGTCCTCTTCAATTTCTTTGATAACTTCTCCCAGATCGAACAGCTCCGGATTGACTTGCCCACCGGAAAGCCGGGAATATTTAAGAATATCCTCGACCATTTTTCGCATCCGTAACGAAGATGAGGTTATTTTCCCAAGATAAGTCTTTATCTCCGTATTTGTTTGCTCACCATAAGCTGTTGCGAGAAGATTTGAGAAAATAAGTATTTTCCGCAAAGGTTCCTGCAAATCATGGGAGGCTACAGAGGCAAATTGCTGCAGATCATGATTACTCGCTTCCAGCTGCGCATTGGTCTGTTGGAGACGTGTATTGTTTTCCCGTAGCAGTTTCTGAGTATGTTTTTGGAATGAAAGGTCTGTGATAATGACGCTCAACAGTTCACGGCCATCCAGCTCGAGGGTAGCGACAGACAACTGGCAGGGTATACCGATGCCAGCCTTGATGATCGATAACTCCCTTTTTACATCGCTGGTCCATCCGGATGTGATCATATCTGCAAAATCGGACTGGCAATCTTCAGCAATAAAAGACTCCAGATGCGTACCTACCACGCCGGATAAGGACATGCCCACCATTTCAGCAAACATAGAGTTGCAATAAAGTACTACACCCTGTGCATTGATGGTCACAGCGCCTTCATTCATTTTTTCAATGAAGATCCTGTAGGTTTGATCCGCTGATTTAAGCGTATACAATTGCTGACCTGCGACAGGATCCTTTACAATGATCGCATCTACCTGTCCGGTCCTGATCGCCTCGATGGTATCGTTCAGCTCTTCCAGTTGCACAGATAGTTGTCTGTTTTCTTCCAGAAGCTGCTCGTATGTTTTTTTATTATTCATTTATGGCACTATTCCGTAGTGATACCCAAGCCCAGTAAAACTTTCGCCGTATCAGACATATCGCCTATTAATTTTCTTTCAGGATAGGGGCTGATTTTAACCAGCAGCGGCAGAGCAAGTAACTGATGATCAAAAACCTGATGTTTTTCCTGGTGCACATCAATAATCTGCAAGCTATAATTCCCACTGAGATAGCGCTCACAAATTTCTTTCAGATTTACAATCGCCCTGGTTGAATTCGGCGAAGCACCCGCAACATAAAGCCGAAGCACAAATGCCTGGCTGTCAGCGGGGTCGTGATGCTGATCCTGTGCGTGAGATTCGTCTGCGCTCATCGCAATAGATTAGTCGAGCGAATATCCAGACCAACAAGCACTTTTTCTTCATTTGATAAGTCTCCAATAATCTTTCGAATTGGCTCAGGGACTTTCTTAACCAAAGTCGGAACAGCTAAAATCTGATCACCCTCTGCCAGTTGCGGATGCACCAGCAAATCAATCACTTCGATGGTATACTTACCCTTCAAATGCTCTTCGCAATACTTTTTCAAATTGGAAAGCGCTGCAACCGACCGGGGCGTTTGTCCGGCGATGTAAAGCCTCAGTTCCCATAGTCCATGCGTTGGTTCACTATTGAATTGATCAGCAATCATTGCATATCTCTTTTTTGAGTGAGCTCTTGTCTGTTTTCTTCCATGATACTTTTCTTGAGCTCTTCTTCAATATATGTTTTATTGAGTTCTTCCTGAATTGATTCAAACTCCTCTTGAAGCGAAGCGATCTTGGATTGAAGAACCAGCCTTTTCCGTTCAATCTCTCTGTCCTTACGTGATACCGCATGATCGCGGATCGCCACACCGGTTTTCTCAATGAGCTGCTGGGCTTGACGTGCTGAGCCGGTCAATACACCGTCAGGACCTAAAAATACATCAACGAGTTTTATTCCATCATCCGAGATGATAAATTCTCTTACCTGATTGGAGTGCTTCATCCCACGTGATTTCATGACGTATAGTCCTCTGTTTCGTTCTCCGTTGGACTCGATATCTCTGACCAGCAGCCACGCATCGACCAGCGAAGATACGCCTTCATCGGTTTGCTCTGATTTATTATCAACCAGCGCCAAAGCCGTAAACATCACCGTGATCTGTTTGGACTGCAGATAATCAATCAGTCTTGTGAGTAAACTTTTCACCTCGCTATTGGACCCAACCGTAATCAGATTGGTAATCGGGTCAACGACCACCACCTGTGGTTTTACTTTTTCCACCAGCTTGATCATAGACAGCAAATGAAGTTCAAGTCCGTAAAATGTAGGCCGTGAGGCGCTAAAATGCAGCAGACCTGCATCCACATGTGTTTGCAGATCGATTCCTGTTGATCGCATGTTACGGACAATCTGCTGAGGTGATTCCTCAAATGCAAAAAAGATGCAGCGTCTTCCGTCTACGCATGCCTGGTTTACAAAATTACCGGCAATACTGGTCTTACCCGTACCGGCTGTCCCGGAAACCAGAATGCTGCTGCCTTCGAAAAATCCTTCACCGCCCAGCATTTTATCCAACGAGGGTATTCCCGATGAAATCCTTATTTCAGATACTTCATTGTTGAGCATCAGGGAGGTAACGGGTTGCACTGATATGCCCTCCTCGTCTATCAGAAATGGATATTCATTGGTACCATGTACGGTTCCGCGGTATTTGACAATACGCAGTAAACGAGTAGACACTTTATTCTCTATGCGATGATCCAAAAGAATGACGCAGTCAGAGACATATTCCTCCAGTCCCTGCCGTGTCAGGCTGGCATCACCTCGTTCACCGGTAATGACTGCAGTTACCTGCCTATCCTTGAGCCATTGAAAAAGTCTCCTGAGTTCAGCCCGCAGAATGGCCTGATTATCCAAACCTGAGAAAAGGCTTTCAAGCGTATCCAGAACTACCCTTTTAGCACCAATACTATCAATGGCATATCCCAATCTTATAAAAAGGCCTTCCAGATTATATTCTCCTGTCTCAGCAATCTCACTGCGCTCCACATGCACATGATCGATCTTGATCAGCTTATCCTGTTCAAGCTGTTTCAAATCAAATCCGAGGGAAGCCACGTTCTGTGCCAGTTCCTGTGATTTCTCCTCAAAAGCAACAAACACACCCGGCTCATTGAATTTGCGGGCACCATGTACCAAAAACTCCATAGCCATCAATGTCTTTCCTGAGCCGGCACCACCGCAGATCAGCGTTGGCCTTCCCTGTGGAAAACCACCAAAGGTAATTTGATCCAAACCATCAATACCTGTTTGCGCCTTAGGCAATGTTGGCATATTTAACTTATCAGCTCCGTAACCCATAGAGTTGTCAGCAGGTTTTATTCGATTAAAGTAAGAATTTTGTTTGTATTATCTCAATCAGCTGTCCAAATTCCTGAATAGAATCCGGCTTTTTATATACGGCTGAAACCCCTGCCTGTTGTGCATCATCTTTTAGTTGCTGACTGGGTGAGGTAGAAATAATCACTATTGGAACGGCCATAGCAGCTGGAATCTTATGAATGATCAGCGCCGTTTCCATGCCATTCATTTTTGGCATATTCATATCAACAATGATCAGCGAGGCCTTTCGCTGGGTATGTTCGAGCATCGCAATCAGCTCAATTCCGTTTTCAGCCTCAATTATTTCGGCCTGTATCCTGGCAGAAGTAATGGCATTTTTGATAAAAAAACGATCATCGCTGTCGTCGTCGGCTATAAATATTGCTTTGTTGGAAGTGGGCTCGCTCATTAACAGAATCCTGGAATTGCAAATGCAAACTTTGTCTATACGTTTATCGGTGATCATTTCGCCGGACGCAGGCAAAGTTACGCGAATAATCCAAATAAATTGTCTCACCTATTCCACCGAGTTGTGAGCTATTGCTGCTTCAGAATCATTATAAACTATGGACTATGAGTTAAGGCAATTCAAACGCGTTCATCATACACTTTGCATCAGATAAAACACCAGCACGATACTGATCAACACGATGATACTTGTTAAAATCGTCGTCAGTAAAGTCGAAGGCAGATAGTTACCACCATTGATCTGACTATAAGTTTTACGGTACTGCAAAAATGATAAAACAATTGAGATCACTCCGATAACTACCAATACTATCCCAATTGCAGCCGAATAGCCCCCGGGGGGAATCTTTACAGGCGCTCCCAGAGCCAGCCCGATCTGCTTTACGAACAAAGAAAATTTAACCACTACAAAGCCAAACGCCATAATGCCGATTCCTGTGCGGATCCAGGCCAGGTAAGTTCGTTCGTTGGCCAGATGTTCATTTATTTTGGGGTCAGCATTACGGTTTGGTTGATCCATGTATTCAAATGTTCTTCAATTGGAAAAAATCAGTGCAGAGTCAGTGCGATCTGAAATAATCTGGGCCTATAAGTGAGATCACTCAATAATGCCCGGCTCAGAAATCTTGTAACTCGAATTCTATCATTGCTGTTAAGCGTTATGTATCAATTTACTGACCCTATTTTGTTGTCAGGATAACCTGTCCGTTAGGGTGAGTGATATCCGCCTTATTTTCAGCAGTTATAAAAAAACCTGTTGGTTCGAACGGTGTAGCAGTTTTCAGTTCACTCTTCAATTTTTTTGAAAAGAGCCCAGATGCATTTTTGAGCTGTCCCAGGTTTTTCACTCCGTTACTCCTTGTATTGAGCCATACCACGTACGTATTTCTGGATTCGACAAGTCTGGCAGGATCGGATAAGTTTCTGACCAAAAGATTTACTGCATAATTGTCATTCTTATCTTTTTTAGATTTCACATGGCCCTGAGCAGCAGGAACGATGACAGATTCGGAAAAAGTGAATCTTCTGGAACATGAACATATGGTAAGGACAAAGAAAACAAGAATAGTAAGCGATGCTGCTTTGATATGGGAATTGTGATGCTTCTTCAATTTTGCTAATGTTTAATTAAAATTTGTCTGCCCACATTGAATGAATTTCAGAATGCGGGTATTGTCAAAACCAGAACAGCTATTTTCATGCCAGGACCTGTAAGTCTCATATACAGCTTGCTTTATATCTTTCGCCTGGCCCGCTACTCATCTCACACACCTGTGATCGCAGACAGTTGTCTACAAAATACCAATATCATAGCTGATAGCAGTGGACTAAAGCTGCCAGAGTCAGACAATCAAATATGACCTTTCTTCGGACATGAGCAGAGGCTCCCATGCAAAGAGTGATTTCACATTTAATTCAAAACATCATTTTACACGTTCAAAGACCGTAAATATCTTTATCCGGGTCGCTATTACGTTATCTGAATATTACATATTTATGTTAAACGAGTTTAGCCCGGGCTTCGCGGCTTCGGACCGATGACTCCTTTTTTCTTTTGCCCCACCAGATGTAAAACCCGGTGACAGGTAATGCGGAGCATACCAAGGCCGCAAAGAATGAGAGCATTTTACCAAACAAACCCATATATGCACCCGTATGCAGATCAAAATTGAGCTGATAGGCCTTATCGCCGTTATTAAGGTTTTGAAAGGAAGTATTGGAAAGCATTTTTCCTGAATACCGGTCGTATACGATCAGCAGGCGGTCGAAGCGATTCCAGGCTTTTTTATAGACCAAAGTATTGATTGTAGATGCAGCTTTTGCAGGTAATAATACCAGGTATGCATACGCATCAGGATAGCGCGCGGCAGTTGTCACGAATGCCTTATCCAATCCTGAAACAGCTTGTGGCTGCAATGTATCTGAAACCAAAAGGGCGGGCTTTTCTATATTCTTGCCTCCATTCGCAACAAAACGCACAGTATCCTGCATCCAGTCAAATGCCCAGACAAGCCCGGTGAGCGCGGTCAATAGCAGTACAAAAAATGCGTAGAGTCCAAGTATCTGATGCAGGTCATAATTGAGTCTTTTCCATTTTGCGCTCCATTTAACAGTGAAATTATTCTTAATGCTTTTGGCCGTCCATTTCTTGGGAAACCACAGAAAGAAACCGGAGAGCAGCACAATCACAAAGCTGAGCACTGAATATGCGACAACATAATGGCCTACCTTTTCTCCGAAAAGCATTCGCATGTGCAATGCAAGCACAAGCTGAAAAAACTCATTTTTTGAATCTTCAACATAAATGACCTTTCCGGAGTATGGATTGATGTATACCCGGTAATAATATTCAAAATAGTCCCAGTGGGTCAATCCATCAGGATTATTCTTTTGCGACCTGAATGTCACGGAACGGTCGGGGGAATTACCTATCTCGATCCTGGTGATGATCTTGTCCTTCCCAAGCGTATGTTGGGCAATGCCCAGCAACCGAGTCAGGGGTAGTTTTTCCTTATTTTCTGGCGTAACAAACAAGCGCTCACGGTAAACAATGGGTTTGAGCTCGTCGGCGAAAGTATAGATACAGCCGCTCAGCGCGATCAAAAACACAAAAAGCCCGGAGACAACTCCGAGCCATAGGTGTAAAAAGCTGACTACTTTTTTAAACTTCATACTTGCTAAAAGCGGTACCCTACCGTAAGGTTAAATCTGCGCCCGTTGCCTCTCCGGTAATCTATGGCTGTGCCGTAAAACTGTGCAATAGACGGATAATAAACCGTATTAAGCAAGTTTTCAATACCCAGATCGGCTTTCAGGTTCTCCGTGATTTTGTATCCCAAAGACAAATTGAAAGTATTGTAAGACTCGATTGGCCCCTCCCCGATGGAATATACGCCTTTTTCATTAGGTTTGAACCTGTCTCTTTTTCCTACATACAACCAGTTCAGGTCAGCATTAAACCTGCCCTGATTGTAGCGGGCGTAGGTCGCAATTTTTGCCGGCGTAATGCGGTTGGAGTTGAGATATTTATCCGTCGGGCCGTTAAAATTTCCGTCACCGTCCTTATCCCCTTTACCTTCTACAAAAGCATAATTACCTCCTAAAACAAAGCTGTTGGTGACCTGATAATCGACCTGTAACTCGTAGCCCCAAACCCGCTCCGGCAGTCTTTCGGCCACGTATTTACCATCCACCAGAAGCAGATTGGAACCCAGTTTCGATGTACTGTAATAATACGCTGCCGACACGCTCAAAGGCCCCAATGCGCTGCTGAAACCCACCTCATAGTTGTTAACAATGATCGGTTCTGTCTGCAGACCGGCCACTGTATTTTCGTTCGCAGCTCTTAATATTCTCCCAAGATCGAAAATAGAAAATGATTGTGAATAGCTTACGAATGGGTTAAACCGCTTAAATTTTGAATACCGAAGTCCTGCATTAAATACAAAAGCATTATAATCCAGCTTTCCGCCCTTTACGTCAATACTTCCAGCACCATCGGGACCGGTTGCCAAAGTAGCGTAATCGGCAATATCCATTTTAATATTCTCAGCGCGCAAGCCTGTTTTCAGATTCAGGTAATTAAACCACTGCGTGGTAAGCTGCGCGTACGGAGCCAGGTTGTTCATATTGATCCGCGGCACCCAGGCGCGGCCGTCAACCAGGTTTTGCTCCGTTTGATCATTTAATATATCCACGCCATAGGTCACATCTCCAGATAGCTTGGAGGATATCGCAAAAGGCGTATTCATGTTGAGTCTGAAACCTTTCTTGGTTGAAATAATAGCTGATTGCCCGCTGCCAAAAAATGATTCTGAATTGGAATAAACCGTCCAGAAATCCTGCAGATATACATTGGCTGACAAAGAAGTCCGACCAAAAATATTCTTGTTGGTATACTGAATATTGGCATTGTGATTGTAGCGGGTCCCCTCGTCAATTCCTTTGCGAGCTCCCCACACCCCGATTGCAGGAGACTGTCTGTAAATACCGGCTTTGGCTACATAAGCCGAATGCTGGTTGGAGCTGTAATAGTTATACATGGCCTCTATGCGCTGAGAACCACTGAAATTATAACCCACCTTCGCAAATGCATTGTATATTTTGGTTTCGCCGAGTCCGTAGTCAGGCGATATCACCAGTCCTTTCGGATCACGGTAAACACCGGTTTTTTCGTACATCCCGCTTACCACATAGTCGAACCTGGCTATACGTCCGTACAGCTGTTGTGAAGCACGGAAGCCCAATGTGCTGTCTCCCCTTGTATTGCCTGTTAGACTTAACTGGCTGTACCCACCAATTTTTTGGTCTGTCTTTGGCGTTTTGGTGATGTAGTTGATCAGTCCGCCATCGGCACCGTTTCCGTAAATGGCTGTGGCGCCTTTAATGACCTCCACCCGCTCGATCACCGACGGATCAATTGTACGGATATCCCGCCCTCCGGCCCTTAGCGGAGTTGATTGTGGTATGCCATCAATCAATACCAGCAGATTACGACCACGCAATGTTTGTCCCGAATTCCCGGTTTGATTGGTGGATGCTCCCAAACCAGGAACCGAAAACGCAAGAATGTTAGCGATGTTAGGACTTATCGTTGAGAGCGCGCTGATCTCTTTTGCATTTACGACTGTAACCGATGACGGCGTTTCGGCCAGCGACTCTACCCTGCGTCCTGCGGAAACTATGACTTCGTCAAGCTGGGAAGAACTTTCTTTTAGTTCAAAATCCAGGCTTTGTTCAGTGCCTGGGTCAAGTGTAATGTTTTTATCCTGAATCGTATATCCGATGAAAGAAGCTCTGATTGAAACGTTTCCTTTGGGTAAATTACCAAGCCGGTAAATTCCGTCACTGTTTGCAGTAGTACCTATATTAGTCCCTTTCACAATAATAGTAGCGAACGGGACCGGCTGCTTATTGGCGTCCATCACAACACCCCTGACAAACCCCGAATCAGATTGAGCGTAAGTGAGCTGCAAAGGACAAATGGAAGCGAGAAAGAATAGTATTGATTGTAATCTTGTTTTCATCAAGCGAACGTTATTTTCCGGCAAACATAAGACTATTTATACTAATTAAAAATAAATTTAATAAAGGCACATTGTTAATTAGAATTGTCATTCTGCCATCTGCGCAATTTCACTGTCATCAAACTCATTGACGACATTGGCTTTGATGCGATCAATGGCGGTCGGCTTTCTGATTCGTGGAGACAGCAGCCGGGCGAGCCTGCCTACTGCCAGGACCTGAATAAAGACACCTTGAAAGCTGCTTTGCATAAAGCCGATATCAGTAAACGCACTGAAAACCTGGCGGCTGCAGATGAAATGGCGCGACCGTATTTATAAAAATGAGATTTTACAACCGGCCAGAGTAAAGAAAATGAATACTCTTAAACAATCAGTCAAGCTGATAGTTTTACAATGGTAAAAAGCTTCCTGAAATGGTTAGTAAAATGAATTTTACTGTCAAGAAGTCAAAGCAGAAAATTCCGAACTACCTATTTTTCCACTTGGACACAATACTTGCGTTTCTTACTGTCAGGGTACCTGCAGTAATGCCTTTGCCGCCTGGTAGCGGGGCAGACTGATCCCTAGCACTTCTGCAGATATCAAAACATCCCTGCAATAGGATTTAGTCTCAACAGGATTGGAATGTCCGGTCAGTACTGCTTTTAAAGGTGGTACATAATTGATAGCTAGCTTCATGATCAAACTAATGCTCCAAGACGGCAGGTTCATGATCTTTAGCTCGGAGCTGGCTGTAATATCTACATTTCTTGCTTGCAATAACGGCAACAATTCCTTGCCATTTTGCAAGACCTGACGCCAATACGATGACTTTTGCATGTCTTCAATAGATGCCGCTGACAATCCTTTGCCAGCTTTCACGCCCTCAAAATGCAGTGCTGCATTCAATATAAAATGGGAGAACAGATATGAACGGAAGTCTGTGTATAATTTTATTTTGAAGCCTGAAGAGCTGAGCAGATCCATAACCTGCAACTCTCTTTCAGTTGGTTTTTCCGCAGACATGCCCATATTCACGCCGCCAAGCGAAGCCCCATTCAATACACCCTTTTGGTCAAAACCGCCCCCTGCCTGAGGAAAACCCCAGACCACTTGGTTTGCAGGAAGACCTGCTACTGCAGTCGCTGGTTCTTCCCACAGGTTATTAAATATGAGCACCGTTGCATTTCCGATTCTATCTGCTAAAAAATTGACGGCATCAGGAAAATGATAATGTTGCACGCTTACGATTATCAGGTCATAACCTGAATTCAGATCTTCTCTTAAAGTCACTTTCCAGTCTTCATCCACCAATACGCCGCGTATTTTTTTACGGGCATCGTAAATATTTAAAGTAACCTTCTCTCCTAATTCGGATTTTCTTCCCGGTCTTACATAGAACTCTACGGAATGGCCCGCCTTTTCGAAAGCCCATCCATATTGCGTTGATATTACTCCCCGACCAAACATTAATATTTTCATCTGTACCATTTAGTTACCCGGTAAAGGTATAGTAACTTTGATCCTCAAACTACACTGGTATACCGGAGTATACAACATCAGAAAATTGTATGTACAAGAATATTGAACTCGCTCTAGACCTCAAGAATTGCAGTCGGGAGGACGGCCTGGCGATGCTGGATGTACTGAATATCTTTTCCGGAAAATGGAAGATGATCATTGTCTGCCTGTTGTTTGACCATGACATCCGGTTCAGTGAGATCCAGCGATTCATTCCGTCTATTACCAGGCGAACCCTCTCCAAAAAACTGAAAGAACTTGAGCTGAACGGAATTGTAAAACGCACGGTGGTAGATGCAAACACGGTAAAATACGGCATTACCGAATCAGCAATGGGACTGAAGGAGAAAATAATCGGATTGGTTGAATGGGGAGTAAAACATAGACAAACCGCTTTTGCAAGCTAGTTGATAGCTGGAATGATCGCTGAAGGGCTTTTGATGATAGCATACACATGTCATGGTCTGCTATAATTTGCTGGGCGTATGCCCCTCCTTTTATTGCCGCATTCACACCAAATACTTCATTTCCAGGCGCAAAGCGATTGCTTGTAGACTCAATGACAATTCCACTGAAATCGCTTTCCAACAGCTGATCATCAAATAAACCGGTGATAAGCATTGTCTTCACCTGTCTGACTAATGTATCGACTGGGTTAACTGACGAAGCCTTATTATGGGTCAGGACTTGTCCCTTTCTAATTTTGAGAGTCGGAAAATCCTTGATCTTGAACTCGCCAGGTGAACCACAGTGTTCTATAACTGCTGCTTTCACGGGCTCTTGATTAATGTGACAGGATTTGCATGTTTTGTAAGACCTGAGATTTTTATAAGTGCACCTTCGGGAAAACAATCATACCAAAACCTTTCGGTTCACCGGTTTGATTCGCCCCGATAAAGACCATATTCACCGCTGATTTTTATACGCATAAAAAGGTAGTAAGACGACGCAAAACAAAAGACTGTGGCTGCCAGCAAACCGCTTAACTGCGGACAGACAATCACCAGACTTTCTTTTATAGGGCAGCGGCGAGGGCATAGCAAGCACCATTTACTCCATTATTAAAAAACCTAAACTGCGAACGGATGGCATTGGCAGTGTTGTTGTGTAATCAAATTCCTGTCGCTTTTACGATGATAGGCAAGATCCGGGCGAGAACGATTTTTTTTAAAGGTTCGAACAACTGTGTCTTGAATCAAATCACCACAAACTTGAATATAGAAAAAAATGATCTTAATGCTACACAGTTGTTACCATGGGTAACGGCTGTAGCTATGTTTATTCAGTCACTGGATGGCACCATATTGAACACATCGCTTCCATCCATAGCAAAGGATATGGGATATTCGGCCACACAGATGCATTCGGTAATTGTTATCTATACGCTGACCTTGGCTTTGTTCATCCCTTTATCCGGCTGGCTTTCTGACAGGTTTGGCTCGCGGACAATGTTTATGATTGCTGTAAGTCTGTTTATAACAGGCTCTTTATGCTGTGCCCTTTCTGTCGACCTACTCACTTTTAATATGTCCAGGGTTTTGCAGGCGATTGGTGCTTCGATGATGGTACCTATTGCTCGTCTGGCGATTTTGTACCAATTCCCGCGTGCCGAATTGCTTAAAACCATGAATTTTATAACTGTTTTTGGATTATTAGGCATGGTTGTCGGACCAAGTCTTGGAGGCTTCCTTTCGGAATATTTGTCATGGCACTGGATTTTTTTAGTGAATGTTCCTGTCGGAATTATAGGAATAGCTATGGCTTACCGCATTATGCCCAACTTTAAACATGCCGTTGGAAGGTTTGACTTCAGAGGACTTGTCTATTTCAGCCTTGCGCTGATTGCCATAACCATGTTGCTGGAACTTGTCGGAACAGGGTTCAGTCATTTAACCGTGATTCTTGGCCTACTATTCCTGTTTGGTCTACTTTCATTGTTTTACTACTGGCATTTTAAGAAAACAGAAAAGCCGTTAATTGACCTTAGACTTTTGAATATTAATAGTTTAAAGGTAGGCCTATCAGGCAGTCTGATAACCCGTCTTGGGATTGGCGGTCTGCCGCTGCTGTTACCGCTAATGCTTCAAACCAGCTTTGGTTATTCACCATCCGTTTCCGGGCTGCTGTTACTGCCTTCCGCATTGGCGAACATAGCAGTAAAACCATTCATTGTCCGGATTATTACATCTTTTGGTTACAGGACCGTGTTGATAAGCAATACCATATTATTAGGCCTATGCCTGGTTATACTCGGATTTGTAGAGAAAGATACCCCCTTGGGCTATTACATACTGCTCATGGTATTCTATGGATTCTTTACGTCCATACAGATGTCTGCCATGAATACAGTCACCCTTTCAGAACTGGATGAAAATTCGGCAAGCGGTGGTAATACAATGCTTGTCATTTCTCAACAGCTTTCAATCAGTTTTGGTATTTCCGTATCAAGCCTTGTGCTTTCATTTTTCAGTTCAGGCGCACTGGAAACGAATTTATCACAGGCGTTTCATTATACGTTTATCACGCTTGCCATTCTTACAATTGGTTCAAGTTATGTGTTCACAAAATTAACCAAGGCATCAGAAGCTAATTACATTGATCAGTTATAAGGCCATAGATGCAATAGGCGAACCAAAGAACCATCCGCAATCTATTTGTATTCAGCAAGCTATTCTCTTCCTGAAACAGAGCTCTCCAATTGCCCAAACGCCATAATTTCCGATACCAACAGAAGCAATTTTAAGAAGGGTTGCAAAAATCACTACCCTATTCCATCGTTAAACAGGGATTCGCCGAATATGTTGGTTTCCGCATTTTTTTGAAGGTTTGCTTCTTTTAAGATGCCCATGACAGATAAGACTGTGGGTAAAATCAAGGCGCCTAACATCAGACCATAAATGATCGTTAGCGGTTTATCAGCAGGTCCATCAAAAACTAAAGCCCATATTCAACCAGTACACTGGAGACAATCGGACCTAACCACAGCGAAGTCAGCGATTCTCTTGGAAAATTTTTTGAGATCTTCCAGGATAACATGATGTGCCCCAGCAAACAACAGTAAGCTCAGGAGCATGCCAGCGAGGGTAGTAACATTCCCAGACACATATCCGAGAGTGATCACTCCAATCGAAACAACTTCCCATAAGCACTAGGCTCATGCCGCAAGGAAGTTTCAGCATTCTGACATTAATACAAGCAACAACGCAACAAGGGTAATTAATACCGAAAAGAGCGAAAAAATCTCCATTGAAGTAGCCATTCATAATTTCCCCTCGTTCTGGTTTCCAATAAATATCCTAACAGACAGGCACCTAAGTTAGAGTAATGGAAAATTTCTCCCGGAATCGATGTTTTCAAGCCGGATCTAAGGTATTTATTTAGTTTTTGTGATTATAGCCAGCACAAGGGATACCTGATCATCCTGGGAGGGACCATTTTAATCCTGCTACTCACAGTAAATATGCCGGAGATAAATTAGGTCAGCCGCAAATAGTTAAGCCCGAAACCTGGTATGCCAAACTTATGATTGCTCTCCAGCGAATTTTAAAGCCCTGATTTTTTAGGTAGTCCGATGGTAATTTTTCGGTGACATAGATCGTTCTGATTTTGAATGATGCTTCGGATTTAGCGATAAAATCTGGCATAAATCTTTATATTTTATTTATTTCATTTTACCCGCCATGATACAATTTATTAAAAAATTTACCTGCTTGAATACATCTCATTTTGTTTTCCTATCGCTTGTACTGCTATCCCTTACCTCATGCAATAAAAATAAGACGCCGGAAATAGTACCTGCAATTCCTGCATTTGAGGGGCCTGGAGGGTATTACTTTGATGGTGATTCTGTCAGTACGCCGGAAAAACCTATGAACTTTGAAGTAACGAGGTATTTAACAAAAATGGACACTACGTATAGTATTGACAGTGTTTTAGTTATGATCGGATCCATTACTGTTGGTAATCCGCCTGCGATCAGATGGTCAGGCACTTCAAGTCTACCCATTTCGCTTAAATACAGTAGGGGATGGAGTCAAACCTACCAAAAGTGGGTAGCCGTCGATCAGATGAAGATCAGTTCGAAAACTGAATTTAGTAATCAGCCGATCGGTTGTGTGCTCACATTTGAAAATGGAAAAACAGTAGAAAGGAGTACAACAGTAAGTCTTCGACATAAGAATCAAGTGAACGATCTGTTCAGAATAAGTTTTGGAATGAACAGAGCACAAGTAAAAGAACATGAAGAAAGCCGTAAAATTGGAGCATTCGACTGGAAAGAGTACAGCCCGGATCTGGTGCAGAGCAACTCAAAGGGTAAGGTGGCAGAGCGTATGCAGTTCCAGTTTGTGAGTAATCAGCTTACAACCGTAAGTGAATATAACATGGATATCACGTCCAACAAGTTCAATGATGCTATCAAATTGATGGGTAGTTCAGCTAATTTCAGGCGTGTTAATGGTGCTATACAGCCATCACTTCCTCAAAGCTGGACCAAAAATGGTCTGAAATATACGGTTCAGAAAAAGGACATAGAAACTGCAAACGGCAAGCAGGCGATGGAAGTGCTGACCTATGAAAAAGTGATTTGATCGCTCTGCATCTGCGATCCGCCTTTACTCTGGTGCTTAAATCCTTGAGTTGCTTCTGAATATTCGCTTAACAAATGCATCATTCCTGTTAAACGGATTGAAACTAACCGATCTGTTTAACAACAGTTAGCTAATATCATTAATAAAAAAGCACGCTACGCTGTCGCCACTACGCACTCAAATCAGTTGACTATTATTATGACATGGCAGGATATCAACAATGTTTACTATCTATCAAAAAAATGGCTTAGGTTTGAACATTTAAATTTAAAAATGAGCCGTCAGTGATGTTACTGCGAGCCATTGGTAAAGGCGCCAGCATGGATTATTAATTAAAGCGGCAACTGAGACATGAAGTATCCCAAGATTAAATTCACTTACAGATACGTAATTAAAACATAAGGATATGTCGGTTCCCAAAAATAAGCAAGAACTGCAGAAAGCGATCAAAGAGAATTACACGAAGTTAAAAAGTGAATTGTCAGAAATCCCCCTTGAAATGACAACAATTTACGAGTTGGATGGGCATTCGAAAGGGATATCTATGAGCATCAATAATCTTGTGTCATACCTTATTGGCTGGGGAGAATTGGTTCTTAAATGGAATTGCAGGAAAGCTGGTTTACTGCATGTGGATTTTCCCGAAACCGGCTTTAAATGGAATGAGTTGGGAAAGCTTGCGCAGAAGTTTTACAGTGATTATGAAACAGAAACGTACTTCTCCCTACTTCACAGGCTTGATAACGTTGTGAGCAAGATTGAATTGCTTATAGAAAGCAAGACGAACGGGCAGCTTTATGAAGAACTATGGTACGATAAATGGACATTGGGAAGGATGATCCAGTTCAATACATCTTCGCCCTACGCCAATGCGAGGCTCAGGATCAGGAAATGGAAGAAAGAAAAGGGATTGTCGTAAACTATAATACAACTGATGTATCCTCCGACATCTGAGTTGTAAAATTGCAACAATCATATTTATCAGCCGCTTATTATTATGCGAAATGGCTTGCCAACAGAGCCAACCTGCTGAGTGAGGCGGTTAAACTATAATATATTTTACATGGAAAAAGATAAATTAAACAACCCATGCTGGTATGCTCTCAGCGAAGCGCATCGGGATTTTGCAGTAGAATATGATGGCATCCAATTTTATCAACCGGATTATTGTCCATTTGGTGGTTTCGAAAATCCAGAGGCAACCGAAGCCGGAATTGACACATATGCATCACTGACAAACACTTTTTTTGTCATCGGCAACCAGCCTGCTTTCAGCAGCAGGGTCCAACTGGAGAATGAGCTGGTTTGCAATCAGATGATTCTGGAAAACCGTATTGCTATTGAAGTTGACGAGCACATTACAGAATTAAGAACAGATGATCATAAAGCTGATCTTTTTGGCCTTATCAATCTTGTACAGCCTGGTTACTTCAGGGCAAGTACATCGGCTCTGGGAAACTACTATGGTATCTATCAAAACAATATGCTTGTTGCAGTTGCAGGTGAACGAATGAAAATGACAGGATTTACTGAGCTTAGCGCTATCGTAACGCATCCTGCACACACCGGAAAGGGATATGCAAAACAATTGATTACGCATGCGAGCCATGCCATTTTTAACGATGGCAAAATGCCATATTTACACGTTGCAGATAGTAATGCAGGGGCCATACGGTTATATGAAAAACTAGGGTTCAGCACCAGACGCAAAATTAGCTTCTGGCATTTTACAACCTGTAAAAATGAATGTGTTCATTAAATAAGAGCAACAGTATCTGTCCCGATAGGCCTTCTCAAAGTACATCTCTATGACAGAAATGTGTGTTGGATGTCCTCAGACATGCCCATTTAGAATCATGAACGATTAACCGAAGAAATTAAAATGAGAATAGTTTCTATCAGGCAGGAGCCTGATTACAAGCAATCCGCAATAAAGTATTTCCAGGAAAGCTGGCCGGATATAGCCCCAATCCTATATGAAGATAGCATCTCTCACTGCATTCATGCAGAGCAGTTCTTGCCGCAATGGTACCTGTTGCTTAAAGATGATACAATAATCGGATGCGCTGGTTTGATTACGAATGACTTTATTAGCAGAATGGACCTATACCCATGGATTTGTGCCCTTTTCATAGATCAGCAACACAGAGGAAATCGGTATGCCGAACTTCTTGTGAACAAAGCTAAAATGGATGCAAAATTGGGTGGATTTAAATATCTGAACCTGTGCACAGATCTTGACGGGTACTACGAAAGATTCGGATTCAACTACATAGGGCAAGGCTATCACCCATGGGAGGCAGAATCCAGAATCTATCAGATCAAATTGTGATAGACCGGTATATCTTCTTACCAGTAGCTGATGAATCTCAGACTATTTATCAATCCGCATTTGCTCCAGAATACCAGTTATTAGGCTTTCCGTGTTTCTTTCTTTCCAGTATTTCCTGATACCCTCATCTCCCTTCCTATGCGCCCATTGGTTCAACACTTCCCGCTCACGATTGTAATCCATAAATGGAACTGCCATGCCATAAGAGGTTTGTACCATATTCACTTTAATATCAAAAATTTGTCTTGCACCTATCATGGCTGGAAAGTGGGTGATGTACCCATTCCACTACGAATCATATGAATGATAAACGTGAACTTTGCTTTATACCAGTAAACGGGTAACGCTGCCCGGTAGTTTCGTTTTGTAGAACGTCACCAAGACAACAGGGTATTTCTTGTAGTTCCGCCTTTACAGACTTGGAGCAAACAGGTGATTAGTTATTTTTTACGGTTTGCTGCTTCTTTATTAAATTCAGCGTAAACTTTAAAGCGTCCCGGTATTCTACCTGATGATCCGGAATCACTCCCCTGAAATCAGTCTCTTTGGCGCCCATGTTGTAATATAAATTGTGCGATATGGTCAGTTCCATGTTGGTTACCGGAAGGTGCGTGGTGATAATGTCTCCAAAGCTTACAATCAGTCCGCCTGTCTGCTGCCCCACTACTTTTCCGAGTTTGTAATGATGTATAGCCTGGATAAAATCAGCAGCAGACGAAAAGGTAAAAGGGCTTGTCAGTACAAACAGCTGTCCATCAAACCGGTTTGAAAGTTCCTTTTTTTTGATAAGTGCATAGTCTTCCACTTCGATACTGCCATTTTTTTTATTCATCATCACTTCATAAGCATTGAAACCGGTACCCCACACCAGAGCCTATTTTATCCTCGGTAAGAACTTTCGGGCCTTAGAAAACATGATTAAAAAACAGCATGAAACACCTGCCCACAAAACCAGTTGCTTTTTGAACCATCCGACAACACCTCCCACGCTCCCAATTACCGGTTAATAAATATTTCCAGGTCTACACCACTTTTATCAGAACTAATTTGCTACTTAGGGTTACAATCTCACCTTCCCTATCTATGATAAAGTTATTGAAAACTGCCTGTTTGCTTCTTTGTAGAAAGTCTTCCTTAAAATTTCTTGGTATACGTTAGCTTTTTCTTTTTTGGAATTGGTGGTTGCTATTCTGCGCTTGATAGGTTTGAGCTCTGTTGGGTGGTGGTGGAGGACACTGCTTGGTTTTTGGCGAATTATTGATGTGTTTATTTATATCTTTCCTTTTAATTATTCAATTAAATACGATAAGTATGACAGAACTTTCGCATATTACATAGCTAGCGGTAATGCTAAAAGACACGACTAACAATAAAATTTGAAACAATAATTATGTCAGACATAACAATTATAAACCCAGAAAACGAAAGCCAAGAACCTAAAAACTTTTCAAAGGGTTATTTGACTTTTCCTTTTGACGGAGAACAATTTAAGGACTTCATAACAGGACTTCTTGGTAAACCGCAGACTATTTCAAAACGCATTTCAGGTAATTTTGAAATTCATCTTAGCGACTTACAAAGTTTATTTGACTTAGTAAACCAAAGAGTGACCCAGCAGAACAATGGACATTTAATACAATTTACTGCAAAAATATTTTTTACTGACCGTTCCTCAGTCCAACTTGGTAGTTATGACGAATTGGTAACTTATAATGAAGTAAAACCAATAATATCAGAAGCAGTAAAGCTTACTTGGGATTATCTAATTCATTTTAGCGATAAGACACATCCTGAAAAGCAAGTAATAGAATTGCTTATAATTTCGGCAACTGAAAGAATAACAGTTGAAGAAAATGATATGCCCGTATTTTTATTGCCGTCAAAAGGATAGTTTAGAATAAATATTGAGCATACCGCAAGAAGTTGGGGGTCCGACATAGAGAATATGCTTACAAAGCAAATAAAGTCATTACTTAAAGAAGAAAATAAGTTCAAGCGATTTATTAGAAGACAAAGCAGTAAAATTAGTTTAGGATTTTCTGTTTTATTTTTTCTGATGTGTATTATCGGAGCATTTAAAATAACAAGTAACTTTATCAGTTCCCAAGTTAGTAAGGTTCAAGAGTTTTCAAACGGAACAAACACAACGGACGAGAAGATAAACTATTTAACTTCTTATATCGCAAGCGGAGTTTCATCACAGCATTATTTTCAAGTAGCTATCTTTATTTTAATAGCAATCATTCTTGCTATTGTCTTTGGAGTTTGGATAGACGAGACATCCAGTAATAATAGCGAACCTAGTTTTGTTGTATTGACAAGAAAAGCAAAAGAACATAGAGACCATATTAGAGAAAAATTAAAACATAAATGGACTTGGTTTTGTGTTTCAATTGGAACAAGCATAATAACAGGAATTGTTGCAAATTTTATCTTTAAATGGATAGTAGAATAGAAGCACATACCGCCAACAGGCGTTTGGCACAATGGTGGGTGAAGTGGTTAACTGAACATTCTACCTCGCATCAACTTTTATGGTGTATTGACAGTTTTGTGCTCCGAAATCCGCCACTGCGCCAAGCGCCAATACGTTAGCACTCATTTTAAAAAGACACAGAACATAAATAATGACGACATATTTAGAGACAGTTCAACAGAGCAAGAATTACAATAATTACAAGCTGACTGCTGACAAGGTTATTCAAATCTTATCAGAAGTTAGAAACGAAAGGACTAAATCCCGAAGAAGATGGATTTGGGAATTAATGCAAAACGCAAAGGACGTCCCAAGCATTTATGGTGGTGTGACTATTGAAATCACATTAAAGAAAAATGAATTTATTTTTAGTCATAACGGAAACCCTTTCAGAGTAGAAAATATTACCGGACTAATCCAACAAGTAAGTTCAGGGAAACCTTCTGACAGCACAAACAAGAGAATAACAGGCAAGTTTGGAACGGGTTTTATTAGCACTCATTTACTTTCAGACACGGTAACCGTAAAAGGAATTGTTGAACAAAATGGACTATTACCAAAGACTTTTCAATTTGAACTAAATAGAAAAGCGGAAAAATCAGAAGACTTAATCACTTTTATAGCCGAAGAGCTTGACAAAATTGAGAAAATTGAAGACGAACATATTTTCCCAACAAGGCACAATTATCATTCGCAAAAAAAAGAAACAGATTTTGACACTGTTTTTATTTATCCTTTAGAAAATCCTGAATCAAGAGAAGCTGCAGTAGTTGGAGTTGAAGACCTTGCTTCTACTTTACCGCAGACCCTATTTTTTGTTGAAGAACTTAAAAAGGTCATAATCAATAATGAGATTACGGGAAAGCAAATCACTTATGAATTGTTTGAAAACAATAATAATGGTGATTTCTACTTTCCAGTTATTAAGGAAACTATTAACGGAGCAACACAAGATTTATGCTTCATTCACTATAAGGACGATAAACTGGATTTGGCTATTCCTATTAACAATCATACGGAAAGAAGTATTAAGATTATAGAGAAATCAGCAAGACTGTATCGTGATTTCCCATTAGTCGGAACAGAGCACTTTTATTTTCCATTTATCCTAAATGGTCTAAATTTTTTCCCAACTGAAAAAAGAGATAGTGTATTACTAACCGACACAGCAAGTAATAGTGTTTTAGTAAACCGTGACATTTTTATTCAAGCAATAAATAAAGCTCAATTATTCGTAGAATGGCTTAAAACAAACAATGCAAAAAATTTAAGTATGATAGCTCAAAGTAGAATTCCAACTGCTTTGACTGAAATAGAAGTAATTAATTGGTTTAAAGACAATATTCAAAAACCATATAGACATTTTCTCATAGAACAAGAAATAGTAGAAACAGCTTCGGGAAAAATAAAAATCAAGAATGCTGTTATACCCAAATTTTCTGGCACAAAAGAACAAAACGACTATTTTTGGAAAATACTAAACAATTACTTTGGGGGTAACAAGATTTGCAGAAAAGAGCAATTGATTTCTTGGCAAGACAATTTGGGGATTGAATCTGAAATTGAAACTTGGGGGCAAAAGGTTTTTTATACTATCGAAGATTTACTAAAAGAGATTCAATCCAAAATCACACTTGATAGCATAACCGTTCAAGGAAGTCAACAAACCAATGTTCAATGGCTCAATTCGGTCTACAAGTTCTTAATTGACAACGAGCTAATTAAGCATTTCAAGGAGTATAAAATAATTCCGACAATTAAGGGGACTCTAAAATCCTTAAATGATGACATTTACATTGAGAAGGAAACTAAAATACCGAATGAATTCATTTCAATTTTTAAATCACTTAAAAATGAAGACTGGAACGACATACTCATTAACAGGGATTTAATTGCCATTGACAATTCCCACGCTTCAAAGATAGTAAAAGATATTTCTGATGAAATAAATAAAATCCTAAACTATGAAGAAAAGAATCAATACGGTCAGGTTCAAAGAACTTACATTGATAGAGTCAATGCCGAAGTTGTATTGCTTGACATATTAAGTATCTCAGCCTCCAATTCAAATGATTCGTTTCAATCTAAACTCTTTAATTCGGCGAAACTCTTTTTTAAATCAGAAAAACAGCCTATTGTCATAAATGGTATTTCTGATTTCAATTTCAATCCAGCCAAACGGCAACTTATTAAATTACTTCACCACAAAATTGAAGCAGCAAATAAACTTACAAACTTGGGGCTTGAAAATTCAGAAAAATGGCTCCTTGACCATTTACTATTACTTCAAGAAAGTTCAGAATTTAAAACCTTGTTAGAATTTGGAAACATAATTCCAAATCGAAAAGGTGATTTCTGTGCATTTGTAAATGATATTTTTGCTTATGGAACGAATGAAAACCCATTAGATGATGATTTGATAAAAATACTATTTGAACTCAATAATGCAGAAGATTGGGACAAATTCATAGTTAACGATTATTTCAGAAGCTTAAAATTGCCTGCAAAAACAATTGAAGAGCTTGCAACAAAGCTAAAAGAAGAACTTGAAAAACTTAGAATTGACAATGCATTTTCAACAAAAAGTGGAGCAATTCTAAAATTGATTCATTGGTGCTCTGACAGTAAAAACAAATTTGTTGCTGACAGATATTTCGATTGGTTTATATCCCAAAAGGATAAAATTTTCGTAAACATATCTCTTGAAGATTCAGAAGTTGGTGGAAACATTGTAAAACTCTTATCAAACAAGGAAAAACTAAATGACTTGGTTGCCTTAGCAGAATCAGGCATAAGCCTAACACAACTTTCTGAAATAGCTGAAATAGCCAAATCAATAAGTATTGAAGAAATAAAGAATCTTGCTCAACAGCTAAAAGACGAGCAAGACGATTTTGAATTTAAGAAAAAAATTGGCGAAGCAGTAGAAAGAGCTTTCATTGAAGCATTTAATTCAGTGAACCTGCCTTACAATATTACTTATCAAGGAATCGGGTCTCAAGATGTGGTAATTTCAAATCCAACTAATTCAAAATCATTCTTCATTGAACTTAAATCACTCTCACCGACAAATTGGGATAAGAGTTTAAAACTTGCCGTATCACAAGCGAGAAAAGCGGTGGAACAAGTTAATGAAGGAAATTATGTTGTGTCAGTATTAGTTAGACCAAGTAACTGGGAACTTGCGACAGCAGACTTTATTAAAACAAACTTAAATAGTCAGTTTAATATTGGTTCAATTCTTTCCAACGTAGTAGAGAAAGACAAAACATTTGAACAACTGTTAAGTTCTTCGGGCGACATTGACCTTGCTTTTGAAGACACAAGAAGAAAAGTTAAAATAGCAGAGCAAATATGGCGACAAAATGGACACCCATTTAACTCTCTTATTGACAGACTAAAACAATATCTCGGATGAGAAAAACGAGTGCTAACACGGGTTTTGCGTCAGGCGGGGTGACGTGCAAACTTGGAGCTTTGTGCTTTTATTCAGGTTCAGTGCTAAACCGTGACATATGTCCTCACAGGACAATTGCCAAACACCATAAAGACGATACTATTTTCCAGGCACACGGTATATTGGCTGGCGTGCAAAGCCGGGCATAAAAAATCTTGGCTTTTTTACCAGCTCTCCAAATGGCCAAATTTCTGATTTATCAATGACCAGGGAAACACAGAGATTGCTTTAAAACAGCCTCCCCCCTCTTATTCTATGCTCTCTTACATTACATAACAAGTGGTTATGAAACAGATTTTTAGAACCTATTGGATGTGTCCAAGTTAATCCTTAAATTTAGACAGATAAACCCTTGTACTTTTCCATGAGTATAGTCAAAAATCTGTTTAAGAAATTAGTTACTGAAAGACTACCTCCAACAGTAGAAGCAGAAGAATTCAATAGGCTGGAATTTTATAAAGAGAATTACTATAAAGAGCTTGAAAGACGCAATAGCTTAACAAGTGAGGTAGCTTTGCAAGGGACAGTGATGATAGCCTTGATATCTGGAATATTTTGGCTTCTGCAATCATTTAACACGTCAATACCATATTCGGGCGATCTGTTCAAATTGTCGGTATTTATCGAGCTTATCTTGATTACTTGTACAGGCTACCACCTCTTTGACAGCTATTACAAATTTTCTAAGAATGGTAGACCAAGTGCATTTTTACCCAGGTTGGAAGATATCGATAAGTATTATGATGAGTGTAAAGGGAAGGCTGATCAGCCAGAGTTTGAAGAATACTTAAAAAAAACATTTATTAGGCTGTCCGATACACAGTTTCTCAATAATAACGACAAGACCGTTGGGTTAACCAGAGCTTCAAAATGGATGACAAGGTCTTTTGGTTGTGCTGGTGCAGTCGTGTTCATTTTTTTTATAAATTTCGCCGCAAACCCATATTATATTAATTATCAGAAAAATAAAGTAAAAAATGAGCGATCCAAAAGAGCAACCACGCCAGGAGCCGGTGGAAAGTCCACAACAATTGCCATCCAACCCACCCGAAGTGATAGTGTTGAACGAAAGAGGTTTGACAATCGAGATACAAACAAAACCCGAACAGGTAACCATAATCACAAAGAACGAGTAATGCCGGCCAAATAATCGAACGCCTTACTTGCCTCACTGGAAGATTGTGCGTTTGTTATCAGCCAGCAGTTCGAACCATCCGGTCATGTATTGAGCATGGTCAGGGCAGGGTGCGTCCGTTATTCCGCAATCGGCAGATAAAAAAGCGGACCCAATTTCGCCAACAATCCCTTCACCCTCAACCGAGGCCTATATCTTCACAGAACCATTGCCAAACGCCATCAGACGACCATAAAAAATTAAAAACAAGTACCATCGTGTAACAACGATGACTGCCGGAGCAATGAAGCCGTCCGGGCAGCATGGCTTTAACGGAGTGTTGGGTAAATCTGATTTAAATTATTTAGGAAACAATGACCTGTTTAAACCCGGAAGTAATGTAAGGGCATTTTTGTAATAAACCTTTTTTAGTATCTGGTCGCTTAGTCTACATGTTCCAGTGTGCGCGGTATTTTTTGTGATAAGGAAAATACTCGTCATTGGTTTCCAGCACGCGAAAATAGGTGTTATGACGGCTCCACATTCAGTATACATATTGGGAAGCTCATCCATGAGCAAATCCGGCAGATGGCCAATTTCGGAAGCTTTTAATCTCTATTTTTTTACTGTATTCCCTTTTGCGTAATACTTCTGAACAAAACCAATCCAATCTTTTTCTCCTTCCGGTATGCTTACATCGGGCTTAAAGCCGACGTTATCAATCCTAAAATCCTTCACCCAGCCATTTCGTCCCCATGGTGTAGCTAAGTTGTATATCCCGTCACAGATTCTAAAATCCTGATCGCTTCCGTAATCCATGACACCATAAGAGTTTGTACCAAAAAGCGTAACCTTTTTGCTTTGTTTACCTTCAAAAATGAAGAATTCGGTAGCACTTCCACTTCCCTTATCAATCAGAAAGGCGATTTGCCGGGGATAGCTTTGCGGATTTACGTCCAGGGTGCGAACCAGGTCACCGGAGTCTTTCACCATTTTGCCAGGGTTCGCTTTTGCGGCATTCAGTAAATTCACCACACGTTTGTAGTAGGGGTCGGTTGTATCCTTATAAGCTTTTAACTCCCGTTCTTTGGATTTGATGAATTCTTCGCTGCTGCGATAATCCCATGCCGGATATACGATTGGATTGGTATAAATGAGTCTGGCCATTTCGTCGGAAGTGCTGGTGTTGCCGCCACCGTTTCCTCTTAAATCCATAATCAGATACGGGGTTTTGGCCAGCAGTTCCCGGTTTGCGGCCAACATACTATCGAGTTTACCCACTTCCCTCTGGTCGAAAACGGCAAGTTTCACATATAGAAAATCGTCATTTAATTTCCTGAAAGTCACGAGATCTGTCCTGTTTTTATTCGCCTCCATGTTTGATACCGCCTGTTTTGTGCCTCTCATCCATACCGAGGATACGTGGCTGTCCTTAAAAAAGCCGGTATAGGTTTGTAACACGGTCTGGCATGCTAAAGGACTATTAACGGAGGATGCTTTGCTTCTTAGATTTTTGATTAATTTGTCGTAGGCCGGTCGTGTTTTAGCGGGCACCTTGTCGTCGAATCCGGCATAAATCCGGGTTACTTTGTCAATCACTTCCTCCAAAGCCCGGGAGCAGGAACATGCATCAGGATTTACAGCTTTTTGTCCGAAATTTTCCTGCGCCTGGACAAATGTGTAAGTGAGGGCAAAAAATAGAGTAAGAAATGATATTAATTTCGTTTTCATGGACTGAGCTTGGTTTAGATATGGCTTTTGATTTAGAGAAAAAGCTTTGTTACTTTCATGATGATATGTCTTGATATACCACTGTTCAACTGCAGGCATTTTTATTTCTGATGATGACCAATACGCTTCGTTGTGTAATTATAGAAGATGAGCCGCTGGCTCAGGAACTCCTTGAAAAATATGTCCGTCGTGTCTCTTCGCTGGAACATGCCGCAACATTCGATGACGCCATTGTAGCTTATGATCAACTGCCCGCTATGCATCCGGATATTATTTTTCTGGATATCAACATGCCGGAAATGACGGGGATCGAATTCCTGCGGGCTTATCCTACCCCACATCCTGCGGTCATTGTGACAACGGCAAATCCGAATCACGCCCTGGATGGTTTCGATATGGGTGTTGCTGATTATCTACTGAAACCAATTACGTTTGACCGTTTCCTTAAAGCGGTTGGCCGCGCCAGGGAAAAAGTGAACGGCACTTCCCAGCCATTTTCTGCTGCTGTCACTCCTGAGAACTTACCGGTTTTGTCAGAAAAAGGTACACCATCAGATTTTATATTTTTCAAGACCGATAAAAAGCTGGAACAGGTTCATTTCGACGAAATCGTTTTTGTGGAATCGCTTGGCGACTACATCAAAGTTTTTCTTTCTGATCGTTTTCTTGTTACACTTGTCACAATGAAAAAACTCTGCGAGACACTTCCTGCCGATCGTTTCCTTCGTATTCACAGATCCTGTCTGGTGCAACTTCGCTATATCAAAACGCTGGAAGGAAACACGGTGATCATGGCTTCCGGTCAGGAATTGATTATAGGCCCTAACTATCGGGAGGAGGTAAAACTTGCTCTAAAAAAATGGTTGATTTCATAGTACCACTGTTTTGATTTAGCCTTCATCGACTATGTAAGCAAAGGTATCGGGTCAATGACAATCAGCTTTATTAATTCGATGGAGTCCATATTATTTCCGATGAAGATGTAAAATGGTTTTTATCGGATAAAACCGGGCTATCGTCGAAAAAAGTAACTGAAATACTTCCTGAACAGATTCCTTTGAAGAACTTTTAAAAGATTCAGGATTTCTCCAAATATTATCATGATCCGACTGGATATCGTTGCTGACAATACAAAATACCATGGCTGGACACGTGCAGGTTTTCATGCCCTGCTGATATCAGGTATTGTACTGCTGATATTTTCTGCATACGTCCCGTGGTTTTTGTATCCATCGGCGCCGCTCGATTATCCATTTAAAACGTACGCGGGCCCCATTATACGTGACGCATTTTGTGTGGTCGTTCAATATTATTTCCTTGTCTTTCTATTCACCCGTTATGCCCGAAAACCCTTGCTTCTGGTAATTGGGATGGCAGTTTACTATTTTATTCTATTTACCTGTTATTACTACACGTCCTATCTTGTTAAGCATTACTGCGGCTTACCGGATGATTACACAGGCTCCATCAGCCATTTCGACAGGACACCCTATTGGAAAGCATTGTTTCATCCGGCAACATTCTACCATTTGATGTTCATTATAGAACGGGCTTTTTATCCGCTGGCGCTGAAGTTGCTGATTGAGATATACAGGCGGCAGGTACGGAATGCCAATTTGCAACAGGACTACAACCGTCTCGAACTTGATTTTCTGAAAAACCAGATCAGTCCACATTTTTTGTTTAATGTCCTCAACAGCATTTATGCGCTTACTGAGGAAGAAAGCCCTCGTGCGGCAAAAATTGTACAGCAGTTATCCGGAATGATGCGCTATTCACTTTATGAAACCGCCGATGTTACGGTACCTCTGTATAAGGAACTGGCGTTTATCAGAAACTATGTGGAGCTGGAACAACTCAGAACTTCAAAAAGACTAACCCTTGAAACCAGTTATCCCCATCCAGTGGACGAGATGCTGGTAATCGCGCCATTTGTTCTGATCACATTTATTGAAAATGCTTTTAAGCATGGCGTAGGAAGTACCACCAAAAAGTCATTTGCTAAAATTGATCTCACATTGCGGGACGAAGTGCTTCATCTTTCGCTTGTAAATAGTAAACCCGTCAATGGCAAAAAAACAATTGGCGGATTAGGGTTGGTCAATGTACGCAAAAGACTGGCGGTGCTTTATCCCGATCACCAGTTGCAGGTACTGGATGATGCGCTGCAATATACCATGACTTTGACGCTGACTTTGTCCAAAAGCAAAATCCCTGCCGATGATGGCAAAAGAAATCCCGGGCGGTAAGTGAAGGCAGAATTTGTTACCCGCTATACCGGTGGGCATAACCCGTCCAAGCCTGTTATCACAATACGAGAAATAATACCCTGATCAATTGCAGTCTGATAATTTCTTCCGTCTGCCTTTTCATCAAAACAACGAAACAAATCATTCACATCTATCGCGATTTGCCGTCAATCACTACCGTCCTACTAAATTTATTAAAATGGTTGAAAACAGTATAATCTAAAAAAGCAATCTTTTATATGATATTAAATTACATATTACTATTTTAGTTATGCAGTCAATCCGAATTTCTTTTACTTTTTTGTTTATTGTTCTCTTAGCTACTCATGAAGTATGTAGCCAAGATAATCGCTTTTCAGAGTGCATCAAAAATGTGGTCATTCCACTTGACTCATCCGCTTTGTCAGATTATGCGCCCTTCGACCTGGCCGGTGAAATTGATTCGAATTTCAAAGTATTAGGGATTGGGGAGCAATCTCACGGCACTTCCGAGTTCTTCAAGGCAAGAATATCTCTGATTAAATCGCTGGTTAAGTCGGGTGGCCTGACTAAAATAGGACTCGAGGCCCCATTTGCAGAAGTGGAAAATCTGAATGCGTATATTTCAGAAGGAAAAGGGGACCTTCGACAAATACTAAAATCATTCAGATTGTTCAACTATGAATGTAAGGAATTTGTAGACCTGGTCGAAAACCTAAAGCGCTTGAATGCCTCAGTAAAAAGGCCGATCACTTTCTTTGGTATTGATATGCAATCCCCGTTTCAGGCATTGCAAAACTTATCAGAATCGTGTAATGCAAATGGCAATGCTACTTCAGATTCAATCAAAAAGCTGACTGAATACTATCGGCTCCTGGATAATCAGATATACAACCACGCGTTCAGCAAGGAAGATTTTGCAGAACTCTCAGAACTAAGCGATCACGTATTTAACAGGTTATCAACGGACGAATCAGCATGCTTTCAAAAAAGTCTTATTCGTAAAAGCAAAGAGAATTACGAGCAATTCCTGTTGCTGAACAATCCGGGTAATTCCTACATGGTACAGGCTACTCTGCGGGATTCGCTAATGGCAGAAAACGTCATCAATGAACTGGAGCCCGGCGATAAGATTTTAATTCTGGCGCATAACGGCCATGTACAAAGAACGCCAAATGCATATTCAAGAAGTATGGGTTTCTTCTTGTCCCGGAGATTAGGGGACCAATACCAATGCATTGCACTCACTACGTCAACCGGATTTTATACAGCTTTTACGCCCGCAGCTGGTAAAGTAACGGACAAGAATGCGATACCTGCCGGCGAAGCTGGTACGTTCGAATATGAATTTTCCAAAATCAAAAAGCCAGTTTTTTTCTTCAAAGCATCAACTGTCAAAAAACAGACTGGTGCAGGTACTCTGCCAAATAAATACAAATTGCTTCCGTTTGGCTTAACAGACCAGCCATTTGTAAGCGGAAACATACTGGACGACTTCAATTACATACTTCACATTGAAAGAACTTTTGGGAACCAAAGCTTCTATCTGACTAACGGGCAAAACTGATACTTTTACAATCATTCCTTTTGGTCAAGTTTCCATAGTTACATGGCATTTATTTGCCTAAGAAATTCTCGGGTAATTGTCTTACGGCATTCTCCAAAGCCAGGGTTTGAAACTGAGCGTTGTTTCGTTATTCTGGTAGCAAAAAAATATACATTTCCCTTTGATTCCAGGTAACCAACCCACCAGCCAATATCATTTCCTTCAACACGGGTCCATCCTGTTTTGGATCTCAGCGTATGGTCGGTCGTTTCTTCGGTAACCATCACTTTTTTTAAAATAGCAATGTTCTGTTTTGAAAAGATGGTCTTATTTTCATAGACACTGATCAAAAATTCGATCTGATTGCGCGGGGACACATAGAAATTTCCAAAATTCCAGAAATCATCTCCTTTTTCTGAAAGGTCTCCGTTACCATATTTTGACCTTCGCAGATATGTTTTATATTTTTCACGTCCCACTTGTTTAGCCAGCTCTATAAAGGCCCATCCGGCTGATAATTCAAATGCCTCTTTTACGGAGATGTCCCTGTAAATATTCGGGCGATAGCCATAAAGGGTGGTATCTGTTGTCCCAGGCCACTTGATTATTGCGTTTTCATCTTTAATTACGCCCGTTTCAAGCGCTATCAGCAGATTGATGATTTTAAAAGTAGAAGCTGGCTGACTACCTCTTCGGGAATCAGCTTCATCCGTGGAAATCCATTTACGATTATGATAATCGTAAATGGTAGTGCTTCCACTGACATGACATTTCTGAAAGGGAGTTTCAGAATTTTGAGCAGTGGCATGCAGTGCAAGAAGACAGCAGATCAGAAGTAGTCGAATTTTCAAGGACATAAAGTTAATATAATGGCTAATTTGATCTTACCCGGATCAGGGAGGTTAGATACGACAATTTGGTATCAGATTTATCAATACAGTACCAGAATTTAGCTGATCATTATGACTGTCGGTGTTTCCGCCGGAATTGATGTCGTCCTCCATATAGTTGTCAAGATAAAAGGACAGGCTATAGTTACCCAAACAGCTTGCCATATGGAATTTGATAAATGGAAGCCGGAGGAAGGACTCATTGCGAAGCAAGCGGATAAGGGAGCCTGCCGGATTTTTATTGTTTCTACTCCTCACGTACGAAATTATAGTCAATACTTTTACCGTCACCTGAAATCACCGCTTTTGCACGGTTGCCATTATGGTTATATGCTATTTTTTTAGGAAAGTCATGCCTGGGGTTTTCACAGGTAAAGCCATTATCAGTAATTGCGGTCAACTTGAAGTAGACGGGGTTTGTCTCACCACTGACTGTTACTACATAAAAAATATCATTCCCTTTCACAGTCAATTCCAGGTTCTCAGTAAAAATGACTTCTTTGCCTTTGAGGGTAATTCCTTTGCCGATCAGCTTCAAATCGGAAACTTTATTCCAAGTCTCATAACCGGATTCTCCTGCACTTGAATTAGTTCGGATCCATTTTCCGGTCAGCCATTCCAGTTTTTTGAATTTTTTCCTGTTACTTTCCTGTGCATGGCTGACATGCATCAACAGTACCAATGAGATAATGAAGAGTAGTTTTTTAGTGCTCATTTTGTTTTTTTAGCAAAAATAGACTGCATCTCAATTCCTGTATTGTATAAATCCGACAAGGATAGTTATTTATTGAGAAAAAAATTTGCCATGTTTTTCTCCCCGAAATAGTACGTAGAAGGATCTTCTCCTGTAAAAGCCTTGAAATTATGGATGAAATGCGATTGATCATAATAACCACACTGATAAACGACTTCCGCCCAACTGTTTTCTTTCGATTTAATTAATTGAAAAATGTAATTAAACCGGACAATCCGTGCGTAGTATTTTGGCGGTAGGCCTATATATTTTTTAAACAGACGTTCCAGCTGGCGTTCGCTAACACCAGCTATTGCTGCCATATCTGCCACAGTCACCAGCCCGTTGGAATTAAATATAAGACCCAAAGGTGCTTCCAGGGGATTTTCCGGCGCGGTATGAATAAGTTCAGCAAAATATTCGTCCAGGACTTTCTTTACAAATTGCTCTTCCCTGTTATACCCGAGCCTGACACAGTCGTCTATTATTTCCTTGAGTTTTATTAGTTGCGGACTTGGCAGCGAGTCCAGATCTACAATTTTATCCAGGTACTGATTCATACTGAAACCAAATAACTGAGTTAATGCTGCGGGTTTCAGTTTGACGGCAATAGAACCGGTACTGCCGGTATTCTGGAGATAAAAGAAAGTCCTGAGTTGTCCTGCCAGTAAATTGGGCGATTGCAATGTCCAGTCTCCGCTAATTTTTGATTTATAAACGTCTCCGTAATTGAAAATGATCTCTGTAAAGCCATCCGGAATGATCTTCTCAACCAGAGGCACTGAATCCTGACTGTACATCATCCAGTAACATTCAATAAATCCTTCCAGCTCGGGATGTGGGCTAATTCTGGTAAATTCCATTTCACTCGTTTTCAAATAGTAAGATAGATAATTAAATGATGCCTTAGCCAAATTTACTAATTTAGGCCTTCTGACCGGACGCCCTGTTGCACAGCATCAATGGCAATAAAGAAATGATTAACCTTTTAGGAATGATAAAATATATTTTCATACTTTTTTTAACACTCGTTGCGATCAGCAGCATTGAATGTAATGCACAAATTGCTTCGCCAAACAAAGTTGTATCCAGTAAGCCCGTAATCATCACCGGTGCAGACCAAACTGAAAAATACTTGCCTTACCTGAAAGGAAAACGAATTGGACTTGTTGCCAATCAGACTTCTGTGATCGGCTCAGTAAGTAGTGTTGACAGCTTATTAAGCCTGGGAATTAAAATTGTAAAAGTGTTTGGACCTGAGCATGGTTTCAGAGGCAACGCTAGTAACGGAGCTGTGGTCAGTAATGAGACAGATGCTAAAACAGGTATTCCCATCATCTCTTTATACGGCAAAAATCAGAAACCAAATAAAGAACAGCTGGCAGATATCGACCTTGTGGTTTTTGATATTCAGGATGTAGGCTGCCGCTATTATACCAATATCAATACGCTTGAATATGTGATGGAAGCCTGTGCAGAAAATGGTAAAGAACTGCTCATTCTTGACAGACCCAATCCTAATGCCTATGTTGTAGACGGGCCGGTGATGACAGATGATAGATTTAAATCAGCCATCGGGATCCATTATACGCCTATGACCCATGGCATGACGATTGGTGAATTCGCACAATATCTTAACGGTGAAGGGTATCTGAAAAACCCTTGTAGAATAAAGATTATTAAGGTTGCAAATTATAACCATGACATGACTTATGTATTGCCTGTAAATCCTTCACCGAATTTAAATACGCAGCAGGCTGTAATGCTTTTTCCGAGCCTGTGTATGTTTGAAGGAACGGTGATCAATGAAGGCCGGGGCACTTATATGCCATTTACCATACTGGGAGCACCCGCATTGAAAGGCAGGTATTCATTTTCATACAAACCGGTAAGCATTCCAGGAATGAGTGAACGCCCCAATCACAAAGACTTGGTCTGTTATGGCCTGGATCTTCGCGCTTATGATATTGATAAGCTTCGCAACAGCAGGCAGATTAATCTGTCCTGGTTAATTGAATTATACAATGCCTACCCGGACAAGGCTAACTTCTTTACCCCCGGAAGGGCAAACCAGGATATCTCAGCGTTTGATTTACGTATCGGTACCGACCAGTTGAGAAAACAGATCATCGCAGGCGTATCCGAAGCGGATATCAGAAAAAGCTGGGAACCCGGATTGTTGAAGTTTAAGGCAATACGGAAGAAATATCTCCTTTATCTGTGAGCAGCAATGCCTGCAACACCTATTTGAATAAAAACAGGACGAACTGGACAAAAATTTCGGTCAACGATCTGCGGATACTGCCTGGCTGACGACCACAGCCAGCCAGTATGTTTTAATTGAATTTCTGGATGGCTTCGGCTGTAACAGGCGTGAAAAAGTTCACTAAATTTCCGTCGGGATCGCGAAACAATAAAGACCGATTTCCCCACGGCATTGTGGTTGGCTCCTGCACAATGTTATCCACAAAATTCTTAATCCGTTCATAGGCCTCATCAACATTGTCAACATGGAATTCAATGATCGAATTTTTATTAACGCCCGGCTCTATAAGTCCATCCCCAAAAAGACCAATTGTTCGGACGCTTCCCAAAGCGAGGGTTCCATTCCTGGTCACTAACTCAGCAAACTCTTCCGTATACCATTTTGCCGGTAGTGCAGTTACTGCTTCAAAAAAATCAACTAAACGTTTGATGTCGCTGGTAATAATTCGTACTGATGTAAAATTCATAATAGCACCTGAGTTATAATTTATGGATTACTACGAAGGTAAAAGCGCTCTGTGACAGCAGTATGTCAGTAGTTATGGATTTTTTTAATTTTACGGTCTAAATAAGAGATAAGCATTATCTGGTGAGATTTAAAAGCCCGTTCAATCATATCAATTCTATGAGCATTGAGAAGATATTGACCTCGATCACACCTCTCACGCTGGGAGCATTGCTGGGCCTGTACGAAATTCTGCATGGACTGTTTTACGTGCACTATGGAACACCGGACCAAAAGCGGGACTATCCGCTCGAAATTGTTCTCGGGCTGCTGGTTATGGCTGTATGCCTTGGAGGACACTGGCTGATTCGACGGATCTCACATTCGAACACGCGCACCATCTGGATCACTGAATCCATACTGGTCGGTTTGATCATATACGGTTTTTATCGTTCGTAAGAATTAGAAATCAAATCTGAATGCAGATCGGCAGCACGCATATCCCGACAGTCAGGAAAAACTGCTTCAAGATCAGCTCACATCTCCGCTGGTAGTACCCGGCGCAGTAGTCGAAAAACGGCTTTAATGGTATTTAAAGTCCTTGTCTGAAAGCTGCAGGAGACAAGCCGGTCTTTTGCTTAAAAAGCTTATTGAACGATTGCGGATGTTCAAAACCTAATTGATAAGCCACTTCCGCGGTTGTCAGCGAATGGCTGGCCAGCAATTCTTTTGCCTTCTCCACAAGCCGGAGATGAATGTGCTCCTGCGTAGTTTTGCCCGTCAGAGATTTGAGCATATCCGATAAATAGCGCTGCGAAACTTTTAGATGTGCTGCGATTTCCCGGGTCGTGGGTAATCCGCTGTTGAGCGCTTGCTGGTTTGCAAAACGATCCTTTAGATACAGATTCATCTGATCGATCAAATCGTGATGCAGTACATGACGGGTGAGAAACTGACGGTTGTAAAAACGGTTGCAGTGATTCAGCAGCAACTCGATCTGCGACACCAGCACATCCTGACTGAAACGGTCAATTTGATTTTCAAGCTCAGTCCGAATGGATCCGAACAAAGCTGAGATTACTTCCTTTTCCTTTTCTGAAAGAAACAAAGCCTCCGAAACGGAATACGAAAAGAATCCATACTGGTGAATGCTCCTGACCAGCGGATACCGAAACAACAGGTCAGGATGAAAATACAAGGCATAACCTTCGTGTTCTTCCAGATCTGCCGATAATTCGACCAACTGGTTGGGCGCGACAAATGCGACGCCTCCTTCCTGAAAATCATAGGAGCCCGGCCCGTATTTTGCCTGCCCGTTAAACCTTGATTTGAACGCTATTTTATAAAAATGCAGCAGGTACTGGCTTCCCGCGTCGCTGACGTCTGGTTTGGTCTGGTCATAATGCACCAGGGCAATAAGCGGATGCAGCGGCTTCGGTAAATGAAGCCGCTGCATTAATGCTGAAATAGTATCAAAAACGATGGGCTGCATGGCGTAAAAGACTTAGCGTTTTCAAAAAAGTGAATGCACAATACCTCAATCCTGGACAGTCGGACGGATGATAATATCGCCTACATCCACATTGTCGGGCTGCCCGATCGCATAAGCAACGGCGTGGGCAATGGCCTGGGCCGGGATGGCAATTTCGTCCGCTTTGTTCTGAATAGCTGTTCGCATGCTTTCATTTCTGATATTACTGATAAATTCCGTAGCCACAAAACCCGGTGAAATGCCAGTCACGCGCCAGCGTCCAGCAGATTCCTGCCGGAGTGCTTCGCTAATCGTCCGTACCGCATTTTTTGTAGCCGCATACACACCCATTGTTGGCACAATGCTGATGCCCGCCGTTGAGATAATATTAACAATGTGCCCTGAACCCTGCGACTTAAATATGGGCAATGCTGCTGCAATACCATAAAGCACACCTTTTACATTGACATCGATCATCTGTTCCCAGCCTTCTACATCCAGTTCTTCCATGCGTTGCAGCTGGCTGACACCCGCATTGTTAATCATAACATCCAGCCTTCCAAATGTAGAAACAGCCAGTTCTGCAAGGTTTCTAACATCCTCCCTAAGCGTAACATCCATTTGCAGCCATGCCACCACACCACCTGCGCTTTTGATGCGTGTTGCCAAAGATTCCAGCCGATCTGCCCGGCGGGCGCCCAGCACGACTTTTGCTCCGCGGTCCGAAAGCAACTCGGCCATAGCCTCACCCATTCCACTGCTTGCACCGGTAATGACAACTACTTTACCTTCAATTCCATTTTTCATATTGTATCAAAATTTTGTTGATACAAAGCTCCACACGAACCAGCTATGAAGTGTAGCCTTGGTGGTCGAATCTGTAGTCATCATCGTTGCACCGGTGTGGTCATTACGTCTTTTGAACACGACGGAAAGTTACTAACCGGTTCATTCGCTTTATGTGCAAATCCAATCCGGAAGATTCACTGAGGGTACCTGAAAAGTCTTTTTTCAAAGCCAGACATACCAATCAGAACCAATCCGAAATGTATAAACCATCATACATATTTCTGACTTCTTCCAGACTATTAAAACTAAGTCTGTCTGATTCATCAAGTGTAACTAACGGGCAGAATGAATTTGCGTATTTGACTCTTTCTGCGGGAGATAAAAAACTTTTTGTAATGACAGGTTGGACTACCAGAATGAAAATGCGAAATCTTTATTTATCGACATTGTTACTTTTTAATCCGCCACAGATGCTGATAAACGCTTTTAAAGCAGGTGAAAGTGGCACATCTTTTCTGTAGACCAAAATCGTTGTCATAAGGCCCAACTCCTTTGGCAGAGGGAATGTTTTTATATTTCTACTACCATAAAACTTACTTATAATTTCTTGTGGCATCACACTAAATCCAATACCGGATTCGATGAAATTTACAACGCCTTCAATGGAATTCATTACTGTTTTATGATATTGGGCAATGCCTTTGCTTACAAGCCAGGAGTCAAGTTTAGCTCTAAAGACGCAACCTTGATCGAACACTATTGTTTTGAGCGGATTTTTTTTAAGTAGAATATCCAGGTTTTCACAATCTGCAGGAGCAACAATTACGACCCGTTCCTCCTTTATTTTAATTTGTTCAAGCTCAGCAATGTCAAGTGGAGCAGGGATAAATGCTGCATCTAGTTTATAATTCAACACATCACTAATTAAGCTGGCACTCATCGCGGATCTAAAATCCAGGTCAACAAAAGGGAATTTAGAAGCGAGTTCATTAACAAGTTCAGGCCCTTTCAGGGTCATCATCGTTTCCAAAAATCCAATTTTAATCTGTCCCTTTACGATATCACTTTTGCCAATCGACCTTTTTGCCTCATCCAGAATATGGTTGAGTTGCTTCGTATAACGAATAAGTATTTCGCCTTCCGGTGTCAATTCGACCTTGCGGTTAGTTCTGGTAAAAAGCAGTGCGCCAAACTCCTCTTCCAAACTTTTTATACGGGTAGTTACATTGGATTGAACTGTAAACATGGCTTCAGCAGCTTTTGTAAAACTGCCATAATGCGCAACGGCTTCAAATATATTAAGGTCATTTGTGTTCATAAATCTGAAATTGAGATATATGGTATCTTTATAAATCATTTTGAATGATCAAATGTCAGATTTACTTTTGAATAAAAAAAGTAACAATGAAAAAACTAAGAATAGCCTTCACGATCATGCTGACTGGCTTATTAGGGAGAACGGAAATCATGGCACAATCAACCACAGTTAAAACAAGTCCGGCTTCAGAAGCTGGGGTTGTTCATCACCGCAAGGTCAATGTAAACGGACTTGGCGTATTTTACAGAGAGTCAGGCCCGGCAGGAGCACCGATAATATTGTTATTGCATGGTTACCCAACATCATCACATATGTTCCGCGATCTGATACCGATGTTAAACAAAAAATACCACGTAATAGCCCCTGATCTTCCGGGGTTTGGAAATACTGATTTACCAGATCGTACAACGTATACCTATACTTTTGAAAATCTGGCCAAAACAATGCAAGGTTTTATAGATGAGTTAGGTTTAAAAAGGTTTGCCATTTATGTATTCGATTATGGTGCACCAACCGGATTTCGTCTGACACTGGCAAATCCAGAGAAAATTACGGGGATTATTTCGCAGAATGGCAATGCCTATGTAGAAGGACTGAGTACGGGCTGGAATCCGATTCAGAAATATTGGGAAAATGACACTCAGGAAAACAGAGATGCGCTCAGGTCTTTTTACAGCAAGGAGGGAACAGAATTCCAGTACTTTACTGGCGTTAGCGACTCATCGCTTGTAGCCCCCGAAGCTTACATTTTGGATCAGTATTTTCTGGACAGGCCAGAATCTGCAGAAATTCAGCTTGACCTGTTGAAAGACTACAAAACAAATGTTGATCTGTATCCATCGTTTCAAAAGTATTTCAGAGCCAATAAACCAAAATTGCTTGCTGTGTGGGGAAATAAAGATCCATTTTTTCTTCCAGCCGGCGCTGAGGCCTATAAAAAGGATATTCCTGACGCTACAGTAAAATTTTATGATACTGGCCACTTTGCGTTAGAAACGCATGTACAGGAAATAGGAAATGAAATACTGAAGTTTCTCTCCACCCTTCCAAAATAAGATTTTTGGGTGTGATACTGCCGGACTTTTTGCAAATAAATAAATCAAATGAAGTGATGGAAATTAAAAACCCAGTACCACCGTTTAGCTACGATTCTGCGGTGAAGAAAGTGATGCTTGCAGAGCAGACATGGAATAGCCGAAATCCTGAAGTAGTATGCATGGCTTATACCCTTAATACAGAATGGCGCAATAGGTCGGAATTTATCTCGGGCCGTGAAGAAGTCAAAGTATTTTTAGCAAACAAATGGCAGAAAGAACTTGACTATAAGCTTAAAAAAGAACTTTGGGCATTTACTGACAACCGTATAGCAGTTCGCTTTGAATATGAATGGCATGACCATCAAGGGCAATGGTTTCGCAGCTTTGGGAATGAGCTTTGGGAATTTGATCAATACGGGCTAATGGAGAAACGGTTCGCAAGCATCAATGATCTGGCCATTGATGAAAAAGATCGAATTCTATAAAATAGATAAACATTAATGTTTAAAAGGCGCTAATATATTGTTAGCGCCTTGCCAGTTTTCCGCGTACTCGAAAACGTCCGCTTTCTGCATGATGGCAAACAACAATTGGAAAAAGACAATATTAACTTATTAACGTGGATCAGCTGCCACCAAGGGAAATCGGTTGACTTTCTAAAAACCTTACATGCAGTATTCCCGACAACCTAAATTGATCATCCCATGATAGACATTCTAATTAGAAAATTAGTGAATGTTCTTCCCATCAAAGCTTTCGAATGTTTGTGATAACGCTTTAAAGTGCGGTATTGAATGAACCAGCCTGTGGAAAACATCTATGTTAAAACAGTGCAAAACAATTCTAAAACTTACAATGGAAAATTGAACACAACAAACCGACTTTTGATTACAAGTTGTTCACAGGCAGCTAGCTTCCTTTGTATTATCATATAATACAGAGAAAAAAAATGAAATATACATTGATAACAGGGGCTTCGGGTGGGATTGGTGAAGCTCTGGCAATCAAGCTGGCCGCAAAAAAGCATAACCTTGTTCTCGTCGCCCGTAACGCAGCGAAACTCGCTACGCTTAGTACACATTTACAGGACACATATGGCGTGCAGACCGGTTACATTGCTGCCGACCTGACCAAACAGGGGTCTGCATTTGAAATTTTTGACAAGACCCAAAAGGAAAATTGGGAAATAAACACACTGGTCAATAATGCAGGAATCGGCTCAGGTGGTGCGTTTTCATCCTTGAATTTGCAATCCGAACTGGACTTGATGCAGCTTAATAATGCATCCCTGGTCGCTATGACGCATCTTTTCATGCAACCGATGCGTGAGAGAAAAAGTGGTTCTATCATTAATGTCGCCTCCATGGCAGCTTTCATTCCGGTACCCTACATGGCAACCTATGCAGCGAGCAAAGTGTTTGTCCGGTCCTTTACCGAAGCGATAACAGAGGAATGTAAACCATATAATATTCAGGTTATGTTGTTTGCGCCGGGACTGACAAAAACCAATTTTAACGAAGCTGCGGGCATCAATAATGAAAAAGGGGTTGGATTAAGTTCAGACTATCAAACCGCTGAAACGCAAACACCGCAAGAAGTAGCAGACGAACTATTGAAAGCTTTGGACGCAAAAAAACATTTACAAATATCCGGAAGCAGGAACCGTATGGGCGCTCGTTTAATATCCTTGTTACCCAATGCAATGATCGCCAGATTCATGGCCAATTCGTATCGTAAAAAATCCGGTCTGATTTAGCTAACTTCGTAGGTATGGAAACGACAGCAACGGTTCACATTCAGTCGATCAGCCAGCTGCACCAACTTTTGCAGCTCCCGAAACCCAGGCATCCCATGGTAAGTCTGATCCGATTTGAAGATTTTCCCGAAATAACAATTGAACAGCGGACAAGGCTCTTAACCGATTTTTATCAGGTGACTTTGAAGACAGAATGCCCGTGTAAAATTCAATACGGCCAAAGCATCTTTGATTTTGACGAGGGTGTCATGTCCTGCTTTGCGCCACGGCAGGTCAGTTTTATCGATCAGGATTTCGTGTTTGCCAAAGCCGGCTGGCAGCTGTCCATCCATCCTGATTTCCTCCGTAATTCTTCTTTGGGCAGCAAGATTAAAGCCTATGGATATTTTGATTACGCCGTCAATGAAGCACTAATCCTATCCGATGATGAGCAGCAGACAATAGAGACGATTTTTATACAATTGCAGAAGGAGTTATCACTGCCCATTGACAATTTTAGTCAGCAGGTATGGATCGCCAATATTGAGCTGATGCTTACTCACTGCGATCGCTACTATAACCGGCAGTTTATCTCGCGTAAAACTGTCAGCAGTGAGCTTTTGAACCGAGTTGAAAATATTTTAGACAATTACTTTGAGTCGGATCAGGCAAACAATGGATTACCATCGGCGCAGTTCCTTGCAGGAGAATTACATTTATCTTCCAAGTATCTGAGCGATTGCCTCAAACAACTGACAGGCAGCACGACGCAACAATTGATCCACGAAAAATTAATTGAACGCGCCAAGGAAAGACTTTCGACTACACAGCTGTCAGTCAGCGAAATTGCCTATCAATTGGGTTTCGATTATCCGCAATCGTTTAGCAAGCTTTTCAAAACGAAGACCCGGCAAACGCCATTGGAATTCAGGGCGGGCTTTAACTGATGTTTGTGCTGGCAGTACTATCGATTTACTCAAAGACTGGGCAATAGACCCGGCTATCAGATTCTTAATTGTGGTTCTTCCTGTTGAGATTGCCAGCTTTTCATCCGGTTATGTTGTTGTGAATAGCCGGGTATTTACCAGGTTGTTTAGTAACGTTGTATGTTTCTGAAGGCATTGTATGACCACTTACCTTAATCGCATAGGGCACATATAAGTGAGCTATTTACCAAATTTTCCAACCAACTCACCTGATTTAGAATCCTTAAGGTTAAATCCAGTAAATTGTTAATTAAAGCTCTTACTACCGATGACAGAAAAAGAAATTTTGATCAGCCAGACTGCAAATGTTTATGATTGGACAAATAAGCTCATTGAGACGATTCCGCTCGAAAAATGGGAAATCATTCCGGATACGGTTGAATCCAGTATTAGTTGGCAGGTTGGGCATTTGATCATCAGTCATTACTTCCATTCCATTATGGTAATCAGGGGACATCAGATGGACATTCTGCAAGAACTTCCAATCAAGGATTATAGTGGCCTATTTACGGTGTCAGCACCGATACTTTCAGTAGGAAAAACGGACTCATCGAAATTATTACAGGATCTTAAAATTATGCAACAAAAGTCTATTGACGTTCTCGCAGCGCTATCTGATTCTGAACTCCAAAGCTCATTGGAACCCACGCCGACACCCCATCCCATCGCAACAACAAAATTTGAAGCAATTGACTGGAATATAAAACACACCATGTATCACTGCGGGCAAATTGGTATGCTTAGACGAATTGTTGATAAGCGTTATGATTTTGGTCTAAGGCTATAGTAAACAAAGTACATCCAGCTCAACCTGATCGCCGCCTATTTAACAAAATCTCTTGGTAGCCGCCAAGAAGAAAATTTATCAGAAAGCAAACTGATAAAAGTCATCATTTCTCTTCTTGGCAATATTTAAATTTACACAATCATCAATAGCAATTATACCCAGGTTCCTCCATCAATTCACCAGACAATAATAAAAATGCAGAAGCAAAATCCATACGAGGTTTTTCAAAAAGAATCACCGGAAGTATTTGAAGGTTTCAACGGCCTGGTCGAATCTCTTATGAATATCAAAGCGCTTGATCCGAAAACCAAACAACTAATATATCTGGGTATCAAGGCAGCTCAGGGAGATCAGACAGCCGTGATGTTTCACGTTCCGATGGCAAAAAAACAGGGAGCTAGCAGGGATGAAATAAAAGAAACGATTCTGCTGACATTGACTGTATGTGGATTAAAAGGCATAAATACGTGTCTGGAAGAAGCATTGGATATCTATGATCATGGATAAAAATGCTTTAAGTAAACGTTCAAGTAAAGCAGGGACGAATCAATTTTCATCGTATTGAAAGATCTACAAAAAAGATATCCTCATGCATAGAAAAGCACCAATTCTTGATTTCGATCAAGGCAATGGTTCAACGCTATCTCCTACTTTTGCCACCTGATCAATTTAACCAAGATACAAGTATGAATCATAACGCCAAATCGATCCGGCCATTCCTGGGAGCAAAAAATTTCGAATTATCCAGGTGCTTTTATAGGGATTGTGGACTTCACGAAATGGTGCTTTCGCCAGATCTCTCCGTATTTAAACTTGACCAGCTGGCATTTTATCTCCAGCGGGCTTACGTAAAAGACTGGATTGACAATACTATGATCTTCTTAGAAGTCGACAATGTGGAGCGTTACCATAAAGAATTATCAGCTTTGGAACTGGTCAGCAAATATGACGGAGTAAGATTATCTGCTGTCCGGATTGAAGATTGGGGAAAAGAATGTTTTTTACATGATCCATCCGGAATTCTCTGGCACATTGGTGAATTTCACACAAGGTGAGTTGAAACATCAATCAGTTTTCGAACAAATCGCATATACTTACAAAGATTTAGTACGCCAGATGCGAGCCAATGTTGAAAACTGACCTTGATAAAACCGGCAGATTCTCCCAGTCTGATTTCGAGCGACTGGAGAGATATCTGATGCCAAGACAATTGAGAAAAAACGAAATACTGCTTGAGCAGGGTCAGATCTGCCGGGCTGTTTATTTTATTTCGTCGGGTTCTGCCTACCAGTTCCGGTATGAAGATATCGATGAAAAAATAACGGATCTTCACCTTCCCAAAGAGTGGTGTCTGAATTATTCAAGTTTTATTTCCCAGACTCCTTCTCAAAATATGATTAAAGCAAACACGGAGACAACTGCGTTCGGGCTCAGTTTGACGGCTATACATGAACTGATTGCTCAATCACGTGTATTTCTCCAGCTGGGAAAAATTCTGGAGGGGGCAACAACTAGAACGCATTATCTGGACAATTCCATGTCGCCCTCTGAGAGATATAATAATCTGATTAAAAACCGTCCGTTGGTTCTGCAAATGTTCCCGTTAAAAATTATTGCATCGTATCTTAATATGACCCCGGAAACACTCAGCAGAGTCAGAAGCTGTTTCTAATAACCGGAATTTATTGATTTGCACCAAGCTGCATAGCATCCCAAGCCAGCTATATTTGTTGTCAAATTAACTGGTATCGAAATGCGTAAGTCCATATAATGTGGTGTCTGCTGATCATCCAAGCCCAGAAGCTTCCCAGAGCGGCCGGGTATGTTGTTTTATCACTTTTGGGTTGGCTTAAAAAATGATGAGAATTGAATTATTCACTTTTAAATGAAAAGTGAATAACGAATCCAACTGAATGGAATGCAGATGTGTCACTGGAAAACAACTAAACCTTTTTGTTATGAGAGCTACCCTGTTTTTACCTGCCTTTTTGATTTTGGGCCTTCATCTTATGAGCTGCAGGGTGGATCAGGATGAGCCGGCGATCGTTGGGCCTGAGCCTGAGCCGCGCGTTAACTATTTAGGCAGGGACAGCATTACAACCGGCAGTTACAGGAGTATTGCAATCAATGCATCTACCGACGATACTTTCGAAATACTGGAAGTATACCGGAAAAATAAGACGGTTGTTTATCTGGGTGCAGTCAATAATTATTTTGCAGATGTTACTGACCTGAAGGATCGTCTGCATTTTTTTGACTGGCTGGTGCTCGACGAGACCTTTGATACCCCAAACGGTGTGCAGCTTCAGCTTGCTTCTGGAAAAGTCAAAAGCATTCGTCTCAATAACGGAACACAGCTAAGCCAGTGGCCCCAAGCAGCCGATTTACAAAAGGCAATAGCGACTGACGACGCCTTGGAAGTCCTGTATGGAAAACTGGTTGTCCTGAGCAGCTCGCAGGACTACAAGTACAAATTTCAGCGCGT
Organism: Dyadobacter sp. HNCC25DJ187; assembly: GCF_056895255.1. NCBI lineage: Bacteria > Pseudomonadati > Bacteroidota > Cytophagia > Cytophagales > Spirosomataceae > Dyadobacter > Dyadobacter sp. HNCC25DJ187. Next base: position 825,895 of record NZ_JBXHAT010000002.1, read on the forward strand.
TATGTTGGGTGCCAAATATGATTACGCCTTGTATGATCCCAAGAAATCGGAATTGCCTTGGGCATTTGTATATGACACACAATCGCAGGGTATTACAGAACAGGTACACGTTTATTTTAAAGACAAAAAAGTTAATTACATCCTGGTGGACCGCTTTCAGCAACATTAAATCAGGATTGAGCCAGCATTTCCATACTATGGTTCAGTGTCAGGCTGATGCATGAGTCAAATTGTTGCTCAACGTCTGCCTGCCTCGTATTTGAAAAGCTCTTCAGGACTTACCTATTAGAACAGGATTACTGGAGTTTTTACCAAAATAATCTGGAGGATATCCTAGAGCAAAACAAAACTTATTCCGGAAAAAATCTCGCTAAAAATGTCCTGGAAAAACAACTGGATTATTTTTACTCCAATGCGGAAATGCAACAGGTGATCCAATGGGAAATCAGCGAAAAAAATGAAATATCCCGTGGTATATCCGATGGCCGCGAAAGATTGGGAGAAGAGATGCTTGGGCTGACGGATACTTACTTCAAAAATTCAGAAGTTAACTTTCGGGCGTTGCTAGCCTTACAGATTGCAGGTATCTATTATTTTGTTCTTCATGCGAAGATTAACGGAAGCACATTTTGTGGAATTGATATTAATAAAGAAGGCGATATGAACGAACTGCACAGAACACTGAAACAGGTTGTTGACTGGGGTTATGAAAAGGCGGCCAGAAAAATGGCCTGAAAATTTGATAAAACGTGGTTATTGTTACTATTCTCTGCCCTTGCATCTGAAATGAAGTAAGGGCAGTTTCATTTAGAACGTAATACCAGGCAATTCCAGCCACAGAGTAAGCTCAGTATTCGTTTCTGACTAAGTCCCAGGCCAGGATCAGAAAGATCATAAGTAGGGCGGATAAGGACTCAGGCGTAAAGACGAGTTTTATCGCAGCAAATTCCGGAAGAAATGAAACACTACGTTAATTTTTTTGCCAGAAGTTAGCTTCAACTGATTACGAACCCTATTATGAAACAAGACAGCAATAAAGCCGACAGAAGTTATTAATTCCAGCCGGCTTTATTAAAATTCTTTAGACAGATGGCTTCCACCCATTTTCATATTCTCTGGACCAAAGTTTTTGCGCATCCTTGTCACCGAGGATATGACCATTTTTAGGATTTATTTGCAGGTCTCTGCCTACCCGCCAGGCAATATTACCCAATTGCATGGATACCACACTTTTATGACCAAGTTCTACATCGCAATTTGGGCGGCGGTTACTTTTAATAGCATCCAGAAAATCAGCGACATGCAAACTATCCATACCCAGGCTTGGGCTGGCCAGGTTTCGACCCTGTACCTCTGCTTTCTCCTGTGATTTTACTTCTTTTATAAGCTTGCCGTTCAGATCATAAACTGCATACTCGTCACCGCCTGTGTCCAGACTCCCATTCTCTCCATAGAAAATAACGCCCCGCTCAAGTCCCTCAATTTTGCGACCGTTAGAACTTCTTGACTCCCAAATAAGAGATACACGACCCGGAAAATCCATGGCAACTATCTGCGTATCTGGCGTTTCCCAGTCATCTTTGAACTCATATCTGCCACCTATTGAGCTTACACGGGTCGGGAAATCTACGCCGAGCCCCCAGCGCGCCACATCCACTTCATGTGTACCGTTGTTCAAAGCTTCACCGGTTCCCCAATGCCAGAACCAGTGCCAATCGTAATGAATAAGCCCCTCTTTATAAGGCATTCTAGGCGCTGGGCCCTGCCATAATTCGTAATCCAGCCAGGGCGGCACATTACCGGGTTTCAGAACCGTCGCTTTACGGTTGTTGGTATACCATGTTTTGGCAAGATACACCCTGCCGATTATACCTTTATGCAACTCATTGATCCCTTCGGTAAGGATGGGTGCTGAGCGGCGCTGCGCCCCCATTTGCACCACACGATTGTATTTACGCGCTGCTTCCACGGCCAGCTCCCCTTCTCTGGGATTATGACTCAATGGCTTTTCTACATACACATGTTTCCCGGCCTGACAGCCCATGATTGTCAACGGAGCATGCCAGTGATCAGGCGTGGCAATATAGATCGCGTCGATGGATTTGTCTTCCAGTACTTTGCGGCAGTCCTTTTCCGACTTTGGGGTCTGTACTTGTTTTGCATCCATTACGGCCTTGATTGCCTTTGGAATCGCTCGCTCATCTACATCGCAGATTGTGGCAACTTCTGTATTTTTTTGCCTGGCAATCGTTGCACCCATACTTCTTCCGCGGCTGTTGACGCCTATTGTGGCCATCCTTACAAGTTCGTTGGCACCAATGATACGGTTATAACTTTTAGCACTAAACCCAAAAGCCGAACCTCCAATGGTCATAGCGACAGAGCCCGCAGCTGCTATCTTCAAAAATTCTCGTCTGTTTTGCATAACCTATAATTCTTTGATTTTAATGTTTTTAAAGTAAACGTCAGCTCCGTGTTCCTGTAAAAGGATATGCCCCTTGTCTACTGTTCCGAATGCGGGTACTGATTGGTTGAATTTGCTCAGTGCAACGGCATCGGTGAACTGCTTTCCACCCCTTGTAAACTCCAGGATTTTGATCCCGTTGAGCCAATGCTCTACTTTCTTGTCTTTGGCCACAACGCGCATTGTGTTCCATTGTCCCGGCGCATTGATTTTTTTTTGCGATTCATCCGGTGGCATAACATCGTAAAATGAGCCGGTCAGGTGATTGGCCTTTTTATTGTCTGCCGCCAGCTTATCATCCAGGATCTGATACTCAAATCCCAGGTTTCCACCGTTTTCATATTTTGTAAAAAAGTACTTAATGCCGCTATTCCCTGCTACAGAAATATTAAAGTCAGCCATCAGCTCAAAGTCAGCGTATTCGTCCGCACTGATGATATCGCCACCCTTGGCGCCTTTTTTTGCAAATAAAGTCCCGTCTGTAACTTCCCAGCCTGCCGGAACAGGTGAACCGCTGACCGTAGTCCAGCCTTTGGTACTTTTGCCATCGAACAGCAGCACCCAACCTTGTTTTTTTTCTTTATCGGTTAACAAATTGGCTTTCTGAGAAAACCCTGATAAGGGAATTATCAGCCCACCCAGAATACTGCTTAATATTAATTTTTTCATCATGTTATAGTCAAATTAGTAGCCTGGATTTTGTTTGATTTTTTCAGGGTTCGACTGAATCACCTGCAAAGGGATAGGAAACAAAAGCATATTGTTGTTCCATGCACCCGGATCAAAGCCGTTTTGTTCCTTTTGCTCCTGGCTCATTACCACCTGCGCACGCTCGGTACGCACCAAGTCGAACCACCTGTGGTTTTCAAAAGCAAGCTCAACGCGTCTCTCTTTTTCAATCGCGAGTAAAAATGCCGCATCGGATACAAATGGTTGATAGTCAGCCAATGCTCCCGTTCCTGCCCCGGGAGTATTTCTGGCGCGCTGACGGATTTTGTTAAGATACAGAAGTGCAGTCTGCTGTTGTTTTCCCTGCCGTACCAACGCTTCGCTGTAAAGCAGATAAACGTCGGCAAGTCTTAATTCAATCCAGTTGTTATCATTGTCCGGAGCCACAGAAAAGGAAACATCGTAGTATTTCTTCACATACTTTTCGTTGATCCTTGTACCGCCCGGATCAGATACATATCCGTCGCTCATCGATATCGTTTTTCGTGGATCGCCTGCTTCATATGCTGAAGACATCGAGGGTGTCGGTGCATTAAATCCGGACTTATCCCCCACCAAAACGACTTCCTTATTTGAAAATCTGGGGGCGAAATTATTGCTCCACGGACTCCCGGTGCCGGTCCCTCCTTTTTTATATTGTATTTCAAAAAGTGATTCCGAATTGTTTTTGTTGGTCACACTGAAAATCGCTTTATAGTCTGATACCAGCGCATACTGCGCATTATTAATCACTTCAAGTGCTTTTGCTTCGGCCAGTGCGTAATAAGAAGCTCCTTTTTTCAGCGGATAGCCTGCCATGGTCATATATACTTTTGCCAGAAGACCTTTTGCTGCTCCCTGTGTTATTCGGCCTTTATCGTTTGTAGCATAGATCAATGGCAGATTCGATTCTGCAAATGTGAGGTCCTCAACAATGAAATTATAGATCTGTTCGGCAGAAACCCGTCCAAGTGAATAGGCTTCTTCTACTGACAACTGCTTGTCCACTTTGGGCACATCTCCATAGACCCGAACCAGCCAGAAATAAGTCAGTGCCCGCAGGAATCTGGCTTCTGCTTTATACTGTGATTTCAGCTTTTCATCCCGGAAGGCAACAGCATCAATTTTGTCCAGTACGATGTTGGCACGCAGGATCGTAACATAGCTTCGGTTCCATAAGTCCAGAACGTTTTGATTATCAGAAAGCAGAATATCACCGAAATTATCAATCGAAGTCATGTCCTTGGAGCTGCCCGGCACCCACGAAAACGTGGTGTTATCGGAACGGACTTCGCCGGCAAATATATAAAGCTGGTTATAAACATCGCGTAGCGACGCATAGGGGGACATAACGGCCTGATTCATATCCTGCTCGGTTTTATAGAAATTACCGGCATTCATATCTGAAATTGGCTGAAGATCTATGAACTTGTCGGTACAGGAAAGTGAGGCTGCCACCAGCAGTGCGGCTATAATATATCGTTTCATTTTCAAAAGAAGTTAAGGGGAGTAATCAAAATGTGACGTTAACACCAGCAATCACAGTCCTTGCAGAAGGGTAACCCAGGTAATCACCGCCTCTGGACAAACCGGATTCGCTGCTGGTTTCAGGATCAAAACCCGGGTATTTAGTAAAGGTGTAAAGGTTTTGCCCGGTTACATACACTCTGAGTGCTCTTACTTTAATGCGCTGCATGAAGTCACTACGGAATGTATAGCCTAATGACACATTACGTACACGCAGAAACGAACCATTTTCTACCCAATAGCTGGACGGCTCTTTCTGAAGGCCTTTCGGATCACGGTTAGCACGCAGTATATCCCCTGATCCGGGCTCCTGCTCCGAACGCCACCGGTCTTTCAGTTTTGCAAGGCCATTTCTGTCACCATGATAAATACCGATCATCCGGTTAAAAAAGCTAAATAACTTCGCTCCCTGTGATCCTGTAAGCATCAGATTCAGATCAAACCCCTTATAAGAGAAGTCATTGCCAAAACCATAGATAAATTTTGGCTGGTTGCTGCCCAGGTATGTTTTATCTGCTGCAGTGATCTGTCCATCCTGGTTGACATCGATATACCTTGGATCGCCTGGCCTGTCATTGGCTAAATGGGGGGCCGCATCAAGCTCTGCCTGATTTTTAAAAATGCCGTCGTATTGGTAACCAAAAAAGGTGGCGATTGGCTGCCCGATAGTAGTGATGAAAGTATTGTTGGCATTTTGCGCCCCTGAGTAAATCGGTCGTTTGTCCGGGCCCAGTGCAAGAACTGTGTTGCGATTGAACGAAATGTTAAAGTCGGTTGACCATTTAAAATTTCTGGTTACATTTCTGGTTCTTACAAGAAACTCCATTCCTTTATTTTCTACTTTCCCAATGTTCTGCAATTGGGTCGCGTACCCACTGATGGTTGGAACCGGTACGTTCAGCAGCAGATCAACGGACTTGCTATTGTAAAAATCTGCTTCCAGACGGACCCTCTCTTTGAATAATCCGAGCTCAAGCCCCAGGTTCCATTGCCTTGTTTTCTCCCATCCAAGGTTCGGGTTTGGATAGTTGACCGGATTGACTGCATTGACCAGCGTTCCGTTCAATGGATAATATCCGCTCACCGTGCGGGCAATAGACTCGTAGTTACCGATTTTGTTGTTTCCCACCAATCCCCAGCTCCCCCTGATTTTCAGTTCACTGATCTGGCTGATGTTCTGTAAAAAAGGCTCGCTGCTTATTCTCCATCCGGCTGAAACGGATGGAAATGTGCCCCATCGGTTTTCTGAACCAAACCTGGACGAACCGTCCCTGCGTATGCTGGCCGAAAACAGGTATTTGTCATCATAGGAATAGGTCAGACGACTCAGATAGGAAATCAGTGAATTCTCGTCTTCCCTGCCATCTCCGCCAACAACCTGACCACCTTTGATATTACGCACAGCGTCGTTGGGAAAATTCTGAGCGTTAACACGGCTGTATTCCGAGAAAGATTTCTGGGCAGAAAAACCTGCCAGCAGGTTTACCGCATGCTTTTTAAACGTTCTGCTATAATTCAGCGTGTGTTCATTAAGCCAATTGGCCCCAAGCCAGCTTTCTGCCCTGGCAGTGGCGATCCGCGGCGCGCGTGAACCATCCACATCTACAAAAGAAGGCTGATAGAATTTCAGACGTCTGTTTTCCAGGTTTCCATTCAGGCTTACACGATATTTCAGCCCATCAATAATCTGATAATCAGCATAAACAGAGGCAATCACAGCATTTTTTTTGGTAAAATTGGTCACATTTTCCGCAATACTGACGGGATTGGAAACATCACCTGCCCATATTTCCGGATTCCTCACTTGCGAGCCATACGTCCCGTCTGCATTTCTAAGCGGATAGATAGGGGGCAGATAAAGGGCATAGGCAATCGGACTATCCTTACCGTTGGCCACTTCATTGTTTTCCGCGTAATAGGCACTTACCGCAACACCCACTTCCAGTTTCCGGGTAACATTGGTTGTCAGGTTTGTTCTCAGGTTATACCTTTTAAAATCGGTATGTATCTGGATTCCTTCCTGCCTGGTATAACTTCCTGAAACTGCATATCTGGTTTTTTCCGACCCGCCATTTACCGACAGTTCATGTTTTTGCGTCGAGGCTGTTCTGAATATTTCATCCTGCCAGTTAACGTCAGCAAAATTGCCAGGATCATTGAAGCTTTCCGGGATAATGTAAAAATTGGCATTGGTGTATTTGGACCTTACTTCATTGGGGTCATTAATTGTATGCGGCGCATTTCCAGGCATCGGTGTTCTGTCAAGCCAGGCCTGATTATGGCCGTCTTTAAAGAACTCCAGATATTCTTTGCTGTTCATCATATCAATCTTGCGCGCCACTTGCTGTACACCATAAAATGAGCTGAATGACACCCTGGGTGCTCCCGCAGTACCCTTTTTTGTCGTGATGATCACCACACCATTAGCCCCACGAGAACCATAAATCGCTGTGGACGAGGCATCTTTTAAAACCTGGATATTTTCTATATCAGATGTATTGACGAGTGAAAACGCGCTGCTGTCGATAGGATATCCGTCGATAACATATAGCGGCGAACTATTTGCAGAAATAGATCCCGTACCCCGGATACGAATGCTTAACCCTTCCCCGCCAGGTGCTCCGTTGACCTGCTGCACCTGCACACCGGCCATCTGCCCCACAAGCGCTTCTCCATAAGACACGGATGCCGCTTTTGATACAAGTTTATCAGCAGATATGGTAGCGATTGCGCCGGTTAAATCCGCCTTCTTCTGCGTACCATAACCCACTACGACTACTTCATTTAACGATTTGTTGTCTACTTTTAGAGAAATGTCGATAATAGTCTGATTTCCAACTATCTTCTCCTGAGAAGCATATCCTACAAATGAAAATACCAGTGTGGACTGACCGTCGGTCACATTCAGGGTAAATTTCCCGTCGGCATCGGTAACAGTGCCCTTTTGCGTGCCTTTTTCAACGACGCTCACTCCCGGCAGTCCCATCCCGCTTTCATCAACTACTGTTCCTGATACGGGCTGTTCCTGCTTTTTCGGTATGGTCAATACCTGGTCCTGGGTATTAAGCATGATCTGTCCGCCAATTACCCGGTATGAAATATTCAGTGGTTTTAAAATCATATTAAGTACTTCTGACAGTTTACGGTCAGAAACCGCCACACTTACTCTTCTGTCAGCCTTAATCGTATTGGAACTATACACAAATTTCACATGGGCAAGTTTTTCAATTTTATTAAGGACTTTACTGATCTCCGTATTTTCCATTTTAATGGAAATCGAATGGTCAAGCAAATCCTGCGTAGCCAATTCTCCGGCAAATACTGATGAGATGCCCAGCACGATCAATAATGAATGTAGCAATGTAATCCGCATGACTCGTTGCCATGGAGCATAATATTGTATTGGTTTTTTCATTAAGTTTGAATGGTTTTGTTAAGATTTAAAAATTTGACAAAATCCTCCCGATCATCTTTTCAGATGAGAACTGGCTAAGTTTCAGAAAGGGAAAAAAGACAGGGCCGGATGTGGTCTCAACACATTCGGCTCTTTTACTACGCCGGTGACTTCAGAACATAGTTATCATGGGGTTTAGAAGTTAATTACTGGAACAGCCTTTACCGCTGAGCAGGATCTTGGTACCAAGTACTTTATAGCTCGCATTCACCGAGGAGCTGATCAGGTCCAGTTGCGTAAACAAGGGTTGTTTATTGATATCTGCGGTAAAGAGGCATTTTTTAAGTTTCTCGTTTTCAAGTACGATCTCGATCCCGTACGCCTTTTCCAAAAGATCTGCCACCTTGGTCAGCGGCGTATCGGAAAAGACAAAAGCTCCGGCATAAGAATCAAGCATGACAGGCTCACTGACAAGTCCGGTCACAAAAGATTGGTTTTCGCTGGTATAACTGACACGTTGGTTCGGTACCAGGATCACGCCGTTGTCCCTGTTTCTTCCCGTGCCGTATGCATCTGCATCATGCTGAAAAACAGACACCTTACCTGTTACCACAGATACTTCCACTACACTGCTGTCATCGGCTGCGTCAACCCAAAAGCTAGTACCCAATACCTTGGTGGCAATAGCGCCCGTGTAGACGAAAAATGGATGCTCTGCATCTTTCGCGACATGGAAAAAGGCTTTTCCGGTTAAATAGACCTCCCTCTTTTCTGCACCGAACTGCAAAGGATATTCGATGCTGCTTTGGGGTGAAAGATTTACTGTACTGCCGTCTGCAAATGTCATGAACAACGGTTTTGTAGTATTATTCCTTTTGCTAACCATTCCTTCCGCTAACTCCGATGCGACTGATTCATTACCAATACGACCGGACTGCTTCAGCTGGTATCCACCCCAAAGCGTAATGATAAATACAGCTGCTGCCATCCATCTCCAGTTTAAGCGTAATGGAAGTGTCTTTCCTGTGAAAGACGATGTGCTCCGGCGGTTTCTCTGAATTGCATTCCATATTCTTTCTTCAACCTGCTTATTTTCCTGATGAGAGTGAGCCGTTTCATTCCCGTCAATAAGCGCAAACCACTGCTCCACCAAACGCTTTTCCTGTTCGGTACAGTTTCCGGAACGGTAATTGGTTAACAATTGATGGAGGTAATGCTTGTTCATGATCCCTGTATGTCTTTTCTATAAAGACTGGGAAATGTGCAATAACCGCAAAGCTGAAAACAAATTCACTGAATATTTATATACACATCATACCATATATAAAATATTCTTTAAAAAATTATATTGAAAAATATAGACAGACAAATAGCAATAAACTCCCTGAGCAGAATTTTGAGCGTTCGCAATGCTTGTGTGATGTGATATTCGACCGTGCGTTCGGGCAGATTCAGATCTGCGGCTATCTCTCTGACAGTTTTACCTTCAAACCGATTCAGCAGAAAAATACTTTTGGTTTTATCCGGCAGTCGCGCAATCGAATTTTGCATGATTGTTTCCAGTTCCTCTAGAAAAAAAGAATATTCCGGATCTGCCGCGGGTTCGATGGTATCAAGCTCTGAAAAAATTTTTTCCTTATAATGATCAATGACCCTGTTTCTTACACAAGTAAACAAGTAAGTTCTCAGGTTTTTAATTTGAAGCGATTGCCGCCTTTCCCATATGGTAACAAATAAATCCTGAATGATTTCCTCTGCAACATCCGTATCATGGGTTTTCAAAAAAGCAAAATCATACAAAGGTTGCCAATGCCTGCGATAAATTACCTCGAACGCCGAACGGTCATCATCTTTAACCCGGTTTAAAAGTTCGGTATCGTCCTGGAGTGGAAGCTTCATGGATCAGTGGCGTAACTATTCAAAATCGATACGCTAATATCCCAACATTTTTAAGAATATTCTATATTTCTCAATAAAATAACTAAAAAAAAACCAACTTCACGATACATTTTTACGCTGTAACAGGTAATAGTGCAATGTTAGATGATCACAAAAATTAAACGGTAATACATAAACGTTCTTACATTGGTCACCTTTGGTTATTGTTCCATTGTATTTGGAATAGAGGTTTAATGTAAGCGTCTGGCCTGTCATCTACCTGATCCGATTAATAATTCTGATTTTTGGGTGAAAAAAGGACAAAGTGAATCCCAACAAAGTTGTCAGCATCTTTCCCATCTTTGGCTTTGGAAAGATCGTGGCAAAGAATCCGGCTCTTTTGCCAGGAAGAGTCGATTAAGTACTCGACATTTCAGGTGCTGAATCAGCCGAATCGAATATGGCCCTTTCTTCCAGAAATAAATGGATAACCCCGAAACGAAGGTACTTCATCCTTTGGCAGAGCTGCGGCTAGTGGAAAAGGTACACTGATATTTTAGGAGTTACCCAAGCCGAGATGGAAACAAGTACTATATAGTAGTCTTAACCCGATGTTACCTTTATCCATTATCCATACGCTACTTTCTACACAGCCGTATATGCGCTCCGGCCGCTTGGTGGCGGACCACTTCAAGCTAAAAAGGGGACTTATTTCAAACAAAAGATTGTAAAGACGGTGGATCGAAAATTCATGGATTGCCCATTTTAACGTGTCGAACGTATAATTTATCTATTTGTGCAGTTTAGGTATCAGGTAGGGATTGTAAGTGTAATTGAAAAAGAATTCATTCTGCTCAAGAATACATGTCATCAAAAGAATTTGAATAACTTTTAGATATGCATAAAACTGCGGCTTAACATTTTGCCCTCTTTGTTGCAGCAATTCCAAAACCAATAAAACCTATTATTAGAACTTAACTCCTAAACACCTTCTTAATAGCCTGATGATACGCTAAGTGTATTTCTATTATTGATTTTAATCGTATGAGACGATAATTGATGACAGATCAAACCTACTAGAATTAATGTCCCACCAATCAAGAAAGCAGAAGCATCTGTGGTAAAACGCTTATCATCGATACCCTTGTTAAAAAAATCCGCCCCTATGTAGATTAAACCGCCAATTGGGAAATAATAAGCCGCTTCACTAATGAAAGGGACCCGTCTTGAAACCTTCAATAATCTTAAATCATTAAGCATAAATTCCTTTTGTCCGTTAATGGCATTGAAATCACAGGAGATTGTAAAAGATGAGTCGGTAATGCCAAGAATCTCTGCTTTAAAGCGCTTCTTATCATTTTTAATCTTGAAGTTCAAATACTGCCCGACTACGAACCGGTAGCGACGGAATCGGCCAATCGTTGGTGCTTTATTTAAAATCAGATACTTTTCTCCGACATCGGCAGGGATACTTTTGTATTTGTCCTTTTCAAAAGAAGCTGCTTGGCTGGCAACTGGCAGCTGCTGGCCACAAGCGTTTTGTATACCGGTAAACGAGTAGCCTACAATAAACACATGCAGTACGAGCGAAAGTATTTTTTTTATCATTAAGTGCGTCGTGAGTCCTTTGTAATGATGTTCGCTGAATGCCACGTTAATGTTGCAGATTAATCTTAAAAGTGACTATCTATTTGATAGTATTGGTTTTAAGGTATTTATTAAAGTGTGATATTGTATGGGTAGTAATGGTTTGGTACACTTTAGGAGCAGGGCACTTTCCGGATAATCTGACAATAGTTGGAAATGAAGAGAAATCTTGATGCCCGGCAGAGTCAATTTTTAAGACTCGCCTTATTTTTTTAACTTTTATTAAAAAGTTATAGATAGAATCTTTCTCAGATCTATTCGGTTCAGGGTTACTCTCTAACCGTAGGTAAGGCACCGACAAACCTGTTTTCTTAAAGAAGGGTGTATTGACAATATATTCAAAATCCTGATCCTCTGATTTTGAATAACCATAATGGTGAACCTCAGAACCGTCTAATGACACCATAGCATCAACGCCTTGCCGCCGCATGGCCCAGATGGTTCCGGCAAGTCCGCCCCAACTGTAACCTAATACACCAATTTTTGCTGTATCTATCCCAGCAATGAGTTTTAAACGGTTCATGATTTGATCAGCATCCCTGACCTGCTGCATCAAGTCTGCATTTTTCATCGTCATATCTCCAGGATAACGGCCAATTGAGTTAACACAAGCAATGATATAGCCCTGACTAGCGAGAGATTCAAAAAGCAGGTAATTCTCATAACCCATTGAGCCGAAACTTGCAAAGTAGAAGACGAGAGGGAATGGCCGGGATACTGGCTTGGCCTGATTGTATGTATGGGTAGGGCTTTGCAAAAGAAGGGCCGGTTGAGAACAGCCAAAATCATCACAAAATGACTTGGCAAAAGTTATGGGTAAACCGTAAAACTTCTGAGGAGCGCTGTAAAAATTAGCCCTGTCTTGCAACAATTGTAGAAAATACCTGAATTTCAGCGTTGAATCAAATTTACCCGGTCGGGCTGGGTACCACAGATCAATATCAATCGGTCGAAAGTACAAAGGATCGCTTGGATCGACACCTGGCCTGTAAGTTCTTGAACTGTCAACAAATGACATAGTTCGGTACCCTATCTGGTAAACCATTGTACTGTCCACCGACCTTTGGCGGGTATCATGGTCTGAAGTGCAGCCTGCCATTATTAACAAAACCAGGCATGCAGGAAGGTGAACAATTTTCAGCATGAGCCTTTAAATCTATTGTTACTAAAGATTCCCCGTTTAAGAAGGTATTGCTTGATTCATGAACTTAGCCTGTATTTGCTAAAGAGGCTGCACCAAGAACTCAAAATTCACCAGCCTTTTACCTACGGAAGTTTCCATAGCCAATCGAAGCGGATTGATTTCTACCTTATCGGATTTTATTAAGCCACTCTTTGCTAGTTTTTCCTGTGATGAAAACAATAAAGCCCGATTAAATAATTGGCCTTTTTTCACATCAATCAGTGGCTCTAGCTCGCATAATTTTCCATTAATCCCACTTTTAGTACTTAAAAGAACATTATTGATCCAAACCCGTTCGCCCTCTTGGACGTCTATGCTTAATTCAACTCTACCTCCAGTAAATTTTTCAATTATTTCAGTCCTAAAAAAGAGGTATCCATCATTCATGTATAAATTGGTAATGCAATCCTTACCTACTCCTCGGTCAATCGTGTTTTCAAATAGCGTACGATCATAGCGATCTCCAGGTTCAACACCCAGTAATCTACTAAGCTCGTCATCTGCATGTAACTTGTTGCCAGTCCACGTGATTTCTGATATGACAGGCGCAGAAGCCGGAGCAGAGATAATCCCTTGCTGGTAAGGTAGATTACTTTTTTGCTCATCGATGCAGGCAGACATTGACATCGCTATGCCAATAGTCGGAATCAGAAAAAGAAGTTTAAAACTTTCTGTAATGTTGGTCCTGGATTTGTGCAGCATAGTTAGTCGGCGAAAAAGTTGAGAGTTTGAAAAGGTATGTGTAATACGATTTGCGGGTACGCCTGAAGCTAGCTTAACCAATAGCTCCTGATAATCCGATGTTTTTTGAAGTCCTGATAAGGCCCATCGATCAGCAAGAAATTCATGGACATCCCTGATATTCTTTGCAAGCTTTCTTGCAAATGGGTTAAACCAAAAGATTACGTTGACAAATTCAAAAATCACATTATCTATGGTATGCTTTTGCAGTACGTGTGCTTCCTCGTGCCGACGAATAGCCGCTTGCTGCTGAGTTGATAATAATAGTGTATTAATATTCAAATAGATGTGTCGGCCAAAGGAAAAGCTTGGCATTCGTTTTTGTGTCCAGACGGTAGCAATATGGTCATGCTGTACTAATTCTGCCTCTTTTTTTATGATCCGCAGTTGATTGAAAGCCCTGTAAGACCGTATTAGCATAACCATAACACCCGACCAGTAAATTATGACTATTATCAACCAGAACCAATCAAAAGACCGCGTGGGAATAGTGGCTTCAACATCCACGTTATTGCCATACTTTTCAATACTGTTTATGAATAGCATGTTGAATTCACTGCCCCTGCCCTCATCTGCTGACACAAGCAGTTTGCCAATCATTTTGGATGATACCAATGGGAGTATTAAACAAACACAAGTACCGCCGATGAGTATAAGTCGGTTGATTTTAAAAAATGTCCAGCTCCTAAAGAAGCTTACATAAACCATCCATAACATCATCATCGAAAATGAAGCTTCAAACAGCCAAGTGAAAAAGGCCTTATCGCTTAGTATCATCGTCTGGCTTTGTTTGTTTTATTTGCTTGATGGCTCTTTCTATTTCATCTGCCGATAAATCCTGTTCTTCCAGCATAAAGGAAAGAACGTTGCTAGATGCTCCATCAAAATAATTTGTGACGAAGTTTCTGAAAGTGAAACTGCGATAGGTCAGTTTTGAGATTACCGGAAAATATTCGTGTGTTTTTCCATAGGCCTTATGGCTTACAAAGCCTTTCTTTTCCAGGATTCGTATTAGCGAGGATACTGTGTTGTAAGGCGGTGGCGTTTTACCCATGCGATCAATAACATCCTTAACAAACCCATGTTTTATATCCCATAGGATTTGCATGACGCGCTCTTCTGTTTTTGTTAGTAACTCCATACCGCAAACATATAACGTATTTTTCAGTTATACAACTTTATTTTACGTTATATAACGCATTGTGCAGTTACTCGACGATCGTAGTTACATTTTAGCTGGCCAACAACTTACTCTGTTTCAACAAGCAGGTGTAAAGAATAGCCTCCCATTCAATTTTGAAAGCAATCAAGTCACAAATCGACCACTAGGTCAAATTAAGCATGCTCTCCTTCAATAACCGTATAACGATTTCTAAGTATATAACCGGCTTGAGTCACTTTAAAAACAGCTAATTAACCTGTACTCAGCATGTAGATGAAAATTTCTTCTGTGAACTTAAGGGGTAATTCGCATATTTTTTCCAACATCAGATTGCCGTTGTAGGACATTAAATTTGAATGTCACTTTACACAAAAAAAGCAGACATCTTCTGGCGGCTTTAAAAACTTCTTTACTCCCCGCATAGGCTCTTCACAGGATTCGTCAACGCTGCTTTGACACTTTGAAGACTTACGGTTAGCAAGGCAACTCCTGTTGCCAGCACACCTGCTACCAAAAATATCCATAACTTGATGTCAGTTTTATACGCGAAGTCCTGTAGCCACAAGGTCATAGCGTACCAGGCAAGGGGCGAAGCTAACAGAATAGCCAGACCTACCGGCCTGAGAAAGTCCCTTAACAATAGCATGACGACGCTGCCAGTGCTGGCTCCCGCCACTTTTCGGATACCAATTTCCTTTGTACGATTTTTTGCCGTGAACATCGCCAAACCCAATAGACCTGAGCAGGCAATACTAATTGCTACTACAGCAAACCAACTAAACAGATCGGCTACCCGTTCATCCGATTCGTACTGCCTTTGGAAATGATCATCCAGGAAAAAAAATTCAAATGCATTACCGGGAAATGCTTCCTGATAGTCTTTTTGAAGCATTGCGATTGATTGCCCCGGATGATTGCTCCGTAATCCAATCGTCAAAAAGCTACTATTCCAGGGTATATGCTGAAAAATAATTGGACGATTTGGCGTTTTTAGGGATTGCTGACGGAAGTCATTGACGACGCCGACAATCTTCTTAGGTATCACGTCGCCAATTTCCTGATTGATTGCCTGTTCAGCGGATGCAAAACCAAAAGTCTTCAAGGCGCTTGTGTTAATAATAACTGATTCGTTATCAAGTGCTAAATCCTTGCTAAAATTTCGTCCCGCCAGCAGCTTAATGTTATATGTCGGTATAAAATCTTCATCAACAGCTAACATATTACACAGTTTAAAATCGGTGGTAGCCTGATGGAATCGTTGCCATTCTGCTGTCCAGAAAATTTCCTGCCCCGGAACTTCGGAGGAAGCAGTTACGTGGCGGATATCGGTATGCGATAACATCCGGTCTTTAAAAAAGAGAATGTCATTGGTAAAGCTGCCTGTTCGTAATATTTTGGGGGCTTTAACTATAAGCTGCTGGTTAATATTCATTCCCAGATCTTGCTGCTGCATAAAAGTAAGCTGTTGATTAATGACCAGTGTAGCAATAATCAGGAAAATCGAAGCTGTAAATTGAAATACTACTAAGGATTTACGGAAAGATTCACCTCCAGTTTGCTTAGGTAAATACCCTTTTAAAATTGCAATCGGTTTAAACGAGGAAAGGACAAAAGCAGGGTAAAGTGCAGAAATCAAAAACCCGAAAAAAATTACAGTTAAGGATACGATCCAAAATAAGGGATTCACGAGCATCGAAAAGCTACCGGTAGTCTGAATCCAGTCAGAGAAGATTACCAGCACGAGTGAAAACAGACCAATTCCGATGCACACAGATAACAAGTTAAAACCGAGAGACTCAAGAAAGAATTGCTGCATCAGTTGTCTTTTTTCACAGCCCAGTGCTTTGCGAAGACCTACCTCCTTAGCTCGTTCAATACCTCTGGCCGTGCATAGGTTTATAAAATTAAGCCAGCCTATGGCTAAAATCAGAAAAGCAACCAGAATAAGCACATAAACGATTCCAATTTTGCCGTTTGGTTCGATTTCTGATGCTGTTTGAGAGTAAAGGTGAATGGAACGCAGGGGTTGTAAAGTGAAAGTCTGCCTGACATTATATTTCCTTAATCGTTTACCAATATGCTTTTCTATTACACCAGACAGCCTACCCTCCAATGCATTTGGCAAGGTACCTGGTTTAAGTAACAGATAGGTATAAAAATTAGCCCAATACCAGCCCCCAGTGGCAAACTGCTGATTTTTAAGTAGATTCTGAATAGCAAAAACAAAATCGAAATGGATATGACTGTTCACTGGAATATCAGCAAACACCCCTTCCACGATGTAGTCACCTCCCTGCCAGTCTGAACTTAAAGAAAGCGTTTTGCCAATCGGATTTTGCCGACCAAAATACTTCCGGGCCATCGTTTCTGAAATCACAACCGACTCAGGCCGACGCAGCACCTGATTGGCAGCACCTTTTAGTAACGGGAACGAAAATACATCAAACAAAGAAGAGTCAGCATAAAATGCCTTTTTCTCATGATGGCTGACCAGTTCTCCCGATGGTTTTCGGTAACTGATCATACCATCTGCCCGGTGAAGCCGAACAAAATTCTCAACCTCAGGAAAGGTTTCTTTTATGGCCGGAGCTTCGGCGTGATAGCTGATTGTACTGCTGCTTGTAAGAATACCCTGTTTATAATCATCGAGTCGGATACGATAGATGTTATCTGCGCCGGTATGGAATTCATCATAGCTAAGCTCACAGAATACATATTGCGTAATCAAGAGAAAGGTAGCTATACTGACAGCTAAGCCGAATATCATAATAGACGAAATTGCCTTATTCTTTAACAGATTACGCCAGGCAACTGTGATGTAATTTTGTATCATAGCCATCGTGAATTTAAATAAGACAATGAGATTATGTCGTATCTTAATGATTACAAGTTAAATATATAACTTATTTATTAGTTCACAAACTATACCATTAGTTAACCGACGAAATCAATCTGTTGCTATAGAGCCTTTACATTCTCTCAACCTATGTTTGGATAAATCAGCCTGGCAAAATATCTCTGTTAAAGTATTGCAAAGCAATTCTGAAATTCACCAAGGACAGGGGCCGGGCTGATTTTGTTATGGTTACTAATCAGAAAAGGTTATGCTACGTGTAAACAATGCTTTCTCAACATGCTTTTTTAACGAAACTGGAAGTGTCAAGTCAAAGAAGAAAAAATTAGCCCGTCACAATTATGATAACACCTAGCCAATTCGAAGATGCTCAAATACTAAGAACAGCACTCACATAATTATCTGGTCAGCACTTTGCAATTAGCAGTATCAGGAAACGATTTAGTCAAGGATACCGGTGCAACCTTTGAATTTAAAATCGATGGCCAAAGGACACATTACAATACCATTTCACACAAGAGCAGATCGCCATGGTTTATATAGATGATGAGAAGTTCCATCGAGTCTGTATAATGATAATAGAAGAGCTGCGTAAACAGTATCCTCATGTCAGAACTAGAACAGTGATCAGGACCTTCACGATGGTGAGGTAGGAAATGAAACTACGGTCTAATTTATCTGCCATCTTTACGAAGAATTACCTATTTGGGACCTTTGATAAGTTATTAACCCATGATCTGCACCTATTACGATACAATCGTAATCATTGATCGGATACATCATACATTTTAGTCTTAACTTAATGACTTGAAAAAGAATAAGCCTACAGGACTTGGCCAGAAAAAAAGCCAGAATAATTACATATGTCTAAGCAAACCACGAAAAAGAGGCCCTCTTACCTGAATTTCAACCCGGAAGCATATAGCTGGAAGCCGGATGTTGATTACAGCCAACATCCCGAATTATACCGTGTTGGCAAAGGAGAACAAGGTGTATTGATATGCGAACCTTACAAATCGGAGATAGGTCAATTCTGGCGGTTCAAGACGAAAGCGATCGCTGAGGAAAGTAGCGAAAAGATTTATGGATTATTTCTGGATTATCTGGAAAAACAGGATTTTGTGGGGGCGGACATGGCGCGTAAATATCTGCAAATGGGCTTTACCCGAGCCCGTCGATATGCTAATTACAAAGGAGGTAAGAAATATGATAAGGATAAAGACTACCAACTCCGTGAAAAAGGAACGGGCCAGCAACAGAAGGCGCAGGCTGCTGCTGTTTTTTATAGCAAGTGGAAAGATGCCGAAAAAAATTCAGTTTATGCCCGTTTGAAACGCGATTGGAAGAATAATTATGGTTAATAAGAAATGGCTTAATCTTTGGATTTGGAACGACGGCATCTGTCACTACAGTATTTGACTTCTTCCCAAACCTTTTCCCACTTCTTCCGCCAGGTAAATTGCCTACCACAAACGATGCAGTCCTTATGGGGCAAATTTTGTTTTTTAACTGCTTTCATTCTGCAATCTTGTCAATCATCCCATTGAATATAAAATAGTGAAAAGGCAGTACCGCAAACCAGTAGAGCCGGCCACCCAGGCCTAATGGCCGGAATGTCGCGGTTTGTTTTATCTGGTCACCTTCGATACGGAATTCCAACCATGCCTCGCCGGGGAGTTTCATTTCGGCATACAAAAGCAACCGGCGCTCTTCCCTGTTGGCATAAATGACCCGCCAAAAATCCAGCGTATCACCCGTCGCGACTTCGCGCAGATTTTTCCTTCCCCGTCCCAGGCCCACCCCACCGAATAGCTTGTCGAGAAAACCACGGAATTGCCAAAGCCAGTCACCGTAGTACCAGCCAGATTTACCACCAATAGCAAAAATCCTTTCAGTTGAGCGCGAAACGTTGGCAGCTCGGCGCGTTTTTTTATCCTGATAAACGCCAAATTGCGGAGGACTCAACTGTTTGTCGACCATCTTTTTCGAATAAACGCTTCCCCAGGCATCTTTCCAGCTGGAAAGCACCAGATTTTGCTCAATTTTGTCAAACGCAATACTGATTGCCTGCTGATAGCTGACCGGTACAATTCCCAGCTGCTGGCAAAGATTGTTTTGCTGCGCTGTTACATCCACACTCATACTATCTACCAGATTTTTTGCCAGCACAAAAGAAGTGGAAGTAACAAGATAAAGCCAGTAGGAAGACAATTTCGGCGTCAAGACCGGCACTGTAAAAATATGCCGCTTCAGACTGCGGGCTTCGGCAAAACCCAACAGCATCTGTTTATAGGTGAGAATATCTGGTCCATAGATATCAAAATGTCGGTTATAGGTAAATTCCTTAAATAGCACTGACGACAAAAGTTCAATTACATTCCGTATCGAAATAGGCTGACAGCGGGTATGAAGCCATTTGGGTGCTACCATAACAGGCAGCTTTTCGACAAGGTCACGGATGATTTCAAAGGAGGCGCTTCCTGAGCCTACTATGATTCCCGCCCGCAATGCAGTCAGCGGAACGCTACCAGAACCAAGAACCTCTTCCACTTTTTTTCTTGATGAAAGATGCCGCGATAATTTCTGGTTGTTGACAATCCCTCCAAGATATATACATTGACGGGCCCTAGTGCGGCCTAACGCTTTAATGAAATATTTGGCCGACTTTTCTTCACTGGCAGAAAATTCCCCTGCGGCCGACATGGAATGTACCAGGTAGTAAGCTGCGTCGATATCTTCGGGGATCGCAGAAAGTGTGTCAGTATCCAGAAAGTCCACTTCAATCACGGTCAGCAAATGACTGTCCCCGAACCGGCCTGTGTCAAATCTGGACTCATCCCTTACTGCACATACCACCTGATGGCCCTGCTCCAAAAGCACTGGCAGCAAACGCTGGCCGATATATCCCGTAGCTCCTGTGAGTAAAATTTTCATTGTTTGTCAATGTCTGATATAGATCATTGATGATAAGATTACAAAATCCTTGCCTGGCTGGCTTTTGCTCTCAACAATTCACAACAATTGATCTACGGAAGTGCTACTGTTTTACCAGAAAAAAGTAGATATGATAGATCATCTAACTCTATCTGACCAATTTTGCCGGGACTTCAATGCTTGTCAGATCTGAAGCTGCTGACAAATAGGCATGTAGCTAACAGGTTGGCTGGAAAGACAGCCATGGAAAAATAGTGTTCATCGAACAGCCTCATCCGCTCTGAGAGCTTTTAGCATACTAGTAGGTATTTTCGTTTCAGACAGGTAGTCAGATTTTTTTGACTTATTGCAAGCCTTGATTGATTAAGCGAATTTTGTTCATTCTCTTTAAGAGAGCAAACCAAATCAGACAACAGTGCAAAAGAATAAGCTATCAGAATTGAGTATTCAAGATTTAGTAAAAAGGAGAAATCTATTAAAAGGGGTTTCCATCGGCATGGGACTTGTCTACATGGCTGCTATAGCTATAGTCATTTATCTATTTACTTCGAAGGGGTTTAAGAATGTTTCCTATGCTGCCCTGATCCCTGTTTTCGCGTTTCCTGTAACTTTCATACCGGTATTGTCAAATATGAGCGGTCTTGATAAAGAGATTAATTCCAGAAATTCAAAAATCTGAATCAGGGTTTCAGCAAGAATAATAAATTTTTCGGTATGCTATCAGGACAGACATGCAAGCAAGAAACCTTGTATTGTTTCACTTAAGGTTGAAGCAATACTAAAATTTCAATTGATCGTATTTGTTTTGCGCTGAAAAATAACCTGAAATTCCTGCCACCAGAAAAAATCTCAGTCTGTACCCCGGTTTTACAGTTTCCATTCATCTGTCCACTCCACGAAAGGCTTACCATTTTCAAAACTGATTGGCAACCAGATGTAGCGACTGTCCATCAGATCTTTGGGATTCCACTTGTCAGCCATAAAAATGAATGTATCCTTTTTCCCTTGAACCGGCTGAATGTAAGTAGACTGTCCGCCAAAAGTTTTCTCTGCAAGAGGTCCTCGCAAAGGATCTCCGGAAGGTTTCCAGGGACCGAATAAAGACTCTGCCACATGCAAAGTAGCGGCATTGGGATCCCAACCCGTGCATCCACTGGTGATCATAAAATATTTACCATCCTTTTTAAAAACAGCCGGAGCTTCGCGGTGATTGCTGAATAGTAACGTATCAGCCGTAGTTGCACTCAGATAGTCATCCGTCAGCTTAGTTACCCGTAGATCGTAGTTTTCTCTCGCCGAATAAATATGATAAGCCGATCCGTCTTCATCAACAAACAAAGTCATGTCCCGCGACATGTGTCCGTTGGGTCTAAAACTCTTCAAATACTTGTAAGGGCCCGTCACCTTATCGCTGATCGCGACTCCGGCACGCGCCGCGCTATATCCTTTACCCGGCAATTCAAGGTGAAACCACATCACGTATTTTCTGGTCTTCGCATTGTAGATTACCTTAGGTCGCTCCATGATGCCTCCGGCTGCAATCTCACTTTCCGGATCCGAAGATTTTGCCAAAGCCAATCCTTTGTTAGTCCAGTTATAGAGATCTTTCGATGCATACACCGTCACCCCCTGCGAAGCATGTTGGCCGCGCTTTTCGCCAAACCAATAGTAAGTGCCCTTATCGTAAAGGATTCCGCCTCCATGCGCATTGATAAGTTCACCTTTATCATCATACCACAGCTGGCCAGGTTTAAAATTGGCCAGCTGTGCATTTTGGGCATGGACGCCATTGATGGAAAACAAACTGCATAGCAAAAGCACAGCGTATATCTTAAAATGAGTTATCATAAGTAATTAAGCTTTGATTGATATAGTTAAAAAATGAGAGAATAATCGGTTTTAATGTCACAAACAGTAAAATGGCAGGAAGCCAACCACTGGAACGGCAGTTGGCTCTGTAAGCTATATTATCTTATACAACAGTATGTCACTTATTGAACTTTATCTTCATCAGCAACAGCTTCTTCCCATGTCTGCCAGGGAATAACTCCTGGATCGTAGCCGCTGTAACCAGGATTTTGGTTAAGCCGGTTTCCTGAATTAGCATTGATTGCAGACTGTGGTATTGGCCAGTTGATATTGTGCGCACCCATTGTATAGGAGCGGTTTCTGACAGTGACCTTGTTTTTGTTGTAAAAGTCGCTGTAATGCTCTATTCTCTGGAACCAATAGCTTTTTTGAGAGAGATTATTAACAGTATAGGTGTTTCCCCACTCATCTGCTTTTCCGGAGATTGCAAGAGAATAGGAGACGCGGCTCAGCTCTGTAAATCGCCACTCTTCCATGTGAAGCTCGCGCGCCCTTTCGTCCATAATATCTCCGATTGTCACAGCGTTATACAACTGTGTACACTTTGCACGCTGACGGATCGTATTCACATCGGCTGTCGCTCCGGCTATATCACCTTTGTAGAATTTGGCCTCTGCCCGTAATAGGTACGTTTCCGCCAAACGATACAGATACCAATCGCCTGCTCCTCCCCTATGGTTGGCTTCGTTCGCATTTTGTGTTTCGTTCGGATCTTCTATATAGTATTTATAATGTGGCCAGTCGAACCAGCATCTGATCGTATCATCCGTTGCCAACGCGCCCGTCGGAGTTCTCAAGTTCACCTTTCTCCCGTAATAAGTGCTGCTTGGATCATTGTATTTCAAAGAATCCATACGCGCCCAGTTTCCGGTTGCGCTACTATGTCTCAGATCCGTCTGGTCATCTTTGCCTCCGACGTACCAAAGTGACTTTTGCGCAAAGTAGGTCGGTCGTATATGAGCAATTCCCCGCCCTATCGCATGTACGTAATCATAACCAGCTCTGTAATTCGCATTCGATGAAGGAAAATATCTGAACGCCTGCTTACCATCCGGAGCCTTCGTTCCGGAGTAATCCAAAAATGGCACCCAGTTCCGCATGGAGTTCATCTTAATACCCATATCTGTATTGATACGGTTAAGCATGACCATAATGGTTTCTTTATTCGTTCCGATTGCTTTGTTTTCAGGGCGGTGAAGATCCCAGACCACATTGCGCGTCACAGGCCATGTAGCACCATAAGGTCTGATATCATTTCCGAAGTTATTCTGCATCAAAGAGTAACCAGATTGATTGATCAGCAGATCAGCTTGTTCAATGGCTTTGTCAAATTGGCCTGTTGCCAGATAACACTTGATCAATAATTGACGGCAAGCTCCTTTATTTACAAGACCTGTGAGCGCCATTTGCGATTGATTAGGCACCCACTCTACTGCCTTTTCCATATCAGCAGTAATCATCTTCAGTATTGCCTCTCTGCTTGTTGACCGGTAGTTCAACTTGGGAACCTCCAGGATTTTAGTGATCAGGGGAACATCTTTAAACTCAAAAGCAAGTGCCATATAACGGAACGAACGGTGAAAAAGAGCTCTTCCTCTATATTCGTTTTTGAGATCCTCACTCAAACCTTCTACATTTCCGATAAAGCTCAGAATCGTATTGGCGTATTTAATACCGTTATATGACTCTCCCCAAAAATAAGACAGTCTCTCGGGCAAATCGGTGGGAGTCAGTCGGGTGGCAACGTCTGCAAAGATGTTGCCGTCATCGGTTTTACTGGCCACTGCAATTTCAGAGAACATATACTCGGTGCTGATCGGTAGGCTAAGATCCGTGTATTCAAAGTACGTCCAGTAGGAGCGGATATGTCTGTCGCAAATGGCCAGCGCGGCATCCAGTCCACTTTTTGTCGAAAACGTTAATCCGGGCTCGAAAAGTGACAATGGCTCAGGCTTGAGATAATCTTCTTTACATCCTGTAACGCTGGCTGCCAAAGCACCCAAGGTCAGAAGCACCTTGCCCGGTCTTAAATTCATTCTTAATTTTTGATATATACTTTTCATTGTTGTAATTCTTTAAAACGACACATTTAACCCAAGATTGAACATGCGTGGAGCAATTCCTCCTGTTTCGATATCCCAGTAATCCCAGTTTTTATCCTTCTTCCATACTGCTACGTTCCGGATCGAACCAAAAACCCTCAGGTTGTCAATATGCCAGCCCGACAGTAGTTTAGATGGGACTGTATAGCCGATTGATATATTTTCAAGACGGATAAAAGATCTGTTGTAAAGCCGTCCCGGAGCATTCACTCCCGATGGTCCTTTCGCATCCAGACGTGCTACGTGATTCACAGGATTTTCCAAAGTCCAGTACTCTTTCTGATAGGCGTTAGCCAGGTTAGTAACCAGGGAGGTCCCATTATCCTGATTCAGATAGGCTGTCCCAAGGCTCTTATGCCCCATGTAAGAATACAGATTGAAAGAGAAGTTCAGATTTTTATAAGTAAAATCGTTTCTCAATGACCACATAATTGGCGGAGCCGTTTGCCCTAAAAACTGTTTGTCATTGTCATTGTAAACCGGCGTACTGCTTCCGTCTGCGCCAATTCTATCGTCTTGTATATAGCTGTTAGCCACTTTCGGATCACCAGGACGCTGACCATACTTTGCAGCTTCTACAGCTTCATTAGCCTGCCATATTCCGGTCACGTTATAGTTCCAGATCGAGCTGATAGGCTGTCCGATAAACCAACCGTTTGAAATATCATCTCTTTCCCTGGTGCCAGTGATGTTACCATCACTATCCAAAACATTGTCATAGATGTAATACAGGTGTTTGATGGTATTTTTATACTTCGAAAACCCGAATACTGAATTCCAGGTAAAGGATTTGGTAGCGATATTCTGTGAATTGATACTGATCTCAAAACCTCTGTTCTCTACTTTACCCAGGTTAGTCGTAATACTTCCAAACCCTGTAAACCCCGGCAATGTACGGTTCATAATCATGTCCACTGTAGGCGTGTTGTAAAAGTCGATTGTCGTCGAGATACGGTTTTTAAAAAATCCTAAATCTGCTCCGAAGTTGAATGCCTCCGTGCGCTCCCAGTGTAGATTCGGATTTGCAAGACGACCAACTGTCAGGTAACGGTATTGAATCAGGTTGCCACTTGCGTCCAGATAACCCATCGTAGCGCCTACACCAGCACCAAGGTTAGCCAAAGCAAGATAAGGATCCTCTAAAGATCTGTTCCCATTTTGTCCCCATGAGAGTCTGAGTTTACCATTGTTTAATGGCTCCCAATTAAAGAATTTCTCATTGCTGAATGTCCACGCACCGGCTACAGAAAAGAATGTTGCTCTGGGATTTGAAGTTCCAAATGCTGAGTAACCGTCGCGACGTACAGAAGCAGTGATCATGTAGCGGTCATCATAGGCGTAGAACAACCTTGCCAATAGTCCGTCGGCAGTCTCTTTTACATCATTGGCATCAAAGCTACTTCTGTTTTTATCTCCGTAGTAAGTTTCATGATATCCTAATGCGTCACTCGGCATAATGTTCCTGGCTTCTACGCGATCCATCCACGATTGTCTGTTCTCTGCCTCCTGAACTAGGGTTGCACTCACACGGTGAACGTTTGCGAAGGTATAGTCCCAGTTGATCGTGTTGTTCAACGACCAGTCGAAACGTTGTGTTTGTTCGCGGTTCACAAGCCCATTCGTAGTTCTCCAGTTGGGATGACTGGCCGATTCCCAATAACGGTCATGGAAATACTGGTAACGCGGAGAGAAATTAAAGGAGTAGGTGATATCAAACGGCAATTTCACCTTAGAGGTCAATATCGTATTGAATATCGTGTAACCTTTATCCAGGTCTCTGTACTTCCGGTCAAAATCATAGTTATAACCAAAGTTATTAACCATGTTATCACCCATCGGGCGAACAAGCAGATTCCCATCGGCGTCCTTGTAACTGGCATAAGGCGCATTTCTGATAATTTGGGTTCCCCAGTCTACGGCAAGGTCACCATCTGTACGATGCTGGAAATTTACATTGGCTCCGATGTCCAGCCATTTTGTAATTTTTCCTTCCACCTTCATGTTAGAACGAATAGCTCTATACGTGTTTCCCTTCGCAACCCCTTCGTTATTCAGGTAACCAAATGACATATAGTAGTTGATATTGTCAGTTGCACCTGATGCACTCAGGTTGTAATCCTGGTTTATTCCAGTACGGAAGCTATGTTTGTACCAGTCAAATGTTTGTCCCGTCAGGAAGTTATCAAGTGCAGTTCCTTGCAGCAAGAGCCGTTTCGCCCATATTTCCTGATCGCTTGCAGATCCGTTCGACGAACCGGTATAACCTCTCCATTGATCAAGACTCACACCATATTTGGACAGATTCGCATCTGTAGGCTGCACATGATACCCCGGTTGCGTTGCAAAGCCGGATCTATAGGCTTCATAATTTCCTGTGGCCGTGTTCAACCCATAAGTTGGCGCAGTATACCAGTCCTCTCTGTATTTCATGTAGCCGTCCGCGTCAAAAACATTACGGTTAGCGCCCATGGTAACAAAGCCCAGATTGGAAGTGAAATTGATTTTGGGTTTACCTTTCTGACCTTTTTTAGTACTGATGATCAAAACACCGTTAGCCGATTTTGCTCCATATACAGCCGCTGCCGAAGCATCCTTTAACACATCTATCTGACTGATATCGTCAGGGTTAATTTCCGACAATTCACCATAGAAGATCATTCCGTCCAGAACGATCAGCGGGTCATTATGCCCATTGGCTGTGTAAACAGAACGTTGCCCACGAATCTGTACAGAACCTCCCCCCTTCGCAGATGGATCAAAGCCGATTGTCACACCAGGCGTTCCTCTGAGAATATCCTGCGTAGTATTCGGGTTCTGATCCGCTATTTTGTCGGGACGAATCTGAACAATCGAACCTGTAAGGTCTTTCTTTCTCATCGAACTATAACCTACCACAACCACTTCGTCCAGTGATTTATCATCTTCAGCAAGTGTAAGATCAATGCTTTTACGCGTGCCGACACTTACTTCCTGAGCCACATATCCAACGTATGAAAATACAAGAACAGAATTCTGAGATGGCACTTTCAAAGTGTAATTTCCCTCGACATTTGAAGAGGTACCCTCCTTGGAGCCTTTCACCATGATGTTTACACCAGGCAGTGACTCGCCCTTCGCATCAGTCACGCGGCCGGTGACAGTAATTTCGCCAGCTTGCCCGAAACTGTTAAGGGATAAATGGCAATAAAATATGAGCAGGAAAAGCCCTATCCACCTTCTAGGGATGATAATAGTGCTCTGAACAAAATGCAGATGTCTCTTCATAAAGGAAAGCTGTTAGTTAAAGGATAAATAATAATTGGTTGTCTTTGTATCTGGGATATAGCAGCGCTCACGACGGTAAAAGCGCAGATGCTCAGAATTCAGAAATATTTTAAGATTTATAAGAGTACACTGTTTACTGTACACATGTCACTATTGCCAATGATCATGTAAGGGTTCAGGAATAATTTTTACACGAGTAAGGCAGATAACCATTACCTGAAAGAGAAATTTAATATTTGAATAGTGCAAAAATAGATGGAAGAATGCACAGTAGAGGGGGGATTTTCCGTCAAATAGCAGGGTGAAAATCGGCATAAGTGTCATTTTTTCATATTTATACTCCTTTAAGGGTACAACAGGTAAAATATATGTCACACATAAAAAAGCATGATCTTTGATAAATTTATTACAACAATAAAATCGTTAAACAGCTACTATTTCTGCACGGCCCGGTTAAAAATCCTCTATGCTTAAAAAGTTATACAAAAGTCTTCTATGTTTATTCCTGCTTGTTTTTACAATGCTGATAAGTATTGCTCAGCGTGTACCGGAGCAGTTCCGATTTGAACAGATAACAGTTGACCAGGGCTTGTCTCACAGTGATGCAATGTGTGTAGTCCAGGATAAAGAAGGCTTTATATGGGTGGGTACCAATAAGGGCCTCAACCGATATGATGGCTATAAAATTAGACGTTATGACTTATCGCTCGACGATCAGACCGGTATTTCTGCCAATAGGATCCGCTCAATGCATGTCACTCCCTGTGGAGTACTATGGGTAGGTGTTGAAAGAGCTGGTCTGTTCTGGTACGATGCGCTGCATGACAGATTCCTGCCTATCGCTCAAATGCCGGGTGCAAACCAGTTACCCGAAATTGTTAATTTTCTCTCTTCTACCAATGTAATGTCCATAGTATCCGACAAGCACAATCGGCTATGGGTGGGAACGCAGCGCCATGGAGTAATTGTTTTGCAGCTTGACGGTCAACAAAAAATCACCGGCGCCAACCGAATCCGTCTGGGCATCCGTGCGAGCGATCCACCCATCAGTAAGATTGTAAAAGATCAAACAGGAAATATATGGATTGGCACCCTTGCTAATGGATTGTGGTTTTACAAAAATCAGAGCACTGGTTTGAGTAAACAGGGTGCGAGACAGGTCCGTTTTCTGGGCGCCAGAGATATCAGGGCATTACATGCTGACCGGAACGGCGATTTATGGATCGGGGCCGAAAATCAGATCCTTCGTGCAAGTAAAGACAAGTTATCTGCTGCAGACCAGATAACTCCTAAAGCAGTCACACTGACATTTGCTCTGATTGAAAATCTTTTCGTAGATTCTCTTCACAGACTTTGGATCAGCACCAGACACGGCCTTCTTCTTGCCAGTAGGATCAATCCAACCGGATCTGATGCGCCTATTAATCAGCAGGAAATACGTACTTTCTTGCCTATGGATTCAGATCCATACAGTATTAATTCGGTGCGGGTGCATGAAGTGCTGGAGGACAGCTTCAATAATCTTTGGTTTGCTACTTCAGCCGGCGGGCTCAATCTTCTGAATTTGAGATCAAAACCATTCGGCCATTTGAGACGGCATGTCACAGAGAAGAGTACACCAGCAGATAATTACATCAATGCTATCTATCATAACCAGGCTGACAACAAGCTTTGGATAGGAACAAGAAATGGCTTTGCCAGCTACAATCCGCAAACAGAAACTTACCAGAACTACCTCAACAGGGAGTTGTCGGGTTCCACCAATGGAACAGATGTATCCTGTATCTACAAAGCTTCTGACGGAACGTTATGGATAGGCACACGTTATGGAGGGTTGTTTACTATGAAAAGTGATGGAAGTTCACCGTTGAAACGTATCCCCGCCTCTTCCGACTTTGCTCCCTGGTATAGCATCAGTATTGAAAGTATCGTCGAAGATAAGCAAGGTATAATCTGGATCGCATCTTTCAATGCCGGGATTTACTCCTATAATAAGAACGGAACATTTATCCGTGGATATAATAGCCATGATAAACTGCTTCCCACAGTTCAGTTCACATCCTTGTGCTATGACAGCCAAGAAAATATTCTTTGGGCTGCAACACGTGACGTCGGTCTTCTGAAAATGCAAACTGACGGTCGTCAGCTAAAGCTTATCCAACAATTCAGTCACGAGCCGGGCAATCCTAATAGTTTGAAGACCAATTATACCTGGCCCCTCTTGCTTGATAAACAATCAAACCTGTGGATCGGGACCATTGGAGGCGGTTTACATAAACTGGAAAAAGAACCATCAGGTAATCAAATTATAAAACGGTACAGTCTATGGATTTCTGAAACTGATATAGAGAGCCTGCTTCAGGATCAGGATGGTAACATCTGGATCGGAGGTGCAGGGCTATACCAATTCAACCCCGAAACAAAACGGGTATTCTATTACGATGTATCCGACGGCCTACAAAGCAATTCCTTCAAGATTGGGGCTGCTTACGCGGCAGACAATGGCAAGCTCTACTTTGGTGGGACAAATGGCATTACCTACTTTGATCCGAAACTTATTAAACCCAATAGTCTCCCGCCTGTAGTCCAATTCACCGAATTCAGAATACTCAATCAGTTAATCGGAATCGGAGATACACTCAATGGACGAGTCCTTTTACAAAAACCTCTTTCAGACTTACAGGATATCCACATTCAACCCAAGGAGAATGATTTTTCGATTGAATTCACAGGTTTAAATTTTGTCAATCCATCCAAGCAGCAGTACGCCTACAAATTGGAAGGATACAACCGGGATTGGATTAAAACTACTGCGGGACAACGCATGGCCACTTTTGCCAACCTTCCCGCAGGAAGCTATACTTTTCTGGTAAAAGCGAGCAATGATGATGGCATCTGGTCTGCAAAGCCGGCAACGCTACATATCATCGTGGCTCCTCCCTGGTGGAAAACCTGGTGGGCCTATCTTCTCTATATCCTTCTTGCGATGACAGCTGTTGCAATCTACCGTAGGATTGAAATGGCTCAGCAGTCCCTGAAAAGTAAACTGGCGTTAGAAACCTTCAGAGTTGAGAAGGAAAAGGAGATGACCGACAGCAAGCTTCGGTTTTTCACCAATATTTCTCATGAACTACGCACACCCCTGACGCTGATCCTTGGCCCTATGGAAGAACTTGTTTCTGAAGGGAATGACAATCAGAATACCTCGCGAGAGAAAATGATGCTGGTACACAAGCAAACCCACAAACTGCTTGAACTGGTGAACCAGTTAATGGAATTCCGAAAACTGGAGTCAGGACATGTGTCGCTCCGAGCACAGAAATCAAAAGCAGTTCGTTTCATTGAAGAGGTATTTCTGATCTTCAAACTAAAAGCACAGGAGCTCCATATTGACTACGCCATTCAAAAACCAGATATTGATCCTGAGATCTATTTTGATCATAACAAACTGGAAATAATTCTGGTGAATCTTCTATCAAATGCTTTCAAATTCACCCCTGAGGGC
The DNA here is from genome assembly GCF_056895255.1 of Dyadobacter sp. HNCC25DJ187. Lineage (NCBI taxonomy): Bacteria > Pseudomonadati > Bacteroidota > Cytophagia > Cytophagales > Spirosomataceae > Dyadobacter > Dyadobacter sp. HNCC25DJ187. The sequence continues at coordinate 857,127 of NZ_JBXHAT010000002.1, forward strand.
GGGAAAATAAGAGTTTATATATCCATAGAAGGAAATGCCGGTCAAGATGCGTTATTTGAGGCAAAAGCTCCGTTAGACAATTTTCTGCAAATCACAGTGCGCGACTGGGGGGTTGGTATGCAGCCCGGTGATGAGCAGAAAATTTTTGATCCTTACTATCAGGCTTCAGAAACAGAAACTTTGAGAATGGTCGGCACAGGTATAGGGCTATCACTGGTGAAACAGTTTGTGCTGGCGCATCATGGCAATATTACCGTCGAAAGCAAGCCATCTGAAGGATCAATGTTTACAATCAGATTACCCTTTGGAAGAAAACATTTGTCTGATGAGCAGATCATCGAAAGACAAGTCCAATCTGAACTACCTGCTCACGAGCTTATCCCGGACCTGGATAAAGCCGAACTGCAACAATTGGAAAGTGATCCAACTCAGTTAAACGCTTCCCGGTTGTTGATCGTAGAAGATAGTGAAGAAGTAAGAAATTATCTTATTGATCTGTTCTCATCTTCTTTTACGGTGCTCACCGCCGTTGACGGAATAGATGGTTGGGAGAAAACGCAGGAAACTGTACCTGACATTGTTGTCAGTGATGTAATGATGCCTCGTAGTGATGGACTGGAACTTTGCCAGAAGATCAAACAAAATCCTAAAACACAACATATTCAGGTATTGCTGCTGACTGCCAGATCTACCGCCGCCAACGAACTGGAGGGCATACAGATTGGTGCGGATGAATACATGGCAAAACCCTTCAATCCCAATTTGCTCTATGCTAAAGTGGTAGTAATGCTCAGGGAAAGACGTCGGCTAAAAGAGTACTATCAAAAGCAATTACTGATGCAGCCCACCGATATCGTTATTCCTGATTCTGACAGGCAACTATTGGAAAAGGCTATGTCCATTGTTGAGTCTAACCTGGCGATTCCCGAATTCAATGTTCAGTTTCTTGTCAGGGAAATGGGAATGAGTCAGTCCACTTTTTATAGGCATATCAAATCAATTACCGGTCAGTCCGTGGTGGAATTCATACGCGACATCCGCATAAAACGTGCCGCACAGCTTCTGGCTACAACTACATACAGGGTATCAGAGGTGGCGAATCTGGTGGGATTTGAGGATGTCAAACACTTCAGAAAGATTTTTCAGGAGCTGTATGAAATTTCTCCGTCTGAGTATATCAGGCAACATCGACGGTAGTCACGTATAATTTGAACCAGTCTGTAGTAATATGGTAACTTTTACCTGTGTTTATTTTCTGCAAACTTTATCAGAATGGCCACCTATCACTGGCCATTCTGATAATATGTGATATACACTTCTTAGACGACTGACCGATCTTCTAAGACCATTGGTTTCAACCCCAAAAGCGTAAACATCTTCTGATCATCCGCTAGTCGTGGATTGGGTGTCACAAGAAGCTCTTCGCTCTCACTTGTAAAAATAGAGTTTGCTCCCGCCATAAAACACCACGATTGTTCTTCTGTATTCATCTCCGAACGGCCAGCGCTCAATCTAACCATTGCCTTGGGCATAATAATCCTGGCAGTAGCGATCATTCTGACCATCTCCCATGTATCAACTTTGGGTAAATCAGCCAGCGGCGTCCCTTGTACACGAGCCAACGCATTCACAGGAACAGATTCCGGATGTACAGGTAAGGTAGCAAGTGTGTGTAACATACTGATCCGGTCCTCATGCGTCTCGCCAAGGCCGATAATTCCGCCTGAACATACAGATATTCCCGCCTTACGTACATGGCTCAGCGTTTTTACCCTGTCATCAAATGTCCGTGTGCTGATGATCTGATCATAATGATCCTGAGAGGTGTCCAGGTTATGATTGTATGCATATAAACCCGCTTTCTGTAAACGCTCAGCCTGGCTTTGTGAAAGCATTCCTAGCGTGCAACATACTTCAAGCCCCAACTCATTGACCCCTTCTACCATCTCCAATACTGTCTCGAAATCTCTGTTATCCCGCACTTCCCGCCAGGCTGCTGCCATGCAAAATCGGGAAGATCCCGCCTCTCTGGCTCTTTTGGCTATGGCCACCACCTGCTCTTTGGACATAAGCGATTTCACAGAAATGCCCGTATGATACCTGGCGGCCTGACCACAGTAAGAGCAGTCCTCCGGACACCCACCTGTTTTAATTGAAAGTAGCGTACAAACCTGCACCCGGCCAGCCTTATGAAAATGACGGTGTACAGTAGCCGCACGATATACCAGATCAAGCAATGGCTGCTTATAAACTTCTTCTATTTCTTTGACAATCCAATCGTGCCTAATATTAAAATCGCTGTTCATCATTTCCAATGGCTTATCTAAAATTACTCCAATCGTTCCCTCTCGTGGAATTGGAAGTCATACTCCTCCAAAAGTAAGGGCTACCCGGATTGGCCAAAGGTGCCAGTTTTCACTTATCTGGTAGTCCGGCTGGATACTCACAGCGAATCTTGCCGCTAAGAGGCTCATTATTAATGTAGAATTTTATGCAGGATTATTTAATGTTTAAGGATATGTAGGAAAGATGAATTACAGTCATACCCCTTCTCCAATAAGCCTTGATGTAATATCTTCATCATTAATAATATAGAATCGCAACACACCGGAATGAAGAAAATAATTACTATCGTTGACCTGTCCGATATGAACCAGTATTCTCCTTTTCGGACACGATAAGGAGAATACATAGAAGGAAAATAGACCTTCAAATGTGCGAACGTAGACGAGCCCAATGTATTATTAATAATTGTAGAGGTTTGGAATTTCTCATCGTTGAATTATATCTGTATAAAGTAGTCTTTCTGTTGTCGTATGACAACGAAAAGTATTGTCATACGACAACAGAAAGTGATGTTTAACAACAAGATATAGGTATACAGATTACATTTAAATTTGTAACTGATAAGTACATACAAGATACGCAACAACAAAACCACTATAAATGATATTATTTGTAATTATACAAGTTGTTTATATTTTGATAAAACAGTGTGTGATGGGAATTCACCAGAGTTAAAAGTGAGATACTTACAGAGTCGCAAAAGGTTACAAGAAAAACGCTTAAAGGACCAAAGGGGTTTAATATATTGTCTATACCATTTGAAGGATTTGAAAGTAACATCATCCGACTAATAAAAGGTTATCCTGGACTACTCGATAAGCCTGAATTTTTTTTTACAAAGTAGAACTTTGTCGGGCATCTGTCTCACCACTCGATTCCTAGGTTTCTTATCCAGCTATCAGATATTGCACCGATCCTTCACAATGTACTGAACTGCTATCTGCAATAAACCTGTGGTGGTCCATTAAAGAAGCTACTTGTCATCAGGAGTTAACTATACTCTAACAGTCACTTGTTTCTTTTGGCGTCGCTAATTACAAGAACCATTTCAGCTATGAGAGACATAACGTCACAAGCTTGTTTTAGCTTCATCTAAATGAGCATATCGACCGCTGTGGGTTCCAAAGGTGGAAATGCTCTAATTCCAACTCCTTTAAATCTTGTTCATACCTGCTCACGATTTGATTCCAAGTTTAGTTTTCTTTCCCATAAAACTTGGGATTTTAAAAAAAACCGGAACCTATAAAAAATGCTCCGGCTATTCAACAAATCTAAATTATCCATATTTCTACAATTACACTTTGGCTCTGAGCAAGTTTTATCACAGTTGAGAAAGAAGGCTAAGCAATAGGCTTGACAATAAGTTTTACACCAATATATCTTCTAAAAGATCCTACCTGAAATTCCTACCACCAGGAAAGATCTCCGTCTGTACACCGGGCTTTCTGACCTGGGTTCTTTTATTAACCGCCTGCGAAGCGTATTCATCTTTCTCATCTGCCCGTGAAAGTGTCTGAACAGCCGGATCAGTCTGGTTCTGGTGCATTTCTTTAAGAAGATAAGACATATCGTAGCAGTGCCGCACGATCACGTGCGTGACCTGCCCTTCTCTTTGCAGCTTGCCTTCAACCATCAGCAGTCTTGCTCTGAGAATCTCTTTTCGGTACTTCTCAAAAAGGCTTTCAAAGAGCACCAGGTTACAAAACCCGGTTTCATCTTCGATCGTGATAAAACAGACACCACCTGCAGTGCCCGGCCTTTGTCTGACCAGCACAAGCCCCGCTACGCGTAAGATCATGCCATCTTTGTACAGATCCAAAGCGCTGGTCGGAATAGCTCTTTGCTGTGCAAGCCCATCTCTGACAAAACTGACAGGGTGCGTTTTCAAGGAAAGTGAGGTGGAAGCATAATCCTGCACCACATGCTCTGAAGCGCTCATTTTGGGAAGAGCGACATCCGGCTCAAAATCACTTTGGGCCGGATGCCCTTTGAAAAGCCCATCCGGCCGGTCAGTGAGTGCTGTCGTTTCCCACAGCGCGCGTCTTCTGTCAAGGCCCATTGAGCGGAACGCGTCAGCATCAGCCAGTTTTTCAATCGCCTGTTGGGACACACCTGCATCCCGGATCTGGTGAATGCTGTTGTAGCAGCTGCTTCTGCAGGAGAGCAGAATCAGCATATCCGTTTGGGCAAGCCCTTTAACCTGACGGAAACCCAGCCGGATACTTTTGTATTTGTCCCCTTCATCTATCAGCGTGTTGTCCCAGTCAGACAGGTTTACATCAATAGGTAATACTTTCACACCATGCTTTCGGGCATCAATCACAATCTGAGCAGGCTGATAAAAGCCCATCGGCATACTGTTCAGAAGCGCTGTAGCGAACACATCAGGATAAAAGCATTTCATGTAACAGGACACATATACCAGCAGCGCAAAACTGGCAGCGTGGCTTTCCGGGAAACCATAACTTCCGAAACCTTCCAGCTGCTTGAAGATACGCTGCGCAAATTCAAGACTGTATCCGTTGGCCAGCATACCCTCGATCAGTTTCTTTTCGTACTGCGCCACCAGCCCCTTGGCTTTAAAGGTAGCCATGCTTCGGCGGAGCCCGTCGGCTTCAGCGGGCGTGAAGCCTGCCGCCACGATCGCTATTTTCATCGCCTGCTCCTGAAAGAGCGGAACACCAAGTGTGCGTTTGAGGATCTCTTCAAGTTCTTTGGAAGGGTACTCAATCTTTTCTTCACCATTACGCCTTCTCAGGTAAGGATGCACCATATCGCCTTGTATCGGCCCCGGCCTAACGATTGCTACCTCGATCACCAGATCATAAAAAGTCTTAGGCCGAAGCCTTGGCAGCATCGACATCTGCGCGCGGCTTTCGATCTGAAAAACGCCGAGTGTGTCTGCATCACTGATCATATCATAGACCTCTTTGAGATCCTGCTTTACATTGGCCAGTGTGTAGTGCTTGTCATAATGCTTTTTAGCCAGATCAAATGATTTTCTGATGCACGTCAGCATGCCCAGCGCCAGTACATCGATTTTCAAAAAACCCAGCGCATCAATATCATCCTTGTTCCATTCGATGTTGGTGCGGTCTGCCATGCGGGCATTGATCACCGGACACAGATCGGTGATCTTGCCTTCTGTGATCACAAAGCCTCCGGTATGCTGGCCGAGCTGCCGTGGAAACCCCATAAACTGAGAGGTAAGCTCCAGGACTTTTCTCAGGTGCGCATCATCCGGGTTAAAGCCGTGTTCACTGATTCTTTTTCCATCAAACCACTCATCGGTAAACTCCCAGATCGAGTTAGCCAGCCTTCCGATCGCATCCTGGGACATGCCCATCGCTTTGGCTACATCGCGGATCGCTCCCCGTTGGTGAAGCTGAGTGACCGTAGCCACGATCGCCGAACGGTCGCGGCCATACTTGTTGTAGATATACTGGATGACTTCCTCGCGCCGCTCGTGCTCAAAATCAACGTCAATATCAGGCGGCTCATTTCTGGCGGAAGAGATAAAGCGCTCAAAAAGCAGATCAAAATTGGTCGGGTTCACAGACGTGATGCCGAGACAAAAACAGACTGCTGAATTAGCTGCCGATCCCCTGCCCTGACACAAAATTCCCTGCTCCCTGGCAAAGCGCACAATATCATAAACCGTCTGAAAATACGAAGCATAATTCTTCTCTTCTATAAATTTAAGCTCATACTCCAGGGTCTGTTTTACTTTCTCAGGGATCGTGCCTTCAAAGCAGTCCGGCGCCATCTTCCAGGTCAGATACGTCAGCTGTTGCATGGGTGTTCTGCCTTCTGTAGTAATCTCTTTGGGATACTCGTATTTTAAACTGTCCAGTGAAAACCGGCAGGCATCTGCCAATACCTGCGTATTTCTGATAGCCTCCTTGTAAGCACGGAATAATCTGAACATTTCAGTTTCGGGTTTCAAATACCGCTCTGCGTTCTGGTGCAGTCTGAATCCTGCCTCGTAGATGGTACATTTCTCACGGATACAGGTAACGATATCCTGCAGCTGACGCCTGTCAGGGTGATGGTAGTGTACATCGTTGGTAGCCAGAAGCGGAATATCATAACGTTTCGAAAGCTGATCAAGCCGGAATAAGATTTTAGCATCATCCCCCCGGTAGGCTCTTCTTGCGGCCAGGTAAAGCGCAGCGCCCAGTCTTTGTTTATACTCTTTCAGATCATTAGCAAAACCTTCATCAAATTCAAAGGATTCATTCAAACTCTGAGGTGGCAGCACGACAAACTGAAGCCCTTCTCTGCAGTCGTACACATCGGCTTTGTAAAGCAGGCACTTCCCTTTTTCGGTGCGCGAATTACCCAGCGATAAAAGCGCGGATAATCTGCTATAGCCGGCTGTATCTACCGGATACACCAAAAGACTGGGTCCATCTGCCAGGTTCAGACGGCAGCCTACTATGATGCGGATCTTTCTGGCTTTGGCTGCACTGTGTGCCCGCACGATCCCTGCCAGTGTGTTATGGTCTGTGATGGCAATCTCACTGTATCCCAGATCAGCCTGAGCTATCAGCTCTTCAGGGTGGGAAGCCCCTCTTAAAAAAGTAAAATTGGTCGTGACTTCCAGTTCGGTATATCTCATCGCTGTTCAGGAAAAAAAACCATGTATAAACCACTCTGCCAGATCTTTTCCGTAATGCCCCAGGCGAAAAATCCAGTAGCGTGCGCCCTGATGGTCTTCGATGATATAATAGTCCCGGTGAAGGCCAGCTTGTATCCACCACTCCTGCTCTATACGCTCAGGGCCATCTGCCTTGATTACATTATGGATCGTGCCCAGGTAACGAAAAAGCATCGGCGGGTAATCCGGAACGGGCGCTGTTACATAGATCTTTTCAGGCGCAGACAAAAGGTTAATCGGCCTTGGCCTGTCAGTCCGCCATTTGAAAGCAGGCGACTGGGCCAGTGAGCTGGCCGGTTTCACAGAACGCTCCGGCCAGTAGTGCTCATCTGGCATATAGCGGTTGATGCTGTCCTGCCCTGTCTTATTGGTAATCGTATCCAGCAGCTCGGCGATCTGAGCGCCTGCGCCTGTGGCAGACTGGCTCCAAAGCATCTGGGTATGCTGCACGGTATCTTCCAGCATGAATGCTTCCAGGATAAAAAGCTCAAATCCCAGATCCGGGCGAAGCTTGGGAATTTGAAGGGCGAAAAGTTTAAACAAATGCGATGTACTGCAGGACGCAGCATGCGTACCGATCTGGATCTGCTGCTGAGTGCCATCCATTCTGTGAGCAGTCAATACTGCTTTTCTGAGCCCTTTGGACTGTTTGGAAAGCTTTTGACAAATCGCTTCCAGCAGCTTTTGCACCGCCATCTCTATGGCGGGTGCAGTCCGTACCGCGTCCATGCAAGGCAGGCTTTCTTTACAGGGCTCAACAGGCTCAACCTCTGTAAGCAGCTCGGGCGCGTGGCCCAATGCCTGGTCCAGGCGAAGCAGCAGCTGCGCACCGAACCTTCGTCTGAGCACTGCTCTGGGCATATGCATAAAAGCGCCGATCTGATAAAAGCCCAGTTTCTCCAGTTTTTCAATGACTGGCGCATCCAGTCTGAGCGCCGCCGGAGAAAGTCCTGCCAGTGCATCCGCCTGACCGCCAGGTTCTATGATGGCTTTCACCCGGCCGTAGCGGCTATTTGCCCAGGCAGCCGCGGGCGTATCCGCGATAGCACAGCGTACATGGTAACCCAGGGTTTTTAAACGCTGATTGATATCGATCAGATAAGGTTTTTCCCCTGACCATAAATGCGCACATCCTGTAACATCAAGCACCAGCCCGTCTGGCAGATCTACCGCTACAACCGGCGTATAGCGTAGTGCCCACTGTCCGATGCTGACCAGCAGCTTTTGGGCAAGGTCCGGCTTGTCTTCCAGCACCTTCAAATTCGGGAAGATAGCCCTGGCATCAGCCAGCACCATACCGGGCAGAATCCCTTTGCGCTCGGCCTCAATACTGCTGGCGGTGATCACCATACGTCCCCTGCTGGGAGCGGCCAGCACAAAAGCTGTCTCTTTCAGCTCTGGCGCGCGGACTGCGCGCTGATCAGCAAGCAGGTATCTAAACCAGATGGCTGCGTATCGGTTTGGCATATCAACCTATTTTTAAAAGCGTTTCTGACTGCAAAGTCTTGGCCTGATTGTGACTGAAATAGCCAGGCATCCACGCTATATTCCAGCTTCCCGGCTCACCGTTGCGCACTTTCAAAAGCTCGACATGCCAGTGAAAAAAACCTACGCCCGGCATCCCGCCACAAAGTGCGCTTGCCAAAGACGAAATTCTCCAGCGGGCTGCAGCTGCGGTATGGTTGATCACTGCCGGATTTATCCGGTGCATCAATCCGGTCACATGGCTTTGCTCTACGGCCAGCTGCAGGCGTCTTGATTCTGTCAATCCGATCTCTTTGAGCTCTGCGATCACGGCAGACAGCGCCTGGCATTTCAGACACTGCTCGATGATCCAAAGCAGATCCTTTTGATTTTTCACATCAATGAATATGACCCGGTCCGGATCCACACCAAAGAATTTCAATCCAGGCGGAAAAACGGTCCTTCGGCAGCTGACCCAGACACTCATGCCGCCGGGTTTCATGATCTTACCCAGCACGGCGGCCATAAAACCACTGGTGGCAGCGGCCTGCTCACTGCCCTGACTGATCAGCTCATGCACGCAGCCCACCGGAAACACGCCGTTTGGGAAAGCATTCTCCAAGGGCCCTAAACCGAAGTTCATCCGGTTGTTATGGGTAGCGCTCTGATATCCCTGACGCTCTAATATGTCCTGCCGGAGCTTGCTGATCAGCTCACTTTTTATGTTTGGCTGCTTCATATTTAGATTATTTAGTTATATTTGATACGATTTGTATCAAATTATTGATTGTAATTATAACAAACATATTATGGATAGTCAAAATATATTTTTCAATAGCAACATAAAATTCCTTCGGGAACGGCTAAAAATGAGCCAGGAAGCCCTGGCTGTAAAGGTTCATTTAACCCGTACAAAGCTCAATGCGCTTGAAAACGGGCATACCAAGGCGCCACAGCTGGCGGATTATGTGAACTACTCCAATTTTTCAAGATCAGTATTGATAGTCTGCTGCGCGTGGACCTTTCCAAACTCTCCGAGCTTAAACTGCGCGAGCTGCAGGCGGGAAACGATGTGTATCTGACGGGAGGAAAAATCCGGGTTCTGGCGATTACTGTCGACAGTGAGAATAAAGAAAACATCGAATATGTGCCTGTGAAGGCCAAAGCCGGCTACCGTGCAGGATATTCCGATCCGGAGTATCTGGCCGCGCTACCCAAATTTTCGCTTCCCAACCTGCCCGAAGGTACATTCCGTATGTTTCCCATCACAGGAGATTCGATGCTGCCGTTGCCAGATGGCGCGGACGTAATCTGTCAGTTTGTACAGGACTGGACTGCTATCAAGCCCGGCACCTTGTGCATCGTGATCCTTCGCGGTGAGCAGGAATTTGTTTTCAAAAAAGTAACAGTAGATGCTTCAACAGGAATATTTATTCTTGAATCTTTAAATACTGCGTATCAGCCCTACCAGGTGGGTCTTGACCAGGTGCTTGAAATCTGGAAATACCACAGCTACCAGTCCAGCATCGTTCCGGAAGCAGTGGCTGAGGTTCAGCATATATCAGCTACACTTAATGAAGTGCTCAAAAGACTGACGCTGATTGAAGGTAAGGTTCAGGGGTGATGGAATTATAATAATAAAACTGTAAATCGCCTAAAACCAGCACTGACCGTGCTTATGACCGCGTAAAGTTTCTACTTCAGCTTAAGGTCAGGATGCAGCATTATACGGACTATTTAGATAGTCTGTGGTATAGAATTGAAACCGAACAGTATGGGATTCTCAAACATGAGAATATTTAGCAATGGCATAAATGGATATACCATTCATTTTATGCCAGCCTTTTATTTATCAAATCTATATTTGCCTGACTAATACCGTATTCTTTTGCCAAAGTCTTCCACTTTCCCAAAGCAGCTTTTGTTTGTTCAATACTTTCATCTACAAGAGCTTTGGACAGACCCGCTTCAATACCCAGCTTTATAAGCTGCTTGCCGCCAGGGTTTTTTCCCTCTCCCATTACCATTGTACTTTGCTCTCCCCCTGGACCATTCGAAAACGTTAGATCATAAGCTGGTGATAACTTCCATTCCCCTTTATCATCCATTAGAAAACTAAAGTTTTTGGCATGGTCATCACGGTTATGGGCCAGCACATTGAATACAGCCAGTCTATACATTTTCTCAACTTCCCGGATGTCTTTAGTAAGCTGACCAGTTAGCGTCAGTAAATCTTCATAATCTAATGATGGTGTCCGGAAATCACTATGCAATAACCCGCTTACCGTATGCATATGATATCTTTTGTACCATCCCGATCAAAGCGTTTCGCTGCAAAATATCCGCATCCTTTACTAGCTGTAAATAAATGAGCTTCTGACATTGCAACACCCGCCTCTTTTGCCATCAGAGCATATAAATATTCAATAGCGCCAGAATCCAGTCCGTCTTGCGAATTCGGGAACTTGACCAGCCAAGGTTCAAATCCATTGGCAAGTTGCTTTGCTCCATGAGCTATGTTCTGACGTATCTTGTCAACCCCTATAAGTGCTTTGGGCTTTGCCCCGGCAGATGATCCATTTAAAGACAGTAGCTCCTGAATAATCTCTTCTGAACTTCATGTAAGAACTTCCCCAGCTTGCTGAGCAAGTTGATCCAGATCAATCAAGCCATCTTCTATATCCGACGAACTAAAATCCGGTTCATATACTAAGGCTCCCATTCCGTAAAATCCCACATGTGCCAAACGATCCAGTGGAGTAATATCGGGCGGCATTATGGTTGCCGCAAAAAGCTTAAATGCTCTGATCAACGGCAAAGCCAATGTTATCACTCCCACAAGTTGTATTTCATACCAAATCGATTTAATTATTTACATACGTTTTTGTATTATCGAGGTAAACATCTTTATTTACGAATAAATAAACCTCTCTTTACGTGTACCCTATGGTTACAGCTTTGATATTTCTAAAAATAAGTCTTTTCAGACTATCTGTAACCTTTAACACCCACCCTTGGATCCTTCTGTAAATTGTTTAGCTGCAATGTTTGCTGCACTGGATCTTGATGGCTAAACCGCTTAGTGTCCAACTCTGTTACAACGGGTGGTATCTCCCCATTTAAGCCGACCATGTGATTAGCAAAACAGCACAGATTCGTACAAACAAACCGTAGTCCGCCAAAGCAATTGCTATGTGCAGAAACAGCAGCGACTCAGTGACCCATCATCAGCAAAACCCAATAGCATCAATGATCAAATACAATTTCTTTCAATCAATTAAATACTCAATTTTTTAAATTTTTTATGAAAAACTTCTTCTTAATCGTTCTTGCAGTTTTTATTTACCAAAGTGCCTATTCGCAAAACAATGTGGGTATCAACACAGATAACCCGGATGCAAGTGCTGTACTGGATGTGTCCAGTACTCAGAAAGGATTGTTGATTCCCAGAATGACATTGGAGCAAAGGGGCTTGATTGCTACACCCGCCAAAGGTCTTCTGATATTTCAGATTGATGGTACACAAGGTTTTTATTTTTACAATGGTACTACCTGGACAACGTTGAACGGAATTGACGGTGCAACGGGCCCTGTAGGACCAAATGGCCAACCAGGTGCTACTGGTCCAGATGGACCTACAGGCCCAGCAGGCCCGGGCTTTGCGAATGGTTCTGCAGCCGCTCAGGTATACCTGACCTCTGGCGCAAGTCCTTTCGCACCTCAGTCACCGGTATCAGTCAGTGGTGATATTACGATCAATAGCTCTGGAAGTACAACTATTGCCAACAACGCAGTTACCACAGCTAAACTTGCAAACAATTCTGTAACGACACAGAAAATCAGTGCGACAGGTACAGCTGGTGCAACCACATTTTTACGTGGAGATGGGTCTTGGGCCGCTCCTTCTGCCGGTGCTTCTTCAAGCGGCCGATTTGCAAGACGTGCAAATGACCTACAAGTTGGTTCGTCGGACTATCAGGATGCGGTCAGTATCAATCTTGAGGCTAATAAAACTTACACGATCTACTCAAAGGTCGTTTTGCAAAGAGCGGGCTCGGTCAATGTAGATATGAACTGCAGAGTAAAATTCACTTCTGATGATGCCATCTGCCTTAGTGGCGGCGTTTATTACACTGGAGCCTTTAAAACAGGAACAAACTTTAGCAGTACTGGCGGGTTTGATTCAGATCCATTAACTGGTGTTGCCGCATCGGCTGTCGTTAATTCAAAGTTTATTGTAGAAACAGTCATTCAAACCGTTACTGCCGGAACACTCACAATTCAGGTGAACAGAAGATCATCCAGCACTGAGAGTTACTTCATCAGATCAGGCACATATATCACAGCTACTCCACTCAGTGAGTAAAACCAACCGCCCAAAATCGTAGATCTTATAAAAAATATGGAACTCGAATAACATGAATAATATATCATTTCTGATAATTTTGGCACTTTGGTTCTCCTGTGCCAGACAGGCCAGAGCGCAAAATGCACTGACGTTAAACAGTGCAAAAATAACAATCACAGCCGGAAGCACCCTGCGCGTGAATGGTGGAACCCGTTTGCTTAGCGGCAGTGATTTCAACAATAACGGCAGCTTTTCTTCATCCGGGAAACTCACTACCGATCAAACGATGGCGGCAGGTTCATTGGGAACTGTTACCTTTGATGGCACCTCCAAACAGACAGTTGACGGAAGCGGAATCTTTCTTGCAAAAAATGTTGTGGTTAACAACCCTGGCGGCATACAGTTAAACAGCCCATTGCAAGTGGAAGGCAATATATTGCTTACAAATGGCATTATAAGTACCTCCTCTTCATCTGCGTTGATTTTGACAGAGAGTGCCACTGTTACCGGTCCATCTGATATCAGCCATGTGAATGGGTATGTGCAAAAAGAAGGGATTGGTACTTTTAGTTATCCTGTGGGCAATGGAAGCAAAATCCAATCCATTGTAGTTGATTTGGACGCAAACAATAGTGGATTCCTGGTTAAATATATCACTGGTGATGCTGGTGCTGCTAGCTTTGGGACAACAGGAGCTTCAAACATAGCATTAGAAAGCTACAATGCGCAGGAGTACTGGGATCTAAAGCCAGTCAGTACAGCGTCAGGCCGGGTGACTGTGTTTTGGGATGAAATTAATAACGCCTCAATAACAACTTCGGAAAACATCAATGTTTTTAAAGTGGCTCACAAAACATCATCAGGCTGGCTGAATGAGGGATCTTCACTTGTTACAGGTACTATTGGCAGCGGATCAGTAACCAGTCAGACCATATCGAGCTGGAGTCCATTTACACTCGGGGCCATATCCGAAGCTGCTTTGCCGGTCACCTTGGTCGATTTTGGTGCGCGTCTTGTCGAAAAACAGATTTTGATCGAGTGGAATACGACCCGGGAATCAAATGCATCGCATTTTGAGGTTGAAAAAAGCGTTGATGGAAGGCGTTTCAGCGTAATTGGAGAAGTGGACGCTTCAGGCAATAGCACCTCATTGGCTCGATATTCTTACCGGGATGATAATACCATAGCTTCGGGCCGAATTTTCTATTACCGCCTGCGGTCAGTTGACATCGATGGGAGTTTCAGTTACAGCCGAATCACTTCCGTTAAAATTCCTGATCAAAACTTAACATCATCCGTTTACCCTAATCCGGTACTCAAAAAAGAAATGATAATTGTTGAGTCAAGTAGTGATGCTGATCAGGTTACCGTTTACAATCTACTTGGAACAAAGTCGCCTGCTACAACAAGGCGCTTGTCTGCCGGAAAGATTGAAATCAATACATCCCAACTTACCAACGGGATGTATTTAATCAGATTGGACGCAGCAAATAAAACAGTCTATCATAGATTGATCGTCCTGTAAGAGTTTTGAATTAAAATGCAGAAATGAAATCCACTTTCTGTTAAAGTAATCTGTCCGAAAAATTGTGATGCTTTTGAAGGGAAATCTGTTAATTACCTGAAAAGGCATCACAAATTATATAAAGTAAAACAGCTTCTGAAAAGCCAGACATGCGACGATCCGAAAAATCAGCTACGATTAATGAAGTACTTAAAGACTGACACTGATTGAGAGTAAAGTTCAGGGATTGTAAGTACCACATTTATCAGACAGCTATTTCTTTAGTTTTTAATTGTCGAGTTTTCGGGGGGGGAGGTCAAGGGCTAATGGAACCTCGCATCTTTTACATGAAACGGCAAGCAGAGATTACTGACCAACATTTAGCATACTGTATCTTTTGGGCTTAACGCCAATCATCTCCTCGAAGACTTTGCTAAAATGTCCCAGGTTCGAAAAGCCTAATTTATACCCTACTTCCGAAACAGACAACCGCCCTTCTTTGAGCATACGTGCAGCCTGCTGCATTCTGGCATGTTGAAAATAGCGGTATATGCTCCTACCGAAAACCTGACTGAATAACTTTTTCAGCTTGGTCTGACTCATTCCTGAGAATGCGGACAGCTCAGCAATTGAAGGTGCATCTTCAAAATTCTGCAACAGTAGCTCCTTAACCTGATAAAGCATATTTATATCAGCAACATTCACACTACTCACCTTTTTCTCATCCCGGCTGACCAATCCGATCAGCAACTGACAAATGAGCTCTTGGGCTTTGAGCCTGTAATAAAAGTCCGAAAGAGATACCGGTATTTTAGCGGTCACGATATCTTCGACCACTTCAAGTAGCGGCGCAAATACAAATTCTTCAAATAGCAGTGGCTTACTGTTTTCCAGAATGGTATTCACCAAGGGATGATTCAGCTGGTTTCCCAACAATTCCCTCAGGTAGCCCGCATCAATACTTAATGTAACAGTATTTTGAAAGGTGTTCTTCGGAACAAACTGCTCCGCATTTAAGCCCTGCGTGGCTATCTGTACAGATGGTAATGATTTACCTGAAGATATTTCAGACGAGCTGATGACATTTCTCAGACTGAAAATGAGCATGTCGGACGACTGATTTCTGCGAACGATGGCAAAATCCTGCTTCAGTTCGTAATGCAGTATGATCATCCTTAACCGGTGAGCGAAATTAAATCCCTGCATATAACCAATGCCAAACTTCTCAGGTACCTCTACCCTTCCGTTATCAACAGTACTTCCGACCTGTTTGGCGAATGCGTCCAGCATCCCGGTTCCGTCTTTGGATCTGATTTTAATTTCCATAAAGCCATTTACATGTATGAGCTTAGCAAATTAGCCAATTTTGCTCGACTAAGGCGCTGAAACCGCTATCAAAATTTAGTTGATGAAATAGCAGCCCACCGCAGGACACCTTATAGTGTCCTGGTAAGAAACTAAAACATATCAACCAACCTAAATTTGGCCGTTTACGATTATTTTTGAGCCTTATACGAATATTATAGCAACATAAGGCAATATAACTTTGCATCATAAATCAACGAAAAAGATTATGGTTAATAAATCAATTGCTATTATCGGAGCAGGGCCCGGCGGACTCACCCTTGCCAGACTGCTAGAGTTAAATGGTTTTAAGGTGAAAGTATATGAAAGAGATGCTGATCAAAACGTACGCCAGCAAGGCGCAACACTGGATCTGCACGAAGAGTCGGGATTGAAGGCTCTGATAGCAGCCGGCCTGCTGCAAGAATTTAGAAAACATTATCGCCCTGGCGCGGATAAATTGCGCCTGACTGACCATAACGCGATAATCCATTTCGATGACCATACTATTGAAACGCACCAGGAGCAAAGCAGTCCACCTTTCCGGCCTGAAATAGACAGAGGTCCTTTCCGTGATCTGCTGGTGGCATCACTGACAGAAGGTACCGTTGTATGGAACGCCAAATTTGCATCCCTGGAACCAAAAAACGAAGGCTGGAATATAATATTCGAAAATGCAGATACCGCGTATGCCGATTTTGTCATTGCAGCAGACGGGGCAAATTCCAAACTCAGAAAATACATAACCGGTATAAATGCTGTTTACTCAGGGCTGACCATCGTAGAGGGAAATATCTATAACGCGGCTGTTAATGCCCCGAATCTTTGGAAACTTGCCAGAGGCGGTAAAGTCTTTGCACTGGGAGAAGAGAAAAGCATCATTCTGAGCACCAAAGGAGATGGCTCACTGTCCTTTTACACAGGAAGCAAAGAGCAGGAAGAATGGGTAAAAACCTCCGGTATCAATTTCCATCACAAAGCATCAATCTTCGACTGGTTCAAAGTACGTTTTGCTGATTGGGGCAGTGAATGGCACGAGCTATTCGACAGCGATGAAAGTTACTTCGTACCCCGTCCTCAGTACCATTTTCCTTTGGACCAACAGTGGGAAAGCCTGTCAAACCTTACCATGTTGGGTGATGCTGCGCACCGTATGCCTCCCTATGCAGGGGAAGGGGTAAATATCGCCATGCTGGATGCACTCGAACTTGCAGAGCAGCTCACAGCAGCAGATTTCAGCAATATGAAAACTGCCATTTCAAATTATGAACATGAAATGCGCCGCAGAGCAGCTGAAATTACCGAAGTCACTTTACAATCCATGGAGAACATGCACCAGAAAACAGGGCTTCAATACCTGGTGAATACATTCCGTCTTATCCACTGACCAGGATCCAATCCCCGTATCTTCTTTATAAAAATGAACACCAAAATTTTTGTGCTGCATCTTGCAGTGGTAGCAAGCGCGGGCCTGCTATTTGTGAACCTTTACAACTCCATCGTTGATGCGCCTAACTGGGCGCATCAGCTACCGCAGTCGCTCACTGCTGCCAGAGGCTATTTTTCTTTTAAAGACCCCTCTGAATTTTTCAAGTTTGCCGGTCCTTTGATACATATAATCGGCATCAATTGTGTGATCCGGTTCTGGCGGACCGACAATAAAGTGCGCATCTACAACATTACTGCGTTGGGGATGATCCTATGTACGGATTTAATGACCTTTTTATTATTGTTCCCCTTAAATCAGGTTCTGTTTGGCAGCTCGCAGGATGTAACCATTATTGAGCATGCGGTGCAACAATGGAGCCTTCTGAATTGGCTCAGGTCACTTATTTTAGCCGGCGTGACAATCATGTACAGCTTATCACTGAGCAGGTATTACAGGTTGGTTTTGCAGAGCGTTTAGCAGGAAAGCAGAGCAATTGTGCGACTCTGAAGCAGAAAACCTGCCCGATCACCAGCTGTTCAGAATATCGTTGATGTAACTCTGTCTTCCGCTACTGCAGGTAACCAGTAAATCCCAACATGTTTCAGTCCGGATCCCTGAATTCGATTGCACATCCGGTGTGAATCCTGAACGAAGGTTTCAGAAAGTTGCTATCCTCTTTCAGCGTATCGTAGTTATCCCGGACAAACGTCACTTTCACCAGATTGTCGAAATTGCTATCAGGGAAAAACTTCATGTCTTTCAGCATGACCGCAGGCTCATTATCATCTACATTAAATGCCATCATACCCATGTCTCGGCAATCAAATTTCAAATCAAATCCTAAGGTATCCTGATAGAAAGACCGCGCATTTTCCATATCGTTCACTCCGATGAAAAAGTTATCGTAATCTTCATAACTATGTTTTTTTATAATTACTATGATTACGCTTCAGATTAGATCTGCCCATTGTAAAAGTCAATGTCGAGTCTTATCCGCATGTTTGTAGGTAAGTTTTATTCTAACGTCTGTCTGGTCCCATGATTTAATTTCTGTATAGACCAGATCAGGGTGTTTTTTACTTATGTCCCGCAAGGCATTTCCAACCGATTTTCTCAGGTATTCACTCTCGTCTGCCTTATGCTGACTGATCAGCCCAATAGCGATGTCGGGATGCTCCTTGAAGTAGGGACGGCTTGTCCAAATGCGTAGCCCTTCTACAACCGCCCTTTTCATATTGCTATTGTCAGTGACCAGCCATCTCCTGATCTCGGGCAAAGACTGCTCGTAGCCTTTTTGCTGACAATACCGGTCGATAGCTTTGGCGAGCATCTCCTGTACGCGCCAGTTGTCATCTTTGACAACTTTTGTTTCCAAGATCTTCAGTGCCCTTTCTTCTTTAGCAGAAAGCTCGCCCAACATGTAAACCCCTAACATCCTGACCTGATAACTATCATCTCTGAGGAAACCATCTGCTATATGGAGATGATCCATGTCAGATAACAACAGCAGTTGATTGCCGGCCTCGATGATGTGTGTGAAGCCATGCTCCACCCTGTTGATCTCAGAGATAATATTTCCTATGTCCATATCCGAGTGCATTGCAATAAATAGTACACAACAAATGTCAGATAAATCACCCTGGAAAAAGCTGATTTAAATCAGTTCCTTATCTCCTGTTATTTAGTTATCATCTGACTATTAAAATCCGGATTGGTCATAGTTATTGGCTCAGCTTTAATAGATTACGGGGACTAATCTTTCAAAAAAAATGCAGCTCCACTAAAAAGGTCCTCAGCAGATTAGTTTCTAGTTATTCAAACCTTCCACCCACCTCAGAAATTCGTTAGCCTTCGCCTTACTGACCACAATAGTTTCCGGGGTTTCCACGCTGAGTTTTGTAACAAGTTTACGCGAGAAATAGCGTTCAATACTCGCTACGAATTGCTTGTTAATCAAAAACTGACGGTTAGCCCGGTAAAACGAGCCCGGGTCGAGTACCCGTTCTATTTCATCAAGGCTGGAAGCGAAAGAGAAACTCTGGTTTGATTGAGTAGTGATTTTGACCATTGTTTTATCCAGATAGAAATAAGCGATATCCTTCACCCGCAGCGGGATTATCTTGTCCCTGTATTCTACGAGTAATGTTGTTTTAAACACATTTTTCAACTGCGAGGATACTTGACCAATGGCTTGCGCTGCATTTAACGGCTTAAATGCAGTCTTCATCTGATGGTATTGGTCCAATGCAGTCTCAACCTTTTCACTGGTGATCGGTTTAAGCAAGTAACTTACCGCATTCGTATCAAATGCCTCCATCGTGTATTCGTCGAAAGCGGTGCAAAATATGATTGGGCTGCTTACTCTTACCTGATCATAGATCTGAAAGCACATCCCATCGGCAAGCTGGATATCGGAAAATATCAGGTCAACAGATGGCTGTGTAGAAAGATAAGACACGCCCTGCTCAACCGAGTCAAGGATGGCAACAATAGAGAAGTCCCCATCAATCTCAAGCAAAATTCTTTCCAGCTCTTTGGCAGCCTTCTGTTCGTCTTCTATAATTAAGATGTTCATAGTATGATAATAGGAAGTTTTACGCTGAAGGTTTGCGCGGTTTTCTCGATAACAATGTCCTTGTTGAAAAGAAGGCGATATCGTTGTATAACATTATCAAGGCCTACCCCGGTCGAAAATGGCGTAAGCGACTTAGGCTGGTAGTTGTTGGCAACAACCAGGTCACTGCTTCCATCATTATAAATGCTGATGTTTAATGGCCGGGAAACCGAGGCTACATTGTGCTTAATCGCATTTTCAATCAGCAGCTGCAGTGTAAGCGGGGGCAACAGGCTTGATAAAAGTTGACTATCCACCTGTATCGCTATCTGTAAAGCTGTCTCCATTCTTGCTTTGACGATATACAGATACGATTGTATGAAAGTAAGCTCCTGTTGGAGCGTGGCCGAATCCGCCTTTTTATAAGTAAGTAAATAGCGGTAAACGTTTGCCAGCTCAGAGACATACTCCTTCACCTCTTTTTCTTGCGTGAGCGAACTAAGGGTATTTAGCGTATTAAAAAGAAAGTGGGGACTTAGTTGCTCTTTTAAAGAAGAAATATTAGCGGCCAGTTGCGCCTGTTTCAGCCTTTCGATCTCAAGACTGTGTTTTTGCTTTTCGGACAGAAGGTGTAGATAATAAGCGAGAAAATAATAAAATGAGCTAAGCAGCACAGCTCTGAAAAACATGATGAAGTATCTTTTAATGCCGGGCTCTGCAGCTTGCTGCAGTACATAGCCGGTGAAGTGGTTGAAGGCCCAGTCTTCGATGATAGCCAACAAAGCAATCAACGCGATTGAAGCAGCAATAAGAATCTTAGATTCCGAGTACCGCGTTCTTACGGGGTTGCTCAGCAACGCATTCATGGCTATCCATATAGAGATGTTATACACGAAGGTATATACAAGGCTTAGTACATGTAAATGCCATCTGCCATCAGTCGTGAGCGAAATTCGAAAGGAAAGCGTAATCAGCGACAATGCCGCGGCAGTACCCAGACCAAATTTCCAGTTGATATTATTCACAAATGCGAATTTAAATGATTAGATGGCAGGTACTGCATTAAAAGTTGGGAAGGCGGGCAGATCGGCACAGGA
Organism: Dyadobacter sp. HNCC25DJ187; assembly: GCF_056895255.1. Lineage (NCBI taxonomy): Bacteria > Pseudomonadati > Bacteroidota > Cytophagia > Cytophagales > Spirosomataceae > Dyadobacter > Dyadobacter sp. HNCC25DJ187. The sequence continues at coordinate 877,873 of NZ_JBXHAT010000002.1, forward strand.
AGCGGACATTCCGGATTGCCAAAATGGGGATATTCATTTTTAGCCGCATGCTAATAATAGATTTAAAATGGCTCTAAGATGTGATGGTAAAAGAAATCTGTCCGTTTCCCAGTGTGTTTTGTCCGTTTCTTACAAGATCTACATTTCACCTAAACTGCCTGCCCGTTACTTTGCACTGTCAAAATAAAACAAGGCCCATCAATCCTGCTTCCGGGAGCCATTGTTCAAAATTATATCTTGCAGATGAAATACAAAATCCTTTTCAGTCTTCTTGCAGGTTGCATTAGTCAGCGTCAGCCACAAGACTTTTGTTCAGCTCAGCAAAGTATAGACTGTACCTTGGCAGCTGTTACTGAAATCAGGCATCTGCTTGATGCGGAGGATCAGACCCATACTTTCGAGAGTCTCGGATTCTTGTTAATTATCGCTATTGTATTGGCTTACATTAATCCTGGCAAGCATACACAAATGCGTTGTGTATCCACAATTAGGGGTAATCTTTTCAGAGTATCCCCTGCGTTAGTAGCCGCACTGCTGGCGATAGTATTGACGACGAACAGGCTTGCCGTTTTGAGGAGTCGTGGAGCCTAACCGGGGGCTGACCAGTTCATTCTTCGGTGCCTTTTTCCTTATCCTGTTAGTCTACCGGATTGTAGATTCGATCCAGTCCACGATGTAAAGCTTCAAAAAGAAAGACAGGTTTGTCCAGGCAAGTCACACCTCTCTCAACACAATACACGAATTCATAAAAGTATCTGCAACATCATGTTTACAAAATTTCGATTCCTGCTACCTCTGGCACTGACAGCAACATTAGCCGAAGCCCCTGCCCAGGTTTTAAAACTGGCTGGCGCAGACTATTTACACTACCCGAAGGTCAGACTAAGTGACCACGGCAATAGCCAACAGGTATCTTCTCTGGAATTCAATGCTTATATCAATGTTCCTGTGAAACTCAAAAACGATAAGACTTTTCTGATAAACGGGTTACAATTCGGTTCAATCAAAGCGACATCGTTTTCAGATATCACCACTGCAGAGCATAAGCAAAAATTTTACAAGATTACCTTTTCGTTTATGGTCATTCATCGCCTTGACGAAAAGTGGATGCTGATAGGCCGCCTTTCGCCCACACTGGCCGGTGATTTTGGTGAAAAACTGAACAGCGATGACTTTTTGATGCAGGGATTTCTCCTGGCGAACAAACAAATTAATCAAAAGCTGATGGCAGGAGGGGGATTGATTTATACCACGCGTCTTGGAAAGCCAATGTTACTTCCTGGCTTGCAGCTAAGATATGAACAAAGCAGGCATCAACTCTTTGTATTTCTACCTGCGACTATTGACTATAGCTACCAAGTAACCCAGAATGAGAAATTCTGGATAGGCTTCAAGACAGTGCTTAATGGAGCGAACTTTAATTCCAGCGTTGACAACTTCTCAGGATCAACCAGGGTAGACCGATTAAACTATGTTGCTGCAAACCTGGGACCGTTCATCCGCTATCGTTTTGCAAAAATGGTACAACTCGAAATCTCCGGTGGTCTTAATGCAATGCAACGATATCAGTTTGAGGACGCGCACAGCACCCTGCATCAATACAGTTCACAAAATAGCAGCTATTTAAGTGTTGGTCTGAGCATCGTTCCTCCGACAAGAAAAACTGTTGCACAAAGTCAGGATTAACACCAAAAAAACCATAAAAATGAAAAAGAAAACGATGATTTCGGTGCTGCTGATGATAGTATCAGCGCTTAGCTACGGCCAAAAGATTACAGACGATTTTTCAGGCAAATGGAAAACCCCGGAAGGAAAGATTATCCTGATAACAAAATCCGGTAAAGCATTTACCGGAACGGTTGAGCAGTCAAGTGAGAAAATAATGGAAAATGTCCAGTTTACGGATGGTCACTGGAAGGGAAAAATTTTCAAACCCGGTAGCAGCACAAAAGCTGATTGCGACTTGGTAATGAACGGCAGCAAACTAACAATCACCGCCCGAAAAATGACATTCTCAAAAACGATCATATGGACCAAATTGTGAATTCAGCATCACAGTAGGGTCACATAATGAACTAACCACCTGGTTTCTCTACCTAGGACATTAGAGCAAATCCGGTAGAGGAAACACCGCCGATTAATATGCTGAATAATTTTCATAGAAAAAATCTATGACTTTCACATGAAGTGGTTTCGGGCTCATTCTTTATTAGAATACCGAATGACACCTAACAACTTGGTTTTAAGACGTATCCATATTACTCAAATGACTACTCCCCGCAAAGCGGATTAACAGCTTGCGGTTTGAAACTGTCACCTTCCCTATTGATGATGAATGTCATCTATTTCACATTTATGTGAAATTTATCTTATATTTGTGTAATGAAAGATACTAAGGCGCAAATAGTGGAGTCTGCTATTATTATTTTTAACAAAGACTTTTCAGCTTCACTTGATATGGTTGCTGAAAAAGCCGGTGTTCACCGGCGGACCCTGCACTTGTATTTTGGTAGTCGGAAAGCGTTGATTGAGAGTTGCAAGGCTGAAATGATGACGACTTGCCAGCATGCTATGACAATGGCTTATCGAGCTTCGACTGATCCAATAAAACAACTTGAACTGATGCTGTATGCCGGTATTGATTGTGGTGCCAAGTATGCATTTTTGGATAAAATTTATGGTCACACTGCATATGGTGACGTTCCGCAGGATGAGAAAAATGGCACATATGACTCCATCAAGTCCAAGTGGTTCAACGTAGTTGTTTCCCTTCAGCAAAAGGGCATGATCAGCCAGCAACTTTCAATAGCGTGGATCTTTTCCTTATTCGGCAGCATGATCACGAACACGATCAATATAAGCAATTCTGGCGATGTTGCACAAAACGATATTAAAGGCTTTGCCTGGTATTCGTTCAGAAACAGCATCGGCTTGAAAAACGAATGCTGATGAATTTATACTTTTATTACAATAACGAACAACAAAATGAGTGATCAAGAGCTGATCCGGGCACTTCCGGGTTTTGAAAATAAGTATCTGGATGTCAATGGTACAACCTTACACCTTGTCGAAGGCGGTGCGGGGCAACCTTTGCTGCTGCTTCCAGGCTGGCCACAGACCTGGTGGGCTTACCATAAAGTTATGCCCATTTTGGCACAGCATTTCCATATAATTGCTATCGATGTGCGGGGTATGGGCAGTTCAGCTAAGCCCGAAACTGGTTATGACAAGAAAAATATGGCTCTTGATATTTACGAGTTGGTGCAGCATTACAAATTCGATAAAGTATATCTAGCCGGGCATGATATCAGTACCACCATCGTCCATAGTTTTGCTGCTCAGTTTCCTGATACTACCGCAAAAGCTGTTTTTTTAGACACTGTTCCCATTGACGAAAACATTCATCGTGTTCCTATGCTTGCCCCGGCAGGCTACCCGGAGGGCGCTATCTATCCCTGGTGGCTTGCATTTAATCAGGTTCAGGGTTTGCCGGAAAAGTTGCTTGAAAACCGCAGCCGTATTTTACTGGATTATGTGTTTGATAATCTAAGCTTTAACAAAAGCGCAATAACAGAAGACGACCGTTTGGTGTATGCCGCTTCTTACAACCAGATTGGCAATATCCGGGCTGCCAACAAGTGGTACCAGAACTTTCCGCAAGATGCCATTGATAGTAAAAGTTATCAGAAACTATCCATGCCGATCCTGGGCATTGCAGGTGAAGGAAATAATATGCTCGAAACCGGACTGCAAACAATCGCCGGGCACTATCAATGGCATACAATACCCAACACCGGCCATTTTCTTGTTGAAGAAAGCCCTTCTGAAGTAGCGGAACTGATAATCAGATTTCTTAACGGGTAATACAGGAAGGTACTACTGTATTAGAGGGACAGTATAATTTATGATAGTCGATATGTAAGTAGTCCCTAAAAATCAGACAGTTTGAAATTAGAGAATACACTAAGCTGAGGTGCTTATTTACCAAATGTTAAAAATGAAATGGGGCGTACACCAGCTCGCCGGCGGGTTGACTCGTAAGATGATCTTTCACAAATACCCTTATCCCTGCTTCTTTGCATTTAAATGCTGCCATTTTTTTGGTTTTAAGCCATAGCTTTTTTCAAACAATCTACCGAAATAGCTCAGGTTACTAAATCCTAACTGATAACCGACTTCGGAGACAGAAAGGTTACCCTGGCTCAAAAGTTCAGCCGCTTTTTGCATTCTTAAATGATTGTAATATTCATAAATCCCTTTACCAAAAACCTGCGTAAAAATTTTCCGGAGCTTCAGCTCGTTCAAGCCGCTGAGCTTAACCAGCCCATCTTTTAAAGGTGGTGTATCCAATGAAGATGCTATGGCATTTCGGACCAGATAAACCGCATTAATTTCAGCTTTGCTCAGGTCATGGTATTCTGTTTTCTCCCTGCCCAGTAAATTACTAAAAAGCATATAGATCAACTCAAGCGCTTTTAACCGATAAAAGGCTTGTGATAAGACATTCTCCAATGAAAGGTTGGCAAGCTGACCGACTAAAATCCCCATCTCAGGCGACATGAATTCTTCTATCCAAAAAATCTTATCGGTATCGAAAAGATAATACAATTTATTCCGGTCGGACCCCACGAAGCGTTTCAGGTATTGTAGTTCCACAAGGATAGTAATCTGCTGGACATGGATGTCTTTCGGAAACAATATCTCACTTTCCAGATGCGATGGCGTAATGCGTACATGTGGACGGCTGTCCGGATTTCCTGCTGTGATACCCGCCCCATCTCTCGGCTTATCTAAAATATTCTGAAATGAGATAAGCAATCCTTTATCTACCGCCTCAATCTGATTCCTTTTATACAAAAATGTCTCGCTGGAAATTAAAGAGCGGACCATAAGCAGCATCTCCGGCAACAGGTCCACAATCTTTAACTCGTTTAGCCGCAGATTTTTGAATTCTTCTTCGACAGCATCTACGGACACGCCGAGTTTTTCTGCAATCCGGAGCATCTCCCGCTTTTCATCATCCATATTTTTTTAGACTATTTTTAATTTAAATGGGGCTATTTTGTCTATAAAAGTAGAAATAATTTTGTGTCAGTAACAAAAAGGTGTAAACAATGAAACACAGAATTATAATCTCAGGCGGCGGGATAGCAGGGTTAACTGCCGCAAAATTTCTGACCCGGCAAGGGCATAGCGTCACTGTTCTGGAAAGGGCGTCATCCTTCAGTAAATCAGGATTTCTGATCTCCCTTAAAAGTTTTGGTATTTCCATTATGGACGAATTGGGACTGACAGACAAACTTGCCGAAGAATCATCACCATCGGAGTTTGTGAATTTCAGGGAATCGAATGACCAAATCATACAAGGTATCAGTTACGAAAAAATGAACCAGCATATCGAACGTTCTGTATTGATCACCAGGGGCGGTCTGCATCACGTTCTATATAACGGTCTGAAAGAAGATGTGGATTTCCGCTTCTCTGCCGGCATCGATAAACTAACCCAAAGCGACAAAGGGGTCAGCATAACCCTCCAGGATGGCGAGCAACTGGAAGCAGACCTGTTGGTCGTCTCAGAAGGGTTGCGATCTACAACCAGACAACGTTATTTTCCTGCAAGTGTATTAGAGGATTTTAATGTGCTCTACATGGGAGGACGTCTGAAAGGCCCCCATGCTTACGGTGTTGGCAAATTCGATATCTATTTGGATGTGGACAAGATGTTGTCCATTTATCCCATTGCTCAGGATGAAATAGCTATTCAATGCTACATCCACAGTCAGGGCGATGTGGCCTCTATCCAGAGCAGAGCCAATGAGCTGTTGATATCCTCATTTCAGGGTTACAACAAGGAAATTCAGCACCTGTTGAACCGTTTTGCAGAAGAAGGAATTATGTTCGCCGATAAAATGGGTATGATAAATTCCCCGGATCTGGTAAAGGGAAATGTTGTTTTGTTGGGGGATGCGGGATATTGCCCGACGGCATTATCAGGTATGGGTGCTTCTTTATCTATTTACGGGGCAAAGGCATTGGCTCATTTTATCAGGGAGAACAGCAATGATTTGAAAACAGCTTGCAGCAATTATAATACAGTAATGCAACCTGTGGTCCGCAAATTCCAGGCAAACGCCAAAAATAATGCGGCATCTTTTATTCCCAACAGCGAAGAAAAATTAAAACGGTTTGTACATTCTTTCCGGACTGCATCGGATCTCGAAGTGCAAAAAATAATGACAGCTCCCATTGTATTGACAGAAGATCAGTTGAATTTTAAAATAAGCTAACGATGAATCTTAGAAAAGTTATTTCCATACTGATCGGATTTGGAACGATAGGATTGTTAAGTTCTGTGTTGGCCAAGTTGCAGGGGATGTTTTTCCCTTCATCCTTGCAAATATTTACCGATCCAAATCTGGCTTCAACAGGCACTCTTCAGTTTACGATCAAACTATTGTGCGTATTGGTCAGTTGCGCCATCGGAGGGATGGTCACCACAGGTATTGGCGGCACGATAAGGGAAAACCTGATCGTTGGCGGCCTGATCATATTGGTAACAGCCTGGCTTTGGGTGTCGACAATACACCCCTTTATCTTTTGGCTGTCACTGGCTTCAGGAGTCCTGCCCGCTGTGCTTTTAGGGCGGAAGGTTATGTATACAATTTAAACCTTTGGCGCCGGTACCACGTAAATGTAATTCCGGCGCGGCCAGTTAAAGTTTGCCTGCTCTTATCGGTTTGTGTAAAGCCAACCGCACCGAAGTTAGAGGTAATTACTACCCGTCGAACACCCTCGCGCCTGGCAAACCTCAGGATACGCAAAATGCCTTCCACCGCAGTAAAGCCTTGCTCCACGTTCTTTACCTCAGAGAGGATATTTTCTGTGTGCATTGCAATACTACATAGTACACAATAAAAATCAGCCAAAGCATGTCCTTTTTCCAAGCAATTCCAGGGCTGATACGGCTCTGACCGGACAAAACTAAATTTGATCCCCACCTTTGATAACAGCTACTGAAGCAGTGTTTCGTACTGAGTTTGAGCCCCTATACAGCTGACCACTTTCATCGCAGCGTATCTTCAGGCACATAGGTCCTGTTATTGGTGAAATCGTGAAAACAATTGGTATGCATTGCATAAGCAATTACCTTCCCGCCCTTTGTTTTCACATATCCAAACTCAGAGAATTGTATTACCTTAATGGGTAATGGAACTGGCTTGAATGGTTTTGAGCTTTGCACAATCCTGACAATACGTCCAAGGCTGGAATCTGCCGGGATAAAGCCCAGAGAATCCAGGTGTCCAGTCAGATACTGCTTCAGAAACATGTCTTGCTTGTCGTATGGTATATGTTCACCATTTGCCAGATTGTATCCCTGACGGTGCCGGGCCGTAGAATCCCTGAAGACAGGATGTACAGACAGTAAAGCATCCGGTAAAATCACGTTACGTTTAGAACATGCAAACACCAAAGGCACCAAAGCGGAAAACATCCAGGATTTCATATTGATTCAGGGACAGATAATTCGGGTAGTTCATCGATATTGAAAGTGGATAGAATCTACATACGCGACCTGTTTTCCGGCGTATCCGGCTGTTTTTACAGCGGAGACCGGAAACTTTTTCGAATTATAACGGTATACAAAGTCATAATGAAAATCATAGTCGCTCTTGCCATAGCGGTAGCCGAAACGGCTTGAAGGGCTCTCTTCTCTGATAATTTCGTGTGTATATGTTTTAACAGGCATATTCACACCAAAGTCCAGCATATCGCTTGAAGGACTAAAGCCGGAATATTGTGTAAAATGATGCACCAGTGCAAAGCTGGAAGAAGTAAATGGTGAGCGGACGTATTTGGTATATTCCAATCCTGCCAGGGAAGGGATATGCAGTTGCTGTCCCTCTGTGGTTACCGAACTGAAGATGATTTGCTTGATATTGTTCTCATTGTCGTAGCTGAATGAAGAATAGTTACTCATAAATCCATTCTCGGTACCTCCCATCTGGATGATCTTATTGTCAGCACCGATCATCACAAGATTTTTATAGTCATCATTAGCCGGGTTCAAAGGTGGGAAAAACGGTACGGAGGTTCCGGCAGGTGTAATTTTAGAAATCCCGTTTTCCTTTCTGAAAAACCATACCATAGCTTTGCCCGGAGTGCCCTGAGGGGTATACCAGTTCATTGTCACCTTGCTGATCAAGCCGTCCAGGCCGTACTCCAGTTGTGTGGTCCTGGTCCTTCGGTAATCGTCAGCGTTATAGACACATTTGACCAGCCGGTTTTTCTGGTCATATTCGTAGCTGTAAACCGATTTGATCTTATAGGAAACGGGCGGATAATCCCCGTTATAGGTATAAACCGTGCGGTCGATTTGCATATTTTTAATCACTGTACCCTGCACAGAGGTCAGAGAATCATAAATTTCAAAAGCTGTCGTCGGGTTCATTTCTGTAATTTCAGAGGGTGGGATATCCTTGCTGCGGCTACAGGACAAAATGCAGGCAGCAAACAATGGGAAAACAAGTACCCGGACCGGATTGAACAGAGTGGAAAACATATGGCTAATTGATTTTATATTTGAGATTAAACGAAAAACCTACCTGATACGGCTGAAGCTGAAAACCTCTTTCGCTGGTATTTAACCTGTTGAGCGAATACTCAGCATACGGCCCTACCATCAGATAAGTGTTCTGGTGAAGCCAGACCTGGCGGCCAGCACTTACCGTTACCCAGAAAGCATTTTGTTTAGAGGTCAGTTCCCTTGAATAATCCAGCCCGGCACTGACAAAATAATTTTTAAGTCCGGCGGCTGTCAGGTCAATGTTCTTTTTGATCCCCAGGCCTGTAAATTCCAGAGTTTGATCAAGTTGTTTTTCTATCCCTTTACGAAGCGGGTTTTTCTGTGCATCCAGAACGAACTCGTCAGTAGCAAGTTCGTATTCAAAGATCTGCTTTACACGTGCATAATGAAGCAATAGCTGAAAGCCTTTATACTCTGCACCAGCCTGAACTTTCCACGCACTTTTCTGCGACGAAAAATTCTCCGGGAAATGAAAATTCTGATATCCCTGATGATTGGCAGAGTTAATTCTGACCAGATGGGAGGTGTTCATCGGCGTAAAACCCAGTACCAGACCCCACTTTTGTTTTAATACAGGAGTGCGCCGGCTCTGATGAACTGATTCAATCTGCGGAAGAGGAATTCCTTCGGAAGGCGCAGCCGGGCGGCTTTCCAGAAGCTTCAAATCAGGCATTTCCGCAAGTCTGCTGCCCGGATTATAGGGCGAAGAAGAAAAAGTACCCGTGACGGATTTTTCCGGATCTGCCGTCGCTGTGACAACACTGCTTGCAGAAGGCCTGTAAGACAGGATCTCTTTCTCTGCTGATGGGATAATGCCTCCCCTTGGCTGGTTTTCTCCAGTTCCATGTATCCTTTCAGGATTTACCGGGACATGTGATGCTTCTCTGCTGACCACTCTGGCTGGCAATTTCGGATCGTAAAGTGATATGGAAAAAAGCAGAACAAACAGCGCCGTAAGAATCCATCGGGCCTGTTGCGCCATCCGGTTTCCAGGTGCGACCGAGCCCAATACGATCCTTGCCAGGGCCGGATCCGGCTGGTCTTGAATCTGGCTGAATCTGGCAAGCAGCGCTTTGCGCAACCGCTCATTTATCTGGTCATCAGGGTATTTCATAACTATTAATGCCGTATTGCTGTAACTTTCTGATCAACAGGTTTCGTCCGCGATAAAATTGTGACCGGGACGTACTGTCGGAGATGTTTAACATTTCTGCAATTTCCACATGCGAATATCCGTCTATCAGGTGCAGGTTAATGATGATCCTGTAACCATCAGGCAGTTTGCTGATAATGTCTCTGAGGTCATTCAGCCGCATTGTTTCAATGATCCGCTCGTAGTCGTCAGATTCGATAGCTGCTTCATGGTCTTCTGGACCTGTAAAACGCAGTTCGTTTTTTGTCGTCCAATGGTAGTAATTAATTGCCGTGCGGACAACGATTGATTTGATCCATGCATCGATAGCGTTGGGATCTGCTACTTCTGAGAGGTTATTGAAAACTTTGATAAACGATTCCTGATAGATATCCTCCGCTTCTGCCTTTGTTTTTGCATAACGGCTGCAGATAGCGGTCAGCTCCGACTTATAGCGGTCATAGAATATTGTCTGCGCCTTTGGGTCCAGCCTCTGGCAGGCTCTTACCAATTCGGTTACATCGTTATATTTTCTGTTCAAAAAAAACTTCATCAGCTAAAGGCAGCCCCATTCTGGTGATCACAAATCAGGAGAGTCATCCTACAATTCCTCCCTTCATAAATTAACAGCAAGTGCGTAGCTAAATGACGGCCACCCACCGTTCTGGTCGAAGAAAAAATCGGCGGTTACCGTATCTGACCAGGTCAGTATACGGTAACCTGTGTTATTGTCTTCCTGGAATTTGCCGCTGAATACCGATGTCTGGTAATTCTGTGTGCCGAAATATTTTAATCTGACCTGTAACAAAAGCGGAAGTTCATCAAATGAATTATACCCTTCTATAAAGTTATATGAACCAATCAGAACGCCTTCATTGTCCAGAATCATGGCCGCGTCCCGGTTCTCCGGCACGAAATGGAAGTGCATTTTATTTACATCCAGTACCTTCGTTTTTAATTTTACCACGACGTATTGTGTCCGGTCCTGAAAAGCCTTCAATGCCGGCGGTAACGGCTCAGTACGGACATCGGTATCAAATTCGAAAATAGAGTATTCATGCATGGCGATCTGAACCCTGATTTTTCCATTGGAAGCACTACCGTTAAAATTCCATTTGACCAGGTAATCATTTCCGTCAACAGACAACATAGCCCTGTAGCGGGAGGTTTCGGTATCACCCTCAATGAACAGTTCCTGGCGGTAATCTGACAACTGGCCCGTCCTGGCCACCGGAATGTTACTGCGTATAATCCGGTCTATCGAATCCGGGACACTGCTACCCAGAAGCCGGTGCACCGCCAGGATTTTATCAGCCTGCAGCCCTGCATAATAAGAAACAGCACCCTGTTCGAAACGTGCTTCCCATAACCGGTCTTTATCGATGGTCCTGAATGTCACGTTCGCTGCATCCGGGAAACGGTCAGCAATAAGCGCAGCAGTTGCTTTCGAAATCTCCCCCTCTTCCGGCCGCAGACCCTCCACTCTATCGCAGGATAGGAGGCAGGCTGCCAATACGGTCATTAAATAAAAAAGTACAGTTTTCATCAGGATTCTCGTGCGAAAGTTTGACTTGTACACAGATTATAACAGATCGAATTGCCATTATCTACTCCTAAGACACAGGTGAAATACCGATACGATGCACGGTGGAGAAAAATTTATTCTGAACAGATCTGACATCAACAATCGGCGGATGTAATGATGAAGTCATTTATCGTTTAGGATAAAGCAAAAGGCCGATGTGGGCTTTTCGAATCACATCAATTATTTGAATACATTGCAGGTTCTGTTACAGGGTGTTTCGGCTACCGGCCACCTGTCGCAGCTTACGAAGTACCAAAGTATTTTACCTTAAAGCAGCTATTTGTCTCTGAACTGCATTTTTTCGGTCTCAGCCGGACATTGCAACCTAAACGTTCTGGAGTAATCTGCATCAGACAGCACATCAGCATTCGTTCCCCGGGGAGTATTCCATCCCCGGACCCCTTGGAAACCTTCCTGAACCCCAAGGTACTTTTGGTACCGTGAGCTTTAGGAAGGTGAGTTTCTCTGCGAATTCAGAAATCGTTAACAGAAAGCACCGAAATTCTTCAAGGAAGCCTATCGAAATTCATTTTTATGAAAGTCAAACATGCCAGACTTGTAATGAAGCGACTACCCGACTGCCATTTTTGCCATCTCTTTCCAAATATAATGGGGAGCAGACTCGCGTAATTCCCAATTGATACTCATCGGCTTTGCACCGTAATGATCTACATAGTCAGCTAACCCTAAAAAGACGTAGGCAATCGTATTGTTATATTCATCATTATTCCTCTCTCGGACAAAAAGTAGAATTGATTTTCCTGTTTCCCTCTGAGTAATATAGGAAAGTCCTTTGCCAGTCTGGGGTTTGGCAGTATTCTGCGACTGCCAGTGAAATATCTTCTCACTAACCGCGTAGTCATTATACAATGTTGTCGGAGAGTAATTAGCTTCTGTTTTTTCAAGTGTTATTAGCAGCAGTTCCGCATTCTTCGATTCTAGATTTACAACACCCTCCCGATTGCTTGATTTTCGTTCGAATGTACTATCTCCGAAAGCAGCTAGAATTTGTTCTCTTGAATACCTGCTGTGTACCTTCAGTGGTTGAACAAAAGGAAGATCAATATCCAGTTCAATGTGGGCGATCTTGTCAATCACTAAGGCAAGCAGTTCGACTATTTCCAACGTGAGCTGTTGATTTTCCCCAATCCTGGCTATGCTCTCGGCCAGGTTCTCAGCTCCCCCACTTGTCTGCCAGAAGTCATAATGCAGCATCGTCAGCATTAGTCTTTCCTGCTCTGACAATACATTGATATCCACACGGAAGTTCTGTCTTGCCAATTTCAAGACAAAGGACAAATAGCTAAATGAATTACAACAGAGCCACTTTTTCTCAATTGCTCTTTTTGTTTCAGTCTCGTTGATCATTGGTAGCTCATCCAGCCGGTTTGCCAGGTGGCAAAGTTTACTCCAAGTGCCTCGTTTATAAATCGCCTGCAATGGAATATTATGAAACTCAGTGAAATTTTTAAGCGATAGGGGAAGATTGGTTTGATGTTGAAAATTTGAGATCTTAGCCACTAACTGATTCGTATTCAATTGGCTCGCCGAACGAATGTTTTTTAAGATAATATCCTTGGCCTTTTTCTCTAAAACGATAGAGCATCCTAACGGCAAATGCGGAAAGTCACGTTCCAGTTCTTCTAAAGTCGAGGTGTTAGTCTTTCCTATCAATGCCCTAAATTTGCCCTCAAAATCGTACTCGGACCGTGCATTACCGACAAAGTCTAATACAGTCAGACATTCTTTCCCTTCTGACAATCGTAAACCCCTGCCGAGTTGTTGAAGGAACACAGTCAAACTCTCGGTAGGCCGAAGGAACAGTACGGTATCAATTTCTGGTATATCAACGCCTTCATTGAAAATATCGACAACGAAAAGATAATTGATATCTTTCCGCAATAGCCTTGACTTAATGGTAGATCTTAAATCCTCCCGATTGCCTCCACTTGTTAAATAATCCGCTTTTAATCCTGCAAGTGAGAATTTTTCTGCCATATACATTGCGTGCTCACGAGTCACACAAAATCCGATAGCTCTGACATCCTGATGATCTGTGAGATATTTTCTGCAGTGATTCACTATTTCCCCCACCCGAAGATCATTTTGAGTGTATATGCGTGTCAACTCACTGGGAAGATAACGCCCGTTCTGCCAACTCAAACCAGATAAATCGATGCTGTCACTAATTCCGAAATATTGAAATGGACAAAGCAATTTCCTATTCAATGCTTCAGGCAACCTTATCTCCGCAGCAATTGTATCACAAAAGTCTGAAAGAATATTAGCACCATCTGTCCGCTCAGGAGTTGCAGTCAAGCCTAAAAGCACCTTCGGTTTGAATTTGCTTAAAATGGGTCTATAACTATTAGCTGTAATATGATGCACTTCATCGACCACGATAAAATCATAATAGCTCTCTGAAAGTGGCAATTCCTCTATCCTGTTCACCAGTGTCATCACCGATGCAAACACCACATCATACCGGTCCGGTTCGATGCCATCCACCCAAAGTTCTCCAAAATTGTTGTCGCGAAGAATGCCTGCAAAAGTCGCCCTTGCTTGCACAAGTATTTCTTTTCTATGGGCTATGAAAAGTAGCTTTGCGTTAGGAAGAGTTTTTCGAAAGTTCTTAAAGTCAAATGCCGAAATTACCGTTTTGCCAGTCCCGGTCGCAGCCACAATCAAGTTTTTATTTCTGCCGTGAAGTTGCCGCTCTGCAAGGAGCCGTTCTAGTATTTCTTGCTGAAAGGGTAATGGTTTTATATCAAAGAAGGAATTTCCGGCACTCTCTCCCTTGTTTTTCTCCCTTCCTAGAGCGGTTTTCAGCTTCACTGAATGCTCGCCTGGTCGGAAGTATTCGAATTCTGAATCTTGCCAGTAAGTCTCAAAAGTCTTCGCAAATTTGTCTATGATGTGGCTGACTTCCTGAGTGGTAACTTTCAAGTTCCATTCTAAGCCGTTGGTTAATGCACTCCTAGAAAGATTTGAAGAACCGATATACCCAGTGTGAAAACCGGTATTACGAAAGAACAAATAAGATTTAGCATGAAGCCTCTCGTTTTCAGTGTTGTATGATACTTTTACTTCGCTATTTGGTAATCCAGCCAAAAACTCGACCGCTTTCAGATCAGTCGCGCCCATATAAGACGTAGTGATGATTTTAAGAGAATTACCTTTACGGGTAAACTCTTCAAGCTCTTTCTGAAATATTCTGATGCCGGACCACTTTATGAAGGAAACCAAAAAATATATCTTATCCGAAGAGAGGATTTCCTTTTTTAATTCGCTTTCATGTGAAAGTCCCACGTTTGAGCCGGTGAACAATTCGCTTTGCCCCAAGCCAGTAAATGGGGTAATCGTTTTAACATACTTTTCGAAGTCCGAGCTATCAGCATCGATTTTGTTAAATACCGCATTCAATATCTTTCCATTCACTGAAATCAAGTCATCCTCGAAATCGCGGTGATCTAATTCTTCTCGAAGTGCCCTGATAAGCTTGTTTGACAGTTCTATTTGCTTTTCAATACTGTCATCACCCGTTATCAAACTCAGACCATAGTTCAATAGATGGCTAACGTGTTGACTAAGCAAACGAGCTACTTCACTTTTTTCGACCGCCGTTTCTTTCACAAAGAACTGTTGTTTGTCCAAAGAGCTCAGCTTTGAGGCGATAAGCTTAGTAATTAGATTTTCGTAAAGGCCTTGCTGCATAAAACAATCGGGGAGGTATCAATAGGGCAAAGATGCAAGAAAGTAATATTTGTGCAAATGTCAAGTAACCTATGTGTTGTGACCTTAGCGGCAGAAAAGGACTTTATTTATGAGAGCAGATAATCTGCTTCCTTGAAAAAACAGTTTCCAAACTGGCATGGGGGTATTTTGCATGGTTTCTTTACGAGCCCGGTAATTCGATTAATCTTAGAAACAATCAGGAGCAGATTGTCAATGTTATTACCGAAGATTGATGCAAGATGGCATCTCACCCACAACTACATAATCAACTCTATGGGGGTCGTATTCAACCTGGTCACAGCAATCACAAGCATCAAAAGGATGCTGGCAGAGTCCTTCCTAGCGACAATCTTCTGGATTTACAATTTTATCTGTTACTGCACCTTTCTGGTAATTTGGTCCAAAGTAACTTCAATTTCCCGTATTATATCAGGGTGAGAGGTCTGCTTCCAGAATTCCAACAGGCTTTGAAGTATACGCACGCTGACCTCGAAATATTCAGGATAATTACGCAATTCAAAAATAATCGCCATTTGCCTCTGAGCCATAGTGCCCTTACCGTTACCGCCCACCAGATCATCAATCAGTCGATGATAGTTTTTGAAGCGCTTATCTTTCTCCTCCAGCTTTTTTTGACCCAAGAACTGCTTTATCGGCACCAATAAAGTGATCCAGGCAAGAGCCATCCCAATAATACTTATCACGATGGCGATTAACTCAACCAACTTAATACTATGATCCAAACTATTCAATTTTAGATTTCAAGATCATTCCCTACCCTTTTCTAAAACTTATCATTAGATCTTACAAAGAAGATGGGGCGGATATTTTTTTGGGGATAGATCACCGAGCCCACTGCGAAAAACAGAATGAAAAACGAACCCGTACTCTGATACATTGCAGATAGTTCGAATGCCTGCGAAAATGAAAAAACAGAAGCAAACCACATACTGCTTAATAGCCAAGTTACCATGAGTGGTTCGAGAAAGTTTGCAAGCCGCTCATGACGCGCAACAAAATCTCTTAACCAACCTGAATACCAAACAATTAAAGGAACAATCATTAAAATAAAGACGGTGTAGTCATTCGATAAAGAAAGCCATTGGGCGTCATCAAAGGATGACAAATATAACAGATAGAAGACTGGCAAATCACTGAAAGCAATTGAAGCTGTCTTGCACTCGTTATAATAAAGAGCGATCCGGCCAATTGTTGTTGAATATTTCATGAGTTTGCTGATTAGTTTGAAAGCAAATTATTAACTCTATCTACTAAATTTTATCACAATATAATGAACGGATGATTCCTAACAAGTAATCCGGTCCATTATACCGTATAATAAGTTTTCTGGCTCGAGATATCCTATAGTATCATGTACGTTACTATATTTAGCACATACCCGATCCTGTACAGATACCCTCATGCTCGATAGCAGCTATTTTGATGCTTATGATAGCAGCACTTTCCGAAATTTTGCGTAACTGTAAATAATACCTACTCTTTCGAGATTTCATCGAGTACAAGATACCAAACTACAACGATGTGCCTGATATGTTCACTGGATGTTATTGCTAATGCACTTTCTCTTCGCCAATGCAGATACAGAATGCTACATTAACCCCACTTTTCGCTAAATTTGTAATGTCTACACAGGATGTAGTGCTAGTTTACATCATACCGACAGTATAAAAATGCCTGTTCAAAAATCCTATGACACCATTGATGCAAGGCCTTTATCAAGGCTGATCAATAACGCTGCGCTGAAGGCGGTGATAACAGGAGACAAGTCAGGAGTATACATAAAAAAGATGAAAAAAATGCTTTCGTGGGACAACATGGGAGCAGATAAACCAAGGACAGTCAATGAATTAATTAACTACGCATATCAACATCTCTTATCTGAATATCGCTATGAGTACGTTTATAAATCTGCGCTACTCAATGATTTTGTTTTAAAAAATTATTCGCTCACAGACACTATTCTTTTGAATGAGTTTAGGATTGGGAAGTCCAAGGCGGATGCAGTGCTCGTTAACGGCACTAACAAAGTCTTTGAGATAAAAACTGAGCTTGACTCTGCTGAACGTCTGAATTCACAAATCTCGGACTATTACAAGGCTTTCTCCGAGGTGTATATTGTTACGCATGTAAGCCTGATCGAGAAATATGAGCAACTCGTGCAACCAGAAGTGGGTATATTATCCTTTGCGCAGAACGGCCGAATATCAGTCCATCGTGCTGCAAGGATCAACAACACAATGCTTGACTGCGCTGTGATGTTCAAATCGCTTCGTAAAAATGAATATATAGAAATGACCCGGCTTGTATGTGGATATATCCCGCACGCAACCCCTGTTAAACTTTTTGCTGAATGCCTAAATGTGGTCAGCCAATATGATACTGAATCTGTTCAGAAAAAGTACTTGCAGGTCATTAAGGGAAGAATTAACAAAGAAACAAACGACATAATTGTATCCGGAACATTGCCGGAATATTTAAAGTTTTCGTGCTACCATCTCAATCTCGATACAAATACTTATCTTACTTTAACTAAAAGATTGAACAGTAAACTTTAAATGACTCTCCATGTATTTCCCCTTTCTCCGTGGTAAACAATTTGAACTATTAGCCCTTCGTGAATTAGCGGCATTACCACTAGATCCGGAAAAAATATCACCTATTATTGAGCCGGTCAAAAAGGATCTAAAAAGCATATTGACTGCGGCAAAAACACTTGCCCGGCAAAAAATAGAAATACAGCTTATTGTAAATCCCGAGCATGGCGACCTCAAGGGAAATAAGGTAGAGGTAGCCGACTTTATAGGCAATTTACCTGAGCATGGTGTCACCAACGTTGTGCCCACCTTTATCATAAACAGTGAAAAAGATTTCGTTTTCTTCAGGTCTGCGATCGCTGACCGAGGCTATGATCAAACTGGATACAGTATTGTTCAACTCAATACAATTACATCCACTAACGAACTGGCAACCGTTGTAGGAAATACACTGGCAAAAAATGTTTTTATTCAAATCAATCATATTTTTGGTTTGAAAAGAAAGTACGATAAAACAATCGTCTCCTACCTCAACGATCCTTTTGTAAAGCAGAAAAAAAACGCAGACTACGAACAGTCTCCGGACGAAAACTTTTCGAACGATTATTTCTATTTCAATGAAGAAGGATACAAAGGCTTCGCTGATTATTTGACAATTGGTGGCGACTATATCGAAGGAGGAATGTTACCTTATGCTGTCGCTATTCACTTAACCTATAAAGATACCAATAGCGAAGATATCCGAATTTGTCATTTTCTATCTGATAGCAATGATGGTATCGAAGATACCGCGGGTAAATTCTACGAGGCATTAACAAAATTGGTAAAGTTTGTCAACAGCCGTAATTTAGATTCCCTGGCAATTCGCCAATTTAAAGATTACTACGAGCGGCAAGCTTTTCCAGGACTGGGAATTATAAAAAAACTGTCAATCATGCATCACATCGAACTGGTACAATCACTTCTTTGAAACACATGTATTGCAGCGCAAACTGTTTCTCCGATCATTATCTAAGGAATTTTATAGGGGCGATGTCAACCCATGTGTCTCTATGTCCGTTTTCGAATACGCCGTCTGTACCGGTAATTCATATTAGTCTTCTCGCAGATAAATTTGATAACCTGCTATCTACCTATGCAGTGGTTTCCGATTTCGATCCGGCAGATTCTCATGGAGAGCCGGTGATGATCTTTGATCATATATTATCCTACTGGCCTAACCTATTCGACACGCGTGTACTAGCGTTAGGGCAGTGTCAATTGCTTTTGCAAAGCATAGCAAAGGAATCTGCAAACTACGACCGTAGACTATTCGAAGAGTCCGTCTATTTCATTCCGCAGTATAACACTGATGCTCAGGAGCTGGGCTTGAAATGGGATGTATTTACAACTGAGATAAAAAGTACAAACCGGTTTTTTCTCACAGAAATGATAGATACCGATACACTCAGGTCTGTCTTTGAAAGGCTCAATAAAACCTATCAAAGCGGAATCACATTTTATCGAGGACGAATATCGGATAAGCAGCTCGCCAATAATGAAATGGGTAAGCCACCCAAAGAAAAGACGAATGCCGGAAGAGCAAACCCTGTTGGTATTCCTTATTTGTACATATCCAACGATCAAGAAACTACGCTTTATGAAACACGTATCAGCTTGCATGAGACCGTTACCCTGGCAGAATTTACCACTACGGCTCCACTTGTAGGCTTCCCCTTTTTAGGTCAATAGAAGTTTAGACTAAAGTATGGTTTTCAACAGTTAATTCTTTTTCTTTCATTGCCTCCTCTAGCAAGATACGCTTTTGATTTGGGGTAAGTCCTTTCATTGATCGATGGGGGTGTTTGCTATTGTAAGTTTCCAGCCATTGATCAGATAAAATTCTTAGTTGCTCTAACGTGTCAAAAAAATATGCATCCAATACATCTTCGCGATATGTTCTGTTCAGCCTTTCATTGTATCCATTCTGCATTGGTTTGCCTGGTTGAATAAACTTTTGCTCAATGTGATTTCTAGCGCACCACTTAGCTAATTTTTTACTAATGAACTCCGGCGGCCGCCGCGCGGTCCATTATCAGTTCTAAGTGATAGCGGCAGCCCCTTTTCCGGTTCT
The DNA here is from genome assembly GCF_056895255.1 of Dyadobacter sp. HNCC25DJ187. Classification (NCBI taxonomy): domain Bacteria; kingdom Pseudomonadati; phylum Bacteroidota; class Cytophagia; order Cytophagales; family Spirosomataceae; genus Dyadobacter; species Dyadobacter sp. HNCC25DJ187. Next base: position 897,577 of record NZ_JBXHAT010000002.1, read on the forward strand.
AACTGCTCCAAAACCTGGATAACTTTTTCAGCACAAATTGAATAATCTGCATATGCCGCAAGAGCCTCTCTATTAGCGTCATCCATGACAATCAAAACACGTACACGTCTACCGCTACTCAATGCCTCGCTGAGAAAATCCATGCTCCAGGTTTCATTTAGTGCTTTGGCGGCCACCAACGGTTGTTTGGGTCTTACTAAAATGCGCCTTTTCCTTTTACGTCTCAATTTGAGATTCATAGTTCTATAGATTCGCAGCACTCGCTTTCGATTCCAGAGCAGGCCTTTGTTCCTCAAATTGCCATAATACCAATCAAAACCTCTTGTCGGATGCGCCTCTGCCAGCTCATTGAGCATATCAATCACAGGAGTGTCATTTTTGACCGTTTTATAATAAAAAACGCTCCTGCTAATTTGCAAAACTCTACATGCCCGCTCGATGCTAACTCCTACTTCCTGACAAATATCGGAAGCAATCAATCGCTTCTGAGCAGGCTTTAAAGCTTTTTTTCGATGATCTCTTTTGCAAGCCTGTGATCCAGAGCCAATTCTGCATACATATGTTTCAAACGACGATTTTCCTCCTTCAACGCCTTCAATTCTGATAGCTCAGAAGCTCCCATGCCGCCATATTTTTTACCGCGGCGGCGGACCGTGCCAGTTGTACAAGGTGGCTTTTGAAACGCCATTTTCGCGGGCAACATCGGCCGCTAATTTGCCCGAATCCAGCTCTTTGAGGATTTTGACAATCTGTGATTCTGTGAATGTTTTTGCTTTCATAACAGATTAAAATTAGAAAATTTGTCTAATTCTTCACTGTCCTATTTTGAGGGAAGCGTACATTGGATTAGAAGAACCAACATCATATTCACCAAGACCTAATGTTTTTAAAAAGTAAAAAACAAATAGTGGATGATTGCCATGGAAGTCTTTAACCCAGAGTGTGGTGTCATGCGGCCAGTAATCATGGGCCAAATAATAGACTTTACCAAGAGTTCCTTTTCGTCCAATCACAACACCGGGCTGTCTAACTTTAAATTGATTATGCCAAGCAGTTGTTCCTGATGATGATACAATAGGATAGATGCCATCGATTAGATCTTTACTTGTAATGTCAAATCCACGTTGAAAAGTGACAACATCTCCCAACTTATATTCCTTCCACTCACTCATTTTCTACTATTTTCAATTTCTAATTTTAACTGGCCCTTGTCAATCATTGCTTCCCATTCCGCACGTTTGGCGTTGTTAAGTCCAAATTGGGTTTCGGCTTCATACACCCGGTAGCACTGCCTTGCGAACCGGTCGTACTTCTCAAATATCTTGTCAATTTTGTTCTGCCATCTGGCATTAATCTTCGCCTCGTTCACTTCCTTTTCCAGTTTTTGAGCAATATCTTCGCCTCGTTCACTTCCTTTTCCAGTTTTTGAGCAATTAGTTCTGTCATCTTAAATGAGTACTGCTGGTATCGCAGCATAGAGGTATCATTTTCAACCTTCATCCACGAACCGCTTTTGTAGGCGATGGCGTGTGCTTCATAGGTGCTATATCCTGTCCAGACATTGGTTTTCAGCCTGCGCATTTGTAGCGTCACAGATAAAAACGAACGGATGGAGTCGGCCCGGACGTCGGGCTTACCCTGGAAGTCGGCCAGTGTGAGGATATTTCGTTTGTTGTAATAAATCGTATCACTTTCCTGCGCAGAAGCAGTCAGCGACACGAGGAAAAGTATGATGAGGGTAAACGTTTTCATTTCAAGTTTCAGAGGGTTGTAGGTAATGCGGCTTAAAGATCGCCTAAGTTATTCTTCTTCATTGTGTCTCTTTCAATCAGTAATTTTTCCCGTTCAATTTCAGCTATTAATTCTTCTTCTGATGGCAGGTATAACCGGTACTTTGTCGCGAAAAGCTGTTCATTTTCTTTTAGGATGGAGTATTTTACCACGGTCTCGTCTTTTTCGCTGCACAGTATAATTCCTATGGTGGGATTATCCCCTTCGGTCATGTGCAGGTCATCGAACATGCGGATGTACATGTCCATTTGTCCGGTATCCTGATGCGTGAGTTTGCCCGTTTTCAGGTCGAAGAGCACAAAACACTTCAATATGTAATTGTAAAAAACCAGATCAATGTAAAAGTGAGAGGTTTCGGTACTGATACGGAATTGGCGCCCCACGAAGGAAAACCCTTTACCCAATTCGAGTAAAAATTGTTGAAGGTTTTCGATCAGCGAGGCTTCGAGGTTTCGCTCGCTGGTTGTATACGGTTCAGGAATGTTCAGAAATTCAAAAACGTAAGGATCTTTGATAAAATCATTGGTTGTATGTTTTTCTGTTGTTGTTTCCGGTTGAATTGAATGTCCTTTTTCCCTGGAAGAAAGTATTCGCTCGAAGTAAAATGTGTTGATGTTTCTTTCCAGAACACGGCTACTCCAATGCTGGTTAGCTGCTTCTTGTATATAGAAGTTTCGGGCTGCAACATTTTCTACACGCATGATCAGGCGATAATGTGTCCAGGTTAACTCGTTTCTCAGGTCAGCCAGTATAGCAGGATATTCCTTTGCCGGTAATTCGCTACGCAGTGCGTAGCTTTTTTCAGTATCCGGAAATGTCAGATAGAACTGACGGAAATTTTTCAAATTGGCATAGGAAAATCCCTTTCCGAATTCGCCAGAGAGCGATTTCGAAAGTTCTTTCAAAAGGAAATCTCCATACGAGGCTCTCTCTTTTCCACCTTGCTCTTCTTGCACAATTCGTTTGCCTACTAGCCAATAGGCCTGTACCATTGCAAAATTAACCGCCGTGTAAGCCTGTTTTCTCGCTCCGGCAAGAATTGTCCGTATGTCGTTAACCAGCGATTGTTCCATCTGTTACGGGTAAAATGATCTTTGCCAAATTCTCCTCAATCCGCCTGTTGAGTTCCGCTTCCTCTTTCATCTGAGCTGCCAGTTCCAGTTTCAGAGAAGCGAAGCGTTCAACGAAATTGAAATCATCCTCTTCATCAGCAAGCCCCACATAACGGCCAGGCGTCAACACGTAATTCAGCGCTGCCACGTCCTCAATGGATGACGATTTACAGAAACCTTGTACATCGGTATATTCACCTTCGCCGGTGCGCCATGCATGGTATATTCCGGAGATCCGATTCACGTCTGTCTCATTGAGTTCACGGTTTTTACGGCTTACCAAATGTCCTTCATTTCGGGCATCAATAAAAAGGATTTCACCTTTGCGATTTGTTTTGTTCCGGCGCACAAACCACAAGCAAGCCGGTATCTGCGTGTTCAGGAAAAGCTTGGTGGGAAGGTTCACGATGCAATCGATCAGATCTTCGTCAATGAGTTTCCTTCGGATATCACCTTCGCCGGAAGTATTGGTTGTGAGCGAACCCTTGGAAAGCACAAAGCCAGCCATACCGGTTGGTGCAAGGTGATACAAGAAATGTTGTATCCATGCGTAGTTGGCATTGCCGGGAGGCGGAACGAGGGCTTGTCCCAGAATGCTCCATCGTGCGTCTTCTCTGAGTAGCTCGCCACTCCAATCGGAATCGTTGAAGGGTGGATTGGCAATGATGTAATCTGCTTTGAGATCCTTATGGGCATCATTCAGAAAAGAACCTTCGTTGTTCCATTTCACATTACTGCTGTCGATCCCACGAATGGCGAGGTTCATCTTGGCCAGTCGCCAGGTGGTCTGGTTACTTTCCTGTCCGTAAATGGATATACGGTCGAGCGGATTCAACGCCAGATTATTGTTGTATTTTTTGTAATGGTCCTGGTGTGCGGTAATGAACTTGGTCGACTGCACAAACATACCTCCACTTCCGCAGCAAGGATCAAATACACGGCCTTCATACGGTTCCAGCATTTCTACCAGCAGTTGAACGACGCTACCCGGCGTGTAAAACTGTCCGCCCTTTTTACCTTCTGCCAATGCAAATTCGCCAAGAAAATATTCGAATACTTTTCCGAGCAAATCCTTGCTTTGCGCTTCCTTCGTCCCCAAAGTAGCCGTTCCGACCAGATCCACCAGTCCGCCAAGACTTTGTTTATCAAGCTTTTCCTGTGCGTAGGCCTTCGGCAACACACCACGAAGAGAAGCATTGTCTTTTTCAATGGCATCCATGGCATCATCCAGATCTTTTCCTATGGTAGGAAGTTTGGCGCGACCTTGCAGCCAGGTCCAGCGGGCAGATGGCGGTACGTAGAAAACTTTCTCCGCCAGGTATTCATTCCGGTCTTCCGGATCTGCATCTTCAAATTCACCTTCGCCTGCTTGAAGTTTGTTGAACAACTCTTCAAAGGCATCGGATATATATTTGAGGAAAATCAATCCTAAAACAACATGTTTGTATTCAGCCGCATCCATGTTTTTACGGAGCTTGTCTGCGGCTTTCCATAATTTTTTCTCTAACGCTTCTTCCTGTTCTTCTTTTTTTACCTTGGCCATTGTGGGTATTGTACGCGTACTGACTGGGTTGGTTTTGAAACTGAAAGTAACAAAAAATTTGTAATTATGTTTGAAAGAATTGAATGATTTTAGACTTGCGGATATCCCACACCTGGAATTGCTAACAGTTGAAATCACGATAACGCAATACCTGGGAAGGTTTTTGTTATCGTGCTGAAGTCTGGCAGAACAGCAGACCTACTACTTAGCGTTGCCCTGTACAATAATGTTTGATCCCTGGTTTTTGTTTGAATTTGTTAGGTTAAATGTGAAGCTCACAAATGCTCCCACCTTCCAGGCAGGAGATAGTACAACCGCCTGTGTAACCGGATACTCAATAGAATTTAGGGTCTTACCAACTGATTGTGAGTTCACTGGTACTTGTAATTGTGAACCGGCCAGACCGGCACTTATTACAAAACGTTGACTTCTCCCTTGCATCCACGATGCTCCCAAATAGTATTTGAGCGATTTACCATCCAAACCTGTACTGGCTCCTAAAGCCCCTCCCCAGTGTCCGCCGCGCTGGTAAAAGTGAAACAAATAGCCAATGTTCGGAACATAATTATTGGGATCATTTTTTTTTGAGACGATTACTTGAGTTTCGTCGTGCTTTTCAAAAAAGTACTCTGGTTGCGATAGGAAATTCACAAAAAGACCAGTACTGAAATCAATCCTTAGTCCTTTCCTAATAGGTAGAGCAAAAGGTACGTTTACTGCCTTTGCGGGCATTGAAAAGGTTGAATTTTGAACAGGTTCACCTACAATGGTATATCCAACCTCGGAAGCCTCGTCGTCAAATAGATAGCTCTGATGAGTCATTGTGAAGTTATGAGGGGTGATTGCATCGTAAAGCTTGATTGTGTTTTCAACGCAAGTTTTTAAAAGCTGTTGATCCACTTGTTTGTGATAATCCCTTACCTTATTTTCTTGATTCTCAGCAACAGTTTTGTACGCTTTAATTTCAACTATTTGCGAGGACAATGTAAAGTAAATCAGGTCTTGGGACGCCTCCAAATACTGACCTAGCTTCAAATCGACATTTTGTTTTCTGTCATTAAAAATTCTCAACAGATCAGGTTTCCCAACTATCCCAAAAGTCCTTTTTGTGAGATCTAATTTTAACGAATCAAGTAGGTTTGGAGGGATGCTTTGAGAATATGCCAACGCCAGAAGCTGATTGTAAAATAACTCAATCTCCTGTAGTTGAATTATAGACTTTTTGTACTCATTTAGAAGCAAAGATAATGTTTCGACCTTAAATTTTAGATCTGTATTGTCTTGGGTAGCCTTCCGATATTGAGTTTGGGCGGTATTCATATCAGTCAGGCTTGCAAGGGTTGATGCTCGCAGTTTAGTAATCAGATCATCCAACTTTTTCATTTCTTCATTTTTTGAATTTACATTGTCGTCGACAGCAACTTTTGTTGGGTCTGTGTCAGGAAGTTTTGCTTGCTCAACAGTCAGAGCAAGAATTTCTGAGTGTAAATTTTTTTTCTTAATTCAGCTTCTTTTAAGCTTAAAGTATCATTGACATAAGATGATCTGGTATGCTGAACCTTATCATCCGCATCCTGAACAGTCTGGGATCGACCTGCTTTTGGAACGTCGGCTGATAGATAGTTTAGCTGAGATAATTTACTAAAGTCAATTTGAGGCTGATTTTGTCCAAAGCTTGAAACCGGGTTTGCTAAGTTTTGACCTTCGTTTGCTATTAACAGGGTATTCTTATGTTGTTCTTTAATCGAGATTTTGTAAAGAAAAGGATTGACATTTACTAACTTAATAGTAACACCTTGTTTCCAATCAATGTCTTTACCCAACGGTCGCTCCCCCACAAATGAGTTGTTGTAAAGATCATACTCAATTTCAATAGGTTGACCTTGACCATAGGTATAAGAGCATATGGAAACAACCGCCAGAAGGGCGAATAGAAGTTTTTTCATTGCAACGTCATTTAGAGGTGGGGATGATTTTGATCACACTTTTTGTGTAATCGGAGCAATATAGAACTACTGCCACAAATCGTCAAAATATTTTGTACGATCTTATTTAACGGTAAATTCTATTCGTAATAGTGTTGAAATCAGAAGATAAATAGATCCTATAATGGCAGTTCAGGTAGGAAATCCTTTGGCGAACACTCCAACACCTTACTAAGTGCGTTAATGTGATTTACATTATACTTCGCCCGTTTGGAGGGAGATTCCACATGGGAAACGAAGCTGTCATTCATGTCGAGCTTTTGCGATAAAGCCAATTGCGAAAGACCGAGTTCTATTCGCCTTTCTTTGACCTTTTCAATAATATATAGCTCAATTTGTGAAATCACAGTTTGTTTTTTCACAAAGAGCCTTATAAATCAAAATTCTTGCAATGGTACATGTGCCATTAAATGTATTGTTTTGTATATTTGTTGTGACAATATCAGCCGTTTACGCAGTTTGATGTTGTTACCGCGATACTTCACAAAGAAATTTGAAGCATTCGCTTAGTGTCTCACATTAGAAAACTGGTAATTTTTGCAGCGAGACAACAAGCAGAATAGCTCACGACCTAGGCATGGGTTTTGCTTATACCTGCATGGTATACCAGTACCTCTAATGAGATAAGCCGAGTTCCACGCCTTTTATAGGCTTCCCTTACTGCCGCAAATCAGGGAACCGGCTTAGAGTTAATTTTTGTCGAACGCTGCCGTACCTACGGAAGCACAAACTGATTAACGCTTATGATTGCCATCATCACCCTTGTAATTTGTCCTCCGGACTAAGCGCAATTCTCATATACATGATCTTACCGTCAGTTGACGGCTAATGCATTGTCGTTTTCATCTTTTGAAAACGAGCAGGATTCCTATTGTTTTCACTCCAATCTTTTTTGCAATGAACTCACGTTTTTGCTCACCAGGTAAGCTATTGCCTTATCTTTTCTATCTTTTACTCTCATTTATCCTGATGCTGTGCTGGCGGCCCGTGAAGGCGCAGACAGGTGCTGCCCGCCAACTCGTGATCGGTGATACCGTGTCGGATATAACAATCCATAATGTTCTGAACTACGGAACACCGACGGCACAGATCTCTGATTTCAGAGGAAAGCTTCTGATCCTTGATTTCTGGGCAAGCTGGTGCAGCCCATGCGTTCAGATGGTCATACGCATGGACTCGCTTCAAAAGCAGTTCGAAGACAAGGTACAGTTCCTTGCAGTCAGTGCTGAGCCTGCCTCCAAAGTAGCCGCCTTCAGGGCCAGACATGAGAAGCGGTATGGCAAACGTATACAGCATCCGGAAGTGGTTGCCGATACGGTTTTAAGCAAATACTTCTACCATAATGCAGTGCCGCATTACGTATGGATCGGAAGCGACGGAGTGGTGAAGGCGATCACTGAAATGGACCAGATCAATGCTGAAAAAATCAGTGCTTTTCTGGCAGGTGAACAGGTGAAGCTCGCCGAAAAAAAGGACATCAGACCCATCCCCTATGATAAAAACCGGCCATTTCTTGCCGGCGGTAACGGAGGAGACGGAAGCCATTTGCTCTACCACTCGGTACTTGCCAGCTATACACCCGGACTCTCCGGTGGCTTTAGCTGGAACAATGATCCCAAGAGCGGCCGCAGGATTTCTGCGACCAACGTCAGCAGGTACTGGCTCTACCGGATTGCGTATGCTAAGCCCGGAGGTTTTCTGGATGAAGGCAGCGTGATTATTGAGTCGTCAAAACCGGAAAGGATTACATCTCAGCTCTACGGACAGCAGTTTCTGCAGTGGCTGAGCGAAGACAACGGCTTTTGCTATGAGATCATCGTGCCGGCAGGCATGCAGGAGAAGACCAACGGAATCATGCAGCGTGAGCTGGCCAACCTGTTCCCTGAATTCTCGGCCTTGATTGAAAACAGGGAGCGTGAATCCCTGGTTCTTTCACGACTTCCGGACGCAGTACTTCCGGTTTCGAAGGGCGGCAAAAAACAGATCAGTATCGACCCATTTGGCTGGAAAGCCGTCAATGTTACGCCTGCACAAGTGGCCGAACGCTTTAATCAGAGCCAGAACTATGCACTGAACATGGTTGACAGAACAGGCCATCCCGCGCCTTTTGACATCGAAATTGAAGGGGATCTTTCGGATCTGACCGGTTTTAACAGCCAGCTCGCCCGCTTCGGTATGGTGCTTGAAAAACAGGTCATCTCCCGGCCGATGCTTGTGATCCGTGACAACATCCAGGCGTCCAAATAACATGCAGATTCTGACAACCAAACAACGGCTTATCATGAAAACATATCTATATCTGCTTCTTTTGCTGGCCCCGCCTTCTTCAGCCCAGCAGCTGCTGGTTACCGGGACTATACGCTCATCGGACAGTAAAATGCCGCTTCCGGGAGCTTCAATCGTTCACAAATCAAGCCTTCAGGGCATTACCGCAGACTCTTCCGGCCGCTTTACAATCAGCATCCCGGCGGCTGATCCGAAAATTACAGTATCCTTTATCGGCTTTCTGAAAAAGGAGTTTCAGGTAAAAGCGGATACCAAACTGAACGTTGAGCTGGACGCTGATCCCAACCAGCTCTCCGAAGTGGTTATCTCCAGCGGTTATCAGGACATTGCCAAAGAAAGGGCAACAGGCTCTTTTGTGCACATGGACAACCACATGCTAAACAAACGTATCAGCGGCGATATAATCAGCCGCCTGGCAGACAATGTGCCCGGACTGATATTTAACCGAAGCGGCAGCATGCGGCCGGGAGCCCAGAGTGCGATCAGCATCCGCGGCCAGAACACCATATTCGGACGCGAAGACCCGCTGATCATCCTGGATAATTTCCCCTACAGCGGTGATATCTCACAGATCAATCCCAATGATATTGAAAGCGTCACCGTCCTGAAAGATGCAGCAGCTGCCTCTATCTGGGGGGCCCAGTCCTCAAACGGCGTGATTGTGATCAATACCAAAAAAGGCGCGTTCAACCAGCCCGTAAAGGTGTCTTTGAATTCCAATGTGACCATCGGGGCAAGGCCCGATCTGTTCTATCAGCCGGTCATCTCCACGTCGGATTATATCGATATGGAACAGACCCTGTTTGACAGAGGCTACTACAGGAGTTTTGAGAACAACGATGCCAGAACTGCACTTACGCCGGTTGTGGAGATCCTGATCGCGCAGCGTGACGGAAAGCTCACCGCTGATCAGGCACAGCAGCAGATCAATGCCTACCGGGACATTGATGTAAGAAACGACATCGACAGATACATCTACCGAAGCGCACTCAGCCAGCAGTACGCGCTGAGCGTGAAAGGTGGCGGCAGCAGCCACAGGTATTTTGTTTCGGCAGGGTTTGATAAAAACAGATCTTCGCTGACCGGTAACGGCAGCAACCGCACCACCCTGAATGCGAGCAACACCTTCAGCCTGCTGCGCAGCAAACTGGATGTGACCACAGCACTCTACTATACCACATCTGCCGGCAGCAACAACGGTATGAGTATGGGCAGAATGAACATCGCCAGCGGTAAACCGCTGCCTCCCTACATCCGGCTTGCAGACAGCTCGGGAAACCCGTTGCATATACCTCACACCTACCGTAACAGCTTTATGGAGGATGCCATGCAACAGGGACTTTTAGACTGGCGCTTCAATCCGTTAGAGGAAATCGCTAATGCCGACAATACCACCAGCCTTACTGACTACCGGCTGAACCTGAACGCCAGTTATAAACTCACCAACAAGCTAAACGCACAGGTGCTGTACCAATTCAACAATATTGATAACAGCAGAAGAAACCGCCAGGGCATCGGCTCCTGGTACACAAGGGACCTGATCAACAAATTTATACAGGTAGACGCAAACGGTGCGCTGACAAGACCCGTCCCTGTCGGCGATGTGCTGGACAGCTACCGGGCCGTCACCAAAAGCCATTCGCTCAGGGCGCAGCTGAACTACAGCGGCGAGCTGGGCAAATCAGGGAGCCTCTCCGCTCTGGCAGGGGCCGAGATAAGGGGGCTGAACACATTGGGGCAATCATCGGGCATGTACGGATACGACGACGAGATGGCCACCAACGTGGCGGTCGACTATGTAACGCCTTACAGGTCCTACGTCAATCCCCGCTCTGTAAACAACCGTATCCCCTACTACGGGTCAGTGACCGATCTGACGGACAGATACATCTCCTATTACGGTAATGCGGCCTATACCTATCAGGGAAAATATACCATTTCGGCGAGCGCCAGACTGGACCAGTCAAACCTGTTCGGCGTAAAATCGAACCAGAAGGGTGTCCCGCTTTATTCTGCAGGGATTGGCTGGAAACTCTCACAGGAAAAGTTCTATCAGCTTCCCTGGCTGCCTTATGTGAATGTGCGCGCTACCTACGGCTATAACGGCAATATAGACAAATCCCTGTCTGCCTTCACCACCGCGCAGTTCGTTGCAGCCTCACCTTTGACCCGCGTGCCGTTTGCAAGGGTGATCAACCCTCCCAACCCTCAGCTGCGCTGGGAAAGAACAAAAATCATCAATCTGGCAGCAGACCTGAAAACACGCGGCAACCGTATCGCTGCTACTTTTGAGTACTATTTCAAATCAGGCATTGACCTGATCGGTGATGCACCGTTTGCACCACAGACAGGTATACTGAATTTCCGTGGCAATACGGCCAACACCAAAGGCCACGGGTTTGATCTGAACCTGACCAGTGACAATCTGCGCGGTACAGTCAGCTGGCAGACGACATTTCTCGCCAGCTACGCCACTGACAAGGTCAGTAAATACCTGATCAAACCTGCTTCAGTCGGGAGCTATTTTACCGGTGGCGGTCTGGTACCGACAGAAGGCAGACCGCTGTATGCGGTCTACAGCTACCGGTCGGCAGGGCTTGATCCGGTAAACGGAGACCCGCAGGGTTATCTGGGAACAGAGCTCAGTAAAGATTACAACGCGATCCGCACCACTTCTGCTGCCGGCGACCTGGTGTTTCACGGCAGCAGCCGTCCGCTTGTATTTGGCGCGCTGCGTAACACGGTAAGTATGCATGGCTTCTCACTTTCGGCCAATATCAGCTACCGGCTGGCTTACTTTGTCAGAACACCCTCAGTAAGCTATGCTACGGTACTGCAGGGCGATGGTGGTCACGGCGACTTTTACAACCGCTGGCAGAAACCAGGTGATGAGCATCACACACACATCCCTTCAATGCCCGCTGTGATTAATTCAGCACGCGACGATTTTTACGCCAACTCTTCTGCACTTGTACAAAGGGGTGATCATGTCCGGCTACAGGACATACACCTCTCCTACACCTTCAGCAAAAGCAGATCCGGCAAACTTCCTTTCGAATCCTTGCAGCTATACGCCTATGCCAACAACATCGGCCTTCTCTACAAGAAGACAGCCGGGCGTCTGGACCCGGATTATCTCACGTCGGCACCTGCCGCCAGAAGTATTTCCATGGGTGTTAAAGTGGATTTTTAAACCTGATGATCATGAAGAAGTATATTTTAAAAACATTGCTGCTGCTGACTGCAGTTACCCAGCAGGCATGTGCACCGGATTTTCTGGATGTGAAGCCAGACAAATCACTTGTCGTACCTTCCCAGCTCAACCACTTTCAGGCGCTTCTGGATGCAGCGACCGTGGCGATGAACAAAGGGCCTGGACTCCAGATCCTGGCTACAGACGAATTTTATCATACCGAAAGCGCTGTGGCCAACCTGAACTTTATTGAACGCAACAGCTACCTGTGGGCAGACCAGATTTATGAAGGCAGGGGCGTCAGGGATTGGGAATATCCCTACAAGGCCATTTTCAATGCCAATATCGCACTCGATGGCCTGTCTCGGATCAAGCCCGATGCTGCCAGCCAACGGGAGTGGGACCATATCTACGCCAGTGCGTTATTTTACAGGGCCTTTTCCTTCTACAATCTGGCAGAAGTATTCGCAGCCCCTTACCGCGAGCAGACAGCGGGCAGTCTTCCGGGGATACCTCTCAGGCTTTCAATGGACGTCAATGAGCTCGTAGGGCGCGGGACTTTAAAACAGACCTATGAGCAGATCCTGAAAGACCTGACCGAAGCAGGCCGGCTGCTCTCACCTGAAATGACGCATGCGCACCGCCCGTCAGGTGCTGCTGTAAAAGCGGCACTTGCCCGGATGTACCTGGGTATGCAGCAGTACGAGAAAGCGGGACAAATGGCCAGCGAAGCTTTGCAGATACAAAGCAGCCTGATGGATTTCAATACCCTTGATACTGTTGTCGTACTTCCGTTCCCAAGGCCTTTATCGCTGGGTAACCCGGAAATCATCTTCCATTACGGCATGACTCCTTACGTACTGGCCAATTCACCCCTGACCCACGTGGATTCGGCCGTCTACAATGCCTACGAGGATAATGATCTCAGAAAAAAGCACTTCATTATCCGGCGGCCCAATAACGTAATGGGCTACAAGGGAAGTTATGGTGTGGGCGCGGATGGCTAGGGCGGGCTTGTTACCGATGAGCTCTACCTGATCCGTGCTGAATGCCATGCGCGAAGCGGGCGGGTGGAGCAGGCGCTCACTGATGTGAACACGCTTTTAAAAGCCAGGTATAAAACAGGGACTTTTAAAGAGCTGACAGCAACTGCGGACAACATTCTGGAGCTGGTACTGCGGGAAAGAAGAAAGGAGCTTTTGGGCAGGGGGCACCGCTGGTCAGATCTGAGAAGGCTGAATCAGGACCCCAGATTCGCAGTTACCCTTAAAAGGGTTGTGAATGGTGTAGAGTATACATTGCCTCCGAATGATGACAGGTATGTATTCCCCATACCCGATGACGAGATTGCAATTAGCGGAATTGAGCAGAACCCAAGGTAACAAAAGGCCTGCCGCCCCGCGAACACCGGACGGCAGGCTGCTTCAACAAGTGCTCAGCTTAGAACTGCTGAACGTAACCCTGAGTCACCGAGCCGGAGATAGCAGCAGCATCATTCTCTGCTTCTGTGTGCTCGCCGGGATCGTATCCGATAGCAAAATCTGCCTTGCACATTTTGTCAGACGCCAGGCACTGACTGTCCGAGGAAGGTTGCCAGCTGCCTGTGGCAGAGCCGTCCGGCGCAGTGCGCTCCCAGGTTTGCACAAGGGCATTTTTTGGTTTTTCAGGACTGGTGGTGGCGACAGCAGCCCCTGCTGCCAGAACCAATGCTGCCATAGGCAGATAGCTGATTTTAAATTGACTTTTCATAATTAACAGGTGTCTTTTCAAGACTTTGGATTAAAAAATGATTGTTATGCCTAGTCTGTTGACAGGTTTTCGGCACGTCATCTCTCCCTGGTACAGCCCCTGGTCCCTGGGACGCAGCGTTTGCAGCTTTACTTTCAATGCTCACTCTGTGCGGCCGGCACCTCCTTTCTTATCCGCGTGAAACATATATATACCTACCACCGATAGGATCAGAAAGAAAAAATTAAACACCAGGTGAGCACCAAACCCCATGTTTTTAATCACACCCCCGCAGCCGCAGGGAACCCTGTTGAAAACATTCAGATACACCAGTCCTATGTATGATGTAAAAACCACCATCATGATCAGCGCCCCGTAAAGTCCTGCCAGTCTGGTTTTCTTAAAAATCAGAAGCTCTGTGACAATGAGTTGTGATATGGGGATCAGCCAGAGCAGCGGAACAACTGCCCACCCAGGCAAGACCTGGTTTCTGAGCTGATTTTCAAACTGGCCAATATCCATCAGCTTGCTGAGAGCTGTGTAAAAAAACAGAATGACAAGCAAGCAGACGGTCAGCTGCAAAACGGTGTGAGATCTTTTCATAGCTTTCAGGTTGTGTTCCAGATAACTGATCACACACGTACACACGCCGTGTGATCATTACACAACAAAGCTATTCTTCCGCTTTGCGGGCGGCATGGCACGCAGCAGAGTAAATTTTTTCCGTTCCGGTAGGCCTTGATTAGGTAAAAAATTCTTAGGAGACTACCTTCTGCTTCTGAGTTCACTGATCCTTTTGGGATGAACACCCAGATAAGAAGCGACATCTTTTACAGGAATACGGTGCACGGGATAAATCTGTTCAAACTTGTGATAACCTTCCGCCAAGGGGAGCTTCAGCAAATGCCCGAGCACTTCGGCTCTGTCGCGGTCCTTATGAAAGAGCATGCCACGAAGTGTATGGGCCTCGATGAAATTTTTCAGACAGTAACCAATCACATGATCAGGCAGCGACAGCAGCAGCGTGTCTTCCAGCATAATCAGATAGTCTGCTGACGGAATGCTCTTATAAGCATTGGTTTCCAGAAGAATAATTTCATCCTCATGCCAGAATCTGGTTACATGCTCATTACCCTGCTGATCATAATAGGAAGCTTTCAGTATGCCGCTGGCCACAAACCATACCGAGGAGCTTCTGAGCGGTTCTCGTACTGCCCTGCCCTTTTTGAAGATATGCTGTTGCAGTTTTCTGGATAACAGGTCTTCAAATTCGGGTTGCAAAGCATGAAGATCCGACAGGTAGGTGATTAATCTGGATTTGTTCATCAGCTGGATTTAGTTAGATGGTGTCAAAGTTTTCAATAGCTGCCATCGCATTTTCCAGGATAGCAAGCACTTTTTTTTATCTTTATCCTCAGGTGCATAAGATCTTTTTCTCATGCTGTCCCAGGAAAGATCATTTCTTTCTTTGGATGACAGATAAGGTACCAGGTTCCTGAACACTGCATTCACAGTACCGCGCTCGAGTATACCCTGATTGGAAAACGCCCTGATCAGAATAGCAATCTGGTCTGCATTCAGCGCCAGACGCACCTTAAAATCAGCGCCCCCGGTCTTGCCCGTTGCGGAACGCATCTGTAAAGGGCTTACCTCCCATTGGTATTTTTTCTCCAGATAACTGATCTCCTGGGCAAACCAGTTGCCGATTACATATTTGACGCTTCTGTAATTGGGATTCAGTTTCACACCGGGCCTGAGGTGCATCTGGTTGAATTCCTTATAGGCCCATAACAGCTGATCGAGTTTGTCTGAAAATGATCCGAAAGAGTTAATCCGGCCCGCTATCTTCTCGGTGTAGTAGTTCAGATATGCCTTTTTGTTAAAGTTCATATAGATCAGATGCTCATTGATCGCTTTATACAATCTGGCTTCGGTCTTCAGCTCAGCCGCTTCCTGCAGGCCCCGGACCAGATCTTTCTGATAGACCACTTCTGCAAACGTAACCCTTCGGTTATCTTGCTTGCTGACGAATTGATACAGCGCTGTAAAAACGATATTGATCAGCGTTTTATCACTGATCCGGCGGCCTAATCTGAGTTTGAGCTGATCCACTTTGAGCTTTAATTCGTCCTTTGTTTTTTGCAGATAAACAATCGGAACGAGCTGCTCCATCCCCAGAAACTTCAAATAACGCTTTTCAAGAAAAGCGAGCAGTTCATCCAGATGATGCACGATCATTCGGGATAGTTTTTTCAGATGCTCTTCTGCTGGCTGCATCAGATGATGGTTCTCATAGGCCTGATCTGCCAGTACGATCAGATCCGAATGATAGCGTCTGACCAACAGCTCGATCTGAGCCTTGTTTTTCAGAGCATAAATTTCCCTTTTGACCTCTGCCAGCCATTTGTCTTTCTCCTCACCGGCTGTTTTTAAAATGGATTCTGTCTGCAATTTCGTGATGGCTTTCACATCTGTCTTTGCCGGATTCAGTGTAAGTGTGATCAGCAAATCATACCATTCGAGTGTATAACGATACCCCATGAAAACAGATTTTAATGAATGAAAAATCACTTTACTAACTTATTCAGGCCTGCCAGGATGGTCTGTGGCAGGGTCGCTACTTGTATTGGATTCAGTATATTAATGGTAAAACAGTCCTCAATTACACGCTAAACTTATTTTAGGTTTTATAGAATTTCGGCTAATCATCAATTTTTTCAGTTTATTCCGGCATATGCCTTTGATACAGAAAGCTTATCTGATATCAGTTAAACTGACCTTAACATGGACAGCAAAAACAAAGAAGAGACTGAGAAACGGCCGGTTTGGACGGCCGCAGAAGCTTTGCGCTCCGAAGGCTACAGGGTATCAGACCAGACAGGATCAGCAAACTGTCCGGCTTGAGCCAGCGTCTGATTGACCGATACTTCACACCACAGAATCTGTTTATACCTACACCGGACAGCAGCAATTCCACGGCTTGTACAGAGTCAATACTGAGCTGATACTTGCTGATAACAAGTATGATCTGACACAAGATCTGGCGAAAGGGATATTGAAAAAACAATTGAATTATTTCTTTGATGCGCCGTAAATGCAGCTGATGCCAGCAGGCTGTGGACCGATCGCATGAAAATACAGCCTTCTCTGCAAGATCAGTATAATACAGCAGATATATACAACTTTTAAATTGCAAGTAAATAATCATTGAAACTGAAATTTACCTGCATCTGACCACTTTAGCATACAATTGGGCAAGTCAGCCTACCGGGCTTTTACTACAGGAACTGATTTTATTCTGATCATCAGCCCTGAGCGGTTTTTAAAGATAGGTGGCGGTGTTATGCTGATAGCGAGCAGAAAGACATCTGCCCGATCCGTCTATTCCTATTATCCAAAACCAGTAATCAACGGTTGTAGATAAAAAAATGCGACAGGTAACAGATCCGGCAAGGTGATTATTGATACAGATACCGCGATGACTTAAGACCCACACAGCCACAGGTCATATCGAAAGTTACAGAATTCATTCTGACGGTTGGCAAGTCTTCGCCTTGCCGGCAGCTCATTTAGCCATCTGCTCTGAACCCTCCCGCCGTAAAGGATGTGCCGGACTTGCAACCAGGGGGCTTATGCCCCGTCAGCTTTCTTCTGTGCAGTGCCAGCGAATGCCCAGGGCAGGTGCCGGGCGCAATTGATTCTTTAAATCTTAGAGCGCATGAAAGCTACAGTTGAATTCCACATTTACGTTGGTACTTACGCCAAGTACAACAACGGTTCAATCTTCGGATCATGGTTGGATTTATCACAGTATCCGGGTTCGGAAGCATTTTATCAGGCCTGCAGCGAACTGCACAAGGATGAAGCAGACCCCGAGTTCATGTTTCAGGATTGGGAAGGAATGCCTGATTTTCTGATCGGTGAAAGTTATCTCAGCCCAGTATGCTTTCAGTATCTGGATGTAGTATCGGACATGGATCAGCGCCGCGCTGGAGCGTTTGAGATTTATTGCAGCCAGATCGTCAGCTGGTCCGGCGATAAGGGCCTGGACGGGCAGCTTTAGAATTTTGATGCATGCTATCAGGGGTATTATGCAGAGTCCGCAGCAGATCCTGAGCTGGAGTATGCATATGAGTATGTCGATCAGACGGGATTGCTGTCAGATGTTTCTCCGACCGTTCAAAGGTACTTTGACTACGAAGCGTTTGCCAGAGACCTTTTTATGGACGCATACACCCAGATTAACGGTCATGTGTTCCTAAGTTACTTACTAAAAGGGCTACGGCCCTTTTTTTGTTTTATGTCAGCAAAGACGCCACCAGCAAAAAAGCTACCTTGTAGCAATTATCACATCCAAGTTATGGATGTGACCGGCCGGTTTATCTTGACTTGGGACCTGTCGCTGACCGCATATATATCCATTGTATTGCCAGAACAACTGACAAGGCATGCGATTGACTTACCTTTCTGATTTGATCACGTGGTTCATTTATCTACACATACTTCTGTCCACATACGTCTTGTTTCCATTCCCGTTGATGTAGTAACAACCTCCTCGCGGACCAGTGATATAAGATCTGTCTGGCGCACTGTAGGTACGTTTCGCTGGGCGGTATTCTGCCGCTCTTTCCGGCAGAATATAACTCTGGGCTGAAACCTGGGGTGTAGCCATTTTTAAGTCAGCCACCTGGTCTGCCAGTATTTCAACCTGCCTTTTGTACTGCTCCATGGCCAGTTGAACATTCTGCTTTTCTTTGGTCCGCTCTGCGAGTTCCTTATCCCGGACGCGCAGGTCAAGCTTTACGCTGAAAAGCTCATTTTCACAATCAATTTTTCCGTTTTGCTCTTTTGTGGTAATCTCGGCATATTTAGTCTGGACCAATCGTTTCTCTTCTTCTGATGATTTTTTAAGCCTGGTGATTTCTGCTTTCAACTGTTCAATTTCAACGATCTGTTTACGAACGATGGTTTTCAGGTATTTACGTGTGTAGTCGAGCTTTTGAGAATAACCGGTAAAGCATGTAAGCAGTAATAATGTTGTAGTGAAAGTTTTCATAAAGGAGGATAATTAAGTATAATCCGGTAAACATACGTCCAATTGACCGCAGCTGTGCTACCGCTTAATCACTTCTTTCTGTATCTATCAAATACGTATCGGAAAACAAGTAATACAAAAAAGACCCCTGCACGACAGGAGCCCTTTTCTGGTTACAATTATATATTCCACTTCTCAATTTAATACGATACGGGTCTTTTTAGCCGGAACGTCACTTTTTTCGTCGAGCACTTCCAGGTAGTATGTGCCTCTTGGCAGGTCGGACACCCCTATTTTCAATACATTTTTGCGCGATACCTCTTTTGTAAATGAAACATTCTTAACGACCTTCCCTGATTTTTCACTGTATAACTTCGCGCTTTCGGGCAGTCTGGCTGATTCATCAGAGCCTACCATTTCAATGTTTATTATGTCAGATGCAGGATTTGGGTATGCCGACATTAACCATGGACCGATTCCCTGGAATGAAGTAATCGTGCTGATTGAGCCGCATTGATTTGTAAGTATCAGTGGGCTGAAATCAAGTGTTTGGTAGGGTTGCAGAATGAAGTCGTATCTCATTACACCAGCAGAACCTTGTTGTGGCCCTGAACTCCAAACCGGATTCCAGTTAATTACTGTCTGGTCAATATTGTAGAAGGCTACAAAGTGATTATCATAGGCCGAAACCTGATGGGTGTACGTCTGTGCCGGATTTCCGTAATCATATGTCAAATCGTTACGGTTGGGCAATGACATTTTTCTTACAGTTGCTGATACCACAGATGCGCTTTGTGTGGCGCATGCGGTTGAATACGCTCTTACAGTGAAGCTTCCATCGCCTACCGCGCCGACATTGGCTGTTGCTGATGTCGTGGTCACTGCCGAGCTACTACCATTGATTCTTACCCCACCAGACGGAGTCCAGATAAATTGGCCGGCATTAGCACCTACAACTGTTACAGCTTTTGTTTCGGTATCGGAGCATACTGCAAAAGCTGATGTGCTTATTGACGAAATCGTTGGTTGAGGTCTTATGACATTCACCTGGATTTGACTTTGGTATATTTGTCCGGTGATTTTGGCTTGCACTTTGATTGGTCCGGCTCCTCCTGCAGATGGTGTTGAAGTTGCGGAGGTACTGGTTGTTGTCACACTTGCAGGGCTCCATCCTGATGGAAATGTGAAAGTATAAGTTACAGGTTGAGACGCAGGATCGGTTGTTACAGCAGGGACTGAAACTGTTACCGGAGCAGTTCCGCATGCCCTGTCAACGCTTTGTCCGTTTGTACGTACTGTGCCAGCCACATTTACCGATGCAGGTGTGCTCACATATCTAACCGTAATATCCTGCTTGCTTCCCTGCTTGGAAAAGGATGTTGCATTGATTTTATAGTTAAGGGTAGGCGTAATGCTTTTAGGGGTATCTGAATCTTTGGTATTGCTCCATTTCAGACTAATTTTCCCATTTGTCGCACCACCTGCACCAGAGCCTACCGGATCGTAATTACTGTCTCTTCCTGGGTAGCTCCATGTAACATTTAAGCTGTGAGCGCCAATTGGCAAGTCGGTAAAACTCACTTCATAGCTGTACACTTGTCCGGGATCTAGTGCATTAAAAAGGCCCGATCCCATGATAATATTTTGACCATAGGAAGTCAGTGCAGCTATCAATGATAGCAATAATGTGGAAAAGGATAGTTTCTTCATGCTGTAAAGGGATTAGTGTAAATTGTGATTGAATAATGCTGCAACAGTGAGTTACATACACACCACATAGTTAAATATTTACTTGTTATTTTCCTATTGTAATGTAGAAATATTTTTACAATTCATCAAATTTATTCGTTATTCAATCATAAATATGATATCACTGCATGCACAGATGCATCAGTAAAACGATATGTTCTGGCTGGCGGAGAATAACCTTTTGACCTCTTTCCAGGTGGTAAGCCCCGACGAGATTAACCTATAGAAAAACCAGATGTTAAAAGTCGCGACATCTGGCACCGAATTTATACAGCTTATACCAGACCAATTTTGTTTAGTTTGCTATAACAACATCGTGGTTATGCGGTTAGAATTTAGATTTGGTATTGGAACCTGTATTTCAGCGCTAATTCAAGCAAACGTTAACCAATAGGAAGCTAGTGGCTGCAGTTATATAACACGTTAAGTTATCTATGAAAGAACATTTTGTTAGCCGGGAAGCAGTAACACTATGCACCGAAAGTTTTGGGAACCAAAATAACCCAACAATTCTACTGATCATGGGCGCCACTGCTTCTATGCTTTGGTGGGATCAGCAGTTCTGCGAGCAATTGGCCAATGAGGGCTATTTTGTCATACGCTATGATCATCGCGATGTAGGCAGATCGACAACCTTTCCTGCCGGTACGACGCCATATAATCTGGAAGATATGGCTGATGATGCAATTGCAATCCTTGACTCATACCAGATAAAACAGGCTCATCTGTTTGGGATGTCTTTGGGTGGTTTGCTTGGTCAAATAACTGCCCTTAAATACTCGGACCGGGTTTTATCACTGATATTATTCGCTACAGGACCCTTTGGCCCAAGCGAGCCATCTATCCCAGCAATGGATCAGCGGATTATAAGCTTTCAGCAAGAATCCGCACAACTAGACTGGACAGACGAAAATGCCGTTGTTTCTTATCTTGTAAAAGGCAACCAGCTGCTTGGCGGAACTGGACGCCATTTTAATGTTGATCGTGCGAGCGCCTTAGCCCGGAATGAGTTTAACAGGGCTAATAATTTCCGAAGCATGTATAACCACGCACAGCTCCAAGGAGCTGAACGTTACTTTGGTTTAATTGACATGATTAAGCAGCCATGTCTTATCATACATGGTACGGACGATAAAATATGGAATTACCAACATGCCCTATTTGTTAGAAATCATTTAGCGAATTCTACTTTGCTTACACTTGAAGGTGCGGGACATGAATTGCATGAAGCGGATTGGAACAAGATCATTTCAGCAGTTGCTCAGCATATCACTTCGACCCCATCGCGTGGTTAAATCTGAAAAAAGATGATTATATTCTTAAAAGGATGATATATTCTCTCTCCCATTACCCGATTTGTAATACACAGATGGTTGCAGGAATTTACAAACAGGGTAGATATGGGCTTAACCATATTTAGCTACACCCTTCTCAGCCTTGGGAATGCGTTATCGAAAGTCAGTAACCAAAGTATTACAGCGGATCTGTTAAATCCTATGGAACCATCTTGACATGTGCTGTAAATACGCATATGGTATATGCAATAGAGAAAGCAAAGCGGATAACCAAAAAATTGAAGTTACTTTCGATATCTGCATTCACGAAACGTAGTAAAGTTACACTGATCAAACCTTCTGAAAATCTTCAACCAGTTGAACTTTTTTGTAACCAGGACAGGTGAACTTTGTGCTATGGAAAATATAAAAAACTTAGTAACAGAATGAGAGTGGTAACTATTCCGGACACCGTGCCAGGCACAGGACCGGTATTAATGCTGAATATGCTTAAATTCGCAGACCGGCGCCTTTACGTGGAGGAATACCTTCCGACTTTTCACGGCGTGATGAAACAGTTAGGATTGGAAGCGAAAGTAAATCTGTTCAGTGACGTATTGGCCAGCGTGATAGCTGATGAAAGCGAAGACTGGGATGCCATCCTGCTTGTCGAATATGCTGACGTGGATGCATTTTTGACCGTTGCACAAAGCGACGCTTACCGTGAAATGGCCGAACCATTGCGCCTGGCCGCTCTGGCCGATATGAAACTGTACATGACGCGCCGGTTGTCCTTATAACAAGTATCATCCTTACACATGCACCAGCTTATCCTGAACAATTTTGCCATGCATATAGCGCTTGTTGCTGCCGAACAGCAGCAAGCGCTTGCTTTCTTTGAACTTATCGAGGTCAAGAAGCGCGCCTGGCTGCTGCATGCGGGAGAGATCGACCGTTATATTTATTTTGTAAAACGAGGCTGCCTGCGCATGTTTTACACCGATAAGAGCGGAGAAGAACATATCGTCGGTTTTTATCCCGAAAACTGGTGGACCTGCGATATTGTGAGCTTTTTCACTGTAAAGCCCGCAGCAAATTCTATTCAGGCACTGGAAGACAGCGAAGTATACTGTATTTCTTTACCCTTGTTGGAAAAACTGTTCGAAACTATCCCAAAGTTTGAGCGATTTTTCCGTATCCTTAACCAAAATGGCTTTGAACTTGATCAACGTCGCATAACCTCCCAACTTTACAAAACCGCCGAAGAACGTTACATTGAGTTCCGTAAGCGTCACCCAGGGTTGGAGCAACGCATTGCACAAAAACACATCGCCAGTTATTTAGGCATTACTCCGGTTTTTCTGAGCATGATGCGAAAGGAAAGTGGACTTTGATTTATATTCTGGTAACGGGCAGAATGCTGATAGTTTTTTTTCCCTACTAAACCTATACGATATCGCATGGTCTGACCAGTTTGCAAAAGGACTTGAATTGTTAGGTGACTATGATCATGAAAATCTTGATCAGAAAGGCAAGAAACACGCATCCTGCTACTTACCCGGACTTGCCAGACTGCGAAGACAGTTAAAACAACTTTTATTGTTGTTTCACTTAATGATACCGCAAATGATGTTTTTTTAGCCATCAAATAAACCACTTGTCAAGATATCTCAAACATCTATCCAGGCATGTGTCTGAGAAGTATCAGCGACAATAGCAAAATCAGCAGCGTCGATGAATTGATTTCCAGATGATCAAAAACCACTTTTATCATAAAATACCACACCACTTCTGTTGATCTGCTCAACCAAATCCGGATTCCCTATTTGATGCAAAAGTGCCAGATCGATTTTATAGGGAAGCAGCAAGTCATCAAGTTCCAGCTCTATTTTGAATAACTGGGATAAATTAAGTTCGGGACTTACGAGTACCAGATCAATATCCGATCCGTTGCGGTAATTTCCCTTCGCACGAGAGCCGTACAGAATAGCTTTTTCGATTTGGGGACATTTTGAAAATACAACCTGGATGGCAGTAATTACTTTTGCTGATAATCCATAGTTCGTTTGTAAGTTATCCATTTTGCCCTAATTGCTTTTTACTCATCATGTTGCCAAAATCGAGAAGAGCGGGTAAGTAAATGTCTATGATTCTTTTAAAAATAGCGTCTGCAACCTCCTCGTTGTAAGTATGAGAAGTTTGATTTCGGCTTTTGATCATCTCCATCCAAATCTCTCCATCTTCAATCAACTCAGCTGCAAATGCTTCTCTGGTAGCATCTTTCGATCCCAGGACCTTTATTTCTGCCTCATGCAACAAGAAATCCTTCATTACGTTCCAGGCAAGCTCGTGCGTGTACTCGAATCTCTGGATTAATCCTTCTTTTATGATATCATCAAGAAAATCGTCATCATTGATATTTCCATTTTCATCAGAAGGATACTCTCCATTAATTTTAGATACCGCCTGGTTTAGCTTATTCAACGCTTTCGTATAGTTATTAAAACGCTGCTGCCAACGGATGTCGTTATTATTCATCAGATCAATTATTTATACTGCCATTCAAGTAAGCTCTTTATTAGAGAAGTAATATGCATTCGCCTGATTCAACTTCAGAATAATCTCCTATTTCCCAATGCAGAACTTCCGGAATATGTTTTCTAAGAGGTCATCCGTCACAATAGTACCGGTAATCTCCCCTAAATGATGCAGGGAAAGCCGGATGTCCTGGGCCAGAAAGTCTCCGGTTACGCCCAGGGCCAGACCGTTGAGCACGTCGCTTAACGCAGCCTGTGTTTTGATCAGGTGTTCGTAGTGGCGAAGGTTGGTCACGACCGTATCACTGGCAGCTTGTTTGTTGACCTGTGCTACCAGGGTCGCGGTTAAATCCTGTAGTCCCTGTTGCTTTTGAGCAGAAATCAGGATTATTTCAGGGTTCGATGCTTTTAATTTTTCAGCCGCTTCAGCGTATAAATCCACCTTATTGACCACCCACAAGAGTACTTTGTCTGCAGCAAGCAGCATGGCGAGCTGTTTGTTTTCATCAAAGGTCTGCTCACTATCAGATAAAAAAATCACAATGTCTGCTTTTTCCATGGCAGCTTTCGAGCGCTCAATACCGATTGATTCCACCAGATCTGTCGTTTCACGGATTCCGGCCGTATCAATAAACCTGAATTTGAGCCCCTGCAATACGATCGTATCTTCGATCACATCCCGGGTTGTGCCTGCTATGCTGGTCACGATCGCTTTTTCTTCGTTTAACAGTGCATTCAGCAGTGTGGATTTACCCACGTTAGGAGAACCAATGATCGCTACCGGAACGCCATCCTTGATTGCATTGCCATAATCAAAGGATTCAACCAGAGGTGCGATCGTGTCCTGCAGCGATTCGATGAGTCTTTTCAAATCATCTCTTCCTGCAAACTCTACATCCTCTTCACCAAAATCGAGTTCCAGCTCAATCATCGAGGCAAAATGGATCAGCTCGGATCTGAGCGATGTGAGTTTTCTGGAGAAACCGCCTCTGAGCTGATTCAATGCCGTTTTGTGACTGGCTTCCGAATCAGCAGCAATCAGATCGGCAACGGCTTCGGCCTGTACAAGGTCAAACTGGCCGTTCAGAAAAGCCCGCTGGGTGAATTCTCCCGGCTTTGCAATACGGGCGCCTTTCTGCACCAGCAGTTTGAGTATCTGTCGGATGATATAGTCCGAGCCGTGACACGAAATTTCCACAGCATCCTCTTTGGTAAAAGACCTTGGCGTTTTAAAAACACTTACCAGTACTTCATCGATGATATGATCTGCTGAATATATTGTCCCGAAATGCACCGTATGCGATTCGGCATTTTCAAGATTTTTACCTTTAAAAACACTACTGACGAGTGCAATCGCCCCAAGGCCGGATACCCGGATAATCGCTATAGCTCCCACTCCTGAGGGAGTCGCCAAGGCGCAAATCACTTCCTGCTGATGTATTTGAATCGTATTCATGATGCAAAGATGCGATTCTATAAGCAAAAATACATCCGCAGCTTTTCGTATCTTTGGGGATTTTTCCGCCTTTTGGGTTGTTACATTCTTTCAACATCTATTATTTATTGCTGTGCTTACCGAAACATTACCTATCATCACCAGCCAGCTTCCTGTTATGGAGGCATTTTACACTTTGCAGGGCGAAGGCCAGCATAGTGGCAAGGCTGCCTATTTTATCCGCCTTGGGGGCTGCGATGTAGGTTGCCACTGGTGTGATGTGAAAGAAAGCTGGGAGGCGGATATTCATCCGAAAACAACCATTGAAAATATTGTGGCGGGCGCTGCTGCATTCCCGGGCCGACTGGCGGTAATTACAGGAGGAGAGCCGCTGATGTACAACCTGGATGCGCTTACTGGTGCTCTACAGCAAGCAGGCTTTCAAACCAATATAGAAACCTCAGGCGTGTACCCTTTTACCGGTAAGTGGAACTGGGTATGCTTCTCTCCCAAAAAGTTTAAAACGCCACACCCGGACATTTATCAAAATGCCAATGAGCTCAAAGCCATTATATATAACAAGAGCGATTTTGATTTTGCCGAACAGCACGCTGCATTGGTATCCCCCCAGTGTACTTTGCTGCTGCAACCCGAATGGAGTAAGCATCAGCAGATGTTGCCTTTGATAATTGACTATATCAAAGACAATCCTAAATGGAAAATGTCGTTACAAACTCACAAGTATATGAATATCCCGTAATGCGTTATTTCTTACTGAGCTTTCTATGCAGCATTTTCTTCACTTCACAGGTTCATGCGCAAAATGCACCCGCCAGCAAACGGGCACGCGATCACTACGAAAAAGCGCAGAAATCCTGGCAGGCACGTCAGCTTAGTGAAGCAGCGATACAATACGAAAAAGTGGTTGAAACAGAGCCTGCCCACAGCGACAGCCATCTGCGCCTTGCCCAGATTTACGAGCTGCTACGCAATCCCGTTCTCACAAAAAAACACTATTCACAGCTGGTAGCATTACAGCCCGAATCTTCACAATCAGCTACCGCTTATCACTGGTTGGGAAAGCACTTTTTTCAGCAGGAAAAATATGACTCGGCATTGATTTACTATCAGAAGGGACTTCCGCTTCTTCAGCCCAGGTCCAGCTTGTATAGCCTTACTGAAAAATCGATTGCTTCCTGTCGTTTTGCGATTAATGCCATTCAAAAACCGCTTGCCGTTAAAAAGCAATCTCTGGGTGACACTGTCAATTTTTTAGATTCGCAGTATTTCCCGGTACTGACCGCCGATGGAGAAACGCTGATCTTTTCGGGCCTGACTGCCCAGCGGGATGAGAACATCTACTTTACAACCCGTCAGAATAAAGGTTGGGACGTACCTGAGGAAATATCAAAGGCAATCAACACGACCAACAATGAAGGGACATGTGCGATCTCTGCTGATGGCAGAACGCTTGTCTTTACAGCGTGCAACCGTACTGATGGCTATGGCAGCTGCGATCTTTACATCACACATAAGCAAGGGGATGACTGGGGCAATCCTGTCAACATGGGCGAGCCGATCAATAGTCGCGACTGGGATTCACAACCTTCTTTGTCAGCGGATGGATATACATTGTACTTCGCATCTGACCGGAAAGGCGGAAAGGGCAGGAAGGACATTTGGGTGTCCTTCCTGGATCAGAAGGGAAAATGGAGTGAACCCAAAAACCTGGGTGCGGCCATCAATACAGCTGACGATGAGAACGCACCTTTCATACACGCCAACGGACAAACACTGTTTTATGCATCCAACGGTCTACCCGGTATGGGAGGCATGGACCTGTTTATGTCGCAACGTATCGATACGGTATGGTCTGAACCCCAAAACCTGGGTTACCCGATCAATACTGTCTCTGAGCAGGTAGGACTTTCAATTGCTTCTGATGGCAGTATGGCCTATTATTCGGATGATTTCTCTGAGAATGGTACAAAACGGTCGCTGCTGTACAACTTTGAGCTTCCTGAAAGTCTCCGGCACGCCATTTTACCTACCAGATATGCCAAAGGCAGGGTTTTTGATAAAACAACAGGAAACGCGATCAGTTCAGAAATTGACCTTTATGATCTGAAATCCAAAGAAAAAGTCTCTTCCTTCAGTTCAGATCCCAAAACCGGCGCTTTTCTGGCAGTACTCAACAGTGGTAGCCAGTACGCCTTTTATGTTTCCAAAACCGGCTATTTGTTTAAAAGTTTATCTTTCTCTGTGAGCGATTCAACACCATCGGTACAGGTTGATATTGCTCTTGAACCCATCGAAAAGAATAAGACAGAAGTGCTCAACAATATCTTTTTTGCTACAGGCTCATTTGAGCTCGACCAGAAATCGGCCGTAGAACTGGATAAGATGACAGATTTTCTGCAAAACAACAAAGCTGTCCGCATACAGATTTCAGGCCATACCGATGATGTAGGTTCTGATCAGGAAAACCTGGAGTTGTCCAGAAAAAGGGCGCTGTCGGTGCAGCAATACCTGATTAAATCCGGAATTCAGCAAGCGCGCATTTCTTCTGTAGGATACGGAGAGAGCAAACCTGTCGAATCCAATGAGACAGAAAAAGGGCGTCGTAAAAACAGGCGTATAGAATGGAAGATCGAGTAATGAAATTTGCATTCCGTGGTGTTTTTTCGCACTTTTGCGGTTCGGCCTGTGTTGTACTTTATGAGGATTCGCCGGTAGCCGCTACAATAAACGCACTAGGGTGACGATACCTTCGTCCTCGCAAAAAAGAAACCGATAATTGCATTCGTGCTTAACATTAAGTTTGGATAAAAATGACATCTGAAAAAGTTACCTGCCTTATAATAGGTTCCGGCCCTGCCGGTTATACTGCTGCTATATATGCTTCACGAGCGGGATTAAATCCTGTAATGTATCAGGGTGCGCAGCCTGGCGGTCAATTGACCATTACAACTGAAGTGGATAATTTTCCGGGTTACCCTGACGGAATTACCGGACCTGAAATGATGATCCAGTTTGAAAACCAGGCGCGTCGTTTTGGTACGGATATTCGTTACGGAATGGTAACCGAAGTGGATTTTACATGTTATCCCCACAAAGTGATTGTGGATGGCAAAAAAGAAATTATTGCTGACTCTGTAATCGTTTCCACAGGAGCTTCCGCCAAATGGCTGGGTATAGAAGGTGAAGAGAGACTCAATGGTCATGGAGTTTCTGCCTGTGCAGTTTGTGACGGATTTTTCTTCCGTGGACAGGATGTAGTTGTGGTAGGTGCAGGTGATACTGCTGCTGAAGAAGCGAGCTACCTGGCTAAACTTGCCCGTAAAGTTTATCTGCTGGTGCGCCGCGATGAGATGCGTGCTTCCAAAATCATGCAGAAACGCCTGGAAACACTTCCGAACATCGAAATTCTGTGGAACACCGAAACTATAAAACTGAACGGTGAACACGCACTTGAAAGTGTTGAGGTGAAAAACAATAAAACAGGTGAAACATCCGTATTGAATGCAACCGGATTTTTTGTAGCAATTGGCCACAAGCCTAATACTGACATATTCAAAGGTTATCTGAATATGGATGAAACCGGCTATATCCAGACCATCAAAGGATCATCCTGTACCAATATCAAAGGTGTGTTTGCTTGTGGAGATGCACAGGACAACGTGTATCGTCAGGCAGTAACTGCGGCCGGAACCGGATGTATGGCCGCTTTAGATGCTGAACGTTTCCTGATGGAACATGAAGTGGAAGTAATGCTGGAGGAAAGTGTTTCTTAACAGACCACTCACTCTGAAATAACCCCGATAAATTAAAAATTTAGATCAGGCTGCATCTGAATAATCCCATGATGTAGCCTGAATAGTGTATATACCTATGAAAGGAAAGCTTATTGTAAGTTTGCTAATGATGGTGTGTTTGATATCCTGGAACACGCAAGCACAAGAGCGAGGAAAATTTAAGAAAAATCCAAAAATTAACCAGTCTGGGAATGCCAGTGAAGGCCCCACGACAAAAGCTACTACCCCACAGCCGGAAGACGAATACCAGATCCAGACATCCGGCCTCAAATTTCAAAATCAGTTTGAACCTGTAAAACCACTCAATCCTGTTGTAAGTGAAGATACCACTACGGTTGATGAAGGCGAGACAGAGGTTGTGGAAGTGGTGGATTCGCTGCAGGTTGCTGACGAATGGGTAAAAGCTGCAGAATATTACGTAATCTGGGATGCAAGGGCCATCAACCCATACGGACTCAGTGCACTTGAATTCGATGAACCGGTGGAACTTACCCTGTACGATGAAAATATCAACCGCAAATGGAGCAATCCGCTGGATGCCATCAGGACGACATCTAACTTCTCGTTCAGATGGGGACGCTGGCATAATGGAACAGACCTTGATCTGAATACGGGCGACAGCGTGCGGACAACCTATGACGGAATGGTACGTATTGTTGCCTACGACGGCAGCGGATACGGCAAGTTTGTACTGGTTCGTCACTATAACGGTCTCGAAACCTTATACGGGCACATGTCCAAACAACTGGTTGAGTCCGGACAGCTGGTGAAGGCCGGCGAAGTGCTCGGGCTCGGTGGAAACACAGGAAGAAGTACCGGATCTCACCTGCATTATGAAAACAGGTATGAAGGAAACCCTTTCGATTCTCGCAATATTTTTGACTGGGAAAACAAACAGATCCGTGCTGATAAATTCATGCTCACCAGCAGTGTCTGGAATCACCTGAGAGGAAAATCTTCTTACCGCAGTGAATTCGAATCCGGTGATGCAGTGCCTGTCGCCCAATCACGCTCCATACTTCACAAGGTAAGATCGGGCGATACACTTTCCTCCATTGCAAGTCGTTATGGTGTTTCTATCAACTCGATTGCCAAGAAAAACAGAATTTCTACCCGGTCAACACTACGCCTGGGGCAGAAACTTCGAATCAAATAATCCATAAGACTATGAAATTAGATATCCTTGCCATTACTGCACATCCCGATGATGTAGAACTGTGCTGTGCGGGTACACTACTCGTGCAGATGGCGCTTGGTAAAAAGGTAGGCATCGTGGATTTGACAAGAGGAGAATTAGGAACCCGAGGTACGCCGGAAGGAAGAATCCAGGAAGCGGCAGATTCGGCAAGGATTCTCAATATTGATGTAAGGGAAAACGTCGGAATTGCCGATGGTTTTTTTCAAAATGATCAGGCGCATCAAAAACGAATAATCCCTTACATCCGAAAGTACCAGCCGGATATTGTGATTACCAATGCCATAGACGACCGCCATCCTGACCATGGAAGAGGAGCCAGACTCGTAGCAGACGCGTGTTTTTATTCAGGCCTGCGAATGATAGAAACATGGGATCAGGAAGGAAATCCTCAGCTTGCCTGGAGACCCAAAAATGTTTTCCATGCCATACAGGACAGATATATCAATCCTGATTTTATCGTAGATATCTCAGCTGTACACGATCAGAAAATTCAGGCAGTGAGGGCCTTCAAAAGCCAGTTTTTCAATCCTACTTACAATGAGAACTCCGACGAACCTCAGAGCTACATCTCTTCACCGGAATTCCTCAACTTTATCATTGCCAGAGCACAGGAAATGGGTCACGCGATTGGCACCCAATTCGGAGAAGGCTTTACGTCATACAAAAAATTAGGTATAAAAGATCTTTCGGTTTTTGCCTAGAACTTCCTTTGTCTGATTTATTGTTTAAATATTAGGATCTGCTTCAACTTTCAGATGTAGCTTGTCGTATATAAAAACAGACTAAACAATAACAACATGAGACATAAGATTGCGGTAATGCTTTGTGGAATCTCGGCCATGTTTCTGGTCAATTGTTACGGACAAAACTCAGCGAAGACCAAGCCTGATCAGAAAAATGAAGTCTATTCCAGAACAGACAGTGCTCCTGTTAAAGTATCGGACAAGGAGTGGGAAAAGATCCTTTCTCCTGAGGTATACAAGGTGGCCAGACTGAAAGGAACCGAGCGCCCGTTTACCAGTGAATATGAACATTCCAAAGAAGTGGGTACATTTTACTGCGCTGTATGCGGAAATGCGTTATTCCGTAGTAATGCCAAGTATGAGAGTGGTTGCGGCTGGCCCAGTTTCTTTGAGCCGATCAGTAAAAAATCGATTGTGGAAGCTGCTGATAACAGCTTGGGCATGCGAAGAGTCGAAGTGATGTGCGGACGATGCAAATCTCACCTCGGACACGTATTTGAGGATGGACCGCCTCCTACAGGCTTACGATATTGTATAAACGGCGTGGTTCTGGATTTCGAAAAAGCGCAGGCCGCCAACAAGAAATACAATTCAAAAAAGTAAAAAACAACTATTGAAAATCCCGCTTCCATCAGGCTGCGGGATTTTTTTATACACCACAGTATAACCATATGGTGATCATTTATACTGATTCTATATTAGTATAACTTCTACTTTGCAAATATTCAAATTTCTATATTTGTAACCGTTACGTAAACAACCTCAACCCTTTATGAAAAAATTATTCAAGATCCTGGGCTATCTGTGCCTGGGCCTGATCGCTGTTGCAGCCGCTTCGGTTATCTATGTCAAAGCGATGCTCCCCAATGTCGGAGACGCTCCACAACTTACCATCGATCCGACCCCTGCCCGCATTGACAGAGGTGAATATCTGGCCAACCATGTCACGGTTTGTATGGATTGTCACAGCACGCGCGCGGCCAACCTGTTTTCCGGGCCGCTGGTTGCCGGCAACTTTGGTGGCGGTGGCGAACGCTTCGGACCTGAAATGGGTTTCCCTGGTGTTTTCTATTCGAGAAATATCACGCCTTTCGGCATTGGTGACTGGACAGATGGCGAGCTGTTCCGCGCTATTACCACAGGTGTAACCAAAAATGGAGAGGCGCTCTTTCCTGTGATGCCCTACCACGCTTACGGACAAATGGATCCCGAGGATATATATAGCATCATTGCCTATGTGCGAACATTGAAGCCGGTAGAAAACAAACTTCCTCAAAGAGAACCTCAGTTCCCGGTAAACATCATTATCAATACCATGCCTACTGCTGCAACTCCCGGAAAGCGTCCGTCTGACGATGACCTTCTTGCCCGTGGCAGGTACATTACAGCAGCTGCGGCCTGTGTGGATTGCCATAGTAAAATGGACAAAGGCAGCAAAGTACCAGGTACGGAATACGGTGGAGGAATGGAATTTTCACTGCCATCCGGCATTGTAAGATCTCCCAATATTACCAGCGATAAAACTACAGGAATCGGCAGCTGGTCACAGGAAGAATTTATCAGAAGATTCAAGATGTACGCTGATTCGAGCTACATACCTCATCCTGTCGGTCTCAAAGATATAAATACACCCATGCCATGGACCATGTACGCACGTATGCAGGAGCAGGATTTGAAAGCTGTTTTTGCCTATCTGCAAAGCCTGCCCCCTATTAGTCATAAGGTAGAACGGTTCACCCCAGCTCAGTAGCTATTGGCCGGGATTCAGCAAACCCCAGCAGCTTTTTTACCCTGCTGAATTCCGGCTGATAATCCGCATGTATTTCCACAATCTCTTTTGTTACCGGGTGCCGGAAGGAAAGATAACATGCGTGCAGCAGCATCGTATTCATCGAAAATTTTTCCAGAAAATACTTGTTCTGTTTGTTGCAGCCATGTGGCCTGTCACCGATAATGGGATGAAAGATATGCGCCATGTGTTTACGCAACTGATGCATTCTTCCCGTGCGGGGATACAACTCCACCAATGAGTAGCGTGATGTGGGATGCTTTCCTACAGCAAAATCAACCTCTGTCCTTTCCAAAGTTTTAATCCGCGTAAAGGCGTCCTGCAGCGTACCGTCGTCTTTTTTTAATGGGTAGTCAATCTCAGCTTCATCCGGCGAATAGCCTCTTACAATAGCCTGGTAATGCTTGGTAACCGCTGATTCCATAAATTGCTTTTGCATCACGCCATTGAGTTCTTCCTGCAAGGCAAATAATAAAACCCCTGCTGTTTTCCGGTCAAGACGATGCAACGGATATACTCTTTTTCCAATCTGATCTCTGAGTAGCTGTACGGCAAATACATCTGCATCAGCTGCAATAAAGCTTTTATGTACCAGCAAGCCGTGTGGTTTGTTGATGGCAATCAGGAAATCATCCTGATAAACAATATCGAGGGGAGTAAAAGAAGACAAAGTCGAAGTAGCGGTGGTTGATGTATATCTCCTAGATCTTTTTTGTATATCTGATCCTGAATCTGATGATGGCCCATAATACCAGATACAGGATACCAATCAGCATACCAATTTCCAGTGCAAAAACCCAGGCAGTCCTATCCATTAAGCTTTCCAGCATGCTCTGAAAAATCAGTCTCGGCTCATGTATGATATCCCAGCTGTTCATTCTTCTCACACGCCCCAGGTACACACCGAAACCTGCCAGCGGCAGACTTAGAAAGAAGAAGATCGTGCTCATCTTGCGTGTAAAAACCTGACGCCATGCCTGGTGAATCCAGTAAAGGGAAACAAGACCATTAAAAAGACTCACTTCCGCATAAAAGAAAAGCATGATTGTGTCATGCCAGGTAAGATCTCTTTCATAATCCACAGTAAGATGTGCCAGGTCCGTAACCATATACGGCGCATTAGGGAAAAATGCCAACCAAAATAAACTGATAAGAATCAGTGTGAAAGGTATGTATCCGTAACGTTTGGTAAGATTATTCGCAATGAATGCTGCAATCAAAGGAATCCAACTCAGGAACAGATTCCAGTCCATCGAGAAGTCGACAGGAGAATCAAAATAAATTCGAATCAGGTGAAAAAAAACAGCGACCAGACTTAGCAGTACCAGAAGCAAAAGCGAAAACAATCCTTCCATAGAAACAATAGGTGGATTAGATACAGTAAACCTATAATTTCTTATCCATTCAATAAGTCGATCAATTACCATTCAGTCAAATTTTCATCACGTTATACCACCAGTCAGCAAATGAAAAGTAAAAAGATCATATAACCTGAATATCATAGCTATCGTCAAAATAAACATGGTAATCGTTATACTTTATTTTTATTTCTCTATCTGCTCTATAAGCTAACAAACACTTGATGGCAATAGTTATGCCTGAACCGGATTTTTCGGCCCCTTATTTTTAGGTCTACGTCTTTTATTATTGGCTGCCGGATCAGCATTTCCGTTATTTCTTGTACCGTCAGAACGTCTTTTTGTAGTCGAAGGACGGCCTCTTTTGGCATCAAATACAGGTGCATCACCTAATCCTAATTCTGCTGTTATGGAACGTTTTTCCAGTTCCTTTTCAAACAATCTTTCGATTTTCAATACATACTTTTGATCCTGCTCATTGATGAACGTAATCGCTATACCTTTGGACTCTGCCCGCGCGGTTCGCCCGATACGGTGCACATAATCTTCAGGATCTCTGGGCACATCATAGTTAACCACGTGGCTGAGATTATCAATATCAATACCTCTTGACAACACATCCGTTGCTACCAGAATCGGGAACTTCCTGTTTTTAAAATCCCTGAGCACAACCTCTCTTTCTGCCTGATCGGAATCCGAGGATATACCAAACGCGGCTACTTTCAGTTTTCTCAAAGCACGCACAATGGGATCGACGGTAGATTTCCGGGATGTAAACAAGACCATGCTGATATTTTCTACCCCGGTCAGCAGATGCGTAAGCAATGGCAACTTCTGATCGTCCTTGGCCATGTAAAACTGCTGGTCTATACGATCAGCTGGTCGTGACACTGCCAACCTTACTTCCTGCGGATCATGCAGAATGCGTTTTGCCAGATCTCCAATCTTCGAAGGCATGGTCGCTGAGAACATCAGCGTTTGTCTCTTGGCAGGCAAAAAGCTCATGATTTTTAAAATATCCTGCAGAAAACCCATATCCAGCATACGATCCGCTTCATCCAGTACCAGGTGTTTGATACCTTTAAAGTTGACGTAACCCAGCTGTAAATGCGCGATCAGCCTTCCGGGAGTAGCGATGATAATATCAGCGCCTTGTGTGAGTGCTTTCTTTTGCTGGTCCCACTCCGGACCTTTGTTGCCCCCATATACCGCTATACTGGTAGCTCCGACAAAATATCCCAGACCTTGGATCTGTTGATCAATCTGCACAGCCAGCTCACGTGTGGGGACTAATATAAGCGCAGCAGTATCTGAATTGGACTCATGCGCTACTTTATCAAGTATCGGAATAAGGTAAGCAGCTGTCTTTCCTGTTCCTGTCTGAGCGCATGCCAGAAGATCAGCTCCTGAAAGAATGTGTGGTATGGCTTGCTCCTGAATAGGAGTAGCCAGCTGGTAATTCATAGAGTCCACCGCGTTGAGAACGTCCTGGTGGAGATCAAATTCGTTAAAATTCAAAGTTCAGCTTTTAAATAATTCATACAGAAATACTTCCGTAATGAACCGTTGATAATAATTATGAGCTGACTTTAAACTATCCCAGTCAGCAAACCGCTTGATTTCAGACAAATGTAAACAATATATCTTAAAAACGGAAGCCGGGATATACAATGCAAGGCCCAGGGCATGTCTTTGTAACGGGTGAAACAAATATGCTGTCGTCGGTGCATCTAGGCCAATTCTGCAAGCTCCTGTGCTTCTTCCGGCGTATACAATCGTGATTTGGTCACAAAGCGAATACCCAAAGGAATTTCAAGTGAGAAGCTTGAACCACGGCCCGGCGTGACATCTATAGTAAGCTGTGTATGCTTCCAATATTCAAACTGATCACGGCTCATGAAAAAATCACAGCCGGCAATCTGGCCTAGCAGCACATCACTATCGCCGGTCCTGAATTCACCTTTTTCAAAACACATGGGCTGCGACCCGTCGCAACAGCCTCCGCTCTGGTGAAACATCAATTCGCCATTTCTTTCCCTGAGCTGATTGACAATAGCTTCAGCTTCAGGAGTTATCAGTACCCTGGGAGTCATAATTTGCTGGTTTTGACAGAAGAAATCAAGCTATGGGAAGACGACCAATCCCCTTACCTTTAGACGGAAACTAAGTTTCTGTATCAGGCTACCGCTTTGGTTGCGTATGCCTTTTTTTACAGGTAAGGGGCTTTCATTGGCCGCAAATCATTCTCCTAAATTATCAAAAGAATCCGAGTTTATTCTTATCGTACGAAATAAGCATGTTTTTTGTCTGGCGGTAATAGCCCAGCATCATTTTATGATTCTCTCGACCGAACCCGGATTTTTTATATCCGCCAAATGGCGCATGTGCCGGATAGGCATGGTAATTATTCACCCACACACGCCCTGCCTGAATCGCTCTTGGCACTTGATAAATCTCGTGTGCATCACGCGTCCAAACACCCGCTCCCAGCCCATAAAGCGTATCATTGGCAATACTGATGGCTTCTTCGGTGGTTTTAAAAGTGGTCACACATACGACGGGTCCGAAGATTTCTTCCTGAAAAATCCTCATCTTATTATGCCCTTTAAAAATGGTAGGCTGGATGTAGTATCCTCCTGAAATACCATTTTCAAATTTATGTGCGTCTCCGCCTGCCAGCACTTCTGCACCTTCTTCTTTTCCGATTTTCAGATACGAAAGAATTTTTTCGTACTGGTCATTCGATGCCTGCGCCCCCATCATGGTAGTGCCGTCTAGCGGATGTCCCATTTTAATGGCCTTTGTACGCTCAATGACACGGCTGATAAATTTGTCATAAATGCTTTCATGGACTAATATTCTTGATGGACAGGTACATACTTCACCCTGATTCAGGGCAAACAATACCGCTCCTTCTATCGCCTTATCAAAATAAGCATCGTCTTCATCGGCGACAGACGGAAAGAATATATTCGGCGATTTACCGCCCAGTTCCATCGTAACCGGGATCAGGTTTTCAGAAGCATACTGCATAATGAGTCGTCCGGTGGTAGTTTCCCCGGTAAATGCCACCTTGGCCACTCTCGGAGAGGAAGCCAGCGGTTTTCCTGCTTCCACACCAAACCCTGAAACCACATTCAGCACACCTGGCGGCAGTATATCCCCGATTAATTCCATTAAAACCATAATCGAAGTCGGCGTTTGCTCCGCCGGTTTGACCACCACGCAACATCCGGCTGCCAACGCAGGAGCAATTTTCCATGTTGCCATCAAAAGTGGAAAGTTCCAGGGAATAATTTGCGCAACAACGCCGAGAGGTTCATGTATATTAATACAAACGGTATTTTCATCATGCTCAGAAACACTGCCTTCTTCTGCCCTTATCACACCTGCAAAATACCGGAAGTGGTCTACACACAGTGGTAAATCGGCTGCCCGCGTCTCGCGGATTGCCTTTCCGTTATCTATTGTCTCGACTATCGCCAGGTACTCCAGATTATCCTCTATGACCTGCGCAATTTTCAGCAGCAGGTTACTTCTTGAAGTGGCTGATGATTTGCTCCAGGCGGGAAAGGCTGCATGCGCGGCATCAAGTGCTGCCTCTATATCTTCTTTTGTAGAACGGGCTGCCTGCGTGAATACCTGCCCGTCGATCGGGGAAATATTATCAAAATATTCACCTTTTACAGGTGCTACAAACTGCCCATTGATATAGTTACCATAACGTTCTTTGAAATCGGGACGTTTGGCCAGGTTGTCATTCACATGTATTGCTGATTTTGGGTCTTCGGTGATCGTATCCATAATTAAAAAAGTATTTTTAAATGAATTATTAATACAAATCTATCCGTATCACGCGTTATTGAATGGCACAATCGTTCCAGATTGTAGCATAATTATCTCATTATTTAGGAAAATATTTACATTTATACATTTATACCCTAACTTCCCTGAACTGAACGAATCATGCTCTGAAAGCCAATTGTTTACAGAGATAATAAAACGAAAAACTTTAACCCGGCACTTTCATGTCAACAGGATATAAGCTGAACCAGATTGCTATCTCGGAGGAGAAATCGATGAAAACGCTGGTGGAGAACCGAAGGGCATTCACTTTGGAAAACTGCGAGCTCAATGTCTTCGAAACCCTGCAGGCTTCCGCCCTGGTACCACTTACCTTTTCAGATTTTGTGGTGACAAGTATGCTCAGAGGCAAAAAGGTGATGCATTTGTTTGACAAGCCCGGCTTCGACTACCTGCCCGGTGAGACAGTGCTGGTGCCGGCGAATGTGACCATGAAGATCGATTTCCCGGAAGCATCAGAAAACAATCCTACACAATGTATTGCACTTGCGCTGGACCATGTCAAGATTCAATCCATCGTAGACCGGCTCAATGAGCAGTACCCATTGTCTGGAAAAGACCAGCACTGGGCACTAAGCCACAACGAATACCATTTTTTGAACAATGTAGATATGGCCCAAAGCCTGAACAAACTGATCAGGATCTGCTCGGGCAATTCTTTGGGTAAAGATATTCTGGCCGACCTGACGCTTCAGGAACTGGTGGTACATATTATACAAACCCAAAACCTGTCACTGGCCAGTGATCCGAATGCCGGTCAGGACAATCCGCTGTCTTACGTGATCAGCTATATCAGAACCAACATCAGCGAGAAAATACAGGTGGACGACCTGAGTGAAAAAGCGTGCATGAGCCGCACTTCTTTTTACCGTGCTTTTAAAAGAGAGTTCAACCTGAGCCCGCTGGATTTTATTCTGAAGGAGAAAATCAAAAAAGCGAAACAACTGCTCAGCGAGTCTAAATCCAGTATTTCTGACGTCTGCTATCAGCTCGGTTTTTCAGATCTGAATTATTTCGGAAGGCAATTTAAAAAACTGGAAGGCATATCTCCATCCCAGTACCGCGCAATGAGCGCCTCTGCACACTAATTGTAAAAACTTCTTAAATCTCGCCCCGTTTCAGCCTGTTGATCATCATGATGGCCCTATCTACGCGCACCTGTACAGATTTGGCAGAAGCGATATAGTGTATGATGCCGCGCTGTTTGCTGGGTAGGATTTCATGAAAAAGTGTATTCCCCTGCTCATCCTGGCTCAACAGTTCTCCGAGCTCCTCAGGCATATCCCTTCCGTATACGCTGTCATCTTTTTTTACAGCGGCTTTCACCTTTTGCCCCAATACCACCCGCGCCTGATTTCTGATCTGCGTGGCCACATTGATATAAAATCCGGCACCGGATATGGGACGAATCGCACATTGAAACTCAACTGTCCCGTTCAGCACGCAGCGAACACGTTCAGGTTTACGGCCCGTCACAAAAATGGCCGCCACTTCATCCGGAACCGTGATATAATAACTCCCGGCTTTTCCATCGAAGCGGTCTATTCTGGTTTCAAAGTTTACAAATTCTTCCAATGCCTGCTTTGCTATAACTGGTATTACTCAGTCAGAGGTCGTACCATAATGTCTTTATACAAAACTACGCTTTTAGGATCATGCGCCTGCAATGCGAACGTTCCGCTTCCAAGTATTTTTCCTTTGCCATTCACAGAGCGTTTGTCTGCGTCACTTTCTTCGTAATCCACTACCACCTTGTCGTTGATCATGATGGTGATGTGCTTGCCTTCCACTTTGATATACTCAGTATACCATTCATTGTCTTTCACGTAAGTTTCTTTCACATCCACTACGTCATACAAACTTCCGGTTCTTTTCCAGTCGGTGTGTGAGTTATTCACCTGCACCTCATAGCCTTGCGAAGGCCAGCCATCTTCCTGAAAAGTCGTATGTATAAAAATACCGGAATTCGAACCCGGGCGTGTCATTACTTTTGCCTTAAACTCAAAATTTTTGAACATGTGATTCTTCACAGGCCCCTCATAGAACAGATGCGCCCGGGGTCCGGCTACCTGTATTGCTCCATCAACGATCGAAAATGAAGAAGCGTTGACTCCTGCCTTCCAGCCATTCAGATCTTGACCGTTGAATAGGGAAACCCAACCATCCTGCGCGAGCACTTTGGCCGGAACCAAAAGAACTAACAATGCCAATATGCTTAAAACAGATACTAATCGTCTCATAGTAAAACAGATTCAGGTTATCAAAAAGCGGACAACATTTTAGTGTATAAACCTGATAACAGCTAAAAACTACTTATTTCTCAAAGCATTCAAACTGTTAAGCATGCATTGGTGTTATGCATCAGCCTGCGCGTTTTCATATATTTGCCGGCAGAAACCATA
Organism: Dyadobacter sp. HNCC25DJ187; assembly: GCF_056895255.1. NCBI lineage: Bacteria > Pseudomonadati > Bacteroidota > Cytophagia > Cytophagales > Spirosomataceae > Dyadobacter > Dyadobacter sp. HNCC25DJ187. Next base: position 938,414 of record NZ_JBXHAT010000002.1, read on the forward strand.
CCCATGCAAAATCCTTATATTTCGCTGTTAGCCACTGCCTGGCGCTATGCACGCAGCCAACGCAAACAATATTTACTGGTGTACGGTATGTTCATTCTGGCTAATATTGTGCTGGCTATGCATCCGCTCTTGCTGGGCTGGTTTATTCAGTCCATTCAGAGTGAGCCAGGTAACATTCCCGATAATGTGCTTCTTTTTGCGGCAGGATATATGGGTCTGACGCTTGGAGAATGGGTCTTCCACGGACCAGCCCGAATAATGGAAAGAAAACTGGCTTTTGATCTGAGCAGAAATTTTCTGGATGAAATGTATCATCAGGCACTGCATCTGCCTACCAAATGGCATCAGGACCATCACAGCGGTTCCACGATCAACCGCATCAGAAAAGCATATGAGGCTTTACGGGACTTCTTTCAGAATGGCTTCATGTTTCTGCATGCCTTTGCCAAGTTTCTGTTTTCTTTTGTGGCTATCGTCTGGTTCTCTCCGCTTTATGGCAGTATCGGGATTCTGATCGGGATCGTTACGATGAGAATCATATTTCTTTTTGATAAACCTTTTATCAAAGCACTCGACGAGACCAATGAAAGAGAGCATGTGGTATCTTCAACCCTGTTTGACAGTCTTTCCAATATCATCACCGTCATCACACTGCGACTGGAAAAGCGCATGAAAGCCGGACTGCTTCAAAAAGTGGCAGAAGTCTTCCCGCCATTTCGCAAGACCGTGGTGATCAATGAATGGAAGTGGTTTGTTGCCAGTATTTTTATCGCCATCATTTACATTGTGGTCACACTGGGATATGTATATCAAAACTATACACCCGGCCAGGTTTTTCTTGTAGGCGGGCTGGTTACATTATTAGGTTATGTCAATCAGTTCACCAGTGTGTTTCAGGATGTAGCCTGGCAGTATACGGAGATCATACGCTATAACACCGAAGTACAAACCGCGCGCAGTATAAGTCAGGCTTATGCGCACCAGCATATACCGGAAGCCACCATTCCGCTTCCTGCTGACTGGAAGCAGATTCAGATCAGTAATCTGAGTTTTTCTCATGGCGATACTTATTCTGATCAGAAACTGTCTCACAGTCTTCATGATTTGCAAATCAGGATCAGACGGGGCGAAAAACTGGCATTAATCGGCGAGAGTGGAAGTGGTAAAAGCACACTTTTATCAGTACTTCGCGGACTGTATCAGCCGGAAGATACAGTGAGGGTGGAAGTTGACAATCAGCTTAGTGCTTCCATGGGTACCTTGGCCGATACGGTTACTTTATTCCCTCAGGATCCTGAGATTTTTGAAAATACAATTGAATATAACATCACGCTGGGACTTCCTTTCTCAAAAGAAGAAATCATGGAAGTATGCAAGGCTGCACATTTTGCAGATGTACTCGACAAACTTCCCAACCATCTGGATTCCAATATTCAGGAAAGAGGGGTTAATCTTTCAGGCGGACAAAAGCAGCGGCTGGCACTGGCAAGGGGAATTCTGGCTGCCCGATTAAGTGACATAGTGCTTCTTGACGAACCTACAAGCAGCGTAGATCCTAAAACGGAATCGCTGATCTATGACCGCATGTTTGCTCAGTTTCAAAACAAGGCAGTCATATCTACTTTGCACCGTTTACACCTTTTAACCAAATTTGACTATGTGTATGTACTCAAAGATGGCAGGATCGTAGATGAAGGTACTTTTGCTTATCTTAAAGAACAAAGTCCGGTGTTCAGAGATTTATGGAAACATCAGGAAAACCTGCATGCATAAAAATCATCAGCAAAACCTGGCTTAACTAATGAGATAGCAAAACAGACGGAAGCATTTACATGATAAAAAAATCATCTAGTTTTTTCTTAACCTTGATTCTTCCAGATCCAGATTGTGCTCCATATTTCTGATAATGCTGTCGTCATACTTTTTGTCAAGCGCCATTCTGAAAAGTCCTTCCCTTCTATGCTCGACCAATTCGAGCATGATTTCCCGATAAAGCTGGCGTACTGATCCCAGTGCTGCTTTGTTATCTTCAACAGCCGCTTTTTCGGTGGCTCTTATGCTTCTCAGTAACTGCTCCTTAATCCGCGAAATGGTTTCATATTGTGACATTTCTTTGGAATAATGACGATCCATGTATACTACGGACTCTTTGGCAAGTTGTAAACGGATGGCTTCAATCTGCTCCTCCGCGGGTTCAAACTCATCGACTTCCTCCACTTTCAGAAAACGCAGGAACAGCGGTAAAGTTAATCCCTGAAAAACCAGTGTGATTAAAATGACAACAAAAGTGATAAACAGAATCAGATTTCTGTGCGGAAAAGCTTCGCCGTTGTCCAATGTGAGCGGTATAGCCAGTGCAGAAGCCAGCGATACGACACCTCTCATACCTGCCCATCCGATAATGAATGGCAACTTGAGCCCCGAACTCTTTTCCCGCCGGCGGATACCGGGAAATAACCGCGGTATGTAGGCAGACAGATATACCATAATGACCCGTACCACGATCACAATCACGCTGATCATCAGCGCATACTCTATCGCCTCTTGTCTTGAATAATCACCCAGGCCTTTTACGATAATGGGCAGTTCCAAGCCTATCAGTATAAACACAAAACCATTCAGCAGGAAACCAACCGTTTCCCAAACTTCTTTGGTTTGTATTCTGGTGTGATAATTCAGGTAATCTTTGGAACGAAAGGATAAAAACAGCCCGCCACTGACCACTGCCAATACACCTGACCAGTGAAACGCTTCCGCTACCAGATACATCAGATAGGGAGCAATCAGTGTAATAGGTGTTGTAATACTTGACGATTTTGCCAGGAATCTGAGGATAAAATATAGAATATGTCCGATGGCCACTCCGACCAAAACACCCATAAAAGACAGAACAACGAAATCAGAAGCGGCTTTTTGCAGTACGAACTGACCGGTAAGAATGGCAGCCAGTGCAAAACGAAAGACGGTCAGCGATGCAGCATCGTTGACAAGACTTTCACCTTCCAGAATGGTTGTGCCTCTTCTGGGCATATTCATTCCTTTCAAAACGGATGTGGCCGCCACTGCATCAGGAGGAGAAATAATACCACCCAGAAGAAATCCCAATGCAAGTGTAAAATCCGGTATCAGGTTCACTGAAAAATAGGCGATGGCCAGTGATGTAAAAAAGGTAAGTCCAAAACCCAAAGAGAGAATCGACCTTTTCCATTTCCAGAAACTGTTCCATGAAGTATACCAGGCGGCCTCAAAAAGCAATGGCGGTAAAAAGATCAGGAAAACAAGTTCCGGATTAATGTTAATATCCGGGACTGCAGGAATGAAAGAAATACCTAATCCTCCGATCACCAGTAATATCGGATAAGAAATTCTAAGTCTCTGACTAAGTAAATAAAGAAGCGCCATTGCAAAGAATAGCGCCAGGATCAAAAGCAAATTTTGATGAATCATAAAGGCATTATATCGTCTGCAATAAAATTAGAAAAATATTAAGACAATCAGACAGCCCGATTTCACCAAAACCTTGCTTTCGATACCATTCACGGTCTTTTTCAGCAAGATGAATCTCACGCATGCTGCTGAATTCTAATACAATATTAATAAAATCAACCAACCCCTCTGAGCAGTAAAAAATAATCTTACATCCTGTGAATCGAAACAATTTGCAATCTTTGTAGGCAGTCGCACACAGAGCAGACCAGATCAAATCACTGAAAAGCTTGAGCACGTTCCGATAATTACAGCAACATTTAAGGATCGGCAACAGCAGTGAATTAACAAACACATATGAAGATATTAGTTGTAGAAGATGACGTTCGTATCAGCAGTTTTTTACTGAAAGGATTATCAGAAGCGGGCTATCAGGTAGAACTGGCCGGTAACGGATATGAAGCACGTGACAAAATCCTTGGCCAAACCTGGGACTTGTTTATTCTGGATGTTATGCTACCGGATATGGACGGTTTGCAACTCGCACAATTAATTCGTTACAAAAAGCTCGATACACCCATGCTGATGCTAAGTGCTTTGGGTGAGTCTGAAGACAAAATTAAAGCACTGGATCTGGGAGCGGATGATTACCTTGTCAAACCCATTCATTTTCCTGAGCTGCTCTCCCGTATCAATGCGCTGCGCCGCAGATACGAACTACATTATTCCAGAGATCAGATTCTTAAATGCGCCGATCTGGAAGTGAATATGGAATCGAGCCTGGTTGAGCGTGCCGGACGCCCTATTCAATTGTCGGCTAAGGAATTTAAATTATTAGTATTTTTCCTTGAAAACAAAAACAAGATCATTACCCGTACCCAGATTCTGAGCAGCGTATGGAACACGAATATGGACACATATACCAACGTTGTTGATGTTTACATTTCCTACCTGAGAAATAAAGTCGACAATGATTTTGATCAGAAACTCATCCGGACTTTGAAAGGTCGTGGCTATATGATCTCAGATAATCCATGAAAATTCAGCACAAACTGACACTGAACTCCTCATTGGTTTTCGGGTTGGTATTTACGATATCTTCGATTCTGATCTATCTCAATTTTGTCAAATCAGCTGAGAATGTATTTTTCGCTGAATTATCCAGAACTGCTTCGTTAACAGCTCTGTTTTATCTGGAAGAAGATGAACTGAGCACGAACGAATACCGTAAAATCGAAAAGAAATTTCTGACTGCTACTGCCAATCAGGAAATACGACTTTATGACAAACAAGGTAAAATTCATTACGGAGAAGCCGACCCAGACAGCAACATTACACTTAAAATACTAAAAACGATCAGGGCTAAAAGTCAATACAGTTTCAAGGTTGACGATTCGTTTTACTACGCGATCTATTACCGCGATAATCAGGGATCTTTCAGCGTGATCATTAAAGCGAATAATCCTGCACTCAAAGCTCAGAAAGCCGAATTTGTTAAAATATTATTAATAGCATTACTTATTGGAATGGTGGTGATTGTAGCGTTAAGCTACTCGCTTTCCAAAATAGCTTACTCTCCCGTCAGAGAAATTATTGATCAGGTAAAAAAGATAGATATGACCGGGCAACGTCATAAACTCTCCTATCCCGAGACCCGAGATGAGCTCGAAGACCTGTTCAAAGAATTCAATGCGATGCTCGAAAAAGTGTATCAGAATGTGCAGATACAGAAAAACTTCATCAGTCACGCATCCCACGAATTGAAAAGTCCACTGGCATCTATCGTCGGAAATCTGGAAGTTTTATTGCAAAAAGAGAGGCCGGTTATTGAATACCAGCAAGTGAGCAGCAGTGTGCTATCCGATGCAGGCAGGCTGGAAAATATTCTTCAGAACCTGCTTGTACTGTCCGGCCTGGAACAGGATAAAAAACAGTTACTTCAGCCTGAACGTATCGACGAGATTCTCTGGGAAGTACTTGACCGACTAGCGATCGATTACCCTGAAACGAAGGTAAATCTGCATTGGGAGCTATCCGATCAGGACACCGCGCTGCTTGATTTCGATTGTGTTAAAACACAGCTGTATATGGCTATTTATAACCTCACAGAAAATGCAGCCAAGTTCTCTTCCTGCAAACCAGTTAACGTTACCCTTGATAAAATTGCGAACAGGATTCGCCTGATTATCAAAGATGAAGGGATTGGTATTTCGTCCGAGGATCTTATACATATTTTCGAACCTTTTTACAGGGGCAACAATGTGGCTGGCGTGCACGGAAACGGACTTGGAATGGCTATTGCACATAAAATCCTGACCAACCATGGCATTCAGATCGCTATACATTCACAGAAAGAGATAGGAACTGAGATTTCCCTGCTATTCTGAATCTAGGCTCTTATGTTTTTTTAATGTATTCGTGAGTTTATTATAATTTACCTCGAAGAATCCTCTAATGTACCGGTTCTAATTTTGTAATCACAACAAAAACAGAACCTGGTGAAACAATATATTTCATTAGGCTTCTTTCTCCTCGTCAGTATTTGTTCCTCTATTGCCCAGCAAACGCAGGAAGATACCTTGCGACTTACCACGAAAGAAGCCGAAGCATTATTTTTAAACAACAACCTTGACCTGGTTGCTCAAAAACTCAGCATACGACAGTCTGAGGCGGCAATCATCCAGGCACGGCTATGGCCTAATCCGGAATTCAGCGTCTCAGAACTGAATCTTTGGGCTACCAAAGGGCAATTGTCATCTGGAGAATCACTCCCCCCTATTGCCGGCAACTTTGGTAAAAACAGACAAATCGCGGCCGAGCTGGAGCAATTGATCGAGACCGGTGGTAAGCGAAAAAAACGCGTTGCCCTGGAAAGCCTGTCTCGCGACATGGCGCTGGAATACTTCACAGAACTGATCAGAAATCTGAAGACAGATCTGCGCAACAACCTGACAGCACTTTCCTATCATCAGTCTTACGCTCAGACTCTCGATATACAAAACGACGCATTAAGAAAGCTGGTTGCCTCCTACGAAAGACAATATGCCGCGGGAGATCTCAAAAAGCCAGACTTATTCAGACTCAAGGCGCTTAAACTGGAATTAGGACAACAGATCATTGAGACTAAAAAAGAGATTACTGCGATTCAGAAAGAACTGATCGTCTTACTTCACATTCCTGCCAGCAGTTATATCATGGCCGACGCAACCCTACCAGTCCCTGCCCTGGAGAGATTACAGTCACTGTCTTTTGCGCAGCTCATAGAAACGGCTGTGAACCAACGCCCTGATGCAAAGATCAGTGAACTGGAGATGACATTTGCCAGACAAAATCATGAGCTGGAACTGGCCAACAGAAAGCCGGATTTGACTTTGGGTGCCAACTATGACCGTGGCGGTAACTTCCTTCGCAATTTTATTGGTTTCAGTGTGAGCATGCCTTTGCCCATTTTTAACCGCAACCAGGGCGCTATTCAGGAAAGTAAGATTGGCATTGAAAAATCACAGGTACTTGCGAATCAAAAGATCCGAAGTATTGAGAGCGAAGTGGGCGAAGCGTTCAGAAATCTGAAGACAGATTTAGGTGCTTACCAGGGAATTGAAGCGGGCTACGCAGAAGATCTGGATGAGGTATTCAACAACTATACGCGCTACTTTTCAGAGCGCCGCATCAATATGGTGGAATATCTCGATTTTTTTGATGCCTACCTGGCCAACAAACGTACCCTACTGAGCACGCAACGTCAACTGGCAGAAAGCTGGGAAAACCTGAACCGCGCAGTGGGAACCGACATATAAAAACTGCCACTATCATTCGAAAGCCAACACAAATGTTAAAACTAACACATTTTATTCCGGTGGCACTATTTGCCGCCGTTACCATAAGCTCCTGCTACAAAGCTGAAGAAAAGGAACAAGCCACACCGGCTGAAAAGAGAGCCATCAATCTGACCAAGATTGTCACTTATACTACAGTATCTGAGCCGATTACCCAATCGATCCGACTGAACGGGCAAATTGAATACAATCCCAATCAGGTAGTACGGTATGCCAGTCTTGTCAACGGACTGATCACCAAAACCAATTTTTCACTTGGAGACAAAGTCTCAAAAGGACAAGTTCTGGCTGAAATAAGAAGCAGTGAATTAACAGAACTGACTTCTCAGAAACGGACGCTGGCATCACGGCTGACTGTCGCCAAAAGAGCGCAGGCACTGGCAGAAGAGATGTTCAAAGACCGGATCGGTTCAGAAAAAGAGCTGATAGAAGCACAGAGTGAAGTTGATGTGATCGGTGCCGAAATCGATAAGATTGATTCAAATCTGTTACTCTACAATGCCAGCAGTGAAAACGGTGTATTCCAGATCAAAGCACCGGTAAGCGGTTATGTGGTAGAAAGCAATATCTCCACAGGTACGCAGATCAGCGGCAGCGATTCTGATCTGTTTACCATCTCGGATCTTTCTGATGTATGGATCACCACGAATGTATACGCGGTAGATCTGCCTTTTGTCAAAAAAGGAATGAAGGCAGTGATCAAATCAAAAGCCTACCCTGACGAAACCTTCGACGGAGTCATTTCAGAAATTTCTCAGGTTTTTGATCCGCAAGAGCGTGTACTGAAGGCACGTATCCGTATGCCGAATAAAGATCTCAAATTGAAGCCAGGACTTGCCATTGAAGCAGTAGTGAGAAAAGACGCAACCGGTGAAGCTATAGGCGTTCCTGCCAAAGCACTTATTTTTTATAACAATGAAAATTATCTGCTGATTCAAAAGGCGGATTTGTCACTGGAGGCACGCAAGGTCACCATCCATGCAAAGGACAACGACCGGGTGTTCATCAAAGACAGTATTGTAGCCGGCGAAAAAGTGGTGACAGACAATCAACTGCTACTTTTTTCCGAAATAATCGATTCGGGTAAATAATTCTAATCCCATGCAAAAATTAACACAGAGCATCGTTGCTTTTTCGCTAAAAAACACGATGCTGATATTCTTTATGACGGCCGTCCTGGCCGTGGTCGGGGTGGTGAGTTATATCCATACCCCTATTGAAGCATTTCCGGACGTAACCAATACCCGTGCCCGCATCATCACGCAGTGGCCTGGTCGTAGCGCGGAAGAGATTGAGAAGTTCATTACGCTGCCAGTGATGAAGGAAATGAATACGATTCCTAAAAAAAGCGAGGTTCGTTCCATTTCCCTATTCGGGTTGTCGGTGGTAACAGTTTTGTTTGAAGATAACGTGGAGGATTTTTATGCACAGCAATACGCATCCACCAGGCTTAGAAACATTGACTTACCAAAAGGCGCGGAGGCGGAGATAGAACCTCCGTATGGAGCGACCGGAGAGATTTTCCGATATGTTTTGCAAAGCAATAAACCGGTAAAAGAATTAACGGCGCTACAGGAATGGGTGATTGAACGTGAGTTGGTGGCGGTTCCCGGCGTGGCTACTGTTGCGAGCTTTGGAGGGGAGGAAAAGATCTATGAAGTAAGGGTAAATCCCGCACTTTTGGCACAATATAACCTTACACCCTTGGATGTATACGAAGCCGTTGAAAAGAGCAATATCAATGTTGGGGGTGATGTAATTCAGAAGGGTGACCAGGCGTATGTAGTGCGTGGTGTCGGACTGCTGGAAAGTACTCAGGATATTGAGAACATATTAATTAATGTAAAAGGCTCGACACCCGTTCATGTAAAGCAGGTGGCAGAGGTAAACATTACCGCTAAACCCCGCCTGGGCCAGGTTGGTCTGGATGAAAAAAATGATCTGGTAGAAGGTATAGTGGTGATGCTGCGTGGTGAAAATCCGAGCGATGTCATTGTCAGGCTTCGCAAAACAATCGATGACCTCAACACACGTATACTTCCAGCTGATGTAAAAATAGTACCGGTCATTGACCGGACAGAACTGGTAGACGCCACTGTCAATACAGTAACGCATAACCTGGCAGAGGGAATTGTACTCGTCTCGGTGATTGTGTTTGTTTTTCTATTCAACTGGCGCACTACCCTTACGGTTGCGCTGGTGATTCCGCTATCATTTCTGTTTGCCATAACGATGCTGCGTATTCAAGGGTTACCGGCTAACCTGATTTCCCTAGGAGCAATTGATTTTGGTTTGCTTTTGGAGGGGACCATGGTGATTGTGGAAAAGATATATGTAGATCTTGAAAAAAACTCCGTCAGACTTGGCGCTGAAAGGTTTAGTAAAATGTCCAAACTGGGTCTGATGAAGCGTAGCGTAAAAAACGTAGCTTCGCATATTTTCTTTGCCCAGATCATCCTGATTATTGCATTGCTACCCATATTCTCTTTCCAGAAAGTAGAGGGAAAAATGTTTGCACCTTTGGCATTTACGTTAGGTTACGCGTTGATTGGCTCGTTGATACTAAGTCTTACTTTTGTACCTGCCATGTGTAAGGTATTGCTGAAAGGAAAAATTAAGGAAGTCAATAACCCGATCGTTAATTTCTTTCGCAACAACATCTTCAAGTTATATCAGTGGAGTGATCGGCACAGAAAACTGGTCATGGTTTCCTTTGGTGTTTTGTTCGCAGTATGTATATTCAAATTTATGAACTACGGCACAGAGTTCATTCCCAAGCTTAATGAAGGTGCTATTTATGTCCGGGCAACACTGCCAAACAGTATCAATCTGGAACAATCCGTTCGCACAGGAAATGCGTTACGCGATACACTCAGGTCTTTTGAGGAGGTAAAATTTGTCATGAACCAAACCGGCCGGCCCAATGACGGAACCGATCCAACCGGTTTTTTCAACAATGAATTCCATATTCAGCTAAAGCCCGAAGGTGAATGGAAAAGACATATTACCAAGGAGGAACTACTCCGGGAAATGAAAGAAGTGCTGTCTTCTTATCCGGGTATTTCGCTTGGGTTCAGCCAGCCGATTCAGGATAACGTAGAAGAATACGTCGCAGGTGTAAAGAGTTCTTTGGTGGTAAAAATCTTTGGTGAAGATTTACAGGATATGGAAAACCTGGCCGATCAGGTGGCTGATAATCTGCAAAAAGTGCAGGGTATTGCTGACGTACTGGTGTACCGCAACATTGGTATTCCCGAACTTGCAATACAACTGGACGAAGCCAGGATGGCACGTCATGGTGTATCAATGGCCGATGCACAGGCCGTGATTGAAATGACCATCGGAGGTAAGGCGGCATCGGTTTTTTATGAAAACGACCGCATGTTTGACATCACAATACGTTATCAGAAAGAATACCGTGATACCGAGGAGGAGATTGGTAATATCCTCATTCCCTCACTCGACAACCATGAAGTTCCCTTAAAAGAAATCGCCAGAATCGGGACTAAAACCGGCCCGGCATTTATTTACCGTGAAGGTAGTAGCCGCTACATCGGTATTGGGTTCAGTATTGATGGCAGGGACTTAGGCAGTACCATTGCGGAAGCACAGAAAATGGTGAAAGAGAACGTCGAATTCCCCGAGACCAGCAAGGTAGTCTGGGCCGGTGAATTTGAAAGTAAGGAACGGGCAACAGCTCAGCTTACGGTCATTATTCCGGCGGCACTGATCATGATCATTTTCTTATTGTATGTCAATTTTGGAAACGCCAAAGATACTGCTATCTCACTGATCACCATCCCTTTTGCATTTATTGGAGGATTTCTGTCACTTTGGATTACCGGTACTATTTTTGGTATATCGGCAGGTATCGGCTTTATCATTCTGTTTGGGGTCTGTACCATAGACGGGATCATACTTGTACACGTCATGAAGGATAACCTGCTGAAAAAAATGCCATTGAAACAGGCTATATCAGATGGTATTTACGGCAGGATCCGCCCTGTTACCATGATTGCACTGATGGGTTCACTCGGACTGCTTCCTGCTGCATTATCAAACGGAATGGGCTCTGAAATCCAAAAGCCACTCGCTATTATGATTGTAGGTGGTTTGCTGATCTGTATGTTTCTGTCATTTACCGTACTACCACAAATATTCTACTGGGCCTATCGTAAGGTTGACAAAACTTCCTAAAATATTACATCAACAACTAAAACCAAAAGCCCGGCTACTTATAAAGTAGTAGCCGGGTTTTGTCATTTTTGCCCTATCCTATCGTATTGTTAATCCTTCCCTTTCAATCCTCTCAATGCATTTGCCGCCTCGATGGGATAATCGGATTCCAATATGCCTGCACCATCCGCGGCAATAGCCTGATATGCTTCCATACGTTGCTGAGCATCTTTTAATTTGTCATATGAAGAAGCCGCAGAAATCATACACATCGTTCCTCTGGCATTCAGCCATTGATATAACTCTTTATTCTCCGGCTTCACTGTCGGGCCGATATACGCGATCATTTGCGTGAAAGGAATATTTGCATTCACATATGCATCAAAGTCATTTTTGTTTTTGATAAAAGCTGAAAACATGCTTCCTTTATTTTCATTCAGGTAAAATCTTGCTTCCTGCGGACTATGGACAGTCAGCATTACAAATGCTTCTGCATGATGCTTTCGGATCAATGCTGCGGTCATGGCAAGCGGAACATCTTTGTGATCCAGATTCAGGATTGTTTTCCCTCTTGCCCATTCGATCACCTCCGACAGTGTCAGGATACTGTAGGGTGTGACGTTTCCTTCCGAATCCTTCAGGCGAATATCTGAAAGTTCTTTATAGGTATACTCTGAAAGTTTTCCTTGACCGGTTGTCGTACGCTCCAGCGTGGCATCATGCATCAGTACGATCACGCTATCTTTTGTCAGGCGTGGATCTATTTCAAAAAATGCCGGCGTATGGTTCAGTGTATTTTCGAATGTTGCGATAGAATTCTCGGGAAAACCCGGTACAATACCTCCTCTGTGACCGGATATAATGACAGGACGTTTACCGTCATATCTAAAGAATTGATGCAGATCAGACGCCTTATCCAACCGAACCACATGTGTTTGTGCCATGCAAGGCAATGAAAAACACCATATGAACAGTATCTTGGGAAACCAGTAGTTTTCTTTTTGATTCACGAGAAATTGTATATCATTATTGTATAATCAACACATTAACCCAAACTTACAATCCGGATAAATGATCTTACTTTGGAATGGTTAGTTAGCATTTCAAACTTACAAAAAACAACTATCTGTATACCTTTCCGCTTTATTACGATTAAATTAATAATAGCTCACCATATAGTATGCTAAAACTGTCATAGAACCGTTCTATTTTTGTAGTATCACTTTTTTAACAGATCTGCTACAGATCCCTCCCCTGACTCATGATAAATGAAAACTCAACCAAGCCGCAGGATCGTGATGGGTTACCTCCATTTGCCAAAAACTGGCGTCAACTATATATGCTACTGATCGGCACTCTGATTTTCCTGATCGTTTTCTTTTACCTTTTCATGATCAGATACCAGTAATGTGCTTATAAAAATTCACTTTTTAGACATCTTGTTGCGGTTTTTTACCGTTTTTTGAAGGAAATATTTTTTATACGGCTTCCGGAAAACTTGTAGCCGTTCATTTTCCTCTGAGCGCCTCTTGTAAACTGAATGTAGCCCAGATCGCAGGAGAAAAGATCCGGTAGCGATGGATCAGGTGATAGCAGCGTTTCTCCCCCACGGCGGTGACTTAATTCCAACTTGCCTTCCTTTAAGTCAATTTTATATTCAGATGCTAATTCCTCGCTGTAATAAGTTCCGATATACTCTGAGAAAGTCCTCAGGTCAGCAACCCATGGCGTAACTCTTTCAACGTTAAGATTTCTGTATCTGAACATGGTAATCTTTCCTGCTTTACTCCTCACAAACGTTAAAGGCGCTCCATAGGCTTCAATCCAGACTGTCGAATCCGACTTGGCTTCGGTTGGAAACTTTGATTCACCGGTCGCCTGCGTCATTAATTTCCCATCTTCATAGGTAATCGTTATCAGCTTTCCGGGCCTGAGCAAATAGGTTCCAACGTACTGTTTTACCAATAATGAGTCCAGAAAAATTGTTGGCGTATCCCGTATTGGATTCGCAGTTGGTAATGCGGTTTTCCATTCACTATTAAAAAAAAGATCTGCAATCTCAGATGCATACCGACCAGGGTCAAAGTCAGCCGAATTACTCAGAATAATAATGGACGTCGATTGTTCAGGATAATTTGAAATAATGCTCCTGTAGCCAGCCCAGCTACCGCTATGCGATATGTGTTTAAGACCTCGATCAGTACCGAGTGCAAGGCCATAGTTATAAGGAATGTTATCTTTGTTATTTAATACTCCCTCAGTGAGCATATTCAGATATACCGGGTTCTTCAGTTTAACCTGTCTGTCAAAATGAATCACCCACTTACTCAGATCTTCCACGGTTGAAAAAAGAGAACTGGAGCCATATGCTGTAAGAGCTCCAGGAATCTTTCCAAAGCTTTTGTCCATTGGTCCATAGGAATATGCAAGGTTTTTAATGACCACATTATAATCATCCTGAAATCCTGACGAACTCATCTGCAACGGCTTAAAAATGTTTTGATCAGTCCATGAGCTGAACGATACACCACTCACTTTTTCGACAATCGCTGCAAGCAGATTATATCCCGTATTGGAATAAGAGTACTTGCTACCAGGCACAAAATCCAGTTCCTTTTGTGCTTTTACCATTCGCATAATGTCATCAAAAGAAAAAACTTCATCCCAACGCCATCCTGCCAATACCAGTGCTTCCGGCCAATCTCTCAAACCACTCGAATGGTGTAGCAAATGATCAATAGTAATGGCCTTGCCAAAAAAAGGGACTTCGGGCAGATACTTGCGGATATCATCGCTGGCAGCAATCTTACCATCCTGAATCAACCTGGAAATTGCGTAACCTGTAAATTGCTTGGAAACTGATGCAATATCGAAGACTGTGGATGGCTTGATTTGCACCTCATATTCAAAATTGGCCATTCCAAAGCCTTTACTCAATAGCACTGTGTCATTTCTGATAATAGATACTGCACAGCCGGGGCGGTCCATCTTATTATACGTTTTAAAAATACTGTCAATTTTTTGAATAAGTGAATCCGGCTGACCGCTTGCATTAAAAGCTATCAACATACATGTAAAAAGAATCAGATAAGGACAGGATTTGATCAGCTGCATGCTATACGTTTATGGTAATTAACTGAGGTAAAAGTACCCGAACATCAGATTCCGGAATCGAGTTAAAGGTTGCATAGAGATTGCCCGACACGTCAAGTTTGCATTCTTCCAAGCCATAACTAAGTCGTACATGCTTCTGCGTATTGTTAAAATCCACTGAGAATTTTTACTGGGTAGTTATGTACAGATGGTGTTCATAGGCCTCAGCCTCTTTCCCATAAAGGTAAACTTTTATATACGCTCCGCCCGTTACGAACGTTCCATTTCAAGAAGGGTTATTTATATACGTAAGTGGCGGCACTGTGAATATTTGAGGTTGAATAAATCCCTATAAAAGGTAATGAATGCTGAATCTGCTGGTTGTAAGTTTCAAACTTATATCCGCACACACTAATTTCTTAGTCAAACCAGCCTACTTGTTGGTCTGATACACCAGAATACTAAAGTTAAGCTTTACTTTCCTATTTTTACAATTATCAATATCAGGTTTAGCAACAAAAAAACCGATTCTCCTGATGTTCTGTGAAATCAGTCAAGCAGGAAAACCTGGTGGAATTACCTGAATTTGTATAATTGGTTAGTGACCGATATTACTATAAAACTATCCTAAAATCCTAAAAAACGCCCTTTTGCATTGCGCTAAACCTTTATGAATTATCTTGATTGGATTGTACTTGGCCTTACTCTAATATTTGTAGTTGCATACGGAATCTATCGTAGCCGCGAAAAACATACGATGAACTCATTCCTGCTGGCAGGACAGTCCCTACCCTGGTATCACGTAACGTTATCTCTGATGGCCACACAGGCCAGTGCCATTACCTTCCTCTCCGTTCCGGGTCAGGCATATACAGACGGAATGCGGTTTGTTCAGTTTTATTTCGGACTTCCGCTCGCTATGGTTGTGCTTTGTATAACCTTTGTTCCAAAATTCCATAAGCTAAAAATATTTACTGCATACGAATTTTTAGAAACCCGCTTCGACCTCCGTACACGAACGCTCACCTCCTTCCTTTTCCTGTTGCAAAGAGGTTTATCAACCGGTTTATCTATCTATGCACCTTCTCTGATACTGTCGACGATACTGGGTTGGGACATTACCTTAACCAATATCATTTCCGGCGGTATTGTGATGATATACACCATCACAGGCGGTTCAGGCGCTGTTTCGCATACGCACATGCAGCAAATGACGATCATTACCATCGGGATGGTTGTGGCCGGATACATGGTAGTACATCAGCTTCCTGAAAGTGTTTCGTTCACGGATGCCTTACATGTTGCAGGAAAAATGGGCAGAACCAATGTGATCGACTTTACTTTTGACCTTAACAATCGTTATAATGTATGGTCAGGATTGATAGGTGGTTTTTTTCTGCAGTTATCCTATTTCGGTACGGATCAATCGCAGGTTGGACGTTTCCTGACAGGGAGTTCTGAGGGACAAAGTAAACTGGGGCTTGCTATGAACGGTTTACTCAAAATTCCAATGCAGTTTCTCATTTTACTGGTAGGTATTCTGGTCTTTGCCTTTTATCAGTTTACTACCCCTCCCTTGTTCTTTAACCAAACCGCCGTAGATAAGGTCAGAAATACGGAATATGCTTCTCAGTATAAAGAACTTGAAAATCGCCACAACCTGATCCAGGAGTCGAAACACCAGCAGGTGATGTCTCTGACAAAAGCAGTTAAAAATGATGACCAACCTCAGATTGACCAGCTCCGATCGACGCTTACTGCCTCTGAAGATAAGGTGACTGAAATCCGTAAAGAAGCAGGAATTATACTCACCAAAGCGAATGGTAGTGATGTCAATGACGTCAACTATATTTTCCTCCGATTTGTAATCGATTACCTTCCTGTGGGAATGGTAGGACTTCTGATTGCTGTCATTCTGCTGGCATCAATGGGTTCGGTGGCATCAGCTTACAATTCCCTTGCTTCATGTTCTGTAGTAGATATCTACAAACGGATGTACCGAAAAGATGATGATGCAGGAAATTATGTAGCCGCTTCCCGATGGGCCACATTTTTTTGGGGTATTTTTTGTATTGCAGTGGCGCAGTATGCTTCTCGTCTGGGAAGTATGATTGAGGCTGTAAATATCTTAGGATCATTATTTTATGGTGTAATACTAGGTATTTTCCTAGTTGCTTTTTACTTTAAGAAGATTGGCGGCCGCGCTGTGTTCTGGGGAAGCATTATTGGTGAAATCTTCGTGATCATCAGCTATAATCTTGAACTCACCGCATTCCTCTGGCTTAATCTGATCGGCTGTGTTCTTGTCATCACCTTTGCTTGGATTATTGAAACCATCTGGCCACAGTTGAAAGTCAGTCAGGCACTTGATTAAAGTCATGTGCTGTTAAACAACTTTCACAAAAACAACAATTTATTATAGAAATCAAATAATCGTTTGACATAATCAAACAAACGTTTGATTATGTCAAACTTAAGCCTACCTTTGCCATTCCAAATTCTGCATGAAATATTCTCGTTATGCTATCAGTGTAAAAAATGGAATACAATCAAAAACAATTACAGATTATTAGCGTAGCCGAACGACTTTTTGCTGCGAAGGGATTTTCTGGCACCTCAGTTCGTGACATTTCGCAGGAAGCAGATATTAATGTGTCTATGATTTCCTATTATTTTGGTTCAAAAGAGAAACTCATAGAAGCACTTTTTGAAGTGCGGGCCCGTGAATTTGGCGCCCGGCTGGATGAACTGCTACGCGATTTGGGGCTATCTCCTATGCAGCGTGTCAACCTGATGGTCGACGGTATGATCAACAGAATATTTGAGAAACAGTGCTTTCACAATGTTCTGCTTCGTGAGCAACTTTCCCCGGACCGGCGAACACCAGTTATATCCGAGCTATTAACAGAGTTGAAATTAAAGAACCTTCGAGCAATGGAGAGCATCATTCATGAAGGACAAAAGCTAGGGGTATTTCGGAGCGAGGTCGATGTTCCTATGCTTTCTACCACTCTATTCGGAACTGTCAATCAACTACTTAGTACCAAGTCATACTATTGTACTGTATACGGCATTCAGGATTTATCAGAAGAGGAACAAGAAGTGCATATGATTGAAAAACTAAAAGGCCATTTCAGAAAAATATTTCAGGAAATGATCAAACCGGAATTAAACGCCCCTGTAACGAGTTAATCCTGCTACGCTGTCTTCACCAGACCTAACACCATAAATCATTATCTAAAATAAAAAACTCCTTTTCATGGATTTTAAATTGAAGGCTAAAAGGATACGACTTTTAGCAATTTTTGTATCAATGCTTTTCCCCGGACAAGCACTCGTTTTTGCCCAGTCGCAAGGTAATCCACCCAGTGGACAAAATACCATTAACAATGCTACACTTGAAGAAGTGATTCAGTATGCAATAAAGAATCAGCCTCTGATCCAGCAATCTTTAATTGACGAAAAGATCACCGAAAATACAATTAAAAGCAAATTGGCTGACTGGTATCCGCAAATCAACTTTGCTTACAATCTACAGCATGCCTTCATTGTACAAACCAACATTATTGCCGGAAATCCTGTAAAATTAGGGGTAGCGAATACATCTGCGGCTCAGTTTACACTCAGTCAGGCACTGTTCAACAGAGACGTACTGCTGGCAAAAAGAACCAGAGCTGATGTACGCACCCAAGCCAGTCAAACGACAACAGCCAATAAAATTGACCTGGCAGTGAATGTGTCCAAAGCGTTTTATGATGTGCTGGCTACAACGCAACAGATAGAGGTATCTACCGAAGATATTCAGCGATTAGAAAGAAGCCTGAAAGATGCGGAGAATCAGTACAAATCCGGTATTGCAGATAAGATTGACTACAAACGGGCTACGATCTCGCTGAACAATACCAAAGCCGCTAAGGTCAGTAATGAGGAAATTTTGAAAGGTAAGCTTGAATATCTGAAAGCTCTGATGGGTTACCCTGCCGATCAGGCTTTGAAGATTAGCTACGACAGCTTACAGATGGAGCGCGACATATTGCTTGACACCGTTCAGAATCCACAAATCGCGTCCCGGATCGAGTACCAGTTGCTGAATACCCAAAAAAGACTGATGGAAGCGAATCTGCAATATAACAAATGGAGTTTCTTGCCGACTGTTTCTTTAAACGGAGCTTACAACCTGAACTATCTGAACAACAATTTGACTGATTTGTACACCAATAATTTCCCCAACTCATTCGCTAACGTCACTTTAGCTTTGCCGTTGTATCAGGGAGGAAAACGTAAGTACAATATTAATACAGCCGAATGGCAGGTTAAACGAACGGATCTGGACATCAAAAACCTTCAGATGAGTGTCAATTCAGAGTATGCCAACGCACTGGGTTACTACAAAGGAAGTCTTACGAACCTGATGGCACAAAAGGAAAATGTAGACTTGGCCAGGGAAGTGTATGATGTGATTCAGCTGCAATACAAATCCGGTATTAAAACCTATCTGGAAGTAATCACTTCTGAAACGGATCTCCGACTGGCCCGCATCAATTATTACAACGCCCTGTATCAGGTTCTTGCTAACAAAATTGATGTACAAAGAGCACTTGGTCAGCTAAACTATTAATTATCGAAACCTTATTAGTAACATGTTTTCAAATAAATCAGCTTATTATATAGCCACACTTTCAGTACTTGTATTGGCCTCATGCGGTAAAAAAGAAGAGCAGGCAGGGCAACAGGCTCCTCCTGCTGTTAACGTAACAGTGGAAGAGGTAAAAGCAACCGATGCTGTTTACCACGACGAGTATCCCGCCAGCATCACTGCCTTAAACCAGGTAGAACTTCGTCCTCAGGTGACAGGTTTTATCACTGGCTTACATTTTCAGGATGGAGCGCGTGTAAAGAAAGGGCAATTACTGTATACAATTGATGCACAACTTTATTCTGCCAATTATGAGCAAGCTGTAGCCAACCTTGCGGTACAGGAAGCGAATGTAGTAAAAGCTCAAAAGGATGCGGATCGCTACCATGAGCTGGACAAAAATGACGCCGTTGCCAAGCAACTCGTAGACAATGCAGATGCGGCACTGGAAGTGGCAAAAAGACAGGCACAGGCAGCCAAAGCAAGCATAGCTGCAGTATCTACGAATGTTCGCTATACTAAAGTTTTTGCTCCGTTCGATGGTACCATCGGTATTTCACTTGTAAAAGTTGGTGCAGCTGTAACGGCAGGACAAACTGTACTTAATACCGTTTCTTCTGACGGTCAGCTGGCCGTTGATTTTAATGTAGATCAGAAAGAAATTTACCGCTTCTCCAATTTACTCAAAAATAACAAAGGAGCCGACTCAACTTTTACACTTGCATTTGGCAGAGACATTTATCCGCAGCCTGGAAAACTGCAGTTACTGGACCGTGCCGTAGATCCTCAGACAGGTACGATCAAAGCCAGACTTGTATTTCCGAATAAAGAAAATACGCTTCGTGCAGGTATGACAGGAACCGTTCGCGTACTGAACAGTGCTTCTACCGAAGCGGTAATGATTCCTTACAAAGCAGTTACAGAGCAGTTGGGTGAATTCTTCGTGTACGTAGAAGGAGACAGCAGCAAGGTAAGTCAGCGTAAACTGGCACTTGGCCAGCCAATTGGTTCGAATATCATCGTAAAAGAGGGCTTGAAACCAGGTGAAAAAATCGTGGTAGAAGGTGTTCAGAACCTGCGTGAAGGTGCTGTTATTAACACACAACCTGTAGCTGCCCCTGCCGGAGCTCCTGCAACAAAATAATGATAAGGATTTTGTGATGCACTGCATCCTGATTCCTGATGATTCTCTAAATAACTGAACAAATGATTGCAGATATTTTTATTAAACGACCCATTACCGCAATCGTTTCGTCGATTGTAATAGTGCTGGTCGGGCTGATCGCCTTAACAACGCTGCCCGTAGCGCAGTATCCCGATGTTACCCCTCCTACGGTAACTATTTCCGGAACTTTTACCGGAGCTGATGCTCAAACGATTGAACAAACCACAACTACCGCGATAGAAACGCAGGTGAATGGTGTACCGGGCATGAGTTATATGTCCAGTAACAGTACCAGTAGCGGACAAAGTAGCATTAACGTTGTATTCGATGTTGGAACAGATGTAAACATTGCAGCACTTGACGTGCAAAATCGTGTGAGTGTGGCTGAACCCGCCCTTCCTGATGCGGTAAAACGGCTGGGTCTTACTGTAAGAAAACGTCAGCCAAGTATCATGGTCGTACTTGCACTGTATTCTCCTAATGGAACCCATGATGCACAATTCATCGGTAACTTCGCAAACATTTATGTGAAAGATGCCTTGCAACGGGTGAAAGGTGTGGGTGATATTGTTTCGCGTGCGGATGACTTCGGGATGCGCATCTGGCTCAATCCTGAGAAACTCGCAAGCATGAATATGACGCCGGGCGATATTTCTGCTGCGCTTGCAGAACAAAATCTTCAGATCGCGGCAGGTACAGTGGGTGGGAATCCTCAGCCTAACACGCAGAGTTTTGAATATACAGTACTGACTAATAGCCGCCTGAACACAAAAGAAGAGTTTGAGAACATCGTTGTGCGCTCTTCTCCTGCACAGGGAAGTGTGGTATACCTGAAAGACATTGCCCGTGTCGAATTAGGTAAGTTTGATTACGGTGTAAATGCATTCGTTGAAGGAAAACCGGCTGCCTTTGTACTGATTTACCAGGCTCCGGGTGCAAATGCACTTGAAACTTATGATGGTGTGATGAAGGCGCTTACAGAAATGAAGAAGACCTTCCCTAAAGATATCGACTACGTGATACCTAATGAAACAGCTACCGTTGTAAAGGTTTCGATTGAGGAAGTACTTCATACGTTTGCAGAAGCAATGATTCTGGTAATTATTGTAGTATTCCTGTTTCTTCAAAACTGGAGAGCTACACTTATTCCTATCCTTGCCATTCCGGTATCTCTCATCGGTACGTTTATATTCTTTATACCGTTTGGGTTTACCATTAATACACTGACCTTGTTTGCTTTCGTACTTGCCATTGGTATTGTGGTGGATGATGCCATTGTTGTGGTTGAAGCTGTTCAGCATAATATTGACCATCACAGAATGTCGGCACGTGAAGCGACTGTCAAAGCGATGAAAGAAATTTCCGGACCGGTAATCGCCATTGCGCTTATTCTCGCAGCGGTATTCGTTCCGGTGAGTTTCGTACCAGGTATTGTAGGTCGCCTTTATCAGCAATTTGCAATCACCATTGCCGTTTCTGTATTGCTTTCTGCGTTTGTAGCACTCTCACTTACACCGGCTTTGTGTACCATTATGCTTAAACCAAGTAAAGGAGCTGGTGAAAAGAAAAATATGTTGGAAAAATTCTTTGACCGTTTCAATAAATGGTTCGACCGATTATCCAATTCCTATACAAGAGGTGTTTCGAAATGGATCAAAGGCACTCCTTATGTAATGATTATGATGGTCTGCCTGATCGTTGGTCTTGTATTTTTATTTAAAAACAAACCTTCCGGATTTATACCGGTAGAAGATGAAGGACGTATGTATGTGACTTACGAGATGCAGGAAGCGACTTCTACTACCCGTAACATTGCGATGATGAAAGAAGTAATGAAACGCGTTACTTCTATTCCTGAAGTACGTGTAGCGGGTGGTATTGCCGGCCTTAACGCGATTAGCTTTTCAAACAAATCCAATGTAGGTACACTTTTTATCAGTTTACATCCTTGGTCTCAAAGAAAGGGAGCCGAACAACATGTACAGGCAGTTATTCAGAAAATTCAGAAAGCAACTGCAGACCTGAAAGAGGCACGTGTCATGGCCATTGCACCACCTGCGATCCCTGGTCTTGGTAATACATCCGGATTTACATTCCAGTTACAGCAAACAACTAGCACTGATAATATACAGCAGTTTGAGGCTGTAACCCGGAAATTCCTTGGAGCTGTGAATTCCCGTCCTGAAATCGGAATGGCATACACCTTCTTTAACGCACGTACGCCTGGTTACCAGATCGATGTGGACAGGGATAAAACCAAAAAGCTGGGTGTGCAGGTAAATGACGTATTCTCTTCTTTATCAACACTTTTGGGTAGTAGTTACGTGAATGACTTTAACCTTTATGGAAGAAACTTCCGTGTTATGGTACAGGCTGACAGCAGCTTCCGTTCTAACCTGGAGCAGGTCAATAAGTTTTATGTCCGTAACCGCGAAGGCAATATGATTCCGCTCAGCGCTCTGATTACTTCCAAAGTGGTAGAAAACCCGGCATTGATTTCTCACTACAACATTTATCGTTCGGTGGAAATCAACGGAACACCAAAACCTGGATTTAGCTCCGGACAGGCCATTGAGGCACTCAGAGAAGTGGCAGCGACAACATTACCAGCAGGATACGGATATGAATTTTCGGGTATGAGTAGTGAGGAGATCAAAGCGGGTGACAGTACAGTTGTTATTTTTGCGATCTCGATTGTCTTCGTATTCCTGTTCCTGGCAGCGTTATATGAGAGCTGGTCTATTCCGTTCTCTGTACTCTTTGCCGTACCAATCGGAGCCTTCGGATCTATCCTTACACTGACTTTCCTTCCTAATTTGTCAAACAACATTTATGCGCAGATCGGTTTGATCACGCTGATTGGTCTTGCTGCCAAAAATGCGATTTTGATTGTGGAATTTGCCAAGGAACGTGTGGATGGCGGTATGCCGATTGTGGACGCCACACTGGATGCGGTAAGACTACGTCTTCGTCCGATCATCATGACCTCGCTTGCATTTATACTGGGTGTACTTCCCCTGGCTTTCGCAAGTGGCGCCGCAGCCGAATCACGAAAAACCATAGGTTGGACAGTATTTGGAGGTATGTTAGCTGCGACTTCCCTCGCTATTTTCGTAGTGCCGGTTTTATTTGTGGCTATAGAAAAGTTTGTTTATAAAGGGAAAATGAGAAAAGAAGAAAAAGAGTCCAGACTCATTTAACAGGTCAAAAAATGAGTTCATAAGTATTTTCAACGAAGCGCGGAGCCACTGTTCCGCGCTTCGTTGTTTTATAGCCTATCTGGTACAATTATTTTTAATTCTCTTTAATATTTCAAAATTTATAAGCACCACTTACATGTACGTAACGCAAGTCTTTTCCCTTTGGCGACTGCTTAAACACTTTTGGCTCGGAGTAGTGGCAGTAACCTGTTATGCAGGTATTGTATTTTACCTTTATCAATATCAGAATTGGCACTTTCTTGTATTTCCAATCTCCATTATCTCTGTGGTGGGAACAGCGCTTTCGCTGCTACTAGGCTTTCGGACGAATTCGGCCTACGACAGATGGTGGGAGGCACGTCAGGTGTGGGGAGCAATTGTGAACGACAGCAGAACATTGGTAAGACAGGGAATATCCTTCATAAGCCCTGCTACCCCTGATAGAAAGGCAATTATTGACAACCTGGCACATCTGCAAATTGCCTGGTGTTACGCGCTCAATCATTCTTTACGAAAAGAACCAGTACTACCAAACGCCAGCCTGCATCTGACAAAGGCTGAAATGAATTTCATCAAAGGACACGACAATATTCCGAACGCTATTATTCACCTTATGCAAACCAAAATGACGGAGGTGTACAACGGCGGATACATAGATCACATATTGTTTCAGAGCCTTGACGATACCTTCGTGCGGTTGTGTGATTCAATGGGAAAATGTGAAAGGATCAAAAATACGATATTCCCTACCCAGTACAGCTTTTTTGTGCATATGATCATATTTGTGTTTACCATCATTCTGCCCATGGGTCTGATTGACAGTATAGGCAGGATCGCCATTCCTATTACCTTCGTAATATCCTTTCTGTTCTTTTATGTTGAGAGTATATCTTATACCATGCAGAATCCTTTTGAAAACGTACCGAATGATATACCTATGACCTCCTTATGCCGTACTATCGAGATCAACATTCTGCAATTAATAGAAGATCCGATTATACCGGAAAAGATTTTGCCTAAAAATGGTTTTATTATGTAACAAAAAAGCGATCTGCAACAATGAGTTACAGATCGCTTCAGCTCAGCATGCATTCCGGTAAACCTAGTTTGTATTGATGCTGGTATATTTGATTTCCAGCTTTAATCTCCCTTGAGGATTCGATTGATTTGCGAATACAGCCCTACTGAAACTTTTTGAAAATTCTGTATTTACATCATAAACGTTATTGCTTAAAGTAGCGGGAGAAGTTCTTAATAATAACCCGATCCCCTGGTCAGAATCGCTCTGTATAATGGTACGTACAAACTGACTGATATCTATGGTATAATACTGCCTGTCATTAATGAAATCGTTTTCCAAACGGGCTACTACTGCATTACCTGCCAGATCGGTAACCGGTAAAGGTTGGCCTCCGCTAAGAATGTAGTCATTATTCCGATCACAGAGATACACATATATCTGCGGTAGGTAATAGGCACTACTGAATGAATTTCGCACCGGCTCCAAGATCAGGTTCGCACTATTTGCAAAAGTATAATTCTGCTGATATTTCATCTGGCGTACAGAGGGCAAATCCACGCGCGTCATGATACCCGTTCCAGCCTGAACAAAGGACATATTACCTGACTGTGCTGAAGGTAATGCAATCCGGTAAGTATTAGGAAGTTTTTCTAAAATGGTTCCTTTCCGATCAGCACCTGTATTATTGTACACACCTACCAGCGATACAGAGATTGAATCCTTGTCAATTCCTTCTACCGCATCCGGCGTATGATGATAAAGCTTAAGTGCAGTACCACTTGTAAAAAAACCTATGATTGCATTGTTATCGGTAGCTGCAGGCAAAATTGTCAGTCCCTTCAAAAGGTTTACAAATTCTGCATTGCTTGTCAGCTTCCCGGCTTTGGCCATATCAAAAATCTCTTTTCCCAAAACATCAGACAGCTTGATATGAAGATCTGTCCTTCCTGTAGCCGTGCCGATTGCTCCGGCACCTGGTCTTGGATTAGGGTAAAAGCGTTTGGTGCCTATGGGCGTTTTTTCGTAAGGAGTTTGGTCGTTATTGTAATATATCGTTTTCTCCATCATGTCCGACAAATGCCTGTGCACTGTTACGTTCATTACTTTTGTGGTATCACCATAATAGTATCCATCATAACGAAGAGACAAGGCAAGTGAGTCATACACTGCTGTTTCGGGAACTGAAAGTGAACTAAGGCTTCCTCCCAATCCTACTTGGATAAAGGAAGTAGCATGTACTTTCCCGAAATAAGGGTCTGTATACCTGCCTACAAGTTGCCGGCTTGCAGAGCCCGTCATCATCGAATCAGTAGCAACTGTGGACAGCATCACTGTGCTGGTATCCGAAAACAATGCTGTAAAATCATCCACATTTGGCTGAACAAGTGCATCCACCTGGTCTCCCCATTGGCAAGAAGCAAAGGAAACGGCAACTACCGTTGCTACCAGAAATTTAGAAACAGCTGGAGAACAAGTTTTGAAATAATAAGAAATAAATTTCATTTAAGGCAAGAACAGTAAAAGTGCAAAATTATCAGATGTAACGGTAATTGCAACATGATTCATTTATTAAGCCTAATAATTTGTGAACCTGCAACAAAACACCGGGTAGTAACGTAAAGGCTAATGATTTCGAGGAAAAGTATCACTGTATGAATAATTCAAGATGTCTAGCCTATTCTACTCAGCTGTACGCACCCCTGGAAACAAGAGTGGCAAGCTGTTGAAAATAAACGTAAAAAAGACCATAACTATTTTAGTTTCCTAATAATTAAGGAGTTCAAGAGCTGTTGCAGTCAGTTGGATTTGTAACTCCTCTTACTTTATGACAACAACATTCTTTGTTTTGCGTTTATTATCCAGGCAATATTTGCAACTTTTCATTAAAAAGTAAATCGATAATTTCTGTTAGCAGGTTCAAGATGTTATGTTTGCAAAAAATTTGATTGAAATAGTTTCGTGTTGTCTGTTACCCGATGCACCCCGCACGTGATACTTTCTTAATTAAACCAAAAATTATTATTTCATTTGTAACAATTAGTCAAACCATAATTTTTCATGTTTAATACTTTAAAGAAGACCTCATTAGCCATCTTAGTTGCATCTGCCTCTTTACTTCAGTTTAGTTGTAATAATGATGATCCGGAAGCTGACAAACTGGGAAACTGGTACAGACAAGGTATTCCTGATTTCGGGGGAACGCCAAGAAGCGGAGCAGTAAGCTTTGTTGTAGGAGAAAAAGGATATATCGGTACGGGTCGTACAAACGAAACCACCAATGCGCGTTCGAAAGATATGTGGTCATTCACCGGAACTACATGGACACAGGTTGCCGAATTTCCTGGAACGGGTCGTCAGGATGCGATTGCTTTTGTAATTGGAAATAAGGCTTACGTAGGTACGGGTTATGACGCCATCAATACTGTGGATGGTGGCTACAAAAAAGATTTTTATGAGTACGACGCTACTGCTAATAGCTGGAAAAAGATTGCTGACTTCCCAATGCTTCGTAGTAATGCATCCTCTTTTGTTCTTGGAAACAAAGGTTATGTAGGTTTGGGTAGCATCAACATCTCAACTATGTATCAGGATTTTTATAGCTACGATGCTACTGCAAATACCTGGACTGAGGTCGCTAATTTTACAGGTGGAAAGCGTAAAGGAGCTAACGCATTTGTACTTGGAGGAAAAGCTTACGTAGGATTCGGACAGAACAACTCTCAGCAAGCAACCAAAGATCTTTATTCTTTCGATCCTGCTGCCAATAGCTGGACACGCCTTGCTGCTACGAATGATGCACTTACTGCCAGAGCATTCGGATCTACACTCGTCATGAATGACAGAGCATATATCATCGGAGGTACAGGATCCTCAGACGTATGGGAATACAACGCAGCTGATAATAGCTGGGTAGCAAAAACGAACTTCGAAGGTGGTGCAAGAAGTTATGCTGCCGGTTTCACATTGAAAGGAATCGGATATATCGGTACCGGACTGGCTGGAACTTTGAACAGCGACGATTTCTGGGCTTTTGATCCTACAGCACCATCAGTATCGGAAGATTAAGATATAATATAAGTGAAAATCAGTAACACCTTAAAAGTCGTTCTGATTTGCCTGATAGCCTTCGCCGGAGCAGCCTATTTCTATTTTGCAAAACGTGCGAAAAATGGAATAGACTCTACCAGCGAAGGCTTTGGTAATTTAAGAACAGAAACGGTCGCGTTGCCCAATGGATGGGGCTACCGTATTATGCAAGATACATCTGCACTTATTGAGCAGTTTAACATTCCAGGTGTAGTTGGAAACAATTCTTTCCGTACTGAGCAGGAAGCCCAATCCGTAGCTGATCTGGTGATGAACAAACTGGAAAGAAAAGTTTTTCCACCCACCGTTGAAATAAGGGAACTTGATAGTCTCAGGATTACCTACAAATGAAAAAGCCTGAATACAATGCCCCCAAAAAGTTAGACACATTTTGGGGGCATTTTTATGGGTAAAATATAGAAAACACATTTCATTTTACTCCCGAATTACCTGGTAGGTACCCATGACAGGGTAATGGTCAGAGTATTTCACTTCATTAATGGTTTTAAAATCTATCAATTTTAAGTGCGCCTCGTCATAAAACTGATGGTCTATTCTGATAAAATAAGGCATTTCATTGAAAGTAAATCCAAATCCACTTCCCTTATTTTCAAATGTACTGGCAAGAACTTCCCTGATTTTTCCATACACATAACTGTAAGGCGTTTCGTTGAAATCGCCGCCTACAATTACAGGATATGGAGATGAATGCACCCATGCCTTAAGTACCTCAGCCTCGCGTGCATGCTTCAAAAAACCCATTTTAATAGAACGGGCGGTAGATTTTACCTCCCTGATAAGCCCCTTAGACGTACGCTGACTTACTAATGCTTTCAGCCGTAGCGTCATTGAAAAAAGATGAACCGTTATAACCCTCACTGTATCTTTACCCATTTTAATATCCGCCTGGATCATTCCATTCTGCGCTTCAAACACTGTATCTCTTGATGCTAAAATAGGATATTTAGAAAAAAGCACCATTCCATAGTAACTGTTACGACGAGTATGCTCTTCGGATTTGAAATGTACAACATCTTTGTATCCTTCTTTACTAAATGCCGCTGTTACATCCATCACACCAGCACTTTTGTAGTTAATATATTCCGGCATACAAAGTAAGTCGGCCCCGGTATTCACAAGCCAATCTTTCATCCTGGCCTTTTCATCATTACGTAAATCCAAGGGCATTTCCCTATTGTGCTGAAATCCATGTACATTGTAGTGAAGGACAGTCAGTGTTTTTTGAGTCTGATCTGCTTCTTCAGGATTATTTCCCCATTGAAACGTACGAGGCAGAAATAATCCTCCAAGTGCGAGAATTATTAACGGAAAAAGAATGTTCTTTTTTTCACGGGAAAGTATCGCCATGACCAGAATAAACAGGTGGATTACGATAACTATGGGGAAAGACATCATAATAAAGCCCCAGAACCATCCCTTTAGCGGACTCCAGTAGATCAGTGCATAGCAGACGAGTGTGTATAGGACGAATAGATAATAAAAAAACGAAAAAGTACTTGCAATTTTTTTCATGGAGGTCTTCAAGGATGTTGGCAACAAAAATAGCTTAACCCTGATTTCTAAAAAACCATAACTTGTACAAATCATAAAATAGTTTTACCTTTGCATCATTATTTAAAGATGATCGGTTGAGTGAGGGGGTCTACAATCCCCTTTTTTATTTGTATCAAGCCTTACATGTCAATAAAAGAACAATTAGAAGCATTACTGAATCCAATGCTGGAGGAAGACAGATTATTCATTGTAAATATTCTGATCAAGCCTTCCAAGACCAGCCAGAAAGTATCCATCCTAGTCGACAGCGACGAAGGAATCACCATTCAGGAATGTACTTCTATAAGCAGACGCCTGGCAAAGCAACTCGAAGAGCTTGATTTGTTTGCAGATGCTTACACATTGGAAGTATCCTCTCCTGGTCTGGATCAGCCGCTCACACTGGTTCGTCAATACCGGAAAAACCTTGGAAGAAGTATCAAAGTGACTTTAAAGAGCGGAGATATTATCACAGGACAACTGACAGATGTGCAGGAAGAGCAGATAACTTTGCAGTTGCCTGAGCCAAAGAAGAAGCCAAAGGTGCCTGTAGAACCATCAGAGATGATCAAGATTGTCCGTTTGGAAGATATTTCCAAGGCTATGATTGAGATTTCATTTAAATAACTTGTGCATTCCAGGCATACACCTGATTTGTAATCAAATGTATAATATGTTTAACTTAGTATCAGCAAATATTCTTTAGCATAAAATGGATAGCGGAGTATTAATAGAATCATTCGCGGAGTTTGCCAGTTCAAAGAACATTGACCGTCCTACGATGATCAGT
The DNA here is from genome assembly GCF_056895255.1 of Dyadobacter sp. HNCC25DJ187. NCBI lineage: Bacteria > Pseudomonadati > Bacteroidota > Cytophagia > Cytophagales > Spirosomataceae > Dyadobacter > Dyadobacter sp. HNCC25DJ187. Next base: position 968,398 of record NZ_JBXHAT010000002.1, read on the forward strand.
GTATTAGAGGAGGTGTTTCGTACGATGATCCGTAAAAAGTATGGCACAGACGACAACTTTGACGTGATCATTAACCCGGAAAGCGGTGACCTTGAAATGTGGCGGACACGTGAAATTGTTGATGATAACTCGGAAGATATCTGGGAATACAACAAAATTCCGTTGGAAGAAGCTCGCAGAATTCAGAGTGACTTTGAAGTTGGAGAAGAGGTAGCCGAAGAAGTTAAACTTATCGATTTCGGTCGCCGTTTGGTACAAACTGCCCGCCAGACTTTGATCCAGAAGATCAAGGATATGGAGAAAGAAATCATGTACGAAAAGTACAAGGATCAGGTGGGTGAGATGATTACGGGAGAAGTGTATCAAACACTCCGTCATGAAGTTATCATCGTGGACAGTGAAGGAAATGAACTTTCAATGCCTCGTACAGAACAGATCTCCAAAGATCGTTTCCGTAAAGGAGAGTCAGTGAAAGCCGTTATTCATAAAGTGGATATGAACAATGGTTCTCCCAAGATAACATTGTCAAGAACATCGCCTGTTTTCCTGGAAAGACTGTTCGAAGTTGAAATTCCTGAGATCTACGATGGAATTATTTCAGTAAGAAAAGTCGTTCGTGAACCAGGGGAACGTGCAAAGGTTGCAGTAGAATCGTACGATGACAGAATTGACCCGGTTGGAGCTTGTGTGGGTATGAAGGGATCAAGAATCCATTCTATCGTACGTGAACTCGGTAACGAGAATATTGATGTAATCAATTATACCGATAATCTTGAACTGCTTATTAGTCGCGCATTGAGCCCTGCCAAAGTGAGCTCTATGCAGATTGATCGCGATTCTAAGCGCGTATCGGTATTTCTGAAACCAGATCAGGTTTCTCTTGCAATTGGTAAAGGTGGGCAGAATATTAAACTGGCCGGCAAACTCGTAGGCATGGAAATTGACGTGTTCAGAGATATTGAGGAACAAAATGACGAAGATGTTGATTTGTCAGAGTTCTCCGATGAAATCGAAAGCTGGATGATCGCTGAGCTGCACAAAATAGGTCTTGATACAGCAAAAAGTGTATTGGCCCTGAATAAGGAAGAATTAGTAAGACGTACGGATCTGGAAGAAGAAGCTGTCGAGGACATTCTGGATATCCTGCGTAAAGAATTTGAATAATCTATTTGGATGATCTGACAATGGTGTTAGGTTGTCCGCAAATGCAAAACTTTTTTCTATTTAATTGCTAATATGGCAGAAGATAAAATGATGCGCCTTAGCCAAGTGGCACGGATCCTGAACGTAGGAATTACTACGATCGTGGATCATCTGTCTGCCAAAGGGTATAAGGTGGAAAGTAACCCTAATACCAAGATTAATTCTGATCAAATCGAGTTTCTTGCAAAGGACTTCAAATCGGACGACCTAAAAACATCGCTTGTTCCGAAACCTGCTCCGGTAGAGGCTCCTTCGGAACGCAAAGAAGAGAAAGTAAGGAGCAACAATGATGAAATTCTTTACTTCAGAAACAGTGCTGCAAAACCGGCAGAAGAAAAACCTCAGGTGGAGGAGAAACCAGAACCTGTAACTCCTGTTCAGGAAAACAGATTACCTGGAATTAAAGTGGTAGGTAAAATTGACCTGGACGCAAAGAAACCCGTCTCAGCTCCTGCTGCTGCTCCCGAAAAAGCACCTGTAGCGGAAACTCCCAAACCGGTTGTGGAAGAGAAAAAACCTGAGGTCGCAGAGGTAACCCCTCCTGCTCCGAAAGAAGATATAGCACCTGTACAAACGGCACAGGTTGAAACAAAAGCACCTGAACAACCAGTACTGGAACCTAAGCAGGAAAAGCAGCCTGAAGCTGTAGTAGAAACGACTTCGGTAAAAGCAGCGCCTGTTCAGGAAAAAATAGAAGCTCCTATAGTAACACCACCTGTTACTGCAGTTGAAAAACCTGTAGAAACAACTTCTGAAAAACCAGCCCCGGTTGTACAGGAGGAGAAACCTGTAGCTGATACACCTGTTGCAGAAGGTACAGGGTCAAACCTGATAGAAGCACGTGGTGAGCAACTAAGAGGACTTCGTGTGGTTGGTAAGATTGAATTACCTTCCGATAAGTTTAAGAAAAAAGACCCCGTTGCATCCAGTAGCGATACAGCGGCGGACAAGAAACGTCGTCGTAAGCGCAAGCGTATTCGTGACGGTGTAACGACACCTGGTGAAGTAAAACCGGCTACCGCAACGACAACTACCGGCGATAGCACAGCAGCGCGGCCAAAAGACGCTAATGCTCCTGCTACTACAGGTAACAGAAGTGGTAATCGTCCGGCTACCGGCACAACCGGTAATACAGGAACTGGAACGCCAGGCACTAATAATGCTGGCACTGCAGGTGCAAAAGGTGCGAGCAGCAACCGTGGTGGTAGCAACCGACGCGGTGGAAAACGTGAAGAAGTATCTGATAAAGAAGTTTCGGACAACATCCGTGCAACAATGGCACGTATGGGTGGAGGGAGCAATGCCAAGACAGGTGGAAGAGGTAGAGGTTTGAGACGTCGCGATCGGGCAGATCAGAATGATCCGAACGCAATGGATGACAGCGAAACTAAAGTATTGCGCGTAACGGAGTTCGTTTCTGCAAATGACCTGGCTTCTCTGATGGACGTTACGGTACAGGAAGTAATTTCGGTTTGTATGAGCATGGGTATGTTCGTCTCTATCAACCAGCGTTTGGACGCAGAAGCCATCACTTTCATCACAGATGAATTCGGTTTTGAAGTTGCATTCATATCAGCAGAAGAAGAAGTTCAGAACGACGTAGTTGAAGAAGTAGACTCAGAAGAAAGTCTGATCGAAAGGGCTCCTATTGTCACAATCATGGGTCACGTCGATCATGGTAAAACTTCCCTTCTCGATTACATACGTAAAGAAAACGTTGCAAGCGGTGAAGCAGGTGGAATCACACAGCATATAGGTGCCTACAGCGTTAAAACCAAGGTCGGTAAACAAGTTACATTCCTTGATACTCCGGGTCATGAAGCCTTTACAGCGATGCGTGCACGTGGTGCCAAAGTAACGGATGTTGTTATCATCGTAATCGCAGCTGACGATAGCATCATGCCTCAGACGCGTGAAGCAATTAATCACGCACAGGTTGCAGGTGTTCCAATTGTATTTGCTTTTAGTAAAGTAGATAAGCCTGGTGCAAATACCGAAAAGATACGTGAGGAACTTGCTAACATGAATTTGCTTGTAGAAGAATGGGGTGGTAAATACCAGACTCAGGAAATCTCATCCAAATCAGGTCTGGGTATAGATGAGTTACTTGAAAAAGTATTACTGGAAGCTGAACTTCTGGAATTGAAAGCGAATCCTAACCGTCGTGCAAATGGTACGGTAGTTGAAGCTTCACTTGATAAAGGACGTGGATATGTTACCACGCTTCTGGTAGAAACAGGAACTCTGAAACTTGGTGATGTGGTTCTTGCAGGAGCTCACTTTGGGAAAGTGAAGGCCATGACGGATTACCTTGGAAGAAAACTCAAGACAGCAGGACCATCCATGCCTGTGCAGTTACTGGGACTAAATGGTGCTCCTCAGGCTGGTGATCGTTTCAATGTTTTCGAAAACGAGCGTGATGCCCGTGAGATTGCAGTAAAACGTGAGCAGATACAGCGTGAACAGACAATCAGAACACGTAAACATATCACTCTTGAAGAGATTGGTCGTCGTAAGGCAATTGGTAGCTTCCGTGAATTGAACCTGATTGTTAAAGGTGACGTGGATGGATCGGTTGAAGCACTTTCCGATTCGTTACTGCAACTTTCAACATCTGAGGTTCAGGTTAACATCATCCATAAAGGTGTAGGTCAGATTTCTGAATCAGACGTAAACCTTGCAATTGCTTCGGATGCAATCGTAATCGGATTCCAGGTTCGTCCTTCTGCCAATGCTAAGAAGATGGCCGAGCAGGATCAGATCGAAATTCGTCACTACTCTGTAATTTACAGTGCTATTGATGAAGTGAAAGATGCGATGACGGGTATGCTTGCTCCTACAATTGAAGAAGTTATTACTGGTAATATCGAAGTACGTGAAGTATTTAAAATCAGTCGTATCGGAACCATTGCAGGTTGCTATGTTACGGATGGTTTCGTGAAGCGTAGTAATAAAATCAGAATTGTACGTGACGGTATCGTATTGCTGACAGGTGAGATTGATTCGTTGAAACGTTACAAAGATGATGTTCAGGAAGTAAGAAACGGTTACGAATGTGGTTTGAGTATTAAGAACTTTAATGATATCGAAGAAGGTGATATCATTGAAAGCTTTGAACTACGTGAAGTGAAAAGAACATTGTAGTACCAATGTTTAGATATAAAAGCAAGAATGGCCCGGCAGAAATTTCTGCCGGGCCATTCTTGCTTTTAATGAATTAGTGTGTGTTCTTGCCTTTATATATCGTGTGTGTTAGTTATTGCTGATTTAAACCGCAACCGCTCCTATTGTAGATCGAAGCAGATTGGATAATTGTCCTATTGTATTTTGTTTCTGAAGTACCTTCTTCACCCCGATTTGAGTCAAATATTTCATCTGATCATAAGGAGCACACCCAGAAAGTGTATAGACTGCAATGTCCTGCATATTAGGTATAAGCCTCAACTTTTGCAGAAACTCCTCAGGTTCCATCTCCGGCATATTCAAATCCATAAATATGAAATCCGGCTTTTCAGTAACCAATTTCAATCGGTCAAGTGCTTCCAGTCTGTTAAATGCAAATTCACATAGTGCCTTAGGATATGCTATGTGCATTGCCCCGGAAAAAATTTCATGATCGTCCTGGTCGTCATCAATTACCAAAACACTGATAGGATTGTTCATGCTACAGTTTATTAACCTCATTCTAATAGTTAACACTGAGTTAAAATATTGTACCATGGCACGGTAAACGCGCAGGGTGCTCCCTCTTTCCTATTGCCCGAACATACACACAAATAAACGTGTAACAGAATCCCCATAAGTATTCCACACTCAATCCTTTCTCTAAACGGATCAACATTATTTCTGCGAATCAAGTCCAAACCGATACACCTTTCGGGATGGAATGCGTGCGAGTAAAAACAGACCAAATACAAAAATGACCAGAAGTGCCAATATGCTGTTGCGCATACTACCTGTAAACTGTTCTACAAATCCATAAATGAATGTTCCCAACACAATGGCTAGTTTTTCAGTCACATCGTAAAAGCTAAAGTAAGAAGCTGTATCTGTAGTTTGTACGGGAAGTAGTTTGGAATACGTTGCCCTGGAAAGTGACTGCAGTCCACCCATCACCATGCCAACCGTGCACGCCAGCACGTAAAACTCTATGGCCTCGGTCGTATAATAAGCACCTGCACAGATTCCTATCCAAATCACAACTCCGATCATCAGTGCATATATATTACCGATCTGACCGGAAAGCCAGGCAAAGCCAAATGATCCTACAATACCCACCAATTGAATGAGAAGAACTGTGATAATCAAACTCTGTGAAGGAAGCTTTAGCTCAGTAGCACCAAATATAGTAGCCACATACATCACAGTCCTTAAACCCATTGTATAAATAAAAAATGCGGAAAGGAATTTTGCCAGGTATGGCTGATTCTGCAATTGGGCATACACCTTTTTGAGTTCCTGAAAACCATTAAGGATCACACTACGAGTCACCATTCCGGAGCCACTCCTACCCTCCGGCAAATAATAAAACGGGATCTGTGCAAACAAAATCCACCAGACTCCCACTGTAAAGAATGAAATACGCGCAGGAATTGCCTTATTCTCTATACCGTAAAAATGCGGGAACAAGACCATACTCAGATTGAACAGCAATAAAAGTACACTACCAAAATACCCCATCGAAAACCCTCTGGCGCTATAGCGGTCATAATTACTTTCTGTTGCGATTTCAGGAAGATATGAATCATAAAATACGATGCTGCCACTCCATCCTACCAGACTAAGCCCGAATAACAACAGGGACGGAATGAGCGTATCCTTGGTGAAGAAAAATAGCAACATACAACTGATTGCTCCCAGATAACAAAAGAATTTCATAAAGCTTTTCTTTCTTCCTGTGTAGTCTGCAATAGCGGTACACAGGGGTATCAAAGCTGCAGTAATCAAAAAGGCACTGGAGACTGTATAAGAAAAGAGGACCGAACTTTTTACATGCCATCCGAAAAAATTAATTTCCGGACTGCCTGATGCACTAAGGGCAGTCGCACTAAAATAAACAGGAAAAATACTGGAAACGATAACCAGGGCGTGTACCGAGTTGGCCCAGTCGTACATACACCATGCGTTGATGATGCGGGGATTATTCTTTTGCATGTAAAAGGAATTTGCTGCAAAATAAAGAAAGCGGCGAATCAAATCCGCCGCTTTCCTTACAAATTCTTATACAGTACCTATTATATTTTGATACTCCGATTATCTTACAACCGGAGCAAATACCATGATTGCTTCCTGCTCGACACCACTAACAGGCATCAACTTTTTTAATCGCATCGTGCTGTTTGTTAGCTCCACAATATCAAAAATGCCGGCAATCATACTAACATTGATATCCAAACCTTTATTATCTTCGGTTAAGTACCACGTTCCTCCATTGGCAACCTGCGAATCCCCTATTCCTCTTGCCAGAACCTTATTTCCTGCCTGAAATTCAATATTCAAATTAGGTAATATAGTTCTGGTTACAACATCAAGCTGATTAGTTGGAATCGTTTTGCCTGCCAGATCTGTAACACTTGTAAGATTCCATGGATAGGTTACAAGAATTTTACTCATTTCGGTAGGCTCTGGAGTTGCATTCTTATCTTTGTCCTTGCAGGAAGAAACAAAAAGAAGAACAGCCAGTAAGGGAATCAGATTAAAAATGCGTTTCATTTGATTTGTTTTTATTTAAAAATTCTCAGGAATCAATTCGTCGCTTCCCGATAAATGGTTAATTTTTCTCATACTGGTTTCTGTAAATACAAAATCACCATTTGACACAAAACTAACGAATTTGTTTGGTCAATCTTATGAACAGCAATACAAAAATGACTTTACGGCTATACACAACAGGAATTATCCTTTTGATAATCAATTCCATACAATTACAAGCCCAGAATTGTGAGCCTTCTTACAAGTTGTCTCCTGTAACCAATAACAATAATATTGAATGGAATAAGTTTCCGGAATTCTCTCTGCCATTCAAAGTGATTTACAGTGGACCCAGGTTTGGTGACACCCAATCTCAACCTCTCAAACACGGATTCAGTCACCTTGCAACTTACAGTGGTAATGAACCAGGATCTCTTCCTATTAAAAATCGTGCAGTATTATGGTACGGTGTAGCCACCAATGCCGGCAATTATCCATGGGCTGATAATACACTGCGAAGTCCCTGGGGAAATGACACAACTGCTTACAGAAATTACTGGGACGCTTATGCAAGTAGTGTAGATGCAGACATAGTTTGTCTGGACGTGGAACGTTTCCAGCGCGAGGACAGAGATATCCTTCAGCTAAAATCAAACACCCAGATAGCTCAGGAATACAGAAATCTCCCGGATGCCCAATTTTTAAATACCTACAAGCGGGATATGCGATGGTGGCACAGAGAGGCAATAAACAGGTTAAGGATGAAAATAGGAAACGGCCCTCTGGTTTCAGCCTACAGCGATGTCCCTGTCAGAAATACATGGCTTAATATCACTTCCAATACCTGGCAAGACTGGACGACCAATACGGCAAGAACACATTACCTCACCCAAAATGACGCCGGTAGCGTAGGCGGGCCTTATTATGATGGAATGGATGCGCTTTCCCCTTCACCGTATTATTACTATGGCTATGATAATCCTTTTGGTAAAGATTATCTTACCTATTTGTTATTTCATGTGGAAGTAAATCGCGCATGGAGTGATAAACCGGTTATACCCTTTGTATGGCTGAGAGTTCACGATAGCTATGATAAAAATACGCCCTTTATCACCCCATTTATGGCGGAAGCTACTGCCATCTTCCCATTTTTTTCCGGAGCAGCAGGCTTGTGGATATGGGAAAATCCCTTTTTCCCCGGCGATAGGCAGGAAAACTATGCACCGTACGAACACTTTATTTATGGTCTTTATCGACTGTCTGAGTTCAAAGATATGTTTGAGGGACAACATGAGCTTGTGATACCTACTACAGCCAGGGACTTAATGGCTCAGCATCAGGGTACAGTATGGCGTGGCGTTGTAAAAGACAACCACATTCTTGTAGCCGCTCATAATGCTTACGCAGGAGATAATGAGGAAACGTTAGTCCACTTTTACCATGGAAATTGGCATAAGACAGTTACTCTCAAGGGCAAAGAAATATTACTTTGCAAATATGATCTGAATGATGTGATCTTAGGCGAAGAATCACTTCTAGCGGAAGTAACACTATATCCAAACCCGGCAAAAACCGAGTTGAACATCAAATTGATTGGCGTGAATGGCATGAGTGATGTCGCTTTTTCCCTGCTCAATACGAAGGGACAAATAGTCACGCAGAAAAATATAAAATCATTTTCCGGCATGACTAATGAATTTATTCCTTTACCAGCTCTTTCCGCGGGCATATATTTTGCCAGGTTTGTGTCCAAAAATCAGGTCATTACCAGGAAGATAATTATCAACCAATGATATCTACGGATATCAACATTACTTAATCAACGATACTATGAACCGCCTGAGCAAGGAAACAAGTCCATATTTACTGCAACATGCCCATAACCCGGTAGACTGGTACCCATGGGGGCCCGAAGCTTTACAAAAAGCCGTAACAGAGAATAAGCCCATTCTGGTAAGCATTGGTTATTCAGCCTGCCACTGGTGCCATGTGATGGAGAAAGAGTGTTTTGAAAAAGACGATATAGCAGCTGTGATGAATGACTTTTTCATATGTATTAAAGTTGATCGTGAAGAACGTCCGGACGTTGATGCTGTATATATGGATGCTGTGCAGGCTATGGGTGTCCGTGGTGGCTGGCCGCTGAATGTGTTTCTTTTACCTGATGCAAAACCGTTCTATGGTGTGACGTATTTGCCGGCTCAAAACTGGGTACAGCTTCTGAAAAGCGTCAACAACGCATTTCAGAATCACTATGATGAACTGTCTGGTTCTGCCGAAGGTTTTGTGCAAAATATGACTTTGTCAGAATCAGTTAAATATGGGCTGTCATTTGAAGAGCGTCCTTATAGTATAGAAGAACTGGATATGATGTTTGAACAGCTTAAAAAGCATTTTGACATCCAAAAAGGTGGGATGGACAGAGCTCCTAAATTCCCGATGCCTTCTATTTATAAGTTCCTTTTACGCTACTTCGACCTTACTCAAAATGCGGAGGCACTTGCCCAAATAGAATTGAGCCTCACGCGTATTGCCGTTGGTGGTATTTATGATCACGTGGGTGGAGGATGGACCCGTTATTCGGTTGATGAAGACTGGTTTATACCGCATTTCGAAAAAATGCTCTATGACAACGGACAGCTCCTCAGTATTTATGCGGAAACTTATGCACTTACCCGCGACGAATTGTATGCTGATAGGCTGCGTCAGACTATCAAATGGCTGGAGAATGAAATGCTGCACCAAAAAGGCGGTTTTTACTCTGCGTTGGATGCGGACAGCGAAGGTATTGAAGGAAAGTTCTACATCTGGACTTATGAAGAATTGCAAACGATATTGAAAGACGATTTTCTTTGGTTTGCGGATCTTTATAATATCAGCAGAGGAGGTAACTGGGAACATGGAAACAACCATCTTCACCTGACCAACGAAGTAAGCAAGACTGCTAAAGCACTAGGGATTTATGACGAGGAATTTATCGTGAGATATAACCATGCAATTGCAAAACTGGCAGCGAAACGTCAGGAAAAAATAAGACCCGGATTAGATGATAAAATACTTGCTTCCTGGAATGGTCTCCTTCTGAAAGGACTAACCGACAGCTATAAAGCACTTGGCGACGAGCAAATAAGGAAGCTGGCTGTTGACTGCGGAAATTTCCTGCTTACAGCAATGACCGTTGATGGTAAGCTCAAACACAGCTACAAAAATGATAAAGCTACTATTACCGCGTTTCTGGAAGATTACGCAGCTGTTGTTGACGGATATATAGGATTGTATCAAATCACCTTCGACGAAATTTGGATCCACCAGGCCCGGTTGCTTACTGACCATACAATATCCAATTTTTATGATGAAAAAGAAGGCTACTTCTATTTCACAGACTCTGAAGGGGAATCCTTGATTGTCCGGAAGAAGGAGTTGTTCGACAATGTAATTCCTGCTTCGAATTCCATCATGGCTACAAACCTCTATACACTCGGCAAAATTTTGGACAGGGAGAATTACAGCCAAATTTCCGACAAAATGCTTTCTCAAATGCACAAAATACTAACTACTGATGTGCAATGGGTTACCAACTGGGCTGCTTTGTATTGTATGCGAGCAGCTCCCACACCAGAAATTGTAATCGTTGGAGAAAATGCGGATGAGATCCGCAAAGATCTCGACCGCTTTTTTATTCCTAACAAAGTGATACTAGGTTCCACCAGTTCATCATCTCTTCCATTAATACACGGAAAAACGGGTAAGGATGGCAAGGCATTGATTTATGTTTGCTTCAATAAAACTTGCCAATTACCAGTCAGTTCTGTAGAAGAAGCTTTGATACAGATGGGTGGGTAGCTAAAAAATTCAATGGTATTTATAGAAATGGCAACCGAACATGATTCTTCGGTTGCCGTTTCTATATCATGGAACAAGACAGTACCGGATTAGACTATTGAATTTTATATAGCTCATTAAAAAGTAATTTGAAAGTTCCATGTGCCTGGGCGCGAAAGGTTATCTCGGGTCCGAATGCATATAGTTTCCCTTTCCCCACCCTGGCTTCGAAAGCGACAACACCATTTTTAAGGTAGGTCTCACCCCATGCCCAGCCACTCACAAGCGGTTTATCTGTACCAAACCAAGCCAGAGGTTTCAATCCCTTCAGCGCGGCATCGGGACCCAGTCTGAACACAGGACTATTATTAAATACGACATGAGCCTCTTTGCTCATTCCCCAATTTGCAGGCAGGGATGTATCAAACGAAACTTTCAGAATACTACCTGGGATATAAAATCGCTCACTATTCAGATTCTTTTCCTCGCCTTTTGCAGTTACTTCAACAAGTGCATTACTCACTGGCAAACCAAAATGATACGCCAAAGCAGTGCTGCTTCCCACTGTCACAACCTGTCCTCCGGCTTCTATGAACTTTTTAAGCTCAGGAACGGATTTCGCCACAGTAATACTCCCTAACCATGGACGGAACTCTTCAGCTACCTCCTCTGGTTTGGGTTGACGTCCACCTCTGAAACCCTCTGAGCCAACAGCATTCACAGACGGAATACCTCCGCTAATAAAAAGAATCACATCATATTTGGATGCCAGCTCACCTTGGTCAATATCCTGAGGATATACAACCTTAAAAGGGAAATTGTACTGTTCCATCATCCAGCGTACCCAACCGGAGGGCATCGAGCCCCCATAATTATCAAAAAGAGCTATTCGTGCAGGGCGTATCTTTACGGCGCCTGCCGGCTTTGCAGCTACAGCAATTCCTGTTACACCATAGTTTGCACCTGCCTTTTCAAGAATTTTCTTGCCCTTCGCAGAAATGAAGAAAGAACCTGCCGGAGCATTTGCTGTGCTATCTTTTATACGATATACCTCAACGCCCCCTTTCAACAAATCGTTTACAGCATTGAATGCATTATTAACTCTTGTATCTAAGAGGTATCCACCTTTTGAACCAGGGCTGGTCACGACAGGTGGCGATTGTATTTCGCCATAAGGTATTCGCTCAAACGGACCGTCGAAGCTATTCAAAATCCTATCGAACTTTATGCCCATCTGAAATGCCAGCGTCCATCCTGCAGCATCGTAAGGACGTATGGGCGGACCACCCGGATAGGCAAAATCATTCGGATGGTTTTGGGGCTCAAACATATCAAGCACGTGGGGCCTGAATGCCTGGCTGGATTTCACTATGTATGATCCTGCCGGATAACTTTTACCTTCTACTGTAAACGCGGTATTGGCTTTATGAACCAGGATCCCGGATTTAATTAAAGCATTAATAAACTTAACTGCAGTTGGAAAATCGGCCTGATCCGATGAAATGATGAAACCTCGGGGATCTCTCAAGACGGGATTTGTGTAAACCGTATCATAGAGATTCTGAGGAATGATGTTGGCTCCAAATCTGGCATTAGCAATACTGTCTGTGCGGGGACGTGCAGCAGCAGCTTTTTTATACGCTTCAAACCCGGATGTAACTGCTTCTGAGAACTTAGGATATAATGTCCAGTAGTCTTTGTTGCCGCGTTCAATGGAATTGCGCCCCATCTTGTAAATATTATACAAAAGCACATCACCATTCCGCATAGCATAATTGAGGATGCCATAGTTAAGTGAAACAGAATAATCAATTGACCTGCGAAACTGCCATTTTTGCGGCATCACGGGGAAGGGCGTCGCGTTGTTGGGTATAAGCCTATCAGGTACCAGCGGAATCGTGGAGGGTGTAGGATTACCGGTAATTTCCGTCAGGATACCAATCATATTATGGAAGTAAGGCGTAGTCCTCAATCCGCCGTTCCACCAGGTTGAATACGCCGAGCCCGAAAGACGTGTATACCCCGGTTTGTCTTCTACGTTAAGGCGATTGATCATGGCTGCTGCAACACCGTCTATTCCTGTGATCAGCAATGGATCCAGCACATGGTTAAATGGGTCCCTATATGGTGGACCCGCCACAACCGCACCGGCTGGTGAGGTTTGGTGATGGTTATAAATGATCTGAGGAAGCCACTCCACGTACTGCTGCAAAGATGTATTGGTGGTCTCTTTCATGTTCATCATGAAAAAGTCCCGATTGTTGTCATGACCGATATACTTTTGGTACAGTCTCGGAATGTTCATGTTTCTTTTCTTAGGATCTTTCTCACTCATATACCAACCAGATACCAGTTCGTGACCATCAGGATTTACCTGAGAAAGCAGAATGATCACGTTGTCCAGAATCTTCATTGTTTCCGGATCTTTTCGACTTACAAGTTGATAAAGTGTTTCAATCAACTGGTGTGAACCCACAGTCTCAGTTGCATGCAATCCCCCATCAATCCATACAACAGGTTTCCCCTCTGCAACCAGTGCTTTTGCCTCTTGTTCACTTACCTCCGCCCTGCCAAGCTTTTGAGAGATCTCTTTATAACGATCAATTTTTTTGAGGTTTTCAGGGGATGTGATAATCATCATAGGTTGCCTGCGGCCTTCTTCCGTTGGACCTATATCCACAAACTTTACTCTATCAGATACAGCAGCCACTTTTTTGAAATAAGCTTCGGCCTGTGTAAAAGTTGTGAGCATGTAGTCGTCGCCGATATCAAAACCGAAATGTTCTTTGGGTGTCGGGATAACCTGCGCCTGAACAAGCGAAATAGAAAACAGCAGAAGTAGGGCAAATAGACGTATACAAATCATAGAAAAAGCATCGGAGTAAGGAATAGAATCTTTTTACTGCAAACAAATTATCAAAACATTCATGAATATATTATTGATCTGACAATTATAATATACTGAATATAAAAGTTATAGTTTATTATTAGATAAGCACTAAAACACCCATTATTATACATTAGCTCATTCATAAATACAATAACAATGAATGAAATAGAAAGCTGGAACAATGAAGTTCCAGACTACATCGGTACAGTATTTTTGTACAAACTGATTTGAAATAACTCCTAATAAACAAACCATGAAAAACAAGGAACTTGGAAGATATGCTACGGCTGCGATTGTTATCGGAGGAATTGTTGGTACTTACTTTTTTAGCAGGCCACGGAAAAACGCAGTAAAAACCTATCTGGATATAAAGCGACAAAAGAAAGTGGATCGGAACCTGCTTACGCCTGCTAATGCCACATTTGGAATTGTTTGGTCTACTATCTACGCAGGAACTATTGCACTGGCCGTTCATCAGGCGCTTCCAGATCAGCTCAACAACCCACGTTATCAGAAAGCACAGCCATGGCTCAGACTCAATTATTTATTGACAATGATTTTTGGTTTTTTCTTTTCCAAATCAGAAAAAAAGCATCGGATAGGTGCTGCCATCACTACAATTTCAATGTTGCCTGCGGCAATCGGTCTGCATAGGGCGTTGGATGCAGGCGGAGTATCTGTAGCAGAACCGGAAAATACTTTGCGTAAGTTTATTGGAATATATACAGGATGGCTTACAGCTGCGTCAGCTATAAGCACTACCACTCTATTGCAGGAAAGTGGTTATCTGAAAAAACCTACAGAAATTAAACAATGGACCAGCGCCGCGTTGCCGCTCACAAGCGGTATTGCAATATGGGCCTCAAGGCAACTGAATGATCCAAGTTATCTGCTTCCTATTGCAACAGCTCTGGCAGGAATTGCAGCAAAACAGAAAGATACCAATAAAGAAGTCAGTATGCTGGCAGCGGGATTGGCAGCTGCGTTGGCGGGAGTTATCATCCACGATACGCAATCTGTATAATATCACTCAAACAAAATACATCAGTAAAGTCCGGCTGAATGGTCGGACTATTTTCCAAGTTTGGCTGCAGCCTGCTTCAAAAGTTGCTCATCCTCTGTAACCCTTTTGTTTACTTTTGCGGCCTCCAGGTAAACGCTAAGCGGATATTTCCCATCAAAGTCCGGGTCAATCTCAACCATGGGTACCTTCAAGCGGACGTGCTTTATACTTTCAAGATGCGTGATAGATACGTAGCTTAGCTCAGGAGTACCCTGCCCCAGGTCACAGATGCCATAGGCTATATGATTTGCTGCGTCCATCTCTGACAAAAGCCAGATACCTTTGCCATATTTGGAGTGTAATTTCACAACTGGTTCATGATCTTTACCAAGTCCGGTTTGAGCTTCCGTGGCATTGTGAATCATGATTTCCTCTAAATTTTCGGGGATCATTTTTGACATATTGCAAAGATACTGCTTGTACAACGCTCTGCAAACCCGAACCCCTAATTCGCACTAAGCTTCCTCCTCACTTTACTTAGAAATTCCGGAGAAAAGCCCAGATAAGATGCAATGTAATGCTGTGCTACACGCTGCGGGATAGCCGGATAACGATTGAGAAAATCGAGGTATTTTTCAACTGCTGTCGTAGATATCGTTCTGAAAAGTCGCTCCTGAGTCTGTGCAAGATTGCGTTGCACCATCAACCTGAACATACGTTCAAATCCGGGGACTCTGGCAAGTAACTTTTCTTTGGTTTCAAGCGTAAGTATGAGCAGCTCACAATTTTCGAGCGTTTCAATATAGACCATACTCGGCTTCTGTTCTGTAAAACTGGTAATGTCACTCACCCACCAGTCTTCCACTGCAAATTGCAAAGTAACTTCAGCGCCGGCGTGGTCGATGTGGTAGGTTCGGATACAACCTTTCAGTATAAATGCCTCAAAATTACATACCTCTCCTTCCTGCAACAGGAAAGTCTTTTTACGCTGCTTTTTGAACTGAAGTACAGAATTAAAAAATTCCAGATCTTCATCTGTAAATGGCAGACATCGCTTTGCGTAAGCATTAATTTCTTCAAACATATCAGCAATCAGTATTTAAACAAGCAAAAAACTCATCTTCCAAACTGGTAGATGAGTTTTAAAATTAGTGTCAGTATCTGATATTATCAAAAACACACCGATCAATACATCGCCTTACTTTAATATTTTTCTGTTAATGATAGCAATCTCTTCTTCTGAAATCGTATGCGGACGCCCCGGATAGATTGCAGAATTCACCTGTGCATTCAGATTTTTCAGCACTGTAATACTTTCCTCGACGCGACTTACCGGCACGTGCGGATCAAGATCACCGGTTGATATAAATACAGGTGTTCCCCCAAAGTCACCGGTATAGTTTGATTTCAGTAGCACTTCACCAATAAGCCCCCCGGTAAGTGCGATAATCCCTGCATACTTTTTGGCGTGACGCGCCGTGTATTCCAGCGTGAGACAAGCACCCTGTGAAAATCCTGCAAAATAAATCTGATCAGCCGCTATACCTGCTGCTTCTATTTCCTTTACAGCATCATCAATAAGCGTCAGCGCCGAATCCAATGAAGGCTGGTTTTTTTCAACTGGCGCCATGAAACTGAAGGGGTACCAACTATTATTGGTAGCCGCGGGAGCAATAAGGGCTACATTATCCAGATTCAGATAACGTTTGAGAGAAATGATATCCTCTGGTGCAGCACCTCTGCCATGAATCATAACGATGGCCTTTTTGGCATCCTGCAAAGCTACTCCGGCTTTCACGATCTGTTTTGTATGCTGGTACATTTTCAATTACTGATAAAATGAAAAATCATTTAGAGCAAAGAGCTGGTTACTTCCAGGCCTTTGCTGATATGCTGTTTATTTCAAAACAGGCAGCACTTTTTCAATCTGAGCTCTGCGTGGCTCGTACTGAGGAGGCAACATTAATCCACTGCCTAATTCAGCTACAGTTTCGTCAGTGGCAAAGCCAGGATTGTCACTTGCGATTTCAAAAAGTACGCCACCTGGTTCACGGAAATAAAGTGAATAGAAATAATTTCTATCAATTTTATCAGTGATCTGATGACCTGCTTCCACGACTTTTTTACGGAATTCCATCAAAATATCATCGTTAGCCACTCTGAATGCCACATGGTGTACCGAACCTCCCGCAACATGTCCTGCACGCTCGCCAGGCACTTCCACAAGATCCACAATAGACGCCTGCTCCACCGCATCGGTTATAAATCTAAATCGGTTCACATGCTGTTCCACCAATTTATATCCGAAAATGTCCGTCAGGATTTTAGCTGTTTCTTCAATTTTATTGCTGGTAATCGTGATATGGTGAAATCCTCTGGTGGCGTGTTCCGCTTTTACTTCATCCGTTTCCCAAGGTTTGCGATTGTCTGCTTTTTTAGGAACAGTCAATTCAAATTTCAAACCATCAGGATCAAGGAAAGTAAGATATTGCTCACCGAATTTTTCAGCTACTTTGTTATAAGTCACTTTGTTGTCGTGCAATCTTTTTTCCCAGAAATCCAGGCTTCCCTCAGGAACAGAATAACCAATTTCGGTTACCTGACGTGTACCTCTTCTTCCTGCCGGAATCTGATCTCCCCATGGAAAGAAGGTAAGTATAGTACCAGGTGTTCCGTTTTCATCTCCATAATAAAAGTGATAGGTGTTAGGATCATCGAAATTGACGGTTTTTTTGACCATTCTTAATCCAAGAATACGAGTGTAAAAATCATAATTTCTTTTAGCGTCTCCGGCGATAGCAGTGATATGGTGGATGCCGTTTATTGTATTTTCCATTTTCGTATCTGTTTAATTGTTCTCGTTTTGATGATACAAATGTACACTGCCCTCATGGGCGAAAACATTGAACTAGGACAAGAAAAACGAGTCATACTATTTTTTGCTGTATTGATGAAAATACGAAGCTGTAGTGAGGCGTAAAGTCTTAAAGCCAGTTGAAAACAACAAATAGAGTCATCAATTCAAGCTAATTGTATAAACTTCATAGTTTTACCAAAACGAAAATGATATTTTTGTCATTTACCAATCATGATCACAATGCCCGAACAGATTGCCTTTCTTGAAGAATGGGGAACTTATGGACTGGAATTCTTAAAAAAGGAAAATAACGGAGACGCTACTTCCACTCACTTTATTGTTACAGCCCTGCTCCTGTCAAAGAAAGATGTGGAGCAAGCAAACCATATGCTGGGTGTAATAGCCAGGAAGCATTTTGAAGATGGAATCATTAATTCGGCAGCCGTACACAATGATCATGAGAAAAGAAAACAGCTATTGACTGAGGTACTTTCGGCACCTTTCAGAATATTCGCTCTGGTGGTAGACAAACGGCAGCTGATTGGTGAAGGCTTGCGTTACAAAGGATCCTTGCATAAGTTCTTACACGGTTTAGCAGATCGGGAGTTACATGGGCTTTTTAACAACCTCGAACTCGTAGCAAATCCTAAAAACAGCGACAGTTTTATGGAAGGCTTTATCAAATACACGCATCAGAATCACATCCCCAACCTGTTCAACGAATCGACTTTTGGTTTCGTGAAGCCACATGGTGATTTTATACTTCAGGTGGCCGATTTCATAGCCGGAACCATGGCGCGCTGTTATGATGAACACTTGCTTACAGACCAACGTCAGGATTTCGTTGAACTGATACAGCCCTCTTTACTGACCATGAAGTTCTGGCCCGATGTATTTGCGCCGTATCTGGTGAAGGTAAATACGAAAGAACTTCGTTATAATGAAGAACTGGCTAATCTGAGTGTGAAACTTGCCAACGATTTCATTAACCGAAAATCCGGTATTCAGGCTCCTCATATATCGGATCAGCTTGCATGTCTGGGATTTTTACTTTTTCATTTCAGACACATCAGCCCTACCCGTTACATCTCCAGTTTCGAGATAATAGAACATATACGGGTTCGGAGAGGTCAGTCTGTTTCACTTCATTATTTCCAGACCAAAGTAATTGCACCGCTCAGGGATGCCGGTGTACTTATTGCCAGTAGCTCGCGCGGATATAAACTGCCAGCTAGTGAAGGAGATTTGTATGACTTTATTAATCATAGTAATACAATCGTAGAACCTATGCTTTCGCGTATTAAAAAATTCAGGGACCAGATCAGCCATGCTACGAATGGAAAACTGGATGTTCTTGACAGGGATGAATATGCGGTGATCCGAAAAATACTGGATTAGGTACTGATATTAAATTCCGATAAGCTCTTCAATCGTATCAATAAACTTTCGTTCTTCAAATGGCTTTCTGATCACGCCATTCATTCCTGCATGTATATACTGATGTTGGCTACCCGTCGTAGAACTACCGGTAAAACCGAGGATCGGAGTGATTGCCTTTAGTTTTCCTTCCTGCTTACGAATCCTTGCTGCCAGTTCAATACCATTCATGACCGGCATGTGAATATCTGTAATCACCAGATCATAATGATTAGCCTGGAAAAGGTTATAGGCCTCCTGCCCATCACTCGTCAGATCATAACCTGCTCCGTACTTGTCGAGAATTTTCCCGACCAAAATAAGATTCATTTTAGTATCATCTGCTACCAAAATCTTCTTCCCGGAAAGTAATCCGTTCCGCTTAGGTGACAATAATTTAGTTTTTATTGCCTCATCTGCCTTCGGAGCCATTGTCAAGGGAATTTCTACTGTGAACTCAGATCCTTTTCCCAGTTCACTATTCACCTTAATTTGTCCTGCATGGAGATCGACAATTCGCTTGCATATCGCAAGTCCCAAGCCCGTACCAGCCTGTCTTGAAGTGTTTTCGGTATTTTCTACCTGTACAAAATCATCAAAAATTGCATCCAGATATTCACCAGCAATACCTACACCCGAATCTCTCACTGCAATCCGTAGCAAACCAGTTGTTCCGCTTTTGTTATCAAATGCACCAGCCAAAGTAATATGACCCCGCTCAGGCGTAAATTTTATTGCGTTGGAAAGCAGATTAATCACAACCTGCTTGATCCGGAATCCATCTCCCACAAAATACAGATCATCCGCCAGATTGAAATTGGTATGAATATTAATATTTTTATCATGGGCCAGCACAGACAACATCCCTCCTGCATCCTCAAGCATTTCTTTGGGAGAGAACGGAACATTAACCAGCGATATTTTGCCACTTTCAAATTTCGAAAAGTCAAGAATCTCATTGACAAGCACCAGCAATGTTTTGGATGAACTTTTGATGGCGTTGATGTTCAGTTTAAGTTCTTCGTCTAGTTTTTCAGAGTCAATCAGTTGAGAAAAACCGATGATGGCATTAAGTGGTGTACGAATTTCATGTGCAACCTGCGCCATAAATTCGGCCTTTTTCTTGCTTGTATCGGTGGTTAGCCGTGCATACCTGAGCAAAGCATTTTCTTGCCGGTATAATCTGATCAGGTTCCAGATAATCATGGCTGTAAGCGCCAGAACGATAAAAATATTTCCGGAAGAAAGCCTGTTCACTTCATCCAGCTGTACCTGAGTCGTTTCTACAAGTGAATTCCGGATCGCTTTCAAGGTTTTGTCTTCTTCCATTTTCATATGGGCAAGAATACCTTTCAGACTGGCAAAAAGACGACTATTGATAAACAGCATCTGGCGTTCCGTATCGTTAAGCTGGCGACGCGCATTTTCATATTGTTCAAAAAGATTCAGCGGAGTTATCGTGCTCTCATTTGATGATGAAATCACTGAATCCTTAATGGTAACCGTACTTTCAGATTTGGCCAATGCTTTGTCTTCTTCCTCTTTGTTAGATATAGCATCGGCAATACGTCGCAAAAGACGTTTTTTATTCTTTTGGGGCTCAATAAGTATAGAATCCGTCTTAGCAATTTTGCGTGTCGTAGTAACTGCCTGCACATGCCTTGGTATATTAACAGACTTGATGCTTTGTGTTTGAAATGAAAACATTAATAGGCTGTCCACCATCATTTTCATATCCACAAACTGCTCGTCCTTTAGCCTTTTATCTGCAATCAGGTTGGACAAGGGTAATCCGAGACGGCTGCGGGATGACTCATAGTCCGACAGTAGTCTGGACACCGTTCCCAATTGATTTTTATAGATACGGAGATAAGCAGAGTCCAGCGTTGTTACAAATAATCTGCTGTTGTTTTCCGCATCATAAAGTATAGCAACACAACTATCCAGCTTTTGATAATTGTCACTTTCACTTCTCAGTGCAGAAATGCTGCTTCGCAGAACACGGGATTTGGAATCTTTGGTAAGCGTTACAAATACAAAACATACCAAAATAACAATGAGCAGTATAATCCAGATGAATGAAGACAGAGATGCTTTTTTAAGCGGGTTTTTCATGGTATAGGTGTTGCTAATGACATCCCCTGGAGCCGTTTCACCTGAAACGTGAAAGCGGCCTTAATTTGAACAGGAATTCGCCCCTACAGGACGAGAAAAATAGTACTTCATTTGGATAATACATTTGATTTCGATAGCTACAGCCTTATCGGATATGTAAATCTATTAAAAGTATCGCAATTTCATGACCAAAGTAGTTCAGTTATGAGAAGTAATAATCTTGACCCGGTATACAACTTAGTTAGTAAAACTAGAACGAATTCTTTCTTAAACGTAGAAGTTACTTCCAATAATATACCGCAGTCACCTATTAAGTTACTAATTCTGATTTGCCCGCGAGATTATAATTTACTTTAATCCATGTCGTTGCTTACTCAGAGTTACTTAACATATATGTCCCTTACATTACAACACAGCTATCATTTCTCAAGAATGCAAGAAGAAAAGAAACCTAGCGTATACCATCAGTTTTCATATGTCTTTTACTTTGCGGTCATGGTATTGGTCGTAGCTTTGGTAATCATTCAGGTTAAACCATTCAGCAGGTTTTCTAACAACATGTCCGCTCCAAAAGGCGTGGCGGTCGATTCGGATTCATGCAAACTTGGCCCCAAAATATTATCGGTCAGCAACATTTCTACTACCCAATTGAATGGTCAGTTTTACGGAACAGACGTTTTTCAAATTACGTGGCTAATCCGTGATGCCAGTGGAAAGAACGTTCGTCAGGGAGAATTATCCCCGCAAAACAGCAACCCCAGAATTGATTTCGAAGCCCTCCCGTTCGGAAAATATACACTTACCTATACCGGTAAAAGCTGCACATCCTCTCCCAGCACCATGCCTTTTGAAATTTCCGCTACCAGTGGTAACCCCAATTCCCGAAAGGGTGCTTTTATACCCAAAGCAATAGCGAAAGGGCTTGATGAACACATGGAACTTAGCTTCGTTCCAAGCGGCAACGGATATCTCGTTTCAGACCATGCTCAGGTAATTCCTGGTGATGGTTATGAGTTCAGATATATGATCGGTGCTGAAGTAATTACCTCTGATAAACCGTTAAGTAATTATTTTTATGCCGGAGGAAGGATGCTCAGGGTTTGGAAAATGAAAACCAAAAAGGGTCTGGAAAATACAGCCCGTTGGTCTGACAAGGATAATAACTGGTACTACAGCACAACTGCAGGAGAAGGATTTTCTTACAACACCACTGCTGCATTTCAAACATTAATCTTTCCGGAGAAGAAAAATCAGAGTTTTAATATTGTTATCCCCGATGCATTTGACCCATCCACCCAGGTAACACAATGGGCCGACATAGCACCTGATATGAAGCTTCCGACAGGGCATGTCTGGGTGGCCAGTGCGGGAGATTGGTCTATACAAAAAATCATGAGCAAAGGTGTTACGCATATAGCTCACCATGCTCTTCCCTGGGAAAATAATGCGAGCGTACAACGTTATAAAAACGCCGGAATCACCTACAACAATGTCCCTCGTATTGAACATTTTCTTCACCTGAATCCTCAGGGAGCTGACAACTTCAAAAACGGTTACAACCTGCGCTATTGGCCTAATGGTCCGCTTACCAGAGAACAGGCTATACAGAAAGCCAACGAAGCAGACATCTCCGATGCAGTGTGGATTGGTGAAACCATGGAAGGAACATCTTTTATGCCAGCCGAAGCAGAAATGTGGGGCCATTTTTACAAAAGGTTGCATGAGCGTTACCAAGAGAAATGGGGAACAAGAAAAATCCCCTACTATATCGCGCATAATTACTTCATGTTCTGGCCTTCGGAAATGTCCCTGTCGGGCAAAAAAAGCAGAGAGCATTTCAAGGTTCTTTTACATCTCGCTCCAAACAAGTTACCGAAAACCAATTTTTCGCCTGGAGGTTCACTGTCATCTACAACCCTCATCCCCGAAGCTGTATATCTGGGCGCTCCTGATACTCAACAGGGACAGGTATACGAATCTGTTTACAGGATGCACCTGATCAGACAGATGGGTTATGAAACTGGTATTTTTCTTTTTGGAGTCCACGAATGGCGTCCCAATAATTTGTATCAGTACAAATATCCGGAAGGTTTATTTTACAATTACAGCAAACTTCCTCTGGATCCAAATGTGGTAATAGCAAACGGATTTATCGCTCAGATTTTTGGTAAGCTCTATGTGGAGTGGGGAGGATCAGGCAAAACGTCCAACAAAAACTTTGATCCGGAATGGTATAAAGGGATATGGTTTCCTAATGGCGCGGACCAGCCGCAGGATGGATTTCCACATTACGCAAAATCTCCATCTTATCCCGGGTATTCCGGAAGCAGCGACCTCTCCTATTTTAGTCAGAAGTTATACAATGATACCTTCGGAAAGGTAACTGGTGGGAACAGGAAATTCCTGAAGTACCGTTTGGACAACGGGATATGGATTACACCTTCTCAGTTCAGTGCAGAGGAAATAGTAGATGCCTATCACGACAAGCGGGGATTTGTATACGCTGAAACTAAAAATGGCACAACAGCATGGTTTTACCTCAACTCTTTCTCTGACAACAAACTGCATGAAATTGAGGTAGAACTACCATCAGGAGCAAATGTCAAAGCGCAGGTATCTGGCAATGGCGTTCATGCCCGGATCAATTGAAATGCAAAAGGGTTCAGCTTGTAACCTAAACTGAACCCTTGCTCTTTTATGCCTCGGTATGCTTCTTAAAGTTGTCAAGAATCGCCTGCCATCCATCTTTTTGCATCTCTATCGGGTTTTGATCTTCTGCATCAAAACTTTCTATCACTTTAGTCTGATCTCCCTGTTTTTCAAAAATAATCCTGACCTGCCTGCCATCTGCAATGGAATAGGCAATCAGCGCTAGTGGTTGCACCTCGTCATAGACACCTTCGAAATCAAAGCCAAAACTGCCATCACGGGCTTCCATTCTGGATGAAAACTTACCTCCTGTGCGGGGATCATTTTCTGCCTTAGGCGTATGCCAATCGTCAGAAGCGCTGTTCCATTGTACGATATGTTCGGGGGAAGTCCAGTAATCCCATACCTTCTCCACCGGAGCATTGACTGTTGTTTCTACAGTAATTACGGTTCTTTCCTGATCTGCCATTTGTTCGTTAAGGTTTGGTTGTTGCAAAAAATGAATCTAATACAAACTGATTGAGCAAGTTATACATATAAACAAAATATTAAATTGGAATTTATCCAATTTTTGGAATATATCCACTAATTTTGGTTTGTAATTCAAACGGTGATACCGGAAGAATTGGAATTAAGGTTGTATTGGTGCAACAGCTTGCCGGTTTCTGCTGGCAAGTTGTTTTGTTTTTAAATCACTGTTTTTTTGCCCAATCAATAATATCAGGATATAAATCTGCTACAGTTTGTCCGCTTTTTCTGTTTTTGTACAGATTGAGAAGTGCCTGGTTGAAAGCTTTGAACCGCTGAAATCCCCGCCTGTCTTCCATATTACTTTCGATATTTTCATTCAGAGTGCCGAAAGATTTTTTATCAAACACATCTGAGTAATAAAGTGTTACCAGTCCATAGTTCATATACTCTTCAAAACACATCAAAGGGCTGTTGTAGGTGGAAGATGGCTTACCGGCCGTAGTCCATTGTTCAAGTTTACCAAATACATTATCAATATCTGCTCTATATTTTTCTGCTTCCGGATTCAGGTAAGCATGGTTGATTTCAGTAAAAGCGATCGTCATACGACCTCCTTTGACTACATCAGCAGGTTTGGATTTATCACTGCTTGTAAGAAAAGGGAAATTCACATGTGCCTGCGATTCTGAAAAACCATTATCACTGAATATATTGGCAGACTGATTCCACCCTACCAAAGGGGAAAAAATCACTTTTGTGGCATCATACTTTGTCGAAGGAAACTGTTTTTCAAGCCACTGAATCATTCCGGCAATGCCTGTTTCCTTTTTGTATTCAGCAATTAAACTGTTGTAATAAGTACTGTTGTTTTTAAAAAACTTTCGAAAATCCGTCTTACCGGCAAAATCGGACAGCAAAGGAATAAATAATGTGAGCTCGTTTCGGTCACCCCAGCTGACATGATCGTACACCCCGCCATTTACGATTTTATCCCCCTGAAAAACGAATGCATAACTATCCATTTTCATCCGATTGTAATAATACGCCGGAGAAAGCTTCAACAAGGAATCAACCGTGCGTACAGCCTGATGGTTTTTGTAACCAGCAAACTGCTTCATCATCTTCTTATAATAATCTGTATCCTTGTAAATGGCTTGTGTTTTACCATAATCCGTAAGTGCAAAAATCACGTTCATTAACTCGTAGACTTCCGGAACTTCAACCAGTATTTTACCCTTATTTTCCGCCTTATAAGCCGCCGAAAAAGTCGCAGCCTTTACTTTTCTTTCCGGACTGAAACCACAAAGCACCGTATCCTCCGAACTTTCCCTGACAATCATAAACCGGGTTGTCTGACCGGAACGAAGCAAAAGCGCTATGGAATCCTTTTCAGAAACAAGTACAAGAGGAAGGGAGTCTTTTTCAACAACAAAACTAAAATCAAACTGTTTGTTTATTTTGTTGATGCCATTCATGTCGTCCTTTTCTCCATCCAGATATAAAGTAATGCGGTCACGAGCCGTACGCACTACAGGAACATCCTTTTTCTGAGCGATGGAATCTGCTCCCGAAAGTATTAATATCAAACAGATACAAATTGATCTCATCATAGCCAAACATGTTAAAAGCCTAATTTTAACAAAAAAGGTTATAGAATACAAAACTGTGACAACTTGCCAGGTCTCTTGCATTTCGTTGCTCATTTTCAATACCGGGCAACCTGTTCATAAACCGCATCATCCTTACTCGATTTTGATAGGGATAAAAAATTAAAAGAATTACCTTTGCACCATAAAACGATACTATGATTTATTTCTTCGCCGACGATCAGAATACTGTGTATGCAGTGCAACTGGAGCGAACGCTCACATCGTCAGATACTTCAAAACTTATATGGCTGTTTGCAGGAGCTGAACTTAGCCAGGAAACTGTTCTCACTGATTCTTTCGTTGGTCCGCGTGCTGCCATGATTACCCCATGGAGCACCAATGCTGTTGAAATTACCCAGAACATGGGGATTGAAGGCATTATCAGGATTGAAGAATTCAAACGCGTAGAGCCGGTATTTTCTGATTTCGACCCTATGCTTTCTCAAAAGTATACGGCTCTGGGTCAGGATTTGTACACGATCAGTATTGCTCCTGAGCCGGTTTTAGCTATTGACAACATCGCTGAATACAACAAGCAGGAAGGTCTGTCGCTGAGCGACGAGGAAGTTGAATACCTGAACGACCTTGCTGAAAAGCTGGAAAGAAAACTGACGGATTCTGAAGTTTTTGGTTTCTCGCAGGTCAACTCAGAGCACTGCCGCCACAAGATATTCAACGGTGTATTTGTGATTGATGGTGATGAGCAGCCCGTTTCGTTGTTTAAGCTGATCCGCAAAACGTCAGAGGCAAATCCGAATGGAATTGTTTCTGCCTATAAAGATAACGTTGCATTTCTTGAAGGACCGGTTGTACAGCAGTTTGCACCGAAACGTCCGGATGTTCCGGATTACTACGAAATCAAAGATTTTAAATCTGTTATCTCTCTTAAAGCGGAAACGCACAATTTTCCTACCACAGTGGAGCCTTTCAACGGTGCTGCTACAGGTTCGGGAGGTGAAATCAGAGACAGACTTGCAGGTGGACAGGGTTCATTGCCATTGGCAGGAACGGCTGTGTACATGACCGCACTTTCCCGTCTGGAGGATAACCGTCCATGGGAAAAAGGTGTGGAAGAGAGAGCATGGTTATATCAAACGCCAATGGATATCCTGATCAAGGCTTCCAATGGTGCTACAGACTTCGGCAACAAATTTGGTCAGCCTTTGATCACCGGATCTGTATTAACTTTCGAACACGAAGAAGGAAACCGCAAG
Source organism: Dyadobacter sp. HNCC25DJ187 (assembly GCF_056895255.1). NCBI lineage: Bacteria > Pseudomonadati > Bacteroidota > Cytophagia > Cytophagales > Spirosomataceae > Dyadobacter > Dyadobacter sp. HNCC25DJ187. The sequence continues at coordinate 995,378 of NZ_JBXHAT010000002.1, forward strand.
CTGGGTTACGATAAAGTGATTATGCAAGCGGGTGGTATCGGTTACGGAAAGGCGGATCAGGCTAAAAAAGCCACTCCTGAACCTGGTGATAAAATCGTGGTTTTGGGTGGTGAAAACTACCGTATCGGTATGGGTGGTGCAGCGGTGTCATCTGCTGACACAGGAGCTTTCGGATCGGGCATTGAGTTGAATGCAATCCAGCGTTCAAATCCTGAAATGCAGAAGCGTGTTGCCAATGCAGTACGCGGTATGGTGGAGAGCGACAACAATACCATCATTTCTATTCACGATCACGGCGCAGGTGGACATTTAAACTGTCTTTCTGAACTCGTAGAAGAAACCGGAGGAAAGATTGATCTGGACAAATTGCCGGTTGGCGACCCTACCCTTTCCGCTAAAGAAATCATCGGAAATGAGTCTCAGGAACGCATGGGGCTTGTGATCGACAAAGAAAATATTGAAACGTTGCGTAAAATCGCGGAACGTGAGCGCGCACCGATGTATACTGTAGGTGATGTAACGGGCGATCACCGTTTCACTTTCGAATCGGCTGAGACAGGAGCCAAGCCTATGGATCTTGAAATGGGCGATATGTTTGGCAGCTCGCCGAAGGTGTATATGCACGACAAAACAGTAGAAAGACAATACGCACCGATTGCTTATTCAACAGAAAAACTGAGTGAGTATCTGGAGCAGGTGCTTCAACTGGAAGCGGTGGCGAGTAAAGACTGGCTTACCAATAAGGTAGACCGTTGTGTAGGTGGCCGTGTTGCAAAACAACAAAATGCCGGCCCTCTGCAATTGCCGTTGAACAACGTGGGCGTAATGGCACTGGATTTCCAGGGTAAAGATGGTATCGCTACTTCAATCGGGCACGCTCCGTTGTCAGCATTGATTGATCCTGCTGCCGGAAGCCGTAATGCTATTGCGGAATCACTTTCTAATCTGGTGTGGGCACCGCTACAGCTGGGCTTGAAAGGAGTTTCTCTTTCTGCCAACTGGATGTGGGCTTGTAAAAATGAAGGTGAAGATGCACGCTTGTACAAAGCAGTGAAAGCGTGTTCTGACTTCGCGATCAGCCTGGGAATCAATATTCCAACCGGAAAGGATTCTCTTTCCATGAAGCAGAAATACAAAGATTCTGAGGTGATTGCACCTGGAACTGTCATTATATCTGCTGCCGGACATTGCGATGACATCACTTCGGTAGTGGAGCCTGTATTGCGTAAAACAGGAGGCGCAATCTATTATGTTAATCTTTCGGGAGATCAATATAAACTGGGCGGTTCTTCATTCGCTCAGATCTTAAATAAAATCGGAACTGAAACGCCGGATGTAGTAAATGCTGAAAGTTTCGCAACTGCATTCAATACGATTCAGGATTTGATCAAAGCAGGAAAAATTCAGGCGGGTCACGATATTGGCAGCGGTGGATTGATTACCACCTTGCTTGAAATGTGTTTTGCAGACCGTGAACTGGGTGCAAACATCGATCTTTCAGCTTTAGGTGCTCAGGACATTATCACCAAACTATTTGCTGAAAACATTGCCATCGTATTCCAGGCCGATGCTTCTGCCGAAGCTGTATTGACTGGGGCCGGTGTTGACTTCCATAAAATCGGAACTGTTACCAACCAGGCAGGATTGCAGATTCAGGATGGTGGACAAACATGGAATTTTGACATAGATCGCCTGCGTGATGTATGGTTCAAAACTTCTTACCTTCTGGACCGCAAACAAAGTGGATCGGCGAAGGCACTTGAGCGTTTTGAAAACTATAAAAACCAGCCGCTGAAATACAATTTCCCTGCTCAGTTTGATGGTAAAAAACCTGTAGTCGATGCATCAAAACCGCGTCCGAAAGCAGCTATTCTTCGCGAAAAAGGAAGCAATTCTGAAAGAGAAGTAGCGAATGCGATGTATCTGGCAGGGTTTGATGTGAAAGATGTTCACATGACCGACCTTATCTCGGGACGTGAAACGCTGGAAGATATTCAATTTATCGGTGCAGTGGGAGGTTTCTCCAACTCTGATGTATTGGGATCTGCAAAAGGATGGGCAGGTGCTTTCCTTTACAATGAAAAAGCAAGAACAGCGTTGGAGAACTTCTTTAAGAGAGAAGATACTTTGTCTGTTGGTATCTGTAATGGTTGCCAGTTGTTTGTAGAGCTTGGGCTGATCAATCCTGATCATACCGAGAAGCCAAAGATGCTGCATAACGAGAGCCACAAACACGAGAGTATTTTCACTTCTCTGAAGGTACAGGAAAACAATTCTGTGATGCTTTCAACACTTGCAGGAAGTACTTTGGGTGTATGGGTGTCTCACGGAGAAGGCCGTTTCCAATTGCCTTATTCAGAAGATCAATATAAAATCGTTGCCAAATACGGTTATGAAAGCTATCCGGCCAGTCCGAATGGATCAGCCTATAACACAGCTATGCTATGCGACGAAACAGGTCGCCATTTGGTGATGATGCCACACATCGAGAGATCGTTGTTCCAGTGGCATTGGGCGAATTATCCTGAAGGGCGCAAAGACGAAGTATCTCCATGGATGGAAGCTTTCGTAAATGCGAGAAAATGGGTAGAATCGGTTAACCAGTAATCGGAATTATATAAAGTAGTCGGGCTGCCTTGTTTCCAGGGCAGCCCGATTTGCTTTTAAACTGTATACAAAGACTTCCCTCCTAATCCACCGGCCAGAAAGGCGATTCGGTTCTTGCTGTCGAAAGATACTTTTCAATCGTTTTCAGTACATCCGGATTTTGAGAGGCAACATCACTGGTCTCGCTCAGATCCTTTTCTATATCATATAGTTCGGTTTTTCCTTTGGTTTTAATCGCCTTCCATTTTCCATATCTGACAGATTGTTCAAAACCTTTCTCAAAAAATTCCCAATACAGGAAACGTGGTTTAGCCGACTTCTGCTCTTTGGCAAATGGTAAAACACTGACTCCATCCGTTTGATATTTTACCTTCGATTTGGCGATATCAGCAAATGTAGGCATCAGATCGGCAAAATAACCCGGCTCTTTACTCACTGTTCCTGCCTTGATCAAACCCGGCGCCCAAACCAGCATTGGTACTCTGATACCACCTTCATACAGATCGCGCTTATAACCACGAAGTGCTCCGTTCGAATCAAAGAAATCGGCTACAGCGGTTTGCTGCGGTGAAGGTTCTGACCTTGGGCCATTATCGGAACAGAAGAAAACGATCGTATTCTTTGATAATCCGCTTTCGATCAGGTAGCGTTTGATTTTCCCTACATTTTCATCCAGATGATGCACCATTGCACCATATATCTTCATGTCCTCAGGCCAGTTCTCATTCTTGTAAATCGTACTGTCTACCGCATCCAAAGGCGAGTGAGGACTGTTGTAATTGATCATCAGCAGAAACGGCTTTGTCGCATTCTTTTGTTTTGACAAAAATGCCAGGCTTTCATCTGTACAGATATCATCGGTGTAATATCCTTTCTTACCGGACGCATTGCGGGGAACTTCCAGCAATTTCCCATCCGTGTAACGTTGAGCGGGCCAGTGACCATTCGCATAGGTTCCCGTATAACTGATCAGCCAGCCAGAGAAAGTATCAAAACCCCTGTGAATGGGGGTTGCCAATGTATCATAACCATCCAAATGCCATTTACCCATCAAAGCCGTTGTGTAACCTGACTGCTGCATCAGATTCCCTACAGTGAAATCATCTTTTGCAAGATTGGTACGGTAAACGGTTGACTTTCCTTTTGTACCGGCTATACCGCCCTGCTTGGTTGCATTGCCCCGAACGGTAGTATGCCCCGTATGCAAACCGGTAATGAGCACACTACGTGAAGGCGAACACACAGGAGCTCCGGCGTGAAAATCGGTAAACCTCGCTCCTTCTTTCGCGAGTGCATCAATATTGGGTGTTTTAATCTTCGTTTGTCCATGTATGCCAATATCTCCATAGCCAAGATCATCGGCCAGGATGAAAACGATATTGGGTGACTGCTGCGCAAAAGATTGTGCGGCCATCAGCAGGCCGCACAATACTGCGCTCACATTTTTGAGCATTCTGTTCATTATTTATCTATTAGTTGTAACCCGGATTCTGGTATTTGGCAGCTTGCGCTTGATCCAAAGGAGCACCTTTTTCGTCTGTTAGCATATTAATATAAGATTGCGGGAACGGCTTGAAGGTATCCTTCGCCTGAAACACCCCTTTTCCATTTCCATTCTGTCCGTTGCTATTTACAGGATTATCGGATACCGGCCAGTTGCCCACTTTTGAAGAAGCCAGCTGATTGTGATGTAAAACCCTTTCAAGCTGAATTCCTGCGTGGTGAATTCCCTCATATACAATTTGCTCCGAATTGAATTCTCTTGAATATTCATTGTATATAAAATGAATAAAACGCTGCGCTGCCGTTACTGCTTCTGTCGGATAGTTTTCCAATTTCGACTTGGCAGATGCTCCGTCCCAGTAAGATGCATCTGCTTTAATTTTACTGTAAGTATCTGCAGAAGCTGAGTATGGGTATGTTTTCTCCGACTTCGATAAACTTTCTGAGCCAGGATAAATGCGCGCCAGTACCTCTGCTCTCGACTCCCCTGCTTTGTACGCTGCTCTTGCTCTCACAACGTTAATATCATTCAGGGCAGCACCATAATTCCCTTGTCTTCCCAATACCTCAGCACGAATCAGGTACGTTTCAGCCAATCTGAAAATCGCTACGTCTCTTGTACCAAAGTGATTGTCCACTGTACTGCGGTTAGGATCTATGAACTTCCGTGAAGAAGGACGTAACGTTCTGCCTAAAAGCAATCCTGTGTTTGAAGACAATCTGTCTACACCTGTTTTGCGGTAGTAGTAGGCTCCGTCTTTTTTCACCCAACGCGGATACAGGACATAAGGCTGGGACACTGCCTCCAGATAGTCAATGGCAGTTTCCTTTGTATTTTCAAGAAATACCAATCCAAGATCTCCCTGTCCGATTTTCCTCTGCCCTAACACTGCTTTTCTTCCGCCCCAGGACGTACGGTTATAATCCGGTTGGATATTCGCATTGAAGTAAGCCACCTCCTCAGCAGTCCATGCTAACGATTTGTTATTCGCATCCGTGTAGGCAAGTCCCGGACCATCCTGCAATGTTCCGTTATTGAACGATGCACTTTCATATTCGATCTGAAAGCTCTTCTCAAATCTAGAATCATTTACCTTGTCCGTAAAAACGTCGTAACCCCAGTCGGTTGGTAAAAATCCTGTTCCTTTTCTCAAACCATAAGCCCATGTTTTAGACGGTAAATTCCAGGCTGCATTGGTGTAATCACAAGTGAACGCCGCAGTGGTACGCATCCCATAGCGACCATTGTCCAGATTATTTCCATACGAAGCCTGAAGAATGATCTCAGCATTACTTTCGTTGCTCCAATCTCCGCGTGCCGTTTTGAACAAGCTCCAGTAATCAGCAGCCAAACCGCCGTATTGACCACCGTTTGAAGCTGAAAGACCATTGATCACTTCTGTTGAGAAAATTTTAGCCGAGTCAAGGTCATTTGCACCTTTGCCTTTGTAAAGCAATCCTAAATGTGCGTTGGCATCATTGTTATTGACAGTCCCGTCAGCATTACGATATTGTCCGAAATCCTTAGCCTGGTCTCTTTGCAAATACAGTTTTGCCAATAAATGCGCTACAGCATACTTGGTAATACGCCCTCTCTCAGCCTGTGTGGTGGGCAGATTGGCATGTGCAAATCTCAGATCACCGATGATTCTTGCATAAATCTCAGCTGATGTAGATTTAGGAAAATTGAACGCCGCAGGAAGCGAATTGTTGCTCGCCAAAGGCATAGGAACATCGCCCAACTGCGTTACAAGCATATAGTACGTCCAGGCGCGAAGGAAATATACCTCCGAAAGCCTTCTGTTCGCAAAATCCTTGTCCGTTCCGAATTTGCCGGGTGCAAGTTTGGTAATGATTTCAATCGCTTTATTACAATCGTTAATGATCGGATATCCACCAAGCAATTGCGTAGCGTAATAGCCCATCAGGTTATTGGAGTAACTCCCTGCTTCTCCCGTCGGGGCCCACACTGCCGGACTGATCGTTGCCCAGTTGTTGTCTGTCGGCTCAGTAATATCTGTACCGGTTTCAAACATATAGGGACCTTCCATAAATCCGTACTTCCAGCGAAGCGTATTATAGGACGCAACTACGAGTTCTTCTGCCCCTTTTTCCGATTCGAAATAATCCTGTGTAATGGTAGATACCATTTTCTCTTCAAGGAAATTCTCGCAGGAAGCCAGTGGTATCAATGATAAAATGGGTATGATATATTTTTTCATTTTGATCTTACTCTAAAAGTTAAAGCGTTACTCTCAATCCCAATACGAAACTGCGATTCAAAATTGTGTTATTGGTTTGTCCTCCCGATTGCGCTCCTGCAGTAGTATCCCAGCCTGTGATATCTTCTGTGTTCAAGCCAGTTTTCACGGCCTCTCCACCCCAAAGGAATGGGTTCAATACCTGCGTGTAAACCTGGAAGTTGCCCAGTTTGTAGCGATCCGCCAGTGACTGAGGAAGCGTATAGGTGAGAGAGATATTACGTAGTGCTACAAGCGAGCCGTTGGCGTAGTTGCGTACATTATTGTAGTTGGTAAATGTAGCTGTAGTCGGTTGTGGGTAAGCAGCTCCGGTGTTTTCAGGGCTCCATGTATCCGTTTCCACGCGACGTCCATAGGTTTGCAAAGCACCATAGTACAGATTATTGATACGTGCTTGCAAAAAGAAAGTAAGTTCGAAATTTCTATAACCGAATGTATTGGTAAGTCCGGCTGTCCATGCAGGACGATTGCTTCCCAAGATTGCTTTATCACTATCGTTAATCACCCCAAATCCATTGTCGACATAAGTGACAACTTCACCGCTGGCGAGCGTCACAGATTTTGTATTGGCTTCTCCGCTTGTTGCCGTGATCAAAGGCTGATCTTTAATTTTCACCTGGCCAGGCAATGCCGTGATGTTTCCAATCTTTTTGTAAAGCTCAATCAAACGTGCATCTTCGGCTGTATTCTGCCAAAGTCTGTCATACTGATAATCTCTGAATACAGATATCGGCTGACCGATGTACCAGCCATTCGCAAGATCATCTACTGCACCACTTGTCAGTTCAAGAATTTTTTCTTTGTTAGTCGACCAGTTGAAGTCTGTTTTCCAGGTAAAGTTCTTGCTGTGTACATTCACGGACGAAATGGATATCTCTACCCCGCTGTTTTGCGTACGTCCAATATTGCTCAGAATGCTGGTGTAGCCCAAAACCGGAGGAATGGATCTTGACATCAACAAATCACTGGTTTCGGCACGGTAGGCTTCAAGAGATCCCGATATGCGGTTTTTAAACAGAGCGAAGTCCAGACCGATATTTTGCTGAGCCGTTTTCTCCCAACGCAGATCCTGATTGGGCATGGAAGCCGACTTGTAACCAGCAGCCTGGGTTTCATTGAATACATAGCCTGCACCGATGATAGAACCACCTGTTGAATAAGCTGCCACCGATGAGTTACCGGTCCTCCCCCAGCTATAACGCAATTTCAACTGACTAACCCAGTCAATTTGTTTAATAAATGCCTCTTCTTCAAGTTTCCACGCTACAGCTGCAGACGGGAAAAATGCCCACTTGTTGCCTCTCGCGAGAACCGAAGCTCCATCCCAACGACCTGAAAGTGTCAGCAGGAACCGGTCCATCAAGCCATAGTTGATACGTCCCATGTAGGACGCCAGTGCCGAACGACTGTAGGATGTACCGTATCCCATCGGAATCCCGGTTGCATTGGCTGCCAGGTTATACCATTGAGAAGAAGGAAATGTAATCCCCTGCGCACGAATATTGATTCCGTTATTGGTATTCTGTTGTGAAGATTGAAGTGCGGTGATTCCGATACTGTGAACACCAAATTGTTTATTCAGGAAAAGTAAGTTTTCCAGCGTCCAGCCCAGACTCTTATTATGCGAATTGTATCCGATCAGCGGTGCAGTACCTACGGCGCTGAAAGGATTGGTGTAATTGGGCCCAAAGAAAGAACCATATTCTTTGTCGCTATACTGCGCACCGAATTTTGAAGAAAATTTCAACCAATCGGTAAATCGGATTTCCGCAAACAGGTTGGATAAAACTGAAGCAAGCTTATGTTCATTCGTAGAATTCTCAATATTTAAAAGTACGTTATGCGCGGAAAGTCCTTCTCTGTTGGTGTTAAGATACTGACCATTCGCATCGAATGCACTTGCGTACGGCATCAGAGCCAAGGCTTGTCCGTAAGAATCTTTAGCACCACTGTTGGATGAGTTTTCAGAAGTTCCGTAATTCTGTTTAGAATAAACACCGTTCAGTGCAAGACCTACAGTAAGCCATTTCCGTGGTGTAATATCCCCTTTCAGGTTCAGAGAATATCTGTTAAAATCCTGATCTTTCAATGTTCCCAGCTGGTTCAGATAACCAAGAGAAAGATACACACGGGAATTATCGCTACCGGATGAAAGTGAAAGCTGGTGGTTTTGCGTTCTTCCTGTTCTTGCTACAAGATCCCTCCAGTTCTGGTCAAACAGATTTTCCGAATTGTAAACCGGCACACTGGCGGCGTAGCCTGCTGCAACCTCGTCAGCAGTCGCTGCTCTCATTTGTACTGTACCATCAGCATTCCACTGGTACGCGGTACGAATATTATTGATACCTGACTCCTCACCTCCTCCGAAAGTTTGTACATCAAAATCAGGATCAGGAGCGGTGCCGTATTTCCCTGTGTAAGTACCACCGTTGATATGCGCTTGTCGTTGCCAGTTGAGCAATTGTCCGGCATTCATCCAATCGGTAGTGGAGTGGATTTTAGCAGAGGTATAGCTTACATCATAGTTAATAGAAGTTTTGCCTTTTTTACCTTCTTTATAGTTGATCAGAATAACACCATTGGCTCCTCTGGAACCATAAATAGCTGTTGCAGAAGCATCCTTAAGTACTTCAACGGAAGCAATATCATTGGGATTAATCGCTGCTACTTCACTAGCTGAAAGAGGAATACCATCGATTACATAAAGCGGTTCGTTGGAAGCATTAATAGACCTGTTTCCACGAATACGGATTCTGCCTACTTCCCCCGGACGCTGATTGGATGTAATATCTACCCCGGACACTTTTCCCTGCAACGCCTGTACGACGTTTTGTACTGGTCTTTCACGAATTTGCTGCTCAGTCAAACTGGAAATAGCCCCTGTTAAGTCACTTTTTTTCTGAGTTCCGTAACCTACCACAACCAGTTCTTCCAATGATTTGGTGTCTGGCAACAGCACTACATCTAATGCCGAGCGACTATCCAAAACGACCTGCTGCTGCACATATCCTACAAATGAGAATATCAGCGTACCACCTTGCTCAGGAGCAGTAAACTCAAATTTCCCGTTTACATCCGTAGACGTTCCTCGTGTGGTACCCTTCAGGACAATACTAACGCCGGGAAGTGCTTCCCCCTTGTCATCTTTGACCACTCCACGGATTGTACGGTCCACAGCAAAATGCCGCAGTGTACCTATCCGTTCTGCCTGGACCACCCTTCCCTGTCCGGTGAGGGCGAAAGCAATTACTAACCCACTGAAAACTTTTTTCATAAAAAATAGCCCCTGTTTTTCTTAATTGAATTGATGTAGTTCAGATTATCTGATAGCATTAAAATATAAATTCTATATATTAAATAGGATAAATAAAATCGTCACTTAATTCAGTACATATCTGATTATCCATATTCGTTTTTTTCTATTTCAGGGGCCAGGTTTTATGTGCCATCCAACTTCTCGAATCCAATCCAACACGCACTTTTTATTATTGAAGCTAATATTGTATTTAAAAAATCCTATTAATGAAGATTTAATTGTTAGTATGACACAAATGTAATTATTCTATTTAATCTACAAGATTAATATAGTAAAAAAATTACCTATTTGTACAGGAGAAGAACATGATATATTCAGGTAAGGAGGTAAAGGACGAGACCGAAGTGCACTGTGTGGCAGATGAAGATCATGAAACTTTTTTCGTCATCCTCTTGCAAAATACCGAAACATATTTTTAACTTTGAAACACAAAGTACTTTTATGAAAACAGAGCAAGAATACATCAAAGACCTTACCGAGATCCGTTCTATGATGGAGCGATCAACCAAATTTCTGTCTCTTTCAGGCATGTCGGGGGTGATGGCAGGGGTTTATGCGTTGGTAGGGGCGATTCTGGTCCGACAGTCTTTTTACGCGCGTTACACGGGTACAATTCTGGATTATTCGGCTGTTTCACGCGAGGATATAACAGGCAATACTGACCTTTTTGTAATCACCTTGTCGATGCTCGTTCTTGCAATCGGAACAGCTATTTTTCTTGCTCATCGGAAATCCGGCAGGAATGGTGAAAAGTTGTGGAATGCAGCGGCGAGAAGACTTGTGATCAATATGGCCATACCGCTCGTAACAGGTGGAATTTTTATCCTGATCCTTTTTGCAAAAGGAATGCTGGTTTTAATCGCACCTGCCACGTTACTATTTTACGGTTTAGCACTTATTAATGCCAGCAGATTTACTTATGACGATCTGAGATACCTTGGCTTTATACAAATTGTACTTGGCTTGATAGCCACCTATTTTGTGGAACATGCACTTCTGCTATGGGCTATTGGTTTTGGAATTATGCACATTGTGTATGGTATTATCATGCACCTGAAATACGAAAAGTGAAAGCAATCATTCATGCACTTAATAAAACTTTTGAGAGCAGAGTCAGGCTGGGCATCATGTCTGTTCTGGCTGTGAATGACGCGCTTAACTTTAATAGTTTGAAAGAATATCTGGAACTAACAGATGGCAATCTGGCAAGTCACCTGAAGGCACTGGAAAAGGAAGAGCTAATTGGAATCAACAAAACTTTTATCGGTCGTAAGCCTAACACGAGCTATTTCATTACCAAAGCAGGCCGGGAAGCTTTTGAAGAGCATTTGGCAGCACTGGAAGGTCTGATCAAGAGTCAGAAGTAAAACAGCTATTTTTTTATCATTTTACTTTGCAATTCAAAGTACTTTTAATCAAACTTAATTACATCCATGAAAGAACAGATTATCGCCAACCTGGAAAATCCTAAACGGCTCGAAGCTTTGTACAGAGAAGACAAGGCAAGTTTTCGGAGATCATTTGCGCAGCTCACACCCGACCTTCACGACAATAAAACTGTTCAGATATGGCACGAAAGGCTAAATTTTGACAATCAGGAAGCATTATGGAACCTAAATAAAGACCTTCCGTTTGTTTTCTTCCTTTGCCTGATCGCAGGGTTAATCGCAAAAATCCCCCATCTCACATCTGTAGATCCGGAGTACTTTTATTCCCGTAATGTTCCTTTTGTTGTTTTTCCCGCTCTTACCGCCTTCTTTATCTGGAAGCAACATCTGTTTTCTATCCGCCAAATCCTTGGCTTTGCAGCAGCTTTTTTAATACCGGCAATTTACATCAATTTACTCCCCGGAAATGAGAAAACCGACACCTTTGTATTGGCATGCATTCACCTTCCCATGTTGCTTTGGGGCATTCTCGGCTACGTTTTTATTGGTGGCGATAATAAGGACTACACCAAAAAGATTGACTTTCTGAGGTTTAACGGAGACTTTGTAGTAATGACCGGGCTGATTCTGATCGCAGGATTTATCATGACTGGAATGACAATCGGGCTGTTCTCTGTCATCGGAATAAAGATTGAAACCTATTATTTCAAATACATGGGTATTTGGGGACTTAGCGCAGCGCCGGTTATCGCTACGTACCTTGTTCGGAGTAATCCTAATTTGGTAGGAAAAGTATCGCCTGTTATTGCAAGAATATTCGCCCCCATTGTTCTTCTAATCCTGACCGTGTACCTGGGAACTGTATTTTACACAGGTAAAGATCCATACAATGATCGGGAGTTTCTGTTGATTTTTAATCTGCTTTTAGTGGGTGTGATGGCACTTATTCTTTTTTCTGTTGTTGAGATAGCCCGTAAATCTGCCGATAAAATTGGGACAATTATCCTGTTTGCACTTGCAGTAATAACCATTGCTGTAAACAGTGTTGCCTTGTCAGCCATCATGTTCAGGATTGCCAATTGGGGCGTCACCCCTAACCGACTCGCAGTATTGGGGAGTAACATACTGATTCTTGCCCATTTGTTAGTGGTCACCTACCAGCTCTTCAAAACCATAGGCATACCAGGAAGAATTGAGAATGTAAAAAAGAGTATTACTACCTTTCTTCCCATTTATCTGGTTTGGACTATAATCGTGATCTTCGTTCTCCCTTATCTGTTTGGTTTCAAATAAATAATAAAAATAACTGCTTATTTCGAAAAAAATTGAGCGAAAGCAGCAAAGCAAATAACATCAGGATAACACACTGTTTCACTTAACATTAACTCACAAAAATGTAAATTTAATACGCCGGAACATCAGAAGAAAGCTGTTTGGGCACATTAAATTTATTAAAAAAACATGCAGATAAATTTGCAGAACACTTGCATGTAAAGAATTTGTTATTACCTTTGCACCACGTTTCGGATACGCCGAAACACTTAGAGAGATGGCAGAGTGGTCGATTGCGACGGTCTTGAAAACCGTTGACTGTAACAGGTCCGGGGGTTCGAATCCCTCTCTCTCTGCTGGTACGCTTACCAAAACATTCAAAACCCCGTTTAAATGATTTAAACGGGGTTTTTTGTTTTTCTGCAACTACCAAAATCTGCAAAATTTCCCATAATTAATGTGCAAAATCGTGGGAGTTTTTTACCCCGTTAAATTCTCACACGAATAAGTACGTAATAATCTGATAATGAAGATGTTTACCTGATTTACATCTTTACTTTCTGAAGTATCAATCCGAGATTTGTTCATCTTAAACATTAACGATTATGTTAGAAACAAGCTTCGGGTTAATTTTCTTCCTGAGAAAACCCCGCCCAGAAAATGCCGAAGGCACTCATTATTTGTATTGCAGAATTACCGTTAATGGGCTAGCCAAGGAATTTTCTTTGAAACAATTATGGCATCCTTCCCGATGGAACATCAGACTCGGAAGACCTAATGGCAATAAAGAAGATGCACGAGCATTGAATGCTTACATAGACTCAATAACCGCAAAGATTTATGAGGCTAAAAAATCATTGATTGATGACCGTAAATCCGTCAGCGCTATATCAATTTTTAATATTATCCATGGCAAGCAAGGAGATAAAAAAACTATCCTTGCAGTATTTAAGCATCACAATGATCAGATGTCTGCCTTGATAGGCTCTGAATTTGCTCCAGGCACATTAGAGCGCTATGCTACTTCCTTGGACCACACACGCTCTTTTATTAAATGGAAATACAAGCAAGACGATATTGAGATAGACTTGCTGGATTACGATTTTATATCACAGTATGAATTCTGGTTTAAGTCTGTCCGCAAATGCAGCCACAATACAACTATCAAGTACCTAGCTAATTTCAAGAAGATCGTACTTATTTGTATAAAGCAAGGATGGCTAACGCGTGATCCGTTTCATGCGTTTAAAATGACGAAACGCGAAGTCGAAAGAGAAGCACTTACAGATACCGAGTTAAAAAAAATAAGAAATAAGGATTTTGGTAATGGGAGGCTCTCACAAGTAAGGGACATATTCCTATTCTGTTGTTACACAGGATTGGCATATGCCGACGTCCATAAGCTACGTCGTATGGAAATAATTGAAGGTATGGATGGAGGCAAGTGGATAACCACAACACGAAAAAAAACGGATTCGTCATCAAGAATTCCAATATTACCAGTGGCCCAGGAAATAATGGATAAATATCAAGACCATCCTCAATGTGAATCTGAAGGCAGAGTACTTCCTGTTCTTTCCAACCAAAAAATGAACTCCTACTTGAAAGAAATTGCGGATTTGACAGGAATTCAAAAGAATATCACCTTTCACTTGGCAAGGCACACGTTTGCTACCACCGTTACACTCACCAATGGTGTACCAATTGAAAGTGTATCCAAAATGCTAGGGCACCGGAATATCAAAACAACTCAGCAGTATGCAAAAATTGTTGACAAGAAAGTAAGCGATGATATGGCTCGACTGCGGGATATCCTAAACAGATAACGATAATACTGATGCTTTCGCCTGATAGTACTGCTCTATTCAAATTGGCGAAAGCATTAGTATCAATATTGTAATTTAGTCTGAAGCACACCCTCCAAGATGTTGGGACATCGCAATATAAAGACTACTCAGCAGTATGCGAAAATTGTGGATAGGAAGATCAGTGATGATATGGCAAGGTTAAAGCATATCTTGACTCGATAGTCAGATAGAAGACTCCCCCCAAAAGTCCAGCCATAGTTGAATTGGCTTGACTTTATACGTACAAGGCCCTCATTTGTGAAACTTTATGGCAAGAGTGGAAATTGTACGCAACAAGCCAGTCGATGGAGGGACTTCAACCCGAGCCATGTAAGACAGTGCTCGCAATTTCGAGCTTCAATATGTTGCCGTCCCTTCGTAGCTACTACTTATGTACCCGTTTACCGTATAATAAATTGTCATTACCTTTAAGTAAATATCCGTGTGCTTCTTTATATCTTAGAGATTTAACAGAACCTCTAAAATTCTATCATGTTTAAGTATCAATCTTCACTTATCATTGTTGACCATACTGATGCTATTATCAGGCACTCAGTGCTATCTCCATCGAGAATTTGGACCTAGCATCGATTTAATATCAATAAACATCTTGTGATTTAGAACCCGTCAAGGTGACAGATATCGAAGTTCTGCTTCATCAGCGATATTTTTCAAATCGCTCGGACAAATCCGACAACAAAGTTTTACCATCGGTGAAAGCTAGATATTCCTATGCTCTCACGGAATACTGTCAACACGAACAATACAATTTTAACTAACCTAACTCATGGAATTTGACGAACTTATACAAGATACCCTTTCTGACAATATTGTGGTCTTCGAGAGGATCAAATCAGAATTGCAAAATGCCAGGAAGCAAATACTTGTCGCAATGTCTTGGTTTACCGATCAGGAATTATTCAGTGTCTTGGAAGAAAAGGCACAACAGGGAATTGAGATATCAATTATACTCTCTGATCAACCGGATAACTACAAATTAAACTTTGAGACACTACAACCTCTTGGCGTAGAGGTGGTCAGGGTCAAAAATGTTGGATGGGGTTTGATGCACCAGAAATTTTGCGTGATCGACGAGGAATTGGCGATAACAGGATCATACAATTGGAGCGTCAACGCTAGAACAAACAATCACGAATCTGTCATAGTTACCAACCTTCCAAAAACAGTGTCTCAATTAATCGCCATTTTCAATGACATCAAGACTCGTGCTTCAAGGCTGGCAGGTGGGGAATCAATAGACGACATAGAAAGCACTACTTTGGCATCTCGCGCAATAACTAATGCAGGCGCAACTTCGGAGCAGAAGCGCACAAAACCACAGAGCTTTGAAGAGCAATCGCTCACTGATTTTAAGACAGTTCTCGATACCCTGATAGACTCTGAGGTGGCTAGTTTTGACCAGGACATGCTAAAAAATATTGGCTACATCCGATCCAAAACTAATAATGGAGATTTTCAGATCATTCCTCAGGCAATGGACAGTCTATATCATAATTTCATCAATGATGTAGATGTTATTGAGGAGAAAAAGAAGCGCCTGTACAACAAAATACAGGAACAACAGAAATTGGTTATTTCCACTGTTGAAACTAATACCGAATCTGAAATAAGAAAACAAAAAGAAAATTCGGCGATTTTATTAGAATCCGAGCAGAAAGATATTGAAAGGATAGAGACTGAAATAGAGACGCTAGGTATTGAAAATGAGTTAATCATTGAAACAAAAATCCCGTTTGTAGAGTTAGAGATAAATAATTTGAAACAAAAAATCTCAGAATACAAAATTGAGTTTGTAAAACCACCCATCAATTGGCCAATGTTTACTCTATGCATATCTATGCTAGTATTTTTGGTTTTATATATCTTTGTTTTCTATTCATCAGTCGCATATATTTTTATTTTCTCTCAACAAGACATCAAGGAGCAGATTGCGCGGGCTATCACTACCGAAACGCCCGACGTATTTAACCCATACGCTCTGACAAAAGTATGGAGCAAAGGAGTCGGAGGGATAATGTTTCTGTTTTTGTTTGTGTCAATTCCACTGGTCTTAGGTATGATAAACCTATTTACAAAGAAATCAGAAGCCGATACAGTAAATGTTGAGAGTAACTGGATATCTATAATCTGGTCCAAAATAGCGCCACACAAAGGACTAATATTGATATTGGTGGTTGACACATTCATTGCTTATAAGGTGGCAAAAAATGTTAACAATATAGAATATTTGACCAATGCAACTGACAAACAGCTCGACGCACTCGATCTACTCACAACTGATAACTTTTGGCTAGTTTTTATCTTGGGAACTTTGGGTGTTTACCTGTTTGAAAAAGTTATTAACAAGCTTTTCGAACTACTGGAGGCAAGAAACCCAACACTTCAACAGAATAAGAGCAAGGTACAAATTAATGAATACGAACGACTTATCGAAGATAAAAATACCAGAATAGCCGACTTAAAAGTAAAAATATCTGAAAATAAATCTTCCATTACTCAAAAGAATTTAGAAAAAAGGGCAAAAGAATTACTTATTCGTGAAATTCCTTCAAAATTGAATGACAGTCTCAGTGCGTTAAATCAGGACTTAATTCGATTTAAGGAACGCATTGTAAATTTATCGAATATATATTTAAGTCAAATTGACAATGACAAAATACCGATATCAGTTGATGCGCTTCATGATAGGATTAATATTTTTCTTGAAGGATGGAGTAAATACCTACACGAAGTGTTTTCGACCCTTATAGCCGAAAGAAAAACATTGGAAGCCATAACAGAAGTTGATAGGTGGAAACAAGTAAAATCGATTAAACACCAAGTCATTTAGTTTTATCATGAGTATCAGAAAAATCGCATATTTGTTTTTAGCATTGTCTTTTTGGGGATGTAGCTCGGGAGATTCTAAGACAGAAGAGCAGGTTTCAGAGTCCAAACCAGAAAATATAGTAATAAATAATTTCAATATCCTTCTCGTTCCCGACCTCTCAAATAGAATAAATCCTAAAATTCACCCCAAACCAGTACATGATACGATACTGTTAAGTTATTTTGTGGATAATATTAGACAGTTTCTTGCAATAGGTAACAGAAAAATGAATCAAAAGGACATCTTTACAATTGACTTCATGAATCGAACAGTTCTGAATGCGGGCATTGTAAGTGCGAAAGACATGCAGATTAACTTTGACGCGTTTGAAAACAAACCACGTGATCGATCGGACTATGTAAGGTATAATCTCGTGAAAGATCAAGCCAAACTGAAAAACGAAATTAGTAAGTTATACAAGTATTCACTGAGAAATTATTCAGGCTCCGATATTTGGACTTATTTCAACCAAACAATTCATCAGTCTTTGGTTAATCGTCCCAAACAAGTCGAAAAAATCAGTGACGAAACTACGGCAAATATAGTCATGAAGAATGTGGCAGTAATCTTCACTGATGGTTATATTGAAAATGCCAATCATACCTCAGGTTACTCATTAAGATATTCGGTTATTAGGGAAGCGAGAGATGAATACAACAAGGTCGGAGGCGATATTGAGCAATTCATTTCGAAGAACCCCAAGTATCAGATCAAGCGGACAACCAGATCCTTGAAAGGGCTTAGCGTTATGGTGGTCGAGTTCGTAGATAGGTCACGAAATGCACAAGGTGTTGCCATGGAGCACCCAAATGATTACCAGATAATGAGAGCTATTTGGAAAAAGTGGCTTTTAGATTCGGGGGCGGATGCATGTGAGGTGTACGAATCGGTTAAACAACCAACAGAATTCATAGACAACTTCATGAAATTTACGGAGGCCATTTCTCGTCGATAGGGCACTAATAGGTGTACTAACGGTAAAACGATTATATTTTAAGGAACGACAAGAGAATTAATGGGAACAGAATACTACTGCGCCGGCTTCACCTGGAATGATGGTAAGGATAGTCAGCTACGGCGTTCTGTCCGAGATGGAAGAGAGTGGCTTCTCAAAAGAGCATTGATTTGATTTTTGGAGACAAGTCCAGCCAAGAGATGAATAACGTGGAATTAGAGCCAGACTACATTCCACAGGATTTCCCGTTGAACCAAATCCTATACGGCCCGCCCGGAACTGGAAAGACTTATTTGACGATTGAAAAGGCAGTGGCGATAGTCGATGGTTTGGACAATGAAGAGCTGGCTGACAAAACTCGGAAAGATCTTAAAATCCGCTTTGAAGAATTAAAGAATATAGGGCAGATAGTATTTTGCAACTTTCATCAAAGCATGTCATATGAAGACTTTATTGAAGGCATCAAGCCTAGGATAAGTGCAAATGATCAAGTTGTCTATGACATTCAACCTGGTGTATTTAAGCGTTTGGCCGCAAAAGCTAATGACAATTTGTTTTTTGCAAATTCAAGCGACTCGCGTCAGATCACATTTGGCGAAGCGTTCGAGATGCTGCAAAATGATTGGGAAGAAGATAAGGACATGAAACTCCCCTTAGTTCGCGAGGACAAAGCCTATACAATTTTAGGGTTTACCAACTCGTCAATACGATTCAAAAAAGCGAGTGGAGGCGTGATCCATACCCTAAGTATAATAACATTGAAAGATCAGTTTTATAGTAGAAGGGAAGTTCCAAGAACAGGTATTGGGATATACTACCCTGGAATCCTGAAAAAATTACTGTCTTACAAAGCCTCTGAACCGGTAGATAAGGAGGAGAAGCGCTACGTCCTAATCATCGACGAAATCAACCGCGGAAACGTCTCTCAAATATTCGGTGAGCTTATCACTCTGATTGAAGATGATAAGCGCCTGGGTGCTTCCGAAACGCTGGAAGCGACACTACCATATAGCAGGGAGAAGTTCGGCGTTCCTTCCAATTTGTACATTATCGGTACGATGAACACAGCAGATCAGAGCGTAGAAGCGTTAGATACAGCATTGCGGCGCCGGTTCAGCTTCCATGAGATTTCTCCGGATCCGGAAGTGCTTGAAAAAGATATAGAAGGTTTCCCATTAAAGGATATTCTAAAAACCATCAACAAACGAATCGAAAAGTTGCTGGACCGAGACCATCTTATTGGGCATAGCTACTTTTTGGCTGTCCATAGCCTCTTTGATCTCAAACTCACCTTTAAAAATAAAATTATCCCACTGTTGCAGGAGTATTTTTTTGGAGACTACGGGAAGATCGGATTAGTTCTTGGTCAGGGGTTTATTAATGTTGAAGAAGTAACAGAGCCCAACCTATTTGCAAAGTTTGCTTATTCGGATTCCGAGGCATTCAGCGAGCGATTTACACCTTGCAAAATGCTTCAGCTATGTCTGACGAAGCTTTTGTTCCGGCTTCGCAAACTATTAATGAATAAATAGTTTGCGAAGCCGGAACAAGCATATCACAGTTTTTGAGCACCAGTGCCTTCGGTTGAACGACTGGCGTGAAGACGTTGTCTTTGATCAACCTAAACTTCTCGCATTACAGTCATTCTATGGAACCGGTCAATTTTGATTTGAGACGCCCTCCCAATATTTATTTATGTCGATCAGGCCTATCCCTGGCGTGTTGCTCTCCAGCAGAGCACGGTTCCGTTGTGCCTTTTAATAGACAAGTTACAATAATCTACCCTTTCGCTTGCATTTTAACATAGAAACAAGTTCTTAGTTAGGCGGATAGTGAGGAAAATCAACAAGCTACACTATTTCTTAAGAGGAAGTGATATTCGGTGTCGCGCCAAAACCTTACTTCCTAAAAAATCGGACGGGGAAGCATTTACAACTTGCCCACTTGATTTAGTTCTATGAGTGCTATGAACTAGAACACAGCATTCCTTAGCTCTTGTCAACCCGACATAATGCAAATTCAAATCTTGTGCCCGATCGCCGTTGAACATTGGCATTATGTGCTGATATAAATCAAGGTGGAAGACAATGTCAAATTCTAAGCCTTTGGATTTATGCAATGTCATAATTTGAATCTCATTCATACCTGCAGGCTTGTAGGAATTTAATTTATCTTCACTAGTTAATACGTCACGAAGAAGGCCAATCGATTTTAAACTATAGCCTAATGGGCTAAGAACATACGCAATGCTTTCCATTTCCGATATAATCAAGTTTGCGTCAAATGAATCTTTATTAATTGAAGTAGTCAAACCTTCAATTGACTTTAAAACTTTTTTAGCTTTTGTTCTCTCGCTAGATGTGTCTAAATAATTATCTAGAAACTCTGCTCGAGAGGATTTCTTATTGAAGAAAAGACTTAGTAACTGTCGAAAGATGTCTGACCAAATTGTAAAATCTTCATCCAAAGCAGTAGGCTCAAAAAATTTGTGTGATAAGCCAAGATTCTGGCTGATTGCCACACCAGTACGTCTCCCACGGATCAGAATACCAACTTTGTTTAGTTGGTCAGTCTTAAATTTGGCGACAAACCTGGGGATCAATCGACCAATCCAATTCCCGACCGCTTCCTCAGAACCAGTGACCCTCTTTTCGTAAACTCGCAGTTCATCACTGTCAAGAGTTACAGCCGCTTCATTCAGAAGAAGTAGTGAGTAATTGATGATTGAAGGATGGCATCGGTGATTGTAGTTCAGTGGATATAATGTAAAATCTGAAAAGCTTCCCGCCAAATCCAACAAAAACTCAGCACTTTTTCCAGAGAATTTAAAAATTGACTGGTTAGCATCTCCGACTGCAATAGCTGTAACATCAAGATTTCGAATCTTCAAAAACAGATCATGTTGCTCTACTCCACAATCTTGATACTCATCGATGAATATGTGACTATATCTTGCCTTGATGTAATTTCTGCAAGCAAGTGAATTATCGAAAATGTAAACAGAAAGTACACCAACCGTTTCAAGCAATATTTTGCCACGCTTGAACAAATTTATCAACACTCGAAAGTTTTCTGGATTGAGGGCATCAAAATCTGCTCCTTCTCCCCCGATGAGTTCTTGCGCCAGACCTGGTTCTAAATCCGATTCCCGGACTATACGAATTTCGCATTCCGGGACGCCAAATAACTGCTTACCAAAAGGAATTATTATTTCCGACAAATAAAACTTATCCATTGTACCAAAGAATGAGGCTTTTGACCCAACGCCGTTTGATAGACATCGTGTCCGTAATTCAAGTGAGGCTTTATTTGTATAAGAAATAGCAACAACCCCCTTGTGATCTAATAAGCCAGGTAATATTTTCTTGATCTTTTCTGATATTACAAAAGTCTTACCACTTCCTGGGTTAGCGACAATCACTAAATTTCCCGACGAATCAAGAATCGCCTGTTGCTCTTTTGTCGGCTTCATTGTAATCAAATAGTAATTAAGTTACAACATGCTTTGAGTTGTTTAGCAAGCTCCGAATCCTTCAACACTGTTAAGGATTCGTGATTTTTCTGGATAAAATTGAACATGTGTGTTGCCTTCTTCTTCTGCATGATCGCCAAGGCTTCTATCCTAGTGTCAGCGTCGAAGAATTCAATTAGACTGTCCTCCAATCCCTGATCCATCAAATCGGTCTCCAAATCTTTCCTTGCAATAAAAATATTTCCAGTCTTAAGGATTTTTATTATTCTTTCTGCGGCTACCTGACTTTCACTTGGCGGTGCTGCCAGAGGAAACCCAGCTAACAGACTTCTGTTTGCTTCAATAATTTTTTCCTCCTCTTCTAAAAGATCATAATGGGCTTCGTACATCGCGAGACCTCGTTGTACACCCGCCATCCGAAACTCGGATCGTCTGGGAACCTTAAAAATGTCGTTGTCAGTTCTCACAACCCAGTCTATATCTAACGCTGTCAATATTTTTGTAAATATCTTAAAACCAATCCCATCAGCCATTAAAATACTCAGATTTAGCCTATCTAAATCTATATCTAACTGCTTAGCCAAGGCCTTGAAAAATATAACCTCTGATATCCCTTCGACGAGGAAGACTGCATTTGAAAAAAAAGCTTCTGCTGCTACGACATTCAGCCTGTAACCAAAATCAAGGAATGATTGTTCAATGATGTTGCTGCATCCATTACTTGCAGCCCTTGCTCCTTTCTTCCCTTCCTGAAAAAGCCTAACAATAGAGTTTGGCGAAAATTCAGCTGCAATCTGTGGAGAATGGGACGTAATAAACACCTGTCCTTTAAGCTTTTCTATTAAGTACTGTGCTAACTTTCTTTGCTGATGAGGATGTAAATGAGCCTCAGGCTCCTCAATACAGTAGAAAACTACCTCCAAAGGATTGACATCTTGTATCTCATTTCTGGCTGCCCAAAGAGCCAGAAAAATTTGATTATTACGTCCATCACCTCCGATGGTCAAATTCGAACTTCC
This sequence comes from Dyadobacter sp. HNCC25DJ187, assembly GCF_056895255.1. Classification (NCBI taxonomy): domain Bacteria; kingdom Pseudomonadati; phylum Bacteroidota; class Cytophagia; order Cytophagales; family Spirosomataceae; genus Dyadobacter; species Dyadobacter sp. HNCC25DJ187. The sequence goes on from NZ_JBXHAT010000002.1 coordinate 1,017,908, forward strand.
TACCTGGGAGGATAAATGCAAATTTTCAACGAACGAGTTTAGATCGGAAGCTCCTACATCAAAAACTATATTCTGATCGGAATGGTGGATAGACAATTCCTTTAACTCAGAATTTATAACCTCTGTGGCGCTTTTCACATATTTCAGGTTAGAAACATCACTATTTGTTTTTAATAAATCTTTTTCAATAATCCCTAAACTTAAATCATCTTGTTTAACCTCCTCCTCGGTCCGGTTCTCTTTTGCTTCTTTCAACAAATTCCGCTTCTCTTTCCTAACATAGCTGCTTAGATCTCTATTGCTGCTAATATATTTCAAATGCAACACCTTCCTGTAAAATCTTTCCTGAATTTCCTCCAAAGCTTCAATTGAATGTCCAGCATAGAATTTATATTCGTGCGAGTTTCTCCATGCGCGATAAGCGAGATATAGCACGCCATCATCACTAACCTTGCCAGGTAATTTGGAAATGACACAATCATCAGTAACGTCTTCAAATTTCACAATTATTTCAAGTTGGGAAGTCTCTTCATGACAAAAGAAATCACTATCCTTTGGTTCAATGTCTAAGTCAGACAAACCTCTATCCAACAAAATTCTCAATGCGTAAAGAAGATTGGTTTTACCAATATCATTCGAGCCAATGATAAGGGTTTTATTTGCAACCTTGATGGTCGCCTTTTTGAAATTTCGAAATCCCTCTAATCGGATTTGTGATATTTTCATAGGGAAGGTTTGATTATGTATAAGAAGGGGTAATATACAGAATATCTAAGATATTCATTTAAATAGCTTGTATTAGAGCTGTCTAATAATAAGTAGATCAGCTATTTTTCCCGGCATAATATCGTTATAGATTAACCAACCAAAAATATCCCACACCTCACCGAACAATTCTTAGCACTAACTCAGAACCTTCCCAAATTATGGAAAACTCTTGTTCTCACAAAAACTTCATCTAATAAAAATCATCGTGCAAGCATCGGGACTGGCATCAAAGCGGTGTAGCAGGTTATCATCATTTAGGATTTGTCAATTGATACAAACTACGTGTTGGAGCGAGCGCATCGCCACTCGATGTCCGACCATGACTAAAATTCATTCAATATCCAGCAACTATCTCAAATCAATAGTGGGCGTCTTTGAGATCAACAATTGCGGTAGACCTTTTTTTAACAGAATATTAAGAAATATCCATTAAAATACCTACTGTTTTAGTTAGAAGAAGCAGGACCGAAAAATCTAAATCATAATCTTAGGATGGGTTTGATAAGGTCCCAAGCATCCAGTTTGATCTTCTTCGCTAAGAAATGGAAAGGAGTAAGTGATAAAACGTACAAACAAAAATGAAATAGTCTGTAAAAAACCCTGATGATGCTGTATGGGTACTGCTACTTCTCACTATCGTAGTAAATTTTGTAATACTTTCTACCATCCGTTTCCACTCCTTTTTCAATCAAGTTTTTGTCCCCATGTATATAGATATCAAAGTTTTTATCTAATTTCAAAACGCTTCTAAATATTCTAGACTGCTTTTTTACAGCTTGCGAGGAGATAGGGAAATTATGGATGGGCTGCAGCTCATTTTCCTGCCTATATTCGCTGTCAAATTTTCTAAATGACTCTATTAAGTTACTATCATCAAATACCTGAGTTTCGAACTCTGCATTGTCAAATAATTCATGATTTTTGAAGTATTCGACTGATTTGTTTAAAAAATCAATCTGTTCAGTCTTGGACACCTCAAAATTTTCAGCAAGCTGTTTTGTAACAAACTGTTTAGTAATATTCAAAAACTGATTCGTTTCATGATACTCGTCTTTCCTAGGATGCAAGCTTAAAAAATCCTCTTTCCAATACTGTGCATCGGTTGTTCTGTTTGTATTGTCAAGTACAGAAACAATAAAACCCTCTTCCTTATGAGTGTTAAACACCAGGCAACATTTATCCAGCTTGTTTGTATTAAGGCCAACAACATCACTTAAACCGATCCCATTTGATGTTGTACTAATCTTCAAAATTGTATCTTTATTCTCAGATTTAAATATCGCCACCGCATCAACTACCTCATCTTCGACTTGACAATCTTTCAAATAGATAATGCATAATTCACCAGGTTTGATATTTGGATGTGTACTTTTATCATAAAGGTACCTACCTAAATTTTTTGACTGCTCGACAAAAGTATCTTCATTCTGAAATACATAACTAACAAACTGATATACAGGATTTAATTCAACAGTTGAATTAAAATAAAACTGATATAATTCGTCTGATTTTAAACCACTCTGTAATAGCTTATTTAGATAAGTTTCAATTTTATGAAATTCAACTAAATCTTCTGAAAACTTTACTCCGTCTCCATTATTTTTGTTTCCTACTAAATGTATAATGATCTTATCGATCCTACCTATTACTATTTTTTGCATTATGTCAATCGTTATAAATATCCCGTGGTATCAGTCCTGTACCTTCAACAAACTCATCGACAGTATGAAAATGGTTTAAATCTTCCTCCAACCAATACTCTTTGGGAGCATGCTCAACCATAAATATTTGAAAATTTACCTTTTTAACATTAGTAATATATTCAATAAAGGAATTTAGCAAAGTAAAAGCGTCTATTAATTTCGATTTATCATCATTTCCCTTATTGTTATCTCCTGTATAATAAGGTATACTAGGCTGATCAATAAAAAGAAATCTTGGCACATGTTCTTGCTCAATATTGATCATGTGCTCATGTAAACCTAGATACACACACAAATGCATAAACATGTAATTCGACTTACTCCCAACGTTGTCTAATGGAAAAAGATATCCGTCTGGATAGAGTTCCAAAATCATCTTCTCGGGATTGAAAGCCACTTTACTATACCTGTAAGCAGTCGGAGACTTCAAAAGGTTAAAATTGCGCTGAATGCTATCATCAAGTAGATTCAGCATGCTATGCTTTATTTCAAAAGTGTCAGCCGGAATTTTCAATAACTCCTGCCTTTCCTCCATAAGTTCGTTCAATCTTACCGAATCAATAAGTTTTGGCACTTCTTTTTTTCTAGCTTGCTCAAAAGCATATTTAATCTCACCAATCTTTATAAGCCGCTGATTTTCTGAAAAGTAGGTCTTGTCAATATTTTCTAGTTCCTCAATTCGATTCTTAGTTACTTTAAGCAAGCCTCTCAGTTCTTCTATATCTCCCTCAACTTTAACAGGTTCAGTTGTCTTATGGGATAGAGATGTCTTAATACGGTTTAGAGACGTCTCTAAGGATTCCATAAACAACCTAGTATCGTACGAGTCAATTAACTGATCTGAGAGCTTCTGATTTAAAAATTGTATAGGTTGCAAACTATCCGCCGACTTCCCTAAACCTTTTCTATACAGATCATACTCTCGTTGGTATTGAGATACCGCTCGAATTTGTAACTGAATCCGGAGTCGCTCCTTGTACAAGGCTTCAAGCTCGTTAAACAAAAGTGTGTTCGAAACTCCATTCGTTTTAACATCTATTAGTTCAAAGAGAATAGCAACAGCCTCATCCAGACTTTGAGGTTTCTGAGTATAATCTATCAAATTGCTGCGCCTACAAAGATCTACCAGACGATAAATCTCCGTTTCAAAACCCCTAACCCTGTTTTGATTGCCTTTTTCCACTCGTTGTATCGACAATAGCTCTCTGTCTATCTCTCCTAATCTTTCCTGAGCTTTGAGATTATCCATATCATTAACACCAATGACAAGATCGAAAATGTGTGACAGTACCTTATCATATTCATCTTTACCAAAAAATGTGGTATCAAAGTACGTCTCAGGAGCGCCAATGACTGTTTCTGTCAAAGCATTAAACAGTAAAAAATGCCTGTAAGACAGACTAAGTGGCACCTTACCGAATTCTATTCCATGCGGAAATCTCAACTTATCAGTAATCCCAAACTCCTTATCAAGAAAGGCTTTTACTTCAGCAACAGAATTATCACTCTCCATATTCTGAGGAAAATCTCCAAAACTTAAAATCACTTCGGATGACACGGCCCCCCTATCTGGTGCTTTTCTAATTATTGATACATCCTTATCATTAATGGATAACTTGATGCCGAACCATAACACCTTTTCAAAAATTGTGTTGGGAATGCTTACTTTACCTGATAAAAGACAATAATCAATGATACTCCAAAAGCTTGATTTACCAGTCGTTGCATCACCTGTGATGACATTTACCTTATTGGGCTTAAATTTATAACTCTTTGGTTCAACGGACTCCTTCTTGAACCAAAGCTTTATTTCATGGAGAATAAACTTCATAGTTGGATTCTGAAAAATTTATAAAGTTGTTCAGTAGTTTTGTCTTCTATTAGATTTAGGAACAGCGGTATAACATTATTAATTTTAAGAAACCGATCTCCTAAACTCGCAATATCAAGATCTATACTAATACTTGAAACTATTTGACTCTGGATCTGAATTTGCCCTGCATCTCTAAGGATCATCAAAGAGTTAACCATTACTGGAAGTAATGACAGGTATCTTTTGTTGAATGAAGAAAAAATCTTCTGTTGGGAGCCAACCAGCTCAAACAAACTCAGTGAAGCAGTGTAATTCTTTGAAAGATAGTTAACCGTACGATCATCTAGTAAAAACGGTAAAACTAGGCAACATCGAGACATGTCGATTTCGCCTAAATTTTCAATCACAGACAGAAGTATACAACTAGATATCGCCTCATTATTGTACACATAATAAATATCCTTCATCAATTCTTATATTTACTCTCCCAATTCAAATGCCAACCTATTTCCATACTATTTGACAAAGCATAGAAGTGTCCATTACTCGAGGGTATACCCAAAGAATAATCTCCCAAGATATTTAGATTTTGCTCTCGTATAAAATCAACTAATTGGATTCCCATAGCACATATTTCGTCCTCCAGATCGTCAATAGATTCACCACAATTGATCTTACTTTGGATTGTTCTGTACCTTGCCTTAAATCCATTCTTCCAACGCTGAAGACTATCTTGCCTGAATGAGGCCACTTCTGTAGGAAGCAAAAAATTATCTTCTACCCAATAGTTGAAATCGTTTAAAAACTTTAACATATATGTTGTATAATCTCGTATATCGGTTGAACCGGCCGATACCTCACCGATATCCAAAAGTTGTCTAATGAAAGGTTGATCCTCTAGATTTTCTGGTAATAATATGTCTATATTTCTAGTAGGTAAAGGTCTCTTCTCAAACGCTACTTGGAAACACTTTCCAAACCTTGTAGTAAAATCATCGAAGCTAATTTCAAACTTCTTCCTCTCTTTGATATCAGTATACTTAGCCAAGTGCATATTAGAGGAAAGTCTTTCAAAAATTGGATCAACAAATCTCTGTTGTCTAGCTAATTCAAGTATTCGGCATTTTATCTTTTCTACAATAGCATCCGCTCCAGTCTCTACGGTCAATTTCAATACAAACATTCGCAATCCACTCTTGCCGAGAGATTTGACATTATTGATATACTTTTTTATCGTAGAATCTTGTGTTCTTTGCGACAAACTAGATATTTCATACCAAACTCCATTAAAGTCTCCATCTATCATAAATTTTGATACAGCATCGACGAAGCTATTGCCCCGATTACTCTTATTCGTAACCATTATAAAGGTATTATTCCTTAAAAATGCGCCTTTGTCAAGTGCTTGTTTGGTAAAACTGGCCCAGTTACTCAATGTTTTCCATAAATCAGAATCCAAATCTGACAAATTTTGAGTCGAACCATCACTATTTGTGACTATTGAATGTTTAGTTTGAAGCAAAATTGACGTTCCATCTGGCATATCAATATGAATATCTTCTTTTACTTCAAAGCCGATTTTTTGCCCATTTTTCAATCTTAAGGACAGTAACATGAAATAATAAAACTGATAATCGAAACCTACAGACTGCGGTCCAGCTGTATGCTGTTCTTGTTTTAGTGTTACTTCGTCCATCTCAACTTTCTAAAATATCCAACTAATTACTCACTATTCGCAAAGTATAGAGTATGCAAATTGACGCATTTATAAGTTCTTCACCCTCATATTTGAGGAAAATATTTTAATATTCACACAATTTATTCTTAATTTTTCACAAAACAAGCTTCTGCACGATCAAAACAATCTTAACACTTAAAGAACTGCGAATTTACAGGCATAAACACTTCCGTAGTAATCATACTACACAGAGTTATAATTAATGAATTATGATACTAGAAATTCCGCTTTTTGTTGACATACCTATTTGCAGATCAAACCGTAGCGAGCTATTTCAATATATGCTATCATATTCTAAGCAAGTTAATGAATACCTACCTTTCGATATGCCGCCTCTAAGATGAATCCTAAAATAGCAAAGAACTGCTTAGATCGAAATCTGCTATGAAATTCAACTAGACGTCTATATCTCCTTCGATAAGGACAAGTCAAAAGCATATAATAAACTTAATCACAGGATATCTGACAGAGGATGTAGGCACTCCCAAGCCTGACATTTTAATCTATTAACATATCTGTCAACTATATAATATTTGTTAAATATCTTTTTAAGTCAGAAGATATTCAACAAATATCATATACGGTAAGTAGCAATCTCGTAAAATATTGTGGAGCACTGCATTATCATATTTCAGTTGTTAGTTGGGGATACAATCGAAATATATAATTTATATCAAATAAAACCTGCACCTTAAAACTAGGTTTTTATTAATAGTATATCCTGACGAATTCATACTACCAAACACCTGTCTCTCACCGATAAACTTTTTCACATTGTGAGTACCTTCAGATAAGTCACACTCTTGACTGAAAAGTTACCTATTTTCTAATGATCAAACCCATGAGGGCTGGATCTCCACTCAATTTTTCCATCTCCGACACAATAATATCCTGCACATCCTGCTTGATCTGATTATAATTCCTCTGAATCATAACCTGATCGACCTTTCGTATCTCCGGAATTGGAAGGTACGCATCCTCTTCCTTTCTAAGTGATTCATGATTATTCTGTATCTCGCAATGAAAAGCTTTTAAAGCGATCTTGTTAGTCGGATCATCTGCCACCATACCTACAAACTCCCCTGAAGAAAGAGCTGAAATCTTCGATGGCGGTACTGCCGATTCAAGCTGCTGTGACCTGCTTATGGATGTGTCCGAGCTATTGATCGAAAGACTTTCCCGGTCCTGCATGATTTTCCCGAAGCGTTCAGAAAGCTGTTTTGCCGTATCGCCTGTGACCTGACCTGACACGACATTGCCGACAATGTTCATGATTACATCCGCCTGCTCACGCCCGTAATCCTTTTTCAACTGACTAAAATCTTGAATGCCGAGCGTCGTAGCAACTTTGTTACTACGTGCAGTTGCAATCAAACTATCCATATTATTCAGATAAATCGTCGGAAACTCATCGAATAGCAGACTACTTTTCAGCTTGCCCTTCTGGTTCACCAGCTTGACCAAGCGGTTCACATACAGAGACAGAACTGCTCCATATATCTGTATCTTCTGCGGATTATTTCCAACGCAAACAAGTTTTGGCTCATCGGGATTATTGATATCCAAAGTAAAATCCGAGCCCGACAAAACATAGTAAAGCTGTGGAGAGGAAAGCCTTGCCATAGATATTTTTGCCGATGCAATCTGACCTTCAAGCTGCTCCATAACATCATTCATATATGCGTTCACAAACGGATTAATCAGCACCTCTATCTCCTTTTCTGTTCTTAGGATTGTGAACAAACTATCGTAATCCACCTGCATTAATTCGATTACATGAGGTAATGTACAGAATGCTCCATCCTGGTAACGGCGTAGATACCAGATAATCGCCGAAAGAAAATTGATTGGAGATTCAACAAAAAAATCACCCTGCTTTTTGATCCATTCTCGGTTTAGTCCGAGCAGTATGGTTCGAGCAGATTCAGACGCATCCGTTATATCCTGCATCCCGGAAGGATTCAAAGGATTGCACCGGTGGCTTCTGGTGAGGTCATCAAAATTGATCACGTAGAACTTTGGTTCCACCTTAAATAGGTGTTTGTTCTTTAACCATGTATTGTATACGATGACTGATAAGTCTGGGTATTTGAAATCATAAACGAACATCGAAAAGCCTTTCTTGATATGCTGGGTGATCACATGCCGGATGACAAAATAGCTCTTCCCTGCCCCCGGCGTACCCAAAACCAACAAGCCTCTGAACGGGTTTATGATGTTGACCCAACTGTTTCTTCGTTTGCTTTTCAGCTGATATTTCGCAGGAAGGTTAATCGAATATTCATTCTCAAGAAGCCGCTCTTCCTGAGGAAAAGTCTCATTCTCTAAGTTGAAAATATCCTTTTTCAGCTTGTCGGTAATGATACGTGAAAGGATCGTACCACCCTTTAGAATAGTTAGATACCCTGTCAACAACCCTGCCGTATAAAGAATCGTTCTGCCTACTACGGGCAAACCTGCATACAATAAATAGTAGCTCAAAAAGTAAATAACCAGACCTGCTACCAGATAAACTATTGCGTTTTTATAATGCAGTTTTTCGCTCTTTCTTCCCTTCGATCCTATCAGTGAGATGCATAGAAATCCTAAAGCAAAGAGCTTGGATTTTGAAAAGCTGTTGAATAATCCGGTTGCAGCTACATTGAGAAGCAACCTGTCTGAGAAAGCCGAAACGAGCTGCCAATGTTTGAATGCCCCGTAGCAATAATAGTAAAGGTGCAGTCCTAATAATACGAAACTTATCATGCGTGTCATATCCAGAATCTTTCGTAGCGCCTGCTCATTCTCCCCTGTCTGGTGTGCCATTTTCTTCTGCGTTTTAGAGGTTATTTGACTGATTTCTTCTTTTCTTTCTTCTTCTTGCTTTCCACTGACCGGGCAGATAATCCGCTCCGTATTCCACTTTCAAAAGCTCATCGATAACACCTGATTGATTTTCAGATCCTGCCGGAGCTACCAAAAAATCGCTTCGTTCTGCATGCACGTTATGAGATTGTGAGGCTGGAATTTTGCCCTTAGAAAGATCTGGATTTATGAAGTCAGGGATCTTTTCTGCCTGCTTGCAGCGGGAAAGAATTCCGATCGCGCTATACTGTTTTCCCAAATCACTTCCATTGAAAACTGCCTTCGTCTGATGATCAATGAAGGTGATTCCATATAGGATCCCTTGCTGATTTTCCCTGAGAACGGTAGCTATTCCTTTGCCATTTAGCTCTTTGATCATGTCTTGCAGCGTAGTGCGCTGCGCATTGATCAGCGCAAAATCGATGGCCGCTTTGATCCTTTTTTTATCAGCTTGCCTGAGCGTTTCGTTGATCAGAAACCTGCTTTCTATATACTTCAGCGTATGTCTTCCAGAGAAGCTGTCAGGAAACAAACTTGCCTTAATTGGTACACCGACAGGCCTGCCTTCACCATCCAATACGCGGTATAAAAGCCCCCTATTCTGATGAGTCCTTGAACCCTCACTGCCCCTTTCAGCCGTTACATTGTATAGTCTGAGCACAGCATTTAGCTCCGCGAGCGAGGTGTATTTATAAGGTTTCAGAACTGTGCACAGCACATTATAAATCGCGCGGCGCGTCTCTGCTTTGCCATACCCTACCCTCGATGCGCTGACGGGTTTCAGCTCTGTTAAAGGGTTAGCTTGCTGCTCTGCTTTAACGAGTCCGTATTTGATTTCAATAGCTTTTCTGGCAGCCTGCGATTGTACTTTCCCGATATTGTTCATATCAATTCGGCTTCCATCAAGGCGCACTTTCACGCTCACTATGTGTAGGTGCTGGTGGGCAACGTCTTTATGTTCGTAGACCAAAAATGGCTGCCTACCAAAGCCTATTCCTTCCATGTACTCAGTTGCAATAGCTGTCAATTTCTCCTTTTCAAGCTGCTCTCCCGGCGCAAAATTCAAAGAAATATGAACGCTGTTTCGCCTGACATTGTCATTGTTAGCAGCTGTTTTCAGAAGCATATTAAGCCGGTGTACCTGGCTTAAATCCGCCGTATCCATCGGATAATTGCCGGCTAAGATTAAATCCGCTACACCCTCGGCGACCTTATTTTCATTGTACATAAATGCCGCACGGATCGATTTTCCTGTGTTTATGACTGCAACCATAATTCCGCCGCCTGTTTGATATAAGATTTGATTTCTGCTACATCTTCCAGCAGCTTCTTACGGTCTATATCATACGTTATCAGCCAGGTGATGTACTCAGGTGTATCGCGGAGGGTATGTAGTTTGTGAACTGCCTGATTATAGTTGTTGGTTAGCCCGTTCAGATCATTTTGTAGCCTTGTCAGTATTGTGATCACATCTTCCAGCGACTGATTGTGATAGGTAATCACTACGGGTTTTTGAAGAATTACCTTTCTTAAATAGCCGCTTAGCTTCCGGTCCTTTGAGCGGGCAAACAGGTTTTGGATTTGCTTCTGCTCGATCTCATCAATACGGATATGAAGCCATTTGTCTTTTACATTTTTGTTCTCTTTCATCTCGAATCTTTTTCACAGTTTGAACATTCTTGCTTAAATCAAATCACTGCCCACGACTTCGGAGTGAGGGCAGAAAAAGCGAAAGTGATACTTTCGGACATCTTGCCATTTTCGGTACACCGGAAAATCCCGCCGCCTTTCAGCAGGCGTTTAAGAATTAGGCAAGGCTGGTGAGGGCAATCTTGATTGAGCTATCTCATCAGCCTGACTTCACCCCTCGTCTGTGTCGTTTCGTCAGATTGTTTTTGCGGGCTAAAAGAAAATCATTTAGATCTTCGAATCCCTGGTAAAGGCTGCTTTCGTCTTTGAAACTGTCTGAAGCCGACAACGCTTTTCGGGTGCATTTTCTACCTGCATCATTGTTATCCAGATAAAGGTGGACTCTCTTGTAGCTCTGAACTGCTACCATGGCCTTTTCAAAAAATGAAAGTGAATTCAGGATCAGGTAATCCGTAGGCGTTTTGTCTAGCTCCTGCTGCAAAGTCTGGTAGGAAAGGAAATCAAAGAAGCCTTCGAAGACTGATAGGGCTTCTGATCCAGTTCTCAATGTAGTGACGTCTTTCGGTGAGCTGCCAGATTTGAAGTAGGCATTACGGATTTCATATCCGCCCGAGTCATTCCGAAAGCCGATTCCGAAATATTTTTTGCCGCTGAGCTCAAACCGTACCTCACTACAGTATTGATCAGCGGTTGACACCAGGATCCCCCTGCTTTCAATGTAGCTCAGAAGCGACGGTGAGCTAAGTTTAGATTCGGAGACAATTTTTACCTTGCTAGCTTCTCTTACGTTGTCTGCTTGAAGATTCTGATGTAAGTGAAGAGTTGGAACGTAATCACCATCAGATAGTAATTGTAATAACCCGGGAATGGTGGTCTTATGGTAGAGGATACCAAAGTCGATAATCGATCCACCCTTTCCAATCCCGAAATCATACCATACGTTTTTGTTTTGGTTAACAACAAATGACGGAGTTTTCTCCAGGTGCAGTGGCGAGTGATACCAGTGACCATTGTTTCTTACTTTGGAGGATTTGTAGCCCAGCGAAGCCAGGTATTCTACCAAATCAATTTGCTTGGCCTGCTCAATGGCTAGCCTGTTTTTTCTGAAGTCCATACAGCACAATTTTCGTTTCACAATTCAGTAATGTGATACGAAGGTATTTTCATGCTTTGGAAAGATTGCTACCTATACAGATACTGATCGGGTTGATCCATCGCAGGAAGACTCTATACTTCAAAGGATAAAACTGGCCCGGAAAAACGCTTAATGCGCCGCGGACTTAGAAAAGAAATTCATGACAAAAACTCCGCCAACGATCATCACTATTCCAATGATAGCAGCTGTATCCAAAGCTTGTTTGAAAACAAAAACTGATACCAGTGCTGTCAATACGATGCCAAGTCCGCCCCATATGGCGTAAGCCACTCCCAATGGTAAGGACTTTAGAGCCTGCGACAAAAAGAAAAAACAGGCCAGATATGCTAAGACTGTTACCGTAGTGGGCACTAACTTGGAGAAGCCATCCGAAGCCTTCATGAAACTGGAGCCGATCACTTCAAGAATAATGGCCGATGCTAAAAAAAGATATTTCATTGTTTGTCTTTGTTTTGCAAGCAAAGTAACAAGAAAACGACCCTGACTATTTTGACAAAAGTCAAAATCACCAACGCTTCCTGATCCTACTGAGCGTCTCCTGCTTCATCCCAAGATAGGAAGCGATGTGCCCCAGCGAAATCCGTTTGACTGCATCAGGGTATTCGGCCAAAAGTTCATCATAGCGCTGCTGTCCGGTTTTGGTCTGTAGGGAAAAAGTACGTTCTTCCAGAATACGGCAATAGTCTTCAGCCCATCGTCTTCCTATCACGTTCATTTCATGCGACTTTCTGTAGAGCTCATTCAAGTCAAGCCCTGAAATATACCAGACGGTAGACTGCTCGAGAAACTGGATATTCTCAATAGAAGGTTTATTGAAAAACAATGGCATCACAGAGCCAATGAGCACATTCTCAAAACCAAACCATACATTAATCTCCTGGTCGCTTCCAGAGTAAAATGCACGGACCAAACCTTTTTCTATCACAAAAACATTTGATGTAAGCTGCCCTTCCCTTAGAAAGTAATCTCCTTTCTCTCTGGTAATACACCTGGTCTTAGCAGTAATCTCAGATACCAGCTCCGGACTTAGCTTGCCATAACGCTGCAGTTCTTGTATCAAAGGGTTCATAATGCAATCAGTAAAGTAACGCCGTAAAGCTACAAAAATAGCCCAGTTGGAAAATTTCCCATACTGTGCTGGCTCAATATGCTTCCATTGGTAGACAAAGAGTCACAACAACCAGTACAAATTACGATCTGGTGCAGCATATGACAGTATCGTATCTTCGCAAGGTGAAGTTGAACCAATAAACAGAGGCGAATGATGACAAATGAACAAGTAGCAAGAGTGTATGATACACTGCTTTGCATTCCGGGAATGAACGATCAGATAAAGCTGGATTTAAAAATCAGCCGCAGGCAGATACTTCTTCTAACCCAGGTAATAGAAAAAGGTCTTTACCTGGAACTAGAAAATCCCGCTGGAATACTCACGGTCGCAAAGCAAGATGGTGAAGAGTTAAAATCGATTGCAAAAGACTGCCTTGAAAAAGCCGGGCTGATAAAGTTAAGCGGAAAGCTAAGAGCCCTTGCCAGCAAATGAGTTTGAGTTTTAATGACAGGTCGCATCCAATTCAATCTTTGCGACCTACTAAAAGACTAATAGTCTGTACCAGGTCATCGAGCTCTTCGCTCGTCAATGGCAGATTCTGTAGATCTAGCATCGGGTGAGATTTTGGACAAGCAGGCCCCGAGTCCTTTATCGGGTCGAGATTGTGCTGTTTGCCAACTGAACATGAATCACAATAATGTTTAATAGATGCGGCTCTAGCACGTGGATTTCTTTCATATCCCGTCTCATTAAGCTCATTTGCGAAACCTTCGCTGCAAGTCTTTAAAGATCGATCCGTTTAAAGTTGACACAAGGATTCTGCTTTACTCAAAACTTCAGACGTTGAGTATTACCCTTCCCTATTTTGGTTTTTCATGACCTATCTGGTAACACTTTGATCATTGATTGGTCCTTTTGCATTTTGCCTAAACGAAAGTTGCTTCTTGATAGACTTCAGTAAGAGTTGGAATCATTCAGGTAGCTTCAACAATCCTGCCGTAGGCATCGCCCTTTCTTTTGTTTCTTTTCTTTGGGCGAGCAAAGAAAAGAAATGCGGCCATGTAAGGCAGACCTGCAGTCAGCCTTACATGGCCGCGACGGTTTTACCGTGACCAGGGTACCTTTTACTTTGGCTCATCCAAAAAGAACTATTATCAGCAGCAGTATACCACAAAGTATCAGTATAGCCGAAATAGCCGCTGCAACAGATTCAAGAAAAGTAATGATCAAAAAAGACCAAAAGCTGTTAAAGCGCTGCAAGCCTGCTGAGCCTCTTCTTTCGAACCTTCTTTTCCCGATCATCAGCCGCAACAAGATTCCGGCTAAAACTGATAACGAGCCGAGCACAGTAACGGTATTGAAAGGATTTGCCATAAGGGTTGGCTTTACGGGTGAAATAAAAAATCAGTAGCCTGGGTGAATTTATCATCGGGGTGTTTTCTGACCTTGGTGTAGCTTTGGACGCAGTCGGTAGTGAAAACGGCAAAGTCCCCGCTGAAAAGCCTCTGGGCAAACAGCTCCGGCTCGGCTGTGATGCCCTCGCCGTTCTGTGCGATACGGGCAAAAATGATCTGAGCGAGTGTGAGCCATCTGTCAAAATCCATGACCTGATACTGCCACCGGCTTCTAAGAAGCTGCTCATCTTCGATGATGGTCAGACAAACGGCTTCTATGAACCTGACCAGCTCAGGGATATGCTCAGGAAAAAGCTGATGCATCAGTCTGGCTTTGTCTTTGTTGCTCATTTGGTGAAATGGTCTCATAACGTGACTGGATTGTGACGGCAGCCAAAGCTGCCGTCAGGTTTGAAAATAACCTTACTGCAAACTCTGGGCACCATAGCGGACGAAGGCATTACATAGATCAAATGCTTTCTGGGTGCGCAGCGCGCCCGTGCCTCCCATCAGAATCGATTTGAGTTTGGCCTCTTCGTTTTTATAGCTGCGTACATTCTGAAAAAAACCAGTAACCGCGTTATAGGCCCCGAAGACTGTGCCTTTTGTCGTTTCAAGCTGCTGGGTTTCGTTTTCCATACAGTAGGCGAAGGCGTCCTCACACTGGTTTTTGAATACGGTGGAAAGCTGCTCTTCTCTGCCCTCTTTGACATTTCCCAAAATTTCAGCGTTAGAAGCCAGCGCCATTCGGATGAGTTTGTGCACCTCTTTGTCTGTGATCCTGACCTTTGCCCACTGGTTAAAAATCCCTTCCATTTCGATGCTCAGACGGTTAGAAAGCCCCATTACTTTATGGGCTTGTTCGAGGCGGTGTTTAGCGTTGACGGTATGGCGTATACGAACAACATTTGCCATGTTCTGAAGCGCTGCACCAAGCGTGTTGGCGCAGACAATTCTGACGGGTGTGAAGGCTGCTGTGATACTGCCACTTCCGTCGTGGGAGGTGGTAAGGAAAATATATTTTTCAATCAGATCATCGTTTCCGACTTTGATGTAATCGGGCAGTTTGGCAGTGATAAAAATCCGCTCCCCCTGCCCTAGCGCGCCGGCGGTCTCGTAGATGATGCCATCGCCTCCACCGACAATACTGTCAAAGAAAGAGAAGGCTTCGCGGTTTTGAAGCACGTGATAGTCTTTTCCGACCACGCCCAAAGGCGCTCCGTTATCAGTCCGCACCGTGGCAAAGTGCTCAGGCACTGGCGTGAGGATTGTCTGGGCATCTACAGAGCTGTCTCTTATGAAAAGTGGGCGTTTGATGATCTGGTAGTCAAGCCCTGCATGAATGATCGCCTGCTCAGAAGTGGGGTGCTCAGAAATAACCTGCCCAAGCCCGTGCCACGCCTTCTGCTTGACCGAGAAAAATGAATGTTTACCTATGGATTCGTTGTAGTTGAGATTGTGAGACATGATTGAAATGGTTTGAAAGTGAGAAAATCAGACTAAAAAAACGGCTCAGAGCCTAGAATGGCAGATCGTCTTCCTTCTGCTGCGTCATTTGGGGCTTTTCGCTACCTGCCGATTCAGGTTTCGCGGCGGCGGCTCTAGCGCCCCCACCAAGTATTTTGATATTGGAGGTGTGAAACTGAAGTGATGCCTTTGGATTGCCGTCAGAGTCCTGCCATGCCTGCGTGCTGATGCGCCCGAAAAGCTGAACGATTGTACCTTTGGTAAGTACGGCAGCGACTGCGGGAGTAATCCAGTAAGAGCAGCGAATGTATTCTGTAACTTCTTTCTTCTCGCCTGCTTTGGTCTGATAGCGCTCGTTGACCGCGATATTAAAATTGACCACCTGTTTGTCTGATTTAGTGGTGAAGGTGCTTGCGTCCTGGGTGATCCGTCCTGTGATTTCCATAATTGTTTTTGTTTTTTTTAATTGTACAATTGATTTAAGCTGTTTTTCAGATGCTGGTAAGATGTCCTGGCTGTTTTCATTGCTTCTGATTTTTTTGTAGGAAAATGTCTAATGCAGCTGCCTTGACGGCAAGGGAACCGTGGAATAGCGCACGCGCAGCGAGCATATGCCGCGAAAGTCCCTTGCCGTCAAATAGGCAGCTGCATTATTTTTCGGAGAAAACAAACAGAAGGAAAACAGCTGCGGATGAAACCGCCATCTGGGATACACCAAAATGATTTACCTTGTCATCTAAACAAATTCTTATGAAGACAACTGGACACTTTCTGGCAGACATTTTTAAAAGCAAAGACTTCTCGGGTGAAGAGCAGCAGCGGATTATTTCAAGCTTCAGAAAGGTCACTTTTAGAAAAAACGAATACTTTATTAAGGAAAGCGAGATTGAGAACAACTACTGGTTCATTGAAAGCGGCTTTGCACGCAGCTATGTTGTAGATACATCAGGAAATGACCTTACAACCGACTTTTTTACCACCAACAATATTGTGATCGACTGGTCATCATTTTTCCTGAGAGTTACTACGCAAGAGAACATTCAGGCACTTACCGATTGCAGCTGCTGGCAATTGGATTTCGATTCATTTCAAGAGTTGTTTCACTCTATCCAAACTTTCAGAGAACACGGCAGAGGAAGGTTAGTAGCCGGATATCAATCTATTAAAAACCAACGCATATCAATCGTTGCTGATAAAGCCAAGGAGAGGTATATAAAGCTATTGGAAGAAAAGCCATACATCGTACAGAATGTGTCCCTGAAACATATTGCAACATTTTTGGGTATCACAGATACCTCGCTCAGCAGGATCAGAAAAGAGATTTCAGAAGCGTGACGCTTTATTGTCTTATGGCAAGTTGATTTCTAAGAGCGCTTTTTACCTTTGTCAAGGTAGCCGGCGACAGATCTAGCGGCAAGAGAATTATCACTAGCCAAGTTAAAATTATCCTTATGATGTTGCAGATTGTTTTCAGCGCTATATCAATTCTCTCCCTGCTGCTATTTTTCTATGCAACAGGAAAAGACAAAAGAGTCCTGCTTGCAGGCTTATTGTGGATGGCCGTTGTAGGTGCAGTAAGTTACAGCGGATATTTTCAGGATACCACATCCTTGCCGCCGCGTTTTATTTGGATTATTCTGCCAGCCCTAACCTTATCGATCTTAACTTATAGAAAGGTCAGGCAAAACAAAACCGACATCCGCTATTTGTTGGCCATACACATCTTACGACTACCTGTAGAGCTTGTTTTGTATGAACTGTATCTTAGAAAACAGGTTCCTATAGAAATGACATTCCAAGGCTGGAACTTTGATATTATCATGGGATTGTCGGCTAGCATTATGCTGATCTACTATGTTTTGTCAGCAGAACGGCCAGGCATCGTGTTATTGTTCGTCTGGAATGTCGCCGGAATGCTGCTGTTGACCACGATCGTTATCATCGCCATTTTCTCATCCCCACTGCCATTCCAGCAACTGGCTTTCGAGCAACCAAATCTCGCCGTTTTACAGTTTCCTTTTGCCTTTCTGCCAGCCATCGTTGTTCCAATTGTATTCCTGTCGCATGTTCTGATCATAAAAATTATTTTACGATAATATCAGTACAATTAGAAGCCAAATAAACTCAGTCATCCTTTGCCATCTGTTCAGCAAAATAGTTATTTGATTGTATTGCAGTCCAGTCATGTTCGTTGATGATACCGGAATCTAAGTTTGTGTCAATTCCATAAGTAGCCAGCAGTTCTTTTAACTTAAAGATGTTTTCTTCCAGCTCGTGCGCAGAATACTCAGCATCCGGGGATGAAAGGATTTCTTCAACTCTGTCAGACATATGTCTATTTATTAGACGTGAAAATATTTCTTCAACCTCTATCCTTTGCTCATTACTCATTTGCTTTACAAAATCCGGTTTAAATCTTGTAAGGACAATCTGAAGCACCTGCAGTGCGTCATCTGAATTTTCGGAACTACATAGAATAGCGAGGAACAATCCCGCACATTGTGAACTTACTGTAGAAAAAACATCGCCAGGTTCAAGCTCTTCAAGAAATAATTTCCCTGCCAGATACATATCGATCTCTCCCTCGATAAATCCCCAGTTGGCAATTTGAGATAAGAGTTCACAAACAAGACTGTTTGTTTTGGGTTCTTTAACATAATAAAATAAAATCAGGGCTAAAACAAACTTGGACTTATCCTGATCTTCTGCATCAACATACAATTGCCATTGTGAAAGAAGCTTTTTACTTAGCAATGGGCTTACGAAAGCTTTTCGATGCCGCTGTGTAATTGGGAATAATCTTGGGGTTAGCTGGTCAAGGGATATCGCTGCTTCAGATATCCTGGCGCCCTCCCCTTCAATAGTTTTAATATAATTGACCAGAAAATCAATGAGTGATGGATTTATAAATTCATAGTACCCATCGTCAAAATACCTTTCCTTTACCACAAAACCGTCTGTCAATCTGCGCAACGATCTTTGAAAAGAATTGACTTTCCTCATGAAGCCCCCAAACTCCACTTCATAATTTATCCTGGCATCAAATGCCTTTTCCAGCATGGAGATATATACACCATCTCCGAAGCTGACCATCGTGTTCAGAAATAACCTATCGGCTTCATCAATCTGTTGCTCATAAGCGTGTTGCCAGATCTTATCAGGGTAATTGAAGTTTGATATTATAAAATCTCTAAACTCTTTTACATTAAAATGGCCTACATGATAACCGGAAGTTATAAATTCAACAGATCTTGGAGAGAAATTAGGGTGATAGACAATAAAATCACGAACCTTTGATTCCCTGAGAACATTCTTTAAACTGGGTTCTATATCGCTTTGATCACAGTGATTTTCAAGCATTTGAAATTTCAGCTCACCGGACAATTCCTTAATTTCCACTGTAGCCACATAAGAAGATAACGCGGCATTCCTGAGCCTCTCGGAAGCTTCCAAAGCACTGTTTAGAATAAAGGTTCTTGTAGAGACAATTAGTTTCTTATTTGGCCTTCGGCTTATTAGTTTGAAAATTCTCAGTATTGCCGACTCCGAGCCTTTCGATTTCCGAATCTCTTCCTCAGTCGAACCTAAAAAGTCATCAAAATAGAACACCTGCTTACTTTCGTCGTCCAGAAGTATTTTTTCGGCCTCCTTTATGTCGTCATATATGTATGTAAGATGATAATCCTGCCCGATGAGCTCATACAATAAGATTTCTGCTGTAGTTGTCTTACCCACCCCAGGCTCTCCCTGAAGAATAAGAATATTTCCGTTTTGCAGAGACTCTCTTCCCTTTGAAAGAGAAGAAGTTTCGACATATATCCGCAGCTGGCGTTTTATATCAATTTCAACAAATTCTGTTGAGCGGCCTTCAATTACATAGTTCAGTATTTTTCTTAAAACAGCGGTGGATGCAAACCACAATTTGAAATGCGAAGAAAGCACTTCTGGAAACCTATCTAAAAGGCTGTTAAGATCCTTTTTTCCGTAAACATCTGAAACTGAAAGAAAGGGGGACATCGCATTAACAAGATCACGTGTATTCTGATAGCTTAGGTCTACTGAAGTAACTAAAATATAACGTCCAGGCTTTAACTTTTCAACCTTGGGTTTTTCCTTTTTTTTAATATCTCTGAGCAAAACATTAAAACCCGAGCCCAGATAATGCTTCACCTGACCAATTACCTCAAAACTCAATTCTTTGATTGAGTAGTGAAAATCAACACCTTTATCTTTACCCGCCTTATATGTTTTGAACTTTACATTGCTTTTTTCGGAATGCTCCTGTGCATTCAGCAAATCACAGGCAAGGTTCTCAAGATCCGTACTATTGAGAGTTGAAAAGTCAAATTCTGCCATATTCTAAAAAATATCATCAATCAATAAATTTAAGGCGTAAACATTGAAAATGTATATTACATATACTATATTTTAGTAAAAGGCATTCTTGCCAGACCATAATTGCGCAAAAAACACCACAACTGCCAATAGTAAATCCAGTGGCTGTTTTCGCGCCACTGGATTTGAAAGCTAAAAGCTATTTTTACATTAACCCATCATCAACAAATGAAAGAAAGCCTTCACTGGTCAGGATCAGATGATCCAGTATTTCAATATCAAGGATTTTACCTGCAGTTTTGATACGTTGTGTCATATCTTTGTCTGCAGAACTTGCTATCAGCTGCCCAGATGGGTGATTATGAGCCAGGATCAGACCGACCGCATTTACTTTTAATGCAGCTGTAAAAATCAGCTTTACGTCCACTGCAACACCTGACAACCCTCCTTTTGAGACTTCATAAATACCTAACACACGGTTGGCGCGGTTTAGCATCATAATCTTAAAGCATTCCCGCAGCTCCAACTCATCTTCATTCCAGCTGTTTCTGAAAATCCTGTAGGCATCTTGGGGAAGTGTGATTTTGGGGCGGTCAGATGCTTTAACCTTGCTTTTATAAACAAGTTCTACTTCAGCTGCTATGATAACGTTTGATTGATTTTGCGTGCTTTCCATAATTCTGTGATTTTAAGTGATCAGATCTATTATGGTGCACCCATAAGACGCGGGCAGCTAAGGATGTTGAAGCAACGGAATAAAGGATAGCCACGCGCGCAGCCCAGTGTTTATGCCGGACATTTGACAGACTTCCAGCTGAGCCCGGCGGCTAACTTAGCAGCAGAATTGATGAGTGATACTCTGAGGAAATTTTACTATCAGAATCAGTTCAACACTTAACAACTTTCAAAACAAAAACGTGATTTCAAAGACAAATCAAGATCCACATGTCAACCTATTCGTAATCACAGGTGGTCCGGGTGTAGGAAAAACCGCCCTACTACAGGCGCTTCGTCAATCCAGATTCAATATCGTAGACGAAGATGCACGAAGAATAATCCAGCAACAGGCTGCAAGTGGCGGAGACGGACTACCCTGGAAAAATAAGGAGCTTTATGCAAGTTTAATGCTACAGGCGTCTATTAATACATATCAAAAAGCAATGACAAATCACTCAGACGCGCCTATGTTCTTCGACAGAGGTATCATTGACACCCTGTGCTACATGGATATGGAAAATATTCCGTTACCAAATAACCTTGACAAAATCGTCAGTGAATACAGATACAACACCAAAGTCTCCATCCTACCGCCATGGAAAGAAATCTATCAAACGGATTCAGAACGCAAACAAATCTGGCAAGAAGCAGAATTTACGTTTCATCAAATGAGCAAGAACTTGAAGTATGGTTATGAGCTGATTCAGGTTCATAAAATCAGCTCTGAATTACGGGCTCTATTCGTGCTTGGACATATTTTATTAACTACTCCGGGACCGGCAAAGAAAATCTCTTTAAATCCTAGCATCAGGTTGCACGTTTAAAAATAAATGTTAAAAAATGTAAATAGCTGATTAATAATACATTAAAACTACAAAACAGCGGGTATGGTGGCAGGAATTTGAGAAAATAGAGGAAGTATCAGCAACGAGTAACAAATGATTCTAACCGGACATTTCACAGTTAATACTAATTCACAAATGTCCACAGATAGCAAGCAATATCTAGATTACAAGCTAAATGAGCTCCTTTCAGACAACCCTACCACCGAATTCGCATTTATTATAAATTGAAGACATTTAGAAACACTATCATCTGATAATCAAAACATTGCAACCAAAGAAGCTTCAACAATCACTAGCTCATGATTAATATCCCCCTGCTCCTTTCTTAAAATTTCTGAATATTTTTTATAATAATTCAGCATTTCTCTCATATCAGTAATACTATTTCTAATCTCTGCAGACATAGGCTGTGATACCTTACCCATAAAATAAGCCATAAGTTCCACCGGACAGACATCTAATGCAGAAGCTAACTTTAGATAAACCTTCATTGACGGCGAAAACTTATCATGCTCCCAATCGGTGTAAGTACTCTGCGACACACCGATTCTCTTTGCTATTTCCCTAGTGGTAAGCCTCTTACAATCGCGCAATTTACGTAGGGACGTTCCTATTTTCATGATATAGCATTTAATTTGGAAAACTCTTGTTGTAAATCTTACATTTTCTTGTATCAAATCTGTCATCCCCTAGGGCAGACCATATTGACAATTAGCAATTGTTTCTGAATTCATGTATTCACCAGCAAACTCCTAGCCAATAAATTATAAACTCACAAATACAAGTAACTAATCAGCTACATTATAATCCGTAGATAAATAGTCAGCTATGAACCTTAATTGTTCCAGCTTCAACTCAATAGAGCCAATTAAGGAATCATTTCTTATAATGGGCGCTGTACAATTCGCATGGTGAAGGACAATATCACGAGGAGGCGCGAGCGAATCAGAAAGATAGTGTGAAGTCGCCCAAAATTGCCTGGGTAATACACCCCATCGAATAGGCAACATATTTGAACTTAAAATAATATTTAGCGCTGACTGATCAGCAAAAGCCAACTTATCAATTTCATACTGCAAAACAAGTTCGAATAGTGAAATAGTAATATCGTTGCACCTGATAACGATAAAACCCGCGTTCACTTCTTTATCTGGCCATCGCTCTGCCTGAAACAAGATATCACGATCGACCATATGAGAACATATAATATCAGAACAAGTGGCATAAAATTTTACATCAATGTCCGACCATATGATTATATTTCCATAATTTTGCCTGATTGTTTCAATCAGAAAAACAATCTTTTGCCGGATAGTATTGTACCATCCTGGAGAACGAAAGTTTCCATCTCCCTTTCCTATTCTCCCAATGTATCTCAAATGTACTTTAAAATCGTCCTTAATACTATCCTTGAAAATACTCATCAGTTCTGAAGACTCATCTGAGTAAATCGAGAATATACAAGCTATTTGATCCATATCATCTAAAAAATATCTAGTATATATTGAAATCCAATACTTTTACTCACAAAAAATTATCTTTCTAGTAGACACCTCTCTTACGCTTTCATTAGATACAATAAATTCGCCAGGATTATTAAAAATAATAAATGAATAAAAATCAACATGTATAAAAATTGTTTCTGCGTATACAAATATATATCTCATTATCATTGATTGATAATATCAAGCAAAAACTACGTTCACATAAGCAATAACTAACGAGAACTACTCTTCCGTTTCAACCTTTTCTTCAACACCTCTAGTTTTAGCTTTGCGGCGCTGTTATCATGGGCAAGGCGCTCCGTGTAGTGTTGATAAACCTCAATCATACCCCTTAACTCCTCAACATTCTCCTTATCATGAGAAGATAATGGCTCCAGTTTCTGATCTACAAAAAAAGACATCAGCTCTATGGGGCAAACATCAAACACAGATGCTAAACTTAAATAGAATTTAATTGATGGAGACGTCCTGTCCCGTTCCCAATCAACATAGGTACTGTGAGATATTCCAATAGTGTCAGATACACTTCTAGAACTCAATTTACTACGGGTTCTTAGCATACGCAGAAATGTTCCTATCTTCATTCAATTGTATGATTTTAGTTAGACAAATCCATAAAATTCTTCATATACAAAATATACCTACCTATATAAAATAAATGTATTGTAATTGGAACATTAAAAACCATGTTTGTTGACCATATACATTCATTTCACTTGGATCAGTTCTGTAGTAGCTGTACTGCATTGACTATCAATTACAAAATCATCTTAATAAATAAGGACATTATTCAATATTTCACCTTCGATGTATGATAATAATTACTTAACGAATCGGCAGAAGTTCGTATCAACTTCGCTGCTCAAAGCACATCAGAGGAATTTCCCAGATAAAAGAAGATCAATAAAGGAGGTGTCTATTCTTAACAGACTCCTCTTTGAATCGTCATATATATAGACAAGATTACACCATTTCGCTTCATATACGATTAGAAAATAGTGACCCCTTTATACTCATTTTTGCAAAATATTTTTTTTTAAAATATCCATACAATCACAATGATCTGATATTTAAGCCATTGCATTGAATACCCAAATTATAGCTAATCTTTCAAAGCCCATCCGCGGTTCTGATGCTGAAGACATAAACGATCAGAAAAAGCACGATAGATACTCGATGCCAGCAGCTATAAGCCAAAAAACTAGGCAACACTTCAATGCATTAATAGGAACAAACTTTGTGTAACCAGGCATTCAAATGATCTCTAGCCGATGTCACATAATCACCGCATCGATTCTTTTGATCGGTTTTCCGTAACAAGTTAATCGCTTTTTACTACGCTAACGATCATAAAATAAGTATACATTTGCTTAGATTAACAATATAACTATGAAACAACCGATTCTATTTATACCAGCATCGATCACAAGCCATGTTATCCCAGCCTTATATTTGGCAGGTCAGCTATCTGATAGATATGAATCGTATTTCGCCCTATCAGATTTTTCTCTACAAGATCTGGTTGACAAAAATGGCCATCACTCAATAGCGACGGAAATTTTCAGGATAGCAAGAGGAATGGAAAACCAATATATACATTCAAGGTATAATAAAAAAAGTAAGTTGCTAGTCCTGAATAGTATCTTAAATAATGACATTTACCACTTTCGCAAAAGCGAATTGGCTCAAATTATCGATCGCATAAAGCCGGTTCTAATTCTGGTCGACATATTTAACAGCACTGACTTTATAGCATTGTTCCCCCTTTGCAGACACAAAATAAAAATTGCATTTTTTAACCCGATGTTATCTACCTACAATGAAGTGAAACAAGCTATACCATACACTAAAAAAAAAGACAAACTCTCCTACTTGTACACTTCATTATCTAGAATAAGGCAAATGTGGTCAAATATGCCCTTTAGACCCTTGGAAGCTTTAATCAGGTTAGCATATAAAAATCAGTTTAATAAATTAATCGAGTATGACAGATTAAAAGACATACATCCCATTGAACAAGAATCTTATTTAGCACTACTTTTTAGCAACGTCCAAGAAATAATACTAGCACCACAGGAACTAGAGTTTACTGATACCGTAAAAAAAAGTAATCAAAAATATATTGGTCTTTGCGTAGATGATAACAGGCTTGGCTTGGATATAGATAAAAATTACGCTCCGGGACTTCTTTCTAAAAGTTCCGAAATATATAGAAAAACAATTTACTGCTCCTTCGGAACATTCTACGAAGGATCATTGCATACATTATATAAATTTATAAATAGAGTAATAGACGCAGTTGAAGATCTAGAAAAAACAAAAGTTGTAATATCAGTAAATAGCTTTGTTATCGAAACAATATTACATAGTAGAGACGTTCCTAGTCACATAAAAATGTTCAGCGGCCTGCCACAACTTGATATTCTAAAAAATTGTGATCTGTTCATCTCCCATGGTGGACTCGGATCTGTAAAGGAAAGTATACATTTTGAAGTTCCTTTGCTTGTATATCCACTAGATCCTAAATTTGACCAAAATAGCAATGGGGAAAAAGTTGAATATCACAAAGTTGGTCTAGCTGGATCTATATATGATGATAACAGCGCAGATATCAGATCAAAAATACTAAACATATTAGAAAATAGATACTTTAAAGACAATATTTCTAAAATGAATACCAGGATAAAAAGCAAATTTTCTAAACCCTCTGAGATTATAAACAAACTTATCCTAGAACTCTGAAGTACAAATTTTAACAATTTGAAAAGTACTTAACATTATCGTGATGATCAGCCTCGACTCTGCAGAAAAAAATGCATTAAACACAATTAACTTTATAGTTAAATATTATAAATTGAGGATAAACTATAAGACCATCAAAGAAAAGATATTTTTTCATCCAGAAACTCCTTCATTGGCTGCACTAAGTGACCTTATGACTGAATGGAAAATTCCAAATCTTGCCACTAGAATATCACCTGATCAACTGATTATTGCTCCTTTGCCATGCATAGCATTTATTAATGTAAACGGTGGTGAGTTCGCCCCGATCAGAAGAGCGTCCAGAGAACAGGGTATCGAATGGCTGGATAGTAAAAACCGGTGGAATACTGATCCAGTAGATCAGTTCACGGAGAAGTGGAATGGCATTACCTTATTGGTTGAACCCAACGAAAGTTCGGGAGAACTAGACTATGAACAGAATAAGAAAATTTCAAGGATGGAACAGCTGAAAAGTTTATTTCAGTTTGCATCACTGGTTATGTTCCTGACATTTACACTGTATACATATAGTGCAATTTTCACAACCATTCCATTCTTAATATGGGCACTTATAATTTGTAAATTTTTCGGAATAGCTGTAACCACACTTCTCGTAAGACAGACAATAGGACTAAAAGACGAACTTGTTAGATCAATTTGTAATATTGAGCAATTCGACCAATGCAGTTCTATTTTGAATTCCAGTGCTTCCAAGTTCATGGGCAAGATTAGTTGGTCAGAAATTGGTCTCTTTTACTTCATAACTGGAACATTTTTTATTATCACATCCATTTTAATGAGTGATAGTATAGCTCCAGTTCTTGTACTAAATATTCTTTCCCTACCATTCACTATATATTCTTTGTGGTATCAGGGCATAAAGGTAAAACAGTGGTGTGTACTATGCTTATCAATATTGTGCATTCTATGGTTAGAATTTTACCTGGGAATTCAGATTTACACTTCCGTATCAACTAGTATTCAACTCAATGGGTTGTTTATATTAGCATTTAGTTGTTTAATACCGGTAAGCATTTGGTCATTGATAAAACAACACCTGATTATGGCTCAAAGCAAATATCCGCTTCTTCGAGAATTGAACAAGATAAAATTTGACACATCATATGTGGAATTGATGCTAGGTCAGCAGACTACAATGCCTCCAGTCTTTAGACAAATGAGAACGTTAGTTGTAGGAAACAAAGATGCGGAGTTTACATTAACGGTGGTTACAAACCCGCTTTGCGGTCCATGTCGAAGGTTACACTCTAGTCTCGAAGACCTAATCTCCCGTAATGCTGAAATAAATATACAATTCATCTTTTCTGGCAGTGGCCAATCAAAAATTATTGCAAACACTCTACTACGTGTTGCAGATGAAAATATACAAAACGCAATGAATAGTTGGTATTTAGGGAGCTCCCATGACGTAGATGAATGGATTGACCAATATCAGAGTTTTGTTCAGTTGTCTAAGGGAAATCTCAACCTTGTCGAAGCGCATATTAGATGGTGTGAATTGGCGGAAATTAAGGCAACTCCAACTTTATTCCTCAATGGATTCGAATTACCTATTGTCTACACGGTAAACGATCTACCGAATTTAGTTAAAGTGTGGCCTAAACGTTTGGAGAAGTCAAGGGCAAATACTTTTTAATTCAATTCACATAAACAGTTTTTTCACTTAATTTAACAAAAAATGAAGCAAAAACTCGAGATTTTTAGCAAGTTCTCTCTAACAAGATCGGAGATGAGTAGCATTAAGGGAGGACTAGCCGGAGCCTGTAAAACTGGTCATTGCAGGCTAGTAATTTGGAATTCTGCCACAGAGGAATACATTTCCTATGATGGTATGTGCGAAAGTAGTGGAGCAGGCCTACCTGTTCAGCCTGAAAATCATTGTTTCTGTAAGACAGACCAAAGTCATGTTCCAGCCAAACTAAAGGGCGGAGCGACTAGCAACTGTTTCGCCTAAAATTTAAATCTAGATAATTTATTGGCGGCTTTTTATTATTGTTGAGCTATGCGTGCTTTTATAATTCGATAATTGTACGCATAGCCAATTTAATTTCCGTATAAATAAACCCTTATAAAAATGAAATATGTGATAATATTCATTCTTATTACATTGTCTTGCTGTACAAAAAGTCACGAAGAAAAAATTATCATCGAAGGAAATGTTATCGGGCTTCCTGATGGGGTTTTACATTTTCAATCTTACCTTGTGAAACTGTACTCTACACCAACTAAGAATGGGAATTTTAAGTTAGAAATTCCGATAAAGCCTGATTTTGAGCCTATTTATGTTAACCTTGTGCATATTGCTAGTAAAGACAGTGTAAAAAGATTATTTTCTTTTTCGACAAAAGCAGTATACAAATCAAAAAAGACAGCCAACAGCCGTATCTTGATTGAAAAAGATTTCCCCAAATTAGAGGGAACTATTAGTGATTCTGATATAGGTATAAACGTAAAGTCTTCTAAAATAATTGGAGATGTAGTATTTGGTAAACAAAATAAGGTTATGTATGAGGACACAATACCTTCATTTGTTCCATACTCACTTATACACCTTCGGAGAATGGTGAAAGAGTTCCCATATTCATACCATGTCTTTTACAGTTTTGAACAGGTAGTATCAAGTATTCCAGATGAAGAAGCAATACATATTATGAATCAGTTTAATCAGGAGATAAGAAAAAGCACTTCTGGAGTCAGACTAACTAGGCATATAAGAACAAGATCGTCCAATAAGCTTAATTCTACAACTACCCTCCCCGACACGAGCGGCAGGATGATAAAAGTTCTTTCTCCATCTTCAAAAATGAACCTAATAGTCTTATGGGCTTCTTGGTGTGCTCCTTGTCGCCAAGAGATTCCAGAGCTAAAAGTACTATATAAAAAAAGTAAATTAACCGATAAAAATCTTAATATCGTATCAATATCTGTTGATGAAGATTTAAAAAAATGGCGGAAAGCAGTTAAAATAGAAAACATGCCATGGAATCAGTTGATAGTTGATGAGAAACACAAAAAGTACATGCAAGAATTTTTTAGCTTCGATGGAAGTATTCCTACTTCAATATTGGTAGATAACAAAGGAAGTATAATTAAAAAGTTTGTAGGATACGATAAGAAGAATATTGAACTATTAGAAAGAGAAGCGCTCTAGTTCAATATTTATCCGGATCACACTCCATTTTATATAAATTGTAGCTTTTCTATTCTTTAAAAAAGCTCATACTTACATACTTCATCCATATTGATGTACAATTAGAAATTCATTATTATTATTCCAATATCGATAAATCATTTCTTTCAAGCATCTTCAAATTTAACCTTCTCATTTTCATGCCGGAAGATAAGTCTTATTGCCAAAAAATATCAGTTATAATACCTGTGTTCAATCAGGCACTATTTATTAGTAGAGCCATAAGGAGTGTTATATTACAAGACTTTACAGCATGGGAGATAATTATTGTGGATGATGGATCTACAGACGACTTAGACGTTGCCCTAAAGCCATATATCACAGGATCTTACCCAATAAGGTTGATACGAAATGGGACAAACTTCGGATTAGGTTATTCGTTAAACAGAGGAATCGAATTAGCTCGTTACGCCTACATATCATATCTTCCTGCTGACGATATATTTTTTAAAGATCACTTAGCCATATTATTCCAGACGCTTTCATTGAACAGCTCGGCAGTTCTAGCATTCTCAGGAATGAAATTCAACTATTATGATTCTGTACATACCAGTGTTGCTGAAACGACAATGCATAAAGCCACAGGATTACCTCTCCAACTAGTGCAGGTTTTGCATAAGAGAAATAATATTAAGTGGATGGAGCGTAGTGAGCTGGTTACAGATGACCTAGGAATTATGTATTGGAATCGCTTAGAGAGCATTGGCAACTTTGTCCCAACAAATCATATTTCTGCCGAGTGGGTATCGCATCCTCACCAACGTCACAAAATAATCAATGAACTTGGATCATCGGGTGGGATCAATCGCTACAAGCAACATTATAATGTCTCCACTCCATTACGATTCAAGTCTTCAAATGGTAATCTGATAGACGAGATCAATGATTTCTCATCACTCGGATACGAGGGACGAACGAGCGGCCCAGCAGGATTAAAAATACTTCTGGTGGGCGAGCTGTCTTATAACGCAGAGCGTATTGCTGCCTTAGAAGATCAAGGACACAAGTTGTATGGGCTATGGATACGTAATCCGTATCACTTCAACACAATTGGCCCGCTACCCTACGGGAATGTGCAGAATCTTTCTTACGAAAATTGGCAGAAAGAAATAAATATCATTAAACCTGATGTCATATATGCCTTATTGAATGCTAGCGCAGTACCCCTAGCTTTTGAAGTTCTCAGGGCATGTAGGGATATCCCGTTTGTCTGGCATTTCAAGGAAAGCCCATTCGTCTGTAGGCAGCAGGGAATGTGGGATAAACTTGTTTACTTGTACCAAGAATCAGACGGCCAGATTTACATCAACAACGAGGCCAAAAGGTGGTTTGAGGAGTTTCTTACATCTCCCAGCCAGAACGTCTTCGTATTAGATGGAGATTTGCCTTCAAAGTTTTACTTCGGCGACAATCAATCCGAGTTGCTTTCCGAGACTTATGGAGATATCCACACGGTTGTTCCGGGTCGCCCATTTGGTATTGAACCTAGTGACTTGAAAGAAATGGTTGACCAGAACATCCATCTCCACCTCTATGGAGATATCAGCAATAAGACTTATGAAAACTGGATCAATAGAGCTTTGGAGCATGCACCGGATAATCTTCACCTTTATCACCATTGCCCTCCATCGATGTGGACTGAAGAGTTTTCTCAGTATGACGCAGGCTGGTTGCATATTTTTGAAAGTTCAAATTATGGAGAAAATATGAGAGTAACCTGGATGGATCTGAATTACCCTGCTCGTATGACAACATTAGCTGCAGCAGGAATTCCCATGATTCAACGAGAAAACGGTGGGCATATAGTAGCAACCCAAAGAACCACTAGCGAACTAAAAACGGGAATTTTCTTCTCTTCTTACGAAGATCTTGGAAAACAGCTTGCCAATAAGGAGCTTTTGCTTGAGATTAGAAAAAACTGTTGGAGTAACAGATCCTATTTCACCTTTGATCGGCACGTTATTGATCTGATTGGATTTTTTAAGCAAGTAATCAGATCCAAAGGTAGCAAATCCTAAATGCTTGTATTGACCAAACCGCCAGATAGTCTCAAACCTAATTAACGATATTTCTCGATTTGCCTTAAACTACAAATATTAATTCATGAAATTCCCTCACTATAGGCAATTGGATCAAATGGACTGCGGCCCAACTTGTATTCGCATGATAGCGAAGTACTTTGGTAGACATTACAGTGCGCAAAGTTTAAGGGACAGATCGCAGTTGAGTCGAGACGGAGTATCAATGCTCGGTATTGCTGAAGCAGCTGAGGCTATTGGATTCAAAGCGATTGGCATTAAAGTTAATTTATCTAAATTGAGTACGGAAGCACCTTTACCTTGCATATTGCATTGGGGACAGAATCATTTCGTTGTACTGGTTTCCGTCACGGAAAAGCAAATTGCATTGGGAGCATCGGTTTTGAACCGTATCTGGGGTGGTAAGGGACTCAAAGATGACTTCGAACACCTGACTTTACGTGCTAATTCCACTGACTTGTCAGAACGAGAACTGATTGACATCCCACCTTGTAGCAGATCAGCAAAATCAAAGAGAGATGTAGAAAAAACAGTCTTTCATGTAGCTGACCCGGCCATAGGATTGATTAGTTATACTTCTGACGAATTTAAAAAACATTGGCTTTCCGGTCATCTCGATGGGGAGAGTGAAGGTGTAGCGCTCCTATTGGAGCCAACTCCCCGATTCTACGAGGAAGAAGGTGAGAGGTTAGATGAGGTCAAATTTGATCAGTTACTTGGATATCTCTGGCAATACAAAAAATTGGTAGTTCAGCTTGGCTTGGGAACAATCATTGGAAGTGCATTATCATTAGTTCTTCCCTTTCTTACACAATCTGTTGTAGACGTTGGAATTGGAACTCAAAACTTGCCATTCATCTATTTGATATTAATTGCCCAAATGGTACTACTATTCAGCACCACGGCGGTAGACTTTCTGCGCAGCTGGATATTACTACATGTCAGCACCAGAGTTAATATTGGAATCCTATCTGATTTTTTTTCGAAGCTATTGCGGTTGCCTATATCATTTTTTGATGTTAAACAATTTGGCGACATCATGCAAAGAATAGGCGACCATCATCGTATTGAGTCGTTTCTTACTGGGCAAACACTCAGTTTGTTATTTTCTATTTTTAATCTGTTGGTATTTGGCTTTGTTCTGGCGTATTATCATTTGTCCATCTTCATAGTAACCGTGTGTACATCTGTTATTTATGCTCTCTGGGTGATTCTGTTTCTCAAACAACGTCGTAAACTGGATGCCAAGCGGTTTGACGTATCTTCTCGAAATCAAAGTCAGATAATTCAACTCATACAAGGCATACAAGACATCAAGCTATCCGGGGCTGAAACCTCAAAACGCTGGGAATGGGAACGGACACAGGCCCGACTTTTTAAATGGAATATTAAAAACTTATCATTGATTCAAATCCAGCAAGCAGGAGCTTTGTTAATTAACCAAAGTAAGAACATATTTATTACTTTTCTTTCTGCTAAGGCAGTTATAGACGGAAACTTAACACTTGGAGGAATGATGTCCGTTCAGTATATTCTGGGACAATTTAACTCACCGATAGAACAATTAATTGGTTTTTTACAAGGCTGGCAGGATGCACAGATTAGTTTAGAACGTTTAAATGAAATCCGAGGTCTGCCAGACGAAGAGCCAATTGAGCAACTGAAGCGAAAAAGCTGGAATCATAAGCTGGACATATGTTTGTCCGGAATCGCTTTTACTTACCCAGGTGCTGGCAATGAGCCAGTATTAAAAAATATTCATCTGGTAATTCCACGCGGAAAAACAACTGCGATTGTAGGAACCAGTGGGAGTGGTAAGACTACACTACTAAAATTACTTCTTCGAATCTATGAACCACAGCAAGGATCGATTACCCTAAAATCAGGTACAGCATTGACTGCTGACAGTTCTGATGGCTTGGTAAAACCTCAAAAATCCTCCGGGCTAGGCATAAACTACATTTCTCATAGAGCATGGCGCAAACAATGCGGAGTAGTCATGCAAGACGGATTTATTTTTTCAGATACGATAGCGCGAAATATCGCAGTTGCTGACGAAGTGATCAATCAACAGCAATTGTACAATGCTGCAAGAATAGCTAATATTCACGAGTTCATTGAATCACTTCCGCTCGGTTATTACACGAAAATTGGTACTGAAGGAAATGGAGTTAGCCAAGGGCAAAAGCAAAGAATTCTAATTGCTCGTTCTGTTTACAGAAACCCTCAGTTATTACTTTTTGATGAAGCAACAAATGCGCTGGATGCTAATAATGAAGCAGTCATTGTCCGCAATCTTACAGATTTCTTTCGGGGAAGAACTGTGGTAGTTGTCGCTCACCGCCTAAGTACGGTTAAACATGCTGATCAGATTGTGGTAATGGAAAAAGGTGAGATTGTTGAGGTCGGAACACATTCTGAGCTTATACTTGCTAAAGGCAAGTATCTGGAGTTGGTGAGTAACCAGTTGGAGTTGGCAGTCTAATCCAAAAGTTTGTTGTATGTCTCCAAATCGCAATTCCGCTCAAAGTGTTATTCCATTTTTTGAACCTAAATCAGAAGAAGTTCAGGAAATTATGAGCCGACCGCCACACTGGTTGGTTACCTGGGGTATGACCCTTTTTTTTATTGTATTACTTATGCTAGCATATGGTGCATGGTGGCTCCGTTATCCAGATGTCATCACAACCTCTTTCTCACTCACTGTTACAGATCCCCCACGCCCTGTCATAGTACGCAGTGAAGGAAAACTTCATAAGCTTCTAGTGAAAGATGGAGATAAAGTGGCCTCGGGGCAGGCCTTGTGTTATTCAGAAAGTACTGCGGATCACAATCAAATGATTGAACTAGCTAAAGCCTTGAAAGAAATTAGTTACGCTGTCGAACATAATCAATGGGCTGATGTCCATCAATTTACCACCGACCATTTTAGAAAATTGGGTGAGGTTCAGCGCGATTTCCAGGTTTTCAACCAACAGCTTAATGAGTTAAGATCCTTTTCGCAAGGCGGGTATTATTTTAAAAAGAAGAATCTATTAATTGAAGATCAATTAGATTTGGTATCAATGGAAAAGATAATACGGGAGCAACTCGATTTACAAAACAAGGATTTACAACTCGCCAGCGAAGAATTCCTAACTCAAGAGAAGTTACACAAAGGCAAAGTAATATCTCTTTCAGATTTTAATAAGGAGAAATCAAAACTGCTTTCCCGTACCATGCCAGTTAAGGGCCTGTCTTCATCACTTCTTCAAAATCGCTCATCTCAAACAGCCAAGCAAAAAGAGCTCCTAGAATTGGAGAATATGATTCAGGAGAGAAAAAGTAATTTTCTCCAGACCTTACAGACACTTTCAAATAGTGTTGATGCATGGAAGCATCGATATATTTTAACCGCACCTATAAATGGAGGTATCTCGTTTACGGCTCCATTACAAGAACAACAGCATCTTGCGATAGGGTTAGAAATAATGAGCGTTGAATCTGAAAGCAGTATTTTTCAAGGTGTCGTAAAAATTCATCAGGCCAGCATAGGAAAGCTCCAAGAAGGTCAATCGGTACTAGTCAAGCTCGATGGATTTCCATTCCGAGAGTATGGCATGCTCAAAGGGAAGCTATCTAAACTGTCAGTCACGCCAGCAAAGGACAGCACTTATTGGGGCTATGTTGACCTTCCAGGAAAATTAGCAACAACTTATGGCAGAGAGTTACCATACCGAAATGGACTAAAAGGTTATGCTGAAATTATCACTACAGAAAGAAGCCTTTTAGAAAGGCTTACATCATCGTTCAGTATAGGCAAATGATTGATCTGTCACCCTTTCAGCCAGTATCTTCCGTTCGCAAGAATTGTAAAAATTAAGGCTATGAAAGCAATTACTCAGTTGCGAGAGCAGTATGTCTACCGCATCGGTCTAACTACCCACCGTCAGGCAAAAGCACACTGCAAATCAATTTTCATTTTCTCTAAGTTTCTATTCTGACCCCATTTTCTATACTTAATAGTTGATGGTTCAAAGACTGGTTGAAGATATAAATCCTAATCACGTAGGGCCAGGAAAGACGTTAATTCTTAAAGATTCACGCGATACAAGTTAAAAAATCCAGAACTTCCCCTACCTAAAATTCCTCCCTGAAGGAAAAATCTCTGTCTGTACACCCGGCTTTCTGACCTGTGTCCTTTTGTTAACCGCCTGCGAAGCGTATTCATCCTTTTCGTCTGCCCGTGAGAGCGTCTGAACAGCCGGATCAGTCTGGTTCTGGTGCATTTCTTTCAGAAGAGAAGACATATCGTAGCAGTGCCGCACGATCACGTGCGTGACCTGGCCTTCTCTTTGCAGCTTGCCTTCGACCATCAGCAGTCTTGCCCTGAGAATCTCTTTTCTGTATTTCTCAAAAAGGCTTTCAAAAAGCACCAGATTACAAAACCCTGTCTCATCCTCGATCGTGATAAAACAGACCCCTCCTGCCGTGCCCGGCCTTTGCCGGACGAGCACAAGCCCAGCTACGCGCAAGATCATGCCATCTTTGTAAAGCTCCAAAGCACTAGTCGGAACCGCTCTTTGGCTTGCAAGCCCCTCTCTTACAAAGCTGACAGGGTGCGCCTTCAAGGAAAGTGAAGTGGAAGCATAATCCTGCACGACATGCTCAGAGGCGCTCATGTTGGGAAGGGCAACATCTGGCTCAAAATCACTTTGTGACCGATGCCCTTTGAAAAGCCCATCCGGCCGGTCAGTGAGTGCTGTCGTTTCCCACAGCGCCCGTCTTCTGTCAAGGCCCATTGAGCGGAACGCGTCGGCATCAGCCAGTTTTTCAATAGCCTGCTGGGACACACCTGCATCCCGGATCTGATGAATGCTTCCATAGCCGCTGCTTCTGCAGGCAAGCAGAATCAGTATGTCAGTTTGTGCCAGGCCTTTCACCTGCCGGAAACCAAGACGGATACTTTTGTACTTGCCCCCTTCATCTATCAGTGTGTTGTCCCAGTCAGACAGGTTTACATCAATAGGTAATACCTTCACACCATGCTTTCGGGCATCAATCACAATCTGAGCTGGCTGGTAAAAGCCCATCGGCATACTGTTCAAAAGCGCGGCTGCAAAAACATCCGGGTAGAAGCATTTCATGTAACATGACACATATACCAGCAGCGCAAAACTGGCAGCGTGGCTTTCCGGGAAACCATAACTTCCGAAACCTTCCAGCTGCTTGAAGATCCGCTGTGCGAATTCAAGACTGTATCCGTTGGCCAGCATACCCTCGATCAGTTTCTTTTCATACTGCGCCACCAGCCCCTTGGCTTTAAAGGTAGCCATGCTCCGCCGGAGCCCGTCGGCTTCAGCAGGCGTGAAGCCTGCCGCCACGATCGCTATTTTCATCGCCTGCTCCTGAAAAAGCGGAACACCCAGTGTCCGTTTGAGGATCTCTTCGAGCTCTTTGGAAGGGTACTCAATCTTTTCTTCACCGTTACGCCTTCTCAGGTAAGGATGCACCATATCGCCCTGTATCGGTCCGGGCCTGACGATAGCTACCTCAATGACCAGATCATAAAAGGTTTGGGGCTTCAGCCTTGGCAGCATCGACATCTGCGCGCGGCTTTCGATCTGAAAAACGCCCAGGGTGTCCGCATCACTGATCATATCATAGACCTCTTTGAGATCCTGCTTTATATTGGCCAGTGTGTAGTGCTTATTATAATGCTTTTTAGCCAGATCAAATGCTTTTCTGATGCAGGTAAGCATACCCAGGGCCAGCACATCGATTTTCAGAAAACCCAGCGCGTCAATATCGTCCTTGTTCCACTCAATGTTGGTGCGGTCGGCCATACGCGCATTGATCACCGGACAAAGGTCTGTGATCTTGCCTTCTGTGATTACAAAACCGCCGGTATGCTGGCCAAGCTGCCGTGGAAAGCCCATAAACTGTGAGGTAAGCTCCAGGACCTTTCTCAGGTGTGAATCATCCGGGTTAAAGCCGTGCTCGCTGATTCTTTTGCCATCAAACCACTCATCGGTAAACTCCCAGATCGAGTTAGCCAGCCTGCCGATTGCATCCTGCGACATGCCCATCGCTTTGGCTACATCACGGATCGCGCCTCGCTGGTGCAGCTGGGTGACCGTGGCCACAATCGCCGAACGGTCACGGCCATACTTATTGTAAATATACTGTATAACTTCCTCGCGCCGCTCGTGCTCAAAATCCACGTCAATGTCAGGCGGCTCGTTTCTGGCAGAAGAGATAAAACGCTCAAAGAGAAGATCAAATTTGGTGGGGTTCACAGACGTAATCCCTAGACAAAAACAGACCGCGGAATTAGCCGCCGATCCCCTGCCCTGACACAGAATACCCTGCTGCCGGGCAAAGCGCACAATGTCGTAAACTGTTAAAAAGTAGGAAGCATAATTCTTCTCTTCTATGAATTTAAGCTCATACTCCAGGGTCTGCTTTACTTTTTCCGGGATTTCCCCTCCAAAGCAGTCGGGTGCCATCTTCCAGGTCAGATGCGTCAGCTCCTGCATGGGTGTTCTGCCTTCAGTGGTAATCTCTTTGGGATATTCGTATTTGAGACTATCCAGCGAAAACCGGCAGGCGCTTGCCAGCACCTGTGTATTGCTGACTGCATCCTCATACGCCCTGAAAAGCCTGAGCATTTCAGCCTGTGGCTTCAGATGCCGCTCCGCATTCTGGTGCAGTCTGTATCCCGCATCATAGATGGTGCACTTCTCTCTGATGCAGGTGACAATATCCTGAAGCTGTCTTCGGTCCGGGTGATGGTAGTGCACATCATTGGTGGCAATCAGCGGCACACCCAAATTATCAGAAAGTTCTCTGAGCCGGAAAAGGATTTTGGCATCATCTCCACGGTAGGCCCTTCTTACTGCCAGGTAAAGCGAGTCTGCCAATCTTTGTTTGTATTCTTTCAGGTGGGCAGCAAATGAGCTGTCGAGCTCAAAGAATTCATTCAGCGACTCGGGAGGCAGCACGATAAACTGCATCCCCTCTTTGCGTGCATACACATCCGCTTTGTAAAGCAGGCACTTGCCTTTTTCAGTGCGCGAGTTGCCTAGCGAGAGCAGGGCCGATAACTTGCTGTAGGCAGCTATGTCTTCCGGATACGCCAGAAGGCTGGGTCCATCTGCCAGGTTCAGACGGCAGCCGACAATGATGCGGATTCCTCGCGCTTTCGCTGCTGTGTGTGCCCTGACGATCCCAGCCAGCGTATTGTGGTCAGTAATGGCGATCTCTGTATAGCCCAGATCAGCTGTCTGCGCGATCATCTCTTCAGGATGCGAAGCGCCCCTCAGAAACGTAAAATTGGTCGTGACCTGTAGTTCTGTGTATTTCATCGCTGTTCAGGAAAAAAAACCATGTAGAAACCATTCGGGAAAATCCTTTCCGTAATGCCCTAGACGGAAAATCCAGTAGCGCGCGCCCTGATGGTCTTCGATGATGTAATAGTCTCGGTGAAGGCCAGCTTGTATCCACCACTCCTGCTCTATTCGCTCAGGACCATCTGCCCTGATTACATTATGGATAACGCCCAGGTAACGAAACAGCATCGGCGGGTAGTCCGGCACGGGTGCTGTTACATGTATTTTCTCAGGCGTCGTTAGAAGACTGATCGGTCTTGGCCGCTCTGTCGGCCATTTGAAAACAGGCATCTGCTGCAAAGATCCCGCCACTTTTACCGATCGCTCTGGCCAGTAGTGCTCATCGGGCAGATAACGGCTGACACTGCCCTGCCCTGTCTTGGCTGTGATCGTATCGAGCAGCTCTGCGATCTCAGCGCTGTCTCCACTGGCGGACTGAGCAAACATCATTTGGGTATGCTGCTCTGTATCTTCCAGCATCAGCGCCTCTAATTCAAAAAGCTCAAAACCCAGATCGGGCCGAAGTTTGGGGATCTGCAAAACAAAGAGTTTTAGAAGATGCTGGGTGCTGCAGCTGGCAGCGTGTGTACCGATCTGGATCTGCTGGCTGCTGCCATCCATTCTGTGGGCAGTCAGAACCGCTTTTCTCAGTCCTTTTGATTCTTTCGAGAGTCTTTGACATATGGCTTCCAGAAGCTTTTGCACCGCTATTTCAATACCCGCGCCGCTACGGATTGCTTCCAAACAAGGCAGGATCTCTTTGTAAGGCTCATCTGCCTCGATGGCCGTAATCGGCTCCGGGGCCAGCCCCAGCACCTGGTCTAACCTCAGCAGCAGCTGCGGGCCGAACCGTCTTCTTAACACGCTGCACGGCATATCGATCAAACTTGCCAACTGGTAAAAACCGAGCTTTTCCAGCTTTTCCACTACGGTTGGATCCACTCTGAGTGCTGCCGGCGGCATCACAGAAATTGCCAGCGTCTGCCCCGCTGGCTCAATGATGGCTTTCAGCCTGCCGTAGCGGCTATTGGCCCAGGCCGCAGCCGGTGTTTCAGCAATCGCGCAGCGCACATGATAGCCTTTTTCTTTCAGTCGCTGATTGATATCTTGCAAGTAAAGCTTCTCTGATCCCCATAAATGCGCGCAGCCTGTGATGTCCAGTAGCAGGCCATCAGCTCCGTCTACAGCCACGATAGGTGTAAATCTGAGCGCCCACTGACCTATACCGTTTAACAGCTTTTCGGCCAGTCCGGGTTTATCTTCCAGTACGGTCAGCTCAGGAAATACCGCTCTTGCATCAGCCAGTACCATGCCCGGAAGAATACCTTTCTTTTCTGCATGAACGCTGCTGGCGGTAATGAGCATACGCCCCTTTCTGGGCGCGGCAATCACAAAGGCTGTCTCTTTCAGCTCAGGCATGCGCACGGCGCGCTGATCGCAAAGAAGGTTTCTAAACCAGATGGCTGCATATCGGCTTTTCATATCAGCCTGCTTTTAAAAGTGCTTCTTTCCCTGGCTGAGCCGCAGCGTCTTGGGTGAAATGACCAGGCATCCATTGTATATCCCAGCTTCCCGGCTCCCCGTTACGTACTTTCAAAAGCTCTACATGCCAGCGGAAAAACCCAACACCCGGCATGCCATCAGAGAGCGTGCTGGCCACAGGTGTGATCCTCCAGCGGGCAGCGGCGGCGGTGCTGCTGACTACCGAAGGATTGATACGGTGCATCAGTCCTGTCACCCGGCTTTGCTCTACTGCCAGCTGAAGACGCCTGGATTCTGTCAGGCCTATGTCCTTCAGCTCTGTGATCACTGCTGATAGCGCCTGGCATTTCAGACACTGCTCTGTAATCCATAAAAGATCTTTCTGGTTTTTTACATCGATAAAGATGACCCTGTCAGGGTCCACGCCAAAGTATTTAAGCCCTGGGGCAAACACGGTCCTTGCCGTGCTGATCCACACGCTCATGCCGCCCGGCCTTGTGATCTTGCCTAGCACTGCGGCCATAAACCCGCTGGCAGCCGCTGCCTGTTCACTGCTGTGACTGACCAGCTCATGCACGCAGCCTACCGGAAAGACCCCATTTGGAAAGGACTTTTCAATCTGCCCAAGGCCCATCTCCACTTTTCTGTGACGGGTACTGCTGTGGTAGCCCTGGCGCTCTAATATGTCGCGGCGGAGCTTTGTTACAAGCTCACTTTTGTTTGCCAGCTGTTTCATATTCTTCCATTTTTAAATTACATTTGATACAAATTGTATCAATTAAATGATTGTAATTATAACAAACATATTATGGATAGTCAAAATATATTTTTCCATAGCAACATTAAATTCCTGCGGGAGCGTCTGAAAATGAGCCAGGAAACACTTGCAGAAAAAGTAAATCTGACGCGCACCAAGCTCAATGCACTGGAAAACGGGCATACCAAAGCACCCCAGCCACTGGATTATATCAACTACTCCAATTTTTTCAAGATCAGTGTGGACAGCTTGCTCAGAGTCGATCTCTCTAAACTCTCTGAGCTGAAACTTCGGGAACTGCAGGCCGGAAATGATGTGTATCTGACAGGTGGACAGATAAGGGTGTTGGCTATTACCGTCAACACAGAGAACAAGGAGAATATTGAGTATATACCTGTAAAGGCCAAAGCTGGCTACCTGGCAGGCTATTCGGATCCTGAGTATCTGGCCACGCTTCCCAAGTTCTCACTTCCCAACCTTCCCAAAGGACAGACTTTCCGCATGTTTCCTATCACAGGTGATTCGATGCTGCCGCTGCCGGACGGCGCAGATGTGATCTGCCGGTTTGTGCAGGATTGGACGGGACTAAAACCCGGCACCTTATGCATCGTGATCCTAAGGGGCGAACAGGACTTCGTTTTCAAAAAAGTGACCGTGGATGCCAGCGCAGGAATGCTGATTCTTGAATCTTTAAACCCTGCCTATCAGCCCTATCAGGTGGGTCTTGACCAGGTGCTGGAAATCTGGAAGTACCATAGCTATCAGTCCAGCATCGTTCCGGAGGCAGTGGCTGAGGTTCAGCATATATCAGCTACACTTAATGAAGTGCTCAAAAGACTGACGCTGATTGAGGGTAAGGTTCAAGGATGATTTTAATTTGATTCTGAAATTACACGGTTGAAGAAATCTATGACTTCTTATTTACAGATCACATGCAATTCTTTAAAACGTAGAAAATCCTAACCAACAGCAATAGGCATAGTAACTTGGGGAGTGCCGATAAATAGCCCAACCATCTGGTGCTTAAGACTTCATCTACAGATTATGCGTTTTTAAAATAGGACATTAATGAATTAGAGCTTTTTTCAGTGTTGTCTTAAAATCAAACACTTATGATCTCTAACTCACAGGTAATTCAGATACAACCAGAAAAAGAATAAAGTGACCATTTATAGATAAAGCCATCGCTCAGTACAGAATCTTCAAAAAGATTTCAATATTTAAAGCACTGGTGCACTCAGATTGTGCCGGGACAATGTTCTGAAAACTTCCCTCTAAACTGGCATACTATTGCGTTAGAAGAATGTAATCTGAAGGACAGGGGTTACACGCTATATTCCTGGAAGCACATGGGTGCAGTTAATGCTTATCTGTAAGGAGTTGGAATTAAGTAACTGCAAGCTATGCTCCACCATAGCACGGTTCAAATGACGGATATTTACTTGAATTCGCTTGGCCTGCGGACAGGTCCAAAAATCGAGAGTTATAACTGGTAAGCATATTTCTCAGAAGTAGGAATCAACGAGTTGTAGCTTATGCTCCGACATAGTACGGGTCAGATGACCGACATATATCTAAAATCTTTGGGATTACGGACTGATCCAAAAATAGAGAGTTATAACTGGTAGATTCGTGCTACTTACTTATATTGGACTTCAATTAATAATTACCTACCCTCATTGTGATTGAATCTCAAAAATTTGATACCGCATTGGATCTCCTTGATTTCATTAATCCATCAAAAGGAAACTGGGCTAATCTAAGATGTCTCTTTCGAGCACAGTATGAAACTGACGATAATGAAGGCTATCCACTAGTTCCCACATTATTTAGAAAACCTGTGAATAAGACAATAGGTAAGATAATGTCTCATGTAGTTACTTTAATTGGTACTTCTTCAAGAGATGGAATGGTCCATTACGGCAGTCTTCAATCGCAAAATAAAGACAATATTGAATCACTCTCACTTGCTGGAGCTGAACAAATAATTTTACAAGATTTTGTATCGCGAGCCAACAAGCTAGGATTACAGGTTCCAGAGGCTGAGAAAATTTTAAACTGGGAGTATAATGATATGGAATTGCTCACAAATCTCGATCACCAAGAAGCCCGATTTTTTAGTTCAGGTCAAA
Source organism: Dyadobacter sp. HNCC25DJ187 (assembly GCF_056895255.1). NCBI lineage: Bacteria > Pseudomonadati > Bacteroidota > Cytophagia > Cytophagales > Spirosomataceae > Dyadobacter > Dyadobacter sp. HNCC25DJ187. Next base: position 1,060,648 of record NZ_JBXHAT010000002.1, read on the forward strand.
GCTCTGCATACCTAAGTTTGCATGAAAGATTCTCCGATACGCATTTTAGCAGACCTCCTTTGTTCATGGGTTTGGCACAGCATCACGGTTGTCCTACACGTCTACTGGATTTTTCTCATAACCCTTATAAGGCACTATTTCACGCTATTAACCGAACGGTGCTTACGGATGATACAGGATTCATATCATTGTACTATATTCCGGAAAATTTATTTAGCAAGCGTCATATTTTGAATAAAACAAGCTTGATGAGGGCTGAAGAAACAACCTCAGTGTACCGATTAATAAAAATGCCATCCAGTCACAATCACTACTTATTTCAACAAGAGGGTTTATTTGCATATCCGATTACTCCATTTCACCACTATTTACTTAAAAACGAGTATCCAAGCATAAACTCATTCGCAGAAATGATGGCTGGACCACATCCAGAGAGTAATGGACTGAAAAAAATTTGCATTCCAGCATCTGAGCACTCTGAGTTAAAAAAACTATTGAAAGCATTTAACATTTCCTTATCGACTATGAAGCCCAACTTGGATAACGTGGTAGCAGAAATGACAGAAAGTGCTTAGCAAAGTCAAAGTATGCATAACTGGTGTAGCTGGTGCAACAGGTCATTAAAGATCAATCCACCTTTCCGCCAAAGTGGCTGCGTCAAAATCCGTTTTTCATCTGGATTAAGCGAAAGTATCAACAACTCAGCTGCCTGGTGAAACTCTGTTCTTCCGCACCGGTGTTCGTGATAGATTTTTACCGACTCACCAGCCTTTTCAAAGTACCGAAGATTCCGGGTGACAACGTCATCCGGTGTCATCCTGGGATGGATATCTAACTTGTCTCGCACAAGTTGCAATCGGCTGTGCAAAGCATGCACCTGTATTGGATAGTTTTTCTTTATCGTTGACATATCATAATCATTTTATCAGCATTTTATAGTGACTATCTCACTCATACGCGTGGTGTACCTGGGTGATAACCTCTCCCGTTTCATCTTCCAGACTCTATCCAGATCCTGCGAGGCCAGCTTTACTTTCTGCTGGCCTAACGCATGATTCAATTTATCAACTACAGCCATCAGGTTTCCGTGTTTTGGATCGGTGTTGTCGAAAATCATGAGCTGGGCATCGGCTGCAGGTGTAAGCTCCATCACAATAACCCCTGCTTTTTTATAACCGAAACCTGATTTGTAAATCCGCTTTAGGGCGTCTTGGGCAAAGTGTGCCAACTCAATATTTGAGTTGGTGGGATACGGAAGTTTGACTGTAGTTGCAGGTGTATACTGTGGCTGATCCGGACGAAAAGAATTTGTGAGCAAGAAAACCTGAATGACATTACAGCAGGAGTCCTGCTTTCTCAAACGCTCCGCGCATATGGTAGCGAACGTAATTACACGCTCCTGTACCCGTTCGTAATCATCGTAATTTTCATTGAAACTTCGGGTTACGGCAATGTTCTGTTTCGGTTTTACATCTTCCAGATCCAGCGTGCGGATTCCCTGCAATTCATGTTTTAACCGTAAACCGACAACACTCATTTGTTTTTTTACCCATGCGTCGGGCAGTCGGGTAAAGTCCTGAACCGTCCTGATCCCCATTGCCTGAAGCATTTTAAAATGCCGTGGGCCAATACCCCATACATCATCAATGGTGAATTTGGCAATCTCTTTTTCTAATCCTTCCCGTGTATCAATCACAAAAACGCCTCCGGTTTCTTTGCGTTTCTTCGCAATTTTGTTCGCCATTTTCGCCAGCGCTTTTGTAGGCGCGAAGCCTATGGAGATTGGTATTCCCGTTCCTTGGGTCACCTCCTGTCGCATTCGTTTGCCGATCTCCTGAAGACTGAAGTAATCAAACCCGTCAAAGCGTAAGAATGATTCATCAATGGAATATACTTCGATGTCTGGTGTATACACACTAAGCATACTCATGACCCGTGCGCTAATATCCCCATACAATGCATAGTTAGATGAAAACACATGTACATTCTGATCCTGAAAGAGTTTGTCAAACAGAAAAGACGGCGCACCCATTTTTATTCCCAGATCCTTTGCTTCCTGGCTACGGGCAATCACACATCCATCGTTGTTGGAAAGTACAACTATTGGCTTTCCTATCAGATCTGGCCGAAAAAGGCGTTCGCATGATGCATAAAAATTGTTACAGTCAACCAGTGCAAACATCAGAAAGATTTGATTACGTGAACAACTACACCCCAGATTTGAAAGTTGTTTCCCTCCGTTACCCGAATCGCAGGGTAATTGGAATTTTCTGCACACAACCAGCATCCGGTTTTTTCGATCCGGATACGCTTCACAGTAAATACACCGTCTAGAAAGGCGACAATAATTTTTCCATCAGTAGCTTTCAAGCTCTTGTCGATCACTACAATATCGCCATTGCAGATACTGACATCTTTCATAGAGTCACCCTCTATCCTGGCGAGGAATGTACTAGGCGGATTTTTGATCAGTTCCTTATTCAAATCAATAGTGAGATCGATAAAATCGGCAGCAGGAGAAGGGAACCCGGCGGACAGGCCAGGTATAAGAAGAAGATCCAGTGACGTTTTAACGTCGGCTGGAAAAACTTCAATTTTTCCGGAGTCTGAGAGTGAAAATGTCATATCAGCTCGCCATTAGCATTCAGATATAATCGGAATAAATATAATCCTCAATTACGTCCAGTTGTCCAGGTGTCAAATCGGCCTGCTCCCTTATGCAAATCTTCATTTCTTCTGACTGCATAGGAGTTAGGTCAAACATACTTTCATATCTTAGTCGTCCATCCTGCCCTTGGATCTGTAGTGTGATGTTTACTGGTACACTGTATAATATTGCGGAATCTGAGACAAATCTGATGGGGAAAATGATTGGCTGAGTCTTTGTTTGAAAGCCAAAAATCAGGATTGGCATGCTGCAAAAGATATCAACTCTGAATGTCATTCGAGAGAATGAAATGCGGTCGATATCGTTGTCCTGGAACTGGACGATTAGTCCAGTCTCATGTTCTATAACGTTGCTTTCGTGTAGCATTTTCATATTTTTCGTTGATTAAAGTTAAAATTTACCTGACTCGATATAAAAGATTGATTCAGAGAACTTAAAATTAAAATGATACGTTTAGTATCAAATAAATGATGTAATTAATACCAAGTTTAGCGGTTTTGAGAACGGTTAGCAAGTAGTATTGAAATTTTATTTTCGACGTATACTGTTAGTAAAGAGTGTTCGAGTCTGCGTATTTTTTGCGGAATTTACTCGCTGGCTTGGTTTTAGATTAGCAGTATTTCAACAGATGAAAAACTTTGAAAATTATGTGTTACCACGTATCCAATGAGCTGGACGCTGACGAGATTGCGAGAGAGTTCAGACTACCGGCTGCCAAGCTGGAGAATTTCAAAAAAGGATTTGATTTGAACGGGTTTGATAAGCCATATTTGCCTGTGATCAGTAAAGAGAATCCGCGCGAATTGACGACTTATCGCTGGCGCCTGGTGCCGAGCTGGGTAAAAGAAGAAAAGGACTGGAAAGCGAATACGCTCAATGCTCGAAACGACGAGTTATTTACAAAGGCGTCCTACCGGGATTCCTGGCAAAATCGTTGTCTAGTGCTTTGCACAGGTTTTTTTGAACCACATTATCCAGTACTTGGAGGAAAGGAACATGAATCCTGGTACATCAAGCCTACCACAAAAAAACTTTTTGCTTTGGGTGCTATCTACTCGAAATGGAATGGAATGAACACGTTTGCCATCGTAACCACAGATGCTAGTCCTAAGATGGCAAAGATTCATAATGACGGGGTACGGCAGCCGCTAATTTTAACGGGTGACGCTGCACTGTCCTGGCTTATTCCAAATTTGACACAAGATGAAATGGCAAATCTGATGGAATTCAAATACCCGGATGACAAAATGGAAGGCTACAGGACTATTGATGGTATTTACAATGCGCGTCAGGATACGAATGTTCCGGAAGCCATTCAGCCGTACGAACGGCCTCCGTTTGATGCGTTGGAGATGTTTGGAGTGAAGTAGTGTTTATCAAATTAAAGAACAGAACTTCTATAATGAGCTAGTTTGCAAGCTTATTAGTGTACCCCACTTTAAAACATGTGTAATTTATGTCGTGATCTACGGAAGATTAATACGCATCTCTGAATCACGTACACCATTATCTTTGTTGACAAGATATATGAAATTGCCTTCGAGCTCCAAGCCACTATTGTCCTTATTAAAACTGTATTCACCGGACTGTAAGTATGCGTCCAGTTCCCTAAGTCCTCCAATAATGGTATTGGCAAACCGGGCAGCATTAACAGATGTGCCACTGCTCGCAGACCCCATACCGGGAGGTGCATAGATGAGCCCATTACTCAATTTTACTGGACTTACGATATTTGCCTTACGTAGGAGGTGAGCGTCTTCCGTATCTATTTCGACTGCCAAACCTGTTACTCCTTTACATATGTATTTTTCAAGCAGATGCGGAAAATTTCTCAGGATAATTTCTAATAATTTTTTGTCAGAATACTCATAACCAGATAAATGAGGCAAGATATCTAGGAAATAAACGTTAGAATCGGTTTTATAAAAGAATAGTTGAAAATCACTTCGTTTAACAAAATAAGAAGCAGGATTCTCCAACTCCGTTTCCATATGTGCATGATAAATATCCCAGTGAATAAGTAAGCCGCCATTGGTTTCTTTCAAAATGCTCTTGCTAAGATGCTTTGTAATATCAGCACCTATCTCCAAATCATTTTTGATCGACAAATATGGACTCATCAACTCCTCATTATCCTTAAGGGTATTACACACATCCTCCGACTCATGAATAATGTACCTAGAGGGCCTAATTCTCCTTCTAGCATGATCATAAAATCTGATCAAACATTGCTTTAGGTCGTCTTCAGCCTTATTGGGAGCTACTTTAAACTTAACTAATTCCCGATCCAATATTGACCTAAGGTCGTTTTCTAATAACATGTTACAAGATTTATTTCTTAAATGATGCAAATTTCCAATCAAATGAGAGAGCTAAAACCTGCTCTTTCTTAAAACTCTCGTCAGTTCACAAACCACGCTTTTTTTTTCTATTGCTATCAGGAGTAAATAAACGGTTATATCCGTTTCTGTATTTATTGAGTAAAGGTCGTTCCGATTCAATATTAGAGAATCTGGAAAGTATATCATCTACTGGTCCAATTTCAACTCCAAGCCATTTCCGCTTTTTCAATTCAGCAACTATATATGTGCTACCACTGCCGCCAGAAGGATCAAATATTACGTCACCGGGTTGGCTCGACATCTCCAAAACTCTATCAAGTAACTTAATCGATAGTTCATTTGTTCCTTTTCGCTTCTTATATTTGGTATGCCGAACTGGCGGTATATCATACCATACATCAGTCATACTTATTCCTTTCGGATACATTTTATCTTTATAGCCGCCATAGTCTTTCAGATCGCCCTTGCATTTTGGGCATATTTCCATTGGGAGACGGTCAGCATTAATATAGTCGGTGGGGTGTTGATATTACCAACGAAAGAGCTTGCGCAGTATATAACTGACAGGGCTGGCAGTTATGACGAATTACAATCATACTTCACTTTATATAATTATCTTTCTATAGATTAAGGCGTACTCGGTGTGATCTCTGTAACTTACGATGAACTAGATAGTGATGTACCTCTTATTCCAAAAGGAAAAGATGGTAACAGTAAGAAACTATAAACAGGTAGCTTCTTACTGCATTTTTTACTCCGTCAACTCCCGAACATGGTAGTCAGTGTAAATGTCCTGACCAGACTTCTCGTTCCTTAGATGCAACTGAATTTTAGTTGCTCCAAGCTTTAGAGCTGAACGGATCTGTTCTGTAACTTCCCCTTTCACGTCATTCTTTATCCATCCCTGACCGTATATCCAGAACTCCTTAACGCCGGTCGGGGTGCAGCTAGGATAGAGCCGGTTAACATTTCGAAATGTTATGGAGCGTTTAGAATAGTGGTCGAAATTGCTTTCTGGCTTTTGTTCCATTGTGTTCATCGTATTATGGTTTAGAGTATGAGATTTACAATTAGGGAGGCTTTCGCCTCCCTTTACTGCTTAATACGGCAGCACCATATCACAAACCTGCTGATACAGCTTGTACAACAGTGAATACTTGCTTTTCAGAACAACTTTGGCTGCTGGTGATTTGGCTCTGTGCAGTTGCTTCTGAACTTGTGAGAGGTCTGAGGAAAGACTTTGCTGTAATGCGAATAGTTTATCTAGCGTATCCATGTGTGTAATCTTTAACCTTCCAGCACCGCACTGGAATTACGCGATCCACAGGTGTTAGAGCCGGATACATGCAGGGGAGAATTGAAAAATACTACCCGACGTCAGGAGGGTGGAGATTTTTCGATTCGGCGTAGCGCACCCTTGCGTGTTTCCGGCCGAGCCTAACTTTCGTAATACCTGTGTGGTAAGTGAGCAACCAGGATGCGGCATCCATTTGCGGAGCCGCCAACGCCGCTCCGCAGGGCGGCTAAAAAATGTCGGCACGGTCAACCAAACCCGGCTGGTACAGAGCTGAGCGGTGGTCGAGCTATGGAGCGACCTAAGCAGGCGGGAAGAATGAGCCTGATGGTCGGAATTACTTTTGCGAAAGCTGCTCTATCAGCCAATCTTCAAATCTCCCTGTGGATTTTCCTTTCAGAGAGTAATCGCTTGTAAAAGCTTTTGCATCGTATAGTTTAATGCGGATCTGGGTTGTGCTGCTGTCAACGGGGACTATCAGTAAGTTCCATGAAGCGGTAAAAGTGAATTTGTCAGTCCGGTCGGGGTATTCGTCTGAATAGCGCTCAGCGACAATATATGCGTCTGTGTTGGGAACGCGTCCGCTTTTACTTTCGAATCCTCCGTGTTTGGGAAATTTAGTCGGGCCGACGGTGATCAGTCCAGACCTGGTATCGCTACTTTCTACGGGGTAGCTATTGTCTACAGCAAGCAAAGCGAAGTCGTTCAGGACATCTTGTAGCGGTCTGCTTATTACAGCAACACGCGGCTGTTCGTCGTACTGATTTTTGAGAGGCACAAGTCTAACGCATGAAGTGCAAAGGAAGGCGAGTAAAAAGAGCTTTTTCATTTTTTTACTGGTTTGGTGAAATAGAAAAAAGGGACTGAAAAATATTCAATCCCTTTCCTGTTACCCTCCTTATGGCAGCAGCCGCCATATTAGTTAAGACGCGATTTTTGAAAACTGGTCACATGGGCAGAACGTTATTTCTAGGGTCTGGGTACAACGCTTTTTCTTGGACATTAGCACGACGCTACTATCGAAGGCGTGATGCGTGCCCGGGCCGGCGCCGCGCTGGAAGGGGTGCGGGGGCGCGGAGACGGCCAAAGGGGGCACACAAAATATGAAAGGTGGTGGACACACCTTAGACCCCGCAAAATATGCCAGTGGCCGCCACCGCCGAACGTCGGGAATGAAGGAAGAGCCGACGAAGGAGGGCACGCTGGCCCGGCGGCATGACTGACAAAGGAAGGCGTGACGGTGGACGCAGCGCCTGACTGAATGACCAGAGAGAGACAGCTAGACCCGCATTGCATAACGCTACTTGTTCGCGAAACCGCTGGCGGGGCTACCAGCCAAGCTCCCGCGCAGGCGTATTAAACATGATATCCTTACGCCTGTGGCCGAACATGCGCTAACGTGCGCGTCGAAAATTAAATTGTCCGGTCAGGGTTGCTTTTTCGCAAACTGACCGGACTGTTTAATGTGCGGTTGGAGATGTCGGAAATCTGTGTGATGCTGCACTGCGTGGCCAAGCCAACCGCTTCTTTTTCGAAGGGGTTGGCTGTGGGCGGGCTAAGTCAAGTCTTGAATTGGTGCGTCAGGAGCGTCACGCTTAACTGCTGCGATTCCATTTTCTCTTGCGGCAGCTGTTGTATAATTTTCACTCCTTCCAATTATTTCACCATTCCCTGCTCTTAAAACGAAGGTATAATTTGCAAATCCATCCTTTCGATCATATCTAACATCGTAGGGAGCATTAGTTTTTACTGATTCAATTCCATTATAGCAATTCTGCCTTGTTGTGTATCCTTCTCCTGAGAGAATTATTTCTGAGTTACCTGTTGCTCGAAGGCGATAATAAAAATTATTGTCCTTGGCACTCTTAAAAACTTGAAAATTTCCCATAACTGATATTCTAGAGGTTAGTTGATAATTCAAACAAAATATTAATAATTGTCTTAGTAATAGAAAATATTGTAATTAACTTATTAAACGGAAACCTACATCGATACCCGCTTGCCACCTCAGATGGTAGACATGTCAGCCATAATTGGATCTTTTGATTGCAAAATCAAGCTTTAAGTCAGAAATTAGGCAATTCTACGATCCGACGTTCAGAAGGAGGTAAAATCACTATTTGAGTAGCATGTTTGGCGGGGCTACCCGCCAAGCTCTTGCGCAGGCGTGTAAAATACGATGCTGTTAAGCCCGTGGCCGAATGTGCGCTAACGTGCGCGTAGAAAATTAAATTGTCCGGTCAGGGTTGCTTTTTCGCAAACTGACCGGACTGTTTAATGTGCGGCTGGAGATGTAGGAAATCTGTGTGATGCTGCACTGCGTGGGCAAGCCAACCGCTTCTTAAAAGGTTGTGCGGTTGGGAAGGGGTTGATTGTGGGTTGGTAGCATCTGTACTAGGTTTGAAAATCATTATCGCTGTCCCTGTAAGCCTCGTATGTGGATATCAATTTACGAACAAGAGGTTTAGGCGCAGGAAATTTTTCCAATGCTTTTTGTTCAATCAATTGCACTGGCATCATCTTTTTTACTTGACCAATTATGAATTTTTCCAATTGATTTACATTTAAATTGGGTATTTCTTCAAAAGACGATACGACTTCATAGCTTTGAAATTTTAAGGACTCCTTCAATTCCATCTGCCTAATTCTTTTATCCATTCCACGTACAGATGAAAGAACTTCTGACAAGATGCTGTCATCATCTCTCTTCTCTATTTCGCCTATTTGAGGAGATTCTTCAATAATTTTGTTGAACTTTTCTTCAAACTGATTCCAATATGTACTAAAAACTTTCTCCAAAATGGCTTCTTTGAGAGCTTGATCTTTAAGGGAAACGTTTATTGTTCTAACTAATTGCCACATTCCATCTCTATCTGGTTTTGTATGATTAAATTGAGCCAAAGGATTCTCAATTTCAGATGGTTCAATATCTACCAGGAAAGTACATACACGACCTGTTGGCAACCCCTTGGTTATAGCACCTGATTCAAACAATATCCAAGGTTTGTTTTTATTCTCGGCAGTTAAACAAATTATTCCAATGGATGTATTAGCAAGTTGATCATTTATTTCTGAAAACCAGAGTGCTCCTCGATCAATATCTTTACTTGATAGCCAAGGCGAGCATGCCTGTATAACACATTGTAACCAATCATCTAATAATGAGGCAACTCGATGACTGCGCTCACCAGACCAACTAATAAATACTCTCATAATATTTTAAAATATAAAATGGTTGTAAATGCATAAAACAAATATCTATCCCATAGATATTTGTTTTATCCTGTTGATTACTTGAATTGAGTTGTATTCCCTTGAAAGAATCTTGCTATAAAATAAATTAAAAAAACTATCTCTTTTTAAACCCAAAATATCCAGTAATTTGGAATTATGCAGTAATCCTTTGTCATTAAATACCTCTAAAATTGAAATGTAGTCTCTTTTTCTAACTATGTCATTAAACCATTCGATGTTAAAGTCATAAATTGGTTTAAATTTTATATTCTCCAAATGTGTTTGAAGTTCGATTTCAATCTCCGATACCTCTTTCAATTTCGGATTAAATGTTCTATCAAACTGTCGATTTATACTTGACTTCGCGTGATCAATCGCCTGGTCGATCATTTTTTCTTTAAAACTGTTAATTATATTGTTAACACAGATTTCAAATGTTGATATGTAATCCTTGGACATGGCTAAGCAAATTAGCTCAATTGATTCTGGTAATAAGAATAAATTTTCAATTTCTGCAACCTTCAATACGGATACATGGTCTTTCTCTAGGCGGTTGATCTCATCCGCGGTTCTTCTGTCTCTATCAACAATCCCAAAAGCTTGAAAATGGTGAAGTTGCTTGATGTTATTATATGCAATAACAGAGCTTATTACGTTTCTACAAGATTTTAATGGATATACATAAAATTCACTAAAAACAATATCAAATATCTTTTTGTCGTAGCTATTTTTATCTCCTTCTACAAATAGGATATTCTTTCGAGCTCCAAGTAATTGTAGCAATATTGCATCTGGAATTTCATTGTCTTTCGGAAGTATTTCAAAATCCCAAGCTGGCTCAGGGTAATATTCTTTAATCCATATTTTTTCCGAATTAGTCCGACCTGCTGCAAACTCTAAATCATGAGTTAAATATACAAATATGCAATCATGTCTAAGCGATTCCAATTTATCCCATAGTTGAGTATTTACTGACCGGTGGAGATGAATTTCCGGCTCATCAATAATTAGTATGGTATTTAAAGGGACAAACATAACGGACGCAGAGAAATAAAGTATAATTTTTTCTCCATCACTCATATGGGATGCATTGTATATACTGGGATGGTTTTTCCTTTTTACCAATAGCTGTCCTGATGTCACAAGCATTTCATTATTCGTAATGTTATTCCATATTTCTATTACTTGATCAAGTTTTGTAAAAGGTTTATCTATGTGACCTTGTTTGTAATCTAAAGCATTTTTATACTCATCACTATGAATTAATGTAAGTAATGTGCCAAAATCATCTAATTCATTAATTAAACCTTTCCATCTATTTCCAAATTTATATTCACTATAAAATTCCTTTTGCCAGTTCTTGTCATAATATCCGAACAAATGTCTTTTTTCAGCTTCCTCAATCCCTGTAGGCATTGTAGTGTCAGGCATTGTTAATGACTTTTGAGCTGATATTCTATGAACTTCTGTAATATAACCTCTTTCAATCTGCTCGCTAAACCTAGTTTTTCCTGCGCCGTTAGCTCCAATAATTACTAAACTATGGTCGACATCAAGAACGTTGGTTTCATCGCTGTTAATCTTTTTTGGTAAGACGATAGATCTCATATCAACTAAGAAAAATGTTTTATCTAAAACTCCACCATCCATCCAAACCTACCCTTATAATCAATCAAAGTATCAACACTGGCAGTCTGCTTCTTTACTTCTGCCTGTACTTCAATTCGCAGGTGACCATCTGGAATGTAGCCTATGTGCAAACTTTCGCTATGGGTGCGGTCAAAGTATTCTGTTGCTATTATTGTGCTGTCGGGATTGTAGAGCCGGACGGTGGCAAAGTCGGCGTTCAGTACGGTGATTTCAATATCACGGTAAGGGCCGATTTGGTTTGAACAAGATAGGCAGAAAAAAAGAAAAAAGGGGGCGGTTTTTAGTAAACGGTTCATAGCTTCAGATGATTGATGTAACCGGATAGTTTAATTGGCTCATTCTCAACAGGAAGCGGTTTCGCATTTAATACCTCCAGTTGTAACCGTATTTTCTGGGCGTTGTCCTGCATATCGGGAAAGGATGCCAGTTCGCTATTCAGCTTCTTTAATTCATGCGTTGCTTTTTCCCGTTCGTACAGGTCCAGATTTGGAATGGCTTCTGTCAGGTTATTGATTCTGGCTTGTAACAGCTGTCGTTCTGATCGTTGCTGTGCCTGGCGGCTGAGTTCTTTTGAAAGCTCGTACTGAAGTATCTTTCTACGGCTGCCGGTTGTGTCTTTTGCGGGTTTTGGCTGCACTGGCGTGAACGTGAAAACAGGATTTAGGACGAATTCCAGTTCTGCCTTTTTGCCGCTCTCTGGCAGGTTTTCTTTTTGGTAATTGAATTCCGTATTGGACTGTACGGTAAGGCTGATCAGCGGTTTTCCTGATATCAGCGCTACGAGGCTGTCGGGTGAAATAGGAGAAAGATCTCAGCAGAAAGTGAGAGTAAGTCGTTGTTAGAGGATGATCATTTTCAATTCCAGTCTGACTCCTTGAGAATATAAAAGTCTTGGCAACCTATTGGGAATGTTCAAATAACTCCGAATCAAAGAAGTCTTTCATTGATATCCCTAACGCTATGCAGATTTTATTAATAGAATATACAGAGGCCCCTCTCCCCGATTCCAATCTTTGAAGTGTTTGTTTATCTGTATCTAAATCTTCTGCAGCAAAATGGAGCTGTTTCTTACCAGACGACGTCCTCAGCTCCTTGATTCGCTGAGCAATTTTATTTTTCAATTTAACATCTGTATCGTCTAGCCTTGCACTCATACTTGCAAGGAGTAAAATTTCAAAAAATTAAAAGTCAGCCATTTGGTTGACTTTTGTGTATTTTTGGCTAAATTTGAATATTAAATCAATACCGCGATACTTCACAAAGAAATTTGAAGCATTCGCTTAGAGTCTCACATTAGAAAACTGGTAATTTTTGCAGCGAGACAATAGGCAGAATAGCTCACGACCTAGGCGTGGGTTTGCTTGTTGCTGCATGGTATACCAGTACCTCTAATGAAATAAGCCAAGTTCCACGCCTTTTATAGGCTCCCCTACCACCGCACATCAGGGAACTGGCTTAGTTAATTTTTGTCGAACGCTGCCGTATCTTCGGAAGCACAAACTGATTAACGCGTATGATTGCCATTATTACCCTAGTAATCTGTCCACCGGACTAAGCACAATTCCAATATTCATGATCTGACCGTCAATTGACGGTTACTGCATTGCCGTTTTCATTTTTTGAAAACGGGCAGGATATCTATTGTTTTCACTCCAATCTTTTTTGCAATGAACTCACGTTTTTGCTCACCAGGGAAGCTATTGCCTTACCTGTTGTATCTTCTACTTTCATTTATACTAATGCTTTGCTGGCGGCCTGCGAAAGCTCAGCAGGTTAAGGCCCCATTCCGTTCACTGTCTATTGGCGACACGGTTCCGGACGCTGTCATCCGAAACGTTTTAAACTATAAAACACCTACAGCGAAAGTCTCTGATTTCACAGGAAAACTGCTAATCCTGGATTTCTGGGCTTATTGGTGCAGCCCGTGTGTCTATATGATCCCCCGAATGGATTCGCTTCAAAAACAGTTTGAAGGCAAGGTCCAGTTTCTGGCAGTGACCACAGAGCCCGCAGCAAAAGTGGCTGCCTTCCGTGTTAAACACGAGAAAAGATATGGCAAACGTATAGCCCATCCGGAAGTCGTTGCAGACACAGTTTTAAGCAGGATGTTTTACCACTCGACCTTTCCTCACTACGTGTGGATTGATCAGACAGGCGTGGTGCGCGCCATTACTGAAATGGAGGAGATTACCGCTGAAAAGATCAGCTCAATGCTAAGAAAACCGGATGCGGTACTCAGCGAAAAGAAAGACGAAATACGAATCCCCTATTCAGACAAGCTCCCGCTGCTAGCGAACGGAAACGGTGGTGATGGCAGTAGAATCATCTACCACTCGTTAATGACCGGCTACACACCGGGATTACCGGGAGGGTTCTCCTGGAAGAATGAACAGGAAAAGGGAAAAAGAATCACAGTACGCAACTGCAGCCGCCTTTGGCTGTACCGCATCGCTTACGCGAAACCCGGAGGGTGGTTTGATCAGGGTAGCGTCATTATTGAATCTGACCGTGGCTCCGAGCTCACATCAGAGCTTTATGGTGCCGACTACCGAAACTGGCTGGACGAAGGCCACGGCTTTTGTTATGAATTGATTGTTCCGCCCTCTTTATCCGGCAAAGCCAATCAATTGATGCAAAAGGATTTGGAAAACATGTTTCCCGAGTTCTCGGCTAGTGTCGAGCTGCGCCGAAAAAAATGCCTTGTGCTCAGATCTACCACAGAGACCGGTAAACTGGAGATCAGTGGAACCGGGCCTGTACAGATCCAGACAGACCGCTTTGGCTGGCAGGTAAAAAATGCTACGCTGTCCATGCTCGTAGAGAGGCTTAACAAATCCCAGAACCACCCTATTCCTATTGTTGATCAGACCGGCTTTAAAAAACGTGTTAACCTTCAAATTGAATCAGGTCTTTCCGATCTGACTGCCCTGAATAAAGAACTGGCCGGTTACGGGCTGACAATGACAGAAACAGAGCTTGATCAACGTGTACTGATTATACGTGACAATCTATCTGCATCAGCGCGCTAACCCTTGATCCCCATCCATATGAAAACACTTTTCACCCTATTACTAATCATCACTTTACCTGCTGTCTCGCTGGCGCAGCTTACAAAAATCCACGGCAGGATCGTGTCCGCTGATGATCAGACCCCACTTGCAGGAGCATCTGTGATCCAGAAGGGCACTTTTCAGGGAGTATCGGCAGACTCATCGGGACGCTTCAGTATAGCTGTGAACGGCACGGATCCTGTACTGGTCATTTCATTTATCGGTTATCTCAGACAGGAAGTTCGTGTAACTGGGTCCCAGCTGCAGTTGATAGAATTGCTGGCAGACGCAAATCAGCTTGGCGAGGTGACTGTTTCCAGCGGCTACCAGCAAATCGCACGTGAACGGGCAACTGGTTCTTTTGTTCAGGTCGATAATCAGCTTTTAAACCGCAGCGTGAGTCCTGATATTATCAGCAGGCTTTCTGATGTGGTACCCGGTCTTGTATTTAACCGGAACGGGATCACCCCCCGTGAAGCGCAAAGCCCTATTACGATTCGGGGCCAAAGTACCATCTTCGCAAGGCAGGACCCCTTGATTATATTAGATAACTTCCCCTACACAGGTGATCTTGCTTCAATCAATCCCAACGACATCGAGAGTGTTACAATTCTCAAAGACGCAGCGGCAGCCTCCATCTGGGGAGCCCAGTCTGGTAACGGGGTCATAGTAATCACAAGTAAAACAGGAAACTTCAATCAGCCTGTTCAGGTGTCTGTCAATAGTAATGTCACCGTGCAGCAAAGGCCGGACCTTTATTACGTTCCACAGCTATCTACTTCTGAGTATATCGACATTGAAAAGACGCTGTTCCAACGTGGCTATTACAACAGTATTGAAAATGACAATGCCAAAACTGCATTTACACCTGTACTGGATTTACTGATTGCTCAAAGAGACGGCAGAATCAGCACATCTGAAGCAGAGGCTCAAATAGATGCTTTTCGCGGCAAAGATGTCAGAGAAGACATCAGCAGGCACCTGTACCGAAACAGTGTCAATCAGCAATACGCTGTAAACATCCGGGGAGGTGCAAAAAATCAGCGATACATGGTCTCCGGCGGTTTTGATAAAAATATGGCTTCCACTGTGGGCAGTGATTTTTCAAGAACCACGCTTAATGCTACAAATACCTACACACTGCTCAAACAAAAGCTGGAACTGACCACCGGGATCTATTATACGTCCTCAGAAAACCTGTTAAACAATGTAGGGGTCAGTGATTTGAACACATCGCCCGGGAGGCCGCTTTATCCTTATGCCAGCTTCACAGATCAGAGTGGCAACCCCGCCCCACTCGTCCACTCTTACAGGAAAAGTTTTCTTGATCAGGCCAACGCGCAGGGACTTTTGGACTGGAGTTACAATCCGATCATTGATCAAAAGCTTCTTGATAACAAAGTGCGTCTGACAGACTACCGGGTGAATTTGAATGCTACATATAAGATCAACTCATGGCTGTCTGCGCAGGCCCTTTATCAATATGTCAACAACATGAGCCAGGTGCGAAGGCGTCAGGATAAAAACAGCTGGTTCGTACGCGATATGGTCAACCGTTATACGATTGTCGGCCAGACGGGAGCGCTCACAAGGCCGGTTCCCTATGGTGATATTCTGGACATCAGCGACCTGCAAGCTATAACCCACAATGTAAGGGCGCAGTTAAACGTCAACAAGGATTTCTCAAATCAAAGCAATTTAACCGCATTAGCAGGAGTTGAAGTCCGCGAGCTTGCTACCAGAGGTTTTTCAAACCGGCTGTATGGTTATGACCCTGACCTGGCTACAAGTGTTCTGGTCGATCACCTCTCCAATTTTGCTTCCTATGTGAACCCGGCTTCGACCACCAACAGGATAGCTTCCATTAATGGCTTAACTGATCTAACCGACAGGTATTTATCCTTTTACGGTAACGCGGCCTATACCTATCTGGGTCGTTACATCCTGTCGGCAAGCGCAAGGTATGATCAATCAAACCTGTTTGGTGTAAAAACAAATCAGAAGGGCGTGCCGCTCTATTCAGCGGGCGCAAGCTGGAAAGTAAACCGGGAAGGGTTTTATAATCTCTCCTGGCTTCCCTCCCTGACACTTAGAACCACCTATGGATACAATGGTAACATTGACAAAACCCTCTCTGCCTACACTACAGCGCAGTACAGGCCTGCTCAGAGTTCTGCGGTAGGATTACCTTTTGCAAGCATCATTAACCCTCCCAACCCTGAACTCAGATGGGAACGGATCAGGATGATCAACTTGGCACTGGATTTCAAGACGAAAGGAAATGTGCTCAGTGGCAGCATCGAGTATTATCTAAAAAAGGGAATTGACCTGATTGGTCAATCTCCTCTCGCGCCTCAGACCGGCATGAGTGTTTTCAGGGGAAACACAGCCCAAACCAGTGGAAAAGGTCTTGATCTGAATCTTTCATCACGGAACCTGAGAGGGGAATTTCAGTGGAACACAGACTTTTTTGTCAGTTACGCGGCAGATAAGGTGAGTAAATATCTGGTCAAACCAACAAACGTTGTTGGCTCCTATCTGAGCGGAGGGACTATTGTACCCGCAGAGGGCAAGCCACTTTACGGCATTTACAGTTTCCAGTGGGCTGGCCTGGATCCGGTCAACGGCAACCCGAGAGGTTATCTTCAGGGCGAGCCAAGCAGTAATTATGCTTCAATCAGGACCTCAACTACTTTAGAAGACCTGGTATACCATGGCACGATGCGCCCGCTTTTATTCGGCGCTATCCGCAACACATTCTCATGGAAGGGAATCAGTTTGTCTGCTAATATCAGCTACCGTCTGAAATACTTTTATAGGACCCCTTCGCTGAGCTATGATACGATATTGAGCGGCGCTGGCGGCCACGCGGATTATAGTAACAGATGGCAGCAGCCCGGTGATGAGGCATTCACCCACGTACCTTCTATGCCTCAGGTCAATCAATCTCAAAGAAATGAGTTTTACAGGTACGCATCCGTGCATGTAAAACCAGGTGACCACATCCGTTTTCAGGATATCAATCTGAGCTATTCACTTAACAAATCGCAAGTCAAAACCCTGCCCTTCCAATCAGCTCAGATTTACCTGTACGCCAACAATCTGGGAATCATCTGGAAAAAAGCAGACGGACATCTTGACCCGGATGCATTGACTGCGCCACCGGCACCCAGAAGTATTGCCGGCGGGATCAAAATCGATTTCTAACACTCATCTCATCCAACATGAAATACTGTAACATTCTATTCTTATGCATGACATTAGCAGCCACTAGCTGTGCACCGGATTTTCTGGACAAGAAGCCCAATCAGGCATTAGTAGTCCCAAGTGAGCTCTCTCACTACCAGGCTATGCTTGATGCCTTTTCCGACGGCATGAACAATGGTCCGGGACTGCAGACGCTGGCCTGTGATGACTTTTATCATTTGGAAGACAACATCCAAACTCTGGCTGCCGTCGAGCGGAATACCTATTTGTGGAACGAAGATATTTTTGAAGGAGGCTCCAGTAATGACTGGAACACACCCTACCGCTGTATCTTCTACACAAATGTTGCGATTAACGGCCTTGAAAACCTCGAACAGCAGCAGAGAGAAACCGAGCAGTGGAAGCATGTTTACGGCAGCGCGCTGTTTTACAGGGCTCATGCCCTGTTTCAGCTTTCTCAGCTGTTTGCCCCGGCATACAACGCTCAGACTGCGAAAAATCTTCCGGGTGTTCCGGTCAGAAAGACCATGGACATCAATGAAACTGTTAGCCGCGGTACGCTGGAGCAGACTTATGATCAGATTCTTGATGACTTAACAGAGGCCGAAGATATGGTTTCAAGTGATATGAGTCATGCCAGCAGGCCATCGAAAGCAGCTGTACTTGCGCTTCTGGCCAGGGTTCACCTGGTGATGCAATCCTACGATAAAGCAATGGAGTATGCATCTGCAAGCCTGGCCATTCACGGCAAACTGCTCGATTACAATACCCTTAATCCTTTGGCAGCAAGACCCCTACCAATACCTCTTATCAGTAATACCAATCCGGAAGTTATATTCTCTGTGAGATTAAACGGTTATATATTTGACATTTCTACCAGTACGGGTGTTGACTCAACCCTGTACAGATCTTATGATCAAAATGATCTGAGAAAAACATGCTACTTCAACTATGTGAATGGCCTTTATGTATACAAGGGAAGCTACCAGGGAAGCAGCACCCTATTCGGAGGTCTTAGTACCTCAGAGTTGTACCTGATTCTTGCTGAGTGTCATGCACGGCGCTCAGAAACAGCGCTTGCTTTGCAAAATCTGAACGCTCTGTTAAAGCAGAGATTTAAAAGTGGGACCTTCAAAGAGCTGACTTCCGAAAACAGTGAGATTCTTCAACTTGTACTTTTAGAAAGACGAAAGGAGCTCATAGCCAGGGGGCTCAGATGGTCAGACTTGAAAAGACTCAATCAGGACCCGGCTACAGCCACAACGTTGAAAAGGGGTTTAAAAGAAAAAGAGTACGTGCTTTTACCAGGCGATAAAAGATATGTGTTCCCGATCCCTGACGACGAAGTTCAGATCAGCGGAATAGGCCAAAACCCAAGGTAATTAAACAAAAATGCTGCTTGCCACAGTGCGGCAAGCAGCTTCAATAAAACAGCGACTAGTTTGTAGCGAATCCTGTGTTTACAGTTTCACTAAGGTTGTTGTCCCTGTTTGTTTCATCATCATGGTCGTTAGGCTGATAACCATTTTCAAACTCCGCACTGCAAAGTTTTTCTGATGACTGGCAACTGCCGCCACTAACACCTTGTATCCAGGTTCCGTCCTCAGTGCCATTTGCCGCAGTCCTGTACCATTGCTGCGTCGCAACATTTTTCGTTACTGTCTTAGGCCCGCTGGTCGCTACAGCTGCTCCCCCACCCAAAACCAAAGCACAAACAAACAGATAATCGATTCTTAACTTTTTCATGATTTTTGAATTTAAAGTGTAACAGGATTAATTTTTGCCTACTCTGTTTTCAGGTTTTCAGCGGCCTGCGCAGTGTGATTTGCGGAACCATTCCCTGGCGTAATCGGGGCAGTACTTTCCTGACTGAGCCCGGTGACGTCTTTATATCTTTGGGTTTTTCAGGCCAGCATCCAATGACCTTTGAAGTCTCAGCGATGCAATCGAGAAAAAAAGAAAGGTCAGATTGAAGATAAAATGCGTGGTAAACCCCATGCTTCTGAGTACCCCGCCACAACTGCAGGGAACGCGGTCAAAAACATTGAATGTTACCAGTCCCATATAAATGCTGAAGACCAGCATCAGCACAGCATAGACTCTTAGACCAGCTACTCTGTATTGGTTCGAAATCAGCATTGCCGCTACCACGAGCTCTGTCAAAGGGAGCAACCAAGTCAGCATGCCGACTGACCACTTTGGAATGATCTGATTGCGGAGCTGTTTTTCAAACTCTGACAGATCTGCAAGCTTTGATACTGCTGTATAGGTAAAAAGCAGTATTAACAAGGTGATCATGATGTTCAGCAGCTTCTGTTCTTTTCTCATAACGTCAGTGTCATTTTATCTGTCCTGCCGGCTGATCACAGATGATGAGCCGTGTAACTTTGTGATAAAACTAGACTGAACTTTTTTTACAGCATTTCAACTAGTTGAAACACAGTTAATTTTATTCTGTTACCGAAATGGAAAATCACCCTTTATTTTTTCTGATATCACTTAGCCAAGCCTGTGAGATTTCCAGGTAACATGAGATGTCTTTAAGAACCATACGTTCTGCTGGAAACACATTTTTGAACTCCTGATAGGCCTGAGCAGCAGGCAGTGTTCGTAAATGCGCTTTGATCTCAGCCTTACTTCTGTCATTCAGAAGTATTTTGCTTGTGAGCTTAGAAGCTTCTGGGAACCGGTTATAGAGATAGGCAGTATTTTTTTCACTGATAACAGTCACGGTAGAGTCCTCAAGCAAGGTGATCTGGCTTGCAGCCAGCGCGGTATTCGGAGTAACGTCTGCGAGCAGCATCGTTTCGCCCTGTTTCCAGAAACGGGTGATATGCTCTTTACCTTCCAGATCATAGTAGTTACCCTTGGCAAGACCTGATTTCAGATACCAGACCGAGGGCAGACCTTC
This sequence comes from Dyadobacter sp. HNCC25DJ187, assembly GCF_056895255.1. Classification (NCBI taxonomy): domain Bacteria; kingdom Pseudomonadati; phylum Bacteroidota; class Cytophagia; order Cytophagales; family Spirosomataceae; genus Dyadobacter; species Dyadobacter sp. HNCC25DJ187. Next base: position 1,081,004 of record NZ_JBXHAT010000002.1, read on the forward strand.
ATTAGGATACATTACATATCCTTTTTTCAGCCTCTGGTTTGTGACAGAAGCGCGCAATGCCGACTTAAATTCATCACTTAAGGGATAAAAAGATTCAAGATGGTCTATCAGGTTGAGGTTTTGCATATGTATTGTGAAGGTTGGTGATACCGCTAAAATTTCCGTTTGCAGGTCGCTTGCCGCGACCGGAACGAAGCTTGAAAACTTTCACCTGATTTAAAACCATCAAAATTTTAGGTGTGAAATGCCCAAATACCGGTGTCAAATGACGATTCCTTCTATACGTCGACAGTCTTCCACCAATTAATTCACCTTACCAAGATTTAAATTTACTTTTCAAAGGACACTTTTAAGACACTGACCGTAAGCTGGAAGACATCCCCGTAAAACTGCATTTGACACCAAAAACTATGACAGGGCCTGTGAAGCCGTGACTTTTATGTCTGTACTAAAGTGCTAACCTTAATACTGAGACCATGAATAACCGATTTCACGATTTCTTTCTTCTGCGCAGGCCAGCGATGTCATTAAGTAGTCTTTTGGCTTTTAATCAGCACATTGATGCTAATCCGGAACAGTACACAGACCTTATGCGGGATCGCTTTTTAAACCGGGAATTTGAAGAAGCCTTATTTCTAGCTTCACCGGATCTGTACTATTCTTTTGAAAAAATAATACACAGAAACTATCAGGGTGATACCAAACCCATTTACCGTGCCTTGTACCGGTACCTTGTCAGAATGAGCTCCCGCCCCACTCCATTTGGCACCATGGCTGGAGTCTGCACCGGGGATATATCTTCAGAGCCTACAAAAATAGCGTTTCCCCAGGATGCAGAAATGGTCGCAAAAACCCAGCTTTCCTTTACAGCATTAGCCCGGCTTTCTAGGGCGGTAGCATCTAAACCTGATATACTACCTCATCTTACTCTCATTAGTAACACAAGTCTGTACCGTTTTCAAAATGGGTACAAATACATAAAAAGGACTGGTCGGAACAGCGACCGCTTTGACCAACTGGAAGTAGAAAGCAATAATTATCTGGATCTTGTTCTCGCACAAAGCAAAACTCCTACCCCATTTACCGATCTTGTGAACCTTCTGAAAGAAGCCGGGCTTGATCAATCCGGTGCACAGCATCTTATCACAACACTTTTTGAACAGCAGCTTCTGTGTAGTGAAATCGACGCGGGCCCTATACAGGAGAACGGACTGGACAGCTTGATCCGAAGTCTGGAAACAATTCCTTCAGCCGCTTCCATCTTAAAAGACCTGCAGAAAATAAAGTATATTATGAGTCGAAGAACCGGGATAAACGTGATCTGCGAACGGCTTTATCCAGTGATCTTAAAATATTGTCCCGATATCAAGGCCGACCAAATTCTTCTGGTTAATTCAGCGCTGAAAGAAAACGGCTGCAGGATCAACCAGGCCCCGGTAGCTATTATTCAAAATGAGATTGAAGAACTAATGCCACTGTCTACACCCGCGGTCAATACCGGGCTTGACAATTTTACCTCAGAGCTTTTCCGCAAATACCAAACCCGCCCTGTACCTCTGCTCGAAGCTCTGGATCCGGACGCTGGAATAGGATACGGTAACAAATCATTCTGCAATGACTCCAATATAATAGACGTCGCAGAAGCCGGCAGTGACTCAAATCACCAGTTCCATTATGACAGCAGTCAACTTGAAGATCTGCGCCTGACATTGTATGAGCAGTCTACTTCAGAGCAAAACCAAAAAGTATATATTAGAAAAAAGCATTTGCAGGAAGCAAGTAAACATCCTGATGCTTCCAGTGACGGGACATACATGATGGGCAAATTTATAGCTGTCTCACAGAAGAATCTTGATAATGGAAAATTCAAGTTCAGCCTAAGCGCGATGGGTTCAGCATCTTCATTTAATCTGATGGGGCGGTTTTGCAGCCGGGACAATGTATTAAAAGGGCTTATAACTCATGCAATAGCTTGCGAGGAGCTCCCAGACGCAGAAGTCATATATGCAGAGATCAACCATATACCTTCTGATAGAGAGGGTAACATTCTGTTACGGCCACATTTAAGAAAATACGAGATCACTTATTTGTCGGCAAGTAAGACGGCCCCGGCAAACCAGGTGGCACCTGACGACCTGTATCTTTATACTCCAGATGGGAAGCAACTTCTATTATGGTCAAAGAGCCGCGAGAAAAGAGTGATACCACGCCTGACAAGTGCTCATAATTTCACAAATGGATTGCCGGTATACCGGCTGCTTTGCGATATTGCCCGCCAGAACGCAGCTCCGGTATTTAACTGGCACTGGGGTAACCTGGCAGGCAAGGATTTTCTTCCACGTGTTGAGTACAAACACATTATTGTTTCCCTGGCCCAGTGGAGAGTCTCAATTGATATGCTGCCAGAAGCACACAGAAAAAATACCACTATTGAACAGCTAACGGACCTGCTGAAAAATAAGCGCATTCCCCGGCTGATTCAGATAGCTGACGGCGATCAGCTTCTGCTCGTCGACAGTGATAGTACCGTGAGTATGGATATGCTTTTATCTATACTTAAAAGGCGAGGCAAAGTGCGGCTTATTGAGTTTATCGAACCTACAGGGCGAAGCTTTATGATGGAAGGGTTGGAAAGCTACTCGCATGAGGTAATCATCCCCTTTAAAGGTTGCGCCTGTGTAAGCCAGCCGAATATTCCAGTTCCAACGGTCAGTAAAAGCACCAGAGTTTTTGCAACTGGAAGCGAATGGATTTATGTCAAGGTTTATATGGCACCCTCAACAGCTGATCAAATATTGACAGAAAATTTTCTACCATTTCTGACCCAGCTTCTTGGCCAGGCAGAGATAAAGAAATGGTTTTTTGTCCGCTACTGTGATCCGGGTTATCATCTTCGCATCAGAATATTTGCAGAGGGCGATAAAAAGAGGGTGTTTGAAATACTCAGGGTATTCTGCGACCAGCTACATGTACTTTTGAAAGCCACAAAAATTGAAAAATTTGTCATCGATACCTATGAGAGAGAACTCGAAAGGTATCCTCATATTAATTACCGTCTGACTGAAACCCTGTTTTACTATGACAGTATCTCTGTCTGCCAACTGCTCTCGCTGTCAAACAATAACGCTATTCCAAAATGGCAGATAGCGGTCAGATCAATTGATTTAATATTAAATTCGCTGGGATATAATCTGCAGAAAAAGAGAGCATTCGTGCAAGCAGTCCACGGATCTTTTTATATAGAATTTCAAAGTCAGCAGCCGCTCATTTACCAGATGGATAAGTCCTACCGAGCCCATATTTCCCTAATTGATTTTATGCTTTCAAACGATCCGGAAAGTATGCTTATCCATCAAATTGATGAATGTCTGCAGACTTCATTAGATCACTATAAACATATTTCAGATATGCTTCAGCACGCACCCGGCGCAGAAACATACATTTCCAGTGTTGCGCATATGTTTCTCAACAGGCTATTTTCTGATCATCACCGTAAGCTGGAGTTTTTGGTTTATCACTACTTAAAGAAGTATTATGACTCAATTTACTTTAAGTTGAAAAATGGTTACATTTATTCAAAAAACGATCATTTTCAATTGTCAAACTAAATCTACTTTCCTAAATTGGGCTAATACTCACCCTCCTTTTGTTGCTCTTGAACCTGACACAAAGCCCAAACAGGAATGAATATACCCCCACTGCCTACCCTGCGTTGTCTGATCATAGATGATGAGACCCATGCGCACAAGAATCTCGAAGAGAAGATTGTCAAAGTACCCTGGCTGGCGTTGATTGGCAATGCCTACAACGGAATAGACGGACTGGCGATGATCGCCAATATGCAGCCAGACCTGATATTTCTGGACATCAACATGGATAGTATTACGGGTCTACAGATGCTGAAAATGCTGCCTGAATCCAGCTTGCAGGTGATCATGAACACATCATATTACCGCTACGCCGTGGATGGGTTCGACTTAAATGTGACCGACTTTCTTTTGAAGCCTGGCGACGAGGAAAGATTCCTTCAGGCAGTGACCAAAGCCATGGATATTCATTTGCGGCGAACGGGTTCGAAAATTCATTTTGATCCTTCTGAGCAATTGTCTGACCTGCCAAAGAATCCCCTGGACATCTCAACATGGACAGATTCAAAAACAGCCCAGTTTGGGACAAGCCGTTTAACGCTGAAAGTGGATAAAAAACTGGCTTTAATCCGTTATGAACACATTATTTTTCTTCAATCAGACAACAATTATGTGACGGTATATACCGATACTGAAATTTATACTGTACGTGGACTATTAACCGAATTTGAAGCCCATCTTCCTGTAAATCAATTTCTCAGAATACAAAAATCCTATATCATTAACGTCGGTTACGTCCAATTCGTCGATGGGAATGAATTAATCATGGAGAAGGGTTACAGGACACCGATCTCAAAGAACGAGAAGGATTATATACTTTCTGTCATTTTAAAAAGCTGATATTATGCGATCAATCATTGTGTACCTGCTTTTCGATTATATTTTGTTTCCCAAGACGCCTGCCAGGCGAATTGCTGTACATATACTGTTCTGGATTGTCTTTATCAGCTCCCATCTTTTGTTTTTTCTTCCTGAAGCGCTCCGGGGAAACCTCACTGCCTTCAAGGTCTACGCCTACATCCTGTATTATGGAAAGTTTCTCTTTATCTTCTACAGCTGTCTGCTTTTGCTTAGGCTGATGAGAAGATATATTGATATTCTCATTGTCATTCCTGTGTTGTTTCTGATAAGCATTGGGATCACCTATTTTTTTAATATGGTGATTTTTGCCATTGCTGACGCTTTAATGGGCCTGGAGAATACCACTTTAAATTTTGAAATGTTGGGACGGACCTTTTTGATGGGCGCAAGCGCAGACTCGATTACCAAGGTGAGCATTGTTACATTCAGCCTTCAGGATACACAGCTTCTTATTCTTCCGGTAGGTATCAAGATGGTCAAATTCGGGATGAAATTTCAAAAAGAACTTCAGGATATAGAAATGGAAAAAGTGAAAGACGAGCTTCAACGGTTGAAATACCAGCTCGGCCCGCACTTTATTCTCAGTTCGCTGAGCTCATTGTACATCGATCTGAAAACAATACACATAGAATCCGCCCAATATCTGGCCAGGCTAACAGACCTGATCCAGTATTCGATTTACGAGACCGGGCAGGATTTAATCGCTCTTGAAAGAGAACTCCATTGTTTCAAAACATTCCTGGATTTGGAATCGGGCCGGCAACACTGCAGATTAAAGCTCTCCATTGAGCAGACAGGATTAATAAAGCCTACGGACCGCATACCGTCCATGCTTCTTTTAACATTGGCAGAAAACGCTTTCAAGCATGGAGCAAGAAATGACCGTACACCGGCAAGTCTGGATGTACGTATAGCTGTAGAAGGTGGAAGGCTGAATTTTTCAATTGAGAATACAAAAAATCCTTTCAAAGTGATTTCAGATGAAGAGCATTCGGGTATTGGACTTAAAAATATTACCTCACAATTAAAGCTCTATTTTGGCAGTAACTTTACCTTTAAAATTAATGAAAACGAAAAGCTCTTTGCAGTGAATATGTCTATTCCACTGGATAGCAGCGGCCCAATAAGGACATTTCACACCTGAAATCAGCTGTTTCGCACCTTTAATTTCAATTACTTCCCGCATTCAGTTTCATTTGGACGGATAAATTTTAATGATCACCAAAACCGTATCAAAATGAAAACGATCAAACAATCTACAGGTAGCCAGTACGTAAAAATTGTATCCCAGTCCAGGTTTGAATCCGTCAAAACTGAACAAAAAGGTAAGGATGTTACCACAAGTGGCGCTCTGTGCACACTGATTCCGGTTCTATATCCATCCAAAGGTTAAGACCTTTAAAACGAAAAAGAGGCGGCCAGCAGCTAATGCTGGCCGTATTAGTTTAAATAGCCTACAAGCCCCAATTTTCTATTCACACCTCACACGCGGCGTTTCACCCCTAAAATTCGCATTGCAAACACTATCGAGCTTATTTGAAGATCACGAATGAAGATTTAGTGATCTACTCAACAAACCGGTGTAGCATGATAAATCGCGAAGAGTATGTTTTACAATGGCTTGACCACACAGTTCGTTTATCTTTAAACCCCAGAAATGATCTTCCCAGTCTTTCAGCAAGGGATTTACAATTGATTACCCAGAGAGCTCGCAGCGAAGTTGACAGACAGATGAGTTTTTTGCAAGAGGGCACCTTGAAACTGTTTAGCGAGAAAAAAATTAAAGTATTCATCAATCAGTATCACCGGAGTCTGGTCTTTCTGCTGGACAGCTCCTATCTAAACCTGTCGTTGATCGGCACAGAAGATGCGGGTAGGGTCAGCTGCTGTGAAGAAGTCATACTTTGTATTGAGAAACTACTTGAACTCGTCCGGATATGTTTCAGCGAACATCTTCTCAGTCACCTGCCTGTCGCCCGGAATCAAAGTACACAAATCCAAAAAGAGTTTTTGCAAAAATCTGAAGAGCTTGCAGAGCGATTCAAATCCGAGCCTGAGTGCGCCTCATTGACAACTTTGATATGGACAGTAATCCGCCAGTTCGCGCAACAAAGCCCTTCCAGTATTAATTACAGTCAAATACTTTATTTTCAAGGCCTGATCTCCCATTTGGAAAGAATAGAATTAAAAGTTGAGTCACAGCCGCTGCATGATAGATTGATTGACCTTTTGGTTGGGCTGAATTTTAATGACAGGCATTTTATTAGCTATTATACCCATTATGCTGCAAGTCATGTAAATCAAACCGGCACTGAAAAAATGCAGCGGCTACTTCTGCTGCGAAAACGGTTTTATCAGGCGTATCTGAGCTCCGATCAGGCTTTAAACGCGCGGCTTCCTTCGCTTAGAAAAATTATCGGTAACTGGTTTAAACTTGAAACAGCTTATCTCAGTCAAGTCCGCACTGAAAATGTCTACCCGCTCGAATCAAATGAGCCTGCGATCACTACAAATCCTGAGAAGATTACGCCAAAAATTATGTGCCTTTTGTCAGCAGACCAGATCGGGATGATTCTGCATTCACTAGATGCACTCAGAATTGTGCAGGCCAAATCTATGAGCGCTGTTTTTGAAAATATTGTCCCTTCACTTTCGACTCCGCAAAAAAAAGACCTCTCATGGAAGAGTATGCGTAGTAAATCTTATGTATTCGAAGAGAATGATCGCAAGGCGGTTACGGCAATACTTCATTCGGTGATCAAATTCATAGATGAATACTAAAATAGTTTTTTGTAGAAGTGCGACGATTTATTATCACGAAATCCGATTAAAAATTGGCGTGTGAATATTTAAGGCTCTCACAATCTCCAAAAGATTATAATGCACACCGATCCTTCTTATTCTTAGAATTTCTAAAGAAAGTCAGTCTAATTCATCAAGTACAAGCCATACATCAGTCCTGAAATACTCGAGGTTTTACAATACCGTTACTCCTTTATGATGAATTCCTTTGTAGTCTGGCTGTAGCCGGTAAAAATACCATAACCTCCTGTAATGTTAGTATACCTGGGGAAAGGTGGCATGAAAGCCGTGATTAATTCACTTTCGGTATAATAGGATTTACAAAATTCGTAATAGCTCTTAGGGATCTGGCGGGTAGACACTGTGACTTTATCCAAGGCAGTCCAATCAACCTCCTTTCCGAATTGAGTATTGATTTCTACCCCTTTTCTTAATATTATCTCTCCATTTTTAGCACATAAATCGGGTAATACGATGTTGGACAGGTAGCGAAATTGGCACGGATCTTCGAAATCATCCATCGGCCTGTCTAGGTCAAATATATTGGTTCCAAATGTATCCTTACCAATACTTCTCCTAACGATAACCATGTAGTAGTTCTCTTCATTTGGGTTGTCCCGTATACTGATAATTAGTTCCTTGGAAGGTGTACCCGGGTTAAACTTAGAATCGATTGACCGGCCGAATTCATAACTTGTAACAACCGGGGCTGGCGGCATCATTTCCAGTTCCGTTGACGCCGGCGGAAACCCCGGCGCTTCAACTTCAATTTTGTATCTGCTCCCTGGCTGCCATTTCCGACCGGAGCCGGAAACATAAATGCCTTTGCGTTGGTACTTGAGTGTTTCTAAAAAGCCTGCTTCATCAAACAACCTGACTGTCGCGTTTGCAATGCCATCAATGTACGTCGATTCACCGGTCGGAGGATAGGTCTTCTGAACTTCTATCCGCACTGTATCAGCAGCGTCTACCTGACCAAACAGCACTAATCTATCACCTTCGTATGGCAGCTTCAGGCTGACCCCCTTTTCTTTACACCCCAAAAAGATAGAAAATGACAATAAAAATATAATTAACTTTTTCATCAGAATGTAACTGTATGGCTAAAATAAGGCAAGAACGGTAGGACCCCTACCTTGTTAACGGATCCGACTAAGCCGGTAAATGGTTGAGAGGGTGCGGGTCTATTTGAAGGTTGAAGATCAACCGTCAAATAGTAAGGATTTAGCCTATTGTAAAGATTATAGACCCCGAATGTCATACGGCCTCGTCGCTTCAGATCAAAGCTGGCACTGAAATCGAGTCTGTGATAGGCAGGTAACCTCACACTGTTCCGGGCTCCATAAATGAACGTCGGGTATCCCATATTAACCTGTCCCTCATCGAATTGTTTGTGTACCGCTATGGGCATCGTTACGGGTGCTCCTGACTGATAGACCCAGGATACAGAAAACGTGGTATTTGTAGTGGGAGCGGTATAGCTTCCGACAAGCGAAATGACGTGCCTGCGGTCAAAATTAGAAGGATACCATTCCCCTTCGTTTATCCTATCGAAGCGCCTCTCATTTCGGGAAAGTGAATAGCCAGCCCAGCCCGTAAAATCACCTTTGGTCTTATTGATGAACACTTCAATACCTCTTATCCGCCCCACCCCACTTTGTTCGATAAGGCTTTGCCAGGATTTGTTGAAGCTCATCAAAAAACTACTGTTGGTAGAATAATCTATGAGGTTAGATAAAGACTTATCATAAGCATCAATACTTATTTCAACCTGCTTTCCCCAAGTCTTTGAAACGCCAATGGTATACTGCACAGAGGAAGACGGTTTTATAGTCCCGGTCGCGGGCACCCACACATCATTGGGCAGACCAACGCTGTTGCTGGTCAGCAAATGGATGTATTGGTTCATTTTAGAATAGGCTCCCTTCAATGCAAAATCGCTAGGGAAAATAAAATTGACCGCAGCCCTAGGTTCCAGGTTTTGATATTTTTTTGAATTGACCTGCATACTCACCGCCCTGCCGCCTACATTTGTCTTCAACCAGTTGCCCACCGACAGTTCGTACTCGGCGAAAGCTGCAACTTCACTGGTAGAAACGGGTGCGTTCATTTTTGACAGCGAATCAGCGGGTAGTGAAATACTGGTCTTTACCGACATTGGTCTGTATAGATATAAGGATGCCTGCAACCCCGCCCTGAGTGTATGGCCAGATCCTGGAAACCATTCGATAGAAGTCTTATTTGTCAGGTCATTGACAATCGAAGATGATTTAATGAAACTTGTTTCTTCCCACTTCCGGCCATCCTTTTCAGCGCTTTTGGTCGAAATTCCATAATGATACCTTGAAAAAGACAGTATGCTCTTGAGGAACAGTTTGGGTCTGACAACATAATTGTACCTCGTTGTCACTGTCGTGTTTCCCCATGACAAGCCCATCCTGCCCCTATTATCGGCTGATCTTTCCCCGGCGGAATAGAAGTCATTACCATGGTAGAGGCTTAGAAAAACCTGAGTTTTGGGATTTAGCTGATAGTTAATTTTTGCATTGAGATCATATAGCCAATAGTTGAAATAGTTGGAGGATTTGCCGGCTTGGTATAGCAGGTATTTCGGGAGGAAAAACAATGTAAGATACGATGTCCTTGCCGCAATCAGGTAACTGGATTTGCCGTAGTGTTTGTCCTTCAGCGATAGCGGGCCTTCCCAAAGCATCCTCGAGCTGACCAGGCCAATCGTCCGTTCGGTCTTTCTGGTCACCTTGTTTCCCTCCTTCATGGAGATATCGAATATAGACGAAAGTCTTCCACCATATCGAGCAGGAAAGCCTCCTTTGTACATTTCTACATTTTTGACGGCATCGGTATTAAATATTGAAACAAGTCCAAACAGGTGGGCGGTATTGTAAACGGGCGCGTCATCGAGCAATATCAGGTTCTGGTCTGGCGTACCGCCTCGTACCAGCAGGCCTGTTGTTCCCTCGTTCCCGGTGGTTACTCCTGGAGTGAGTGCCAAGGCTTTTATGATATCTGCCTCTCCGAACAATATCGGGACTGCCTTAAGCCTGTCTACGGGAATGCTCATATACCCTGCACTTGATTGGGAAATGTTACTCTTCGCTGTAACCAGAACTTCGTTTAGTTGTTGGCCCGCAGGAGACAAGCGGATGTTGAACGTGGTGTCCGAGGCCGCATTCAGATCAAGGGTCAGAGACTCGTATCCAATGCATGAGATGTTCAGTTGGGAAGTTCCCGAAGGCGATTTCAGAATAAAATACCCGTAAGTGTTTGAAACCGTCCCTGATGAATTTACCTCGTTGTGCACATTCGCGCCTATGATAGCCTCCCCAGTCTCTGTATCGGTAACATAGCCGTTTAAGATGACAGTTTGAGAAAAAGCAAGTGTTGAAATGAGACAAAGAAGAAGCGAAAAGAATGAGTGTCCGGTGATTTTTATCACCGGACACGAACTAATCAAATTTTGAGCACTAGCGAGTCTCTGTACATTCATGAAATAATCCGTCAGTACCAATTCCACTTGATTTTACCGAAGCAGTTGCCCGGTAATTTCCCGCCCAATTGTGCATCGATGCAACTTCATTAACATTGTATGCAACAATTTGAGTCAAAGTACCCGGAAAAAACGCACCATTGTCATCGATATAGGCAACATTACCATCCAGCCTTAGCTCAGTGGTTTTATCATTATGCCATATGAAGGCTGTCCTTTTCCTATGCTGGGCAATCCATATAACCGCGCTGAACTTACCGCTAAAATCGGCCGTCCAGTCACCCGATGGGTTAACAGAAGTTGAACCTATTAAAGCGAAAATCCCTTTGAACCTGTACCTGGTGTCGTAGGTCGTGGTACACGATCTTTCCAAATCTAAAACGCGGCTTGCTGACAAATCTTTAGATTCCTGCGTAACTCTACTATTCTCTATTTTAAGATGATTACTATTCTCATCTGGAGCCTCGAAGACTTTTTGAATCTTCTCTTCATTGTACGAGTCGATTTTTATCAGTCTGTCCTTTTGCAGTTTAAATGCATCTTTGCCGATTAATAGCAATCCTTCATGATTGAAAATTCTTGACATAATCGGATGATCGGTAACTAACGACGCTTCTTTTTCGCCGTTTTCAATCCGGATCTGCAGTAAGTGCTCATACCCATTGATCGAATTACGTTGAGCAATTTTTTCATAATCCACATCTGTAAGCTTATCATAGGCAGATTTCATTGACGTAAAACCCTTATGCTTACTCTCCCATGCAATTAAATACTCATTGCTCTGATTTTTCATCAATTCATCGTAAACTCTGTCAAAATGGGCTTGATTTTCAAAGCTTAAACGCCCGGACTTAATTTCTATTGTATCCAGTTTTTCCGCAGGATTTTCTTCCTTTGAACAACTTTGAAATAAGCCGCATAAAAATGCTAATACAAGCATTTTGGTACAAGTGTTTTTCATTCTTTTAAGATGTTTTAATTATCAAAAAATTTCCGTAACGGTGCTTGCCTGGATTTCAAACCATTCCTGAATTGATATTATCTCACCTCTTTTTTCAAAACATATCATAATTAACTTGCCTGCATGAAAAATACATGAGGAAGCCTTAGATTAGATGAGCCTAAATTCAAAAAAACTATCAGAAGTGAACAAAATGTTTGACTCCAAGCGAAAGACTAGCGGCCACTAATTTTTTCCTAGCACTCAAAGAATGAAAAGTATTTCTACAAAAACAAATTCATGTGTAAATTTATTTTTACATTAAGTTAATATATTAAAAATTCGCAGTTAATATATTAACTTTGATGTATATTTTAGTTGTATTACACACTGGAAAACAGATAGTTACGTCATATATTAGCAAAATCGCACATCTTCGATTTTCGAAAAATCTACAATTACTTTCCACTACACCTCTAAATGCATCAAAACCTTCCTCTCAGAAGACTAAATGATTTCTTAATCTTTGATGAAAATTTATAAAATACTGACAATAAGGAAAATAACATTAAATCAAGGAGTTTCTAAGTCAAAAAAAACCAAGGAGAATGATTAGATTAAGGTATTCCCTCAGTACTTATGAAAACCCTTTCGATTGGCATATAGCACCGGCATAATATCTTATCGCAAAATATACAAGCCCCGAGAAAGAATTACCCAGTTAGATGGATGACGCTGCGTCTGGTATTGAAATCGCCTACCAGGTCAATAATTATGAACCTGAAGTTGGTATTTCAAATAAGAATCATGCGTTCTAATTTTATTTCATAAAACAAACTTATTCCGCGGGCAGCTTCTAAATTTATTCAACTGTAGAACCGTCAGGGATAGCAGTGGAAATCATCCCATAGGGATATTGAAGCGAATAGCCCGGCCGAAGGTGATGGCCAAATCTCCATAATCACACACCACGTACCAAAAGGGCACAAGAAAAAGTTGTCCTTTTCTGTCACCCCGTCTGCGTCTTTACTTTGTAGCATCCTTTAAGACAAAAGGTTCTGGCAGATAGGAATTAACACTTATCTGATGCATGCAAATCCAAACCAGAAAGTACCACATTCAACAAAACAAATTACGATTATGCAAGCAGCAATATCATGGAGCAATTATCTAATAGGTGTAAGTATTGTGGCAATTGGCTACTACATGCTGATCGGATTCAAATTTTACAGAAAAGAGATTTCAGACCTATTCTCCGGAAAACTGGTCCGGGAAAAACTGGCAACAAGAAATAAGAAGGGTAAAATACAAGAAGAATTTTCAGGCCGAGACACCCAGGTGATGCAGGGTTTATTTGACGAGCTGGAAGAGGTCGTCGAGGATCTGAGAATGGCTATTCTGGAAGAGGCAGGCAAGCAAACGGGCGAGGATGATCTGCTGCAAATATTGCAGCAGCGGCTTGCACACTACTCCGGGTTACGGAAGCCTGCCTTCCGGGTAGCCATTAACCACTATATTATCCGGCAGGCAGCAGAAACCTGTCAGATTACCTTCACTGAACAGCAGCTTAATGATGCCTGGCAACAGGTGCTGAACAAATAAAATTCTTGTTATAAAGATATTGCGGGGCGGCCAGATATTGGTTTGTTGTGTGGTTGGTTTGTGTGAAGTGCCGTCCCGCTCTTATAAAGTTTCACCATAGTACTTCGGGTCGCTACACCCGCAAATAACCACCACACCCCTGGAAGGCATTTTCTTAATTATTCTTTAACTATAATCAGAGTGGGTATGAAACGTGTGTATGGACGATTTACGAAGAATGTAAACCGGCAGATGATCTGCGGGTGGGGCCTTATGGCAGGACTGGTTCTAATCAGCTTTTACGCATCAGCGCAGGATGGTGTCGCGGGCCTGAACGAAGCGAATTTGAAAGTACGAAGCTACTTTGTGGCAGGAACAAACCTGATGTATGCTTGTGGTTCTGTACTGGGACTGGTCGGGGCTATCAAGGTATTTACCAAATGGAACCAGGGCGATAATGATACCTCCAAGGTGGCTGCCAGCTGGTTCGGCTCGTGCATATTCCTGGTGGTAGTGGCGACAGTAATTAAGTCGTTTTTTAATGTATAAAAGGCGCGTATAACAATATGCGTTACCAGCGGGTTTATTGGGTCTGGTCGAAAGGTAGCACCAATAAACCCTGACTGGAAGACCCCAGTCACTGCCAAAAAATAATATGATCATTATTAACCATAAATGAACGAGATGAACAACCAGAACAAACCCAGCCATTCTTTCAATCCGCTTATGCAGTCGCTGGAGCGGCGTCTGAAACCCGGTATTATGAATTACATCGCTATGGAACACCCGAGCCTACGAGAAGAATTTGAAACCCAGGAACAATTCGACCAGCACATCGATAGTCTGATCCGCGATGTTGTGCCTCTATCCAGCCAGCTATTTGAGCACGGACGCCATTTGGTCTTTCAGGCGTACCATGGTTGTATGAGTGAGCTTATCGATACTTTGGGGATCTCACATTTTCAGTTCGTAATGTCTGTGATGAGTCAGGAATTCACTAAGGAATATCTGACGCTTGAGGCATCGGGAAAACTAAAAGAGACGGCAATTCACCTTGCGCGTATGTGTGAACCAGTTTTGGAGATGACTCAGCAGGAAGATTTCACTTGCAAAAGGAAGTACCATGCAGCTGTTGTGATGATGGACGAGTACTTGCAGGAAAATAAGGAGAAGATCGGATTAGATTAATTATTGCCTGGCTGATTCCAAAGTCAGATTCCATCTAACAAACCTGAACTCCCAAAATGTCAAACACCATATTTCAGATCAACAAGGGCATCAACCGACCGATCGAATTCCACGGCCTGAAAGCGCAGTATATCATATACTTTGTAGTTGGCGTGATCGCCCTTTTGGTGCTGTTTGCGATCCTGTATATCATAGGCGTCAACTCTTATATCTGCGTCGGAGTGATCCTTTCGCTGGGCGCTGGGTTAACGCTGCAACTCTATGCGATGAGCGGCAGATATGGAGAGCATGGTCTGAGCAAAAGAATAGCGCAGCGCAGTATCCCCAAAGTGATCAGCAACCGCTCCAGAAAGGTTTTTATCACCAATGATAGAAAACAAATATAGCAGCGAGGTAAATACCATAATAAATAATCAATATAGAATGTGCAGATGGAAAAGAGGCTCGAAGATTTATTACCGATTATGGGTGTGGAAAAGGACGCTATCCTTTCAAAAAGCGGGGATATCACCATCTGCTACCAGGTGGAGCTGCCCGAAATATTTACGCTCTGTAACCAGGACTACGAAGCGCTTCACAATGCCTGGATCAGGGCGCTGAAGGTTTTGCCCGACAACACAGTTTTTTGTAAACAAGACTGGTTTATCGACAGCAGCTACAGGCCCGACTTTAGCCGCGAAGATAAAAGCTTCCTTGCGCTCAGCAGCGAACGCTTCTTTTTTGAGCGGCCGCTTCTGGATCACAGCTGCTATATCCTTCTGACCAAAAAGCCGGATGGCAGAAAGCTATCGAGCTCACTTTTTTCCAATTTGACAAGGGCCAGTATCGCGCCCGACCAAACGCTGAGCGAGGAGATGTTTGATAATTTCGAAGACGCCTGCGGTCAGTTCAAAAGCATTATTGAGGCCAGCGGCTTTGTAAAGCTGGAACGAATCGGCCAGGATGGTCTTCTAAGCACAGCAGACGGTGCGGGCATTATAGAGAAATATTGCAGTTTGGCAGATCAGGCCGGGTTCATCCGCGATATGCAGCTGAAAGGCGGAATTCAGATCGGGAATGATCACGCCCAGCTCTACACGCTGGCAGATGCCAAGGATTTACCTTCACTGTGCGGGCCGAGGGTAAACTATGATAAATACAGCACCGACAAAACCAAGTTCAGTATCGGGTTTGCCTCCCCTGTCGGCCAACTGCTGCCGTGCAACCACCTGTATAGCCAGTACATTTTTTTGGAAGATGGTCAGAAAGCCATACAGCGACTGGAAACCAAAAGACTCAGATTGCAGTCGCTGTCAGCGTACTCCCGAGAGAACAGTATCGCACGGGATGCGGCCAATGATTTTCTGAACGAAGCGATCTCAGAGCACAGAATGCCTGTCAAGGCACACTTTAATGTGCTGGTATGGAACGATCAGAAAGAGAAGCTGAAAGAAATCAAAAACCTGGTATCTGCCGCGCTTGCGCAGATGGATGCGTCTGCCAAACAGGAAACGGCCGGCGCTGCCCAGATTTACTGGGCAGGCATTCCAGGCAACGCGGCTGACTTCCCGATGAATGACAGCTTTGATACATTTGCCGAGCAGGCCTGTTGCTTTCTGAATCTGGAGACGGCATACCGAAGCTCGAAAAGTCCTTTCGGCATCCGGCTCGGCGACCGTCACAGTGGAAAGCCAGTCCATGTGGATATCTCAGATGAGCCCTGGTCAAACGGGATTATTACCAACAGGAACAAGATCGTGATCGGTGGCAGCGGCTCTGGTAAGAGTATGTTTATGAACCATATGCTGCATAGTTACTTGCAGCAGGGCTCGCATATCGTGATCGTCGATGTGGGCCACAGCTACAAAGGGCTCTGTGATATGGTAGGCGGCTACTATTTTACGTACTCTGATCAGACCCCGATCCGGTTCAACCCCTTCTTTATCGAAGAGGGCGATATGCTGGACACAGAGAAAAAGGAAAGCATTAAAACGATGCTGCTTGCGCTTTGGAAACGCGATAACGAGGAGTTTAAACGCAGCGAGTATGTAGCAATCTCCAATGCACTTACTGGTTACTACGAATATCTGGCGCAAAATCCTGATATATTCCCCTGCTTTGATTCCTTCTATGAGTTTCTGTATGTCGAGTTCACCCAGATACTTGAAAAAGACCGGGTCAAGGAAAAGGATTTTGACATGGACAACTTTTTGTTTGTGCTCCGCCCCTACTATGACGACGGCGAGTTTGCCTACCTTCTGAATGCGAGAGAGAACCTGGACGTACTTAGTCAGCCATTCATCGTCTTCGAACTAGACAAGGTGAAGGACCACCCGATCCTATTCCCGGTAATTACTTTGATTATCATGGAGCTTTTTATTTCCAAGATGAGAAAGCTCAAAGGGGTCCGCAAGGTGATCTGTATCGAAGAAGCCTGGAAAGCGATTGCCAAGGCGGGCATGGCTGAATTCATGAAGTATTTGTATAAAACAGTCCGTAAATATTTTGGGGAAGCGGTTACTGTTACCCAGGAGGTGGACGATATCATCTCCTCTGATATAATCAAGGAGGCGATCATCAATAATGCGGACTGCAAGATCCTTTTGGACCTTAAAAAGTTTCAGAACAAGTTCGAAGACATTCAGGCTGTACTGGGTATGACTGACAAAGGACGCGCGCAGGTATTGTCTGTAAACAAAGCCAATGATCCCACAAAACGCTACCGCGAACTTTACATTGAGCTGGGCAATTCAGTGATGAAAGTCTACCGTTATGAGCCTTCTCCACAGGAATACTACGCCTACACAACCGAACAAAAAGAAAAAGTGCTCGTCGAGCAGTACGCGCGAAGATACGGCAGCATCCAAAAAGGCATAGCGGCGCTGGTCGAGGATTTAAATCAATAAACCAAAGAATTGATTATGAGAAAATACATCAGGATTTTTCTGCTGTCGGTTTTTATTGTCATCGCCGGCGCCCCGATGCAGCGGGCAGAGGCAGCATGGTGGGAAGTGGTCCGACAGGTAATCATCAGGGTCATCAAAGCGATTGATCTGGGCATTCAGCGTCAACAGAATAAAATTATCTGGCTTCAAAATGCGCAGAAAACCCTGGAGAATACCATGTCAAAACTACAGCTGGATCAGATCACAGAGTGGACCCAGAAGCAGCGGGATCTGTACAAAGAATATTTCGATGAGCTTCAAAAAGTCAAATCGCTGATCACCTACTACAAACGCATCCGTGATATCTCTGACAAACAGTACCGGTTGGTGCTCGAGTACAGAAGAGTCTGGTCCATTGTGCAGTCTGATAAACATTTCACGCCTCAAGAGACAGGCCACATGGGAAGGGTCTACAATGGGATACTTTCAGAAAGTGTCAAAAACATCGATCAGATCACACAAATCGTCAAAGCCTTTCAAACCAGTATGACTGATGCGAAAAGAATTGAGATCATCGATGCAGCTGCCGAGCGTACAGAACGTAATTACAGTGATCTGATCCGGTTCAACAACCAGAACATGACCTTGAGCTTGCAAAGGGCCAGATCAGACCGCGACGCCCAGGTAGTCAAAGCGCTTTACGGTCTGCCATAAAAATGGAAATCATGAAACGAATTGTTCTGGTTTTAACGCTACTGACGGCTCCAAAAACAATCAGCGCGCAGGTAGTCAAGGAAATATTCCAGCAAAAACAAACGCAGATCGAGTATCTGGCCAACCAGATTGCAGCCCTGAAAGTGTACATCGAATTCCTGCAGAAAGGCTACAGAATCGCTGACCAGGGCCTGAGTCTGATCGGACAGATCAAAGATGGCGACTTGAAGCTGCACAGGGATTACTTCGCATCGCTAAAAAAAATAAAGCCTATCATCAGCACTGATCCCAAAGTCAAGGACATTGCTGATTTGTATGCGCTCAGCTCCGGCTCGTTTACCGGTAGTCTGAGCAAAGCAAGGGCGAAAGGGCTTTTCACCCAGCCGGAGATGGACAACATGCAAAGGGTCTATGACAGGCTGATGGATGACTGCTCGAGCAAGTTTGACGAGCTGGCCTTGGTACTGCAGCCAGGCAAGCTGGAAATGAAGGACGATGAGCGCATCAGGCGGATTGATCAGATTTTCGTCGGTATGCAAAACAATTACAACTTCAGCAAAGGCTTTGTGAATGCAGCGCTTGTGATGGCGAACTCCAGAAAAACGGCTGCTGATAACGGTGCCATCATCGAAAAGACAATCAACCATTAACTTTTTAAACTCATGAAAAAGATACTTGTACTTCTTTTTATTCTCGGCGTAGGACTCATCAAACCGCCCGCGGCAAAAGCGCAGGCCCAGGAGATCGCACAGCTGGTTTTGAACATTGAGAAACTATCTCAGTTCAAACAGATCCTGGAAGATCTCAAAAAGGGTTATGACATTCTATACAAAGGCTATAACACGATCAAAAATATCAGCGAGGGTAACTTCAAGCTTCACAAGGGATTTTTAGATGCGCTGATGAAAGTCAGCCCTGCTGTCAGAAACTACCACAAGGTATCAGGGATCATAGACAAGCAGATCATGCTGATCCGGCACTACCGGAGCACCTACGACCGCTTCAGAGAGGAAGGCAATTTCACTGAGGATGAGCTGGCACACATGGGAAGGGTTTACTCGAATCTTGTAACGCTGAGCCTTCGCGGCATCGATGAGCTCACGACAGTAATCACGGCCGACAAGCTGCGCATGTCAGATGATGAAAGACTCAAAGCGATAGACGGAATATATGAAGAGATGGATGAAAAGCTGGCGTTCTTAAAACACTTCAATGCCAATGCGTCTGTACTTTCAGCGCAGCGTGCCAAAGAAAAACATGACGCGGCTACGATGAGTCAGGTCTATGAGATTGAGCAGTAACAAGCACAAATAAATCACAAATTTATGAAAACTCATTTGCGTATCACGCTAACCGTGATCATGGGTATCCTGTTGTCTGAAGCTGCACGAGCCCAGGGCGTAGCTGGCGAGATCAAGGGACTGCAAAGCGTACTGGATCAGCTTTACAATGAGATGATCAGCCTTAGCAGTCAGCTAATCAGCGTCGGGCGCGGTATTGCAGGTTTTGCAGCGCTGTGGTATATCGCCTACCGTGTATGGCGTCATCTGGCAAGCGCAGAGCCTATTGATTTCTATGCACTGCTGCGCCCGTTTGTGCTGGGTATGGCTATTCTTTTATTCCCGTCCTTTCTGGCGATTATCAATGGAATTCTTAAACCAACCGTTACCGGCACTGCCGCGATGGTACAGGGGTCTAACAAAGCGATTGCGCTACTATTGAAGCAAAAACAACAGGCCTTGCAAAAAACAGATTTCTGGCAAATGTTTGTCGGCGAGAGTGGACAGGGAGACCGTGAAAAATGGTACCGCTACACGCATGGGGAAGAGCCCTCGGGGGAAGGCACGTTTGCTTCCATTGGAAATGATGTGAAGTTTGCCATGTCAAAGGCGATGTATAACTTTCAAAACTCTGTCAAAGAGTGGATGAGTGAGGTGCTGCAGATTCTTTTTCAGGCGGCTGCGCTCTGTATCAATACGCTGCGCACCTTCCAGCTGATTGTACTTGCCATTTTAGGGCCACTGGTGCTGGGGATCTCGGTATTTGACGGCTTTCACCACTCACTCAACGCCTGGATAGCGCGATACATCAACGTTTTCCTGTGGCTTCCAGTGGCTAATATCTTCGGCGCGATTATTGGTAAGGTGCAAGAACAGATGATCAAAATCGATCTGAGCCAGATCCAGTCCACGGGCGGCACGTTCTTTTCCTCAAAGGACACAGCCTACCTGGTGTTTCTTATCATCGGCATTGTTGGCTACTTCACGGTCCCCTCTATTACCAACTTCATTATCAACGTAGGTGGCGGGGGCGCTCTGGGACAAAAGATCACCAACATCACCGGCGGGGCTATTGGCTCTTTTGCTTCGAATTCTTACCAGACGGGCAGATCGATCGCTGCTGCCCCCGGACATTTTGCAGATGGCTACTCAGGTACACATGCCGGTCAGGGTATAAGCGGCGCTATCGGCAGGACAGCAGGCTATCGCGGAGCCTATATGGCAGACAAGATTTCGGGCAACAGTAAAAACGATTCTTCAAAATCATAAATGATAAGATCATGTTTACAAAAACCAAGAACATCGATACCGCATTCAGACACATACGGCTTTTTACAGCGGTCTGCGTGGTTGGAAGTATCCTGTTTTGCTGCTTCACGATTTACAAGAGCTATGAAATGGTCAGTTCTATTCAGGGCAAGATCTACATTCTGGCCAACGGCAAAGCGCTTGAAGCTTTTGCAGAAGAGCGTAAAGATAACGTCCCGGTGGAAGCGCGAGACCATGTCAAGACCTTTCACAGACTTTTTTTCACCCTCTCCCCTGACGAAAAAGCGATACGAGAGTATGTGGGAAAGGCGCTGTATCTGGCCGATGGGACAGCGAAAAAGCAATATGATAACCTGACAGAAAGGGGTTTTTACACCGGCATTATCTCAGGCAACATCAGCCAGGATATCACAGTAGACAGCATTCAGGTAGAGACGGCCAACTACCCCTACTTCTTCCGCTGTCATGCCACGCAGTTGATCACCAGAACGACCAGCGTTGTATCAAGGAGCCTTGTCACAGAAGGTTATTTGCGCAATGTGCCGCGCTCTGACAATAACCCGCACGGATTTCTGATCGAAAGATGGCTGACAGTCGAAAACCACGATATCAAAATCCAAAACAGATAAAGCTCAATTAAACCTAAAATTGTATGAAGTACATAGACCAAGTCTCTTCACAAAATCCACCTAAGCCCTTCAAGGCTTTTTTCCAAAAGTGCTTTAGGGATCTTCAGCAGCTGACAGCTGGCATTCCTAAGGCCTGTAAAATAGCAATCAGCCTTGTGGTTTTCATGGCGCTGGGTGTCTGCTGCGGAAAGCTGATCGCAGATGGCTTCTACGGAGAAAAGCTAACAACCTTTTACATCGGAGAAATCATGTTGCCCGAAAGTATCAGTAGGGGCCTGCCAGCGGATCAGCCTTTGATCAGCTTGCGCGAGTACGAAAGCGTGATAGATTACCTGGACTATCTTGACAGTCTGAAAACAGCGCCGTATGGAAGGGACAAATACGATAGTGTAACAGCTTCGATACCGGGGCTACAGGACAGTCTTCTTTTGATTCAGCATATGTACCTGCGTCAACCTTGAAACCAAGAAACATCTTAACTTATTCAAAACAATCATCATGGAACAGACACATTCAACCAGCTATCAGCGCAAGCGAAGGCTGTATGCAGTAATACCCGTGCTGGTACTCCCCTTTCTTACGTTCTTATTCTGGATCCTGGGAGGTGTAGACAGTGAAAAGACCGGTCCGGCTCAACAGCCTACAGGTTTCAACTTCAATCTACCTGACGCTTATCTGGATGATAAAGCGCCGCTGGACAAGCTTGGTTTTTACCAGCAGGCAGAAAAGGACTCACTGCAGCTTGCTGAACTGATGAGAAGTGATCCTTATTATCACGACAGCCTTCCCTTCCATCCAGGCCTGGCCGACAGCAGCAAACTATTAGGACTTCCTAACAAAAAGTTAAATCTCCAATCCAGTATGAACCAGGGCTTGGCGAGCAGCAGCGAAGACGCTCAGGATCAGAAGGTCTACCAGAAACTTCAGCAGTTGCATGCGGTGATAAGCCAGCAAGAAGATCTGCCAGAAAAAACGCTTCAGGATGATCTGCCGACGCTGCCTTCCAGACAAAGCATTGCCTCCCACCCGGACATAGCGCGGTTGGAAGCGATCATGCAAGGCGCTGAAAATACCGGTGCGGGCACTGATCCCGAGCTTACTGAGCTGAATGGCATGCTTGAAAAAATCCTGGATATCCAGCATCCCGAGCGGGTGTCAGACCGGCTCAAACAGGTTTCAAACCAGAACCGCGGACAGGTGTTCGCCGTCTTGCCAAGCGATCATCCCACGCCAATTACCACCCTGGATACTGGGTCAGAGCCGGTATTGGGCCGGATAGAAACCGGGTTTTATTCTTTGGAAGAAACTATCACTGAATCAAACAAGAATAGGAACGCGCTGCAAGCCGTGGTTCACCAGACACAGGAACTGGTCAACGGCTCAACTGTCAAATTGCGGCTTGTAAGTGATGTGTACATCAACGGAATACTGATACCCTGTGGCCACTTTATTTTTGGGACCACCTCATTGGACTCAGAAAGGCTCAAGGTCAATATTACTAGTGTCAGATACCAAAACGCATTGCTGCCTGTAGCGCTGAGTGTCTATGATCTGGACGGGCTTGACGGCATACATATTCCAGGCGCGATCACGCGTGACGCTGCCAAGCAGTCCTCAGAGCAGGCCATCCAGTCGCTGGGCTTACCCAGCTTCAACCAAAGCCTTGGCGCGCAGGCAGCTAACGCCGGAATTGAGCTAACCAGAAACATTCTCGGCAAAAAGATTCGGCTGGTCAAAGTAACCGTCAAAGCAGGTTATCAGGTGCTGCTGCGTGATCAGAATCAGCCCGAAAATCTTTAAAGCACCCCATTAATAAGTTTGAAACAGAAAAGAAAATGAAAAACACGAAGTCAAATTTAGCCACAATCCTATTGATCTTTTTTTCAGCGAAGCAGGTTTTTGCACAAGATCAGGTACCCACTGTGATAGAGCCCTACCGGATCGAAATCACAGATCAAAAAACAACCAACCTTGTATTTGCCCGCAGCATACAAAGCGTCGATAAAGGTAGCCTCGCGGTGCTGGCTCAAAAAGCCAAAGGGGCAGATCACGTACTTCAGATCAAGGCTGCCGTGGAAAACTTTCAGCAGACCAACCTGACTGTGATCACCTCCGACGGGAAGCTGCACTCCTATCTGCTTGATTACGCTTCGAATCCCGCTCAACTCAATTTCGTTTTTGCTAGCTCGGGACCTGAGCGGGCCTCACAACCAAATCCATCGGTGATTGAATCGAATGCTTCCCAGGTTGCCGATCTGGAAAAGACTATTAAAAACATAAAAGACGCGCATTTCGGAATCCGGTTGGCTCTTGACGGGATTTACACTGCTCAGGATGTACTGTATTATCAGCTCGCGCTGAAAAACACGACACAAGTTGGCTATGATATAGATCAGCTCAGGTTTTTTATCCGCGATAAAAAGACTTCTAAAAGGACTGCTATTCAGGAAACCGAGATTATCCCTATGTATGCGCATGGCGACACACATCAACTGCCGGCCGAAAGCGAAGCAGTGCTCGTATTCGCGCTACCCAAACATACCATTCCTGATCAAAAAAAGCTGGTCGTGCAGCTCATGGAGATGAACGGCGGCAGGCATCTGAGCCTTGAAATATCTAACAGGACCATCATCAGGGCCAGGACGCTGAAAAGTGCTGCCACACCCGAAAAGTAAATAGTGCATTAAACAGTTTTCAAACTTTTAAATCAATAAATCATGCAAGAGAAAAACCTGAATTACCTCAGGGACCAGATCAAATATACTGGCTTTGGAGAAGGGCTTGAAGCGAAGCTGAAAGAAAATATGCAGCAAGGCAAAGACAGTTTTCAGTTGCAGCACCAGACCAAATTCGGAAACGATCACGCGGACGCGACGCTGCACTTTCGCAAGTCGGCAGAAACAGACAATTACTTTTTTAACAAGTATGATTTAGCTGTTAAGCCAGAGGGTGCCAAAGACGCCGTTAAACAAAGCTTTCACATTGGCTATGATAACAACATCACACTAAAAGAAGGTTACAATCTGCTATCTGGCCGCTCAGTACACAAAGAAATGGCTAAGCTGGTTGAAACGGATACAGTTGGAAGCAAACGTCTGGAGCCGAAAGGTGAAAAGTACAACACCTGGCTTAAACTGGATATGACAGACAAAGATCAGAGCGGCAACTTTAAGATCAAGCAGTACCATCAGAACTACGGCTTTGATCTGGAATCGGCGCTGGCTAAATACCCGATTAAAGAGCTTGGCAATGCCGATGACAAATCCCGGCTAATGGATTCGCTGCAGAAGGGCAACCGTCAGTCGGTTACCTTCCTTGTAGAGGGAAAAGAAGAGAAACGCTACATCGAAGCCACGCCTCAGTTTAAAACCATCAACCAGTTTGACTCAAACATGCAGCGCACTGGCTTTAAACGGACTCATTCTGAATCAAAAGCAAACGGCCAGCAGCAGACCACAGGTGAGCAAACAGAATCTGCCAATGAGAAGATAGCTGCAAAACAATCCGCGGGTAAGCCAGACACAGCAAAGAAAAAGCCATCTAAGCGTAAAGGCCGAACGGTTGCATAAGACTTGCTGAAAAGATTAACTGAACTATTTAACCAACAACAGCTTATGAAACAGCCAGTAAACCGGATTGAAAACGAGATGGAAGCCTGGCTTGCCAAAGAACAGCGGTTTGCGAAACTGTTCTCGGCAGATATCGTCAAAAGCAGCGATTTTCAAAAAGAGAAAATTGCCTACATGAAAGGCATCCAAAGCAGATACTCAACCAGGCAACTCAATGCTGACGAGCAGCTTTCGCTCCGTGTACTGAAACGCGAGAGCAACAGGATCGAAAAGCAGCTGTATCCGAATACCTTTATTCGCTTGATCAGAAAAGGCTTTAACGCATCAGTTAAACTAGTTGCAGACATAAGAAAAAAACAGTTGCAATCTGCAAATGAGCGCTTTCTTCAAAATCAGATAAGTGCCATGGGAATGAGTGAAATGACAGGCCGGTTACGTGAGCACCTGGCAAAAGGTGAAGACCGTTTCAATTTGCCAGTGAGCCGCTATAAAAACGAAAATCAGCGCATGGATTACGACTTGTCATTTGCAAGGAAGGCCAATGGCACCTACCAGATCGAAAGCTTCAAAGTAGCTATGAAAGATCATCAAAACACAGAGAGCCGGCATCATAAATTTGACGGAAACGGTATCACTGCATCACAGGCCAGTAATTTGGTAGCCGGAAGAGCAGTTCAAATCAAAGACAAATGGGTTCAGCTGGATTTAAACGATAAGGATACGGAAGGAAATTTCAAAATGAAAGCATTTCATTCCGGCTACGGATATGATCTTGCCAAAGCAGTAGCAAAGCTTCCTTTAAAAGAGCTCAAAGATGAGCAGTCCAAGCAGAAGTTAATGGACGCTTTGGCTAATGGAGAGCGGCAAAACGTGACAATCAGAGTCAATGGGAAGGATCGGCCGCTTTCTATTGAAGCGAACCCGCAGTTTAAGACCATCAACATCTTCGACGATCAAAACAAGAAGATCAGCTTGTCAGCAGCCCTACAAAAAGAAGTTAAAATACAAACAAGACCAACCCGCACGATCCGGCTTGGTAAAAAATCAGGCGTAGCGGTCGGTTAAAACGAAGCGGTATGAAGCAGCAAGTTGAGCCACTTTCAGCATTCCTTCTAGCTATAGGAAAAGATCCCAGGATAGGCCCTATTCATATTGCGCTATTTACCGTGCTATATAACCAGTGGGTAACCCAGTTCTACCCGTCGGCGATCCATATTGTGAGCTATGAGATCATGCCGCTGGCAAAAATTGCAAGCCGGGTCACATTTCATAAAACGATTAAAGAGCTGGATGCCTACGGCTATCTACGGTACGAGCCGCGGTTCAACCGGAAAGGAAGTCAGGTATATTTTGAAAAATAACACTGTAAAATCAAAGAGTATGGTAGTAGAGATGGTAACAAAAGAAGATTTACAGCAATTTCGAATGCAGCTGCTTGATGACATCAGACAAATGCTGCATACCGGGAAACAAACAGAGCAATCCGAGTGGCTTCGCAGCTCAGAAGCCAGGCAAATACTGAAGGTATCGCCCGGCACGCTCCAGAACCTGAGAATAACCCGGGAGCTGAAACCCACAAAGATCGGCGGGACGTATTACTACAACCGTAGTGAAATCATGGATCTACTCAGTGGAGAGGCGTCTGCTAAAAGAAGGAGGCTATGAACGGATCTATCGTTAAATCATTGAGCGCTCTTTCAACTGACAGCAGGATCACTGTCTGGCACATCGGCATGTACAGCGCTTTTATACAGCTCTGGCAAGCTAGCGGCTGTCAGAACCCGGTGCCCATCACCCGAAAGAAAGTGCTCGCGCTGTCACGTATCGGAAACATTGTGACTTATCACAAGTGCATCAAAGAGCTGGTTTTGTTTGGGTATATTGACTACAAACCTTCCTATAATCCGTATACTGGGAGCCTGGTTTACCTGAAATCCATCTAGCTTATTAGATGGAGAATATCCAAGGATCAACGTCGTATTTCCGGTATCAGGAATTCATTAACATAATCTTAGTTATACAACAAAACATACTGGCTGACTGTCAACCTCTTTCAGTAGCATTTGAACCATATGCTAAGCTAATCAAGTAATTTTTTTATAAAAAAAGGGATAATTTGGATAGGTCCATGCACTAAGGCTATAGAACGTTCTTTAAAACCGTCAATTATTCTAGACAAGTTGCTGGCTTAAAAGAAGTTTGCGCATAAGGCGAAACTGCGCATTGGTGTTTCGCTTCCTAAAAGCCTATTTCTTTATGAAAGAAATTTTTTACCATGCATGGAGAGCAATTGTGCTATGCAGTGCGATGCTTCTTCTGGCTATGAATGTTTCTGCTCAGGGCCGCGTCCTGACAGGTAAAGTGAACAGCTCATCAGGACCAGTTCCAGGAGTCAATATTTTACTGAAAGGCACGCAAGTCGGCACATCAACAGATGCTAATGGCGATTTCAGTATTAATGTTTCTGGCACAGAGCCAGTTATTGTAGCTTCATCCATTGGATACAAAGCACAAGAAGTTCGTGTCGGTAATCGTTCAGAAATCACTATTACATTAGAGGACGATATCAGCGTGCTGACTGAAGTGGTAGTAACTGGTTACACGACTGAGAACCGCAGCCAGGTAACTGGTGCGGTATCCACTGTAAAGCCCCAGCAGTTGCAGGTGGTGCCTTCTTCCAATGTAGAGCAGCAATTACAAGGGCGAGTATCAGGGTTGACGGTCATTTCAAATGGCCAGCCGGGCACTTCGAGTCAGATACGTATACGGGGCTTCGGTTCTTTCGGCGGAAATCAACCTCTTTATGTGGTGGATGGCGTACCTACACAAAGTATTCAATTTATCAATCCAAATGATATTGAATCGACAACCGTACTGAAAGATGCTGCCTCTGCTTCTATTTACGGAGCACGCGCCGCAGCAGGCGTAATTGTTCTAACTACTAAAAAAGGCCAGAAAAAAGCACAGAAGCTCTCTGTAAGTTATGACGGGCTATATGGATTTACCAATCCCGGCAAAGGTCAACAGGTACTCACGCCGCAGGAGCAGGCGGACTGGACGTGGCAGGCCCGAAAAAACGATCTATTTCAAAATGGTATGCCCATTGGCCCAAACAGTTTTACAGGCATTGCAAACGGACAATATGGCTCTGGCCAAACTCCGGTCTTGCCTGATTACTTAATTGTCGGTAATCGTGTTGGGCAGCCTGCTTCGGCTGTAAACTTGGAAACCGAGCGTGCCAAATACAATGTCAACCCCGCGAATGGGCCCTATTACATGGTGATGGCCGCCAATAAGGAAGGTACCGACTGGTATAAAGCCATCACCCGCAATGCGCCGATGACACGCCATACGCTCGGACTTTCGGGCGGCTCGGAGTTCAGCCGATATTATGTTGGTTTCGGCATGCAGCAGCAAGACGGGATCGTGATCAATAACAAATTTTCACGCTACACCTTCCGCGCCAATACAGAATTTGATCTGAGCAAGAAACTGCGTTTGGGCGAAAATATCCAGCTTGCTTACGTAGGCGCTACCGGCTTACAGGGAAATTCCGGAAGTGCACTGGGAAACAGCACCAACAACAATTCTAGCATTGCTTCCGATGAAAATGATATTTTGTCAGCATTTAGGATGGCACCGATTATTCCTGTTTACGACGCATTTGGTGGTTATGGCGGCACCGCCGCGCCTGGTTTTGGGAATCCAAGAAATCCACTCGCTAGCAGGCAGGCTGCTGCCAACAACAGCAACCGGACTATATACGGCTTTGGAAATGCTTATCTCGAATATGATCTAATGCCTTCGATTACTTTACGCAGCAGCATTGGCGGCACTTATTTTAATAATTACAACAACAGTTCATCCCGAGCTACCTACGAGAATTCGGAGAATATTGCCAATTTTAGCTACAATGAATCAGCTGGTTTTGCGCTCGCCTGGACATTTACAAACACGGCGTCTTTTAAAAAGTCATTCGGGAAACACGATCTGAACATTCTAGGCGGAATTGAATCCCTTAACACCGGTGCAGGAAGGAATATCAACGGATCAGGTCTAAACCCATTCTCAACAGACCCTGACTACGTGACATTGAGCACCACCACGCCAGGAACTACAAGACAGGTAAATAGCGGCCTTTCAAAGGGCAATAATTTTTACTCTTTATTCGGACAAGCCAAATACGTTTATAGTGACCGTTACATTTTGACGGCTGTTGTTCGGCGAGATGGTTCCTCACAATTTTCACCCAATAACCGTTTTGGCGTATTTCCTGCATTCTCGGCAGCCTGGCGCTTATCATCGGAAGACTTCATGAAGGATATCAACTGGGTGTCCGATCTGAAAATCCGTGGCGGCTACGGACTAATGGGTAATTCCAATTACCTAAGCTCGACGAACCAATTTAGTCTGTATGCTTCTAATGCTGCAAATGGTTACGATTTAGGAGCTACAAACAACACGATATTGCCGGGATATTTCACCAGCCAGATTGGTAATGCAGATGCAAAATGGGAAACAAGTGTAACTTCCAACATCGGCATTGACGGCGCATTGTTCAACAACAAATTGGAAATAGTTGTAGATTTCTGGCGTAAGGATACCCGTGATCTTCTTTACCAGCTTGCATTGCCGGGTGTGGTAGGCGTTCGAGCCAGTGCTCCATTTGTGAATATTGCCAGCATGCGAAACCAGGGAATCGATCTTTTGCTGACCAACCGTGGAAGGGTAACCGGAGATCTGAATTATGAAGTAACTGCGATCGGAAGTTTTCTGAGCAACAAAATTACCGCCATTGCTCCACTTGTGCCTTACTTCAATGGCGGGGGAACACGTCTTGGAACTCCCGTAGTACGTAATCAAGCGGGGCACACGCTTTCCGAATTCTTTGGTTACCAGGTGGAAGGCTTATTCAACAGCAAGGAAGAAGTAGCCAGTTCGCCCACACAAGCCGGTGCGGCACCGGGCCGCTTCCGCTTCGCCGACCTGAATAATGATGGCAAGATCGACGATGCCGATCGAACATATTTAGGCAGCCCGGTACCTAAATTCACAGGTAGTATCACACTCGGATTGTCTTATAAAGGCTTTGATATCAACACAAATGTGTATACTTCTTTGGGTAATAAAATTTTCAATAACCAACGCTGGTTTACAGACTTTTACCCTTCATTCACAGGCGGTGCCCTCAGCACACGGGTGAAGGATTCCTGGCTTCCTGACCGCACAGACACCAATGTGCCAATCTTCGAAAGTGCAGGTAATTTCAGCACTAACACCCAGGCCAATTCATACTACGTAGAAAATGGCTCTTACGCCAGAATGCAGTACTTAAATCTGGGTTATACTTTTCCTGCAGCAGCTATCAAACGCATTGGGATGAACCGCCTAAGAATTTCGGTCTCGGCTACAAACCTGTTTACTATTACCCAATATTCAGGACTTGATCCTGCGGTAGGCGGCTCTTCCGATTCGGCATTTGGGATCGACGTGGGCAATTATCCGGTAACGCGCGGGTATAATCTGGGATTGAGTTTTACGCTTTAAAATAGTACTAATCATGATTAAAAAACATATTCATAAAACCTGGGCAATCATGCTGCTGCTGACCTTCTGCAACAGTTCCTGCTCAGACAAGTTCCTGGAAGTTCCGGCTACAGGCCAGCTTTCCGAAGCACAGCTCAATTCAAAAGCCGGCATTGAAGGCTTACTCGTGGCAGCTTATGCCGAAACCAACGGTCGTGGTTTCCGCCGTGTGACAAGTACATTCAACTGGATGCGTGGTAGTATCTCTGGAGGCGATGCCAACAAAGGTTCCAATTCCGGTGACTATGGCGATTTGATTCCGTGGATGACTTACCAACTTTATCCTAGTCTGGGCGATATTGGTCAAAAATGGAATGCTATGTATGAAGGTATCAGCCGCGCCAATGCAGTGCTGCGCATTTTGCCAAAAGCGGGAACGGATGTTACCGAAGCCGATAGGCAACGGATATCAGCGGAAGCCCGTTTTCTTCGTGCTCATTACTATTTTGACTTAAAGCGCATGTTCAATATGGTTCCGTATGTAGACGAATCCCTGACTTATGGAAACGGCATTGAAAAGGTACAGAATAACGTGGATATCTGGCCGAAAATAGAGGCTGATCTTGATTATGCGTATAAAAATCTACCCGCAACCCAGTCGCTTGTCGGTCGCTGCAATAAATGGGCTGCGGCTGCCTATCTAGCGAAAATTTATTTGTACCAGAAAAAGTATCAGGACGCAAAGGTGCTCTTTGACGAAGTGATTGCTAATGGTGTGACCAGCGGAGGGTTGAAATATGCATTGGTTATCAATTATACGGATATTTTCAATGCTGCGAAGGAAACTAATTCCGAATCGGTATTTGCAATACAAGCTGCGGCCAACACCGGTAGTACAGATAATGCAAACACGGATCTGGGATTAAATTACCCGTACGGTTCCAGCGCGCCAGGCGGTTGCTGCGGGTACTTTCAGCCAAGCTTTGAACTGGCCAATTCATTCCGCGTGAATGAGCAGGGTTTACCCTTGCTAGACGGATCTTACAATGCAGGTGCTAATCAGCTGAAAACCGATCAGGGGATGACATCGGATCAGCCATTCACACCGGATACAGCGCCTGTGGATCCGCGTCTGGACTGGTCCGTCGGCCGCCGTGGCATTCCGTTTCTTGATTGGGGTGTGCATCCGGGCTACTCCTGGATCCGTGATCAGAGTTTTGGCGGACCGTATTCACCGAAAAAATTTATCCATTATAAATCACAGGCCAAAATTCTTTCTGACGCGACTGCTAGCACAGATACTTATTCGGCGATCAACTACAATATAATCCGCTTTGCTGATGTGCTTTTAATGGCGGCCGAGACTGAGATTGAGGTAGGGACATTACAAAAAGCGCAGAACTATGTTAATATGGTGCGAGAAAGAGCGGCCAACAGAGAAGCTTGGGTAAAAACTTCCGATGGTAAAAACGCAGCAAATTATGTGATAGCTCCTTATTCTGCGCCTTGGACGGACAAAGTTGCCGCCCGCCAGGCAGTTCACTTTGAGCGCAAGCTAGAACTTTCAGGCGAAGGTCACCGCTTTTTCGACTTAGTGCGCTGGGGAAGTGCAGAAAAGGTACTCAACGACTTTTTGAATTATGAGAAGGTAAAACTGCCTGTAGCTTACAGCGGAGGCAAATTCACCTCTGGCCGAGATGAATTTGCGCCTATTCCGCAAACCCAGATTGATTACCAAGGTTCGGACATTTTAAAACAAAACCCAAATTATTAAGGTATGTTTGGTGGAGTTAACAATAGCAGGAGAGATTTTCTGCAAAACATTACATTAGGCATCCCGGCATTGGGACTTGCGCCCGCACCTTTTGAAAAGAAGGGTGCGGCGCAAGCGCCCCGGGCCGATACCGTCCGGGCTTCACAAAACCTGGCCGTGGTGGAAACTGAATATGGTAACGTGCGCGGCTATGTGCACGGAGAAACTTACAATTTTAAAGGTATCCCCTACGGAGCGACCACGGCCGGCAAAGCCAGGTTTATGCCGCCAGCCAAACCAGTCGCCTGGAAGGGAATCCGAGATACATTCACTTATGGTCCTGTCTGTCCGCAAAAACCTAACAAAGGCTGGGGGATGGAAGAGTATGCGTTTCTTTATCAATGGAATGATGGTTTTCAGGGGGAAGATTGCCTTCGACTAAATATCTGGACACCGGCTGTTAATGATCATAAAAAGCGCCCCGTAATGTTCTGGATACACGGTGGGGCATTTTTCTCAGGCTCAGCGCAGGAGCATCCTTCTTATGATGGTGAAAATCTGAGCCGGCTGGGTGATGTGGTAGTTGTGTCGGTCAATCACCGGCTCAATACCTTTGGTTTTTTGCATCTGGCTGACTATGGTGATGCCTACGCGCATTCCGGCAATGTGGGTATTCTTGACCTTGTTGCGGCGCTGGAATGGGTTCGGAACAATATTACCAGTTTTGGGGGCGACCCCGGCAATGTGACAATCTTTGGCCAGTCTGGCGGGGCAGCCAAAGTGACCACGCTGATGGCAGTACCTTCGGCGAAGGGACTTTTTCATAAAGCGATATCTCAAAGCAGCTCCACTGTACAAGTGGCCACTACCGAATATGCAACCGGACTGGCTAAGCTGGTCCTGGATGAATTACAAATTAATAAATTCAACATTGACAAAATTCACCAATGCTCCGTTCAGCAGATTATTCAGGCCGGTATTGCTGCTGAGCAAAAGTCAGGGACACAATTCCCAATAGGAGTCGGCCGCGCGGGCTGGCAACCGGTGGTGGATGGAAAGACAATTCCGGCACATCCTTTTGATGCCGTTGTGCCGGAGCATTCCGCACACATACCGATGCTGATCGGCACCAACCGCAATGAGGCCTCTGCCAGCATTAATAATGCGGCGATGGAGTCGCTGGACGAGAACGGATTGCGTAAAAAGCTCTCCGAACGCTTTGGCGATAAAGGCACACACGTGTACGAAACCATGCGCAAAGTGCATCCGAATGTGAAGCCGGTGGAAATCCTGTCCTACATTTCTCCTTATAATCCGCTGGCTTACCTTCAAGCTGAGCGCAAAGCGCAACAAAATGCCGCGCCGGTTTACCTGTATATGTTTGCCTGGCAGACACCTGTATTGGATAATCGCCCCCGAGCTTTTCATTGCAGCGAGATCCCATTTGTATTTGCCAACACAGACCGTTGTGACACAATGACCGGCGGCGGGGATGCGGCCCGCTCGCTTGCAGAGAAGATGAGTAAGGCCTGGCTCAACTTCGCCCGTACTGGAACTCCTTATCACTCAGGGCTGCCTCAGTGGCCGGATTTCTCAAAAAAGAACGGAGCCATGATGGTATTTGATAACCAAAGTGAAATCCGGGTAGATCCGGATGGCGAAGCCAGGCGATTACTAGAAAGGATATTTTACAAAAGAGATTTTTAAAATAGGTCGACTTGGATTGACCAAATAATTATGAGAAAATTACTTATCCTATTTCTATTTCTGAAGTTGGGGACTTGGTCCTGTCTTGCACAAAGCAAACCGCGAGTCCTTATCTTCAGCAAAACACTTCGCTACTACCATGAATCGATTCCCAATGGTATACAAGCGATTATTAAACTAGGTCAAACCAATGGTTTCGAAGTAGATACCACCAAAGATGCTGGTCTGTTTAATGATAAAAACCTTAAAAATTATGCAGCAGTCATCTGGCTTTCGACGACTGGTGATGTGCTAAATGCAGATCAGCAAGAAGCTTTCGAGCGCTACATTCGCAGCGGGCACGGGTATGTCGGCATTCATTCGGCCTCAGCTTCTGAGAAAGAATGGCCTTGGTTTGGAAAGCTTACCGGAGCCGTCTTCACTGGTCATCCGCCTAATCCCGTTC
Organism: Dyadobacter sp. HNCC25DJ187; assembly: GCF_056895255.1. Classification (NCBI taxonomy): domain Bacteria; kingdom Pseudomonadati; phylum Bacteroidota; class Cytophagia; order Cytophagales; family Spirosomataceae; genus Dyadobacter; species Dyadobacter sp. HNCC25DJ187. The sequence goes on from NZ_JBXHAT010000002.1 coordinate 1,115,287, forward strand.
CAGGCGTAGTACATGTGACCAATCGTAAAGATGCTTCCACCAAACACCTTCCCGAGAGGTGGCATTGGACAGACGAATGGTACAACTTCAACAAGCGCGTCGCGGACGTGGAAGTCCTTTTTTGCGCCGATGAAAAGACCTACGAAGGAGGTACAGAAGGAGATTATCACCCCCTTGCCTGGAAACATGAATTCGACGGCGGGCGGGCATTTTACACGGCTTTGGGCCATTTGCCCACCGCCTATGACGATCCGTTTTTTCAAAAACATTTATTAGGCGGTATCCAGTACGCGATTGGTAAGTATTAACCTTTTCTTTATGAATTTTTTAAAATTAAAATCTGGCTCCGTTCTCCTTTTGGGCGCATTGTGGCTGCTTTACTCTGCCATGATCACCCAACCATCAGCCGAGCCTGTGAGGGTCCTGATTTTTATCAAAACAAAAGGCTGGCATCACAGCTCTATTCCATTTGGAGTTAAAGCCATTCAACAGCTCGCGCATCAGCATCATTTCATAGCCGATACCACTTCGGATGCCACAGCATTTACAGAAAGAAACCTTAAAAGATATGCGGCGGTCATCTGGCTGAATACGACCGGAAATGTTTTGAATGGAGAGCAACAAACACAATTTGAACGCTACATACAGGCTGGCGGCGGGTATGTAGGTGTTCATGCTGCGGCCGACACCGAATACGACTGGCCCTGGTACGGGAAACTGATGGGGGCTCATTTTGCTAGTCATCCGCATAATCCTAATGTCAGAAAGGCAATGGTGCAGGTGACCGACAAATCACATCCTGCTACTTCATCGCTGCCTGAGCATTGGGAGCGCACCGACGAATGGTACAACTACAAATCGTTTTATTCTGGCATCAAAGTGCTAGCCGAACTGGATGAAAATTCTTACGAAGGCGGCACCAATGGCACCAGGCACCCGATCAGTTGGTACCATAGTTTCGATGGAGGGCGCGCATTTTACACAGGAAATGGACATACTGACGAAAGCTTCAGTGACCCAGCTTTTTTGGATCATTTAATGGGCGGTATCCGCTACGCAATAGGTGAAAATGTGAAACTAGATTATAAAAAAGCCTATGCAAAAGTAACACCGGAGCAAAACCGTTTTATAAAAACGGTCGTTGCCAATGATCTTAATTCACCTATGGAGCTGACCATTGCTCCTGACGGCAAGGTTTACTTCACGGAGCTTTTTGGAAACCTATCTGTCTTCGATCCCCAATCTGGTAAAACCAGGCTGATCCATAAATTCCCGATTACAAATATGGGCGGCACTGGTCTGATCGGCCTTGCGCTAGACCCTGCATTCGCCCGAAATCATCATCTCTATCTCTACTACGCGCCGGCTGGGCTTACCGAAGAAAACCTGGCATTTCAGCTTTCGCGATTTACATTATCTAATGATTTTGCCCTTGATCTTGCTTCTGAAAAAGTGCTATTAAAAGTTCCTGTGCAGAAAAACAGCGGGTCGCATCATGGCGGCTCGCTGGCATGGGACAAGAAGGGTAATCTGTACCTTTCGACCGGCGATAGCTCCACACCTTTTCCTTCTGGCGGATATTCACCGATGGATGAGCGGCAGGGAAAGGAGTTTTACAGTCAGGACTCGCAACGCTCTTCTGGCAACACGAATGATTTTAAAGGGAAAATTCTGCGCATTCATCCGGAATCTGACGGAACGTACACAATTCCGGAAGGCAATCTGTTTCCAACAGGTACCACGCGTACATTACCGGAAATTTATGTCATGGGATGCCGGAATCCCTACCGCATTGCTGTAAATCCGAAAACTTCCGTTTTATATTGGGGAGACATTGGTCCAGACGCGGGCAGAGATGGAGTGCAGGGTCCAATGGGTTACGATGAATTCAATCAGGCCAGAGCGGCAGGGAATTACGGCTGGCCCTACTTTTCGGGAAATAATTCAGCTTATGCCAAATGGAATTTTGCGACAAAAACATCCGGGCCCAAATTTGATCCAAAAGCACCTTTTAACAATTCGCCAAACAACACTGGATTAAACCAGTTACCTCCCGCGCAGCCAGCGATGATATGGTATCCATATTCAGCCTCTGAGGAATTTCCCGAACTGGGCATAGGAGGAAGAAGCGCGATGGTCGGAGAGTTTTACACTTTTAACCAAAAATCAAATAATCCTTCCATGTTTCCTGATTATTACGACGGCGCACTTTTCGTCTTTGATTGGATGCGGAATTGGGTAATGGCTTTGCGGTTTGATGAGCAAGAAAATTATCTTCGTAGCGAACCTTTCATGGCAGCAAATGGGGATTTCCGTCGCCCGATAGATTTGGCATTCAGTGAAGACGGTGTGATGTATATGCTTGAATATGGATCTGTCTATGGTGCCGACAATGATGATGCCCGGCTTGTAAAAATCGAATACAACACAGGCAACCGCCCACCGGTCGCACAAGCGTACATCGTGGACTCTGCGCGGGAAGCTTATGTGGACAAAACGGTTTTTTTGACATCCGAGCGCAAGGATTTTCCGATGGCAAAACAGAAGAGCGGCCAACCGCCTCTTCGCGTCTCGTTCAATGGCAAAGCAAGCAGCGATCTCGACGACGACGATCAGATCACGTATCAGTGGCTTTTTGACGGCAAAACAGTGGGCAGCACCAAACCTAGTGCTACCTACATCTACAAAAAACCAGGCGTGTACCCGGCCATATTGCGCGTTACTGATAAGGCAGGTTTGACAAGCTCAGATACAATGATTGTTCGAGTCGGAAACACTCAGCCTCAGGTACGTATTGCTGGAAGTTCCAACAAATCTTTTTTCTGGGATGATAAGCCTTTCAGCTATAAAATAGATGTAAAAGACCGGGAGGATATCAAAACGGATCCAAAAAGGGTAAAGGTGACCATGCGCTATAATCCCCAGCCCGAAACGCAGCACAACCTGATCCCCGAAAATGTTAACTCTTTATTGCAGGAGCCTGAGCCACTCGGAAAAAAGCTGATGGCCGCCAGTGACTGCCGCGCCTGTCACACGGTGAACCAGCCCTCGGTTGGTCCTTCATTTACCAAAATTGCGAACCGGTATAAGGAACAAAGCGGCGCCACTGAAGCTTTGGTCGCAAAGATTATCGACGGTGGCGGAGGAAATTGGGGACAAGAGCACATCATGAGCGCTCACCCGCAACTTTCATCGCAAGACGCACAGGAAATGGTGCGCTACATTTTCTCCATTACCGATCAGAAAAAGGCAGTAACTGCATTGCCTGTTCAGGGACAGATAAAGCTAGCCGAACACCCTGCGAGCGACCAGAAAGGGCAGTATACCATTGTGACCTCATATCGAGATAACGGTGGAAATCAGGTAGGTCCGCTGACAGGAGTTGATGTGGTAAAATTGCGGAACGCAAATGTCAAACCTGCATTCGCAGATGCTTACAAAGGCTTTGCCCGTTTCCGCGATAACCTTTCTCAGGGCGGACACAAATCGTATATACTTTTGAAAAACGTTGATATGACGGGCATTAAGCGGTTTGTTTATGAGTATGCGTCTGCCGGACAACAGGGCCATATTCAGGTGCGTATAGATTCGCAGGCCGGACCGGTGATCAGCACTGTGGTGTTCGGCCCGACAGGCTCATGGGATACTCTTCAAAAGCTGACCGGCACCCTAACAAAACCGGTTACGGGGAGACACGACATCTACTTTTTTGCAATCAAACCCGATAAGCCGAATGACGAGATATTAAAACTAACCAATATCCACTTCGAGCAATAATAAATGCCGTGCGATCAATAGAATGGCTAAGATTACTTTCCAGTCATAGGTAAGTTCTTTTAAACTGGCAAGCGCCTTGTAAATCAGCTTATAAACTGAACCAGGGGTAAGTCCCATGGTGGAGGCAATTTCTTCGGTGGAGAGGCCGCTGTAATATTTAAGAAAAATGATCTCGCGCTGGCGGGTTGGTAACTTTTGGATAAAACCTGACAAACCTTTCGAGATCATTTCTTCTTTTTGAAGTTCTACCATTTGTTCTTCGAAGGATTCTTCGGGCAGATCGAAGTCATGCTGTACAAATTGCCGCTGCTTAGTGACACGCCTCAGCAGCTCGCGTCGAAGTGCCACAAGTAAATAGGCTTTCACAGATGAGACGGCTGGAAGTTTATTGGCATTGTTCCATATTTGCACAAACAGGTCTTGCACGGCGTCTTTGACCAATTCTTTATCAGTGATTATCCGGTAGCCGTAGTTGTGAAGCGCCCGTGAATAACACTTATATAGCCACTCAAGCGCATGATGATGGTTTTCTTTAAGAAGCGACCAGTACAATAATGCTTGCTTATCCTCAGGATTTGCATGGTCCTCACCAGAAGGTGTTTGCCGGTCCTGATTAGTTTTCATAAGCATTTCGACGCAGCAACATCCTGCGTTTTGTACAATTAATTATTTATATAAGTAGATTCAAAAATACCGATAAATAAATTAGAAAAAAATATCTTTCTATATTTATAGATCTGTTTGGTCGAGCATCTTTCGGAAAATCAATCAGAAAAATTTACAAATTTAATATGCAGTCTTACCAGCGTTTTTCGATCCAGGATTTTGTAGCAGACGACACATTCATCAAGTGGGTTAATGATCCTGATGAATCGTCCGATGCATTTTGGCATCAGTGGCTCGAGCAACATCCTGATAAACGGCCGGATTTGGAAGAGGCGGCTCACATTGTCAGGAAACTCGCACTGCAACAAGATGTTTTTGACGAACAGGAATTACACGCTAATTGGGAACGCATTAGTGCGAAGACTACAAATACACCAAGTACCATTACAAAAACGCCGGTACAGCTACTATCCTATGGTCGCTGGTTGGCTGCTGCAAGTGTTGCAATATTTTTGATCGCAGGCTTGGCCGTATGGCAATATACACGCCCTGTTTCCTACAACACAGTTTATGGAGAGCTCAAAACGGTGAAGTTGTCCGATGGCTCTCAGGTGACGTTAAATGGAAATTCTAAAATCGTCTTCGCACGTGGCATTTTCAGCCGAACCCTCGATATTGAAGGAGAAGCATTGCTAAAAGTAACGAAAGAAGAGACTTTGGGCAGATCGGTTGGATTTTCAGTTCATGCTGGCCGTGTGGCGGTGCATGTGCTGGGGACGGTTTTTAATATCAATCATCGCAGACGGCGGGTAGAAGTTATGCTCGCGGAAGGTAAGGTCAGATTGGAAACGCCAGAACAGCAAATGCTGCTGAATCCCGGACAAAAAGCGACATTAGGTGCAAATGCAAGTCAGTTAGTTAAATCTGCGGTTAATATAAAGAGCGATACTACCTGGTTAAGCAGCAAGTTACTTTATGAAGGCGCTACCTTGCAATCTATCTTCGAAGAACTGGAAGACGGCTTCGGCATTGTTACGCAGGTTAGTCGGCCAGATATCCTGAAAAAACGCTTTACGGGTTCGGTATCCACGGATTCTATTCAAAATTTTTATAACCAGCTCGGGGAGATTTATCATTTCCAGGTTCAGCCAGTGAGAGGTGGTTTTCTATTGAAATAATCATTTTACAAAAAATGAAAGTAATGCAAGCACTGGAAATGTGTCAAGTGCGATTGGTTTTTACTTTACTGCTAGTTGTTTCCAATCTTACCGATTTATACGCGCAGGAGGAAAATCTAGCCAGCACGTTACGCCGTTTTGCTGCTACATTTCAGGTTACTTTTAATTATGACACCGATTTGGTAAATGCAAAATTGGGTTCGTTGCAAAACTTTAACAAAAATGATAATCCGGATCAGGTTCTGCAAAAAATCCTGAAGCGACACAACATTCGTTTCAGGCGCAGCGGAAATGTTTACATTTTATATCAAAACAAAAAAGACTCGCCTCAGATTGAACGGAAGACCGGGCAGGCCTCAACCCACGCCGGGCAAACAAGAGAGGTGACTGGTAAAGTAACTGATAATCAAGGAAAACCATTGCCTGGAACTTCTGTTTTACTTAAAAATACATTTAACGGCACCATTGCAGGTTCTGACGGTGCGTTTATTCTAAAAATAACCGAACCGGGAGGAATATTAGTATTTAAGTCTATCGGCTACGAATCGATGGAAGTATCGATAGACAACGAACAAACAATTCTTGTGCAACTGGCCGAAGATCCGCACCTACTAAATGAAATGATCGTCACCGGATATTTAAGCGAGGAGAGGCGTAAGTTCACGGGAGCAGTTTCGACAGTTAGAATACAAGACTTGATGAGCGTTCCGTCAGCAAATGTGGAGCAGCAGTTGCAGGGTCGCGTTGCCGGCTTGACACTCATTACAAATGGTCAGCCTGGCACTTCAAGCCAAGTGCGCATTCGTGGATTTGGCTCTTTCGGTGGGAATCATCCTTTATATGTAGTTGATGGAGTGCCTACGCAAACGATCAGTTTTATCAACCCTGCAGATATTGAATCGACTACAGTATTGAAAGATGCAGCTGCTGCGTCTGTTTATGGAGCGCGGGCCGCGGCGGGGGTGATCGTCATCTCGACTAGAAAAGGCAGTAAATCTAAAAGCGGTATGCGGATCAGTTATAATGGATTGTACGGAGTAACCACCAGAGGAAAAGGTCTATCCGTGCTCTCGCCTCAAGAGCAGGCTGAATGGACCTGGCAGGCTCGACGAAATGATATTTTCCAGACCGGCGGACTAGTTAGCCCAAGCAGTTTTACCGGTCTTGCAAATGGTCAGTATGGTGCTGGCGAAAATCCCATACTACCGGATTATCTTCTGGTGGGGAACCGTTCAGGACTGTCAGCATCGGCTGTGGATCTTAATGCCGAGCATCTGAAGTACAATGATGATCCGAAGGCTGGAGCGTATTATCTGGTTATCCCTGCCAACCACAAGGGCACCGACTGGTTCCGGGCTATAACCCGCAATGCAGCGCTGATGCGCCATTCGTTAAGTTTCTCCGGTGGAGGAATGCAAAATAGTTACTATATAGGGGCGAGTTATCAGAAGCAGGACGGAATGGTGGTCAATAATAATTTCAATCGTTACACATTCCGTGTCAATACAGATTACAGCATCAATAAAAAAATCAGGATCGGAGAGAACCTTCAACTCGCCTATATTTCAACCACTGGCCAGCAAGGTAATGTAGGCAGTTTTTTGGGAAATAATCTGAACAATAATCCAAGCGTTTCTGCGGATGAAAACGATATTCTTTCAGCATACCGGATGGCACCTATTATTCCTATTTACAATGCATTCGGAGGATATGCTGGCACGGCGGCTCCGGGGTTCAGCAACCCTCGGAATCCAGTAGCCAGCCGAGAAGCAGCAGCCAACAATTTTAACCACACCGTTTTTGGCTTTGGTAATGCTTTTTTAGAATACGATATCGCCTCCTTTCTGACATTCAAAAGCAGTATCGGTGGTACTTATTTTAACAACTACAAAGGTACGCTGACGAGGTCTACCTATGAGAATTCTGAAAACATTGCCAATACCACTTATGGCGAAGCGTCAGGCTTGGGGCTCGCATGGACTTTCACCAATACTTTGCGTTTCAACAAACAATTCGGCAAACATGAAATCAGCGTCCTCGCTGGTATGGAAGCCTTAAATACTGGTGCAGAAAGAAATATTAGCGGTTCGGGAATCAATCCTTTTTCTACTGATCCTGCATACATTACACTTAGTACAACTATGCCCGGATCCGTTCGCCAGGTCACTAGCGGGCGCTCGATGGGCAATCTTTTTTATTCTCTTTTCGGGCAAACACGGTATATTTTAAAAGACCGTTACATTGCTACGGCGGTATTAAGACGCGACGGTTCCTCACAGTTTGGTGCAGAAAACCGGTTTGGGATTTTTCCGGCATTTTCGGCTGGCTGGCTGATTTCCTCCGAGCATTTTATGCAAAATATCGATTGGGTTACGGAACTGAAATTTAGTGCTGGTTACGGGAGAATGGGAAGTTCCAATTATCTGAGCTCAACCAATCAATACAGCTTATATCTATCTAATGCTGCTAACGGGTATGATCTAGGTGCAACGAATACCAGTATTGAACCCGGTTATTATAACAGTCAGATCGGAAACCCTCAAGCGCGCTGGGAGACAAGTATTACCTACAATGCTGGTTTTGACGCTTCATTTTTCGGTAACAAACTGGAAGCGATTATAGACATCTGGCGAAAAGAAACGCGAGATCTTCTTTATCAGGTACCCATTCCTGGTGTGGTTGGAACGAGGGCGAGTGCACCTTTTGTCAATGTAGCAAGGATGAGAAATCAGGGAGTGGATCTTACGCTAGCTACTAAAGGTGGAGCAAATAGAGATTTTAGCTATGATGTGCAGATATCAGGGAGTTTTTTACAAAACAAAATCACACGCATTGCACCACTGGTACCTTATTTCACTGCCGGAGGTACACGGCTCGGAACACCCGTGATCCGCAATGAGCCCGGGCATTCGCTGTCGTCGTTCTATGGTTACAAGGTAACAGGCTTGTTTCAAAATCATCAAGAAGTATCATCAGCAGCAGTTCAATCGGGCGCTGCACCCGGGCGGTTCAGGTTCAAGGATGTGAATAATGACGGTAAGATCAACGACGCTGACCGAACCTATCTCGGCAATCCAATCCCTAAGTTAACAGGTAGCATCCTAGTTAAGCTTAAATACAAAAGCTTCGATGTCAGCACTAGCTTGTACGTTTCGCTAGGTAGCCAGATCTTTAACAACCAAAGATGGTTTTCCGATTTTTATCCATCTTTTACTGGCGCATCTATTAGCAACCGTGTACGCGATTCCTGGCTACCAAACAAAACAAACACAAAAGTACCAATATTTGAAAGTGCTAGCAATTTCAGTACTAATACTCAAGCCAATTCCTACTATGTAGAGAATGGATCTTATGCAAGACTGCAGCATTTGACGCTCGGTTTTACAATTCGCAGACAAGGTGCAAAACCTTTGTTTAATAATGATCTTCGTATAATGGCTACTGCATCTAATTTATTCACTTTCACTGCGTATACTGGCCTGGATCCCGCTGTTGGAGGTATTTCAGATGCTGCATTTGGAATTGATGTCGGAAACTACCCTGTGACTCGAGGATATAGCATTGGAGTGAGTTTGAATTTCAACTAGCATTCCTGTTTCTTCCACCTGATTGTAAGTGAAATGATTTAAAATTTAAGAAATGTCAACGTAAATAACTCAAATTTCAAATTCAAGTTATATCTAACAATTATAATTAACCAAATATGGAAAGACGTGTGGCGCTGAAAAATATGGCCGTGGCCATGGGCGCAATGGTAGTAATGCCAGCCTGGGCATCGGGTTGGAACACAAAGGCAGTATCGGCAGTAGGATACCTGGATGCCGGAAGAGCCGAAACACTGGCCCTGGTAGTAGAAACGATCATACCAAAAACAGATACACCTGGCGCTCGTGAACTGGGAGTAGGTGGATTTGTGGAGAAAATGGTGAAGGATTGCTACGATACAAAAGCGCAGGCAGGCTTATCAGCAGGTCTTGATGCGGTGGAGTCAATCAGCAAAAAGAACTTCAATAAAAGTTATGCAGATCTTACCAAGCAACAACAGCTCAGCCTCCTGGAAGGTATAGACAAAGGCAGCGACGCTGATCTGAAAGGATTCCTTGGATTGATAAAAAATCTGACGATTCAGGGTTATACTTCTTCGGAATATGTAATGACAAATATTACGCACTATGAAATGATTCCAGCAAGATATCATGGATGTGTGCCTGTGAAAAAATAATGCATAGGGTTTGGGGTAAAGGGCAGAGGGTATAAGACTTAGAACCCATGCCCTCTGCCCCTGACCCATTTCCCTTACAAAATGGCGAATTTCAATATAGATAGTAAAAAAGCGCGTACCTATGATGCCATCGTAATCGGCTCAGGTATCAGCGGAGGATGGTCGGCGAAGGAGCTGACTGAAAAAGGACTAAAAACACTGGTGCTGGAAAGAGGGCGTGATGTGCAGCATATTACGGATTACCCTACTACCAACATGATGCCCTGGGAGTTTGAACACAGGGAACGTTTGCCGCGGGAAATTACGGAGGCAAACCCGATCGTGAGCCGTTGCTACAATTTCAAAGAATCGTCTCAGCATTTCTTTGTGAAGGACAATGAGCATCCGTACGTACAGGATAAGGATCGCCCGTTCGACTGGATCCGCGGATATCAGGTGGGTGGTAAGTCTTTGCTTTGGGCACGACAAACTCAGCGCTGGAGCAAATACGATTTTGAAGGGCCAGCCCGGGATAACTTCGCAGTAGAATGGCCTATTGGTTATGACGATATTGCTCCATGGTACAGCTACGTAGAAAAGTTTGCAGGCATTACCGGAAATAAAGACGGGATAGATGCACTGCCGGATGGTGAGTTTTTGCCGCCTCATGATCTGAACTGCGTTGAGAAATATTTCAAAGAGCAGGTTTCGAAGCAGTATAAAGACCGGCATATCATCATCGGAAGAGCTGCTCACATTACAGAACCGAAACAAATACATCTGGACCAGGGCCGCGCGAAATGCCAGCACCGTGTGATGTGTGAGCGTGGATGTCCTTTTGGCGGGTATTTCAGCAGTAATGCATCTACGATGCCGTGGGCAATGAAAACCGGTAACATGACGCTGCGTCCGCATTCTGTTGTGCATTCTGTAATATATGATGATAAAAAACAGAAGGTGACAGGCGTACGGGTGGTAGATGCGAATACGAAAGAAATGATGGAGTTTTATGCCAATATCATTTTCGTTAATGCAGCTGCACTGAATACCAATCTGATATTGATGAACTCGGTGTCATCCCGTTTTCCGAACGGCTTAGGAAATGACAACGGTTTACTTGGTAAGTATATCGCTTTCCATAATTATCGAGCTGCGGTTTCTGGCGAATATGAAGGCTTCCTCGACTCGACTACGGACGGAAAAAGACCAAACAGTGGCTACATTCCCCGGTTCCGGAATTTACATCAGCAGGAAACAGATTTCTTACGCGGGTACGCAGCAGGATTCGGTGCAGACAGACGCACTTATTCTGACAGAAGTGGATTTGGTGAATCACTGAAGGAGAATCTGGCCCAGTCTAAATATGATAACTGGAGTGTGGGATCTCACATGATGGGGGAAACGATACCGAAGGAAAGTAATTACGTGGCGCTGGAGAAAGATTTAAAAGATCCTTTCGGAATTCCTCAGATGAAGATATCGGTTGCATATGACGACAACGATGAGAAGATGATTAAGGATTACATGACACAAGTGAGTGAAATGTTTGAAAAAGCAGGCTTCAAAAATATTCGTACGCATGACAATGGCCGTAACCCTGGAAACGACATTCATGAAATGGGTGGTGTTCGTATGGGAAAAGATCCTAAAACATCATTACTGAATAAGTGGAACCAGCTTCACGCAGCGAAGAACGTGTTCGTGACCGACGGAGCTTGTATGACTTCAACGGCCACACAAAATCCATCGCTAACCTATATGGCCCTTTCTGCTCGCGCGGTGGATCATGCAGTGAAGGAGATGAAGGCAAAGAATCTGTAACGCCCAAATAATAGTGAAGTACACCTACAACAGTCAGCTGATTATGGTTATAGACTATTCATGATCACATTAATAGTATTTCCGACGTTATTGCCTAGCCATATAACCTCGGAAATACTACCTCTTTTTCGAAGCGGTAAACATTGATTATCAAAATGTTGTTTCTAGACAAAAATTCTTTTGCCTACATAATGTTCTTCTAAAACAAATAGGAGTATTCAGACGTACATTTCTCTTTTTGCCTTAGTTATTTGAATTTTTCTCAATCAGCTTATTATGCTAAAGACTGTGAAGGATTGTGATATATATTGGTATTTTATTTCTTCCTAAGAACCGGACATATTTAATATAACGTTTAGTTATACAACAATGGATAACGCTCGATCAAATCCTGTCCGCACACTTCTCGTGCTGATGACCATAAATTCTCCAACAAAAGCAATTTTAGCATTTACTAGACAAGCACCTTCATTCAGCTCCATTTGGCGAGGTATTCCTGAAAAGACGTCTTAAAAATTTCCCCAACCGGAATCTCCGCATCACCTATGTGAACAACATTATTTCCAATCTTGTCAATCTTATTTAAAGCTACAATGGGTTAAATTAAAAGATTGAACGAAAAGTACCGCGGGTCCGATAGAGCTATTTTTTTAGTGAGACCTTTGCTACGTGTAAATCTCACCGTCATCTTTGAATATTGAAGAGTTTTAAATCTACCTTTTCTCAAACATGCTCTCCCGAAATGGCTGCCATAAAAGCAAAGGCGATTTGCTTCCAACTATATGGATGCTCATATTTGCTCCATATATGGCTTTCAAAAGGCTAGTGGCCATTTATATAGAATCTTTTGGCCTAACCCACTTATAGTTTTCGAGACTGCGTCAAATTAAAGCTCGAATGAACTGCTCATATGGCTGGGGCATGTCGAACCACCGTAAATTATCAGTGAAGGCCAGCACGATGATAAACGAAGTTGCTATCCCGATAAGCGCAATACTGACGGCCACTCCCTTCGATTTTGTCTTCAAATAATGAATCGCGGAAACGTGCAAACTGATTGAGGCCACAGCCAAAAAGTAATACGGAATAAAAATTCTGGTTGCAGGATAGTAATTAAGCCCAGCCGCTGCAAAATAGAAATTGGTGTCCAGGTGCTCAATATATCGCGCCGAAAGAACAGCCCCTACGTGGGCAATGAGGAAAAATGAAAGGTAAAGGCCGGAATACACCTGGATCTTCTCGGCAATAGCCTGAGCATCCCGTTTGTAAATCAATCTGATGCCAGTAACAATCTGAAAGAAAACGACCAGTAATAGCAGTGTTTCTACGACCGGATGCCTATACACGAGCCGGAACTGGTCCATGATCTGGATATGCTTTTCTGGTCCGTCGAGGGCAAAGAGATGGTTTAGTAAATGAAATGCTATGAAAACCGACAATGTAACACCGGATATGTAATGCAGGGATTTTACCAGTGCCCTTCTATCGTTTTGAATGTTCATGGGATACACAATTGAGGTTGTTTAAAAGCACGGTCGGTAATAGCTGCCAACCGTGCACGATCAAGACAATCTAAAAACTGCAAGGTTGTCAGGCCTGGGGCGAAAGGGACCGAAGATACTCCTCAAACCGGGTTTCACCCAGGTACGCATTTCCTTCCGGTACCAAGGTCGATGCCGGTACTGCCAGGCCGAAATATTCACTGCTGTCGTTGGCGATCACCGATTTGCCTGCATCATTTGCCTTCACATAAGCTTCCACAAATTCATTCATGGCCCCACGGACTGGGCCCGCGATTTCGACAATTCCATTCGCAGGTTCAGCTATCGCGAAACGGGCAATGAACAGCGCCACCTCCTCGGCAGCAATGGGCTGGAAATCGAGCTTCGAAACATGAACTTCATCCCCTTGCGTGCCTCCCGCGGCAATGGTTGGTACAAATTCCTGGAATTGCGTACTGCGGACGATAGTATAGGGCACACCGGAGCTTTTTACCAGGTCTTCCTGGATCTTCTTCGCCCGCATGTACCCCATGCCTTCCATCAGGTGCGTACCCACAATGGATAGGACTACATGGTGTTTGATGCCTGCATTCAATTCAGCCGACAAAATGTTGCGGCCCACAGTCTGAAAAAACTGGATGGCCGGACCATCCTCAAATGAAGGAGAATTGGAAAGGTCAACGACCACATCCGTATTTTCCAATGCATCCGAAAGCCCCTCACCTGTGAGTGCATTAATACCGGTGGAAGGTGATCCTGCTATGACAGTATGGCCAAGCTGGCGAAGTTTTTTAGTGACGTTGGAGCCGATCAGGCCCGTGCCACCAATGATTACAATTTTCATGATTTTATTTTGCTAATTGTTTGAAATGAACAGGCTTGCTTATCCGTTAATCCAGTCGCTGAACCGGATTGCGCCAGGGTAAAAATCACCCTGAGGAACCAAAAGAGATTTGGAGATTTCAAAGAACATGTACTTATTCTCGTCATTGGCTTTCAAACGCTTTTCCCCGCCTTTAACAGAAAGGTACTGGCTTACAAACTCGTTCATGGGCGCCTGGTCTGGCCCTGCGATTTCCACTGTCGTATTTTTTGGTGCTTCCAATGCGAGCCGGGTAACCAATGCCGCCACGTCTTCTGCCGCAATGGGCTGGTAGTCCACGGTGGAAATGTGGATGGCCTCCTCGTCGGATTGCACCGCAATCAAAGTTGTGATATGTTCGTGGAACTGCGTAGCGCGGATGATCGTGTACGGGATACTGGATTCTTTGATAATATCCTCCTGCTCTTTTTTGGCGCGCAGATAACCGATGTACAAAGCCCGGTCGGTTCCTACGATCGATAGTACCAGGTGATGTTTAACACCGGCTGCAATTTCTGCCGCAACCAGGTTCTTACCTGCTGCACGGAAGAAATTGATCGCAGTATCTTCCTCGGGAGAAGCCGAATTGGAGAGATCGACAACCACCTCGGCATCTTTCATCGCATCCGCAAGGCCTTCGCCTGTTAGTGCATTGATGCCCGTCGAAGGAGCGGCCACGACTACCTGATGGCCCAACGCCCGCAGCTTTTCGCTAACCTTCGACCCAATTAACCCCGTACCGCCTACAATTACAATATTCATGATTCTGAAATGTTTAAGTTTAAAATCTCATAGATGATTCTAAACCTACCATTTCAATGCCAATTATTTAACATACTGGTTATCAAACACATACCCAAACCAAACATCTTTCATTTTCACCGTATTTGGTGAAAACATCAAAACAGTCATCTTATTTGATGAGAATGGACGAAATGGCCCAACTGGTGAAAAGCTCAATGAGCGTAGTAATCGGCCTTTGAAATGCCGAGCTTTCGCATTTTGGAATGAAGGGTATTACCGGGGAGCCCCAGTATCTCCGCAGCACCTCCGATGCCGGAAATTTTGCCACCGCACCGCCGCAATACTTGTATGATGTGCATGCGCTCGACTTCTTCTAATCGTAAATCGGATGGCATCGTCTGATCATCGGCCGTTGCTCCTGTCGCTTGCGGCAAGAAAAACTCGGTGATCATGGGACCTGTAGCCAGTATCACCGAGCGCTCAATGAGGTGTTCGAGTTCACGCACATTGCCGGGCCACAAATAGGCCTGCAATTGCCTAAGTGCATTAGCTGAGAGTTTCACGGTTTTCTTGCCTACACTTTTGCTGAATTTTGACAGGAAAAATCCGGCAAGGCTTTCGATATCCTCACGGCGGTCTCGAAGCGGTGGAAGCTTGATAGGGAATACATTTAAACGGTAATACAAATCTGAACGGAACCGGCCTGCTTTCACTTCCGCTTCCAGGTCGCGGTTGGTGGCCGCGATGATGCGGACGTTTAATTTGATGGTGGCTTTTCCCCCGACACGTTCCATTTCCTTTTCCTGCAAAACCCGCAGCAGCTTCACTTGTGTTTCCAGCGGCATTTCGCCGACCTCGTCCAGAAACAGCGTGCTGTTATTGGCCAGCTCGAATTTTCCGATGCGCCGCTCGACAGCTCCGGTGAATGCGCCGCGCTCATGGCCAAACAACTCGCTCTCGATCAGGGTCGCCGGCATGGCCGCGCAGTTGACCTTGATCATCAGCTTTTCTTTGCGGGCAGACGCGTTATGCACGGCTTTCGCGATCAGCTCCTTACCAGTACCCGTCTCGCCCAGCAGCAGTACCGTAGAATTGCTTTCAGCCACTAAGGAAATCAGTCGGTATATCTGCTGCATCGCCTCACCACCGCCGACAATCTCCTCAAAATCCCTATTGAGCTGCTGCTTGAGATAGTCATTTTCGTCTTCCAGCTGTTTTTTCAAACGCAGTATCTGTTCGTGCGCAAGCACATTGGAAACCGCAGTCGAAATCTGGGCGCAAATCCCTTGCAAAAGCGGACCGCTGATCTGTTCACCCAGCAACCAAACCATTCCCAGGTTCTGCTCGCCCAATCTCAGCGCCGATGCATAGACAGTATTAATCGCGCGCTGCTCACGCTGGATGGAAAGTTTCAGGCACTTCGCTTCCAGGTTTTCATCAATATCCAGCAAAATCGGCTGGTTGCTTTCGAAGACGAGTTTTATATGCTGCTCATTGATATTTAAAGAGTAAAATTCTTCGTGCTCAAATACCTCAGTTTCCTGGAAAAACTGCCGGTCGAAAAGGTAAGGTCGCAGCGTTACCTGGTCTTCCGCCAGTAGGTACATCACAGCGATCCGGGTTTGAAACAGACCCTGCAAAACATACGAAATCACATGGTCCAGGTCAGATTTAGATTTAACACCGGTAATATCATTTGAAAACCTGAGCATCAGCTGCTGCTCAGCCTGGCGGCGCAAAATTTCTTCATTGCCCATAATGTTGCCCATCGCAATGGCAATCTGCGAGCATATGCCCTGCAAGATCGGAATGTTGATCTCGTCGATGCTCAGCCAAAGCAGACCAATGTTGGTATTGCCGTTTCGCAATGCAATGCCGACCATTGTTTTGAAACCCATGTTTTCCCAAAGATCCAGATAGGACAGATCGTAGCCTCTCTGCAACTCGAGACCCACATTGAAAAGCAACGGAATGTAACTATCCAGAATGCGGTTTTGGAGCCCGTCATTGATTGGATACTTCTCGGAAATCACCCGCTCCAACAATGTGGGATCGAATGCAGAAGCACCGGTATCGTACAGGTAGGCAGACATTGTCAGCCCATCTTCATTGATCTTGCGGATCACATATCCTCCGTCAGGGTTAAGCTTCCGTAGTGCTGTTTTAACGACAATGGCCAGGTCTTCCCGGCTCCGAACAGCCGTCATATCATTGCTAAAATCAAGCAGGAATGACTTTTCATTTTCCTGTTGCAGGATTTCTTCGTTTTTAATAATGTTGGAGACCGCGCTTGACAATTGCGGGGTGATCCTTTGGACGATGTCCTTGAATTCTTGCGAAAACCCGTCTTCCTGATCGGTGTAAATATGGATAAATCCAATCGGCTGGTTACCGGTACGCAGCGTAGTCATAAGCACATGTCTGATACCTTTCTCGAAATTTACCCGCAGGAACGCCGGGCTTTGCGGGGCATCTACAATATCGGCGAGAAAGAAATCAACAGGACCATCGGCCGCCAAAACGGATTCGATGAAAGGCTCGTCAAGCGGAAAACACGCCTTGACCATATCACCATATTCGGGGTGGTCCTTAATGGCTGATGCACGGTGATCAAGTAAAAATGGCTTGTAGGTCTCATCCTTACGGTCAATCAAGGTCACAATCGTATGCGTAAAGTGCATTAATGACTTGATCCGCTCCGAAAACAAAACGATCAAGTCATTCTTGTCGCGCACTTTGGTGATATCGTTGCCCAGATCAAGCAGCAGTTGCCGTTCCCATTCAAGATTTGTATAGTTATTTTGATCGGGGTTCGAGAACTGCTTCATCTGTAACAGGGATATTTATATTTAAGTTAATTTGTCAACCTTTGGGTTAAATTAAAAGATTGTGCAAAGAGCCACGGGCCTTATCGTCTCTTTTTTAAGAAGCCCTTGATATCAACACCACTATACTTTAAAATCTTGTAAAGCGTAGGTTGGCTTTTTATTTTGAACATCTCTCTAATTTCATCCGTACTCCGGCTGTTCTTTTCATAAATCTCTTTGACTTCAGGGGCAATTTTACGGTAACGCTCACTTAAACCTTCCGGCCTTCCTCCGGATCTGCCCCTAGCTCGGGCTGACTCTAGACCTGCCTTTGTTCGCTCGCGGATTATGTTGCGCTCATGTTCGGCCAGCACACACATAAATTGAAAAAACAGATTACCGGTCGCTGTACTGGTATCAATAGATTCAGATAGTGATTTAAGATTTAATCCCTTATTTTTCAATTCTTCGATCAATTCGATGAGCTTAATGGTACTTCTTCCAAGCCGATCCAGCTTCCATATTACAATGGTGTCACCAGGCCGGGCATATTCCATCAATTTTTCAAAATTCGGCTTGGTAGCCTTTACTCCGGAGACCTTGTCGGTAAAAACCTGCTTGCATCCTTCTTTTTTTAGGGCGTCCAGCTGAAGGTCAAGGTTTTGTTCCTGGGTAGAGACTCGGGCGTATCCTAATTTGATCATTTTATATACGAAACTTAATAAAATCAAATATATTACATTTAGTTTAATTACATGGCAATATAAATAAGTAAATTCTAAAGAATATCCAGGTGTAAACTTCATCGATAAATTGCATATTTATTTCAACATTAAATTGCCGAATCCATAGGGGTCAAAATTGAAGATCACCCTACCCGATTAGCAGACACTTTCTAGCGGCTTCAACAACCTCTTTGGTTACTGTTTGCAGCTTATTTATTTCCATAATCCTGCATATCTGACTAAATATACGATCAATCAATCTAAAATTGCCGCCGGTGATTCGTATGATAGTATTCATTGCTTCATAGTCAGCAAAATACTCCGGATCATATTCTTTACCCATTTTACTCCATATTTTAGGAAACACAAACCGCATTTCATCTTCTCCCAGGGATTTATACTGATGGGCAAATCCAATCCGGGAGAATAACTGGGGATATCTCGAAAGTCTTTTCTCAAAGCCAGGCATACCAATTAGTACCAATCCGAAATTTAAATCATCATACATATTCCTGACTTCTTCCAGACTATTAAAACTAAGTCTGTCTGATTCATCAAGTATAACTAACGGGCAAAAAGAATTTGCGTACTTGACTCGTACTCCTACATCCGTTATTCCATTTGCTTTTGCAACGGATGAACCATAACCAAAGTAGCGCCGGTGTATTTCATGTCTAATAGTCTTTGGTGTATTGGTAACAGGGACAGTGGCAAATACACCTTTGCAAATTTTTGCCGTTGAACTATTCTCTAAGGATATATCACTGACAAGGTTCTCAGAGGTTAATTCTTCCCTCCATTTAGTATAATATGAAGCAGCCAGTGATTTGCCAACCCCAGGTTCTCCGTAACAGACTCCTATATAACGGTAGTCTACACATGAGTTAACAAATTCCTCAAACCTTTTAAATTCCTGCGTGTGAATAAATGAAGACAGAAACTTTCCCGGAATCTTTAAATCATTCATCTTCATAAATACGAAGTTTAGATGTTATCGGCTCACTGACTACGGATTGCTTAGGAGATGATGGACCTTTCTTGCCTGTAATACCCTTAATAAAGGCTTTTGACTGTCTGAGCTGATCAAATAAATCCTTTTTTACAGAGCTTCTGGCTGCTTTAATCTCTTTAAGGCTGATAGTCATGTCAGAAATATCATGACAGACAGCTTTGCATAAGAAATTATCCTGATAGTAGACTTTTATCTCACCCAGATCATTAGGATCATATCGGATAGTTACGGTTTCACCAACAAACGCTGCCAGAACTATTGAGATGTATCTCATGCCATGGAAGCGGATGCCATCTCTTTGGACTTTACGTGGCTTTTGAATGTACAATAGTAAAAGATCAAGTTCTTCAAATGAGTCCGGCATTTGAGGCAAAAAGCCTTCTGACCATCTTTGAAGGGGCGAAACGCCAGTTGCCCTATGTATTTGCTGGTTGTAATTTGACACTATATATTGCTTTACAGCAGAATTGAGCTCCGTAAAAGTCAACTTTGGTTTAGAAAGAGGTTTGCCATTTTGGCTGTAACCAGGTAGTGTCGCTAGAAGCGTATCATTCAATGTTCTAAAAAACCTTTCAATTTTACCACGGCCTTGTGGACGGCCCACGGCTGAATTGAAGTGACGAATCTTTAAATTGACACATACCTGTTGAATATGTACTGACATGAAATCAGTGCCATGGTCAGTGTAGAGAATCTGAGGTATTCCACAAATCTGCCAGCATGGTTCCTCTTTTCTGGAAATTGCCTGTCTTAATGCCAAAGCGGTATTTATAGAGCTTGGAGCTTCTACTGATAATAGAAATCCTGCAATCGCCCGGCTATAATCATCCAATATAATAGTAAGCCAGGTTTTTACTTCCTTTCCATCGCTATCCAGGACATAAATGTCCAGCTCTGTGTGATCACATTGCCATATTTCATTAGAGGCCTTGCACTCTCTACGATAAATCATTTCAAATTTTTGTTGGTAAGCTTTAACACCTTCATGAGATAGCGTCAACAAAGCCGGCTTAATCTTACGTACAACATTATATACTGTTGTATAGGAAGGGGGCTTTTGATTGGTTTGCTCAGCTAACAAAACAATTTTCTGATAGATAGCCGTAATCCTCAGTTTGGGTCTGAGTAAAGCGAATCCGCCGATCAGCTCTTGCATTTGCGGTGACATACACTTTCGCGTTCCCTGGTCTTTTCTTTTCATATGATCCAGTCCGGGAAGACCCAGGTCTATAAATTTTTTCTTCCAGTCACGCAGAGTCCGCACCGGTATATTGTAAGTCCGGGATAATTCTGTTATAGAAACATCCTGATTGAGTGATGGCAGAATAAGTTGATACTTATCCCATGAAGTTCGCTTTGCCATAACAATTGGGGAGAAAGTAGCAGAAAAAACATTATAAAATAAACGTTCATATAAATAGTAAGGATAATTTAGTAAAAAGGTTTTAATATTACGATGTTATTATTATAAAATAAATTCGATAATAAGGTTTTCATCTAATCACTCAAAAATGCCTCGAAATATTGCCTATTTACGTGTCTCAACCCTGGATCAAGATCTAGAAAAGAATAAAGCCGACATACTGCACTTGGCCAATGAGAAAAATTTAGGAAAAGTCGAGTTTGTCCAGGAAAAGGTTTCCGGAAAAGTTTCATGGCGTAACCGCAAAATCGGGCCGATCTTGGACGAACTTAAAAAAGGAGATGTCATTTTACTTAGTGAGTTTTCCAGACTTGGCAGATCCATGCTTGAAGTAATGGAAATCATTTCCATCGCGATGCAAAAAGGTATCCGGATCTATACTGTGAAAGGTGCCTGGCAACTGGACGACTCGATCCAGAGTAAAGTCATGGCGATGGTTTTTGCAATGGCATCAGAAATTGAAAGGGACCTGATTAGTAAGCGCACAAAGGAATCGCTAGCCGCCAAGAAACTTTCTGGGATTAAGCTAGGTAGGCCGACTGGCCCAGGCAAAAGTAAACTTGATCAATTTAGACCAGAGATAGAAGCCTTGCTTCTCAGTGGTTCGAGTCAGAAGTATATTGCAGATCGTTACCGGGTGACGGAGGCCACTTTGTCAAATTGGATTAAGAAAAACGGTCTAAAAAAATATCAACGAGCTGCTTGAGGTCGAACCAAGAAATTCTTTGAACTTCTGATACATGCAGCTTCCACTACGACTATATGAAGAACCGATATCAGGTACTATATTCTTTGCCTACATACGGACCGTTGTACATCCAATAGCATCTGATGGAAAGCAATTTTATTTAGAGGGCTTTGTAGTACGATTTTATAGGTGGGATGCTTCTGAATGGGTAGCAAACTTTGAAGTCACAGCACCATAAAGCAACCAGTACTTCCAGCCATTTTCAAACAGCAATGCCACGTACATTAGCCTGCGCTCCATGTATCCGGCTGATCGAAAAGGTGGCTAGCAGTTCTCTTTACAAATACACTTTTATCGTTTCTAATTTATTTGTCCAGCTCAACCTGTCTGACAATTAATTTTAAATCTTTTATTTCCAAATTATTTTTGTTGTATCCAAGTGTCAATGTTCGAATTAATGCAGATATTATCTCGTTATAAGTCAAAGTTTGCTTAGGAAAAACAAAAGGATAAATAAGCCCAAGTCCTTTATAAATGAACCTTACGTTTTTTTGCGCTTTCAACGGAATAATAAATCCTGGCCGGAAGCTGTAAGCAGCTTTAAAATGTAGCTCATTTAATGCGTTCTCTGTCCTGCCTTTGATCCTTGCCCACATTATTTTTCCATTTTCCGAACTATCGGCATAAACTCCCGACAAGTAAAAGAAAACCATATCAGGATTTAAAAAGACAAGTTCCTTTGCAAACATGATTGTGGTATAAAAAGTGATGTGGTTGTATTTATCCTCGCCCATACCAAAGGAACTTATCCCTGCGCAATAGAAACAGCCATCATAGCCAGTTAGTTGTTCTCTATGAGCAGCTAAATCTGTAAAATCTTTTACAATAAGTTCAGAAAGTTTGTGATGTATTAACGGAGAAGCTCTTCTATTTACCATCAATACCTCGGTAATACTAGGGTGATCAAGAGAAGCCAGCAAAACGCCTTCCCCAATCATTCCTGTGGCTCCCGTAATTATTATTTTCATTTTCTTATTTTCGTTACTCATCAGCGTTCAATCATTTTCCAAAACATAGAGAATGTATCCTCCATGATTTTATGCTGTTCTTTTCTGGTGAATTTATTTGACGAAAGGTATTGATTTACACCAAATACCTGATTACTGATCAACATGTACAATAAATTTACATCCGTGTCAGCGATCTGTTGCTCCTTGATAGCCAGACTAAAAAGTTGCAATACAGGAGCTATCTGAGCCGAAATCTCATCGCCCCCAATTTTTTTCAGATAAGGAGAATTAGAGAATTGCGCCAGAAACAAAAACTCGTTGGGACTACGGAGCGACCAATTAAGTGATTCTTCGTAATACGTCTTGATAGCTTGCTTTGTTGAATTAACTTCTGCCAATGCAACATTTATACTTTCTGCTGCCAGTCCTTTTAATTTTAAGTAGAGTGAAATGATCAAGTCATCTTTAGTCGGAAAAAAATAAAATAAAGTCCCTGTTGCTATCCCTGCCTCCTTTGCAATTTTACTTGTCGGTGTATCATTAAATCCTTGTGATACAAACAATTCCAATGCGGTTTGAAGTAGTTTTTCCCTTTTATCCATAGATTAAGATTATTTTGAATGCAATCGAAGTATATAAAACACATATATACCCCGATTGCATTCCTAATATTACTGACTATTACTTTATATCGTCCATCGGGCCACAGAATAGTTCATTCACCATAATGGTATCCAAATATTCATAAAGTCCGCTAATTAAGCCATCCTTAAAGGTTAAAAGCAACATCACATTGTTTTCGTAAATACGACCATCCTTTCGCGTTCCCCGAATATGAACATAAAGTGCTGCCCGCTCCTGATCTGCCGTGATAGATTCAAGCGTCATTTTCATTCCCTCCGGGAATCGTTCTGCTACCGTGCCCCATAATTTTGCCTGGTTTTCTCGTGATTGGTAACCTCCAAATGGCCAAGATCCATCACCACTTAACCAATAAACACAATCAGGCATTTTTAATTTGGCCATTTCATCGAAGTTTCCGACCACCATTGCATTGAAATATTTTTCTGCTATTTCTTCTGTTTTCATGCTTCTATAATTTAGTGACTGGTTAGTCAGTCAATGCAAATGTACAATAATTTATTTGCCAACAAAATCTGCAAGGCTTTTTAAAAACTTCTTACACCGGATTGCGTTGTTCTACCTTGTTGCTACTATTTGTGACTCAATGCTGCTACTTCCAGCAGTATATGATGTGCAAATTTGTGGAAAACTGGACGCAGTTAAAACCTGGCACGTTTTGCATTTCCATGCCACGCGGCGCGCAGGATTTTGTCTTTAAAAGACTCACTGTTAGCTCGGTAAACAAAACGGCGCTTTTTAGAATGACTCAACGTATTATATGAGCCTTACCAAATTGTGGCCAGTGATGTGTTGTATGCAAATCAGGAAAGCGAATGCAGGTCATGGAAGAAAAAGTTGGTTTATAATCTTAACACGGCAAACAGACGGTAGCTTTACCGAATTTCTACAAGTAAACTGAGTTGCATATGGCCGCTTGGGCTAGGCTTTTTAATTGCCGTTAAACGTGCTCTATCAATATTTAATCAAATCCGAATCATCGGTCAAGAAGTGGAAAGGAGGCTTTGGTGCTTACCGATCGAATTACGATTATTCCACTGTTTGATTGAATCTGTCAGTGCAAAATATCTGTGTTAAAACAGTGCAAAACAATTCTAAAACTCACACCACACAAAATCTGGTCAAATAATAATCGAAACAGATTCAAATCCAATAATATTATGTATTTTTAGGATTCAAATCCAATAGTATGATAAGAAGATTGCTTCAGGCAAGCATAGAACAAAGGTTATTTAAAGGAAAAGCCATTCTACTATTTGGCCCCAGGCAATCTGGTAAATCCACATTAGTGGAGTCATTTCTTACTGGGAAAGACTTCATGTACCTCAATGGAGATGATTCAGATGTCCGGGAAATTTTAACCAACACTACAGCTGCCAAGTTACGACTAGTCGTCGGCAGCAAAAAAATTCTATTTATTGATGAAGCTCAACGTATACCCAATATTGGCCTTACACTTAAACTATTTACAGACCAGATCAAGGATGTACAAATAATCGCGACAGGATCGTCCGCCTTTGAATTATCAAGCAAGGTAAATGAGCCGCTTACGGGAAGAAAGTATGAATTCATGCTGTATCCGCTGAGTTTTGCCGAAATGGTGCAGCAAAATGGATTGATACAGGAAAAGCGTCTTATAGAGCATCGCTTGATCTATGGCGCCTATCCAGAAATTGTGACAAACCCGGGAGAAGAGAAAGAACTACTGAAACTTCTTGCAAGCAGTTATCTGTACAAAGATCTATTGATGCTGGAGCAAATCAAGAAGCCCCTACTTTTGGAAAAGTTGCTAAAAGCACTTGCCCTACAGGTAGGAAGCGAGGTCAGCTATCAGGAAATTGGTCAAACAATAGGTGGTGACAGTAAGACTGTTGATAAATACATTGATTTACTTGAAAAAGCATATGTTGTATTTCGTCTTCCTGCGTTAAACAGGAATGTTCGCAATGAAATCAAAAAAGGTAAAAAAATTTACTTTTATGATAACGGAATACGAAATGCAATTATCAATAATTTCAAACCCGTTACATCAAGAACGGATGTTGGTGCTTTGTGGGAGAATTATATTATTTCAGAACGCATAAAATATCTGCAATATAGTGATATAGACGTAAACTCATATTTTTGGCGTACAACCCAGCAGCAAGAGATAGATCTTATAGAAGAGCACGGAGACGAGCTATCAGCGTTCGAGTTTAAATGGAGCGCAAGAGAAAAACGACGCTTTCCGCAAACGTTTACAGATAATTACGCCGGTGCGAAAACCTTTATTATTTCTCCCGATAACATGGAAGAATTTTTGTTAGGATAATTGATTATAACAATGACCTGATTTAGAATAACTATACGATTAGACGATACTGACAATGCGGTCATGAAACAATCGATGAGAACATCGATAAGGAATGCATTAAGCCAAATCACGTACGTTGGCATTATTTTACCAATTAAATTATACTTAAAATACTAATTTGTCAAATTATTTAAACATCTGCGAATAAAGCTTGCGTTTGCTCGACCAAGTTTCTAAATTAGCCAATGGATTGATTACTTACTGACAGTCAGAATATTACAAACATATTTAATGGGAATTTTGATGCGTGGGAGAATCGTGGGAGGTCAAGAAAATAGATTTGATAATTATTTCATTATCAAATAGTTACCAAACTTGTTCGAATCCCTCTCTCTCTGCTGATATTCCTACCAAAACATTCAAAACCCCGTTTAAATCACTTAAACGGGGTTTTTTGTTTTTCTGCAACTATCAAAATCTGCAAAATTTCCCATAATTAATTAGCAAGATCATGGAAGTTTTTTATTCGACGAAAATCTCCCACGATCAGGCACGTAATTTACTGATTACAAAGATGTTTGTCAGATTTACATCTTTACTTTTCAATGTATCAATCCGACATTTGTTCATCTTAAACATTTTCAATTACGTTAGAAACAAGTTTCGGGTTAATTTTTTTTTGATAAAGCCACGCCCAGAAAATGCAGAAGGTACTCACTCCCTCTATTGTTATATTAATGTAAACCTATTGTTATATTAATGTAAACGGGTCAGCCAAGGAAGTTTCATTGAAACATTTATGGCATCTATCCATGTGAAATATCAGAGCCGGGTCTGCAAACGGTAGCAAGACGCAAAGACTTTGAATGCCTATACAGATTCAATTACTTCAAAGATCTACCTTTCAGCTCATGCAGCAAGAATGGTAGTTAGTAAAAATGGCGCTATGACTGCATTCTTATTTGTCGCAAAAACAAGACTCAATAATCACTATATTTGGCTATGTGGGTTTGAAATGGCTGGTTAAAGTCTTTTTAATGGAATGTAAATCGCTGATGAAATTACTAGATGATTAAGGTAATGAATTGTTTCATAACCTCTTGAAGGAGCATGGTGCAAGACACCTTATCATCGAAAGTCATATTTTCTATCACCATTGAGGGAAAGAAGAAACAAGTGTATCATTATAGAAAGCACTCAGTCAAAAAAATCTACAATCAAATTGATATGAATATTAAACGGATTATTTCAATATTTTCACTATTGGCAAATATTTACTACCACGGACTATGGTTATTTATATATCAAAATTACGCTAGCCACGAATCACGCTTAGATGCATTTTCAAGGATGCTACGTCTCCCGATCTCAATTCCTGATATCTCAGTATTATTATTGATAATGTCTGTTGTGAGTATATGGGCTATACAATTATTGAAAATGAAGAACTTAGTCAAGGCTACTTAAATACTATTTGTAGGTTTGTTTATTTGGCAATTGTTGTAATTGGGGACAACTTTTATTCCAATCAAGAGAGCAGTTAATAAAACTCATTAAGTCCCGAAATGCCGGACGGTATTACGCTCTTTAGTTAAAAAGGCTATACATACAGTGATTGATTATTGTCTGATTGCCTTAACAATATACATAAAAAGCTCCTTTTGGGATGTAGAATTGAAAGCCTGATGAAACCTCCTTCCATTCATCATATAGTGATTCATGTTCTGCCCAATCGGCATACGACCTGGTTACCTGGTTGTTGTAAGGATTGTGCCAATGTCCATCTTTTGAGTACTCTCTATTTATAATGGTAATTTGTATGAGGGTGAACTGAAATCCTGCTATCGTGGCGCACTACTTAACGCACTAGAGCAGTAATTTCATAGCAGTGCAATCGGACATTTTGCAACCAAAGAGTGCATAAATACAATCGGTTCAATTCTATGCCTCTGTTACGGATAGAATCAATACCACGTAATCCAGATCTTTGTATCGCTGGAACTAACTTCAAATAAGGAAAAATTAATTTCCACTTCATATCAGCCTTATCTGGCTGTCCTACCTTCGATTCGAAAATAAAAACGAATCATTTCAACAAAGAAAATCATGAAAAAATTAGCATTAGCTGTCCTGTTTATCTCCGGATTAACAGCTGGCTCAAACGTTTTTGCCCAAAATCCTGGTCTGATTGCCCCGCCGAAACTAGCCGGACCAGCAAAAAAAGGCCCCGGACATCGGCCACCACATGCAGGTCAGCCGGCACCTGGTGAACCAGGGCTTCAGGCTGTAAGAACAATAACCGGAAAGGTTGTCAAGTTGAGCGCAAATGACGACTTCACTTTTGATAGTTTTTATATGATCAGCGGAAGCGATAGTGTACTGGTAAAATTTCCTGCACACATGGGATCTCAGATTTCCCCACTCGTCAAACCGGGCAATCAGATAACAGTATCTGGTGTTTCGGAAAATCCTGGATCAGGAACCAAAGAAATGAAAATGGTAAGTTTAACAGCTGGCAGTAAAACGCTGACAGATAATCCACCAGCCACGCCAGTGACACCAGCACAGGAAACCATAGTGACCGGAAACGGTAAGGTTACTTCTTTACAAACAGATCGGGAAGGAAGAGTGAATGGTGTATTTACAGATGACAAAACGGTACTTCATTTCCCTCCACATGTTTCAGGGTGGTTGGGAGATACGATAGCAAAAGGTACGGCCATCTCCTACTCGGGAAGTCAGAAAAATAAAGAGCAGGGAGAAATTTCTTTGGAAAATTATAAGGTAATCCGCTGCAACACGATCACCGTGAACGGACAGCAGTATCTGGTTCGATAATTTTTAACAGAAACAGACAGTAAAGTCACTGTCTGTTTTTTCCCACTTACTCAAATGAGCAAATACATTTCAACCATAGGACTGCTGGTCCTTTCCAATGTCTTCATGACATTAGCCTGGTATGGACACCTTAAATTTTTCAGTAAAGATGGTGGGCACTCATCAACACCGTTGTGGATGATCATACTTCTGAGCTGGGGTCTGGCATTTTTCGAGTACTGTTTTCAGGTGCCGGCCAATCGTATCGGATCTTCGGAAACAGGCGGCCCTTTTTCACTGGTGCAGCTGAAAATTATTCAGGAGGTTATTACCCTTATCATTTTCATGATATTCTCGGTTACGTTTTTCAAGAATACGCAATTCACGTACAATCACCTGATTGGCTTTGCCTTACTCGTGGGTGCGGTATATTTCATCTTCAAAGCGTGACCAGCGGGTCCAAATCCCAATCTTTACGAGGACTGGATTTTATCAATTTTACGCTGGCCGATGTTCGTGATGGAATCGGACCATTCCTGGGAATCTATCTGCTATCTGCCCAGCACTGGAATTTAAGAGATATTGGTATCGCTACATCCATTGCCACCTTTGCAGGCGTACTTACACAAACACCTGCCGGGGCATTTGTTGACCGCTTTAAAAACAAGAAAAGGATCGTTTCCTTTGCCAGTGTAATCATCGGATTAGGAACACTGCTTATCCTGATTAAACCTAGTTACATTGTTGTAATAATGAGTCAGGTAATCGTTGGCGTTGCTGCTACGTTCATCGCTCCGTCCATCGCCGCGATGACCCTTGGCCTTGTCGGATACAAAAAACTGGAACAGCGTACGGGACGAAACGAAATGTTCAATCACGGTGGAAATGTAACCTCGGCGGTCATTTCAGGATTGATTGGCTATTATCTGGGATTACAGGGAATATTTATTTTCACCTTATTTCTTTCCTTCGCGGCCGTCTATTTCCTTTGTTTTATCGATAATAACGAAATTGATTATCAGCTTTCAAGAGGTAGCTTTTCGGAAGAAAAAACACATTCTCTGAAATCATCTTCCGGTGTTATCACAAATCCACTCTTCCTTATTTTTACAACATGCTGTGTACTCTATCACTTTGCGAATGCAGCCATGCTTCCCCTGGCAGGACAATATATCGTGTCTGAAAATAAGGTAAATGCTTCCGTTTACATGTCGGCGTGCATCGTTATTGCCCAGCTGGTTATGGTACCGACCGCAGCCTGGTGCAGTCGAAAATCGACAAGCGGACGAAAATGGCTGATGCTTGTTTGCTTTGCCGCTTTGCCCATCCGCGGGATACTTTATACCATAAGCCCAAACCCGTACTTTATTACATCCGTGCAAATCCTTGACGGACTTTCAGCGGGTATTTTTGGGGTTGTGAGTATCCTCATTGTTGCAGATCTGACGAAGGGTTCAGGCCATTTCAATCTGGCCAACGGAATTTTGATCACAGCTGTTGGCCTGGGAGCATCGCTCAGCAACGTTGCAGGAGGATACATTGCGAACTTGTTTTCATTCCGCTACGCTTTTTTGTTTCTTAGTGCCGTAGCTGCGATGGCATTTGTCATATGCCTGCTATTCATGAAGGAAACTTACGATACTGACGCACAGTGAATAAGATATTATCAAAGTCAAAAACAATAATCCTGCTGCCGGTCATTCTGGGAGCAGGATTATCGTGGTATATCTTTCAAAAAAAAGAACCAATTCTACTGGACAATCGATTTCCTTCCGAAGGCCCAATAGCGGCTGAACAAGTCAAAATCAACGGGACCGTTATTAAATACGGAAGCAATCGTGAAGGTGATGTTGATAAATTACTGTTATCATCAAACGAAAAAAAAATCTGGCTGCATTTTCCTCCGCATACAGCAAAGCTGGTAACAACAGTGGCTGTCATCAACAAACAGGTTGAAGCACTGGCAGAGCAAAAAAGGCCTCTTCACAAAGAAAATCCTGGCGAATTGTATGAACTTAAATTATTGACCAATAACCTTTTCCAAACACAAGTGAATCTTGAAGACATCCCGGCACCGGCTCCTAAAAAGGGGATAGAAATTAAAATAGAAGGAAGTCCTTCGCTTTACAGCAACGAGAATACTTTTCTGCTTTCCGGAAAGATGGTCACACTACCACCACACATGGCCCGTGAATTATTTCCTTTAATTAATCAGGCAAAAATAATTACCGTAAAAGGCTCTATGCGCGATTCGACCGATGGTTTTTTATCGGAGTCGGGTTTGCAGGTTGTAAAACCCATTTCCATAAAGATCGATAGTGTGATTTATAAAATACGCTAACGCCAATACATTCACATGAAAATATTAGTGGTTGAAGATGAGCAAAAACTGGCCGGATTTATACATCAGGGACTTCAACAGGCCGGTTATCTGGTGCAGATTTCAAACAATGGTTCTGAGGCGCTTAATAAAATAGCTTCGGAAACTTTTGATCTGATTTTACTGGACCTTATGCTACCGGGAATGACGGGAATAGAAATTCTTAAAAACATGAGAGCCTTTAACATTTCCTGCCCGGTTATCATATTGAGTGCCCTCAGCGGGACTTCACAAGTTGTCGAAGGCCTGGACCTTGGAGCTGTCGACTACATCAAAAAACCTTTTGAATGGGATGAGCTGCTGGCACGGATCCGGATTTTACAGCGTAAAATTTTTACCAATGAAAGTACCAGAATTCGCATAAACGATCTCACCATTGACCTGATGACCAGGCAGGTTACACGTTCTGAAACCCAGATTACACTTACTGCCAAAGAATTTGCATTGCTGGAATATCTGATACGCAATATTAATAGAGTAGTGAGTAAAAATCAGATTCTGGAAAATGTCTGGAATATGGATTTTGATCCGGAAAGTAATATTGTTGAAGTATATATGCACCAGCTTCGCAGGAAAATTGACAGAGGTTTTGACAGCGCGCTCATCCAAACGGTTGTGGGTGTGGGATACAAATTAACCGGCTCAAAATCTTCACTGTGAAAGCACGTGTCCCCTACCCTTTTTACGCCAGCCTCAGGTTCCGGTTCGGACTTATTTTCGGATTTGTTTTCCTAAGCTTTTTATTGGCAACCGGTTACGTACTTTATACAAACGTAAAACGTCAATTTGAGAAAAGCTTCGCCGCGAGGTTGCAGACCCAGGGAAATCTGATTCTTCAGGAAACCGAAATCAATCCGCTAACTATTCCCCTACCCACATCCGGAGAATATTTCAGGCTGATTTATGATGCCAACAATAGAAATGACACACTATTTAACAATCTTCCAAAATCATTCAGAAAGACCGTACAACAAACTGATTTCTTACTTTGGCGATCCGAAGAACTCTCAAGAAATCTCGAGACTGGCGGAGCCATACGGCTCTTATATGTAGTTTCAGCGAATGAATTGGTTCAAGACATGAACAGGCTTCAAGTCATCCTATTTATATATTTTCCCGTATCATTCTTAGCCGCTTTGATTATCGGATACTTTCTTTCCGGTTTTCTGCTACGTCCGATTGAAAATATTGTAAATAAAGCCAATGATGTCAGCCTGCAAAATAAGATTAGTTTGCTCGAAGAACCCAGTGTAAATGACGAAATCCACAAATTGACAACCTCACTGAATCAAATGCTGCTCAGAATCCAAAAGCAGGCTCAATATCAAAATGCATTTTTCGCATCCGCTTCACATGAACTCAGGACTCCTCTAAGCGTCATGCTGACCGAATTGCAGACTTTGCAAAATGACCAGACACCAACTGCTTTCAAACCCATAGTTGACAATCAAATTGTAGAAGTTCAGCGTCTAAGCAAATTGGTAAATGATTTTTTATTGATGAGCCAACTTAGAGCAGGAATGCTGATTTGCAATAAGGCTATCGTCAATTTGCCCGAAGTTGTGATGGAACTTTTAGAGCGGCAAAGAGGTAAGGCTCTGCTAAAGCACCAGATCTTCAAAATAGAACTCACACCGGAAGAAGGAGAATTTATCATCAACACTGACCGGTCCCATCTGATAAGTATCCTATTGAACTTACTGGAAAACGCCATCAAACATGGTCAGCCGGAATCCACGCTCCACATCAGAATCATTGAAATAAACGATGATATTTCGCTTGAAGTTATTAATTCTTCACAATCTGAAATAGAGGATCTGACAGTGCTCACGAATGAATTTGAGAAACAGGATTTATATAGTGACGGGTTTGGTCTTGGACTGTGGATTGTAAGCAGGCTCACTCAAATAATCGGCGCAGAATTAAAGATTTCCTATACTAAACCGAATTTCACTGTAAGACTTCTCTTTAAGAAGAAATGCTTTGAACAAAGTTTGTGACTGTTTGGTCTGGGTAAGAATGTCATACCTAAATTTTCCTTATTATGTCAGATCAAATTTTCTGAACCATTTTTCCTTTTCAATTCCGCCAAAAGATTCAAATGCTGTTTTCTCGTTGCAGCATCAACAGCATAAGCATGCTGACTGGCAGAAGTCGCGTACATAATCTCATCAACAATAATGGGGTTACACTGACTGGCGCGGGTTCCTGCCGCATTGTCTTTAATGGCCAACTTCCGGGCCGGTTTTAACTGACTTACATTCGAAACATTGATCTTATCCAAAGGCGAGTAGTTGGAGCTGGCCGCATCTGCCTTATAGACGGACCACGTTCTGTCTTTCTCGTTCTGCCCATGCGCGCCTGGTGCATAAAAGACATAGCCTATCAGCAAGAAGACCGGAAAAGTCCAATTGCTCAACTTCATTTGATTCATTTGTAATAAATTTATTCTATGATAGATTGGCAAATCCTTGTTTAACCTTAAACCTTGTGCTTTAATAGCTTATCCAGCGTAACAGGATAATCACGTACCCTTACACCCGTAGCATTGTAAACCGCATTAGCGATTGCCGCTGCGACGCCGCAAAGTCCGAGCTCCCCTATCCCTTTGGCTTTCATCGGCGACATGGTCGGATCGATATCTTCCAAAAGAACAACCTCCTGATAAGGGATATCTGCGTGAACAGGGACTTCATAGCCTGCCAGATCATGGTTCACAAAAAAACCTATGTTTTTGTCAACGACCATTTCCTCCATCAATGCCGCGCCAACACCCATGGTCATTGCGCCAATCACCTGGCTTCGAGCTGTTTTGGGATTAAGTATTCTGCCAGCGTGGCAAACAGCAACCATCCGTCGGACCCTGATTTCGAACGTGTAGGCATGGACCGCGACTTCGACAAAATGTGCTCCAAAAGTCGTTTGAGCAAATTCCTTAGAAAGCTCCCCGTAAGTGATCTTGTCCTGAGCTATCAGATCTCCATTTCTAGCAGCATCACCCAGTGCAAAGCTGCGATCACCTGCACTAACCTTTCCATCGGAAAACTGCGCCTTTTCCACGTCTAGTCCGAGCTGATTGGCGACTGTTTCCCTGAGTTTCACACAGGCCGCGTAGACGCCCGAAGTAGACGAAGCTGCTCCCCATTGCCCGCCCGAGCCGGGAGATTCCGGAAATGATGAATCCCCTATTCTGACGGTTACCTGATCCAGCCCAACTCCCATCATTTCGGCAGCGGTTTGCCCGATAATGGTGTAGCTACCAGTACCAATATCTGTCATATCGGTTTCCACAGTGATCCTGCCACTTTTGTCAAGTCGGACTCGTGCAGCTGATTTGGCAATAGGTGCACCCCGAATTGCAGAGGCCACGCCCATTCCAATCAGCCATTGCCCTTCCTGTATGCTGCCAGGTTTGGCCTGACGCTTCTCCCAGCCAAACTTTTCAGCACCTGTTTGCAAGCACTCTATAAGCTTGCGGGTCGAAAATTTCCTTCCTGGTTTTTCGGGATCTTCCTGTGTATCGTTCTTAATCCTGAATACAACAGGGTCTATATTAAGCTTTTCTGCCATTTCGTCCATGGCGATTTCCAACGCCATCATGCCTGGTGCTTCGCCCGGAGACCGCATCGCGTTTCCTTCCGCAAGATCCAGAACGGCCAGTTTCAGCCGGGTCAGCCTGTTCGCACCAGCATATAAAAGCCGGGTTGATGCAGTAGCTGGCTCGGTTCTTCCTCCCGGCAGGTTGCCCGACCAGCTTTCATGACCAATGGCTGTTATCCTGCCATCACGATCAGCCCCGATGCGGATTCGCTGAATGGTTTTGGGCCGATGAATCGTATTATTAAACATCAAGGGGCGCTGCAACGCCAGTTTAACCGGACGGCCTGCCGCCCTCGCTGCAAGGCTTGCTGCTACCAGATCTGCAAGTACTGTACCTTTCCCGCCGAAGCCTCCGCCAATGTACGAAGCGATCAGCCGGATGTTTTCTTTGGGTATTTGGAGAATGTTGGCCAGGTCACGCACGCCCCAGTTCATCTGCTGAATGGAACACCAGCAGGTAAGCTTGTCTCCCTCCCATTTGGCAATGGTCGCATGAGGCTCCATCATGGCATGGGCCTGATCTGGTGTGGTATAAGTCTGATCCAGTTTGACATGAGCTATTTTGAAAGCACCTTCAAAATCACCGGTTAAGGTTTGTGGCGGCGGGCCAAACTCAGCGGGTGGTGGGGTTTGAGCAGAATCTTTGGCAGCTTCCAAATCAAAGCGGCCGGTTAATTTTTTATAACCCACTTTCAAAAGGGACGCTGCATAACGTGCCTGCTCAAAAGTTTCCGCCACAACAACGGCAACAGCCTGATGGTAATGATCGATCTGCGGGCCTGCCAAAAAGCGGCTCACATAAAATTTGCCTGTCTGCAATGGTCCAGCGTTTTCGGCCGTGACAATAGCCAGTACACCTGGTGCTGCCTTCGCAGCCGACTGGTCAATCCTAGTGATTGTCCCTTTTGCAATTGCCGAACCTACAATATATCCGTAGGCGGGATTGGTCACTTCTTGATGATGTTCGTAAGCATATCTTGCGGTGCCTGTTGTCTTCAAAGGGCCTTCAATGCGGTTAGCAGGTTTGCCTACAACTTTAAGCTGGTCAATCGGGTTGATACCTGCAGGTGTTTCAAATTTCATATCAGCTCTTGTTTTCTGTTAAAATGCCATCAATGGTGCGCTCTACAAGGGTGAGCTTAAAAGCATTTTCATTGGTAGGTCTGGCCCCTTCCATGAGCCTGGATGTAAATTCTGTTGCACCTGACCGGATCAATTCCTCGGCAGAAGGATTACGCCACGGTTTGGGCGCTACACCTCCAAGCGCAATGCGTCCACTGCCATTTCTGAATAAAATGGCCGCTACCGAAACAAGTGCAAATGCATAGGAAGCCCGGTCACGTACTTTATGGTATACATGAATGCCACCAATCGGCGCAGGTAATACCACAGCGGTGATCAGTTCATTTTTTTCCAGCGTTGTTTCCAAATGTGGCGTTTTGCCAGGAAGGCGATAGAACTCCGAAATCGGGATCTGACGTGTCTTCCCGTCTGGTTTTACGGTTTCGACCATAGCGTCCAGCGCCATCATGGCAACCGCCATATCACTCGGGTGCGTGGCAATGCAAGCGTCACTGCAACCAATAACAGCCAACTGACGGCTGAAACCGGCAATCGCAGCACATCCACTTCCGGGTGAACGTTTGTTACATGGCTGGTTGGTATCGTAAAAGTATGGGCACCGCGTACGTTGCAGCAGATTACCTGACGTGGTGGCCTTATTACGCAGCTGCCCGGAAGCACCGGCAAGCAGCGCCCTGGACAAAATAGCATAGTCTGTCCGTACCCGTTCATCAGCGGCAAGGTCCGTATTACGGACCAATGCTCCGATCCTGAGCCCGCCATCATTTGTTGGTTCAATTTTGTCAAGTCCGATCCTTCCGATATCAATCAAATGGGTAGGCGTCTCGATTTGTAATTTCATCAGGTCAAGAAGGTTGGTGCCACCGGCCAGAAATTTAGCGCCGGGTTTGCTTGCTGCTATGACGGCCTGAGCGGGCGTTTCCGCGCGCTCGTAGGTGAATGGTTTCATGTAGATACAGTTCAGGTTTGAAGAGAATTGGCTGGAAAGTTGATGTCAGCCTTTTGCCCCGGCAACTTCTGCGGCAGCCTGTGCAATGTTGGCGTATGCGCCGCAGCGGCAGATATTTCCGCTCATTCGTTCGCGGAATTCAGCATTACCAAACACCATAGGACCTTTCAAATCAGCACTCACATAGCTGGGCACTCCCGCTTTTATTTCTTCCAGAACAGCTACCGCCGAGCAGATCTGACCGGGCGTACAATACCCGCATTGGTATCCATCATGTTTAATAAATGCAGACTGCATCGAATGAAGATTTTCAGGTGTTCCGATGCCTTCGATTGTGGTAATAGAATCGTCCTGATGTTGTAACGCAAGAGACAGACAAGAATTAATGCGTCTTCCGTTTACGAGTACTGTACATGCGCCGCACTGCCCGTGGTCACAGCCTTTTTTTGTGCCGGTTAAATGCAGGTGTTCCCTAAGCGCATCCAGTAAGGTTGTGCGGGTATCCATTTCCAGGTTAACCGCTTTACCATTTACCTTGAAAGACACCCCTGCCGACTCCACCGGAGTTACAGTCGGGCCAACCGGAGCCGCCTCAGAACCTGTCACTTTGGTAATCGCAAGTGCAGCAACGGCTATTGCACTTCCGGCAAGCATTTCGCGGCGGGTGATACTGCCCAACTCATTTTCATTTTCCATATCCTCCCTTTTTACTTACATATTAAAAAGTGACTTCACTGACAGGCAGAAACCCACAAGCCGTACATCTGACTATATTCAGCCTTTACTACTCCATTTTAGCTTCCTTGATAATATTGATCGCATTGGATACTCTTGGAAATCCAACGTAGGGATATAGCTGGATCATCGCTGAAAGCAGTGTCTCTTTATCGTTTCCAACTTTCAGATTCCCTACCACATGGGAAGCCATTTGCCTTTCGGTACCGCCCATTGTTGCCAGTGCGCAAAAAACCATCAACTCCCTCGTTTTCAGGTCGAGCCCCTTACGCGTGTAAAAGTCACCAAAACACAGCTCGGTCAATACGCGCGGAATCGCGTCTGCAAATTCTGCCGGCAGTGCAGCCATATTCTGCTTGATACCATCACCGTATAAAGGCACCTGAATCTCTGCCCCCTTTTCCAACCGGTTTTGCCCAGTTACCGTCCCCTGGGTCTCTAAGGGCAGCTTGATTCCCCTGCTTGTAAATACCTCGTTGATTGTCTCAACTGCATTGAGCACTTTGGGAAAACCGATGAAAGGCGAAAATTGATAGATTACTTCCCTGATTTCAACCGGCGTAACGCCAACGTTGAGAGCGGCATTGGTATGTGCTTTCAGCTGCGGTAAGGTTTGGTTGACAGTAAGGGCGGTGATCGTGACCAGCTCGCGCGTCTTGTCGTCCAGGTTTCCGATGTAAAATACCTCTCCAAAGATGAACCTTTGCAGGATATCCATCAGCTCGGGATCCGTTTTGCTAGCGGTAATCTCTTGCATAAAAAGCTCCTTGTATTTCTTTTGAGCCCTGGTGATACGGCTGGTATCAGATGATGTATTTTTGGTTTGCGCCATAACCGTTGCAATCGTAAGTGTAAATAAGACGGGTAGTAAAAAAATCCTTTTCATGATGAAATCAAGGTGAAAGTGTATTACAAAAAGCCCCTTACTATTTCCGACCAGCTGCTTTCTCAGCTTAATTCAGCGAGCGGTATTCCAGCGGCGATTGCCCCACAAGTTGTTTGAACAGACGGGTGAAATGCTGCGGATACTTAAAGCCTACCCCGTAAGCAATTTCGCTGATAGACTTGTTGTTGTCCAGCACCATGACTTTGGCAAGATCAATCAGTTTGAAATGAATGTATTCCTGGGCGGATTTCCCAGTCTCTTTTTTGACCAGATCGCCGAAATAATTGGGTGATAAGTGTAGCTCGTCAGCACAGTATTTTACTGTGGGAAGTCCCGTAATCTGCGGTTGGCCCGATTGAAAGTACTGATCTAGGAGTTCTTCAAAACGCGTGAGGATATCCTTATGCACATGATCACGGGTGATAAACTGACGGTCATAAAACCGTACGCAGTAATTCAGAAACAATTCAATATTGCTGACAATCAGCGTTCTGCTATGTTTGTCAATGGCATGTTGCAATTCGTAGCTGATCTTTCTGAAACTTTCCAGAACTGTCTCCCGCTCACGGTCTGACAAATGAAGCGCTTCATCAACTTCATAGGAAAAGAAATTATAGTCCCTGATGTGCCTGCCCAGCGCTGTGCTACGAATCAGATCGGGGTGAAAAACCAGCGCCCAGCCCGTTGGCTGTAACATTTGCCCCTGGTCCTCCATACCAAATACCTGCCCGGGAGAAATGAAGAGCAGAGTGCCATCCTGGTAGTCGTAATGTTTGCGTCCGTAACGCAGCTCACCGCACTTAAATTCTTTTAGGAAGACAATGTAAAGCTCTGAAAGATATTGGGTTGCCTGAATGGGCGTCGAAAGTGACTGATCCAGTACACTTACCAATGGGTTTAAGGTTTTTTGGCCTCTTTCACTGTTAAACTGTGCTACACTCTGCATTGTTCTGATCTTTTCCATCGCCTTGATTCTGATGTTTTCCCAAAGCTAAGGCATCGTTTCCAAACATTTGACGCTCAGCTGTGAAGTCCAGTAAAACGGGTAAGCAAAACCGTAATTCCGGTAAGTGTGCTGCGGAAAAATTCAGGGACATTTGTCATAATATCAACAAAAGCAACATGCTATGAGGTTACCATCAATATTATTATCCACACATTTAATCATAGCTATGCCTTTTATGTCTGCTGAACTGAAAGCACAGAAATCTACCGACAGCATCAGTGCACCAAAGAAGTATCAGGCCAGGCCGCCAAAAACGCAGCCGTTTGGAAAAGAAGCATTTCAACCTTCAAAAAAAACAGAGATTCGCTGGCTGGGACTGGGAGGATTTTTGATCAATAGCAGGGGAACAACCATGATGGTGGATCCTTTACTGGAAGGGTTTGATATGCCCATTTTAATAGATTTCCCAATTAAGACCATGGACGTTCCCCATTTGGATGCCGTGCTGATCACCCATAGCGATAACGACCATTTTAGTATTCCAACAAACAAAAAGTTGGCTGCTGTCACCAAAGCTTTTCATTCCACAATCTACGTCGATTCGCTAATGAAAAATGAAGGATTTCCCTCATTTGGACACAACATTGGTGAGGTTTTCCATATGGGTCCGGTTCGCATAAAGATGCTACCCGTTGACCACGCCTGGCAAAATGCTTATAAAGGAACAAGTACAAGATTTTTTAAAAATGAGGATTGCACGGGCTTTTGGATCGAAACACCCGACGGGAACATCTGGGCTACGGGCGATAGCCGCTTGATTCCTGAGCAATTGACCATGCCCACGCCTGATGCCATTTTCTTTGATTTTTCAGACAGCGAATGGCATTTCGGGTTGGAGGGCGCTATTAAGCTCGCCAATGCTTACCCAAATACACCCCTTCTGTTGTGTCATTGGGGGTCTGTGGATGCACCAGACTTTGCTCCTTTCAACGGTGACCCCAAACAACTTGAAAAACGAGTGGTTAATCCGCAGCGCATTCAGGTATTGGCACCAGGCCAGCCGTTCACGCTTACACGTTTAAAAAAATAGTCACGAACACAGCAGTTTAAGATTCTCCTAATCAATATATATACCATGAAAAACAGAACAGCATTTCAATTTGCCATTTCATTTTTTCTCTTCACTTTTTTTTAGCCCCGAAGCTAGCGCACAATCCCAACATACAAATGAAGTTTTTTCTAAAGGAGAAGCCGAACCTTCTAAAAATTTCCGCGGAAAAGTTATGGCTTCAAAGCAGAGCCGATGACGCACATTTCCGTTAATTCAAACACCGAAAACGGCGTGAGATGCCCCCCCTATAATATATTCTTAAAATCCGGACAGACTAAGATCAATGTAATAGTGAGCGCTCATGTTGTGCGTCGTATTGGTATACACAATGCCGTAATAATAATCCTCATTGGCCCATTTACTTTTATCGATAGCTCCCTTTGTTGGAATATTATTATCCGTAGCTCCGCCTATTATAAGTGTACGCGGGATAAAATTGGGCATGCCCACATAATTTGTGAATACACCAACATTGGTAAGGCCTTTATGTTCTCTCACATCGGTAACGATCACTTTCGAAAAATCAATATCCTTAACTGTTTCAGGCCGGTGTCCAGTGCTCTTTTTAACCAGAAATGTGTAAATCACACCATCATCCTTTACATGACGTATGTCTATATATGCATTAAGTGTATCCCCTTTTGCATACCCCTTATCGGCTATATCCATGTAACCCCTGTTCAGAATATATATGTAACTTTTACCAGCAGCTGCTTTTTGTAGCATAAACGAATAGAGTTCGGGTAGAACCGGCAACTTTTCAGCACTGATCAGCTCAATAGGATGCTTTTCTTCCTTCACACTACCGTTTTCATCTTTCACACGTATGATGAAGTCGTAGTTTCCTTCCGGTGCATCCTGTGGAATGCTGAAATGCTTGTGGACATTGGTATTTTTGGCCCCCTTAAATTCTACCCAGGTCACATCGAAAGACCAGTCTTTGGAATAGGTTATCTCAGTTTTTTGCTTGATCAAAACCTGAATGTCCACAATGCGCGTCGCTGCTACTACGTCCATGTCAAAATGAAAATCCCTGCCGATGATGCCTTTCCCATTATTACCAGAACCTATTTCCAGATTTTCGATGGTGGCAGTAGGTGGTTCCGGTGATACTTTTTCCTCATCATTACAGGATAGCTGTGAAACAGAGAATAGAAGCAGCAACAGATATTGAAAGTGCTTAAAAAAACTAAGTTTTCGATTGATAACTGATTTGTATATGAAGGCCATATTATTAATAATTGTTGTTAAACAGATCGTTTGTCAAAATCCTACTAAAGCAGGGATTAAGAAAATACCAAAAGTGATCGAATGACTTCATTTGAATGGTTCAAGGTTGTATTAGACTACTTGATTAACGTCCAGGCAGCACTTACGGACTGGTGGCCAACTGAAGTGAATTTTGTGGTAAAAATCCTATTTCAGTCGTAGTGGCAAGCATACGACAATACGAATGAAATAGGATTTACTTTTAATTATTGAAAGGATATCGTTACGGGAATTGACTTAAAGGTGCTTACATTGTAAGTGGTATTGTGGTAAAGGATGACCAGGTTATACTGACCTGACTCCCAAGCTTTATCACCGGTAATTTCATTTCCCAAAACATCTTTACTATCGCCAATCGTGATATCATCCCCACCCCAAACTCCGTTGACATTTTTAAGTGTCGAAACACTTGAAGCCGGTGCCAGACCTGTATGCTGGGATTTAGCAACAATAATTACCTTGCTCATATCGAGCTGACTCACAGTTTCGGGGAAGTAACTGAGTCTGCGTTTAACCAGGGCAGTATACAACACACCATCACCTTGTATTTGCTTAACCTGCGTACGTGCCGTGAACTTATCTCCTTTTTTGAAAATCAGCGGATTTTCCACATAGGTATTCATGTAGTAAACCATCGTGTCATTCCTAGAAAATATGTCCCGGTCAACGTATGGGTCCACCGGCATGTTTGCCGCATCGTTGATCACTAAATCTTCCTTTATCTCAAGCTTTGTTCCATTTTCGTCATCTACGATAAACAAGAAATCATAGGTTCCTTCCGGCGCCCCTGCAGGGATGGTAAAGTGTTTGTGCACATTCGTATTTCGTACGCCTTTAAATTCCTCCCAGGTCATCTCCATTTTCCAGTCCGCAGAATAAGTAGCGGATGACTTTTGCAGGATTTTAACCATTACAGAAGAAATTTTATCCCCTGCTATTACATCAGCATTCAAATGAAAATCTCTTCCTCTTATAGCCTGCTTGTTGTTGGCGTAGCCGATCTCAATATTTTTGGCAGTGGGCCCGGCGGGTGCAGGTTTATCATCATCGTTACAGGCAGTAAAAAAACCTGCGAAAAGTAACAGAAGTAGAATTTGTTTTAAATGCAGTCTCATGTTAATGTTTAAAAAAGTGAAAGAAAATCCATTGTTATTGAGCTCATAAACCTGCTTGCTTATACAGGAGGTTAATTAGCCATAAGCCTGCTGTTACTGAATCTTTATACTAATCCCCCTGATCGTCTGCCATCCCTCATTGTCCGTCAGGCGGATCATAAAGTGGTAATCTCCCGGATCTACGTTGGCCGGTACCTCAATCTCCTGAGAAGCTGTATAGGTTCTCAGATTTTCAGGGATATCATAGCTTTTGATCATAAGTAATGGACTGACCGGTTTTTTCACCGGATCCGTGTCACAGTCGTTTACCTCTGTACTGTGCGTATGGTGATCGAAATTGTGGTGAATATCCAGACTGTACGACCCCAACTGTACATTATCGGAAAAAGTCGATTTGAATGTAAATTTCTCTCCTCTTTTCACCACGCTGCATTGCACTGGAAATGTGCCGGAAGCATTCGCATCAATCACCGGATATTCAGTATCGATCGTTGGGTCATCCTTCTCACAGGCACCAGCTAGCAATGTGATTGCTGCCAGCAGTAGAAACTGTCTGATTTTTCTCATACTATTTGAAATATTCCTGCCTTATTGCCAGTGGCGTTTATATCATTTATTTTTCATGGCTAATATGCAAGAGCTTTATTTATCGAAGTGCTCTTCAAATTCATTTTCTTTACCTGACTGGTCGGTTACTTTCAAGTGCACATGGTAATGACCTGCAGGAGCAGCAGCGATATCTACATGCTTGTGAAATTCAAAAGCGGTCTGGCCTACCATCGCAGCATCTTTGAATTCGAATTCTTTCTCCCAGCCACTGCCGTGCACTTCCACGGTAACAGCCGCGATTTTGTTGGCAGCAGCAATACTGGCCTCCAGATGAAGGCCCTTTCCGGCATCTTCAATTTCTACTGAAAAGCCGGTTACAGCAGGTAATGTTGGATCTTTAATGACTTGCAAGTCAGATTCAATTTCTGCAGTATTACCGTTTTTGTCGGTTACAACCAGATGCAGATGATAGCTACCAACTGCTGCGTCCGCTGGCACATCTATATGTTTGTGCAACTCTGCATTTTTAAGTCCGGCAAGCCCCTCAGTATAAATGGTGTCCAGTTCCCAGCCGTTGCCATTTTCAGGATGAATTTCAAGATGTACGCGGTCTATGCTACCCGGAGCAACAATCTGCGCTTCAATGTGAAAATCGCTGCCGGCCTGCGCCTGTTTATTGTTTGCCGAACCTATTTCCACATCGGTAATAGTTGGTGCAGCTATATCTACATCATTGTCGTCGTTACAAGCAGTAAAGAGTGTTCCGGCTAGTAGTAAAGCCAATATTGAATTGATTTTCATGGTGTTTGATTTATGTTAATTATTGGTTCTATAGGATTAATTAGGTGTTGGCCTTCACTTTAAAGCTGAATGGGATTTTTACTGCCAGTATTACATTACGACCCGCTTCCGGCAGGCCAATCAGCCTGTAAAAGCTTGTGTGATTCAAGTAACGGGTGTTGAAAGCATTTTGAATCTGCAAGCTGACCGACATGGACTGCTGCCCGACTTTTACATTGCCGCCTGCAGAAAAACTAAGGACTTGATAAGCCGGTGTTGGCCGTTCAGGAGGAACGATCCGGTTTTGACGGGCTGCCAGCCTGCAATCGATCGTAAAATAGACACCACTCACCAAATCGTCCCAGCGCGGTTGGTAACTGAGACTGACAAGTGCTGATGCGGGTGGCGAAAAGGGCAGTGCATATCCCCGCTTGGCACCGGAAAGCTGCCGGGTATACAAATATTCTCCTGCCAGCGCTGCACTCCAATAGTTGAGAAAAGTATAGTCTACTTTCAGTTCAGACCCATATCGTAATACGCGGCTTTGCGCATAATTAAATACCTGATTGCCCGCTCCGTGGAAGTAATCATGACTGGCTGTCGGGTTCAGATAAATATAATTGGGAAAATAATTCAAAAATGGC
This sequence comes from Dyadobacter sp. HNCC25DJ187, assembly GCF_056895255.1. NCBI lineage: Bacteria > Pseudomonadati > Bacteroidota > Cytophagia > Cytophagales > Spirosomataceae > Dyadobacter > Dyadobacter sp. HNCC25DJ187. Next base: position 1,159,442 of record NZ_JBXHAT010000002.1, read on the forward strand.
GTAACCTGAGCTGACATGCGACCCGTGTTGGTTCCAAGTCCCAGGTCGAGCTGATAGGACTTTTCGGCAGACAAAGAGGGGTCTCCCCTTTCATATCGAAAGTAATGATAGTTAACCCCGTTAGCAGCCAGTTCCTTGGCAATCGGCATTCTGAAACCAGTGCCTATATTGAATTTCAAAAAGGATTGACCCGGTGTATAGTTGAGTCCCGCAGACCAGTTGACACTATTGAATGTGCGCGTGATCGCCTCTGCGCGGGTCAGGCAGGTGCTGTTTCCTGCTTCGGGGCGTGAAGTGAACCAGTCTTTATATTCGTGGATATTGACGTTGCCGTAATCATAACGAATCGCTCCCTGCAAAAGCAACTTATCGTTCACTTTGATTTTATCAAATAAGAAGGCACCTGCACTGGCCTGAGAAAAAGCAGGGATCAGAAAACCCCAGCCGCCAATGTTATTCTGCTGGTGCTCTCCGCTCGCTCCGATAGTTATCGAATGCCTGTTCAAAATAAGCTCGTTTTTTACATTTACAGAAAAGACCTGTTTATCGTATTCACGCTCCAGGGTTTCAGGCGCCAAATGTTCGGTCGGGTACACTGGTGGCATATAGCCGTGATTGACGTACTGACTATGCTCTTGTCTGAAATTATGCTGGTAACCCAGTTCAACATTCAGTCTGTTTTGGCCGTATCGAAGTTCACTTCTGTTGATGAGCTTTGTGTGTGAGACCTGCTGAGAAGGAAGCAGAATATCTCTCGATGAACGATCATGCAGGTCCAGATCTACGCGTCTGGGCTCCAGACCATGCGCATTTGCAAAAAAACCACTCTTACTATATGTATGACTCAGGTGAAATATGGATTGGAACGGTGCTGTGATCCAACCGGTTCGCAGATGCAGGTTACGTTCCTGCCCCGCCGTATTCCTGAGCCTGTTCTGGTGCAGGGGTACTGCATAATCGTAAACATAGATCATATCTGCGGGCACCCGGAAGTCGCCGTATTGCTGGATGGTAACTCTGGCATCAGCAAATAGTCGGTCTTTGCGACCATACAGGTTGAATGAACCTCCATACTGACCATTGTTATTCTTCCCAGTCAAATCAACGGATCCACCTGCTGAATTTGGCGCTGGTAAAACAGCGGGTTTGATGTTTATAGCACCTCCAATGGCCTCGGAACCATATAGGAAAGCCGCCGGACCTTTGATGATCTCTACCCGTCCGGCTGCAAATTGGTCGATCTCAAGAGCATGGTCGGCTCCCCACTGCTGGCCTTCGTGACGCACTCCGTTTTCTATCACAACAACCTGATTAAACCCTAGCCCACGGATCAAGGGCTTGGAGCCTCCTGAACCTATACCAATCGTTTTCACACCTGGTAGTTTTTCCAGTGACTGCATCAGGCTTCCACCCATATTACGTCTCAAATAGTCGGCGCCAACGATGTCAATACTGAGAGAGACCTGCTGCTGAAGCAACTGTTGATAATTTTCTTTGACAGTAATCTCGTGTAACTGTCCTTCGTCAACTTGCATTACCAGATCTGTAAGCACCAAAGATTCTGATCTGAACGTCACAGGCCTGTTTTGTGTCTTAAATCCTACAAAGGAGATAGTCAGATTGTATTCGCCATGTTCAACCAAATCAAAGCTAAACATGCCATCGGCATCCGTCACAGTGGTCAGATTTCCTGGCTCAAGTGTGATACCAGCACCAACCAGTGGTTGATCTATACCATGAATGATCTTACCTGACAAAGCCTGTCCCGAAAGCATAACAGGCTTTATGATCAGCAATAAGAATAAAGGAGCCAGTAGAATTATTCTCTGCATTTAACAATATTTCCGGCAGACAAAACGCCCATCATTATGAAACAATGTTGCAAATAAACCATTAACCAAATGATTATGCAACAACGTTGCAATTTTAATTTGTCAATAGTTACATCTTAGTTCTATAAAGCGGCCAATTTTAATAAGTGGAATGCACAATTCATCAGCCGGAACAAAATCCCAGCTGCTACCACATCGGCGATTTGGCTACCCATGTTGAGAGAAAGAATAGCAATAAAATTCCAGGGAGATGAAGCGTTAAACTCTATTTAGTAACGATTCAGAAGTAATTTCCCGATGTCTTCAACAGGAAACAAATCGCTGTACATAGAGAATGGGAAGTCTGCTTCAGGCTACAGTTGCCAGTGTTTCACATTCTGAGCTTAACATCATGAGATACAGGAAATAGTAAAGTCCGTCGTGTAAACTCACTATTTCCCGTATCTTATGTTTTTTACCATCATTGAATCTTGTGGTGCAATACAACATCGAACGTACCACTGAGCCTGACATTTTAAACTGAATATGCAACAATCATTTTTTAAAGGAAGGTGCAATCTATCAGATCGTCTTAACTATTGGCAGAGATGCCTGTTAATATCCATTTTGGAGCTTATCTACTGTTGCTTTTGTTCCATCCGCTAAATGATCTACACTTACTTTGGCTTTATCCGCATACACATCAACAGTTCCTTTGGCCTGCTGAGCAACATGCTCCAACTTACTTTTAGCCTCATCAACGGCTATTGCAGCATTTATCTTGGTGTCTTCCCAATGCTCTCTTAACTTATCTTTTTGTTGATCTGCCAGATCCTTCAACTGCTTACGAGTTTCATAGCCTGACTTTGGTGCAAATAGTATGGCAGCCAAAGCACCAACAGCAGCGCCAACCAACAGTCCTAGGGCGAATCCGCCATCCGAATCTTCCGTTTGATATTCCGAGCTCATATTTTTAAATATTTAGATGAGCTCGTATGAGAGCTAAAAACGTGCCAGCAATAAAGAAGGCTTCTTTATAAAGCTATCTAAATCTTTAATTGCATTTTTAAATGCAATTAAAGATGACAGCCTGCAACCGATACACGCACAGATTGAAGTTTAAACCATGGCATTACATGGACGGTTACATCTGGCGTTATTTTAAAATCCAGCTTACGGCACATACCTATTTTGGTATTCAATCCTCAAAAGCAAGTCATCCCCTATCTCTATCCGCTGACGTTCGTCAGTACGAATGCCAATGAGCCAAAGAATTTCTCCATCCGCATTGGTGAGGACTCGCACCCGCTCCTTTTCAAACTTTGAATACTTGGCGTTGATTAATATATCACTGACCTTCTTCCTTCTTCCCTTCATACCAAATGGACAAAAGACATCTCCAACCTGCCAGCTACGCACTTGTAGAGGGAAATTTAATCCTTCCGGTTTGAGATAAATGACGTTGCAGTTCTTATCTGGTTCCACAGGTCCGGTTACTTCCTGAACCAACAGTTTCGCATTACCCAGATCAAATTCTCCAACACCTTCAATATACGTCTGAGTAGTATTACTCAAAACAGGCTTGTTTCTGACAATAAGATAATCCCTTTCTATCAACAACTGATGCGTTTCTGAGTAAAAAAATGCTCCTGATTTACCATTCAGCGCGATTATAATCTGCTTAGCCTGAAGATATGAGAAACCATATTTTTCCATCACCGACCAAAGCAAATATGCCGCATCTGGTACATTATTGAGTTTCGCCTTAGGGATCCACACTTCTCCGGAAGCTCTTTCTTCACAGTTTTTTTCCCAATCAGCTAAATATTTTTTTAATAGCGCATCTGCAGATCTGATTTTTTCTGAGGTGATCTGAAAAGTATCTTCCAACGAAGGATTCAACTGTTTTAAAACAGGAATTACAGTTTTCCTGATCAGGTTTCGCTTGTAATCTACCGAATCATTGGATACATCCTCCCGCCATGCCAATCCGTGTTCTCGGGCATATATAAGTATTTGTGCTTTATCCGCAAATAGCATCGGTCGCAGTAAATTCCCCTTAGCTGGATGTATACCTGTAAGTCCGGAAATTCCCGTCCCCCTCACCAGATTGAGCAAAACTGTTTCCAAAGCATCATTACCATGGTGTGCAGTGGCTATCCATCCCAGCGTCTCATTCCGTACTTCTTCAAACCATGCATAACGCAAATCTCTGGCAGCCATCTGAGTCGATATACCATTTTGCTTTGCAAAACTTTTTGTCTCAAAATTTCTAACATGAACAGGAAACTGGTACTTATCTGCTACGTCCTTTACAAAGGCTTCGTCAGCATTAGAATCTTCACCTCTTAATCCAAAGTTACAATGAGCAATTTCTGCCTTTAATCCCGCAGCATGGAATAAATCCACCATCACTATTGAATCTACCCCCCCACTTACTGTAAGTAATGTAGGCTTACTCACAAGATCAACACCAAGCTGGTTAATAAAAGTTAAAAAAGAAGTTAACATATCCCCGTGGAACTTTATTGATGTAATTTTGGCATATTCATTATAGAAAAAAGTCTTTTCGCATAAGAATAAATGATCAGAACAGTGCCTTTACGCTATCAAAGGTAAAGGAAACCGAAGCAACATGAATAAAAAAATATATAGCAAAGCTTGCAACCCTTTTAAACTTTTACGCGTCATGTTTATCAAAGACAATATGTATAAACTGGCGTTCTTTGTTTTACTGTTAAGTTCGTTACCATCTGTAGCACAGAGGGTTTCAAAGCCCACGCAATCTGCTCCGGGCGAAGATCTGGTTGAAATTATCAAATCGGATGAGCTTGAGATTATCAATGAAAACGGCGTAGACAGCAGAAGGGTTATCAATGGCATTTTTAAACATAAGGGAGCATTTTTACATAGCAATCTGGCGATACAGAATATCAATACCAATGTCATTGAAGCTTATGGAAATGTAAAGATTGTACAGGGTGACACCGTAACCGTCACCGGTGATACACTTTTTTACTATGGCAATACGCGAATGGCCATTGTAAGCGGTCGTAAAACTGTACTTAAGGATCAGAAGCGAACACTCACCACCCGAAAAATCGAATATGATATGGCCAATGGAATTGCCAATTATAAACAGCCAGGCCGAACTGTGGATGAGGAAAACATATTAACAAGCCAGGAAGGGTTCTATAATACAGCCACGAAAGAGTTTACCTATTATAAAAAAGTAAAGCTGGTCAATAAGAAGTATACACTTACAACCGATACGCTGCTCTATAATTCACTGACCAAATGGTCAGATTTTTTCGGCAAAACCAAGATTGTTAATAAAGACGGAACTGTTTTGGGAACCAAGGGCAGATACAATACTGAAACAACCCAATCGTCATTCAGTACGAGAACCACTGTAGACAATGAAACGTATACGCTTACTGCGGACTCACTTGCGGTAGATGGTAAAACAAACAATGGTCAGGGAAAAGGGAACGTGGTTATTGTTGCAAAAAAGGACAACACTGTGCTTAACGGTGATGAAGGTTATTACTGGAAAGATGCTGGTTTTTCGAAAATCTTTGGTCATGCATTTGTCAGGAATGTGGTATCCAACGATACGCTCTTCATCAGAGCAGACACATTATATTCATATGAAAATCAGCGGGATAGCACAAGGAAGTTAGTAGGAAATAAAAATGTATTCATTTATAAATCCGACTTCCAGGGAAAGTGTGATTCTATTAACTATAACACAGCTGATTCGGTAATCAGGTTCTTTCAGAAACCAATTCTCTGGAGCAATCAGTACTATCAGATGGAAGCCGACACCATTACTGCCTTTTTGGTAAATAATGAGATTAACAGGATGTTACTAAGAGGTAAAGCATTCGTAATAACTGAGGACACACTTGTCAAGCAATATAATCAAGTGAAAGGTCGGACAATAAATGCATATTTTGAAGCCAAAAATGCACTTAAGCAGGTTCTGGTTGATGGAAACGGCGAAAGTGTATATTACGCTATTGATGATAAACAAAAAATGATCGGGCTTAACAGAGTGATTTGTGGAAGGATGAATCTCCAGTTCGAAGAAAATCAGGTAAGAAGAATTGCTTTTGTAGGAAAACCGGATGGGCAATTAATTCCACCAACCAAGATAAAACCACAGGAAAGACAGTTGGACGGATTCAACTGGCGTATCAGCGACAAGCCCACACGCGGCAAAACAATGTGGTTAGAATAAAAATGAGTATATAATGCTATCCGGCCCTAATGGGCACGATTTTTTGATTCAGAAAATAAACATGACTACTTGCACAATATATTTTGAAAATACATATATTTCTATATATTTTTGTAATATAATTCCGTCAGGAATACAGAGCGAGGGGATGTTCCTATTTTAAAGTTATCGCAGAACCTGAGCTATGAAAAAAACTATACTTTACTTAATGACAATTGTAATGTTGGCCTGGCAGGGGCTGGCAGCCCAATCGGTTCCTACGGGTAGCCGACTGAACATGACAGCTACGAAGAAAACTGATTCTGCTGGAAATCTACCATTTACCACCAAACCATCAGGCCTTACCTACAAGCCTTTGTCTTTACAAAATCCAAAAGCTCTGAATAAGTTTTACAGAACATTTTTGTTTTCTAATACTGCTGCGTCTGAAAGTACCGGCGTACAGGAAGTAGAACTTGTCACAAAGAACATTGAGAAAAAACTGGTTACTGTAGAGTCTGCCATTAAGGCAGAGGAACAACTTTATGCCAGTGACGTAATAACCGTATCTAACATCTATCCCAATCCTGCCAGCGAACGTGCAGAGCTGGATTATAATATCACAGGAGACCTGAGAGATGCCAAGGTTATATTTTACAACGTATTGGGAACAAAAATGAACGAGTATGTATTGAACAAGAACAACCGGAAACTTACCGTAGATACCACTGTGATGCCCACGGGATTATACTTTTATCAGCTTTCTCTGGAGGGTAAAAAGGTGGCAACAAAGAAAATGCTTGTTCGTCATCAGCAATAGTACTTTTAAAACACTTTATTCAGCTACCCTTTCGTTATGGATGGTGTAGCTTTTTTATTACCTTTGCGGTTATATGCGAAAAAACAGTCTGGCAAGTTATTTCTTGCTTATTATTACAGTATTAGTCATTACTTCCTGTAGTAAATTTTCCAAATTACAGAAGACAGGTACGGACCAGCAGAAGTACGATGCCGCAATGACCTATTATAAGAAGGGCGATTTTTATCGCTCCGGTTTACTTTTTGAAGAGTTAATTCCTCTTTTGAAAGGTAGCACAGAATCTGAGCTTGCTCAGTTCTATTATGCGTATACCCAATATCAGCAGGGTCAATACAACACGAGTCAGTTTCTCTTTAAGAAATTCTACGATACGTATGCACGTAGTGACTTCGCTCAGGAGGCGCTTTACATGCATGCCTTTTCGCTTTACAAAGATTCTGCTCCATTTAACCTGGACCAGGCAAGTACTTTTACTGCAATTTCATCCCTCCAGGATTTTATTAATACATATCCTGATAGCCCATTCCGTGAAGAGTGTACAAAATTCATCTTGGAGCTAAGATCGAAGCTGGAACGTAAAGCTTACGAAAAAGCGAAATTATATCATAAAATCAGTGATTTTAATATGGCATCATTGAAATCCGCTGTAATTTCAATTGATAACTTTAAGAAGGATTTTCCAGATTCTAAATACAATGAGGAGCTGGCATTTTTGAAGGTAGAATCACAATATAATCTTGCTTCGAACAGCTTTTACGATAAACAAAAGGAGCGATACCAAGAGGTTGTTAAGTTCTATGAAGAATTGGTAGACAAATATCCATCGGGCAAGTATGTTCGCGATGCAGAACGGATGTTCGATAACAGTAATGACCAGATTGGACTACTTGCCAAGGCAGAAGCAGAAAGAAAGCTGCTGGAAGCAAAACCTGACACAGGCAGCGGAACAAAACCGGCCAAGGTTACCGCTCCGGTGACAACAGAAACAAAGGTTCAGAATTGATCTTTGTTGACTCAATTAAGTTTTAAAAATTTAAACTATATCCATTAAGTAAGCATGGCAACGAATCCATCCATCATTACCCGCGATACCGACAAGATCGCGGATGTAACAGGAAATCTATATGAATCAGTATCAGTGATATCTAAAAGAGCTCGTCAGATATCAAGCAAAATGAAAGAGGAATTGAACAACAAACTCGCTGAATTTGCATCAGGTGTTGACAATCTTGAAGAGGTTTTTGAAAACCGTGAACAAATTGAAATTTCTAAGTTTTACGAGCGTATGCCGAAAGCGGGAAGTATCGCTATTGATGAATTTATCGATGGAAAAACGTACCACAGTCTGCGCGACAACTCAGAAGAATAGTTTCTGATATCTATTAAGACCAGCCGTACGAATAAGCACTTATTTATACGGCTGGTTTTCTTTTATAGCCAATTCCTAAAAGCAATAAGACATTGAATCTTCAGGGAAAAAAAATAATTTTGGGAGTAACAGGAAGTATAGCTGCTTATAAATCGGCATTACTGGTTCGTCTGCTAGTAAAGGAAGGAGCCGATGTTCAGGTCGTGATGACGCAGTCAGCAACCGAGTTCATTACTCCTCTCACACTGGCCACTCTCTCCAAGAGGCAAGTCCTTACCTCATTTGTCAACGAGAGCACTCACCTTTGGAATAACCATGTTGAGCTGGGATTGTGGGCCGATGCAATTATTATCGCACCGGCTACGGCCAAAACTTTATCGCGACTTGCTAACGGCCATGCAGATGATCTCTTGACTACCATTTATCTTTCTGCACGCTGCCCAGTATTTTTTGCACCAGCTATGGACGTCGATATGTTTTTACATCCTTCTACCTCCAATAACATTAAGGCTTTGGTGTCATACGGGAATCACCTGATAGCACCTGGACACGGCGAGCTTGCGAGTGGGCTGGTTGGAGATGGCAGACTTGCAGAGCCGGAAACCATTATTTACCAGCTTAGAAAATTATTTACCTTCAAAAGAGTCGCCCAAGGCAAACGCGTATTGATCACAGCAGGCCCCACTACAGAACCCATTGATCCGGTCAGGTACATAAGTAATCGCTCATCGGGAAAAATGGGTTATGCGATTGCACATGCTTTTGCAGGAGCCGGAGCTCACGTTACCCTGATCAGTGGTCCCACTTCACAGAAAATTGCGGATACTGATATACATGTTGTTCATGTTCAAACGGCAGAAGAGATGTTCCGGGCAACGCAAGCCAACTTTGAATCCAGTGACCTTGTTATATTTTCCGCTGCTGTGGCTGATTACACAAGTGAGCATGTTGCCAGTCAAAAGATAAAAAAGCAGGAATCAGGGATGGTTCTCAATCTAAAAAAAACACCGGACATTGCCGGCACACTTGGATCGCAAAAGAAATCAGGGCAGTTGCTTATCGGCTTCGCCCTGGAAACTGAAAATGAGCTTGAATATGCAATCGATAAAATGCAGCGAAAGAATCTGGATTACATCGTCCTTAATTCTCTCAATGACGCAGGTGCCGGATTTGCACACGATACCAACAAAATTTCCGTTATTGATACAAACAAAAAAGTAAGTCATTTTACCCTAAAATCCAAGGATGAGGTGGCTCAGGATATTCTTGATATTGTCCTGAATAAATGGAGTGAAGTATGAAAAAATATACGTTTAGTTTCGTTTTGTGTTTAGGGCTGGCCTATTCAGCAATAGTATCTGCACAATCAGCACTGTTCACCGTAACAGTTAATTCTGATCAGCTTTTCGCGCAGCAAAAAACTGACCCGCAGAGCATGACTCAGTTACAAACTTATATCAATGACTTTCTGAATAATACCAGATGGTCAAATGATGTGTTTGCAAAAGAGGAAAGAATCAAATGTAAGTTGAATATAAATTTGATTAAGTCTGTAGCACTCGGTAGTTATGAAGGAAATGCGCAGCTGGTCATATCAAGACCGGTGTTTAATTCAAATTATGAAACAGTGCTTTTTACTTATGTAGACAGAAACTTCAACTTTAACTTCCTGCCGGGAAATCAGCTCTATTTCAACGAGGCGAGTTTCACAGATGAGCTCCCTTACTCCCTTGCATTTTATGCCTATCTGGCGCACATCTTCGATTACGATTCTTTCAGCAAACTTGGAGGAAGCCCATATTTACAGAAGGCATTCAATATTTCCAACCAAGCCAGAAATGGTTCGGGCAACCGGCGGGCCTGGGATAACAGTACCAATAATACAAACAGTCGGTACTCACTTATTGAAAATCTAATGAGCCAGCAGTTTCTCCCATTTCGCGAAGGGATGTACAGCTATTATAGAGAAGGGCTGGACGTGGCGACACAAAACCCTGTTCAAACCAGAACCAAGGTATTAACAGTATTAAACACGATTAAGGAAGTATCTCTGTCCCGTCCCGGTAGTATTGTAATCAATTCATTTTTCGATGCGAAATCTGATGAACTATGTAAAATTATGGTAGAAGGGACTACCGAACAAAAAAAAGAAGCTTATGCAGTTCTGGTAAGTCTGGATCCTTCCAAAACACAATTATACCAAAGGCTTAACCAATAGAAAAGTCAGCAATGAGCAAAAGACTGATAAGAATCCCGGGCACGGATAGCTATAGTAAACTTAGCAGATTACAGCATAACGAGATCCATGTCGTATTGCGTAATGGCGTTACGCACCTAGGTAAACTGCAATCAATTACGCCAGATACACTAACCATACTGGATTCGCGGGACCACTTACATATTCTTTCGATAGACCTTATACACGAAATCATATTGGATACTACCGCCAAACTGGAAGAGATTGTAAATAAATAGTTGCCTCGCCGTATTCGGTTTTTGATTGAAAGATATCGTGGTTATATTCGAATCAATTAAGGAAATCCTTATTTACAGAAACAATCAGCGTACATACACGCCCTTCATTTGATTAACCTAAAATGCTTTCTAATTTACTGATCAAGAATTACGCTTTAATCAAGCAATTGGAAATGACGCCCGATCCTGGTTTGAACATCATCACCGGGGAAACAGGAGCAGGTAAATCCATCATGCTTGGTGCCATTGGCTTATTACTCGGCAACCGTGCTGATGCAAAATCTTTATTCGATTCCAGTGAGAAGTGCATCATTGAAGGAACCTTCAATCTGGCAGGATACGATATGGCACCAAATTTTGAAGAAGAAAACCTTGATTTTTCTGATGATTGCATCATTCGGCGTGAAATATCCGTTTCCGGCAAATCCAGAGCTTTCATTAATGACACCCCGGTAAACCTGGAAACACTTCGTAAGATAAGCAGCCAGTTGCTCGACATACACTCTCAACATGATTCCGTCATGTTGGGAACCAATGAATTCCAGTTAAGGGCTGTAGATGCATTCGCAGGCAATGGGGATTTGCTGGCAGACTACCAACACCGATATCAACAATACCGGGATGCGGCAAAGTCATTGGAACATTTGCAAAATGAAGCATCACGACTAAGAAGGGAGTTCGATTTTGATCAATTTCTTTTTCAGGAAATTAATGCTGCATCTCTGGTCGCAGGAGAACAGGATAGTCTCGAACAAGAACTGGCTATTTTAGAGAATGCTGTGGAGATTCGTGAAAAGCTACAGGCAGCATATACCTACCTCGATAGTCCTGAAGGTTCTGTACTCGAATTATTAAAGATAGCTGTTAACTCACTTTCTCAGGCAGCCAGGCTGGTTCCTGCCTATGATGGATTACATCAGCGCGCGCAAAGTGCGTTGATTGAACTTCGGGATCTTACAGATGAGATAGATAGTGCGAATTCATCCGTTGATCTTGATCAGAATCGCACGGAGATTGTGCGCGAGAGATTAGATTTAATTTACCTCCTTCTAAAAAAGCATCAGCTGACAACGATTGATGAACTGATAAAACTAGAAGATACCTTACAAAAAAAGTTGAATACAGTGCTTAATCTGGATGAAGATCTGGCAGCTGCTCAACGTAAGGCAGAATCGAGTCAGAAAGCAATGCATGAAAGCGCAAAAAAACTATCAGCCCGAAGGCATAAAGTCACAGCGCAGATAGAGTCACTGCTGCTCGAAAGACTAATAGAATTAGGTATCCCTAATGCGTCTATTTCTATCCGTATCAGTGAAATCCTTCCCTCCCCCAATGGAATTGATTCAGTCATCTTTCTGTTTAGCGGCAATAAAGGTGTTGCACCTCAAGAGCTCAAACAAGTTGCTTCCGGAGGAGAATTTTCCCGCTTAATGATGGTTATCAAGTATATACTGGCAGATAAACGCAAATTACCAACCATCATTTTTGATGAAATAGACACGGGTGTATCAGGTGAAATTGCTAAGAAAATGGCTAAAATGATGCATAACATGTCAGAAAAACATCAAATAATAGCCATTACACATCTTCATCAAATCGCAAGCAGTGGTAATAGCCACTATTTTGTCTATAAAGACCATTCATCGGAAAAGACCGTCAGCAAAATTAAAAAACTATCTATGAATGAAAGAATCATGGAAATAGCCCAGATGATTGGCGGACATAACCCGAGTGAATCGGTGTTAGACAATGCCCGTGAGATGATCCAGAAAAATTAACTCAGTATCTATTAACCAAAAAACCTCCGTGTGATTATGAAAAATCTTATACCGGCCCTAATGATTGCATGTACGTTACTAAATTGCTCCAGCAACAAAGAAAAAGTGCACGAACTTGAAGGACAAGTGCTTACAATGCATGATGAAGTGATGCCGAAAATGGATGAAATTATGTCTTTAAAAATTCGGTTATCTAAAAAGATTGTAGAATTAGATAGTCTGCAGAATGAAGGAATTACAGGAAATAATCTGGCAGAAGAACGTACCAAGGCGGCAGATCTGAATCAAAAACTGAATGAGTCGGACAGGGCAATGATGAGCTGGATGAATGAATATCGCGGAGATTCAGCCAAAAAACTTAATCACGATGATGCCATTGTATATTTTGAAAATGAGAAAACTAAAATTGAAGAAGTAAAACTAGTCACTCTTAAAAGTATAAACGAAGCAAAATCGTTTTTGGACAAATAATTATGAATTTAGTAAAAGTAACCTTTACCATCAAATCAATACTGTTAACCTCTATTGTAGCACTGGGAATTGCCAGTTGCGACAATGCCGGAAAGAAATTACCAATTCTGGGAGAAAGGGACTGGACCACTAAAACGGTAGATGGTAAAGAAGTAGTAGATACCATTTACAATACCATTCCGCCGTTTTCTTTTGTGAATCAGAACGGTGACACTGTTACAGAACAAATTGTTAAAGACAAAATTTACATCGCAGATTTTTTCTTCACCACTTGTCCGACCATATGTCCGGTTATGAAGAAACAAATGCTGACGGTATATGAGAAATTTAAGGATAATCCCAGTGTAATGATTTTGTCTCATACGATCGATCCTGATCATGACACTCCATCTGTATTAAATACATTCGCGAAAGATCTTAATGTTACTGGTACACAATGGCAGTTTTTGACAGGTCCGAAAGAAAAAACGTATGAGCTCGGCTTAAAAAACTATATGGTCGTAGCCAAGGAAGAAAAAACAGCAGAAGGCGGTTTTCTACATAGCGGAGCATTTATTCTTGTAGATAAAGACAAGCACGTGCGTGGCATGTATGATGGCACTACGGAAGAAGGAACAAAAAGGCTGATTGATGATATTCAGACACTATTGGACGAGTATAAAAAATGAGCTGCTCCCATTTTTTTAACGGGCTTATCAGCAAATCGCTAAAAGCCTTTTTTCTTATCGTCCTTCCATTTATTTACTCCTGCCAAAGTTCTGATGAACTGAAGTCGGAGCAATATTTCGTGGAAGGTTATCAATTGTATAAAACTTATTGTACGAACTGCCATCAGGATGATGGAAAAGGTATGGCTAACCTCTATCCTCCGCTTCAGGGGTCATCAATATTGACAAACAAGGAACTGATGTCATGTATTATCAAACATGGCATGAGCGATACAATTCTGGTAGCAGCAAAAAAGTTTAGCAGGCCAATGCCGGGTAATCCTAAACTAACTGAGCTTGAAATTGCAGAAATTGTATCTTTTGTAACTATGAAATGGGGGAAAGACAGTACGCATACCTCCATTAAATTAGTTCAGAAATCGTTGGCTGAGTGCGAAGATCAATAACTCAGGGAACTCCTGAGAATTTATATATACCGGTTGCCTTTCTGAATTTAATACGGGTAAAGTCCTGCTCCGCGTCCATGCCCACCGCTTTGGTTATCTCCGACGTTCTGGTATTTCTGACAGTAAGCGGCTTATCTGTAAATACTTTTTTAGTAACAGGACTCCAGCTCAGTTCGGAAGTTGTGAGTGTTTCTTCTGTCTGAGACTTAATTACCTTCACATGTCCTTTTACTATATAGACATTCGTAGCATGATCGAAGCGTCCAGAGTCGGCACGCAAATGGGTAATGATTGCTCCCGTTGGATCGAAAAAATTAATGTTGACTGTGTCCGGGAATATTTTATTCTGATTGCCGTAAGTCATAGACAGCGGTGTTACCATCTGAACTTTCGGTAAACCCTGCTCAGTATATCTTATTTGCACATTATTCACGATCTCTGTGGGCCCTTCATACAAAGCTCCTATCTTCTTTTCGTTTTTGTTGCAGGAAAAAGATATACCGGCCAGACCAGTTACAACGAGCACTGCAAAAAGTCTGTTCCAAAATAATTTTTGCTCCCGATAAACGCTTTGAGATACCGCTGACATCATGATGCAGTTTAATCCAGCTTTTGCTTCTGGAACCACCTTTCAAGCAGCGTAATTCCTAACACAGCCCTTCCATAGCGCTCTCTGACTGTTCCGGTACTTGTGACACCTCGCTGGCCTCCCACAAAGGCAATTGAAAGGAAATTTTGATAACCATATCCCATCGGGAATGTAAAACCAAGGCTGATATTCGTATCGTTTATACCCTTTCCATTGATAACGTATGGACTATTACCATGACTAAATCCAACACGATACCGGACACGATCAAAATAATTAAGCGATAGGAAACGCGGCAGGTATTCCACCCCTAAATTCATACGGCTCACATTCTTTAAACCATCATTGGAAGAAGTTCTGAATCCGCGGTACTGTGACCATTC
Organism: Dyadobacter sp. HNCC25DJ187; assembly: GCF_056895255.1. NCBI lineage: Bacteria > Pseudomonadati > Bacteroidota > Cytophagia > Cytophagales > Spirosomataceae > Dyadobacter > Dyadobacter sp. HNCC25DJ187. The sequence continues at coordinate 1,174,474 of NZ_JBXHAT010000002.1, forward strand.
CTGCCTGTTGTAATCTGCAGATATTACAAGTTTAAGAGGCCATTCCAGGCTCATGCCAACCTGATACTGCGTAGGTACAGTAACTGCCCCTGATAGATTATTACTAAGCGTATCTGTAGCTCCTGGTAATACAAATGAATCCTGGCTCAGTTCTAATGTTCTTGTCTGTGTACCGTTTAAATCTGTTTTGAAACTGTATGCTCCTCCCAGATTAAGGTTAAGCTTATTGTCCTTTTTTATAGGTATTCTCACTGCAACACCAGCACGTGCTCCAAAGTCCGAATACGCTATCCTGTCATTAATACCCACCAAATAATCACTACTTGTTCCTGAGGGGATCATCACTTCTGATGCCTTTCTCACATTTCCAAAATAGTAAGATGCTTCAAGACCCAGGCTGACATATTTACCTAGCTGGTAACCATTGGTAAGAGAAGCTTTGTTTATACCACCCTTTCCTGAATTGAAATAAATGGCCTGATCAGCCGTTCCGGGTATAACTCTGACGGAAGTATTTTCAAAATCAACAAAACTGTATGGTTTCAGACTCCCTCCCAATGTCCATCTTCTGCTTACAGGAAATGCCAGAGATACATAAGCAAGATTCCCACCAACTGTTTGCTGCTTATTACTACCTGAAACAATATCCTTATACTGACCAATCAAACCGATGTCCAGGGTTGTATATTTATTTCTGGACCATAGTGCAGGATTGAGATTGTTGATCTGAAATCCATTTCCAGTACTAACTCCCGACTGCCCCATTCCGACGTTGTCAGAAAAACCATCACCATATAACTCTCCGATACCCAATGATGAATAAGGTGCATTGCCTAAACCCTGGCCATTTACCTGAACCGGTGACAAAGCATTAAAGCCGAAGGTGAATGCAACCGCGAGTATTCCTATTCTTTTATAAAGCGACATTATATCTTAAAATTCTGTTCAATCCAATTAATACCAATTCAGGAACTGCAAAGATGGTCGGTTTCAACCTACTTTCAAAAAATGGAACGTCCCCACCACATACAACTACACGTAAATCCGGTGATATGTGGCGATAACGGCTAATTATTCCTTCAATTTCTGCCAACATTCCATTCATAACCCCACTCTCTATCGCTCCTCTTGTACTTTTTCCAACCAATTCCGGCTCAAAAACCGGCTCCAGCTGAGGTAACCTACTAGTAAACGTATGTAAAGCAGCGAATCGCATTTTCACCCCCGGAGATATTGAACCTCCCTGAAAACTTCCCTTTTTATTCAGATAGTCGTAGGTGATGCACGTACCCATATCTATTACCAAAAGGTCATCCTTCGGGTACAGAGATTGAGCACCAACGGCCGCAGCAATTCTATCCGCACCCAGTGTCTCCGGTGTGTCATAGTTCTTTTGAATAGGCAGTGGCGTATCTGGTGATAAATCCATGATTTCAATATCTTTTTGCAAAGCTTTCATGAAATCCTCTACACTATTTCCTACAGATGAAAAAATGATTCTTTCCGGCTCTTCCCGTTTTATTTCGGCGATCATGTCAGGCCACGATAATCCGGTCTGATATCGCATCAGGCTATCATTTTCAAACCATCCGACTTTGGCATATGTATTACCTGCGTCAATCGCAATATTCATAATGGTGCAAAAGTCTTATTTTCCTGTGACAAAAGCTAGTACGCTAATAACTATAATCCACTGTAATGCCTTAAATTATGTTAAAAGATCCGTGGATTATTGAGAATCAATGCAAGGTATATGTGAATGTTTTTTTCACAAATTTGCACTTAACAAAATTTTTATTACCTTCGCCCAACAAATCCTCAACTCAATATTGAAGTTCTGTTATCCATCTCCCGATAGCTTTCAGCGTTTTTCAAGGTTATTAGGTTCTTACCAGCGTTTTCAATACTCCATTTGAGTGTATTTAACTAACTTTTCAAGTTGATCCATCATTTTTTCCTGGCCGGTAAAGTCATTCACTTGGTCTGAATAAATTCTGATACAGCCATAACACTTACGTGACCACAAGGTATGCGTTCTCAAGAAATATCCATTTACCATTCACAAACTCATTATCCGACAGGTAAAGTACCTCTTTGCCTTTTATTTTCTGTATGCTTACAATTGATGAACTGAACCTTAAGCTTCTCTCAGAGCTTAAAGAAATTGCCGGAAGCCTCAATATTCCAGACTACGCTAAATTACCTAAAAAGGAAATAATTAACCGTATCCTCACTCAGCAGGATTCGGCAAAATCTGCTGAACCAGAAGCTATTTCCTCACAGGATGATGAGCCGAAGAAAAAGAGGGCCAGACGTGCGACTCCTGGTGAAACAGCTGAACCTAAAGCAGCATCCAGTCGTCCGGTCAGACAAAGGAAAGAAAATACAAATCCATTTTCGTCATCCGCTCCACTTTTTGACAATCCACAAAATGCCAAAGAAACAGTTGAGCCAGCTACGGCTGAACCTGTAACTGAAAACAAGGCAAGAAATCTGGATGTAGCTCACGAAGATGACTCGGAAGATGACACTTTGAATGACCTTGGAAAAGAGGAAGTAGTTGACACCGTTCCTACTTCTGAATCTGAAAAACAGGAAGAACCCCAGGCTCCTGCTCCCTCTGAGTCAAAGATATCTGAAGAAAGACCTTTCAGACAACCAAATGAACCTCAGGAACGCAATTCCCAACCCAACATATCACGAGAAGATCCTTCTTCCAAAATCAAAAAAAATTACAATAACTATGTACGTGAATTCGACGGACTTATTGTAAATGAAGGTGTTCTTGAAATTATGCAGGATGGCGGATATGGATTCCTAAGATCTGCAGATTACAACTATCTGGCCAGTCCTGATGATATATACGTATCACCTTCTCAGATAAAACTTTTTGGTCTGAAAACCGGAGATACAGTTCGCGGGCAGATACGACCTCCAAAGGAAGGTGAAAAATATTTCGCTTTGCTTCGTGTTGAAACCGTAAATGGCAAAACAACGGAAGAAATACGTGACCGTATTCCTTTTGAATATCTGACACCATTATTTCCGGACGAATGTCTGAGACTCAGTTCCCGTCCGGATCAATATTCAACACGGATTCTGGATTTGTTCGCTCCGATTGGAAAAGGACAAAGAGGGATGATTGTTGCTCAACCTAAAACAGGTAAAACTGTTCTTTTAAAAGAAGTAGCCAACGCAATTACAAGAAACCACCCGGAAGTTTTTCTTCTTATTTTGCTGATTGATGAGCGTCCGGAAGAGGTTACCGATATGCAGCGAAGCGTTCGGGCTGAAGTAATTGCATCTACTTTCGATGAACAAGCTGACCGCCACGTAAAAGTAGCGAGCATTGTTCTGGAAAAGGCAAAACGAATGGTGGAATGTGGCCACGATGTGGTTATCCTGTTAGATTCTATCACAAGATTAGCCCGTGCATACAATACAGTAGTTCCTTCATCTGGCAAAATACTTTCAGGTGGTGTTGACGCAAATGCGCTGCACAAACCAAAACGTTTCTTCGGAGCTGCAAGAAATGTAGAAAACGGTGGCTCACTTACAATTATAGCAACTGCTCTGATTGATACAGGTTCCAAAATGGATGAAGTAATCTTTGAGGAATTCAAAGGTACCGGTAACATGGAACTTCAGCTTGACCGTAAGCTGTCTAACAAACGTGTATTCCCTGCCATTGATGTGATGGCTTCCGGTACACGCCGTGAAGACTTGCTTCTGGATAAAGAGACACTTAAAAAAGTTTGGATTCTCAGAAAACATATGTCCGACATGAATGCAATGGAATCCATGGATTTCTTGCTCGAACACATGAAAGGGACCAGAAATAATGAAGAATTCCTTATTTCAATGAACCGATAGTTATTTCGGTAAAGATTTTAAAGCAGTTTGCTCAATGGGCAAGCTGCTTTTTTTGTTAGGCACCACCACGCATGAATATCGCGGAAAATTCATAATGTGTGACTAAATAATTAATTTTAAGTCAGATGTCTGAATCAACCTCAGGAGGAAAATATGTCTAACAGGAAAATATGGTGGTTGCTACTGGCTGTATGGATCGCTGGTTCTGCCTACTGGCACGTATGTCGTATTAAACAATTGTGCGATGCTCAAGCAATCGTCCCGCAGAATTCTTCAATTTTCCCTGTTGTTGAACCTCTGGTTATTACCGACAGTTCCAATCTGAAACTGCAGGCTCACGGGAATTTTGCTTTTGCTAAAAATGAGGCTACTCCAAACTTATCATCTGTATTGCCGGAAATGGATTCTGTGTTTAAGTATCTTTCGGAAAAAAGGGATAAACGATTAGTGATAACTGGAGATTTTTCTGCTTCCGAAACCAACAAAACTATTTTTGCGAATCCCGGAGAAGCCAGAGCAGATGCAATCAGACAATGGTTTCTGGCGAAAGGCCTTCCTGACTCACTTATTATTGTTAACAGTAATGAAACAGAGAACATAATTTTTCAGCAGGATAGCGTGTATGGAGGAGTACACGTGTATGGAGGAGTACATATGAGCTTCAGGAATATAGGAATAGTTGCCGTACCCGCGAATACGGGTCAGCCCGAAGCAGATCTTGCGAACAAGGAAAAGTTTGAAAGCATATTTAAACCCATTGATCTGTATTTTCCAACAGCAAGTTCTGAATATATCAAAACCGATCAGAATAAACTGTTTATTGTTGAAGCAAAAAAATTTCTTGCCAAAAATACGAGTAAAAAACTTTTACTCACCGGCCATACAGACAATGAAGACAGCGCTGAATGGAACCTGATGCTTTCCCGAAAACGAGCCAACTATGTAAAAAAACAATTTGTAGCTCTCGGATTACCTGCTAACCGAATTATTACACAAGGTAGAGGAGAATCTGAACCAAAAGCATCCAATGAAACAGCAGAGGGTAAACGAGCCAACAGACGTGTGTCTGTTGTCGTTAAGTAATAATTCTCAAAATAATAACTATGATTGATTTAAATCCACTCAATGACCCGGATGCATTATGGCAACATTTGCTGATGATCGCCGGAGCTGCGGTAATTGGCTATATAATCGGCTATTTTTCTGCGGCAAAGAAACGGCGCCTGATACAGAAAAGATTGGCTAAAATAAATACCGATCTGGATAGTTGCCTCCTCGAAAAACAATCGTTTGAACATAATGCAATCCACAGTACCTTTACCACTTTACCGGTTAAAGATGATCTCAAAATTATTGAAGGAATAGGAAAGATTATGGAAGAGCTGCTGAATGATGAAGGTATCCACAATTTTTCTCAATTAGCAGCAACGGCACCTGATGAGTTAATTGCTATACTTAGAAAGAACGGAAGCAAATTTCAGATGCACGATCCACGAACATGGCCGCAACAGGCAGCACTAGCTCATAAAGGCATGTGGGACGAGCTCAAAGAGTTACAGAGCTAACTTAACAAATGACGTCTCGAGTCCTGATCCCAAATTAAAATCCGCATAGACCATGTCATTATCAGAGATAACACCATTTTCCCGATCTTTTGCATTTGCAGAGATCATTATCATACTCGTGATTGCAGCAGCATTAGGATACCTGCTTGCCCGTCTTATTACAAGGTCTTCAATCATTAGCATTGAGGAAGACATTTTAGAAAAACAACTTAAACTAGCCGAATGCCAGTCAACCCTGGTCAGGCCTGCGGTAGTATCCGCAGATATACCTATCAAAGGCGCTTCTAAAACAGTATACCCAGTTGAAGAGCTAAATTCAGGAGTTCGGCAAGATCTTCAGGTAATAGAAGGAATCGGCCCTAAGATCCAGGACATTTTAAATAAGAATGGAATATACAATTATGCACACCTTTCCGCCATTCCGGCTGTACGCATAGCCAGGATATTACATGCTGCAGGACCGCGATTTCAAATGCATGACCCTACCAGCTGGCCGGAACAGGCGGCTCTGGCCCATGAAGGAAAGTGGAACGAATTAAATATTCTGAAAGAAAAATTGATTGGAGGAAGATAAAAAGGAAGAGCCGCTCTCAGCAAGGAAAGCGGCTCTTTTGTATACATTCTTTTATCTTAAAGTGTTGTCACCGTTCTCTGAATGAATTTGGTAAGATCACTTCCTGTCAACAGACCCTGCGAAAGTAGTGCAAGATCATAAACCTGCTTAGCAAGTGATTTCTGTTCCTCTTCATTTTCCGTTTGCAAAACTTTACCGATGATCGGATGATTGGCATTCAATGAAACTGTGTACATCAACGGCATATCGCCAAACATAGATCGCTGTCCGGACGTTGCCTGCATATCTGTCATACGGCGCATGAATTCAGGGAAAGTTATCACCACCGGCAACTCATCGACCGGCATAGCTTCTACAGCAATGTGTGCACTTTTTGAGCCAGCTATTTCTTCAAAAAGCTTCTTAGCCTTTTCCTGATCATCTGCAGACAAAATACTTTCCAGCTTCACGTCCTTCTCGATCAGCTTATCTAGCGTATCTGCATCTACACGCTTCACAGATGTTTTTTCTAGCTTCTGCTCCAAAGCATTAATAAAATGTGCATCAATTACACTTGTCAGAGACAGAATATCATAACTACGCTTTTTTGCTGACTGGATGAAGGCATCCTGTTTTTGCTCATCAGTGGTATATAGCCAGATCTGTGTGTCATTTTTGTCAGTCTGGTTTTCCTTCACCAGATCGCTGTATTCTGAGAAAGTGAAGAATTTACCATCTACGTTTTTCACCAAACAGAAATCTTTGGCTTTTTCGTAGAACTTCTCATCGCTCACAATACCATATTTAACAAACAGACCGATGTCATCAAACTTCGCTTCGAATCCTTCACGATCATTTTTAAATATCTCAGCAAGTTTATCACCAACCTTACGTGTAATGTAACCGTTAATTTTTTTAACATTACCATCAGCCTGAAGATAACTTCTGGAAACGTTCAACGGAATATCGGGAGAATCGATCACACCGTGTAGCAATTGAAGAAAATCAGGAACAATATCCTTTACTTCATCGGTAATGAAAACCTGGCGGCTATACAACTGAATTTTTTCACGCTGTCCCTGGAAATCGTTTTTCAGTTTCGGGAAATAAAGAACTCCTGTAAGATTGAATGGATAATCCACGTTCAAGTGAATCCAAAACAAAGGATCTTCACTCATTGGATAAAGCTCCTTATAAAAAGCAATGTAATCTTCATCTTTCAGCTCAGATGGATTTTTGGTCCATATAGGGCTGGTATTGTTGATTATTTTATCTTCAAACTCGATTTGAATAGGAAGGAATTTTCCATATTTTTCCAGAATGCCGCGTAAACGGTACTCGTCCAGAAATTCTTCCGAATCTTCAGCAATGTGTAGTACAATATCAGATCCTCTTTCAGCCTTTTCGGCAGAAGCAAGTGTAAATTCGGTTGAACCGTCACACTCCCAACGTACGGCTTCTGAATCATCCTTATAAGATTTTGTGATGATCTCCACATTTTTCGCAACCATATAGGCTGAATAAAATCCGAGACCAAAGTTTCCGATAATTTTGCCTTCGTCTCCTTTATCTTTATACTTTTCAACGAATTCAGTAGCTCCTGAAAAGGCAATCTGATTGATGTATTTTTTGATTTCATCGGCAGTCATACCGATACCATTATCACTGATGGTAATGGTTTTGGCCTCTTTGTCAAGCTTCACAACTACTTTCAACTCCCCCAGCTCTCCATCAAACTCTCCATAAGAAGAAAGTTTTTTCAACTTCTGAGTTGCATCAACTGCATTCGATACAAGTTCCCTCAGGAAAATTTCATGATCTGAGTAAAGGAATTTTTTAATGATCGGGAAAATATTCTCGGTGTGTATACTTAAATTTCCCTTTTCCTGAATCCCTGTCTCCATATTCGTCAACGTTTGGTTTAAAATTTAGAAATAATTTGCCTCTTGCAATACTCAATGAAAATATGCGTTCCATTAGCAATCGAATCCGGCCGGGCTGACAGATTGTCATAAAATCCTTTGCCTCAATATTAAATCGGTATCTTGTTAACTGTAAGTGTTTTTCTTAATATTGCGACACCAAATCTTATTCTGAACTGAATATCTAGACTATCCAATTACGTATGAATCTTGTTAAAAAATTTATTGCCGGTTTTCTTTTGTTTTCCGCAGTTTCGGCCTGCACAACTATGAACTCCGTTCCTCTTTCTAATTACACCGTATTTACGGAAGATTTGAGACGTGATCTTGAATCAGCTAATATTCCATTGGAAAAAGTTCAGTTTTTTAATGACAAAGCCATTAACATACGTCGTGAAGTATCTGATCCTAATGATATTAAGGTAAATCCGGAAGGACAAATTACCATGAGCAATGGTAAAAGTATCCAAACCATCAATGTGCTTCCATTCACTCCTGGGGTTGCCTTGGGTACAGCAGATGGAGTCATCCATGTTTCATGGGATGATACCCAACAAGATCAAAAAGGAATGAAATTTAATCTGAGTGGTCAGAACTATTTTCTGGATGTACTACCTAACAACAAGTTCGATTATAAAGAGCGGACTTTTGATCTTCAGGGTGGAAACGGAACACGTTTGTTTGTTAAAAAAGACCTTTTGAAGCAAGTGAAAAACTCTCGTGAAACGCTTAAAGGTAGAAAAGTAGGAAATTAACTCCGTAGTAAAATATAGTGGAAGGTCTGGCTCTTACAACCAGACCTTTTTTTGTTAATTCAGGTTAAAGCCCCGATCTTTCCCTGCTGTCGACTTGTGAATGATTGTTGAGCTCTGAATAAGACCAATAAGAATAAGACCAATGATGATAGCCAGTGCAATCTGAAGAAATGAAATCAAACTGAAACTTGCCATATCGCTCTTTGTCTCCTTCATCAATTCCTGCCCTACCCTGGACTGAATTGTTGTCAGCTCGTTCAGATTGTGAATAGTACTTTGGAATGTTCTGGCACCTGCACCTTCAAAAAGTTCTTTTCCTGCCGCTGGATGCCCGGATATATAGAGATTGATGATAACCTTCTCCAGCAATGCATATTCAGCAACCCTATTCTTAAAAGCGCCCAAACTTTGCGCTTCCTGATCCACCAGATACGTTTTTTCAAAAGCTCTGATCAATGAATCTATATGATTATTGTGCACATTCAGTCCTGTGGCTATTTCCTCCGAGCTACACACTTCATCAGACAACAAAAACTTTTCAAGCGAAAGTCTTTTTCCGTAGAGGTTTTCGGTGAGATAAATAATATTGGTTGCAGGTATGAGCCGATCCTGATATATGGATGAAAACGACTTGTCAATGCCCTCCATATTCATTCGGGATATTAGTGTAGCACCAACAATCATACACATCATCCCACCTAATATGATTGCTGTTTTGAATTTTTGCTGAATAACAAATGACCACTTCATAAATCGAGTCCTGGCTGATATACAAATGTAAAGTACAATAAATCCATGAAATAAATACACAGCCAATTACAATCTGTTTATTATCTGGCACGAAATTGATCCTTGCAACTGTAACCTGATTTCAAATTGTGAAATAATGGTTCAATTGTAGTTACTTTGACTATTCTGATTACAGCGTTATTGCAATACTTTTAATTTTATGAATGTTTTAGCCATTGATTTCAGTAAGGTGCACCAGATTCAGTTATTCGGCATCACCATTCTGGAACCTTCTTCTGTTTTATCCAGTCTGATGATGACAGCCGTCTGTGTTTACGGATTTGTGAAGCTCAACCAAATGGGCAGAACACACAGGATGTATAAACAAACGCAGTACTTTTTCCTGTTTATGGGTTTGGCAACGGCAATTGGCGGAATATTGGGACATGGCTTTTTATACCTCACAGGCCAGCCTGGAAAAATCCCTGGCTGGTTTTCAAGTATGATCGCGGTAGCACTCTTTGAACGCGCTGCCATCTGGCACGTCAAGCCACTCCTCTCTCAAAAAATAGGAAAATACCTGGGATGGCTTAACTATATAGAACTTTCAATCTTTTTCGTACTTGCCCTTGTGACCCTTAACTTTATCGTTGTGGAGGTACACGCTTTCTACGGACTTTTTCTGATGCTATGCCTGATTGAAATTTATGTATACCGGAAGAAGAATGATCCGGGAAGCCGTTATATTTTTATCGCCACCTTCCTGGGTGCGGTATCTGCCGGTTTCCATGCATTAAAATTCAGCTTCGGTCCCTGGTTCAATTACAATGACATCGCCCATATTCCGATGGCACTATCCATCTATTATTATTACCTGGGAGCCAGACATATGAGATACTATGGTGATGATTCCGTTGAAAAGCATTAGCGTTGTGGTAAGGTATTCGTATAACATAAAAGTCCTTCGCTGATATACAACGAAGGACTTTTATATATATCAAAAAACAGAATTTACTTATTTGGCTGTGGTGTGTAACGCAGATATGGCTTCACGATGTTAAGACCTTTTGAGAATTTTTTCTCAGCATCTTCAGTACTTACAGCAGGAACTACAATCACGTCGTCGCCGTCAGCCCAGTCAGCAGGCGTAGCTACTGAATAGTTGGCAGTTAACTGCAACGAATCTATGACACGAATAATCTCGTTAAAATTGCGTCCTGTGGATGCAGGGTAGGTAAGTGTAAGCTTAATTTTCTTATCCGGACCAATCACAAAGACAGAACGAACTGTTGCTTTTTCACTTGCATTCGGATGAATCATATCGTACAATTCTGCTACTTTGCGTCCCTCATCTGCAATAATCGGGAAATTGACTTCGGTATTATTGACTTCATTGATATCCGGAATCCAACGGTTGTGAGAATCGATATCGTCTACACTCACCGCCAAAACTTTCACGTTACGTTTTTCAAACTCACCCTTAAGAAGAGCTGTTTTGCCAAGTTCTGTGGTGCAAACTGGTGTAAAATCCGCAGGGTGAGAAAACAGCAATCCCCAGCTGCTACCCAACCATTCATGAAATTGGATCTGCCCCTGTGTAGTGTTAGCCTCAAAATCAGGGGCTATATCTCCAAGTCGAAGTGACATAATTTTAAGATTTTAAATGAAACAATAATCTATTAAACTTATAGAGTTTAACACAAATTTAAATAATTAGTTTCATTATAGGGGAATTCTCATGTGAGAATCTCAGAATTCCTAAAGGTGCTGTTTACCATCTGAATGGCTTACAAAATGAAGTCAATCGAAACAATTTTTTCCTAATCTCAATTAGATTAACTATTTTGAACAACCGCCTTCATATTAAATCAAGGCTATCCAAGATTATGAATTCCCATTCACCTGTTTATCTTGACAACAACGCCACCACACCCATGGATCCCCGTGTGCTGGATGAAATGCTACCCTATTTCCTTGAAAAGTTTGGTAACGCTGCAAGCCGAACCCACGCTTACGGGTGGGAAGCAGAGGAAGCAGTTCAGCATGCGAGAGAAAACATAGCGGCTATACTTGGTGCTACTCCAAAAGAAATTATTTTTACCTCCGGTGCTACCGAAGCAGTTAATCTGGCTTTAAAAGGAGTTTTTGAAAGTTCAAGTCAAAAAGGTAATCACATCATTACGGTTCAAACAGAACACAAAGCAGTTTTAGACACCTGTCTGAGCATTGAAAAGAAAGGTGGCCGTGTTACTTATTTGCCTGTAGACAGAAACGGTTTAATTAGTTTGGAGGAGCTTGAAGCGGCAATCACGGAAGACACGCTGCTGATTGCTGTGATGTACGCTAACAACGAAACCGGAGTGATACAGCCTATCGCTGAAATTGGTAAAATAGCTGCCCGACATGGCATACATTTCTTTACCGACGCCACGCAGGCTGTCGGTAAAATTTCTGTAGATGTACAAGAGAATCATATCGACATGCTCGCTTTGAGTGCTCACAAACTATATGGACCTAAGGGCATAGGCGTACTTTACGTCAGAAAAAATGGTCCTCTTCTCACTGCCCAAATTGATGGCGGCGGTCATGAGCGAAACCGGAGAAGCGGTACGCTGAATGTTCCGGGAATTGTAGGACTGGGAAAAGCATGTGAACTGGCGGAAAAGGAACTGATGTCAGAAACCGAACGTCTACTTGGTTTACGTAATCGCCTGGAAGAAGGATTGAGTAGTCTGAATATTCTTATAAATGGTAAGCCTTCCGTCCGACTCCCGCATTGCACCAACATTACTTTTCCAGATGTTGATGGTGAAAGAATGATGCTGGAGGCCTCTGGCCGGATCGCATTTTCACAAAGCTCAGCCTGTACCTCGGCAACTATTCAGCCAAGTCATGTGTTAATGGCAATGGGTCTTCCGGTACAAATTATTCATAACACTTTCCGGTTCAGCCTGGGCAGATTCACTACTTCTGAGCATATTGATTCGGCCATAGCAGTCATTTCTAAAATTGTAAAAGCACATTATAGTGAAAGAAATTAAGGATATCATCCAGGCATATGAGGCTGCAATTGTAAACCAAAAGCGTATGGCTTTGGCAACGGTTGTTCATGTAGAAGGCTCTTCGTATCGCAGGCCTGGTGCGAGAATGCTCGTTACTGATGATGGCCAGCTTACCGGCGCTATAAGTGGTGGTTGCCTCGAAGGCGATGCCTTAAGAAAAGCGCTTTTGGCAATTTCTCAACAAAAGAACAAACTTGTAACCTACGACACGACTGACGATGACGACAATACTTTAGGTGTACAATTAGGCTGTAATGGCATAGTACATATTCTGTTCGAGCCTATCCATCCGGAACAGATAAATAATCCTATTGCATTGTTGAAACGTGCTTCTGCCAGAAGACAGAATGCGGTTTTACTCACTTTGTTCTCCCTGACCGCAAGGAAAGATGATCAACCTGGAACCTGCTGCCTGTACCTCGAAAAAGAAAATACCTCAGAATATAGTGTAGCTTCCATTGTAAGTGAAGATACTTTTCATCCCGAAGTTGCCTACGCACAACAGATTCAAGACTCATTTTTTAAAGGTTTTGTTATTGACGGACGAGATCTCACAGGCTTTGTGGAATACCTCAAAACACCTCCATCCCTCGTTATCGCCGGTGCTGGCAATGACACCATTCCCCTTATGGAAATGGCGTCTGTCTTGGGTTGGACCATCATTATTGTAGATGGCCGGAACAGGCATGCAACCCGGCAGCGTTTCCCGAAAGCTTCACAAGTATTGGTATCCAAAGCCAATGAAGTCCTGTCACATATCTCGCCCGACGAGCAAACCTTTTTTGTGCTGATGACACATAACTACAATTATGATATTGCACTTCTGAAAGAGCTGATTGCGTTGGACATCTGTCCTTATATAGGAACACTCGGACCTAAAAAGAAGCTTGACAAGATGTTTGCCGAGCTAGAACAAGAAGGGGTTACCATAAATGAGAATCAAAAAAGCAAAATTTTCGGACCAACCGGACTGGATATAGGTGCAGAAACTTCTGAAGAAATTGCACTTTCTATATTAGCAGAAATCAAAGCAGTAATGAGTAACAGAGCCGGAACTTCTCTGAGAGAGAAATCCGAACCGATTCATAATAGATCTGGCCAAAGTCTGGATTACTCTAATTCTGTAGCTGAAGGGTTTCTCTGTGCCATACAAAATCCGATCTGAAAATTATGGAGGAAGAGCAGCATTTCGGAATGCTCATATTGGCCGCAGGTAACTCATCGCGACTTGGCGAACCTAAACAATTGCTTCAGTTCAATGGGAAAACTTTGCTTCGTAACGTAATTGATGCAGCTTTTGAAACACCCCTTTCTCCTATTATGGTAGTTACAGGTGCTAATCACGAACTTATTTCTCCTGAAGTAGACCCTTCATTTGCTTTGATAGCCCATAATGACCAGTGGCAGGAAGGAATGTCTTCATCAATACGGACAGGTATAGCAGCACTCAAAAACATCTCTGCTCTTCAAGGTGTAATCCTGGCCGTAAGTGATCAGCCATTTGTAGATCGGGATTTATTTTTAGCGCTTATTCAAAAAACCAGATCGTCCGGAAAAGGTATTGTTGCCAGTTGTTATGACAATACACTCGGCACACCCGTTTTGTTTCATAGACATTATTTTGATGTGCTACTCGGATTGAAAGGTACAGAAGGCGCAAAAAAACTGATGAAACAATTTGCTGAAGATGTCGCCTCGGTTCCGTTCACTTTGGGTGGAATTGACATTGACACCCAGGACGATTACCGCAAACTTACCAGTCAATAATAATTATTTTTCGTTCCCAGAGACTCAAAGAGTGAAAGTAAGAAGGACCGAGATACCAAAGGCCCTGTGCATTCCTATGATCTCACAGCAACCCTGCTTAACATGCCAATCCATAACAGGACCATAGAAGTTGGGTTTAATAAAAACCTTCTTATTCATTAAAAGTGAAGTATTCAAAAAATAGTTAATGAAAATTTTGGAATGTCATCTCATGCGCCTACATTTACAGTGTACTATATAACTAATACACTAAAACATTCAAAATATGATCCGACTGGACAAGGTTACTTTTGGATACAGCAAGCATAAAAATCTGTTTGAAGATTTATCACTAGAATTGCGACCGGGTCATATTTACGGATTACTTGGTAAAAATGGTGCTGGCAAATCCAGCCTTTTGCGAAATATGGCAGGTTTACTATTTCCGGTAACCGGCAAGGTAAATGTCAATGGTTACGAACCACGGAAACGGCAACCTGCTTTTTTACAGGACCTATTCTTTATTCCTGAGGAAATATACTTACCATCAATCACCATTACTGACTACCTAAAAACACTGGCACCATTTTATCCGAAATTCGACGAAGGGCAGTTTCGTAACTACATAGCAGAATTCGACATTCCTGAAGAGAATAAATTGACAGGAATGTCGTACGGACAAAAGAAAAAGGTACTTACCGCATTTGCGCTGGCCACCAATACAAGGGTTTTACTAATGGATGAGCCGACAAATGGCCTCGATATTCCATCAAAAAGTCAGTTCCGTAAGATTGTGTCTTCGGCTTTAGAGCCCGACCGACTGATATTGATTTCAACACACCAGGTAAGAGATCTCGACAATCTCATCGACGGTATTATTATTCTTGAAGACAGTGAAATTCTAATTCAGCATAGCCTGGAAATCGTTTCGGAGAGATTGCATTTTGGCACCTTATCCAGTGTAGAATTTGATACAAAGGTTTTATACTCCGAACCATCACTTCGCGGATACAAAGCAGTGTCCGAAAATCTAGATCGCGAGGAAAGCCGTGTAGACCTTGAGCAACTTTTTAATGCGGTGATAGAAAATCCTTCCCGAATCAAACAAATTTTTCAGTCATGAAAACAATCCTGATTCTCGTGCTTATACTGATCACCTTACTGATCCGCAACAACATACCAGACATGATTCCAGAAACATTTATTATAACCCTACTGAAATGAACCAAACATTTAATCTTCATCGTTTCCGGCTATTACTAAGGCTTGACTTAGCGGAGAAAGGGAAAAATTACTTGCTAATGGGTGGGATGTTAGTCGCGCTTCTGCTTGCGATGTTGCTGCCAATCATCTTATACGATGGCTATAGTGAACTTCTGCTGATACTTCACGCTTTGGCACTATTTATGGTTGTCATGTTTGGCGGCAGCCTCTACACTTCTTATGCTTACAGCCAGTATGGCCCAGCTGACACAGGAATAGCAGCCATTATGATACCGGCCTCACAATTCGAGAAATTTCTGATTTCTCTTTTAATCAATTTGCTGTTCATTATTCCGGTTACCATTTTCTTTGTGAAATTTCATTATTGGTCGGTTGAATTTGCCAATAGCAAACTTCCTGTAAATGCTCGTAATTACGCTCCACTACCGATTGGTATTATGAGATACTTTATTTATCTGCATATAATCATTCAGGGAGCAACTATTTTGGGGTCCATTTATTTCAAAAAACTGGCATATGTCAAAACTGCAGGAATTGTATTTGTATTGATCGTGTTTTTTGCCCTTGTTAACCTCATGCTCATCTATCAGTATACCTCAGATCCTTCCAGGGTTGTAGCTTTCCCTTTTGGAAGCTGGCAAATCTATTACTATAAATTGAATCAGTATTATAATCTGGATTATACAGAATCAGTCAAATCGCTGGTTTACCTGTTTCCGCCGTTCTTCCTTTTAAGCACATGGTACATCTGCTATGTGCGCCTGAAAGAAAAGGAGATATAACTTAAATTTTCATGGAATTCAAAGACAAACAATCCATATACCTTCAAATCGCCGATTACATCTGTGAACAGATATTATTGGTAAAATGGCCGCCCGGTGAACGTATCCCATCAGTGAGGGATCTGGCTTCTACTATGGAGGTGAATCCCAATACAGTGATGAGAACTTACGATTTCCTCCAGGGCAAGGATATCATTTTCAACAAGAGAGGCATTGGATACTCTGCATCAGAAAATGCGACCGAGCTGATCCTGGCTTACCGCAAAGAAAGGTTTATTGAAAACGAACTGCCCGAATTTTTCAAAACAATGTATCTGCTGAAT
Source organism: Dyadobacter sp. HNCC25DJ187 (assembly GCF_056895255.1). NCBI lineage: Bacteria > Pseudomonadati > Bacteroidota > Cytophagia > Cytophagales > Spirosomataceae > Dyadobacter > Dyadobacter sp. HNCC25DJ187. Next base: position 1,191,008 of record NZ_JBXHAT010000002.1, read on the forward strand.
ATCAGTATGGAAGAATTGCAGAGCCGGTACGAGGCATTTGTAACAGAGGTATATCCAAAAACATTATAACCGACAACCCGATGAAGAAGAGTAATATACTTATCCTTTGCCTGATCGCATTTTCATTTCTGGCTATGATCGGTTCAGGACTTTCGCTCAAATCACAGTTTAACAAAATTGACAGAAAAGACCCTTTTTCCGGCTTCAAAAAAACAAGCTTAAAGAGTTTCAGGTACGTCAGACTTTCAGGTAACTATTTTGGAGCGACGCAAATTGAGCCGGGAGATCAACCGCAGATTAAAGTCATTACTGGTAGTACGTCTGAAGGAGAACCGCGGGTAACCTGGAAAATTAGTAACGACACTTTGATAGTAAGCTATAAACATGAAGATTCTCATAAACTTCCATATAGTCCGAACTTACTATCTATGACCCCAAACGTTTTAATAATAACACCAAGACTATCCAGCGTGACATCCCATGGAATAATAGCCAGAATAAAAGGATGGACTGCAGATTCATTATCGATACAGCAAAAGGGATTTGGCATTGTTCTTCAAGACAACAATTTTAAAAGTCTGTCCACAAATTTATACTCAGGAGCACATCTGGAAATTGAAGGGAAGAATCATTTTATACATTCAGTCATCACCTTGAAAGATTCAAGCTCCATGAGCACAACAAAAGACGTTTTTCAATCTCTTCGCGTAAAAGCAGATAGTACTGCACAGATTGCTTTACCTGGAAGTGCGCTCAGAAAAATGACAACATTATAATTTGCATTTATTAGCCATTCAATATTATAAGTTCTCCTATCTCCCAGTTCTGTCCCAGCTATGTCGCAATTTCCATACAAAAGCTATATACTACTGAGTGCGCGTGTACTTTTGGCCTGGACGTTGTACCGGTACGGTTGGGCAAAGCTGACTGACGACCAGTTTGGAGTGGATGATAAAACGATGAATATGGCCTTAAAAGACGTCGATCTGTTCCGGCTTTCCTGGTATCTGGCAGATCATCAACCATTCAAGGCATTTATTGGTGCTTCTCAGATTTTTTGTGCGTTGCTACTGACATTTAACAGAACCGTCATTTTCGGAGCTTTCCTGTCTATCCCTATCTGGTTGAATATTCTGGTTTGGGACCTCACTTTCATGGGTAATATGGCCGTTGCATTTACATTCCGTCTTTCTTTTTATCTTATACTAACCGCATGGATTATATATCAACAAAAAGACAAACTTATTCCTGCTGTATTGACGATAGCCGAAGTGAGACAGCATAGGAAATTCCCAATTTGGGCTTACGTTTTACTGCCAGCAGCGGCAATAGGAATTGAAATTGCAGGAGCGTTACCCAATGCAGTTTTAAATTATTTCCGGTAGCCAAGAAGTCGTCTTCTGATGCTCACTTAAATTCTCTAATAATATTTGCAGTCTCAAACCACAAGGATTGATACCTTTGTGACTGATAAATTGATTGGAATGAGTATCATTGAACATACCGCCGGAGCAGTAACAACCGGTGCAACTTACTTGCTGACCGACAGCCGCCAGATTTCGTTTCCTGCACAAAGTATATTTTTTGCCATTAAAGGTCCTCGCCATGATGGACATGTGTTTTTACCGGAACTCTATCAAAAAGGTGTCAGGGAATTTGTCCTGGAAATAGCCTCATTTACGCCTGAACTTCGGACTCTTACCGGTTCTTGGAATGACGCTAAAATATGGGTAGTCGCATCCAGTATCAAAGCGCTGCAAAAGACAGTTATTGCGCATAGGAATCAATTTTCCTTACAAGTAATTGGTATTGTCGGAAGCAATGGAAAAACAATTGTAAAAGAATGGCTTGCACAGTTGCTGGCTCCCGGGCAGCGCGTCGTTGCAAGTCCGAAAAGCTATAACTCACAGATCGGCGTTCCGCTTTCTGTCTGGAATATCACACAGGAAAACACACTTGGCATTTTTGAGGCCGGTATTTCACAGGCACATGAAATGGAGTACCTCCAACAGATTATCCAGCCATCAACAGGTATTTTTACCAATATCGGCTCTGCGCACGACGACGGTTTCCGGAGCAGAAAACAGAAAATAACTGAAAAACTCCGACTATTTACCAAAGTTCAAAAGCTGATCTATCGCAAAGATTATACGGAAATTGACGAAGAAATCAGCCTGATATTGCGGCCTGTTAATCCTTTTCTTAAAACGATCAGCTGGGGTCTTGCCAACGGTGCCGACGTGCAGGTGAGTTATACTTTTAAAAGAACAACGACGCTCATTAGTATACAAGGCACGTTAGGTTCACATCGGTTTGAGACCGTTTTCAGAGATGAGGCCTCGCTGGAAAATCTGGTTCACTGCCTGGTATTCATGCTTGATTTTGGTATACCAGCAACTGTCATTCAGCAAAGGATTGAGGTTCTTCGACCGGTTTCAATGCGCCTTGAACTCAAGGAAGGAATTAACCACTGTTACATTATTGACGATGCGTATAATAATGACCTACAGGGACTGTCGATGGCGCTGAACTTTTTAGGTCAACAGGAACAACGAAAGCTAAAAACTGTGATACTTTCGGACGTATTGCAAACAGGGCAAACGCCTGCTGAACTTTATAGTATTATAGCCCGCTTACTCAAAGAAAAAAACATTGATCGTCTCGTAGCAATTGGTTCTGAGATCACCAGTCAGGCTGATTTATTTCAGATCGGGCAGAAGGACTTTTATCCCGACACAGATTCCTTTCTAAAAGATTTTCCTTACGCCAGTTTGCATGACAATCTGGTCCTGGTAAAAGGAGCCCGGCCATTCTCGTTTGAAAAGATAGTACATCGATTACAGCAAAAAGTACATGGAACTGTTCTGGAAATTAATCTGGATGCACTCACGCATAATCTGAATTTTTATAAGTCAAAAATCGGATCAGAAACCAAAATAATGGTGATGGTGAAGGCATTTGCCTATGGAAGCGGCAGTTCTGAAGTAGCATCACTATTACAATATCATCGGGTAGATTATCTGGGCGTAGCATATACAGACGAAGGAGTTGCATTAAGGCAATCCGGCATCACCTTACCTGTTATGGTCATGAACGCCACACATCCCACATTTGATCTTCTATGGCAATACAAATTAGAGCCTGAGATTTACAGCAGGACTATATTGAACGAATGGATTGCCTACACCCAACAACGAAATGATCCATCAGACGCTCCGGCTGTACACCTGAAACTGGATACCGGAATGCATCGGCTTGGTTTCACTGAAAACGATTACGACTGGTTGGTGGAACAATTGCAACTAAATCCTGCAATCAAAGTTTCATCCATTTTTTCCCATTTGGTAGGAGCAGATGAGGGCGAACACAATGAATTTTCAAGATTGCAATACGAGAGATTTGTAAAGGGTGCGGCACTTATTCAAGCTTCTATTGGCTATCCGGTCACCAGACACATTCTTAATTCGGCAGGCATAGTACGCTTTCCGGAATACAAGCTGGATATGGTACGGCTAGGTATTGGCTTATACGGTGTAGAAGCGAGTAGTCGCCAGCAAGATGCACTCCAAACTGTTGGGACGCTTAAAACTGTTGTTTCACAAATCAAATATCTGGCAGCCGGTGAAACAGTAGGTTACAGCCGTAAAGGACAAATTACCCATAACTCAGCAATTGCCACACTGGCAATCGGATATGCTGATGGTTACGACAGAGGGCTTGGAAATGGTGTTGGGAAAGTATTGGTAAACGGAACACTATGTCCGACTATAGGCAATGTTTGCATGGATATGACCATGGTGGACGTTACCGAAGCGGATGTAAACGAGGGAGATGAGGTGATTGTATTTGGTAAAGAACGACCTATCACTGACCTGGCAAAAAGTATTGGTACCATCCCTTATGAGATTCTTACCGGAATAGGTGAGCGTGTTAAAAGAGTTTTTTATAAAGAATGATACAAATAGGAAACGCCTTTAGCATAGCTATACTAAAGGCGTTTCCTATTTGTAATACTACTCGGTAACCGGTGCTGTTTCCTCTTCTGTTTCGCCTTCCACTTCCGGACTTATCTCTTCCTCCTTCGTTTCCTCTTTTACAAAAAGCCTGGTTTGCATTACATCTTCCAATTTTACATCATAAAAGGCTTTATGAATGTTAAGTGGGGCATCGCCTTCTTCCACCTCACATTTGATATAAGAACCATCTTCCTGCATTTCATATGCATTTACATTGTCCTGCAAACTGAAATACAGAATATGAATAGCCTGTTGCCTTACCCGGGTATCAACCAGCTTGAAGAGTGACTCGATACGCTTGTCAAAGCTACGTACCATCGCATCTGCACTGCCGCCATACACGACTGGATCACCTTTTTGATGAAAATAAAATATTCGGGAGTGTTCCAGAAAATCACCAACGAGTGAACGTACAGTAATATTCTCACTCAGTCCTTTACGTCCCGGACGCAGACAGCAAATACCGCGTACAATCAGCTGGATGGGTACACCCGCCTGTGATGCCTGATATAACTCCAGAATGATATCTCTATCTTCCAAAGAATTTATTTTAATGCAGATACCACTAGGTAAACCTGCTTTTGCATTCACCGCTTCCTGTTGTATCAGTTCGATAAGCGTCGAACGCATATAACGCGGTGCAGTAATCAGATTTTGATACTCTGTGGGCATAGAGTGCCCGGTTATTACATTGAAGAATTCTGAGATATCATGGGTGTACTCTTCATTCGATGTAAGTAAACCGGTATCTGTATATAATCTCGATGTATCCTCATTGTAATTTCCACTTGAAAGATGTGCATAACGAAGTACGCGGTTTCCTTCATTTCTTACGATCAGGAGTAGCTTGGTATGCGTCTTAAGCAAGCCAATACCATAAATCACAAAACACCCTGCTTTTTGTAAGCGTTGGGCTTCTTTAATATTATTTTCTTCATCAAAGCGTGCCTTCACCTCAAAAAGAACCGCCACGTGCTTTCCATTTTCAGCCGCATGTAACAAAGCTTCCGTCACTCGTGAATTCTTGGCAAGCCTGTAAATGGTCAATTTAATAGAAAGTACCTTCGGATCTTCTGCAGCCTGTTCTAATAACTGAAGTACGGGTTCAAAGTTGTTATACGGATGATGAAGCAAAATATCCCGCTCCTTCATCACTTCGAAAATATCGGGAATCCGTTCTCTTTCCAGACCCAAGGGTGGAACAGATGGATGTACACTTGGAATCTGGTCCTTGAATTCGGGATGTTTGATGATTCCCCACAAAGAGGTATAGTCAATCAGCCCTTCTATAGGAAATACATTGTGATCATCAATTTCCCATCTCTTCTTGATCAGATTTAACAAATCAGGATTGATATCAGCCTCTACAGAAACCTGAACCACCCTTCCTAAACGACGGTTCTTGATCTTTTGCTTGATCTCATCGATAAAGTCGGATTCAACATCGTCACTTTCTTCCAATGAGAAATCGCCATTACGGATAATTCTGAAAAGGTTTGTGGACACAATATCTACGTTGCGATACAGCTTATGTATGTATGCCCTCACGATCGCTTCAATTGGCAAAAACAATACTTCCTCTTCTCTTTCGATTACGTAAAAACGTGGCAGGTTTAAAGGTAATTGCACAAATGACAGTTTCCGGTCTTCCTCGGAATCCGTTCCTTTTACCTGAGTAATAACACCCAGAATCAGCACCTTGGCCAGCAAGACGGGAAATGCATGGGTATAGTCAAAAAGCATCGGCGTCAGCATGGGATAAACCGTCCGCTCGAAATATTCCTCGACATCATTTTTTTCGCCATCTGTTACTTCATCCAGTTTGATGATTCTGAAGCCGTGGCGGGAGAACAGCGGTACAAGATGGTTGGTGTAACATTCATTCTGGCGACGAACATAGTGATGTAACTCCCTCATCATCAACTTACGAAATGGAATTTCCCGAAGTCCTGAATAGTCAAGCCGCTCCTTGCCAAAATCAAGATAGTTGTATAAACTGCCAATTCTTATACTGAAAAATTCATCCAGATTCGAGGAGGTAATCGCCAGAAATTTAAGTCGGTCAAATAAATTTCTTTCTTCATCAGACGCCTGATCCAATACGCGATCGTTAAATTTCAACCAACTCAGATCTCTGCTTATAAAATCGCTTTGCTGAACAAGGGTATTGGCCTTTTCTACAGAACTGGTAAGTTTCGTATCTTCCATAGCAACAGGCTCTTTAGGATTCTTGAAAAAAGAAAAGATATTACTAAGTCTACCTCTCTTCTCATTACTGTATATAGGATCTGATGGGCCGGGCATATATAATTCTATTTAAAATCAACGATAGCGTATGAATATACGAATTCAACGAAAGTACAAACCTATTCTTTTTGTTGATATGAAGTTTTTGTTAAATTTCATAAAAAAACGGATGACTGTTTGATCAGTCATCCGTTCAAATCTTGTGCCGGAGCTAATCGCTACACGTCAACACGTGCATACTTTGCATTTTTTTCAATAAATTCTCTTCTTGGACCAACCTCGTCGCCCATTAGCATAGAGAACAGGTGATCTGCCTCAGCGGCAGATTCTATAGAAACCTGTTTCAGACTTCTATGATCAGGATTCATAGTTGTATCCCAAAGCTGCTCGGCATTCATTTCTCCAAGACCTTTGTAACGCTGAATACCAACCAGGTCTTCTCTGCCTGCTCCTAATTCTCTTACAGCAACCTCACGATCTGCTTCAGTCCAGCAATAGCGTTCTTCTTTACCTTTTTTAACAAGATACAATGGTGGTTGCGCAATATATATGTAACCGTGATCAATCAGAACTTTCATATAACGGAAGAAGAAAGTCAGAATGAGGGTTCTGATGTGGCTACCATCAATATCCGCATCCGTCATGATAACGATTTTATGATAACGAAGCTTATCAATATTTAAAGCTCTGTCATCTCCATCCTTACCAATTTGCACACCCATTGCGGTGAACATATTTTTAATTTCTTCGTTCTCGTATATCTTGTACTCCTGTGCTTTCTCTACATTCAGGATCTTACCTCTCAATGGCAAAATTGCCTGGAATGCACGGTTACGACCTTGCTTGGCAGTACCGCCGGCAGAGTCCCCTTCGACAAGGTATAATTCACAAATAGCCGGATCCGTTTCCGAACAGTCAGATAGTTTACCAGGCAAGCCTGTTCCTGTCATCACATTCTTCCGTTGTACCATCTCACGCGCTTTCTTAGCAGCAATACGCGCTTTTGCAGCCAGAATTACCTTATCGATAATTACCCTCGCTTCTTTTGGGTGTTCCGCAAGATAAGTATCCAGCATTTCCGCCACGACCTGGCTCACAACGCTCACTACCTCAGAGTTACCCAACTTCGTCTTGGTTTGGCCTTCAAACTGAGGCTCAGCCACTTTTACGGAAATAACCGCTGTAAGCCCTTCGCGAAAATCGTCTCCGCTGATCTCAATTTTCTCTTTAGCGAGAATACCTGATTTCTCTGCGTAGTTTTTAAGTGTACGGGTCAATGCAGCTCTGAATCCCTGGACGTGGGTACCCCCTTCTACTGTGTTGATGTTATTCACATAAGAAAACACATTTTCGGCGTAGGAAGTATTATACATCATGGCAATTTCCACAGGAACTGATCCTTTGGTATTTTCCATGTATATAGGTTCAGGGATCAGTGCCTGACGAGTTCCTTCCAGATATTGAACGAACTCGTTCAAACCTATTTCAGAATGAAATTCTTCGCTGCGGAATTTTCCTTCTTCATCTTCTTCACGCTTGTCAATAAGAGTAAGCTTAATACCTTTATTCAGGTATGACAACTCACGTAATCTTGTCGAAACAGTTTCGTATTTATACTCTGTTACCGTAAAAATAGTGGCATCAGGAAGGAAATGGATGATAGTCCCTGTTTTTTCAGACTCGCCAATAACGCGTGCCGGATACAGAGGCTTGCCTTCACTGAATTCCTGTTCGAAAACCTTTCCTTCGCGGTGAACTTCCGCTCTCAAGTGTACCGACAACGCATTTACACAAGAAACCCCTACCCCGTGCAAACCTCCGGAAACTTTGTATGTATCCTTATCGAATTTACCACCGGCGTGAAGTACAGTCAGAACAACTTCAAGTGCCGACCGTTTCTCCTTAGGGTGCATGCCTGTAGGGATACCACGACCATTATCCGTTACGGTGATAGAATTATTCTTTTCGATAGTGACGTCAATGGTATCACAATACCCGGCCATCGCCTCATCTATGGAGTTATCGACAACCTCCCAAATCAAATGGTGAACACCTTTAAAACCTGTGTCACCAATGTACATCGCCGGACGTTTACGAACCGCCTCTAAACCTTCAAGAACCTGGATGTTTTCGGCTGAATAAGAATTCAATTCTAGCACTGCTTCGTTTGACATATATTTTGTTTTACCCGAGAATAAATGAGTATTTAAGCCATTTTATAACGTGCAAAGTTACGCTTTTTTTGTCGTTTAACCTAGTGTTTGTGTATACGAAACAGGGGAAGTGAAATACATTATCACAGGAAAAAAAGTGATTATCCCTGAATATACAATAAAACCTGAAAATGAAGCATTTACCTATCAGAATTATATACTCCCGACTTTTAAGCACTATGAACATGAAGCACCATGAGCTTATCTAACAGAATAAATTCTGTTAGATAAGTGAAGATTCTGATCCACTTTATGAAATGTTATTGCACCCTTTAAGTCAATGTCAAGAACGGCCAGATGGTAAGTTCCTGGATGAAGATCGTCAGGCCTGAAGAACACATTAAATCCGGGCTTGTAGTATTTACCTTCAGTAAGAATCACCTTCCGGGCCTCAACCTTAGGATTGCCGTTTTTAAGATAAACTTCCCCTGTCACAGAATCCCATATGACAAGATAGCGATCCGTAAAAAATGGTTTGAATGCAGGTAGCTTACTGCCTGATAGATAATAGTAACGCTCATATTCTCCGGGCTTCCCATCCAATTCCATCACTTCCAGAAAGGCCTCGTATCGTTCCGCTGCCGCAGGACTATATTTAATCAAAGAATCTAACGTATGCTGGGTGACAGGAGGAGCTGGCGGACTAAATATGCCTTTTTTATATGCTGGGCTCATGTAAAAGTCGGCATTTTTCAACAGTTGCCGCGGGACAGAAAACATAGAACGAGTATAGCGCCAGTTATATAAATCTGCCTGATATTCAGTCTTTTTCTTAGCAACTATGGTTGTATACGTGTAGAATGAATAAAACCAGTAAAATACTGAAATGCCAATCATACTTATCAACATAGCGCGCTTTCTGAATACCGGAAGATAGTTGAGAAGAAAAATATAGAAGATAACGGTCGACATACAGGTATAAAGCTGGAAGCGACTTGTGATGGTAGTACCTGCCCATGACCGAAAAACGGCAATGACTAAACTTGTTATGAAAATAAATACCAGCAGCGAAAGCAATTCCAATGTACCGGGTTTCAGAGGTAAAACATCGCTTTTATAATATTTTACTATTCTGGCAAGAAGTAAAAAACCGGAAATACAGATGACTATTCCGAAGAGTGTGGACCAAAGCTCCACCTGGCCCCATAGTGACACCTGCGAACCTATAAAGCCGAACAGTGAGGTTATAAATATTTCTGCATTATCCGGCAAACGCATAGCTTGCCCGCTTTCATAACCGATCAGGTATAGACCTAGTGAGGCGAACATGGCCAGAACTACAATTCCCGCTTTCTTAAAATCTTTAATACACAACAAATAGAATACGATTGCAGGATAGGACAATATGCCATTACCGTGAGTGAATGTCGCCAGGAGGCAGCAAACGATCGCCAGTGAAAGAGATAAATTAGTTTTCCGGGCAGCGAGAATAAGAGCCGTAACTGTGAATGCCGTCAAAAAAGTATGCTGCATTCCATTTAAAGCCCAACCGGAAATGTCGTGATATAAAGGATGAAAATACAAAAACAGAGCGGGCAGGAAATAATAAACCTGCAACTGTGTTTTTCGGAACTGAAGATATAAAAAGTAAAAAATATAGGTAATATTGACGGTAACCAGAAACAGATAAAACCGGAAGTTGAGCGTACCTGTGATAGCATATTCAACTAATGCAATAAATCTGGGAATGACTGCCTTGTGATCATTAAAAGTTCTGAAAAGCTCCCGGACAAGGTCTAACGCACCCAGATTTCCCTCGGTGATGGTTTGTATGAATTGAATAAGGAGAAAATCATCCTGAAAAGGAAAATTTACAGAAAAGAAATAATTGTAAGAGACGTAAAGCAGAACAATCAATAATGATACTACCCAGGCTAGCTTTTCTTTCATAATTCATTGCTTTGACATGCACGCAGATTCGGGCCTGTAACCATGTGCGGTGTCAATAATCGTTAGATAGAGTTTGTGGATTTAATTTACCAATTTGGGAAAATTTTAATAGTAAAAATTCTATACCAACACATGTATCAGTTATAATGTAAGTATCCCACAACCAGAAATGCCCATGAGGATAAAAACCTGACTGACATTAATCTCACTTCATTAATTTACTATTTATCAGAATATTAGATAGTTATTCTTAATCTACGGCTGAATGTTTCAAGGCATCTAATTTATTGAATTAAACCATTTATCATCCTGTATAGCTTGAAAAGTTATCCTCTTCGTCCAAACGTGCAGCTCATAACCATGTAAAAACAACACATTCTATCTCATATCCAGTGCCATTCATCCAGCAAGCTACTACACGAAACAACCCTGCTCTCCCCACATAAAGGCGCAAAATTATCGCTATTTACTTACTGCTTTATATGTATAAACGGTATACGGAAATACAGAATGAGCGACCACTTTGGCCACCAGACAGGCGATCACGATTGGAATGAATAACAGGTAGTTATCCGCTATAGCACAAACCAGGAAAATTGCGGTAAGTGGTGCATGTATACTCCCGCTTAAAACAGCTGCCATGCCAATCAGCATAAAGTTCACAGGGATCACATTCAAGTGAAAAAAGTGATTGAGTAAAGTTGCCATAATCAATCCCAGAAATGCACCCATAAATAAACTTGGGGCAAAAACTCCCCCGTCACCGCCTGCACCTAAAGTTACTGAGGTAATAATAGGCTTTAGTGCCAATATCATCAGTAAAGACGCCATCACCAGCATCGCGGATTGGGTTGTCAGTTTGGTGAGATCTCTGATGCCTGCGTAACCCTCCCCATACAAACTGGGAAAGAAGAAAATGGTAGATGAAATAATAAGTGCCCCCAGCCCTATTTTAACGTAAGTTTTAGGCAATGCAGCAAAATAATTTTTAAAAAATAGCACACTTCTGGTTAAATAGACAGAATAAAAGCCAGCAAGAATACCAAGCAGTATGAAGTATGGGAAAGCATGCTGCTGCCAGCCACTCACCTGAAAATTAAAGATCTGATTAAAGAAAAAGAATCTTGTCAACAAATAAGAAGCGAGCACCGCAGTGATCACACTTGCCGAATGCAGCTTACTCTTGCGTTGCGTAAAAACCTCAAATGCAAACAAAAACCCTGCAATGGGTGCATTAAATAGTGCAGTTACCCCAGCAGCCAAGCCCGCACACACCAAATCTGTCCTGTACTTACGCAAGAAATTTACTTTTCTGCTCGACAGAGCTCCCACGGAAGCTGTGGCCACAACAGTAGATACCTCAATACCTGTGGAACCCCCAAAAATGACAGTGAGAAATCCATTGAAATAGTGCGATGGTATTTTATAGGATGGTAACGTAAAATCATTTTTGTTGATCGTGTCCAATACTTCTTTAATCCCTTTATTTGCTTTATTCTTGAACAGGTATTTGCGGAGAAGGTGGATAGTAGCAAGACCGACCAAAGGTAGAAGAAATATGAGATATCTGTTCAAATGCATCTGGTGAAAAAACATCTCCTGGTAATGTTCTGTCATTACTTTCAAAGTGTCAGCAATAAGTGCGGACAAAATACCTGTTAGTGCTGCAGCCAGCAACACAGCTCCTACTCTTTCTGCCTTCTTCCTTCTGTAAATTCGATTTGTCATAATCTTCTTTCTTTACTAACGGTATCTTCTTGCCCAGAGCTTATACCAATTTTTATTAGCGGGATAATTGCGATGGGCAGCCCACTTATTCACCATTACCGCTACCAGCAGTAATATCAATACGCCACTTAGTACCGGACTTAAGACATACAGGTAACCAAGACTTGTAATTTTCTCAGATCCTATATTGGCTATAAGAGCTGTAGCACCGCCGGGAGGATGCAATGTCTTTGTGATTTGCATAAAAACAATGGAGAGTGAAACTGCAAAAGCCGATGAAAGCCATACTTCATTGGGAATGATGTAATGTACAGTAACACCTACGATAGCACAAATCACATGTCCTCCAATCAGGTTCCTGGGTTGAGCCAGAGGGCTGTTTACAATCCCATAGATTAGAACCGAAGACGCTCCGAAAGAGCCAATCAGAAAGACGGTGTCAGTATCACTAAAATTTTCTCGGTTAAGAAGACCAATTAAGCCTATACCGAGAAAAGAACCAATGAAAGTCCAAACATGATCTTTGAAGTCGACCAAAGTCTCTTTGTAGACAACATAACGGGCTATACGCATGTGTTTTCTGAAACGTTTTTTCAAAACTTAAAATAATTATATTCTCAAACTCCTTTTAAAGAACCCGTCAATAACGTTTATGGTTCTTTCTTTATAAATTTAGATGATAAAATTATCGCTAATTACCTATAGCCACATTTTCACCTTGCAAAAAAGTAAAGGAGAATATAAGAATTGAAGCCGTGGTATATCTTTTATGTCAGTTAAAAATCTATATTGGGGGTATTGAGAAAGCTGTTTCAGCACCAGCATGAATTATTTAGACGAATTTAAAAAGTTTTTATCCAGCCATTACCTCTCCACAGGTGTAAGATTGACCTTCGGAGCTGTCATCCCTAGTCTTATATTTCATCATTTCGGCATATTAACTGAAATGATAGCTTTCCCGCTAGGGACACTACTTATTGGAACTACCGACAACCCCGGCCCTTTTCACAGGCGTCGCAACGCATTGATGATTGCTATCCTTGCCTGTTTTATCGTTGCTTGCATCACCGGCTTCCTCCGACACATACATTTTATTGTATTTGCAGAAATTATTGTATTCGGCATTTTATTCTCACTCATCGGCGTATATGGTAACAGGGCAAATAGTATAGGGCTTATCGCCATGCTGGTGTTTGTATTTAATATCGACGACCACCTCAGCGGAGATGCTGTACTGCGCAATGCATTGATCTTTTCAGCCGGTGGCATTTGGTATTTGATACTGTTCCTCATCATTCAGACTCTGCGTCCTTATCTCTTGCTTCAGCAGTTATTGGGTGAAAATTTTGTTGAGCTTGGAAAACTGCTTTCTATTAAAGCCGGATATTATTTCGCCAATCCGAAATATGATGACCTGTTTACGCAAATGATACACCAACAGGTGATTCTGCGGGAAAATCACGAAATGCTACGGGAAATCATTTTCAAGACCCGTGAATTGGTTACCGAATCAACCAACAAAAGCAGAATTCTTATGCTGATGTTTCTTGATAGTATTGATCTCTTTGAAAGAATTCTAAACTCTCAGCAGAACTATGCCAATCTGCACAGAGCCTTTGATGATACCAAAGTGCTTCGCCTTTTCGGAACTTATATCAATTGGCTTGCCGGAGACATTCAGCAAATCGGATTGGCAATTCAAAGCGGTTTCCCTTCCCATTCCAGACATGACCTCGACGAAGCATATAATAAATGTCAGTCGGCTTTCGAACGGACCCGACGGGACCGCATGACACATGAGAACATGGAAGATTATATCATGCTCCGGCAGATACTGAATAGCTTGCAGGATATCACTGAGCGTATCAAAAAACTGCATAGAGCAACCACTTATGATGCGTCGCTGAGTAAGGAATACCATGTTAATTTTGGAGTTGACAATTTCATACCAAAGCAGGAGTACCAACCTCAGACGCTGATTGACAACCTTTCGCTTAAATCAAGTCATTTCAGACATGCATTACGGGTAACACTGGCACTATTAATCGGCTACACCGCATCACTCTTCTTTGATTTCGGGCATGGATACTGGATCCTGCTTACGGTGGTCACCATCATGAAGCCTGCATTCAGTATAACAAAGCAGCGTAACCTTTATCGTATTGCAGGCACAATGGTGGGAGCTATATCCGGTTTTCTGATTCTTTATTTTATTCAAGACGGAACAGCTCTTTTCGTTTTGATGATGGTAGCCATGGTATTGGCATATACCTTCATTAAAATCAATTACTTTGTTGCTTCAATCAGCATTACCTTATATGTTCTACTCTGGTTCAATATTCTTAATCCTGCTCATATCACGGCAGTACTGCAAGATCGGGTCATAGATACAGTCATAGGATCTGTCATCGCTTATTTTGTTTCCTCTTATGTCCTACCTGTCTGGGAGCATTCACAGATTAATCAATATATCAGAGAAGCATTAAATTCGAACAGAAAATATTTTGACATTGTGGCTGCTAAGTTTGCTGGCAGACCGTTGGATGTGAATGAAATGAAAGTACACAGAAAAGATGCCATCATAGCCCTTGCGAATTTGTCAGACAACTTTCAAAAAATGCTGTCTGAACCTAAGCGTCGTCAGCTCAAAATGGAAGAGTACCATCAGTTTGTAGCTACAAGTCATATGCTTACCTCCTACATTGCGTCCTTGTCCACCTATGCTCAGAATAATGCCCAAACTGACTACACGATGGAATTCGAATTGATGATCCGGCAAATCGATCGTCAATTTCAGGCGGCTACTGACATGTTAAATGGAACTATTCATGGTAATCTGGATATTACCCGGGAGTCACTCCCTCAAAATCAAAAGCTGATTGAGTTACTTAATAAACGAAAAAAAGAAATCAAGGACATCGGTATTGAGCTTTCAGCGCAGTCGCCGGCCCGAAAAGCATTGTCAGAACTAAAAACCATCAACGGACTTTTTGAGTTAATCAGTACCATTACCATTGACGAAATTAAAATCGTACAAAAGATAGTAGCTGCAAAGGCATAAAGCTATCAAACTACAATACATATATGTTATCAGGAACGGAAAGAAAAAATATCGCAACTGGACTTGCGGTTGCCATTGTACTCAAACAAGACCAGCGATCAGGAAAACTTACTCACGGAATTGTGAAAGATATACTGACTAAATCAGCAGTACACACCCATGGTATCAAAGTAAGGCTTACAACAGGAGAAGTGGGTAGAGTCAAAGAAATAGAAACAGAGGATTTCTAAAACAAAAATGATAATCATGAAAGTCCACACAACTAACTACGCCAACACTTTTATAGAAGTGGCTGAGGACAGTACGGCTTCAGGCAGTGAAGTGCCGCCTGTAAAAGGAGACAAAAAAACGATTGCCAATATGCAGTTTGAGCTTATTAGCCGCCATCCCTATCAGTTCACCTCAGACGATATTCTTTTTAAAATCTTTGCAGAGAAAAAAGATCTGAGCGAAAGCGAATTGGAAGAAGCGCGAAAGGAGTTCTTCAGTAAAGGGCAAGCCTGTTTGAGGGCATCGCCTCTACCCAAAAAATATGGTTGGGGTATTCACCACGATAGTGAGGGCAAAGTGGCCATGTACGGCTTAGAAACCGAAAACTACGAAAAACTTAAAAATGACAAGACAATTCGGACAGTTAAAGCAATGAGATCTGCAAAGGAGAAATAATGGCATACTTTTGGAGATAGATATTTCAAACAACATTATGAAAACCATGAAATCGCTATTTTCAGTAGGAGTTGCAGCAATCCTCCTAACCAGCTGTAACAGTGAGTCTAAAAAGCAGGAAGCAGCTTTGAAATCAAAGCAGGCAACCATTGATTCTATGCAGACTGTGATCGCAAAACAGGCCATAGTTGACTCTATGAACAATGTAATGGCAGAACGCGAGCGAGAATTGGAAGCACAACGTGAGGAAAACAACAAGCAGGTTGTGGCAAATAACAACACGGCTCAGGCAAGGTCTACCGCACCGGGGAAGAAAAAATGGAACCATACAGCTAAAGGAGCTGTGGTAGGTGCGGGTACGGGAGCTGTCACGGGAGCAATTGTTAATAAGAACCGCGCAGAAGGTGCTCTGATTGGAAGTTTAATTGGAGCTGGCGTTGGCGCAGGTACCGGAGCAGTGGTTGACGGTCAGAAGAAAAAGAAAGCCAGAAATAACTAGGCCGATTGTAGATACATCATAAAAGACTATTCATACACAAAATGAAAAGGGATTAGCCACCGGTCAATCCCTTTTTTCTATATTAGCATAATCACTACTTGTGCCTCACAACCTCATATGCAGTCCTTTTTAAAGCTTTTGCAAATTCTCCCGAAACTTGCTCAGGCCGAAATTTCAGTTTTTCCGGATTTTCGTTAAAGAGCACTGAATACCACACCAGTCCTCCGAGATAACATCCCGCCTCATTGGCATGGTTTGCATCAAAATCCAGTTTTTTACTATTGTTGTATTTGTAGCCTACGTGAAGGGAATTTTTCTGTTCCGGAAGATCAGGATAAATCGCGCTTGCTATATCAAATTTCGAGTCAGCTATATAGGCTGTTGCGGGATTGGAATTTACTTGCCAGAAAGCATCGCCTACGGGAAAAAGTCCTATACCCAATTCCGTCGCAATTTTGTGATACGCAACCCTGGACTTTCCCCACATCTCCTTTGCATCAGAGGCAAATTGATTGTCGGATACCTGGGTAAATTTTTTAGCATCTACGCGGTAAGCCCATGTTTGCTGCATGATAATCTTCGCGTCAGGCTGTATAGATTTTACAAGATCAACCAATCTCTTTGCATAAGGCATATAAGTAGTAGAATCACCCGAGTTCATCGAGTTCTGCTGGATGGTAACTACATCCCATTTTCCAGCAGACAGTAATTCCCTCAAAGATTTACCATTGTACGCCTTGCCTTTGGGATCATCCGGGTTCTTTTCTGCAGCCTCGGCAATGTCCCAATGGCGCTGCAGCGAACAACCTCCAAGTTCCGCACGTCCTATTTTCAGTGAATGTCCACCCTCTTCCGCCAGCTTAGAGAGGTATCTGGTAGCATTTTGTGAAAAGCTGTTACCAATCAAAAATAGTCTGAGTGAATCTCCCTTCGTTGCCATAGATCTGGCTTCTCCCGATTTAAATAATACCAGAACAAATAGTAAAAGAAGGCTGATTATCGTTTTTTTCATTTTTAATTCTTACAGGTTTAGTATAAATTCATTTTAGGCTTAATACATAAAGCATTCAAAATACAATTCTACGGTTCATGAAAGGTAAATGAAAATCATTTAGTACAATTACAGCCTATACATCACAATGCCATGGAAATAAGAAAACATCAGGAAAGTGACCGGCCAGCCATTATGAAGATTATGCAGCTTAATACGCCGGAGTATTTTTCACCAAATGAAGAAAAGGACCTCATTTACTATCTGGATAAACACGCCGAAAATTACTTTGTTGCAGAAGAAGATGGCGTTATTCTGGGCTGCGCCGGATTCAATATTTCCCAGGATGGTCGCATCGGAGCATTATCGTGGGACTTCGTGCATCCTTCTGCGCAGGGAAAAGGTATTGGCTCTGCCCTCACTCTTTATCGGTTAAACGAAATAAGAAAAATCTCAACAGTAAAGATTTTTTCGGTCAGGACTTCCCAACTAGCCTATTCCTTTTATGAGAAATTTGGGCTTGTAATTAAGGAAGTTGTGAAGGACTACTGGGATACAGGTTACGATTTGTATCACATGGAAGTGGATATCAACCTTGCCGGCCGCAACAAAAGTATCTCGTAAAACAAAAGCCGGGAATCTGTCGAAACCCGGCCTGTATATTCCAATGAGGACTACTTTACTTCTTCGTAATCTACGTATTCTCCTCCCTGAAATCGGGAATTGCTAATATCCGGTGGTACATTATCGACACGTACACCTGTTTGTTTCGCACGTTGTTGCTGTGCCTTATATTGTCTCTCCTGCTCCTTTACCAGTTTACGACCTACCAATAGGTGAAATATAAATCTTCTAAAAACTGGGACGAAAGCCAGCAGAAGCATAAATACAAAAAGAATATTCAGTATAATTTTCATCTTTCAATGGTTTATTCCTTTTTCTATAACGTAAACCTCGCACTAAATAGCACACGAATATAAGCAAATCCTGTTGAAAGACCCAATTCGGAGTTGAACGGATAAAATCCGTGTTTCAACGAATACATTGCTAAACTTCAACCGTATTTTTCGCCTCTTTGTCTGCCACCTGCGCTATCGCTTTCGGTCGTAAAATTAACCTGAGTGATTGATCATACGTTACGTAACTCCATATCCAGTTGATAAGCGTCAGTACTCTGTTTTTAACACCAACGATAGACATCAGGTGAACAAACATCCACGTGAGCCACGCAAAGAAGCCCTGAAATTTCCAAAACGGAAGATCCACTACTGCACGATTTCGACCTACTGTTGCCATCGACCCAAGATCTTTATATTCAAACGGAACTGCCTTCTTACCATCCAGCACCCTCCAGACATTTCGCGCTAAAGCTTTCCCTTGCTGCATAGCAGGCTGCGCCAATTGAGGATGACCATTTTCCCACTTTCCTTCAACCATTGATGCAACATCTCCCATTGCGAAGATATTATCATACCCTTCAACCCTATTGTAGCGATCTACCTTTATTCTCCCTCCACGTACAATCACCTCAGGATTCAGACCATTCAGAGGACTGGCTTTGATACCTGCTGCCCAAACGAGATTGTCAGCCCGCAGTTTCAGTCCCTGCTTGGTAACAACATGCTTTCCGTCAAAACCGGTAACTACCTGACCTGTATGTACGACTACACCCATGTCTTCCAGATACTTTTTCGACTTTTCGGAAGACTCTTTCGACATGGCCCCAAGCAACTTATCGGCACCTTCAAGCAAGTGAATCTGCATTCTTGAAAAGTCAATTTCCGGATAATCCTTTGGAAGAATAAAGGAACGCATCTCAGCAAGTGTTCCGGAGAGTTCCACACCAGTCGGACCACCACCTACGACCACTACACTCATCAATCCCTCGCGTTCGTCGTCCGTGATGGCACAGAGGGCATCCTCAAAGTTCTGTAGAATGCGATTCCGCAATCCAATCGCCTCAGATACCGTTTTCATGGGGATAGCTCTCTCTTCAATTTCCTTCATGCCGAAGTAATTCGTAACAGCTCCCGTGGCTATCACCAGATAGTCATAGGTTATTTCTCCCAATTCGGTATCTATAGATTGGCGATCCGCATTAATTTTCAGTACTTCTGTAATGCGGATATGTACATTCTTTTTCGATTGAAATACTTTTCGTAGCGGAAAAGATATCGCACTTGCTTCTAAGCCCGCCATAGCCACCTGATAGAAAAGCGGCTGAAACTGATGAAAGTTATTTCTATCTATTAAAACAATCTGTAAGTCGTCTCTCTTGGCAATTTCACGTGCAAGTGCCAGGCCACCAAAGCCTGCACCTACAATCACCACTCTTTTAAAATTAGTATCTGGAATATTAGGTAACATATATCTATAGGTTATTTCCAATCGGGCCGGTTAAAATAACCATACCCGAATTATATGACCGCATTTGCACTCTCGATAATACGCTCATAGTAAGACTCATAATGTGGCAAAATACGGGCAACATCAAATTCTTTCGCTCTTGCCAGCGCATTCGCCTTAAATGTAGGCAGGTTGTCGTCATGCAAAATATAAGCTGCATTCTTCACCATGTCGTCAACGTCTCCTACATCACTTAAGAATCCGGTCACTCCGGATAGATTTAATTCCGGAAGTCCACCGGCATTGGAAGTAATTAAGGGCACCTCGCATGCCAGTGCTTCCAGTGCTGCCAGTCCAAAACTTTCCGACTCAGATGGCATCAGAAATAAATCCGCTACAGACAAAACTTCCTCAATGGCATCAAGCTTACCAAGGAAGCGGACATCTGAAAGCATATCCAGATCCTTACAGAGACGTTCTATACGCGCCCTATCCGGACCATCACCGACCAATAACAACTTACTTGGCAGCAGATTTCTCAGCTTATTGAATATCATAATCACATCGTCAATACGCTTCACTTTACGGAAATTAGATGTATGTACGATGAGCTTTTCGTTATTAGGACAGATAGCCAGCTTAAAGTGTTCTTTCTTCTGACGATTAAAACGACTCAGATCAATAAAATTAGGAATGACCTCAATATCCTTTGTTACATTAAAATGCTTATAAGTATCTTTTTTCAAAGAATCTGAAACAGCTGTAATACCGTCTGACTGATTAATACTGAAAGTGACCACAGGTTCGTAAGATTCGTCTTTTCCTACAAGAGTAATGTCAGTACCATGCAAAGTTGTGATAACAGGGATATGTATACCCTGCTGGGCGAGAATCTGTTTTGCCAGATAAGCCGACGATGCATGTGGTATTGCGTAATGTACATGAAGAAGATCCAACTTAGCACTTTGCACAACATGTACCATGTGACTGGACAATGCAGACTCATAAGGTGGATATTGAAAAAGTGGGTACGTAGGTATATTTACTTCGTGATAATATACGTTTTCGTTAAAGAAATCCAGCCTTTGAGGCTGAGAATAGGTAATAAAGTGAACCTGATGACCTACTTTGGCGAGCGCTTTACCAAGTTCGGTAGCCACCACACCGCTGCCTCCGAAAGTAGGATAACATACAATTCCAATTTTCATAAATTTTGTTCTAATCGTGGTGATATGTTTGGAAAAACGGAGATATCTCCTTTAAGTTTCCCTTGATGACAAATCACTAACACAAAATAAATCCAATTTATCCCAAACGGAATGAGAAAGATTCTAATAATTGTCAATACTGCGGTAAAATGAATAATTTTACCCTCTCAATCATATTTCACAAAGAATTATAATGAATGCGTCTGCACGCTCAAAGGTAACCATTCGTGATTTTGTTGCTGGAAGCGTACGACTTGTTCGTATGACAAACCTGGTTATATTGGCGTTAACGCAATATTTCACCAGAATTCTTTTGATTGGGCCCAGCAGCGAATGGAAGCAGATCATTTCCGATCCCAAAATGTTTGTGCTGTCTCTCTCCACAGTCTGCATTGCCGCAGCCGGATATATTATCAACGATTACTTCGATATCAAGATAGACATCGTCAACAAACCAGAGCGCGTTGTTGTCGGTCGCTATCTTAAAAGACGCTGGGCCATGGGTGCTCATCAGGTGCTCAATGTACTGGGAGCCATACTTGGCCTGCTTGTAAGTCCCTGGATATTTTTGGTTAACGTTTTTTCGATTACGCTCCTCTGGTTCTATTCGGAAAGATTTAAACGAAAGGCGTTTATAGGGAATTTTATTGTATCGCTGCTCACCGGCTTGTCATTATTGATTCTTACTGTTCAGTTTCCTGCCAATCGGCACCTGGTTTTCATCTATGCCGTTTTCTCCTTCTTTATTTCTTTGATCAGGGAGATAGTGAAGGATATGGAAGATATCAAAGGAGATGCGGCACATGGCTGCCGTACACTTCCGATCGTATGGGGTATACCCAGAACCCGCACTTTTCTGTACACGGTCATCTTCCTGTTTGTCTTCACATTGTTTCTAATGGCGAAGGTGCTTGATAATCCTGTATTGATCTGGCTGTTTCTACTGCTATTAATTCCGATTGCCTATATGGTGTTCAAATTAGGCCGTTCGGATACAAAAAGAGAATTTAAAGAAATCAGCAACCTATGTAAAATCATCATGCTGTTAGGCTTGCTCACCATGCTTTGGGCGTAATCGAGTTGCCGTTCGCTCAATAGTTGACAGGATTAGTATTCCGCAAAATTTCAACTCCTATCTTTATAATCCACTGGTACTTAAACACGCTTAAAAATGAAAAAAAATATACTATTTATATCACTGCTGATCATGACGATTGTGCGCTTTGCAAATGCGCAGGACTGCATGGGTTTTAATCTGAAAGCCGGGAGTGGATTTGAAATGGAGAATTTCGATGGCAAAGGAAAGGCCGCAGGTAAACTTATTTATAAAGTTGCCGATGTAAGTAATGAAGGAGGTTTTGTTGTATATACAATTGATTTCGAATCCCTCAGCACAAAAGGGAAATCTGAGATTAAGAATACATATAAAATGCGTTGTAAGGGGAATGTACTTTCTCTGGACACCAAATCACTGGTCAGTCAGGAACAAATGAAACCTCTTGAAAATTTTGAAATGAAATTCACTTCAGATGATATAGAATATCCGGCCAAATTAAAAGCAGGCGAAAAACTAAAAAATGCGACCCTTAAAGGGGAAGGCGCTTCAGGCCCGTTAACAATGACGATGAATATGCTGATCAGCAATCGCGTTGTGGGAGATCAGGAAAAGCTGACTATACCAGCGGGAACATTCGACGTCCATCAAGTTTCATCGGATATGCTGATGGAAACCCAAATGGGAATAAAGATAAAAATCGATATGCATACCGTTTCCTACCGCGCCGACGGCGTGCTTTGGGACTTAAAAACCGAAACGTATCGCAAAGGGAAATTAATAGCATCTTCCGTTCTCACAAAGATTTATTAAAAGCCTATTACCCTCAACAAAACGGCTTTCGGTGAATCGGGAGCCGTTCTTTTTTATAGCTTTGCCAGATGCTTTCTTTCCTGAAACATCTTTGTTCCAATTATTCGCTTACTATCAATGAAACGTATTGCCATTTTCGCTTCCGGCTCAGGCTCCAATGCCGAAAAAATATCAACCTATTTCTCAGACCGGACCGATGTGGAGGTTACATTCATTTTAACAAATAATCCCCAGGCAGGTGTTATCGCCCGTGCTCGAAAACTGCATGTTCCGGTGCTGATTTTTGACAGGACAACATTCTACGAATCAGAACGTATTTTGGAAATACTTAAGAATAACAATATCGATCTGATTGTTCTGGCCGGATTTATGATGCTGATCCCCACTTACCTGGTGAATGGTTTCGAGCATAAAATGATTAATATTCACCCGGCACTTCTTCCAAAATATGGTGGTAAAGGTATGTATGGGCATTTTGTACATGAAGCAGTGGTCGCAGCCAAAGAGGTCGAATCAGGAATCACTATTCACTTTGTCAATGAGCATTACGACGAAGGCAACATTATATTCCAGGCCAAATGTGAGGTACTTACCTCCGACTCTCCTGACGACGTGGCAGCAAAAATACAGGCTTTGGAACACACACACTTTCCAAAGGTTGTGGATGAACTACTATCTCAGGACTGAGCTACCATAGTGATATGATCAATTTTATACTGGCCGTATTATTTACCGTTGCCTTATACCTGATTATGAGGGCTTACCCTCAATATAAGATCAACTCTTTTCACGCCATTGTATTCAACTATTATTCCTGTGTAGCAACAGGATTACTGCTCACACCGGATATCGGCGTTTTTAGTCAGGTATCGGCCACCTCACCAGGAACATTACTTACTCTCGCACTTGGAACTATGTTTGTGATCGCCTTTATGTTGATAGGACTAACGGCACAAAAGGTCAGTGTAACAGCAGCTTCTCTGGCAGGAAATATGTCTCTGGTTATACCTGTATTGTTCGGATTATTCATATTTAAGAATAACAATAAAGAATTTACTGCACTTAACTACGCAGGGCTTCTGATCGCGCTCATTGCACTGGCACTGGGAGCCATGCAAGTATCTGATAAAAAGACAACAGTAGCAGCTCAAAATAACTCAGAAAGTTATCTTTTATGGCTTTTGCCAGTACTCACCTTTTTGGGAAGCGGAACCAATAATACACTGATTAATTATGTATCCGCCACCTATTATCTTCCCGGCCAATCAACAGTTTTCATGATCATTGCCTGCGTAGGTGCAGCCGTGGTCGGAACAGCTTTACTACTTTATAAAATACTGGTTCATAAAGAAAATCTTACTTTACGAAGCGTTGCAGGCGGACTCCTCCTAGGTATACCTAATTTTCTCTCTCTGTATTTTTTACTGAAAGCACTTGCTGCATTTGGCAATAGTGCAGCCTACGTTTTCCCGGTTTATAATATTCTTACAATGCTGGTTTCTTCTTTTGCAGCATGGATTTTCTATAAAGAGCGACTTAATATTTATAATAAGGTAGGATTGCTTCTTGCAGTAGTTGCCATAGCGCTCATCTCTTATCAGGAACTGGGATTGTAATTACCCGGTTACCCATACAGCATTAATTACCAGAAATGACAAATACAGCTTCATTATTACGCATAGGGAAATCTACCTCAGATCTCAACAAACGTCAAAAAGAGTTCAACCTGCTTTGTGAAAGAATAGAAAAACTTGACGTGCAGATTCCAGAACTGGAAAATGCGCGGGAAGAAATTATTCGCCGTATTCCTCTTGACCTGAATCCTTTGGTGATGGAATATCAGGGCATACGTGCTGAGATCATACACTTGATGGATCGTACCTACGAGGCAGACATTTACCGGAAAATATATCTGACCAAGTTGTCTTATCTTATTACAGAAGGTGCTTTTGACCTGATTGCGAACTATGGCTTCGATGAGCTTAAGACGGTTTACAACAAATATGCTGAGATTGATATTGAAAAAGCATTGTCTCTTGCCAGTCAGCTACCGGAAAAAGTAACGGATCCTGCTTTCTTGCTGGAAGAAGACAATCCCGTTGCGGTCGAATTCCCCGAGAATTTTTATGAATGGGACGATGCAGATCAGCAGCGATATAAGGAAGAAAGAAGGGCTGGTAAGATCCAGGAACGTATTCAAAAGGCTAAACAGCAGCTTGATCAGCAGAAAACGACTAAATCCGTGAGAACGGTGTATATGGATCTGGTGAAAGCCTTCCATCCTGACCGGGAAATGGATGAAGCCGAAAAGGTCCGTAAAACTGAAATTATGCAGCGCGTTACTGTCGCTTACCAGCAAAATGATCTGATGGCTTTACTTAAACTGCAAATCGAATTCGATCAGATCGGTGAAGATCACCTCGAAAAACTAACCAAAAACCAGCTTAACTACTATAACAAAGTACTGTCTTTACAAATTGCTGATCTGGAAGCAAAAAAAGAAGTGGTGCAGAAAGAAATCTCAGCACTTTGCGGGCTGCCCTATCAGCATATTAATTCCTACATCACAGCCGTTGTTAAATTCAATTCCAACGTGAATGAAATGAAGTCGGAGATAAAAAATATCAGGCTGGTCTTTAAACAGTGGAAAACTCCATCAGTATTAAAAGCATATCTAAAAACCTATCAGATTCCCAATGAAGTGCATTTGGATGATGATGAAGATTAATTATTACCTATATTGAAAACAAAAAGATAAATTCTTCAATATGACTGAACCAGCCAGCAATATCCGTCCGCAAATTGGAATTTTCGATCTCGGAATGATTGTCGTAAGCCTGGTAATTGGAATAGGTATTTTCCGTACACCATCCATTGTAGCAAGGCAGGCGGCAAGCGAAGATATTTTTTTTCTTGCCTGGGCGGCAGGTGGTGTGGTAAGTCTGATTGGTGCCTTGGTGTTTGCAGAAATTGGTTCTCGCCATCACTTTCCGGGTGGTTTTTATAAACTGATATCGACCGCGTTTCACCCGGTGTATTCTTTCATGATCAATTGGGTTATTGTTCTTACCTATGGTGCAGGAATGGCAGGCGTAGCACTGATCGGGTCAGAATATATTAATCCACTACTACCAGATTCCCTTCATACAAGAATTGGAATACAGTCAACAGCCGTGATTACACTCCTACTCTTTTATATTGTAAATATGCTTGGTATTAAATCCGGCTCACGAATACAAAATCTTTTGAGCTCATTAAAAATTGTGATGATGCTGGTTTTGTGTACCGGAGTATTTTTTGCCACCCATGAAGCGTCAGAGAAAATTGCGGCACCAGTCCAATCCGGCAGCTGGCTCGCAGCTTTTGGAGCAAGTCTTATCGCTGTTTTCTATACATTCGGAGGTTATCAGCAGACACTTAATTTTGGTGCTGATATTAAAAATCCTGTCAAAAACACACCCAGGGGCATTCTACTAGGTATGTTTCTGATCATAGCATTGTACCTGTCTATCAACTATGCCTACTACAGTGTGTTAGGTTTTGAAGGCTTAAAGTCATCCAATCTGATCGCCGCAGACACAGCAAAGGCACTGTTCGGACCATGGGGAGAAGTATTCTTTTCAGTCGCTATATTTCTTTCGGTGCTGGGTTTCATCAATGCTACCATGTTATCACTTCCGCGGGTGTATTATGCTATGGCAGATGATCGCATATTACCTGGAATTTTCAAAAAAGTTAATTCAAAAACACAGGTTCAGGAATTTGCGCTTACATTTCTCATCGTAACCACTCTGCTTTCATTGCTGATGCTGGATACTTTCGAGCAGATTGTTAATTATGTGATGTCGGTTGACAGCATCGCTCTTGCCAGTTCTGCAGCCTGTATTTTTGTATTCAGAAGAAAAGCAGGCAATCCGGACCTTCATACAGGTTTCAAAATGAAGGGTTATCCATGGCTTCCGGCATTCTTCGTTCTCTTTCTTTGTGTGATCGCCGTGAATGTGATCGTCACAGATCCATCATCTGCCATTGTTGGCTGGGGATTGTTTCTCGGTGGCGCGCCCCTTTATTTCCTTCTTCAAAAGCTGGGTAGCCGCACATAATCTCATAGCAAATTGGTACATTTCCCTCTAATTTGTAGATATCATGCCACATATCTTTGACCATATCCCATTGTTTATAAATTGCAATGATCCCATATCGGCCTGATCAATAGCATATTGCATTTTTCGAGCTATATCGACTGGTGTGGTATAGAAATTGATGTTTTTGCTCATGTAATATTTAACCTGAACTACATGAAAAATTGCATTATTCTTTTACTGGCGGTTACATTTTCCATCTTCCGTGCGGAAGCACAGGAGAATGTATCCATCGGTCCTATTGCCGGAGTTTCTCTTGCGAATTTCCGCGGTAACACCAGCGCCATCGGTACAGATACCGACTGGAAGCCAGGTTTAACCATTGGTGGTTTCTACAATTACAGCTCCAAAAGCGGATTTGGCTTTACGGGACAGTTATTATTCACACAGATGGGTGCTCAAGTCTTTAATAAGACGAATGAGATTAATCTGAGCTACATTCAGGTTCCGTTATTCGCCACATTCTTTTTTGGTAAATATGGCGCACCGGTTCGTCCGAAACTATTTTTAGGGCCTTCTTTAAACTTTCTTGTAGGAGCTCATGATAAAGACAAGAACCGTCTGAATCCTGAGTCTGGCCCAAGAGTGTACAACCCATTTGATTTGGGAGTTACTTTCGGTGCTGGTGTAAACATTAAGCTTGTTGAAAAAATCTGGCTAAATCTTGATGCACGTTACGGACTCGGCCTACTTGATGTATCCGCAGACAATAACAGAATGACCAATCAAAACTGGGGATTCAATGCAGGTGTCAGTTTTCCACTTGGTACATACAATAAAAATACGGGACGTCTACGTACCAGATAAGATCAATTTCATACACTATAAAGAATACACTTCATACACTATAAACACTTCATGCACTATAAAAACAGAGGATGTCTTCAGGCATCCTCTTTCTACTTTTTGAGGTTCTGCAACACTTTGAATTCCTTGCTAACAAAGATTCGAGTACCTTTGTACTTTATTATTATTCTATAGGTATGACTTTCGAAGAACTGAATCTAACCAAACCCCTCTTAAAAGCACTCTCTGATTTAGGATATACAACGCCAACAACCATTCAGGAAAAGGTATTTTCTGTGATGATGTCCGGTAAGGATGTCTGTGGAATTGCCCAGACAGGGACTGGAAAAACATTTGCCTATTTACTTCCATCTCTCCGCCAACTTAGCTTCTCGAAGGACCGGCTGCCGCAGTTGCTCATCATCGTTCCTACCCGTGAACTTGTTGTTCAGGTAGTGGAAGAAGTAAGAAAGTTAAGTGCATATATGACTTTACAGGCGGTTGGCGTATATGGTGGTGGTAACATTAAAGTACAAATGGCCGAACTGAAACAGGGTGCTGACATCGTAGTGGCAACTCCCGGCAGACTGGTTGATCTGGCCATGAATGGATCGCTCAAAACCAAGGCAATTAAAAAATTAGTGATTGATGAAGTGGACGAAATGCTGAACCTCGGCTTTCGGACACAGCTCAAAAATATTCTTGATCTACTACCTCAGAAACGTCAGAACCTTCTTTTTTCTGCTACCATTACACAAGAGGTGGAGCAACTGATGCATTCCTACTTCAACAACCCTGTGCGTATAGAGGCAGCGCCCGTAGGCACACCGTTGGATAATATTGAACAGTCGTCCTATAAAGTTCCGAACTTCTATACTAAGGTAAACCTGTTGGATTCCCTTTTGGAAAAAGATCCGGAAATGAGTAAAGTGCTCATCTTTGTGGCTACTAAAAAACTGGCCGATCAGCTATTTAACCAGTTAGAACTGGGACACCTCAATAAGATTGGCGTCATACATTCCAATAAAGATCAAAATCACCGTTTTAACTCTGTGAATCAATTTCATGAAGGCAATTATCGGCTTTTAATCGCAACGGATATTATAGCCCGCGGACTTGATGTGGCTGAAGTATCCCATGTCATCAATTTTGATATACCCGAAATTCCTGAAAATTATATACACAGAATAGGGAGAACAGGCCGTGCCGATAAAAAAGGAAAAGCAATTTCTTTTGTTACAGAAAAAGAAGAGGAATTCCGTGAGGTGATTGAGGAATTAATGCAGTATGAAATTCCCGTGTTACCTCTTCCTGAAGATCTCAAAATTTCGGAAATATTGACTCCTGATGAAGAGCCAAAGATTTTCATGAAAAACATTGACCTGACACCTCAAAAGAGAGAAAGTACGGGTCCGGCCTTCCATGAAAAAATTGCCAAAAACCTAAAGGTTAATGTTCGAAGAGACCACGCAGCGGAAAAAATGATGAAATACGGCCGTCCCATCAAGCGCTCAGGCCAAAAACCAAAAAAATGATCGGTGATGTTCATTAACTGTTGGTTGTTAATGGTTAACGCATTAACAACTAACAATTGATAATCAATCAGTCTTAACTCACTTTCTGTTCATCATATTTTCTTCCAGCATTTTGAAGAACTTTTCGCGATAAGTTTCGCCAAGAGGAATATGAATATTTTTACCTAAAAATATTTGATTTCCTTCAATGTATTCTACCTTATTGAACGCAACGATATAGGAGCGATGCACACGCATAAAATACAAATCTGAAAGGTATTCCTCTACCTCCTTCATGGTCGAAAGTGTAACCAATCGGCCGGTCTCTGTAAATATACTGACATAATTTCCCAGCCCTTCAATATAGAGAATATCCTGAAAACGTACTTTCATGATTTTGCTGTCAACCTTCACAAACACGTGATCAGATGCTTGCTGAGGCGTGTTCACTGCCACAGGTGTGTGATCTAAAGCAGCCGCTGGAAATGTTTTTTGCTCAACTATATCCTGCACCTTTCTGACCGCGTGCAAAAAGCGATCGAACGGAACAGGTTTAAGCAGATAATCAACAACATCCAGATTATAACCATCCAATGCATATTGGCTATAGGCTGTCGTCAAAATTACCTTTGCCTTCCCTCTTAATAATTTAATCCAGTCCAAACCTGAGATTTCGGGCATGTGAATGTCAAGAAACACAATATCAATTTGTTCCCGGTTAATCAGGTCAAGTGCCGCGATTGGATCGGTATAAGCTCCTGCCAATTCAAGAAAGGGAGTTTTTGAAATATAATTCGTTAGTACATGGAGCGCAGCTTGCTCGTCATCAACAATAAGGCAACGTAGGTTCATATTATTATTGTAAAATAAGTATCTAAATCTGTCCGGTTACAGTTCAACAGTCAGTTCAGTTGTATAAAATTCCTCTTCGTCTGAGATAGTAAGGTTATGTTTTTGCGGATAACCCAATGCTAACCGGCGGCTGATGTTTTCCAGGCCAATTCCGGTTGAATCTTCCTTAGGACCTCTCCTCTTCCTGTTTCGCACAAAAAATGTTAGTTTTTGCGAATCTACTTTGAGGTGAATCTGTAACGGGTAGTTTGTCTGATGCAACTCTCCATACTTGAAAGCATTTTCTACAAAGGTGATCAACAATAAGGGCATAATACGCCGAATGACAACTTGTCCCTCTATGACGAAGTCGATCTGTAACTGGTTCGAAAACCGCAACTGGTTAAACTCAATGAAATTTCGTAAATGCTCTACCTCACCTGCCAGAGAAACTTTCGCTTCCTCGCTATTTTCCTGCAGGCCATAACGCATCATTTTAGATAAAAGCATAGTAGCGCGAGCCAAGTCCTCAGACAAAGGAAGCGATTGTGAGTAAAGGAAATTGAGGCTATTGAATAAAAAATGAGGGTTGATCTGGTATTTCAAAGATTGGAGGCGTGCATCTACAACTTCCTTTTCCATTTCCTTTTGTCTAAGCTGTTCCTGCTGCCGTGTTTCGGCTATAGTAGTCAGCTGTTTCCGGTATCTGGTAATCGTACGATCATAACCATAAATAAAACTGGCCATCAGAATAATGAGCTCTTTGAAGGCTGTTGACGCCACAATCATACCGATTGCTTTGCCCATTATATAATACACATTATTCTTGTCTCCTACCTTGGCAACCTCTTTATACACATCCTTTCCATCCAATATTGGTGGCATCCCAAGCCCCTTCGTAATCAGCAAAAACCAGCACGCTTTTACAAAAAGTAGCATACCCCACCAGCAAAGCGTGACCAGCAACGCAAGAAGAATTTTGCTGTTTGCCAACAAATCGAAGCTCGTCTTAAGATTGATATAAAAGAAGAGAATAGATGGAACCATCATCAGCAGTGTCGTTTCCCAAACTACAGTTTTACCACTAACCAATACGGGGGAAAGTGTAAAAAACAGCCAGAAAATCCAGCCCATTGACAGGTACAGAACATGTACCCCTGATGTGTTCAAAGATTGCTTTTTCCACCAATGCGTGAAGCGCTTTCTCAGATGCTTTTTTCTATGCCAGGATACAAACAGCCAGCTTATACCTAAGAAATAAAGTGCGGTTACAATCGTGCCACTTAAAAGCTCTGCTTTAACCTTAGACGCGCTTACCTCTTTATAGGGCATTGACATTGAATTGTGCATTCCTTTAAAAGAAGCTATGTACTCCTCGTCAGAAACAGCGGCAATTCCGGACAAATAAGAGGTGCCGCAAAAAACAATGAATGTACCAACCAGCATGATCCAACTTTTCCAGGGAGACTTTCCTACTCTGAACTGGGGATACAACCAGAAATAAATCACTGCATAAAGTGCTAACGCATTTAATACGGTGAGAGGCAAACCGATATATAGCCATTTGGAATAGTACCCCGGATAATCCCAGGACGACAAAATCGCTAAAATAATGAATAAGCTCAAAAATAAAGCAGACTTGCCGTATCGACTTAAAAACCGTGTCATATCAAAAATTGGAGTCAGAAGAATAGGTTAAAAGTACGCTTGTTCCGACCGATAGTCTAAAAATAGTGATGAACCTGCTATCATTCATGACGAAGCTAGTCTACGCAGTAAAAATTGTCAAAATACCTTTGAAAATCAGGTTAATCCAGCCGCCTTTCCTATTCATCATGGCATATCCCGGATTGGTCAAAACAAATTTTGATCCCCGTTTTCATACGCCACCTTTGTCGGGTCATCAGTGAAGACATAATTTTTAAAAACATATAACAAAACAAAATGATGAAAACGACTATCAAATTTTTCGCAGCCCTATTTATAGTGTCTATCCTTTTTGGCTGTCAGTCAGAAGCAATCAACCCGGTAGCTCCACAAGGCATTCACGTAAATGTAACTCCAACGGAAAATTTTGAAAACGGCTCCGTTCAAGAACCGGAAAATACGCAACATGCCGAAAACGCAATCATGTAATTTTTTAAAAAATCATTAATCACATACAGCTACCATGATGTTAATCAGTATTCTTTTAATCAGCCTTTGTTTAATAGCTATCAGCAGAGCCAGCACAAATTTCCTTCATCTTCCCGAAAAATTCCGTAAAGGGTTGACGTTAGCAGGCCAATTCGGATTTGGTTTCGTGGTGGGATTTGCCTTGTATGCACATGGAAATGAAATAATTGAAGGCTTTTGGACAGGCTTTTCAGCAGGTAAAAATCAGATAACACAACATCCTTAACAAGGCTACAAATGAACACTATACCATTACAGCTGAAAAGGCTCAGTTGTATAGCTTCTTCCCTACAGCGATCTGGATACCACTAATGAGTATCTGGATATAATACCACATTTGCATTTCTATTGGCCATTATTTCTCGAAATAATCTCATTAACCCTACGAGACGAAAAAAATCTGAAATATTTTTTAGTCTTATCAATCTGAAAAACCTTTTCCGTCGTATATATGATATTAGTGTTGGTTCGTGTAATCACGTTACCAATATTTAATAGCATAGATTTGGAATGAAGATCATTTGAAAAAAATGAAAAGAAATTCTAGATTATTGTGGAGGGTAAGGTAATGCTTAGAGCGGGATTCAAACAGATTCCCGCTCTTTTCTTTTAGTACCGATCAATAAAAAACCCCGAAGGAACAAGTCCTGCGGGGCATATATAAGCCATAGTAATTATTCAGATTAATGACGTATCTGTTCCTTTTCCAGGTTGAACAGATCGTTCAATACGTCGATCAGCGTTTCCGCTTCTCCCCGCTTGCAAGCCGCCTTCAATTGAAGAACCGGTAATTTGAGAATCTTTTGCATCATGCTGATGGTAATTCTTTCTACCTTTTCCAGCTCAGCGTCATTCAGATTTTTGGTAAAGCGTGTTAGCTCTTCCTTTCTGATCTGTTCCAAAGCACCTTTCAACTTCTGGATGGTAGGTGAAACAACCATTTCTTTAGACCAGTCATTGAACTCCAAGACCGCTTCATCAATGATTTCCCTAACTTGAGGTATCGATTCTAATCTTCTGTTTAAAGCTTCGTCCGCTCTGCTTCGGATAGAATCAATCGTATAAAGCATAACGCCAGGAATTTCCTCCACTTCAGGAGAAACACTACGCGGTACAGAGAGATCTATGAAATATTTAAAAGACATTCCACGCAGACGAACCATCATTTCCTTGGTAAAGAAAGGTTCATCACGTGCGATTGATGAAATGATCACATCGGCTTTTGAAACTTCCGCTTCGATATCTGATACATCGGCAACCCGGAAACCAAGTTCATCTGCCAGTGCATCCGCTTTACTTCTCGTTCTGTTGATAATCGTAACGTCCGCATCCTGCTTCTGTGCGAGGTTGCGGCAAACATCACTTCCTATCTCTCCCAAACCTACCACCAAAATTTTCGGACTCGGCATCAGACCTTCAACCAGATCCACAGCCGCATAAGACACCGAGGCTGCTCCATCACGGAAGAATGTTTCCTGTGCAACTCTCTTATTGGCAAAAAATATCGTGTGAAGCAAACGATGCAGAAAAGGACCTGCAAGGTTCAGATCTGCAGTCCACTGATAAGCATGCTTAATCTGGTTCGGGATCTGCATATCTCCTACAACCTGGGAATGTAATCCTGTAGCCACCTCAAATAGGTGCTGCACTGCGTTTTCGCCGGCAGAAAATTGCTCAAAATAATCTAAAAACGGCTGAACGTCAGAAATACCTTTTTCTATCAGCAAAAGCTTGATGATTTCCTCATTCAGGTCGTCAGCAGAAGAATAGTAGATTTCAGTGCGATTGCAGGTAGAAACGGTCAGAACGTCTGTAATATCAAAGAAATCCTTCAAACGCAGCATTATACCCTTAGCGCTGTCCTCATTCAGAGCAAGCTGTTCCCTTATCGCAAGAGGGGCTTTCCGGTGTGATAAACTTATTGATTTGAACTGATTATACATCACTGTTTCTAATTCTGATTACAAAAATACGGCACAAAAACTACAATAGGAAAGTGATTGAAAGGCCTGAGGTCTATTTAGAAATTATATAAATAAATCCAAACTTTGCTTTACAAATTTCCTGAGCTTACTTCGCTGCTTTCATGACCATTGTCATGTTTTAAACTGATCTTGCATCCCGTAAGTTGCACAATGGCCGATCCGGCACAGATATTTGTCATCATTATTGAACTGTTTGTCAGAACTATAATCCAGCTAATTACAAACTACAACTAAGATTAAAACAGAAGTGATGTAACTTCGTTTGTTTTTATACACCTATACGATCAGATCCTGATATTAATGAATTCTGATACCTCGAAACAAAAACCAAAATTCCGGCTGCATCCGGTCGCATTGCTCAACAGCAACCGGTTGAGACGATCCATGACTGACGTGTATGACCAGAAAATATTCCTCAAGTACATGATCGGTGTTATACTGCTTGTACTGAGTATAGGTTCTTTATTCTACACTAACAATCTGGTAGACAAGCTGGAAGAAAGGGAAGAAAGAGAAGTAATTCTTTATGCTGAACTGGTACGTACCATTACAACGACTGATATTAACGAAAACGTAAATGTGATCCTGACGGTGATTCAGGACGCTGTAAATTTTTATCAGATACCCGCTATTTATGTAGATGAAAATAACATCAGTCAGGCTAACCTGACCATAGAGAAAGACTATCCACCAAATGTTACGCCACAGCAAAAGGAAAAGATTATCGATGAGCACCTGGCTGTGATGAAGCAGGAACATACGCCAATACCAGTAGATCTCGGAAAGGGTAAAACAGGCTACATTTATTATAGCAATTCCTTTTTGCTTACGCAGCTACGTTATTACCCTGCCATCCAGCTTTCTGTAATGCTTCTGATTGGTTATCTGGCTTATCTTGCCTTTAGTTCTGCCAGAAAAGCGGAACAGAACAGAGTATGGGTAGGACTCGCCAAAGAAACAGCACACCAACTCGGCACGCCGCTGTCTTCGTTGATGGCATGGGTGGAGTATTTCAGAAGTGATCCCAATATAGAGCCTTATATTGCAGAAGAGATTGAGAAGGATGTGATAAGGCTGGAAATGATCACCACCCGTTTTTCAAATATAGGATCTGTACCTACAATGAAAGAAGAACCGGTTTCAGAAATTGTGATTGACTTTATCACTTATCTTCAAAAAAGAGTTTCTTCGAAAGTGAATTTCACGGTTGATAACCAACTCGCTCCGGAACAAACCACTTCATTGAATAAAAACCTGTTTGAATGGGTGGTGGAAAATATCTGTAAAAATGCGGTAGACGCAATGGGAGGAATTGGAGAAATCAACGTGACCTTACAGGCTCCGCCAAATACAAATCATATCCTGATCGATATTTCAGATAATGGAAAAGGAATGACCAAAGTAAACATGAGCAAGATATTTAATCCGGGGTTCAGTACGAAAAAGCGTGGCTGGGGATTGGGACTAACGCTGGCAAAACGTATTATTGAGAATTACCACTCCGGTAAATTGTTCGTCAAAAGCTCTGAGCTGGGCAAGGGTACCACTTTTCGAATTGTGCTACCTGCCCAGGTTATTGAAGATTAGTAAAATTAATTTCTTGGAATCGGCACTGTAACAGCATCTTCTTCCGGCACTTCAATCTGATTACTGATGTGGAAAGCGCGGTCGATGATTCTTACCTTGTATCTTCTCTCTGCCATTACACTGGTATTACCAATCGGATTTCTGATATACATATCTAAAACACCCTTGATTGGTCCCGGTTTACCATCTGTTTTTAACACAGGAAAGAAGTTCACACTATCCCCCGAAAACACCGCTTCATTCCAGGATCCATTTGGTTGCTTTGTCATAGTAACGGCTTCATAATTAGCGGGAAGTCCCCATCCTGAAGCCCTGGCATACGCAGCTGATACCTCAGGATTTTGCAGATCCTGAACATTTTCTCCCAAATCACCATCACCATCTTCAAACCGGACAGATAATATCACAGTTTCATACCTCTGAACAGATTGCGCCGGAGTTCCTACATCGAGCGTATCAATTTCGGTAAACTGGCTGATACCATTGTAATATATAGTAGGTGTATTGCTGAAATCGGGGATATCAACGCATCCGCTTAACGCGATCACAGGTAACAACAAGGCGGGTAATTTATACTTCATACATTTTTAGCATTAATATGAAAGAAAAGGATCTTGGTAAACTTTATACGCTGTTTCGCATTTCTGACTTTCTACATCTAACTTTGTCCTTCAAACACGAAAGTAACAGTATTGAAATTGTCAAGCAACAAATCTTTTTCAGAACAACGTAACCATTTACGTCAACAAATCATAGAGCTGAAACCTTCCGGCTTTTCTGACCTGGCTTTGCAGATTTTCCAATTTCAGGCAGCCAATAATCCGGTTTACAATCAATACCTCAACAATCTGAAAGTTGACGTTTCCCGTGTTAAGGAACTGACAGAGATACCATTTCTGCCCATTCAGTTTTTCAAGCAACATGCGATTGCAACTGGCCCCTTAACTGATCCGGTTGTAACTTTTGAAAGCAGCGGTACTACTCAAACAAGAGGATCATATGCTTTGCCAAGTCGCCACATGCTCTTCGATGCAGACCTATATACATCCGTTTCCAAACGAATTTTTGAAGAACATTATGGCCCGCTGAAAAATTTCCATATCCTGGCGCTGCTACCTTCCTACCTGGAACGAAATAATTCGTCACTGGTGTATATGCTGGACCACTTTATTACGGAAACTGACTCAGAATTATCAGGCTTTTATCTCCACAATATCAATGATCTGCTAAAACGTCTTCGCGCGCTGTCTGCCCGACCGGATGGAAAGAAGATTTTACTTATGGGTGTTACTTTTGCACTGCTGGATCTGGCAGAAAGTGATACTGATTTATCCTTTCTTTCCGCTATCCATGATCTGTATGTAATGGATACGGGAGGCATGAAAGGTCGCAGACAGGAATTGTTGAGGGAAGAAGTGCACGACATCCTCACCCATGCATTTGGTGCCCATGTGATTCATTCAGAATATGGGATGACTGAACTGCTCTCTCAGGCATATTCAAACGGACACGGTATTTTCAACCCAGGCTACTCCATGCGTATTCTTCTACGCGATGTAAATGATCCTTTCGCCGTATTTGACCACAATATCACTGCTTCTAAAACTGGTGGCGTCAACGTGATTGATCTCGCCAACCTTGACACCTGTTCATTTATTGAAACTCAAGATCTGGGTCGCTTCGGACAAGATATTGATTCTTTCTACATTATGGGACGTTTTGATAACTCAGATATACGTGGCTGCAACCTGATGGTAATCTGAAATATTCGACTCAATAAAAGACCTTCGGCTTCTGTCACATGAACATCTCGTAACTTTAATTTATTTTTAATCACTACAGCAAACTGATTCACAGATATATAGCTCATTCTGTTTTATATAGAATTATTCTAAAAATCAATGAGTAATAATATTTCCTAAATTAGCCAAATTGTTGTAATTGCATTTATCAAATGTATTATTACACTATGGGATTATTAACCTTACATGTGATATTAAAATGAAAAGACGTGATGCAATAGGCCGTGTTGCACTTTTGATGGGAGGTGCACTTTCCGCCCCAACCATGCTGGCTTTTTTGGAAGGTTGCAAACAAGCTGGTGATGCTGCTACCGGAATAACCTTCCCTTTTCCTACCGAAAGAAAAAATCTTGTTTCAGAAGTTGCCGAAATCATTATTCCTAAAACAGATACTCCTGGTGCTAAAGATGCCAAAGTGGGTGAATTCATAGAGATGATGCTGAAGGATTGCTATCCGGAAAAAGACCAGGCTAGCTTTAACAAAGGCTTAGACGAGCTAGAGAAAAAAGATTTCCTGAAAGCTTCTCCGGAAGAACAAGTAAAAATTCTTACCGAAATGCAGACTGCAGCTAAAGAGGAAACGGCTAAAGCAGGTGAAGAGAAAAAGAAATATACGGAAGCAGGTAAAGAATATACCGACGGTGGTGTCCCTTTCTTCCGCCTGATGAAAGAACTTACTTTACTCGGATACTTCACCTCAGAGCCTGGCGCTACGCAGGCACTTGAATATGTAGCTGTTCCTGGTCGTTACGACGGTTGCATCGACCTGAAGACAGGTCAGAAAAATTGGGCCATGTAATTATCCAGATTGGTGAAATACCTGAAGAAAAAGATAGTGAGATGTGGTATTTCAAAAATTAATCAATTCAATAAAATCTGAAATCATTCATCATGAATTTAAATATAAAGGCAACAAAACAAGCCACGTACGACGCAATCGTGGTGGGTTCCGGAATAAGCGGAGGCTGGGCTGCAAAAGAACTGACTGAGAAAGGTCTCAAAGTTCTGATGCTGGAGAGAGGACGTGATATCAAACACATCGAAGATTATAAAACTGCAACTCTTGCTCCCTGGGAGCTGGAGCACAGAGGCCGTGTAACTACCGTAGCAAAGGAAGAATACTGGGCAGGAATGAGAACAGGTTATACAGCCAACGAGGAGCACAGATACCTGTTTGAAAATGATAAGGAAAATCCATACAAAGAAACAAGAGGTTTCGACTGGATTCGTGCCTACCATACAGGCGGACGTTCACTATTGTGGGGACGTCAGAGTTATAGGCTTAATGCAGCGGATTTCGAAGCAAACGCAAAAGACGGAATATCTATCGACTGGCCTGTACGCTACAACGAAATAGCTCCGTGGTACGACTACGTTGAAAAGTTTGCCGGTATCAGTGGAGCAAAGGATGGTTTGGATGTATTGCCAGATGGAAATTTCCTGCCGCCAATGCAGATGAACTGTGTGGAAACAGCTGTAAAAGGAGAGATTGAGAAAAAATTTGCAGGTCGCCATGTGATCATGGGCCGCGCTGCACACTTAACCCAGCCTCAGGGATTTCACACAGAGCTGGGCAGAGCTGCCTGCCAGTTCCGTAACATGTGTATGAGAGGCTGCCCATATGGAGCCTATTTCAGTACGCAATCTGCCACGCTGCCAGCTGCTCGTAAAACCGGAAATCTTACGTTGATCAACGATGCGATCGTTTCTGAAGTGATTTATGACGAAAAAGCGGAGAAAGTAACAGGTGTTCGTATCATCGATCAGAACACGCTGGAGTCGAAAGAGTATTATGCAAAAATCATATTCCTTAACGCTTCCGCCATTGCATCTGCATCTATTCTGATGAACTCCAAATCCAAGCGTTTTGCAAACGGACTTGGTAACGAAAGTGATCAGCTTGGCCGTAACATTATGGATCACCATCTTGCTGTAGGCGCACGAGGAACAATGCCTGGCTTTGAAGACAAGTATTACTTCGGACGTCGCGCGAATGGTATATATGTACCTCGCTACCGTAACTGGGGTACCGACAAACGCGATTATCTTCGCGGATTCGGATACCAGGGAGGTGCAAGCCGCGATAACTGGGGACGTGGCGCAGGTATGGATGGATTCGGTGCTGACTTTAAAAAGCAACTTACTGAGCCCGGTGCTTGGAATATGAACCTGGGAGGATTTGGAGAAATGATCCCTGACGAGAAAAACCGCTTCACCCTGCACCCTACCGAAAAAGATAAATGGGGATTACCTGTAGTGGTATTTGATGCTGCTTATGGCGATAATGAAAAGAAAATGCGTGTGGATATGATGAACGATGCAGCTGAAATGCTCGAAGCTGCAGGTCTTACCAATGTAACTCCATACAACGATGAGTCAAAACATCCTGGTATCGGTATCCACGAAATGGGAACGGCAAGAATGGGTAATGATCCTAAGACATCAGTGCTTAATAAGCACAACCAGGTTTGGGGAGCTACCAACGTATATGTAACGGATGGAGCATTTATGACATCTGCTTCATGTGTGAACCCATCACTTACCTATATGGCCATGACCGCACGCGCTGCTGATCATGCTGTAAAGGAATTGAAAAAAATGAATATATAATATAAGATCAAGCTATCATAATCAAAACCTCACCCGGTAAAACTGGTGAGGTTTTTTCTTTGTAGGTATAGCCTATCATCATGGTGTAGCGGTAATACTTCAATAGAAAACCTCATTCAATAAAATAAGTTAAGTGAAAAGCTCTGTCATATCTGCACGAATATCTTCCGTTGACGCTTATCGTGGCTTCGTTATGTTGCTCATGATGGGCGAAGTATTACGATTTGGAGATGTCGCCGAAGCATTGCCAGAAAGCTCTTTCTGGCGGTTTATGGATTTTCAACAGAGTCATGTGCCATGGGTAGGCTGCTCATTGCATGATTTGATCCAGCCTTCATTTTCATTTTTAGTCGGAGTCGCTCTTCCCTTTTCTATATCGAGTAGATCATCGCAAATGCAAAGCCGGAATGTGATGTGGATGCATACCCTGAGACGATCAATCATTCTTATTCTTCTTGGGATTTTTCTGCGCTCAATGCATAAAGAGCAAACCAATTTTACTTTTGAAGATACATTGACTCAAATTGGACTTGGCTATCCTTTTCTGTTTGCATTGGGATTTTCGACAACTCGCGTGCAAGTCATTACTATAGTATCCATACTGTTCAGCTACTGGTTAATTTTTGCGCTTTATCCCTTACCCGGCCCTGATTTTAACTGGTCGGAAGCAGGAGTTTCTCCCGATTGGGAACATCATCTGGACGGATTCGCAGCGCACTGGAATAAGAACACCAATGCTGCGTGGGCCTTCGACCGCTGGTTTATGAACCTTTTCCCTCGCGAATCTTTATTCCATTTCAATGGAGGAGGCTACAGCACACTGAGCTTTATTCCAACACTGTGTACGATGATACTCGGACTCATAGCCGGACAGTGGATCAGAAAAATTGGTGCAGGAAATGCGTTGCTTAAAAACTTTCTCGTTACGGCCGCTTTTCTTTTTGCGGCAGCCATATTATCAGATGTAACTGGAATCAATCCTATCGTGAAGCGAATCTGGACTCCCGCCTGGACGCTTTTCAGCGGTGGGTGGTGCTTCCTTTTACTTGCAGCATTTCATTATATAATTGATCTCAAACAAAAGGTATCCTGGTTCACTGCGCTAATCATGATTGGTAGCAACTCCATTGCAGCCTATGTGATGGCAGATACACTAGCTGGTTTTTTCTCACATTCATTCGAAATACATCTGGGATCTCAATACAACCAATTTTTAGGCACCAGCTATCAGAATTTGGTTACCGGAACGATGGTTCTTCTGATTGAGTTTTGGATACTGCAAAGCATGTACAAGAAGAAAATTTTTATAAAAATCTGATTGATTGAAGGTATATATTTGAAAAACAAACCAGTCAATTAAAAATATGCAGTTTATAAAAGCAGTACATCATATAGCCATTATTTGTTCTGATTACGAAAAATCAAAACAGTTTTATACCGACATTCTTGGCTTTCGTATAGAGAGAGAGGTTTTCCGTGAACAAAGAAATTCATACAAACTGGACCTCTCCCTGCAAGGTCATTATTGCATCGAATTATTTTCCTTCCCGGATCCTCCCGCGCGCCAATCCCGTCCTGAGGCATGTGGACTTCGCCATATAGCTTTCGCTGTGGACAATATCGAACATGCGATCGAGTACATCAATGGAAAAGGTGTAATTACAGAACCTGTGAGAATTGACGAATTTACCGGGCGAAAGTTCACCTTTTTCTCTGATCCTGACGATTTGCCAATAG
Organism: Dyadobacter sp. HNCC25DJ187; assembly: GCF_056895255.1. Classification (NCBI taxonomy): domain Bacteria; kingdom Pseudomonadati; phylum Bacteroidota; class Cytophagia; order Cytophagales; family Spirosomataceae; genus Dyadobacter; species Dyadobacter sp. HNCC25DJ187. Next base: position 1,232,909 of record NZ_JBXHAT010000002.1, read on the forward strand.
AATTCTACGAGGTGTAAGCCAAATTCTACTTCAATTTCTTATATAAAAATGTGACTATTAATAGCCTCCTGTCGTCTAGGCTGAAACAATCACAAACACTATAAGAAATATGAAAAAGTATTTAGCAGAATTCATCGGAACATTTTGGCTCGTTCTGGGCGGTTGTGGTAGTGCCGCACTTTCAGCTGCATTTCCGGAAGTAGGGATAGGCCTATTAGGCGTTTCCCTGGCCTTTGGTCTTACTGTAGTCACCATTGCTTACTCGCTGGGACATATTTCAGGAGCTCATCTTAACCCGGCTGTTTCTGTAGGCTTGTGGTTAGGAGGACGATTCTCTGCCAAAGATTTGATTCCATATATTATCTTTCAAATACTTGGAGCACTTGTAGCAGCAGGCGTTCTGCAAATGATAGTTACTGGTAACGGAAGTGCAATCGGTGATTTTGCAGCCAACGGATATGGTGCTCATTCACCCGGCAAATACAGTATGAATGCTGCACTCATTACCGAGTTTGTCATGACATTTATATTTCTTATCGTGATTTTGGGAGCAACAGATCGTAAAAGTGCGCCGGGTTTCGCTGGCTTAGCTATCGGTTTGGCACTTACGCTTATCCACCTCATCAGTATTCCTGTCACTAACACTTCTGTGAATCCTGCGCGAAGCATCAGCCAAGCGATATTCGTAGGTGGTTGGGCACTGGAGCAGTTATGGCTTTTCATTGTTGCTCCAGTTGCTGGCGCCGCAGTGGCAGCCATTGTCTATAAATTAATTAATACAGATGACAATTAAGCTGCACCTCTGATCACCACATGCCCGTAATGATCGTGTTGATATTTGGAAAGGATTTTGTAAAATTCAGAAATCCTTTCCAAATGGTCAGTTAGAATATGCTTTACATCGGTCACATATTCAAGATGACTCTCAAGTGATTGATAGGATTGAAGAACCGTTGATTCTATATTCATCAGATGTTTTACAATCTGACTTCCTTCCTCTACGTTTGCCAGCTGATTACTGAATGTCGTATCCGAATGTTTATTACTCAGATCCTCGTCAGTGAACAAACACTTTATGTAATCATATATGCCTTGTATTTCCTTCTGAAATAAAAGAGCACTAAAGTATCCCTGACTCAATGTTTTTCGTAGAGACCCTATATTATCTTTTTGCAATGCCTCCCGGTATAGAGATGCTCTTACACGCTGTGCCTTCCAAAGTATAGCTACTTTACTCACAAACTCCCTTGCTGCTTCCTGTTCCATATCTCTCCGCGTTATTATGATACCATGAGTGACAACATAATTGTGCCCGGAATCTACATAACAAACTACAAATTGGATAAGTGTAAGTTTTCATTCATTTTTTCCATAAATAAAAAGTAAAGGTCATGTTGTAACAGTATTCCTGTTATGTGCGTATCAGTAAATACAAAGGAATGGGCTATTTAATACCCACTTATCACGCTTTTATGAACGCTCTGTCCTGGTTACATTTTTAAACTGAAAGGAAAGAGGCTAACTTTGCTGCCTTTGTTATAATAGAAATCCCTTGAAAGAGTTTATATTCTTATACGAGGCTATTACCAGTTTACGAATTTTGGATTAATATGTTTAAACCCCGCTTAATACACGCTCTGCTTATTACCTGTGCTGTTACTGCCTGCCGAAAACCTGCTTCCAATCAAGTAGTGGCAACCTCAGAAACCCCGTCATTGGTCAAAATCGGAGCTAGTGACTTCTCTCCATCAGAATTTACTGAATCATACGAAAAAAATAAGGCAGCTGCTGATTCATTGAAAACGCTGACTCCGGAAGAATACCTGCCCTTGTATACAGACCTGAAAATAAAAGTCTTACAGGCAAAAAATGAAGGAAGAGATACCACGGCTGCTTTTAATGAAGAAATCAGCTCGTACCGTGAACAACTCGCTAAGAACTTTCTGACGGATAAGCCAATGATTGAAAAGCTGGCTACAGAAGCTTACAACCGATTGAAACAAGAAGTAAGAGCATCTCATATTTTGATAAGTGTACCTGAAGATGCTTCTCCTGCCGATACTTTACAAGCCTATAGAGCAGCAATCGCTTTGAGAGGCAGACTGGAAGAAGGCTCAGACTTTGGTGAGTTGGCATCTCGTTTTTCTGCTGATCCATCCGCTAAAACAAATAAGGGGGACCTTGGGTATTTTACAGCTTTTCAAACGATCTACCCATTTGAAAACGCGGCCTACAGTCTGGCTCCCGGAAAGGTGTCTCAGCCAATCCGTACCAAAACAGGTTATCACCTGATTAAAGTAACAGACAAAAGAAGCAGTCGCGGAATGGTGCAGGTGGCTCATATCATGATTCGCATGGACTCAACAGCTACACCTGTTCAAAAGGAAGTTGCTCAAAAAGCAATCCAGGATGCGTATTCAAAACTTGAAGAAGGCGCCGACTGGCAAAGTGTCGTGGATGAATACTCTACCGATATCCAGTCAAAAAGAAATAAAGGATTGTTACCCTTATTTGGAACCGGGCAAATGGTACCGGAAGTGGAGGAAGCTGCGTTTGCATTGAGTAAACCGGGCAGTTACTCAAAGCCTGTGAAAACAATGTATGGATGGCATATCATCAGGCTCGTTGAAAAGAAAAACATTGAGACCTATGCCAATATGGCTCCTTCCCTACGCCAGAAAGTAGTGACTGATACCCGCGGAAGAGCATTGGATCAGTCAAATGCCCTTCGTTTACGGAAGAAGTTTAAGGTTGAAGAATTTGCTGATGCCTGGAATTCCCTTTCAGTACTGGCCGATAGTAGTTTACTGACCGGAAAATGGGATTATGCAAGAGCTGTTGGTGCAGACTGGTCAACTACGAAACTTTTTACGATTGAACTTCAGCCATACTATGCATTGGAATTTCTGAATGAGGTCAAACGGATTCAGAAAGGCAAACCTAAAGGATCTTTCGCTGGAATTGTCTTCAAAAAGTATTATGATGATTATCTTACAGCGAAACTGGCTCAATACGAAAGAGCTCATCTGGAAGAATCGAGCGCTGAGTTCCGTAGTCTGATTAACGAAATAAAAGAAGGAGTGTTATTATCACAGGTGATGGAGCAAAATGTGTGGCAGAAATCCCTGACTGATTCACTAGGTCAGGTTCGTTTTTATGAAAAAAACAAGGTAAACTTTCCAATGCCCGAACGAGTAAAAGCAACCCTTGTTTCAGCACCGGACACACAAACAATCAACACGATCAGGCAAACACTTGCTCAAAGCCCTTATAAACTGGAAAGAAAAGGAATTGAATTACTTTTTGCTGAGGGAATTAATGATTTGAGTAAACAGCAAAGTGAAGAATTATCAGAACTCTTTGCTGTAATGAAAGCAAATCCTGACTACCTGGTAGAAATCGCAGGTTACAGATCTGCTTCTGAACCTGAGTCCATGTCGGCAAGCCGCATTAAAAACATAGTGAAATACCTGAGTTCAAAGAATATTTCATTAATCAGAATCATTGAGAAGGACTATGGCTCGTTCCGTCCATCAACGGAGCTTGCAAGAAACAGAAGAATCAGCTTTCAATTTTTCAGCAATTCGCGCAAAGATGTAGAAAAGACCTACAATGGCGGGGGAGACGAAAACGTTATCATCAGCGAAGGATATTTTACCAGAGAAAACCCTTTGTTAACCAATATAAAATGGCAAACCGGAGAGCAGCTTGTTGCAGGAAATAATAAAGCTCTTTGGATCAAAATTGATGCGATTGAACCGGCAAGAATCAAAACCTTCATGGAAGCGCGCGGCAGTGTGATCAATGGTTATCAGAAAGAACTCGAAAAACAGTGGATTTCGCAATTACATGAAAGATATCCCGTAAAAGTGAATCAGGAAGAATTACAAAAAATCAAGCGTTAAAATGTACTTTAGCATTTTGAAATGTAATTGGTAACAGCTGAAACCCAAACACTCCTTTAAAGAGAAGAACTTAATAATCAATATGAATATAAATAAACTGATTGCAATTGGTCTGTTTGCAATTCTATCACTAGGTTCAGGTCTGCTGAGCTACGGACAAGGACAAAAAGGTGTCACGATTGACAAAATTATAGCTCGGGTTGACAACCACTATATTCTGAGCTCTGAACTGGAAGAAATGTATTCCAGCTACAAGGCAAATGGCCAAAAACCACCGGAAAAATGCCAGTTACTTGAATCTTTGATTATCAACAAAATGCTCCTTGCAAAAGCTGAGATTGACTCAGTAACCGTTGATGATAAAGAGGTTGATAACGAGTTGGATGGCAAAATGAGCTATATGATTCAACGCTTCGGCTCAGAGAAAAACATTGTGGAAGCCTATGGCAAAAGCATTGAGAACCTGAAAACAGAACTGAGAAATCAGGTTAAGGACCAGAAAGTCGTTGAAAAAATGCAGCGTACCATTTCTGGTAACGTCAAAATCACACCTAATGAAGTTCGGAAGTTCTTCAATTCCATCCCGAAGGATAGTTTGCCATACATTCCTGCTGAGGTGGAGATTGGACATATTGTTCGTAAAGGAAAAGTAACAAAAGAGCAAAAAGAAAAGCTGGTAAACCAATTACAGGATTTAAAAGCAAGAGCTGAAAAGGGCGAAGATTTCGCTATGCTCGCTCAGATCTATTCAGAAGACTTAGGATCTGCCAAAAACGGTGGAGATCTGGGGTTCGCGAAACGTGGGGCCATGCTTCCGGAATTTGAAGGTGCTGCCCTGGCTCTGAAACCAGGCGAAATGTCGGGGATTATCGAATCGCAGTACGGCTTTCACCTTATTAAACTGATTGAAACCAGAGGAGCCGAATACCACTCCCGCCATATCCTGCTAAGACCGGATTATAATAAGGGTACTGATATGACCTCTGCCAAACAGGTATTGGACAGTCTGCGTACACTTATAACAAGTGATACCCTCAAGTTTGCAAGAGCTGCGCGTGACAATTCCGAAGACAAAGAAAATGCCGAAGCAGGTGGCCTATTGCAGGATCGCAACACAGGTCAGGCACATTTGACATTGGATGCTTCTATGGATCCCGCGCTTTATTTTGCAATAGATACGATGAAGGTAGGTGATATCAGTATGCCAATCTCTTATCGTATGGACGACGGATCCAGTGCTATGCGGATCTTGTGGTATAAGAGCAAAAATGAACCACATACAGCCAACTTACGTGACGATTACGAAAAAATTGCAGATATTGTATTGAGCAACAAACGAAATAATGCGCTGGAAGAATGGTTCCAAAAAGCACAGGGTGACGTATTCATCAGCGTTGAACCAGAATATAAAGATTGTAAAATTCTGGGGCTGGAGCACGGAGACGACTCCTGACAACGGTGACCAAACATCCCGCAGAGCTCCTGAATTTATGCCAGTTTTAAGAAACTAAATCTAAACATTGTGAAGTACTCATCGGACGTTGAAGCTGCTGAAGCTATGAAAATAGCTTATGAAAAAATTCGTGGTGAAATAGGTAAAGTGATTACAGGACAAGATGATGTCGTCAGGAAACTACTGACCGCCATCTTTTGCCAGGGACATTGCCTGCTGGTAGGAGTTCCCGGACTTGCTAAAACATTGCTTATTCAAACGATTGCCTCATCGCTCGATCTGAATTTTAATCGTATACAGTTTACCCCGGATCTGATGCCTTCTGACATTCTGGGGTCAGAGACACTAGATCAGAACCGGAACTTTAAATTCATTAAAGGCCCTGTGTTTGCCAATATCATTCTCGCGGATGAGATCAACCGTACGCCGCCCAAAACACAGTCCGCACTATTGGAAGCGATGCAGGAATACTCAGTAACAATTGCTGGTGTAAAACATCCATTGGACCGTCCGTTTTTTGTACTGGCTACGCAAAATCCTATTGAACAGGAAGGTACCTATCCACTGCCCGAAGCACAGCTCGACCGTTTCATGTTTATGATTCAACTCGACTATCCTTCGTATTCAGAAGAGGTAAGTATTGTTAAAAATACAACCAATGATGTACGCAAGCAGGTCAACGAGGTAATTACCGCAGAAGAAATCCTGGAGTTTCAGCATTTGGTTCGCCGCGTGCCCGTAACCGATCATGTTATCGAGTATGCCGTGAAACTGGTTCATAAAACTAGGCCGGGATCAACTCATGCGGTTAAAGAAACAGGCGATTATCTGGAATGGGGTGCTGGTCCCCGTGCTTCACAGGCGCTCATTCTTGCTGCTAAATGTAACGCACTGTTATCTGGTAAGTATTCACCTGATGTAGAGGACGTAAAAGCAGTAGCTCTTCCTGTTCTGAGACACCGTATCATACGGAATTTCAAAGCCGAAGCCGAAGGAATTTCAGTAGAAGACATCATCACAAGACTTGTATAGGTTGGTGATGCGCACATAAAATTCAATTCAGAAATGCCAATCTACCACAGATTGGCATTTTTTTTAGTGTTAAAATTAAAATTCAGTTTGATATGTCCATTCAGGGAAAAAATTTCATAGGTTATTCTCTATCAGCTGACGGAGAAAAAACATTCCAGTCCTATCTACCAGCACAGGATCAATACCTTCCTGAGAAATTTCACACTGCCACGGGCGCTGAAACAGAAAAAGCGATTCTACTCGCAGAAAAAGCGTTTGACGCCTACTCCAAAATAACCGCTCAGCAACGAGCCGATTTTCTGATCGCGATTACTGAAGAAATGATGGAGTTAGGTGACGAATTGATTGACCGGGCTCATTTAGAAACCGGCCTTCCACTGTCCAGGCTGCATACAGAACGAGCCAGAACGATTACACAGCTTACACAGTTTGCCGATCTGATCCGTGAAGGCTCTTGGGTAGATGCCAGCATTGACACCGCGCTACCGGATCGTTCTCCGGCTCCCAAACCTGACCTTCGGAAGATGCATATTCCCATTGGACCAGTCATTGTTTTTGGTTCCAGTAATTTCCCTTTTGCCTATTCAGTTGCTGGTGTTGACACGGGTCCTGCCTTGGCCGCGGGAAACCCGGTTATCGTGAAAGCACACGCTGCTCATCCGGGTGTAAGTGATCTTACGGCGCAAGCTATTGTAAAAGCTGCCCAAAGAACTGGTATGCCTGAGGGCGTATTTTCAATGCTGTATGACAATGGTTTCGAAGTCGGTACGCAATTGGTAAAACACCCCGCAAGCAAAGCCGTTGGTTTTACAGGCTCATTCAAGGGAGGAATGGCACTTTATAAACTGGCTCAGGAAAGAGAGGAGCCTATACCTGTCTATGCTGAAATGGGAAGTGTGAACCCGATCGTCATTCTTCCGGAGTATCTGAAAGATAATGCAAATCAACTGGCCAAAACACTGGCTTCTTCAGTAACACTAGGAGCAGGCCAGTTCTGCACCAATCCCGGAATTGTTTTTGTCACGGACACTCCCGGGTTTAGCGAATTTAAACAAAAGTATGCAGAGGAAATCATGGCTACTGTGCCTGCCACCATGTTGACTGCCGGAATTTGTAAGGCGTTTCATAAACTGAAAAATGAAGCAAAAGAAGAAGATCAGGTAAGCGTATTAGCCCAATCCGATCAAACTTCTGATCTGCATAATCAATCTCAGGCAACAGTTTTGCAGGTTTCAGGCGAGGCATTTATCAAAAATCCGAAGTTACAGGAAGAGGTATTTGGTCCTTTCTCACTACTTGTTGTTTGCAGAGATACGAAGGAAGTATTTCATGCCATATCAAAACTCAAAGGCCAGCTTACAGCTTCTCTCATGACGACCCAAGAGGCAGTAGGTAGTTATCCGGAGATCGTAAGGCAGTTGGGTAAAATATCTGGCAGATTCATTATCAACAGCGTGCCAACGGGCGTGGAAGTCTGTCCTTCTATGCATCACGGCGGGCCGTTTCCAGCAGCTAGTATCAGTCAGTTTACCTCAGTAGGAAGACATTCTATTTTACGCTTTGTTCGTCCTCAATCCTATCAGGATTGGCCGGATACCCTACTTCCACAGGAGCTTAAAAGTGCAAATCCACTCGGAATTTATCGCCTTGTTAATAATGTACTGACCAGGGATGCTGTCTAGCTGCCGGGCATTGAAACTAATAATTCATTATCAGCAGAACTGATATTAAATTATTAGTAATTTGGTAACCTAAACTTTTTAACCAAAACTATGAATCAAAAACTTGGTACTGCACTTATTTGTCTGTCACTTTTATCAGCACAGACCAACAATATTTATGCAGATGGGAATACAAAAATTCTAATGGCTGCAGCACCCATTGAAGGTCGTTGGGATATCACCATAGATGTGGATGGCAAACCGTTGCCATCGTGGCTGGAGGTACGGCATTCTGGCCATACTATGCTGATAGGCCAATTTACCGGAACTTCGGGAAGTGCCCGTCCTATATCCAGAGTTAACTTTAAGGATGGGAAACTGAGTTTTGCAATTCCCCCTCAGTGGGAAAAAGGATCAGAAGATCTTCGGGTAGAAGGCACACTTGCTGGTGACAAACTTACCGGCACTTTGACAACCAGTGAGGGCAAAACCCATAACTGGACAGGCGTACGTGCTCCTTCACTAAAAAGAACTAAACCTCCTGTATGGGGAAAACCTGTTACACTTTTTAATGGAAAAGACTTATCAGGTTGGAAGGCACTTGGTACAAACCAGTGGATTGTAAAAAATGGTGTTCTGGAAAGTCCTAAATCGGGTGCAAATCTGATTACAGAAACCAAGTACGACGATTTCAAACTACATATTGAATTCCGTATTCCGAAAGGAAGTAACAGTGGTGTATATCTTAGAGGACGTTATGAGGTACAGGTAACGGATAGTAAAGGAATGGAACCTGCTCTGGATCAGATGGGTGCAATTTACGGATTTCTTGTACCAAGCGAAATGGTTGCCAAGGAGGCAGGTGAATGGAACACGCTTGACATCACCCTCATCGGTCGAATGCTGACACTTGTAGCAAACGGCAAGCAGGTTATTACCAATCAGGAAATACCCGGTATTACTGGGGGGGCCCTGGACAGTAATGAGGGAGAACCTGGTCCCTTGCTTATTCAGGGAGATCATGGTCCCGTAGAATACCGGAATATTGTAATTACCCCGGCAAAATAACTGGAGGAAGTAATTCGGCGGGATAGCCTACTTCTACTAAAAAAAGTCCTTCAGCTGGTGCCTGTGCGCCGGCTTTTTTTCTGTCTCTTGCTTTTATCAATGCTTCAAAGTCGGCTACCGTTCGCTTCCCTTTACCTACATCCAGCAATGTGCCGACCAAAGCCCTCACCATTCCTCTCAGAAAGCGATTGGATTGAACATGGAAGATCAGCATGTCCCCTCTTTGCTCCCATATCGCTTTGGAAATACTGCATCTGAAATTATTAACATTGGTATGAATTTTACTAAAACTCTCGAAATCAATATATTCCAGCAATAAAGCTGCTGCTTTATTCATTTTTTCTATATCAACCTCACCCTTCATGGTGTAAGCCAAATTCACTAAAAAGGGATTTTTTCTCCTGCAGATCCTGTACTCATACCGGCGGTGTGTGGCAGCGAATCTTGAATTGGTATCATCAGGAACAGAAAATATATTTTTGATGGCAATGTCATAGGGTATTATTCCATTGAGCTTGTATACGATAGATGTAATATCCGGAATTTCTTCAGAATCAAAATGTGCATATTGCTCCTCTGCATGAACGCCGGTATCTGTACGACTGCTTCCTATGATTTCGATAGGCCTCCTTAACACTTTACCAAGCGCTTCTTCAATAACCTGTTGCACACCCAGTGCATTGTTTTGTTTTTGCCAACCATTATAGGCAGTTCCCTTGTAGGCGAGTTCAATAAAATAACGCATACCACAAAAGTATAAGAATACCGCCAATTATTGTATAAAACAATGATTTAAGCTTTGGATTACAGAGCGGGAAAACCTGTGCAAAAAGTAACAAAATAAAATATTTTCGGGTTGAACTTAAGAACATTAACTTTGTCAATTGAAAAATGGCACGCCAAGTATGATCACGGAAGAAAAAAAAGAAGAGAAGAACCTGAATTTCATAGAAGAAATTATTGAGGCTGACTTACAGTCAGGCAAGTACGAGCAAATTATCACCCGTTTTCCGCCTGAACCGAATGGCTACCTGCATATAGGACATGCCTCCAGTATATGTCTCAATTTCGGCTTAACAGAGAAATTTCCGGGGTATACTAACCTCCGCTTCGACGACACCAACCCAGTCACTGAAGATACTGAATATGTTGAAAGTATAAAAAATGACATACGCTGGATGGGTTTTGAGTGGAAGAACGAGCTCTATGCGTCCGATTATTTTGATCAGCTTTATGCATTTGCCCTGAAGTTTATCCATGCAGGATTGGCTTATGTAGATGACTCCACTTCCGAAGAAATTGCAGCACTGAAAGGTACGCCGACAGAGCCAGGTAAAGATAGTCCATACCGCGACCGAACGGTAGAAGAAAATCTTGCACTTTTCGAGCAAATGAAAAACGGCGATTTCCCGGATGGAAGCCGCACCTTACGTGCCAAAATCGATATGGCACACATCAATATGTTGATGCGTGATCCCATTCTGTATCGTATCAAACATGCACATCATCACCGGACAGGCAACAAATGGTGCATCTATCCGATGTACGATTTTGCACACGGACAAAGTGATTCCATTGAAACGGTAACGCACTCGATCTGCACCCTGGAATTTGCTCCGCATCGTGAGTTATATGATTGGTTAATCGCGAAGTTGGAAATTTACCCTTCGCATCAATATGAGTTTGCGCGCAGAAATCTTAACTATACCGTAACCAGTAAAAGAAAGCTATTGCAACTGGTACAGGACGGCCATGTAAACGGTTGGGACGATCCGCGTATGCCTACCATCAGCGGCATGCGCAGAAGAGGATTCACAGCTGCAAGTATTCGCGATTTCTGTGACCGTATTGGAGTTGCACGTCGTGAAAATATGATTGATGTTGGCTTACTTGAATTCTGTGTTCGCGAGGATTTGAACAAAAAAGCACTTCGTCGCATGGTAGTAATGGATCCTCTAAAGGTTGTAATTACTAACTTCCCGGAGGGGGTTACCGAAATGTGTCATTCCGAAAACAATCCGGAAGATGTATCAACAGGTATGCGCGACATTCCTTTCACGAGAGAAATTCTGATTGAAAAAGAGGATTTCATGGAAACTCCTGCTAAAAAGTACTTCAGACTTGCAATTGGAAAAATGGTAAGACTGAAAGGTGCTTACATCATTCAGTGTGATACTTTCATAAAGGATGAAAGTGGTGAAATTACCGAAGTTCATTGCTCATATTTAGAAAATAGCAAGAGTGGTCAGGATACGACCGGCATCAACGTAAAAGGAACGCTGCATTGGGTATCAGCTGAGCATGCCGTTCCGATAGAGATCAGACTCTATGACAGATTGTTCTCTGTTGAAAATGTATCTACAGAGGAAGGAGATTTTAAAGATTATATCAATCCTGAATCTCTGGAAATCATTACTGGTTATGCGGAACCTGCACTTGCGGATACACAAGCTGGTGATTCGTTTCAGTTCCTGCGCAAGGGATATTTTGCAACAGATACAGATAGCACAGCTGAAAAGCCTGTTTTCAACCGCACAGTAACGTTACGTGACAACTGGGCCAAAGCGGTCGAGAAATAGGTTTGTCAGAGGTTTCAGGCAAAAGAATTAAGATTTACGCAAAGCACGCAACGACTGGATTGCGTGCTTTTTTGTTGAAGGGCTCTTACGTACCTTCTGAAGTCTTAGACCTGTCCATATACTACCGAAATTTCACCCCCAAAGGGATTTCCAGCATAGCTATCAGGAAATTCAGGTGTAGGTGGGATGAGTCGAAACAGATAATTCCGTCAGGGATATCATATCGGCAGCAAATCAATATCAACAAATGAGCATAAGTGTCGTAGGCATGTAATCACTTATCTCATTTACTCTATTTCTATATTCACGCGTCGCAATCTTTTCTAACCAAAATATAATTAGAATGCTTTTAAATAAACTTGCATTCAATTGGGTTTGAAACTATCTTTGTGACAGGATTTTAAAATACAAACGCCGGATTGAAGTGAATTTCCATAACGAATTGTTCAGTACCCCAAAAGGTTTCAGCTATCAGTGTGATAACAGTTCACGGATTATTTTGAGTTTTGCTGATATGAAAGCTTCTTTCCGTATACAGGATTTCCTCAACTTTCGTAGATTCATTAACAAAATAGATATTCAGAGCAGGCTATTTGATCTTTCTGATGAGTCTGATTATGAGTTTGTTGAAGCTCCACAAGTGAATATTTACAAAAAGCTAACGCTTTGTGAACTGATCCAACTACGTGATCTGGTAAATGGTACTCACTTTGCTATTGAATTAAATTCGATGTTGCATGAAGTACTTTATTCAGAGTCAGAATTAGTCTAAATAGCTCATTCCCTTCATTTTAGACCAATTCCAAATTTTCCCTACCTGCTTGCAATACTGAACTTTCCGCTGATATTTGTGCTTATCAATACGAAGCATAATAATAAATATATATCATGAAAGACCTACTTAGACAACGGACTTCCCTTAAAGAGGAAATAGAAATATTATTGAATAATCAGGTAAAAATGGAAGCTGAAGCTTCTGCTAAATATTTGGCTATGGCGTCGTGGTGCGACCGCAACGGTTATAAAAACAGCGCTGCTTACTTCATGAAGCAATCTAACGAAGAGCGCGAACATATGCTGAAGATCTTTAACTATATCATGACTGTAGGTGGTACAGCGGTATCTCCTGAAGTTGCAGCCGTGAAGCAAGAGTTTGGTTCATTCAGAAATGTATTTGAATCGGCATTACAAAGCGAAATCGCGGTGACTCATGCGATCAACAGAATCGTAACGCAGAGCCGCAGAGAAGAAGATTATGCAACTGAGAACTTCCTGCAGTGGTTTGTTAACGAGCAAATCGAAGAAGAAGATAATGCACGTCGTGCTATTGAACTATTCGATGTGATCGGAGAAGAAGGAATTGGTCGTTACCAAATCGACAAAGCAGTTGCGAAAATCGGTTCGGATAATTAATTCGAAATTCACATTACACAAAGAAAGCTGCTATTCACTGAGCAGCTTTTTTTGTGCCTTTAGTTGCAATTTAATTTTATACAATTTAATTTTATGCAATTAATAAAGTAACCATGGAACTCTTAAAGCTATCAAACCAACTTTGCTTTCCGCTTTATGCGCTTTCCCGGAAAATAACAAGTCATTATCTCCCTATCCTTGACAAGATGGGATTGACCTACCCTCAATATCTGGTGATGCTTGTGCTTTGGGAGGAACAGAAGCTGTCTGTGAAAATGCTGGGAGAAAGACTTATGCTTGATTCAGGAACGCTTTCTCCACTATTAAAGAAGCTTCAGGAACGGCATTTGATTACCCGCAACCGTTCGCAGGAAGATGAACGTGTCGTCCTGATTGAACTCACCGATATTGGAAAAGACCTGAAAGAAATGGGGTCAGAAGTACCTAATGACATCATGTGCAGTCTTAAAATGTCTTATGAAGAAATGGAACAGATGCGCAAACTAGCGACCGGAATGCTGGAAAAGCTCAATCAGCTGGAGCCAGCTTAAGAATTAACATTAAACTAATCTTTACAAATTATGATTAACGCATTGTATACCGCCTCGGCAACGGCAACTGGTGGCAGAAACGGAAAAGTTGTTTCATCCGATAACGTATTGGACCTGGAAGTAAAAACACCCAAAGAATTGGGAGGAGCTGGTGGCGCCTACACCAATCCTGAACAATTGTTTGCTGCAGGATATGCTGCCTGTTTTGACAGTGCCCTCACACTGGTAATACGTGGAGCGAAAGTAAAAACCGGAACTACGACTGTTACTGCGCATGTCGGCATAGGTAAAAATGAATCTGAGGGATTTGGCCTTATCGTAACACTGGAAGTGAATATACCAGAAGTAGACCAGACTACAGCGGAAGAACTGGTTGCCAAAGCGCATCAGGTATGCCCCTACTCTAATGCTACACGTGGAAATGTAGAAGTGACATTGAAGACTGGCACAAACAACTAATCAGCATTAATAACCTAAAAACTGCCCCGTGTCAAACCTATATTGAAACGGGGCAGTTTTTTAATTTTAAAATAATATAGCCTACCTGGTTGTTCGCAGAAAAGCGACCAATTCTGTAATTTCTTTATCTGACAGGGATTCCAATAATCCGGAAGGCATCATAGATGTAGGCGTAGTTTCCCTTGTCTGTATATCTGACTTATTCAATAGCACTGCATCCTGTCCTACAATACGTAGTGTAATTTGTCGCTCAGTTTCCTTTGCAATATTACCAACATACGTTCTTCCATCACGGGTGGTAACTACTACCATTTTGTAGTCATCCTGAATTTCTCCACTTGGATCCAGTATATTTCCCAGCAGATAATCAAGATTTCTTCGGTTTGATCCTGTCAGATCTGGTCCTATAATCCCTCCTTCCCCGTACATTTTGTGACATGGACCACAGGTATTGCTAAATATCAGCTTCCCGTTATTGGGACTCGCTACCGCGACAGCCTGATCTGTCAGCAATTTTCTGTACTTGGTATATGACTTTTCATCGAAGGCTACGTGATCGATAGGTCCCCAAACTTCAACAAAACCACTCCCGACAACCCGACGCAGCTGGCGTGCTACGTAAGTCGGAACATCCTTTTTAGCAATAGTCTTTTTGGAAATGGCCTGAGTAAGAAGCCAACCATATTTGGGCCGTGATGCCAAAGTTTGAATTGCTTCAGCTTTTTCCTCAGGATTAAAGTTGTGGTATTTTTCAAGCAATAATTTGCCTAGAGATTCCTGGTCATAATTAGCAATTGCCCTGATCGCATCAAAACGCAAAGCAGTTGTACCAAGCAGCGCAGGTAGTTCTTTCACAAGTTCAGGCCGTTGCCGGGAAGCCAGAGACTGCAACGCCTTCTGTCGTTGACTTGCCGACGCCTTGATATTTTTCAGAGTTGCCAAATATGCTTTCGCCGCTTCGGTATCACCAAAATGCTGTGCTAATTCTGTAGATAATGATGCAGGTTTTCCACCGGCCTGTTTCAGTTGTGCATACACAGACTTCCAATTTACGGGTGTCTTTACATCAGAGCGCCCTTCAAGACCATCCCGCATACCTTCCAGCAAATCGATTTGGTTAGCCGGTTTTTTCGCTATCGCAGTTAAAAGTATTTCAACTGCATCGGCATCCATTACACGACGAGCTATGAAATTACTGACCATCGGCATCTTACAGGTTGATGCCAGTTCAAGTGCCTGTGCAGGATTAGCTTTTACAAGAGGCTCTATGCCGTACCAAATCATTTTTGGCAGATTATGATCATTACGATCTTCTGCATGTCCCAGCAATGCTTCTGCGATTCTCCAGCGAAATTCTGGTTTCATGCGCTGCAGCGCAGATGCCAGATACAATCGCACCGTAGCTGACGGATCGTCAAGTGCCATGTTTTCAAACTTCGTAATAGCCACCGATGAAGCTGTTTTATTTTCACACAAAAACTGAACTGCCCATGCACGCACGTACTGATCCTTGTCAGAAAGCGCAAACAATAGATCTTTTTCCTCCAACCGACCCGTCACCTGTAATGCCCACATGGCGCGAAGGCGATAATCTGAATTGCTGCTACTCCTGTAAATATCAACCAGTTTATCAAAAGCGCTTTTGGAAAATTTACCTTTAGAAGCTCTGTTTTGTAAGATAATACGAGCTCTCCGTGCATGCCATTCACTTTTGCTGGTTTGCAGATCGGCCAGCCTCTCATCACTCCATGTATCCAGATCACTATATCTTCCTTCCCAGTTTTCTGCCAGTGATTTTTTGGGCATAATCCTGAATATCCTTCCTGTTTCTGAATTTAAAACATCAGATCCACAAATGTCTGCGTCATGCCAGTCTAGTACGTACAATCCCCCTTCCGGGCCTATTTCCATGCTAAAACCTACCCATTGTGCATTATTAGCCATCATAAAATCATCTCCATGTTTACCGGTAAATCCAGAGCCCCGCTTTTCAAGAATATCAGATAAGATCCCGTGTTCATGAATGTTAGCCATAAAAATTCTCCCACGTTCTGATTCAGGAAAGGCATCAGAAAGATAGACCCGCGCCCCTCCATGCGCTGACCTATGACTGTGTTCAGCTATTGTTTTTATATCATTATAGACATAGGGATTAAAATGCTGTCCTCCCTGGCGGTGATAAATACCACCCGGAACTACGTGCCAAAGGTGAGGAATTACACAGGCTGTCATCAAAAGCTGACCCTTTGCATCATAGTCTATCCCCCAGGGATTACTGAACCCATGCGCCACTACTTCAAATTTATCCCTTGTAGGATGATAGCGCCAAACACCGCCATTGATGTCCACCCCTTCTTTCAGAGTGTCATCCGGAAACGGATCTTTGTGCTTGTACAATTTCCCCTTTCCAATTGGCTTCCCCACTTTCGAGGGAGTTGCAAACCCTTGCAAGCCATATAACCAGCCATCTGGCCCCCAATGAAAACTATTGATGGTTTCATGACGATCCCTGATTCCCCAGCCAGTTAACCGAACCTCAATATCATCCACATCGGCCTTATCATCCTTATTTCGATCGGGAACAAATAGTAGGTTGGGCGGAGCGCCTATAAATACACCGTCGAAACCAACCGCTATGGCAGAAGGAAATGCAATACCTTCCATAAAGACCTTTCGGCTATCCACCACGCCATCATGATCTGTGTCTTCCAGTATTAGTATACGACTATCGCCTGCATTGGAAAATCCTTTTCCTCTTGACTCATAATCTCTGTTTTCAGCGATCCACATACGTCCGCGGTCGTCCCAGCAAAATGCCATAGGCTGGGTCATCATAGGCTCAGATGCCCAGGCGTTGACCATATATCCATCTTTGATAGTCATAGCCGCTACAGCTTCCTGAGCACTCAGAAACTTAGCTTCTCTTCCTTCTTTTTGTGCAATTGCCCAAAGCGCAGCAGTGTTATACTGACCGCTATTTCCGATGAATTCGCCAAAAGTTTTATTGAGTGCAACATCATTAAGTTCACCTGTATAAATTACCAATTCATGTTTGATGACTTCAGTTTCACCTTTTTTAATATGCCAGTCAGCTTTACGTGCACGAGCAGGGCCTGCACCCAATTGTCCGTCGACTCGCCATGTTTGTGGATATCCTTTATTCTCAGGGTGATCCAAAATGGCTATATGAGCCATATCATTGCGCCCTTCCAACTGCATACCAATATCAACCCACATAGCGGCCTGCCCCTCCGCTTTTTCATTACGCTGACGGGCAGTATTGACCACCTCGCCCTTTATTCCTTGCTTCCACGGCATTCTTACAAACAGCCCACCGTAATCATACTTTCCTATTGTTACGTTAGTCTGCGCTTCACCATTCCATTCCAGATCCAGCAAGTATTTCCCATCTTTTTCTCGCATAGACCAGTTTTGTGTTTCGGTCAAAACCGCCTTACCTGTGGAATCAAGAAGGTTATATACGGTTTGCCACTTTACAGTCTCCCCTTTATCTTCAGCAGCTGTAGCAGATACACGCTTCCAATAGTCTCCCTCAGGATGATGAAAATAATCTCTGCCATTCACCCTTGTATATCCCCAATAAATACCTGTCTGATGCTTATGATGCCCCGGACTATATTCCGTCAATATACCTTTGCCATCGGGGGCTATAATCGGATGCAAAAAAGGTCTGAAATTAGCCTTTGCATTTTGAACCAGAATAGGTTTAGATTCTGAGCCTCTGAAAATACTGATGGTCTCAGCTGTAGTATCCTGAACGATATGGAGCTGTATTTCTGCATCCGATGTTGCTAATCTTTTTACCTCTGTTTGCCGGAAAAGATAGCCTAAGTTCAGTAACAGGAAGAGGGCCAGAATGGGTAAAGATTTTGACATAATGAGAAGAAATAAATACAAACCAATAACTTTATAAAGTTAATTTTTATCTAATTTTAATTATAGATATTAAAAAATAACTTAATGCATAAAACCCCACCGCATGGCGACGAAGACGGAGTGGATTAGCAAGTAACTAAAAGCAAACAAGTCCGCTTCAAAGCAAATTGAAACGGACTTGTTTTACTTCCTTTAATGAAAGGATTATTTCTCCAACGGATATTCTTTCAGCAATTGTTCAGGAGAATAAAAGTCTTCCTTAGCCGTTGTTTCATCCCTTACCTTTTTTACCTGCGCTGTAGTGATCGGTTTCCCTTGGTTACCGAATGAATTTCTCACATAAGTTAGCACTGCAGCTACATCCTGATCATTCAGCAATCCACCAAATGGCGTCATGGGGACTTGCCCTGGATATTTTTTACCATCCACTTCGATCGGACCAAGTAGTCCTTTCAATACCAGTTTAATCAAACGTTCATCACTACCATTCACCCATTTGTTGGGTGTCAATGGAGGGAACCCAGACGAAGCCAGTCCCTTTCCATCCGGTTGGTGGCATGTAGCGCAATAACCTTCTTTCGCATAGATCTCCCTTCCCATATTAAACATTTCAAGATCTCTGCCTCTCAAGCCTGTTTTAGCTACAACCTCCTTTTCTTTTTTCACAGGCAATCCACTTATATGAGCCAGAGCTGCTTCATACGCATGAATCATCCAGTCATCCAACGGTTTCTTTTTCGCCTCTGCTAAAATTGGCAAACCCTTTTCCTTAGGAAGCCAGGATGCGGCCACAATCGCAGCAAGTCGTACTCTTCCATGTTCATCTTTTGCTGCCTGCATAAGTAACTCGGCCTGATCCGCCACCTGATGTCCGGTATACCTTACTACGTTCACCGCCGCGGCGCGTGCATGATAATCCTTAGCATTCAGCATTTGCTTCAGCAGCTTCTGATCTACTTTATTCATTCCCCAGGTTACCCAAAGTCCTTCCAACACATGATGCTCGTAACGAGGATCTTTTTTATCCAGCGCTGCCACCCACTTGGTTACACCTGCCAATACTTCCTTCGTATCACGGCCGCGTAACTCACGACGTGTCCGATAGCGGGTTCTGTATTCAGGCAACTTAAGATTATCCAGCAATTCCGCAATAGTGGCACCATCTACTTTAGCAGGTTTTACCAGAGGTCGCGATGGATACGTAATACGGTAAACACGTCCATGCGAGTGGTCGCGTAAAGGATCACGTGCATTATGTTGCATGTGTCCGATTAAGATATTGTGCCAGTCAATCACATACAAAGAACCGTCCGGAGCAAATTCCATATCTACCGGTCGGAAGTTTTTGTCGTCACTTACTACCAGATCCATTCTGTGCTTGCTCTTATAGCCGGTACCTTCATCTTTTAAGGTATGTTCTTTTGTTCCCAAAAAGCCAATGGTATTGTTGATCAACATATCTCCTTGCAATTCATCAGGAAAATGACGACTTGAAACGAATTCCAAACCCGATGTAGGACGAACACGGTGCGCATCTTCGATCAGCTGTACCGATTTATGTGTAGCTTCTCCATAGCGTGGCAATACACTTCCGGGCATCATCCATCTTACGTCAGGACTTGAAGTCTCAGCAAAAAATGGTTGTCCCCAATCGTCAAAAGCAATGCCCCATGGATTTGGAATGGATAGCTGGGCAGTACGTTCCAGCTTTTTCAGCTGCGGGCTGTAGCGGTAGAAACCACCATTAGTTGCACGTACAGGGCCATACGAAGTTTCAACGTTGGTATGCAGGAACACTCCCTCTCCCGAATAAATGGCACCGGAAGGATCCACAGTAAATGCATGACTGTTGTGGTGCGTGTCGTGGTCATCAAATCCACTCAGCAGAATCTCACTTTTATCTGCCTTGCCGTCTCCGTCGGTATCAACATACAATTTAAGATTTGTTCCCTGAGAAACATAAACACCCTCAGGAGCAATCTCAAAACCTACCGGCAGATGAAGTCCGTCTGCGAAAACAGTTTGTTTGTCTGCTTTCCCATCACCATTGGTATCTTCCAGAATGATAATCTTATCGTTAGGTTTTGAATCACCGGGCTTGTAATGCGGATAACTTGGCATGGTAGCAATCCAGAGACGACCTTTATTATCAAACGACATCTGCATAGGTTTCGCCAAATCCGGAAATTCCTCTTCCGAAGCAAATAGTTCTATCTTATATCCATCCGGCACCTTCAGCGATTTCAATGCTTTTTCGCCATAGAGGTATTCCAGACTTCCGTTCTTCTCAGGATTAAAATTGGTTTTAACTTCGGGAAGTTTAACCGTGTTCTTATCGGCAGCTTTCAGATCAAATTTCTGTCCTTTTGAAGCAGCAAGCCAGATAGCCGAATCTCTGATAGCTGTAAGCTGTCGGATTTTTTCTATTTCTGCAGGATAGTTATCAGGTCCGAAGGGATTGTAACGACGGCCATATGCATGTACACCATTCGGAATTTTAATGTCGTTGTGCCACATCCAGTTTTTTTCCAGAACAGCTTCCTTTACCAGTTTACGGTTTGCTTCCGTTTTCGCTTTCCCTTTGCCAAAAATCTGATCAGACAGCAACACGGAGAGTTTTTTATAGCCTTCATCATTCAATTGAGAGCCGTCAATTGTGAGATCTTCAGAGGTAGAGGCATACCATTTTTGCGATGGTGTGAAGGCATCTACGTATAAAACCTTATTATTGTCAGCAACTTCCTTCATCGCTTCTGCGTACAAAGCAATATTTTCATTCTCTTTTTTACCGTTCGGCAAATCGAATTTTGCAGACAAGTCTTCAAAAGCGATCGGAGAAACCAATGCTAACTGAGGAACGGCAGTTCCGTTGTATTTCTGTGCAAGTGTATGCTTTACAAATGCATCCAATTCAGCTTTATAATTAGCCAATCCAGCTTTTCCATTGAACGACTCGTTGTATCCAAAAAAGGCAATAATCACATCAGCCTTTAATCTGGTCAGCCATTGATCAGGCGATTCAAAATGTCCTTCACTGGATGAGTTGGTTGCCAGCTCGGTCTGAAACTTCTCCGCTCCCGGAAATGCCCATGGAAGATCTCTGCTTGCATGAGGCCTGAAACCCGGCGTATCTCCACCGTCACTCATATTCCTGATAAACAAAGAATAGTCGGGATAGCGCAGTTGCATTTCTGTTTCGAAATGTCCATAGTTCATCATTCTTGAACCCAGGTTATTTCCTAACAGAACAATCCTGGATCCCTTTTGAAGCCGCAATGTTTGTGATTGATAAAACTGGAAAGCGCTGAATGCAACAATTCCAATCGCAATCACCAGCAGCAATCCTGTAATTCTACTCTTTCCGGGTTTAGTCATGGTAAATATAATTAGCATCAAATATTCGCAACAATAAAATCTGTTTTACAACTATTTAGGCTCACGATAAGGAACCTGAATATCCATTTTGCCTTTCCAGGGATCAGGTATTTTTTTATCTACTCCCCAATGAATTGCATTGATTATCAATCGCTGAAAACCTTCCTGTCTGAAATCTTCAGGATGGCCGAGTGTGGTCATGAATACTTTTCCTCCAAATGAATTGGTACCTGTCCATGCAACGGGGTTATCAATAGCGGCCTTATCAGGATCTACTGCTTTACCCATTAATAACCAGGTAGAGCCTTTTACCGGATAGTCGGGCAGAACGCGATACAACCATGAACGTACATGAAATGAAGGATCAACCCCAGTCAAAAGTGGATTTTTTGCTTGCTCGGGTATAACAGTTACGTCTGTACTACTATGATGACCATAATGGGTATGCGCTGCTTTTCCACCCCAACCCGGAGGTGCATTCAACGCAAATTCACCGAATGCATTCCATTTAACACTTTCATGATCTTTTGGGAAATTGAATGCATGGGTAGTAGTTCTAAAACCGATTACGGGCTTTGCCTTTTTCAAATACTCCTCTATCATTACGAGTTGCTCCTTAGGAAGTTGCCGCCACCGCAGATAGAACACAGCCAGATCTGCATCTTTAAGTGCTTCCAGTCCGGGAATATTTTTCTCAGAATTGTGATCCGGATATGCTTTCAATACTACCGTTCTCATACCATAGTTTTTCTCCAGCTCAGCAGCAATAACAGGAAGCGTTTCTTCACCACTATACTCATGGTCACCGGTTACAAATACAACGAGTGGTTTTCCCGATTTGGATGTCTTTTTTGACTGAGAAAAGGACTGAATTGAAAACAAAACTGAACAAATAACAATAAGGGCTAATGACCTGGAAATGGCCTGGATTCTTGTGCTCATTTGTGTAGGTGATATTGGTAAAAGGCTTTGTACTATTTTGAAGACCGGCAGGTATTCAATCTACCATAACAGCTTCCAAATTAATTGAGAGATTCTTATGCATAGTATAACCTAGACTAAAAAATCCAAATTATCCCTTACTTTATACCAAAAGCATTTACGCGTAATCGCAGAAGAACCTGGTAGCCGACTATTATTGATAAGAGAACCGAGACGATTTATTGAACAAATCTTAGGGCAAGTGTAATCGATGCTCGCGACAGGTCTTCCAGCTCATGATGAGAGAGATTGACAACCTCTGTACGTCCTTTGTATGTCTTATTGAATTTAAAAACATTTCCAAGCATGCAATTGCCTGTCAATCCAACAGCTAATTTTTTGGCAATACGATGGTCGATACCTACACTTACAGCCCATCCCATCGTGTCGGCACTTAATTTATAATCCTGCCCTATATAACGCGCCCTATTGCGATAAGGCTGGTAACCAACCATAAACGAAGTTAAAATGGCAGTAGATTGGTTAGGAAACATTTTTCGATGAGCAACACCCAATCCCAGAAACTGGATAGTCACATGATCATGGGTTCGTATATCTCGCTCTGCACGATTACTATATAGATCATATCTCATTCCTAAACCAACACTTTTCCAGGGGAAATAAAAGACATCTGCTCCAGCTGAAATACCAGGTTTAAGCTTCTGGTCGTAAAGTCTTTCATAATCGGTTGCACTTACCTTGGATCTGAACAAACGACGGGCATATCCCACATGAACACCAGTCTGCCATTTAATCCATGCCAATGTATCTTTACGGGTGGTCTGGTTAATTTTTAAGTCACTAGGTTCCCGCCGGTCTTCCTTTCCTGATGCAGCCGTATTTTTGTGGGAAACCCGAAGTGAGTCACTATTGACGTAAAATCCATATACAATTGCACTAACCCTATCTTTTCCAAACTTATGGAAGATATCCTGATTATATCGAGTATAAGAAAAATGAACCTCGGTACGGGTCTCCTTTCTGATATGGCACGAAATCGAATCACCGACATTGGTTACAATCAGATCCTGGGCTGTCCCTTTTCTGCCAGAAAGAATAAGTATCAAAAAGACAACGCAGCAATATACTCTCATTTATAATCTCATAGTCAGCGGTTTACACTTCTTAAATTCAGTACTTAACCTACTCATCATCATTAATAGAAAAACAGTTGGCAAATATACTCTTTTGAAACATACGAATTAAAATTGTCAGATAAAGCCTACTCATACTTACGCCATGCACCGAGAATTGCACCTGTGGTGGCATATACCCCTACCTGCACGCCTCCATCTATCAATGAAAGCAAAACCGGCCTGAGTGAAAACATATCCTTGACAGTCAGGGGACATAGTACAAACACGACACCAAACAGCAAACCTATGAGAAAGCCGTATACCAAGGATTTAACAGGGATTTTAGTAAATATCCAGGCCATAGTATAGGCCGAAAAAGAAGATGCTACGATACTGGCCAGATAAGGAGCAGGACTATTTGCTGATTGAACCTGTTCCGTCGTGAAGCCGTTAAGGGCTATCCAGGTTTCAGAAAACGCTCCATACCATAATGCAGGTACAATTTGTGAAATCACCACACACACAAGCACGGCCCAAAGATTGACAGATTGTTTTCTCATATTATAGAGTGTTTATTCGGTCATCAAAAGGTACTACCAACGCCAAATATAAGAGGTTTGAAAGTATATCGCAGCTTTTATTTCGACTGCTTCACGAATTCAATGTTTCTCGACAGCCCCTCAAATTTGGTTCTTTTTAAAGGTGATTTTCTGAAAACTTCTCGAAAAACCTCCTCTGTAATCTCCTTCCAGTCATTTGCA
Source organism: Dyadobacter sp. HNCC25DJ187 (assembly GCF_056895255.1). Classification (NCBI taxonomy): domain Bacteria; kingdom Pseudomonadati; phylum Bacteroidota; class Cytophagia; order Cytophagales; family Spirosomataceae; genus Dyadobacter; species Dyadobacter sp. HNCC25DJ187. The sequence goes on from NZ_JBXHAT010000002.1 coordinate 1,257,120, forward strand.
GACAAAGCTGCCAAATCCGGCGATGCATTAAATTCAGGAGTTGTGTGCGGACGGGAAAAACGATTCCATGGACAAACATCCTGACAAATATCACAGCCGAAAATCCAGTTCTCAAACTTACCGCGTGCATCTTGAGGAATCGCTTCTTTAAGTTCAATTGTATAATAACTGATACATTTACTGCCATCCACCACATAAGGCTCCGTGATCGCGTCAGTCGGGCAAGCATCCACACAGCGTGTGCAGGTTCCGCAATAATCTACTACTGCACCATCAGCCTCCAGATCCAGGTCACAAATAATTTCACCTATAAAAAAGAAACTGCCCATGTTCCGGTTGAGCAGATTAGAATGCTTGCCAACCCAACCCAATCCGCTTTTAGCAGCCCAGGCTTTATCCATTACAGGAGCTGAATCTACAAATATCCTTGCATCTACTTCACCGATCTGATCTCTCATAGCGACAAGCACATTACTCAACTTTTCTTTGAGAACGAAGTGATAATCTTTTCCATAGGCATATTTGGAAATTTTCATATCTCCTTCTCCTTCCGGTAACTTCTCTTCCGGATAATAATTGAGCAATACAGAAATTACACTTCTGGCTCCATCAACCAATTTGCGTGGATCAAGCCTTTTATCAAAATGATTGGCCATATAGGACATGGCGCCGTTATGATTTTTATTGAGCCAGCTTTCCAGCCTGGGTGCTTCCTCTTCCAGAAATCCGGCTTTGGAAATGCCACAAAAGTCAAAGCCGTTATCTTTGGCAATGGTTTTAATCAATTGGCTCCTCTCCTGCCGTATGAAGTCGGTCGTCGTCATGACGCAAAGTTACTAATACTGACTAAAAATGTCATCTTGTCAGCTTTTTCCTTTTGGCAAAGTAATTTAGTACTGTCAAAACGATACAAAAGTCATAAAAGTACCCATACGATATGTCTAAAAATACCGAGTTTAATATAGATCAAGACTTAAAAAACGAAATGAACGAGGAGAACTCAGTTCCGGATACGGAAAACGTTAACAATGCAGAGTCTGCCAATGCAGTACCGATGGATAATGCAGGCCAGGAAATCAGCGAGGAAGCACAGGCTGTGCATGAAGTAGATCCGCTTGAAGCTGCCAAACAAGAAGTGGCGGAACTCAAGGACAAATACCTCAGGTTATATGCCGATTTCGAAAACTTCCGCAGACGTACATCGAAAGAAAAACTGGAGCTGATATCTACTGCAGGTGCGGACGTAGTAAAATTGATTCTGCCGGTAGTGGATGATTTCGAACGTGCTATGTCATCTTTTGACTCTACAACGGATACAGGTGCTTTGAAAGAAGGTGTTGATCTGATTTACACCAAATTATATAAAACACTGGAATCGAAAGGTTTAAAACCTATGAACGCAAAAGGTGAGACTTTTGATGCTGACATACACGAATCCATTGCCCAGTTTCCTGCTCCTACAGAAGAACAAAAGGGGAAGGTAATTGATGAAATTGAAAAAGGTTATTATCTGCATGATAAAGTATTGCGCTACGCGAAAGTAGTTGTTGGTGCTTAAAATATAATTTAGACATGTGTGATGTGCATAACCAAACGCATCCGACATTGATTCCTGACAATCAGGCGGTAAGCCGAACGGATATTGCATACTACATACGACATTAAAAAATGGCTAAGAAAAGAGATTATTACGAAATATTAGGTGTGGAGCGCGGTTCTTCAGCCGATGAAATCAAAAAAGCTTATCGTAAGCTTGCGATTAAATTTCACCCGGATAAAAATCCGGATGACCCTACAGCGGAAGATAAATTCAAAGAAGCTGCAGAAGCCTACAGTATACTAAGTGACGAGCAGAAACGCGCACGTTACGATCAGTTCGGCCATGCTGGCGTTGGTGGCCCTTCCGGAGGCGGTGGTTATCCGGGTGGTGGATTTTCGATGGATGACATCTTCTCTCAGTTTGGAGATATATTTGGTGATAGCAGCCCATTCGGCGACATATTTGGTCGCGGCGGCGGAGGCGGTGGTGGACGCCGTGTTCGCAAAGGATCTGATCTTCGTATTAAGCTGAAACTTAATTTGGAGGAAGTAGCCAACGGAGTTGAGAAAAAAATAAAAGTAAAACGGCATGTAAGCTGTAATACTTGTGGTGGAAACGGTGCCAAAAATGGAACATCGCTTACGAATTGTAACGGGTGTAATGGAACGGGTCAGGTAAGAAAGGTGGTAAGCACAATGCTAGGCCAGATGGTATCCACAAGCACCTGCCCTACCTGTAACGGCGATGGCAAGATCATCAGCGAGCGATGTGATGCGTGTGCCGGTGAAGGACGCCTGCTTCAGGACGACCTGATCACGCTGAATATCCCTGGTGGAGTTGCTGAAGGTATGCAGCTTTCGATGTCAGGAAAAGGAAATGTTCCTTCCCGTGGCGGCGTGGCTGGAGATCTACTCATCGTGATTGAGGAAGAAGAAAATGCACAACTTAAGCGTGATGGAAATAACGTAGTATTTGATATGCATTTGAGTTTTATTGATGCTACCCTTGGAACTTCAACTGAAATTCCAACCATTGATGGAAAGGCAAGAATCAATGTAGAAGCAGGTACGCAGGCAGGCAAAATTCTTCGTCTGAAAGGAAAAGGAATAAAGGATTTAAATGGATACGGTAAGGGCGATCAGCTGGTACACATCAATGTCTGGACTCCTCAGCAATTGTCCTCCGACGAACGTGAAACATTGGAGTCTTTGAGAAATTCACCAAATTTCCAACCTAAGCCAGGTAAAAACGAAAAAGGATTTTTTGATAAAATGAAAGATTTCTTCCATTGACAAGCATAGCCTTTCTTATCTATTTCTATTACGAGTCGTCACCATTTGTGGCGGCTCTTTTTTTGTTAATATGCTGCTTAGTTTAACATTCTTTATCTTCGCATTACCGACAAATCAAGATTAATATAATTTTTTATGAAACCATTACTTCTGCTATTCTCTATGCTGTCAGCAGGAATTTTACAGGCACAGTCATCAAACAAACCATCGGAAATTACATTTGCGACCTACAATGTAAGTATGGAAGCCGAAAACTACGTTCCGCGCGGTACGAAAGATAATTCCGAAAAAGTACTGGTACAGGAACTCAGCACCGGAACGAATGCCCAGATTAAGAACATTGCCTCCATTATACAAACGGTAAGGCCTGACGTAATTCTACTCAACGAATTTGACTACATTCAGAATCCGGATAAAGGGGTAAAAGCTTTCATTAAAAATTACCTGAATAAAGATCAGAGCGGATCTAAAGCTATTGATTATCCTTATTTCTATTATTCGACAGTGAATACAGGGCAACCGAGTCCCTTTGATCTCAATAATGATGGGAAATTTGACAATCTGGGTAACGACGCCTGGGGCTTTGGAAATTATCCTGGTCAGTACGGAATGGTGCTGTTGTCCAAATACCCTATCGATACAGAGAATGTAAGAACATTCCAGCATTTCAAATGGAAAGATATGCCGGATCACCAAAAAACCATGAAAGCGGATGGCAGTGATTGGTATGTACCTGAGGCATGGACTCAATTTCCCCTTTCTTCCAAGTCGCATTGGGATGTGCCGGTTATTGTCAATAAAAAAATAATACATGTATTAGCCAGCCACCCTACACCACCTACTTTCGACGGACCTGAAGACCGGAACGGAAAAAGAAATTTTGATGAAATACGGTTTTGGAGAGACTATATTACCGAAGGATCCAACGCTTATATCTATGATGACAAAAAGACCCGGGGTGGCTTGAAACATGGCAGCAGCTTTGTAATCATGGGAGATCAGAATGCCTCGCCAGACGAAGGAAATGCAATTACAGAAGGGATTCGCTCACTGATCTCGCATCCCCTTGTGAATAACGAAAATGAACCGGAAAGTAAAGGAGGCGCACAACACAGTCCGGATAATTCCTTTGCAAAAAATCACACGGCATTCTGGCGCATGAGAGCCGATTATGTACTTCCTTCCAAAAAGGGTTTACGCATAAAAGACAGTGGCGTATTCTGGCCTGTGAAAGGAGAACCCATGTGGGAATTAGTGGAGAAGCGCGAGTCCAGCTCAGATCACCGGATGGTATGGGTGAAGTTGGAATTACTATGAGTAAGTAATTAGATAATGTTCAAGGAGCCCGATATATCGCTAAATAACCGGTATACCGGGCCTTTTGTAACTTATCCTATTCAAACTGATTTTTTACCAAAATCAAACTGCGCGCTGATCCTGTAAGTTTGTTGTAATGGACTGTTTTTTTCCTGAGGAATCAAATAGGAAAAATCAATTCCATAATCTTTGAAGATACGTACACCGGCACCTGTTGTGAAATATCTTCTACCCCCTTTATTTTTATGTTCTCCAAAATATCCTCCGCGGAGCGCCAGCTTATTCTTATACCAATATTCCACTCCACCAGACAGGATTATCTCCTGCATTTCTTCCTTAAAACCACCAGGTGCGTCCGAAAATGATTTCCACACATTACTCAGGACGGATGTTGTTACGGGATTAATACCAAGCGTAGGTGTAAGCAACTTACTGGCATCAAGAATAAAATTTAATTTATGCTTGTCATTGTTGGAGACAGAGAGCCCACCACCTAATTTCAGCATCGTTGGAAGAAACTCCTGATATACGGACGCCGTACCATTATTATAGTTAAGCCTATCACCTAAATTCGCTAAAACAGCACCAAACGACCAGGTAGTTGTCCTGCCAGTGGATGTGTTAAAATACTGTTTTCTATAATATGCACTAATATCTCCTGCCATCACGCTTGCTGCTTTCATATCAGCTGCGTTGACCAAAAAAGCGTTTGGATAAGAAGAATGAATATATTTCAAGCTAAGTCCCATGGAGAAATTAGCTCCTAGTTTTCGGGAATATGCCAGACTGTATGCATTATCAATAGTGCGCCGGCTACCTATGTTTACAGGAGGATTACCAGCAAATAAGGTATAGGTTCCCCAGGCTAAATGCCTGACTGAAGCGGCTAATGCCTGTTTACCCCCAAACTTCTTGTATAGACTAACATTACCTTGCCATGCATCGTCCATTACCGACGACAGCCATGAGCCATAGGTAATTGATGCGCCAAAATCTCTGTCTGAAAATGCGTTTTTTGAGGCGTTCCAATGGATGGAATTAGCATCCGGACTCAACGCTACACCTGCATCTCCCAAACCCGCACTACGCGCATCCGGAGCTATAAGTAAAAAGGAGGAAGAGCCATAAGGTATGGCTAAATACCCTGTTTGCGCAAGTAGTGTTGATGAGCAAAGTAAAAAAAGAACAAGTAACTGGACCAAAATCACCGGAAATGATCTGAGCGAAAGAGAGGGCATAAAAATATATTTAGGGTGAAGAAAGCAATCGCATACAAAATCAGGTGCCAAGCCGTTTTTATATTCCATCCTCGAGCCATTCACTTTCGGCATCCAGACAATGAACGCTAAGTTAGCATACGTTAGTATACTTAAGTGTATTTTATGTTACTTATAGATATGATGATCTTTGAACTCCAAATCCATATTATTCCAAGCAAGCGCAATAAAAAAGCGGAGACCGTATGACTACGATCTCCGCTTCCGTATTAAACCAATTAAAATTCGTTACTGTCCACCGTACATATTAAACGCAGCAAGGTGTTTTTGGAAAATAGCTTCATATTTCTTGGCAGCATCTTCCTGCTTTGCCTCTCGGCATTCCTGCACGATTGTCTGCATAATGTACAGATATAGATTACTATCCCTACGTTTGGTAGTACCATTGTCTTTGGCCCAGGTTAGTACCTCGTCAGCACGGGTAGCCATAGTTTCAGCAATGTCGAGGGCCTTTTTATTCTCCCCTAGGTCGAACAATATTCCGATAAAATTAGCTGAGAAATTATCATATGGGATACTCTTATCTGGCATGGTTGACAGAGAGCGTTCTACTGCTTTCTTCGCTTCATCTTTTCTTCCATCAGCGATCAGCTGACCAGCCAGACGAAGGAATGCGATACGTGCTGTAGCTACCGGAGAACCTAAATAGGTATTGTCGTAATATGTATTAGGGTTATCCAGCTCTCTCCATTCCATTTTCGTCATCATGTTGTTATACATGACATCCGAATTCACGTAACCGTCCTGAGCTCCCGGAACGCGTACTGGCAGCAAACGATAGGCGTAACCTTCCAGTTGCATATACTCTTTCAGGTTCAGGTAACTTGAACCTCCCAACGTGGAGGAGAAATAGATCGGACGTTTCCAGTCATTCGTAGAAATGATGTCCAGCATGATCAAATCAGATTTATACAAATCACCCTTACCGATTGTCCAGCTGATCGAATCAGACACAAACGGTACAAGATCACTTTTTACGATATTCATCTTCTTAATCGCCTCAGCATCAACAGGCAGAAACAATACAGATGATGGCAGGATTGAAGTCATATCTCCACTTGTCAACGGTACCTGAATCGCTTTGTTTTCAGTCTTTACCAAACTCATGTATTCTTTCAGGTTAATTCCACCCTTTACACTTGGAATTTCATAGAAAGGAACGATGTCATTTTTACCAAATGCATAATTATTCTTGTCAAGAGATATTGGTAGCGCCTCGGACAGATACGTCTTACGTTTCATCTGATCAATATACCAGTCCGTACCCAACAAGCTCAGGTTACAAACCCTTACATCTGTACGGAAACCCTCTACTTCCTGTACATACCATAATGGGAATGTGTCATTATCGCCACCCGTAAATAGGATTGCATTCGGTGCACACGAATTCAAAAGATTTTTAGCGAAGTCAACAGAGTGGTATCTGTTATCACGGTTATGGTTATCCCAGCCTTTTGCTCCCATAATACCAGGAACGATTAAACAAAGCGCGGTAGCAACACCAGCACGGACACTGCCTTCTTTCACAAATTTACCAATGGCATCCGCAATCGCTATAACCCCGAAACCAATCCATATACAGAAAATGTAGAAAGAACCCACGTAAATATAATCACGTTCTCTTGGCTCAACTGGTGGAGAATTAAGGTATATCACAAGCGCAAGACCTGTCAGTAGGAATAAAAGTCCGAGAATAAGCAGATCCTTTTTCTGACGATAATATGCAACTACAATCCCTAAAAGACCAAGGATAAACGGAAGCATAAAATAATTGTCATGTGCTTTGTTATTGGCTATGATCGAAGGATATTTCTTGGCTGCATCCCACGGAAGAAGATTACCTGCACCTTCTTCATCGCTTTCACGTCCTACGAAATTCCATAAGAAATAGCGCCAGTACATGTGTCCGATCTGGTGAGAAATCATAAAGGATAAATTATGTCCCATTGTAGGTTTTTGTCCTTCCGCCAGACCCGTCATTTGCTGATACAACTGCGGATGCCCGCCTTGTGTGCTGTACATACGTGGCAAAAGCATACTTGCACCTGGCTCATATTCGTATTCAGGACGGTAGTCGTAGATCACATATTTGCCATCCTGCTTGCGGTACATAGGCGCACCACGTTTCTGGCTTACAGGACGAGATACGAACGATGGACCATAAAGCAGAGGGCGGCTGCCATACTGCTCTCTTTTCAGATAGGATACAAAGCTTAATACATCATTGGGATTGTTCTCGTTAATCGGAGGATTATACTCTGCACGAACAAGCACCATCAGATAACTTGCATAACCCACCAAAACGAAAGCCAATGAAAGAAGACCTGTATTTAATAAAACCTTATTTTTCTGTTGAGAATAACGGATACCCCAGATAAGTGCGCCCAGGAACAAAACGATGAAGAAGATCACCCCTGATTTGTAAGGCATTCCGAGTGAGTTCACAAAGAAAATTTCAAACTTACCTGCCATACTTGGTAGTCCGGGAATGATACCACTATTGATTATTCCAAGTACGACCAACCCACATACAAACGAAACAATGCCGCCGAACACGGTCGGTTTAGGAAATTTCTTGAAGTAGTATACCAATGCAAGTGCAGGTATAGTTACCAGGTTAAGCAAATGGACTCCAATAGAAATACCTACCAGATAAGCAATAAAGATCAGATAGCGATTTTCTGCAGCAGGATCTTCGATACGCTCCCATTTAAAAACAGCCCAGATCACGATAGCGGTAAAGAATGAAGACATACCGTAAACCTCAGCTTCTACCGCTGAGAACCAGAATGAATCTGACCAGGTATAGGCCAGTGCTCCTACAATACCAGATCCTAACAACAGAATAATGTCAGCCTGGGTTAGATCCTTATCAGCTTTTCCGATCAGCTTTCTTGCCAGAAGAGTAATAGTCCAGAAAAGAAATAGGATAGTAAACGCCGAACTCATTACAGAAACCATATTCACCCAATAGGCTACATTGGTGAGGTCACCAAAAGCAAAAAGAGCAAATAGACGACCTATCAGCAGAAAGAAAGGAGCACCCGGAGGGTGAGGAACCTGCAATTTAAAAGCACAGGCAATAAACTCGCCGCAGTCCCAAAAACTGGCCGTTCTTTCAACGGTAAGCGTGTAGGTAATAAGCGCAATGGCGAAGACAATCCAACCCGTAAGGTTGTTGGTACGATTGAAACGGGTCATTAGTTAGAATCTAAAATGTAAAACTTGAATAGCAAATGAACACAAACTGATGCGTCTCTTATAGCCGCTATGATAATGATCGGGTCAAAATTAGTAAAATAACCTCAACTGCAAGGTTTAGCGGCTCCTAAAAAATGTTAAATGGGAAGTTAGAGGAGTTACGAGAAGTGAAGAAGTTACCGTCCGGTCTGCACGCCTTCGCGAGCTGAAAGGAAAAGCCGCAGATTAAAAAGAAGGTAAAGGAAGTTAGGAGATGTTAAAGTACTTACCTCCGGTCTGTACGCCGAAAGGCGGGCTGAACGGGAATTGAAAAGTAGAGAAGTTAGAGTAGGTAATGAAAGTGAATAAAAAAGCTGAGGAGTTAAGAGATGTTTAAAGGAGCTAAACTATCCGTTCAGACCGCTTGCAGCGTTCAGACCGGAATTGACGCCAAATGCAGCGTCCTAACTCCTCTAACTTCTTAACTCCTATAACTCCTACTTATAAAATATCCACTTCGCCAGTTCCTTATAAGTCACTTTTTTCCCATACATCAGAATACCTACACGATAGATACGGGACGCAAACCATATCGTTCCCATAAAGCCAAGAACCAGCAATACCATTGATAGTGCGATTTCCCAGGCTGGCACACCAAAAGGAATCCTAACCATCATGATAATGGGAGACGTAAAGGGTATCATCGATGTCCAGAATGCCAGGCTTCCGTCCGGATCGCGAAGTACAAACTGTGCAAATACGAATGAAAAAATAATCGGCAGTGTAATGGGCAACATAAACTGCTGCGTATCTGCATCGTTGTCTACTGCCGCTCCAACAGCACCGAAGAGCGCGCTGTATAGCAGATACCCTCCCAGGTAATAGAACAGGAAGCAGGAAAGAATTAAGGGAATATTAAGGCTGCTTATTGCTCCCATCACTTCTGCAACCGGATTTTGCACATTGCCTCCCGGCATTCCGTTGGCAGGCATGTTCTTCTGCTGCATTTCTGCAACGGCCTTTGCCTCACCTGCCAACTTATCACTCATCACGCTGGTTGCAACGGATGACAATGAAGCCGTAAGAAAAATCCACAGAACGAATTGCGTAAGTCCTACGAGCGCCACACCAATAATCTTACCCATCATCAGCTGATAAGGCTTAACAGAAGAAATAATTACTTCTACGATTCTGTTGGTTTTCTCTTCCGTAATTCCGCGCATCACCTGCGTTCCGTATATGAATACAGACATGTAAATCAAAAAGGCACAGATACCCCCAATCACTGTTGCAGCACCTGAACTACTTGTTTTCTCTCCCTCGTCACTCAGACTAATCGTTTCAGATTTCACATTTACTCGCGAATCTTCGAGAATTTTGTGCGTAATGCCTGCTTCAGAAAGCTTGATTTCTTCAATTTGTTTTTCAATCACATCTTCAATCCCAGATTTCAGCTCCATGCTTACATTTTTGGCAGCATAAATCCGGACGCTTTTGGGTTGTTTAATGACATCCTTTGGAATATACACCAATGCATTGGCTCCACTCTTTTGAAACTCCCTTTTGGCAGAATCAATGGGTGAGGACAGATAAGTAAATTTCAGAGATTCAGAATCTTTGAATTGATTTGTGAACATGTTGCTCTCATCAACCACCTGTACCGTTTTCAGCTCTACTGAGCCAATGGCGATCCAGATAACGGCGGCATAAAATGCAGCAAAAAGCAACGGGCCGAGAATGGTCATAATCAAAAACGATTTCTTTTTGACTCTCACCAGGTATTCTCGTCTGATAACCAGAAATATATTACGCATTAGCTAGTTTTGTTAATGTTTAATTCGATAAATAGAATGTTTGCAGAGTTCAAATAATCATTATCCTTCCGGAACTTCATTGACAGCCCTCATGAAGATGTCGCTCATTGTTGGTATATTTTCACCAAAAGAACGGATCTCAACCTGATTAAGCAGATTTGCCAGAAGTTGATTGGGAGTTCCCGTCTCCGGCAAATGTATATTTATTCTTCTAAACCCATTTTCCAACTCCTTTACTGCTTCCAGCTGATACCCTTCAAAACCGGTCGTCAGATTACCCCTGCACTCCACAAAGAACGTATTGGTTTTAAACTGCTCCTTTATATCATTTTTAGCACCATCCAATACCTTTTTCGATTTATGAATCAGTGCAATATTATCGCACAACTCTTCTACGGTTTCCATTCGGTGTGTAGAGAATATGATCGTACTCCCCTTTTGTTTCAGTTCCAGAATTTCATCTCTTATCAGGTTTGCATTGATGGGGTCAAAACCTGAAAACGGTTCATCCAGAATAATCAAATCAGGTTCATGAAGGACTGTTGATACAAACTGCACCTTCTGCTGCATACCCTTAGAAAGATCGGACACAGTTTTATCCCACCATGTTTTAATATCGAATTTAACAAACCAAACCTTGAGTTTATCCATTGCCTCCTTTTGGGAAAGGCCTTTCAATTGTGCAAGATAAAGCAGTTGTTCGCCTACCTTCATTTTTTTATAAAGACCACGTTCTTCAGGAAGATAGCCTATTCTGGAAATGTGGCTTGCGTTGAGTGGTTTTCCATCAAACAAAATCTGGCCTGCATCCGGTCCGGTGATTTGGTTGATTATCCTGATAAGTGATGTCTTTCCTGCTCCGTTAGGACCAAGTAATCCAAAAATGCAGCCTTTAGGAATATTGACACTTACATCGTCCAATGCTTTGTGAGCGGCGTACTCCTTGGTTACATGTTGTACTTCAATAATATTCATATTAGTAGTTTAAGTAGCGAAGATTTGGAGTAAAATGCTGAATCATCCTCACGGAAATATGTGATTATTTCAAAGATGCAAACTATCAGCGCCTTCTCAAAAGTATGTATTACGAAAGCCCCGTTTTAAATGACTAATGGCTTAAAATAAAAAACGAGCGGGTCATCCGCTCGTTCAAATACTATTTTATTAAATCTCAAAAACTCGCTTCAATCTTCCGGATAAGGAACATATACAAATCCCGAAAAGTCGCCCAGAAGAACAAACAGGCAGCAGTATTCATCTGCATTTTTGTAATTTTCCTTAAACGCCTCAACAGACTCTTCCCCAATCAGCTTCCTGTCCACGAATTCCTGCATGTAGGATGCTTTATAGCTATATCTATTGGAGAGCTCTTCCGCACCAATTAGTAAAAGTCCTAACTCTACTTCGGTATATGCCAGCACGAAAATCGGATAATCTGAAAAACCACGTTTTCTTATCTGATAAGATGCTTCTTTAAGCTGATCCGAAATTTTTACAAAATCTTCTGAAATCAACCCCATGATCTGCCTGTTAATCTCCGGAGAGTTGGCATCATCCATCATGGCATTTTCATTGCTGTTGCTAATCATTGTATGGCTGTTGGCTCCCAGCTATCGGCTGTCGGCCACTTGATTTAAATCTTAATTAATACTTTATGTACTATTTTGGTATTCCCTAAACTGAAAGCTGATTACCGACGGCCGATAGCCCTCGTCACATTCTCGCTGCCAGCAGTAACGTCAGATCTTTATACCTCATATTAAAACTGCGGGCAATATGAGAATTGGTCAGCGTCCCCTTGTGACAATAGACTCCCTTCATAAACCAGCGATTGGCGTAAATCATTTCTTCTATACCACCGATAGTCCCGGTTTGTAACAAAAAAGGAAGAAATACATTACTCAGTGCTGTGCTTGCTGTGTGTGCAACACGTGAAGGAATATTGGGCACACAATAGTGTATAACGTCATTATACTTGAATATAGGATTTTTATGTGTCGTCATTTTAGAGGTCTCAAATGACCCTCCCTGATCAATACTTACATCAATAACTACCGATCCCGGCTTCATCTGATCTATCATTTCCTTTGTAACTACCAATGGACTTACTCCATTTTCAGCACGCATGGTTCCTATCACCACATCTGCCCGACTGATGGCCTCGCCCAGTGTATCTGAATCAATGATGGATGTATACAGGTTCTGTCCAATAGCATATTTCAACCTTTGCAACCGGTAAATATGCTTGTCAAAAACTTTGACATCAGCCCCCATACTGATAGCGGCACGTGTTGCATATTCCGAAACTGTTCCTGCTCCAAGAATCACTATCTTGGTAGGGGGCACTCCTGTAATGCCTCCCAGAATAATGCCCCGCCCACCGTTCGGTGTAGACAAATACTCTGCAGCAATAAGCAGAACGGTACTACCTGCTATTTCCCCCATTGCTCTGATAATAGGCTTTCCTCCCACTTTATCCTCAATCAGTTCATAGCCAATTCCGGTGATCTTAGCCTGATTCAGTTTTTCAAAATAACCTTTTTCGAGTGCCGGCAAATTAAGCACTGAGATCAGTGTGGTTCCTGGTTTAATATATCCGAATTCAGCGTCTACCAAAGGCTCAACTTTCAGGATCAGGTTGGCTTTATATACTTCCTCCGGACTGGTTACAATTCTTGCTCCTGCTTCGCTATATTCATGGTCTGATAAATTTGCGCCTATTCCCGCATCCCTCTCAACCCAAACCTCATGGCCATTGCGTACCAGAATACTAACAGCATCAGGTGTAAGCGCGATACGATTTTCCTGTAGAGAAACTTCTTTCGGCAACCCGATCAACAATGAATTCTGATCTTTCCGAACAGCTAGTAGTGACTCCTGAGGATAAAGCTCTGTTTGTTTTGCGAGCTCTTTAAATCCGGGTATCTGGGGTTGCGCCATTTGTTATCTTGCTATACAGTAGTTTTTGTTGTGTTTCTTATTGAGAGCTGGTCAGTGCTTTCCGATCTCAGTTACCGTAAGTACCCTTTCTCCCTCTTCTTCCACGATCAGATTGAGCAGCATGTACCTCTCCGGCCATAAAGATGTGATCTGAGATGGCCACTCTACAAAACAAAATGATCCGGAATCGAAATATTCTTCCAATCCGATATCCCATGCTTCAGATTCGTCTTTAATCCGATAAAAGTCAAAATGATAAACAATATTTTTCTGCTCTCCTATGTATTCATTCACAAGCGAAAATGTAGGACTATGAACAGAGGATACAATACCAAGTTGATGACAAAGGGCCCGAATCAGGGTGGTTTTACCAGCACCCATTTGACCCTCAAAAAGCCACACGGGCACTTCTCTGCCCCAATCAAGTATCTTTTGAGACACTTTCTCCAAATCTTCAAGCTCTTTGAAACGAATGACGTTAGTTATTCCACTCATGGCACAAAAATACCACTTTTTACCATCTGAATGTCCATATCCTCAATAACCCGTCTTCATTTTAATTTTTAGGTGGAGCATAAACCGTCCATCTCTTTCTTATTTGCTGACCAGGATCCCTGACTAACCTTTTAATATTTTTCGCCTTTTGAGAAGTTTTTACGGATGATTTTGTTACTCCTGCTTGTCAAAAAACATCATGGTGAACACAGTCGGCTCTATTGAATCAATTAAAAACCATCCTACATCCTATGATCCCAAACTTTGGCAAGTATCTTTGAATTTCTCTTCAACCCTCAAATTGAAAATGTTGTTTTAAACCAAATGGAGCAAGCAATACGGCATAGCCTATTGCCAGTTTTCAAAGCGTTCGAGAAAGACAAGTTTCATTTCTCTATTCTCAAAAGACAAACTAAAACGGGTAAGATTTAAAAAATTCGTCATTTAAAATATAACAAACGTTGGTATCATGCTATCCAAATCCATTTCAAGGCGAAACTTCCTCATGAATACGGTCGCTGCAGGCAGTCTCCTTCCATTTGTACCTTTGAATGCCGTGAGCAAAGGGACGTCGACGGATATGAAATTCCCAAAAATCCACATATTTTCTAAACATCTTCAGTTCCTGAATTATCAGGATATGTCAGAGGTAGCCAGAGAATTGGGATTTGATGGTATAGATCTTACCATCCGTCCGAAGGGCCATGTATTACCTGAGCGCGTTGAAAATGATCTGCCGCTTGCTGTGGAAGCTATGAAAAAAGTGGGTATACAGCCCTCTCTTTTTTGTACTGCCGTGGAAGACGCCACTAACTCAACAGATAAAAAATTACTGGAAACGGCTGCCAAACAAGGATTTAAATATTACCGCATGAACTGGTACCGGTACACGGACCAAAAATCAATTCCGTCAGCACTGAACGAATATACCCAAAAAGTGGCCGGACTAAGTCAGTTGAATAAGCAGCTTGGTATCACAGGTTGTTATCAAAATCATGCTGGAAGAATGGTAGGTGCTTCTCTTTTTGAAGTGTGGCAGATACTGCAGAAAGCGGATCCAAAATTCATGGGTACACAGTACGATATCCGCCACGCGACGGTTGAAGGTGGCCTTTCATGGCAAACCGGATTAAATCTGATTCAGCCACATATCAAAACACTGGTACTTAAAGACACCACGTGGGAGAACAAAAATGGAAAAGTGACGATTCATAATGTTCCACTCGGACAAGGAATGGTGGACTTCAACACGTATTTTAAATTCATAAAACAAAACAATATTGACGTACCGGTTTGCCTTCACCTGGAATATCCTCTGGGTGGAGCCGATCAAGGTGCCGAGAAAATTACGGTAGATAAAAAAGTAGTTTTTGACGCCATGAAACGAGACCTGGCCAAAGCAAAGGAACTCTGGGAAATGGCTTAACTTGTCGTTGTATTAACAAACAATCTAAAAGCAGATCTTATATTTCTAATCATCATTTCATATTATGTCATCAAAAGTTCTTAATGTAGGTTTGATAGGATTCGGACTTTCGGGAAGATACTTCCACTCCCCATTTTTGAGTACAAATCCTAACTTCAAACTCAAAACAGTTGTAGAGCGTAGTAAAAACGAAGCACAGGAATTCGACCCTGAAATAGAAAATGCGCGCTCAACAGATGAATTACTCAGCGATCCGTCTATCGATCTTGCTTTTATCTGTACCCCAAACGAAACCCATTTCGCATATGCAATGGACGCGCTGGAAAACGGCAAACATGTGGTGATAGAAAAACCATTTTCTGCGACCGCGGAAGAAGCCCAACAACTTGTAGCTCTGGCAAAAGAAAAAGGTTTGATCCTTACAGCTTACCAGAATCGCAGATGGGATTCTGACTTCCTGACCATCAAAAAAATCATCGAAGAAGGAAAAATCGGAGATGTGGTAGAATATGAATGCCGCTATGATCGCTTCCGTCCCGTGGTACCAACTGAATCATGGAAAGAAAAGGCTGTACCAGTCGGAGGAAATCTTTATAACCTGGGACCTCACTTGCTCGACCAGGCGCTGGTGCTGTTTGGTGAACCTCAAACAGTTACTGCCGACATTAGATCTGTACGTCCGGGAAGTGAAATTGATGACTATTTCGATATACGCTTGGGATATGACGATAAGCTGGTAATCGTGAAATCCAGTCTGATGGTATATGAAAATTTCAGTCGTTACAACCTTCATGGCACCAAAGGTTCATTTATTAAAGGCGGACTCGATCCACAGGAAGAAACGCTTCGCCAGAATGTGCTCCCAACGGAACAGCCGTGGGGACATGAACCTGAGAATCGTTGGGGAAAATTATACAGCGATGACTTCACTGGTATTGTAGAAAGCGAAGCAGGAGATTATGCACCCTTTTACCAGAATGTATACGATGCTATCGTGAACGGAGCAGAATTGGCAGTGAAGCCGGAAGAAATACTCAGAACCTGCAGGGTTATTGACCTTGCCTTTGAAAGTAGCAGCAAGAAGGCGGTTATGACCTATTAATTCAGGTTAAATGCAACCGGTAACGGCAGGCTTTGGAAACTATTTCCTTGCCTGCCGTTTTTTCGTATATAGTTTCCCGTCATGAGTATAAACGTTTACGCAATCTATATAACATTTCCCATTTGAGGCTAAAATAGTACCTGCTATCTCATATTAATTAAATCCTATATACGTAAATTTACAGCCCAAATCTGACATGAGTGATCCATTCAGAATTGAATCATCCGTAATAACGAGTAAACGAGTCCGGAGCCTCTAACTCCACAAATAACTATACTTCATCATCAATATGAAAATCAAAGCATTAGTGCTGGGCAGCCTCATGGTTTTTCAGTCCGTAGATAGTATATCCCAGATTATCAGCACCAATCTCACACATCATAACAAAGGCAAATTATTTGTTTCATGGGGCTGGAACCGGGGCACCTACACCAAATCAAACATTCACTTTAAGGGGGACGAATACGACTTCAAACTAAAAAGTTTGGTAGCCAAAGATCGCCAGTCTCCCTTTACTGCTGCGTATTTCAATCCTATGAAAATAACAATTCCGCAGTACAACTTTAGAATTGGATATTTCTTCAATCCTAAGTATAGCATCTCGTTTGGTTTTGATCACATGAAGTATGTAATGCAGCAGAATCAGATTGTGAAAATAAGCGGAAAAATAGCCCCCGGTACAAACGCAAATCACGAAGGTGTCTATGACAATAATGACATAGCACTCACAGAAGATTTTCTTCAGTTTGAACATACCGACGGCTTGAATTATCTCAACATTGAACTGAGAAGAATGGATAATTTGCTGGATCAAAAAGTTTTGAAGGTTAAAAATATCGACGTCAATTTCATTGAGGGAGTCGGAGCTGGCGTCATGTTTCCGAAATCAAATGTTCAGTTGATGAACTACGAGCGAAACGATCAATGGCATATTGCAGGCTATGGTGTGAACCTCGTTGCCGGATTAAATGTGACGTTCTTCAAACATTTCTTTATTCAGGGAGAAGTGAAAGGTGGTTACATTAACATGCCGGACATTCTGACAACTAACTTTAGAGGCGACCGCGCTTCACAGCATTTCTTTTTCGCTCAGGCCAATGCCAATATGGGCTTAAGCTTTAAATTCTGAAAGTTACCTACTCAACAGGGTGCCACAGTATGAGCCTGTTGCCCCTGTGTTATCTCATGATGTAAGCACACTCCTACAAAAAGGAGTTTCCGCAACATCCCGAAGTGTTGGAAACATTCGTATTCAATAAGATGAGTTGATCGTGATTTATCAATCTCAGTAGTATAACAATTCCATTCACTTGTCTGACGTGCTACAAAAGAAAAACGGGTAAGAAAGTTGATGAACTTTCTTACCCGTTTCCTGTAATGTACCTGACAGAGGTAGTTTAGCAAACAGTTGTTATTTAACTACCGCAGTTACCAGACGTTTCGTTTCAGTAGCGATCGAGAATGGCTTTGCAGTAATGTCTCCACCGTTATTTACTACAAAGCTGTAGTTTCCGTCAAGAAGATTTGAAAGGTCGAAAATCTTAGTATACTTTTCAGACTGAGGAATAGCTGAGCTATATACTACAGATCCGTCACCATCCTTAATTACTACAGATGATCTTTCTTTTACGTTGTCAAGTGTCAGTTTGAATTTCAGATCACTTGAAGAAACCAACTCGATAGCAGCTGCATTGTTAGCTACTTTATCACCAGCTACTGAAAGATTTGCAGCAGATACTCCCACCAAAACTGCAACAGATAAAATTAATTTTTTCATAATATTTCTAATTTTTTAAAGTCGTTTTTTTTACTAAACCAAATTGTACTTTTCAGATAATCTAAAACTGCACTTAAAGTTTATTTTCGCATCAGGAGCATTTTCTATTATTCCCGTTTTGATGATTCAAAGGTACGCCTAAACCTTTATAAATGTCAATAGCAGGCAGTTAGTTTATAAAAAGTTCTTTTTCCAGTTATCTATAAATATTAGAATAGTTATACGTTTGAAGTAAAAGTGCAATAATAAGTGTGAAATTTATCAGTGGAGCTACAAATCTAAAATAATCAAACTGTTGTACTTTTCAAATAAATATCATCATTCACCTGAAACCGTTGGTAAAAGTCCCTAAAACACGGAAAAGTAACAGTAACCTAAAATGATAGATTATATTAAAAAGAGAACATTCCATCAATAATATAGAGTCTTAATTCACTGATAACTAATCCATTTCTATTCATGCATCCTATTGGAAAGTCAATGAATATGGTAAAGTTAAGTTTCAAATTCTTGAACTAAACATAGAAAAATACAAATCAAATGCACTTTATGCCTATTTCTTATTTTTGTCTAAAAAAAGATTTCGCGTAGGCGTGTAGACCTCAAATTGAGAATAGATCAAAATCGAGTATAAAAGAGATAAAATAGGTAAAGTATTAATTTACTTATTGATCTATTTCAAGAAATTTTAATACTTTTGATAAATTAATGATTTACCCTTGGATACAATTTCTACCTCTAACAACGACAAGCTCCTTTGGCAGGCTTTCAGGCTTGGCGACGAAGTTGCATTCACTTCATTATATCAAAGGCACGTTCGGGTTTTGTACTCCTACGGAAAAAAACTGCTCTGCGAAGACGATGCAGTTGAAGATATCATTCAGGATCTTTTTATTGATCTTTGGCAAAATCGCGAGAGATTATCCGAAATTGACTCTCCAAGATTCTATTTGTTCCGTGCACTCCGCAGGCGCATTTACAAATCACGGCCAGCAAGCCAGTATACAGCGCATAATTGGGAGACCATGCCCGATGATTTACTTCCGGTTACACTTCCGGAAGAATTCTATATCATGGAAGCAGAGGATTCCAATAAGCAAAAGCAAAATCTCGCACACTGGCTTAAAGCTTTACCTTTACGCCAGTATGAAGTGCTGATGCTTCGTTATTATGAAGATTTCAGCTATCAGGAAATCGCTGAAATTTTATCAATTCATGAACAATCGGTCAGGAATCTTATACAGCGGGCTGTTCTCAAACTGCGCCAGCTTTCTCTGCACTATACTCTTCTCGTTTTCTTTGTAAATTTTTTTCTGTAAAAGTGAGTTAAACCTGGCACAATCCTCCTCTTACCTATGAGACGTGTCTAAATTAAACACGAAATTGTACCATGAGTCCGTACACAGACTTTGAACTGGAAGATTTTCTGGAAGACAGCTACTTCAAAGAGTGGGTGCATAATCCGTCGCAATCGTCATGCCAGTTTTGGAACAACTTTCTTCTCTGTAATCCGGATAAAGCTGAGATTATTTCTGCTGCCAAAGGAATCCTGTTTGCCATTTCAGCAGAGGTTGGTGATGACTTCCCCCATCACGATCAGGTAGCTGTAATGTGGAAAAAAATCAATTATGGTATATCTGCCCAACCCAAAAATCAAAGGGCGCTTTGGATGCGGCTATCGGGAGTTGCTGCGAGTCTATTGATCATTATACTAGCATCTGGCTGGTTTATACGTCCCGAACAGGCAAAACAGTCATTCACTTACACTACCCAAGTTTCCGACTCTCATAATAAACTGATAGAAAGAAAAAACCTGACAGCTAAGCCTATTATCATTGAACTACCCGACCATAGCAAGATCACTCTGGAACCCGCCAGCTCAATTAGCTATCCCCGCAATTTCAATGAAAAAGAGACCAGAGAAGTTTACCTTCTGGGAAAAGCCTTTTTTGATATTAAACGTAACCCTGAGCGGCCTTTCTTCGTATACGCTAACGAGCTGGTTACCAAAGTACTGGGAACAAGCTTTACGATCAGGGCATTTGAGGATGATCAGCAAGTGGAAGTTGTAGTGAAGACAGGAAGAGTGTCTGTTTTCACACGTAACAGTGATACTGACATGAACGCGCCACAAAATGAAACCATACTTACCCCCAATCACCGTGTGCTTTATTCCAGAAAAGAAGAAAGTATAAAAAAGTATTTAGTCGATGCACCTGAGGTTATTGTTTGTGCCGCGGTGACACCAGCCATTTCTGATTTTGAAGATGCTCCTGTCACTGACATTTTGAAGAACATTGAACAGTCTTATGGAATCGCAATTGAATACGATGAGCAACTGTTGAAGAATTGCCTGCTTACCGCGTCATTCTCGCAAGAATCACTATATGATAAGGTAGAGTTGATCTGCAAGGGAATTGAAGCGGAATTTGCTATTATAAACGCACAAATTGTGATTACGAGCAGAGGATGCCAATAACATTAAAACAAACCTAACCAATCCGTTCACTTTAAACTCCAACACCGTGAATTCCTAATCATCCGTAAAAAAGGCCAGCGATGTTTGCACCATCACCAGCCTTCTCATTTCTCCTCATTCTTTATTAAGTACACCCGCTTGCAACGGGTGGAGGAATCGTTTTGTCCCATTTTTTCCATGTTTAACAAAACTTCGTAAAGTTATGCAAAAAACTTATCCTAACTATCCTCTCTGGCACACCATTATGAGATTTAGTTGTACACAGCTCATTATTGCGGCATTACTATCCAGCTTTGCATCTGCGAAAATCAGTGAAGCTCAGGAAGTACTCAACAGCCGCGTTACCCTGAATATGCAAAATCAGGATGTTCGCAAAGTTCTGACCAGTATAGAATCACAGGTTAATGTGAAATTTCTATACAGTTCAAACCTAGTAAAATCTGAAAGAAAAGTCAGTGTAAATATCCGCCAGGAGCAACTTGGCGCGGCACTGAAGACTATCTTGCGTCCCCTCAATCTGGGTTTTGAAGTTTCGGGGAAGCAAATTATTCTTAAACGTATACAGCCACAGACAGGTAATCTCACTCCTACCATTTACAGGGAAAACAATACACTCGACCGCAGTATAACCGGGGTAGTAAGCGATAATAACGGGGCGGGTTTACCAGGCGTATCTGTTGTGGTTAAAAACACACAACGCGGAACCAACACAGATGCTGACGGTAACTACAAAATTGAAGTACCGGACGGGAATACTACGCTGACATTCAGCTTTGTCGGTTTTTTGCCAAAGGACGTAGAAATCTCCGGCAGCCAGACTTCCGCTAACGTAGTACTTTCACAAGATGAAAAGCAATTGAGCGAAGTGATCGTTGTAGGGTATGGTACAGCCAGAAAAAAAGACCTGACAGGTTCCGTGTCCGTAGTAAAAGTAAGCGAACTGACTGAACAACCTAACTCTAACCTGACTAACCAGCTGCAAGGAAGAGCTTCCGGTGTTACAGTATTGAGCTCTGGCCAGCCTGGAACAGCTCCTCAGGTACGTATCCGCGGTATCAACTCTTTCGGAAATAATGCTCCGCTTTATGTAGTGGATGGTGTACCTACTCAGGACATCAACAACCTTAACCCAAATGATGTTGCTACTATGCAGGTTTTGAAAGATGCAGGATCAGCTTCTATTTACGGTTCACGTGCATCCAACGGGGTTGTTATTATTACTACCAAGCGCGGTTCAGGGAAAGTAAAGATCAGCTACGATACTTATTTTGGTACGCAAACCACACCTAGAGGAAATGTGTATGACATTCTTTCTCCGCAAGGAATGGCCGATCTGAAATTTATGGCGCTACGCAATTCAGGTACTACTGCCATTGACGATCCTCAGTATGGAAAAGGACCAAATGCTGTATTGCCCGACTATATCGTTCCAACAGGTGCCAAAGAATCTGACATTGATTTTTCTAAGTACTATGTAAACCCGAATTACACCGAAAAATCGGATATGGATTCGTTTTACAGGATTGTAAAAGCCAACAAGCAGGGAACTGACTGGTTTCACGAAGTATTCAAAAATGCACCACTTCAAAGCCATAATTTGACTGTGAGCGGTGGCGGGCCTCAAGGCAATTATCTGTTTTCTTTCAACCATTTTAACCAGAAAGGAAACCTTATGAATACCTATTTGAAACGCTATACGATACGTGCCAATACCCAATATAATATCGGTAAGCATTTCCGTATTGGCGAAAATATCGCTTTATCACTTGTAGATAATCCAAGAACTGGTATTCTGGAAGAAGGAGGTGGTATTGGTATGGCTTTCAGGATGCAGCCTATTATTCCTGTTTATGACGTACAGGGCAACTTTGCAGGTTCATTTGGTAGCGGTCTTGGCAATGCCAAAAATCCTGTTGCGATTCGTGACAGAGCAAGAAATAACAAAGGTCTTGGCAATGCACTTATCGGAAACATGTTTGCCGAATTCGATTTCTTGAAAGACTTTACCGTAAGATCTACTTTTGGTGGAACGATGTACTCTTCTACTTCCAACACCTTTGGTTATCCTGAATGGGAGAATGCTGAAAACACCACTACCAACTCCTACACAGAACTTTGGCAAAATGGATATAACTGGACATGGACCAATACACTTACTTATGAACACAATTTCAACGAGCTGCATAATGTGAAAGTGCTTTTGGGTACAGAAGCATACAACTCAATGGGGCGCGAAGTGGGTGGAACTACCCAGGGATATTTCTCTTTTGACCCTAATTTCACAAACTTATCTACAGGTTCAGGAACACCAACCAACAGAAGTGCAAGATGGGAAGAATCTCTTTTCTCTTACATTGGCCGTATTGATTATAGCTTCAAAGATCGCTACTTGTTGAGCGGAACGGTTCGTCGTGACGGTTCGTCCAAATTCTTGACTCAATATGCAGTATTCCCCGCAGTAAGTGCAGGATGGCGTGTAACGCAGGAAGATTTCATGAAAGGACTAACCTGGCTTACAGAATTAAAAGTACGCGGAGGTTATGGCGTCATGGGAAATCAGTTCAACATTGCCACTGCCAACGCGTTTACAACCTATGGCCAGGACAGAAGTCACTCTTTTTATGACATAAGAGGTACAGGAAACAGTACAGTGCTAGGTTTCCAGAGAACGCGGGTAGGAAATCCGAATGCAAGATGGGAACGTAACATCAACTCTAACATTGGTATTGATGCGCAGTTATTTGGCGGTGCTATTGACCTGACTGTAGATTACTACCAGAAAAACATAGAAGATCTTTTATTCTCTCCTGAACTTGCCGGAACTGTGGGCCAAGGGACTGCACCTGCTGTAAACATTGGTAAAATGAAAAACAAAGGGATAGATCTTTCTGTTTACGCTGAAAAGAATGTTACAAAAGACCTTAAACTGAATGCTACAGCTACTTTAACAACTTACAACAACAAAATTGTTAAGATCACTGATGGCGTAACCTACTTCGATCAGGAAGGACGTCGGTTCAATGGTAGCACAATCGTAAGAAATGCGGTGGGGCATTCTATTGGTCAGTTCTACGGCTACCAGATCAGTGGTTTCTGGAATTCGCAAGCTGAGATTGACCAAGCTAACGAACAGGCAAGAACAAGAACAGAAAATAATGCAGCTGTTTATCAGAATGAAGTTAAAGTGGGACGTTTCCGCTATGCTGATACCAATGGCGATGGTATGATTACTGCTGACGACCGCGTGTTCCTGGGTAATCCAAGTCCGAAATTTAGCTACGGCCTGAACATTGGAGCAACTTATAAAAGCTTTGATTTTGGTATTTTCTTCTACGGCGTACAAGGAAACGACATCTGGAATAACTTGAAATGGTGGCATGACTTCTACACCAACTTCCAGGGGGCGAAAAGCAACACCGCTTTGTATGATTCATGGACTCCTGAAAATCATAACGCAACTGCTCCTATCCAGGAAAACACAGGTTCATTCAGTACAACCAACGTTCCTAACTCTTACTACGTAGAAAAAGGTTCTTACCTGAGAGCAAAAAATGCGCAAATCGGATATACACTTCCTCAAAGCGTGTTGAGTAAAATCAAAATTGACAAAGCAAGAATTTATGTTCAAACAGCCAACCTGTTTACCATCACCAAGTATTCTGGCCCGGATCCTGAGATCGGTCAAAGCCAGGTTGAAGGTTCTACAGCATTTGGTTTGGATGAAGGTGTTTACCCAAATACTCGTCAATTCCTGATTGGTTTAAATCTGACATTCTAGTTCACTGTATTATAAAACAGAAATGAAGATGAAAAAAATTAGCTTTTCAAAAATAGCACTCATCGTTGCATTCGGTATCGCATCCTATTCATGTAACGACGATTTCCTGACAAAACCGGCGTTGGGTTCACTAAGTGATGCACAACTTAGTACAAAAGCAGGTGTACAAAATCTATTGATCGGCGCATACGCTGCGCTTGATGGAAATGGTGTAGGTGCAGCCAGCGCATGGGATGCTGCTGCAGACAACTGGATATATGGAAGTATAGCTGGTGGCGATGCGAAAAAAGGTAGTGACGGTGCTGATCAGCCAGGGATCAACTCGATCATGATCTACAGCGCCGGACCAAGTAATGGTTTCTTCAACAGTAAATGGAGAGCGGTTTATGAGGGTATCAACCGCGCCAACACTGTTCTGAAATTTATCCCACTGGTAACATCGAACATTACAGATGCAGAAAAGAAAAACTACACTGCTGAAGCAAGGTTTCTGAGAGGACATTACTATTCGGAACTGAAAAAGATGTTCAACAAAGTACCTTGGGTAGACGAAACAACTGTAGACCCAGCTGCTGTAACTAATGATGCCGATATCTGGGGTAACATTGAGGCCGACTTCCAGTTTGCTATGGACAACCTTCCTGCCACACAATCGGAAGTAGGACGTGCCAACAAATGGGCTGCAGCTGCATATCTGGCAAAAACGTATTTGTATCAAAAGAAATACGCTCCTGCAAAAGGGATTTTCGACCAGGTGATCGCACAGGGTGTAACAAGCAGCGGAACAAAGTACGGCCTCATGCCTAAGTACCAGGACAACTTCGATGCTGCCAAGAAGAATCTGGAAGAGTCGGTTTTCGCTGTTCAAATGGCTGCCAACGATGGAACCAATACCATTGACAATGCCAATACGGGTGGTATGCTGAATTTCCCATACAACTCTCCATTCCGTTGCTGTGGGTTTTACCAGCCAAGCCTTGATCTTGCGAATTCTTTCAAGACAGATGCAAGCGGCTTGCCATTGGTAGATACCTATAATGCAACTACTTTGAAAAATGATATGGGGATAAAATCAGAGGTTGCATTCACAAACGACGCTACTGTAGCTTTGGATCCTCGTATAGACTGGACTGTAGGACGCCGTGGTATTCCTTTCTTAGACTGGGGCAACCATCCGGGCCAAGCATGGATTCGTGACCAAACCTATGCAGGTCCATATTCACCAAAGAAAAACATGTACTGGCAGGCTACTCAGGATAAATATTCTGATCAGCATTCATGGGCTCCGGGAACTGCCATTAATGTGCAGATTATCCGTTTTGCAGATGTATTATTGATGGCGGCAGAAGCTGAGGCTCAACTTGGAAATCTCGATAAGGCACAGGAATACGTAAACCGAGTACGCGCCCGTGCAGCTAAGCCTGAAAGTATGGTTTATACCTATGCGGATAATACAAAGCCTCTGGGAGGCTTCACTAAGACTCCGGCAGCCAACTACAAAATAGCGGTTTATCCTGCAGGTGCGTTTACAGCAAAAGGCAAAGATGGCGTATTAAAAGCCATTTACTTTGAAAGAAAGCTTGAACTTGCCATGGAAGGACACCGCTTTTTCGACTTGTCACGCTGGGGGATAGCTGACCAGGCTTTAAACGCTTATATCGCGTTCGAAAGTAAAATTACACCGGATGTGAGTGGTGGTAAGTTTATCAAAGGTGTAAATGAATACTTTCCTATTCCACAACGCCAGATTGACCTCAGCACAAAAAATGGAGTATCCACTTTAAAACAAAATCCAGGTTACCAATAACTTCGAAGATCATACAAAAAGAGGCAGCATTCAAACTGCCTCTTTTTGTATATTTAGCTTTTCCAATTCCTTATTCATGCTCGTTTTGGCCAGAGTTTTATTAGTTCTCCTTTGTGTTACTTTCTGTTTAAGCTGTAAGAAAAGTCGGGATGACGAAAAAGAAGTTGCCGGCAAGCAGCTGTCAGACAAATATTGCAGCTCCTGCCACTTACCCGTGTCACCTAAAATGCTGGAAAAAGAGAGCTGGAAAAAACGGGTTTTACCTGCTATGGCGAAGCAATTAGGACTGGAAGTATTCCAGAACAGCGGTTATTATCAAAATCCGCAATCTGCGATTTCTATTGAAGACTGGAACAGCATTTTAGCCTATTACGATTCATTGGCGCCGATTCAGCTTAGTCCTGCCAAAGTATCGGTAGCACTTATAGAAGATGTGTCAATATTTGAATTACAAAAACCCACAACTGCCTCTTCCATTGCTACCACCACATTGGCTGTAATAAATCAATACACGGGCAACATTTTCACCAGCGATTCAGAAACGGGCAAACTATATCAATGGGATAAAAATCTCAATCTCACACGTTCGTCCCAGCTTCCATCACCAGCTGTTCACATTGAGTTTAGTCCCGATAAACAGGCACTCATTACTGCTATCGGAGAAATGAAAGCCATGGACATTGCCTCCGGAGCTGTCCTACTGGCAAAGAACGACATACATAGCGCAACGCCTGTAGCCACCAATCTGATCAGGCCTATACATACGATCTCGGCAGATTTCAATAAGGACGGACTTACAGATTATGTTACATCCAGTTTCGGGCATAACAAAGGCGGACTTTATCTGACCAGACAAAAAAATAATAACCAGTTCGAAACTATTCCAATTCGTGAGGTAGCAGGTGCCACACAAAGTATAGCTGTAGATTTCAATAACGACGGCTGGACAGACATTGTGACTTTATTTGCTCATGGAGATGAAGGCATCTGGCTTTTTCTGAATGATAAAAAAGGCAAGTTTATGACTAAAAACTTACTGCGTTTTCCTCCTGTTTACGGATCAAGCAGCTTTCAACTTACTGATATCAATAAGGACGGCAAGCTTGACATTATCTACACTTCGGGTGATAATAGCGATTATTCAAGAATATTGAAGCCTTACCATGGTTTGTATATTTTCACTAATGAAGGGGAACTGAATTTCAGGCAAAGGTATTTTTACCCCATAAATGGTGCCACAAGGGTGGTAGCTTCGGATTTTGATCTGGATGGAGATATAGACTTACTATCCATCGCATTTTTTGCCGACCTAAAAAACAACCCTCAGGAAGGAGTCGTGTATTTTGAGAACCAGAATCCGGCAGATCGAAACAATTACAACTTTATGCCTCATGCCATTCCTGTCAATAGAGAAGGACGGTGGATTACAATGGATGTGAAAGATGCGGACGGAGATGGGGATCCGGATGTGGTATTAGGAAACTATTCCAAAGGCTTTCTGAATGAGAGAAATTTCACCCCTGACTGGAATAGCAATACACCATTTGTACTTCTGCGAAATAAAACCAGATAAGGACATCACTCTTTCCGTTTCCAGTCGGCCGGCAGCAGTGATGAAAAACGATCCTTACCCAGGTCACCAGCTATTTCTATTCCCATTGGCATAACTACCCAGCCTTGCGGCGTGATCACAGCGTAGCCGCTTGGTAAGGATATCTGCGTAAATGGATGAGGCATATCCGCGTAGGGAGATCTTTCCCGCTTCTTCATATAAAAAATTTCCAGTGCGGTACCGGAAACCAACAGCCGTTCTGTTTCCAACTCTCCCGGACGGATCAAACGCATACCACGAATCGCTTCAATACGATTGTGTAGGTGATTGGATAACAGATTCTGTCCATTCACTGATCTTACGGTATTGAAAATCCGGAGTGAGTCAGGTATTACCTGATACACCTTAAACCCTTCTTCTATCAGACTATCCGAAACCATGCTTGCCAGTAAATGCTTCATAGACCCGGTATATGCAGTTTCCTGATTAGCCCGCCACCGCTTTTTTTCCGCTTCGTCCTTAGGTTTCAATAATTCAAAGCGGGTACTTCCACCATAATACACCTTCCCCTGATAAAAATCAAAGTCATCCAGATCCTGAATAATCCTGTAGCCGAGTGCGTTGTTTTCGATAATAACTGGTTTGGTACTTTGAGCACTTAAATGCCCGTTATCCTCATCGAAGATCCTGATCACCTCAGGATTTACAATCCGGCAGTATTTGGCAAACGAATTGGTACCCAGTAATTCTCTGGTAACAATCTTCAGATTTCTTTCACGTCTTTTATTTTTCTTTGCATACACAGTCACGCCCTGCAACTCCATCCCCTCTTTCATTTTAAACATCACCTTCTTGTTGCCCGGCTGTTCGAACCTTAAGGTTTGCCGAAGCGTTTCGTATCCCAAAAAAGATACGCCTAATTCGAGATTACCAATCGGTAAATTCTGCAATCTATAGTTTCCATCACCATCGGCATTAGCCCCTATTGTGGAATTATTAATAAATACGTTTGCAAAAGGAAGAGGCTTGCCAGTTTTCTCATCTGTTACAGTGCCTGTGAGCGTTACGGTATTGGTTTGACCAAAACAAATGCTCACAGAGATATAAAAAAAAATAGCAATGACGGTAGTCTGCCAAAATAGCTTCATATATTCTGTCATTGTTGGATTACTCAGCTAACATGAAATACAAATATACATGCATCTATAATAATCTCTCTTCGGCTCGCATCGAGATTACATCTATTGTATAAAAACGGGGTGGCATCAAAAGATACCACCCCGTTGAAGACTTATTATGAATTTATTTCAATCCCAGTTCTTCACCGATTGCCTTTACCTTCTCTTTCAGATCAGCATACACTTGGTCAAAATCTTCATTTTTTTCCAAAGCAGCTGTTACCCCGATATAGAATTTAATCTTTGGCTCAGTTCCGGATGGACGACAAGTGAACTTGGTGCCATCTTCTGTAAAGAACTGCAATACATTCGAAGGCTCAATTCCCATCTCTCCTGACGGAATAGAAACTGTAGCATTTGTATTAAAGTCTGTACTGGTCAAAGCTTTATAATCGTCCATTCTAACAACAGGTGAGCCTGCAATCGTTTTAGGAGGGTTAGCTCTGAAATCAGCCATCATTTGCTGAATTTCATCTGCACCAGCTTTGCCTTTTTTGGTAAGAGAAATCAGTCCTTCGTAATAGAATCCGAACTGCTTGTAGATTTCCATCAGCATATCGAACAGGCTCAATCCTTTATCTTTTGCGTAAGCGGTAAGCTCAGCAACCATGGCACAAGAAGCGATTGCATCCTTATCACGCACAGCATCACCGATCAGGTAACCATAACTTTCTTCTCCACCGCCGATAAATTGTTCAATACCTTCCTTCTCGCGGATCACCTGCGCGATGTATTTGAAACCTGTGAGTGTATTATAGCAGTTTACACCATACGCTTCCGCCATCTTGTCAATCAGGTCAGTGGTTACGATGGTCTTGCATACAAACTGCGTCCCTGTCAGTTTACCCGCATCTTTCCATGCATTCAGAAGATAGTAGATCAATACGCTGGCTGTCTGGTTGCCATTCAGTAATTGAATTTCACCATGGTGATTTTTTACTGCCACCCCTACTCTGTCTGCATCAGGATCAGTACCCATCACAAGATCCGCGTCAATTTCCTTTGCTTTTTCGACAGCTTTGGACATGGCCTCTGTTTCTTCCGGGTTAGGGTAAACCACAGTCGGGAATTGTCCGTTACCATTTGGTTCTGCCTGTTCCTCTATCACAGTCACGGCCTCAAAACCCATCTTCGCAAGTAATGATGGCACCAATGTTACACCTGTTCCGTGCAATGGCGTATATACAATTTTGAGATCCTTCTGGCGTGCAATTGCATCCTTGGAGATTGAAAGTGACAAGATATGATTCAGGTATTTCTCGTCTATATCCGCGCCTATTTTAGTAATCCTTGCCGGATTACCGTCAAATTTTACATCATCGATAGACTGGATTGCATTCACTTCCTCGATAATGTTGGCATCATGCGGTGCAACCACCTGAGAACCATCGTCCCAGTATGCTTTGTAACCGTTATATTCTTTCGGATTGTGAGATGCTGTTACGACAACGCCACTCTTACATCCCAGTTCACGAATAGCGAAAGAGAGTTCCGGCGTGGGACGTAGCGCTTCAAAAAGGTAAACGTCAATTCCATTAGCTGAAAATATATCTGCGATAATTTTGGCAAATTCATCTGACTTGATGCGGCTGTCATAAGCCACAGCTACACTTTTTTCTCCGGTAGGAAATGCCTTATTAATGTAATTAGCCAATCCCTGCGTTGCAGTTCCAACGGTATAACGGTTCATTCTGTTTGAACCAATTCCTATTAATCCTCTTAATCCCCCAGTTCCGAATTCGAGATCTTTATAGAAAGCATCTGTTAGTTCGGTATCATTTGCCTGGTCAATCAGTTGCTGAATTGCCTGTTTGGTGTCGATATCATAATCGCCGGTAAGCCAGCTATTGACTTTGGCCATTACACCCGGTTCCAGTTTTGCGGTCATAATTAATTTTAGTAGAAAGATTTAAGGTAATTTATTAAAGTGGAGATAACTTTTAGTCTGCTATTAATGAACAGACTAACGATACCCGGATTTATGTTGAGTAAATTAATATTAGCTAAAATGCTTACTTGCTCTGATCCAATTCTACGCTCACCAACTCTTTGACAGTTTCTTTGGAGGTCTTGTGAATCAATTCCGAAATCAGACCTGTCCAACCGGTTTGATGGCTCGCACCACAGCCACGGCCATCATCTCCATGGAAATATTCATAAAACAGAATGTGTTCATTAAAATTAGGATCCTCCTGAAGCTTTTTGTCGGTTCCATATACAGCTCGTTTTCCATCTTCATCCTTTCTGAAAATATTGATAAGACGATTTGCGATACCTACGGCAGCGTCTTTAATCGTGACAAGATTTCCAGAACCCGTTGGGTACTCTACCATAAAATCTTCGCCATAGTAAGCATGAAATTTCATGAGAGAGTCAAAAATCAGATAGTTTAGCGGGAACCATATAGGTCCTCTCCAGTTAGAATTACCTCCCATGATATCTGTCAGTGCTTCACCAGGTGTATAATCTACCTGCAAAACCTCGCCGTTGATATAAAATTTATAAGGGTTCTCTTCGTGGTATTTCGACAACGCCCGAACTCCATAGTCAGACAAAAACTCATTTTCATCCAGCATACGCTTCATGATCATTTTCATCCGGTGACCACGTAGGATCGACAATAGCCGGTTTTCACCCTTACCAGATTCAAACCAACGTGATATCAGTCGGGCAAGATCGGGTCTGTTTGCCAAAACCCATTCTACACGACGTTTGAAAACCGGCATTTTATCCAGATTCTGAGGATCGAGAATTTCAACAGCGAATAGCGGTATTAACCCTACAATCGAACGTACTTTTAATAAAATGCTTTGTCCGTTAGGAATATGAATTACATCGTAATAGAACTGATCCTCTTCATCCCAAAGACTGATCGACGAATTTTTTCCACCGATAGACTCCATCGCACCCGCAATATGCAGGAAGTGCTCAAAGAACTTTGAAGCCATATCCTGATACACCGGATGCGCCAATGATATCTCCACTGAGATTCGAAGCATATTAAGTGTATACATAGCCATCCAGCCAGTCGCATCTGCCTGCTGCAGCTTACCACCAAACGGCATTGGAGTCGATCGGTCAAATACACCGATATTATCCAGACCGAGAAATCCGCCACTGAAAATATTATTCCCGGTATCGTCCTTTTGGTTAACCCACCAGGTAAAGTTCAGGAGAAGCTTATGAAAGATTTTTTCAAGGAATTCAATATCACCTACACCATTATTCTGCTCACGGTCAATCTCATATACTTTCCAGGTGGCCCATCCGTGAACAGGCGGGTTCACATCAGAAAAATTCCATTCGTAAGCAGGAATCTGACCATTTGGATGCATGTAATATTCACGGAGCAGTATTTCCAGCTGCCGTTTGGCAAAATCTGCATCCACGCGCGCCAGTGGAACACAGTGAAATGCTAAGTCCCACGCTGCAAACCACGGATATTCCCATTTATCGGGCATTGAAATAATATTAGCTGCATACAAATGCTTCCATCCTGAATTTCGACCCCACTTTCGTCCCTGATTAGGGCCAGGCTGGGCAGGATCACCTTTCAGCCATTCATAAACATTATAATAGTAAAACTGCTTGCTCCATAGCATACCAGCATAGGACTGTCTCTGAATTGATTTCAGTTCAGGATCGGTAACATCCTTGTGCAGATCATCATAAAATTCGTCTGTTTCTCTGATACGTTTTACGATCAGATCTTCAAATCCACCAAATGGCTCAGAAATCGTATGATTTACAAAACGCATGCGGAAGGTAGTACTTTCGCCAGCTTTAATCGTTCTGGTAAAGCGAGCCGAAGCTTTTGTACCAATACTGTTCGGATTAACTGTATTGGTTTTACCTCCGCTTATAATATAGTCGTTGATTCCATCTTTCGGGTAAGCAGTCGTATTGGCTGTATTATATAGCTTTCTGAAATTGGTTTCATTTTCACAAAACAGCAATTCGTCAGCTCCATCCAGATACAAGTTGTACTTACCATGTTTACGGTGCGTCACTTCTATAAGTCTGTGTGATATGCCATTCATCATGGGTTTATAATTGAAAGCCTCATATCCCCACGACCAGGTATTTCTGAACATGATGGTCGGCAGGACGGTAATAGGTGCGTCCTTGGGGCCTCTGTTGAAAACCGTTACCTTCATCAATATATCTTCTTCATCAGCTTTGGCATGCTCAATGAAAATATCAAAGTACTCATTGTTGTCAAAGATGCCGGTATCCATGATCTCATACTCCGGATCTTCTTTGCCTCTTCTGCCATTTTCCTGACGCAGGTTATCATAAGGAAAAGCCTGCTGAGGATATTTGTAAAGCATTTTTGTATAGGAATGCGTAGGTGAACTATCAAGATAATAGTACATTTCCTTCACATCCTCGCCGTGATTTGACTCCCGGTTGGTAAGACCAAATATTCTTTCCTTTATCAGTTTATCCTGATGGTTCCAAAATGCAAATGACAAACAGATATGCTGCTTGTTGTCTGAGAATCCACCAATACCGTCCTCACCCCAGCGATATGCTTTTGAATAGGCCATTTCGTGGGTAATGTAATTCCATGCATCGCCATTACCGCTATAATCTTCCCTCACGGTTCCCCACTGACGTTCTGATAAATAGGGCCCCCACTTCTTCCATCCCCTATTTTCCTTCTGAAGGCTTAATCTTACTTTTTCAGCGCCTAGTGCCATTAATATAGTCTATTTTCTTAATGAATCAATTCTCTGTAAACAAGCACAATATATAGAGATCAATGGTAAAATAGCCATTAGTCTTTATATTAAATTATGGGTTGCGCAACTAGTAACCGCCTGAGCAAGCCCTCTTCACTGCCATTAATATCAGATTTTATTCCAATCTGATATATCGCTAAAATTAGCTATATCAACTGAAACCTGAATAGAATAATCTACATCTCCGGCATAAAATGCGGTCGTTTCCGCTGCTTTCACAGAAGTTTCCACCAGTAACGGATGCCTCTCCGTGGACAACAAGGCGAGCACATCTCCGATATATTCTTTGAACATAAAAGGATTTGATAACCTGTAATATTTACCGTCAGAACCATGCAAAACGGGCACAGCTTTGTATTCACCTCCCGCATTGATCTGCCCGTACATCTGCCTTGCTGCAACATACTGCTCGTCAGATTCGCTGAATAAGATTCCTTTCACAGGTTTCGTTTTTATCGTTTCTTCCTGAATCCTCTTATCCAGGGAATTAAGAAGTTCGCGCAGCTGCCACGTATTTTTACCGGTTCTGATTCTTTCCCGTATTGACTGACGGATGAAATAGGTCAGAGCCTGAGTCACATTCAGTCCGATTTCCGCCATTTGTTTAAAAATGAAGGAAGTCGGCGACATACCTGGAATCGTATTAGGATCGTGTAATAAAATAGTGCCATCGGGGGTAAGGAATCCATCAATACGTACACAGACATTGATGCCCAATTGCTCAAAAACCTGAGCTATAACATGCTGTATCTCCTGATTTTTTTCAAGTGAAGTATCTACCGGAATTCTTTTACGGCTTGCTCCGGCTTTGTATTTCGCATTAAAATCGAAAACATCCACCATCTTGATAACTTCACTCGGAGGCAAAGCAAGTGACTTTCCATCCGCAGACTGGATGCATCCGCATGAAAACTCCTGCCCCTCTATATACTCTTCAATTAATACCTGATCTTCGGCATTAGAGCTGCTGATGAAAAGTGAATCCGCTTGTTGGCTAAAGTGGGCGTCGACTAACTCAATCAATTGCAGGGGTTGATAAATAGTTTTCCCACCCGATACAACCGGGAAACCAATTCCTTCGTCGAGATTTGCCATTTTTTGAGCCCATACTCGTTTTGCCTCCATATTCAGCGATTGCCAAAACGAAGCCTGGATTTCTAACTGGAAAAAACACTGATTGACAGCCGCGACAAATTCTTCGACGGCGTCCTGTTTGACAATAGCTACTCCGATTGAAGAGCCCTGATGCGGCGCTTTGATCACCAATGGAAGTCCAAGGTGTTTTTTCAAAACCTGAAACAAAAGACTATATTCATGGGGAACCCACTGGCTGAAACGCAACGTCCAGCTTTTCTTTTGTTGCCCATTTACAAGAGCAATCATTTCGTTCTGAAGGATTTTATCGATTCCTACGGCTGAACCCATCATACCGGGGCCACTGTAAGGTATATGATACCATTCAAGCAAACCTTGTATGGCTCCGTCTTCACAGCCGGGACCATGCATAGCTAAAAATGCAAAATCGAAATGATCTTTGAATTGGGCTGGTGTTATTTCTACTCCAACCGTAGTTGGTACAGGCTCTTTCGCAAGTTCCGGGTAGGAGTCTATATAGGTTTTGAAGCCATCTGTTTGCAGATCAGGAGCAGGATAAAAATCGCGGATCTGGCTGGAATACATAAAATTATGCTCCAGCTTGATAAAGCGACCAAAGCTGTCTACAAAAACGGGAATAGGTTGAAAGAGAGATTTATCCAGATATTCGAAGGCGGTTTTACCACCGGCGAAAGAAATCTCCCTTTCACGGGACGGGCCTCCGAAAAACACTCCTATGCGCATAAAGTTATCCTGATTGTTTCATTCAAATAGTTGCCGCAATATAAGGCAGTATTTCAGATGAATCAATTCCGGAAGACCCGCGCACAGGAATTATTTCCTAAGTCCACACCTGATTTCAGAAATCAGGCAAGCGAAGCTACATTTGACGCTACGACTCTGTTGACGTTAGGAACCGCTTTTCTGATCGACTCTTCAAGGCCTGCCTTGAAAGTCATCGCACTCATAGGACAGCTTTGACATGACCCCTGAAGTTCCAATACGACATTCATGTCATCTGTCAATTCCACCAACTTAACGTCTCCGCCATCGGCATGCAGATAAGGGCGTACCGACTCGAGCGCCTGCTCTATAAGTTCTATTGTTTTTTCTTTTGAATCCATTATAAAAAAGTCTATTCGCTAATATCCAAAAACTTATTACTAAAGTCAAAAACTGACATCAAATGCCGGAAGAATGTAATGCTGATTTCAACATGATCATCGGTTTTTCTGCTTTTGACACTTAAACCTGTATTTCCACAGGCCTCGTTTTTTCTTTGGAAGCATTTCTGATTGCGACTTGCTGAGCCAAGGCTTCAGCCGCACTTCTGAAAGCTTCATTTACGATTTCATTGTTGTTCATAATAGCTGGCCTGCCTTCATCACCAGCCTCTCTGATACTTTGGACCAAAGGTATCTGACCCAATAGAGGAACATCAAATTTGTCCGCAAGCAATTGTCCGCCACCTTTTCCAAAAATAGGGTATTTATGATCAGGTAATTCTTCCGGCGTAAACCATGCCATATTCTCTATGACACCCAATATCGGCACATTGATCTGCGGCTGACGGAACATAGACAATCCTTTTGTTGCATCTGCCAGCGCTACCTTTTGTGGTGTAGTGACAATTACCGCACCGGTCACCGGCACAGTCTGCACCAGCGTAAGATGTATATCACTTGTTCCGGGAGGAAGGTCAATCAAAAGGTAATCCAGTTCACCCCAATCTGTATCACCAAAAAACTGTTTTAAAGCCTGACTGGCCATAGGACCGCGCCATACCACTGCACTATCGGCAGGTGTTAAAAATCCGATTGAGATAAGTTTAATTCCATATTGACGTATCGGATTGATATAATTTTTGCCATTTTTGGGTGTAATGGTCGGCTGCATATCTTCCGCACCAAACATTAAGGGCATAGATGGACCTGAAATATCAGCATCAATAATTCCCACACGTGCCCCGGAACGATGTAACGCCATAGCTAAGTTGGCTGTCACAGTGGATTTACCTACACCACCTTTTCCGGATGAAACTGCAATCACATTTTTCACACCCGGAATCATCGGCCCTGCATCCCGTGTAGATGTCACATTAGCCGTCAGATTAACCTGTACCTCTACATCCGGACTCAGATGTTCATGAATCGCATCTACACAACTTCTTCTGATCAATTCCTTTAAAGGACAGGCAGGCGTCGTAAGAACTACTGTGAATTTCACCTGGTTTACTCCCACTTCAATATCACGAATCATTCCAAGTGTCACCAGATCTTTTTTCAGATCCGGCTCTTCTACAGTACTTAATGCCTGTAAAACCTTTTCCTTATTAATTGTAAACTCTCCCATTATACTGATTGAGGATTCTCCATATTGATGTTGAAATCCCGGTATTGTTAAATTTTATTTCGCCAATTTTTATTTGTATCTCAATATGATGCAACACTAATATACCCTAATGAGTTTAATAATTTCCGGGAAATTCTCTAATTCTTCTCTCTGTTTCCGCCAACTCAGCCGAAACGTTAGCTACCGGTGATAACCGAACAAGACGGGCCTGTAGATTCTGAAGCATTTTATATTGGCTTTCCGTATGGCCATAAAGTGGCCGGTGTTGTATTAACTGCCTGATACTCTCCCACTCTTTCATAAAATCAGTCAGGGAAGGATCAATGAAAGCGTCTGCAAAAGTACGAAAGATATACTCCTCCGCCATACTGCTGGGATGAATTAGATCCTGCTCATAGAAACGATAATCCCGCAGTTCATCCACCATGATTTCGTAAGACGGAAAATAGTCCACATGAGGGAAACGCTCCGAAAGTCGGTGACATAGTAAACGCAACGTAGCCTTGCTTACCTGATTTAATGGTAAAGTATCCTTTGTGTGCCGAACCGGACTGACGGTAAGTACTATCCGAAGGTTGCGTCGGAAAGACCTTAGTTTCATTATCAGCTGTTCAATAGGAATGTTAATCTGATCGGGGTGTAACAGTTCCTTCACAAAGCGATCTGCGGGCACCTTATGGCAATTACCGATCAGTGTGTTTGCTGTCCTGTGCCTGTAAGCATAGGCCGTCCCGAATGTGATAACCAGCACATCAGCTGTACTGAGAAAAGATTTTACCTCAGAAAGCGTGTTTTCTAATTTCTGTTCAAGTTGCACCTTGTCAGGAGCCCACAGTGATGAATGAAAATCGTGGTGAAACCATATCTTGTCTGCATTTTCTGTATACAGTGCGGGAGACGGAGCCCTGTTACTCAAAGCGCTGTCCAGCAGTTTACAGATAGTCAGCGGGTTAAATACGGTTCCAAAGGGATTGTTAAGCACCGGAAATTTATAGCTCGCCAATTGCTGACCCATTACCTCTGCAAAACAAGAGCCTATTGTTATTATTTTGGATTGATGATTTATTTTCCAGTCAGAAGCAGGAACTGCCACCTGTGTATTCAATTTAAAAGGCTTCATGCGTTAATAATGGAATAGAATACAAAATTAGCAGGAAATGCCGAGGTATTGCTACAAATAGGTCCGGTTTGCTTATTTGTAATTAAAGAGGCAGTTTTGATAGTTTTATTTTATTGAGTAGTACTTGAATTTGCAAACGACAACTTTGCGAAATCCTGAATTTATTGAAATACAATAGTCTGATCCATCATGATCCTTACAAATCCTATAAAAAGTCTGCTATCTGTCTTGTTTTCCATGTTCATATTGAAAGGTCATGCCCAGTTGGTGATACCCAAAAATACGGTCCCCAATAAATATGAATTCAGTAAAATCCCTGTATGGAACGATGAATTCGATTACACCGGGAAGCCCGATTCTACAAAGTGGAGTTATGATTTGGGAGATCATGGCTGGGGAAATCACGAGTTGCAAAATTACACCAACCGTTTAGAAAACGCCCGCGTAGAAGATGGCAGGCTCATTATTGAGGCCAAAAAAGAATCATCAGGAAAGTTGAGTTACAGCTCAGCACGGCTCGTTTCAAAAGGTAAAGGAGATTTCCTTTATGGGAAATTCGAAATTAAAGCCAAACTACCTGCCGGCACTGGCACCTGGCCTGCTATATGGATGCTTCCAAGCAGCTCTTTCTATGAAAATAACGGGTGGCCCGACAATGGTGAGATTGATTTAATGGAGCATGTAGGATTTGATCCGAACAGAATTCACGGGAACATTCATACCAAAGCATTTAACCATAGTATCAAGACAAATAAGGGCGGAAAAATCATGACCACAGGTGCTTCCTCGGGCTACCATGTATATGGCTGCCAATGGACACCCGAAGAAATTACGATCTCCATTGACGGTGTGCAGTATTTCAAATTCAGAAAAAACATCAATTACGGCTGGGAAGAATGGCCTTTTGATAAGCCATTTCATCTTTTATTGAACATCGCCGTTGGTGGCGACTGGGGAGGCCAGAAAGGCGTGGATGACAGCATTTTCCCTCAAAAGCTGGAGATCGATTATGTACGCGTTTACCCGCTCCTCGAAAAAAAGTAGCTTTGAAATCCCAGACAAGGGAAGTAACTTGCGCTATGGATCATTTCGTTGTTTCGGCCAGAAAGTATCGCCCGGTCACCTTTGACTCGGTTGTTGGCCAGTCACACATTACGACTACACTTAAAAATGCTATACGTACCAATCACCTGGCGCAGGCTTTTCTGTTTTGCGGTCCGAGGGGAGTTGGAAAAACTACGTGTGCACGTATTCTGGCCAAAACGATCAATTGTCAGAATTTAAGTGAAGAAGTTGAAGCTTGTGGTCAATGTGAATCCTGTGTCAGTTTTCAGAATAATGCATCATTCAATGTCCATGAACTGGATGCTGCATCTAACAACTCGGTGGAAGACATACGAAATCTGATCGATCAGGTACGCTATCCACCTCAGACCGGGAAGTATAAAATCTACATCATCGATGAGGTTCACATGCTTTCTCAGGCCGCATTTAATGCTTTCCTGAAAACACTGGAAGAACCACCAAGCTATGCCATTTTTATTCTGGCAACTACCGAAAAGCATAAGATCTTGCCAACGATATTATCCCGTTGTCAGATCTTCGATTTCAATAGAATTCAGCCAAAGGACATCGCCTATCATCTTGCTGATATAGCAAGCAAGGAAGGGATCCGGACCGACCAGGAAGCACTTGAACTAATCGGACAAAAAGCCGATGGCGGACTTCGCGATGCGCTTTCTATGTTTGACCTGAATGTGACCTTTTCAACAGATAACCACCTGACTTATGCGGCGGTGCTGGAGAACTTGCACATCTTGGATTACGACTATTATTTCAAAATCACCGATGCGCTCACTTCCGGCAGTGTCGCAAGATCGCTGGTACTTTTTGATGAAATTCTCAGAAAGGGTTTTGACGGTCATTTGTTTGTAGTAGGTATGCTGGAACATTTCAGAAACCTCCTTGTATGCAAGGACCCTGCTACTGTTACACTTTTACAGGTCTCAGAAGCGGCAGAGAGAAAGTATTTGGAACAAGCTGTTTCTGCAGATATGAGCTTCCTTTTATCAGCGCTTAGTGTGGCGAGTCAGTGTGATATCAATTATAAATCGGCGAAAAATCAGAGGCTGCATGTAGAGCTCTGCCTGATGAAACTAGCCCATCTGACACACGTTCTGCAACTTAATTCTCTGACAGCCGTTGATGAAACGGCAAAAAAAAAAGTTGAGCCAGAATCATCTCAACCAGTAAGTCATGTACAAAATGCGACTACACACGAACGGGTCGTACCAATAACACCGCCTCAATCAGGTGCAGTAACTGCTATGCCTGCTACACGCCCATCCAAGTTAAAGAGTACAACCCAACTTACACCTTCGATACCCGCTGCTGTAAACATCCCCGAGCAGAAGAGTAATGCACAAGCCGATACTTCTGGCACGATCAATTCTGCGGGCAGAACAGAAGAGCTTTCTTTCGAGACATTGCAAAGTGCCTGGTATGAGTTTGCTGAAAAAAGAAGGCAGTCGAAGAATTCGACTACAGAGGAAATTGCACTCAGGAAAGAATTTCGCTTGAACGGCCATACAATAGAAGTGATCCTGGATAATGATCATCAGCTGGAAGCCATTCAAAATATGCGGTACGACTTTCTTGGATTTCTGAAGAGTCGCTTCAACGAACCAAAACTGGATATTAATCCACGTGTTGCCCCCCAGGAAGTAACCAAATTACCCTATACACCTGCAGAAAAATTCAGCTTTCTGGCAGAAAAGAATCCCCACTTACTGGAATTGAGACAAGCGTTAGGACTGGATGTGGATTTCTAAGACTGTAGAGATTTGAAATGCAAATACCCAAAGGATGCGCAAAGGTTCTACTGAGGATTAAGCACAGTTACTGTCAGGCTGAGCCTGTCGAAGCCCTCGCAAGAGTCATAAAATGCCTGTGCAAATCGAGCACCTGCGGAATCAGTGCAGTCTTTCCGTCATTCTGTATAGTAAAGTCTGCAATACCAGCACGTGTTTCATCAGAAACCTGTCTGGCTATAATCGCTCTGATTTCACTTTCGCTCCTTTTATCACGTTGTAAAATTCTTTGAATCCTTATTGCTTCGGGGGCCTGAATTACGACCACGTAATCGAGTGTATTGCCATCTTGTGCCGCCTTCATAATTGCAGCTTCTTTAATGACATACGGCTCGTTTGATTTCCCAGCTAACCATTTAGCAGTATCCTGGTAAACAACAGGATGAATAATTGCATTCAGCTCTTTGAGTAACAGCTCATTATTAAAAACCAGTGATGCCACATAGGGCCGATTGTATTGCTCATGTACATCGTATGCTTTTTCGCCAAGTAGCGCGATCACGCTCTTTTTGATTTCCGGATGATGATTGGTGAGCCATTTCGCTCTTGTATCCGCGTCATATATAGCTATACCCAAACATGCAAATACCTTACAAACGATACTTTTCCCTGACCCGATTCCTCCGGTTATTCCAATCTGCAAAGGTAAATGCTGATTCTCAGACATATACTGTAGTCAGTCTATGGGATTATTGGCTGATTCAGAAATTGGGCTACTTCAAAACTTATATAAACCGACCTATGGCTCACTTCCACCAATGGAGATACTGGTAAAGGTATAGGCAGACTTTCATCGAAATGGCTCTGAATTTTAGGAACCGGAATACTGATTCTGATTGTGTCAGGATAAGTTCTGATCAACGAGACAGGACCATCTACAGAAATGAGTGAAGGAGACACATTGATGATGCTGGAAATGGCATAACCTTCAGGAATATCAATTGCCGCACTGTCTACTCGTATTGGAATAATCCGCCTGATCTTGCGTTCAAAACTAAGCTCGAAAGTATCGGAAACAACATAATTTACGTGCAAATCAGGAAACAATTCTGTGATTTGATCCGTAAGTGCCGTTGAATTGATATAGCTTGATAAATTCGGATTATTCACCTTATAGACCACCGGCGATGCGTTAAAATTGAGCCAGGATTTCCTCAGTAAATTCCATCCGTTACCAGAGACATTAACGGATACACGCTTTGGTAGTGGCTCCAACGGCACATACGCTGAGTTGTCGTACTCAACAGATAGAGGATAACTAAGCTTGATAGAATAGTTATCCTTGTTCAGTACATTCATGAGCCAAAAAAATGTGGCTGCCAGTACACACACAATGAAGGTCTGTATCTTATTCTTTCCTGAAGGAACCTCACTCACAGCAAATCACCTTTTAGTTTAATTATTGAAAAGCAAGATGCGGAATTGTTTTTCAACAAACAACTATCACTTCTGCGTCTTCCTACTCAGCTATTGTGCGGGAAATGGCTGATTTTTCTACTGTCAGCTTTACACCTTTATCCAATTCGAGTACCACAATTGTTTCATCAACTGTAAATACTTTTGCATGTATCCCTCCAATAGTAACGACAGAATCGCCTTTTTTCAGATTTCCCAATAATGCTTTTTGTTCTTTGGCTTTCTTTTGTTGCGGACGGATCATGAAGAAATAAAACACCCCAATGATACCTACCCACATGACAACCTGATAGATCATGGCCTGATCGCCGCCTGCAGCAGCCTGTGCTAAAAGAGATAATTTCATTATTAAAGAAATCGAATTTAAATAATTAATTGATTATTAAGCCGCCTATTCAGTAGCTGTTTTGGGTAACGCTTTCACAATACCTCTCAATCTCAGCTCTGTATATGCGGGTTCCGTGTTAGCATACACCGTAATAGTTTTCACCTGCGGTCCTACTTTATTTCTGCTATCAAAACGCACTTTCACATTGGAAGTAGCGCCTGATTTAATTGGTTCTTTTGGCCACTCAGGTGTTGTACATCCACACGAAGAAGTAATATTACTCAGTATGAGCGGATACGCTCCATCGTTCCGAAAGTTAAAAGTATGTTCTACTACCTCACCTTCCTGAATCGTACCAAAATCAAATGAGGAACTGTCTATAAGCGCCAAAACAGGCAGTTTAGAGTCTGCCTGTTTAGAATCTTTGTTTTTCTCATTTCCTGAGCAATTTACCATTGCCAGTGCGAACATCAAAAGAAATGCATAAGTGCATATTTTCTTCATAGTGATCAGCTTGTCTGCCCTTTGATCTGTGCCATTAACCGATCCACGTCTTCTAGTAGTTTCTCCGCCTTTTCACGTGCATCGTTCACCACCTTTTCTCCCTCAGCCCGGGCAAAGCTATCTGGTTGGTCTTTCTTATCAACCAGATCTTCAATTACATCCTGAAGTTTCTCCCGGTATTTTGATAAGCGATATGTTAACTGTGTACGTAATACCTCTCCTTTATCAGGTGCATATAGTACCCCAAGTGCTGCTCCTGTCACACATCCTGTAAGGAATGCGATTAAGCCATTTGTCGTTTTGCTCATGGTTTGTTAGTTTTATTTCAAACGGCATTGCGCCGCAAGTAAGTCAATTTTGTCAAAAATTATTCCATACCCAACAAACCAACCCTCTTTTATTATTTGTTGTCGATCAATCCGCGGCCACTCTTCCGGATAACTCCTTCTTTGGCAAGCTTTACCGATAACACATCCAATACCCCGTTTATAAATTTTCCACTTTTGGGTGTACTGTACCTTTTTGCGATTTCGATGTATTCATTGATAGTTACTTTCACAGGTATACCCGGAAAATTTATCAATTCAGCCAAAGCTGTTTTCAAAATGATCATATCCACTAACGCGATCCTATCCAGTTCCCAGTTTTTCAATTGGTCGTCCAGATAATTATCATACTGATCACTTTGCTTTACAACAGTTTCATATAACTCTTCCACAAAAGAGCTATCCTCTTCCCAATCTTTTGTAAATGGAGCAAGTTG
Organism: Dyadobacter sp. HNCC25DJ187; assembly: GCF_056895255.1. Classification (NCBI taxonomy): domain Bacteria; kingdom Pseudomonadati; phylum Bacteroidota; class Cytophagia; order Cytophagales; family Spirosomataceae; genus Dyadobacter; species Dyadobacter sp. HNCC25DJ187. The sequence continues at coordinate 1,301,267 of NZ_JBXHAT010000002.1, forward strand.
CATGGTTTCACTGCTATCGGCCGTTTTCAGCGTTTTGATCGCGAGGCTACGGATGAGTTCGCTATGGTCTGTCCAATACAGATCACGCTGTTCAAGATAACCCAATGGAATTTCATGTTTCAGGATAACCTGGCGAAGAATGTGTTGAACAATAAGCTGATCCTCTTCGGGCGTATGCTCAACCTGGCTGCAATATTTGGTATACTCTTCATCTTTGCGAAGTGCCTCACGGTAAATTTTGCGGATCAGGTTCATTTCGTTGGACCAATTGATTCCGCTTCGAATAATCTCCTCGGCAAGCGCTTTGTCTGTTTCCAGAACCTGAATCACCCGGTTCGAATTCAATCCCCCGTCCTTTGGGAAAGGGGCTTCGGGATCATCGTACTTTCTTTCTCTGTCGATCCTTGCCTGATGCGATAATTCGATAAAAATTGAAAGTACTCTTATAAAATCATCGTAAATAGTTTCTGTCTCATTCAGCACGCGACGAACCATTTTCTGCCCGTCATTGCTGGTTTGTCGCTGATAGGCAAGGAATGCACTTTTAGCAACAACACTCACCTTTGCAGGGACATCTTCTCCTTCTTTCGCATCTCCGGTATTGATGAGCTCATCCAGAATTACACCAGCCTGCTTTTTCATAGCAGTCAGCTTCGCACGATCCTGGAACTCCATGGAGTTGAGATCTGGTGCAAAAGCCTCTTCAATTTGATCCAATGCAATCAGCCTGTTGGCATCAGCAGTTAATTTACGCGCGTAGAGCGCCTGAACAGCTTTTGTTCTTAATAATCTTCTATTCAGCATATGCCGGAATACTAATGGATAAAAAGGTACAGTAAACCAAAGAACGTGTCTGCATTTTAATGCAAGGTTAGTAGTTACAATACCCCCGCGTTTCTTTATTTAAATAGAGTGCAAAATTAGACTTTTTTGTTAAGAATAGAAAAAAAAATGACGGCAAGCATTCTGTCTAATTTACACTCTTACTTCTATACTGAAAAGAGCCAATCCTGTTCTTAGACAAATTGATATTTGGCTTCATCAGCATCAATCTTTATAAAATATGGACAAGCACATTTTTAGTATTGGTAAAATTGGTGTTCACCTATTTTGACAAAACACACAATCTGCAACATTTCTGTATTGTGCATAAGCCATCCTCTGTAACTTTGTTAAAAATTAAAGGCCGAAAGAGTAAAAGTGAACATTTTCATACACTTTTGGCTTATTAAATCACCTGCCGCTGTGGGAATCGTTTTTTAATTCTATATCTTTTGAAAGCTTTACAGTACCTCAACCAGTACCTTCTCAAGTACAAATGGTACCTGATTCTGGGAATCATTTTCACGATTGTATCCAACCTTTTCGGAATCATTCCGGCTCAGCTGGTTAGGTATGCGCTGGATCTTGTGATTGACACATTGGATATTTACTACCTGTTTTCAGGCTCGGTGCTTCAAAGTAAGATGTATGACATCTTTGCATTCAGCATTTTGCTATATGGCTTGCTGATTCTGGCCATGGCTTTACTGAAAGGTATTTTCTTGTTTTTGGTACGGCAAACCATCATCGTGATGTCACGACATATTGAGTTTGAACTCAAGAATGATGTATACGAACACTACCAAACCCTTCCCACAAGTTTTTTCAGGCAACATAGTACCGGGGACCTGATGGCCAGAATTTCTGAAGACGTCAGCAATGTCCGCATCTATGTTGGTCCGGCACTGATGTACGGGATCAACCTGATAGTGCTTTTCATTCTGGTGATTTCCTACATGCTGACGGTCAATGTGAAGCTTACATTCTACGTATTACTTCCTCTGCCCCTGCTATCTGTCAGCGTCTATATTGTCAATAGTATGATTATGAAGCGTTCGCAGGAAATTCAAAAACAACTTTCGGGACTGTCTACATATGTACAGGAAGCTTTTTCAGGGATACGGGTGATTAAATCTTTTGTGCAGGAAAAACACTCATTTACCAACTTCAAAAGCGAAGCGGAGGATTTTAAAAATAAGTCTCTGAAACTTACGAAAGTGGATTCGTTCTTCTTTCCAATTATTCTTTTACTGATCGGATTCAGCAACATTCTGATCATTTATGTAGGTGGAAAGGAAATTATCAATGGAAACCTTACTCCAGGTAATATCACAGAGTTCATTTTGTATGTCAACATGCTGACATGGCCCGTGATGGCACTGGGATGGACCACCAGCCAGATTCAACGTGCGGCTTCTTCCCAACAACGGATCAATGAATTTTTGGATGTAAAAACCACATTGGTTTCCGAAAAGAATATCAAGCAGCCACTTCATGGTGCTATTACTTTCAACAACATCAACTTTGTCTATCCGGACTCGGGAATACAGGCACTTGAAAATTTCGATCTTACTGTAAAGCAAGGTGAAACTGTGGCCATACTAGGAACAACAGGATCAGGAAAAAGCACATTGGCTCATCTGATATGCCGGCTTTACGACCCTTCAGAAGGGGAGATTCTGATTGACAATATTCCTTTAAAAGATTACAACATACAATTTTACCGTCGGCAGATAGGATACGTTCCTCAGGATGTATTCCTGTTCTCTGACTCAATTGAAAACAATGTCCGCTTCGGTACTACCGACATGCCATTCGAACGCATTGAACAGGCAGTAAAGGACGCCGATCTTTACAACAACGTTAAAAACTTTCCGCTCGGATATGGCACAATGCTGGGTGAACGCGGCATCACTTTATCGGGTGGACAAAAACAAAGACTTTCAATAGCCAGAGCCATTGCCCGCGATCCTAAAATCCTTATTCTGGACGATTGCCTTTCTGCGGTAGATACCAATACAGAAAACATCATTCTGAATAATCTTAAAAGAATTATGGATCAGCGTACATCCATTATTATATCGCACCGTGTTTCATCAGCTAAGCTGGCCGACCGTATTGTAGTACTGGATGAAGGTAGAATTATTGAGCAGGGGACACATCAGGAACTGATCAATAAGAACGGATCATATAAGGAATTGTATGATAAGCAGTTAATGGCTGAGGAGGTTTAAAGAATATCTTTACTCAATAATTTCCGATTACATAAATACTGCAAAAGCCTTTCTCCGATTATCCTTTGATTTAGTGAACTTTATATGGGATATTTGTGTACCAATATTGTACACAACGATTGAAGTTATGTTAGTAATCAGCTCCAGAGAATTCAGAGATAACCAAAAAAAATACATGGATTTGGTTGACAAAAATGAACATGTCATTATCCAGAGAGGTAATGAAAAAGCGTACGTGCTGACACCTGTTGGGCCCAATGATAAATATTTCATGGATCCAAAGACATTAGCGGACATTCAGGAAGGTATCAGCCAGTATCATGAAGGAAAAACAGTAAAAGTAGACAAAGCCAATTTTGATGAGTTGTTGGGCTTATGAGCTATACCATTGAATTTACTCTGAAAGCGCTTGAAGGAATTGAAGAACTCAAAAAATCCGGAAATAAGCCCTTACTTAAAAAGTTACGAAAATTGCTGGATGAACTAACAGAACACCCCTTTTCCGGTACTGGCCAACCAGAACAACTTAGGCACAATCTTGTTGGTTTTTGGTCAAGAAGGCTCAACAGGGAACATAGGATAGTTTATACCGTTGATCAGCAAAAAATAGTTGTTACAATAATATCTATAAAAGGACATTATACGTAATCCTCATCCAAATACGTACTAAAAAAACCTCACTTCGCCATCTTCCTTACTTCCTCCTTCAACTCCTTCATCTCCTGATGTAAACTTTGCAGGCTGACATTTTGAAAATCGGCTTCCAGATCAAAACTGAGTTTACTATTCACCTGCCACATTTCGCGTATTTCACTCCTGTCGACGCGTATGGGAGCATAATCGGGATTGAGTGATATCAGGTTGACAAATGTAGTAGCAGCATCTTTTTGTATTTTCTTTACCAGAATACTGTCGGCTGTTACAACCACATACATCTTATTCCGGCCCAGATTATCCCAATCGTCCAATGCCCGGCCAAGTATCCATTCCCCTGATTGCAAGACCGGTTTCATGCTATCACCATCCACCTGAAAACCCCGAAAAGTTGCATTGCGATACTCAGGAAGCGGAATACCAAAAGCTGGTAAACTCTCGAACCACTGTGCATCGCCGATATTGAGAGGATAACCTGCTGCTGCTTTGGCATTTACAAGAACTATATTTTCTTTTCCTGAACCATCCACAGTAATGACCTTAGGTCCTGCAGAAACTTCAGCTCTCAAGTATTTTTGCCCGCTTTCTCCAAACAGCCAAAGCGGATTAATATGATACTTCTTAAATAGTTCCTTTACAGCATGCCCTGGAATCCTCGTTCTGCCACGTTCAATATCTGCTGTGGTAGATCCGATGCCAAGCTCTTCGGCAAAGACAGCCTGGGTTAACTTCAACTCCTCTCTTATCTGCTTGAAACGCCTGAATTCTTCTTCAACTGACATAAGACCGATTTAAAGATTAACTGATTGACAATCTCAAAGATAATATTTTTTGGAATATTTCCTTGACAATATCCGGATCATTTCCATAAATTTGGATATATTCCATAAATTTGTAAAAATTCCAAAATCATGGATCGCACGATATTACATATGGATCTTGATACATTTTTTGTATCCGTCGAAAGAAAAATAGACGCTCGTTTAAACAACAAACCTGTACTGGTAGGTGGTATCGGCGATCGCGGGGTTGTGGCTGCATGCAGCTACGAGACCCGGCCTTATGGTATACATTCCGGCATGCCTATGAAGATGGCTCGCCAACTTTGCCCGGAAGCTACTGTAATCAGAGGGGATGGCGGCACCTACTCCAAACATTCGAAAGTTGTAACAGAAATCATCAGGGAAGCAGTACCGATTTTTGAGAAAGCCAGTATCGATGAATTTTATGCTGACCTCTCAGGTCTCGATAAATTTTACAGTTGCCACAAGATGGCATCAGAACTACGGCAGAAGATTAAACGCGAGAGTGGTCTGCCGATTTCCTTTGGCCTCTCAGCCAACAAGCTGGTTTCCAAAGTGGCCACAGGCGTTGCAAAGCCTGATAATGAAAAAAGAATTGAGCGCGGAGACGAAAAGACTTTCCTCGCTCCTATGCCGATACAGAAAATACCAATGGTCGGAGAAAAAACGACACAACTGCTGCAAAACCTCGGAATACGCTATGTAAAAACAATACAGGAAATGCCCATGGAAATGATGGGTAAAGTGCTTGGGAAAAATGGAATAGCATTGTGGAACCGTGCCCACGGACGCGACGACTCTCCCATTATTCCCTTTCATGAACGAAAATCGATTTCCAATGAACGCACATTCGGCAAGGATACCGGAGATGTAAAACTCATGCGGGAAATGGTGAGAGCCATGGCAGAAAATCTGGCATATCAGCTTCGGAATGGCAATAAACTTACCTCCTGTGTTTCAGTGAAGATCCGTTATTCTGACTTTAACACCTTTTCGAAACAATTGAAAATACCTTATACCTCTGCGGATCACATACTTATACCACACGTTGAACGCCTCTTTGACCAGCTTTATAACCGGCGTATGATGGTCAGACTGGTGGGTGTGCATTGCAGCGACCTTGTTACCGGAAACTACCAGATTGACCTTTTTGATGACTCTGAAGAAAAACTGAACCTATACATGGCGATGGATTATATCCGCAACCGATATGGAACAGACGAGCGTGGAAACTCTATTTTGAGCTGGGGAAGTACACTTGGAATACCCAATATCGCGAGCATGGGAAATCCGTTTAACGGCGAACCACCTATTATTCCTGCCCATCGGAATGCATAAAGGTTAATTATATATTACAAAAGACCTGTACCAATTTTGATTTAAAATGCTACTCAACTGCCACTCTTTCTTCAGCCTCCGCTACGGTTTAATTCCCGAAGAAGAACTGCTCAAACTGAGCAGAGAAAATGGCTATGGATGCATTGCACTTACCGACATCAATAATACTTCGGGCTGCCTGAATTTTATCAGAATGGCTCCGAAATATGACATCAAACCTATTGTAGGTATCGATTTCAGAAACGGCAACGTGCAACAATACGTAGGATTGGCCAAAAACAATGCCGGTTTCCAGGAGTTAAATGCATTTTTGTCTCAACACTTGTTTTCGGGAGAGCCGTTTCCTGATCAGGCTCCATGCTCAGAAAATATAGTATTTATTTATCCTTATGAGCAACTGCTTCGAACAGGAAAAACAGTTTTTACTGAAGATGAATACATAGGTGTCGCTCACACAGACCCTATAAAAATTCAGTTTTCGCTATTACGTCACTCCGGCAAGAAAATGGTGATTTTGCAATCGCTGACTTTCCGTACAAAAAAAGATTTTAATGCCCACAGACTGCTCAGAGCAATAGACGGAAATACAATTCTCAGTAAATTATCTCCATTAGAAACCGCGAACGAAAACGAACAAATACTCCCCTGCCATATTCTACGCTATCACTTCAAAGAGTTTGGTACAATCCTGACAAACACCGAAAAGCTGATGCAATCCTGTCATATTTCCTTTCAATTCGGAGATAATAAAGAACATCAAAATCTCCGCATTTTCACCAGGAGTGCAGCTGAGGATTATCAATTGATCAGAAAACTAACCTACGACGGAATCGGCCATCGGTATGGTGACAGCGTCAATGATTTGGTTTTCGACAGAATCGCCTCAGAACTCGATCTGATACAGAAGCAGAACTTTATCCCTTTTTTTCTGGTCAATCATGATATCCTGCGTTACGCCAGGCACAAGGGATATTACTATGTAGGCCGTGGAAGCGGCGCCAATAGCATTGTTGCCTATCTGCTCAATATTACTAATGTTGACCCCATTGAGCTGGATTTATACTTTGAGCGGTTTATGAACATTCACCGCAAAAATGCTCCTGATTTTGACATAGACTTTTCCTGGCGTGATCGGGAAGATGTAACGCGCTACATTTTTGATACTTATGGAAAGAACGGACAGGCATCCTTACTGGCAACGTACAGTACTTTCCAGCACAGTGCTGCAGTTCGCGAACTGGGAAAAGTATTCGGATTGCCTGCTTATGAAATAGATGCACTCAGTGACGGCAAGTATGACCCTGCCAAACTGGATCAGCTATCAGGCCTTGTTATTAATTATGCCAAATATCTTAAGGAGAATAATCAACCCAATCACCTGAGCATTCACGCAGGAGGCATTATTATTTCTGAAAAGCCAATTCATTATTTCACGGCTACCGATGTTCCGCCCAAAGGATTTCCTACCACACAGTTTGACATGGTCATTGCGGAGGATGTAGGCTTGAATAAATATGATATACTCGGACAAAGGGGGCTTGCCAAAATCAAAGAAACACTGGAAGTGATCCGTTATAACCGACCTGAATCACCGGAGATTGATATCGATGACGTCAAAAAATTCAAGACAGATCCTAAAATCAAGAACCTGATTAAAGAGGCCAGGTGCATCGGTTGTTTTTATGTAGAGTCACCGGCTATGCGCATGTTGCTCAAAAAACTGGAAGTAGAAACTTATCTCGGACTTGTGGCGGCCAGTTCTATTATCAGGCCGGGTGTTGCAAAAAGTGGTATGATGCGCGAATACATCCTGCGCCATCAGAAGCCGGAACGCATGAAAGATTCTCACCCGATTCTGCTGGATCTGATGAAAGATACTTATGGTATTATGGTATATCAGGAAGATGTGATCAAAGTCGCCCATTATTTTGCCGGACTCACATTGGGAGAAGCGGATGTAATCAGACGTGGAATGAGCGGGAAATTTCGCGGAAGAGATGAATTTGAACGCGTAAAACGTAAATATTTTATCAATTGCAAAGCGCGAGGTTATGAAGAAAAAGTGATGAATGATATCTGGAATCAGATTGCCAGCTTTGCAGGATATGCCTTTGCCAAAGGACATTCTGCTTCCTATGCTGTAGAAAGCTACCAGACACTTTTCCTTAAAGCTTATTATCCGCTGGAATATATGGTGGCAGTACTCAACAATGGCGGCGGATTTTATTCTCCTGAGCTGTATGTACACGAAGCCAGAATGCTCGGAGCCAACATGATGGCACCGTGTGTTAATCACAGTCGTAGTGAAACGATTATCAATGGCAAAGATATTTACCTCGGTTTTTCATTGTTAAAGGATATCGAAGAGAAAACGATTGAAAAAATTGTCCGTGCCAGAGAGGAAGACGGCCAGTTTTTATCTCTGAACGATTTTCTTGATCGGGTAGCTATATCCATCGAACAAATCACGATCCTGATACGTATTGATGCGTTTCGATTTACGGGCCAGGATAAAAAAACATTATTATGGAAAGCACATTTCCGCATCAACAAAACGCAGGAAACACCTCAGAAAAAGTTATTTCAAACTGAAACCAGGGATTTCGCGCTACCGTCATTCGAGTCATCCCCGATCGACGATGCTTACGATCAGATTGAACTGATCGGATTTCCACTTTGCAGCCCTTTCGAAATGGTCAAATATGGTATTCCACAAAGCATTATGTCAAACGATCTCCATCTTTATATCAATGAGGACGTTGTGCAATATGGCTACCTTGTTGCTACCAAGAATACAAGAACGGCAAATGGTGAAACGATGTATTTTGGTACTTTTCTGGATCAGGAAGGTCAATTTATCGACACAGTACACTTCCCACCCGTTGCGGCACGATACAGGTTTTCCGGAAGAGGTATATACAAAATCTCAGGTAAAGTCACAGAGGAGTTTGGCTTCCTGACTATTGAAGTTGCTGAAATGATACGTATGGATTCTGCTGAACGATTTTAGGAATGATATGTATATAAGCATATTACAACCAGACTCTTTTTGATACACCCATTGCATACGCCTCGCCAAAGTTATAGTTCCAACATGACCGGGCGCTTTGGGAATGATAAGCATTACCTATATATTTCGTTTCTAAAGTGTTTTATCAATTCAAACTAAAAATAATGAAAAAACTATTGTTCCTGTGCTGTATTTTCGGAGCAGCATCTGGTCTGGCTCCCTCTCTGTCTGCTCAGGATTTATCAAAAAAAGTACCGTTGGATCCGAATGTCCGGATTGGGAAACTTAAAAATGGTCTTACTTATTACATCCGAAAAAACGAAGAACCTAAAAATCGGGCGGAGCTGAGACTTGCCATTAAGGCGGGATCTATTCTCGAAACAGACGACCAACAGGGATTGGCGCATTTCATGGAACACATGAATTTTAATGGGACGACAAATTTCCCTAAAAACGAACTTGTCAATTTCCTGCAAAAAACGGGAGTTCGTTTTGGTGCCGATCTGAACGCATATACCAGTTTTGATGAAACTATTTACGAGCTACCTATTCCAACAGACTCAGCAGGTTTGTTGGATAAAGGTCTTCTTGTTCTCGAAGATTGGGCGCATGGCGCCTTGCTCGATCCGGCTGAAATAGAAAAAGAACGTGGGGTCGTACTGGAAGAATCCCGTATGGGAAGAGGTGCTCAGCAACGCATGCGTGATCAGTTTTTAAAACAGATCCTCAACAATTCCCGCTACGCAGAACGACTGCCTATAGGCAAAGACAGCATTCTTAAGGTATTTAAACCTGCTACAATCAAAGCCTTTTATAAAGACTGGTACAGACCGGATCTGATGGCTGTAATCGCAGTAGGAGACTTTGATCCGAATGTCGTAGAAGCGGCCATTAAGCAAAAGTTTGGCTCTATACCTGCGTCCATAAAGCCTAAAAAAAGACCGGAGTATCGAATTCCGCTTGATGGTTCAACAAATGTTGCCATTGTAACTGATCCCGAATACCCGCAAAATCTCATTCAGGTCATTTATAAACAACCGGAACAGAAAGAGAAAACACTAAAGGATGTTCGTGATAACATCATCATTGGCTTATACAATTCCATGATGGGTCAGCGGATGCAGGAACTTACACAAAAGGCCAATCCTCCGTTTTTATTCGGAATGAGTCAGTATGGAAGTTTTATGGGTGATCTGGATGCCTACACATCTGTTGCACTTGCTAAAGATGCGGGTTCTATGGAAGTTGCTTTAAAGGCTGTTTTAGAAGAAAATGCCCGTGTTCAGAAGTTCGGATTTACAGAAGCTGAACTGGATCGTTCAAAGAAAGATATGCTGAATTCTCTTGAAAGAGCTTTTAAAGAAAAAGACAAGACCAAATCTGTCAATTACACCCGTGAGTACATAGGACATTTCCTGAACGATAAACCATTTATGGGTATCGAAGCCTATTTTGACCTGGTTAAAAACAATATAGATGGTATCAAAGTAAACGAAATAAACAGCATCGCCAGTAAATACATCACCGACAAAAACCGTTCTGTGGTCCTGATGGGCCCTGAGAAAAGCAAGTCTGACATGCTTACCGAAGTTCAAATACGCAAGTTATTGGCGGAGAGTGGCATGGACGTTACGGCTTATGTCGATGACGTGCTTGACTCCCCTCTTCTTAAAACAGAACCTGAAGCAGGAAAAATCGTTTTCGAAAAATCATTTCCGAAACTGGGTATGACAGAACTTACACTATCAAACGGTGTGAAAGTGATGTTAAAACCAACCAATTTCAAAAATGACCAAATACTTCTGAAAGCAACTGCAAAGGGAGGCTATTCTTTGTTTCCCGGCGAACGCCCTACGGGTATGTTTAGCAGCTATATGATAGAATCTGGCGGTGTAGGACCCTATAATCAAACACAACTACAGAAATTTCTGGCAGGCAGAACTGTTAATGCGGGTCCCTATATCAGTGAGCTAACCGAAGGAGTTGAAGGGAGTACAAATCCAAAAGATTTGGAAACGACGTTACAACTTGTATATGCCTATTTTACAGAACCCAGAAAAGATGCAGAAGTGGTAAGTGGATTACTTTCTAACCAAAGATCCTATCTGGAAAATTTGCAGAAAACAGTTACTCCTGACAAGGTTTTTTCCGACTCACTAAATGCAATCCTGACCAATTATCATCCGGATCGCCGTCCGCTTACACCGGAAACAATCGACAAAGTGAACTTGGACAGCGCGCTTAATATGTACAAAGACAGGTTTGCGGATGCATCTGACTTTATTTTCACGTTTGTAGGTGCTTTTAAGATTGATGAGATTAAACCTTTGCTCGAAAAATATATAGGGGGACTCCCTTCTACCGATCGTGACGATACTTATAAACACCCGAACATATTTCCTCCAAAAGGAAGGATCGAAAAAAAGGTATACAAGGGCCTTGAAGCAAAAAGTAAGGTATCATTGATTTTAAGCGGAGAATACGACTATAACCTTGAGAACAACATTCAAATCGAGGCATTACAGGAAGTATTGCAAATTAAACTTATCGAAGCATTACGCGAGGAAGAGAGTGGCGTTTATGGTGTAGGCGTATCCCAAAGCACAGAAAAAATTCCATCCGGACACTACCGATTTAGTATTGGTTTTGGTTGTGCTCCTGAGAACGTTGATAAACTGGTAAAACGAACCATTGAAGAAATTGGTAAGATCAAAGCCACAGGTGCTGACAAAAAGGATATCGAAAAATTTGTAGCTGAAAGCAACCGTGAAATGGAAACTGCTCTCAAAACAAACAGCTTCTGGCTCGACTACCTCGACGACAACGTTTTTCTGGGAGATGATCTGGAAGAGGTATTTCAGAGAGAGAGCTTATTGAAATCGATCACTGTCGATAGCACCAAGGCTGCAGCTAACAAGTATTTTAATGAAGAAAATTTCATAAAAGTGGTGCTGATGCCCGAGAAAAAATAACTTAAAAATTCATTTCCGGCAGTCCTGCTAAACCAAGGCTGCCGGAAATCATTATTTCATTCTAGCCTTCAATCCGTCGATCAGAAACATCAGGTCGTTTAACCGGATTTCATACATCGTGTCAAGCATCACGCCTAATTTTCCTTTTGGCAGACCTTCCCTTTCAAACCATTCAAGATATGAGACAGGCAGATCGATAATCAGCTGCCCTTTATGTTTCCCAAAAGGCATTCGGTATGTGATAAGTTCTTTTAATATTTCGGAATTAACCGGTGGTATGTCTTTCACTGTATTTTTGATTAAACAATACTTTATATATGGCGCAGTCAGCAGTTAACCTACTGTTCTCAGTTTTAGAATAAGATCCGTTTTCAGATCAAAAAGCTTTTTCTCTAAACCCACCGGATAAGTATGAGGGTTTACAAACCGCTTGATACCTTTATGAAAATTCGCCAACTGCTCTTTAACCCGTTCCCGCGTTTCATGAATAGATGGCAGTGTGTATATCAGATGCCCGTCTGCAAAAATAGAAACAAGTAAGTCTTCATAAGTTGCGGTTTCCGAAAACGATCGGATTCGGGTGAAGTCGTATGGATCTACCATAATGGATTTGCCAACCAGAGGTGTTTCTGTATTAAAAATCATATCAGACAAAAAACCCTTCTGATCTCTGTAACGACGTACTTGCTGGATTCCTGGTGTCGAAACTTTGATGGCTTGTTCAGAAAGTTTTAGCTTATAATCCCACTCTCCTTCTTCATTTCTTATTGCTGCCAATTTAAAAACGCCACCGAGTGCAGGTTGATCATAAGCAGTAACCAGTTTAGTACCAATTCCCCAGATTGAAATCCTGGCCCCCTGTATTTTCAGACTATCCATAATGTATTCGTCCAGATCGTTGCTGGCAACAATACCTGTCTTTTCAAAACCAGCCTCATCCAATAATCGTCGTGCTTCGATACTCAGATACGCCAAGTCACCAGAATCAAGGCGGATAGCTCCTAAATCATAACCTCGTTCCCGCAACTGATTGCCCACGGTAATAGCATGTTTTACACCCTGCAAAGAATCGTAAGTATCGACCAGCAGCGTGACATTGTTGGGCATGTACTTGGCATAGTTTTCAAATGCTTCCAGCTCACTATCAAAAGACATGACCCAGCTATGTGCATGCGTTCCTTTCACAGGAATACCGTATAGCTTGCCTGCAAGTACATTCGAGGTTGCATCAAACCCTCCGATATAGGCGGCCCGACTGGCCGTCATGCCTCCATCAGGTCCCTGAGCCCTCCGCAAACCGAACTCAAGCAGGATATCACTACCTGCCACCAAACGCATCCGCGCTGCTTTGGTAGCTACTAACGATTGAAAATTGATCAGATTCAACAATGGTGTTTCTAACAGTTGGCACTGCAATATCGGCCCCTGAATTCTGAGCAAAGGCTCATTAGGAAATACAACTGTACCTTCCGGAACAGCATCTACACTGCATTTGAGCTCCATTTGCTCCAGGTAATCCAGAAAACCATCTTCGAAAAGTTTATTTCCATCATTACCTATTAACGATCCTATATATGCCAGATCCGCCTGATCAAAACGATATTCATTTAAATAATCAATAACACTGCTCAATCCGCAAGCAATGGTAAACCCTCCTTGGAAAGCATGTTTCCGGAAGTATAAGTTAAAAACAGCTTCCTGTTCCGCTTTTCCGGATTTCCAGTAGCCGTAAGCCATTGTGAGCTGATACAAGTCGGTGAGCAATCCAAGTGAAGTGTCGTAAAGTCGGTTAATCATTTGTCGCCTTAGTTTGAATAAAAAGCTATTTAAAGCTATTTACTAAAAAAATTCCGGCTATTCATAACAGTGAAGAATCAGATTTGCTTCAAATCCATATAAGAATTAACCAGCTTGTAAAACTGATTTATAACCCTGGTACAATTGGATCTGCATTTACAAATACCTCCTACCCCAATTCCATTACAAATAGGAACAAAAAAATGCCCCGATTATAAATCGGAGCGAAGAATTAATTCACATTTTCCAGAGAAGGAAACTGCTGCTTCCACATATCATAATACTTCCCTTTTTTAGTCAACAGCTTTTTATGACTACCCTCTTCGATCAACTTACCTTGTTCCAGTACCACTATTTTATCAGCATTCATCACCGTACTCAGCCTGTGTGCTATGATGATGATCGTTTTGTCTCTCTTTCTCATCGACTGCACTGCCAGCTGTATGTGTTGCTCCGATTTTGAGTCAAGCGAAGACGTTGCCTCGTCCAGAATCAGAATTTCAGGATCTCTGTATAACGCCCTGGCAATCGCGAGCCGCTGCCGCTGCCCACCAGACAAACTCGTACCATTTTCTCCGATATACGTATTAAAGCCATTAGGCAGGTTCTCAATAAATCTCATGATATCCAGCTCCTGACAAATAGAAACTACTTTTTTCATATCCGGCTCAAATTCACCTACTGCGATATTATTGATCACATTACCTGCAAACAGATGCACATCCTGTGGCACTGCACTTACCATTTGACGCAAACTGTCGTTCGTCAGATATTTGATATCGAATCCGCCGATCTGGATATTACCAGATTCTACGGTATAAATATTCTGAAGAAGTGAAAGCAGGGTTGTTTTCCCTGAACCACTCTCCCCGACAACAGCCGTGATTTTACCTTTTGGTATTACCAAATTAAGATCTTCAAAAACCGTCACACGAGTGCCGTAACGAAAATGCACATTCCTAAAATGAATATCCCCAATCATATCACTCGTCATGACCGCTTTATTTTCCATGGATTCCCGTTCTATATCCATGATCTCAAAGAGCCTGTCAGCTGCAATGGAGGCATCCTGAATGGTCTTATTCATACCGATCAAACTGGCTACCGGACCGGTGAAATAACCAATAATAGCATAAAATGACAGCAATTCACCTGGTGTAATGATATTGTTTAACACAAAGAGCGATCCGGCCCATAACAGAATAATGGTGAATGCACTGGAAACAAATCCACTAAAATCGCCAATCCACAGTGCATTGGTATTGGATTCATATACCGATTTCAACATTCCTACAAACCGGGTTTCAGTACGCATATTGGTAAAATCTTCCAGGCCGAAACGTTTGATCGTGCTTACAGAATTGATAGACTCAACCAACTGCGCCTCCAGTTCAGCAGAGCTCTCCATCAGTTTCCGTTGCGTTGATTTATTCACTCTGTTTGAAAAGTAGTAAATCAAGGCATACAGTGGCACCACGCCCATCATAATCATGGCAAGCTTCCAGTAATACGTAAACATCAGCACAAATGAAAATACGAGTATGAACATATTAACTGCAAAGCCAATCAATACGTCGTTGATAAAAACCCGTATTTTCACAGCATCATTGATACGTGAGATAATTTCCCCAACACGCATGTTGTCAAAAAACTGCTGAGGTAAGCGAAGTAAATGTTTATAATAACCCAGAATCAGACGCGCATCAATCTGCTGACCTGTTTTTATGGTTAGCAAAGTTTTGGCATGATTGATTACTACTCTGAAAAACAGAATACCAATCATGACCACTCCCATAAGATTAAGTAAATTACGGTTTCCTTCCGGCAGCACATTATCCACGATTTTTTGAAGGAAGATGGAAGTGGAAAGTCCCAGTAAAGTGTAAATGACCGCTCCAAGTAAAACTTGTAGCAAAATTGATTTATGTGGCTTCAATAAGTACCAGAAGCGCTTATTTACCGAAACAGTTTCGTTCCCAGCAACGAAAGAGTCTCCGGGCTGCACCAGAATCAACACGCCTGTCCATATACTTTTGAATTGCTCATATGTAAGCGTCAGCATTTCACCGCGCGCGGGATCCATTACATCAACATCCTTATCACCGACCCGATAAACTACCACGTAATGGTGCAACACCTGATTGATAATCACATGGGCAATCACAGGTGAGGGTACATGCGGCAATTGCTCGAAATCGGCCTTGACACCTTTGGCATTAAACCCAAGTTTGTTGGCCGCTTCCAGCAGTCCAAGTACATTCGTTCCTTTTTTATCTGTGGATGCATACTGCCTGATTCTTGCTACCGGAATCGTCAGTTCGTAATAAGCCGATATAGACGCCAGACAAGTCGCACCGCAATCCGTCAGATCATGTTGTTTAATGATGACATGTTTTAAACGGGTTCTGGTGTCGAGAAACGGTACATATTTAATGATTCGCTGATAGGCAGATTTCAGACGTGCAAAGAGTGATAAGTTAGATTTGTTCTGGTTCATCGTGTGGTCAGTTCAGAGGAGGAGTATCGTTTGTAGCAATCAGGTTAGGATTCAGCCAGTCGTCTGCTTTATCATACAATAATTGAAAAAGCGTACGCTCCGTCACCAGAAAACGCGCCTGTAAGGTCATTCCCTTTTTCAGTTTTCCTTCATATCCGCTCGGTAGCACCAATGAGTTTTTATCCAGTTTACAGCGCACCTTAAAAAATGGAGGCTCTTTCCCGTTGGTATAGACATCGTTAGATATGGATACCACTTTGCCCGTTACCAACCCCCATTGATTGTAATTGTAGGCATCCACCTGGAGACGGGTTAAAGTACCTGGCTGGATTAACCCGATATCTTTTGGCATGACATACATTTCTGCGATCATCGACTCGTCCGGAGAAATCTCGGCCAGAAACTCATTGGCTGAAACGATGCTTCCCGGCTGCAAACCTTTGAGCTGCTGAACAGTTCCACTTATGGGTGCCTTAACAACATAAAAATCTTTTTCTCTGAGATACTGCTGATCTTGAGAATTCAACTCACGCGTCTTCATCTGCAATTGTGTAAGTGCAGCCTCCCAACGAGCTTCTTCCTCTTCCATAATGGTTTTTATCCTATTCGTAGCCGTACTGTGCAGCAATACTGCCCTGTCGTATTCCGCTTCTGATATTGCCTTGACGTTATATAGGGTTTTGTTTCGCGCAAAATCCTTTTCTACTGTCAGAAGTGTAGTTTTCGCATCGGTAATTTTCTGCCAGAAAAGTGCGAAATCCTGTTTGTAGAGCCCGCTCGAAAGGCCTGGTTTTTTACTCCAGTTGTTTGTTCTGCTCAGGTGCAAAAGTTTATTTAAATCCTTTATCTGATTTTCATAATCTCCCTTCTGGGCTTTTACAAGCTGATTTTGCTCTTTTAAAATATCCGCCTCAATTTTTAACAACACTTGTCCCTTTTTCACCCGCTGATTCTCAGAAACAAAAACTGAATCCAACCTTCCGCTCACAAGTGCTTTAATTTCGTTGCGATCATCCTGTGACCTGATTATACCCGTACTTCTTACACTCACATCAACTGCAATGACAAACAGTGATATGAATGCCACAATTACTAAAAACATCAGAAGTTGGTAGATCAGTTGTGATCTTGTGTGATGTTGATGAAAGTGATAATCCGAAGTGAATTCAAGAATTTCAGGGGGAAAGATCTTACCGGACGTATCTTTTGTTTCCATAAGTTAGAAGAGTATACCTGTGATATCTATACGTAACAATAAATTACCATACCAACGTATAGCCATTTTCAATACCAAATCACACCTTTTGTGAATATCCCAAAACAATAAGGAGTAGAACTTATTTTTAATTAAAAAGCGGGAATGACGCAAGCCACTCCCGCTTTTATATGTCTTAAAATTAATTCGAGATTGAGTTAAAGACGCCACCCAGATCCAGGTTCAAGCCAAAGCTTGATTTATCCCATGACCCATCCGCATCCTTGGATTCATTGCTAAAGTTAATTCCTAGTCCGCCGAATAAGCCACCAGATGACTTAGAATCGTTATTTCCGAACAGACCTAAAAGACCACCATTGATCTCTTTCATTTCAGTGTGATTTAATTCCTGAAGTTTCATAACACAAATGGTTTTGTTAACAATTGCTTACTCTTTCACAGGTTTTCAGCTAGCCCTGTATATGAAATGCCGAAGCGTGAATAAACTTTGAAGTGAAATCAAATGTCTGTGACTTTAGCGAAGTGAATATTTCGAGACCCCGCTAAAACCTGGCTGGACCATTCACTAGTTCGTTACAGAGTTGAAAATCCCTCCCAAATCGAGATTCAAACCAAAGCTTGATTTATCCCACGATCCGTCACTGTCTTTGGATTCATTACTGAAATGAATGCCTAGTCCTCCTACTAATCCACCGGAAGATTGTGAATCATTGTTTCCGAATAGTCCTAACAGACCACCATTAATCTCTCTTGCTTCTTCGTGATTTAATTCCTGAAGTTTCATAATTGACAAATAGTTTAATTAGACATAGCCTACTCTTTTGCAGGTTTTCAGCTCACCCTGTGTTCATGAAGCATGTACTTCTGATGACGTTGATATAAAATCAGAACGCTTTGGACTTCAGCTTCCGGCATTTGTCGGATCACTTGAAATCAAATTCATTTTTTACTAGCTATTCAAAGAATTGAAAATTCCGCCCAAATCGAGGTTCGTTCCAAAACTTGTAGAGTCGGATGATCCATCTCTATCTACTGAATGATTACTGAAATTGATTCCCAGTTTACCAATCAGGCTACCAGATGATTGCGAATCGTTGTTTCCAAACAATCCTAAAAGGCCACCATTGATTTCTTTTGCTTCTTCGTGATTTAATTCCTGAAGTTTCATAATTGACAAATAGTTGGTTAAAAATCACTTACTCTTTTGCAGGTTTTCAGCTACCCCTGTGTTCATGAAGCAGGTGCTTCTGATGACGTTGATGTAAAATCTAATGCTTCAGATTTCAGCTTACGACATATGCCGGGTCACTCGAAATCAAATTCATTTTTCATTAGCTATTCAAAGAATTGAAGATTCCGCCCAAGTCCAGGTTAGTTCCAAAACTTGTAGAATCTGATGAACCATCCCTATCTACTGAGTGATTACTGAAATTGATTCCCAAGTTACCAATCAGACTTCCTGATGATTGTGAATCGTTGTTTCCAAACAGGCCTAAAAGACCACCGTTGATTTCTTTTGCTTCTTCGTGATTTAATTCCTGAAGTTTCATAATTGACAAATAGTTAGTTAAAAATTACTTACTCTTTTGCAGGTTTTCAGCTACCCCTGCTGAACGTCGTGTTCGAAAGTATCTTTTAAACATCTATGCCAAAAACCACCTAACCATTTGATTTACAAACAACTAAAAAGAATTAAATACAACTAAAAAGAATAATATGAATGATCTGATACCAGCTCGCTGTCGTATCTCGTGCGCGATTTCCTGTATAATCACCTGATTTTTAAAGCGAAAAAGTAAGGCAGCAAAACTGCAATTGTCACCAATTTTATACTCCTACAACCTTAGTGTTTTACAGATGAAATCACCTATGTCCTATTTTTCTACAATTGGAGAAAACTGTTCATCATTATAACATTTTCAATAACATATAGCTTCAATTCAGATTGGACTGGCGTATATAGAATATAACTAAACGTATATTCCATCCCCTATTCAGATGATTATGGATCGACCATTTGTCTGATATCATTTATCAAAAAAATATTCATACTTGTTGTAATCTCACTGATCTCAAGAACTAACATGACCGTATATAACAACATTAATGACTCTGTCAAAACAATGTGTGTTATGAACCAAACGATAGAAGAGAGAATCAAATCTGTAGCTGCAAACATCAGAAAGATAAGAGAATACAGAGACTACACACAGGAGTACCTGGCGATGAAACTTGGTATATCCCAAAATGCTTACAGTAAAATAGAGCTGGCTTATACGCGTATTACGGTAGAGCGTCTTATACAGATAGCTCACATTCTTGAGGTAGATTCAGTAGATCTGCTTCAGAGTACAAGTGATGAGTTAATTCGACTTCATGCCGGGCATTCTAAGAGTTACTGATATTTCGTTAACCTCCCCTTGTCGGTTGATGGATCGGCCAGAAGCCCATCCACCCTCCTCTACCCAGTATTATCTCATATTATTACCTATATATCGATAGCGGAAACCAGACCAACTGATTTCCGCTATTTTTCAATAATTTACTTTCTTCCCTATCGCTTGTCCCACCACACTTTGGAAACGTAGGTATCACCTTTCGACAATCTGGAAACCGCTTGATTGTAATTGTCCTCGTTGAGTAAAGCCTCTCTGGAAGAATAAATAGTGCGTCGCGGGATAGTTCCGTTCGTCGACCCGGCAAATGGACCAGCCTTCAAGTTAGGATATCCCATTCTGCGCCATTCAGTATAGGCTTCATAGGAGCGTCCGAAAAGCTGTATCCATTTCTGTGTACCAATTTTCTCAAGTTTTTGCTCTTTCGTAAGACCTGTAAAGGAAAGCTGTGACGCAAAGTTAGTTGGCACAGAGGTTACGTTGTAAGGTTCCTGCGCCAAAGCAGCCATCACACCTTCCTGATAGAATTTTTCAGCCTGCTCTGCTGTTGCCCCCCAGCCTTCCAGAGCTGCTTCTGCTTTGTAAAATGATACGTCTGAAAATGACATCACTATACATGGTATGGCGGGACTATAGGCCCTATTAAAAAACGTTGTGGTTGAAGCTGTGGAATAATCATCCTTAATAATCGTTTTCAAGATTTCGTCTGTCAGCGCCACGCCAATTCCCTTATATGCAGGAGCACCAGCCTTCACAGAATTTACGCTTGGCTGGGCTATACGTAGCAACCTTGGATCATTTGTAGTGACAAGTTGATTAACAAAAGCATCTGCCAGGTACTTAAGATCCGGACTTCCTGCCAGAAAATGATTCAAGATCGGATGAACATTGGCATTCGTAGCGTTATTGAATGTCGGAACGGCAGCATTGTCGGCATTGCTTTCCAAAAGAGGCTGCGCCATTGCTTCACGCACCGTTTTTTGTGCTAAAGCCGGGTCAGCATACCGGATTCGCATACCCAACCGAAGCTTTAGCGAATTTGCATATTTTTTCCACTTGGCTACATCTCCCTTGTAGTAGAAATCGGCTGCTCCATAACTTGCATCGCCGGCAGTAAGATTGGACATGGCCGTATTGATATCTGCAATGAGCGATTTGTAGACAAATTCCTGTGTATCGAAGGCCGGTTTATTATTGACCTCTGTAACACCCAAGGCTGTTTGCGAATAGGGAATATCACCAAAGAGATCCGTCAGTCGCTGCCAAACAGCAATTTCAACAACCCGCGCTATAGCCAGTTTCGTCCTTCCTGCAGGGTCATTTTCCTGCCCTTTCAATATTTCATTCCGGATCTGGCTAATATTTCTGATCAACGTATAATGCGAGTCCCACGTATTATTGTCTGGTTGCTCTATATAACGTGAACTCGAGATCAATACGCCTCCTCCCCACTGTTGTATCCATGAGCCGTACTGATTGTTTGGATATTCAACCCCCTCCATGAACGCACCATCTCTTTGCACTCTTGAAAGCTGCAGGCCAGGATCAATGGTAGTTACAGAATTTGGTGGCGTATTCAATTTCTCGAAATCTCCTGTGCAACCCTGTAAAATGCTGACAGCACCTGCCAGCACTATTAATTTGAATATATGTTTCATTTCTAAAAAGGTCATACTATGATAAAATTATAACTCGACATTCAGGCTTGCACCGAAATACCTCAACAATGGTAAAGCAGTCGATTCCAGTCCAAGCGACGAATTACTTACATTAAACGAAGACGCTTCAGGTGCAAACCCTTCGGTTTTACGTTGTAGGTAAAAGAGATTCCTTCCATAAATCCCGGCGCGTATACCTTTAAAAGGAGTCCGGCTTACAATTTTGGACGGCAGAGAATAGTTCAATGTAAGTTCACGAAACATCACGTAACTCGCATCGTTCAACATTTCTTCAGGAATTACGTTGTCCTTGTCTGGTGCTACCACATTCCAGTAGTCCTGTGCGCGCACCTGTTTACTATTGGCTACGCCTGTCCCTGTCCAGGATCCATCGGCCGATTTAGAAGCTACCACACCCTCTGCCACATATGTTCCGTCTCGGCCGGGAAGTGTTTTCTTAATTGTTCCATACACCAGCTCTTCACGCATACTTTGAGAATAAATTTTCCCTCCCTGACTAACATCGATCAATCCGGAAAGTGCAACTCCACGGTAACGAAAACTATTATTGAATCCACCTATCCATTTTGGTAATGCATTACCCAGTTCATACAGCACTTTTCCATTTGATTTCAGCGGAAGACCTGTCGAGGGATCAATCAGGCGGTTCCCATCACTATCGCGCAGCCATTGAAATCCGTTTCCGATAATGGTTCCGAAAGGTTTTCCCGGCGAAGCGATTACATTCACGCCTCTGTCGGTTCCCAGTGTATACAAATCTACGCCTTCGGCCAGAGCAATTACTTCATTTCTGTTTCTTGAAAAATTGACCGTCGATTCCCATGTGAGTCCCCCGTCAGTTTTCACAGGTGTAGCATTCAGGGTCAGCTCTATACCATGGTTCCGAATTTCACCCGCGTTGATACGGCGCGAAGCAAAATTGCTGGATGGGGGCAGGGGAACGTCTAGAATCTGATTTTTGGTAGAAGCATTGTAATAGGTAAATGCAAAACCTGCCCGATTCTTGAAAAACCGTGCTTCAATTCCGAATTCAGATGAAGTTGTCAATTCATTTTTCAGATTGGGATCCGGAATAGTGGATGTATAGCTTGATAAAGGAATACCGCCATGTGACACGGCATCAATAGAATAATTCCCTGTTAACTGATACGGCGAACCAGAGCTACCGGCCTGTGCAACGGAAGCCCTGAACTTCAGGAAGCTCAGCGCATCACTCTGAATGTTGAAAGCGTCGGTCAGCACGAAGCTGGCACTCACCGCAGGATAAAAGAATGAATTATTGGCCGGAGATAAGGTTGAAGACCAATCGTTACGTGCTGAAAAATCTAAAAACAACCACTCCTTAAATCCAACCTGGCCGGACATATATACGGAATTAATAGACGACTCTGTCAGACTGAAAACCGAAGTTTGAGTAAGTGTATTGGTGATGGTATAGAGATTTGGCGCTATAAATTCAGTTCCGGCATTACCAGTGGTGCGGGAGAAAAACTTTTGATGATTCGCTCCAAAATTCAATCCCAAAGATATGTCCTTGGTAAGTTGAGGTGTTAGCGAAAGCAAAACATCACTATTATCTTCACGTACACGTGTTACCTGTTCTGCCAAATCACCATTTCTGTTGGCACTTTGATAGGTCCCCTTTTCGCGGGAGCGGAATCGCTGATCTGTATAGAAATCGGTACCTGTTTTAGCGGTAAGGCGGATCCATTCGTTAAACTGATAACTCAATTTGATAAGTCCTATCAACCTCTGGCGGTCATCGGAATTAACAGTATGGTCGCGCGTCCAGTATGGATTTGCGGTAGAAGAATTGGTTGCATATGTTTTTTCCATACCTACAAACGGCACGGTTCCATAGCCAAGTTGCCTGCTTACATCCTCTGAAGTCCATGCAGAATTTGCCAGTATACTCATAGGAATGCTCCTTGGCTGACTAATAAAAATATAAGCCGGATTATCACTTGCATCGGAAACAGTCGGCCTGTTTTTACCTGCCTGGCCTATGTAATTGGCTTTGACGTCCAGCTCAAGCTTATCTGTAAGCTTGGCTATCGTTCGCAAATTCACATTATTACGTTTCAGCGTATTACCGGGTGTATATCCGTTGATATTCGTGTTCCCATACGACAAGCGATAATTAATATTGTCGTTTCCACCTTCAAGACTAAGATTGTTTACAACCTGTGTTTCCGTATTAAAAAACTCCTGAAAAGTATTAGGCTGCGGCGTAAAATTGAGCAGATTACCCCATTGGTCTTCATACTGCTGACCTTCCATTCTTGCTCCCCAACTTGCCCGTGTGAAACGGTCCCGACCACCACTCACTTTCGGAATGCCCTGTACATTACCCGCCTGAGCCGCTGCCCAAGTGTAGAACTTCCCATCGTTTCCCCGGAAATGCGTAAACGTACCATCCAACCCCTGGCCATATTCGTCCTGAAAATCGGGTAGTACCACTGCGTTTCCGCGGGAATAGTCAATACCATATTTAATGCCAATTCCCTTCCGTGATTTACCCGATTTGGTAGTTATCAAAATGACACCATTGCTCCCTCTCTGCCCGTATAACGCCGCCGCGTTCGGACCTTTCAAAACAGACATTGACTCTACATCTTCCGGATTGATATTGGAAATACCATCACCGTAATCAATACCTCCACTGCTGCCGGGAGAGTTGGGATTGCTGTTATCCATCGGTATTCCGTCAATTACATACAGTGGCTGACTATTGCCAACCAAAGAATTAGAACCTCTGATTACAACGCGCGAAGACCCACCGGCACCATTGGCTGATCGTGTGACCTGTACGCCCGCCATTTTTCCGGCAAGCGTAGTAGCAAGATTTGCTTCTTTGGCTGTAGAAATTGCTTCGCCACCTATTTCCTGTACGGAATATCCCAGTGCACGTTTATCACGCTTAATACCTAAAGCAGTTACTACAACCTCAGTAAGATTTTGCGTATCCTCTGCCAGGGTAATGTTCACTTCTGACTGATTTGCCACTGGCACTTCTTTTCGTACATACCCCACAAATGAAAAAACCAGAGTAACTCCGGCTCCTTCTGCATCAATCTCATACTTCCCTGCAATATCAGTTGCAGTTCCCCGGGTGGTTCCTTTAACCAGTACACTGACGCCAATAAGCGCTTCGCCCTTGGTGTCTATAACCGTTCCGCGCACCATCTTCTGGGCGTAGGCAGGTCCGGCAACACAACACAGCATTATCAAAAATGCTATTTGCCGATCAATAACATAAAAGTAACTTTTTCTCATAAATGGTGATTTTGATAAACGATTGGTAATTGATAATGCCTGAAGTGCGGGATAGGACAAAGCTTGTCATCACCCAATGAAATATAAACAGCTTTATTTATACAGCCGTCAAATCCGATAAAAAAACTTGATCAGCAGATGTCTGCAAATGTGTTTTCTGACTACAACTCCAGAAAACCACTCGTTTCAGCATACACAAACAACTGTATAACAGAGATATATCTAAAACATAATGATAAAACTAATCTTCATAGCTATATACATGTCATCAGTAATATTTTGCCGTTCAAACTTTTTTTCTGGTTTCATGCAACTTTCCTGTTTCAATTTGTATCTATGATTCGGTGCTGCAAAGAAGGCCTCTCCGCTTAACACAGAAAAAAAACCATTCATAATATTAATGGTTCTATGTTATACCAAGTACTTATCTTTGCATTGTACTGAAAGTTAAAGAGAATCCTTTACTCTCAGGCAGCCAAACATCTATTAGCCATGAAATTCTTTACAAACCTGACAGCGGCATTCGTGCTCAGCGTAAGCTGTGCCTTTGCTCAAACATCAACCGCTCCAACGGGAAAAGTAGCCGGAGCAATACTGGACGAAAAATCCACGGCCTTCCCGTTTGTAAACGTGCTGCTTCTTCACGCCAAAGATTCAACGCTTGCCAAAGGATTTGCTTCCGATGAAAACGGCAAATTCCTGTTTGAACAGGTTGCCGAAGGACAATACCTTACGCTGATCTCTATGGTAGGGTATCAGAAAGAATACAGTCATGTTTTCAAAGTAGGCACTACACTGGTAACACTTCCTGCTTCAACACTCAAACCGGATACCAAGTCTTTGGACGAAGTAACTGTTGTAGCAAAGAAGCCGTTTATTGAACAGCAAATTGACCGTACAGTCCTCAATGTAGAAAACAGTATTGTTTCTGCCGGCTCCACAGCACTGGAAGTACTGGAGAGAGCACCGGGTGTAACGGTAGATCAGCAAAATGACCAGCTCAAACTAAGAGGTAAAGAAGGGGTAATTGTACAGATCGACGGCAAACAGACCTTTCTTTCGCAGCAGGAGCTTATGAATTTGCTTCGGAATACGCCCAGTGACAACATCGAAAAGATTGAGCTGATTACGAATCCATCTTCCAAATATGATGCTGCGGGGAATTCCGGAATCATCAATATTAAGATGAAACGAAACAAAAATTATGGTACAAATGGCAATATTAATCTGGGTGCCGCCTATGCGCGACACGGTCGTGCCAATGCTACCGGAACAATTAATCACCGTGCAGGCAAACTCAGCTCTTTCGTAAGTGCAGGTACTTTTTTCAATAAAGGATTCAATGATAATCAAATATACCGCTCCATTCCCTTCGAAGATAAAGTGACCATTTTTGATCAGAAGACCGAGCGTATTAATAAATCACAATATCATAACGTACGAGCAGGAATAGACTTTTTTGCCACCAGTAAATCGACGTTTGGCATTTTGCTATCCGGTTTCAGAAATGAATTCAGTAATCCATTTGGTCAGACAAACACCCGCATTCTAAACGAAGATCTGAGTTTACAGCGAACTTTCCGTACCGACGTTTATAATGGATCGAAAATAAACAATTACAGTGCGAATCTGAACTTCAAGCACCAGTTTGATGATAAAGGAAAGGAACTTACATTTGACGCCGACTATGTGACGTATAGAGGAGTAAACCGGAGTGAACTGGATACACGTTATAGCAAACCGAACGGAGAAGCAGATGGCGCACCAGAAATTGTACGGAATAGGATGCCTTCCGAGATTAATATTGGTGTTGCAAAACTGGACTACACACAACCGCTTTGGAAAGGAAAATTTGAAACCGGATTGAAATCCAGCTACGTAGCATCGGACAACAATATGGTGTTTGAAACAAAAGCCGATGACTGGATATTGGATCCATCGCGCTCGAACCAGTTCAAATACACTGAAAATGTGAACGCAGCGTATATCAACTATAGTG
Organism: Dyadobacter sp. HNCC25DJ187; assembly: GCF_056895255.1. Taxonomy (NCBI): domain Bacteria; kingdom Pseudomonadati; phylum Bacteroidota; class Cytophagia; order Cytophagales; family Spirosomataceae; genus Dyadobacter; species Dyadobacter sp. HNCC25DJ187. Next base: position 1,327,960 of record NZ_JBXHAT010000002.1, read on the forward strand.
GTAAGATTTCGAAAAAGCTTACCTATCAACTTGGTTTCCGCGGCGAGCATACACATTCCATAGGAAACTCAGTTACATTGAATCAAAAGCGGGATCGTAATTATGTTAATCTGTTCCCCAGTATGTTTTTGTCGCAGCAGCTGGATACGAACAATATACTGAACTTGTCCTACAGCCGCAGAATTGATCGTCCTAATTACCAGTCATTGAATCCATTTGAGTTTTATCTGGATCCCTATACATTCCAAAAAGGGAACCCGAATCTCAAGCCACAGTATACCAATTCATTTCAACTGGTACATGTATACAAGAATTTCCTGAATACCACACTTGCATACAGCAGGATCAAGGATATGATTGCCGATGAATTGCCTCAGCAGATTGCTTCTGAAAACAAAACATTTGTTACGTCCGATAACCTTGACAACCAGGATAATATCAGCCTGACGGTTTCAGCCCCCATTCCGGTCAGAAAATGGTGGACCTTGCAAACAAATTTCACCGGGGTTTACAATCATTATAATTCCTTCTATCTGGAAGAAACACTGGAAATCAAGCAGGTATCCTGGAACATGTACGCCAACAATCAGTTCACGATGAAAAAAGGCTGGTCAGCAGAATTGTCAGGATGGTATAATAGCCGCGCATTCTATGGATTATACGCTGCTAAACCTATGGGAATGGTAAATATAGGGTTACAAAAAAGTATCTGGAATAAGAAAGCAACCATCAGACTAAACGTCAATGACTTGTTCTGGACGAATCGGTTCCGTGGAAGGGCAATGTACAAAGACATTGATTTCCAGGTGAGATCACAGTGGCCCAGCAGACAGGCAAGAATCACATTCACTTACAACTTCGGTAATCAGAATGTGAAAGGCGCACGCCAGCGCAATACCGGCTCAGATGATCTGCAAAGAAGAGCGGGAGGCGGTAATTAATCAGTAAGGAATATCAGTCTGAAAAGGCTTTATTCATAAATTAGTTAGGTTTGTTATGCAGAAAATCCATCACGTCTTTCGTGATGGATTTCTTATTTTGTAGGCGCTCACAAAAAACAAAACCCCGGCATATACCGGGGTTCTTTCAGGATTATATTTTACATCTACAGGAAAATACTATCCTTGATCCGATGCCAGCTTTGCTTCGTCGTCTGCTATTTTCTTCTTTAGAGATTCAATATTTTTATTCAGCTTATCCATATCTTCCGAAGCTTTCCTTGCTCTTTTGGCATCTTTACGTGCTTTGCTTGCGGCTTTGCTTGCCCTGCGAGAGAGTCCTTTGTCTTGCGCATTACTTGCTAATTTTTCAGCAGCCCGGCCGTTTTCATCCGCTGATTTCTGTGCCCGCTCTGCAGTTTTGGCAACATCAGAAGTTTTGGAGGCCACCTCATTTTCCAGCTTGGCTAGTTCAAGCCTGTTATCATTTAGCTTTTTGCTGATTTCGAGTGTGTTTTTCTGGCTTTTTAATGTGTTGATAGAATCCTTCGATACGACTTGCGCTGAGACAGACAGCGAAAATAGCATCATTGTCAGAGTACTTATGATCCAATACTTTTTCATGAGTTTGTTTACTTAGTGATTTAATTAAATGAATATACGCAAAAACCATGCCTTATCAAAACAGGTCTAATTCTGCCATATATGGATATCAACCAGGTCTGACAATGTAACAAATTTATCAAAATTGATGTGTTTGATTCAAAATCGCTACCGGGAAATGACATATTCATTAAACACCTCTCCATACTGAACTTTTATGTCGAAAATACTTGTCAATGGAATTTCTCTGATGATGGAAAGTATCTGCCGAATCGCACCAGCATGGGTAACTACAGCGACTTTGTCATAAGGTTGCCCCAGCAATTCATTCCAAAATTCCTCAACCCGGGCAAACATTTGATTCATGCTTTCCCCCCCAGGAACCGCTACGTGTATATAGTCATCCATCCACAATTGTAATTGGACCTGATTTACAGTATCCCAGGTTTTCCCCTCCCACTCACCAAAATTAAATTCCTGTAACCTATGGTCTGTGATATAATCATCCGAGATTCGCTCGGCTAAAGCAATACACCTTGTAGCCGGACTAGAATAGACAGCATTAAAATCAGACGGCAAACGGGCTATGACTGTTGTACATTCATCCCTAAAAGTGTCAGCAAGCGGGACATCCATCCGACCATAAATAAGTCCGGGAGATAAAAGAGGAGTGGTATGCCGTATCAGATAAACTTCCATAATACAGCAACAAAAAGATAAAAACTCACTTCACAAACCTGCTGCACTGCACCGAGGCAATCGCCTGTATATCCTCCGATCCATTTACGGAAATAGCGGCTCATCAAAAGCGTAATGCTACCAAGGACAAATAAGGAGAATAATAATAAAGGCTGCTTCATTATAAAAACAAGCATAATAAGCGGTATAGCAGCAAGTAGTCCGGCAATGAGTATGGTAGATTTTCGGGTTGCAATCGCGACTGGTTTTGCTTTACTGTCGTTCGTATCCCTTGCATAAGGCTGGGTAAAAATAACAGCTACAGCTAAAAATCTGCTTAGGGCATGACCTGCAATTAGGACAACTGTAATTACATAAAAATCTAAACTGACCAGTAATGCCAGACGTTGTAAGATCAGATACTTTAAAGCCAATATCAACGTCAGTCCGACTGCACCGTAGGTGCCGACCCGACTATCCTTCATAATTTCAAGTATCTTTTCCTTCGTCCAGCCTCCCCCAAAACCGTCGCACGCATCAGCAAACCCATCCTCATGAAAAGCACCTGTAATCATCACAGACACAATCATAGAAAACAGCAGACCTATTTCCGTATCAAGCAGATAATATCCAATAACCCAGGCCAACCCACTGATCAAACCGACGATCCAGCCGATCATCGGAAGAAAACGGGTTGCTAAACTCAGACTATCAGAAGAATAACTTACCCAGGCAGGTATGGGAAAACGGGTGTAGAATTGCAAGGCAATAAAAAAGAGGGAGAGTTGCTTTTTCATCAGGGTGTTTTTTTGCTCACGCCTGCATCATCAAAACTGGCCATTTCATTCAAAAAGGCTACTGCGCTTTGCAACAATGGATATGCCAATGCACAGCCTGTACCCTCTCCGAGTCGCAGATCCAATTTAAGAACAGGTTCAGCACGTAGCTTTTGCATCAAAAGCGCATGTCCTTTTTCGTCAGATTGATGACAGAATATGGCATATTCATTCACAGCATTGTTCATTTGAAGTGCGCACAAATAGGCCACGGTTGCAATAAAGCCGTCTACGAGAACAATCATTTTCCTGTCTGCAGCTGCCAGCATTGCACCGCACATCATGGCTATTTCATAGCCACCAAATACAGTAAGTATCTCTAAAACATTATTGTCAACAACGATATGTTTAGCCAGAACCTGTTTTAAAATATCCTTTTTCAAAATTAGTTGCTGGTCATCCAGTCCCGTCCCACGCCCTACACAATCTTCAATAGGAATATCGAGCAATTTGCTCATGATCAATGCTGCTGATGACGTATTGCCAATACCCATTTCTCCGAAACCAACTACATTACATCCGGTTGATTTCATATCTGTTATTACCGAAGCGCCTCTTTCCAGACATAGCTCACATTCCTTTCTCGTCATGGCGGGCTCATCGAGCATATTTCTGGTTCCTTTGTTTACTTTCAGATCCAGCAGTTGTTCGTTGGGCTCGAAATCGTAATCAACACCGGCATCTGCAAGTAAAAGTCTGATTCCATGTTGCCTGGTAAAAACATTGATAGCGGCACCACCAGCTATAAAATTAAGCACCATTTGCGGTGTCACTTCCGACGGATAGGCACTTACCCCACTTGCTGCTATGCCATGACTCGCCGCAAAAACTACAATGTGCGGTTTCACCAGTTCAGGAGTTAATGTTTGTTGGATATTGGCTATCCGAAAAGCAATTTCTTCCAGCATTCCCAAAGCGCCCAAAGGTTTGGTTTTATGATCAATTTTGTGCTGTAATTGTTCCTGAAAGTTGCTGCTCATTTCTGAAAGTTATAATCTGAATACTTATTTCAATTTCAACGGAATACCTGAAACCATCAGCGTAGCCTGGCTGGCGATCGAAGCTACATATTGGTTGGCCCACCCTTGTAAATCAGTAAATTTCCTTCCCAGCTCAGTTTCTCCGTGCAGTCCCATCCCTATTTCATTTGAGACAATGATGAATACGCCTTCCAAAGCAGCCAAACCATCCATTTCATTTTTAAAAGCAGCGAGTGAATCATCTATATTTTCATGCTGCATAAAAATATTAGTCAACCATAGTGTAACGCAATCAACTACCACTATCCGGCCTTCAATAGGCAACAAATGAATATGCATCTCGCTTTCAATGGATGTCCATTCAGGCCCACGTTCCTGCTTGTGCTTTGCCACTCTGTGCGCAAAGTCTTCGTCCCAAATCTTAGCAGTGGCTACATACACAGGCTTATCCGTCAGTTGCAAAGCTTTCTCCTGAGCAAAACGACTTTTCCCACTTCTGGCTCCGCCTGTCACGTAAATGATCATTTCTCCTCAGATGCTTTGAAACGTTTGTATAAAAACAGCTGCCACTTTTCTTCCGCAACCCCTGCCTTATCCATTTCTGCTCTGGCAAGTGTAAAAAACAAATCAGATAAACGATTGATGTAAGCGGGAATCACTTCGTGAACTTCATCGGTTTTGATCAAAGAAACTAATCTACGTTCCCCCCTGCGCATCTGTGTACGCGCAACGTGACACAGCGCAGAAACTTCGTTGCCTCCGGGTAGGAGAAAATAATCGGATGGAGACGTCATTGCAGCCTCCAACGCATCAATCCATTCTTCACAAAACTGTGCTCCGTCTACCGGCATCGGATTCTTATTCTCCTTTTTGGCGTCAGAAGGCCGGGCGAGATGCGACATCATATCCATCAAATCCTTTTGAATTTTATGCAGATTGGACTGCCATGAATGCTCACTCCCTAGTTTTACTCGTAGCAATCCAATCGTAGAATTGGCCTCATCCAAGGTTCCGATGCATTCTATACGAACATCATCTTTATCAACCCTGCTTCCACCAAATAAACCTGTAGTTCCTTTGTCTCCTTTTTTTGTATATATTTTCATCTTTTTAAGCTTATGCTTGTCAATAATTAGCTATTAACCGGAATTGAAATATTATTTCTTATTTGAGCTGCTTGTAATAAAAAAGTTCATGTTTTGGAAGCACCTCGGGATGGATGATGCTGATCAGATCGGCCAATACCAGATGCGGATTTACAGCACCGGATTCCCAGTAATCATTGGCTCCCTGGGAATTGAACCGTTTGTTATAATTGAAAATCCTACCCGTTTTAAAAGCCTGAAAATCTCCGTAACGAGCATCTTTCGCCAACATATCGGCCTTCGAATCAATATTGGTAATACTCACATTCAACCAGAAATCAGCCTTAAGCGCTACAGGGTATACAGCTTCAAAGGCAAGAGGTAAACTTCCTGTCGCACTTGTTTTTACCCAATGATAATTGGCACCGGCATCTTCAAGAAAGCGGGCCACATAGCTGTTCCCGTTTGGGACAAACCAGGCGTCACGGGAATGCATACCTGTGATGATACCCGGCCTGTTCTTCACTTTTCGGGTCAATGCAGCCAGTCTAGAATACTCTTTCTCTACATTGGAAAACTTCTTATTCACGTCCGCTTCCCTGTTCATTAATGCAGCCAGCAATTTCACCCATTCCGCCCTGGCAAGCGGTGTTGTTTCCACCCATTCGGAGTTGATCAAAACAGGTATTCCAGCCTGCCGTAATGACTGATAACGGTTTATTTTTGATACAGGACTTCCCACAGCCATGATCAGATCCGGACGCATACTAATCAGTAACTCTTCATTCAATCCCTGATCTTTACCCACTTCAGCTACCTTACCAGCCTTTATACGGTCCATCACTTTAATATTGGAAACGTATTTCACATTACCCATTCCTGTCAATACCGATTCAGCATTGAGAAAACCCAAAAGTCCTATATGTAGTGAAGACATAGCAACCAGACTCCGAACAGGGATTTCTATCACCTGACTTTCAGCAAAACCTTTGGGATGCGGTGTGCCACGCTGTACCAGTACGTAAGAAATTGTATCCGTTCTGTTTTCGAACGGACTCATGATCTTTACAATCTTATAGTGATTTCGGTAAGTAACCGTAAATCCCCTGGCGTGCTTAATTTTTAGTTTCTCAGGAAAGAGATCCCTGGAAAACGCTTCTTCCGTTTTATCATAAAGCGAAGAAGAGGAACTGCAAGCAGCAAAAAGCCAGATAAAAGAAATAAACTGACAGAACGTAACAATCTGTCTGCCAGCGGCAAAATAAGATTTGAGCATATTTGTCTCGGGCTTTTCTTCCGAAAGCCATAGGATTATGTTTTAAGGCAGGTCTTCTGACTTGTTCAGATTGCGGCGCCTTCCCGGAAGGTAATGAGGAGTTATGAATGATGAGTTAAAAATTTAACTACCGAAACTCATTCTTAATTCTTCACTCTTAATTTTCTTCCAGTGGCTTCTATTACCACAATCTCTTTTTCGAACTTACAGCAGCGGAGACTGTTCCGGACTTGCACCGGGATTCCCTTTTCATTACACCGAAGTGTAAACCTCTTGAAAACAAAATTACTAAGAATTAGGCAGGGATTTCAGGTACGACAGAATAAAATCGCAACGTGAAGAGACACTTGTCTTTGGAAGTGCTATCGTATTATATCCAAGTTTCTGATATATCGAAACTATTGCATTGTGCAGGATTGTTGATTCTTCGAAAGTCTGCCAGCGCTCCTCATCATTGACATATATTTCCTTCCACGGAGGGCCAACAAATACAATATCGTGGTAGCGATAATTTTCAGATGCCTGATAGAAGTTCTTACCCACAGGAATACCTCCCACCTCCAGATACGCGATAATATCAGGAATGCCACGGTCAAAAAATGAAGCAGCACCAACTTGCAAATTGCAATTGTAATCAAAAACCATTCTTTTCAAAACCAGATCCGCAAAACACTTCAGGTTAATCCAGGGCAGACAAGATCCACCATTTGCCACTTGTTCCTGAATAAGAACCCGTGAAACCTCGGGTACGCAGAGATGTCCTGTTAAAGAAAGTTGATCAATCAATGTGGATTTACCAGATCCCGGGCCACCGGTGATAATAATACTGTTCATTACATTTTACGATTCCTCACGTCCAAGCTGCAAACCTAATTCTAAACCGGCTCAAAATGAAACGGGATGACAATTTATGGAAAGCGATTCTGGAAGACGTATTTGATGACTTTCTGACATTTTTCTACCCGGATTCAGGTCAACTATTTGATCTTGACAAAGGATTTGAATACCTCGACAAAGAGCTGGAGCAGCTTTTCCCACCGGAGGAAGATATTTATGCACTGCGTTTTGAAGATAAATTAGTGAAGGTTTACACCCGAGAAGGAACTGAACAATGGATTCTGGTTCACGTAGAAGTCCAAGGCTATGCGGACGAGTATTTTGCAGAAAGGATGTTCACATACTACTACCGTATTTTGGATAAGTATCAAAAGCCAATCACTGCTTTTGCAATATTGACGGATGCGAACAAAAAGTACCATCCTGACCGTTATGAAAGCTCGTTTCTAGGGACAAAAGTGCTGTACGAGTTCAATTCATATAAGGTTCTGAATCAGAATCCGGAAGAATTGATGGCCAGCAATAATCCTTTTGCCATAGTGATTCTGGTGGTTCATACCGCTATTCATGCTAAAAAACTAAATGATAACCAGATCTTCCCGCTAAAAATCGAACTCACCAAAAGACTGTTAGCCAAAGAGATAAGTAAAACCAAAATCAGACAATTACTAAACTTTCTCAAATACTACATTCGTTTTGAAAACAAGGAAACGGAAGTTAAATTTGAAGAAGAATTAGATTTCATCACTGAAAAAAGAAAGACCATGGGAATTGAAGAATTTTTGCTGGACAGGGCTAAGAAAGAGGGTGAGCAGGAAAGCGCTATCAAATTTATCAAGACCTTACTCAACGAAACAAATTTCACGATTGAGAAAATAGCGAGTCTTGTAGGGAAATCTGTAGACTTCGTCAATAAGATAAAGTCGGAAACGAATAATTAGAAAGCAGGAAAAGTGCGATGATCAACAGGACGGTTAATAAGCAAACCTTATGATTAATGCCAGCCACTCTACCTATTTCACCTGACTGTATCTCTCTGTCCGTCTCTCCTATAAAAGGCTTTTCAACAAACTTTCCGTGATAAACATTCGGACCACCAAAGCGACAATTTAGTATTCCTGCCAATGTTGCTTCAGGATAACCTGAGTTCGGACTCTTGTGATTACTTCCATATTTCAACATAAATCGCAGTCCTCGTTTACTCTGGGTTACAGCAATCATGAGAATTGCAGTAAGTCGTGCCGGAATAAAATTAGCAACATCGTCAAGTCTGGCTGCAAACTTCCCGAATTGCTCATATCTCTCGCTACGGTATCCGATCATGGAATCCAGTGTATTAATCATCTTGTAAGCCATCATACCCGGAACCCCTCCTATCGCATAAAAAAATAAGGGAGCCACCACTCCATCACTGAGATTTTCGGACATCGTTTCCAATACTGCGATCCGAACTTGCTGAGCAGATAATTGTGAGGTGTCTCTCCCAACAATCCGAGATAACTGAGTTCTCCCGGCTTCTATTCCCTCTTCATTCAATACTTGAAAAACAGCTCTCCCTTCACTGATCAGGTTGTGATTAGCTAATCCGTACCAGACAAAGATGCTGTTTATAAGAATGAACAGCCAGTCAGAAATCTGTAGAAGGAGGTAATTCAATATTAGAAAAAACAGAAAAGTACCAGCGACCAATGAGATTGACAGCATGACACCTTTCGCAAAACGTGCACTACTTTTATTGAGCAGACGTTCCCCGAAGGCTATCAAATTTCCGAAAACCCGGATCGGATGCGGCCAATCCTGAGGATCTCCCACAACGAGATCCAGAACATAGCCAATGATGAGGGGCAGGATTAATAGTAGAGATTCTTCCATTCTAAAAGTGCGTTAACCAACAAAGAATTTTTCTCCGCACTGAGTGTAGCTACACGAAAATGCTGTCGGGATAAACCTCTGAAATTTCCCGCATCACGAATTAATATGCCATGTTTCTCTATCAAAAATGTTTTGAGGTGCGCAGCATTTCTGACATTTGTTTTACCCAGAAAAAAATGCGTTGATGTATCCAGCAAAGCACAGGAATCATTCATTTTCAACTGGGATAAAAATATATCTCTATCATTTAGCAACTGAAAAACAGGCGGTTGAACGGATGTATAATTCTCAAAAATGAACTTCCCAGCTGCCAGAGCCAACGAATTGACGGTCCACGGCTGCTTAATCCGTAACAGTTGTTCGATATTGTAAGGCTGAGAAACGATATATCCCAGTCTCAATCCCGGAATCGCATAAGCCTTGGTGAGACTACGCAGAATCACCAGATTATCATACCTTTCGATCTGATCAATTAGCGATACCGCATATGGTGCAAAATCGATAAAAGCCTCGTCGACAATAAAAAGGCAAGCCGGATTTTTCCGCACCCACTGTTCCAGATCAGGAAAATGTTGGCCTGTCGGATTGTTAGGATTACAGATAAAAACTACTTCCGAGCGCAGTCTGGGTAAACGTAAACTATCTTCCCAGCTCAGGAATTCGAGCTGATGATCAAATATGCTGCAAGCATCTTCATATTCAGAAAATGCAGGAATGACGATCGTTGTCCGCTTGGTAGCAAATAATTGAGCGAGCTGGTAAATACTTTCGGTAGTGCCACTGCTGATTTGAATATATGAATCAGGAAGTTGATGATGCGTCGCGATCAGATGCTGTAAACTTTCCGAAACCACTTCAGGATAACGGTTTACTCCCTCCCACGAATTGATCACATACTCCTTCAAACCCGCAGGTTCACCACCATACCAGACGTTCGTACTGAAGTCTGCAACGATATTTTGCCCATACCTGTAACCATCATCCCCGTGTCCTAAAAGCATTCTTCTCTTGTTATCACTTTAAACTGTTGTAAATTTTGTCCATATCAACATGCTTTCGAATTACATCCGCCAGCCGGTTGTATTGATCGTTCTTGAAATCCTGAAAGCTGTAGTCATCTTTCGCAACTTCATTAGTATATGGAGCTAATAACCGTTCCAAAACCACCTGGTTATCCAAAATACCATGCAGATAAGATCCCCAGGTTTTACTATTCAGCAAATAGCCATCGTTACTTCCATCACTTAAAACCGCAACCGGTTGCTCCTGACCTTGCACGCTGGTTTCGCCCATGTGGATTTCATAGCCTTCACAAATATCACTATTGCCTAAAAATGAAAACTGACACTGTACCGTTTTTTTATCAGCACGCAGAATGGTTTTAACCGGCAATATACCCAGTCCCGGAATCTGTTCAATAGCACCTTCCACATGCTCAGGGTCTTCAATCATTTCACCCATCATCTGAAATCCGCCGCATATGCCGATGACTGTTTTTCCCGCTTTATGTGCATCCACGATTGCTTTTGCCAAGCCATTGTTCTTGATCGCCAACATATCTCCTATCGTATTTTTGCTTCCGGGAATGATGACAATATCGGCTTTTGCGACCTCAATAGCATCGGCAGTGTAATATAGATTTACCCTCGAATCTCGTTCCAGACGATCAAAATCTGTAAAATTGGATAGTCGTTTCAGTAAGACTACAGCCACATTTACCTTGCCTTCTACCGAAGACTTATACTTGGATTCCAGCGACACCGAATCTTCCTCTTCAATATGAATTTCTCTGAAATAGGGCAACACGCCAACTACCGGCAAGTCCGTCAGCTTTTCCAGAAGTAGTCTTCCTTCTTCAAAAAGCCTGCTATCTCCTCTGAACTTATTGATAATAATTCCTTTCATACACGCCCTTTCTTCAGGCGTAAGCAAGGCGATTGTTCCATACACACTACCAAAAACACCACCTTTATCAATATCCGCAACCAAATAAGTGGCAGCACTGGCATGAGCAGCCATGCGCATATTGGTAATATCACGGTGTTTTAAATTCAGTTCCGAAATGCTGCCCGCACCTTCCATCACAATTGGAGAATATGAACTGGAGAGCCGGTCAAACGCATCCTTTACAGCCGTAAACAGTTCACGCCGGTCATTCTCCATAAAATAAGCATAAGCCGACTGATTACCGACAGGTTTGCCGTTCAATACAACCTGTGAAGATTTGTCATTGGTCGGCTTCAGTAACACAGGATTCATATCAGTACTACAGGAAATGCCGGCAGCCTCAGCCTGTACCGCCTGTGCACGTCCGATCTCCAGTCCCTCCGGTGTAACGTAACTGTTCAGAGACATATTCTGCGCTTTGAAAGGAGCAGGTGTATATCCATCCTGCAGGAAAATCCGGCAAAATCCTGCCGCAATTACACTTTTGCCAACGTCCGAGCCCGTACCTACAAACATGATCGGCTTTAGTGATTTTTCAATCATATATCAATTGGCTTATTGGTCATCAATAATAATTTCAGGAGTCTTGTACTTCCATGCGATCTAACACGGTGCTTGTCAATACCTCAGCTGACAAACTATCCAGTGCCATACATTCTCCACCCAGCGCAGCCGCAAGTTCTGCAGCACGACCAAACTTCAGATAACCCTGTTCGGTATCCAGTACCAGAGAGGAGACTTCTTTTGTAAGTATTTCTCCCGAAAGCTGAATCACTTGCTTCCATGCATCGCCTCCACCCGGCAATGGTACATTCGCTTTTCCATCACTTAGTATGACCAAAAGCGGCGTGATACTATTTTTATTTTGGTTCAAAACCTGAACAGTCAACTGTAATGCATGTGCCAGTGGCGTCCTTCCTCCGGTCGGTAAACTTTCCAATGCTCTTTCAGCCAAATCAATGCTGAAGGTTGGTTCGAGAATGACCTCAGCTTCCACACCCCGGAATGCAATTACCCCTACCATGTCCCGCTTCTGATAGGCATCTTTCAGTAAAGAAAGCACACTTCCTTTTACCGCTGCCATGCGTTGTGCCGCTGCCATGGAGCCAGAAGCATCTACCACGAACAAAATCAGATTTCCCGATTTCCCATGACGCACCTTCTGATGTAGATCTTCTTTTTGTATTGATAACTGATCCGGATTTCTGACTAAAGCCTGCTTAACGGTTTGCGAGTAATCAATATTGGTCGAAGATTCTTTTCGTTCAGATCTTACCTGAAAACCTTTTGGTGTATTGATAACTTTGCTTCTCCTCCCTGAAAGTATATTGTCAGATGACATCAAACTTTTCAAATCTGGCACTTCTGTTTCCTGACCTATTGCAAATACCTGTGTAGGTGCACAACTTTCGGGCTCGCCACATTCACCACTTTCATTCGAATCCGGCTCACTTTCTGAGTTAAATAGTCTTCCACCACTGTTTTGTGGAGATTTAATGTCAGGTCCATTATTTTCCGAATCGTTACCTGAGTTTGGTTTTTGAGTTTGGCCAGCAGGTTTTTTACCTCGTCTATGTAATAAAACCAACTCCGCAGCTTCCTTCACATCTTCAGCCATTACTGTTTTTCGACCAGCCATGGCAGCAAGCGTAACTGAAGTTTTATACAATACAATGTCAGCGCGCAGGCTAAAAACAGACCATTCTATACAAAGCTGACTGATCAGATTCAGCAGTCCGTCTGGCATTTCTACATCCGGTAGCAGCTTTTGTGCACGACCAATTTGCTTTTGCTGATTCTGCTGAACGACCTCCCATTTTTCACAAAAGGCATCAGGATTATTTTCAAATGCTATCCTTCTCCGTACTACCTCCGTTCTCTCACTCACTTCCATTTGTGCCTCCACTTCCACCATCAGTCCAAACCTGTCCAGAAACTGAGGACGCAGATTACCTTCTTCCGGATTCATGGTTCCTATCAGAATAAACTTTGAAGGATGACTAACCGACATACCTTCCCGCTGTACAGTATTTACACCCGATGCCGATACATCCAGCAATATATCCACCAGATGATCCTGCAAAAGATTGACTTCGTCGATATACAAAATCCCTTTGTGCGCCGCTGCAAGCAAACCCGGTAAGAACTTCTTTTTCTTCTCAGCTACAATCGCCTGCAAATCAAGACTTCCCAACACCCGATCCTCGGAAGCGCCTAACGGCAGATCCACAAAGGGTACAGTTTGAAATTGGTCATCAGTGTACTGGTCGCTATCAAAAAGGGAATTGCTTTCCCTCACTATCAAAGGCATCACCTCCGATAATCCACGTACAGCAGTACTCTTCGCCGTCCCCTTTTCTCCTTTGATCAATACCCCGCCTATAGCAGGATTAACCGCACAGAGCAAGAGAGCCTTTTTCAATTTTTCCTGCCCCACAATCGCAGTGAAGGGATATTGGTTTGTCATATTCATTCAAATCTATTCGCTTCTTACTTCAAGCAAAGCTTCACTTTTCAAATACAAGTCTTTTAATTTTTCCAACACTTCCGGTGAAGGTTCCTCCCATAAACCTCTTTGCACGGCTTCCAGCAATCTTTCGCTGATCGCATTGAGCGCCCATGGATTACTTTCCTCAAAAAACTGCTGCATGTTGGGATCCAACGCGTAAGTCTCGGCAACTTTCTCATACATCCAGTCGTCCACCACATGTGCAGTCGCATCGTAGCCAAAGATATAATCAACCGTGGCCGTCAATTCCAATCCACCTTTGTAACCATGTTTTTTAATACTCTCAATCCATTTAGGGTTCACTACCCGAGATCTGAAAACACGCAAGGTTTCTTCTTTCAAATCTCTCACAACGGGCCGCGCGGGATCCTGAGAATCACCAAAATAATGTTTCGGTTGCTGGCCGGTGAGGCTTCTTATCGTAGCGATCATTCCGCCATGGAATTGCAGATAATCATCACTATCGAATAGGTCGTGCTCCCTGTTATCCTGATTGTGCAATGCGATTTCCACACCAGAAAGCCGTTGCTGAAACTCCGTTCTGGCATCCGCTCCCTGCACACTTCTGGTATAGGCATAACCGCCCCAGTTTACATATGCCTGTGCAAAATCCGTGTCATCCTGCCAGTTTTGTGCATCAATCAGAGGCAAAATTCCGGCTCCATAAGTGCCCGGTGCAGCACCAAAAATACGGTACCCAGCCCTTTCTTCTGCTTCTTCTACCGATAATTCCGTATCCTTTTGCAGCTCTGCGAGATCTTTCAGAAAATGTTTTTTTACAAAATTCTCTTCCAAAGGTTCGTCCTGCGCAATCACCATTTGTACAGCTTCATCCAATAATTCAATCAAATGCGGAAATGCATCTCTAAAAAAACCGCTGATTCGGGTCGTTACATCTATTCTTGGCCGACCTAGTTCACTTAAAGGAATCACCTCCACACCTACAATGCGCCGACTTTCTGCCTGCCATACCGGCCGTACGCCGAGTAAAGCGAGCACCTCGGCTACATCGTCACCATGTGTTCGCATTGCACTGGTACCCCAAATACTGATTCCGACACTCTCCGGATATCGGCCGGTTTCCTTTTGATGTCTTTCCAAAACCTCTCTTGCCAGTTGCTGACCCACTTCCCATGCAGCCTGAGATGGCAATACGCGTGGATCGACAGCATAAAAGTTTCTTCCGGTGGGCAGAATATGCGCCATACCCCGCGTGGGTGCACCGCTTGGTCCGGCGGGAACGTATCCTCCCGATAAACCGTGAAGCAGATTCGTTATTTCTTCATCCGTCCTGACCAGATTTGGCAGTAAATCAGTACAAACGAATTCGAGAATTTTACGGATACCGCTCAATCGATCATCATCCGGGACAATATTGAATGTCTCAAAAAGAATCTGATCAACTGCCGAATGTTGAAAATCACGTGATCTGAGCAAACTGAATAAGTGGTTGGTCAGCTCACTAATCGTTTCCAATGCATCCGCTGCAGAAACAATATTTCTTCCTGCCAGTTCCCTGAATTCAACCGGGATATCACTTAACTTTTTACCTTGATCTTCCAGCAATTCACTGGCATTAAAGCCAAAAACAGCCGCCATTTCCTGCTGCATTCCTGGAATGGAGGCATTGGCGAGCCTGGTCAATGACTGCAGCATATCTACCAATGCGTCACCGGCAGGCATTTCACCTAATGTATGTAAGCCATTTCTGATCTGCGCGGCGCCCAGTTCACACAGGTAACCATCTATGTCTTCAATCAGGTGCGCCACATCTTTTCCATCCATTTCTGTCAGACTCACCGGTACACCCTCGGGTGTCATTTCATCATCCCAATCGTGTTTGTGATCGCCATGATCACGGCTCAGCATGGCAGACAAATCAGCATCCAGGTTTGTCTGCTGAATCAGCTCCCAGATCTGCCTCTGCAAAAGCGGCAGTTTCGATGGATCTATACTTTCTACCTGGTAATATTCATCTACCAACTGTGTAAGTTGCGCCAATTCACCATACGTATCTGCCGAAGTCATCGGAGGCGTCAGGTGATCAACCACCACTGCATGAGCGCGACGTTTAGCCTGCGAACCTTCTCCGGGATCATTGATGATAAAAGGATAAAAAAGCGGCATATCGCCCAGGATCGCATCAGGAAAGCAATTTTCAGACAAGCCTAAGCCTTTGCCCGGCAGCCATTCCAATGTCCCATGTTTCCCTACATGTACAATAGCATCTGCCTCCCAGCTGTCACGCAGCCAGCGATAGAGGGCGTAGTAATGATGTGTCGGAGGCAAATCCGGCTGATGATAAATCGCATCAGGATCCATACCATAGCCACGCGGCGGCTGAAGTGCCACAAATGCATTGCCAAAACTAAGTCCGGCCAATGCAATATGCCCATCATGTACATAAGTTTCTCCCGGTGCGGGGCCCCATTGTTTATTTATTTTTTCTTGCAACATCACCGGCAATTCGGAAAACCATTGCTGATACAAATGCGCAGGAACACGTCCGGCAGCATTCTGCAATTGCTCTGGTGTCAGGTAAGTTTCATCGTAGGAGCATCTGTCAATGAGTTCATGAATGAGTGCTGTACCTGTTGCCGGTAACTGATCAATTCTGTATCCCTCTGCCTGCATGGCGCGCATGATATTCATGAGCGACTCCGGTGCATCCAGTCCCACCGCATTGCCTACCTGAGATGCTTTGGTGTTAGAATTCGTAAAAATAAAAGCAATCCGTTTTTGGGAATTGGGTAAATGTTTCAATCTGGCAAATCTTATCGCCAAACCAGCTACACGTTCCACACGGTCTTCCACAGCCTGATATCCCTTCGCTTCTAAACCTTTCTCCTTAAATGAAACCGGAACGGAAATGATGCGCCCGTCAAACTCGGGAATTGCGACATTCATAGCCGTATCCAACGGATTCAATCCACGTGGCGAAGCTTCCCACGGGCCTTTTCCCATTCCACTTGTAATGGCCTGAATAATCGGGATGTCTAATCCGGTAAGTGCTTCGGAAGATTGGCTGGCTGTACCCGCAGGCTTAATATCGGTAATGGCGAAGGAAATGGTATTGATCAGC
This sequence comes from Dyadobacter sp. HNCC25DJ187, assembly GCF_056895255.1. Classification (NCBI taxonomy): domain Bacteria; kingdom Pseudomonadati; phylum Bacteroidota; class Cytophagia; order Cytophagales; family Spirosomataceae; genus Dyadobacter; species Dyadobacter sp. HNCC25DJ187. The sequence goes on from NZ_JBXHAT010000002.1 coordinate 1,344,603, forward strand.
ACGTCGGTTTCTACGCCTTCTGACTGCAACAACTCAAAGGCATACGGCGCTCCGGTTTCAGGATTCACAGATTTGAGTGACGAAGTAAATACAGGCAACACATTTACCTTTTTGTCCTCCAATGCCCGGATCATCGCATCTATAAAAACTGTATTTCCGCTCAGCCAATGGGCACGGTAAAACGTAATGCCGACAGTTGCCCGAGAAGAATCAGCATATTTCAACCAGTCATTCAAATCCGCGTTTTCAGGCAGATCAGGGTGATAAATTCCGTGCTCCGGTAAATTGGCTGGTGCTTCTGCACCAAAGCCGGTCATCAGAAAATGATCGGATAAATAATGTAGCAAAGCGCTGAAATTAACATGGCCACCCGCTTGTAAATAAGCCAATGTTTCATGTAAAACCGCTGGAGACACGGTGGACACTGCGGCAAATTCAGGATTCAGATCGCCTGCACCACTCACCACAATCAGATGCTGCTGACGCTGCTTCGCCTTATTGACGAGTTCTCCAAAACCAGGTATACTGCTTAGCCGGCCATGAATTCTTACCACAATGATTTTGGCTTCAGCAATTTCTCTTTCGAGTAACTGCGCCATCTGCGCTTCACTTTTGATAGCCAGCAAACTCATTCCCAGTGTCTTTGGAAACTCTTCCGGCAATATTTCCATCGCCCTGTTTAGCGTCAGCAAATCCGTATCTGCATGCGTCAGGAACACAATTCCTTCAGTGGGCATTGGAACTTCACCAGCAATGGTGGAAGTTTCTGAACCTTTCCAGGTATAGAATTGAAATACATATTCAGCCAGATCAGCCGGCGGCACCAGGTAGCGATCCGCCTTTACCATACTTTCAATATAATCGAAAATGGCGACGATCTGCCAGTCGGCATTGATGGAATGAAACCAAACCGAATGTCCGTCAAACAAAAGCGTAACTACATTCGCGAGCGTGCAAGGCCCCAGACAACCGCCTTTGGTCATATGCACCACGTTTCGCAGCTTTCGTCTCAGCCATTCATTTTTATAAAGGTCCACCGGCACAGGTGCATAGCCCCGATCTACCCTTCCGCAGCAACAAGCGTTGTAGCAATAGGACAAATGTCCGCGTCGCTGTACAAGGTTAATCGCTTTACCATCCGAACGTGTAACCCGCTGTCTTTTAATCTCTTTCATAAAGTCTCAGTTTCCGGTTTCCCAAAACACTCTTGTATCAACTCCTCAATAAATCCGGTTTGTTCGCCCCAGTATACATGCATGTAGGTGGCGAAGGTGTTATTTTTTCTGTAAAAAGGCGTGGCTACTTCTACGCCTTTTGCACTACTTACCTTTATCTCAACAGCGTTTTCATTTTGCTCTGAAAATGCTGAATAGTGAAATTCATGTCCTCTAAATTCCAAATTGTTCCAACGGGCAACACGGTATCCCAAAGTCATTTTAACTCCGGACATCGTCGTGGCTAAATTGAGCACGCCGGCCATTTTGAAAGTGTTATTTTCTTTATCTGTAAGTTCATTTCCGAGATACATCATGCCCCCACATTCAGCATAGGCAAGTCCCCCACCATCACAATAGCGCTTAATATCGCCCAGCATGGCTTGATTAGCACTTAATTTTTCCGCAAACAATTCGGGATAACCGCCGGGAAGATATAGAAAGTCGGTGTCAGGTAAAGCAGAGTCATGTATCGGGCTAAACCAGGTGATCGTTCCAAAACTGGAAAGCACTTCAATATTCTGATGATAGGTAAATGAAAATGCTTCGTCTTTTGCAATAGTTATCCTCAGTTTTTCCTGGCCAGGAATACTTGTAAATTCTCCACTTTCCGTTTGTTTTCTTTGCGTAATTTCCAGTAGTCTGTCGATATCAATCGTATCAGACACTGCAAGCGCCAAGTTTGCAATAATCGATTCATAATCCGTTTCAGAGGAAATATGTAATCCGAGATGGCGCGAGGCAATAGCTAAGTTTTCATTTTTAGGCAAATAACCCAGTGCTTCAATCCCCACATCTTCACATGCTTCCTGTAAAAACCGATAATGACTTTCGGAATTCACAAAATTAAAAATCGCGCCAACCACACGAATTCCCGGATAAAAATTTTTAAAACCATATAACAAAGGCGCAGCAGAGTAAGCCATCGATTTGGCATTGATTACCAGTATCACGGGAATATCCAGCAATCCGGCAATGGCTGCACTACTTCCTTGCATTCTGTCCGCGCCATCAAAAAGCCCCATTACACCTTCTGTCACACACACATCAGCAACTTTCCCATATTTAAAGTACAGCTCTGATACATGATCTTGCGAAGCCATAAATGTATCCAGGTTGACACTCGCATTTCCTGCTGCCTGTGTATGGTGAATCGGATCAATATAATCAGGACCACATTTGAAAGGCTGCAAGTGCATTCTCTTATTTTTCAAGGCACGAAGCAAACCCAGCGTAAGTGTGGTCTTACCTGAATTACTCGACGGCGCTGCAATCAAAAAATGCGATGATGCTTTCATATGATCAACCTTTTGAAAAACCATTTCTTTTCTGCCATTTCTTCAGCCATTTCCAGGATAACACCACGCCGGTAACACTCACCAATAATCCCCCCATCATGAAGAGAATAACAGTAACATCCCACAAAGGACGTCTATATAACAGGAAACTGAAATCAAAACTATGCAACCCATGATACAGCCAACGCTCCAACCTGCTCAAGTGCTCGTGTTTTAGCACAATCTGTCCGGTTTTAAGGTCAGCATAATACCAGGTTTCATCTGGCGTATCCAGCTTTACTCTCAAAACAGGTAGTCTTTTCTCGTTGTTTTTGGAATAATAGTAATCGTCGTACTCCGTCAGCAAAATTGTTTCAACAACCTCATTTTTCGTATTCAGATTCTTAATCCCGGCAAGTAGTAAATCCTGCTGAAAACCTGTTATTGGTTTGGCAAGTGAATCATCTGCCGCGAGTAACCTGGTGTTGAACTCATCCTGATAAGCCAGCCAATAGGGTTTACCAAAAATTTGCGTGTAGTGTAATTCTTTGATTTTTAATTCTGTGCTGAGCTTTACTGCCGCGTCGGGGATGGATCCGGTAAATAATTCAGGCTTCATGATACCGCCAGTCCACTTGTCCGATTCTTCCGGATTAAGTCTTGTGAAAGGAGCCCAATCCCAGGGCGTCATAGAAAGTAAGCCACTGAAAACCCAGGTAAAGACAAAAATTCCGAAAACGAATCCGGTGTAGTGATGCCAGCGAAACCAGCGTTTCTTATAGGGACTGAATGCTAAAGATTTGGAATCCCGTCTTTTGTAACGTACAAATCCCATCACAATTCCGGCAATACACATGATCGAACCCAGTGTGGATGTCCAGATGATGATGTCGTTCCAGAGTGGTCGGTTTCTCAATAAAATAGTCGGGTAAATCCAGTGCGGAATCGGGCCGAGCCAGGCCAGGAATCGCTGTTTGGCATTCACTCGTTGTACCACCTCACCGGTTTGGGTTGAGACATAAATGTAAGTTCCGGCAGGATCGTCCATCGTGAGGCGATACACAGGAACGCCATATCCCATCGACCGCGCAGCTGCCATCCACTGGTCAATTTCTGTCAGTTTTTCAATTTTGGAAGGTGTGCTTTTTTGTTTCTCAAATGCCGTTGCGAGCGCTATTGCCAGCGTAGAATCTGTTCCTGCAAACAGCTCTCCTGTATCAGCAAATATGGCTTTATACTCGCCCTTCGTTGTTGTGAAGCGGTAAACCGGACGATCAAGCATCATACCCAATCGGGCGATTCTGAATGTATCTGTTACGCCCGCCTGCTCCATGGCCTGTTTCAGATTGAACTTTGCGTTCTGAAACTGAGCCACAGGCAAATTCTGAAGACGCTCATTTTGCCGCATGGTCGGGTATTTGACATACATCATCGCAAACCCCGACAAAAACCAGATTACAAAAAGCAAACTCAACGCCAACCCCAGGTACCGGTGAACAAGCAGAAAAAATTTAATAAGATGTTTCATGGTATTCCCATAGGACGGGATAAAAAATAATTGGTGAGCAGATACCTCCCGCTCACCAATGCTGTGTATCTCTTATAAACTGTATCTGATACTCACCAGAAAATTCCTTGTAGGGCCAGGCGAGAACTGATTGGCAAAAATGGCATTTGCGAAATACTTCTCGTTGAATACATTATTTACGTTCAGACGCAGACCCACTTTACCAAAACGATAGCCCAGGGCCACATCCGCCAGCGTATAAGCAGGCAACACATATGTATTGGCGCTGTTGGTAAAAGTTTCGTCCATATAATTGGCTCCTGCACCGAAATTCAATCCTTTGAATGCCGAAGTCTGGAATTCGTAGTTGATCCACACATTCACAAGATTTTTAGGAGCAAAAGCAGTTTGTTTTCCTGCCACACTATTCACTTCACCGTCGGCAAATGGAAGGTATTTGGCATTGGCAAAAGTATAACCTGCTGTGATGTCCAGGCCTGCGATCGGATTGCCATGAAGTTCGGCTTCAAATCCTTTTGATTCTGCAGAACCCACGCGTTTCAAAATGCCACCTGGCAAGCTTTCAAGCTGGTTGTCCTTGCGCATGTAATAGAGAGAAAGGTTTCCCGACCATCTGTTGGATATCTCCAACCGGCTTCCGATTTCAGCTTGATAACCTGTCTCGGGATCAAAAGTTTCTCCATTAGGTGCTACTCGGCGGGAAGGCTTAAAATATGTTGAATAAGAAGCATATACAGACAAAATTTCAATCGGCTGATATACCAATCCCAGACGATACGTAAGTGCTGATTTAGAGATTGTAGATTCTGCTCCTTTTTCTGTTACATTCCTGTTTTCATCGACTTTATCCGTGTAGTATCTTCCATCAAAAATATCGTAACGCAGACCGGCCAGCGCTTTCAGTTTTTCCGAAATAGTCAGAAAATCCTGGACGTAAATACCATGGACATTTTCCATTGTAGCGCGGTAATTGGTGGTACTGTAACCTCTGAACCCCTGATTTTCTACCGGATTATTCACCGGAATGGTCACATACGATCCCGGTCCGTACACATTCGCGTTGTAGGTCTTACGATCCAGTAAACTCAGTGAATAACCAGCCAGCAGTTTGTGCTGCACGTGTCCGGTATTGAAATCGTAAGTCAGTTCAAGCTGATTTTGTAATGGCTTGGTCAGGTGATTGAAGTAATAGGGAAATGAGCGCGTAATCGAATCAAGGGTTGAATTGAAGGTCAGTTCTTCGGTAGAAAAATAGTCTATATTATCGTCATAGTAAGACAGCTGATTAGACAGCCTGAGTCTTGAATTGATCTGACGCACATACTTCAACTGGAAATCGTAACGGGTATGTTTCAGAAAATCCTGAGGATCATTGTAGCGTGTATTCACATTGAGGCCAGGCGCCAGTTTGCTCCCTGCCAGCATAGGAATACCGGTTTCGGTGTCGTAAATATCCTTGTTAGCCCCAACTGTGAGATAAAAAAGATCCTTTTCAGTGGGCGTATATTCCAGGGCCAGATAGCCATTGTTTGTATTAGATCCCGACTTACGATAGCCATCTGTATCTGACATTCCAAAATCGACGCGATAACGTAATTTATCATTGATAGCACCGCCAGCCCCTGCCCGGATCCGACGCGTATTAAAACTTCCGTAACTGGCAGAGAAATCTGCTTTCAAGCCTGCAGTAGGCCGTTTACGTACAATGTTAATGATACCACCCAATGCGGAGTGACCAAACAGCACAGAAGCTGGTCCTTTCAGTACTTCAATACTTTCTACATTGGCAAGATTGGTATTGGGTGCACTGGTGGAAATATTGTGGCGCTCATCACGCACTCCATCTACCAGAAGGACAAAGTTGGAGAAACCACGTATTGTAAAATGCTGAAATCCACCGTAGGTATTATTAGCGCGTACACCAGTAGTATTTTTCATGGCTTCGCCCAAATCATCAATACCGCGTTGTTCGATGGTTTTCACACCCACAGATGAGGTCGTAATGGGAAGGTCTCGCAATGGAACATCCATTTTATTGACAGACGAAAATGTCTGTACTCTGGCTGTACTCACCATTACTTCAGACAACTCGTTGGTCCGGCTGTTGAGCTGGTATTCCAGAATGGTTTCATTGTTGTTTCTTACCTCAATGTTCTCCTTACGGGCATCATATCCTACTCCGCTTGCCAGAAAAGTATATCGTCCGGCTGGTACATTTCTAAACTCAAAACGGCCTTTTTCATCGGTAATAGAGGCGAAGGAGGTATTTTCCAATCGTACATGAATCCCGGTCAGAGGTTCTCCGGATTCGGTTCTGACGAAGCCTGATACACTTCCTGGCTGGTCAGCAAATGCACCGGCTGTTACCAGCACAAAAAACAGAAATAACGTGAAATTCAGTAAATTTTTACCGTTTGATGTTGGGGAGATTTGTTTACCACTACCAGTTCGCGGATAGCAGCTTTCTTCGTTTTGCATACTTTTAACTTTGTTATAGATGAGTTAAAAGCTCCTTGCAGATTTTACCTGCTAACGCGAAGAATTAAAGAGAATGTGGAAGTTGCTTACAGGACATAAGCATCAACGGTACAAGGCACGTTGCCATGCAACCGGTTATTTCCATACCAGACTCAGCTTTATTTCGCGAAAGCATTGTCAACAAAAAAAGGCAGGTCTCCTGACTTGTAACATTTACATCGTACTTCCCGGGAGAGGTCAATTTTAAATGAGTGAATGATAGAATATCTTTTTCAAATAACTCTTCATTCTTAATTTTTCATTCATCATTTCCTCATGGTCCCAGTGTACATCTTCTGATGCAAACTTTGGTGTTACTTACAGTTGCGCGACAGTTCGTGATTTTCACACGATTCCCTATTAATTCACTGGATTAGTAAAACCCTTTTATGTTGGAAAAATATTGTAAAGAACTTTTCAGGCCGCAAAGGTAGGATTATAAATTGTGAAATGACTAGTTTTGTGCGTTGATTGGTTTGCACCCCTGGTGCGATTAATAGGGAATCCGGTGAAAATCCGGAGCAGTACCCGCTGCTGTAAGTTCATAAAAAGAGATCCTGGCGAATAGAGCCACTGGGAGGAATTAAGTTAAGAATGAAGAATTAAGAGTGAGTTCCAGAAGTTATACGTTTAACTCTTCATTCATCATTTATAATTCATTACCACCTCCCGGGAAGGCGCCAAGATCTGAACGAGCCAGAAGACCTGCCAGTTTACCATATTTCCGTTTTGCTTTCGGGAAGAAAAGCAAGTGGCATAAGGCTGGCATTTTTTGTCTGGTCTTCTCCTGCATTTCCCCCCGGCTTTACGGATAAACGAATCATCTTGCAAAACGCAAGTTATTTTATCCAAATCAAAAATGATTAATCTCTTACTGGTAGATTCATTACTGTTAGGCGTTCAACACTCGTTCGAACCAGACCACATGGCTGCCGTATCTGTATTGGCGACCGACGATGCCAAAAGTCCATCGCATCGCTGGAAACTCATCTGGCGCTCTTCCCATTGGGCTTTGGGACATTCTTTTACGCTGATCCTGTTTGCTATTTTAGTACTACTTCTCAAATCATCCGTATCCCTTGACATTTCGGATAAGGTCGAGACGCTTGTTGGTCCACTGATGATTTGGCTGGGTATCGTAGCGATCAGAAGAAACTTTAAAACACAAACTGTCGAGCATACCCCGCTCGCCGAAACCACCTGGAGCCGCTCATTTGTAGTGGGTATGTTTCATGGATTAGCCGGAACAGGAGGCGCCTGTGCTGTTGCACTTACACTTGCAGCCAGCGATGCGACAACTGCTGTTTGGATTATTGTTTTGCAGAGTGTGGGGATTATTGTCTCCATGTCGGTTTATGGCTATTTCTTTGCTTACTCCATTAACAAATTTGCAAAACGAAAGGAATTCTTCCTGACAGTCGTGAACTACGTTGTGGGTACATTTTCTATTATCATTGGCCTCATAACCCTCTATGAAGCCTTTCAGAGTTAAATATCAAATCTATCCTACCGTTATCACCAATTCATTTATGTATATAAAATTTTACAAATTCGCATTGATTAACGGACTTGCCAGTCTGATCGCAATACCCGCTCTTGTGAGTGCGCAACAGATCGTTCCCGACTCATCCGCAGAGAATCTCCTTAATCCCGTTGTAGTTACCGCTACCCGTTTTGAAACAAAGAAAGACAGGATTGCTCAGCAAATTACACTCATATCCAAGGAGGATATACAGATGACACCGTCTCTGGATCTGACAGATATCGTCAGAAAAACGGCGGCTGTGGATGTTATTCAATATCCCAACTTATCGTCGGGAATAGGTATCCGCGGGTTTCGACCTCAGTTTTCAGGATTGAATCAGCGTACGCTATTGCTTATTGACGGACGCCCTGCCGGAGCAACCAATTTATCACAGATCAGCCTCAACGGTATAGAAAGAATTGAAGTGCTGAAAGGCCCTGCATCTTCGCTGTACGGTTCACAAGCTATGGGCGGCGTTATCAACGTCATCACCAAACGATCAAAAGGAGCTACACAAGGCAATGCATTTCTTGAATATGGAAGTTTTGAAACGTTGCAGGCTGGTTTCAATGCTGGCGGAAATCTGACAAACAAACTGGATTATGACGCTTCCTTTTCCTATTTCGAACGAGCCAGAGATTACAGAATTGGAAAAAACAACCTCTTTAGGAACGCATTTGGATACTCCGATGCTCAAAAGAATTACACAGCACAACCCGTAGAATCCGTGGACGAGACTACAGCCGACGGACAACGCAGACCATTCACTCAGCTTCATTATTTCTCAGGATCAGCACGGCTTGGCTACCAGATTACAGATAAATGGAGAGTGGATGTAAGAGGCGAGCGATTCCAGGCGAAGGATGTGGAATCTCCTGGAGAAATATCGTCGGGCAGCACCGAAGCCAGTAAAAAAGATATGGATCGGTCAGCACTGGATGTAGCGCTGACCGGAACAATTGGCACACACAATCCATCACTTAAAGTGTTTGGTTCTGAGGAAAATACTAAAAACTTCACGCTTAACGTATCCGGCAAACCTGTCATACCATTCCGCTCCGCGCAAATGCATAATGCATGGAAAGGTATCCAGCTAAAAGACGTGTGGAAGATTGGACAGCACGCAGTCACTTTCGGATATGATTACCTGAATGCATCGACCACCAGTCGCCGATGGACGAATGATACCACAGAACGTGCGCCGACACAGCCTGCTTATGCGATTATATCCTCCGCATTCTTTGCACAGGCATTATTGAACTTCGGAAAATTGACCGTCCAGCCCGGTATCCGTTATGACAATATCACATTTGACGTAAAGGAAACAGCATTGCTTCCAACTTATCAGTCAGGTAAAAGAACAAACCCTTTCACCAGCCCAAGCTTGGGAATCACTTATGAATTGATCCCGTTTCTCAGACTGAAAGCAGCAATTGGTCGTGCCTTTGTGACAACCGATGCATATAGCGTGGCCGGATACAACGAAATCAGAGACTCAAGAGGACGTATTGCAGTAACTGCCGGAAACCCTGACCTCAAAAACGAAAGTAGCGTGAGCTGGGACTTGGGTTTAAGTCTGAACAAACCCAAATCCGGACTTTCGGCAAGTGCCACTTACTTCTCTACAAAAGTAGATAACCGGATCGCAAAGATCATTACTACCGTGAACGAACCTTTGCCAAATAAGGATGTTATCGTCTCCAGAGCCACTTTTGTAAATGCAGCTGATGCTGAGATCAGCGGTTTGGAAACGGAAATCAGCTATGATTTCGGTGTATTAAACAACTACAGATATGTGCTCAGAGCATTCTGGAACGGTACGTCTATACTGAACGCCAAAGAACTGATTGTGGGAACCGATGCATCTTCTGTTACGCGTGATATCCAGAATGTGGCCAGGAACACATTCAACTACGGTGTGGAATATGACAACATGAAATGGCTGAAAGTACGTCTTTCGGGTAGGTCTGTAGGTACGCGTACAGACATCGACTACACAGATCCGATCAATCCTGAAATCGAATATCCGGCCCATATGGTTGCAGATTTCACAGCCTTGTTCAGAATATCCGGCACCCATCAGATCGCCCTGAAAGTCAATAACCTGACGGACGAAAATTACTATGAGAAAAGAGGATACAATCTACCAGGCAGAGCAGTTTCAGTAAGGTATCATATTCAATTCTAATCAATTCACTGGATTAGCCGTGGGCGTATACCTCCGGCTGATCCAGTGCTATTACCTGCTGTTTGTAATCCGGTGGCAGCAGCGCATCCCGGAAAAACTTTTCTATACCCAACCAGCGGAGTGCCTTATAAAACCCAAGCACGGGAGTGAGGTAAGAAAATTGCTTCAAACCTAACATGGTTGAAACCTCATTGGGCGCAACCATGGCCTGCACTTCTTTCAGCATGATAAATCTCATATGTCCAAGATGTTTTCTGTACTGCTTGTACAAATCTTTCGTAAAATGGCCGCATTCCATATTTTCATGTAAATGTTCCTCACGCATTTTCTCCCACTGCTCAAAAGTTTGCGGCAAACCCGTAATGCCCATCCTATCTCCTACCCGGTAAAAAACATCGAAAACCTCAGCTTTTTCTTCTTCAGACAGTTTCCTTTCAAGCAATTCAAAAGATCTGATGGAGTAATCAATCAGCATAAATAAAACATCCCGATAAGCCCAATCCGGTATTGAGCTACCACGTGCATGTTCTACCGCCAGATGGATAGCCGCAATTTTGTCAATAGCGTGAAAGGCTGAAACTTCACTGGAAAAGACGATCTGCCGCGCATAACCGACCGTCGAAAATAACCTTCCCAGTGGATCCGCAGGGAGTTTTCCAGTATAGTAAAGCCAATCCACAGCCTTGTTAAGGGCAAATTCTGCGGATGCTCCTGCAAAAATAAAAAGCACTGTATCAGCCTTTCCCCATATCTTCCTGACCACCGAATCTTTTTCCACGAAATCCTCCATACAGAAAAACCATTTACCATTCAAAAAATAATAAAAAGAGAGTCCTAATCCTTCAAAAGATCAGATTCAACATTCAAATATAAAGTACTTTGCAAAACAAAGTTAAATTAATACTAAAAAAAATACCCATCAGCTGATTTGACTGATGGGTATTTTTGATCTTATATCACTTAATTTCAACTATAATAATCATTGTATTGGTCATGACCAGGCTTAAGTTTGTGTACCTGAAAGAAATCCATCACTGCGCCCACTACGATGAACGGAAGTGATATGATCGTAGAGATGATCATCGCCAGAAATAATATGATCGCCAGCCAGATTTTACCAATATTATATGAGATATTTGTCAGTAATTTCATAATTTCTACATTTTGTTTAATAATTTATTAAACTGTTTACATGTTCTTTTAAAAGATCATACCAAGGCTCAACAATTCGTTAAATATTTAATTTGTCATTTTTTAACCTGTTCGGGCATCTATTGACCCATGAGCCAACTTCTCGAATTTATTCTGCGAATGATTATGGCAATCATTCTTTCTATTGCAACTGTACTCACTGCACTCATCATGGGGCCATTTATCCTTGTCCGCTGGATCTCCAAACGGATTGATGAATTGTTAAAGTCCTTTCATTAAGCAATACGGGAAACAGTCTTTTCAGAGTAGTGTTTCATGCAAATCTTCTTTTGTATGATCACATCAGGTATCGATATCCATGCAAAGACGACGATTCATAACGCTTGGCGGCACTTCATTATGCGCTCTGCCCATACTATCATCCTCCGCTTTCACATTTATTAACAAAAACGACAGTAAAATGCCTCCATGGCTTGTCGAACTTGTGAAACGTAATGACGGTAGTGTAGAAAACTTACTAAAATCCCAGGTAAGTGATTCGAAAAGCCCTGATTTTGGAGGCGTTCCAGATGGGTTTGAAATACTTAATCCACACAGTACAACTTCACTGGTGCTGGTAGGTGCTAATGCTGTTTTCTCACCGGATTCTAAATTTTATCAATCTGACGCGCTTCTGGAAAAAATGAGACTTGCCGTTTTGTATCTTTTAAAAATCCAGCACAGCGATGGTACAATTGATTTGCTGAGTACCAATTTCCACTCTACGCCGGATACAGCGTTTCTGGTTAAGCGGCTAGCCATTGCTTATACATTGATTGAACGATCCGGTGCTGCAACGTCACATACAGTGTTGGATCCGCTTAAGAAGTTCCTTTTGAATGCCGGGGAAGCGCTGATTGTCGGAGGCATTCACACGCCTAATCATCGTTGGGTAGTAACTGCCGCGCTCACCAGACTTAACGGACTTTGGCCTGATACCCGCTATATAGACAGAGCTAATGAATGGCTTGCTGAACATATTGACATTGACGCAGATGGACAGTATAATGAAAAGAGTACTTTCATATATTCCTCACTTAGTGACCGGCTGCTCATTACCATAGCTGTAGGTTTAAATAAACCAGAACTGTTGGAAAGTGTACGAAAGAACCTGGATATGACCATGTACTATGTGCATCCAAATGGCGAAATCGTTACCGATGCATCGGGCAGGCAAGACAAAGCGGTTATTGGTACACTTGAAAATTACTACTATCCATACCGATACCTTGCCCTTCTGGATAAAAATGGATCTTACGCAGCCATGTGTAAGCTGATAGAGGAAACTGCCGGCGGAAAGATCGGTGGATTTCTTGATTATGTGCTGGCCGACTCAACCTTATGGGAAGCGCTACCAACTTCGAAAGCTCTGCCTGTGAGTTATGTAAAATCATTTCCCATTTCCGGCCTGGTACGTATCCGCAGAAACCGCAGAGATTCTACATTGATCGCCAACAATCCGGTTTGGTTTACATTTATGAAAGGGAACGCCGTCGTTCAAGGTGTACGTTTTGCTTCTTCATTCTTTGGCAAAGGACAGTTCCAGACAGCAGAAATTAAAGCAAACGGAGACTATTTTAATCTGAATCAAAAGCTTGAGGCACCCTATTGGCAACCGTATCCGAAAGATGCCATCGCACCAGACGGAGACTGGGAGAAAATGCCAAGGAGCAACAGACCACAGAGTGAAATACAACACCTGGAAACCAACATCCGCATTCGGGAAACAAAGGAAGGTATGGAGATCGAAGTGAGTACAACCGGTACTGAACGCGTTCCTGCTGCCCTTGAAATTATATTCAGACCGGGTGGCGAAATGAAAGGTGTCACCAAAATTGAAGGCAGCAAGGATTCCTGGCTCCTTACCGGAAATACAGGCACCTATACAATGGGGAATGACACCATTTCATTCGGACTGGGAATGGCCTTACATAAAAATACTGCATTAAGAGGTGCACTTCCACCTATGGACGCACCCACGGTTTTCCTGACTGGGTTTACGCCTTTCAAACATACAATCAGATTTAGCTAAACCGATTTTTTCCAAGGTATCCGTCATACACACGAATTGATTGGCAAGGCACTATCAAATTCGTATAAATCTGCTCGGTCAATTTTCAATAAAATCACTCATTATCAAACAAATAATCAGAATCAAATGATTAAATTTGACAAGCTTACTCCCAAATAATTCCTGTAATTTCCAAACATCCCGTTGTATGATGATCAGGTTTACGTTTCTCTTCGCACTACTGTTTTCCCAAAACATTTTTGCTAACTATATCCTGATCCCGATGGATAAGGCACAAAGCAACCATCTCAAGGCATACGGGCTGTCCTACATGTTATTAAAAGAGGAAATTGATGTAGACTGGCTGCTCAATTATCGTGGAGGAAGTTTTATGGTTCAGTATAGCAAAGCCGTTGAAAAAGAATGTAAGCTCAGAGCGATCCAATACGAGATTTTATCAGATGCAGACAATCAACGTTTGCTGAGCCAAATCCGCCGGCCGGATGTAAACATGGATGCTGTCAAGTTACATAAAGCGGCAAAAATCGCCGTCTATTCCCCTATCAAGATCAGTCCCGCTGAATTTGAAGATACAGATGCCGTTCTACTCGTGCTCAAATATGCTGAAATACCATTTGAAGTGATTTATGATGAGGAAATACTGAAAGGCGACTTGCCTAAATATGACTGGCTTCACTTACATCACGAGGATTTTACAGGCCAGTTTGGCAGAAGTTTGAGACGAACTTCTCCTGCGGATGTGAAAGCGCAAGAAGCAATTGCCGACCGTTTTGGTTATGGCAAAGTCTCTCATATGAAACTGGCAGTGGCCAAGCTCATTAAAGAATTTTGTGCAGGAGGCGGTTTTTTGTTTGCCATGTGCTCCGGAGCTGAAACTTTTGATATCGCACTTGCTGCCGAAGGAATAGATATCGTTGATAATCTGGATGGCGATGGAGTGGATCCAGATGCACAATCCAAGCTCGACTATAGCAAGACATTTGCCTTTCAACATTTCAAATTGCAGTTGGATGAGTATGACGGAATGGCCTTTTCTGATATCAATTCCTCAGCAGGACGATTTCGCGGCTATGGCGGCAACGATGCCTACTTCTCGCTTTTTGATTTTTCAGCCAAATGGGATGTAATTCCGGCGATGTTGGTACAAAACCATGAAAACCTGGTCAGGGAATTTTTCGGACAAACGACTGCTTTCTCTAAACATACCGTCAAACCAAGCGCATTGGTGATGGGAACAAGCAGTCAGTCGGAACGGTACATTTACGGCGAACTGGGCCGTGGCCAATGGACTTTTTACGGCGGCCATGATCCCGAAGGACGGGGCGGCGGCCGGCGCATGCCTACGGATCTGAATCTATATCCTAATTCTCCCGGGTACAGGCTGATATTGAATAATGTACTTTTTCCTTCTGCGAGGAAGAAGAAGAGAAAGACGTGATTGAAAAACGTGAACTCAATTACAAATCTGGACGGACTATTATTTACTTAAAACAAGGTATCAAGGAAAAGTATAGTTCTTTACCTCACCGTACACCACAGAGCCATCACTTTTGATGGCATAAGCACGATAGTAATAAAAGTATTTACCGGCAAAATCATTACCTGTATACTTGTAAGTGTTAAATCCCACGGCGAGAGGCTTATCGAATTTCATCTTGGCTCCGCGTTCAATTCTTGGAACGTAATCCCTATCAGTAGAACCTCGGGAAAAGGACAAATGCAATATTCCGTATTCTGTAACCGGCAAAGCTCCCAACTTGTCGGCCCGGACTGTAAAATTCCAACCCTCATTGTATGCAACGGCTTCTGTTTCTATTTCAAGCATTTCTATGTTCACCTCTTCCTTACCTGAGCAACTCAGTAAGAAGAAAGAGATGGTGAAGCAAAGTAGCAGGAAAGCAGATTGTATATTTTTTTTCATGGGCATTTGATAGTCATTGATAGTAACAAAACTATCAAAATAAACGACGACTTGACCGAATGTATCTGATAAGTAATAGCTTTTCTTTCCTACTAATCAGTGAGGTTTAATGTGTCATCCACCAAAGACAGTAAATCGCAAAACTCATTCGATCTAACCATCTCCTGACTTAAGAGGATCAGGTCTCCTATCTTCCGCAAACCGGGCACTGCACCTTTCTAAGTTCCAAATCCCCCATACACTACCCAATGAATATCAGATCAAGTATAAATCAATAACATGTATACTTATTACTATTAATTATTTAAATAGTACATTAATTTCATTTATTAACCCTGAATTGATTCGATTGATTGTGCCTCCAATCTCTTGGTTTCTGAGATTATCATATTGTTAAATAGTCTGTCAGAAATATTTCAAATGGAAGGATTGCCCAATTTTGTCGCTTCTAATTCAAAATTAACCTATTACCCATTCAAAAAATCTACTCTATGTATCGATGTAAAAGGAGGCTGCCCACATTTCGCGGCGCCCTGCCTAAATCGGTGGCCCGGTTGGCGTTGATCGCGATGGTCTGCAGTACAAGCTGGGCCAACACGCCCTATGAAATGGGCATCAAAGCAAATACTACGCTCCGACTCCATGCCAGAGCCGACAGACAAATTAAAGGCAAGGTAACCGACGGTGATACACCGAATGGAATTCCGGGTGTGAACGTTGTGATCAAGGGAAGTCAAGTTGGAACTGTTACCGATGCCAATGGTGACTACATGCTTGATATTCCTGATAATGGTGCTGTATTGGTGTTTTCTTATGTAGGCTATCTGAGCCAGGAAATCGAAACAGGTGCAAGAGCCACATTTGACATTGCGCTAAAGGCGGATAGCAAATCACTTAATGAGGTGGTAGTGGTAGGTTACGGTACACAGAAGAAAGTAAACCTGACGGGCGCCGTGGATCAGGTGGGTCAGGAGGTTTTGCAAAACCGTCCGATTCCTAACCTGGCACAAGGACTTGTTGGTGTCGTTCCTAACCTGAACATCCGGATGTTTGATGGCAAGCCAACACAATCGCCCTCGTTCAATGTACGTGGTACAACCTCAATTGGCCAGCAGGGAAGTGCTCTGGTTCTGATCGATGGGGTTGAAGGTGACCCGCGTATGCTGAACCCGCAGGATATAGAAAGCATATCGGTACTGAAAGATGCTGCTTCGGCATCGATTTATGGAGCACGTGCAGTATTTGGTGTGATACTTATTACCACCAAACCTGCTCCCGAAGGTAAAATGCGGGTTTCGTATACGGCCAATTATTCTATCAAAGCCCCTACCGAGATACCGGACAACATCGTGGATTCGTATCCATGGGCACAGGGGTTCAGCGATGCATGGTCACGCTGGAATGATAACGGCAGCACACCAACGGCGATAAATAAAACCATCACCTTTTCTCCAACCTATTTAGCGGAGATCAAGCGGAGATACGAGGACCCGTCACTCCCAAGAATAGAGGTGAACCCAACTACAGGTGAATACCAGTATTATTACAGCACCGACTGGTACAAGGAACTGTATAAAAAACGCCTTAGCGCGCAGGATCATGCGCTTTCTATCGCTGGCGGTACGGATAAAGCAACCTATTTACTGAGTGGCCGTTTCAATAACCAGGACGGACTGTTCCGTTATAACCCGGACAAATACAGCATGTACAACTTCCGTGGTAAAGGCGGAATACAGCTCACATCATGGTTACGTGTCGACAACAATACGGAGTTCTCCTCCATGAAATACCACCAGCCATTGAATGTGGGTGAAGGAAGCGGTATTTTCCGTAACATCGCCGATGAAGGGCACCCTTTGGCACCTTTGCATAACCCTGACGGAACGCTTTCGTTCTCTGCAGCTTATACTGTGGGTGACTATTATTTCGGACGCAATGCCATAGATCAGACGCAGCGGTTTCTGAAAAACCAGACGGCAGTGAAGGCACAGTTCTTAGAAAAGGCGTTGACAATCAGGGCTAACATGACGTTCCAGAGCACGGACAATGCTACCTCTCAAAACCGCGTTCAGGTCCCATACAGTCGCACAAAAGGTGTGATCGGCTATACTGGCACGAACACGAATGATATAGCGGAAGGAAGAAACACGATCAGCTACCTGGCCACAAACTTCTATGCAGACTATGTGAAATCGTTTAATAACGCACATAACTTCACTTTGCTGGGCGGTTTTAATTATGAGCGCTCAACTACGACTAACCTGGCTGTTCAACGTAACGGTATCGTATACAGCGACGCAGATGATATTAACCTTGCTTTGGGACAAAGCATCAATACCACCGGTGGTTACCGCAAATGGGCAATTGCAGGAGGTTTCTTTCGTATGAACTACAATTTCCGAGAGCGCTACCTGCTCGAATTAAACGGACGTTACGATGGTTCTTCGAAATTCCCAACCAGCCAGCAATGGGCATTCTTCCCTTCGGTATCTGCCGGATGGAGAATATCTGAGGAGCCATTCTGGAAGGTAAGTCCGAAAGTCATTTCGAATTTGAAGCTAAGAGCGTCTTATGGTTCGTTGGGCAATGGTAACATCTCACCATATGCCTTCAACGAAAAGTTTAATATTTCCCAACTGGGGCGTGTGATCAACGGAATCCGTCCGCCGGCCACCAGCCAGCCTGGTGTGGTACCTAATGGTCTGACCTGGGAAACTTCCACCACCGCCAACTTTGGTCTTGACTTCCACGCGCTGAATGGTAAACTTCAGTTCACAGGAGATATTTACCAGCGTAAGACGACAGACATGTTTACTGTTGGCCCAACTGTTCCGGCAGTTTACGGTACGGCAGTTCCATTTGGTAATTATGCTGACTTGAAAACGAACGGATGGGAATTTTCGATCAACTATGATAACCAGGTCAATCTGGGATCCAAACCACTTCACTTCGGTATACGTGTAACATTGGCGGACTACAAAGCAACAATCACCAAATACAATAATCCGGATAAAAACCTGACTGACTATTACGAAGGTCAGCGCGTAGGTGAAATATGGGGATACAGAGTGGCAGGCTTGTTCAGATCAGCAGACGAAATCGCTAATTCACCTTCACAGGCTAATATCCCGAATACAAATACCCGTAAAAACTACCCTGGTGATCTCAAATTCCAGAATCTGGACGGAGACAACATAATTTACCAGGGCTTGAACAGAGTGGGAAACTCGGGTGACAAAACCATTATCGGCAATTCAGAGCCCCGTTACACTTACGGCCTGAACCTTTCGGGTGACTGGAATGGCTTCTTCGTAGGTGGTTTCTTACAGGGTGTGATCAAACAAGACTGGTATCCATCGGCAGAGGCACGTTTCTGGGGACAATATAACCGTCCTTACAACGCCTATCCACGCTGGCAGCAAGACAACATGTACCGCGAAGAGCTAGGTAACTTCGATGCTTACCTGCCACGTCTTGTAGGGTATATCTCACAGGGGACAGGCCGCGCGCTGCAAGTAGCTAATGATCGCTTTATGCAAAATGTGGGCTACGTACGTTTAAGAAACCTGCAAATCGGATATACGATCCCGGAGCGCATTACTTCGAAAATTCATGCCCGCGATCTAAAAGTATATGTTTCGGGTGAAAACATCTGGACATGGTCTCCGCTTTACAAGTGGACACGCGATACGGACGTGACAAGTATTTACGGATCGGACCGCGACCTGAGCGGTGGCGGTAGTGGCGATGGATATAATTACCCGATGTTGAAGTCCGTGTCAATCGGATTATCACTCAATTTTTAATGAAATTTATGAAGACTAAAAAAATACTCAGTTATACGCTTGCTGTCATGCTGCTCGCAACGGCAAGCTCCTGCGACCTCACAGAGGTTCCGGTAGATACAGCTACTAACGAAGCTGTGTTTGGTTCCGAATCTGGTTTGGATCTCTACATGAACTCGTTTTACAATCTGCTCCCTGATCCTGATGTGGGTGTGTTCCAGATTGACGACAACTCTGACCTTGTAGCACGTAATGGTGTGGATGATTATCTGGCTGTCAATGCTTTGAGCCCCGTTACCAGCACTGGGTGGAACTGGACAGCACTGCGGAACATCAATTATTTTATTGAAAACGCAGAGAAAAGTCCGGTACCGACTAGGAACCATTATATAGGCACGGCACGCTTCTTCCGGGCTTTGTTCTATTTCGATAAAGTCAAAAGGTTTGGGGATGTACCATGGATCGATAAAACCATTGATGTAAACGATGAAGCTCAATTATATGGAACGCGCATGAACCGTTACGAAGTCATGGACAAAGTGCTCGCAGACCTGAACTTTGCAATCGACAACATTACCCTGACTTCCGATGCCTCGGTAACACGTATTACCAAAAATGTAGCCCGTGCCTATAAAACCCGTATTGCATTGTTTGAAGCTTCCTGGCGAAAATACCATACTGAAGACAGCAAGCAGTCTACGGCAAACGCATGGTATGAAGAAGTAGTAAAGGAAGCCAATGCCATTACCGGCTATACGCTGCATACGAGCACGCCGGACAGAGCCTACCGCGAATTATTCATTTCGAAAACCGCTTTTACAGACGAGTCAATTCTTTCCGTAGCCCTGAGTGCAAACCTACAGGTGTATAGTTCTGCCAACCGCCGTTTCATCAGCCCTACTTACGGTAACCGTCCCAGTCTGACGCGCCGTTTCGTAAATACCTATCTGAACCTGGACGGAACGCCGTTCACGAGCAAGGCTGGTTACGAGACCACACCGTTTGTAGAAGAAGTAAAAAACCGCGATCTGCGATTGAAACAAACCATTCGCACAGGCGACTACACGCGTACAGAAAATGGCACACCCGTTATCGCACCCCCAAACTTTAGCCAAACCTTCACAGGATACCAGCCGATCAAATGGTGTTATGACGAACGTTTCCCTTTTGATGACGAAAGCCGTAACGACAACGCACACATTGTGATGCGCTGGGCGGAAGTGTTGCTAAACAAAGCAGAAGCACTGGCAGAATTAGACAAAATGACTGCTGCTGAATGGAGCAATACGATCGGAGCACTCCGAAAAAGAGCTGGTATCACCGGTACCACGCTGACAACGCTGCCTACCATTGCGGATCCATACATGATATCGTTTTTCACCAACAAATTCAGCAACCCTGTATTGCTGGAAGTCCTGCGTGAAAGAGGAACCGAACTGATTTTTGAAGGCCTTCGTCCAGATGATCTGAGAAGATGGAAGCTGGGTACGTTGTTCCAGACTGCAACGCTCAACGGCATGTATGTCCCTGCACTGGGCGAATATGACCTGAATGGTGATGGCAAGAAAGATGTGTACTTCTATCAGGGAACAAAGCCGACTTCGTCAACGGCAGGTATTGCTTTTGTGGATGTTTCACCTTCTGCAGCTGTGGGACGTATTCAATTATCGAAAGGTACCTCCGGCGAAGTGATGTGGAACCCCGGTGCACGTGAATGGGCAGACAAGAAATACCTCTATCCTATCCCGGAAAACGATCGCAATCGCAACCCGGCGTTGGGCCAGAACCCAGGTTGGTAATCAGTTTTTTGAATGACTTTTAAGCGAGGTTGCCAAAGGGTAGCCTCGCCTTTTTGTTTGGAGTCTGCAGGTCCGGGCTATATTATTATACTTAAACTCTGACGAAAAACCGATTTAGGTGGCAAGCTGATACCAATCCTGTACATAGAAGCTTTTTAACATTTTTTAAGACAATACAAATCAATCAGTTGCGTTGGACTTTCAGTTTTCCACTCTTTAATCCAACAAAGCAAAATGAAAACATTTCCTTCCATTCTCACAATTGTTATTGTATGTCTTTTTGCAAATACCAGCCATGCGCAAGACATGAAAATCGGCCATGTGGACCAGCAGTTTATTCTCTCAACACTTCCCGAATTTAAAAAACTCAATGAAGAAATCACCGAAAAAAGTGTGCAATATGATAAAATTCTGAAAAGTAAATTCGACGACTTTGAAAACAAAAGAGCAGCTTTCGAAAAATTGGCTTCTGCACAAACAAGCGAAGCGATTTTAAAAGATAAGGCTACTGAGCTCGAAAACCTGAAAGCGTCGTACGAAGAATTTCAGGCTAATTCCATGAATGAACTCCGCAATTACTTCACCAAAAAGTTTACACCTATTAAGCAAAAAGTGAATGACGCAATCGTTTTCGCAGGAAGAAAAAATGGCTACGCTTTTGTGCTTCGTATGGATCTTAATCCTGATGGCGGCGACCTTTGGCCGGTTGTGTTGTATGCAAGGGATACCACTTCCACACTCACTGCAGATATATTGAAAAACCTGGGCGTCGACAGTACAGCAGCGTCCAACAGAAAAGTAGGCATTCCGCAGATGTTGAATAAGCGGTAAGACAGATACTTTCTTAGTAAGATTCAGAAAGAGCCAGGAGATTTTAACCTCCTGGCTCTTTTTCATAGTTTCGGTTTTCTGCTGATATAACCGCCACTCCGACACATTGCACATGTCACCGCAAAGCGCTTAATTGCAACAAATTTCAGTTTTGATATCTTATTTCAAGAATCAGCTGTTTTCAAAAAATCCTCTACAGCATGTTGCATAAATTTTTACGACTTCTATTTTTCTCATTCTTTTCTTTCACAGCTCTTGCTCAAAGTCCCAGCCTTCGTATCATTAGAGTCAACGCAGAAAACTATTGCCTTGGTAATGAGCTCAGTATTGATATAGATGTAACAGGAACATTTCCTGCTGACAACAAATTTACTGTTGTTGCTTATCGTAATTGGAATGATCCAAAAGCACGCTGGGAATACCCTGCCGAGCTAAGGGGAGATAGACTCATTACGGTACTCAAAGAACCGTCTCTGGCAAATGCTTCTACATTTGCCATTCGGATTCTTACCTCCAATCCTCAGCAAGAAATTGATGCAGGATATTCTCAAAGAGTATTTACCAAATCATCTGTTCATCTGACCTCCCGATGGGGTTTTACAGCTGATACGATTAATTCCACTGAGAAAATCGCACTAACATTACTTACGAATCCGCCAACGACGGGAACTGCCGTACTGAGTTCCGGGGATACCCTGAAATTCTGGTATGCAGCTGGAAATTTCACGTTACCTAAAACCAGGGAGGGAACGTATCATATCAAAGAAGCCAGTAATGTATGTGGTCCAATGAGCACCAGCGGACAGGTAAATATAAAAGTCAATGCGGTTGATTTTATGCCTACCGCATTCAGTCCCAAGACGCCCTGTGAAGGAGGAGAAATTAAGGTACTTTTTAATACGGATGGTAGCGAATTCAATAAAAATACAAAATTCAAAATCAGGTTTGCGTATGACAATGTCGGTTGGGATTCCTACAGGTACATCGATGCACCAGCCGTGTTAACAGGACATAATGAATTAACAACCAGAGTTCCGGAAAATCTAATTCAGTCAACCAGTTCACAGGATATTTATCTGGGTATTGTGGCGGAGAATCCTACGGCTATCTCCATCAACAAGTCTTTAAAAATGTATCCATATCCAAAACCTTCGTTTTCGTTGACTGCCGATAAATACAGCATAAACATAGGCGAGAAAACTTATATTTCAGCAAATCCAAAAGGGATGCCTCCATTTAACATAACATTGACCAATGGAGATATACTACAATACGGTAAAGAATACACGCTACAAAAAATGACGCAGTTTCAGGTTAAAACATTTGAATCCGGATGTGGTATCATTAAAGATCCTCCTAACAATCCGGTTACAGTTCAGCTAAGGCCAAGCCTGGCATTCAATTTCCCTTCCAACAGCAACGACCGGGCGATATACTGCGTAGGCCAAACTGCCCGGATACCTTTTCTTGCCAGTGGTGTGAACAGCCAGACGTCTTTTACTCTGGAAGTTTTCACACAGTCATCAAAAAAAATCTACATCCCGGCCCGGCTCAATGGCGATTACATCGAATTTGTGGTTCCCAGAAGCTCAGGCGACACCGATGACCTGGATTATAATCAGGGAGTTTCTCTACGTGCGATATCAAGTAACCCATCAATTACCTCACTTATTCAGAATGTAAAATTCCAGGGTCCCCCCAGAATGATCAGGGATCCGAATTCGGTGAATAGCGTTGCCACTCCCTCACTTATTCAGGTAAACTATCAATTTCTTGGAGGAGGTCCATTCGAATTGGAAATGAAAGATGGCAGTAAATTGACTCAGGATTTCAGCAATTACTCTAAAAAGCAATTTTTAAGAAAAGACACAACATTTCAGCTTTCCCGTATTTCCAACGCTTGTTTTACAAATGATAATCCACCTGTTTTCTCGCTATTGGTTTCCGACCCCAACAGTTCTAAGCCCAGTTTATTTGTAAACGTAAGCAATACCAATCTTTGTGCAATTGATAGTGTAGAAGTGGAGGTTTTTGTGCATGGCAAATTTGAAGCAGGAAATGAGTTCACGTTAACCAATACAGGCTATCAAAGAGTAACACTAAATCTGGATCCGGATTTCAGCAAATCGAAAATATTTAAATTCAAATATCCTCTTGAATACAATGATCAGAGTGTCCAGCTGACCTCTACACTACCTCGCCTTGTATCCGAAACACCCAGGATTACGTTTACCTCTCCTCCTCAGGCACCGGCTATTTCTGAAATAGGCAAAAAAGAAAATCCAATTGCTATGTACCTGGGTAACTATCCATTTGCTTTTATATCTGCCAGCAAGTATAGCGATATCGTCTATACAATGAATGGAGTGGAAGCCAAAGCCACATCTAATCATAACGGCGGTCTGGGAGTTCCTCTCCTATTGGAAAATGGCGAGATCACAGAGTTTAAACTAAAATCTGTGGAAAACAGCTGCGGAAAATGGAGTGGCGACATGGTATCTTATTATTATGGTGTAGGTTATAAACTCATTTTGAACAGAGACATATATCCCATTTGGAATTGCGTTGGCAGCGATGCTGAGGTTCGTTTTTCCTTTGAAAACGGCCAGCCTGAACCAGGAACGAAATTTACGCTTCAAATTTCTGCAACCGGATCTGCGGATTCTTACTCTGACATCACCAGTGTTACCGACGGTTCTTTTATCCGATTTACAACGCCAGACTTAAAAGAAGGAAGTTATTACCTGAGACTTCGCTCCTCGGACAATATATATTCTGAAACTTCCAGCATACGAATCGGCCAGACTCCAACTGCAAAAATTGTTACCGGATATCCGGGCGATAGCACTGCCACTATCAATTACGGAACGCAAGTTTCACTCAGAACAATTCTGACTGGTAATGAGCCTTTCGGAATTGTGTACAGTGACGGGCACGTCCAAAGCACGAATAGTAACCAAGACTCCTATTATCCTATCGTTACCGATCCTCAAACATTTACGATTTCAAAAGTCTGGAATTCTTGTGGTTATGGAACCACAAGCGGACATGTGCGGGTTATCACCAAGCCAATTCTGGAACTCAGTAAGTTCCCCGCAAACTCGGATCCGACATTTTGCCCGGGCCAAAAAGTAGAGTTAAATTATGAAGTCAAAGGAGCCACTCTTTCTTCAAAAGAATACGTTTCGTTTTACCTACGAAACAGTGCTTGGGATATCATCAAGCTTGACTCAGTCAGCCGTAACATCGGGAAAATTCAATTAACTATTCCCGCAAACCTGCCAGGTGAATATTTCACTATTATTGCAAAAGTGACGGCATTTAAGATTGAAAAAGCAGTGGGATATCAGCTGTATGCAACACCGGATATGACCTTGGCTGGGGACAATACCATTACGGCCGGAGAAACATCTACATTGCTTGTACGAGCTAATTCAAATTTTGCCATCAATTCCATTTTCGAGCTCTTTGATGGTACAAGTTTTAAAGTTACCGCGCCCTTTCCGGGAGGAATTACCGAGGTTAAAGTTACACCTGCATCGAATACTACCTATACCCTAAAGACAGCTGAGACTGTGTGTGGGGTAAGCAAAGTGTCAGGCTCAGCAACGTTAACTGTCCTTCCTAAGCTGGCGCAATGGCTTTCTTTTGAACGTATTGAGGGATTAAGGAGACCTAGTATTTGCAATTCAGATACGGTCAATATAAGATTCTATCATTTTGGAAGTTCAGGTGGAGAACAGTTATATGAAGTGCAGCTTTCAGATAGTACGGGAAACAACTTCACATCTATTCCAACTTTTTCCAATCAATATTCCTATCTGAACGCAGTGATTCCGGCAGGTATTAGAGGTTCTGAGTTTTATAGAATCCGCATCACTTCAAAAGATCCCAAAGTGAGTGGCAGTACGTACGCGAATAGATTAAAAATAAGTGAACCAGCAAGTGCGACAGTGGTTACCCCTTCTGTTTATTACCAGCCGGGTCAGCCGGTAGAAGCGGTGATTAAGTTTGAAGGAAGCAGTCCTTTTTCCTACAATTTTGGAGATAACAATTTCTCACAAAACCGCTATACAAGACAGTTCTCAGACACTATCAGGCTCACACCAATTAGCCCTATGGCTGTATACAAAATCCTGCAATTGTCCAATGAATGCGGGGTTGGCAAGATAAACGATCCGTCTTCATTCACAGTTGAGCTCATTACGGGTATCGAAGCATTGACAGAACGTATTAAGTTTGGACCGAACCCAACCCGGAACACCTTGCTGGTGCAATTTGACAATAACGAAATACGAGATATCGAAATATTTGATCTGGCCGGAAGGAAAATATTTACAAAAAAATATACTAACAAGGAGGCTCAAATTAATTTAATAGCATATCCGACAGGTGTTTACATGCTCAAAATAAGAAAGAAACAAGCCGAAGTTACGTATCGTATTGCTAAATACTGATCAGCAAAATTATAACTCCTCTAATGAAAATAAATAATGTTCTTCTATCATTTCTATTTGTAGCTGTTTGCAACATAGTAGCTCATGCGCAAACGCCCCTGATAACGGCTAACAGTAATTACAGGGACCGGATTTGTACTTATACCTCCAATAAGATACCCGTACAAATAACCGGCACATTCAATGCAGACAACCGGTTTAAGATTACGCTCTTGTCTTATTTTAACAGAGCAGTTGTGGCAACGTACGACGCAATTTTAGAGGATGATAATCTGGTTTTTACTATTGACAATGACCTTCCATACAGTTTGCCAGATATCTATTTTCAGATTATTACCACTAGTCCTGCTACTAGCTCTCTTCATTATCAAAGACTTTGGAATACACGTGGCGATCTGTCCATATCGCTACCGTCAGGCCAGTCAGATACTGTGAATGCCGGTCGGCATTTTACAATCAACACCATTGCGACCGCCAACAATCAAATAAAGTTTACACTTAGCGATAGTTCAAAACATTTGTCCTCAGCTCACTCCTACCAGGAAACCCTGAGTTTTATCGCGACCAAACCGCAGGATATCTTTGTAGTAAGTGCACAAAACAGTTGTGGTATTGCAGTTCCATTTTCCGGAAAAATACCTTTAAAAATCAACCCGGTTTCGATTATTCCCGGAAAAATAAATAATCAAACTGCACTTTGTGAAGGAAGCGATATTGAACTGAGCTATTTCGTAACGGGTGGCAACATTCCGGAATCAGCCACATTTAAGCTACGCTTTTTTCGGCAGGGCTATTCCGACCCGAGCGAAAAACGGACGTTCGAAATACCTGCACAACGAAAATCTGATGGATTATTACTGGCCCGTATTCCAGAAGAAATAGTACAACATTCCAATAGTTTCCAGATTGCTATTCTCACTGACACACCTGGGCTGGTTAGCCCATATTCTGATTGGTACACGATCCACGCAAAACCGGTTGCCCGATTCAGTAGCCAGAGCCAGACGATTCTCCCGGGACAAGCCTATCAAATGACCATGAATATTGAAGGCCCCGGTCCGTTTACCGTTGAACTAAGTAACGGCAAATCATATGCTCTGCCTATGTACAGTAGTAATTATATAAATCTTTATTCCAAGAAAACAGAAACTTTTTCGATCCGGTCTTTGAAGACAGCTTGTGGAGTAACTACCGATCTCCCCAAAGAAAATATCGTTTTGACGGTCAAACCGTCTATTGCCATAGACATGACGGATGGACAGAGGTTTGAAATATGCGAAAACCAACAGGTTCGCCTTCCTTTTGTCAGCAGTGCTACGCTTAATGCCAACACGAAATTTACTGTGGAAGGCATTACAGATAAAAACACATCCTATCTCTTCGATGCAAAACTAGTAGATGACTCTCTCGAATTTTTTATTCCCCATTCTCCCTCCGAATGGGTAGAGGAAGGCTACTTTAGTATCAACCGTTTCAGAATAATGACCACAAATCCATCATTTACTTCGGAATATAGATATGGTTTTACTATACGTGGAATTCCAAGGATAAAATACGAAACTATCCCAAACCAACCTTTGCCACGACCGCGTTATATTGAATTTGGCTTACCCGTATCGGGTGGTGTACCACTGATGATAGAAGACGATAAAGGATTTAAAACTCTCTCTGAATACCAACCCATTCGCCAGGTACTATTTGTAGCGGAAACAGGAAATTATGGTTTGAAATCAATCAGGAATGTTTGCTATTCCAGCGAGCAGCTTCCAAAGTTGAGCGTTACGGTAAACCCAACTCCCGATCAGACACCGTCCATCGTCGTGCATCCACCCGCGCAAAGATATCTTTGTAATCCTGACAGTTTTGAAGTTAGTTTTGAAAGTTTCGGACAGTTTGCAAGCGATAATGAATTCAAAATTTTCTTATCAGGACATGAGCATAATGTGCTCCTTACTGTTAAAAAGCCCGGTCGGTATAAGATTCCGGTATCCCGATTCGGAATCCCTTCACATAATTTCATTGCAGTGAAGGCTACTAAACCTGAAATCACGGCCAGTGCCAATATACCCTTTATCATAGATCAGAAACCGGAATTGAAAAATCCGGAAGATTTGAGCAGATATACAATGCAGCAACCCAGATTAATTAATCTGACTGAAACGCCAAACATCCTTTTAAGCCTAAGTGGTTATACTCCTTACTCTGTAATATATACCGACGGCGTCAGGGATTATACATTTGAACAATTTTCTCAATATCAACAACTTAGACCTACACTTCCAAAATCCCAGGTAACTCCATTTACCATCAAATCGATCAGCAATGCCTGTGGCACAACGGATGTAAATGTAACTACCCACTTGCTTTGGATTGGATACCATGTACGCCTGAAATATTTGCCTGAGACAAAAAACTATTGTACCGATGAGGAAATGGTTGTTTCTTATGATGTAGAACAAGGGATCGCACCCCCTGGAACAATCTTCTCCCTTCAGATCAGAAAAGGAAATGTTGTCAAAACGGTGGCAACCAACACTACTGGTAGTGACTTCAGGTATATGATCCCTGATACAATGAGCGGACTATATAGTGTTAGTGTCGCTGTAAACAATGGATTAGGTTCAGGAGGAGTTGAGTTTAGAGTAAATAAAAAACCAACTGCTACCGTAGCGTTGAGATCTCCGGAAATGGCAGAGATAGAGTATGGTCAATCTACCACAATAACTTATGCAGTTACCGGTGGAAGCCCTTGGGAATTAATACTGAAAGATCTCGGCAATATAACCGGAACTGAAGCGATACATCATAGAAATTACATGCTGGAAAAAGGTTCAGATTTTGTCTTGAATTCAGTCAGTAACCAGTGCGGATATGGCACAGTATCCGGCAACGTGCCAGTAAGAGTGAAGCCGAAAATTCTGGAATTCAAGCCAGGTAAGGCTAACATATGTAAAGGTGAAACTTTACAGGTCAGCTACCAGGTCGGGGGAGATATTCCCGACGGAGAGAAGATTGGTTTTTACCTTACCAATACTAACGGCACACGTTTCGACCTGCATTCGACACCTGTACAAAAGGGTACTGCTACTCTGACAATACCTTCAGGAATCGGCATAGGAGGAATTAATCTGACCTGTTACGTTTCAGGAACAGAACTTAAAGCAACGGAGTATATTACCATCATGCAATCAGCAGATCTGGAACTTACCGGTAATACTACTGTTAATACGGGTCATTCGGCATGGATAACCCTACGAACTACAAGTCCCGGAAATACACCAGTTGACATTACACTTTCTGATGGTATGAAAACCACCTTCAACGGATGGTATACACGTTATTCGATTAACGTTGCCCCCAAGGTGACTACCACTTATTCTATAATTTCTGCCAAAGGCAGCTGTGGTAATCCCAAAACTACCGGAAGCGTGATCGTTACGGTTAATCCCCCGTCAGATAGAACCGTTGAAATTGACGGACTGAATAAATGGAATCCGTTATGTGAAAATGATACGATCCTTATATCCTATTCACAAACCGGCACATTCTCATCATCCAATCAGTTTACGGCACAATTCTTCGACAGTAAAGGGAAACTGGTAAAGTCTGTCCCCACTTCGATCGTAAAATCTTCACTACAGGCCACTTTACCTGCGGGTTTCTCTACTACGGAGTTGTATCGTATACGCTTGCAGGCAAGCGATCCAAATACTGCCTCTGCCGACTACTCCAACATACTGTGGTTCAGCGACAAATCCAGTGCTTCATTTGGAAGTACTGAGGCCTATCCGGATCAAAATGGTACAGCCAAAGTAGCTGTGCACTTAACAGGTACCGGGCCATGGACCTATCGCTATGGCAACGAATTGGGCTCACTTTCTAAAAGTGCCAGTATCTCTCCCGATACGTTGTCAATTACCAGCAAAGAGCATACCGCTTATTTCAAATTACTGTCAGTGCAAAACGGCTGTGGCATTGGCACTATTCTGGAACCAACCATTGTGAGAGTTTCGGTTATTTTAGGAAATAATGAGCCTGTTCAATCAGCCCCTGTTACATTCGGCCCTAATCCAACCAATGGTGAAGTCATGCTTCAATTTAGCAGCCATACAAAAAGACGATTCTTGTTATTTGATTCAAAGGGAGCTATAATCTGGCAAAAAGACAGTTTTGAAAATCAAGAAAAAATTGATTTCCAAAATCACCCTTCCGGGATTTATTTATTAAAAATACAGCACTCAAAAGGGGAGCAGACTCTAAAAATTGTAAAGCAATAGATTATAATCAGCCGATAATTCAGAGCAATAACCGTTGTGCGTAGTTTTCAAAACTGCGCACTTCCAATACATTACCGCCTGCGATGGTAAAGGCAGTAATACAAAGCCTTGTCACTACCGTCACAGAAGGCAGATTATTAGTATTTGTAGTTTGAAACTACGAATAACGTTCCGACCATTCCTGACCAAAGTCATCTCCTCAAACTACATACGTCATCTTCTTACCCGGCCTATTCTACCAATTTTGAATCACAGTTTCGCATACGTGTCAAACTGCATTTCATCATCATCGGAAACCATCAGGTGATACATAAACAGTAGAAGAGGCCATGAGTGCGAACCCACTTAACGTAGAAAACGAGATTCATATCAAACCTACCTGCTACCACTGCGGTGAGGCATGTAAAGATGAAGTCATCTATCAGGATGAACATGAATTCTGCTGCGACGGATGCGCCGTGGTGTACGACCTTCTTAAGGAAAATGATCTCTGTCGCTACTATGCCATCGACGGCGCACAGGGTGTATCACCTGATAAAAATTATTTCCAGGGCAAATACGATTATCTGGATCTGCCCGAAATTTCAACCAAACTGTTGGAATTCACTGACGGTCGTTTGTCACGCATCAATTGGCTGATTCCCAAAATGCACTGCAGCTCTTGTATCTGGCTGCTAGAACAGCTCTACAGGATCAATCCTGCAATACGCAGTTCCGTTGTCAATTTTCCGGAGAAGAAGGTACGTATTACCTATGACTCCGATCAGATTAAACTGAGTGAAATAGCATCACTGATTACAAAATTGGGCTATGAACCGTATATCAGTCTGAACGATGTAGAGGGAAAGCAGATCAGAAAATGGAACAGAACCCGGCTTTACAAGATCGGTATAGCCGGCTTTGCATTCGGCAATATCATGATGCTGAGCTTTCCTGAGTATTTCGACCTTGGTCAATCCACTTCTGACCAGAGCCTGCGGTTTATGTTCAGTATGCTCAATCTGGCACTGAGTTTGCCGGTGTTTTTCTATTGTGCTGAGGACTTTTTCAAATCAGCATGGGGGGCATTGAAAGGGAAGTATCTGAATATTGACGCACCGATCGCATTAGCACTTGCCTGCATTTTCCTGATCAGTCTGTATCAGATTTTTACAAATACCGGTCCCGGTTATCTGGATTCACTCGCCGGTGCTGTATTTTTTATGCTGATAGGTCGGTATTTCCAGGATAAAACATATGCGGGAATATCTTTTGACCGTGATTATAAATCTTATTTTCCCGTTGCCGTATCGGTTATCAACAACAATGCGGACATCCGCACACCGATCACTGATCTCAACACCGGCGACCAGATCATTGTCAGAAATGAAGAACTCATTCCGGCCGACTCCGTATTAATGAGTCCGCGAGCCATGATCGATTATAGTTTCGTCTCCGGTGAATCTGAACCATTGGAGCGTAAAAAAGGCGACACCATTTATGCGGGTGGCAAGCAAACAGGTCCGGCTATAGAACTTGAAGTGCTCAGAAAGGTATCGCAAAGTTACCTGACCCAACTCTGGAATCATGATACATTTTCCAAAGAAAAGGAAGATCAGAACCAGACGCTTGCAGCCAGGATTAATAAATACTTTTCAGTTATCGTACTGATCATCGCTACCGTTACATTTCTTGTTTGGATACTTTATCTGAATAGTCCTGCGACTGCTTTCCGCGCTTTCACAACGAGCCTGCTGGTGGCCTGCCCGTGTGCGCTGCTGCTTTCGTCCACTTTCACAAACGGAAACATGCTTGCCCTTTTTGGCAAGAACAAGTTCTATCCCAAAAATGCGCACACCATAGAAAGGCTTTCTCATATAGACACCGTCGTTTTCGATAAAACCGGAACCATCACACAGGCTAACGATGCAGAGGTGGACTTCGTAGGCAAAGATTTAAACGAAGAAGAGCTCATCATTGTAAAGTCTGTAGCATCACAATCTTCTCATCCGCTGAGCCGGATGATTGTAAAAAAACTGGCTGACACTACCGCCAGCAAAAGGAGTCTGGGTGAATACGTGGAAACTGGCGGAGCTGGGATAGAAGCATGGTGGGGCAAAAAGCAAATCAGATTAGGTTCTGCGCTGTGGGTCGGAGCTGAGAAACCGAACCAAACCAGCCATAATGCATCTCATGTATATTTTTCTGTCGATAACGAGGTGATTGGCTTTTTCACGATCAAAAGTAAATACCGCGCCGAACTTCCTGAAACCATCGCTGCTTTACAACGTGAAGGTTACAAAACCTACCTGCTTTCAGGCGATAAACCTACAGACAAAGCACTGTTAACACCCATTTTCGGCGAAAGTGCCAGCTTACTGTTTGAACAAAAACCCGAAGAAAAATTACGCTTTATTGAAAACCTGCAGACAGCAGAAGGCAGAAATGTACTGATGGTGGGTGATGGACTGAATGATGCCGGCGCGCTTCGACAGAGTAACGTGGGACTCGCTGTGTCCGACGATATCAACAACTTTTCTCCATCCTGCGATGCCATTGTGGAAGGAAATGAACTGACGAAACTACCTGCTTATATGCAACTGGCAAGGTCAGGACAGAAGATCATCAAATGGAGTTTCGGAATTTCCCTGTTCTATAACATCACGGGGCTGGCCTTTGCTATTACCGGAAATTTATCACCTGTGATCGCTGCAATCCTGATGCCGGTCAGTTCTATTACAATTGTTGCATTTACGACGGTTGCCAGTAATATGGCTGCAAAAAAATGGATCAGAAAGTGAGCAATGTCATGTTTCTGACAAGCGCAATATCATCGTTCCCGCATGATGAACCCGGTAGTTTTGACCCATCAATATAACCTGATTCAATACAACCATGAGCGCTCTCTATATCCTGATCATTGCCAGTCTTTTCATTGCAATTGGCTTTTTGAGTGCTTTTATCTGGTCTGTCAGAAAGGGCCATTTTGATGACGACTATACACCTTCCGTTCGTATCCTGTTGGACGACACCACCAATGAATCAACTCACAAGTAATTCTTTTCATGCGCAAATAACCTCAACCTTCCATATATAATCCTGCGGCACCTACAATAGGTGCCGCAGCAATCAGCAAAAACTCTATTCACCAAATTCTATTTAATATTATGTCAAACCTTCCACATCCGGGTATTGCATCTGTCGAGCTGGACGAGTTTAAATACGACAACCGTATTGTACGGAATTTCGCAATCGCGACAATTTTGTTCGGACTCATAGGGATGCTTGTTGGACTGCTGGCAGCACTTCAGCTTGTATTTCCAGATCTGAATATGGACATCCAATATCTTACTTTTGGCCGTATCAGACCGCTCCATACCAATGCTGTCATCTTTGCTTTTGTAGGTAATGGTTTCTTCACAGGTATGTATTATTCTGCACCACGTGTATTGCGTACACCGATGTGGAGCCCTGTACTAAGCCGTTTTCACTTCTGGGCCTGGCAGTTTATCATTCTGGCAGCAGCCATCACACTTCCGATGGGACTCACTACTTCCAAAGAATATGCAGAACTGGAATGGCCGTTGGACATTGCTATCGCGGTGGTATGGGTGTCTGCCCTTATCAACCTGATCATGACGACCATCAACCGACGCACGGAACACATCTACGCGGCCATTTGGTTTTACCTTGCTTCTTTCATTACTGTAGCGATGCTGCACGTTGTAAATAGTATTGCTTTACCCATCTCTTTATTTAAAAGTTATTCGGTGTATGCCGGAGTCCAGGATGCGCTTGTACAGTGGTGGTACGGACACAATGCCGTAGCCTTTTTTCTTACTACTCCTTACCTGGGTTTGATGTATTACTTCCTGCCCAAAGCAGCCAACCGTCCGATTTATTCCTACAGACTTTCCATCGTCCACTTCTGGGCACTCATATTCCTGTACATCTGGGCAGGCCCTCACCATTTGTTGTATACTGCTTTACCCGAATGGGCTCAGACTTTGGGAACTGTATTCTCTGTGATGCTGATCGCGCCCTCATGGGGTGGGATGATCAACGGTCTGATGACATTGCGTGGGGCATGGGATCGCGTTCGTGAGGATATCGTATTGAAATTCTTCGTAGTGGCTATCACCGCTTACGGTATGGCCACGTTTGAAGGACCCATGCTTTCATTCAAAAATGTGAACGCGGTCGCTCACTATACAGACTGGATCGTAGCTCACGTACACGTAGGAGCGTTAGGCTGGAATGGGTTCCTTACATTTGGTTTACTATACTGGTTGTTCCCTCGTTTGTATAACCGACCGCTGTATTCTCAAAAAGCGGCAAGCTTCCACTTCTGGATCGGTACATTGGGTATCATATTCTATACTGTTCCTATGTATTGGGCAGGATGGGTGCAAAGTTCCATGTGGCAGGAATTCACGAAAGAAGGGCTTTTGAAATATCCTAACTTCCTTGAAACCGTTACCCAACTTGCGCCGCTTTACTTCCTGAGAAGTGTGGGTGGAACACTGTACATCATCGGATTTGTAGTGATGATCTATAACCTCTGGATGACTGCCGCCAAAGGCAAACTTGTTCCTGACGAAACCGCCAAAGCAATGCCTTTGAGCGCGATCTGGCACGCCAGCAAGAACGAATACTGGCACCGCAGATGGTTTGAACGCAAGCCACTCGCTCTGACCATATTTGCGCTGATCGCCGTAGCCATTGGCGGCATGATTGAGATGATCCCGACGTTCATGATCGACTCAAACGTTCCAACCATCGCTGCAGTGAAGCCCTATACACCACTGGAGTTGCAGGGACGCGACATTTATGTACGTGAGGGTTGTTATGTATGCCACACGCAAATGATACGTCCGTTCCGTGCAGAGATTGAACGTTATGGAGAGTACTCCAAATCAGGTGAATTTGTATACGATTTCCCGCACCAGTGGGGATCAAAACGTACCGGTCCGGATCTGCACCGCGTGGGTGGCAAATACCCAGATTCCTGGCATTACAATCACATGGAAGACCCGACCAGTATGTCGCCAGGTTCTATCATGCCGCGTTATGAATGGTTACTGGAGGATGACCTGGATACAAGTACAACAGCATCAAAAATCAGAGCGATGCAAACGCTGGGAGTTCCTTATGAAAAAGATTACGATAAAGTAGCCAATTCGGAACTGACAAAACAGTCCAGGGAAATTCAGGAGCGACTCAAACAGAGTGGTATCAAAGCGGATGAGAAAAAAGAAATCATTGCCCTCATTGCTTACCTGCAACGATTGGGAACAGATATCAAGACCGAGAAGTAGTTGATCTGTCCGTGTATTCCATCATTATCATTTATCATCATGAAATTTCGAACATATCTTGAAAACATTGTGGGGATTGAAGTCTTCCCTCTGATTTCGCTGGTCATATTCTTCCTGTTCTTTGCCTCTCTGATCATATTTGTACTGCGCATTGACAAGAAATCGCTGGGCAAAATGAGCAATCTGCCCTTAAACGACGGGGTGGTGAAAAAATCCGTTATGTCACTGCTGCTGATTGTATTCACGTCGTTGTCTGCATTTGCCCAGAATGAAGAGCCAATCAGAGCTGTGACCGGTACAGATCTGATACTCTACGTCATATTAGGAGTTTTATTCTTTGTAACGGTTCTGGTTGCAATCGTGCTTGCAAATGCACTAAGTCTGCTAAGTCAGTTATCTACTAAAAAAGGTCCCGAAGGAGAATCGACTGCTGTATTCAGCGAGCATTGGTGGAAAAAATTTGCAGGAGCAGGAGTTTCTCTGAAAGATGAGAAACATATCCTGATCGACGGACACGATTACGACGGGATCCAGGAACTCGACAACCGTATGCCGCCATGGTTACAATCACTTTTCGTAGCTACTATTCTTATTGCTATCGGCTATTCTGCCTACTATTTTAGCGGAATGGGTGATATGCAGCTTGCCGAACTGGATAAGGAAATTGCTCAGGCCGAAATTGAAAAGAAAGCCTATATGGAGAAGGTGGGCGCCAGCATGGATGAGAATTCAGTAACTGCATTAACAGACGCTGCTATACTTGCGGAAGGTCAGGCGCTGTTTCAGGAAAAATGTACGGCTTGCCATGGCCCTGACGGTGGAGGTTCTGTAGGACCAAACCTCACAGATGC
The DNA here is from genome assembly GCF_056895255.1 of Dyadobacter sp. HNCC25DJ187. Taxonomy (NCBI): domain Bacteria; kingdom Pseudomonadati; phylum Bacteroidota; class Cytophagia; order Cytophagales; family Spirosomataceae; genus Dyadobacter; species Dyadobacter sp. HNCC25DJ187. The sequence continues at coordinate 1,381,293 of NZ_JBXHAT010000002.1, forward strand.
CTATTGGCTTCATGGCGGCAGTATCCGTGATATATTTAAAGTTGTCAAATATGGTGTTCCTGAAAAAGGGATGATTTCATGGGAAAAGCAACTATCCCCCACTGATATTCAAAAAGTATCAAGCTATGTATTGTCTTTAAAAGGCACTAAACCAGCTACACCAAAAGAGCCTCAGGGCGAACTTTTTGAAGGAGATCAATTGAGTGCCAAATAAAAAACCGGTGATGTCAAGGATAAATTTGGGCCTTGACATCACCACAAATATCAAATACAATGAAAACCTTTGATATTCCCGAGCAGGACGAGTACTTCCGCGATCATTTCAACGCGGTAACGGAGGATGGGAAGAGAAACTGGTTTTATCCTCAAAAACCAAAAGGTAACTGGCACAACCGCCGTGTCTGGTTTACTGTAGTGTTACTTGGCTTACTATTTGCGGCACCCTTCATCAAATTAAACGGACAGCCACTTCTGCTGCTCAATGTTCTCGAACGCAAGTTTATCATTTTCGGAATTTTTATAGGTCCGCAGGATTACTGGCTATTCGGTCTCACCATGCTTTCTTTCATGGTATTTATCGTTCTGTTCACTACAGTTTTCGGCAGATTATGGTGTGGTTGGGCTTGCCCGCAAACCGTTTTCATGGAAATGGTTTTTCGTAAGATTGAATATGCGATTGAGGGCGATGCAGGTAAACAAAAACTCCTCAACAAAGCACCCTGGAATACAGATAAAATCATCAAAAAAGGATCCAAGTATTTTCTCTTTCTGGCTGTATCTTTTCTGATTGCCAACTTGTTGCTTGCCTATGTTATTGGTGTGGACGAATTGAGTAAAATCATTAGTGAACCCATTGGAGAACATATTCCTCTTTTCTCCGGTATTGTAGCATTTACGGCTATCTTTTATTTCAATTTTGCATGGCTGCGCGACCAGGCTTGTACAGTGGTTTGCCCTTACGGTCGTTTGCAAGGCGTTCTCATGGATCGCAATTCTATTGTGGTGGCCTATGACTACAAACGCGGCGAAACCAGAGGGAAATTACACAAAGGCAAAGAACGTACTGAAGGTGATTGTATAAGTTGTAACCAATGTGTGGCAGTTTGCCCGACAGGGATCGACATCCGTAACGGTATGCAGATGGAATGTGTAAACTGCACTGCTTGTATTGATGCCTGTGATTCGATCATGGACAGAGTCGGTTTTGACCGTGGACTCATCCGCTATACCTCAGAAAATGCCATTGTCAATAAAACCAGTAAACTGATTACACCGAGAGTTATCGGCTATGTAGTAGTACTGATCTTACTGTGGTCGGGGCTGGGTTTCATGCTCGCTTCGCGCACAGATACACAAACTACGATGTTCCGCGCTCCTGGTAGTCAGTATGTAGAGAATAAAGATGGCTCCATCAGCAATCTGTATACATTCAAGATTTTCAATAAAACCAATCATGTAGTGCGTCCGAAATTGGTATTGGAGAATTCACAAGGCAAACTGATTTTTGCCGGAACACCGGATCTCACGCTGGATGGAGCAGGAATGGCGCAGGGGACCGTGTTCATTGTTATTCCAAAATCAGAATTGACCAGCAGAAAAACCAAACTGAAATTATCGGTTTATCAGAACAATGAAAAACTGGAGACTTTCGAAACAACCTTCATGGCTCCGCAAAACTGATTAAACCACATCACACCAGGTTATTCAACTTAAAGGCTTAAAGCCATCACTATCATGAAATTCAATTGGGGTACCGGAATTGCCGTTTTGTATCTGGGTTTTGTAGCCATGATACTTGTACTTGTGAGCATGAGTACAAATCAGAAGATTGACCTTGTTACCAGCCAGTACTACGAAGAAGAAACCAAATTTCAGGAAAAGATCAATAAGACAAATCGCGCCAACGCGCTTGAAAAACCATTGGTTTGGGAATTGAAAGAGGAAGGACTCAGCATCACTTATCCTGACAATACCATAGACCAGCAGTTATCAGGAACGATCAAACTGTACTGTCCGGCTAATGAAAAAAACGACCGCAGTTTCGATGTTATCGCCAGTGGTCATCAACAGCTTATACCTGCCTCTAAAATCCCTGTTGGGCGTTACCGTCTTCAGATTGACTGGAAGAATGGTACCGAAACCTACTGGAATGAGGATGTTATTGTCATGAATCCATAGTTAACAAATCAGGATTTACACAATTCCCATGATCACTTTTCTTCCATATCTGGCATTTTCAATGGGACTGATGAGCAGTTTTCATTGCATTGGTATGTGCGGGCCCATTGCACTCGCACTACCCGTTCAGAAAGGAAACCGCTTACAACAATTCGCAGCACTTATTGTTTACAATTCAGGACGGGCAATCACTTATTCCCTACTCGGACTGCTGATAGGATCAGTAGGTGCTTCGCTCGCGTGGATCGGCTATTTACGTTACTTATCTGTACTGGCAGGTTTTGCAATGCTGATCTATGTATTCTGGCCTGCCACGTTAGATAAGTATTTCCACCCACCATTGTTCTGGCAAAAAGCAGTCGGGTTTGTAAAAAAGAAAATGGGCGACATGCTCCGCAGCCGAAAAATGTACAGCTGGCTTTTATTGGGAAGTTTCAACGGACTCCTCCCCTGCGGCATGGTATATCTTGCTTTAATCAGTTCCGTGGCGACCGGAAGTATGGCGGGTGGCGGGCTTTACATGCTACTATTCGGATTGGGAACCATGCCTATGATGATGGCGGTGGGGTTCTTCAAGCAATGGTTTACACCCGCGCTTCGTACCCGCATCAGAAAACTGACTCCTATTATGCTTGCTGTGGCCGGCGTGTGGCTGGTAGTTCGTGGTGTAATGATTCAATATCCTTCTTCCTCAACCCCTGCATCATCGCAGATTACGATTTGCCATGGCAAATAAAATTCACTCATCTGACTCTCTATAAATCAGTTTCTTACCTCCATGATCAGTCCCATCTCCGGAATTATGGAGGTAGAGCTTCTTGCCTATTGCAACCAGCTTAACACTGATTACAATACCCACAACAGTAAGTTTTTCAGATGACGAGCATCATGTTTTCCGGTTCGGCACATCGCTAGTTTTGATCTTTATAAACATACATCAAAACAACTTTTCTTATGGATAAGGATTTGCTGTTCAAATACAACACGCCGGGTCCACGCTATACCAGCTATCCCACGGTTCCTTACTGGCAAAAAACACCACCTACCCAGGCAAGCTGGCAAAGTCTGGTAAAAAATGCCTTTTCGATTTCCAATCAAAAAGAAGGGATCAGCCTGTATGTTCATTTACCCTTCTGCGAAAGTCTGTGTACTTATTGCGGATGCAATACGCGTATCACGATCAACCATGCGGTTGAAACCAAATATATCAATGCCGTTCTGAAAGAATGGAGCCTCTACTTTTCCATTTTGGGGAATGAAAAACCTGTAATAAGAGAAATCCACCTGGGTGGGGGCACTCCTACTTTCTTCAGTCCGGAAAACTTGCAGCGGTTGATTAAAGGACTGACTGAAAATGCATTGATTCATCCTAAAGCACAATTTGGATTTGAGGCACATCCCGGTAACACTACCGACGAGCATCTTCTGGCACTCTATGAAGTAGGTTTCCGCAGAATCAGTATTGGTGTACAGGACTTCAACCCGATTGTACTTGCGATTATCAATCGTCATCAGACTTATGATCAGGTAGCTCATCTGACACGTAAGGCCCGTGAGATAGGTTATACCTCTGTCAATTATGACATTGTATACGGTCTTCCTCAGCAAAAGACATGTTACATGATGGAAACCATGATGAAGGTGATCAAACTAAAACCGGATCGTATCGCATTTTACAGTTACGCGCATGTACCTTGGATTAAACCCGGTCAGAGAAGTTACACTGAATTGGATTTGCCGGATGCGGATAAAAAAATGGCAATTTATGAAACCGGAAGAAATGCGCTGGAACTGGCAGGCTATAAGGATATAGGCATGGATCACTTTGCGCTTGAAACCGACGAACTGTATATCGCTCAAACCGAAAAGCGCCTTCACCGGAATTTCATGGGCTATACCGACACCCGCACGCGACTGCTGATAGGACTGGGAGCCTCTTCCATCAGCGACACCTGGGATGGCTATATTCAGAATGAGAAACGGGTAGAGGATTATTACAAAAGAATTGCGACCGGTGAGCTTCCCATTGCAAAAGGACATGAACTCACCAGAGATGACCAGGTGCTTCGTCGTCATATTCTGAATCTGATGACCAAATTTGAAACTTCATGGCGCAATCCGGAGGAAGTTTGCGACGAGGTATACAAAGCGATAGAACGACTTGCCGAAATGGAAATGGACGAACTCATTAGCATAGAACCGTATCACTTACGTATTACTGAAACCGGTAAGGCTTTTGTAAGAAACGTATGCATGGCATTTGACGCCCGTTTGTGGGAGAATGTACCTCAATCGGCATTATTCAGTCAAACCGTATGATCAGTTAAGTCCCGGATTTGCTTCTGAATCCCGGGATTTTATCCTAATAAATTCTGACACTTTTTAACCTTTAAGCACCAATTAGTTACCATGGGTGTCGGTTTTCAAAACGTACGTAAACCTTGTTACCTTCAACTATCTCCTGTACCTTGTATGTTCGATCATGATATATTAATTCATACAAAGGTGATGACACGCCATATAGAGATGCTTGACGCCCTGTTTAAACATGCGACTGAAGGAATTGTTGTAGTCAATAAATCGGGCGAAATAGTGATGCTCAATCCAAAGGCAAGGGATCTGTTTGGATATAGCGACATGGATTTAGTTGGAAAAAAAATAGAGACACTGATCCCTAACCGATTTGCCCGCAACCATGTCAATTACAGAGATGAATACCTGGAAGCTCCCAAAGCCAGAGGGATGGGTCACTCCATGGATCTGTATGCAAGAAGGCACGATGGTTCAGAGTTCCCGGTAGAGGTGAGTTTAAGTCCTTTCAAGACAAGTGACGGTGAATTTGTAGTCAGTTTTGTCATTGACATTACGGAGAGAAAGAAACAGGAGAATCGTATTATTGAGGCAAATCTTGAAATTCAAAAACTGAATGCTGAGTTGGAAGAGCGTGTAAATCAGCGTACAAAAGAACTGGCCACGGCTGTACGTAAAGTGGAGGAATCGCAGGATGAGGTAATACGTGCTTTGAAAAAGGAACGCGAGCTGAACAATATGAAAAGCCAGTTCGTAACCATTGCGTCTCACGAGTTCAGGACACCTTTGGCTACCATATTGTCGTCGGCGTCACTGATAGGCCGCTATGCAAAAACGGAAGATGAAGAAAAAAGGCAGAAACATGTGTTGCGTATCAAATCCGCGGTAACCAACCTCACGGAAATTCTCAATGATTTTCTGTCCATCGGAAAACTGGAAGAAGGACGGGTGCAGAGCATTCCGGTATCCATGAAACTGGAGGAGTTCAGTATTGGTTTGATTGAAGAAATCAAAGGTCTTTGCAAAGAAGGCCAGCAGATTCAATTCACCTATGAAGGCATTCTGGAAGTATGGCTCGACAAGCAGCTTTTGCGCAACGTGCTTTTCAATCTGATCTCTAATGCCATCAAATACTCCGACGCAGGCAAGTGTATACATTTTCAGATCAAAGCCGGTGAAAGTTTGGTCTCCATTGTCATCCGCGATGAAGGAATTGGTATACCCCTGGCTGACCAGGCTCATATATTCGAGCGCTTTTTCAGAGCGCATAATGCAGGAAATGCACAGGGCACCGGACTAGGGCTCAATATCGTTCAGAATTATATTGATCTGATGGGCGGACTGGTGTCGTTCGAAAGTGAGGTGGGAGTAGGAAGCACATTCCATATTAAATTGCCCAATCACCACCCGGAACATAATAAAACGATTCATTTTTCTCTTTGAGAATTAACAATATTAAAGAAGCATAACAACATCACCTTGGAAACCAGGAAAATACTATTGATCGAAGATAATCCGGAAATGCGTGAAAACACGGCAGAGATTCTGGAGCTGGCCAACTATGAAGTAGTAACAGCACAAAATGGGAAGGAAGGTGTTGCCATGGCAAATCAGACAAACCCTGATCTGATCATTTGCGACATCATGATGCCCGAACTCGACGGATACGGCGTACTGCATTTACTGGGAAAAGACGAAAAAACGTCGAATATTCCATTTGTATTCCTGACTGCCAAAGCTGAAAAGGATGATTACCGTAAAGGCATGACGATGGGGGCCGACGATTACCTGACCAAACCCTACGATGATGTTGAGCTTCTGAATGCTGTTGAAATCCGCTTAAAGAAAAGTGAACGGCTGAAACGTCATTTCGACAGATCCGCGGAAGGCTTGGATCAGTTTATATTGGAGGCAAAATCTTTCGACCTGATTGCCAAACTGGCTGAGGATAAAAAAATTAAAGGTCTGCGGAAGAAAGAGACGGTTTATACCGAAGGCAGTTACCCATCTAATGTTTTCTTTCTTCAGAAGGGAAAAATAAAAGCATACAAGGCCAATGATAATGGCAAGGAATACATCACTGATCTTTATAAAGAAGGAGATTTTTTCGGTTATCTTGATTTACTGCAGGGCGAGCCGTATCAGGAAACGGCCATTGCACTGGAAAAATCAGAAGTAGCTATGATACCGAAAGATGATTTTTTCAATCTGCTCCAGGGCAATAGAGAAGTGGCATCCAAGTTTATTAAAATGCTGTCTAATGAAATCAAAGACAGGGAGGAACGATTACTTCAGCTAGCTTACAACTCTGTTCGCAAGCGGGTAGCGCAGGCACTGGTTATGCTGGTACAACGATACCAGGAAGATCGCACCAAACCTTTTTCGATGTCCATCACCAGAGAAGATATCGCTTCCATGGTGGGCACTGCTACAGAAACTGTAATTAGGACTTTATCTGATTTTAAGGACGAAAAGCTGGTAGATATGAAAGGTAGCCTGATAACCGTACTGGAATACGAAAAACTGGTACGTATGCGTAATTAAAAACAGTAATACTAGATTTTACTTTGACGTGGATTGATTTAAAAACCGGGATGAACTTTTTCCGGTTTTTATTTTGTCAGACAGGAAACCATTAATCGCCCCGCACGTTCCGAAGCGCCCTCCTTACCTACCCTGTCTTGTAGCTCGGCATAATCTCTCAATTGCTGATCTCTTTTGACTCCGCCTGGCAAAATGGCTTTTAGCTCTTCACGTATAAAGTTCTCATTGAGCTCATCCTGAATTAATTCCCGCACAACTTCTTTATCCATAATCAGATTCACCAGCGATATAAACCGCACCCGGATCAGTCTTTTGGCAATGGCGTAAGATAAAGAACTGGTTTTGTAGCAAACTACCTCAGGCACGTTCAGTAGCGCCGTCTCCAACGTTGCTGTTCCGGAAGTAACCAGCGCTGCGTCTGCTGTGTTTAGAAGATCGTAAGTGGATTCGTAAACAATCTGAGCCTTTCCTGCGGCCAGATATTGCTCATACAATGTGGATGGCAAATTTTTCACACCCGCTATGACAAATTGGTAATCCGGAAAATGAGGTTGTACAGCAAGCATGACATTCAACATACCAATAATTTCCTGCTTGCGGCTTCCGGGCAACAACGCAATGATGGGTTTGTCAGTAGCCAGGTTATTTTTTATTCTGAAGTCGACATCCGGTTTGAAAGCTGCAATCGCATCCATCAGCGGGTTCCCCACATAATCTACTTCATAATCATATTGACGGTAGAAGTCTATTTCAAAAGGAAATATGACAAACATACGATCTACATTCTGCTTGATTTTCAGTGCTCTTTTCTGGTTCCAGGCCCAAACCTTTGGCGAAATATAATAGAACACTTTCAACCCTTTTGTTTTGGCAAAAGAGGCAATACGCAGATTAAATCCGGGGTAATCAATCAGAATAATCACATCCGGCCGGTAGGCAGTAATATCTTTTTTGCACTGTTTCAAAAAGCCGGAAATCTTATGCAGGTTCTTAGCCACTTCTAAAAACCCCATGAATGCAGTGTCCTTGTAGTGCGTTACGAGATCCATACCTTCTGTCCGCATAAGGTCACCACCCCAACCGCGAAAAACCGCTTCCGGATCATTTTCCTTAATTCCTTTGAGCAGGTTTGCTCCGTGCAAATCCCCGGAACGTTCTCCGGCAATAAGGTAGTATTTCATGTATTAGCTGTTTGCAGTAAGCTCCTAGCTTTGTGCTACGCTTGAATTTTTATGAGCTGTCAGCCTTTTCTGACGTTTTCGTTGCACTATCTAAAATTCCTTGAGGATATTACCGGCTATCTCTAAAAGCCTGCATTATTCTCCGTAGTACTCCACAAAGTTCTTAGGAGTTTCAATCAGTTTGATATAGTGTAACTTTGCAAGTGGAGCTGCTTCAGCAATTGCAGGAGCCAGGATCTTCCAGATCTCCATGACAAATATTTCACACGAAGCCATTTTTCCTGCCATAAAATCCACATCCATATTCAGGTTTTTATGATCCACCTTATCTACGACTTTTTGCTTGATAATATCACCCAGTACTTTCAGGTCGATTACGAAACCTGTATCTGCATCAGGCGTTCCCTTTACTGTAACAATCAACTCAAAATTATGTCCATGCCAGTTGTTGTTAGCACATGGCCCAAAAACTTCCTGGTTTTTTTCCTCAGACCACGCAGGATTAAAAAGCCTGTGGGCAGCATTGAAATGCTCTTTTCTTGTTACGTAAATCATAAAACTTTCTTCTCTCTTAATAATAGGCTACAAAATTACAGCTTGTATCCGTAGTTTTGCAGATAAACAGTCGGATAACTAAAAAAAATCCTATTTACGCCAGAAACTTAGAGTAGATGCATAAAAATCAGTACTCTTATCTGGCATTCTTTTACCGATTCTAACAACAAATTGACTATGATAATCGTAACAGGTGCAGCCGGATTCATTGGCAGCGGATTGATCAGCCAACTGAATACGGAAGGCTTTAAAAACATTATTGCCGTCGACGACTTCTCGAAAATCGAAAAAGCCGCAAATCTGGAAGGAAAGACAATAAAAGAAAAAGTGGAGCGTGCCGAACTCTTCTCCTGGATTGACAAAAACTACCGCGACGTAGAATTCATTTTCCACATCGGAGCAAGAACAGACACAACAGAATTTGACAAACAGATTTTCGACGAACTGAATGTCAACTATTCAAAAGAAATATGGAACAGATGTGTAGAATACCAGATTCCGCTTGTTTATGCATCTTCTGCCGCTACTTATGGATTGGGTGAACTCGGTTATGACGACAATGAAGCAACCATTTCGCAGCTAAAACCACTGAATCCTTACGGCGACTCAAAGAACGAATTTGATATATGGGCATTGGCTCAGGAAAAGAAACCTTTGTTCTGGGCGGGTCTGAAATTTTTCAACGTATACGGACCTAATGAATACCATAAAGCCCGTATGGCTTCTGTAATCATGCATGCCTATAACCAGATCAAGGCGACAGATAAAATGAAACTTTTCAGATCGCACAATCCTGACTACCGCGACGGAGAACAGATGCGTGATTTTATTTATGTGAAAGATCTGATTGATGTATGTATTTTCCTGATGCACCACAGAAAGAATTCGGGAATTTATAATCTGGGTAGCGGGCAAGCACGCACATTCAAAGATCTGGTAGAAAATACTTTTAAAGCCATGGACAAGACTCCGGATATCTCATTTATCGATACGCCTATCGATATTCGTGATAAGTATCAGTATTTTACAGAAGCTAATATGAGCAAACTTCGTTCGATCGGTTATGACAAACCTTTTCACACTCTGGAAGAAGGTGTTGCAGATTATGTAAAAAATTATCTTTCGTCAGGATCTTATTTATAACCGTCCTAAGATACAGTATGCCTGCAAACTTATGATTTACGTCATAAATTTGTGGGCTTTTTTATGTATTTTTGGCCCTCTCAATAAACTCAATCCCGATTCTTTGTGTTACATCAATCGAGGATATAGCGCGATAATAATACTACTATGAGCAAAGAAGATGAATTGTTGGAAGAAATCACCAGTTCAGAATACAAATATGGCTTTGTAACTGACATTGAGGCTGATGAGGCCCCTCCGGGGCTGGATGAAGACATTGTTCGGTTTATATCTGCCAAAAAGAATGAGCCTGAGTGGATGTTGGAGTGGCGTTTGAAAGCTTTCCGTATGTGGGAAAATATGACAGAGCCTAAATGGCCTAATGTCACGTATCCTAAAATCGATTTTCGGGCCATTAAGTACTATTCAGCTCCTAAAAAGAAAAAGCAGGTGGATAGTTTGGACGATATCGATCCCGAACTTCGTGATACTTTTGAAAGATTAGGTATTTCTCTGAATGAGCAAAAAAGATTATCAGGAGTGCCTGTTGCGGTAGATGCTGTGATGGACTCTGAATCTGTATTTACTACATTTAAAGAAACACTGAGAGAGAAAGGGATTATTTTCTGCTCAATCAGTGAAGCCATCAGAGAGCATCCGGATCTGGTAAAAAAATACCTTGGATCAGTGGTTCCACCTAAGGATAATTTTTATGCAGCATTGAACTCTGCAGTATTCTCTGACGGATCATTTGTTTACATTCCAAAAGGTGTTCGTTGCCCCATGGAGCTTTCTACCTACTTCCGTATTAATGCGGCAGGTACAGGACAGTTTGAGCGTACGCTGATCATTGGCGATGCTGACAGCCATGTGAGTTATTTGGAGGGATGTACTGCGCCGATGCGTGATGAAAATCAACTTCATGCTGCCGTGGTTGAAATATTTGCGCATGAAAATGCAAACATCAAGTATTCAACTGTACAGAACTGGTATCCTGGCGACAAAGACGGTAAAGGAGGTATTTATAACTTTGTAACCAAAAGAGGTATTTGTGACGGAGCTGGTTCCAAAATTTCCTGGACTCAGGTAGAAACAGGTTCGGCGGTAACGTGGAAGTACCCCTCTGTCATATTGAAAGGTGATAATTCTATCGGAGAGTTCTATTCGGTAGCCGTGACCAACAATATGCAGCAAGCCGATACTGGTACCAAAATGATCCATATTGGTAAAAATACCAAAAGCCGTATCGTATCGAAAGGTATATCTGCAGGGAAAAGCCATAACTCCTACCGGGGATTGGTTCAGGTTTTCAAAAGAGCTGAGAAAGCAAGGAACTTTTCGCAATGCGACTCCCTGCTTTTGGGTGACAGATGCGGTGCGCATACATTCCCGTATATTGAAGTGAATAACCCTTCGGCTATGGTCGAACATGAAGCTACTACTTCAAAAATCGGGGAAGATATACTTTTCTATTGCAACCAACGCGGTATTCCTACCGAGCAAGCAGTAGCATTGATCGTAAATGGTTATGCCAAAGAAGTACTTAACCAACTTCCGATGGAATTTGCGGTAGAAGCTCAAAAACTGCTGGAAATCAGTCTTGAAGGTAGCGTTGGCTAACTTTAAAATTGTAATTTTTTTAAGTTATTAATACAAAAAACCTTTGAATTTTCAAAGGTTTTTTGTATTTTTTTTATATCCATATTTAACAAAAGCACTACTTGTTTCTGTAGAAATTTCGTCTATTTTTTGTATTTTTGGTCACATACGATTTAGTAATGCCACCAATCAGAGGATACAGCTTTGCACTTTACAAGCAGTACCCTGTGGCAATCATTTACCTGAGTTAAAAATAAATGGGCCATCTACCTAAACTGATAGAAGATTTAGCACTGATACTGATTGTAGCAGCCATAACCACTTTGCTTTTCAGAAGAATAAAGCAACCGCTGGTATTGGGATATATTATTGCGGGGTTACTGGTAGGGCCTCACCTTTCTTTAACACCTACTGTTGTTGATACAACCAACGTAAAAATTCTGGCAGACATAGGTGTAATCTTTCTCCTATTTAGCCTGGGTCTGGAATTCAGTTTCAAAAAGCTGATGCGCGTGGGAGGCGCCGCTTCTGTCACCGCATTTGTAGAAATTCTCTTTATAACCATTACCGGTTATTTTCTGGGGAAACTCATGGGCTGGTCTACCATGGACAGCATGTTCCTGGGTGGTATGCTGGCTAGCTCTTCTACCACTATTATCATCAAAGCCTTCGATGAGCTCGGTGTTAAAACCAAATTGTTTGCCAGGATCGTTTTCGGCGTGCTCGTTGTAGAAGATATTGTGGTAATCCTATTGATGGTTTTGCTTTCTACAGTAGCTATCACGCAGCAATTTGAGGGCAGTGAGATGTTGTTCACCGTTGCCAAACTCTTGTTCTTCCTTGTATTATGGTTTATTGCCGGTATATTTCTGCTTCCTTCTTTATTAAGATTGGTGAAACCATTACTGGACGAAGAGACACTGCTTGTTCTCTCAATCGGGCTTTGCCTTGGAATGGTTGTATTGGCAACACAAGTAGGGTTTTCGGCAGAACTTGGTGCTTTCATTATGGGTTCCATTCTGGCTGAAACTACAACTGCAGAAAAGGTGGAACATCTCCTTACACCTGTCAAAAACCTTTTCGGTGCTATTTTCTTTGTCTCAGTGGGGATGTTGATAGACCCAGAAATGATCATCGAATACCGCTGGCCGGTTATTCTGGTAACGTCCTGGACACTGATCGGGAAATTGGGCAGTACCACAATCGGGGCACTCATATCAGGACAACCTCTCAAACAGGCCGTTCAGGTCGGGATGAGTATGGCACAAATCGGCGAATTTGCTTTCATTGTGGCAGCATTAGGTCTATCACTGGGCGTGACCAGCGATTTTATATTCCCGGTTGCAGTGGGTGCTTCTGCCATTACTACATTTACAACGCCCTACCTGATCAAGTTTTCTGAGCCTTTTTACAACTTCATTTCCCGGAAACTTCCTCCGAGATGGATCCGAGCGTTGAATAATTACTCTTCAAGTACACAAAACATTCAGGCTGAGGGTGACTGGCAGAAGGTATTTAAAGCGTATTTAAATATCGCCATTACAAATGGAATCGTGCTTTTGGCATTTATCCTGCTTTCTCTGAAATTCCTGTTGCCCTTTCTGGATGAGAATATCGAGAATGATACTACAAGGAGCATCATTGCACTTGTTATTTCTTTTGGAGTTTCAGCGCCTTTCTTGCTGGCTTTGATGACAAAGCGTCCCAACAATATGGGCTATAAAGAATTGTGGCTGGATAAAAAATACAGTCGTGGCCCCTTATTGGTACTAGAAATCATCAGGAACGTAATAGGATTACTCATTATAGGCTTCTGGATAGACCGACTTTTCTCTACCAAGATTGCCATTCTGATGGCTGTTCCCGCTACTTTGTTTGTATTATTTATGTTCTCCCAACGTATTCAAAGATTTTATCAGCGTATTGAAGGCAGATTCCTTAGTAATCTCAATGCGCGGGAGCTCGAAGCTGAACAAGAGAATGCATCATCAGAAAATTTATTGAGAAGGCACTTCAGTCCACAATCCGATTTATCTCCATGGGATGCTCACATGATTGACCTGGAGATCAATCCGTTGGCCAAATATGTAGGAAAAACCCTGGAAGAGCTTGGATGGCGCGAAACATTCGGAGTGAACATTGCTTATATCAAGCGTGGAGATAAGTTGATTTACGCTCCGGGCCGGGATAACAGATTGCTGCCTTTTGACAATATCGGTATCATTGCCACCGACGAACAGATGCAGGCTTTTAAGCCGGTTTTCGATACGAGTGAGGAAGGTAACATCAAAGAGCAGGACGTTGAAGACATTATTGTTCAAAAGTTCGTGGTAGACGAGCATAACAAACTAAAAGGCCTGACTATTCGTGATTCGGGTATACGTGAAAAAACCAACGGACTCATTATAGGTATACAAAGAAATAAAAGCAGAATACTGAATCCAAACTCCAACACCACTTTCGAATGGGGTGACATTGTATGGATTGTTGGTGAAAGAAAGAAAATTCAAAAGCTCAACGAAGCATAAACGTCTATAGCTTATAACTGGCGGAGCTCAGGTAACAGTCCCTGAAGCCCGCCGGTATGTACAGCAACTACAATCTGCCCCGACGTGAAGAAACCCTTCTCCATCAAATCGTACAAACCAAACATCATTTTCGCGGTATAAACCTGCTCCAGTTGTATTGCATGACGATTATGAAAGTCCGTTATAAAAGTGAGTAACTCAGGTTTCCATTTACCGTATCCCCCGAAATGGTAATCAGTTTGCAAATACAATTTGCCCTTGTTGTCCTGGTTTTTCAAAAGTGCATGTATATCATTCTCGAGAAAATCACCTCCTTTGAGTGCAGAAAATGCCAGTACATGATTGCCTGTCCCTAAAATTCCCGCTGCTGTACCTCCTGTTCCTACCGCTGTGGCATAATAATCCGCTTTGATACCAGCCACTTCTACCTCTCCTACCATCTCCCGGAGTCCCTGTAGTGCCAGAGAACTACTTCCCCCTTCCGGAATGAAATAAGGATGATCAAACCGTTCAAGCAATTCCTGTACGTACATCGGATCGTGTCGTTTCCGATACTCTTCCCGGGAAACAAACACAAGTCTCATATTTTCTGCTTCACAGAATAATAAGGTAGGACTTAATCTTTGACCTATTTCTTCTCCCCTTACAATTCCTATGGTCTCCATACCCAATGCTTTTCCCGCTGCAGCAGTTGCATAGAGATGATTGGAATAAGCGCCTCCAAAAGTCAATAAAGCCTGCTTTCCCTGTGCCAAAGCGTCTTTCAAATTGTATTTCAGTTTCCGCCATTTATTACCTGAAACCTGGGGATGAATCAGATCATCTCTTTTTATATATAGCTTGATGCCGGCGTCTCTAATGACGTCATCTGAAAGTAACTGTAAAGGTGTTGGCAGAGAAGGAACGAGTTTATCCACTTAATTTGATAATTTTGTCATTTGAATGTTGTAATAAGCCATTTGCAAAACCAGCATTCTATTTAGTCAATTTGCCTCTTACTTTTAGCATGTCAGAAAACGACCTCGAAATATCTTCTGAAGAAGACGATCTGTTTGAACACTACCGAATAGTCGCCGACAAAGGGCAAAGTCCCATGAGACTGGACAAATACCTCAGCCTACATGTTGCCAATGCGTCGCGCACAAAAATACAAAATGGAATTGACGCAGAAGCGGTAAAAGTAAATGGTCAGGTAACGAAGGCAAGCTATAAAGTAAAGCCCATGGACGTTGTCACGCTTTCCTTACCCGAGCCTCCAAGAGATACAGAGATCATTCCCGAAAATATTCCTTTGGATATTATTTACGAAGATGATGTGTTGCTGATCGTCAATAAGCCTACCGGAATGGTGGTACACCCTGCCTTCGGGAACTGGACAGGCACGCTTATCAATGCCCTTGTTTATCACTTCCAAAATCTGCCAACGGGTCGTAACGGAGAAGGCCGTCCTGGCTTGGTGCACCGCATTGACAAAGATACATCGGGGCTGCTTGTGATTGCCAAAACGGAGTTTGCCATGACCTTCATTGCCAAGCAGTTTTCGGATCATACTATTGAACGTACATATAATGCTCTGATCTGGGGAGAACCCAAAGAAACGAAAGGAACGATAATAGGACATATAGGCAGGAGTGCAAAAGATCGCAGAGTGATGGACATTTACGAAGATGGCTCCCAGGGAAAACATGCAGTAACGCATTATGAAACTATCAAACCCATGCGCTATGTGTCATTAATCAAATGCAATCTGGAAACCGGACGAACGCATCAGATCCGGGCGCACATGCAGCATATAGGACACCCTATTTTTAACGATACTGTATATGGTGGTCAGAAAATCCTGAGAGGTGGTACTACGGGTAGTTACAAAGCTATGGTTGAAAATTGTTTCAGCTTCCTACCTGGCCAGGCACTTCACGCCAAATCATTAGGCTTTGTACATCCAAAGACAAAAGAGTGGATGCAATTCGATACGGAGCTTCCTGAAAACTTCCAGGCTCTCATGGAAAAATGGGATAAATATGTTCAGAATCAATAGCTAAAATTGTATCTTGTAACCTTTCCTCATCCAAGTATATAGCGTATGAATGTGACCACCCGTCAAGGAACTGCAGAAGATATCCCAGCCATTTTTGATCTGATTAAAGAGCTTGCCATTTACGAAAGAGCGCTGGATCAGGTATCTAATAATGTAGACAAACTGACCCGAGATTACAACGAAAAATTGTTTGATTTTTTCGTAGCAGAGTCTGACTCTAAAATTATTGGCCTGTCGTTATACTATTTCAGATACTCAACCTGGAAGGGTAAACGGTTATACATGGAAGATATCATCGTTACAGAAGATATGCGTGGTAATGGAATAGGTAAAATACTTTTTGATGCTACCGTGGCTTCAGCAAAGGCAACGGGATGTACAGGCATGATGTGGCAGGTACTGGACTGGAATACTTCAGCAGTTGGTTTTTACCGTAAATACGGCACGAACTTCGATAACGAATGGATTAACTGTAATCTCGATTTTTAAATCAAAATCCCGTCAGTACCAAGAACTTCTTTTGTATTGACGGGATATATTTTTCTCAGTCCAGCAAATCGGGACGTCTTTCTCTTGTTCTTTGAACAGCTTGTCTGTATCTCCACTCCTCAATCTTAGCCTCGTGCCCCGACATTAAGATGTCCGGCACAACATGCCCTTCAAAATCTGCCGGGCGCGAATATACAGGGGGAGCCAGAAGGTTATCCTGAAAAGAATCTGTTAAGGCTGAAGTTTCATCATTCAGAACTCCCGGCAATAGCCTGATGATAGCATCGGAAAGCACAGCGGCAGCCAGTTCTCCGCCTGAGAGCACATAGTCCCCAATACTTATTTCCTTTGTAATGAATATATCCCGCACACGCTGGTCCACACCCTTATAATGTCCGCAGAGCATGATCAGATTTCCTTTCAAAGAAAGCGAATTGACCATTTTCTGATGCATTTGCTCGCCATCCGGAGTCAGATAAATGATCTCATCATAAGTTCTTTCTGCCTGTAGCGCGCGTATACATCGTGCGATCGGCTCAATTTGCAACACCATACCTGCCCCACCACCAAATGCATAATCATCAATAGTCCGATGCTTATTGACAGAATAATCCCGTATATCGTGCAAAACAACCTCCACGTAACCACCCTGCTGAGCACGTTTCAGGATTGAATGTGCAAAAAAACTTTCAAGCAGCCCGGGTACACAGCTAATGATATCAATCCGCATCGTCCGGAGTATTTGTACCATCCGCATCCAGATATACATCCAGTAATCCTTCGGGCAAGTTTACAATCAATTTATTGTTTTCTTTATCAGCTCTCAGCACTATATCCTCAGCAGTAGGAATCAATACTTCCACACCCTTATATTCCATGGCGATCAGGTCCTGGCCATTTAGAGAGTAAACCTCTCTGATAGTCCCTAATTCTCCCAATTGTTCATCAATGACGGTGTAACCCTTAATCTCATGATAGTAGAAATTCTCATTATCCAGCTCTTCAAGCTCATCCAGAGACAAGAACAGTGAACTCCCTACCAACGCCTGCGCTTTTTCAATCGTATCTATGTCTTCAAAAGTAACAATAGCGTTACCTTGCTTCTGAAGATTAAAGTTGGCGATAAAATAAGGTACCAACTCCCCACGCTGTTCCACATATACGGAATCAAGTTCGTCGTAATCTTCCGGATAATCCACGTCCAGGAAAATAACCACATTGCCACTTGTGCCATGTGTCCTGACGATGTAACCCAGTAAAAAACAGTTATCC
This sequence comes from Dyadobacter sp. HNCC25DJ187, assembly GCF_056895255.1. Lineage (NCBI taxonomy): Bacteria > Pseudomonadati > Bacteroidota > Cytophagia > Cytophagales > Spirosomataceae > Dyadobacter > Dyadobacter sp. HNCC25DJ187. The sequence continues at coordinate 1,399,109 of NZ_JBXHAT010000002.1, forward strand.
TGTGTCACTCTGATTTTATTTAAAAGTTGAAACTCTATAAATGAGTATGAGTCTGCGCGGTAAACCGACAGACTCATACTCATTAGAAAAAAGCTTAATTATTCCGCTGTTTCTGCTTCGTCAGCAGGTGCAGCAGCTTCGTCAGTAACTTCTTCAGTTACCTCTTCTGAAACTTCTTCTTCTACAACTACAGGTGCATTTTTCTTAGCAATAGCTTCTGCACGATTCTGATTTACTTTACGTTCAGCTTCAAGCTTCGTATTTTTATCAGATTCTTTTTGCTTAGAAAGCGTATCAGCAGCAGTTGCTTTACGTCCTGTTTTCGACTCTTTCCACTCTTCAAAGCGAGCATCAGCCACTTCCTGAGTGATAGCACCTTTGATAACGCCTACCTGAAGGTGTTTTTTCAACATCACTCCTTCGTGTTGCATGATCGAACGAGCTGTGTCTGTTGGCTGAGCACCTTTAAGCAACCAGTCAACTGCTTTACCTGTTTCCAAAACGATTGAAGCAGGATTTGTTCCCGGGTTGTAACTTCCCAGTTTCTCGATGAAGCGACCATCACGTGGTGCTCTGGCATCTGCGACTACGATATCATAAATCGCTTTCTTTTTGCGTCCACGACGCGCTAATCTAATTTTTACTGCCATTATTGAATTTGTTTTGCGGGAACTCGTCCCTTAATTAGGCTGCAAAGGTATGAATAATTGTCAATGATTAACGCGTACTAATCAATGAATTTCATAAAAAAAGGGAAATCAGTTACCTGACTTCCCTTTCATTTATCTTAAATCCAATTCTTATTTTCTAAAACCAGCAGGGTAAGAAGAACGAATTGTGTTTTGTGGAAGAATTTTGATCTCAACACGACGGTTGGACTGCAAACCTTCTACAGTTGTATTTTCTGCTACCGGGCGGTACTCACCATAGTACTCTACAAGAATACGGCTTGGCTCTGCAATACCTGCACGGATAAGGAACCTCTTAGCTGCGTCAACACGACGACGAGAAAGTGCAACGTTATAGCTATCAGAAGCGCGGGCATCTGTATGACCTACCAATACAATGCGGCAATTTGTACGCATGTTCAACAGTTCAACTACTTTGCTCAAAGTCTCTTTCGAAGCATTACGGATAATTGCTTTGTCAGTATCAAATTCGATATTACTAAACAGCGCTTCGCACTCATCTTTCGGCAAGTTATTTTTGATTGCATCACGGATGATTTTGTCAAGATCCATTGCAACACCCCCTCCGGAAACAACACTTCCCAGTGGAGTATTTGGTTCTTTGTCAAACAAATCAGCTACACCATCACCATCTGTATCAGTATACAAACGTGGGTCAACAGGTTTTGGCATATTGGCTTTTGCAATTGAATCCGCATCCTCCATTGTAGGATTGTAAGGAACAGGGATCAATGATTGTGGATTTGTCCAACGTAGGTGATAACGACCACTTGATGCATCATACTTACCATCTTTGGCTCTTACAGCATTTTTTCCAAGTTTGTAAGTAAGAGCTACCGAAGCAATTCCCCATCCATCCTTTTTCGAATCGCCTTTCTGGAACGTCCAGATTCCCTGTTGTGTACGATAGTCACTCAGGTCACCTACTGTTGCATCCAGTTTTTCAGTATTTACAAAGTTGTATGTAAGATCAAATCCAAGGTCGAAACGTGAGCTCAATTCGTAGTGAACTGCAAGACCTGTGGGGAATACCCATTCACGTGTGTAAGTTGAACCGTTACGATCCCATGTGCCGGCAGTTTTTGAACTACCATCTGTGTTAGTAGATACTTTCCATTCAGTTCCGAAAAATTCGCTATCAGGATTGGTATTAACTGCGGTCAGGTCTGTGTGGTAATACATAATACCTGCTCCCAGATGCGCATCCACTTTCCATCTTCTCATTTTTTTGTATCCAAGTAAGAGACGGTTTAAATTAACCGTTCCATCAATCGTGGCTTGAACAAATGAAGGGCTGTTGAAGTAAACACTGTAAGTATCTCCCGTCAAACGGCTGTAATGTCTTGGCTTAGATCCTTGCAACTGTCCGTTATAACCAGTCAACTGGATACCGAAGATCGGAGATAACTGTTTGTTGATGGATAACCCCCAGCCACCAGTTAGCTTTTCATTCTCGCCAAGTCGGAAGTCATATGTCTTGATATCACCAAAAAACTTAGTAATACCACCATAACCCGTAATTGACCAGGTATTCATTTTGTTTGGTCCATCGTAGGTACGGTTTTGAGCGGACGTGTCGAAACTCGAAAGGAATAAACTAACTAAAGCAACGTAAAGATTCTTTTTCTTCATGGGAAACACCAGTTATGTGATTCAAATATTCACTTAATTTTTGTTATACAAACGATAAGAATAAGCCTGTAAGCCGGGTTCTGTTCTCCAATAACTTTCGTTAACAGGAGCTTCTACCATTTATCCAGGATTCCGGTCACCCGAAACCTCTAACGATCTACCCGTGCTGATGCTTTCCGAAAAAAGCGGAGACGAGTCGCCTCGCATATCAACACCTATTTGATCTTTCAGCCCGTAAGGTTTACCCTGCCCTGCCGGTCACCCGTCAGGCGGTGGTCTCTTACTCCACCTTTTCACCCTTACCCGTCACATAAAAAACATGCCAGGCGGTTTAAGTTTCTGTGGCACTTGCTGTCAACCGGTCATTTCTGGCCTGCTGCCTTCCCGTTAGGAAGTACGGCACTCTATGCTGCCCGGACTTTCCTCCCCGATACAAGACCGTGGCGGTAGAACAGCTTACTCCTTCGCTTGACCACAAAGCTAAGAAATACTTTCCTTACCGTGGCACCTAATGAAGCAGAAAACACAAAAAAATATGACAAGAAGCTGACTTTTACCAAAAAGTGTAACCTAAAAGCTCCTTAGTCCATCTACCCTTAAATTAATCTTTCCCTGCGCAAAAACAACTGAATAAATATGCTTGGGTGTAAGATAAACTTTATCGGGAACAATATCGGTAAGTGTCCCTTTAATCAAGACCCCGTCGACCACTTTATAATTAGCTAAGGCAGCCTGTATGGTCTTTTTGGCATCTCCGATCTGTTCCCCTACCGGAAAAACCATTTTTTTCTCCATCATTCTGGCGAACTGGCCCTGTAGAAGCCAATTGGCCGTTTTCAATATACTGTTGCGTGTATCAAGATCGTAGTCAAGTCCCTTCAATGACAACTGCTGCGTGGCAGGATCATAATATGGAACTCCTTTCAGGTAAATATACCCATTCATACTGCCAGACAAGCCGGCTTTTATAACCAGCTTTTCATTCTGGCCATACATTTCAACGGAGGTAACCTGAACACTATACTTTCCACCTAAAAACGAGAACTTTTCTCCTTTGAAACGATTAGTAGCCTGTCTTCCGGCCTCCTCATAGGAAACCAGGCTGATCAGACTAACTCTAAAACTCTCTGGTACCTGGCTGACTATTTTTAAATCGGGAAGTTTCGGAGAAGAAGGAACAGATGGCTTCACTGCAGAAGTAATCGTCTGAGTATAACCATTGATGCCTATCACAGATTTTAATATGCCATTCTTAGCAAGCAGTGGAGTCATCACCACTCCGGTTGGTTTAATTACCAGCCAGGTATCAAATTCTTTGGCAAGCAGTACCGGCTCATGTGCCAGATTCCAGGCAACTTCTACATTACTCTTGAGTTCAATATTTTCGGCCACCTGTTGATCAATCGCTTCCGTAATTTTCTCAAAATTTTTGTTCAGCATACGGCTGACCATACTTTTGATCGGAATATTAATACCGGCAACCTTCACACTTGGCTCTGATATCCAATCATAGCTATCTACATAGGTCTCCGACTTCAATTTCCAGTCAGGTGTGAGAGCAATTTGGGAGATCAGTCGTATTTTGATTGAAAACTCTGTATCCTTATAACCGGACATGGTCATTCCAAGGGGACTTATTTTGTAACCTGCACTTACCCAAATCTTCAATGGAACTTCAAAAAGAAAAGATGATTCCAGTGCAACCATTTTGATCGGGTTGATCTTCCATACCTTGGCCTTGAGGTTATCATTTCCATCATCCTCATAACTATTATCTTCATAAATCAGACCCTTTAATTGCTGATTCAGCTGATTTTCTATTTCAGTAACCGGAATTTCTACCGGCACATTAAGCACCGATAAATGCTTTTCGTTCTGTAATTCCTTATCTGAATATTGGTACTCTTCCATAGGCGCCCTGGGGGTGTTTTTAGTTGTTGTTTTACATTGCCATTGTGTTAACACAACGACAGTCAACACCATCACCTTTAAAGGTTTGCTGATGAATCTACTTAATTTTGACCAGGGTTGCACCGTATCCAAATTTTTCCTTTTGAGCATCTTTATAAAACTGAACATGTTGGTTCTTGCTCAGTCTGCGGTGCAGTTCCGTTCGCAAAACGCCATTACCCGCTCCGTGAATAAAAGTAATATCATCCATTCCATTGGCAATGGCACGTTCCAGGCAGCTTTCGAACGTCTCCAGCTGAACTTTTAGTATATTGTCTTTCCCCAGCTTACCAAAATCCTGCCTCAGCTTTTCGATGTGTAAATCAATTACATTTTCTGGTTTTGGCAACTCAGGTTTTTCCAAATCAGCTCCACCCATCATGCTGTTTTTCAAGGTTTCCGACAAATTGATATCCGTAGAAATCTCTTCTTTTTTCAGATTCTCCTCATCAAGCTGATACACAAATGCTTCACGTTCCAATACCGGCGCTTTACCTTTGCTTTTATAAAATGACTGAGCGCGACACTTCAACTTTTTGTGTAAAGGAAGCGGTAATGTGTGCTTCCCATCACGGAAGTACAAAAGTCTGAATTCAAAAGTTGGCCACGCTTCAAAATCTTTCATCAGTAATTCCGAAAGTTTCTGTGCTGTTCTGGGCTGAAGCGTACCAGCATTGAGATTTGTATATACCTGTTGATCAAGAGATGTAGCAGTAAAAGGTATAATCCAGTCCGTATTATTGATCAGATGAACTGTTACCGACCTGTCATTAACAGCAGCAAATGCAAGGTAAATTCCTTTTTCGGCGAAAGGTAAATTACGCGGGATGATCTTATCACTTTGTTTCTGTATAGGTTGCTCATCTTGTGGTTTCACAAGCCTCTGAGCCTCCACGGGCGATATAGTGACGATTTCATTCCTCAATACCGGAATACGAAAACCATCTTCAATTTCAACCTCTACAACATTGTTTGGCAAAAAAGCATATATAATCCCCTCTTCCTTACCATGCACCAACCTTACCTTATCTCCGATATTCATAATGATTTTGCTTTAGCCTCTTAATTTTAAATACAATTTACTCCTCTCAATTCTAAAAATAGAAAGGCTTAAAATTCACTCCTTTTTTGCTGAATTGTAACGCTGGCGCCGGAATTTTTATAGAATTGGCCATAAAGCCAATTGTTCTCAGCAATTTACTTTTCGTCTTGATTTTTGTAAGATCAATATCTATTGACAGATAGTATTCACGGTAGGGTATATATCCCATCTCAACACTCTTGTAGCGCTCTGCTGACACCATATTATTGATCCCGTAACCTACTGAGAAACAAAGCCAGGCGGGCCACCCGCTGTCTTTGAAAAAACTACGCGGACTGCCTGATAACCAATAGGTCTGTCCGTTGTAATCCTTGAGCCAGCGTTCTGTACTTTTAGAGCCCAATAGCTCTGGTCTGACAGCGGCCAGATGTGTAAAGTGAAATGAAAATTTAGGTTGTATTCTTATTTCGTCCCAAATGGCTACCTGTCCCAGGAAGAGCGCTGAGCCCAGAATATTCGCCGCCATATCACCCGGTGAAAATCCATAGTCAGGAGAAAACCCATCCAGAATTTCTATAGGTGTTTGAAAAATAATCCCTGATACAGCCCCGTAAATCAGCATCTGTTTTTTTGAAATCCCGGTCTGCTTATATAGTGCTGCAGTGTGGCGCGCGATCTGATAGGATGTGTAAACGTGCCCCATTTTGTCCATTTGAAGCCAGTCATGGGAATCATCCTGGATTGTAAACTTAGTAAGCGGATTCTTATACCAGGATCGGGAAAGCCCATAAATACTACCCAGATAAATCACAGATTGGCCTGCAAAAATTCCACGTAACATGGTATAGTTAGGCCGGTTCGTGTCTGTAGAGTCTACATAAAGACTGTCTGTCTGCGCTTTTGTAGGTGGTGTCAAAGATATTACCAAAAGCAGAAGATAAAGCATGTAGCTTATTTTCCGGTAATGTCTGTTTCTAGCTGGTCTTTTGTAATTTCCAATAATACATTCTTCACTTTTAATATCCACCATGATACTTTCGTAATCCCCACTCAATTCCCAATAAAATAATCAAAAAGAAGAACAGCCATTTTAAGTGAATTAATTCCACCATCTCTTCAGTACTGTCAAGCCTGTCGGCCGGTTTTTCTTTTTTAAGTCGCTCCATAAAAGAAGTAAGATTTGCAGGAGCCACAAATTCCCCGCCACTATTGGCAGCTACTTCTCTCAGCAAACCAAAGTCTGCTGTTGTATTATTCATTTCCATATCTACATTCCTTACCACAAACTGACCGGTCACCTTTTCCTGCACTCCTTTCAATGTTGTAGTCGCCTGATATCTGAACACGCCTTCACCTAATCCTCCGATGCTGAATCTCGGATTGTCAGCAGTATGCACATAGCTGTAATCTCTTGTAACACCTCTTTCATTCGTCAGTGCCAATTTAACTTCCTGACCAAAGATCTGCTCATAAATATCGTTGTATACTTCTGTTTGAAATACAACACTCTCTCCTGCTTCAAATTCCTGCCGAACCGGATAAACCCTTAATTTCCGCTTATCCTCGCGTACCGAAAGAATCTGTATCAGCTTTTGGAATAGATTATCGACCACATCCTGTTTACCTGTCAACGCATATTCTTCCTGTCTCCACTGCCATATTCCTTCTCCTGCGAGAACCGCCGTTTTCTGCTCACCAGCCGTATTCAATACCAGCAAAGGTTTATTGGTACTCAAGCTTCCCACCTTTTGGAAAAGAATAGATTCGGTACCGGAAGAGATATTGTACTCTCCAAAAGGAACAGACAATGGCGGCAACCTTTCCAGTAATTTCAAACTCTCTGCATCCAGATTCAGCATTTGAAAAGAAGGATTAAATCTGGCTGTTACTTTGTCAGCCTGTCTGTTTGCAGCATTAATATTCAGTGAACGAGTGGCCGTATTAAGCAGAGGAACAGCCGACTGATTACCTAAGATATACCAGACGGGCGTTTTTGCATCGATGTATTTCCTTACCTGTGCATTACCCAAACCCAGTACATTAGGAATCTGATGCAGAATGACAAGATCGTAGGGTTTGGCTGTTGCCGGCATATTAGGATTGATTGTCAGAATCTGAACATCCAGCTCATAATTGTCATTGGCAGTAATCAGGCTTCGTAATGCTTTGATATCCGGATGCGGGGTCAGCGCTAATAGCAATATATTCTGCCGTCCGTCAATGATATCAATGTAAATATCCCTTTTATTATTACGCGTACTTGTTTCACCCGCTATATTTCCCAGTTCGATAGTATAATGCTGAACACCCTTTTGTGACGAGCTTGTTTTGAAATCGTAAGCTCTGTAAAACGATTCCCGATCGATCGTAACACGCTGGGTTTCGATCACCTTTCCATTGTGTTTGAGCGAAATGGTTGTCGTCTTCCCAGCCAGTCCGTTGGCGATAACCTCCGCGCGGATCGGGAAATCATTTCCAAGATATGCAATCCTGTTGGCAATCACATCTTTGACCCGCACATCAAGATCGGGAACTGTATCCCCTACCGCCAGCGTATTCACCCGGAACGGATACTGACCAAATGCAGGAGACATCCCTTGATTAGTAATGCCATCCGACAGCAGAATTATATCCGTCAGATTCCTACCTTCGAAGTTAGTTTTAACAGTTTGAAGCAGTCCGGCAAGGTCTGTTTTATTCTTATCAAACCGAATAGAGTCGGCATTGGGGGACGATGCATCAAAAGTCTGAAAACTGACCTCAAACCCGGATTTCGCCAATTCTGCAGATGCTGTGCGAATGGGTGCAAGAAGCGAATCGCCATAACCTTTCACAGATTCTGAATTGTCAATTGCAAAGACAACTTTAGCCTTGTCTACCGTATTTTCTGTCTTTCGCACCAGCGGACTCAGCAATAAAAAACAAATACAGCTTACCACTATACCACGTAAAGCTGCAAGTCCACAATTCAGATACCGCCCCCAGGAAGCTAACGGCTGATAGAGCAACCAGGCATAAGCAATGCCTGCCATCAGACAAAATACGAGAAACCAGTAAGGAGTTTGAAAAAGGAGTTCAGAACGCATATTGGGAACGGACGTTGTGCCAGATGGTGATGGTCGGCAATAGCAAGATACAGTAAAAAGGTTTACTTTTTACTGATCTATGCACATTGATTACCGCTTTGTATCCTAAATATACTAGGTGAGCATACCGCCATCCACCTGAATCACCTGACCTGTGATGTATCGCGAAAGATCTGAAGCAAGGAAAACGCAGGCATCTGCCACTTCTTCAGGCTGCCCTCCACGTTTCATAGGAATCGACTGTTTCCAATCTTCTGTTGCTTTTCCGTCAATCGCGTCGGTCATTTCCGTTTCAATGAATCCCGGAGCTACTGCATTTGAACGTATATTACGTGAACCCAACTCCAAAGCAACCGATTTGGTAAAACCAATGATACCGGCTTTTGAAGCAGCATAATTAGCCTGTCCCGCATTTCCTCTGATACCTACTACCGATGTGATATTGATGATGGAACCACTTTTGGCGCGCATCATACTTTTGGTAGCAGCCTTTGTAAGGTTAAATACAGATTTGAGATTGATGTTGATCACTGTATCCCAATTCTCCTCGCTCATACGCATCAGCAGACCATCGCGCGTAACCCCTGCATTATTGATGAGAATATCAAGTTTGCCAAAGTCAGCAATAACATCGGTCACCAGCTGATCGGCCGCCTGAAAATCAGATGCATCAGAACGATAGCCCTTGGCTTTGATACCAAACTGCTCCAATTCACTGGCAAGCGCCTCTCCTTTTTCTACACTCGACAAGTATGTAAAAGCTACATTTGCGCCTTCCTGAGCCAATCGTAATGCTATAGCACGTCCAATACCGCGTGATGCTCCCGTAACCAGGGCGACTTTATTTTCTACTAATTTCATTAGGTGGATTTTGTAATATTTAATTTCAGCTAACCATAAATATACCCATTCTATTTGTGAGGGTCTTTACAATCCGCAAAAATAGGTTATTGAAAACAGACAGGCAAAAAAAGCAGTAAAGGTTTCATCTTTATCAAATTTACTTGGGTTGCCCAAACCATCCCGGCAAGGTTATTGTTGCTTCCTCATCATTCAACAAAAACCCGGCAGGGCTGAAAATAATATATAATGGCAGAATCAATCAAAACAGCCCTTATCACAGGTGGCTCAAAAGGAATAGGATACGGCGTTGCAGCTGCATTGATCCAGGATGGAATTAAAGTTGCAGTGACTAGCCGATCACAAAAAAGCGCTGATGAAGCAGCCGCATCACTTAACAAGATCAAAGAAGGATACGCAATCGGCATAGAATCCGATGTACGCAATCTTGAATCTCAGGAAGCGGCAGTTGCGACGGTAATCGAAAAATGGGGACAACTCAACTACGTGATCGCGAATGCCGGAATTGGACATTTTGCCCCGATAGATGAACTCACTACAGAACAATGGAACGAAACCATTGACATTAATCTCAATGGTGTCTTCTTCTCAGCAAAAGCGTCGCTGAAAGCTTTAAAGTCGACAGAGGGCTATTTTATTAACATTGCCAGCCTTGCAGGAACTAACTTTTTCGCTGGTGGTACGGCTTACAACGCAAGTAAGTTCGGATTAGTAGGCTTTTCACAAGCGATGATGATGGACGTAAGGAATCATGGTATCAAGGTAACCACCATTATGCCAGGATCGGTAGCAACTGAATTCAGTAATCACCAGCCATCCGAAAAAGATGCATGGAAAATACAGCCTGAGGATATCGGACAGATTGTTTCTGATCTAATCAAAATGCCGGCACGTACACTTCCAAGTAAGATTGAAGTACGTCCGACGACTCCTGCAAAATAGCGAAGGTTAAGAATTCCTGATGGCTTTCTGACCCGCATAAGATCTGAAAAATTTATATCCTGAATACAATATTGCTACGATTGCGATCATTAACACAGGAATTTTATAAAGAATAAGCAGTGTCAGCACTATAAAACCAGCAAGAACGGGCTGCATGGCATCTTCCAGCAGTCCGTTTTTTTTATACAATCTGGTATGAAAAAGCAGTAATATTGAAAGTCCCAATGCATAAAGCTGAAAAGTCTCCTCAAGCGTTATGACCTCGTAACGAAAACAGATCAATGTTTCGGGTAAAATTATAAATGCATGCACAGCAACGATTCTCAAAAAACGCTTGGATATACTGAGAGGAAATGAACGCCCCCACATCCAGATCACATTATCCCATTGAAAGAGCTCATAAGATAATCCGATGTTCAACAAATAACCTAGTGATAAACCAATCGCAGGAAGCCGAAGGTCGTAATCGTCCGTTCCGTAATAGAGCAAAGTGCACACAAATACAACCGATGCGCCAGCTTTACATAACAAAACAGTTACACCTCTTTCTCTGAAAAGCCATTCCACGGACCACCAAAGCCAATTGGCTGGTCGTGGAAAGTTTACAAATTTTGTGTTGCGTTTATTATCCACTATCAGATCAGGATGATGTACACGCCATGAGGCCATACACGAAAGCCCCAGGCAAAGCACCGTGAAATACACGGGCACCGGCCAATAGTTACCCAACATGCCATCCTGATAACCGATGCAAAAGATATAAATTCCATAAAATAGTAAGGGCTGCAAGAAGCCCGCCGCTATCCAGCAGAACCTGACCAAACGCTTACCTTTACTCCATAGGCGTGTCTGATATATAAAATGGTATTCAGGTTGTCGCCATAGATTCATTAAAAAATGACCACAAAACAAGGTGTAAGCCAGCCAGACCATCAGGAGATATAACATCCCAAATCGGTCTGTCAGAAAGAAAGCCGCAAATGCGTAATGCTCACGCCCGCTCAGAAAGCCAAACAGCACAGCGATAAACACGAAAAACATTCCTGAACGTTGCCGAAAAAATTCAGATACGGTACTTTTCAGCAGCGTTTTCATACAATGGGAATGGTATTGAGTGTTTTATTTTTCAGGGCATACGCACCTGATACAGACAATCCTTCTTGCTCAAAAGCTTGGTGGGACGACAACAGAAAAGTAACACCCTTGGTATAATACATTTTTACTACTTCAAACAACGCTGCTCTTGCTTCTTTGTCGATCGTAATCAATGGTTCGTCCAAAATGATCACCGATGGATTTCCTAAAAACGCCAGTGCCAGAGAAACCTTTTTAACCATCCCGCTAGAGCAGCTCCCGAAAGGTTGTTTGAGATAGTTGATTCCCAATGCCTCAGTTAGCATAGCGACTTGTCCGGGAGGACTTTTTTTCGCCTCGGCAATAAAAGAAAGTAAATCATGGGGCGTAAGAAAGGACGGATATACAGGTTCTGCTTCTCCAAGATTCAATCGTAAAAGGTAATCAACCGACTGCTTTTTCAGATCATAATTTTCGTTTAATACGATTTGTCCGGAATAGGGCAACATACCGGAAAGTGTTCGAAACAAAGTTGATTTCCCGGCACCGTTTTCTCCCTGAATCCAGTAAATACCATATTCAATCGCCCATGAGGGAATATCCAGCACTTGGTGCGAACCGTAATATTGACTTAACTGATTTATTTCAAGTACCATAAGATTCGCTTTCTGTAGCCCTGATTGATGCGTTCTGTATCAATCAGGGTGCGGTTATTCCAAATTCGTCTTTTAATACTTTTCGTGCTACCGACTCCTCATATTGATAAAGATCCTGGTTAAACATCGCATCATGACCAGCATTTTTCAGGCTGATCCAGCTATGAATTGCAAAAGGATCGTAATTGAAATTTGCAAATGTATGTCCCGCATTGTTGAGCTCAGAAAACCATTCAACGCCTATATCAAGTTTGTTCAATGTTCCAAACGGTGCTGCTTTTCCGACGGGGACTGTTGCAGGCCTGGCCTTGGCAATATTGATCATTGCTACGTATTCGTTCACTCTGCATTCCGGCAGCGGCCATGGCTTGTCTTTTTCCAGTACTGCTTCATAAAGATGACTTCTCGAACCGGGAAAATCAGCAGAAAGCCTCATCAGCTCCTCATAATCCGGTTTGTATTTTGTGTAAGTGTCTCCATCACATAGTTTCGCAGTGTGGGCCGGGCAATTCCAGCATTGTCCTATTTTCCCGATCGCGGTATGCCCATTGATCTGATCCAGATACTGACCTACCAGATCGCCGGTAAAATAAACATCATTGTGAAGTACAAGAAGATAATCTTTATCAGTTTTCTCCCACGCATACTGATAACGTACCGAATACCGATACTGTCTGAAATATTGGAAAAAACCATAAACCTTGTTAACCCAAAACCAAAAATTAGGCTTGTAATAAACTACCTTATCACCCAATTCATCCAAAATAAACTGATACTTCGGCGGCTCCGGTTGCTTTTTCTCTTCGATAAAATAAATCTTGTCAATCCATTCTCCTGAATGCTTCAATAGTGTGAAAAGCGTGATCGCCGTCTGATAGGGTTTCCCGTATGCATTGATTGCAACGTCTACGCTCGCTTTTTTCTTTGTCATATAATACAATTACGGTATACACCGGAGGAGCTTTTCCACTCTCCCGGTAAATATTCATGGTGATCTGCGCCAAAAATATAGAATTTACTTGTACACTTTGCACCGGACGCGGTGATTAAGTCTTTTCACATATATGTTTCATCCATACTCCACGTCTTTATCTGGAAACAAAGCAACCTACTTAACATCTCCACCTGAGCTTTGAACTCGAAGGAGCATGCTCGTTTTCTGCTTCGCCTGCAGCAACGGGAGGCGTTCAGGCTTAAATATTTTTCATGTCCGCAATTATTTTCGTAAATGTTCCTCTGGCATTTCTATGGGTATGCTGTTGCTATATATTCAGACAAACCGATTTGAAATTCTGTGATGGCTCACGACTTACTATACATACTGTTGGCTTGTTATTCATATCCAGGTGCATTGCCCGCGAATCGGACACAGTGTGAACCAAATAGCTCTGATGATTTTAATTTTCAAAAATGAAAACACACATACTTTTTAAATATTTTTAATAAATTGGCTTTCTATTTCTAATCCACCAGTTATTACACCCTTTTGCAAGCTTACTAAACATCAATTATAATGTCTGACAAGTCAACCGGCCGCCGTTCGTTCCTGCGATTTTCTGCTCTTGCACTGCCATTTTTACAAGCTGGCAAACTGATAGGAAAGCCAGTTCCTAAAAAACCAATTATCGTTTCAACATGGGATAGCGGACAGATCGCCAATGGAGCTGCATGGCCCGTGTTGGAAAAAGGCGGACGAGCGCTTGATGCTGTCGAACAGGCAGCCATTGCCATCGAAAACGATATTAACTGCTGTGTGGGGCTGGGTGGAAATCCTGATCGTGATGGCTTTGTAACACTCGATGCCTGCATCATGGATGATAAATTCAATTGCGGATCCGTGGCATTTCTAGAAAAAATTAAACATCCCGTTTCTGTAGCCCGCAAACTGATGGAAACTACGCCGCACGTTTTTATGGCCGGTGCCGGTGCGCAGCAATTTGCACTGGCTAACGGTTTCCCGCTGGAATCGGGCGAACTTTCTCCCGATGCAGCAAAAGCCTACAAGGAGTGGCTGATCAAAGCAGAATACAAACCCGTCATCAATATTGAGCATCAACAATCGCATCCAAAGGAAAAAGGAAACGGGCCGTTTGCACCTAACCGTTTCGATGACGGATCGTTTAATCACGATACGATGGGGACTATCGCGCTGGATGCGAGCGGCAATTTATCAGGCATGTGCACCACGAGCGGTATGGGCTTCAAACTGCGCGGACGCGTGGGAGATTCCCCTATCATCGGCTCAGGATTGTATGTCGATAACGAAGTAGGCGCTGCTACTTCATCCGGACAGGGAGAAGAAGTGATTCGTGTTTGCGGAACACACCTGGTCGTAGAGTTTATGCGCTCCGGACTGACACCTGAACAAGCTTGTAAAAAAGCGGTAGAGCGTATCGTGAAGCGTGATCCTGAACGTGCCAAAACGTTCCAGGTAGGCTTTATTGCTATCAATAAGCAAGGGGAAGTGGGCGCCTACTGCATACAAAAAGGGTTCAATTACACAGTGACTGAGAAAGGTGGAAAGGGGAAAGTGTATAATGCAAAGAGTTACTTTGCCTAAGGCGAAGAAAGTTTCAACAAGCTCAATGTGACATTCTGCATCTGTCATGCCGGGTAAAGCAATTCAATCTTACAAAGAAATAAAATATGAAATTTAATACGTTTCTACTTTCATTCCTATCCGTTTTCACTACCCTCACAGCTACTGCTCAGCAGCATGCCGAGCAGGATCATTCCAAATACGTCATTCCCAGCGACCCGCTTGTACAGCAGAAACTGGACAAATGGCAGGATGTAAAATTCGGACTGATGATGCATTGGGGAACATATAGCCAGTGGGGTATTGTAGAATCCTGGTCGCTGTGCCCTGAAGACGAAGGCTGGTGTGAGCGCAAAGGTCCTCATTCGCACAACTGGTATGAATACAAAAAAGCCTATGAAGGTATCGCCAAAGAATTTAATCCGGTGAAATTTAATCCTGAAAAATGGGCAACTGCAGCCAAAAATGCCGGAATGAAATACCTTGTATTTACCACCAAACACCACGATGGCTTCGCGATGTTTGACTCCAAACATACCGATTATAAAATTACCAATACGCCTTTCGGATCGAACCCGAAGAGTAATATAACCAAAGAGATCCTTTCTGCATTTCGCAAGGAAGGATTTATGACGGGCACCTACTTCTCCAAACCCGACTGGAATGTAGACTCCTACTGGTGGCCGTATTTCCCCCCGAAGGACCGCAACTCGACCTACGATCCAGCGAAAAAACCGGAAATATGGGAGAAATTTAAAACCTTTACCTACAACCAGATCGAAGACCTCATGACCGGTTACGGTTCTGTAGATATACTCTGGCTGGATGGCGGCTGGGTTCGCCCGTTCAATACCATCGATCCGAAGATCAGCTGGCAGAAATCCATTCCCTATGAGCAGAATATCGACATGGCCAAAATTGCAAAAATGGCGCGATCGCATCAGCCGGGCTTATTGGTGGTAGACCGCACCGTGACGGGAGAATTTGAAAACTATGTAACGCCAGAGCAGCAGATCCCGGATCATTACATGTCTATCCCCTGGGAATCGTGCATCACCATGGGAGATTCCTGGTCGTATATTCCGAAAGAGAATTTCAAATCGACAGAAAAGCTAATTCATACATTGGTGGATATCGTAGCCAAAGGAGGAAACCTGTTATTGAATGTAGCACCTGGGCCCGATGGGGAATGGCATCAGGAAGCATACACACGTTTGGAGGAAATCGGTAAATGGATGAAAACAAACAGTGTGGGTATCTATGAAACAAAACCCCTGGCTCCGTATCGCCAAGGGAAATGGGCTTACACAAAGAAAGGAAATACTACCTATGCCTTTTACCTGGCCGAAACCGGAGAAAAACTTCCCACCAGCCTGAAACCGGAAGGACTAACCATCCCTAAAACTGCCAAAATTACTTTGGCTGGCAGTAAAAAGGCTTTAAAACAGAAAGATGGAAGCATATTGATTCCTGCGAAAACCGGTGGAGAAGCGGGGATACAGGCTGCTTATTTACTGGTGATTGAGTAGGTAAAAAAATCCGCTGTATAAATTTCTCCGATTCGTTGAATGAGTATAGTCCGGGAATGGTAACTTTTGTGTACCATTTCCGGACTTTTTTGTATCAGTCAAGCAAATAAAAACCGTGGTCTGTGTCTCCACAGACCTAGCCTACCAACATAAAGTCCTGTAAGGACACAGGCCCGGGAAGCGGTAACCTCAACCGTGGTCTGCGTGTCCCCACAGATCTAGCCTATCAGCATAAAGTCCTGTGAAGACACAGGCCACGGAAGCGAATACCATAGCTGATTATGAACTAGATTAAATCACCTTTAGTCTCCCTCCCAAGTGAACTGTATGCCTATAAAACACCTTACCTAGGCAACGTCCTGTGAAGACACAGGACAAAGAAAATAACATAAATCCGCTACAAAAGACGGTGAACCACTCCTTCCTTTTTCCACCACTTCTCTAGCTTCCCGGTCAGTTCCTCTACCCGTATAGGTTTGGCGATGTAATCGTCCATGCCTGCCTCGAGACATTCCTGTTCGGTTCCGTCCATAGCGTTAGCGGTCAGAGCGATAATAACGGGTTGTTTTCCTGTTTTCTTGCGGATGACGGTTGTCGCTTCAAGCCCATCCATCACTGGCATCTGCATATCCATCAGGATCAGGTCGTATTCTCTTTCGTTTACAGCCTCCACTGCCTGCTCCCCGTCGTCCGCCAGATCCGGCTGGTACCCCAATTTGACAAGCATGCTTTTCACAACCAGTTGATTGATAGGATTATCTTCCGCCACCAACAATACAAAAGGATAGTTTTCCCCAAATTTGGATGTTAATTTATTTGGAACAACCTGTTTGATCACCGTGGCCGCATGCGTCTGCAAAGCATTTAATATATGTTTACTGAGCTCATGCTGACGCGTGGGCTTTGTCAATGCAGAAACAAACAGCTTCCGGTTTTCTTCTCTCAGCTCCTGACCGATCGAACTAAGCAAAATGACAGGCAAATGGGGATATCGCGTATGTACTTCTTCTGCCAGCATCACACCATCCATTTCCGGCATTTGCATGTCCGTAATGATTAGATCGATATCGGTATTTGCCGTAAGGATTTCAAGCGCTTGTTTTCCAGTCCTGGCCAGGATCGGCTTCAACTTCCAAATTTCAAACTGCCTTTTCAAAATCGTGAGGTTGGTCGCGTTGTCATCTACCACCAGAATTTGCTTTCCCTCCTGGCCTTCCATGCTATAATGTATATAAGGTGCCAGAATTTTATAGCCCTTCCGTGTTTTCACGCTAAATGAGAATGTTGAGCCTTCGCCTGGTTCGCTGACCACTGAAATATCTCCCCCCATCAGCCCTACCAGCCGGGTAGAAATAGCCAGACCTAAACCTGTTCCTCCATATTTTCTAGTCGTTGTAGAGTCTACCTGAGAAAAAGCTTTGAAAAGTCTATCTAATTTACTGTTCGGGATACCGATGCCCGTGTCGCGAACAGCAAAGTGAAGTTTCATATCATCTGCACTTCCTGTTTCCTCTTTCGTTACAAAAAGACATACTTCTCCTATTTCGGTAAACTTCATTGCATTACCTACCAGATTGATCAGAACTTGTCTGAGCCGGAGTGAATCTCCGACAATCTGAAGTGGTACATTTTCTTCAATATGATATATCAGATCCAGTCCTGCGGCTGTTGCCTTGGGACCGAAAATATCCAGAATATCCTCAATGCATTGTCTCAGATTAAAATCTTCATTTTCAAGCTCGATACTACCGGATTCAATCTTGGAGAAGTCCAGGATATCATTGATCACATTGATCAGCGTATCGCCACAGTTTACAATTGTTTCGGTAAATACACGCTGTTCATCAGACAACTCCGTTTCCTGTAAAAGTGCTGCCATACCAATTACTCCATTCATCGGCGTACGAATTTCATGACTCATTGTCGCCAGGAAAACACTCTTTGCCTGGTTGGCTTTTTCCGCTTCATTACGTGCTTTTTCAAGTTCAGCATTGGCTGCTTTAAGTCGGATATTGGCTTGCTTCTGAGTCATTTCGTTTTGCTCACGCTCTTGTGAGAGTGCCGCTTCTTTTTCCAGTTCAGCCATTTTTGTATTTTGTGCAAGCTGAAATTCCGTGGTTTTTTTCATCGTATAAGACCAGAGTCCGCAAATGAAAAATATCACTGCTGCCAGCAGTATGTGAATAACAAACGTCATCAGGTCAAAATATTCGAGTCGTGTAAAGTAGACTTCGGCATAACCTGAGTTTTGTAAATAACCAAAAACCGCATGGTGTACCAGCACTACAAGCATCATCGGAATCTGTAACTGCCACTTACGGTAAGTGATCAGTAAGGCACTGCCGATAAAAGCAAAGAAGTGCATCTCAAACAATCCGTGCATCTGGTAGATAAACTGTGCCATAAATATACCCAGCACAGCACTCAGTACATATTGATAGAGATCAGACGACGGCAGCATCCATTTTGTTGAATAGTAGGCTGTCATCGAGATACCTCCTACTCCCAAAGCGATCAGCCACGTATCATAAAAAGTAGCAAACAGCAAGCCGAGCAAGAAGTATCCAATCAGGAAATAATTCATAGATCGGTCAGAGCTTTCCTTAACCATATAAAAGGGTACCTGGTTTTTCTGGATAAATAAGTTTCTTTCAGTTGTGATCATCAGTGAAGGGTTGTTATTTCTTGCAATAAGGAAGACTGCATCCATAGGATCTCAGTGCTGCATCATCAAAAGCCATATCCGGTGAATTCCCGAGGAGGCCAACAAGTGCAATTTTGGCATAATTAGTGCTCTCGTCTGTGCAATAGCGGCTTTTATTATAGTTACCTCTATAAAAAAGTTTATCCTTAGAACTGATCAGCACTGCCTGTGGCGTCGAATAAACCCCACACGTATTGGCAATGTCCGTATCAAATAATACAGGCAAATCCAGACCCAGCCGGTCCCTGATCTGTTGCGCTGTGAATTTCTTCTCGCTCATCACCACCACCGCAAAATCTACCTGACTACCATATGCACGTACAAGTGACTGAAAATGTTTGATATTGAATCGGGAACAAGGGCATTCTGGATTAAAAAAATGTAGGAATCTTGGTTTCTTATCAACACTTTCCGGAAGCCCGTCCATCCGAAGTTCCCTTCCTACGGCAACAGGCATATAGTTTTCAGGGACGGGAGTGGGCAACAGATAGACCCAGGAGTTATACCAGAAGAGGGCTACTACTGCTGAAGCCAAAAGAAGCAGCCATAATAGCGTCAGTTTTTTTTTCACTATACTTTTTATGATATGGGGGTATACATTTCGTCATTGTCGGTACGAAAACAGGATATTTCAATCTTAAAAGGACAAAGCCTTTAAAACTGACAGAAAACAGACAAAATCCCGGATTGTAACTATAGTGGTGGAAGGTGACACATATATCACCGTATTAATCATTCTACGTTTTAATCACTTCTTTAGATCAAAGTTGTTCAATTTTTTTCTAATCGATAAAAAAAATCTATGCATGTAGAAAAATGAACCCGACATTTTCTTCATCGGATATTATAAAAAGCTTACTACGATATGCTTAAGTACCTGATTTTTAATACTCCTGCAATGAAGCGACCTTATCAATTTCGAAGGAATTGTAAAAGACGATCTATAGATATTCTTATGTTTACCAGGATAAGATAACACCGGGACACGGATAGTAATCATCGTTGATCATGTAGCTGGCTATGTAGCTAGATTTGGATATAGGATGGTGTGTATCTAAAGGGTATCAGATCAGACGATCAAACTTTTCCTTTTTCAAATTTTCAAGAATCTCTCTGGTCGATTCAAAGCTGGTATGCTGAAAAGCCCTTATCCCTATTTTTTTGGCCGTATTGGTAAACATAATCCGGTCATCGAAATACACACATTGACTTGGCGTTGCTTGTGCGATGCCCATGGCAAGGTGAAAAATCTGAGGATCCGGCTTACGCAGTTTCACTTCACAAGATGAAATAAATGCATCAAAACAATTGTGAAGTTTAAACTTTTGAACACGGTAGTCGTTGAGCTCTTTTCCTTCATTATTGATAGAAATAATACGAAAACCGCAGTCTCTTTTCCAATCCTTCAGCCAGGAGAGCATATCAGGTAACTCCACCGACTGAGCATACATGAACTCCTTAAAGTCTTCACGGACAAAGTCACGGGGATGATTGAATATGACGGTATCAAGGTATTGATCAAGCGTGATGCTTCCGATTTCGTACACGTTGAAGATGAAGTTATGAAGCTGATCCATTTCTTTATAATCAAGTCCAAATTTTTCAGCTGCCTGCAATCTGGATTCATGTCCCCAGCCATTGCTCAACAGTACTCCCCCAATATCAAAAAACAGTATTTTGAGATCGCTTATTTGCATAATCCAACGTTTTGATTATTCTTACTTCAATATAGATTTTTTATTTAAAAAGAGCAATTCACTCCCACCCCAAGATGGATATTCAAAGACCCGGGAATAGTTTATTTCGGTGTGCTGCGCTTTATTTTGCTTGCGCCATGCGGTTTTCAAAACGCTCCGGTCACAGAACATCACGAACAGCTTTTCATAAACTTGTGTAAATTTACTGCGAAACCATCTTCCAAAATTTAAGCAAACCGAACTTGACAAAATCTCTAGACAGAATTCAGAATTTACTACCACTTGGTTATTTGTATCTGATCATACTCGGAATCATCAAGGAAAGCCTTCATTACTATCAGCTGGATATAAATATCCTGAAATATTCATCCCTTATGGATGTGCTGATCAGTCCTATCGCCGATCTGACCTCAAGGCCTGTTATTTTATTTGCCGTACTTATTCTTGTATCACTCTCTCTGCTTCTTCAATTTTTGCTAAGCAGGAACAGTCATCGCAACTGGGTTCAGAAACTCGTTGGCCAGAAACCATCCGGTAAAATTTTAACAAAAGAAGAAATCAAAGACCTGATCTCACAAACGTTTTTCGGCTTTTTTATCGCCGGGCTTTCCTCATTCTTTTTCAGCCAGGGATTAAGCGATGGTATGGATCTGATTAAGAAGATAAACAATAATGAGCTGACTTATGATCACAAAATAAGTTTTGATTCAGACAAATCAGAAGAAGTTCATTTGTTCGACAATAACAGTTCTTACTATTTTTATCTGTCAAAAGGAAGTAAAAACATAAAGATCGCGCCGGTAGGCAGCATCAAAAGCGTTGAATTGCTTCACAACAAGAAGTTGCAGTAGTTATGCAGAAGGGATATTTTAACACTACTGCGATCCATCTGCCATATAATGCTACCTTGAAATTGATCCTTTCCCCTGCTTCTAGCTAACAACAAAAATTTCTTTCAACATACGTTTTATTTCCATTTGAATTAATGTAGTAACATCCTCCTCTGGGTCCGGTATAAACCGGCTTGCCATTGTACATCCCACAGCTTGGATGAGATGGTGTCCGAAAGTAATTGGTAAACAGAAAGAAACAACTTCCCCGAGACTGACAGAACACTCCTACTTAGGGTACTCATCTGTTCATCTTTTCTATCCCGAACGGCAGAACGTTCTTAAATTTGTCCGATATTTACCTGCTGATAAAATATTCCCAAAACAAGCCGATCTGAACCCCGACTTATATGATTAAACCGATAGCTTCTCTGCTTCTTCTGACTGCATTAAATGCGTTTGCTCAACAACCTCCCAAGCCCTATGGAGCAGTTCCGGCACCCCGCCAGATTGCCTGGCATGAAACTGAGGTATATGGCATCATGCACTTTACACCCACTACATTCGAAAATAAAGAATGGGGTTTTGGAGATGCGGACCCAAAGCTTTTCAACCCGACCCATTTTAATGCAGAACAAATTATACTGGCTGCCAAAGCAGGCGGACTGAAAGGAATCGTTTTTGTGGCCAAGCACCACGATGGCTTTGCTCTCTGGCCAACTAAAACCACTGAATATAACATTTCAAAAAGCCCTTTCCGTGATGGAAAAGGTGATATGGTAAAGGAAGTGGCAGATGCTGCACGCAAGCACGGACTCAAATTCGGAGTGTATTGCTCACCCTGGGACAGAAATAATGCCAAATACGGCACACCTGAATACCTTCAGATCTACCGCGATCAGCTCAAAGAATTATATACCAATTATGGTGATTTGTTCATGTCATGGCATGATGGCGCCAATGGCGGAGACGGCTATTACGGCGGTGCAAGGGAGAAGCGTTCGATCGACAATACGACTTATTATCAGTGGAATTCGACCTGGACAAATTTGACGCGTAAGCTACAACCGGGAGCAAATATTTTCAGTGATATAGGCTGGGATGTACGCTGGGCGGGGAATGAGGATGGCTCGGTAAACGAAACTTCCTGGGCAACGCTTACGCCTGTTCCATCAAAAGGACAAAACGTGGCAGTGCCCGGACAGGCTAATGCAGACGAGAATCCGGGAGGAACACGTAACGGAAAAGCCTGGATTCCTGCAGAATGCGATGTCCCGCTGCGTAAAGGCTGGTTTTATCATCCGAACGAAAAGCCCAAAACACCTGAAAAACTATTCGATCTTTACCTGAAGAGTGTAGGCC
The DNA here is from genome assembly GCF_056895255.1 of Dyadobacter sp. HNCC25DJ187. Taxonomy (NCBI): domain Bacteria; kingdom Pseudomonadati; phylum Bacteroidota; class Cytophagia; order Cytophagales; family Spirosomataceae; genus Dyadobacter; species Dyadobacter sp. HNCC25DJ187. The sequence continues at coordinate 1,421,702 of NZ_JBXHAT010000002.1, forward strand.
GCGGCGCAGCGTTGGATCTGGGGCTCGCGCCGGATACCAGAGGACAGCTTCATGAAGACGATGTGGCAGCATTGAAATCTTTCGGAGACCATGTCAGTAAAACTTTTGCAGTGAATCTGCTGGCAAAGGCAAGTTCCAAAGCTGTGAATGTAAGAGGTTACAATAGTATTTACAGCGCTAAAAATATACTGGACGGCAAACCGGAATCTTACTGGGCAACAGATGATGATTTCAAAACGCCGGAAGTAGTAATGGAACTACCTCAGGCAATCACTTTCGATGTGATAAGCCTGCAGGAATTCATCAAACTGGGTCAAAGAATTGAGGAATTTGCCGTGGACGTATGGGAAGGAAGCGACTGGAAGGAAGTACATCGCGGTACCAGTGTAGGCGCAAAACGACTCGTTAAATTGGATATCCCGGTCACTGCCAAGAAGTTTCGGTTACGTATCACAAAATCACCGGTGAGTGTGGCGATCAGTGAATTTGGCTTGTATAAGGATTCGGAATAATATGTGATAGTGCTTGCCACGGATTACACCGATGGGCACTGATGAATACTTAATCAATTTTCTTCTGATACAATAAGAGCGAAAGGCTTCCCATATCGGAAAGCCTTTCGCTTTTTAGTTAACCCTCTAATCTACAAACTTCACTCTCCCCTTACCTGCTTTCTCAGCCAGATCTTTCAGATCATAATATTTTAAAACACCGTATAGCACATTGGAATACACATCTCTTTGTAAAGGATTACTGACGATGTCATCAAATGATTTTATTGATCTGGAAATCTCAATGGAATTAATATCCGGATTCAAATAAGCTGCATGTACCGCGGCCGGTCCATATACACCGTTCGCCCGGAGCACTATGTCTCTCCCTTTTAAACGTTGCTCACTTTTAATGAAAGTAGTAATAGACTGTATGTCGGTAACACGCTGACCCATGACTGGTTTTCCGATATGCATGCTGATCATGGCATTTCGGTATTCCTTATTCCAGTATTTGGTATCATTCAGCTCAGCAGGATCTGTCGTTTCGCCCTGCCCTCTCAGATCTGCCAGTATAAGAATATCTCCCCGGTTTACCATTGCTTCAAGTGACTTTTCATCTTTCAGCATATCTGACTTCCCATCTTCATTCAGCCATATCACTACGTTCCCATTTTTAGAAATATTTTCAGGATAAATAACGATTATGGGCACCGGCATTTCCCCTTTTCTGATGAGCTGATACTTATTCACAGTATAATTTCTGGCCACCGCAGATCCGGTAGGTTCAGCTGAAACAGGATGCTTATTCTCACTGAGTCCAAGCAATTCCTCTACCTTTCCACGGATCGCCTTAGTATCCTGTTTGAGAAATTGACTCCGTTCTTCAGCGAGTAATTTACTCTCTGCTACATGCGCTGCCGGAATAGATACAGTCTGCGGAAAATCTTTGAGCAACTGCCCCTGCGCCCCTGCCCAAAGTTCCTTTTCTACGACCTGATTTGCAGCCAATTCCTGTACCGGTTTTTTATCCTGAAAAAACCACTGACGGAACCAGGAAGCAGCCGCCTCACGCTTTGGCTTAGGCATGCCATGACCTGTCTCAGCCGTAAAAAACTTCACTTTTTCTTTTTGCCCTAAAACCGAATAGACCTGGTCCAACTCACCATATGTTTGTTGCGCTCCCCAGTAATCGACAAAATCATAAAGTCCTGACATAATTAGCAATGGCTTAGGTGCGAACATCAGCAGAAAATCTCCGATCTCAAGTCCGGCTTTTCCTTCATATGGAATATGCTGACAGCCATCCGACGGCCCATTCAGTTCCAGTACACGTTCCCGTTTCGAAACATAACTGCACACGACCGCAACCTTAATACGATCATCCAACCCTAGCATATAGGTAGTTTGCGTACCTCCTCCCGAACTACCAACACACCCCAGTCTGGATATATCTACCTCTTTTCTGGTCTCCAGGTAGTCGAGTGCACGGTGATTGTCCCAATATTCTATAGCAGCTACACTTGTTCCTGTAAGGTTGGCACCGGCATTCAGTAAAGTATGTTCAGTAGTTGATCCTCTGGTAACAGGCTTCCCTGCCTCGTTCAGCAGCTGCACCCTTTCACCCTGCCCTACCGGATCAACAGCCAGCACTGCCATCCCATTTTGCACAAGCGTTATGGCCGCCCGTTGTTCGGAAGCTTTCCCTGCCATCCCGTGTCCGGCCAGCAATAACACAGCAGGAGAAGGACCATTGCCTGCAGGTAAATACAGGTTTGCAGCTACAAGCCGTCCAGGTTTACTTTCAAAAACAATATTTTCTACTGAATAGCCCTCAAATTGCTTTCTGGAAATCACCTGCGGTTTCAATGCTGATTTCACAGGAAAACTTCCCACAATATTCTTATATCCGGACCGTGCTCTTTCACGGTAAACATCCATCGTTTGAGCAGATGAAATCGCCTTCCGGAATTGCTCATTCCGCCTGGCATACTGCGCATGGACATCACGCATCAGATAAGCATTATAGGCCAGATTATTCTTCCACGCCAGCGCATTGTCCTGTGCCTGAACCAAAGCTGCACCAAAAAGAAAAACCGGAATGCATACCGCAGTCCGGATTAATCCGGCAGACATCAGCCTGCCGGACTTGTTGATAAATTCAAAAATCATCCTAGTTGTATCCCGGGTTTTGTTTGAATTCATCCTTATTGCTCACAGCATCCAGCTGAACCTGTGGAATCGGACGTATCATATGATGTTCCTTGATATTTCCTTTCGCATCGTTATTGTATTTCTGCACGTAGCTCACCAGCTTTTTGGTACGTTTCAGATCATACCATCTGAAAAGCTCTCCTGCCAGTTCGCGCGCACGTTCCTCAAGAATAAAATCGATGGTAAGATCTTTTGCAGCCACCTCCATATCTGCTTCCTTGCCCACCACAGCACGTTTCTTGCGCAGATCGTTCATGTACTTCAAAGCTTCTGTTGGATTGGTCGTCATCAGTGCCTCAGCGGCAATCAGATACATTTCAGCGATACGGATCACAAAACCATCTCTTGAACTCCACTCCTGGTTAGCCGTCAAACGGGTAGGATCCATGAATTTGCTTAATTGGATAAACTGAGATCTTGTCTGCAGCGTACCATCTTCCTTATACATGGTAGTACGATCATATATTTTGTATCTGTCTTTGGCGTTCGCAACCTGAGCTGGTGTAGCAACCGTTTTCAGAAATACCATGGACGTATCGCCCAAGGCCATTTTTGGATAACCGTTGACAGTGCCTGCCTTCAGGTTTGCCATGTTCGCTTTCCATACGGTCTGGAATGTACCGTGGTAGCGCTGATCAACATTTTCGTTAAACAAATCCAGCAAATGTAATGTCGGAACGTAACGCTGGTAAGGGCGACCATATGCTACTGAACGTTCCATACCAGGTTGCTTGTCGTACACCATGATGTAGTGCAGGTGACTGTTATTACCTTTCCCCGCTGCGGGATCGAAATCACCATTCATGGTATCATCGTTGGTGTAATTCACATAATAAATCACTTCCGAATTACTTCCCCCCTCTGAGTTGCTCATAGCCCATAAGGACTTAAAATCACTGAAAAGTGTATATCGACCCGAGGCAATCACTTCCTTGGCAAGCTTGGCAGCCTCAGCATACAGCGCAGCATCATTGGTAAAGCTGGCGCGGGTGAGACACATACGGGCTTTGAACGCCTTTGCAACATCCTGTGTAATGCGACCTGTCGTCGATTTCTGAGCAGCCAGGTTGGTAATGGCAATATTCAGATCATCAAAAATCACTTTGTAGAAGTCGGCTACGCTCGAACGTTTCGCTGTTGTAACCACACCAATTGTGGGTTCTGTTAACAGCACCACATCACCCCAGGTTTCAGTGATCAGCCACAGATAATGTGCACGGAGGAAGCGTACCTCACCTTCATACTGTTTGTTGAGCGCGGCGCTCAAAACAGGTGACGGAAGCAATTTCAGCGTGGTATTGCAGGTATTGAGCGCCTTGTATAAATTTGCCCAGTAATCTTTCAGGTTGGTTTGCGCACCGTTCAAATCGACTGTATAGTCGGATATTTGGTTCGCTTTATTATCACCACCTCTCAGGAAAAGGTCTGTTCCGGTTTCCGCAAAAGCAGAAGGAAATTCCTTACCATACCACAATCTCGTTCCTGAGTAACTTGCGTTTACAGAAGCTGTGATACCCAGTTCAGTTTGAAAGAACGGATCCTCGGTAAGACCACTTTTATTGGTTTCTGACAGATAATCTTCGCAAGAGCTTAAGCCCACGAGTGATACTGCCATGCAAAGAGCTATTATTTTGGTTTTCATCGGAATGTCTTTTAAAAAATTCTAAACTTCTTTTCAGTCGCAGTCGGCTTAAAAATCGATGTTCACACCGAAGATCATCTGCTTCACAAGCGGGAAGCTCAAATTACCCCCACGTTCCGGATCGTAATCCTTGATCTTGCTGAAAGTGAAGTAGTTTTGAAATGTGCTGTATACTCTTAATCTTCCTGCACCTACTTTTTTTACCAAAGCAGATGGAACATTATAACCCAAAGATATATCGCGGATTTTCAGGAACGAGCCATCCACATAACCCAGGGTAGACTGGTACAGATAGTTTGTTGTTGAGTATGAGCTGTTTGGTCTTGGGAAAGCATTGGTAGGATTCTCAGGAGTCCAGTAATCTACATTCGAAGAATTTTCCAGCGCACTTGGTTTGTAAGAACCTGCATTGTATTCATAGTTGATAAACTGACCTACACGAGCAAATACAAACACACTTACATCGAAGTTTCTGTATTCGAAATGGTTATTAACTCCTATTGAGAACTTTGGCACCTGTGAGAAAGTAGTACGATCGCCTGGATCTACTACCCCGTTGCCGTTGGTATCTGCCACTTTTACATCACCAGGTTTGTTGTTACCAAAGTTTTTCGCCGCTTCTTCTTCACCCAACTGCCAGATGCCTATTTTCTTGTAGTCGTAGAATACCTTGGTAGGTTCGCCTACAAACCAGCTATTGGCTTCATTTCTTGTTACACCATTGTTCAAGGCTACAATTTTCTCACGGTTCAGCGTGAAGGTATAGTCCGTTGACCAATTGAAAGATTTGGCATTGATATTCTGTGTATTTAAAGAAATCTCTATACCCCGGTTCTGCACCTGACCGATGTTTTCCAGTATCTCATTATATCCTGTACTTGTAGGCAATAAACTTGGCAATAAAAGATCTTTTGTATTCGACTGATAAAGTTCGATGTTACCCGCAATGCGGTTACGCAGCAGACCGAAGTCCAAACCTATGTTCCAGGTTCCTGTAGTTTCCCATGTAAGATTAGGGTTTCTTATCACCTTTGGAGAGTATCCAAATGCTGCAGCCGTGCCAAATGCATAAGAAGTGAGGCCCAGCCCTCCCATGGTTATGTACGGATCAATAGTGGCATTACCAGACCTTCCCCAGCTTACACGAAGCTTAAGATCATTCACCACATTGCTGTTTTGCAGGAACGACTCTTCAATGATTCTCCATGCACCGGACACGGACGGAAAATATCCCCACTTGTTACTCGGCGCAAATACCGACGATCCATCCGCACGAAGAGATGCCTGGAATATATATTTATTGTTCAGCTTGTAATTCACACGACCAAAGAACGAGGCGATCCGGGTTTCACGAAGACGACTTCCAATCACTTTAGATATAGTATTTGAATTCAGATCATAGAAAGAAGTAAGTGGAGAAGCCTGATTATCACCAGAAGCAGTATATTCCTCCAATGATGTCCCCAATGAACTTGTTCCTAATAAGCCCTGGATCTGATGTATGCCTACTGTTTTGTTATAGTTCAGCGTATTTTCCCAGGTGTAGTTGAACACATTGTTAATCTCGACTCCCGATGTAGACTTGCGTCCTGCATTCGCTACTGTATTGTACCCTTTGTAAAACCCTCTTCGGAAATCACTTATATCCAGACCGATCGTGGACTTTGCAAACAGGTCTTCGGTTAACTTAACATCTATATACGCAGAAGTAAAAAGGCGCTTGTCCCGGATATTATTCACAAATACACCCGGCTGCTCATCAGCCAACGGCGTAAACTGAGCGCTGTATCCCGGAGCCGGATTCAAAATCAACGAACCATCATCGTTAAATGCTTTCGCTATAGGCAGAATCTTATTCGCCATGTTCAGCGGGTTGTCTCTCTTATCCTGGTTTTTGAAAGAATAAATAGCACTTACGCCTACACGTATCCTCTTGTTGAACTTATGGTCAACACTTAACTTGCCATTCAATCTGCTGAATACATCATCTTTCAGTAACCCTTTGTCTTTTTGGAACCCGAAAGAAGTAGCAAAAGTGGTTTTTTCACTTCCGCCTGTAAGGTTCACTTCGTAATTCTGCATTAGTCCGGTATGAAAGATATAGCTCTGCCAGTCTTCAAACTGGCCTGATCTCAGGTACTCCAGCTCAGTAACCTGAAAAATATCTTCATCTCTTCTGTACACATCACCGTTGGTCGTTCTGTATGCTTCGCGCTTCTGCTGTGCATATTCCTCGCCATTCATCATGCGCGGATACAATGCCTTGGTATTTACAGAAACAAAAGAGTTAACCGACAAACTGGATTTACCCGAAGCACCTCTTTTGGTTGTAATGATGATCACACCGTTGGCACCACGCGTACCATAAATCGCAGTAGAAGCGACGTCTTTCAGTACCTCAACCGAGGCAATATCCGTAGGGTTAATATCAACGAAAGATCCATAAGGAATACCATCAACCAGTACCAAAGGTGCGTTATCTGCTTTCAATGAGCGGTTACCACGCAATACGATATTGATACTGGCTCCCGGTTGTCCGCTGGACTGGGTAATATCCATCCCGGAAACTTTTCCCTGTAATGAACGCAATGCATTGGTGGTCGGGATAGCCGTAATGTCTTTCGCCTTCACCGATGTGATCGCTCCTGTTACATCACTTTTCTTCATTGTACCATAACCCACTACCACAATTTCTTCCAGTGCCTTGGTATCTGGCAATAGCTGTACATCTACAACAGATCGGTTATTCACCTGTATTTCCTGCGAAAGATAGCCTACATAAGAAAATACCAGTGTTTCATTGCCCGACGGAACTGTCAGTTTGAAGACCCCGTTCACATCCGACGTTGCTCCGGTTGTAGTTCCTTTCAACAACACACTCACACCGGGCAGCTCCTCTCCATTGTCCCCGGTTACCTTTCCACTCACTTCTAAAGCAACGCGGTTCTTTTCAATGATGTGCCGGGTTACTTTCAGTTCGACGCCCGCATACACCTGTGGGCTGCTAAGCGGTAAAACCCCGCTCAGAATCAACAAACCCAGAGCTGAAGCACTTTGTAGTTTTCTTAACATACAATATTACAGTTTAATTTATTCTAGTTAATAATGCTTAATTCATATTGAAAATAACCCGCTTATCAGATAGTCCATAACTTCATGACAGAAACGGATCCAATATTAACAGGCGATTTAAATGATGAACTTTGGGCGAATGAAATGTAATCAAATCAAGAAAATGGGTATCACATACCGCTTGCAGTATTTGATTACATGATGAAAGATGACATGACGCTGGGAATAAGTCAAAAAAATATCAATATTTTTTTATGCAATCGTTATCGGGAACGTTGCCAAAATAGACCGGAAGTAATTTTTTATTGTATTTTTTGTGAGAAATGCGGTTTTTAATATTAGACTACACTTTTAGCCCGGTACCTAGAAATTGTACTTAAACAATATTAATATTGAATCATCAGTTCCGGACAGAATGATTTAGAGGCTGATTATTAGCTATCTGATGTTGATTACATAGCACATATACCTGTGACATAGCAACTTACTATATGCATTTTGAGTTAGGCTAATTAGTAGTTGTGATGGGATGAAAAAATGGTATATATGTAATGATTTAATCCAGCTGTGACAATCTTTCCAGCCGGGCATACATTTCCATCATCGCGGCCTGGTCGATTAAACCTTTGTCTTTTTTTATGCCGATCAGGTTTTTATCATCCCGTTCATCTTTCCAGATACGTTCAGAATCCTCAATAAAAAAGCGGAATTTAGACTTATCTCTATCCACCCTGTAAAGTGCTTCATAACCTCTGAGCAATACAACATTGAACCAGTAGTGATCGGGCAGTTTTCCATTGTTATAAAAACGTTGTTTCGCCGCTTTAGCGATCGACTGCGCTTCCATAAGATACTTCTTATCATTCGTTATCTCATACAACAGCACATTGGATTCCAGCAGGGTTCCTGTATTGTACGTGTATTGTGCAGAGTCGATCTTCATCGAAGGAATCTTGATAGCATCCCAATAAATACCGTTTGGCGCGCGAAGATGTTTGTTTGTCCATTTGTAGAGGCCTAGCGCAGTGTTCAGATAGTCCTTCTTTTTTGTAATCTTATACAGTTGCGCTGCAATAAGAATACCGGGGCCGTTGGAACAGGTATTTTTTGTGTTCTTTTCATCTTCTTTCCAATAAAGCCCACCACCAGCCAAATCGTCGTAGCCCGTCATCATGAAAGTGTAGATATCTTCAGCCATTTCTAGATACGACTTATCGTTTGTCCGGTTATAAGCATCAATACATGCAATAGCGATCCATTGATTGTCGTCATAAAAACGCGAATCTTTACCGGCACTGCTCAGGTATGCCTGATAGCCGGGTGCAGGCGGTTCGGTGTTGTGATATTTAGCAATAGTCTTTAGCACCGGCTTTATTAATGCCTTATCAGGATATAAGGATTCCACCTCATTAGCAGCCTGTATTAAAGCACATAACGGCCAGAGAAATGAAAAAGGCTTTTCATTTTTACCATTGGTTTCCGTATACAATCCTGCTTCCGCATTGTAAAAGACTGAATTGATATTTGTATTGATTAATGCAATCCGCTGTTTGTAGTCCGGCTTTGAGGATTGTGCGTATGAAGCACCTATACTGACCGCGAAAAAGCAAGTAATAATGAAGGCAAGTGGTTTCATTCTGAATCATTAAATAAAGTAATAAAGCAAAAGCTACAAGCTGAATTACTCATACACCTGAGTACGTACCACCAGATCCTTATTTTAGAAAACCATACAAATCGACCTGTATATTTGTAAAATATTTTAATAAAATTTTGTTATTTCAACAATATACAAAATGTCGTTTTAAAAGAATGACACATTACCTACATTTGGTTAAAGAGCTTAAACTGTACAGAAATGTGCTGCCCCGCTCGCAAAAAATTCCTAACGTAATTCGTACTATTTGCATAAAAACCAAAAAAGGTGAATGATGCGTCAACATCATCCACCTCAATGAAAATCCCCTACTCTATGCTGGCGCTAAGAAAATCCCTCAAAAGGGATAAGGGAATTATTTTGCCAATTTTTTCTAAACCAACAAAACAAACAAAAGTATGAAAAAAACTTTTTACAGGGGAGATAAGCTTCTCAGAACGATGAGGATCAGCGCAGTGCAGGCACTCATTGTCTCGGGAATTTCGGCCCAGAGTTTTGCTACGGGAAAAATACCGATGCCGAATACGGGCACATCACCAACTTTCAGTAAGGAAGTTTCTGCTGCCAAAACTAGTACAGATTATCAGTTGAAAGGTAAGGTAATAGATGCAACAGGATCCACCGTACCCGGAGCGACTGTCGTGTTAAAAGGGAGCAGTTCGGTAGGTACCACCACAGACGCTGATGGGCTCTTTACCCTTTCCCTACCCGAAGGAAGTAGTGTACTTGTCGTTTCTTCCATAGGCTTTCTGACGCAGGAAGTGAGTATCGCAAACAAGACGCAGATTGATATCACGTTGCAATCCGACGTAAAAGCACTCACAGAGGTGGTAGTTACGGGCTACTCCTCTCAGTCTAAGCGTGATATTACAGGTTCGGTATCAACTGTAGATGCCGTTGAACTTACAAAAGTTAATGCCCCTAACGTGGCCCAGCAGCTGCAAGGACGTGTAGCTGGCGTAACGGTAACATCCAACGGTTCTCCGGGAGGAGAAGCGACTGTGCGTGTCCGCGGCTTCGGAACCATCAACAATAATGATCCGTTATATGTGATTGACGGTGTTCCTACAAAGGGCGGACTAAATAGTATCAATCCCAATAATATTGAGTCCATGCAGGTGTTGAAAGACGCCTCCTCTGCTTCGATATATGGTTCCAGGGCTGCCAACGGTGTCATCATTATCACTACAAAAAAAGGAAAAGCAGGAGCTCCTCAGTTCACTTTCAATAGTCGGTTTGGTGTACAGACAGGCAAGGTTGATCTGGGACTTATCAAAGATCCGCAACAGTTTGGCGACCTGCTATGGACACAACGCACAAATGCCGGCGTGCTCACCAACGGAAATCCTTCACATCAGCAGTATGGAAACGGTCCCAGCGCAGTAGTTCCTGACTATATTCTGGCAGGCTCCAGCTACGGACTTTCGGAAGGCGCTCCTCAGACCGATCCGTCGTTGTATAACTACAACCGAACAGGCTTTTATCAGATCGTACGGGCAAATAAAGAGGGCACAGACTGGCATCAGGAAATTCTCCGTCCGGCTGCCATTCAGGAGTATAACATTGGCGCATCAGGCGGAACGGAAACCGGCAGATATGCACTTTCTCTGAATTACTACAAACAGGATGGCGTTTTGATACATACATCCTTCAACAGATACTCACTCCGCTCGAACACCGAATTTACTTTTAAGAAAAGAATCCGTTTCGGGGAGAACCTGGAAGTGAGTTATACCGAAAACAAAGGGTACTACAACAACAATGGTACCGCTAGTTTATCGAATAATCAAGACGGAAACCCTATTGGTAATGGCTACCGCATTCCATCGATCATCCCTGTTTACGATATCATGGGTAATTTCGCGGCTACACGTGCGGCGGGGCTAGGACCAGCTACCAATCCGGTTGCGCAATTATACCGGACAAGAAACAACCAGACCAACAATTTCCGGGCTTTTGGTAACGCTTATGCTGAAGTGGATATTTTCAAAGACCTTGTAGCAAAAACAAGCATCGGTATCGATTTCACCAATGCCAACAGAGTGGGTTACACACTGATGGATCTGGAAGAAGCGGAAATTGAAGCGAACAACGCTATGACAAATGCCTATGCTTACGATGTAAACTGGACATGGTCAAATACATTAAACTACAGTAAAACCTTCGCAGGTATTCATAAACTGAACGTGTTGGCCGGAACAGAAGCCATCAAAGGAACAGGGCGTGATTTCTCCGCAACCCGGACTACCTTCTTCTCCGAAGATCCGCTTTACATGTATTTGAACTCAGGAACGGCCGGTATTGCCAACACGGGTGCAGGTTATGAATGGGCGCTTTTCTCTATTTTCGGTAAGCTCAATTATGCTTTAAAGGATCGCTATCTATTGGAAGCAACAGTCCGCCGCGACGGATCCTCACGATTCGGGGCCAATAACCGTTACGGTACGTTCCCGGCATTCAGCGCAGGATGGAGAGTATCCGAAGAAGGATTTATGAAAGGATTAACCTGGCTCACCGACCTCAAATTAAGAGCAGGATGGGGACAAACCGGAAATCAGGAAATCGGAAACTACAATGGTTTCAGTACCTACCGGTCAAGTTTGAGCCTTTCTTCCTATGCAATCGACGGCTCCAATAATTCTGTTACGCCGGGTTTTGATACCGAAGCATTCGGAAATCAGAATGCAAAATGGGAAACCACTACGCAGACCAATATTGGACTGGATGCTACGCTGTTTAAAGGCATGATCGGCTTTAACATTGACCTCTATAACCGTACGACATCAGATATGCTCTATCAGGTGGCGCTACCTGCAACACAGGGTGTGGCAACGATTCCGTTTGTCAATGTTGGAGAAATGAACAACAAAGGAATTGATCTTGCGCTCGACTTCAACAATACGGCTCTGAACGGAGACCTCACTTATTCAGTGGGTGTGAATTTTTCTAAATACAAAAATGAAGTAAAGAAACTCAACAGCAGTTCATCTGCGGTTCTTCTGGGTCCCACCATTCGTGCCTACACCTGGACCCGCTCTGTAGTAGGCATGCCACTTTATTCATTTTATGGTTTGAAGATTGATGGCATTTACCAGAATCAGGAGGAAGTAAACAACGGACCTCTGTATCCGGGCTATGCGGCAGTTGGGAAATACAAGTATCAGGATACAGACCAGAATGGCACTATCACGGACGCTGATCGTGTTTTTATCGGCAATCCTCACCCGGATTTCACCTACGGAGTTAACCTCAATCTTGGCTACAAAGGATTTGACCTCTCTGCCTTTTTCCAAGGTGTGCAAGGAAACCAGATCATTAACATGGTGAAGCGCTGGGTTGATTTTAACAACCAGGCAGGTAACAGAAGTCTTCGGATGCTGAACGATTCCTGGACACCAGAAAACCCTGATGCCGTGCTCCCTATTCTGGATGCAAATGACAGCAGAAGTCAGCAGCCATCCAGTTATTTCATTGAGGACGGATCCTATTTCAGAATGAAAAACCTGACTTTGGGTTACACCCTTCCGGCACCGATGGTATCCAAAATCGGCTTATCCAATGTCCGTATCTATCTGCAGGCACAAAACCTGTTCACGATCACAAAGTACAGTGGCATTGACCCTGAAGTTACCTCCGTGGGATCTGCTCCGGGCAGCACCGTTCTGGGTGTAGATCAGGGAAATTATCCAATGTCAAAAATGTATCAGGTAGGACTGAACTTCGGATTTTAATATACCAAATGATCAACATGGATTTTAAAAATCAGCAATATATGAAAAGCAAAGTCTTGGTAATTACGGCTCTGGCTTGCCTGGGAATGATGACTTCCTGCGGGGAAAAGTTTCTCTCCACCACACCGCTCGGCGTGGCAAATGAAGAAATGCTTTCTAATAAGACCGGTGTGAATGCAGTATTGATCGGAGCTTATAGTTTACTGGACGGCGTGGGCTCTGGACCTGTCAATACGTCTGCAGTAAGCAACTGGATATACGGATCCATATCATCGGATGATGCTTACAAGGGCAGCGATGTGGGTGATCAGGCGCAGATCACTACCATTGAACGCTACATAGGACAGGCAGATATAGGCGCGTACAACGATAAATGGATAGCTGTTTACGATGGCGTTTCCCGCTCCAACGATGTACTTCGGCTTATCACCAAAGCCACCGATATGACGGAGGCGGAAAGAGCACAGGCCACTGCGGAAGCACGTTTCCTGAGAGGCTGGTACCATTTTGAGGCAAAAAAACTCTGGAATATGGTGCCCTATGTGAATGAAAACGTTACCGATTATACCAACCTGCCCAACGACAAAGATATTTGGCCTGATATCGAAGCTGACTTCCAGTTTGCTATTGATAATCTTTCCGTGACAAAGGCTCAGGTGGGGCGTGCCAGCAAATGGACGGCAAAGGCGCTGTTGGCAAAAGTCCATATGTACCAAAGGGATTACACTGCAGCAAAACCTCTTCTTGTGGATATTACTACGAATGGTCCATTCTCGCTGGTTAATAGCTTCCACGATAATTTCAGGATCACGACTGAGAATAACAGTGAATCGGTCTTCGAAGTACAGATGTCTGTAGGCGATGGCGGAAATGGCCAGAACGGAAGCTGGGGGGATAATTACAACTTCCCCTACGGTTCTGCTCCTGGCGGTTGCTGCGGATTCTATCAGCCATCACAAAATCTCGTCAACGCCTTTAAAACGGATGCAAATGGTTTGCCACTTCTGGACACTTTCAATACCACGGATGTAAAGAATGACGAAGGGCTGGCCTCCACTGACGCTTTCACGCCATATGACGGCACACTTGACCCAAGGCTTGACTGGACGGTCGGCAGGCGCGGTATACCCTTTCTGAACTGGGGTGTACATCCTGGTAAGAACTGGATTCGTGATCAGAGCTTTGGCGGACCTTATACTTTCAAAAAATTTTTCGCATACAGCGGTGAAAACGCAGGTGCGGAATCTCCCCGCGCCAATGCCAATAATTACCGGGCGTTGCGCTATGCGGATGTGTTGCTGATGAGGGCGGAAGTTGCCGTTGAAGAAAATGACCTGCCGACAGCATTGACCATCGTAAACCAGATTCGTACCCGGGCCGGGAACGTAGTGGTGATGGATGCAAGTGGTAAACCAGCAGCCAATTACCTTGTGAAACCTTATGCCTCATTTGCCAATCAGGAGTATGCACGTAAAGCAGTGCGGTTTGAGCGCAGAGTAGAACTGGCTATGGAAGGTCACCGTTTCTTCGACCTGGTTCGCTGGGATGTTGCTGCAGAAACTTTGAATGCATATCTGACCAAGGAGAGCAAATTACGAACCTATTACAGCGGGGCAACTTTCACAAAGGGGAAAAACGAATATTTCCCGATTCCTCAGGCTCAGATTGATATTATGGGCGCTAATATTTTGAAACAAAATCAGTAATTTATTCTAAGAAAAGCCATAAATTTCTACGGATCATTTCAAAACAGATCGTTACTGATAACTTAAACCCAACCTGATATGATGTCTGTGAATGAAGATAGTTCTTCCAGAAGAAACTGGATCAAGAATAGTGCACTTGCTGCAGCAGCTACGTTGACATTGCCTCAGCTACATGCAAAAGAAGCTGCGATTGTTAAAGCTCCGGCCCGAAGAATTCCGATCGCTGTTTCTACCTACTCCTACTGGCATTTTCAGGAACAGAAATATCCTGTTGAAAAGGTAATTGAAGATGCAGCAAAATTAGGATTCGACGGTGTAGAGATACTGCACCGGCAAATGGACAACGAGAATGTCCCCTATCTGAACAAGTTGAAACGTCAGGCTTTTGACGCCGGTTTGTCGTTACCCATGCTTTCTATACACCAGAGCTTCGTACAGCCAAAAGCGGAAGACCGCAAGAAAGATGTGGAGCATACAATACGCTGCATTAACCTGGCAACGCAGCTGGGAATTCCGTGTATACGTATGAATACGGGTAGCTGGCGTACAAAAAAGCGCGATGCTGCTTACTATAAAGATGGACAGGAGCCACCGATTGAAGGGTTTACAGATAAGGATGCGATTAAATGGTGCATTGATTCGTACGGAGAATGCTTAGTGGAAGCTGAAAAAGCAGGTGTTATTCTGGCCATCGAAAACCATTGGGGGCTTTCTTCCAATATCGATTACTTGCTGGAAATATATAAACCACTGGCCTCTTCACCTGCTATGGGGATGAATGTGGATACGGGAAACTTTGTTGGAGACCCTTACCCTCAGTTTGAGCGGCTGGCTCCTTACGCCACTATTGTTCAGGCCAAAACCTATTATGGCGGAGGACATTACTATGATCTCAATCTGGATTACAAAAGGATTGCTGCGATCCTAAGGAAGGCCGACTTTAATGGATATGTTTCTCTGGAAATGGAAGGTAAGGAGGACCCGGCGAGTGCGGTTCCCAAAAGCTTAAAATTGCTGAGGGAAGTATTAAGTTAAGCATTTACAATCATTTCAACCAGGAAGAGCGTACAGAAAACATTCTATTCTGTGCGCTCTCGATGTATACAGGCCTACCCTTTACGTTTTGATGAGCCACGGACAATTAGTTCGGTTTTCAAAATCCGCTCTTGCGGCATACTTAAGTCTTCATCCGATTCAACCATCTGTAATATCCACCGGGCCGTGGTCTTCCCGATTTCAATAGTTGGTTGCCGCACGGTGGTGAGACCGGGACCGATATATTCGGACTCAGGATTGTCGCTAAAACCGACTACACCCAGCTCATCCGGTATACTGATTCCCATTTCTTTGGCCATACGCATGATCTCGATCGCCGCCGAATCATTCACAGCAAAAATGGCATCAGGCCTGTTGTCCAGTTCCAGGAGGTACTTACCATATATCCTCGCCTTCTGTTGTGATAACATGCCCTGAATGATCATATCCTCCTCAATACTTTTACCATATTTTTCCAGTGCCGCCCTGTATCCCCGCATTCGTTCACGGCTCACAAGCAAATTCAGCGGCCCCCCCAAATGCGCTATTCGCTCATAACCGTTCAAGATTAAATGCTCCACCGCCATAAAGGCTGCGTCGAAATCATTGACAACAACTTTTGGCGCTCGTACATCATCACAAACCCGGTTGAATAAAATCAGAGGAATTCCTCTTTTTTCAAACACCTGTAAGTGTTCAAAGCTGTTTGTTTCCTGGGTAAGTGAAATCAGCAACCCGTCTATCCGGTTTGCAAGCATCGCCTTGGTATTGGCAACTTCTACTGCATAGGATTCATTGGACTGCATGATGGTGAGGTTGTAGCCCTCGGCAGTAAGCACGTCATGGGCGCCTATAATCACATTGGGGAAAAACGGATTATGAAATTCAGGCACAATCATACCAATCGTATTTGTTTTGCTCTTGACGAGATTGTAAGCAAGCTGATTAGGCTGGTAGTCCAGTTGAGCAGCCATGTCCAACACAGCCTGCCGCGTTTCGGGACTGATGTCAGCATGTCCATGTAAAGCTCGCGATACAGTAGAATTGGAAACACCTGTGGAGCGTGCAATATCAATAATGGTGGTCTGATGCCGCCGGCTCTTTTGACGGCTGGGAAGCTGCTCAGGCGAAGCAATCGTAAAGAAGTAATTACACGACTTACATACATAACGCTGTTTGTTCCTCACATAACCAGCTTTCATGATGGCACCGACCTGCGAACATTTTGGGCATCCTATCATTGTATTATTTTAATATAATCTGATTAGATAGACACTTGGTAACATCAAAGATAAAAATTTATGCAAATATAAAAATATCATATTAAAAATAATCATAACCATATATCGGTAACGTATCCGCAAACGTAACCGATATTAATTGTACTTGTCAGAGATCCAATTGTGCTAAATTAGACTTGACAAACGTACCTTCTACATGTATCTTCCAACAGGAATTCAAAGCAAACGCGTATAGCAACCTTGTTTAAACCTCCAGGTATTTCAAAGCAGTCATTCAACATTTCTATTTTTTAGTACTATTCCAACAAATACCCTATTAATCATTAAATCGTATGCTGAAAACAATACTCAGTTCATGTTTGCTGGTAACACTGAATGTGCTGACCGCAAACAACATCTACGCCCAAAACATGTCCGTTTCAGGAAAGGTTACGGACGACAGTGGCGAAGGGATACCCGGTGCAAGTGTTACTGTTAAAGGAACTCAGACTGGTACATTGACTTCGATCGACGGTACATATTACATTGATGCAGCAGCCAACGCAACGCTTGTCTTTTCATTTGTAGGTTATCTTAAAGAAGAAGTAGCAGTTGGAAATCAGTCCAAAGTAGACGCGACCTTAAAAACCGATACAAAGGCGCTCGAAGAGGTAGTGGTGGTAGGTTATGGAACGCAAAGAAAAGTGGAAACTACCGGATCAATTGCTTCGGTAAAAGCAGAAGAACTTACTCAATTACCCATTACGAATATAGCTCAGGGTTTGCAGGCAAGGGTTTCCGGTGTGCAGATCAGCCAAAACACAGGTGCTCCGGGTGGCAACATCAGTGTACGTATACGTGGTACAAATTCGATCAACGGCAATTCTGAGCCTTTATATGTAATTGATGGAATTCAGATTTCCAATAGTGGAGGCATCAACGATGTGAGTCCACTCTCAACAATCAATCCCAATGATATTGAATCAGTTGAAGTACTGAAAGATGCATCTGCATCAGCTATCTATGGTGCGCGTGCTGCAAATGGTGTGGTTTTGATCTCAACAAAAAGAGGTAAATCGGGCCGTACCAATGTTTCAATAGAGAGTTATTATGGCGTTCAGCAGGTAACAAAAACGCTGGATGTATTGAATGCAGCAGAATTTGCTCAGCTTGAAAATGAAACCTTTAAAGACAATTACTACACTGATCCGGCAAGCCTGGGTGAAGGAGTAAACTGGCAAAATGAAATTTTCAGAAAAGCCCCAATTCACAATCATCAGCTTACTATCAGTGGTGGAAATGAGAAAACGCAACTGTCTTTATCCGCTAACTATTTTGGCCAGCAGGGCGTCATTATCAACTCCGATTTTAACCGGTTTACTTACAGGATCAATGTAGATCACCACGTCAGCAAAAAAATCCGTGTTGGAACCAGTGTAATGGGAAGCCTTTCCAATAACAGCGGAATAGATGCCGGCACGACTTCTGTGGGCGACGCGGGTGTGGTGACCGGAACTGTAATTGGTGCAGCCATAGGTGCTCCACCAACTTTGCAGGCGTACAAACCTGATGGTAGTATTTTTCCTTTCGCAGAACAAGGCAATGGCCGTTATCGTGAGGTTGTGAACCCGCTCAACTTCACTTCGATCATGCGTAAGCGAAATATAAAACGCTCACTGATCAACTTGTACGGTGAATATACCATCCTACCAGGCCTCACCTACCGCGCATCTTTCAACTCGGATATGGATTTGCGGCTGATCGACAATTACTCTCCTATTTCTATTATCGCCACCAAGGATAGAAACGAGAACTCCGGAAGTGCTTACAAAGGCAATTCTAATTTTATGGGTCTGTTGCATGAGAGTGTATTAGCTTACAGTACAAAAATTGGCGCAAATCATAGCCTTAAATTCACCGGATTATTTGCCACACAAACCGATAACTACAACCAAAACAATATCTCGGTAACAGGTTTGCCAAACGATGCAACGCAAAACGAAGCAGTACAACTGGCTTTAAACCGTACCGTTTACAGTGATCGTAACAAACAACGCCTCGACTCGTATATGGGAAGGGTTAACTACGGTTTCAAAGACAGATATTTCCTTGACCTTACGGCCAGAGTTGACGGTTCCAGCAAATTCGGAGCCAATCACAAATACGGATTTTTCCCCGCGGCATCGGCAGGATGGAGAATTATCGAGGAAGATTTCATGAAAAGCGTAAGTTGGCTTTCCGATCTTAAACTCCGTGGAAGTTATGGTATTACAGGTAATGCAGGAGGTATTGCTCCATACCAGTCACTGGCAACGGTGGAAGCTGGAGGAGGTTATAATTTAAACCACCTCTACCTGACGGCCATTCGTCCGTCTGGGATTGCCAACCCGGATCTAAGATGGGAAAAGTCGGCACAGACCAACATCGGTATTGACATAAGCATTCTCAACAACCGTTTCTCATTTATCATTGATGCTTATCATAAGAAAACGGATGACCTGCTGTATATCAAAGCATTGCCATTATCCTCGGGTTATGGCAGCATCACCGGAAACTACGGATCTCTGGAAAATAAAGGATTGGAATTTGCGGCCAACGCAACTATTCTGGATGGGCCGTTCAAATGGAACATGAATGGAAACATCACTTTCAACAGAAATAAAATTCTGGATCTGGATGGTGGAACGACCACTGAAAGATTTGTTACTAACTTCACTGTTCTTCAGGTAGGACAACCTCTCGGCGTATTCAAAACGTATGTTTTTGACGGGATTAACCAGACAGGCGAGGCCATCATTCCTGGATACGACGGGCGTGTAGGTGGCCATAAAGTGAAAGATCTGAACAACGATGGCGCCATCGATGCCAGGGATCAGGTCATTACCGGTAATCCAAACCCAAAATTCATCTACGGGATCTCTACCAATTTTGCTTACAAAGGTTTCGATCTGGCTGCATTCTTTTCAGGAGCACAGGGTGTTGATATATATAACGTAAGCCGTTTGTCATTCGAAAATCCACTCGGACAAAGAAACCTTTTTCAAGGTGTCGAAAACCGGTGGACGCCTGCCAACCCAAGTGATCAATATGTGAGTCCGGCAGTGGCGGGCCGTTTGCCCATTTCCAGTTACGCAGTTGAAGACGGGTCTTATTTCCGCTGCAAAAACCTGATGCTGGGTTATACTCTTCCTACCATCAAAGGAATCAGCAGGTTAAGAATTTACGTGAGCGCCAACAATTTATTTACGATTACCAAATACTCAGGGTTTGATCCGGAGGTAAATACCTATGCAAATTCAAACACAACCATTGGTATTGATAACCTGGTGTACCCTCAGTCCAAATCATTTCTTGGTGGCGTTCAGCTGACATTCTAAAACATTCATCTTTATGATATCTCTCAAAAAATCCATATCAAAAGTAATTCCCCTGGTAGCGCTTGCAATGGGCATGGGGTCTTGCCAGCTCGAAGAAGAAGTGTTCTCTTCGATATTTATTGAATCGTTCTACAAAACAGCGTCCGACGCAGAAAAAGGTTTGATCTCCGTTTACGACGCACTCGGCGGAATGTATGGCGGTCCGGCTGCAACCATGGTGCCCGATTACAGCGCCGACCAGGTGTATCCGCGTGGTGTTGTAGGCCGCAACTCGTTGACTTTGTTCACGTCTGAGCCTACCTACACGGTGCAAAAAAGTGCAGGCCGCACCAACGAATCGCCATTACAACTTTGGAGCTCGCCATACAGCGGCATCGAAAAAGCCAACTGGATCATTGCAAAAGTGCCGGATGCAACGATGGACGAAACGCGCAAAAAACAAATCATTGGTGAAGCACATTTCCTGCGGGCATTTTACTTCTGGACACTCAGTAAAAACTTTGGTGATGTAGTAATTAAAACTGAGCCAAGCACTTCCGAAGAAAAGGCATACTTTGGTGTAAGTTCAAAAGCTGATGTTTACAAGCAAATCTATGCTGATCTGGACAAAGCTGCACAAGCCGGATTGGTGTCTTATCCGTCAAACGAAAAAGGTCGTCCTTCCAAAGAAGCTGTTTCAGCACTTTATGCCAAAGCAGCGCTCTACAATGAAGATTATGCAAAAGCACTCGAAAAAGCCAACGAAGTAATTGCTTCCGGCAAGTATGCATTAATGCCCAATGTGTTAGATGTGTTCAGTTATCTAAAGGAAGATGAAGCTAGACGGGAAAACATCTGGGCATTTGAAGCAGATCCGATCAGCCCCGGTACAGGTCATCAGCTCGTCGGACTGACCGGCCCCACTGGTAGCAATGGCCCGGAATACGCCCGAACTTCTTACGGTTCGATGTTCGCATATATGGCATTCTTCAATTCGTTTGATCCAAAAGACAAAAGAAGGCAATTGCTTGACACCACATATATTGACAAAACTGGAAAAATAGTGCCGCAAAGAAGCATCACGCCAATTACTACGGATGCAGTTTTGATCAAAAAATACCAGGATCCCATTTCAAGCACAGGGCTAATCCCCAACATTCCGATCCTGCGTATGGCAGATGTATACCTGATTGCTGCCGAGGCAGAAGCAAGACTGAACGGACCAACTGCAAAAGCATATGAGTTCATTAATATAGTGAGAAAAAGAGCTGGGTTGGCTGACCTGACAGCAGGACTCGGAAAAGATGCATTTATTGACGCCGTAATTCAGGAACGTTCTTTCGAATTCTTCGCGGAAGGTGATCGCTGGTACGATTTAACCCGGACCAATAAATTCCTGACCGTTATTCCGAAGGCTGTAAACAGTGTATATCCAAACCGCCCGGTTCAGGCTAAACATAAATACTTCCCGATTCCACAGGATGAGATCAATGCAAATCCAAAGCTGGAACAAAATCCTGACTGGCGATAAATAAATGCGGTGTTTTAAAATTTGAGTTTATGTTGAAATCAATCATCTTTTTGCTACTGTCTAACTTTCCTCTGCTTTCATTGGCTGAGGGTAAAGTGGCTGATATTAGCGTAAAGAATGAGAATCAGAATAACCTGAAAATCGCAACTATCCGCGAGTTCACAATCACTGAAAACGATACTAATTCCTATACCCTGAAACTGGCGTTGGATGATTCCGGAAGGCCGCAATACTTCTTCCGGAACATCTTTACGCCGGTATGTTACACCAACGAATGCAAACCGGTTCACATTGATTTTTACTGGGACCTGCTCGGCAACTACGTACGCTACGAAATGCCGAAAGGTAAAATCCTGACCAAGGTAGATCACGATGAGTTTGAGGAAAAAGACTACCAGAAACTCGCAGACATTTTATCCCGTTCCAATTCGATTTTCGCTGATCTTAAAATGGAAGATTTGCTTACATCCGGAACCGACAGCCTGACAGATGACGTGGATGCGAAAACGGGTGCTACTCTCAAAACCATTAAGAACGATGTGATTGACGGAGCCGTTTACACTTGTTTCACTTTATGGCATATTGCCTATGGCAAACAGGTGGTAGGTGAAATGAAGCGAATTACTGAAAATTACCGCAACGACGAAATGCTTCATAATTTCCTTTCCAGCACCAATTATCACTATCGGTATTGGGCAATGGAAAAGGTAATTGACCGAAGCGGCTCGGTCAAAAAAGCTTTTGAAAATGATATAGAAGAAGTCATTTCGGGTAAAAATCTATTTACGGCACGTACGGCATTACAAAAGGCAGGAGACCAATTCTTCGCCAATGCTACCAGACAAAAATGGCTTTGGGATACCTACAACGCAACCTCATACCCGATGCAGGTCGCGATTCTGAAACGGCTGGAAGATATCTCCATCAATGACGATCTGGAACAAAAACTAGCTGCAAGTATAGCCGGATCCAATCAGGAGCAGTTCAAATTGAAATTGGGAATTTTGGCAAAACAGAAACAATTATCTGAACCAGTTATGCTCATTCTTGCAAAGAATCTTGAAATGGATAATGAAGGTTTTACCTCACAGATTTATCAGGTATTGGAACAGTTTCCACCAAAAAATAAAGAGGTACAGGATAATATGAAACGTTATAAAAGCCGGTGATGATGTGGGAAAACGGTCAACAGAAATGGGGTTCAACCCTTTCAGGGTTGCCATTTACCCGGTGTTCATTATTCCCCGGGTTTCACCCGGAGCTATTCGAATTTAAGCCCTTCGGATTTTTTCGCGGTAACCGTCGAAGACACATTGCAAAATCTCAGAAGAATTAAGAATAACAACCGTACAATCAAAAGCCTAGAATACAACAACAATTAATGACGATCCAGGATCCCGAAAGGGATCATACATGAATAGCCATGAGTAAAACCCGGGTACAGAATAGAACCCGAATACAACAACACAACCCGGAAAGGGCTTAACATCAATTTTAGTAGCTAACTAAACCTAATACCCCTATGAAAATCAACATAATATTACTCCTAATATTCCTTCCCCTGCAACTTTCCGCCCAGAACCACGTACTTGTGGAAACGGAGTCGTTCGAAGACAAAGGAGGATGGGTAATTGACCAGCAATCATTTGTAGTCATGAACTCATCGTACATCATGGCGCACGGTATGGGCCGGCCTGTGAAAGACGCCTCTACAACCGTCAAATTTCCAAAAATCGGAAAATACCGCATGTGGGTTCGCACGAAAGACTGGGCTCCTTATCCAAAAGGTCCTGGTAAATTCCAGGTTTCCGTTGATGGTAACACGATCCAACAAATTTTCGGAGAAAGCGGATCGGATGATTGGAAATGGTACGATGGCGGCGAGGTGGACATTAAGAACGTACAGACAAAACTTTCCCTGAAAGATCTTACCGGATTTAACGGACGTTGCGATGCAATCCTTTTTACCGATGCTCCAAAGTTTACTCCCCCAAACAAACTGGACGAACTCACTACCTTTCGCAGAAAACAACTAAATCTAACAGAAACAGCTACTTCTGCAGGTCGGTTTGATATGGTGGTTGTAGGAGGTGGCATCGCCGGAACCTGCGCCGCCATTTCCGCAGCACGAATGGGTATGAAGGTGGCCTTAATTCAGGACCGACCTGTTTTGGGTGGGAATAACAGTTCCGAAATACGTGTGCATTTGATGGGCGATGTGGACAAAAACCATTATCCAAAACTGGGCCGTATTGTACGCGAAATGGACAATGGCGATCCTGGAAACGGGAATCCAGACGCAAAAGAATATGGTGACAAACGCAAGATTGATATCATCAAAGCAGAACCGAATATCTCTCTGTTTCTGAACACATTCGTTTTTAAAGCCGAAAAACAAAATGATATTATTACCGCTGTGGTTGGCAGAAACATTGCTACCAATCAGGAAACAAGGTTTGAAGGTTCATTCTTTTCTGACTGCACGGGAGACGGAACACTAGGATTTCTGGCGGGTGCTGATTTCCGAATGGGTCGTGAAAGCAAAAGCGAAACGGGTGAATCATTAGCTGCTGAAAAATCTGATGATTTTACTTTAGGCACTTCTAATTTGTGGGCTTCGTTGCCGGTAGATTCAGTGACCACTTTTCCAGAAACACCCTGGGCTTTGCAGTTCTCAGATGAATACCACATTGACCAAACAAAATCGGATTGGGAATGGGAAACCGGTTTCGGGAACTTCAATACCATCACGCAGGCTGAACAAATCCGTGACCATAACCTTCGTGCCATTTTTGGAAACTGGTCTTATCTAAAGAACAGCAAAAAGGAAAAGTTCGGAAAACAAGAACTTGCATGGGTGGCATATATTGGTGGAAAAAGGGAATCGCGCCGACTGATCGGCGATCATATCCTGAACCAGATGGACATTCAGGAAGGCAAGTTTTATCCGGATGGCTCAGTTACAGCCACATGGACAATTGATTTGCATTTCCCCAACGAAAAAAACAGTAAGTATTTCGAAGGTCAGGAGTTTTTTGCGAGCACCAAACACATTAAAGTAGCGCCGTATACGATTCCTTACCGCTGCCTGTATTCCAAAAACATCCAGAATTTATTTATGGCAGGAAGGAATATAAGCACCACGCATGTCGCTTTTGGAAGTACCCGTGTGATGCGTACCTGTGGCATGATGGGCGAAGTAGTAGGATTTGCGGCCGCATTGGCAACCAAATACAAAACCACACCAAGAGGGATTTACGAGCACCATTTGCCTGAACTTGTTGGTATTTTGAAAGGCGAAACCCTGGCTCCGCAGCCGTAGAATTTACTGCCACAGATGCACGGATCTTGCACGAATGTAGGTGTAATTATTTTTTTTATTCGTGAATATTCGTGCATCCGTGGCAAACGAAAAAACAATTAACAGTTTGTCAATGAATTTATCCGGATTGATATCGGCGATATTTCCCCTCCTGTTTTTATTACAAAACAGGATAGCCGCTCAACATCACATTCCGATGACTTCTATAAGTGGCAAAGCTCAGGGTACGACTTACAGCATCAAATATTTTGATACAGAAAAACGGAATTTTAAAATACAAATTGATTCAATTTTAACTGATTTTGACAAGAGTTTATCGCTCTACCGGGACGATTCGGAGCTGTCGCTTTTCAACCGTTCGCATGCCATCAGATTCTCCACACCTTATTTTTACCCGGTGCTGGTGAAATCCAAAGAGGTATATGACGCAACAAACGGAATATTTGATCCAACGATTTTGCCACTTGCCGAAGCTTATGGTTTTGGAGCAAAAAGAGAAAGTCAAAATGTGGATGTAGACGTAGATTCTGTACTAAAACTAATCGGATTTAATCAGATTGAATTTGATTCCATATCGGCTCAGAAAGCAAAAGAAGATATTCGGCTCGACTTTAACGGCATTGCCCAGGGATATTCGGTGGATGTGATCAGCCGGTTTTTGGAACAAAAAAATATTAAACAATACATGGTTGAAATTGGCGGGGAGATTGTTTGCAAGGGCGTAAAAAATGACAACCAACCCTGGATTACGGGTATAGACAACCCCTTAGAACCAGGTTCGCTTTACGCTACTGTCACGCTTACCGACCGTGCCATGACAACCGCAGGAAACTATCGGAATCATTTCGAGAAAAACGGACAGGTTTTTAACCATCTTATTAATCCAAAAACGGGCTCTATGGAGCAAACATCTTTGCTGAGTATTACTGTTTTTGCCAAAGATGGGATCACTGCAGACGCTTACGACACCGCCTTTTTCGTAATGGGACTTGAAGAGACAAAAAACTTTTTGAAAAATCACAAGGAGCTGGATGTATATATGATTTACAACGATGAACAGGGACGATTAAAATCCTATGCATCGGAAGGAATCAGGAATTTTATTAAAAACGAAATCAACTAAACATGAGACTTTTTCTTTCATTTTTTTTACTGATTGCCTTACTGAAACCGGTTTTTGCTCAAAAGAAAAACCATTCCAGTTTGACAAACGACCATCTTCATATTTCCTGGCAAAATGAAAAAAATGGCTGGCGTATTGCGGAAGCAAAAGTAAAAAAAGATGGAAAGTGGATAGAAGCTGTGGTTCCATCGGGCGAATACACATTGCTTTATTCCGAAACCAAACCTTCTGACGAACCAAAGGAAACATTTGAAAAAATAACAGGTGGTAAGTTTCCGGAAGAGGCGTATCATTATCAGGCACTGCAATGGAAGGAAAGCACGACGGAAGTCTCTCTGAATACGGCGGGCACAGTATATCACTTTTTAGCTTCCGTTTTAGAGGGCAAAAAAGATGAGCTCGAATTCAGAAAAGAAACTGAGGTAGCAACGGTTATTTCCAGTTGGAAACTTGATCCGAAGTCGCCGAACGATATTCTGGTTACGATGAAGCTGGTTGCCAAAAGGAAAGGCTTTTTCTCCCTTGCTACACCTACGCTGGCCTCTTTGCCTGCCCAAAACATGTCATGGGTTTCTGTGCCGGGTTATTTTCAGGGAAATTTTATGCAGGAAAACTTTGCACTTGCATACGCCTATGGGCATGGAATTCCCTCCCGTCCGGTCGTATATCGTGAGCGTTCCGCTACAACATTAAGCCCGCTTGTCAGTACCAAAACAGGCATCACATTGTCTGTTATTCCGGAACCAGGCCTTGCCCGCGATCCCTGGGCAAAGGATAAGTATACACAGACGGACTGGCACTTGGGACTTTCGCACATGAACAGAAAAGGGCAGCTCTCTCCTACCTTGTATTACCCGGTTTTGGGTGAAGAAAAATCCGGGCTGAACGCTGGCGAAGAAATCAGTTATTCGTTCCGGTACAGCCTCATCGCCGGTGACTGGTTTCAGGCGGTGAACCATGCGGCTTATGATATTTACAAGTTCAAAGAAACGCTAGCGCTACGCCAAAGCACGCAATCCCTTACGAGCAGGATCGAAAACATGCATCACTACCTTACTGATCCAAAAACTTCACTTTGGAATATTGAGGAATACAAAGGCAAACAAATTGGCGCGCAATCCTATTTGGGCGGGGTGGTCGGCTCCAATAGAGATGCTATGAAAAATGCAGATTATGGCGCCATGTGGATGCTGGCCAATGCGACAAGCGATCCGGAATTGAAAGAAAAAGTGTTACCACCAGCTCTGAACTTTAAGTTGGTTCAACAGGATACGGAAGATGGCTTTTTCAAGGGGGCGATTGAGGGACAATATTATCTTGCCAAAAAGAAAAAATTTGTGGAAGAATGGGGCGAGGTGGTTGAGCCTATTGCGCTCACCTATTACGTGATGTTGGACATTGGCAACATGCTTTTGTTTGAACCCAACAATAATGAGTTAAAAGAAAGGCTAAAATACGGCGCTGAGAAATTGCTTTCCTGGCAAAAAACAGACGGCAGTTTTGCGGTTGCTTACGACCGAAACACAAAAGAAGAACTCTTCAGGGATATTAAAGATGTAAGGCCATCCTTTTACGGACTGATTGTCGCCTACCGTATTTTAAAAGATGAAAAATACCTGAAAGCTGCACAAAAGGGGGCAGACTGGCTGATCAAAAATTCAGTAGAAACGGGTTCTTTCCTCGGTGTTTGCGGGGACGCACGTTACGCACCGGATTTTGCAACCGGACAATCGGCTCAGGCATTTCTGGATCTGTATGATTTGACCAAAAACAAAAAATACCGAGATGCGGCTGTAACCTGCGCCAAAATTTACATGACATCCATCTATACACACCCTATTGCCAGTCGGGAAATTAAAACGGTGAATGGCACAAAAAGACAGGATTGGGAAATTAGTCAGACGGGGTTGAGTTTTGAGCACGGAGGAATTTTTGGTTCTGCTACACGCCACGGTCCTATTCAGCTGGCAAGCCATGCCGGTATGTTCATTCGCATGTACCAGCTTACCGGCGATCAGATTTTTGCTGATATGGCGCGTTCGTCTGCCATTGGCCGCGACGCTTTTGTCGATAGCAAAACAAGCGTAGCCTCCTACTACTGGCAGGCAATGAACAAGGGCGCTGGCCCATATCCGCATCATGCCTGGTGGCAGGTGGGCTGGATCACCGATTACCTGTTGTCGGAAGTTGCACTGCGTTCGGAGGGAAAAGTTTCATTCCCAAGAGGTTTTGTCACACCGAAAGTTGGCCCTCACCAGACCTACGGTTTCGAAGCCGGAAGCATTTATGGCAACAGAGCAAATTTGGTGATAAGAGAAGGTTTCGTAACCGGACAGCTCCCGGTTGTAGATGCCGTTCTTGCAGAGAATACAGAAAACAAAGAAGCTTATATCATTTTGCTCAATAACCGGGCACAGCCGAGTGAAGGAAAAATTTCTCTCAATGCTGAAAAATGGGCGGCGGGTAAAAAGATAAGAGGTATTACTAAAACCACATCAAAACAACCCGTGACCAACCAATCTGTTGACTATCAGATACCCGGATTTGGGATTGAGGTTTACACTGTCACATTTCAATAGTCAACAGTACAAAGAACGGACCAAGGAAGTGAGTCCGATTGATTCTTATGCATAAAGTAAAAAAGATACGCTACCTGAGTTTAATTCTGTTCTGCATTGCACAGATTTCGTTTGCTAAAAGCGGGATTAAACTCCCTTATTTCTTTGGCGACAATATGGTTTTGCAACGCGAAAAACCGATTCAGTTTTGGGGTACCGGCAATCCCAATACCACTTTTACCGTAGAATTTTCCAACGAGAAAAAGAAAGTTAAAACCGATGCAAACGGTAATTGGAAAATTAGCTTTCCTGCGAAAGATGCTGGTGGAACATATGAATTAAAAATAATTTCGGACAGCTCATTTTCATTTAAAAATATTCTGATCGGCGATGTCTGGCTATGCTCCGGACAATCCAACATGGAGTGGCCGGTTTACAAAGCTTTCAACGCACCTTTCGAACTTAGGGAAGCCAACAACAATGAGATAAGATCTTTCACCGTGCCCAAGGAATTAAGCTCGGTTCCACGTAACAATACATCTGAGGCATTGTGGCAGATCTCAACTCCGGAAAATACCGCTTCTTTTTCAGCTGTTGCTTATTTTTTTACAAGAGAGATTCACAAATCCCTGCACATCCCCATTGGTATCATTCACACTTCCTGGGGAGGAACATTCATAGAGCCGTGGATCGGATTGAAAAGTATAGAACAGCATCCTGATTTTTCAGAAATGGCTGAAAAATTTCATAGAGAAATACAGGAAAAGTCAATTGAGATCAGGCGGACTGAACATGCGGTAGCTACACGAACTTGGATGGATGGCATTGAAAAAGCAGATGCCGGTTTTGCGGAAAATTGGTATTCTCCTGCCTATAAACCCGAAAACTGGAAAACGCTGGTAGCGCCGGGATACTGGGAAGAACAGGGATTGCCGGATTTTGACGGAATTGTGTGGCTTCGTAAGGAAGTAATTGTACCCGCTTCCATGAAGGGAAAATCGCTGATGATTAATCTGGAAACGCTGCAAGATCTGGACATGACCTATTTCAACGGAACCGAAGTAGGAAGAACTACCTGGCAGCCAGGCCGCAGGATTTATGTTATTCCGGGCGAATTGGTAAAAGAGGGCAAAAATCTGATTGCCATCCGAATTGAAAATTTATCCGGTTTTGGTGGTTTCACAAGCAAAAATGCCACTGACCTGAGATTGCAGGAGTTGATAGAATCGGAGCAGCCACTGATCATTCCGTTGTCAGGAAACTGGCTTTTTAAAAGTACATTGAAAAAAGGAACATATCCCGATAAACCAACCGAACCAGCTGACCGAAAGAAACCGTCCGCAATTTACAATGCGATGATCGCCCCGTTTGCAGATCTGGGATTAAAAGGTTTTTTGTGGTATCAGGGAGAAGCCAATGCCTCCGAAGCAGCTAAGTACCAAAAACTTCTAGCACTTTTAATTAACGGCTGGCGCAAACAGTTTAACCAAGGCGACCTTCCCTTTATTATCTCTCAGCTTTCAGGCATGGGCGCTCTTAACCCAAATCCGGAAGAATCGCACTGGGCTGAAATGAGAGAAGCACAGCAGTCAGCTTTGGTAATTCCTCAAACCGGAATAGCCGTAACGATGGATGTAGGAAATCCGTACGACGTTCACCCGGTTTACAAACTGCAAGTTGGTGAACGTATGGCAGCCGAAGCAAAAAGGCTTTGTTATGGAGAACATAACCTGCAAACCTCTCCATTGTATCAGTCTATGCAGATTGAAGGACAGAACATCCGGATCAAATTCAAATACGCCACCAGCGGATTAGCTGCACGAAACGGAGCTCTCAAAGGATTCTCCATTGCAGGATCAGATGGAAAATTTGTGTGGGCCAATGCCAGGATCGAAGGTAATGAAGTAGTTGTCTGGAAAGATCAGATTTCAGAGCCAAAGTCGGTACGGTACGCATGGGCGTGGAGCCCGGTGGAAAGCAACGGCGCCAACCTTTACAACAAAGAGGGCTTTCCGGCAGCACCATTCCGAACTGACAGCCCATTGACAAAATTAAGTTCAAAATAACATCACAAATGTGAGCCGACAGCCTATTTATGAATACAACCATTGATACCATCGTAATTGCCGTTTTCTCTGCCTTTGTACTGGCAATAGGTTTGCTTTTTGCAAGAACGGGCAGAAATCTAAAATCCTTTTTTGCGGGAGGAGAAGCCGTTCCCTGGTTCATCGGCGGGCTTTCACTCTTTATGAGCTTCTTTTCGGCAGGGACTTTTGTTGCCTGGGGCTCCATTGCCTACAAACACGGCTGGGTGGCCATCACCATTCAGTGGACGATGTGTATTGGAGCGCTCGTGACCGGGCTTTTTCTGGCACCTTACTGGAAAAGAACCGGTGCACTTACAGCGGCAGAGTTCATCCGTGAACGTCTCGGGCTGCCAGTTCAGAAAACCTATATTTTCATATTCACACTTGTATCCGTTTTCATCAAAGGTTCGGTTTTGTATCCCGTGGCACGCCTGGTGAGCTCTTCTCTGGATTTGCCGCTCATGCCGTGCACCATAGCACTCGGATTATTTATGATCGCTTATACCGCAGTTGGTGGACTTTGGGCCGTAATGGTGACTGACATTCTCCAATTTGTGGTTTTGTGTGCAGCCGTTTTTATTCTACTGCCTTTGTCGTTTGATAAAGTAGGCGGCTGGGAAGGTTTTACCAGCAAAGTGCCAGACGACTTTTTCAACCTGCTCAACGGAGAATATACCATCGGCTTCGTGCTCGCTTTCGTCATCTATCACATTTGTTACATTGGTGGAAACTGGACTATGGTGCAGCGTTACACGAGTGTAGATAGTGAAAAATCTGCCCGAAAAGTGGCATTTCTTTTTGCCGGTTTGTATCTGATCAGCCCGGTGATCTGGATGTTTCCTCCGATGATTTACAAAGCAATTAATCCGTCTCTTACAGGTCTGGATACAGAAAATGCTTACCTGATGATATGTAAACTCGTATTGCCTCCGGGCTTACTCGGGCTGATGCTGACGGGCATGTACTTCTCCACTTCTGCCAGTGCAAACACGGCGCTCAATGTGGTCTCCGCAGTATTTACCAACGACATTTACAAAGGGATGGTTAACCCACTTGCTTCTGATAAGCAACTGATACGTGTAGCAAGAGCTTCATCCTGGTTTTTTGGCTTAGGCATGATCGGTATTGCCCTACTTGTTCCGTTAGCGGGTGGAATTGTGGAAGTCGTCCTCAGTATTTCCGCCATATCCGGCGGACCATTGCTTGCTCCTCCCCTCTGGGCTTTGTTTTCAAAACGACTTACTAGTAAAGTCACTCTTTGGGTAACTGGTATTGGACTTTCGGTTAACCTTTTCTTTAAAGTACTCGCTCCTTTATTGCTCGATTTCAAGCTTTCCCGTGCAATGGAAAACATTGTTGGCGTTGGTTTACCCCTACTATTACTTCTGGCTTATGAACTTTGGGCAAGATCGAAGGATAAAACCGCACAGGAATTCCTGACCTATCAGGTTTCAAGAGAACAGAAAAGAGTTGACAATCTGATCGAAGCGACACCGGAAGAGGCATTGGAAATAAAACGCCAAAACAAATTTGGATTGCAGGTTATTGCAGGAGCACTGCTTTTCACATCTGTTATACTATTTGTACTGAGCACATTCACAACCTCGGGAGCGGGGATTACAGCCATCATTGCCGGAGTGATTCTGGTAGCAACGTTGATTCCTTATAGTGCTTCGAAGAAGATAAAAATGCAAAGTCAACCCATTGAATTTCCAAACCCTGTTAATTGACGACATCTCACATGAAACGATTCAAATTTCAGCATTTCTTCCTTTTAATATTATGTGTTGCGCAAAGTTCTTTTGCACAATACTCCATCCGGCGCCCGGATGCAATTCCGCTTCATGGCGAGTGGTTGTTTGCTCTTGACCCTGCCAATATGGGGATTCCCGGAAAATGGTACATGCAGAACGTTCCTCAGGGCGGCAGGTTCGATAAAGTGACGGTACCGCATTCTTTTTCAGTGGATAAAAGGTATGAATTTTACACAGGTACGGTTTGGTATAGAAAGCCATTTACGTGGAAACCGGCTGCCAACATGAGAGTAATCCTGCATTTCGATGCGGCTTATTACAAGACCGATGTTTGGCTCAATGAACAAAAAGTAGGTTCACATGAAGGAGGTTATACGCCTTTCAGCTTCGACGTCACTGACTTTCTAAAAGAAGGCAACAACATTCTTGCCGTTTCGGTAAATAATAACACCTGGCAACCCGGTAGCATTCCGGGCGCAAAAGACGACAACGCAGTCAATGATCCATTCGTAGGCTGGATGAATTATGGCGGTTTGATTCGTCCGGTTTATTTCACGATAGAATCAGAAGTTTACTCTGAAAACATTAAGATTGATGCACTTCCTGATCTTGAAAAAGGTACAGCCACGATCAAAACACAACTTCGGATCCGCAATGCGTCTGCGAAATCCATTTCTCCAAAAACAGGAATTTCAGTCAGTTTTGATCAGAAAGAAATTCTTTTAAAATGGAAGACAAAACCGGTTACAATTCAGCCCGGTCAGACAGGAATTGTTGAGTCGGAAACAGCGCTGACATCGGCACAGGTTAAATTATGGAATCTGGA
This sequence comes from Dyadobacter sp. HNCC25DJ187, assembly GCF_056895255.1. Classification (NCBI taxonomy): domain Bacteria; kingdom Pseudomonadati; phylum Bacteroidota; class Cytophagia; order Cytophagales; family Spirosomataceae; genus Dyadobacter; species Dyadobacter sp. HNCC25DJ187. Next base: position 1,455,027 of record NZ_JBXHAT010000002.1, read on the forward strand.
TGATCCGAATCTTTATCAATTGAAGGCATTCGTGGGCTTAGATACCCTGTTAAGTAATTTTGGAATACGTAAGGTTGAGATCAAAAATGTACAGCTTTTATTAAACGGAAAGCCACTAAAACTGGGTGGCGGAAACCGGGTTGTGGACTACCCCAAACTTGGGTCTTTGGAACCTGACTGGCTGATAGAAAAGGATTTCAGACTGATGAAAGAGGCCGGAATGGAGTTTCACCGACTTACACACTACACGCCTTCAGAACACTTTTACGACCTGGCGGACAAATACGGTATGCTCATTATCACCGAAGCCGGAAACTGGCAACTCACGCCAAGGCTGATGAACAATGATACAATCAGAAAAAATTTCCGTCAGCAATTTAAAGAAATGGCTGAACGCGACTGGAATCACCCGAGTGTTATTGCATACAGCGTCGGTAATGAATATGGTTCTTTGGGTGCTGCAGGACAACGGTGGACAAAAGATATGATCGACTATGCCCGTGAATTGGATCCAACCCGGCTTTACACTTTTGCCACGATGCTCTTAAACACACTTCCGAAAAAACCGGAAGACGAAGCAAGTCAATATGTCGATTTTGTTAGCACCAATACGTACGGGAATCATGCAAAAGCACTGGATCACATTCATGCGCTGTATCCGGAAAAGCCAATACTGATTTCTGAGTGGGGGTTACGTGCGGACAGCAAGGAAGAAATGACCCAAGGATTACTAAAATCTTCGGAACACGATTTCGGATCGAGTGAAGTTGTTCAGGCAAAACATGTTTCAGAAGTTGTTGCCGAAATACGTAAGAGACCATATGTAATAGGTGCATCCTGGTGGACTTACAATGACTATCTAAGTCGATTCCATGGAACCAATCCCAATGGATACCGTCCCTGGGGAATTGTCCGTTCCGACAGAAGTTTGCGGCCTGCCTATTATGTATATCAAAAAGAAATGTCACCTGTGACAGTCGAAAAAACCGGTTTTAAAATTGGCGATCAGGGAGAACACATTTTGACTTTGAAAGTAACGGCTCGTAATGATTTCCCGGCCTATGCTATTCAGGGATACTACATTCAGACTTCCGGAAAATCTATCAACATCCCCAACCTTAATCCAGGCGAAAGCAAGGAGGTGCAGATTCCTGTGAAAGGATTTGACAAGAACATCAATATAAACATTTTCAAACCAACAGGATTCAAAGTTCTGGACGAAACAATTGATTTAAAATAAACCTGACAAAATCCATTAACTGCCACTGAGACATAGATTTTACATCTTAGGGTTAAAAACGAATGGCGAAAAAATCTTTGCGCCCTTTGCTTTTGGCTTCTCTACTCTGCGCGGCGGGCGTTCCCGTGATACCCTTAAGTCGGATCTCTTAGTGGCAAAAACATTCAACAAAATGCTTAAAGAAGAATACACATACAAAAGAACTCCTAAGTTAATTTCGATTTCATCGGATCTGGTCATTGTTGGAGGCGGATTAACCGGAACGTGCGCTGCAATTACAGCTGCAAGAGCGGGGATAAAAGTAATATTGGTTCAGGACAGACCCGTTTTAGGTGGAAACTGTTCGAGTGAGGTCCGCCTCTGGATCCTGGGCGCTACTTCACATATGGGCAACAACAACCGCTGGGCGCGGGAAAGCGGTGTGATCGATGAGATCATGCTGGAAAACATCTACCGCAATCCGGATGGAAATCCATTGATCTTTGACACTGTATTACTTGAAAAAATCGTAGAGGAGAAAAATATTACGCTGCTTCTGAACACAGCCGTTTGCGATCTGGATAAGAATCCTCCGGGGAGTCAGGACGAAGATAAAATTACTGCAGTACACGCATTTTGCAGTCAGAACAGTACGCAATATACTTTAAGCGCTCCTTTGTTCTGTGATGCTTCCGGAGATGGAATTGTAGGTTTTCTGGCCGGTGCTGCTTTCAGGATGGGTGCCGAATCGGCAGAGGAGTTTGGTGAAAAGTTTGCTCCGGATAAAGCTTACGGTGAACTGCTGGGGCATTCCATGTATTTTTATTCTAAAGATGCAGGTCGGCCTGTAAAATTCGTTCCGCCTTCCTTTGCTTTACAGGATATTAAGGACATTCCCCGTTATAAAACATTTAATCCGAAAGATTTCGGCTGCCGGCTATGGTGGCTCGAATACGGCGGTCGCCTTGACACCGTTCATGATACCGAAAAAATCAAATGGGAATTGTGGAAAGTCGTTTACGGAGCCTGGAACTACATTAAAAATTCCGGCGAATTTCCCGAAGCAGAAAACATGACGTTGGAATGGGTTGGGACCATTCCGGGTAAGCGGGAAAGCCGTCGCTTTGAAGGTGATTACATGCTGAACCAACAGGATGTAGTGGAGCAAAAAATATTTGACGACACTGTTGCTTTCGGCGGATGGAGCCTCGATCTGCATCCCGCAGATGGGATTTACAGTGATCAGTCAGGGTGTAACCAATGGCACAGCAAAGGTGTTTATTCCATTCCATATCGTTGTTATTACAGCAAAAACATCAGCAATCTGTTTATTGCCGGTAGGATCATCAGTGCTACCCACGTCGCTTTTGCGTCAACCCGTGTGATGGCAACGAGTGCTGTCGGTGGGCAAGCTGTGGCTGTTGCGGCAGCTCTTTGTAAAAAGTATAATTGTACGCCAAGAGAATTGGGAACCAAGTATATCAAAGAGTTACAACTGGCCTTATGGCGTTCGGGACAATATCTTCCTCAAACGGATATTAATGATACCGAGAATCTGGTACGCAAAGCAGTTGAAATCAAGGCCTCCTCAACTTTAAAGTTGACTGAACTTCCTGGCTCTGATTTTTGGGCTATCATCAAAGATTCAGTTGCGCAAATGCTTCCACTGTCGAATGGAAATGTGCCGTCAATAACTATTCAGGTAGAAGCAGAAGCGGATACGACATTGGCTATTGAACTGCGAAAAAGCAGTAAACATTTTAATCACACACCTGACGTCACCCTTGATGTTCAAACTTTTAAACTAAAGAAAGGGAAACAGGAGATCACTGCCGAATGGTCAGTAAATTTTGATGAGGCATGTTATGCATTTATCTGTTTCATGAAAAATGAGAAAGTAAAAATCCGGTATAGCGAAACGAGGATTACGGGATTAGTTTCTGTTTTCAACGCTACCAACCCAGCCGTTTCCAATTATGGCAAACAGGAACCTGGAGAAGATATTGGTGTGGATACATTTGAATTCTGGTGCCCTCAGCGCCGTCCGGAAGGGAGAAATATTGCGATGAAATTCAGCCAGCCTATTTCGGTTTTTGGAACAGATAATTTGAAAAATGGTTTTCATCGACCTGTTTCCCAGCCAAATGCCTGGGTTGCGGACCTGAACGATAAAAATCCATTGCTGACTGTCAGCTGGAGTGAAACCACAACCATTTCAAAAGTGGATTTTGTATTTGATACCGATTATGATCACCCGATGGAAAACGTAATTTATGTTCATCCTGAAACGGTAATGCCATTTTGCGTCAGCGACATCACAATAACCAATTGTAATGATGAAGTGATCGGGACAATTTCCGGTAACCACCTGAGTAAACGGACTGCTATTTTTGAAAAACCCGTTACAACACAGCATTTGAAAATCCGACTTTCAGGCTCTGGCATCGATATCCCCGTAGCGCTAATGGAGATAAGGTGTTATGAATAAAAGTAAACGGGATCGCCCACATCTGATGAGGCGATCCCGTTTTACTAATTTTTAGCTCCGATTGAGTATTTTCCCAAGGTTAGTTACAATCACACTTACATCCCTTGTATTACCTCTGAAAATAAGATCAGTAGAGAAGCAAATCTCACTACTTTTCAGATTATTTACCGGACAGGCCAGTATTAAAAAGCTATCTTCAAAATCCAGGGATTATATCGTGAAAATTTCATTGAAAGTAATTGGGCTCTTTTTAACTGTTAGTTTAGCACATTCGCTCAGAACGAAAAAAAAATCCGGATAGGTCCACATTTAGGTTTGAGTATGGCTCAAATCTCTCAATTAGAATCTGGTGAAAAAGCTATTTTCAGACCTACCTTCGGAATTGCCCTGGATGTAAAGACAGGTCCTCACGTTACTTTCAGCACAGGTCTGACTCATATGACTCTTGGAGAATCTCAAGTTCTGAACTCCTATCCATCAGAAAGTAAGTACGTAGATGTGTATCAAACATTAATGGTCCCTCTCACCTTTAAAATTCATCCTCAAAGCAACAAGTTTTTTGGAATGATTGGAGTCCAGCCGGGCTTTATCTATAAGAATGATTTTAAAAGCGACAACGTCGCAAACTATCAATCCTCCTACAAAGGATTTGATTTTGGCGCAACTGCCGGAATGGGCTATAATTTGGGTAAAAATATTTGCCTGGACCTCCGCTACTATCTCGGAATAACAAACATTCATCAATCCGGTTCTTTAAATCTTCCAGGGTATGGCCGGATAGATATCGAAAAAGAAACCAATCGGGGAATCACACTTGCGGCCTATTGCTATTTCTGACTATCCATCTTCCGCATTTTACAGCCTCAATCTTCTGCTTCCCTACTCTTTGAAAATTCATAAATTGATTCTACTTTTGTAGCCTGAATAGCAAACAGTTGTTTGCATTTTTGGTGTAAAATTACTCTACCATAATAGTATACTACATAGACTTTGAAGGAAGCGGCGGATTCTATACCCTCATCAGAAATCAGCAAACCAGCTGACTGGCAATCTATAGACGTGGCGTACATTGCTAGCGGCGATCCGGAAGAAGACCGGCGTTTAGCAGTATTGGCAAGAGAAAAAGGTCAAAAAGTTTTTTTAAGAGATCTTCCGGGCGAGTCCGACGATCTGTTCAGGAAGTCCGCGGAAAACACGTCAGCTCAGGTACAAGCTCCGAAGGCGCCGCTTAACTGGGAAACAGTCCAGAAGAAAATATGGGCAGCCACCCTGCGCAAGCGTACCAGAACAGAAATATTCGTTAACATTTTTTCAGCCATCGCGCTGATGATAATCGGACATTTGCTCTTTACTTACCTTACATATGATCGCCTGTCCGTATTATGGGATGAGTTGGAACTCAACGAAGAATTCTTTTATTATGTGCTCGGCGGTTTTGTAGCGCAAATGATAGATGGAGCGTTGGGAATGGCTTATGGCGTAACTGCTGCTACGTTTTTGCTCACATTAGGTGTTCCGCCCTCAGCAGTGAGCGCCAGTGTTCACACTTCTGAAATTTTCACAAGTGGCGTTTCAGGCTACATGCACCTGAAATTCGGAAATGTAAACAGCAAATTGTTTAAGAAAATCCTGTTTCCAGGTGTTTTGGGAGCCATTGCAGGCGCATATCTATTGTCATCATTCGAAAAATACATTTACATTGTCAAACCTTTGGTGGCAGTGTATACACTGATACTGGGAATTCTTATTGTCCAAAAAGCGTTGAAAAAGCGTATTGAGAAACGTCCGATAAAAAAGATCGGATGGCTGGCAATGGCGGGAGGTACGTTGGATTCGATTGGCGGCGGTGGCTGGGGACCTATTGTAACATCAACGCTGATTGCAAGAGGCCGTCATCCAAGATATACCATTGGTTCAGTGAACCTTGCAGAGTTTTTTGTATCACTTGCAAGTTCTGTTACCTTCATCACCATTATCGGATTTTCGCACTGGAAAGTGGTTTTAGGGCTAATTCTGGGAGGAATGGTTGCCGCCCCAATTGCAGCAACACTTGCACGACGATTACCTATCAAAACAATGATGATCATGGTAGGAACAATTGTGATTATCGTTAGTCTGAGAATCATCTATATGGTTCTTTTTAGTTGATATCTTTCACAGCGATCGGCTGTAATGCCGGTACTGTTGAAAACTAGCATAAGAAGTATTCATTTCTAAGCGCATGGCTAATAGTCAGTGGCTTACAGCTAATAAACATGAAAAAGCAAACCAAGGCAGTACGTACGCAAACCAAAAAGACACATTACCGGGAGCACTCCACTCCTCTTTTCCTCACAAGCAGTTTCACTTTTGAAAGTGCAGAGCAGGGAAAAGCTATTTTTGATGAAACAGAACAAGGCAATTTGTACAGCCGCTTCTCCAACCCAACTGTACAGGAATTTGTTGATAAAGTATGTCTTCTTGAAGATTGCGAAGAAGGTATTGCAACAGCCACAGGAATGGCTGCGGTATTTGCCAGTATGGCTGCCTTGCTAAAAACAGGTGATCACATCCTTGCCTGCCGTGCTTTGTTTGGCTCAGCTCATCAGATCATTACGCAAATCATCAGTAAATGGGGTATTACTTATACTTACCTTGATCATGATGCTACCGAGGCAGAATGGGATGCTGCTGTGCAACCTAATACCAGAATGATTTATCTCGAAACTCCTTCCAACCCGGGTCTAGATCTGGTTGACCTGGAAATGATCGGAAGGGTTTCTAAAAAACATAACCTTATTTTCAACGTCGATAACTGTTTCGCATCACCTGCACTACAAAATCCGGCGGAATATGGTGCAGATCTTGTGGTTCATTCAGCTACCAAGTATATGGATGGACAGGGTCGTGTACTGGGAGGTGTAGTTGTTGGTAAAAAAGAATATATCAAAGATATACGCTTCTTCTGCCGTCAGACAGGGCCATCTATGTCTCCGTTCAATGCATGGGTACTGACCAAAAGCCTGGAAACACTGAATCTGAGAATGGAAAAGCATGCTGCAAATGCATTAGAACTGGCGAAGGCGTTGGATAAACATCCGGATGTAAAAATGGTTAAATATCCGTTTTTACCTTCTCACCCTCAGCACGAATTAGCAAAAAAGCAAATGAGTGCCGGCGGAGCCATCGTAACTATTGATCTGGAAGGAGGTTTCAAGCGTGTGTCTGCATTTATGGCTGCGTTAGAAATTGCTTCTTTATCCTCCAATTTAGGCGATACGCGTACCATTGTAACGAATCCTTATACAACAACACACGCTAAACTAAAGCCGGAAGAGAAAATTGCTCTGGGTATTACAGAAGGTTTGATCCGTATTTCTGTTGGTTTAGAAGACGTTGAAGACCTTATCGAAGATTTTACCAACGCCGTGGAGGTCTCGGTCAAAAGTGCTATATTGGAGTAAATTGTAAATACTAAGGGACACAGAGTAAAGCAGAGAAAAATAGAGATATACAGAGTCAATAAAATAAAAATGTCTCTGTGTTCCTCCCCTAAACGCTTTGTCTCTCTGTGTAATATAATTGAAAGATAATCACCATGAACACAAACATATCCTCACTACACGCTGCCCTTGAAGGCAAGAGTGAAACAGAATCATTAGCCATTTTGGCTGATCTTTTTCCTGGCGAAGTAGTATTTTCCACCAGTCTGGGTTACGAGGACCAGGTCATTACGGATTTCATTTTAAAGAACAATCTGAACATTTCCATTTTCACATTGGATACCGGAAGAATGTTCAATGAAACGTACATGACGCTTCAAAAGACCAACAACCGGTATGATACAAAAATCAAGGTATTTTATCCGCAAACAGCAGCTGCTGAAACGCTGGTAAGCACAAAAGGACCATTAAGTTTTTACGATTCGGTTGAAAACAGAAAAGAATGCTGCTTCATCCGCAAAGTTGAGCCATTGAACCGGGCGTTGAAAGGAGCCAAAATATGGGTGACGGGTATCAGGGCGGAACAATCCGGAAACCGTCAGTCTATGAGTAAGCTGGAAATTGATGAGGCCCACGATCTGATCAAATTCCACCCGATACTGGACTGGTCCTTTGAAGAAGTGAAAGATTATGTAAAGTCGAATGGCATCCCTTATAACCCTCTGCATGACAAGGGATTTGTAAGCATAGGATGTGCACCATGTACACGCGCTATTCAGGAAGGCGAAGATTTCCGCGCAGGCCGTTGGTGGTGGGAAGATGAGTCGAAGAAAGAGTGTGGTTTGCACGCGAAATAGCTATCGGCTATCGGCTATCGGCTATCGGCTATCGGCTATCGGCTATCGGCTATCGGCTATCGGAAAGTTGTTTAGAGTATTATAAAGTTCAGAAGTTCAAGTATAAAGTTATTATTAAAGCCATAAGCTCACTGCGGTTAACCGTGCGGCTCGTAGCTAAAAGCTAAAAAATTATGTCAATTTCAGTTAAAGACGTGTCGGATATCAGCGATCAGGAAGCGGACGAAAGACGCAAATCTCCTGATTATCTGGATCAGTTAGAGGCGGAAGCGATTTATATTATGCGCGAAGTAGCCGGTCAGTTTGAACGCCCTGCTTTATTGTTTTCAGGTGGAAAAGATTCCATCACGCTGGTTCGGTTAGCACAGAAAGCTTTTGCTCCTGGTAAAATCCCGTTTCCTCTTGTGCACGTCGATACAGGACACAATTTTATTGAAGCCATTGAATACCGGGATCAGTTAGCAGAGCAAATCGGTGCCAAACTGGTTGTGCGTTATGTTGAAGACACTATCAAGGCAAAAGGTCTGAAAGAACAAACCGGTAAAAATGCAAGCCGTAACTGGCTTCAAACTTTTACTTTGCTTGATACCATAGAAGAATTTGAATTTGATGCCTGCATAGGCGGTGCGCGTCGTGACGAAGAAAAAGCACGTGCGAAAGAACGTATTTTCTCTTTCAGAGATGAATTCGGCCAATGGGATCCGAAACGTCAGCGCCCTGAGCTTTGGAACCTGTTCAACGGCCGTATCAGTAAAGGTGAGAACGTTCGTGTTTTCCCTATATCAAACTGGACTGAACTTGATGTTTGGGCCTATCTTAAAAGAGAGAAAATCGCGCTTCCTTCGATCTATTTCGCCCACGAGCGCTCCCTGATTTTAAGAGACGGGAAGTTGCTTAACAACACACCTGTAATCGAAAAAGACGAAAATGACCAGATAGTAACACGTCAGGTTCGTTTCCGTACCGTTGGTGACATGACCTGTACAGCTGCTGTTGAATCAAGCGCTTCAACACTGGACGAAGTAATTGCTGAAATCTCCATTTCAAGAATCAGCGAACGCGGTGAAACCCGCATCGACGATCAGCAAACAGAAGCAGCAATGGAAGATAGGAAGAAGGGTGGATATTTTTGATTTAATGATGAATGAAGAGTTAACGACCGAGATCATCATTAATCACTAAGTATAGATTTTAAATAAGTTTAGGAATGAATTCAAGAGCCATAGTCAAAAGCGTCTGAATATTCTTAATTCATAATTCTTAATTCTCAAAGTGGATTTACTAAGATTTATAACAGCAGGTTCCGTCGACGATGGCAAAAGTACATTGATCGGAAGACTGCTTTACGATACCAAAAATATATTGGCTGACCAGATGGAAGCCATTGAACGTGCGAGTAAAAGCCGTAATGTAGGTGAAATTGACCTGGCCTTATTGACTGACGGCTTGCGTTCGGAACGTGAGCAAGGCATCACCATTGATGTAGCTTACAAATACTTCCAGACTCCCAACCGCAAGTTCATCAGTATCGATGCACCTGGTCACATTCAGTATACCCGTAATATGGTAACCGGTGCTTCCAATGCTGATCTGGCCATTATTTTGGTAGATGCGCGTCATGGAGTTGTTGAACAAACCCGCCGCCATTCACTGATCGCTTCCATGTTGGGAATTCCTCATGTTATCGTGGCCATTAACAAAATGGACTTGATCGGAAATTCAGAAGAAGGCTTTCTTGCTATTGCGCAAGATTACAAACATCTGGCGGAAAAACTTAATATTAAGCATCTGACACTTATTCCTGTAAGCGCATTGAACGGCGACAATATTGTTGACCGCTCAGAGAACATGCCATGGTATACAGGCGAAACTTTGCTTTCGGTTCTTGAAACTGTAAATGTTTTAAAAGATCAGAATCAGGAAGATGCCCGGTTTGCTGTTCAGTACGTGATCCGCCCTCAGACTGAAGAGTTACATGACTACCGTGGTTATGCGGGCCGTATCCAAAGCGGAACCTTCAAAAAGGGTGATGCTGTTAAAATTCTTCCTTCTGAAAAGGAGTCAAAAATTGCCAAAATTGAGTTCGGAGGAAACGAAATTGAAAGCGCATCTGTTTTGGAGTCAGTAACTATACTACTGGAAGATGATATAGACATCAGTCGTGGCGACTCAATTGTATCTTTAACCAACTCACCGGTAGTTAGTCAGGATATCGAAGCAATAGTTTGCTGGATGGATGATAAAAAATCTTTGAAACCAGGAAACAAATATGTGCTTCAGCATGGAACGTCACGATCCAGATGTTCGGTAAGAGATATAGAATACCAGATCGACATCAATTCATACGAAAAGCTTGAAGATGTTGAAAGTTTAAAATTAAATGATGTGGCAAGAATTGTCATCCGCACTGCTCAGCCGGTCGCTTTTGATCCTTACCAAAAGAATAGAGCTAATGGAGCTGCCATATTGATAGACGAAACATCCAATGTAACAGTGGGTGCTTGTATGATCGAATAAGATCAGTTATTATTGAAAATAAATAAAGATCAGGTACATGAACAAATTCCTTCATGTACCTGACTTTCAAAGTTATATTATTCCAAAATTCTTGTAGAATGAAGCACGAGCCTGTTACTCCAGCAACAGACACAAGATTTTTTTATTTAATATTATACTAATCCGATAGGATAAAGATTTAAATCACCATGAGTAATTTAATCATTTCAGAGAAGGTATCAAATGCTGCAAAGCGTGATATCATCGATTTAGATGCCAAAATCAACGCGTTTAACAGCGGCGAAACGCCGGAAGAATCGTTCCGTAAGTTTCGTCTGACACGCGGTGTATATGGTCAGCGCCAGCCTGGCGTTCAGATGATTCGTATCAAACTTCCTTACGGTCGCATCACAGCGGATCAGCTTGTACGCATAGCAGATACTTCCGATAAATTTGCAACCGGCAATCTGCACGCCACAACACGGCAGGATATTCAGCTGCACTTTGTGAAACTTTCCGATTCTCCTCAACTTTGGGCAGATCTGGAAGATGCCGGAATTACACTTAAAGAAGCTTGTGGTAACACGATCAGAAATGTTACTGCTTCCTCTGTGGCAGGTATTGATCCCGATGAACCATTCGATGTAACACCACTTACTCATTCCATTTTTACTTATTTTCTTCGTAATCCAATCAATCAGGATATGGGAAGAAAGTTCAAAATAGCGGTTTCTTCTTCCGAAAAAGATTCTGCTTTGGCATTCATTCACGACGTGGGGCTCATCGCCAAGCTCGGAACAAATGCTAGTGGAGAAACTGTCAAAGGATTTAAAGTATTGATTGGAGGCGGCTTGGGCGCTCAGCCATTTTCTGCACAAACAGCATTTGAATTCCTGGAAGAGCAAGATGTCATTCCGTTTATTGAGGCATTGCTTCGCGTATTCGACCGTCACGGAGAACGTACACGTCGCCACAAAGCCAGAATGAAATTCCTTCTGAATGACATGGGTTTGGAAGGTATGATGGAAAAAGTCGCTGCAGAACGTACTGCAGTAAAAAATAAAATTTTTGCTATACCCGAAGATCTGTTCGGAAACAATGAGGCGGAATCAATCAACCATGCACCACGTCAGGCAATAAGCGAAGAGGAAATTCTGAAAACCGCTTCTGAAAGCGGTATTGAGGATATTGAAACCTTCACAAAATGGCTTCAAACCAACACCTTCGAACAAAAGCAAAAAGGCTGGTATGCAGTTCAGCTTCGTGTTTTACTAGGTGACATGAGTTCTGATACAGCTCGTAGTCTTGCTGATATCGTGCGTCAATATGCCGCTGACGATATTCGTGTGACTGTAAATCAGGGATATATCTTACGTTTTGTAAAGGGTGAAGATCTGGTTGCTATCTATCAGGAACTGGACAAGCTCGGCCTTGCAAAGCCAGGTTTTGACAGCACCGTGGATATTACGACTTGTCCCGGAACAGACACGTGTAACCTGGCTATATCAAGCAGCTACGGAATAACCCGTGTACTGGAAGACGTCATGAAGGATGAATTCCCTGAAATGCTATACAATCAGGATATAAAAATAAAGATCAGTGGCTGTATGAATGGATGCGGTCAGCACAATGCATCCAATATCGGATTTCATGGCAGTTCAATCAAAAACGGCAAACTGGTTCTTCCTGCCTTACAAGTATTATTAGGTGGTGGCTTTACCGGTGACGGGATCGGATTGATCGGCGATAAGGTGATCAAAGTTCCTACCAAACGGGGACCAGAAGCACTCCGTATCCTTTTCAATGACTACGAAGCAAACGCTTTCGATGGTGAGTATTTCAATCAATACTATCAGCGCCAGACTAAAAATTATTTCTTCCAGCTATTAAAGCCGCTTGCGGATCTTACTTCCTTACAGGATGATGATTACCGTGATTGGGATCATGACGAACTTTTCAAAACTGAAATTGGTGTTGGAGAATGTGCCAGCGTAATGGTGGATCTTGTAGCCACAACAATTACGGAAGGCCAGGAAAAATTGAATCTTGCAAAAGAGAATTATGAGTTGGGTATATGGGCTGATGCCATTTACCATGCATACAACGTATTGATTACAGGAGCAAAAGGTTTGTTGATGACCAAAGACGTGAATACAAATACCCAATACGGTATCATCAATGACTTTGAAGCGAACTTTGGACAGGAATTTCAATATGAAACTCCTGCGCAGTTTCAGCTTGCTGATAAAGCCGAAACACCATTCCGCTCCCTGGCTTTCAGTATTAATAAATTCGAACCTACCGAAGAGTTTGCCACATACTTTCTGGAAAAAGCAGATCAGTTCCTGAATTTTGTACGTGATACGAGGGGAGCTCAGCTAATGGACAACAGCGAGCTGGTATTGCAGGAACTTTCATTCGGAAAAGACAGCTAATTAGTCGGCTATCAGCTATCGGCTGTCGGCTATCAAACCTGATCGGGTTGCAAAAAGCTGATGGCCGACGGCTGAGAGCCGATAGCCATATTATGAAACTTACACTTATTGGTGCAGGTCCGGGTGATCCTGACCTGATCACGCTGAAGGCTGTCAAAGCCTTGCAAAAAGCAAAAGTCGTACTTTACGATTCGCTTGCACATCCATCTCTTCTCGACTATTGCCACGACGACTGTGTAAAAATACTTGTTGGTAAACGCTATGGTAAAACCAGTTGCGGCCAGGATGATATTAATCAACTGATTGTTGAATACGCAAAACGGTACGGAAGTGTGATTCGTCTTAAAGGCGGCGACTCCTTCATCTTTGGACGTGGTTATGAAGAGATCGTCTATGCGCAACAACATGGTATCAGTTACGAAGTCATTCCGGGCATATCAAGCAGCTATGCAGCACCGGCATTAGCTGGCATACCGCTGACATCAAGAGGGCTGAGTGAAAGTTTCTGGGTTATCACCGGAACTACCAAAGACCATGCACTTTCCAGAGACATCGCCGTAGCAGCTCAGTCTACAGCAACAGTCGTTATTCTGATGGGTATGCACAAACTAAACGAGATCGTTAACATTTATGCCAGTGCGGGTAAAGTGGATGAACCAATTGCTATTGTTCAGAACGGATCTCTGGAACTTCAGAAGGTAGTAACAGGTAAAATCAGCAATATTGAGCCTTTAGTCAAAATCAGCGAAATATCTTCACCAGCAGTTATTGTGATAGGTAAAGTAGCAGCCTTGCACGATTTGAGTTTCGAGGAAATTCAGAAGATTATTAAAAAAGCTGAACCTTCGAATGATTGATTTCAGAGCATACGAAGTATCCAGTTGAAATTTAAAAAATCCTGTTTTCCGTCAAACACGAAGAAGTATATAATCCCGGCAAGAATAATATAGCTGATAAAAAGCCATTTTTTCTTTTGCTCATAAGCTTCTTTGTTATGGAAATAATCGTAAACCATAGAAGCAGAAAAACCTGTAATCATAAGTATAAAGCAAAATATACCGCAATCTAAACGGTATTGTGCATACGCACCCATGGCAGGAGCTCCAAGTACAAGGTACATCAGCCACATACCAAATCCCATACGGTACAGGTACATACTCAGGCGTCTGTCATTCTTGATATCAAATAATCCTTCTAACACAGCGTTATACGATCTTGTTGAATAGGTGAAACTACTAAAAATAGAAATTAAAAGCCAGCATTTTTATAACATGACAGTTATAAGTATTATTGCAAAATAATAGATTTATGACCCGCATCAGTTCCCGACTTTTTCTCACCTTGCTAAATCTTCTTTCCGGCCTGTCCTGGAAAAATGCATTCCGACTTTCAAATTGCTTAAAATGGATTTTGTTTGATGTGGCCGGCTACAGAAAAAAAGTAATCTGGGCTAACCTGAAAAACAGCTTTCCTGAAAAGACCGATGCCGAAATTCAATGTATTGTAAAAGACTTCCAGCTTCATTTCACCGATCTGATCGTTGAAACCATCAAGTTTCGTACAGCTTGTCCTAACACGATTCGTGAGCGTCTGCAGGGGGATATCAGTATCATGGATGACTTCTACGCTTCAAATACAAATATTATCTATCTCATGGGCCATCGGGGCAACTGGGAATTGGCTAACCTATTTTCTTCTCTCTGCTTTACACACGAGTGTATTGTTGTATATCGGCCACTCCAAAATAAAGAATCAGATCAGTGGTTTTTAGATTTAAGGACAAGATTCGGAGCCAAGCTTGTGCCAATGAATATGATTTTTAAAGAGCTGCAACAACCACGGGAAAAACCCTATGTAGTTGTGCTGGCCAACGATCAGTCGCCCGTTCCCGAAACTGCTTTTTGGACTACCTTTCTGAATCAGGATACCGGCATATTCCGTGGAGTGGAAACGATAGCTCGTCGCTATGATCTCACTGTTTTATACGCCGATTTTAGTAAAGTAAAAGGGAAAAGAGGTTATTACCATGTAGATATTACCACGATTACCGATGAGCCTAAAAAAATGGCTACCAATGCGATTTTAAAACGGCAAATAAATATTTTAGAACAAAACATTTGCACTCAACCCCACAACTGGCTTTGGAGCCACCGTCGCTGGAAACACAAGCGTCCTGAAAATCTGAAAGCAGAGCAGCTGGTTGTGTGAAATATTGCTAAATGTTAATAATCTCGCATTGCGAAAGAGTGGTTATCTGAAGGAACTTATTTTTCTGAGCAATTGCTATTCATGTGTCAATGCCCGATTTCATGAACACATTTTTAACCAAAATATTACTCTGCATACTGACCGCTATATCACGGTTATCCTGGAAGAGCATCTACAAACTTTCAGATTTTTTCCGCTTCCTTATTTTTGACATCATCGGTTACCGAAAAAAAGTCGTAATCAATAATCTTTCCGCCAGCTTTCCATCTTACGACACCGCATATATAAGGCAGATCGCCCGTAAATTCTATAGCAATTTCACTGATATTGTTTTTGAAACCATCAAATTAAGATCAATTACAAAAAGTGATCTGCTAAGCCGGGTTGATTTTGATCCGGAACTACTGGATCATTATTATGCAGAGCGGAAAAGCCTGGTGGTAGTAGCAGGACATCTGGGTAACTGGGAAATGCTCAACCTTTTTGCGTCAGCCCGACTGTCTTATCAGATCGTAGTCGTGTATCACGAACTGGCAAACAGCACATTTGAAGCATGGTTTAAAAAAGTAAGAACACAGTTCGGAACAGAAATGGTGTCGATGAAAGATGCGTTCAGTCGTGCTATCACCTCCAGAGAAAAACCATTTATTTTTATTCTGATCAATGACCAGTCACCTCTTCCCGAAAAGGCTTACTGGACTACTTTCCTGAATCAGATGACGGGTATTTACCGGGGTGTGGAACTTATTGCAAGGCGAGTCAATTTACCCGTACTTTACATGGGCGTCCGAAGAGATGAAACGCGTCGTGGATTCTATCGCTTTTATTTTGAAAAAATCACTGAATCGCCCAGAAATGAACCTAACAACTACATTCTACATACACAGACCAGACTGTTAGAACAGGATATTACAGCGCAACCAGACAACTGGCTCTGGACTCACAAAAGATGGAAGCACAGCAGACCGGAAATATTACAACCTTTCCAATTATTGGAAGAAACAGAAAAGAGTGACCAAACCAGTTAAATTCCTTATTCTACGATTTTCATCCATAGGTGATATCGTTCTCACTACGCCCGTGGTAAGGTGCCTTAAAAAGCAATACCCCCACGCGGAAGTTCATTATTTCACAAAAGACAAATTTGGTTTTATACTCCGGGATAATCCTTTTGTAGATAAACTGTGGCTATTGGATAAGGCTGAAGGAGATATACTTACAAACCTCAAAAAGGAGAATTTCGATTTTGTAATCGACCTGCATAACAATTTGAGGACTATGAAAATTAAGTTTATGCTTGGGAAGCCTTCATTCAGCTTCGACAAGCTAAATATTCAGAAGTTCCTGCTGACCAGTTTCAAAATAAATCGGTTACCCAATGTTCATATCGTAGATCGATATCTGGACACACTCAAAACGTTTAACATCACCAACGATCAAAAAGGGCTTGACTATTTCCTACCGGAAAAAGATCAGATCGAACTGAATACCCTTCCGATCACTCATCAGTCGGGATTCATAGCTTACGCGATCGGAGGACAACATTTTACAAAGAAATTACCTGTTAACAGGATGATTGAATTGTGTGCAAAAATAAATCGACCCCTTATTTTACTTGGTGGAAAGGAAGACTTTGATAACGGAAAAGAAGTAAAGGATGCCCTCACCGAAATACCGATTTATAACGCATGTGGGATCTACAACTTTAACCAATCCGCTTCTGTCATTCAAAAAGCAGATGTGGTATTTTCGCACGATACCGGTTTGATGCATGTTGCCTCGGCTTTTCGCAAAAAAATCTATTCGATCTGGGGCAACACCGTCCCTGAGTTTGGTATGTATCCGTATCAAACCTCTTTCGAAGTGCTCGAAAACAAAGAGCTCCATTGCCGCCCGTGTTCTAAAATTGGCCACAAACAATGTCCGAAGAAACATTTCAAATGTATGAACGAACTCCCCTTCTCTTTTGAAGTGGATCAACTATTGGAATAACGAATCGGTTGGCACCACTTTGCTTAACACCTATTCATTACACAAAAAAGAATATGAAAAAAAACGTAAATATCGGAATAGTACAGATGAGCTGTTCCGGAGATGTAGAAGACAACTTTCAAAAAGCCATTTCAGGCATCCGTGATGCTGCCGCCAAAGGAGCACAAATTGTTTGTCTTCAAGAACTTTTCAAATCGCTTTATTTTTGTGACATTGAAGATCATAAAAACTTTGAGCTGGCTGAGCCTATTCCTGGTCCATCTACAGAATCGCTAAGTTCACTGGCAAAGGAATTAGGAGTGGTTATTATTGCCTCTCTGTTTGAAAAACGTGCTCATGGATTGTACCATAATACAACTGCAGTTTTGGATGCAGACGGTACCTACCTCGGTAAATATCGGAAAATGCATATCCCGGATGATCCGGGGTATTATGAAAAATTCTATTTCACTCCCGGAGATGCTGCTACGGTAGCAGAAGAAGAATCTTCTGACCAGGTAGGTTACAGGATATTCCATACCAAATTTGCTAAAATCGGTGTGCTTATCTGCTGGGACCAGTGGTATCCGGAAGCTTCCAGGATAACAAGTTTGATGGGCGCGGAAATCCTATTTTATCCAACTGCAATAGGCTGGGATACGAATGAAACAGATGCTGTTACCAATGAAGAGCAATATGGTGCATGGCAAACCATCCAGCGCAGTCATGCTGTGGCAAATGGCGTATATGTAGTTTCAGTAAACAGAGTGGGACGTGAAGCTGATCAGCAGTTCTGGGGAGGGTCATTCATTGCAAATCCGCAGGGGCGATTGCTATACCTTGCTCCACATGATCAGGAAGTTACACATGTGGAAGAATTGGATTTACAAAAGTTGGATCATTATCGTACCACATGGCCATTTCTCCGCGACCGGAGAGTGGACTCCTACAAGCCAATACTCAAACGCTTTATAGATTGAGTTGCTAAAAAAGTAACTTACGTTTTAGAAGGAATCTCTGATAAGGTTCCTTCTTTTATTTTCTTCCCATATACCGCATACACGCACTTTTTTTATTCTACGAAGTAGATGGATTTGCTCTAAGACGGATTAATAAAAATAAATAACGGATTATTACAATAATATTTTCCCGCTCTAATTAATTACCAATTTTTATTGCAAAAAATAGATGATAAACAGTTATTCATCTTGCATTATTGTAAGTTCTCAGTATATTTGAGAGGTCGTTAAACGAATGACATCTTCTTAATGAACGGATTTGTTTCAGCCGCACAAGAGCTTATCCGCGTATAAAGAGGGACCTGCAATACAGCCGACAGCAATGGACGTCTGTAATGGTTCAACTTAAAGAATTAAATATTAACATATAGTTACATCCTTTCCCGTAAGGACAGTCTTTCGTCTGGTACGAGTCTGAACTCGTTTCGTTCTGAGCTGCTGTCCTCGATTGAAGAGGGTATTGCTTTCCGGAAAAGCTGTTTTGCAAGCTTATGGCTGTGTTGCATGTCCACGCGAAAATGTGTGCGGCGCATGGAAACGTGGACACCACACAGCCATAACTTTTCTCTCCCGAATATCGCTTTTTAAGTCGCTACTTTTTGCCTTTCATACCATAGTTTAATCTAACCACTTAAACACTAGGACCTCCTATGCGCAAATTTTTACCGTTACTATTATTGGCCTGTTGTTTCTGTACGCTTGCCAGCGCTCAAACAAGAAACATTTCGGGGAAGGTAGAGGCTTCAGACGACGGGCTTGGATTGGCCGGCGCTTCCATTATCTTCAAAGGCACCAACGTCGGAACGAATGCCGACGCCGACGGAAAATTCAGCTTCACAATTCCAGGAGAAGGGATTCTGGTTGTTTCTTATGTAGGCTTTCTCATTCAGGAAATTCCGGTAGGCAATAAAACGCAATTCGATATCAAACTTGAAGCAGATACCCGACAACTGGCCGAGGTAGTTGTAACCGCTTTCGGTATTGAAAGAGAGAAAAAAGCATTGGGCTATACAGTCCAGGAAGTCAAAGGAAGTGCACTCACCGAATCCCGTTCAACCAACGTTGCCAACGCCTTATCCGGCAAGATTGCCGGTGTGAGAGTCCAGTCTAATGGTGGCCCTGGTAGCGGATCAACCATACAGATCAGAGGTGCTTCGTCGGTTTCCGGGAATAACCAGCCTCTCATTGTTATAGATGGGGTTCCAATGGACCAAACTGCCAGCAAAGCCTGGGGAGGAGGAATTTCCGAAGTGAACCCGGACAATATCAAAGAAATGTCAGTTCTCAAAGGACCTAATGCAGCGGCTCTATACGGATCACGTGCAGCAAACGGTGTAATATTGATCACCACCAAAAACGGACAAGGCACAAAAGGATTGGGAGTTGAAGTAAACTCCAACATTACATTCGAGCGCCCGTGGATCAAGCCAAATTTTCAGAATACCTATGGCGGCGGTAACGGATACCGCACATGGTACAACAATGGCTGGAGCGGGTCAATCACTGATCCTGCCGAAATTGCTCAGTATCGCTCAGTATATGATTCAAAATATCCTTTGGCTGGTTCCGAAGGGACAGACGAAAGTTGGGGAGCTCCAATGGATGGTCGCCTTGTGAGACAGTGGTGGACGGGTGACGAGGTTGCACCACTGACTCCTCAACCCAATAACTGGGAAGAATACTGGCAAACAGGCCGTACCATCACAAATAGCGTTGCGCTTTCGGGGGGAAACGACAAAGGATTTTTCCGATTAGGTTTGAGCCGTGTCGATCAAAAAGGAATTATGTATTATAATGATTTCCACAGAAATAACTTTCGTATCAACTCTGGTTACAATCTTACCAAAAACCTGAGTATTACACTTTCAGGTGAATATATCAAATCCGGTTCTAACCATAAGGGATACAGTTCAGGTCAGGAATTCATTTGGTCTCACCGCCATGTTTCATGGGAACAATTGCGTAATTATGAAGACTATACGGCGGTTCACAACCAGCCTGCCACCGATACAGATCCACCAAACTGGCAACATACTTTCTTTCTCAACCCTTACTTCTCTCAGCGCAATCTGACCAACGGAAATGAAAAAGACAGGTTGCTGGGTAACATCGCATTGAATTATAAAATCCTTCCATCACTATCGCTGATGGTCAGGAGTGGAACAGATTACTGGTCAGATACAAGAATCAACGTTTCCAGCTTCAACCGCATCCGGAATGGTGTTCGTACACCTGGCCGCTTTTCAGAAGAAGTATTGCGAAGCCAGGAAACAAACTCAGATTTTATTCTGACATATACCAAAGAAGTTGCGAAAGACTTCGGAATGAACATTCAATTCGGAGGAATCAAACGCACCAATTATTCCAAAAGAAATTACTTTTATGTGGGCGAAATGGTGGTAGATGGCTTATACAATGCCGGCAATTCGGTTCCTAGCCAGAATACCATTGAAAGTAATATTACCAAATCAGAGACTCAGAGTTTATTCGGAACAGCTAACTTTTCCTGGAGAAATTCTGTATTTCTTGACCTGACGGCACGTAACGACTGGTCGAGCACTTTACCTAGCAATGCAAGATCTTATTTCTACCCGTCTGCTTCACTGAGTGCGGTTGTAACAGAATTGATCAATGTAAAAAGCGACATCCTGACATTTGGGAAGGTTCGTGCGAGTTACGCACAGGTGGGCAATGATGCTACACCTTATCAATTGGCTCAATCGTTCAGTACCAGCGGTTCATGGAATGGTTCAGTTGCTAAATTTGCCGAGAGTATACAGATCGCAAATTCTAATCTGAAACCGGAAATTACTACAGGCCTCGAACTTGGAGCTGACATCCGCCTGTTCCGTGGCAAAGTGGGTCTGGATTTCACCTACTACGATCAGACCACACGTGATCAGATTTTAGGAGTGGAAATTTCCAAAGCAAGTGGCTACAATACACGTATATTAAATGCAGGAAAAATTACCAACAAAGGTATTGAGGTTTCTATTACCGGAACGCCTGTTAAACTTCCGAACGGATTTAGCTGGGATGTTTCTCTGAACTACTCCCGAAACCGCAATAAGGTAATAGAGCTGGCAGAAGGGCTCACTACTTATACGCTTGCTACACAAAGAGGTATGTCATCAGAAGCACGTGTAGGACAAGCTTATGGAACCTTCTACGGAGTTGGTTTCAAAAAATCTCCGGACGGACAAATTATCTATGATGCAAATGGGCTTCCTGTAACAGTAGCAAATCAAACGCTTGGTAACATTCAACCTGACTGGATCGGCGGTATTTCCAACTCTTTGAACTACAAAGGAATTACATTGAGCTTCCTGATTGACGCCCGCATCGGTGGTGACATCTACGATGAAGGAACAGGTACTGCCCGTTGGACAGGTCAATATGCTGAAACTGCGCTTGGCCGCGAAGAGGGTGTTATTGGAAAAGGTGTACGTGAAATTACAAATCCTGACAAAAGCATCTCCTACATTCCAAACGACATCATTGTAACTGCCAATCAACTTTACGGATACAGCAATCCCCGAAACTACCATGAGTCAGCAATTTTTGATGCCAGTTATGTAAAACTACGCGAAGTTTCTCTTGGATATTCATTTAGCCACACGCTGCTGAAAAGAGTGAAAATCCAGTCAGCAAAACTTTCACTTGTTGGACGTAACGTTTGGATGATTTTCAAAAACACTCCCCATATCGATCCTGAAATCGATTCCAAAGGAGGCAATGCACAAGGTTTCGGTTACGGTGAACTTCCAAGTTCACGCAGCGTCGGGATGAACCTATCATTATCCTTCTAAGGCAGATATACCGTATTCAAGGACATAAAAGCACTTTCTGATGAAAAACATATTTAATCATAAAGCTATCTGGGCTACAGCGCTCGCAGGAATTCTCAGTGCCACAAGCTGTACCAAAGATTTTGACGAAATGAATGTGAACCCGAACGCTCCGACAGCGATAGGCCCGCAATATCTTCTTCCAACCGGTCTGGAAACCGCCATAGACCGCTATTGGGGACACCGCGATCGGTTTGAGAGGATTAACATAGATGCAGCAGAACTTTACGTACAGCACCTTACCCGAAACATTTATAGTAACGAAGGTGACGATTATACAGTGTCGCCGGCTCTAATCTCAAATAACTGGAAAGGCTTTTACAATGATTCCCAACTGAATTTCCAACGAATCATTATTCAGACAGGAGAAGGATCTGCTAATCCAAATGCCAATTATGAAGGCGTGGCATTGGTGATGCGCACCTGGGTATTTTCTCTGTTGACGGACATGTATGGGGCAATTCCCTATTCCGATGCAATTAAAGGAACCGCATCGGATGCCATTTATACGCCTAAGTATGATTCGATGGAAGAAATATACGCAGGCATGTTAAATGATCTGAAAACCGCAAATGCAAAGTTAACAGTGGGAGGTCCTGCGATAGCGGGTGATATTCTTTACTCAGGCAATATTCTCAGATGGAAGAAATTTGCAAACTCACTCCGTTTGCGTTTGGCCAATCGTCAGGCTGCTAAAAAGCCATCAGAATCACGTGCGATTATGGCTGAGATATTGGGTGATCCTGTTACCTACCCTATTTTTACCAGCAATGCTGACAATGCATCACTAAAATGCACCTCGGTTCTGCCAAGCAACAACGAATGGAACCAGGTGATGATTCAGGGTGGCAGAACGGACTGGAATATCAGTAAAACGCTTGCTGATAAGATGAATGCATTGGGCGATACACGAATCACTGTTTATGCAAATCCAAACAAGGAAGGTGTTTATCAGGGCCATCCGAATGGCTTGCCGGATGCAATCGCCACTTCCTACCTGGCGACCAGCTCCACCATCGGCAGCGCATTCACCAAAGCGGATGCTCCCGAAGTAATTATGACTTTCTCTGAACTGAACTTTATTCTTTCCGAGGCTGCCTTAGACGGAGACATTACAGGAAATGCAAAAACTTACTTTGACACAGCCATCAAAGCTTCTTTTGAACAATATGGTCTCACAGTACCGGATGCATTTACCAGTGCTCTGGGAACGGTCACACGTGAAAAAGTACTGGAGCAAAAATGGGTTTCCCTGTTTGCACAAGGCATTGAGGCATGGGCAGAATGGCGTCGTACAGGATTCCCTGTTTTCCCGGCACCCGACACACGTGCAGTGTTGAAAAATGATGGGGTTCTTCCAACACGATTCAATTATCCTGCTTCAGAATTCTCATTGAATGATAAGGCGGTGAAAGCAGGTGTAGCACTAAACGGCGGACCTGACGATATGAGAACAAAGCTGTGGTGGGCAGAAAAGTAATAGCCGGTACTTTACAAATTGACTTTAACAGCTAATAAATGACTTATGAAAAATATAAAAAAACTGGTACTTGGAATGATAGCTACAATAGCTATAGTGTCTTGCAAGGTTGAAGATCCACTTTTAGATAACAATGTCACCCCTGTTTTAGTAGATATCGTAGGGGCAGCATTCGGAGCGCCATTTTCCGCAAAACCATCTGTCTCTTATCCCTTGAACAGCCAAACCCTTACGCTTTCTGCTCGCTTGCTGGAACTGGATAAAACCCATATCCTGGACCATACAAAAGGAATTGATTCGATTCCTGTGTCAGGCGTAAAAATCACACTGACTTACAGAACGCAGGTGCGACCGTCTGTTTATGAGACCGGCACTATTGGTGAGTTTACCTCTGATGCGAATGGATTGGTGACTGTACCTACTTCATGGGAGAAATTCCTGATCACCAAAGGTACTGCCACTACTCCGGCTGCTCTGATCTCTGATCTTTCATGGACGGGAACTCATAAAGGAATCGCATTTACCAGGCTGTCTCAAATTCAGGCTAAATAAAGCAAGGTTCAAAATGCATTCACTGATATCCATATCGAACAAACATATTTAATAAAACAACAATCGTCACCTATTACTAAACATGAAGGCAATGAATCAAATGATCGACCGTCGTAATTTGTTAAAATCCGGCTTAATGGCAATCGGAGGATTGACTTTGGCTCCACATCTTAGCATGGGCGCTTTTTCTGGTGCACCACTTTCTCTTGATCCTGAGAACCGCATTTTCAGAAGTCCGATGGTGCGGGAGCATTATTTACCTGCTGATTTCAAAGTGCCAAAAGTTACTACCCGTCTCAGTTCCAACGAAAATCCTTATGGGCCACCGGCATCCGCCCAAAAAGCTGTTATTGATTCCATTAAAACCGGAAACCGTTACGCCGGGAAAGATATGCAGGATCTCATTGCGAAAGTTGCTAAAAAAGAAGGTGTCACAACTGATTACCTTATGGTAGCGCCGGGGTCTTCGGATCTTCTTGAAAAAGTAGCAATCGTCCTTTTTATGAATGGCGGAAATATTGTTTCAGCTGACCCCTGTTACATGTCAATGATCAGGGTAGCCGAGTCAGTAGGTGCAACATGGAAACCAATTCCTTGTACTACCGATTGGTCACATGATCTCAAAGCGATGGAAGCAGCAATCGACAAAGACACCAAACTGGTTTATGTCTGCAACCCAAACAATCCAACCGGCGCTATTACCAAAGGTCAGGATCTGCTTGACTTCTGTTCACGTGTTTCTGAAAAAGTACCTGTTTTCGTTGATGAAGCTTATATCGAGCTTGCAGTTGGTGCGGATACGCAGAGCATGGTTTCACTCCTATCTCAAAACAAAAACGTGATCGTAGCCCGTACTTTCTCCAAAATAATGGGAATGGCAGGTTTGCGTTTCGGCTATATGGTTGCACAGCCATCATTCCTGAAAGAAATCAATAAAATCACACGTGGTGGATTCAGTATTTGCAGCACAACTGTAGCCGCATCATCTGCGAGCATGGACGACAACGAATTTCAGGACATGACCCGCAAACTGAATCATGAGGCTAAAAAATACCTGTATACCAACCTGGATAAAATGGGATACAAATACATTCCTTCCTACACCAATTTTGTCCTTTTCCCAATAACAATATCAGGGAAGGAACTTCTGACAAAAATGTCTGCTCAGGGAATATCGATACGTGCTTTTGAAATATTGGACAAGCCATGGTGCCGTGTGAGTATTGGAACTATGGATGAAATGAAAACATTCGTAAGCGCCCTTGGTCAATTGAGTTAAACAGCTCAGGAAGTCGGGACTGCATCCTGACTTCCTTGCTCCATCTTTTGCCCTCCTGATATTCCCAAAATTCACCTATCGCCTTCGCGCTTGTTAACCTCATTCAAAAAATCGACAATCCAAAAGTTCTTTACTTATGAGTGATGCACTGCAAAAAACCATAACACTCCTTTTACTGATTGCTCTGGGCCTCTTTCTGAAAGGGAAATTCAAAAACAAAGAGCAGACCAATGGTATAAAGGAAATCATATTATCCGTCGCACTGCCGTCAACTATTTTCATTTCTCTGATGAAAATAGAAATGGATTCGTCCATGATTATTATCCCATTGGTAACCCTGGTTTTTAACTTCCTCATGTTCTTTTCTGCACCACTGGCCTTTACGCTATTTGGTATCGAAAAAAACAGTCCGACAGGAAGAACACTCATGATGCTGATTCCATCGCTTGCGCCGGGTTTGTCCTGCTTTCCTTTTATTGCCGAATTTTTGGGAGAAAAGAGTCTTGCGATTGCCGCCCTTGCTGATGTCGGCAACAAGTTCTTTGTTCTGATTTCGCTATATATCCTTGCCATGAATATGTTCCTGAAAAACAGCAACGAGGAAAAGAAAGAGACAAAGATGGCGGACAAGCTGAAAAGCCTGTTTTTAAGCATGTTTCAGGAACCGATCAACGCGCTTATTTTACTGGCAATCATATTACTAAGCTTTGGTATCAATTACAATACATTACCGTATGTGGTCACTGATGTATTTGACAAAACGAGTGCTATGATGACGCCACTCGTACTGTTATTCATTGGCCTTGCTGTGCAGCTTAAAGAAGGTAAGAAGCGCATTGTTGCAAGTATATTATTCTTCAGGGCAGGCATTACAATGCTCATCAGCGCCGGGATGATTTACATCCTTAACATCAGCGATCTCTCCATGGTCCTGCTCGCCATTGTGATTCCGTTAAGTGCTGCAAGTTTCTGGCCTCTTGCGCATATATCTGCATTTAACCTCAGGGAAGATGCCAAATATATACCGAAGGAAAAAAGGACATTCGATCTTGAATTGGCAGTACTTCTGCTGGCTTTCTCATTGCCTTTCTCGACTATCCTTATCCTTGCCATACTATCGTCCGGAACATTCTTCGCTCACATGTCTACACTGATTACTTCGGGATTAATCCTGATTTGCATGGGTGCGCTGCCTAATGCTCTGGGGAGGGTATTTGTAAAAGTTTCAAAAGCTTAATTTGAAGTATGACTAGGATGTTTATCAAAATGAGTATTGCCATGTACATGTTGGCATTTGTTTCAGGGCCTGTTACCGCGCAAACCGGTGCCGTGGAAGTGACGATTTGCGATACCAGACTGAAAGCCAAAAAGAATAAACATGATGAATATTTCTCTGATAAGGCATCGGTGATGATGGCAGATGGTAGCTCCAAAGCCATTTCCAAAGTCAGGGTTGGTGAAAATGTAACAACCTGCAGGAACGGAAAAATGATCACCACACAGGTAAAACAGGTAGCAGTTTTCGAAAAACCTTCTTCTTTACTTACGGCTATATACCTTCGTCCTGCAAATGGTATGCACCATGGAAATGAGCCTTTGGTGCCGGCGCTGTTGATAGAAGCAACACCTCATCACAGGGTACAAACCAGCAATGGCAAGAAGAAAATGAAACAACTCTGCAAAAACGATATTCTTTATCATTATGAACCTGAAACCGGAATCGTATCGAGTTGGAAAGTTGGCTTGATACAAACCAAAGCACGGAGGGTTAACAAGGCCTACAATCTGGAAACAGAAGAAGGCACTTATCTGGTAGCTAATATGGTGATGGCACAATAGATTTTTACTCAACGTAATCTTTAACTGGCTCAGAAGTTTTCATTTCTTCACGGAGCTGCTTCGTAGTTTTTCTGGATCCATCATGGCTCCAGCCCGGAGGACCAAAAATATATCCAAAGCCCGCCTTCAGGTCAGGTGCTTTGGATATATCATTTACAATCGATCTCCACTCATGAAATGCGATTGAGAAAATGTTATAGGTGTTCAAATTTTGTGTCAACCCATATTGAGGTCTCTCCTCCTCGGCCTGAAACGTCCCGAACATCCGATCCCAGATAATGAGAATACCTGCATGGTTTTTATCCAGATACTTAATGTCCGAACCGTGGTGAACCCTGTGATGAGAAGGTGTATTGAATATCAGCTCAAAAAATCGGGGCATCTTATCAATTGCCTCAGTATGAATCCAGAACTGATACAATAAACTTACTGCCTGCATAAAAACAATATCAACTGGATGGAACCCTACAAAAGGCATCCATAGATAAAAGAGGAATGATCCTGTGATGTTTCCGGTCCAGGTCTGGCGCAAGGCAGTACCCAGATTATAGAATTCCGAAGAATGGTGAACCACATGTGATGCCCAGAAATAGCGAATCTGATGACTCATTCGGTGAAACCAGTAGTAGCTGAAATCATCCGCAAAAAAGATCAGTATCCAATACCACCATACGTTTCTGGCCGGCTCGAAAATGCGATATTGATACACGAGTACCAATGCACCAAATACAACCACTTTGGAAGCAAAACCGGTCACTACATTTCCTATCCCCATCGATAGACTGCTGGTGGTGTCCTTCACCTGATAGTGATTGTTGTGCTTTTGCTGTTGGCGGAAATATAATATCTCCGCTATCAGAGAAAATACAAACACCGGAATAGCGTACAGAATTATATCTTTCATCACTAAACAATCTAAGAACAGAACAAATTAGCGATTTTAAGTAACTATTCATATACACTTAATTACGTTTAAGATATTAAATTGAGCGAACGGTTTTTATTCAATCACGGTTTACGAACTTTGCATAGTAATAATCAATCATTCGCAAGCCTTTACATCGTGTCAGAAAGCAACTTTTTCACCACACCCAAAGATTCAGGATTTATTTTTCCGGCAGAATGGCATCCACACAGAGCCACCTGGTTGACGTTTCCTCATAACGACGCTTCCTGGCAGGGAGACAAGCTCGCGAAGATGCGTCCTCAGTATCTGAACTTTATCAAAGCGATCAGTGAAGGAGAAAATGTAGGGATTATTGCAAACGATGAGCAATTAAAAAGCTTCATCACTACCGAACTAGAAAAGATCAATGTCGATCTGAACAAAATAGAATTTATTGTAAAGCCAACGAACGATGCCTGGTGTCGCGACCATGGCCCGGCTTTCCTGATTAATCCGGAAACGAAGGAAAAAATGATCGTAGACTGGGGACACAATGCATGGGGAGGCAAATATCCTCCGTACGACGATGACAACAGAACACCACGTGCCGTAGCTCAGTATCTCGGTTTGCCAGTGGTAAGTCCGGGTATTATCATGGAAGGCGGCGCTGTTGACTTCAATGGTGCCGGTACGCTGCTTACCAGCAAATCCTGCCTCTTAAATAAAAATCGTAATCCACATTTAAGCCAGACTGTCATTGAAGAATTCCTTTATAGCTTCTATGGTGTGGAACAGGTTCTATGGGTTGAAGATGGTATTGTAGGCGATGACACAGATGGACATATTGACGATACCACGCGATTTGTAAATGAAGATACAATCGTTGCCTGCGTAGAAAGTGATAGAAATGACGAAAACTATCAGGTATTGAACACCAATCTGAATATGTTGAAAGAAATGCGCCTGCTAAATGGGAAGCAACTGAACATCATTGAGCTACCCATGCCCAAAGCTGTGGTGATTGATGGTTTCAGGACACCAGGTTCTTATGCTAACTTTTTGATATGTAATGCCGGCGTAATTGTACCGGTTTTCAACAATCCGAATGATACCATCGCCATTGATTTACTAGGGCAAGCCTTTCCCGGAAGAAAAATCATCCCACTTGAAGCCACAGAGATTATCTGGGGACAGGGAAGTTTTCACTGTCTGAGCCAGCAGGAACCGCTGGCTTGAGTGATGAAATAAAGAAGAGCAGAATCATGTGATTCTGCTCTTTCCTGAATATAAAAACTCTTTTTTATTCCGAAAGCCTCTCCCAGTCTTCCGGCTCGTGCAAAAACACATTGTAATCAACAAATCCTTTGATTCCATCAGCCCAACCTTTTTCACTATGTTGCCAGAAAAGTACCTGAGCGTCCGTAGCTAAATCATTCACATCGGTTCGTGAATATCCTGCCAGCCATAATGGATAATCATCAAAATTTCCGGCAATGTATTTGTTATAAAAATACTCGTTGACGTAAATGATTGGCCTGACCCCGTAGTGCTTTTCAATCAAAACAAGCCAATTCCGGACGCCTTTCACAATAATCTCATTGGGTTTCTTTGCATCTACCTCCAGATCCAGAACCGGTGGCAAATCGCCTGGTTCCAGCCGTACCTGCCCTATAAAATTGGCTACTTGGCGATCTGACATAACCCTTGGATTATAGAAATGATAGGCACCCCGCCTCATCCCTACTCGTTTTGCCTCCCTCCAGTTACGTTGAAACTGCCTGTCGAGATGCGTTGCGCCTTCGGTGGCTTTGATATACACGAAATCTATACCTACCTGTTCCGTTCTGGCATTTTTAAGTTTATCCCAGTTAATTTTCGCATTATGATGCGAAACATCAATTCCATGAACAGGATATCGCAAAGGTAATTTGATACCAAACTTACTGATGAACTCCCACTGGTTCTCATCTGTGGTATCTTTCCACCAAAAAAGTGCTCCAATAAGAATAATAATACCAGCAATAATTGCCCAACCTTTGGCAGGCAATGGTTTTAAATAGGTAGATTCAGAAGTTTTTGAAGCCTGCTTTTTACTTTTTGCCATACGAGCACAAAAATACTAAAAGATGATTCTTCCTATCTATTTAGTTGCATGAACAACGTATTGTTTTATACTTTGCATAAAAATCAAACTATGGAACCTGCATTATTGAACGAAGTACCCTCATTAGACTTGCTGGACTTCACTTCCGGAAATACGGAACAAAAAGAAAAGTTTGTAGCAGATCTTGGCGCAGCATTTACAAATATCGGTTTTGTTGCTATCAAAAATCACGGACTTAGTGATGACCTTCGCCTGAACTTATACGATACCGTTCAGAAGTTTTTCTCCCTTCCGGATGAGCAAAAAAAACAATATGAACATCCCGAATTATTTGGTCAGAGAGGTTACATTGCCAAAGGAAAAGAAACCGCCAAAGGATTTAAGGTTGCCGACCTGAAAGAATTTTATCACATAGGTCAGCCGGATCCGATAGGTGATATGCCAGGAAACGTTTTCCCTGAGGAACTACCTGAATTTAAAGAATACACGCTTCAGGTTTATCAAACCTTCGAAAATGCCGGCAAAACATTACTAAAAGCCATTGCCATTTACCTGGATCTACCTGAAACTTACTTCGAAGAGAAGGTAAAGAATGGGGACAGTATTCTGCGTGCACTTCACTATTTCCCAATTCCAAATCCTGAACTTGTACCGGAGGGCGCTGTACGCGCAGCAGCACATGGGGATATTAATCTGATTACATTGCTTATGGGAGCAAGTGCAGAAGGACTGGAAGTGTTACGGAGAGACGGACAGTGGATTGCAATCACAGCGTTACCAGATCAGATTGTGGTGAATGTTGGTGATATGCTTGACCGCCTCACCAACCACAAACTAAAATCTACCATTCATCGGGTAGTAAATCCTCCGCGGGAGAAAATGGGGACTTCAAGGTATTCGATTCCCTTCTTTATGCACCCGCGTGCTGATATGGATCTTACATCATTGGAAAGCTGCATTTCTTCAGAAAACCCAAAGCTATATGTTGATATGACCTCCGGTGAATTCCTGGATGAAAGACTCCGTGAACTTGGATTAAAAAAATAAAGTCATGATGCAGACCTCGTATGGCTTTGGCTTCGTGTTGAATTTCACATTGATATTTTGACAAGGTGACGCATCCCATCCGGCGTTTTCGCTATATCATCTACCTGCTGGACGTTCTGCTGCTGTCCTGTACAGCATTCGGAGGTCCGCAGGTACATTTGATGATGATGATCGAGCGGCTGGTTAGAAAAAGAGGGTATATTACGGAAGAAGAATTACTCGAGCTACAGGCACTTTGCCAGGTACTTCCGGGCCCCAGCTCTACGCAGACTGTTACTGCCATCAGTCTTAAAATCGGCGGGCAACCTCTTGCCTACCTTACACTTCTGGTTTGGTCGTTACCGGCAATGATCCTCATGACGCTGGCAGCAATCGGTATACACTATCTTGAAAAAAACCAGATATCACTCTCATTTACCCGGTTCGTCGGACCAATGGCAGTTGCGTTTCTGATGTATGGGGCCTACTCAATTGCCAGAAAAGTGATCCATGACGTTCAATCCTGGACTTTGCTTTTGGTTTCTATCATTCTTGCTTACCTCTATCCTTCACCCTACACAACGCCTATACTCATAGTAAGTGGTGGGATTGCGGCATCGCTTAATTTCAAGAAACATGAAAAAATGGAAAGAGCACCGATCAGAATTACCTGGCGTCCGCTCATTTTCTGGATATCAGTGCTTATTGTAGCCGCTCTGGTAGGAAAAATTACCCAATCCCTCCCTGTCAGATTATTCGAAAACTTCTACCGGAACGGAAGTCTGGTTTTTGGTGGAGGACAGGTATTGATCCCGATTTTATATAACGAATTTGTAAGTTTCAAAAGCTATCTGACTGAACAGGAATTTTTGTCCGGAATGGCACTTACGCAGGTCGTACCCGGACCCGTATTTTCCATAGCCACTTATGTGGGAAGTATGTCCATGCAACCGGAAGGCATTACGGGCCAGATCATCGGAGGCTTTGTTGCTACTGCCGGAATATTCCTGCCTGGTACATTTTTCATTTTTTTTGCCTATCCTTTTTGGGATCAACTGAAAAGATACCGGGGAATAAGGGCTTCTCTTCAGGGAATTCATGCTGCCAGCTGCGGTCTTACCATTGCAGCGGCTATGTCTATGTTCGGTCCCATGGCAGAAAATACGCAGCCTGTCCTTACGGTTATCGCTACATTATTGATCATGGCATTTACAAAAACACCATCCTGGCTCATCATCATCGCTGGCTTAGCACTGGGAGTTTTTCTACCTTAGTTTCAGATGCAATAACTTTAATCGTTAGGTAGGATTAATGCCGCGGTTTTCCAACCTTTGAAAAATGATTTGTTTTTATTCTTTCCCATGAGAAAAAATCTTCTATTCCTTTTTTTGTGTACACTTCTGACAGTTCAACAGCTAAAAGCTCAGATCAATACCCCACCCATATTACTGAATGAACAAAAGCGCTGGGTGGATTCCGTTTTCGCTAGTTTAACACCGGATGAAAGGATTGCACAGCTCATTATGGTAGCCGCTGTTTCAGATGTTAAAAGGGCTGTTATAGATCCTAAGACAAGCAACCCTGCTTATGTGGAAAAACTGATCCGTAAGAATAAAGTTGGTGGGGTCGTTTTTTTCCAGGGAGGTCCTGTACCACAGGCTCGTCTCACCAACCAATTCCAGTCCGTTTCAAAGGTTCCTTTGCTCATAGCCATGGATGCTGAATTCGGACTTGCTATGAGAATTGACAGTACCGTCAGGTATCCCTACCAAATGACCCTGGGCGCTATACAAGGTCACAATGAACTCATCTATGAAATGGGAGCTCAGCTTGCAAGACAGGCAAGGCGCCTGGGGGTGCATATCAATTTTGCGCCGGTTGCGGATGTCAACAATAATCCGAACAATCCTGTAATCAGCTTCCGTTCATTTGGAGAAAATAAATACAAAGTAGCCGACAAAGCCATTGCGTACATGCGTGGCATGCAGGAAAACGGATTGCTAACCAGCGCAAAACATTTTCCGGGTCATGGCGACACCGGTACTGATTCTCATTTTGATCTTCCACTGATTGCACATGACGTCAATAGACTTGATTCTTTAGAATTGTACCCTTTCCGCGCCTTGATCAGCAACGGACTTAGCGGCATGATGATAGCGCATTTAAGCATCCCGGCACTTGACAAAACACCAAATCTACCTTCTACGCTTTCTAAACCAATTGTAACAGAGCTACTTCAGGGAAAACTGGGCTTCAATGGACTGATTTATTCCGATGCTATGAATATGAAAGGCGTAACCAAGCACTTCCCGAATGGAAAAGCAGATGCGATGGGCCTGGAAGCTGGTATGGATGTCCTGGAATTCACAGAGGATATATCCAAAACCATGGCAGAAATCAAAAAAAGCATTGCCGAAGGACGTATTTCACAATCAGAAATTGACAGCCGCTGCCGCAAGGTGCTTGAAGCCAAAGCATGGGTTGGACTTAATCACTACCAACCAGTCAAGCTGGAAAACCTCTATGAAGATCTCAACCCCAAAGCAGCTGAACTGACTAACCGTTTGCTCACGGAGAAAGCACTGACTGTACTAAAAAATGAGCATGATCTGCTTCCGCTCAGGAATTTAGACACATTGAAAATCGCTTCGGTATCTATTGGAGCTGACACCATTACTACTTTCCAGCAAACGCTATCGCTTTACTCGGCTATGGATCATTTCACAATTCCATCAAAGCCAACCGAAAGTCAGTTAACCGCTTTAAAAAATAAACTGGACGCATACAATTTACTGCTGATTGGTGTACATCTGGGAAGTATCTCTCCAAAGAGTAGCTATGGACTGACGGAGCCTATGAACAATCTGCTTTATGACCTGATGAAGATGAAGCGGTCAGTGGTTTCTGTTTTTGGAAATCCTTATGCGTTGAACAAAATTAAAAGTCCGGACTTAGCCAGCTCATTGGTAATGGGTTACCAGCTCACCCCATTCACACAGGATCTGACCGCACAATTGATATTTGGAGCAATACCCGCAGAAGGGAAACTGCCTGTAGCAGTAAACAGCACTTTCGCATATAACTCAGGTATTGCTATATCTTCCATCGGCCGGTTAAAATATACAATTCCTGAAGAGGTTGGACTTGACTCGCGACGTATCACCTCGCGAATTGATTCTATTGCAAATCTGGCTATTGATCAAAAAGCAACGCCAGGCTGCGTTGTACAACTGGCAAAAGACGGAAAAGTATTTTTCAGAAAAGCATATGGCAAGCATACTTATGAAGGACTACAACCTGTCAGACTAACTGACGTCTACGACCTGGCATCCGTTACCAAAATCACCGCTTCGACATTAGCATTGATGAGTTTGTGGGATCAGAAAAAATTTAATCTTGATGCAACGATGAAAGATTATCTTCCGGATTTCAAAAAGTCAAACAAAGCAGATTTACCATGGCGTAAAGTGTTGACCCATAGTGCCGGGCTGAAAGCGTTTATCGTATTATGGAAAGAGGCACAGAATGAAGACGGTTCATGGAAGAAAAAAACTTTCAGTACCACACGTTCAGATAAGTATCCGACATCTGTAGTGGGCGACAGTTTGTTCATTCATAAGGATTACGACAAGATCATCTTTAAATCCATTCGTGACTCTCCCTTGAATGCCAAAGAGGGATATGTGTATAGTGATCTGTCATTCATTCTGTATCCTCAAATCGTAAAAAGCCTATCCGGTGAAGGATTTGAGGAATATTTAAAAAATCACTATTATAACAAACTCGGGGCAAATACACTGACATTTAATCCAAAACGTTTTTTTAAACCAGATGAAATTGTTGAAACAGAACGTGATACATTTTTCAGAATGACACAACTGCACGGCCAGGTACACGATGAGGCTGCCGCCATGCTCGGAGGATTGAGTGGTCATGCCGGGCTGTTCGGAAATGCGAATGACGTGATGAAGGTTTGGCAAATGTACCTGCAACGCGGTTATTACGGAGGAGAACAGCTTTTAAGTAAAGATGCTCTTATTGAATTTACACGTTACCAGTATCCTGAGATAGATAATCGGCGTGGAATTGGCTTCGACAAACCTTCATTCAGGTATACCGGCAATGCCCCACGCTATGCAAGTCCTTCGAGCTTCGGACATACAGGCTACACCGGCATCATGACCTGGGCCGATCCTGCCTGGAACCTGAACTATGTATTTCTGTCCAACAGAGTTTATCCGACACGCATGAATAATAAAATTTCGGAACTCAATATCAGAACGGCCATTATGGATGTTGTGTACGAAGCACTGCTGAAAAAATAGAGGCTTTAACGACCTGAACCAATCTAAATAATTTCGAGCCTGAATTCGAACTGTCAACTATTATATTACTTACCAGTTACTTTGATGAAGTTTTTTTTCGTAGCGTTACTACTTATTATTCCTTTTGCAGGAATAGCACAATCTGTACAGCCCTCCCCTGACAATATCACCAAACACATTACCTACCTTGCTTCCGACAAAATGAAAGGGCGTGGCACAGGTAGTAAAGAAAATGAAAAGGCTGCCAAATATGTAGCAAAGCAATTCAAAAAGTGTGCGTTGCAACCCAAAGGAACTGAAGGATACTATCAACCATTCACCGCAAAGGTACGCCGTGTCGTAGTTCCGGATAGTTTGAGAGAAACTAAAAATGTAATCGGTTTTCTGGACAATGGAGCTCCCTATACCGTTGTTATAGGTGCTCACTTTGATCATCTGGGAATGGGTAAACAAGGAAGCTCAAAAGCTGAAAATCCGGAAGGACAAATTCACAACGGAGCCGATGATAATGCATCAGGTGTAGCAGGCCTCTTGGAATTGGCTCGCTATTTTTCCAAAAATGATGTAAAAGAATCCTGTAACTTTTTGTTTATCGCATTCGGAGCAGAGGAACTTGGACTCCTTGGCTCAAAGCATTTTGTTAATAATCCGACAATACCACTTAATACCGTTAACTTCATGACCAATATGGACATGATCGGCAGATATGACGCAGGTCGAGGTGTAGGCATTGGTGGTTACGGAACTGCATCTGAATGGCCTGAGGTTTTTAAAGACGTAAAAAGTGGGACAAAATTTTTTACGGATAACGCCGGTAGCGGTGGCTCTGACCATGGCTCTTTCTATGCTAAACAAATTCCGGTATTATTTTTTCATACCGGCGGACACGACGATTACCATAAGCCTACTGATGACACGGAAAAGATTGATGCAACTTCTGAGGCCGGTATATTAGGAATTGAAATTCAAATTATTGAGCAGGCGTTACGACTTCCGAAACTCACTTTCCAAGAGGTAAAATAGCGCTTTTGGCATGAAATTATAAGTATAGGATCCAGTTGTAGTAATTGCTACTGACAGGCAACAATGTCGAGATACACTGCGTTATTGACATTTAAATTTATCGTAAGAACCCTTTAAAACAAGAATAGTGTACGGATTTATCGCACCGGCCTTTACTTATGGTCAATCTTACATTTCACCGGAAGACTTATACGGAAATCTTTTCCGGGACGTCCAAAATGCTCATATATTTTCAGACTCAAAAACTTTCGCCGATTGTATACCACTGGAGGATCCAGTATGGATCATAGAACAGTATTATCAGCAAAAAAGTGATCCTGACTTCGATCTTAAAGAGTTTGTACTTTCACATTTCCGACCTGCAGCTGAAATTAAATCAGATTTCATTCCGGAAGCCAGTGACAGTGCAGAAGCCCATATCAATAGCCTCTGGAACGTACTCACCCGCCAGCCTGAAAGCCAGGAACGGGGCGGTTCTCTGATCCCGCTACCCTATGCATACGTTGTTCCCGGAGGACGATTCCGGGAGATATACTATTGGGACAGCTATTTCACAATGCTTGGCCTGAAAGAGGCCAAACGTGGTGACCTGATAGAGGGTATGATTAATAACTTTTCTTATCTGATTGATACCTTAGGATATGTACCCACAGCCAACAGAACCTACTATCTGAGCAGATCACAACCTCCGTTTTTTTCTTTGATGGTGAATCTGTACAGTGAGATGGAAGGTAAAAAAGTACTCAAAAAGTACCTGGGCCAGCTGCAGAAAGAGTATAATTACTGGATGGATGGCAGCGATAACCTCACGGAACCGTTCACTGCCTATCGCCGTGTAGTAAATCTTCCTTCTGGAGTGAAGCTAAACAGGTATTGGGACGATAAAGCAACTCCCAGGCCGGAATCTTATGGTGAAGATGTAGAGCTGGCAGAAGAAGCAGAAGAGAAGTACAGAACATCGAAGGAAGAACTCTACAGACATGTAAGAGCTGCTGCTGAATCGGGATGGGATTTCA
Source organism: Dyadobacter sp. HNCC25DJ187 (assembly GCF_056895255.1). Lineage (NCBI taxonomy): Bacteria > Pseudomonadati > Bacteroidota > Cytophagia > Cytophagales > Spirosomataceae > Dyadobacter > Dyadobacter sp. HNCC25DJ187. Next base: position 1,492,520 of record NZ_JBXHAT010000002.1, read on the forward strand.
GTAGCAGATGGTTTAAAGATGAAAGCGATTTTTCATCCATTCATACCACCGATATTCTACCGATAGATCTGAATTGCCTGATGCATAATCTGGAAAAGACGCTGGCTGAAGCCTACTTTCTGAATGATCAGTTTGACCTTCATTATAAATATGTGCAGCTTGCAAAAGAACGTTGTGAAGCTATTCAGACCTATTTTTGGGATGGACTCCGCAACTATTATATGGATTACGATTTTAAGAAAAAGAAATTTACAAGTGCTATAACATTAGCAGGCACGTTCCCTCTATTCTTCAAATTGGCAAATAAATCACAATCTCATTATATAAGGGCCTACATCAGACTGAATTTCCTGAAATCAGGAGGCTTACTTACCACACTTGTCAGATCAGGTCAGCAATGGGACGCCCCTAATGGCTGGGCTCCTTTACAGTGGATTACTTATCGTGGTCTTCGCAATTACAACTTTCATAAAACAGCAAATGAACTCAGCGCCGAATGGCTGACGTTAATAGAGAAGGAATTCAAAAGTTCCGGAAAACTGCTCGAAAAATACAATGTATCAGACACCAATCTGGTTGCAAGCGGTGGAGAATATGAGATTCAGGAAGGATTTGGCTGGACGAATGGTGTTTATCTCAGAATGAAGAACAGAAAACGATAGGATGCCTGTTTTTTATCTCTTTCTAATAAGAATCTTAAAATTTCCAATGTGCGACTTCGTTGAATAGAAAATATTTTTAATACCTTGGTACAAACGTACCACCATTTGTGACTACCTATGAAATTACCGATCTATCACGTCGACGCTTTTACAGATAAACTTTTTTGCGGAAACCCGGCTGCAGTTGTGCCTTTGAACGAATGGCTTTCTGACGAAACCATGCTTCATATAGCAGCTGAAAATAATCTGGCAGAAACAGCATTTTATGTGAAAAATGACGCAGGATTTGATTTGCGTTGGTTCACTCCGACTGTAGAAGTTGAACTTTGTGGTCATGCTACACTTGCTGCGGCTTATGTGATTTTTAATATACAGCATGAAGAGAAAGAGCAAATCAGCTTCTTTACCCGAAGCGGAGAACTAACGGTAACAAGAGTAGATGGCTGGCTTACACTGAACTTCCCGATCGACCAGTATCAGATTGCTGTTCCGCCGCCTGCATTAGTAGAAAGTATTACTAACAATCTGGCGGAAGTGTACAAAGGCAAGACTGATTATCTGGTCCTTCTTGACTCCGAAGAAGACGTTAAGAATCTGGACTTTGATATCATCATCCTTTCAACTATTCCCGCAAGAGGTATCATAGTGACAGCTGCCGGGAGTGATGTAGATTTTGTTTCGCGATTTTTTGCGCCGCAGTCCGGAATTGATGAAGATCCCGTCACCGGCTCAGCTCACACAACACTCATTCCCTATTGGGCAGAAAAACTTTCCAAAAATGTATTGACTGCCAAACAATTATCAAAACGCGGAGGATATCTCAAATGTGAGCTTGCAGGCGACCGTGTGAATATCACAGGTCAGGCGCGACTCTATTTACAAGGTGAAATTGAAATTGACTAATATACAACAGGAGCAATGAATACCTTTATCCGTTGCTCCTGTTCAGTTTCTTGCGCTGGCCTGTATATAGTCCACCTACCACCAACAATGTTCCGGCTATGGTATAAATCGTAATCGGTTCATCCATGAGCCACCAGGCAAATATAAATCCGAATAAGGGGCATAGGAAAAGCCACAGTGAAGCCTTCACAGTATCAATTCGTAAAAGGTGAAACCAGCAAATCAATCCTAGTACGGATACAGCCAGACTCAGCCACATTACTGATGCCCAAAACTGCATGTCCAGCTGTGTTACAGAAAAGTCAGCTAGAAACAGGGTTGCGGGAAGAAGAAAAATACCTCCCAGGAATACCTGCCACCCATTGATTAATAAATTAGGTAATTCCCATTTGATACTGGCATAGTATACGCTTGCTGCTGAAACCGCAACCATGCTTATTAATAGCAAAATAATTCCTAAAGGAGTCGTATGACTGTCTTCCAGCAATGGATACGTAGCAATACCAATCCCTATCATTCCGAGCGCAATGCCTAGCCATTCCTCCCATCCGGGAACGCGTTTAATCCACCAGGCCGATAACAATACGATAATAAGCGGATTGGTTGATACTGCCAAACTACCTATTCCGGCAGCAGTATATTTCATCGCATACACGTAGAGCCCCAGGTATAACGTTGTATTGAGAAAACCAAACAAAGCAAGCTGCAGAAACTCACGCCTGGTAGGTATACGATATCCCGGGCCTTTGCTAAAAGCATAGGAGAAGCTCAGCAGCAGTATTCCAGCTATAAAAAAACGTACATTAGCCAAAATTAGCGGTGTTGCAGACTGAACACCAAACTTGGTTGCAACAGAAGCCGAAGCCCACAGAATGGAAAACAAAAGACCTACACCGATATTTCTCACGAGTAAAAAAGATTTGGTCACAAAAATAAACGATGCTTCTCGGCTTGCGCGAACAGTTTTTATATTTTTGAAAATGAATTTCAAAATAAATGCAGCAGGATTGTGTTTCCTGCTTTTACTATTTTCAGGAAGATCAGCTGTATCACAGAGTCAATGGACTTATGACTTCAATAACGGACTGACACCAATCGAAAGTGGTGGTATTAAATTAAAAGTACTCGGACAGCCCGGCCAGTATGTCAAAGAACCCATTCCGGGATCAGAAGGCCTGTTTCGCACAACATATAAATTTGAAACAAATAGCGGTCTGCAGTTTGACAATAACGAAGCAAAAGGATTTCTGAATAAATCCTTTACCGTTGAACTTTATTTCAAAATGGATACGCTTGGAAGCTGGAAACGTGTGCTGGATTTCAAAAACAGAAAAAGCGATTACGGCTGCTATATCTATGATGGAAAGCTCAACTTTTACGACTTTGCAATCAGCGAAAAGGCCCCTGTCCGCCGAAATCAATATCTACACTATGTATATTCAAGAGACTTTGAAACCAAGACCATCAAGATGTATATCAATGGTTTGGAAAAGCTGGAATTCAAAGATCCTGGCACAGAAGGTATGCTAGATCAGGATCAGCTTCTGAATCTTTTCCAGGACGATCTGGTAGCGAACCACGAAGCAAGCTCAGGTTCTGTTGCACTAATCCGGATTTATGACCGTGTAATGACTCCTGTATTTATAAGACGAAGCTACCAGTCGATTAATAAAACAAAACCTCCGGTTGAGAAGGTTGCGGAAAAAGAACCCGAGCCGGTAAAGGAAGCGGTAAAAGAAGAAGCAAAAGCCAATTCCAATTTGGTTACAGTTACTGGTAAGGTTTATAATGGCAAGACATTAAAGCCTGTCAATGACGCGAGTGTTTCAGTCTGGAAGGCAAAAGATGAATCATTGGTAGCCAACACACAAACTATTGATGGCACTTATCAGGTAGAGCTTCCACCTTACGAAACCTATCGCATTTCTGTTGAAGCAATAGGGTTTGATAGTAAAAGTATGTCTGTAAAAACATCCGGAAAATCTCAGGAGGTAAAATCACTGTTTAACCTCTCAGCAGAATCATATGAGCAACCGGTTGTTACTATGTTTTTCGGGCAAAGTAGTGAAGTACTTCCAGACGATGCAAAAACAAAACTTGATGCAATGGTCGATTATTTCAATAAACGTAAGGATCTGAAGATTGTCTTGAAAGGGCACACCGACAACATGGGTAACTTCGACAAAAATGTTGATTTATCGCGTCAACGTGTCGAATCTGTGAAGGCTTATCTGATAGGAAAAGGAATTCCATCAGATCGTATCGATGGCGCCGGCTATGGTTCAGCACAACCAAGCTATATGAATAAGTCGGAGACACAAAAGCAATTAAACCGCAGGGTAGAAGTTTGGGCTGAGCCTGTAAAAAGATAAAGCCATCTCAAACGAGATGGCTTTATACTGACTATTCCTAAACCCTTAACCTTTTCTTTTCTTTACTATCTTAGAACAAACTCCTTTCTGCAGGTAGCCTGTATATATATCTGTTTTAGTCCGATTGAATTCAATATAGAAGTTACCTGTCTGAAATATCACCTATTAAGTAACCTCGTGTTCCTAACTACTTTCTTTCTGTAAAATAATTTAAACCAATTCGTAAAAAATTATTCCAGATTCGACTCACAAACTTAACTTTTGACTGAGGGTGACTTACAACGTCACATCAAAGTTAGGTTTATTCTCATAAGGAGTAGCATTTGGAACTATATACGCATCACCTTCATTTTCAGATCAAGTCCATGCACAAAACACATTCAAACTTCAGCAATTGTAACCGGATGTTGTCTTATTTAAATAAGCATGTCATGGTTTAATTCAATTCCCTGCTCACTTCATAACAATACAAATATCATTATTAATTTTATAATTACAAATACCTAATATAATTAAAAACAGAACAATATTTGGAACATTTTCCTTAATCGGGCCATTATTTACCAATTAAATCCAGTAAAAATCATTTTAAGTAAAATAATATTTTACAATAAATACATTTTACAAAATTTATAAATATCTTGAAATAATTATAAATTCATCGAATAATACAATCATTGATTATAATTATTCATTGTCGCCTGTACCCCCAAAGTACAATAAGATATAACCATTTCTCCAGCCCTGTCTAAAATTAAAGGTAATTCAGACACTTCTTCTTTGGAAAAGGGTTTCAGGACATAATCTACCTGTCTTCCCCGGGGAAAATTATTCCCTATTCCAAATCGCAGGCGTGCGTAATTTGAATGACCTAAAACTTCTTCAATATTACGTAAGCCATTCTGGCCACCGTGACTTCCTTTTGGTTTCATCCGGAGTGTTCCGAATTCCAGCTGAAGCTCATCAACCACCACCAGCAGATTTTCCGGCGCTATTTTGTAGTGATCCATATAGTATCGGATCGCCTTGCCACTGAGATTCATAAAAGTGGTGGGCTTAATAAAATAGAACTGGCGTCCTTTATATTTCCAGTCGGCCACGAAAGCCAGTTTTTCAAATGAGAAAGTAAATCCATGATTGGCTGCCAGTCTGTCGAGTACCATAAAACCGGCATTATGACGTGTAAAAGCGTATTCAGGACCAATATTTCCAAGACCTGCAATAAGATATTTCATTTAATATAAGCTGTTTCGTCGTAGTTTAACACACAAAATAAGCCAATTGATAAGCGCATTCCGAAATAAATTAACAAATCTAATCCACAGAAAAGTTTTTGGTTTCATAAATGTGACGTTAATTTAGGCTCAAATTCAGGCAAATTGTATGATGCCCCAAAAACGACTAATACTCAGCAGTCCCCTGCTCGAAATTATGATAAGCCGGCTTTGCCAGCAACTTATTGAAAACCATCAGGATTTCTCAAACACGGTTGTGATGGGATTGCAACCGCGCGGAATCCATTTCGCAGAGCGCGTTGTAGCTGAACTCAGAAAAGTTACTGGTAGCGACATTGAGATTGGACACCTGGATGCTACTTTTTATCGCGATGACTTTCGCCGTCGTGATACTCCACTCCTTCCCAATAAAACCAATGTTCCTTTCATCATTGAAGGCAAACGTGTGATATTGATTGATGACGTGCTGGCCAGTGGAAGAATGGTTCGTGCTGCGCTTGACGCAATGACGGCATTTGGAAGACCTAAAACAGTAGAACTTCTTGTCCTGATCGATCGTGGCTACAACCGTGAATTGCCGATCGAACCAGACTATGTAGGTATGAAGGTAAGTACACTTGAAAGTCAGCGAGTGCAAGTCGAGTGGAAAGAACAAGGATTTGCAGCGGATCATATCTGGATGGTAGATTAATATCTCCATCCGGTGTTCAGCCTATCCGAAACTTTATTTAGGACGATCGTCTTCGCCTGGATTAACGTTTTTGCCTATGTCATCGGTTTTGTAGTTCAATTTATTCACATAAAAAACTTCCTTGCCTAATGCGGCCGGAGATCCTCCGAGACGTTGCATACCGTAAGCAATAAAATACTGGCCGTACCAGGGAAGCAGATAACTATCGTCGTCGTTAAGGACCTTCACTCCCTCTCTCTTTGTGTCAATTTTGAACTTCTCATTTTCAACAACTACTTCGCTACGGTTAATCACTTCCGTATGTATTTCTCCTTCCTGCGGGTATGCGAGAACAAAATAGTCATCTACCTTTGTAACCTGCACCATTTCCTGCAGATCAAAACTTGTAAGATCTTTGATAGGAATACAATTATCCCATTTAAACTTCCCATTTCTATCAAACGCGCAAACAATAGCGTGCGTATAACGATACCCTTCTATAGATCTTGCCGCATAAGGTCGACTCAGACCACTGGACACAATCGGACTATATGTTGATTTTTGGTTGGGGTAGTAGACTTCTGCCACAAGCACGATCTCGTCTTCACTTTGTATCAACTGATGAACCAGTAACCGATACCGGAAACGATTCTCCTTCCCCATACTTTTTCTCTTGCCTATACGCTCTTTCATCTTTTCACGACGCTTCGGCTTCATGTAGTTGAAAAAATTTTGCAATTCGGAGAATTCAATAAACTGAGGCTTCTCCGGTTCATTGTGACTTACATGCGTTACATACAGGCCTTGAGAATAGGGGGTACACCCTACTGAATAATTCCCGATCAGATAACTATCATCCGCACTTAGAGGTACGATCTGACCGGAAATGAAACTATACTTTTCATCACTGAGCGATGTTTTCTTAAGTAGCTTACCTTCGTAATTGTATGTTTTGATCTCAAAAACACAATTTTTTTTGCGGTAGGCATAAGTGATTACATTGATATACCCGTCCTGCTCATTGATATCGACATTGTTGAGTTCGGTATTTTTTTCATATAGTCCGGGTAAGACCCGTGTTGTATGATCAAAAAAGGAATGTACAAGCACAACCGGCCTCGAACGATAGTATCCGGAAACCAGAGCTTTGCTCCCTAATACCTTAAACTGCTGAACATCTACACCTGCCAGCAAATTACCTTTATGTACATCGATAGTACCATCCCCGAAATTTAACTGCAAGAACAGAAAGTGATCTGTATCCGGCTCTGCAAAAAGCCAGTAACCAAAATGCTCCGCCTTATAAGCCATTACAGGGATATACCGGAAATCGACCTTGTAGGAGTTGGTCCATACGGCAGTCATGGTGGTATCGTACCGGACAAACTGCCATTGTTCACTGCGATGCGAAAGAGGATCGCCTCGCAGTACTGATAAAAGACCCTCCTCACCCAGACTTATCACTTCAAATTGCTCATTAGAAAAAGATGTGGCAGGAATCTCGAGGCGGTCAGTTTGTTGCAACTGGGCATAAGAACTGTGTGATAACAGTATCCCATGTAGCAAAAGGGCTACAAAAAAAATATGAACCGTAAAATATCTGTTCATTTTATATTAGTCGTTTAACGTACGGTGAACTTATAGCAGTAGAAAAAATGAATCGCTTTGTCAGCTTTGGCCTCTCTTTACCGTTATGTTTCACAACTTATTTAGCAGGGGTGCAAGTGAGTTCAATATTTACCCTAATTTTGCATCAAAAAGGATAAGATACATATCAAACTCAATAATATTTTTATTCAAATAAAAATTTAGAGAAATCTACCCTAAATTTAGAAAGACACTGAATTTCAATTTAAAATATTTTTCATGACGATTGAAGCAATTCTAAAAGAAGACATAAAAAAAGCAATCCTGAAAAACTTCGATGTGGTTGCAGATGATATTATTTTACAACCAACCAAGAAAGAATTTGAGGGATTTTACACATTTGTAACTTTTTCTTTAAGTAAAGCTGCCCGTCGTGCTCCTGCCGAAATCGGACAAATCATTGGTGCCGATTTACAGGAAAACTCTTCTGTGGTCTCACATTTCAATGTTGTACAGGGATTCCTTAATCTGAGCTTGTCTGATGTTACATGGCGCAACCTATTCAGTAACATTGAATCCAATCCGGCCTTTGGCACTTTTCCTTCCAACGGACAATCTGTTATGGTGGAATTTTCTTCACCAAATACCAATAAGCCTTTGCACCTTGGACATCTTCGTAACAATTTCCTCGGTGATTCTTTGTCACGGATATTAAAGGCAAGTGGCTACGATGTAATCAAGACTTGTCTCGTTAACGATCGTGGTATTCATATTTGCAAGTCGATGCTTGCCTACCGCGAATTGGGGAATGGCGAAACACCTGAATCATCAGGGTTGAAGGGGGATCACCTGGCAGGTAAATACTACGTAAAGTTTGATATAGAATATAAATCGCAAATTAAACAGCTCGTTGCGGAAGGCCTGACAGAAGAGGTTGCAGCAAAGAAAGCACCGTGGATGCTGGATGCACAAAAACTGCTTGTTTTATGGGAAAACGGCGATCAGGAAACGGTCGACCTATGGAACAAAATGAATGGTTGGGTATATGATGGTTTCCGTCAGACATACGACAAAATCGGAGTGTCATTCGATAAAACATATTACGAATCCAATACCTATTTGCTTGGTAAAGATATCATCGAGGAAGGTTTGCAAAATGGCGTTTTCTTCAAAAAAGACGATAATTCGGTATGGATTGATCTGAAAGAAGAAGGGCTGGATGAAAAGCTGGTTCTTCGCGGTGACGGCACTTCGGTTTACATCACGCAGGACCTGGGTACAACTGAGCTTAAAAACAGCGATTTTAATAATGACAGATACCTTTGGGTTGTAGGTAATGAGCAGGATTACCACTTCAAGGTACTGTTTGCTATCCTAAAGCGCCTTGGCCGTGCCTATGCGGATGGTTGCTATCATATCAGCTATGGAATGGTAGATTTGCCATCAGGAAAAATGAAATCCCGTGAGGGTACAGTGGTTGACGCAGATGAACTGGTATCTCAAATGATTCAGACTGCTGCTACCAGAACGCAGGAGCTGGGAAAAATTGATGATTTCCAAAGTGAGGAAGCGGTTCGCCTTTATGACCAGCTTGCTTTAGGAGCCTTGAAATACTTCCTGCTCAAGGTAGACCCGAAAAAGCGCATGCTGTTTAATCCTGAGGAATCGATAGACTTTCAGGGACATACCGGACCTTTTATCCAATATACCTATGCCCGCATCCGTTCGATCATCAGAAAGGCAGAGCAGGCAGCACTGACCGGCACTATTCCGTCCGAAGAGTACAAAATGCATCCCGCCGAGCGTGAGCTTATTTTTGCCCTCTCCCAGTATCCGAATCGTGTAGCAAGTGCGGCCAACGAGTTTGCACCGTCTATCATTTCATTGTATGCTTTCGAGCTTGCAAAGACGTACAATCAGTTTTATGCCGAAGTTTCGATCTTCTCTGATCCGAACCCCGAAGCTGTGAAATTCAGAATTTCATTATCAAAAGTAGTTTCTGAAACGATTCACCATGCTTTGGAGTTATTGGGAATAGAAGTTCCGGAAAGAATGTAGTGAATCCTAAAGATGTATTTCACGCTTAAACTTATATCGTAACTATTATGGACTTTTTAAAGACGCTATTTATCATGATTACATCATTGATTACCGGCATTTTTGCAGACAAAAGTGAAGTTGCTCACAGACCTGTAGATGCCATTGCCAAACAAACGCTTTATGATTTCAAAGTTAAATCACTTGTCGGTGACAAAACGGTAGATCTGAGCCAGTACAAAGGGAAAAAAGTAGTGATACTGAATGTTGCCTCGAAATGCGGCTACACAAAGCAGTACGCTGATTGGGAAAAATTCAATAAAGAACATGGAGATAAAGTAGTTGTACTTGGTTTCCCTTCTAATAATTTTGGCGGACAAGAGCCTGGTACGAGTGAAGAAATCGCTACGTTCTGCTCAGCTACCTACGGCGTAACCTTCCCTATGTTCGAAAAAGTGGAAGTAAAAGGTGAGAACAAGGCGCCTATTTACAAATGGCTGAGCTCTAAGGATTTGAATGGATGGAACGATAAGGAGCCAAGCTGGAACTTCTGCAAATATGTAATTAATGAAAAAGGCGAACTCACAGACTTTTTCGCTTCAAAGATACTTCCTACTGACGCTGAATTTTTAAAAGCAGTAGGTATCTAAACAGAGCGCATTGATATATAAAAAACCCACAGCTCAGATATTACTGATATGCTGTGGGTTTTTAGGTAATAAAGTTTTGACAGAATTAAAATGAAATCCTGGATTGAGGCTGCACGCCCCCGCACACTCCCCCTTGCACTTTCCTGTATTTTAATGGGAAGTTTTTTGGCATTCTCTACCGGCATATTTAACTGGACCGTAGCCCTGCTTAGCATACTCACTACCATATTACTGCAGGTTCTTTCCAATTTTGCAAACGACTATGGAGATGCAGTAAACGGCAAAGACACCGAACTGCGGGAAGGGCCCAAACGAGCAGTGCATTCCGGAGAGATTCCTGCTTCCACCATGCTGAAGGCCATCATTATTTTTTCTGTTCTCGCACTGGTTTCAGGTATATTGCTATTGACGATTGCTCTTGAAAATGCGCCTGCAAACACTTTCTGGATATTTCTTGGTATCGGGATTGCGTGTATTATCGCAGCCATTACGTACACAGCCGGCAAGCGTCCCTACGGTTATGTCGGCCTGGGTGATTTGTCCGTGCTGATCTTCTTCGGATGGGTAGGAGTGATAGGCAGCAGTTACCTGCATACACTTGTATGGGACTGGAATTTACTCTTACCTGCAAGCAGCTGCGGGCTTTTTGCCGTAGGGGTACTAAATATCAATAACATCAGAGATATAGAATCGGATAGAGCCACAGGTAAGAATTCTATACCTGTCCGACTGGGCAGATCAAAGGCGGTGGTTTACCATTGGTTGATTCTGATTACCGGCATGTTATGCATTACGATTTATGCGGTTCAGCATTTCTCTGCCTACACGGGATTGCTATTTTTACTTAGTTTTCCTTTGTTTATCAAAAATGGATTAGCTGTTACCAGATTAACAAAAGCCAGCGAACTGGATCCATATTTGAAACAAATGGCTTTATCCACTTTATTCTTTGTTATTCTCTTCGGAATAGGTACTATCCTTTGATACTACCTCACAAAAGGTTTGATCGCATCTCCCAACAACCTGTATCCTTTATCATTCGGATGAAGGCCGTCTGAGAAGAGGCTTTCATCTATTTTGCCGTCTGTCATTAAGAATACTTTGCCAGGGTTCATATAGCGGATATTCTTGTCTCCACACAAGCGTGCGAGCTTCTGATTTAAGCCGGATACGCGTTCCTCCTGATTTCTTCTTGGATATATCCCCAGCATCCAAAGCTCTGCTTCAGGTTGTCGTTGTGTGATAGCTTCTATCAATTGCTGCCAGCCCGCTAGTATCTCATCATCTGTATTATACTGAAGATTGTTGGTACCAATATTAACAAACAGCTGATCAGCCTTAAAACCATCCAGCTCGCCGTGATGCACTCTCCATAGTACATTTTCGATACGATCCCATCCGTAACCTGCATTCGTCACTTTACTCTTGCCAAAAGCACTTGATAATGAAACATCGGATACCGCTCTGGGTCCTTTCGGTAAACCTCCCCAGAAGTGCGTGATCGAGTTACCCATCAGAACTTTCTTTGGTGAGTTGGTTTTATTGAGCAGCAGAATTTCACGGTGTCTCAGCTCCCAATCGTAGTTATTCAACTCGCGGAGCTGCGTTCTGGGAATGGTAGTAACGATGTTTCCCACAGACTCGTTTAATATGGAACGAAGGTGTTTTTCATAGCCTTTAGCATACAACATCATTCCAAGGTCCGTCGGATGCGTACCATCTACCATTGTTTCAATTCCCTGCTCAAAATCGTCGCTGGGTATCATATACAGATCCTGAACCCCCTCTGCTTTCAGCTGTGTGAAGGTTTCAGCCAATACCTTATTTGCTTCCTGACAATATTTAAGTCTGGTTGAATTCATACCTCCATCCGTACAACCAGGATGTCCCGCCAGGGCAATGGGTGTATCTGGATGTTTCTGCTTCAGGAGATAAACCGCATCCCTGATCCGTTTGCTGACTTCTTCTGCTGTCATGGTATATAGCGCATCCGTACGAATCGTCAGGTTAGGTAAACAATCCAGAATATAAACCGCGGCATCCACTTCTGATACAAGATCCAATACTTCCTTCTCCAACTTACCATTTCCGGAAAACCCAAGATTGATCAGTTGCCGATCCATATTTCTACTGAGTATAGACGTCCAGGCCATCCCGGGGCGCGATGCACAGGCTCCCTGCATAATAGATGTACCATAAGCGACGATAGGCTTTTCAGGTCTTACCGGCAATGCCATGAACTCCGCTTTATTCTCCACCCCTATTTCAAGCCACTTCACACCATTATACAAGGGCAGATACAGCCTGTATTCCCGGCCATGCTTATGATACTGGTCATTCGGATTCAGATTCTGAAAATCGTATGAAATAGTATCTTTAAAGACATATTTACCTGCGCACCACAACTTGTCGCCATCGCTGGAAACGGCATACAAGTCCACTCCACTTACGCCGGTTGCCGGCATATGTGGCAAAGCATGACTTCCCGTTACCTGATAACGGACTTTAATACGGGGCGAATTGGAACGAAACCGGATCATCAAACCTGCTGACTGGCGCGACAGATTCCACACTTCCTTCCTAACGTTTTTTTCCGCTCTTGCCGGTAAACGATCATATGGATTCTTTACGTCTTTCGGCCAGGCCTGTCCTTCCAAAACCGTAAAAGTTGCTGACTGTGGATTCCACCATTTGGTGGAGTCAGTTTGAGAAAAAGAGAAGCTGGTTTGTAGCAGCAGCAAAGAACAAATTAACAGAATACGGACAGACATAAAAAAAGGCACAATTGTATTGCTACAAAAGTGCCCTCAGCACTGTTAATACCTATGTTGCTCGTAATATTTATTTTACCAAAACCCCAACTGCAATGAAAGTAAGCTCTTGCTTAGGCTCTGTAATTTTAGCAATTTCTTCCTTGCTTTTGCCCGCATCCTGTGCATAATGCTGCAAATGCTCTACCGGAACCAATTTCTTCTGTGCTTCTCCTTCAAACACAACCGTTTTCCCGGATAAATCCTTCGGTACGAAGAAACCATAATCCTTGAACATCACACGCATGGTTTCGCCATTATCCAATTTCACTTTCATCCAGCAACCTTTTACCTGACAAACCGACTCCACAGTGCCTGTCACCTTTGCATTCATCTTATCTTCATTCCCCATTTTGGCTGGTAGCGAAGTGGCGGAAATGGCTTTTTTATCATCAACTTTCTTACCAAAACTATCTTCATTCTGTGCCTGAGCTGTGGACAAAGCTACTATGAAGTACAAGAGTGTGAATATTTTTTTCATCCTGAGTTTATTTGATTGATTAGCTTATGTAAAATTAATATAAATAAGATGATCAGAACAAATTTACATGGATATCCTGCATTACTCCAGCACCTCAAGCCATCCTTTGCAATGTCTTCCGTTTGGCGTATCCACCACATAAAAATAGGTTCCGTTCGTCATTCCCTTCCCCCAGTCATTTTTGTAATCCCGGTTTGTGAAAATTTTCTTACCCCATCGGTTGTAAATTTCCAGAGCTGAACCGGCAATGGGTACTACGAAGAAATCATTTTTACCATCACCATTCGGTGTAATCACATTTGAAAGGATAAACGGTGGTTCGGCCTGTAACTGCTTGGTCATAGATAAAGCACAACCTGCAGCGTTATAGGCCGTGAGTGTAACTGTATAGGCACCTGGTGTATCATAGACAAAGTTGTCGACATGAAAATCAGATAGTTTATTTCCAACACCCATATTCCATTCGTATTGAAGTGACTCCGCCCCCTGATTACGAAGCGCATAGCTAAATGGCTCATTACACGTTTCCCCGGACCGTACGATTTCGAAATCCGGCTGGAAAGTTCTGTCAACATGTACAGTGATCTGCCGGACAGGGCGGCATCCATCAGCATATAGTCCCTCAATAGTATAGGTGGTGGTCACAGTTGGGCTTACCTGTACAGATTTACCAGTAGTTTCCGGGAGACCCGTTGCAGCCAGCCAGCGATATCGGCCAGCCTCTCCAGTAACTGTAAGCGTTGTCTGTTCACCGGCACAAATCTCCACGTCAGGCATGGCTACAAAATCATCTTTCTTTTCAACGTTCACTTTTACCTCTCTTTCTACTTTACAACCTGCAGCACTGCTAATCTCAACCTTGTATATACTATTCTTTGTAACGGTAATGGTAGGATTAGCAGTTTCCGGATTGACCATGTCAGTTCCCGTCCACTTATACGAGGATCCTCCTGACGCCAAAAGTTGAAGGGTTGAGTTTTCGCATACCGTAGTATCCCGCGACACCGTAGCGTTAATGCTTTCGACAACTATTTTCTTCTGCGCAACATCTATGCGCTTGCAGGAAAGCCGATTGTAGGCCCGGAGCGTAATCGTATATTCACCCGGATTGCTGAACACGAATTCGGCTCCCTCCTCTCTCGAAATGGTATTTCCATTTACATCCCAGATATAATCCACTCCGCCCTCACTCATATTTTCAAATGATAAGGCAAGCGGCGCACATCCTTTCAATACGTCTTTGGTATCGCCCTGGTAAACATCAAAGTCCGCTTTTAAATGATCAATGTCAATCTTGAATGCAGCATTATTACAATTTTCACTTCGGTTTGTTCGGGACCAGGCCTGCGGAGTCACAGGAAAATTACTGCCTCCACATGAACATGTAGCATGATAAATCACACCATTTTTATCAAACCGGCTTGTACCACCATCCACATGATCGCCCTGCGCGTTCGTATTCAAGCTCCCAAAAAAAGTAGCATACAGCAACGATTTGGCCCCTTCTTCCAAAATGGCAATGTAAAAGTTATTACCACTCGTTTGTCGCTGTATTGCATCCATGGTAACAGGAAGTCCTCTGGTACTGCTTTCCGGATTATGCGACGACACGACGTTGACGTCCCCACCCCAGCCGGCTATATAAATATTCCCACATTCATTGACTAAAAATGCAGTTGGCGAAATATCCGGCACGCCCCTTCCCGATCCGATTACTGTAGAAAGCAGGGTCTTGGATAAGCTTGCGTCCAACGCATGGATAAACTGACCACTACCCGCATTGCTGTATACTCCTGAACTGACAGGATATGTTCCGTACGTTGTACCGTAAACATATACATTTCCGGTTTGATCCAGATCGAGCAAATAGGCGCTATCTTCTTTATCCGTTCCCAGATAACTCAGGTTTGCTAACCTCTGCCCCAAATATCTGGCAATGAAGCCATCTTCCACACCTTTGAGAGTGTTTTGATATGCAGAGGTATGCGCTTTAAGGTCCTTGCTTTGCGTCAGACCAGTCACATACACATCGCCGGAAGTTGTCACTTTAAGGGAAAAAGCGGCGTCGTGCCCGTCTCCTCCTACATAAGTACTCCACAAAAGAGACTCCAGATTCGATGAGAGCTTAAACAGTACCCCATCCTGTCTGCCTGTAAGTGATGTCTTATCAGCATTCCGAAGGGGGAAATTTCCGGAATTGGTAGAAGTAACGGCATAAATCTGATCGTCTTGATCAACCACAATTTCCCCTCGGAAACTATCACCATAATTTTTCACAGTGATACCTGCCTCTGAACTCAAACCATCATTTCCACTACCACCCAGATAAGTAGAGGCAAGCAACTGCTTACCGTCTGCCGAAAGTTTTGCAACAAAAATATCACTACCATTCGGCAGGTTCAGCCCTGAAATAGGCACTGTTGCAGCACCTCCGCCAAAATCCCTCTGAAATGCAGAACCTGTTACAGGAAAATTACGGGATGAGGTTGTCCCCAAGATCAGCAATTCCTTTTTACTATTAACGATCAGACTATTCGGAATATCGGTACTGCTTCCTCCGATGTAGGTTGCATATAACAGTTCACTGCCATCGGGATTAAATTTCATCACAGCAACATCCACCAGTCCCTGAAAACGTACCTGAAATGCACCTGTGGTAGCGGGAAAATTAGTTCCGAAAACAGTTCCTGCTGAATACAAATTGCCTTCATTATCGTAGGTAGCTGTATGTCCCCAGTTATCGGCGGTAGAACCGGAATAGGTCGAAAAAATAAGTTCGGGATCTATGATCAAGCTTTGTGATTTGTCGTAACCTTCAGGCAGCAGAAAAGAGATCGTATTATCTTTCACTGAAAACCTGGATTTGATTTCTATCGTTTTCTCCTTTTGTTTCTGAAACGAATAAGGAACGTTCTCTTTAAATGTTGATAAAGGTGTTTTTACTACGACCTGTCCGTCATTATTGAGCGTTAAATCTGAAGCACCCTCATACTTCATTGCTATATCCGCTACTCTTGCACCAGGTCCGACGATAAATTCATATTTGAGAACAGCGTTATGCATATATATCCTCAGGTTAATACCATGATATATATTTTCATATACTACTTCTTCAAACCCCTGTACATCTCCGGCAGAAGTTCCCTCTCCCAAAAAATAGCTAAATCTGGTTTGAATAGGTTTACTCGATCTGAGCGTGGTAGAGGCAGAAGAACCTATCATTTTCACTTCCACACCATGTGCAGCAATTGTATTTAGATCAGGTGCTTTTAAAGACGCGCCGTTCGCAGCAGCCTGACGCTTCCCATGCCCTGATGCTATTTTCGAAGCATCGTAAAATGTGTATACAAAGGACTGTTGTTTCAAAAACAAAAAGCCACCGGGTACATCCGTACGAAATAGTACATCAGCGTCCCACTGGCCTTTATTCTGGATAAAGTACATACCTCCTGCCTGAACCGCGGTGGAGAAAAAAATTAAAATTAGGAGAAACAGTATATTTTTATTCATGCTTTCCCACTTTTTGAAATCTATTTGAAGGCAGTAACCGATATAATGTTGTTACAGAACTCATACTCTTGCTTCACATTAGATCCAAGCAACAAGGTCTGATTTTGTGTGTGTTTTATAACGTTATCAATATACCACTGAAAGCCAGTCGTATCCAAATTGGTAGTTGGCTCATCCAAAAATATAATCGGTACATCCGACATAAATGCCAGTCCCAATTTTAACCTCTGTTTCATACCCGATGAAAAATGTCGGATCAGCTTTCCGCTGGCATGAGATAGCTGTATAAAATCCTCGAACTCTTCGAGAGATATACCATTTTTCAAGGGTTTGAAATTGGAATGAAACTGAACCAATTCACGGAGCGTAAATTCCTCGATCAATTCAAGATAAGGAGCAGCGATAACAATATGCTTGTACCATTGATCTTCATCAACATTTTTGCCGCTACCATCTGTGTAACGGACAGCGCCTTCTGAGACAGGAAACATTCCAGTGAGCATCTGCAAAAGCGTCGATTTACCACTCCCGTTTGGCCCTACGAATGTGTATTTCTGTCCTGCATGGATTTCAAAACTTGCGTTTCTGAATATCCATTCTCTAACAAACTTTTTACCAATATTTTCAGCTGTGATTTGCAACAGATAAGAACTTTTTTAATATAAATAAGACTGAAATCATTTGGCAGAATAATAATCCCACGCTGCCTTCGTAATCTTTGCAATTACAAAATCACTTGTTTTATCATCAACCGGAGTTTCAGATACATAAACAACCACCGCAATTTGTTTCCCATTGGGCAGTGTCATCACTCCAACATCATTCGTTGCTGCCAAGATGCCCTTATCATTACGGGAAGACATTCCCGTCTTATGAGCTACAACTGCGTCCTTAGGCAAAAGTCCTTTCATTTTATTGGGGCCTGTGGAAGTTTCTGTCAGGGTTGTCAAAAGGAAATCGGTACTGGTTTTGGAAAGTTTCCCGGAACTGTGAAATACGTCCAGCAGCTTTAGCATACCCGACGGCCGGCTCCAGTTGGTATACTGCACGTTCCAATCCTTGGACATTTCCTCTTCGGTGGCAACAATGCTGATTTCTTTAATGTCCAGACCTTTTACGTAGTCGTCGACCTTCGCCGGTCCGCCAACAAGCCTGAAAAGAATGTCACATGCATTATTATCACTTTGGGAAACTGTATAACGAAGTAATTCTTCTATTGTCATATCCATATTCCCCTCAGGATATTTCTTTTGTAAAGGACTCCATGTCTTTGGATTAAGATCTTCTTTGCTGACATGCACCTTTTGTTGTAAAGTCAGTTGTCCTTTATCTACCTGGCTCATCACTGCCATTCCAAGAGGAAATTTGTAAATGCTTTGCATAGGAAACTGATGATCATCGTGCAACAAAATCACCTCTTTACTTTGCAAATCCATGATCCCTACGCCTACTATCCCCTTCGCTTCCTCGGAAATCGTCATGATTTCCCGCTTCAGATGATCTATTTGACCTGATGCGGCATTTACAAAAAGTGCTGAAAATACGATTGATGTGGCTATTATTCTTTTAAAAAAGTGCTTTTGCATTTTATCTTTAAGCAATCTATGGTATCCCTAATGCCTCAATTCTAATTTTTAACTCCTTTTTCCTTCTCTTCTATCTTCAATCTCACCAACTCGATCCTGGTATCCTGCATGGAAACAACCTGGAAAGAATAAGGAGGCAATTCAAGCGTGTCATTTACATCCGGCAAATCACCATGATGATGAATAATCATTCCGGCCAACGTATCATAGTCTCCTTCGGGCAGTTCCCAACCATACTTTTCGTTCAAATAATCAATTTCGTGGCGGGCACTCAGAATATACGTATCCGGATCAATTTCCCGTTCCGTCCAGTCTTCTGTTGAATCATATTCATCCTGAATTTCTCCGAAAATCTGCTCTACTACATCTTCAACGCTCACGAGTCCCGATGTACCTCCGAACTCGTCCACCACCAATGCTATACTACGTCTTTCCTCCAGAAAACGTAACATCAGATCCCGTGCAGGCATGGCTTCCGGCACTATCAGAATCGGCGTAATAATACTACTGATATCTTTCGGTTTTTTGAACAGCGACAACGCATGACAATAACCCAATACATCATCCACGGAGTCGCGGTGCACAATGATTTTTGAATGACCGCTTGACAAAAACGATCTGCGCAGATCTTCAATACTGGCAGTGACATTTACTGCTGATATCTCTGTCCGTGGAATCATACAATCGCGAATGCGCAAATCCTTAAAATCCAAAGCATTGATAAACATGCGTTCTTCCAGACTGTGATCGTCGAAGTCGGGATCGTCAGCTGATATAGCGTCATCGCGTAAAGACGGAGATAAGATATTTTCTTTGACAAAAGGCTCTATCATCCAGTAAAGGGGAGTCATCAACCATTCACCAAACCGCACGACAATGGAGCCGAGACCAAGAAGATCAGGAAAACGTCGGCCTACTTTCACCCAGCCTGTGTAGGAAAGCATCCAGCATGCAGCCAGAATAAAAAGGAGTACAAAAAGGACAAGATCTTCACCAAAACCATCTTCAGTAATAAACGCTGAATATACGAAGCCTGCTGCTGAAAAGCAGCCAAATGCAATCACGAGCAGGCGTAGCATTCGCAGTATACGGCGCCAATAAAGCGTTTGAGACATTTCTTCCGATTTTTCATGCCTCATCGAGTAACGATCGATAGAAATATCGAGCAGCACAGACCTCACCGCCCCGTAATAACCTGCCAGCACGAAAAATAAAATAGAAGCGACAAAGAGCATTATCATTTTTTCGCTGATTTAGACAAGGAAGGTTTTTGATTTTCTAACTCTTCATTCTGCTTTTTTTTCATTTCCATAGATGCCTTTAGGCGGCGAAACTGAAAAACAAGAAGGCACATAATGCTCAAAAGAAGCAGCCAGTAACTTTCAAACATTCCGGCCCGACGGAATTCAAGTACCCAAACTACGAAAAAGCCAAGAGAAAGAGCTAGTAATATTGTTTTAACAAGCTTAAAATTCATATGCTGACAAGATCTGTGCAATCACTAAAAGGCAATCACCTTTTACATTTTCAATGATTCAAAGATACGCAGATTGGTTTAAAATGCCGGAAAGCAAACCAATCTTCTGCTCTTACCAGAATAACGTCTATATATTCACATCAATTTCTGTAAAATACCTAACTTGCAGGGTTTCCCTGACGATTCAGCCCGAATATCTGAATCGTGAAATTATTTCTTGAAAAAATATCCTATTTTACTATGAGCGAAACCACAAAACGCTTTGCACCAGGTGTTGTTACCGGTGACGGAGTGAGCGAAATCTTCCGCCACGCTAACGAAAATAACTATGCCCTTCCGGCAGTTAACGTTGTAGGTACAAATTCCGTAAATGCAGTTCTGGAGACTGCTAAGGCAGTAAACAGCCCTGTCATCGTACAGTTTTCTAACGGTGGTGCAAGTTTCTTTGCAGGAAAAAGCCTTTCAAACGCAAACCAGCAATCAGCCATTGCTGGTGGTATCTCTGGTGCTCAGCACGTTCATCAGATGGCTGCTTTGTATGGCGTTCCTGTTATTTTGCACACAGATCACTGCGCAAAAAAACTTCTTCCCTGGATAGATGGATTGCTTGATGCTGGTGAAAAACATTTTGATCAATACGGTGTTCCTCTTTACAGCTCTCACATGCTGGATCTTTCAGAAGAGCCATTGGAAGAAAATATTGAAATTTCAGCTAAGTATTTTGAGCGCATGGCCAAAATGGGCATGACAATCGAAATCGAGTTGGGCGTAACGGGTGGAGAAGAAGACGGTGTGGATAACACAGACGTTGATAGTTCAAAACTTTATACACAGCCGGAAGAAGTAGCTTATGCCTATGAAGAGCTTCTTAAAATATCTCCAAACTTTACGATTGCTGCGGCATTCGGTAATGTACATGGTGTATACAAGCCAGGTAATGTGAAACTGGAGCCGAAAATTCTTCGCAATTCTCAGGATTTCATCAAACAGAAATTCGGAACGGGTGATCTTCCTGTAAACTTCGTATTCCACGGTGGATCAGGATCATCTCGTGAAGAAATTCGTGAGGCTATCGAGTATGGTGCGATCAAAATGAACATTGATACCGATATGCAGTGGTCTACCTGGGAAGGTATTCTGGCTTATTACAAAGACAAAGAAGGTTACCTGCAAACTCAGCTTGGAAACCCGGACGGAGCAGATTCTCCAAACAAAAAATATTACGATCCACGCGTTTGGTTGCGTAAAGGAGAAGAGAGTATGATTGCCCGTTTGAAACTTGCATTCGAAGATTTGAACTGCATCAATCAGTTGGGATAATCTCCTGATTAATACAATAAATGGCCTGCAAGTTCCAACTGAACTTGCAGGCCATTTGTATTTTCATGATTTCAAAACAGACTTAAAAATCAGATGCATTCAAGATGGGGATGTTTCTGAAAGGATTGAGTATGAGAAGATCTTTATCTCCGGTTATTATACATGTGGCGTTTGCAAAAACAGCCAGGGAGAGATAAATATCATCTTTTGGATCACGACAAACAGAGACTAATTCATCAGCCTCTATAAAAGCTACAGAATCCCTGAAATCTTCCAGAAGTGAAATTCTTCTGGAAGTGCTGAGATACTTATCAAATTTTGGCGCATTAAGACACTGGATATTTCGTTGTATATCTCTTTGCACACAATTACCAGTCCATCTTTTCTTGCTTTATCAAAGGCAGAAGCAGGTACAGAACCCCCTACTAGAAATGCACTTATACTAGTATTCGTATCAAGAATAAACAGATAATCACTCTTCATTTAACAATTTTTGAAGAATCTCTTCTGTAAGACCATTTGAAGCCGCTTCCTGTCTTGCCAGTTTTAGATTCAAATCTAGATCGCTCTCTCTGTTACTACCCAAAATTTCATCCAGCTTTTTCCCAAGATCTTTACCGAACTGATCTTTCACTTCAGGGGCAGTATCACGCCACTTTCGTGCTATGCGATCCATATTTTAGTAAATTTAAAAGCTATGCTTACCAGATATACAAAAACAGACTTCAATATAATCAATCCTGAACTGCTAATTCTACTCTACCCATAATTCTCTCACGATGTGTTGTGCCCCAGACTCTTAACACCTCAATAACCGGCTTTAATGTATGCCCATAATCGGTAAGGGAATATTCTACGACTACCGGAATAGCATCATATACTGATCTCTTCACCAGGCAATTTGCTTCCAGATCTCTTAATTCCTTCGATAGCATCTTATCCGTAATCCCGGGAATCTCTTTTGCTATCTGTGAAAAGCGCTTATTTCCAAACATAAGTGAAATAATGATCGGTAACTTCCATTTTCCACTCAGTACCTCAAGTGCATCCTTCACAGGTAAAATACTTTTAATGCAATCACCCTGTGTATGATTCTTGTGCGAGCAATTTGTTTCCGCTATCTCCATTTTTCAATAATTCAACTATCCTTTGGTATAGTACTTACAAATGTATAGTATATTTATCTAAGTTTGCATATCAATTTAAAAAAAGAAAAAATGAGTGATCTGATCGAAAAACTAAACTGGAGATACGCTGCTAAAAGAATGAATGGTGAGTTAATTCCGGAGGATAAACTGAATAATATTCTTGAAGCTATTAAGCTCTCTCCATCTTCAGTAGGCTTGCAACCCTATAAGGTACTTGTCATCAGCGACAAAGCATTGAAAGAGAGAATTTTTAACGAGGCTGCACCGCAACCGCAAATTAAAGAATCTTCTCACCTGCTAGTATTTGCAGTTTGGGAGAAAATTACCGCTGATGACATCACTGCCTATATGAATCTGATTGCTAGTACGCGTGGTCTCGATGTGACTTCCCTTGAGCAGTTTCAGCAGAAAATATCAGATAGTATACTAAGCAGAACTGAGCAAGTAAATTTTGATTGGGCTGCCCGACAGGCGTATATCGCTTTGGGCCATGCATCTGTTGCTGCGGCCACTGAGCATGTGGATTCTACGCCAATGGAAGGGTTCAATAATGCGAGGCTGGATGAAGTACTAGGGTTGAATGAAAAAGGTTTGAAAAGTGTTGTAATGATGACACTAGGCTACCGCGACAGTACAAATGACCATCTTGCTTCTGCGAAAAAAGTAAGAAGACCTAATGAAGAGTTTTTTGTAACAATTTGAGGGCTATCGGCTATCGGCTATCGGCTATCGGCTATCGGCTATCGGCAAGAAGTGTGTTGAATAAAAATTGGTTCAAAACGATACTATTATGAAAGTTGAAATATGGAGTGACGTAATGTGTCCTTTTTGTTACATAGGCAAGAGGAAATTTGAAGCCGCTCTCGAACAGTTTCCTCAGAAGGAAAAAATTGAGATCGAATGGAAAAGTTTTCAGCTTAACCCGGCTATGAAAACGGAACCAGATAAAACGATCAACGAATATCTGGCTGAAGCAAAAGGCTGGTCGCTGGATTATGCTGCTCAGATGAATGACCACGTTACCTCTATCGCTGCAGAGGTTGGTTTGGAATACAACATGGACAAGGCGGTGGTTGCCAATTCTTTTGATGCACATCGTTTTGTTCAGTTTGCAAAAACTAAAGGTCAGGGCGATCAGGCTGAGGAACAACTTTTCAAAGCATACTTTACTGATGGTAAGAACACAGCTAATATCAATACGTTGCTAGACCTGGGCGTACAAATCGGACTGGACCGTGCAGAATTGAAAACGATTTTGGAAGGAACAGCATTCAGTGAACAGGTTCGTCAAGATGTTTATGAAGCGCAGCAGGTGGGTGCAAGAGGGGTACCCTTCTTCGTTCTGGACCGGAAATATGCAGTTTCCGGTGCGCAGCAACCTGAGACTTTTTTAGGGGCACTGGAAAAATCTTTTTCAGAATGGGAAAATGCGAATCAGGCATCCCTTGTTAACCTTGCTGAGGGAGCGGCCTGCGACATAGACGGAAATTGCGATTAGACATTACGCGTGCGTCCGGCATTGAGGGTATTTTACCACCGATGCCGGATTTTGCCGTTTTGCGCAATTAACGCGCTTTTACTACATTGCCAGCTTATAGCAAAAATAAGCCATGGCAATTGATCGTAAGTCTTTACGAGGTAAGCTCTTCATCACGATTTTTGGGGCTCATACCCGTCCCGGCCGTCAGTTTGACCTCATTCTTCTCTGGCTTATCCTCCTCAGCGTACTTACGGTATGCCTCGAAAGTGTCCCTTCCATACGCTCCGAGTCTCACGGAATTTTGCATGGCCTCGAGATTTTCTTTACCGCTGTGTTTACAATTGAATATTTGCTGAGAATTTACAGCCATCCCAAACCTCTCAAATACCTTTTCAGTTTTTTTGGAATCATCGATTTTCTATCCATTATTCCGTTTTACCTCACTTTCATCTTACCGGCAGGCCATTTCCTTGTTACGATACGCATTCTCAGATTGCTGCGTGTATTCCGTATACTCAAACTGACCAGTTTCGTTCATCACGCACACGTGCTCAAAACTGCAATTATTGCCAGTTTGCAGAAAATTACCGTCTTCATGCTTACCATCATCACACTTGTTCTGATCATTGGTACGATTATGTATGTAGTAGAAGGTGAGCAGCATGGCTTTACAAGTATTCCACAGAGTATTTATTGGGCAATTGTGACGATCACAACAGTGGGCTATGGCGACCTTACGCCAAAAACACCTGTAGGTCAGGTAATTTCATCTATAGTAATGATTATGGGCTATGCAATTATCGCCGTTCCTACTGGTATTGTAACAGTAGAAATGTCGCGCACGCAGCCTGTAAGTAAAAAAACTGAAAACATCGAATGCCTTTCCTGCGGTAAGGCAATGCCAGTAAGTGCCAATTATTGCAGCAACTGCGGGCATCAGTTGCACGAGTAAATCCTGAGTAGCTCATTATCAGTCTGTAAATTCATAACATGCGTATTGCCTTCATTTTTCTACTATTACTCCAGTTAATTCAGTTTGCTAATGGCAAAGGAATTCGAGGACAAATAACCACCACCAATGGTGATATCCTGCCCTATGCAGGATTATCGGTTAAAGGAACCAACCTTGGAACGATGGCTAACGCTGACGGACTTTATGAGCTCTCACTCGATCCCGGATCCTATGAAATCAGCTTTCAATATCTGGGTTTCAAGACCGTGACCAAATCCGTGGTTATTTCTAATTCATTTGTAGAACTGAATGTGCAAATGGAAGAACAGGCACTTACGCTTAAAGAAGCCAGCGTTGGCGCAGCTACTGAGGATGCGGCCTATACGATTATGCGAAAGGCTATCGCGAAGGCCCGCTTCCACCAGCTACAAGTGAGAGGATATACCGCACGCGTATATTCGCGCAGTACCGGGCTACCTACCAAAATTCCCTCACTCATAGCCAGAAGACTAAAAAAAGAAGGTATTCAGGAAGGTAAAGCTATTCTGAATGAAAGTGTGGCGGAAATCAAATACAGCAGACCGAACAATTATAGACAACGGATCATATCAACCCGCAATAGTTTCGACAACAGCATACCTTCGCCCAACGAATATATTTTAGCCAGTTTGTATAGTCCGGAAATAGCTGGTACCATTTCGCCGCTTTCACCAAAAGCATTTGGCTATTACCGTTACGAGTACCAGGGCTATTTTGAAGACCGCGGGGTTGTAGTTAATAAAATCAAGGTTATTCCAAAAGCCTATGGCGAGGGCGTTTTCAAGGGCAGCCTTTTTATTATTGAAGATCGCTGGGCAATCCATAGCTACGATTTACAAACTACGACAAGAGGTTTAAATATCTCAGCCAAACAAGTCTTCTCACCGATCAGCAATGTATGGCTACCCGTAAATCAGCAATTTCAATTGGATGGCGGTTATCTCGGATTTGCAGGAGAATTCCGCTATCTGGTATCTGTGACTTACAGCAAGCTGGATGTAGATCCGGGCTTGCGTGAAGATATTGTTATTGCAGATCATAAAAAGGAAACTCCGGCGAAAACGAGCGGTAAACTGGACAAACTGATTGAACAACAGAAAGAGTTTTCTACAAAAAATTTCAGAAAGCTGACAAAGCAGTATGAAAAAGAGCAGAGAAAGGAACAAAAAATAGCTGGCGACAAGCGTTTGGTCAGACAAGATTCCATTGTTATAGATACGCTGGCTAATCGAAGAGATACGACTTACTGGGAAAGCCTACGCCCTATACCACTAACCCCTTCGGAAGTGAGCAGTTATTCACTGCAAGACAGTATCAAGGTTGTCAAAGATGCAGAAAATACTAAACCGGACTCCACTCATTTTAAATTGATGCATCTGGCCACAGGTAACACCTATTCACTAGGGAACGGCCATTCCTTTTATTTTAAAAGTCCGCTGTGGTCAATCAGTTATAATGCTGTAGAAGGTAATGCGCTCAATATTATTACAGAATGGAAAAAGACCTGGGATAAAACCAGGCATTTTGGCATACGCCCTTTGGCAAGGTACTCTTTTGGTCGCAAGCGATTATATGGCAACATTGAAGCAAATATTGGTGATACTAACTGGGACTTTACACTTTCAGGTGGCGAAATGGCTTCTCAGTTTAATCGAAATAACCCGATCCTGCCCTTCCCTAATAGTATAGCTGGCCGGTTCTTTTCCAGAAGCCTGATGAAACTTTACCAGCAGCGCTACATCAGAACGGAGTATTCGGTCAGAAACATTGCGGATATTTTTGGTTTCGATGTAAGTCTTGAATACGAGAAGAGAAAAGAGCTGTTTAATATACCAGGTCTGCGGCCTATTTTCTTATGGGAAAAATATCATTATACGCCCAACAGGCCGGTTAACAATGAATTGGCTGATACTGGCTTCCCCGAAAACAACGCCTTCATTTTTGATGTCACCGCACACATACGCCCCTGGCGCAGATACCTGATCCGGAACGGAGAGAAGAGGTATCTCAGAAGTAACGGCCCCTCTTTTTCTGTTAATTACAAATCCGGTTTACCTTTTGTGGGCGATATAGATTATTCATTATTACAGGGTACCATCCGGCAAAACCTCAATATCGGTCCCAGAAGTAGTCTGGATTACAGCGTCAACGGCGGGGGTTTTCTAACCAAGAAAAAAATGTATTTTCATGACTACCGACATTTCATGGGTAATGAGTTTTTCTTTCTTTGGGGCGATACGCCGTACCAGTTCAAAATGCTTCCCTATTACGAACATAGCACAGCTCAATGGTTCTTTCAGGCGCATGCAGTGTGGTCGTTACAGCACTTTCTACTCACACGTATAGAGCCGCTGCGGGTAACGGGTCTGTCCGAAAATCTACAGGTTCATTATTTGAAAGTACCAACCATGCGTAATTACACCGAACTGGTTTATGGTATAGCTAATATTTACCAGGTAGTGAAGGTGGAAGTTGTAGGACAGTTTCACGGAGCTGAATTTCAGCGAATGGGGCTCAGAATAGGAACCATACTTAAAATCGGCAGATAGTTTCGGATATTCGTAACTATATAAATAAAGAAGGAGCAATTTATGCACGATCCGAATTACTTATTCTTCCCATGCACAAATTGCTCCTTGAAGTCTATATCGACTTACCCTACTGCACTTTTTCTCCTTTAAAGCGCGGAAGCTCTTTGGATAATGACGGGTACACATTATTATCCGGATTGATATCAGCCATTCGCTGACTCGGATCTATCACGATGCGTTCAATATCATTCAGGTTCTTATCAATAGTGAATGTATATTCAGGATAAGTCCAGCCCCAGTCGGAAAGCAATGTAGTTTTGCTATACAGATTCTCCTTCTTCTCTCCTCTCATGATCTCCATCGGAATATAAAAATTCTCAATAGAGCCGTCCTTATAGCTTACAACCACATCAAGAGGCATAGGCATTTGCCCGATTCTTTCGAGCACTACTTCCGTTTTCGCAGATGCAGATACAACTTCTTTGATACCATAATCGATTGTTTTGGTAGTCCCAACAAAGTTTTCCCAATACCAATCTAGTTCCAATCCTGATTCCTTTTCTGCAATACGTTTTAGATCTGTCGGATTGGGGTGTTTGAATTTCCATTCGTTGAAATAGCGTCTCATCACTGTTTCAAGCTTATCCTTTCCGATGATATAGCCTAGTTGATTAAGAAACACTCCTCCCTTCGAGTAACTGGCAACGCTGTATGCCCTATTGGTGTTGAAATGATCTGCGTGGGTTGTTAGCGGTTCTTCAATGCCGGATTTGGCCAAAGCAATATAGCTTGCAGTGGTGGCTCGTTGCGGATCTCCTTTCGACGGAAACAATTCTGCCATCACCAGGTTCTGTGCATAAGTCGTAAAACCTTCATCCATCCAGCCGTACTTCGACTCGTTGCTTCCCAAAATCATTTGAAACCAGCTGTGAATTGACTCGTGAACGGTTACGCTCACCAATGATCTCAGATTCAGTCTACCGGTGATTAGCGTGGCCATTGGATATTCCATTCCGCCATCCCCACCCTGTATAACAGAATATTGCTTGTAGGGGTACCGGCCAAACTTCTCATTCATAAACTTGAAAGTATTCACAGCCATTGGTTCCATTTGCTTCCACACGTTCAAAGAGTCGGCCTGATAAAAGAAATGCAGATCCAGTTTATCATCCACCTTCACAATGTCATGCTTGTAATCCGGATCAGCTGCCCACACAAAATCATGCACCTCGGGAGCAACAAAATGCCATGTAAGCTTCGTACCGGATTTGTGCTTCACTTCTTTCTTGCTGTAACCGTGTCCGATCTTATCAGGATTTTGAAGATAACCGGTCGCTGCCACTACATACGAAGCATCAATGGTAATTTTCACATCAAAATCTCCCCATATTCCATAAAACTCTCTGGCTATATATGGGTTGGCGTGCCAGCCCTCATAATCATATTCACACATTTTAGGATACCACTGTGCCATTGAATAGTCAATCCCCTCGTTATTGTCTCTACCAGTACGACGAATCTGAAGTGGTACCTGAGCCTCAAACTGCATATCAAATGTATGCTGCGTTTTAGGGAGAATTTTTTCCGCCAGTGTCACTTCCAGAATGGTACCTACCACTTTATATTGAAGTGGCTTGCCATTCTGTTTGAGAGAAAGAATTTTTTCATAACCGATTTCAGTCGGTGATAACTTGGCAATACGATCTTTAACGCGCGCATCGGGATCACTAATCGTACGGGAGCGTACATCCATCTGGCTGCCTGGCTGAAATGCGTTCAGATATAAGTGATAGAAAACTTTGGATAATGTATCCGGAGAATTATTGGTATATACCAGCTTCTGCGTTCCATTGTACTGATGTTTGTTTACATCAAACTGAATATCCATTTCATATTTTGCACGCTGCTGCCATCTGTCCGACTGGGCAGACACCGGTACACTGATTACAGCTACAAAGAAAACGGCAAGTAACTTTTTCATTATCATTTTATTAGTTTCATTCTTAAATCTATGTAAATACATCTAAATCGATGATTACTTATTCTCCTATTCACAGTTGTGAGATACCTTATCAGTATGCTATACCTATCAAACACTTGATTTATAGCGTATATGTGCATCATTCTCCACAAACTATACTAAGTAAAACCCATCAGCGCCTGATCTGCAGGTCTATTAAGTCTTTTCAACGCCTGGCATACAATTGGTAATTATTCAGTCATATCACATTTAACAAACTTAACCTTTTGTCAATTATGCTTAGATGGACAGTAATATTTCTTGTAGTAGCCATTATTGCGGGAGTGCTTGGATTTGGCGGAATAGCTGCAGGAGCAGCCGGTATAGCTAAAATATTGTTCTTTGTATTTCTGGTACTTTTTGTACTAAGTCTGATCAGCCGCGGAGTCGGACGATCCTGACATAAAAACACAACTACATACACTAATAATCAAAGAAAGCGGACGATCGTCCGCTTTCTTTGATTATAAAGCTACCAACGATTAAAATGATTATTCCCATTCAATCGTTGCAGGCGGTTTTGAGGATATATCATAAACCACTCTGTTAACTCCTTTTACCTTATTGATAATATCATTGGAAACTTCTGCAAGAAAATCGTAGGGTAAATGTGCCCAGTCGGCTGTCATACCATCTACAGACGTAACAGCTCTCAAAGCAACTACACTTTCGTAAGTACGCTCATCGCCCATCACACCTACACTTTTCACAGGAAGAAGCATTACTCCTGCCTGCCATACATCTTGATAAAGATCCCATTTACGAAGTCCACCGATGAAAATTGCATCAACTTCCTGTAATATTGCGACTTTTTCAGGAGTAATTTCCCCAAGAATACGAATTGCAAGACCAGGTCCCGGGAATGGATGACGACCAAGAATTTTAGGATCTATACCCAACGTTTTTCCTACAGCTCTTACCTCATCTTTAAACAATGTGTTCAAAGGCTCCACCACTTTCAATTTCATAAAATCCGGTAAACCACCCACATTATGATGTGATTTGATAGTAGCGGAAGGTCCTTTCACTGAAACAGACTCAATGACGTCAGGATAGATTGTACCTTGTCCAAGCCATTTCACATCCTCGATCAAATGTGCTTCCTGATCGAAAATATCAATAAATGCTTTTCCTATTGCTTTTCTCTTTGCTTCAGGCTCCGACAAGTCTGCCAGCAGACCATAGAAATGATCTTTGGCATCTACACCCTTGATATTCAAACCCATATCCTGGTAGGAATGTAAAACTTGCTCGAACTCATCTTTACGAAGAAGCCCGTTATCAACGAATATGCAATATAAGTTTTTGCCAATCGCCTGATGAACAAGAATTGCTGCTACGGTGGAATCCACACCACCAGACAGTGCCATAACCACCTTGTCGTTACCAAGACGCTGGCGTAATGACTTGACAGACTGATCTACGAATGAGTCTGAAGTCCAATCCTGCTTACATCCGCAGATATTAACCACGAAGTTCTCCATCAGCTTTTTACCTTCTGTGGAGTGCGTCACTTCCGGATGGAACTGAATTCCATATGTAAGTTCATCTTCTACTTTATAGGCAGCAACATGAACGGATTCGGTTGAAGCAATCACTCTGAAATTGTCAGGCGCTTTTACGATCGTATCACCGTGTGACATCCATACCTGAGAAGATGCAGACAAACCTGCCAATAGAGATGAATCCACATCATCTATTTTCAAATGAGCGCGGCCATACTCTCTGTGCTGCGAAGGCTTTACATCCCCGCCAAGCACCTGAGCCATTAGCTGAGCACCATAGCAAACACCCAAAACAGGTACTATCCTGCGAAATTTATCAAGATCTATCTTTGGTGCATTTTCATCACGTACCGAGCATGGACTGCCTGACAGGATGACGCCTTTGATATTTGGGGTAAGTTCGGGGAAATTATTGTAAGGATGGATTTCACAATAAACATTAAGCTCGCGAATCCGACGCGCGATCAATTGCGTGTACTGGGAGCCAAAATCTAAAATCAGAATCTGTTCTGTCATGTATATGCTATCTAAAACGCAAAGGTAGACAGATTGAACCAAATGAAAAAGTGAAGTTTTGATAAAACATGCAGTATAATTGGGTTACTTCCGGTTTAGCTTTAAATATTTTAAGCATATATCGATTTACAATCCGTACCTTTGTAACAATTATATAATACAATAAATAAATATGAATCAAGGAACAGTAAAATTCTTCAATGACTCTAAAGGATACGGGTTCATTAAAGACACACAATCAGGAGTAGACTATTTCGTACATATCTCAGGTCTGGTTGACGATATTCGTGAAAATGACGATGTAACTTTTGACCTTAAAGAAGGAAATAAAGGACTAAATGCAGTAAATGTTAAGCTTGCTTAAGGGGCAGCTTACTATTTTCTACAATAAAAGCCTGAGCATTACGCTCAGGCTTTTATTTTGTATCGGCTAATTTCAAATCGCTTCAAGAATACGCTCTACAGCAACCTGATAACCGATTTTTTCTTTTAGCTCACTAATAGCAACCCGCTCCTGCTCCATTGTATCGCGGTGGCGAATTGTTACGGTATCATCTTCCATAGTCTGGTAATCTATCACAATGCAGAAAGGCGTTCCGATCAGATCCTGGCGTGTGTAACGCTTACCAATCGCCGCACCATCATCGTAAGTAGTACGGAATGATGATTTCAGAGAATTAGCAATAGCTTGTGCTTTTTCTGCCAAACCATCCTTTTTCACTAGTGGAAGCACAGCCGCCTTGAAAGGAGCCAAAGCAGGATGCAACTTCAGGAATGTTCTTTGTTTTTCGTTTTCACCCTCTCCTACTGTTTCTACAGTATAAGCATTGCAGAAAGTAGCCAGAAACAAACGATCTGCTCCTACGGACGTCTCCACCACATAAGGAATGTAATTTCCATATGGCTTACCATTTTCGTCCAGCTCAGAATCAAAGTACTGCTGCTTCTTTTTAGAAAGTTCCTGGTGATTTTTCAAGTCAAAATCAGTTCTTGAATGGATTCCTTCCATTTCTCTGAAACCAAAAGGGAATTCATATTCAATATCCACGGCCGCATTGGCATAATGTGCCAGCTTTTCGTGATCATGGAATTTCAATTTCTCTGCTGGTAAACCAATCGCTTTATGGAACTTTAAACGGGTTTCTTTCCATGTTTCATACCAAGCCATTTCAGTACCAGGACGAATGAAAAATTGCATTTCCATTTGTTCAAATTCACGCATACGGAAGATAAACTGGCGCGCTACAATTTCGTTACGGAAGGCCTTTCCAATTTGTGCAATACCAAAAGGCACTTTCATACGGCCACTTTTCTGCACATTCAGGAAGTTCACAAAAATCCCCTGAGCAGTTTCAGGACGCAGATAAATCAAACTTGAATCCTCTGCAACCGAACCCACCTGCGTACTGAACATGAGGTTAAATTGGCGAACCTCCGTCCAGTTCGTAGTACCGGATACTGCACATTTTATATTTTCAGCAATAATCAGTTCTCTCACACCATTCAGATCCTCAGCGCTAAGCAAACGGCCCATTTCGGCTAAAAGTGCTTTTGCTTTTTCTGCCTGCCCTTCTGCTTCATATTGCTCAGCTTTTCCTTCCAGCAACTGATCTGCACGGTAACGTTTTTTTGAGTCCTTGTTGTCGATCATCGGATCGTTAAAGCCATCTACGTGCCCGGAAGCCTTCCAGGTAAGCGGGTGCATAAATATGGCAGCATCAATACCTACTATATTATCGTTCAGTTGCGTCATCGCTTTCCACCATGCCGCTTTCAGATTATTTTTCAGTTCAACACCATTCTGACCGTAGTCATAAACAGCCTGGAGGCCATCATATATTTCAGAAGAAGGGAATACAAATCCGTATTCTTTTGCGTGCCCGATTATGTCTTGCAAGGAAGTTGCTGGTAGCTGACTCATTATAATACGTTACTTAAATTTTATTATCGGTAGAACAACAGTTGTGTCCGCTCTCAAATTTGAGCGTTGGCAAAATTAGACAATT
Organism: Dyadobacter sp. HNCC25DJ187; assembly: GCF_056895255.1. Classification (NCBI taxonomy): domain Bacteria; kingdom Pseudomonadati; phylum Bacteroidota; class Cytophagia; order Cytophagales; family Spirosomataceae; genus Dyadobacter; species Dyadobacter sp. HNCC25DJ187. The sequence goes on from NZ_JBXHAT010000002.1 coordinate 1,526,017, forward strand.
TGATGGCAATGAATATGCATGTGTATAAAATTTGTATATTAGTGTGTATAAAAATATAAGACATGAGAACCAATATCGAAATTGATGAAAGTAAAATCAATAAAATAAGAGATCTCGACAAAAGTCTTCACACAAAAAAAGAGATCATCGATTTTGCGTTGACCGAACTGATCAATGCAAAACGTCGTCAACGTCTTCGGGAAATGAATGGCAAAGGTGGATGGGAAGGTGATTTAGATCAAATGAGAAGTTATGACGTACCGTCTGTTTGATACCTCAGTGTGGATCAATTTCAGGAATGGGGTACAATCCGCTGAAACTAGTTTGCTGGATCAATCTCTGCTTCTTGACGAAGTTTGTTATTGCCCAACTATCTTACAGGAGCTTTTACAAGGAATTAAACAAGACCATGACTTCACTAATACAGTAGATGCCTTCAAAGGATTGACTCCTTTGGTTTTGGATCCTTACCTTGTATCTCTGGAAGCAGCAAGTTTATACCGTTCCTTACGCAAGAAAGGACTAACAATCCGCAAACCCAATGATTGTCTGATAGCTTATTATGCTATTCATTTTGATTTGGAACTATGTCATAACGACAGCGACTTTAATATCATAGCCTCTGGTTCCCAATTAAAAATCTGGAAACCATTCTGACCTTATACCGTCTAAGTGTTTGCACACTAAACCTCAGACGGTATGATCCGGAAAATAATTAGTCAGCTACAGGATTTCTTTGGTATATCCCGTAAAGAAGCGCGGGGAGCGCTTGTACTGATGATTCTGATGTGTTTTCTGATATGGACACCGTTTGTTTTTCGCAGGTTGATTCTCCCCCATTTCCCCGCCCCCATAACAGAAAAAAAGCTCGACACACAAAAACTAGACAGCATCGTCGCAGAACTCAATAAGGAAACTCCGGAGAAGCCTGGCTTCAACAATTACGAAAAGAAGGAATTTTCTAAAAAAGCAGAAAAGCCTGTCCGGTTATTTCCATTCGATCCCAATACGGCATCTGTTGAAGATTTGACAACGCTTGGAATACCGGAATTTCTTGCCAAAAGAATTGAAAAATATCGAAGTAAAGGAGGCAAATTCAGAAAGAAGGAGGATTTACTGCACATCTACGATTTTCCTGCAGCCACCTATAAAAGTCTGGAACCTTACATCACCCTTTCCGTTAGCAAGATTCCTGTCAATTCAGAAAAGCCGTCTTTAAATCCTGATAGAAACCTAGCTGATGTTCAGACAAAAGGTAATAAATATACCAAACCTTCACTAGCGCCTTTCGATATCAATACCGCAGATACAACACAGCTCATCAAGTTAAAAGGAATTGGTAGTAAGTTATCTTTAAGGATTCTTAAATTCCGCGATGGAATTGGTGGTTTTCATTCCACAAGCCAGTTTTCAGAGATTTATGGACTGGATTCTATCGCTGTAGCTGAATTGAACAAATATGCAAAAATCAGTACGGCAGTCAGGAAAATCAACATCAATACGGCAACTGCTGAAGAGCTGAGTGCACACTCTTATCTGCGTAACAAAAAGCTGGCAAATGTGATTGTTAATTATAGAAATCAGCACGGTGCCTATTCGTCGCCTGAGGATTTAAGGAAAGTGAAGGTCCTTGATGAAGTGACAATGCAGAAAATGGCACCATACCTCACTTACTAATTTACCATGTGCTTAGTACTTCCGACACCAACGCTTTCACTTGCTCCTCTTTGCTGGTTGAAAATGACAATATATATTCCTTCGATGCAGTTATTTTCAGTTTTCCCAACGCCTCAATGTATACCATTGAATTCAGATCAGATTTTTTTCTTTCTTCTTCACTTACCTCTATAATACTCTCAACTGATGATACATCTTTGAGCCGCGAAAGTCCTTGGGCTGCTATTCTGTTTAGTGTGCGAAACTCTCCTTCTCTATCCTTGATTACTTCCCTGAAAAGATTTAAATGCTTCGTCTCAGGGAAACAAGAAAGGTAATTAAGAGCACCGGTTGTTATAAAACTATCCTCACTTGTTCGAAAGATGTGTTCCGCAGTATCCTGCAATGAGTCATTTTTGCAAGTGATCAACAAATCAAACAAGGCCGCGGTACATAATGTGGTATCCCTCACTAATTCAGGCAAAACGCGCTTCAGATCCTTTGAACATGTACCTAGCAACGCTCTACCGGCGGTTTCTCTAACCCAGCTGTCTTGATTCCGTAACAAGTCCAATAAAATTTCCTGAGATTTTGGATCTTCCCTACCTGCAAGAACTGGCAAAAGATTACTGACGAGCTTCGTTTTCCTTATATTCCTCAAACTCATTTGAACATCAGGTAACAATGCATCGCTTTTCAAAAGCGTATCACTAAATACTGAGAAGTAATAGTCTGACGGCAACTTTTCTGACTGCAAACTCAGAAGCCATTGCCTCCGCATATCGGTATATCCGGAACTTTGTAACGAAGCCATCACATATCTATCCAACGAATCCTTTTGTGCCAATTCCTTTACATATTGCCTGTCCGACGGAGTGGGACTGTTTGCGAGAGCATTTAGAGCAGATCGTTTAGTTACTGAGCTATCAAGAAGCGGCCTGAGCGATGGCAGCAGCTTACCGATCTGTAAAGACTGGGCAGGAACAATGGCATACCCTTTTAAATGGAAAGGCCATGTGACAATCGCATGCCTCAATAAGGTTTCTGTTCGGACAGTTTTTTTTGTATAGCTGAATAACTGAACAGCACCGATACGCTCATTCCAATCTTCACTTTCTATAAACTGATATGCCGTTTGTTGAAGCGAATCAGGAGACAGACTTACAAACATCGGAAATAAGAATCCACCGGCTTCTACATTTCTCTTCACCACCCAAGGAAAGAGCGTAGAGGTTTCAGCGTATCCCAATGACATCAGACTCATACCCAGCCATAAAGAACAGCTTTCATTTAATTCCGTTTTAAGTTTGTCCGCCAATACTCCTACCCTTTTCTTATCGCCACCTGAAGCGATCATTAAATACCCCAGTAGTCTTACCTGAGGTAAAGCGGATTCAAGCATACCTTCAATCTGTTTCCTGTAAACGGGTTGTTCTATAATTTCAGCAAGAGGAAATTGAACCAGCTTTTGGCCTTTTATCGACTTAGCCAATTGATTGACCTGATTGAACGGAGTCAGCAGTGTAAAGTAGGTTTCCAGTAAATGATTCGCTTTAACAGAATCAAATCGGGCTTTGGACAATGCTTCAAAATCTTGTAGAAATTCCTTCGTACTTTGAGCCGTGGATTGCTGAGCTAACAGCAGAAAAAATAAAATATTAATGAATAGCAGTTCTACCTTACTCATTGTGTTGTGCGTTGCATAGTGTTTCACAAAAGTCAGAATAGTTGCAGCTAATTCCTTTGATAATTATCAAAATAGTGCATGCAAGATTTACAGTAACCCAAATAAGCTACCATAAACCTGCTGCTCATACACTCAAAATCAGAAGTTAGGTTTCAGTAAATATTTGGAATAAAAGGAATCTATAACCTTCACAGCTTCATCAGGCGTATCAACGATGCTGATCAGTTTCATATCCTCGGGACTAATGTTTTGCTCAGTCAGCATAGTTCCCTTTATCCAGTCGATCAATCCCTGCCAATACGAAGTACCAACAAGTACAATCGGGAAACGCCCTATTTTTTTTGTTTGAATCAATGTCATTGCCTCGAACAATTCATCCAGCGTACCAAAGCCACCCGGCATCACAATAAATCCCTGGGAATACTTTACAAACATCACTTTCCGAACAAAGAAAAAGTCGAAATTAATGTTTTTATCAGGATCGATATAAATGTTGCTATGCTGTTCAAAAGGTAGTTTGATATTTAATCCCACCGATTTTCCACCCTGTTCAAAGGCACCTTTGTTACCAGCCTCCATGATACCGGGTCCACCACCGGTAATAACTCCGTAGCCATGACGCACTAGCTTTGCAGCAATATCTTCTGCTATTTTATAATAAGGATTATCAGGTAAAGTGCGGGCGGATCCGAAGATGGATACACATGGACCTATTTTAGCCATTTTGTCAAATCCTTCCACAAATTCGGCCATTACTTTAAATATAACCCAGGAGTCAGCGCTTTTTATCTCACTCCAGTTTCTATCTTCAAACGCTTCTTTTATTCGTTTTTCATCTTCCGGAACTGCCGGATTTAAGAGGGATACGTCTATCAGTTCACCTTCAGTTGGTTTTATTTCTTCACTCATATTGATAAAGTCAATTTAGTTATAAAACAGATAATACTACCTTTATAGCACAATTCGCTTATAAAGTAAAATTCACCAATTCACCGCCTTTTTCACACAGAGGGGTTACAATTAACAAAAAAGTAATGAGAAAAATTGCTATTGGTTCAGATCATGCCGGATTTCCTTACAAAGAGCCCGTGATCAACTGGCTTACCACCAACGGTTTTGAGGTAAAAGATTTCGGAACGTACAGCGAAGAATCTGCTGACTACGCCGATTTTGCACATCCGGTCGCCAGTGGTGTGGAGAATGGAGAATTTGAAAAGGGCGTTTTATTATGTGGAAGCGGACAAGGCGTTTGCATCACTGCCAACAAGCATCAGGGCATACGTGCAGCACTTGTTTGGGATTTACCTTTGGCACCATTAGCCAGACAGCACAATGATGCAAATGTAATTTGTCTTCCGGTAAGATTCATCGAACTGGAAACTGCATTAGCCAGTATCCAGGCATTCCTAAATACTGAATTTGAAGGTGGCAGACATCAGACGCGCGTCGATAAAATTGCGTGCTGATCTAAATTTTACGTTGATAAATACCTTTCCAGGGACTGGGTACATATTGCCTTTTGAGGGCAGGTACCCGGTTCAATAATTTGGGCATGATATTCGATTTATCAATCACATAATCAGGCGGATCTTTCCGAAAGTTATCATAGATGTGGATTACGCTGTCGAAGTTATCCAGATTCATTAAATCGTAACTGGCCAGATCCCAGTTGAGATAGGGCGTTGCCGTATGATTGTTTACATATTCTCCCGAATGCTGACCCAGCACCAATATTCTTTTATTCCGAATTTCTGATGGCAGTGCGGCCTCCTTTACACGCAGGTTTTCCAGTTTTCCCATCGCAACACCAGGCAAGATTCCGCGTAACCCCTGGTATTGGATCAGCACAATCATGGCGCCCATGAATATGAACTGAACCTCATCCAGTATGCTCTTCTTTTTAAAACTCTGGAAGTAATGTGTTGCAAAAAACGCCGCCGGCGGAATGAAGACGAGAAATTGCATGGGTGCCAGGTATTGCATCAATGGAATGCTGAAAACAGCTATGATGAACCATAAAGCCATTACCTGCTGAATTCTGGTCTGATAATTCACAAACCTTTGTGTTGTAAAAATCCGTGTAAAACCCATAATACCAAACCCCAGAGGCAGGAGTAGCGATGCAAGAAGCGATGCAAAATCGTTGAAGTTATATTGCTTTACCTGAAAAACAGAGGTTAACAGATTTCGGTTTAAGCTTTCTACACTATCATTCATATAGAAGAACAAAACGACCATTAGCAAAGGAAAAACCGATCCGAATAGCCCCAACAGATGATGACGGATGGTTGAACCGGTATAGAACAGTAAAGCAAGAAAAGCCCAAACCATAAAAAGTGAAGCGGGCAGATAGAACAATGTAGCTATGCCTATATACATGCCCATTTCAAAAACCTGATTGGTTACTTCACGACGAACCAGAATTTTCACTATAGAGCCAAAAGCAAACAGTAAAAAGGTATTCGCCAGCAACATGGGTGAAAGTGTACCCAGGTCAAATGATACATTCAGAAACAGGGCATAGATAGCTCCCGGAACAAACGTCCTTTCAGGGAACGCATCACGGGAATTAATCACATAGTTGAAATAAATGATCTGGATCAGAGATACGATCACCGCTGTGAGCTGATATACCCATTGCTGCCTTCCGAAAAGTGTATCGAGCAACCAGTAGACCATACCAGAGAAAGGACTCACATTATCCCATATATCCCTATATAGCATAAAACCATGATGCATCTGTTCACCTACCAGCATCCAGCTATGCTCAGGAATCAGCAAAGGAGCTCCACCCAGAAAAAAAGGTAACCTCAGTAGCAGGAAAAATATAACCAGACTGACGATCTGGTACTTCGCATTAACTCTGAAAAAACTTAGCAAGAAATGTGTCGGTTATGAATCCCGTGAGAATAACTTTCACGAAATTACAACGCCGGGTTCTACAAAAACAAAATAAGTATAGATATTTGTGGTTATTTAAATACAAAACAGCCGATATCGACCTGTTTTAAAATGACACTATTGTGCACAAAAAGCACAAAATCTATATAACAACAAATGGAATCAAAAAGACAGCAAAAGGTAGGGAGACAGATTCAGAAAGATCTGGGTGAGATTTTTCAGAAAGATGCGCAGCATCTTACAAGTGGATCATTCGTAACCATCACTGCCGTACGCGTTACGCCGGATCTAGGTATAGCAAGAGCCTACCTGAGCTTCCTGCCAGATAAAAATAAAAGTTTCCTGCTGGAAACGATTCGGGAGAATACTAAATTTTTCCGTCAAAAGCTTGGTGATCGTGTACGCCATCAACTACGTATTGTACCACATCTGCAATTTTACATCGATGATACTGCAGAATATGCAGACAAAATGAATCAGCTTTTTTCAGGCATAGTGATCCCGCCTGCTCCGGAAGAAAATGAGGAAGAATCTAACTGAGTCGACATACCGCTGAAATGGATCTTTCTTACCGGATAGCCAAAAGATATTTCTTTTCCCGCAACAAGCGTAGTTTCATCAGTGTTATTGCCCGCATCGCCATGGCAGGTGTGGGGGTAGGAACTATGGCTATGGTGGTAGTGCTTTCGGTATTTAATGGCATGGAAGATCTGAACAGGAAAATTTTCCGAACATTCGATGCTGATGTAAAGATTCTTCCTAGGGAAGGTAAAAGATTCGCCGTTTCAGACTCATTGATACATATCATTCAATCATTAGACGGTGTGAAGTCGGTTACGCAGGTCATTGAAGATAATGCGCTTGCACGATATGGCAATTCACAAACCATTGTCAGGATTAAAGGAGTGGACAGCAATTTTGTTTCTACCGGTCAGCTTGATTCTGCTTTGATAGAAGGATCTCTTAAATTGTACGGTCCTAACGGCACCCCTTATGCCATAGTCGCCGAAGGTATACGAAATGCGCTGTCTATTTCTCTGGCTGAAATACTCGTCCCTATTGAGCTTTTATACCCCAATACGGGAAAAAAAACACTAAATCTCAACTCTCCTGATGCATTCAGTCAGACACTGATACGACCTGGGGGTATATTTTTTATTGAGACAAGATATGACGATTACATTATAGCTCCGTTGGCAATAGTAGAATCACTGATGCAATACGACGGAGAGCGATCAGCCCTGGAAATACAAACAGCTCCGGGGTATTCAGAAGTAAAGGTAAGTGATGCCATTTCTAAAAGACTTAGCAAGGATTTTGTAGTAAAAGACAGGGATTCCCTCAACGCGGATTTATTAAGAGCAATTCGTGTCGAAAAACTTTTTGTTTCCATCACATTGTCACTGATCATTCTTGTTGCTGCTATTAATATATTCTTTTCACTGAGTATGCTTGCCATCGAGAAAAAGAAGGATGTGGCTATGCTTTATGCACTCGGAGCAACGCCAGTTCTGGTTAGGAACATATTTTTATTTGAAGGCGGTATCGTAGCATTTAGCGGAGCACTGGCAGGCCTTGCTTCCGGAATAGGCATATGCTGGGCACAAATGGAGTATGGGTTTGTATCTATGGGTATGGCTAGTTCGCTTGTAGATGCCTATCCTGTGAAATTAATATGGGGAGATATATTCTTTACCGGAGCCATTATCGTTATCATTACCATGGCTGTTTCCTATATCCCAGCACGAAGAGCTGCAGAAACCAGCGTGACATTTAAGGTTTAGGGACCAAAATCAGATAAATAATTGAATCACTTCACCCTTACGTCCAAACCAGAAACGGTTATGACCACAAATATGAATTATAGTTTTATTAAAAAGAGCATACACACGCTTTCTTTCTTACTCATTTTATTAATTGCCGCCAGTTCGCACGCTGCGTCGGTACTGCCGGACACACTATACCGTAGAGTGCCGGGAATGATAACACCAAAAGGACCTTACAGACCGGAAAAAACAGTAAAAAGTGATATTTTATATACACGACTTGATGTAAGTTTCGACTGGCAACGCCAACAAATGCCAGCCACCGCCATTATCAAATTCAAGCCGCACTTTTATCCCTCCAGTACACTTGAACTGGATGCGAAAGGCTTTGACATTAAAGAAGTTGTATTACTCGACAGCCTTTCTGAATATGGAGATGCATCCGCAGCTGACATCAACAAGCGTATTCTTCAAAAACTCGAGTATACCTATGATAAGCGTAAACTGAATATCAAACTCGGTAAAACTTACACCAGAAAAGACACACTGGATATACGCATCACTTACACAGCCAAACCGAATGACCTTCCTCGCGATCAGCCAGGTGATCATCCATCGGACAAAGGGTTGTATTTCATCAATGCGGATGGCATGGAAGAGGGGAAGCCAAAACAAATCTGGACGCAGGGTGAAACAGAAGGTAGCTCATGCTGGTTTCCCACCATCGACGCTCCTAATCAGAAAATGACCCAGGACATTTACATTACAGTTGACAGTACATATAAGACGCTTTCTAACGGCTTACTGGTAGGCCAGGAAACAAAAAAAGGCCTTCGTACCGACCATTGGAAACAATCCTTACCTCACGCTCCCTATTTGGCTATGATGGCGATCGGTGACTTTGCGGTAGCAAAGGATATGATGCCAAGTGGTATAGAACTAAGCTATTATGTAGAACCTAAATACGGTGGTGATGCACATGCCATATTCGGTAGAACACCGGAGATGATCGGCTTCTTTTCAAACATTTTTGGTGTAGATTTCCCTTGGGAAAAGTATGCACAAGTAGCGGTTAGAGATTTCGTGGCCGGCGCTATGGAAAATACGTCTGCTACTACGCACGAAGAATCGGTACAAAATGACACACGTTCACTCATCGACGGTAATTCCGATGCAGTGATCGCACATGAGCTTGCCCATCAGTGGTTTGGAAATTACGTAACCTGCGAAGAATGGGGACAATTACCATTGAACGAATCTTTCGCCAACTACTCTGAATACCTGTGGAGCGAATACAATGATGGTAAAAATGAGGCAGACTGGCAGAACCTGCAGGAAATGAAGCAATACTTCGGTGAAGCTGAAACGAAGCAGGAACCGATGATCCGGTATTTTTATAAAGATGCCGAAAATATGTTTGATAGTCACTCCTATGCCAAAGGAGGCAGAATCCTGCATATGTTAAGAAAATATACAGGTGACGAGGCATTTTTCGCATCACTTAAACATTACCTGCTATCACATGCATTTGGAACTGCAGAAATTGATGACCTCAGAGTTTCTTTTGAAAAAGTGACGGGTGAAGACCTCAACTGGTTTTTTGATCAATGGTTCCACACACCGGGACACCCTCAACTTAAAGTAGAACAGCAGTACGCTTCAAATAAGGTTGTGCTGAAAATCAGACAAACGCAAGATACCCTGGCCACTACTGTGTACCGCCTACCCATGAAAGTAGATGTGTGGGTAGCAGGCAAAAAAAGCCGACACGAAATTATAATTGACAAAGTAAATCAGAGCTTTGAGTTTCCCGCCGCAAAAAAACCAGATCTGGTATTGATTGATGCGGAATCGCAGCTTCTGGGCACAATCGAGCACGAAAAGATACGTCCGGAAATGGCTTTCCAATATTCCCATTCTTCTGACTTCTTACCTAAGTATGAAGCGTTATCAAGTCTTGAAGGAAAACTGGCAGACACCACCGCCCGTGGCATTCTGATCAGAGCGATGAATGATCCGTTCTGGAAACTTCGTCAGATGGCTATTTCCAACTTTTCTGAATATGAAGGTGAGGGTTTTGTAAACATTGAAAAAATCATTCAGGACAGAGCCAGGCTGGACCCTCATCCACAGGTACGGTCAGAAGCAATCATCACATTGGCTTCTTACGGTGACAATAACAGCGACAGTATTTATCGTCAGGCCCTGGAAGACAGTTCTTACCAGGTTGTATCGGTAGCTTTGGAAAAGTATCTGATGGGACAACCTTCCGATGCGGGTGAAATTGCGGCACGTTTCGAAGATTCACCAAACGATGCCATTGTAACATCAGTAGGTAATTATTATGCAGGATTAGCCGAACCTGGTCGTTACAGTTGGTTTCTGGATAAGATGAAGAGAATGAAACCGTCAGACAAATACAATTTCCTGCAGGTTTTCGGAAAATATCTGATTAAATCGAAGCAGGATATCCAACGGCAGAGCATTCCGATTCTGGAAAGCCTGGCACGCAACAATCCGGCCTATTTCGTACGATTCGGAGCGTTTCAGGTACTGGGCCTGTTAACTGACATACAGGGCGTAAATTCGATCAGAAAAGACATCAGAGCCAAAGAAACAGAACCAAAACTGAAGGAAATGTACAGTCAGTTCGGAGAATTCTGATCGATATCTCATTAAGCAAAATGCCCTGATTTCACTTGTGATCTCAGGCATTTTGCTTTTTACCGATAGCATGTAATCAGGTGGGATCAAGATAATAATCCAGATTCTCTTTTGTAATGATATCCAGAGGAAGAAACTTAATGGGGGGAATATCCTGATTGAACACCAGATAATTAGCCAATTGGTGAATCCCCCAATACCCTTGCCCCAGCGGATTTTGATTGATCAGGAACTGGATTCTACCATTTTCAAGATATTCAAGATTGGGTTGTAGCAAATCATAACCGACGAGCTTTATACCTTCTATTCCCTGCTTCTCCAGATAGGCGGCTACTTCAAATGCCTTGGAGTTTGTAACATATATACCCTTTACACGAGGATCCGTTGTGAGAATGTCTTCCAGATGCGCGTCTATATTAACATCAAAAGCGTCAATATCTCTACTGATTATCTGGTATTGACTCACTTCCTTATTTTGTAAAAAATAATCCCGGAAGCCTTGTTCTTTGGTAATAAGGTGAGCTGAATTGGGAATATCTTCATTGATATGCAACACCAATAGAGCGCACGGATCAGGCAATCCATAACTCAGAATTTTAGCAGCCAGCGAGCCACTTCTATACGAATCCTGACCTATATAGCAGAGCGGATCAACACTTTCAATCTGCGTATTAAAAAGTACGTAAGGGATACCCTGAGATTTCCAGTTTTCAAAAAATGGCATTACTTCTTTATAAAAAACGGGAGCTATAAGCACACCATCCGGATTCTCCTTAGTAGCCTCGTTCGCTTTTGTCAAAAAAGATTGTACAACATGAGGAGTAAAAACATGACGGCTAATCCGTATACCATATTGCCGCAGCTCCTTTTCTGCACGCTCAATACCAGCAAGCGGAGCTTCCCAGTACGAATCAACTGCCGCATCGGGAATCAGTACAGCAATATGATAAGTCCGTTGGGACTTCAGAGACTGTGCAATGCGGTTTGGCTCATAATTCAGCTCCTTTATAATGGCAAGTATCCGTTCCCGGACGTCTTCTGCTACCCGCCCTCTGTTATGTAGCACACGGTCAACCGTCCCTTTCGACGTCCCTGCGCGTTCTGCTATATCCTTGATCCGGATGATCTTATTTTTCACCTACCACTGCTTATGGTTTACAAAAAAGCCCTCTAATCTGTAAAAATAGTATTATTTGTCACGATTGAAAGGTATAAAAATGCAGTCTTTCCTTAGAGACTGCAATTTGGATCAAAAACATACTGGTTCGAACCTGTCAATTCCGTTCATTTTACGTGCTCTAACGCACTTCTACTCTCACATCATCGCCATCTACATAAGATGAACAGGTCAGTATCCAGCCTTCGGCCACGTCACGGTCAGTGAGTACTTCGTTAAAGCTCATATGCACCTCTCCGTGTGTGCGTAGCGCAGCACAAGTCGCACACCTTCCCCCCTTGCAACTATAAGGAATGTTAATCCCGGATTGAAGTGCTGCATCCAGTATCGTCGTATGAGCTGGCACAAGCAATTTGTGAACTTTCTCACGAACTGTTAGATGGATTGTACGGGGATACGATACTGGTGGTGGAGGAGGAAGCTTTTCAATCACAAAGTTTTCTTTACGAATCTGGTCCTTCCCGAAACCCATATAATGAAGGGTGATTTCTATGGATCGCATAAGCTCATAAGGCCCACAAATAAAAAATCTGGCGAGGCCCTTCGAAAAATACAGATTTTTACTGACTAACTGTTCAAGTCTGGTATTATTGATTCTTCCCCGTATTCCATTCCAATCCTCTGCAGGCTGACTGTGAATATGAATAACTTTAAATCTTGATGGATAGTGTCTTTCCAGTTCAGCGATCTGATCCAGGAACAATGCATGTTTATCGTGTCTGTTGGCATATATCAAAGTTACAAATCCTTCATCTCCTTCAATTAATACATGCTTGAGAATTGAAAATAGCGGAGTGATTCCGCTTCCTCCGGCCAGTAAAATGATATCCCGGGCTCCGTAATCGTCTTTATCCAGCACGAACCGGCCAGCTGGATGTAAACATTTGAAAGTAGCCCCTACCCGGGCATGATCCAGCCAATACCTTGAAACCTCACCATTAGAAACTCTTTTGACCGTAATAGCAGGGTACTTATCCACATCAGGTGCCGAGCTCATGGAATACGATCGGCGTATTTCACGACCGTGCAGAGAAATTAGAAAAGTGAGAAACTGACCAGCCTGATAAACTAATTCCTGTCCATCGACTCTCTCGAACACAAATGTTTTTACATCGTGCTTTTCAACAATGATTTCTCTGATACGTAATAAGATAGTTTCGTCGTCCATATTATAAATAGCCTTGGAATCATGCTGTCTGTTGCTGATTCCAGAGTGTTTCATATTCAAATAGTAAAACCCAACAATGTGCTTCGCAGACCCAATGCATATGAAATAGAGGACTCACCGAAAGCCGGTACAATAAAGGATTTTCGTATGCTGTCAACAAGCCTGCGATAAAGAAGTAAAATCCTTCAAAATCAGCCGCATTGTAATTCTCAACAGGAACGCGTGGCGTTTTTATCCCTAGTCTCAGCAACGCAGTAGAAAGAATCACGGTGTCCATCTTACTTTCCGGTTTACTGAGCAAACTTAATGTGTCATCAATCAACTTCTGTCTGATTCCTGTGAGAGCGGGTGGATTGAATGCACCGATCAGCCTTGCAACGTGGTAAATAATGAGGGCGGTACGCGGATACTGGTGTGCACACCTAAACGGAACGGACATATATCTGCCCGATTCAATCACAGACCTTATATATTCCAAACTGGCCTCATCATGTCGGTTTATGGGAAGACTGTATTTAAAAATACAGTACATCAGATTGCACAACACGCTCACATCGAATTCAATATACATGTTTTTGCCAAACCAGGTAGAATAAGCAGGCAACATACGGTACTCAGGATAGGTATTTCGTATCCACTGCTTATATCCATTGGCATGAATGGTCAGTTTTTCTTTCAGCCAGTTCAGTTCTTCGTCAGAAGGATTGGTGGTCAGATAGACAAAGGCAGTATCATCCACGTCATCCGGAATCCGGAAATGTTCATATCTGCGAAAAATATACCCATTAGGAAAATGACGGGAAGGTTTTGTCTTCCAGAAATTATAAGTCTTGAGTCCATCTTTGTTTCTGAAATCGGGATAATGGGCTGTTATATTTTTACAAATCTGATCGATACTTTTCTGCAAATCAGGTTCCTGTTGTGCTTTTAGTGACTGTAAGGTGAAAGCACTGATGGCTGAAAAGAAGATGGTGGTGTCCGGGCGTTTGTACCTGATCAATGGATTGACTCTATAGGCAGGAAAAATGCCAGAGGGAAAATAGGGTTCACTACCTGATTGTAATTTTTCAATCTGGTCAATAAATCTGGTCAGCGTATTTTTCATCTTTTGGAAATTTACAACAAAACTTATTGCCTGACCAGAAATCAGACAGATTTTCAGTCCTTGTATGTTACCGCTTAATAACTTCTTAAATGTAATTGTGCTACTATTCCTAATTCCTACGAATTTTGCAGTGCATTTTTTTGATTTTGCACGCTCACGTTATAACTGCATCACACCTTTTGAACAATGCCGAAGATTGAAAGTACTAGTCAAAGTAAAAATCTTTTGTCCCTGGGATGGACTCTGACCGTTTGCTTTATAGGAATGACGTTCATACCCAGATCGTTCGATCACGTGCAATTTGTTGATGGATTGGCCTACGCTTCCATTTCCAGAAACATGGCAAACGGATTAGGCTCATTTTGGCAACCCTATTTTGCTGATTCATTCTGGTTGCCATATAATAAGTGCAGCTTTTTTTGCGAACATCCGCCACTCATGTTCTTTCTGCAGTCACTTCTTTTCAGAATTTTTGGCAACGGGATGTTCGTAGAAAACATTTACAATACTATCGTTCTTGCAGCAAGTATATATCTGATAGCCCGGATCTGGAACATCACATTCCTCAACCACGTATACATAAAACAGCAAGCCTGGCTTCCTGTATTAATGTGGTACGGTATCAGAACGGTCTGGTGGAGCATGCCTAATAATCTTCTTGACTCGACCATCACGGTTTTTTGTCTTTGTTCCTGTCTGTTTCAGTTACAGGCCATTTATTTCAAGGGGCAGCTAGCGTTTGCTTACTGGATGTTGGCTGGAATTTCGATATTTCTCGCTTGCCTTACAAAAGGGCCAACAGGTCTGTTTCCGCTTTCTTTCTCTTTAATTTATGGCATTTCTTATAGGAATACGCCCTATATCCGAGTCATATCTGGCACAGCTCTGATCTGCTGCACCTTATTGTTTTCCTTTATTATTCTTCTGCAATACCCTCCAGCAAGATTCTTTCTGACGGAATATTTGGATGGACAAGTTATCTCAGCCCTGACAAAAAAAAGAGAAAAAATTAATGATAGCTGGACTGCACATTTTTACATTTTAAATGTATTGCTTAAAGCAATAGTTCCACATATCGTTCTGCTGTTCTCTCTATATGGTGTGGAGTACTTTAGAAGAAAAAAAATCAGAATCGAAAGTGAAATAGAGAAGCCGGCCACGTTGATGTTTCTGACTTCTCTATCCGTTATACTTCCAATGATGATAAGTGTAAAACAGAGTGATTATTACTTGATGCCTGCTCTGCCCTTTGTTGCTAGCTGCTTTGCTATGCTGGCGGTAAGGCCAATAACTGCACTGTACATCAATTATACTACGTTAATAAAGTGGACATTCACACTAATATCAATATTTTTTACCTCGATCTGTGCTTATCTGACTATCAATCAGGAAGACGACTATATGTATAAAGTATCGAACGAAATCACTGAATACGTTCCTGGGCGATCAGCCATTTATTTACCTGAAAAAATAGCCTTATACTCTGAGATTCACACACCACTTCAAAGATATGCGCATCTTTCCGTCGCCTTCAATCACCACGAAACCAATTATCTGTACTTTGATAATCCTGCTTATCCCCTACTAGACTCGATCAGGCACTGTGATCAATGGAAAATAATCAATTTACAAAGTGGACCTATTTTGGCAATAAAGTCTATCGTAAAGTAAGAGCCAGTTTTTACCAAGCGTTCATATTTCAGACTAAACCCCTTCCGCTACCACTTCCTTCACGTCAGGAACCATGCGTGTCAGCAAATTTTCTATCCCCGCTTTCAAGGTTAGTGTAGATGATGGACAACCACTGCATGAACCTTGCAACAATACCTTCACTACTCCTGATTCTTCATTGAATGAGTGAAAGTTAATCGCTCCACCATCTGATTCAACTGCCGGACGAACATAAGTATCCAGCGCTGCTTTAATTTTTTGGATTGTATCCGAATCTCTGGAATCAACGATTACTGTGTTTTTCTCAATCGTTTTTTCAGCAAAAACAGGATGATTTTCTTCAAAGTATATTTTGATAAATTGCTTTGTATCACGAAGAACTTCTTCCCAGGCAATATCATCACTCTTTGTAATTGTAATAAAATTACTGGCGATAAAAACCCGCTGTACATGTGGAAACTGAAAAAGATCCGAAGCTAGCGGAGAAGCACTTCCTTCAAGCAATGCCGACTCTACAGATGGATAGTCAAAGGAGAGCCCATCCGGTACCAGTTCAAAATTCAATACGAATTTCATTGAATTAGGATTCGGACTAAGCTCTGTATATACAAAAATGGGGCGTGATAACATGGTGTTGTATTGTTACTTAAAATCTGTTTCTACTTAATTCAATAACAACACGAAGATGTTTTTTTTGGTTTAACAAAGCTTCATTGTTGTTCAAATTTTACCAATCGGATACTTAATAAGTATAATTTATTTCATAGCTCACCCAACCTCCGGTAGCATCATAGTGGTTTATAAAGACGAAACCATAGAACTAATGTTATAAACCAAATGATAAAGTTTTTATCCCTTGGGAATTAAAATAGAAGACTACAAAAACAGACAAAGACCTGCAGTATTCCTGCAGGTCTTTGTCGTAAATTTATTGTAGTACCGGAAAACTAAGCTTCTGCTACTTCAGCGATAGGCTCGATGTGAACGTAAGACTTATCTTCACGCGTCTTACGGAAAACTACATGACCTTCAACCAAGGCAAATAAAGTATGGTCACGACCGATACCTACATTTTTACCAGGATTGTGTTTTGTTCCACGCTGGCGTACCAGGATGTTTCCAGCTTTAGCATGCTGTCCACCGAATAATTTTACTCCAAGACGCTTACTTTCTGAGTCACGTCCGTTTTTCGAGCTACCTACACCTTTCTTATGTGCCATGATATCTTTACTTTAATATGTTTTCTGAATAATTTTAAAATAACTGACAGTAATTGCTGGCAGCTGAGATGATCTGCAAATTAAGCTACGATCTCGTCAATGCTGATCTTAGTCAGATACTGACGGTGACCGTTTTTCACTTTGTAACCTTTACGTCTCTTCTTTTTGAAGACGATTACTTTTTCACCTTTAAGGTGCTCAAGTACAGTTACTTTTACAGAAGCTCCTGCTACTGTAGGAAGACCTACCTGTACTGTGCCTCCGTTATCAACGAGAAGGACTTTGTCAAATACAAGTGCAGCGTTCACGTCACCTTCAAGCCTATGCGTGAAGATTTCGCGACCCTTTTCAACTTTAAATTGCTGACCTGCGATTTCTACGATTGCGTACATGTTAATTTGTTATTGGTATACTATTCGAAATTTGAGGTGCAAAGATAGACAAGTCCCCTAAGATTCACAATAGTTTACGCTGAATTATTTGCGCATACAAAAGGTTTCAAATGTGGTTATATCTGATTGGCCATCCGATCATTTAAATAACTGATAACTTGGCAATTAATTCGTGGCACTTCCCGCATAAATAGTGACCGTTCAATAAATTTTCAAATACCTCTTTTTTAAGTTAAGTAACCTGTTACCTTTATAAAATACAGGCTCTGTGAGCCATCTTTCAGGTATAAAAAGCATTAACAAACCTTAACAAGAGAAATGGTTACCTTTGGCTATGACACCGTCTTGATACCCAATGAACAAGATCAATAAACAAATGAAAATTTACGTTTGGCTCTCGTTGGTGCTTCTGTCAGGAGTAGCTGCGGCACCTGCTACAAACAGCGTGAAGAATGATGTAAATACTGAATCCTTCATACAGACCTCAGGCTACCGCATCGGGGATGCTGTAAACAGTTTCTCACTGAAAAGTACAGGCGGCGGCACAGTTTCGCTGAATGATTATACGAATACCAAAGGTATCATCGTCATATTCACTAGTAATCATTGCCCTTTTGCCAAAGCATATGAAGACCGCATTATAGCACTTCATAATAAATTTGCGTCTCAAAACTTTCCGGTGATTGCCATTAATCCCAGCGATCCTGCCACTCAACAGGATGATACGCTGGACAAAATGAAAGAAAGAGCTACCTCAAAAAATTACCCGCATCCTTACCTGGCTGATGACTTTCAGCAAACTGCGAAAGCGTTTGGGGTAGCGCGTACTCCTCAAGCATATGTACTTCAGAAAACAGGAAGTAAATTCATAGTGAAATATATTGGTATGATCGACGATAATCCTCAGGATCCTTCGGGCGCCAATAAGTTTTATGTTGAAGATGCTGTAAATAATTTACTGAATGAAAAACCAGTAGTAACCACCACTACCAAGCCAATCGGCTGTGCTATTAAGTGGAGAAATCCTTAATTCAGATCTTCTTTGATTCAGGCTCATGAAAAAGAATATTTTACAAGCCATCCTATTACTAAGCATCTCTTTTCCGACGATTGCTCAAACTGTGAGTAAAAATTTTTCGGCGCAGGGAGAGTTCACTAACAACTGTGAGGGACCGGCTGTCGACTCAGAAGGAAATGTGTACGCAGTCAATTTTGCCCGGGATGGAACAATTGCTGTGATTAACAAAAGAGGAAAAACCAGCTTCTTTACCACTTTACCCAAGGGCAGTACAGGAAATGGAATCCGTTTTGGAGATCAGAACACATTTTACGTAGCGGATTTTACAGGACACAACATATTAAAGGTGGATTTGATTACCAGAAATCTGACTGTGTTCGTGAATGAGCCCAAAATGAACCAGCCTAATGATTTGGCCATCACAGCAAAAGGCCACATTTTTTGTTCCGATCCCAACTGGAAAAATGGTACAGGACAGGTATGGCACGTGTCTCCGGATGGCAAAGCTACATTAGCAGCCGAAAACATGGGTACTACCAATGGTATCGATGTAAGTCCTGATGAGAAGACTCTTTATGTGAATGAGAGTGTGCAAAGAAATGTGTGGGCATTTGACATTGCAGCTGATGGGAAACTTAGCAATAAAAGATTGGTTCATCAATTCAGTGAGGGCGGGCTCGACGGGATGCGTTGTGATGTGCTTGGTAACCTCTATATAGCGCGTCATGGGAACGGAGAAGTGGCAGTCTTATCACCTGATGGAAAGATTATCCAAACAATAAAAACACTTGGCCAAAAGGTATCCAATATCTGCTTTGGAGGCAAAAACGGTAAAACCTGCTACATCACAATGCAGGATACCGGATGCCTGGAAACATTCAAAGCAAAAAATGCAGGTCGTGAATGGGCTATGATGAAAGCATATACTGCGTCAAAATAATCGATTTATTTTCGGGATTTACCCGGCACGACACTTCCAATATCATATCAAAAGCCACAGCATATTTCTGATCGCTGTGGCTTTCCCATTTTCAGATCATCACGCTAATCAATTTATTTCTGCGCTTCTGATAATTTAAAAAATTCAATCCGTTAACTTTGCAAAACAAAGTACTTTAAAAAAAATAAATGATGTTATTCACACTGCTCCGGTATTTAAAAAACAACCAGAAAATTGCTCTCGTAGCATTTGTCTCACTTGCGTCAGTAGCGCTACTCACTGTCAGAATACTCGCAACCCAGCATCTGGGGTTTATATTTCTGACATGGAACTTGTTCTTAGCATGGATACCGCTTCTGTTTATGAAATGGGTTTGGGAAAAAGAGGTTGCTGCTCCTTCCCCACTTTGGATACTTATGCTGTATTTTATCGTGTGGTTGTTATTCTTTCCGAATGCACCGTACATCATCACCGACCTCAAACATCTTCGTGGGGTGCCCGAAGAAATGCTTTGGTTCGATTCCCTCATGATCTTCATGTTTGCAGTTTCGGGTTTTCTGGCTGGACTTTATTCTGTTCGAATTGTGCATAGAATTGCGGTAAAGACATGGAATGTACCGGTAGCCTGGATGCTCATCACTATTTCCATGATACTGAGTGGTTTCGGAGTATTTTTGGGACGATTTGGAAGATGGAACAGCTGGGACGTATTGACACAGCCAGGCGCCTTAGTACGAGGAATCGTGACAAGTTTGCAGGACCCGCTAGCCATAAAACATACATTCGCATTTTCGTTCGTGCTCATGTTGTTGTACTTTGCGTTTCATTTTTTCGCTGAACTCAAAAATTATGAATCAACCGGTAGATATTCGTAAGGCCATTCGCAGTTTTCGATATGCCGGTATGGGGATTTACAGTTTGTTCCGTTATGAGAATAATGCCCGCATACATCTGCTTGCGTTTATACTAGTCCTTATTGCAGGAGTTTTCTTTGAAATATCTGCAATTGAATGGTGCATCGTTTCAATATTAATCGGATTGGTCTGGTCTGCTGAAGCTATCAATACCTCCATAGAAAAACTGGCTGATGTGGTCTCTCCGGATTACCACCCTGCTATAAAGGATGTAAAAGACCTGGCTGCAGCCGGAGTTTTGATACTTGCTCTTGTAGCGGTAGTGGTCGGATGTATCATTTTCATTCCCAAACTTTTAGCATTTTTCAATAACGGACTATAGTCAAATATCAGACATACATTCTGTTAACTCTCAATATGTCAACTCACTTACGATTAGCTTCATCAGAAAAAATCAACCTAATTCCGGAAGCTACAGCCATCAGCGTTTATTTCTGTAAGCATAGACGCTGGCCTTCAACCCTTGCTTTATTTTTTTTCCTGACCTCATTTTCAGGTAATACACAGGCACAAACTGTATCGGACACGCTGGGAACACCTCTGAAAAAATGGTATGATAAAGAGACTATTTATCTCCAGGGAAGCAATCGATTTGTTAAAAACAACATGCTTTACTCGGGTCATAAATCACTTTTAAGAGAGTTTTCTATATCCCAGGGCGGGTTACAACTATATCTCAAATCCAGAAGAACACGCAATATCGGATTGGCCATATCTATTGCCGGATCAGCTGGAACCATTGTATCTCTTATTTCCGGGAACCGTGATCACCTTCGAAAATTTTTCTGGGTTTCACTTGGAACAGGCGTAATTTCGTCAGCGGTCACGATGCATGCCAATAATCAGCGGGATCAGGCGGTATGGCTGCGAAACCGCGATGCTATGTTTTTAATAGATGCAAACAATTAACTGCGGGCGGCAGTGTGTGAATGGATTGGTTACAGAAGTTCAATAAAATATTTGAGAGTAAAATCAGGCTGGGACTTATGTCGGTGTTGGTTGCGAATGAATCTATGAGTTTTAATGAACTGAAGGATTTACTGGAGCTCACCGATGGCAATCTTGCATCACACCTCAGAGCACTGGAAGATGCACAATATCTGCAGGTTCAAAAACAGTTCGCAGGACGAAAACCACTTACTACGTACCGGTCCACAGAGATTGGCCAGAGAGCATTTGCGGTGCATTTGTCGGTGCTGGAAAATATGATCAGACAAAGTATGCCCGATTAGTGTGTGCTACTTAATAGACTTTTTATCCTGTTACACAGCACCTTACGTATTTGATCAATAAACCAACCTATACAAATACCGCTACGCCCTGTACCTTCAAGCTGAGGGCACTGGGCGTAGCGATCATATGTTGTTTCAAGACAGTTTATCAAATCAGAATTTTACAGGAACTGAAAACCCTTCTTTATCCCACTGAAAATCAACCGACTTATCTGTAACTGTAAAAGTAAGTTTCTCCTGAACGGTTGAATACTTTTTAGCAGGAACCGTAACTTTCAGTACATCATTGTCTTTATTTTTATCATATTCGAATGCACCTGATTGTCCCAAAACACTATTTAATATAACAGTCCACTGTTTTTCACCAGGAATGGTAAACAGGCTGTAAGTACCCGCCTTCACTGCTTTCCCTCCAAACATACCGTCCTTTTTGAAAGTAATTTCTGTTGATTTATTGGCACCGGTTCTCCAGATCGCATCATACTTTTCAAGACTTTGGCTATCCTGCTTACCAAAGATTAGTCTATCTTTCTTTGAAGGCTGTCCGTAAGCAACACTTACATTCTTACCTTCGGCCGTAACCCTTGGGCTACCTTGTGCTAACACAGTTGCAAAAGCAGCAAATACAAATAACAATGACAAGAATGATGTCTTCATAAAATTTAGAATTAAAATTTTGGTGGTAAAAAACAGTTAACGATGGAGATTGGTAAAAGTTGTGAAATGGGAGGGCTTAAAATAAGCATTTGGTAAAAACCATGTATTTTTGAAAAATGAGCCAGTCCACTCCACCCGTACGCAGCAACTTTTTTGATACACCCATTGAATTTCTCAAAGGGGTGGGATCTCAAAAAGCTGCCCTGTTGAATCAGGAATTAAGTATCTTCAATTTCGGAGATCTGATCCAATACTATCCGTATCGCCATGAAGACCGTACCATTTTTCATAAAATCACTGAGGTAAACGAGCAGATGCCGGCAGCTCAGATTAAAGGGCGCCTACGCGAATGGAGCATCACCGGGGAAGGAAGCAAAAAGCGTTTGGTTGCAACATTTTCCGATGGGACGGGTATCATGGAGCTGGTGTGGTTTCAGAGTATTAATTGGTTTGAAAAAAATCTAAGACCTAACACCGAATACATTGTATACGGTAAACCCATTGCTTTCGGAAACAAATGGAGCATTACACACCCCGAGATTGACCTGCTGACCTCCGAAAATGCGCATGGAGGCTATTGGCAGCCCATATATTCACTCACTGAAAAACTCAAACGTAAATTCATTGACAGCAAAGCCATCAGTAAAATGATGAGAACTTTGCTGGAAGTATCTCGTCCGCATCTTGCAGAGACCTTACCGGCAGAACTCATTCAAAAGTACAGGATGGTTTCCAAAGCTGATGCTGTCTGGAATTTTCACTTACCTCAAAGTCACGCCTGGCTGCATCAGGCGCAACGGCGGTTGAAATTCGAAGAACTGTTTTACAACCAGTTTCGCTTACTAAAAAATAAACTCCTGCATAAAACGGAATTCCCCGGACTCGTTTTTGACAAAGTGAACCTGGTGAAGGAATTTTATGCACATCATCTCCCTTTCACGCTCACCGGTTCGCAGGTAAAGGTATTACACGAAATACATGAAGACCTGAAAAAAGGGAAACAGATGAACCGCTTGTTGCATGGAGATGTAGGTTCCGGAAAAACTATTGTTGCTTTCATTACTATGCTATTTGCACTGGATAATGATGCACAGGCATGCCTGATGGCCCCAACGGAAATCTTAGCCGATCAGCATTATCAGGGGCTGAAGAAATTCGCAGATTCATTGGGCATCAACATTGGTAAACTAACCGGTTCTACCCGAAAAAAAGAACGGGAAGTAATCCATAGGGAGTTGCTGGACGGTTCTATGCAAATTATTGTAGGTACCCATGCACTGATCGAAGATATAGTGCAGTTTCGGAATTTGGGATTGTGTATTATTGATGAACAGCACCGATTTGGTGTCGCCCAACGCTCCAAACTCTGGGCAAAAAATAAGAGAATCAATCCTCATATTCTGGTTATGACAGCAACCCCCATTCCCCGCACACTGGCTATGACTTTGTACGGCGATCTGGACATTTCCGCCATAACGGAGCTACCCGCGGGAAGAAAACCCATCAGAACCGTGCACAAGTATGATGCACACCGACTGTCTGTATTCGGATTTTTGAAAGAGGAAATCAATAAGGGCAGACAGGTTTACATGGTATATCCTCTGATCGAGGAATCTGAGAAACTGGATTTGAAAGATTTAATGGATGGCTATGAAAGTGTGGCCCGTGCATTTCCGGATACTCCGCTCAGCATCCTGCATGGAAAAATGAAGTCCAAAGACAAGGATTTTGAAATGCAGCGATTTGTGCGGGGTGAAACAAAGATAATGGTTGCGACAACAGTGATAGAAGTTGGAGTAAACGTACCCAACGCTTCAGTAATGGTCATTGAAAATGCAGAGCGCTTCGGACTTTCTCAACTACATCAGCTACGAGGAAGAGTTGGCCGGGGTGCAGAGCAATCTTATTGTATACTGATGACCGATTACAAAATCAGTAAAGATACCCGTCTGCGCATAGAAACCATGTGCAGAACGAACGATGGATTTGAAATTGCAGAAGTAGATCTCCAGCTTCGTGGGCCGGGTGATATCACAGGTACACAACAAAGTGGTCTGATGGATTTACTCATATCCAATCTTGCTCAGGACGGAGAAATACTCAAGGTTGCAAGGCTTTGTGTGGAGGCAATACTCGCAGCCGATCCGGATCTCCAGCAGCCCGAAAATGCGCCTATACAATTGCATTTAAGTAAGATCAAAAAAGAACAGACAAACTGGAGCAGAATCAGCTGATTTGGCTGGTACATATTAAAGAAAGAAATCCTGAGGGTACATGACCGACAGGATTTCTTTCTTTATTATTAACCAAAAAAACCTATTCCGCGCTTATCTCATGAATTTCTCCGGAGAATTCGAATGTTTGAGGACGCGTTACATGTAACGCTGCCCCAAGCGAAGTGGCATATGGAAGATTGGTAGCATATACGGCATGATTAGGAAAATTCTTCGCTACCAGTTTGGTAAAGATGTTATTCTTCGCAAAACCTCCGTCTACATAAATAGACTGGACATCATTGATACCCACCAACTGAAGTGAAACAGTCAACATGTCTGTCAGTCCCTTTAACAAATGGTGATAGGCAGCCTCAGCCGAAGCAAATGCACTCACCTGCCATTCCTTCGTGTTAGCTTCAGGGAATGGACCGTTACCAGTCATACAAGCAGAATAAAATGGAGGAGCATCCACTTTGAGAACATCCGCATTGTAATCAACGGTTTTATAAAAGTCGGGTTCTACCCTGAAGTATTCTGCTATACGTGCAGTTTGGTAATCGTGCTCGCGGCCCAGGAATAAACGCGACGCCGTCACCCCACTACCTTCCGGCGTAAGGTAATTCATACAGTCACGTTCCAGCTGATAATAAGTAAGCGGCTTGGCTGAAAATGAATTAAAATTGATACACCATGTACCTGTTGAGAGCAAAACGAATGGTTTCTTCACTGCCATTCGGTAAGGCACCAATGCCGATGAGCTGTCGTGTAGCCCGAATCCTGATTGAATTCCCTTTTCTCCGTGGCGGTAAATAAATGACGATGAAGCCAATACAGGTGCGAACTTTTTATGAATCCCCTCTGCTTTTACCCATTCGTGGTAATCCCACATTTCAAAGCTCCACAATGCTGTGTGGCATCCCAATGAGGTGTAGTCACTTACCTTTCTGTTCGTCAGTAGGTATAAAATATACTGCGGCAAATGTAAGGTCGTAACAATCTGCTTGTAAATCTCCGGTCTGGTATATTTCAGCCAGTACATCTGCATCCCGGAATTGAGCATACCCATTGCCGGAGAACCAGTTTGTAAAGAGAGCCTGGTTGGTTCCCCGTATGTACTATAAAACTGTTTTAAAAGTGCTTCAGGAAAAGGCTTCAGATAAGAGTAAAGTGGAGTAAGCGGCTTATTCTGACCATCAAGATGGACCAGACTTGCGCCGTAGGCGGCCACGTTCACTGCCTTGATATCATACTTAGGATTATTAAGCAATGCCGCCCAATGATCCTGCACCCATTTGGTTAATAACGTTATATCCTCCGTCGGGAACCCGTCTTCATCCGTTGTTTCCGGGAGTGACTCAGAGAATTCTTCTACTATCTGATAGTTCTCATCAAAAAGTACATATTTCTTATTGGTCCTGCCAATGTCAAAAACCGCCGTTACTTTCATTATTTGAATGCTAGATCACTTATTAAATCCTAAATGTATTTTTTGGTCAATATACTGACTTTACTTTGAAACCTATACCCTTAATCCTACTTTTTCAATTCTAAACAGTCTTTTCAAGTATAGGCTTTAAAACCTTAGTCCAGCGGCGATAACCTTCTTCGTTCATGTGAAGACTATCTTTTAAAAATATACCCGCATCAGGACGTCCATTTTTTAGCATGACAGGCCAAACATCAATATAGTCGTGCTTTTTGTCTGTTTTAATAAAATCCTGAATCAGCTTATTAGCCTTGATCACATCTTCACGCTGTGCCCATCGTGAAGGTGATGGTTTCAGAGAAACACCATAAAGCCTTACTCCGGGAAGCTGCTCTCTGAGTAATTTGGTGAGTGCCACATAGGCATCACGTACCTGCTCGGGAGATTTCTTCTTCTGTCCGAACATATCATTTTCACAATAAATGACAACAGTTTTAGGTTTGTATTTGATGACCGACCTTTCAGCATAATATATGACCTCCGGGAAAGTGGAACCACCAAAGCCTCTATTGATCACGGGCAACGGAGCAAGGTCGCTTGCAGCCTGCTTCCAGTTGGTGAAAGATGAACTACCAGTCAAAACAATGCCACCGTCGGCTGGCATGTTCTCTGCGTCTGCTTTTTCAAAAGCTACGATAGAATTTTCGGATCTGTCCAGTTTATAGTCTGGTTTCCAAGGCGCTTCGATTGATACATAGTTGGATCTTTGGCAAGCTGCCAGCATTGCAAAAGCCAATAAGAAAAAATACTTCTTCATAAAAAAGACTGTAAATACGCTAATAAGGCGTACCTACAGTCTTTATAACTGAATAATTTGATTTATTTATTCAGTCCATCATCTTATCTGCCATAAAAGTAACGAACACCAAGGCCTACACTTGGGAATGTAAATGTAGGCGTGAGTTGGTAGTTAATCTGATTGATTTTTATATCTTCAAAAGCAAGATCAGGATAAACATGTTTGTTTCTTTGATAACTCACAGAAACCGGGTTGGCAAATGCCAGACTTGCTGTTACCCACCATTTTTCTGATAAATTATAGTAGACTCCGGCACTTAAATTCAATCCCAAAGTAACCTTATTTCCTATTGTCTCTTGTAAAGACCCGTTATCAGGTGTATAAGTTTTGGAATTATCAAAGCCCAAGTTTACCGATGGGCCTCCAAAAATACCTATGTGTTCATTGAAATGCTTGTAAAATTGCCAGAAGCGTCCTACACCAAAACCAACAGAACTAATACCAGACCTTTCAATATTCACATTTGTATTGTTGTTATTTACCGAATACAATTTTTTTCCTCCCGCCAATGAATTACTAATTGTCCATCCCGTTGCTCGCGTTTCAGTTTTGAACTTACCAAGAGAAATATTGAAGTTGTAGCCATATTCATTTCTTGAAATATCGGGCTCATCATTATTTTGTTGAAAGTTGATTAATGCATCTCCTGAAAGAAATTTTTTACCTGTAAACTGGGCCTGCAATGAGCCTATTGTACCGAAACCGATAAGCAATGCTAGTAATAATATCTTTTTCATATAATTAGTGCTTTTGAATGTACCATGCAGCCCGAACCGAGAAATAGCCATTCAGGCTACTTGTTGCAGCGGATCTGAAATAGAATGAGTTTGATTCTTCAAAAGAGGAGTAACCTGCTTCTAACGATAGCAGATTAATGTCGGATTCCAGAGAAAAGCGTGGACTGACCCAATAAGCAATGCCTGGTTTCACACTCAATCCAGTTGAAAATCCGTTTGTTTTAGTAGTGTTATTGGCAGACTCATTCTTATACCTATACAGACCAATGTCAGCCGATGATGTCAAAAACACAGCCCATTTGGATTGACTACCAATCGTTTTGTAATTTCTTATAAAAGGACTTACATAGTAGGACATGTTACTAATTTTATTTTTCTGGTCTCCCTGTTTGATTGTCAGTAGATCAATTCCAGTACCTATAGTCAATCCTAAAAGAAAATTATCCTTGACAAATTTCCCTGCAGACAATGATGGAGTTAAACCTATGCGTCCTTGTTTATATTTGCTAGTTGATTCGTTGGTGACAGAAGTATTCGCTCCGGAGATTCCAATTGTTGTCCCTATGTACCCTGTCCCCTTCTCCAACTGAGCTTGAACAGGATTATAAATAGATAAATAGCCAAGTATGGCTAAAAGCAAATATTTTTTCATACGTCAAAATAGTTTGATAGATACAGCAATATAGCATCAATTTTGTAACCGTTTTAACAATTAACTTTTTTTATCAAGTATAACAAAAGAGGCGACCGTTGGTCACCTCTAAAAATTACCTATACCAAAATTTAACCTAACTATTTTTAGCGATTAGCCTCACATTTGCTTGTTTCGCTGATTTCTTCAAGCTCATTGCCTTTGCCAAAAAGCGATTAAAATACCCCATCCCAGTTCCCCTGCTGATAATATTGCAGTAGTCGCTGCTGCATTAAATATTCATATCTCGACTGAATCGCATTTGCCTCTGCTTTCGCAAGATTTGCCTTGGCGAGTGAATATTCAAAAATGTTGGCAGTTCCGGCATTCAGCTTACTTTCTACCACTGTGAAACTTGCTGATAGTGATTCGGCCTGGCCTTGTGCAGCAGAAAATTTATCCGTGGCAGCATTCATATCCAATACTGCTTTCTCAATGGCCTGTCTCAATATTTGTTTTGTCGTTTCCTGCTGATTTTGTGCAAGCCGCTCCTGTACTTTGGCAAACTCTACCCGTGGCCTTGTCACCCATCTTCCCATAATAGGGATATTCAGTCGGAGGTTCATAGACCCATTCCGGGTTGCATTCAACTGATTGAAGTAATCAAGTTTCTTATTGGTGGAAGCGTAAAATGCTCCAAAGTCCGCACCGAGCGATAGCGAAGGAAAGTTGTCTGCACGTATCGATTTTACCTGATACCCGAAACTTTTGCGATACAACTCAGCACTTTTCGCTTCGGGAAAATTGATCTGAGCAAATTCATACAACCCGCTTGCCGTCAGAGCAGCCTGTTCTGTCCTTAACGGTGTAAGTGGTTCAAGCACCAGGCTATCGTCGGCAGGAATATTGATACGTTGAAACAGCGCCAATCGGGCAGTCCTGTAATTATTGAGTGCGGTCACTTCAGCAAACTTATCGTTTGATAATTGCGCTTTAATCTCAAACAACGTATTGTTTCCGAGCACCCCGGCATCCACCTGTTTTTCAACACGATCTACCTGAATCTGAGATGATGCCACCTGCTGGCCTGCTGCTTCATAAAGTGCTTTCGTCGCGAGTACATTCACATAACCCTGCATCAGTAGCGCTACCTGTTGGTTGAATACAGCAGTTTGGTTTTCATTGGCAGACTCTTTCAGTAACACATTCTGCCGGATCTGGTTCTGCAACTTTCCTCCCTGAAAAACAGGCATTTGAAAGCCTCCTCCTATGGAACTGTAGTTATACACCTGATCAATATATTCATTGGTATACTGATCAATACTCCGTCCCAGATTGACACTGTTATTGGAACCGATTGAAATCTGAGGAAGAATCTGAGATCTTGCCTGCCTCAACTGGGCTTCTGCCGACTCTGCCTGCAGACTTCCCTGTTTATACACCAGGTTATTTTTGGTCAGAAGTGCTACACATTCGTGCATACTGAGCCTGGCCTGCGCCTGCAAAATGCCTGGCAACAAGCTCAAAATGAGCAATACATATTTCATGGCTAATAGATTATATAATTCTGAGTCGGGGAAGTATCCGCGATACACTCCGTGCCCTCTGCCGCATAACCTTTGGTTCTACGCTAACCATCCGTCTTTCAACCGCACGATCCTATTCCCGTACGTTGCATTCGACTCGGAATGCGTTACCTGCACAATGGTTACTTTATCTTCTTTATTTAACTTTTGAAACAGCTCCATAATTTCCACTGCCTGTTCAGAATGCAGGTTGCCTGTAGGCTCATCTGCAAAAATCACTTTGGGATTGTGAACAATGGCACGCGCAACGCCAACCAACTGCTGCTGTCCGCCTGACAACTGATGCGGAAACAAATCCTTTTTCGCAACCATATTAAAGCGATCCAGTAACTCTGCCACTCTGCTTTTTCGTTCAGAAGAAGGCGTACCCTTGTAAAGCAGCGGCGTTTCAATGTTTTCGTAGACCGTCAGCTCGTCAATGAGGTGATAAGCCTGAAATACAAATCCGATCTGATGTCGGTGCAACTCGGTTCTTTTCTTTTCAGATAATTTCTGAACAGGCTCATCCAGAAACAGATATTCACCTTCTGACGGCTCTTCGAGCAAGCCTAAAATATGTAACAATGTCGATTTTCCTGAACCAGAAGGCCCCATAATCGATACGAATTCCCCTTCTTTAATATTGAGATCAATGTGACGTAACACATAGGTTTTGCCAAAGCCAGCGGGATAATATTTAGAAATCTTTTCGAGCTTGATCATAAAATTTTGGTATAAATGAATTCAGGAGCACTACCTTGTAGTCGATAACCAAATATAAAAAGTTGTGCTTTACTAATCCTTGTACATATACTTTAAAAACGCTTGCCAGACAACTAACCCATTAACTAACAAAACTTTACAAAATACATCATATAAAACTATCGTTCGAAATCGTACAAACGTGTACGCTACCGAACGATAGAAACTGATCACAGACGTCAAATTTTCAGAAATAATCAGAGAGAAATCTCCATGCGATAACCTATACCATGCACTGCGTTAATTCTCACAGAAGTATCTTCTGAGAGTAACTTCCGCAGGCGTGATACGAACACATCCACACTTCGTCCTACTGTAACTCCTTCATCTTCCCAAACAGATTTGAGAATAAAATCTCTTTCCATAATATGGTTTTTATGGCTTACAAACAGATGTAAAAGCTTTGCTTCCCGATAGGTGAGGTTATGCTTTTTATCACCGCTATACAGCATAAGATTAGACATATCCAGCTGAGATACCCCGAAACTGATCCGTGGATCACTAATAACTTCTTCTGCTTTTGAAGCAATTTGCTCCGGCTTTCCTGACTTTCGCCATACCACGAACCCAAGGCCTGAAAGCAAAACTCCTGCGGGTATCAGCCACCAGGTCCCGGATGAGCCTGCAGTTTTTTCTTCGGGAAGAAAACTGATTTTCAATATATAACAGCCAGGCTCCTTCGTTCTGCCTGCACAGGGAACGCCTTCTTTGGTTGTCAAGTCGAGATAACTGTAACCGAGTAGGATTTCATCGCTTCCACAGTTCAGTATAGATACGTTGTAGGATTTTTCTATTTTGTGCAAATCGAAAGACTTCTGCAGTAATTGCGGTAGCTCTGCATAATCAAAAACCTGATCCAATTCTATTGAAAAAGATGTGTCATCGGTTTGCTTTACAGCTTTGACAATGGAAAGAGAATCTCCGTTTTGTAATTTTAACTGATGAACAGCCCGCCGCATGGCCAGATTGACACTTTCAGCAAATCGTATTCCCTCGTTATTCGCAATACTGTCGGCTGTATACGCACACAAAATGATCAAAACCAAAACGATTGTCCTCATAGCCATTTTTAGAAACATCACAATTTTGAACATACTCTAATACCGACACAACAATTCAATCAACGAATTTAATGATTTAGCATCCATCATTTTTATTCTTGCGCAATCCCAGCCACTGGTACAGATCAGGAATAAACCTTTTTTGCTTTACGACAATAACTTTTCTAGCCGAATTGTGTAGCTGACCAGCCGGATCGACAATAATCTGATCTCCGTCTTTCGCCAGTTTTAATATCTCAGCCATTTCGTATTCCCGAACAGCATGATTATGCACGTAAGATTCGGAATTAATGATCTTACCTTCTCTCATCAGATAAATATAGAAAGGAACTGCATTTCTGGCACCTCCACCCATGCTCAGCTTTCCTTTTGTAATCCAGGAAAACATATCAGCGGAAGTTTCCTTCCCATTCAGTAATAAAGAATCATGCTTTACTTCATTTTTAGGTAAACCATTTGAAACTGAAAAAGAGAGCAGAACAACAAAAAGGAATGTGACTTTGACCAACAGATTTTTCATGAGCTGTAGTTTTTTGAATGAGTTATGAACTGAATCAAATGTAAATCACCCACCTTCAAATCTGGTGAATCACCTGTAAAACAATGTAAACAAATTGTAAAAGCTTGAATTCATCCTTGAAACTGAACAAAAGCAACAACTCATATTAATTTTCAACCATCACCGAACGTAATTACATCAGGTATTTGTTCTCCTGAAAAACACTGCATAATATCAACTTGAAGAAAGTTAATTCACAAGATCCTTACGCTGCCCTTCGTTTTTCCGATTTCCGGTTTTACATCTCCAATACTTTCCTGTTCGCAGCCACCATTCTTATACAAGAAGTAATCGTTGGATATGAGCTTTATAAAATGACACATGATCCGCTGGCATTGGGATTGATCGGATTAGCTGAAGCAATACCATTTATTGTTACGTCGCTGCTTGGTGGGTACATTGCAGATCAGAAAAATAAGATCAGTGTGATGCACATCAGTATCGTTGTGATTATTTTGGGGTCAGTTATGCTGTATACTCTTTTTCAACCCGGCATTTATAATTCTCTTACTGAATTTCAGCATCTGGCATCTATTTACGGCGTTTTTGGATTAATAGGTTTTGCCAAAGGATTTTATTCACCGGCCTCAAGTTCTCTTAAACCCTACCTGGTACCTCGTGCGTTTTATGCAAACTCGTCTACATGGAGTGGCTCATTCAGGCAGGCCGGAGCGATTATGGGTCCGGCTATTGCGGGATTTCTTTATGCTATTGTAGGTTTCAGAAATACGCTGCTCGTAGTGATCATTAACTTCGTAGTATGTTGGTTCTTACTGGGACTGATTAAAACCAGACCCGAAATTGTCAAAATTACCACACCTATACTTGAAAGTCTGAAAGAAGGTTTCCGGTTTGTCTTCAGAACCAGAATCGTCTTATATGCCATCTCACTGGACTTATTTTCCGTATTGTTTGGCGGCGTAGTTGCACTGTTGCCGGCATTTGCCGAAGACATTCTGAAGGTGGGTCCGGAAGGACTGGGATTACTCAGGGCAGCTCCAGCTATTGGTTCTTTGCTTACCATGCTTGCAATGGCCTACTTTCCTGCCACGCATAATGCCTGGCGCAACATGCTGGTATCCGTAGCCGGATTTGGACTGTTCACCATATTGTTTGCAATTTCAACCAATTTCATGTTGTCTTGTGCTGCTTTGTTTTTTACAGGTGTTTGTGACAGTGTGAGCGTGATCATCAGACAAACAATCCTGCAAATATATCCGCCGGAAGAAATGCGCGGACGTGTGGCAGCTGTAAATGGTATGTTCGTAAGTTCGTCCAATGAGCTCGGAGCATTTGAATCCGGAGTACTTGCGAAAGTATTTGGGACAGTCCCTTCTGTGATGATGGGTGGAGTAATGACGTTAGCTGTAGTTACATGGATCTATGTAAAATCGAAAGATTTGTTCTCGGTGAGGCTAAGCTAAGTGGTGCTAAGCGCATAGTAAAAGCTATCTAAATGCAGAGGTATAGGAATAATACGTTGGTATTTCGATGAGTTATATATTTAAACGCTGTACAACTCAATTTTAACTCTGCGTCGGAAATCTGATAATCTACTCCACCCTCAAACTTTTCACCGGATCCATCATAGCGGCTCTTAACACCCTATATCCAACCGTAGCCAGGGTAATAAGCAAAATCAAAATTCCACCTGAGCCTAAAATCCACCATTCAAGTGCTATTCGATAAGCAAAATCATTAAGCCAGCCATTCATCAGATACCAGGCAAGAGGTGCAGCTACAACGAACGCAAACGCTACAAGTGTAATGAATTCTTTTCCAAACAGCATCGAAATACTGTTAACACTTGCTCCTAATACCTTACGAACGCCGATTTCTTTGGTTCTCTGCCCCACCATAAAATTGGTCATCCCGTAAAGTCCCAGGCAACAGATTGCGATTGCCACCATTGCAAATGCACGGATCAGAGAGGTAAGTTGTTGCTCTTTTTCATAAAATTTCGCGACTTGTTCATCTACAAATTGGTAACTAAATACTTCTTCCGGAAAATTCTTTTGCCAGATTGCCGCCAGAGTAGCCATACTGGCAGACACATTTTTGGTATCCAGTCTGACCGCCACTTGCTTGTACAATTGGGGATGTGCAAAAATAACACAAGGCTCTTTTGCCTCCTGAAGTGATTTTAAGTGGAAGCTTTTCACTACACCCACAATCTCTCCTTTCATTCCACTATTTCCATCTTCCAGCAAGCGACCGAGTAAATTCTGAGGATTTTTGATCCCTAGTTTGTGCATTAGTTCTTCATTTACTACAAACTCTACTACAGAATCTTTTTCCGCAATATTTCTGCCTGCAATAAGCTTCATTTTATAAGTGGGAATGTATCCGCTGTCCCCGAAACGATCCCGGATCACGAACTTTTCCCATGATGTCCTACTTCCAAATCTGACTGAACCACCATAGCCCATTTCAGAAGAGGGTGCTTCGTATTGATAAGCTACTGAACTAATACCCGGATATTGGAGCAGATCGTTTTTCAATGATTCCCTGATATTCTGTTCCGGATTGATCTTTGGAAGTGTGATAGTAACAACCGCATTTTTATCAAATCCCAGATCCGCATTCTGAAAATAGTCTAGCTGCATTACCAGCACGATGCTACCCATGACGAGCATCTGTGCTACAACAAGTTGAAAGACCACCAGAGACCTTCGCAAACCAACTCCTCTAAACTGAGCGATGCTCAATTTATTTTTCAGCGCAACGACAGGATTAAAACCGGAGATGATGATGGCAGGATAAAAGCCAGCCAAAAGAATCATTAACAGTATAGTGAAAGTACCGAACAGTAAAAACCGAACCTGGAATAACATTGTAAACGCAAAAACGTCCTGATGTACCCAGTTGTTAAGCACAGGCAAAATCAAGGCTACCAATAGCGAAGCCACAAAGGCAGATGCCAAAGTCACCAGCGTAGTTTCACTCATAAACTGAAAAAAAAGCTGGTGTTGCATGCCTCCCAGTACCTTCCTGACACCAATTTCCTTTGAGCGTTTCAGTGCCTGAGCAGTAGACATATTGATAAAATTAATACAGGCAATCAACAGCAAAAATACACCTACACCTGCCAGGATCCAGATGATAGACATTCGGATTTGACCGTCATATCTCTCGTCAAAATGCATATCCGCCAATGGTTGCAGCCTATGGGAATAATATTTGGCTGTCTCCCCATAGTATTTGCTGCCATTCTTTTTAATCTGGTTTTCAACGTCGTTTGGCTGAGTATCTCTGCCAAGCCGCACAAAGGAAACGTTCCTGGAACTGAGCCAACCGAAATTGTCCATTTCGTAATCAGTTTCCAATAATTTGAGAGTGGGCAAAGAAATAAAAATACTGAAATTGATATCAGTGGGTAATTCATGATCTTTCACAATGCCTGTAATCTGCAAATTAATCGTATTGGCAAGTTTGAGCGTTTTTCCGACTGCATCAACTGTTCCAAAGTACTTTTCGGCAATGCTTTCGGTAATTATGACAGTACCCGGGTCAGTCATCGAGGCCGCTGCGTGTTTACCTATCCAATCGAAATAGAACATTTCCATAAAATCCCGATTAGCAAACACTACGTTGTCTTTTTCTATGAATCGCCTGACCCCGTTTGTCTCGGTGGCTGAAATAGTCGAGTTAGGATTTTTTCTGATAAAACCCACCTTTTCGATCTGAGCGTAATCACGCGCCAAGGATGCCGCCAGCGGTACCGATGAATCCACCCCATATTCAGCTCCTTCATCCAGCAACAGGTCCAAAACCACGCGGTAGGTTCTTTTAAAATCGGGTTGATGCGTATCAGTAAGTAAATGGTACTGCAAAAAAACAAATATCAACGTCGCACCGGCGATCCCTATTCCGAGTCCCAGAATATTCAATGTGGTATAGGTGGGGTTCAAACGGAGATTCCGGAATGCGATTTTGATGTAGTTTTTGAACATATGTATTCCAGAATATTCAACCTTTTCAGGGTTGGTGGATGTATGGAGATCATTTTACACCCCGGGTATTACCCGAGGCTATTCATATTGAAGCCCTACAGGCTTCTTCATTGACAAGTTTTCCTTTAAGATTTAAATATCCATTCTTACAACCCGGATTTCATAACTCAGGTTATTGGTATCGACGCCCTACTGGCTTATTCATCATCGGAAACCCGGAGGGTTTCAACATAAGTAACGCCGGGTGAAATCCGGTGTAAATCCGAGCCTGACAACTTACCAACCCCAAAGGGGTTGACTAATCACGATAAGCGAAACTATTTATTAAAATTAGCTTTTTACAATCTCCAATTTCAACCCAACCTACTGATTTAACTATTTTTAACTGGTGCTACAAACAAAAACCTCCCGCTCTTCCGTAGAAAAGCAGGAGGTTTGTCGGGCGTCTTTCAATCAGTTTTGCTTATACGATCGGTTTATATCCAACTCTCGTTGCGGAATTAAATACAGCGACCGAATCGTTTTACCCTGTGCCTGCAAAATATCCTTGGCTACCCCAAAACGCAGTAAATCAGCCCAGCGATGGTTCTCAAAAGCCAGTTCTACGCGTCTTTCATGCAAAAGTTTCTGAGCAAAAGTTCCGGAGCTCGCGGCACTCAGCGGAGCCAGTTTAGCTCTTGCTCTTACCTGATTGATATATCCATAAGCTTCGGCCCCTTCTCCCAATGCTTCAGCCAGCATCAGCAACACATCGGCATAACGGAATACCACAAAGTTATACGACGCATCTGCTTCGTCAAATGCATTCTCACGACCAAATTTCGTAATATAACGTGCATCATTTTTACTATTGGTTTGTAAAACGCCCTGAGCATTCACATAGCTGGTGTCCATAGATTTCAGAAAACGATCGTCCCCGGGTTCGTATGCCTGTAACACGTCCTTCGTCGGACGGTTTCTGTAAGACCCGGTAGTATGTTTCAATGTAGGAGAAAAAGCATTGGTAAAAGCATTACCGGTTCCGGTTCCTCCCCCTTTAAATTGCACTTCGAAAATAGACTCTGCATTGTTTTTATTGGTAAGTCCCCACAAATTCGCATAATTCGGCAATAGTGAATAGCCGTAGTTAGCTATAATTCTGCGCAATACTGTCTCAGCAGATTTCTTATCCCCTGCTATCAGATATACCTTTGCCAGAAGCGTAGCAGCTGCACCCTTCGTGGCACGTCCTACATTGGCTGCATCATACTTTATGGGTAAGCCTGCTTCTGCTTTGATCAGATCCGGAATAAGCTGTTTATATACTTCTGAAGCAGATACCTGAGGCAAAGCTTTTCCTTCTTCAGCAGATTTTGCTTCTGTAAGCGGCAAAGGAATATTACCAAATGACACTGCCAGATTATAGAAAAAAAGTGAACGTAGAAACAACGCTTCTCCTCTGATTCTCTCCCGATCTGTCTCTGCTATGGACACACCATCTATGCGACTCAGTACAATATTGCTTCGCGCAATTCCCAGGAAAGAATCTGTATAGGCAGCTGTGATAAACTCGCTTGTTGCATTCTCCGTAAAATTATCAATCACCGTAAGTTCAGCACCCAAGCCCGTTCCATCACTTCCCTGATCGGTATTATCGGATCTCATTTCCTGGGTAATCCAATAGCTCTGGTTGTAGGTTCCATTGGTCTGCAAAACCTTATATGCCGCATTAATTGCGGTATTAAGGTCACTTGCCGTGCTATAGAACTGATTTACATTTCGCTGAGAAATCGGGCTCAAGTCTGTAAAACCTTCTCCACAAGAGAGCAGCGCCGTCGCTCCTACAAGTGACAAAGACAGTTGTATAAATGTTTTATTAAATCTCATAATCTGTATGGTTAAGTCTGAAAGACAGACAGAATTGATTTAGAATGTCACGTTCAAACCGAAAGTAAAAGTTTTGGCTAGTGGATACGCTCCGTAATCCTCACCCTGCACACCTGACAATCCGGTCTGATTGTTCACTTCCGGGTTATAACCTACATATTTAGTGCTGGTAAAAAGGTTGGTTGCTGTCGCGTAAGCTCTCAATGTCTGAATTCGGGATCCCAACAATCTCTTAGGAAAGTTGTAGCCCAGGGCAACATTCCGTAGCCTGATATAAGATCCATCCTCCACCTGATACGAAGATGGCCTATTGTTATTTCCATGTGTATCAGTCAGGCGGTCTGCTCTTGGGACTTTTCCATTTCCGGGCTGTTCGGCGGAAATCCAGCGATCCAACGTAACTGTGTATGAGTTCGTCCCTGCTTCTCCGTTAGCGAGGTGACGACGGGTCAGGTTCAATATCTCAGAACCCTGCACTCCCTGTATCAGAAAACTAAAATCAATTCCTTTGTAAGAAAACCGGTTCGTGATCCCGTAGATAAAATCGGGTTGGTAGTTACCCGTTACAGTGCGGTCATCTGCATTGATTTTTCCATCTCCATTTACGTCTTTGAAACGGAAGTCTCCAGGGCGTGGCTTAGGCGCGACTTGATCCTTCGGCGCATTGTCAATATCACTCTGCGTCTGATAAATACCTTCTACCACATATCCATAATAGCTACCAATGGCATCTCCGATCCGTGTAATATGTCGAATACCCGCACCGCCTGAGCTCAGAATGGGGTCACCTGTAGGACCAAGTTTCAATACAGTATTTTGATTGGCAGAAAAATTAAAATCCGTAGACCATGAAAATGCGCCTGTTACATTGCGACTATTGATCGTCAGCTCTATTCCTTTATTTTCAACCTCACCAATATTCTGGAGTGCATTCAGGAAACCGACGGCAGCCGGTACCTGCACATTGAGTAGCAGGTCAGAAGTTACCTTTCTATACCAATCGAAAGAGAAATACACTCTGTCTTTGATGATGCCCAAATCGATACCAAGATCCAGTTGCGTAGTCTTTTCCCAGGTGAGTCTGTTGTTGCTGATCGTCTGCGGAGCGATACCATTCACGACGTTGCCGCCAATTACATAGTTATAAGGATTCAACAGCCCGATTGACGCATAGTTTGGTATTAAAAAATTACCCGTTTTACCCCAGCTTCCTCTGACTTTCAAATCGCTCACAAAAGTGACGGGTTTCAGAAAAGCCTCTTCCGATATACGCCATCCTGCAGAAAGTGAAGGAAATACACCCGTTTTATTGCCATCTCCAAAGCGTGAGGATTTATCAGCCCGAATAGTCGCAGTAAGCAGATACTTGTTCTGGAAAGCATAGTTAGCCCGGGCCAGATACGACACCAGCGACCACTCTTCACGGGTAGAAGTACCTGCAGTCACCTGCCCGCCGCTTACCGTTTCTACCAGGTCGTCTGGAAACTTTTGCGCAAATACCTGATTATTATCAATTCTATCCTTTTGAGCACTGTATCCGGCAACTGCAGAAATAACGTGATTTGCACCTATTGTCTTATCGTAGGATAATGTATTTTCAAGCAACCAGTTGTAGTTCAAAGAAAAATTGGACTGCCCATATGGATCTCCCACCGTTGCCTGACGGAAAAGCAATGAATTTCCTCTGTAAAAATTACGATTGTAATTGTTGACGTCGATACCTGTGTACAGTTTGTATTTCAGTCCGGGAAGCAGCTCATACTCTCCGAAAACATTACCCAGTGTACGGAATTGAGTCAGTTTATCAGTAACTCCTTCAACAATGGCCAATGGGTTGCTAGCCTCAGTCATACTGGCAGCTCTGCCATCCTCTGTATATAAATGTGATTGATTGTCTCTTTGGTTGATGGTTCCATCGGCATTGTACGGCCTGACTGTCGGAGAAGTTACCAACGCAGAATAAACAATACCGGGAGGATCCGCAAAATAAGGTGCTCCCGCAGGTGAACGATCCAAATTACTGAATGAAGGGCTCAGTCCCAAACCAAACTTTAGCTTTTTGGTAGCATTGGCCTCCAGATTAACCCGGAAAGTATATCTTTCAATACCACTTTTGGCTACAATACCACGCTGGTTGTAATATCCTCCTGAGACATAATAGCTCACATTTTCTCCGCCACCAGCAAGTGACGCATTGTAGCTTTGCACAGGCGCGGAGTGAAAAATAAGATCTTGCCAGTCGATATCCGTTCCATCCGGATTAGCGAAGTCATCCGGAATGTAATAAGCTGTATTGGTGGTTTTGGTATACCGTGTTGCATTGTTATCGCTGGCATTTGCACCCGCAATATCCTGCATGTAAGCATTATTTTTGGCGTCTTTCACATACGCTCCAAGCTGGGCAGCATTCATCAGATCCACCTTACGAGCTATCTTTTGCACACCAAAATAAGCGTCAAAACCAATCACTGGCTTTTTATCTCTTTTGCCTTTTTTAGTTGTGATCAACACTACACCATTTGACCCGCGTGATCCGTAAATAGCTGCTGCAGAAGCATCTTTTAAAACTTCGATTGATTCAATGTCATTGGGATTGATATTACCTAAAGGATTCGAAGGTGGTAAAGCAAAAGCAACTGTTCGTCGTGATATATCTCCCTGGACACCGGCATCCACATTCTTGGAAACAGGAAAACCGTCAATGACATATAGCGGCTCTGTTCCTCCTGAGATCGATCCCAGACCGCGCACACGAATCGTTGTTCCTGCACCGGGTTCCCCGCTTGGCTCCTGTACCTGCACACCGGCGATCTGGCCCTGAATCGCATTCTCAAAATTGGTAACCGGAATGTCTTTGATATTTTTAGCTGAAAGTGAACCCACTGAGCCGGTAATATCACGCTTGTTCTGGGTTCCGTAACCTACAACTACGATCTCGTTAAGGCTGCTTACATCCGGTTCCAATTGTATCTGCAGAGAACCATTTGCGGCTACCTCCTGACTTTCATAACCGATAAAAGAAAACACAAGCGTGGCCCTTTCGGAGGGAACAGATAGTCTGAAATTACCATCCACATCGGTGATGGTTCCTGTATTCGAGCCTTTGATGAGGACGTTTACACCGGGCAATCCCTGACCGGTAGTTTTATCAGTTACCTTCCCTACAACTTCTTCGAAAGCCTTTCCGGTTCGTATGTAAGGTACACGCTCAACGGACCAATTATCCGGAACAGCATAAGATGCCTGGCTGGTAAATCCCAGAAATACAGCCAGTATCATTTTTGGAGTAAAGTTTGGATGCATTAAAAAGTGTTAGAGAATGGTTGAAATAAGCTGCCCTTAACTCTACTTATTTTGTAGACTTAATATACAAATGTATTCATTTTTTGTTATCAATGGTTACAGAAATAAAAAAAGGCATTCCCGTTTGGAAACGCCTTTCATGAGTTATTCGAAATAGTCAGGATTATGATACTACTGATTTACATATACGCTACCAGAGCTTGCCGACAAAGTAACCGGAATACCACCACCGTTCATCTTTCCATTCACTTTGTCCTTTTCTACATGACCATCGAAATTTTTCAATGGAATCAAAACCTTATTTCCTTTTAGATTCAGATCAAGACCAGATTCCAATGGCATTGTTACACGAATACTCCCTGCGGAGCTTGATAAATCCAGGTATTCTCCCAACTTGGCCAGAGACACTTCAACACTTCCTGCACTGGTTTTTGCTTTCAGACTTCCCGAAACATTTGCAAGTCTCACCGAGCCACCAGATGTCCCTGTATTTAAAGTTCCTTTGATATCATCCCCTTTTACACTTCCTCCACTGGTATGAGCAGCTATTTCACCCTCCAGTTTCAGTAAAGATATACTACCGCCAGAAGTCTTCAGATTTACCTTTCCATTCAGATCATTCGCACGAATGCTACCGCCGCTGGTTGTCAGCTCCATCACTTTACGACAATTGCTTACTTCAATACTACCACCCGAAGTTTTTCCGATAATGTTTCCTTCCAGATCATCCACTTTCAAACTTCCCCCACTGGTTGTGAAATTTTGCTCGCCTGACAGAGATGCGATACGGATACTTCCACCGCTGGTTCTCAAATTGGTAGAAGTACTGCGTGGAGCTGATACTTTAAAGCTTATAGAAATACTTTTCTGGTTATCCCATTTGGTGCCGTTTCTTCTTTTGGCAGTTGCCACAACCTTGTTCCCTTCTGTACCGATCAGGATGTCGTAATCTTCCAAACGATCCTCTATTTCCTGCTTGCTTAACTGACTTTTACCATTCCAATTATTAGGGCGGACAAACATATCCACTACGAATCCTTCCTTTTGTGCTCCCTGCACGGTGATAGAACCTCCCGAAGTTTCTACCGTCAGTGAGTTCAGCGACTTATTACTAAAGGATTTGCTCACATAGGGCTGATCTTCGGACGATTGGGAAAAGCTTACGGACGCTGTCAGCATCAGCATTGCAGAAAGTAGTAATGATTTCATTTTCATGGCCTATATAGATTGGTTTTCCCAATGATGAAAAAATCGCAAAGAAAGTTGCATGAAGTCCACAAATATCTGAAACAATCTGTCTGTAAACTGATAAGTACAGTTCGGAATGATTTTTGATAATAATGCTCCATCAACAATATGCACGCAAAATGAAAACTATTCAGGTCAAAATTCTAAACGATGAAACTGAAGGGCACGTCAGACAGCTACTTTCAGAACTTGAAGCTAATGGTTCGATAAAATTATCCGAAGCTAATTGGGAACCCACACCAGACCGCCGTAAAGAGGTCACTGAAAATCAGGCTCAGGAAATGATTGAAGAGGCGGAACTCGGACCTTATTACTCTGACGAAGAGGCAAAGGATATTCTGAAAATATAAAACGTGGCCGGAAGCAAATAACCGGCCACGTTCATCAATGTCTGGAGGGACAATAATTGGAAAAAACTGATCAACTCTTCAGGAATTGGGCAAACCATTGTCCCGACTGTTTCATGGTGCGCAGCTGTGTAGCAAAATCAACGTAAACCAGACCAAAACGCGCTCTGTAACCTTCTGCCCATTCGAAATTGTCCATCAATGACCACACCATATAACCCTTAATATTAATTCCCTCTCTTTTCGCTTGAAGGATCTGATTCAGGTAAAGCTGAAAATAAGCAATCCTTTCAGGATCATCCACCTTGTCATCAACCAGTGTATCCTCAAAAGCCGCGCCACTTTCTGATACAATAATATCGCGGATACCTTTGTACGATGAGAACTGTTTAAGAATTTTGTACGCGCCAACGGGATCTATTTCCCACCCCATTGTCGTAACGGGAACATTGCGCAAAACAGCAGGCACTTCTTTCAACCAAAGAACCGGCACGAGATAACTATGTTTTACCGTAACACTGAAATAATTTTGAATGCCGGTGAAATTAAAGTCAAACTGTATTGCTTTATCATCTCCTTGTAACATATACTTTTTAATCCCGTTTAAAAAAGGAAAGGCATCCGAGGGATATCCAAGTCCTAATGCTGGCTCAACAAACATTCTGTTCATGACGGCATTGGCACGTTCGGCAGCGCGTAAATCTCTCAATGATTTGGAGTTAGGAACTATATATGAACAGGAAATAGCCATTCCGATGTATGCGGCAGGCACCAGGCTCCTGAGAATCCTGCCACCTTCGGCCTGGCACATCGCAAGGTGGTGTGTCACCTGCAGGAAATTCCATAATCCTTTTCTTCCCGGAGCATGAAGTCCCGTTGTATATCCCAAAGCAGCAACGGCCATGGGTTCGTTAATTACAATCCAATTTTTCACCCTGTCGCCAAAAGCCTCAGCACAGATCGTGACATAATCCGAAAACCATTTAATGATTTCGCGATTTTTCCAACCTCCTGCACGTTCCAATGCCTGGGGTAAATCCCAGTGATACAATGTAACCCATGGATTTATTCCCAATGCTATGCATTGATCAATCAAACGATTATAGTATGTAATACCAGCCTTATTGATCTCACCTTTTCCTTCAGGCAAGATTCGAGACCATGAAATGGAAAACCTGAATTCGGTGAATCCCATTTCTACAACCAGTGCCAGATCTGCTTCGTATCGATTGTAAAAATCACATGCAACATCGGCATGATCACCATTTTTGATCTTTCCTTTCTGATGTGTGAAAACATCCCAAATCGAAGCTCCCCTCCCATCTTCTTGCACTGCACCCTCGACCTGAAAAGCAGCCGTTACAGTACCCCAAAGGAAATCCTCCCCAAAATCAGCCCTACTTAAATGATTCGCTTTTTGTTGTGTTAAATGCATCACGTTGCTCTCGGCCATAAGATTAGGGGCAAGTTTTCAAATTCAACGTTAAAAATAAAGCCCTTCATCCGCCAAAACAGAT
Source organism: Dyadobacter sp. HNCC25DJ187 (assembly GCF_056895255.1). Classification (NCBI taxonomy): domain Bacteria; kingdom Pseudomonadati; phylum Bacteroidota; class Cytophagia; order Cytophagales; family Spirosomataceae; genus Dyadobacter; species Dyadobacter sp. HNCC25DJ187. The sequence continues at coordinate 1,570,235 of NZ_JBXHAT010000002.1, forward strand.
GAAGGGCTAAAATTTAACAAAAGCTTCTCTTTCGAGTTGAGTAATAATGCCTGGTTATTTCGACACTAAAATGTGCTTGGTTGTAACAGATCCACTCTTATGCGTAACTTTTACTATGTAGCGTCCTAGCCCTAATCCGCTCAGATCGATCTTTTCTGTATCTGCTTGCCTTACAAGTTGTCCGTTTGCATTAAAGATTGTCACGTATGAAAGTGCGTCACCTGATGTACGGATTGTGATGTATTCGGTAGCCGGGTTTGGATAGACAGATACTTGTGTACCTTCCTCTATTTTGATACTGACAATATTACTGTATGCAAAGGTATCATCCAGATCAATCATTTTCAGACGGTACAGATTATTACCAAAAGCTGGCTTGTTGTCTGAAAATGTGTACGGAATTACGGCATTGCTTTCGCCCTTGGCAGCCACTTGTCCGATCACTGTCCAGTTTTTACCAGTTGTGCTTTGCTGTATCTCAAATAGTCCTGAATTGCTTTCTGAAGTCGTATTCCAGTTAAGCCTTACGACTCCTTCTACATTTGAAGCTTTGAATTCAGCCAACTTTACAGGAAGTGCTCCTGCAATCACCGTTAGACATGCATTGTCGAAATGAAAATCATTTCCTTCAGAATATACCTGAACCCTTACAAACTTAGTATCAGCGGGTGCCTTTTTCTTCACAATATACTGTTGCAAACCTGGTGTGTTTCCTTCCGTCACACTATTATCCACGGCGGCGCTTTCAGAACCTACCTGAACATTTTGAGAGTTGAAGAAAATCAGTTTGAAACTTTGAGCACTCTTGCCATTGTAAGCTCCCCATATCGCCAGCGTTACATCACTACCCGGCGATACCTGAACATCCTGTGAAGCAGTAGCAAAACCTGATATAAGTCCTGCCTTTGTACCACAAACTACATACTTTTCAGGAGTTACAAACGTGCCGCTTCCATTTTTAGTCCATCCTGCGGCACCCTGCTCAAAGCTTGGGTTAACCAATTTATTGTCATTACAAGCCACACATTGCGGCGACTCTTCTATTGTAAGACAGGCAGCATCTACCTTGAAATAATCTCCGGTAGATGAACCCTTTACACGAACGTAGGCAGTTCCTGATGGTGCAGTAGCTTGCAATTGATATAACTTAAGCTTATTCTTTAGATCTTCAACAGACTTATCGAGATTAACGGACACTCTTGAGATTGGGCTGGTACCGGTTTCTGAGAAAAACTGAAGCTCAAATACATGGTTGCGGAAATTATGATATCCGCCCCATATTTTCAATTTTACATTACTTCCCTGAGTCGTTTTCACATCTTGGTAAAAACTTCCTGCACCTCCGTTCACTAACCCATTTTTACTACCACATATCACAAAACCTGCATCCTTTACGAAATTGGAACCAACCCATTCTGTCGGGACCTCTTTACCAGATACATTTTTATATTCTTCAAAAGATGGATTTTTGAGTTTGTTATTGTTACAGTCGTTACAGGAAACAGATGGCTTCTGGATATTAAGACAAGCCACATCAACTTTGAAATAGTCGCCCTTGGCACTACCCTTCACGCGGACTTTAAGAGTCCCTTCCGGTGCAAAATCCGAGAGTGTATACCTTGTGAGCTTATTGTTATTCTGAGATACAGGTACAGTGAGTTGCTTGGTTACCTCCAGGAGGACCTCGTCATTTTTACCTAAAAACATCAGATGAAAAAAATGTGTTTTATAATGGTGATATCCGCCGTAGGCAGTAAAGGTCACTTTACTACCCGGAACTACATTCACAACATCCTGCCAGAAGGAACCTGCACCGTCTAAACGACCATTGTCTTCACCACATACATCGTAATTTTTGTCAGTAATGAATTTCCCGTCGTATTGCCAGTTTACCGGGATACCGTTTTGGGCAGTTTCAAAGCTACCATTTGAAAGCTCCTGATTTGAGCATCCGCAATCATTTGTTGTCAGCCCCTCAACGCCATTCTTATTCGAAAGACCGAATGAAGAACTGGATATAAAAAGCAGTAGATAAAATAGTGTAGTAGATAAATTTCTCATAGAAAAATGTTTGGATTAGCAAGGTTGCTATGTAGGATTTCTTGCACAAATATAAATCAACAAACATCGGATCTACAAGATAAAAATATGATTTTTTTTATATTACATGTTAATTAAATGTAATTCTAGGAACTGACTAAAACTACATTCTAATGACTAAACACAACTAGTTATACAGTATAAATATACCTATTTCATGAAAAAAGGCAATTTTAAACACATCAGGAATAAATCGACAGAAATCAACGGAAATTCAAGGGGATTTTGACTATTGTATTATTCGTATAATTCACGAATACCCTACGTTAGTGAATATGCGGATTCTGCACAACTGAACACACCTCGTCAGCATTTTCATATTAAATGAAAACGAGTTGAATTGCTTATTGAATGGAGATAAAGAAATTGGATATAAATAGAAAAAGTACGCCTCAGCCGGCCATACTTATCATTGAGGAAGCTCCGAATACGTGACGTAATTCCTGAAGGGATTTGCGGATGCGCGACTTAACAGTACCTAGTGGAACCTGAAGGGTTTCGGATACCTCCTCATGTGTGTAACCTTCAAAGTATACCATTTCGATCAAAACCCTACGCTCGGGGAGCAGGCGTGAAACAATAGCGCGAAGGTCTATGAGATTAATGGGTGGGATGTAGGTCGTTTCAGATGTAACTTCAGTTTCGTTGACAGAAGACAAACTTACTACTTTCTCTGTTTTTACATCCATTCTCAATTTGTCGATGGCGGTGTTTCTGGCCACGTTCAGAATCCATGTAAACAGAGTACCTTTTTCCGGATCATATCGACTTATATTTTTCCAGATTTTAAGGAACGCATCCTGCATGGAATCAGCAGCTTTATCTTCGTCCTTTACCACTTTCAAAATAATGCCGTACAAGGCAGGAGAATAGCGCTCATACAAATATTCAAATGCATCCTTATTGTTGGATTTGAGTTGCGAGATAAGCTCTGATTCGGTAAAAGTTACTTTCCTCATTATTGGTTGAGCGGTAAGGGGTTAAGTTGGCACGGCATACAGATAGCAAACCGCGAAGATCTAATTATCAATTCTATTCCAGCACAATACCAGCATGCAGTGTGTAAGCATATCACCAAAATGGGGAATGTAACTTACTATACACATATCAACCTCAGTGGAATAGCAGGTGCGCCCTACACAATCCTTGAATACAAAAAAGGCAGGGCTTCAACCTGCCCTGCCTAAACCCGTTGAGTTTTGCTATTTAATGACTTTCATCTGACTCTATACCAAGAATTGCCAAACGATAAGGTGCTGATGAAACTTTGATTTTATTTACCTTACCAAAATCTTCCGTACTCACCTGCCAAAGTTCTCCCGTAGCGGGTTGAGTAATGTATAAAAATTTAGATGTTGCTTCAATCTGAGGCTTCAGTGTAGCGTCTTTTGCAACCACTCCCACTACTGAACCACCCTTTTTCAGCGTATTTGTTGCCAGATCATATATTCTCACCTCACCGTTATGGAACAAAGCGATCAGATTATTTCCTGCGTAATCTATTTTCACCTGAATCAGGTCTGTACTTTCTACAATTGGCGTTACCGCTTTACTTGTAACGTCGATGAGATAAGCCCCCATAGCAGCAGTATATCCTACAAATTTACCTGCACCTTTCGCCTCATAAATAGATCCAAACCAAGCTGTACCAAAATTTGCAGGATGCGGAATTAAAGATTGTGCTCCTGTAGGCTGCACAACCAAAATCCCACTGGAAGAACCAAACAGAGATACTTTACCGTCACTGGCATTTCCATGTATTCCTTTAGTTTGAATGGTTGAAGCAAAAAGCGTTTTCCCTGTTGCATCAATCACTTTAACCCTCTCAGGCAGTGTCCCGGCTACTGATCCGTCTTTCTCCGTGATCGCATACGTTCCATTATCGAACTTGGTCATGGCGCCGTGATGCGCTACATTACCTGCATTGATGGCCTTCATTTTAGCTCCGGCTACATGAAAATCAGCCTCTTTAGCTGTGCTTAAAGTACCATCCCCATCATTAAACGCCAGTATTTCATCACCTTTACTTTTGAAGTGTGTAGGGCGATTTCCATTACCTGTAAGTGCCGCAAATTTGGGAGTTCCTTTCACATCAACATGGTCTCCATGTCCCTCAAATCCACTGTCAAAAATCTGGACACTATTGTTTGCCCCATTTACCAGTGCTCCGAAACGTCCGGCCTGCGTGCCATACAATGCGGATTTAGGAAAAAGGGCCTGAAAAGATTCTGATGCTAATGTCACCGGATTAACCAGCGAAAGTTGTGACGTACTTTCATCATTCACGAGAATCCGAATGAATTTATACTCATTGTCCACAACCGGACTCACATTTTCTTCTTTGTCTTTATCACAGGATGCCAACCCCGAAATAACCGACAGCCCAACCAACATTCTCAGTAAACTCCTTTTCATGATCATAATATTTAATGCAACAATGATGCAAATATATGTGGCAAACATTTACTTACGCAACACTGTTGCAAAAAAAATATTAAAATAAAAAAGGGAAGCACTCAGCTTCCCGGGGAATTTATATTCAGAAATTTGCTATTGAAAACCTTGAAATGCACAGATGTGAAATTCAAACCATCCCGTGGCGTAACAAAGAACGAGTTTCATTCTTTACAAAGGTGATCGGGACAAATTCCTCCGTTGGCGCTCCAATATAATAAACCGTCCATTCCGGATCATGATGAGCCAGCATTTCGCTGATGCAATCGGCACGATGAGCCTTGGGATTTACACAGTTGTCCCAATAAAACAATTCTACCTTATAATGGAGCTGCTGTTTGAGACCGTTAATTTTCACGTGTACCTCTATCTCCTGCTGTCCGTACATGTTGGGTATGGGTATAGCTATATGGCTCATAGTATTGGTATATTAAAGTGGTCAGACTAATATTAATCCGCGCGCAGAGATTTTACGGGATTTGTAAGAGCCGCCTTTATACTTTGAAAACTAACAGTTAGCTGGGCAATGAGAATGGCTATAATACCAGCCCCTGCAAAAACTCCCCACTGTATTTCCACCCGATATGCAAAATCCTGAAGCCACCAGCGCACCACCATCCATGCTACAGGTATTGCAATAACGATGGATATAAGAACAAGTTTCATAAAGTCTTTGGAGAGCAAAGCTACAATTCCTGCCACCGAGGCGCCCATTACTTTCCTTACTCCTATTTCCTTTACACGGCGTTCTGCTGAGAAGGAAGCGAGTCCAAACAAACCAAGACAAGAAATCAGAATGGCTAAACCAGCAAGGATACCGACTATATTACTCACCTGACCGTCGGCTCTGTATAGTTCCGCAAAATGTTCGTCAAGAAAAGAATAGGTAAAATCCTTATCGGGAACCTGATTTTTCCATACCGACTCGATCGCAGCCACTGCAGACTTTGCATCCTTCCCTTTAATTTTGACTGACATCTCATTATACCCCCAATTACTTTGGTTAAAAAGGCAAAGGGTTTCAATCTTGTGGTGCATTGAATTAAAATTAAAATCCTTAGCGATTCCTACAATTTTACCCAGCGAATCCATGCCGCTAAACCCAAATTGCTTACCCACCAAAGATTCAATTTTTTCCTTGGGTTGATCTTTAAGTAGTTCTTTGGCAAGTGATTCATTGATAATGTAAGTACTCCCGTTTTCAGACTCCTCCCGGGTAAAGTTTTTACCCGCCAGGAGTTTAATCTTGTATAACGAAAGATAATCGGGGTCCACGATAACCTGTGAAGAGGCAATTTCTTTGACCGGACCGCTTCCTCGGAAAGTGATGCCTGTCTGATGCATGTTATTCCCCAAACGCTGTCCCGACCCTGTTACACCATCAACAAATGAACTGTTGAGCAGTTCCTGCTTCAATGACTGGTATTTAGGACTCGACTTCGAATCCAATGGAATGATCATTACCTGATCCTTCACAAAGCCCGGATCTCTATGCTGCATGAAATCGAGCTGTTTCACAGCAAATCCTGTCGCGATGATCAGGAAAATGGCACTGGTGAATTGCGCAATGACAAGTGTATTTCTGAAAGTACTTTTTCCTACACCGATCTTTCCTTTCAAAACCTTTATCGGCTCAAAGGATGACAGATATAGTGCCGGGTACAATCCTGAAAAAATACCTATGCCTACCGCACCCGACAACGCTGTCAAAAGTAACAACGGATTGGTTAGAATTGAAAACTCCAGATCCCTCTGGCTAAACTGCGAAACGGATGGTAAAAATAACTTCACCAAAACTACTGCCAGAACAAAAGCGATCAGAGCCAGCAGTATCGACTCACCTATAAACTGATACGCCAGCTGCATGCGATAAGCGCCGATGGATTTCCTTACCCCCACTTCCCGGGCACGACTGGCGGATCGGGCTGTAGACAAATTCATAAAATTAACACATGCGATAACAAGAACAATCACTGCAATAAGTGAAAAAGTGTAGGTATATGTTTTGTTGAATTTGTGAAAATTCTGATAGTCATGCGTGATGTCCGTCGAACTGGAATGTATCTGAGATAAAGGTTGTAAAAACAATTCGTAATATTTCCAGTTGTCGTTTTTCAGATACTTTTTAAGGTAATCAGGAAATTTCTTTTCCAAAGCAGCTACGTCTGCATCCGGAGCTATACTAAGATAGGTTACAAGCCAGTTTCGTCCCCAACCATCCATGAAATCCGGTTTGATAACAGTATTGAAAGAAAACAAGCCGTTGAACTGAAGGTGTGAATTTCCAGGTACATTTTCCATCACTCCTGTCACTTTAAACGTCAGCGTATCACCGGCATATTTGGTTATTGACTTGCCTATAGGATTTGTGTCGCCAAAAATCCGCTTTGCACCATCTTGAGTCAGTACGACACTATTAGGGTTTTTCAGAACTTCGCCTGCTTTTCCCTCAATGAGTTTAAAGTCAAACATTTCAAAGAAATTGGCATCTGTATAATACCCTTTCTCTAACTCGATCCGCTTATAGCCTGACCCTACAACTGCCTTTGACATTTCCACTATACGCACGAAACTACGTACTTCAGGATAATCACTTTCTAACGTAGGCCCCATCGGAAACATTGAGAGTGCCACCTTTTGAGGAGCCACCATACCTTCGTAATTCTGTACTTCATTGAGGCGGTAGATATTGCTGGTATGCATACTATCAAAACTTCGCTCATAGAAAACAAAAAGCATGATAACCATACAAGCAGCCATACCGATGGCCAGTCCCGCTACGTTGATCGCCGAAAAAACCTTATTTTTTAAGATATTACGGAAGGCTATTTTGAAGTAGTTTTTTAACATGGCTAAGCTTTAGAAATCCTTGTTAGTGAATAGGCAGACATACCTTTTCACAAAGCATTTCCAAAAAACATACCAATAAAATAATGAATTGATTTACAGAATATTATACTATAATTTACCACTTTAACTGTCCGAAATCGAACAATTTTGTTCAGAGGTGAACATAGGAGATTACCAGCTTTTTTTAATTCCAAGATAGCCACCATACGAATTCCTGAAAAGTTGTCCCTGGTCAGCGGCAAGTTGAGCGGTTAGCGTTGTATTCTGCAAGCTTCTTAATTTCATTTGTGCCGATAGCAGCGCGGAAAACTGATTGCGGGGAGGTGAAAAATCGGCACCCGGAGTTCCATAGTTCCGACTTACAGAAGTTCGTAAAGTAAGCAACAGCGACTCTTTATACGTTCCCTGAGCTCCGAGATAGAACATACTGACCCGGTTGTTAGGAAAATACCTCGGTGAAGAAAATTTGGATTGATCAATATCAGCACGTGGAGCAATAAAGGGTGTACCAATCACGGCATCTTTATATGACCATCCCTGATAGTACTGACTATGATTAAAATAATTATCAGCTCCCTGGTATATACTACCTGTAATATAGAATTCCGATCCGGATTGATCCTTGGTCAAGAGCATTTCAGCTGTAAGCCGTGTCAATCTGAAACCATCTGAGGGATGCCCATAATTGAACACCATATTTGCGCCATACAATCCGTCCGGAAAATTCTGAAAAGCCAGACTGGATACATCTTCATAGATATGCTGATGATAGAATAATAGCCTGTTCCCGTCGATTTTCGTTTCGAGAGCAATGTCATAGGTCCCAAGGTGATTACCGATACGATAACTATCAAATGACGTAAATCCCTGTTTTGTATACCATTTTTCCGGAGTGAAGCCAAGGACAACATATTTATAAAGACTCCAGGAATCGGGCAACCGGCCATTTTCTGCCATATCCGGCTGAGACTTCAGATAATCTGAGTGTCCCGCCCACATAACCTGATGGTTGATGCCAAAATAGAATTTTGTCTTTGACCGAGGCTTTCCGAGTCTGAAATAGACATGTTTTTGATGAAGCCTGGCGGCGTATATATAGGGTGGGTTATTAATCCAACCATGCGAAAAAGCCGCATTGACTGAAAGGAACTTGTGAAAGGCAAATGGTACATAACCAATTGTTCCAAGCTGAATTTTCGGAATAGGTATTGCATTGCCGGACCCTGTATAAAATCCGGAGGTAAGCGTGGAATCGCCTAGCCCGATGACTTCTCTGCGACGGCCTGCATACAATTCCAGAAACCGGAAACGGACCTTTGCGTGTGCTTCAGGAAGAACAAAATTTAATTTATTGACTTTATTATAAGTGGCAACAGGATTTATCACAAAACCCCAATCAAAATTTTTCTTTCTATTTGCAGAATCCAAAGCATAATCACGCCAAGCACGCGCCTGAATGAGTGTTGCCGGAGCATCTCGTGGAATGACGCCATACTGATTACTTCTGATCCAAAATGGCGCAAGGTTATCGGTAGCATATATTCCTGCCGCTTCTATCTCAGCACCGATCCTGAGTGGTGTCAGGGTTTGACCAAACACAGCGATACAGGCAAGACTTAGCAAAAAAACAGACGAAAATACTACTCTAAAAAACTGCATACAGCAAATGAGAGAAAAGGGTACCTATTGGGGCAGACCATTGTAAAACATAAATGTAGCCGTTTAAGTTAAAATGTGAATTCATTCGCCAATTAACGTTTTATTATCAGGTTGGCGGATGCCCGGTAGTATGTACGCAAGAAAACCGCTCTCCGATTAAAATTTCCGAAAAAAATGAAAACTATTCGTTCTTAGAACCAACCAAAGAACAAAGTGGACAACCCTGAGAAGGAAAGTATTTACTAACTTGCTGTATCTATTAAATACAAACAGCAATGCCATTTATAAATTACAATACCCGCACACAACTTAAAATATGGGATGGAATATATGGTTCTGTAGCGCATTCCGAAAAAGCTACCTATTGTCAGTTTACTATTGAAGACGGAACCATACTACCTGAGCATAGCCACGTACATGAGCAATGGTGCCATATAATTGAAGGAGAGTTGGAATTTGATATTGCCGGAGAAAAATCTGTTTTACGATCTGGCATGTCCGCATTTATTCCGTCTTGGGCTCCTCATTCGGCCAAAGCGCTGACGGCCTGCAAAGTGATAGATTGCTTTACACCGGCAAGGGAGGATTTTGTCGAACTGGAACGAAAAACAATAGAGCAGGTATAAGATTCAACACAACGATTTAGCGAAGGCCAGATTTACCAAACAGAGATATTCATTATCAGGAATAGCCTTTCAACGTTAAACAATTTTTATACAGCTACATCAAAAATATCCCCGCCACAAATCAATACGACTTACCAGCGGGGATTATTTTTCATGGCTTATTCAGATGGCACTGCTATTAACCTCTGCGTCTCCAATTGTCATGAACATTCCCTTTTTGGGTTCTTTCATAAACCGACAGACGCTGCTGCTGCTTAGGAGTGAGTACAGCTATAATTTCGTGTTGCTTTTGTATCTCCCAGGCTCTTCTTTGCTGCAGGTTTACCGGACGTCTATTACCGACGACTAACCTATCATAGCGATTTTCAATTTTTTTGATTTTGTTCTGCTGTTTGCGCGTCAGATTTACGATACGATCAAGTTTGCCAATCTCATATTCTTCCCTGGCATTGTCTACACGCTGCTGGTTATAACCGCGTCCATTGGGGAAAGATTGTTTTTGTGCAAAGCCATTTCCAATGGTAAGAAATGCTATTGCTGCGATGGCTATGATGGTCTTTTTCATGGTTTCTGATAATTTAAATTGATAAATTGATGATCTCATGGCTTATTAAACTATTTCAATATCAACCTCTGCTGTTCGGACGGATACGATTATTTACTCTGTTTTTATTGTTGTCTTTCACCGCATACTGATAACTGTTCAACTTTTTTAACTGTGATGAAGTCAATACATCAAGAATATCATGTCGCTCCTGTTCAGCCAGCCTGTTCATGCTCGCCCAGGTTTGGGATCTTTTGGAGTTTTTAAGCACTCGTGCATAATAATCCTTGATTTTAGTAATTTCCTTTTGCTGACCGTTACTTAAAGAAACGATTCGATCAAGTTCTCTTAGTTCCATGTCTGCAACACTAGTATTTGTTCTGCTACTTGTTACATAAATGGGACCGTCGTGTCCGTTTGATTTATACACCTGTGAAAAGCTGTTTGTTATTGTGAAAACGGCTAAGGATACAATGGCTATGATGGTCTTTTTCATGGTTTCTAAATGTTTAAATTTGTTCGTTAATGGTGGTTAGAGGGGCTTTTTTGAATGCAGTTTAATCGCCGGATTGTGCAATCTACAGCTCAGCCATATGAATAGATGAATGGCCGATATTTGACGACCAATAGAGTGATATTTTGAAACGGCGGCTATATAATTTCGATCCGGCCGTAAAAAGAGAAAGAGCTATTCTGAGCAGAAAAGCTTCTGGTTTAGAAGTCGTTTCTTTAAATTTGCAGAAGTATACCAGATTAAACGTAAACCACGTTTTTAAATAAGAAATTAACAAACTCGCCTGTGAAAGTTACATATACCAGAAAAATCGCTCGTATTTCCATTGCACTTTCAGGATTAGCACTTGGTGCTATGCTTATGCTCCAAAGCTGCAATAAAGATTCGGTGGCAGACCCCTTCACGCCTTATAACTATTATCCACTGGAAATCGGGCAATTTCAAATCTATCAGGTAAATGAAGAGGTATATTCATCCGGAAATGCGAATCCTGTACTTCGCGCATGGCAGGAGAAAGATGAAGTCACAAGCGTAAATCGGGACTCATCAGGCACGAAGGTTTATATCGTATCCAGATATACAAGAAACGCTTCTGCGCAAGGCTGGCAAAAAACAAAAGAATACAGCGTGCGTCATGATCCGGATAAGGTAATAGTCAACCTGGACAACGAAGTGCTGATGCCACTGGTTTTCCCGTATAGTCCGCAGGTAACCTGGGACGGATACAAATACTTTAAGGTAGAAGATACAGATCCACGTTACAATACGACTCATAAATATGAAAATATTAACCAGCCATTAACGGTCGATAATCTCCGTTTTGACAAAACGATTAAGGTTTCTGAAAGAACGGATACATCTGGAGTCGCACAATTCAGATTAGGATATAAGGAATACGCTCACGGGGTTGGTTTGATTGTTGACGAACAGACTAATTTTGATTATCTCCAGGAAGGTGGCGAGTTTATCGGTGACCGTGTGATCGGATCCGGAACACGGCGAATCCGAAAGATTATTGAATTTGGTATTAGTCAATAAAAACTGCCGGCCGATCATTTGATGCGCCGGCAATTTTTTTTATTCGCTTCTCAGACTTTTCACGGGATCGAGCAAGGCTGCCCGCAGAGATTTGTAAGCTACGGTTATTGCAGCAATAAAGAATGTGATAAAAATTGCAGATGCAAATGTCCAGAAACCCATTTGGATACGAAACTTGAAGTCCTGCAACCAGCTATTCATGACCCACCAGCCAACCGGAGCCGCAATAACAAAGGCAGCTAAAATAAGCATCGAAAATTCTTTACCGAAAATCCACAGGATTTGTGTCACACCGCTTCCTAACACTTTACGAATGCCAATCTCTTTGGTTTTTTGTGCGGCCATAAATGATACCAATCCATACAATCCAAGTGAACCGATAAAAATAGCAATGAAGGAGAACATCTGGATTAACTTCAACATGCGATCTTCCGTTTCGTAAAACCTTGCAATGTTTTCATCCAGGAACTGAGATTCAAAGATCTGATCAGGGTATTTTGCCGTCCATGCCTGTTCAATAGCTGCGAGTGTATTCTTCACATTCGACATATTCACCTTTACCGCCAGGTCGGAATAATTATCATCATAAGTTGTGATGGCAACCGGAGTTATATCCTCATGAAGAGAGCGATCATGAAAATCTTTTACAATGCCCACAATCGGTCCTTCCATGGTGTCCCCATTAGCTCCAATAACTTTACCAATTGCGTCCTGCGGAGTTTTGAAATTTAATTTTCTGGTAAATGCCTCATTCACAATAAACTCTCTTACCGAATCTGCAGGAAAAACATTCCTCCCTGCAACCATTTGCAGCCCAAAAGTTGATACATAATCCGCATCTGCTGCTTTAATGCTGGTCTGGAAACTTACATCTTCCAACTGATTATCAAACCTAATGCCGGTGTTCCAGGCTTGTTGTGACGACGGTGCCGCAAAACATAAAGTCGCTTTCTCTACTCCCGTAATATCCTCAATTTGACTTTTCAGCGTTTTCATTTTCACACCTGTTGTATCAATCCCAAGCGGAATCATCATAATAGCGTCCTTATTAAATCCCAGATCAGCCTGTCGGGTATATTGCATCTGGCTCACAATGACCACCATGCCAATGATCAGCATTTGAGAAATGGCAAACTGCACTACGATCAACATACGTCGGGTATTGAAACCACCCATGTTGGCTTGGGATAATTTCCCTTTTAAGGCAATGATAGGCTGAAAACGAGCAAGAACGAGCCCGGGGTAAGATCCGGCGAAAAAAGTAACGATAATGCCAAGTCCGAGAATAAACAGTATCAACTGCACATCTGCGAAAATATTGAGGCTCATTTGCGTATTAAAAAATGAATTCACTACTGGTAAAACCAAGTGGGAAAGCACAACAGAAACAACAATCGCCACCGCAGATATAAGGAACGTCTCTGAAATAAATTGCCAGAATAGCTGAGCCTGCAATCCACCCAATACCTTGCGAACACCCACTTCTTTTGAACGTTTGAATGCCTGCGCCGTGGCCAGGTTTACGAAATTCACACAAGCCGTAGCAATGAGAAAAAGTCCGATGACCGACAAAATCCATAAATTCCGTTTTTCCATCGGTCCGTCATAACGTGCATCGAAATGCATTTCCGACAATGGCTGTAACTTATAGTGATGGACGTTTTTGCTGTTAGGACGATATTTTTTAGGATATGCAGGAAACACATTTTCCACCTGGGCAACCGAGACACCCGGTCTCAGGCGAACAAAGCACTGTACCGAACTGTTAATTCCACCCCACGAGTCATCACTCCCAAGCCAGCTATCGTAAGTTTTCAATGTGATATAGGACGCATAAATTCCTGTTTTTCGATCTGTATTTTCGGGAAAATCTTTCAGAATTCCGGTTACGGTAAAAGCGATTTTGTTATCAAACCAGAACACTTTACCAATCGGATTTTCGTCTCCGAAATACTTCTTCGCTGTCTTTTGGGTCATAACGGCCGTATTCGGCTCGGTTAGTGCAGTCTGTTTATTTCCTTCCAGTAAGGGGTAATTGAAGATTTCGAAAAAGTCGGTCTCAGTAAAGGCAACGCCTTCTTCTTCTTTAAATTTTTTGAATTCACTGCCTTTCTTCAGGGTGATCAGTGCTTGTTCATAAGTAGTAATTCGGGCTACATGTTCAGCAAAAGTATATTCGTTTCTGAACACCATCCCAAGTGGAGCAGGTACACTCCTTTGGTAACTGACATTGTCGCGATGCTGCTCGGTCACTATACGATAGACACGGTCGGCATGATTGTGAAAATTATCAAAGCTCAGATGATATTTCACCAACATAAAAATGATCAGTCCGCATGTCATTCCAAGCGTTAAACCCGACACATTGATGAGCGTGTAAGCTTTATTATTCTTAAGGTTTCTGAAAGCGATTTTAAAATAGTTCCGAATCATGATATGGCTAATTATTGAGGACGATGAATACAAATTCTGCTTTCTTTTTATAAATTCTGGTTTGATATAGCCAGGGATTTCTGACCAATAAATCCAGTGGGCTTTTCTTTTACCAAATCGTTTGGTATTAAACTCAAATGCTTCCTGCATATCACCCAGGATGGATTCCAGCAAGTGCGGTGCAATCAACCACACCAACAAACGAGTTGCCAGATTGGGCGGTTGTAAATCTTGCTTTTTCATACTGTTCTGAATTTTATCATTATGCTCCTGCATCACTACCCAACCTGAACAGCCAGCTTAAAAGGATTTACAAACCTGCTCCAAAAATTATTTCTTACCTCTTGAATTTCCTCCAGTGTACGATGTCCGTAAGCTGTGACCGTAAACAGCCGCTTCCTTCTTCCTCCACGCTCCGCAGTGGGTTCGCCCATTGTAGATTTCACCATTCCTTTTTCCTCCAATCGCTGTAAAGCAGAATGTACCTGATTCAAACGTACATCTCGACCCGTTTGCTCCATAATTTCATTCATCAGCACTACACCGTAGGCCTGACCTTCCATCACTGCCACAGTGAGCAGAACGATTTCTTCAAACTCTCCCAGATACATTCGTTTCATAAGTTGTAATATTTTCCATTTTTGCTGATCAAATAGCACGCCACAAAACCTTTATATTATAATCAGCTTATAATTAAATGATTAAGTAAAATTAATCTTAAAATAACTGTTCAGAAATGAACACAAATGTTCGCTTTGGAACGGAGATTTTTGACCTTTCCATCCTAAGAATAGATCAAAGGAAGTGTAGTCTAAATCTTGAAGTTGTTGGTCCAAAAAAAATCACGGCCGATGAAATACCTATATTTGTCAATCACTCATCTATCTGTTTAAAAAATAATATATGAAAAGTATCATTTCCATTTTCTTCATTTTACTAACCTTTACGGCCTATGCTCAGGAAAAAAGTGAAGCATCCAAATTCTGGGATAAATTAAAAACACATTGCGGTAAGTCATTTGAAGGAAGTCTTTCGAGCACCCCTGCCAATGACGATTTTTCAGGAAAGAAGTTGGTTATGCACATACGTGCGTGCGAAGACAATACCATTCGCATTCCGTTTTTTGTGGGCGACGACAAGTCGAGAACATGGGTATTAACCTTTGAAAACGACCGGATTCAGCTCAAACACGATCATAGGCATGAAGATGGCAGCGAAGACAAAGTGACGCAGTATGGCGGGAAGGCTACAAATTCGGGGTCAGCGGGTATCCAGGTTTTCCCTGCCGATCAGCAAACCACTGAGCTACTTCCACAGGCAGCCACAAACGTGTGGTGGATTACTTTGGATGAAAAATCATTTTCTTATAACCTGCGCAGAATGGGCTCCGACCGCCTTTTTACAGTCACTTTTGATTTGACCCAAACCGTAGAAAACCCTGCTGCTCCCTGGGGCTGGAAATAGCGCATCAAAAGCACAAAGCAGAGACCCTTTACCCCCTGCTTTGTACCCTGCACGCTTTATCTCTATTCACTCCTGAGCGATTTTACCGGATTCATCAAAGCAGCCCTTATACTCTGAAAACTTACAGTAGCAAAAGCAATTAACGTCGAAAGTACTGCAGCAGCGGCAAAAATCCACCAGTGAATATCGGTACGATAGGCAAAGCCCTGGAGCCATTTGTACATACCGTAATACGCGATTGGAGATGCAATAAGAAAAGCAAGCAGTACAAGTTTCAGAAAATCTACAGAAAGCAATTCTACAATACTGGCAATTGAAGCTCCCATTACCTTTCTTACACCTATTTCCTTGGTACGCTGAGCAGTGCTATACGAAGCAAGGCCCAATAACCCCAGACAGGAAATAAATATAGCGAGGATCGCGAAATTGAAAAAAAGCTTTTCGAAACGCTCTTCACTTCTGTACTGCCGATCGAAAAACTCATCCATGAAATAATAACTAAATGGCCTGTCCGGCATAATTGATTTCCATTTTTTCTCGACCGCAGCAACGGTTGCTTTGGTATCACCACCTTCGATTTTCACAGACACCAGTTCGCTGCCCCCCGGCTCAATTCTCATAGTTAGCGGCTTAATAGCTTCCTGCAAAGAACGAAAATGAAAATCTTTGATAACTCCGATGATTTTTCCTTCGCGTCCCCACTGTTTGAATCGACGTCCGATAGCCTGCTCAGGAGAACTGTATCCGAAGAGCTTCGCCGCAGCTTCGTTAATAACAATTGCCTGAGTGGTATCTGTTCCAAATTCTCTTGAAAACGACCTTCCAGCCGCCATTTTAAGATTGAACTGAGACATGTAATCAAAGTCGACAAAATATAAATCCAGGTTAGCAATTTGTAAATCGCCGCTTTTGTTCTCTATTTCTGAGTAAGCGCCTGGATTACCACCTCCCGGAACACTGGATGATGCCGCTGTCCCTTTCACCCCCGCAAGTCCTTTTAATGACTCCTTAAAAGCTTCCCGTTTGGGATCACCCTGAGAATTAACGATCAGCATCTGATCTTTCGTGAAACCAAGGTCCCGGTCACGCATATAGTTCATTTGAGTAAAAACAATGATCGTTGCAATAATGAGTGCAATTGATATTCCAAACTGAAAAGTTACCAATCCTTTGCGGAGTAAAATTCCTTTCACACTTGTAGTGAAACGACCTTTCAAAACTACGACAGGCTCAAACGATGAAAGAACCATGGCCGGGTACGAGCCAGCCAGAACACCAATAATAAGCGTTGCCAGAAACAAGCCTCCCACAAAAGGAAGATTGCTTGAAATACCTGTACTGATAATTTTACCGGACAGATCATTAAATAATGGAATAATAGCAGCCGAAAGGACTACGGCAAATACAAAAGCGATTAAACACAGCAGAACCGATTCACTGATGAACTGCCTTGCCAAAAGACCACGTGCCGCTCCTACCACCTTCCGGATTCCAACTTCTTTTGCTCGTTCAACCGAACGTGCCGTAGTCAGATTCACAAAGTTAATGCAGGCAATAATCAGAATAAAAATGGCTACTGCTGAGAATATATATACGTTGTTCATACTTCCAGCATCGTCGGAGCGCCGGGTCGATAGTAAATGAACATCAGCAAGGGGTTCCAGAAACAAGGTATAATGCATTTTCATTTCATCCATCAATTTTCCTGCACGGTTTTCCAAGAATGCAGGAAATTTCTTTTCCAATGCTTCACCTGTGGTTCCCGGTTTCAAAAGCAGGTAAGTAGTAACCCCAAAATTGCCCCACTGATCGTCAAGTCCTTTATTTAACCTCTCTGTCATGGTGGTCATGGACACAAACATATCGCCTTTGATCTGCGAATTCTCCGGAATATTTTTCATTACACCCGTCACAGTGGCAGGCAAACCATCGTCAGACAACAGCACAGTTTGTCCTATGGGATCAGTGTCTCCGAAATACTTTTTGGCAGCTTTTTCCGTAAAAACCAGACTCAGCTGATCCTTCAACGCAGTGGCCGGGTTTCCTTTAACCAATTCAAAATCAAAAACTGTAAAAAAAGTAGAATCGGCAAACACGGTGTTTTCTTCCTGAAATTTGACATCCCCTTTCCTTACCAGAAAACTTCCACTTCTGATTCTTGTAAAAGCCTCAACCTCGGGAAAGTCATTTTTAATATTGAGTGCAAATGCCCAGGAAGTCGAACTGATATTGACTGTTTCAGAAGGAGTTTTTATATCTGTGACAAGCCGATAGATCCTGTCTACTTTGGAATGAAAGCGATCATATGTCAGCTCAAAATTGATATAAAGGAATATCAGAAATCCGGCAGCCATCCCAACGGAAAGGCCAAGAATATTAATCAATGAGAAAACCTTATGTTTCCAGAGATTACGTATCGCAATTTTAAGATAGTTTTTTAGCATCGACTTAGAGTTATGGTCATGGAGGAAAGGACATGGGGCAGGGGGCATTGGGCATTGGGTATTGGGTATAGGGCTCGGGGTTACGCGCACCCCATGCCCTTTGCCCCATGACCTCTATTCACTACGCAGAGATTTTACAGGATTTACCATTGCGGCTTTGATACTTTGGAAACTGACTGTGACAATTGCAATGATGATAGCTACGGCTCCGACAGCTACAAAAATGAGCGGACTAATTTCTATGCGGTAGGAGTAGTTGTCCAGCCATTGCTGCATGAAATACCACGCAGCAGGTGAAGCAATCAAAATGGCTACAACAACCAGTTTTACAAAGTCTTTTGATAGCGTATATACCAATTCAGGAATGCTTGCACCAAGTACTTTTCTTACCCCAATTTCTTTCGTTCGTTGTTCCATCACAATAAGTGCTATTGCGAACAAACCCAGGCAAGAAAGAAATACCGCAACTCCGGCAGCCAGACTAAATACGCTGGACATGTGCTGCTCCTCTTTGTACCAGTTGTTGGTATTTTCATCCATAAACGATCCCTGAAAGTCCGACTCGGGTGTAATTTCCTTCCAGACTTTCTTAAGCTTATCCATTGCAGCCGCCAATGAGCCGGGAGCTACACGTACGAAAATATACGACGGCGTTTTCTCCAGATGGATCGTAATAGGTTTTTTATCACTTTTGGATGAATAAAGATAAAAGTCAGGCACAAGCCCGATAATCTGGATGTGGGCACCTGCACTGTCTGTCTGGAAAAACTTACCAACAGGATCAGCCTCTCCTATCATTTTAGCCATACTCTCGGTTATGACAACCCGGTCTGTAGAATCTGCCGGATAAGACGGATCGAATTCACGACCTGCCAGCAATTTGATATTCAACGTTTTGAAATAATCATAATCTACTCCAAGCCAGTCGGTAGAAACTTCTTTCTCTTTGTAAGTAAAACCCGACACACTTCTTGATGAACTTCTGTCTTTGCCAATACCGAGATTGACACCCGACCCTGTTAAAGAAATAATTCCCGGATCGTTGGCCAGACTATTACGCATACGTTGTATAGCTATCTGTCCGTTCACCTTATTTCCTACCGGAATACTGATCACCTGATCCTTTTCAAAACCCAGCGGCTGAGTCCGAAGATGATCGACCTGGCGGATGGCGATAATTGAACAGCATATCAGCAAACAGGATAATGAAAACTGTGTGATAATAAGCGAGTTTCGCAGTATACCAGGTTTCTTCATAGAAACCTTCCCTTTCAGCACTTCCACCACATTCATACGGGACATCTGCCAGGCGGGATAACCTCCTGCGATCACCGTTACAACGATAAACAACACGAAAATAAGCGCCAGCTTGTCTGGCTGCAGCATGTAGTCCAATTTCAGTTTAGTCTGAAAGGTGGCATTAAAAGTATTTAAAAACAGAACGATCAGTAATAACCCCACAACAAAACCAGCCAGACAAATAAGCGCTGCCTCTCCCCACACCTGAACAAAGAGCTGCTTTTTCAGTGCTCCCAGCGACTTTCTTACGCCTACCTCTCTGGAACGGATAAAAGCTCTGGCTACATTGAGATTGATAAAGTTGATACACGCGATCAGTAAGATAAAAAATGCAATTCCAATCAATGCATATACCAGTGCGGCATTGGAACCACCAGACAAATCGACGTTGAAATGAACATTAGCAAGTTTCTGAAGTCGAATGGTGTAAATATCGCCCCGCTCGTCTGGCTGAGCTCCCTGTTTTTTCAATGCTTTAATATTCCCGGGAAAATACTTCTCCATAAATGGCGCCATCTTTTTTTCAACTGACTCTGCACTTGCGCCGGGAATCAGCTTCACGAATATATTATGCGAATGGGAATCCCATTTGTCATAATCTCCTGCATAATTCGGGGCATTCTCAACCCTTAAAAACGCGTCAAACTGGATGGAGGAATTATCCGGAAAATCACCCGCCACACCACTAACTATATATTGTTTCTTATGCTGATCAAGGCCAATCAACAATGCTTTCCCGATTGGTTCTTCCGTACCGAATACAGCCTTAGCCATGTCCTCCGAAATCACAATATTGCTACGATTATCGAGCGCGGAAGCAGCATTTCCCTTCATCAAAGGGAACGAGAATATGTTGAAAAACTCCGGATCGACATATTTGAACATTTTGTCAAAATATTTACCGTTGTACTCCACTACGTCACCGCCGTTTACAACCCTGGTAACAGCTTCAATCTCCGAAAATTCCGTTTTCAATGCCGGTGTCAAAGGATAAGGCATGGAAGTCGAACGCTCTGGTTTTTCAGGTATATTTTCGAAAAAGTAGGTTTCAAAAATCCGGTCGCCATCCGCATGAAAAGAGTCGAACGTCAGCTGAAAGTACGCAACCAAAAGCAGGAATACGCTGATACAAAATGCCAGCGACAGACCGGCGACATTGATAAAGGCATACCCTTTGTTTTTCCAGATGTTACGGAATGCAATTTTCAGATAGTTTTTGAACATGGCTGTTAGCTCTAAACGTTCAGCTTTCAGCTTACAGCTAGCGGCTAAACAATGATAAATATCTTAATTCTTTTATTTCTAAAGCGGTCTGCGGCCGATAACAGCTTTTCTATTCACTTCGCAACGACTTCACGGGGTTCATGATTGCGGCCCGAATGGCTTGCGAGCTCACAGTAACCAAGGCAATAATCACCGACAGAATACCTGCTATCAGGAACATCCACCATTCAATGGTGATTTTATAAGCAAAACCCTGCAACCATTTATTCATTGCATACCAGGTAAGCGGTGTGGCAATGACAATAGCGATGATCACCAATTTCAAAAAGTCACCGGAAAGTAATCCTACGATATTACCAACAGAAGCACCCAGTACTTTTCTCACGCCTATTTCCTTCACTCTCTGCTGGGCGGCAAATGTCGCAAGGCCAAACAATCCGAGACAAGAGATCAGTATAGAAATAACAGTGAATGCATTTACAATGCGGGAAGTGCGCGCATCAGCAGCATAGTTTTTTTGGAAATCCTCGTTTAAAAAGCTGTACGAAAATGGTTCGTCGGGCACCAGAGACTTCCATTTGGTTTCTAAGAATGGAAGTACTTTTCCAACATCCGATGTGTTCACGTGTACAACGATATAATTCAGATCGTTACCAAAATGAGGGAATAGTGCATAAGGCTCAATAGTTTGATGAAGATCAGCAAAATGAAAATCTTTAACCACACCAACAATTTCTATCTCCTGAAATACCCCTCCTCCTCTGTCAAAACTAATTTTTGAGCCAACAGCCTTCTTTAGAGGAATGTTAAGCTTTTTAATAGTTGCTTCGTTCACAACCATTCTGAAATTTGTATCGCCCGGAAATTCAGCTGAAAGCATCCTTCCGGCCACCATTTCAAATTCCATTGTTTTCATAAAATCCGGCGCAACCCAGTTCGTTTTAATGATCGAACCTTCGTTCATGCTCTGACCGGAACGGTAGCCAGTCATATCGCTGGGATTTAATATTCCTGGATAATAAGACGTTCCTGATGCAGAAGCAATCTGATTATTTTGCAAGATTTCACTTCGGAGCGAGGAATAGGCTTTTTTCGCCTGTTCACTTCTTAATGGAATTACAATCTGCTGGTCCTTGGTGAAACCCAATGGCTGGTCGCGCATGAAACTGATCTGTCCCTGAATAACCATCGTTGCGACAACGAGCCCGATAGAAATCACAAATTGAAATACAACAAGTCCGCGCCTTAAAGCAGTTGCAGAAACCGAATTCATAAACCTGCCTTTAATGACATCAAGCGGATTGAAAACTGACAAATAAAATGCAGGATAGCTCCCCGACAATAAACCTGTCAAGACAGCTAACAAAATAAACGCAACAATTATTTCCGGTTTAAAAAGATCAGAAACCAGTAAAGTTTTATCAGATAACTGATTAAACAACGGCAAAAACAAAACCACAGAAACCAACGCTAAAATGAGTGCAAGTAACGTCAGCACCATTGATTCACCCAAAAACTGACCTATTAATCCTCCCTTACCTGCTCCCATTACTTTTCTCATCCCAACTTCTGCGGCTCGCTTCGCCGATCGTGCAGTCGACAGATTCATGAAGTTAATGCAAGCTATTAACAGCGTAAAAATGGCAATAGAAGCCAGCACATACAAATAGGTAGCACTTGTAGTCGGCGTGATAATGTCCGTTACTTTATTAAACAAGTGAATATCCGTTACCGGAAGTAAACTCATGTGTTTGGCGTAACCGGCAGCTTTGATGTCCTTGCCTGCATACTTAGCCACAAACGCGGGCAGTTTTTCGTTAAATTTTCTGAAATCCGTCCCGGGTTTTACACGTATGTAGGTGTAAAACATGTTGTTATTCGTAAAATCCAGGTTACCCTGTTTCAGATAATCCCCCACCCAGCCAGACATCATTGGCACAAAGTACCTGGCATCAAAATGGGAACGGGCGCTTTCATCTTTGTATACACCTGTAACAATAAAATTCTCTCCATTCCCATCGGTACCGCCTATATTGATCGTTTTGTTTATGGCAGAAGTATTTCCGAAAAGCTTTTTTGCCACATCTTCAGAAAGCACGACGGACCGGGGATCTTTCAAAGCAGAATTATGGTCTCCTTCAATAAACTGGTAAGAAAACATATCAAAAAAAGTGGAATCCACATGGCAGCCTTTTGTTTCAAAGACTGACTTCACAGTTTTGCCGGAATCCACCACTTTAAGCAGCGTTTTGTTTTCTAGAAAATTAACCCATGCCCGGGTCACCTGAACAACTTCGGGAAACTCCTGCTTCAAAGCTCCCGCATAGGGAGCCGGAGCACGCGGATTATCCATTTTCTCGCCATTAAACCTTACATTTTCACTACGTACAAGGTACAGTTCGTTGGCATGTTCCTGATGTTTATCAAAAGAAACCTCGCTCAAAATGTAAAGTAACAGCAACATACAACAGGTCATCCCGACGGACAGCCCGAATATATTTATAAAGGAAAACAACTTACTTTTCAGCAAATTTCTCCAGGCAATTTTAAGATAGTTTTTGATCATGGCTTTGAAGGATGCGCTCAGGCGTGGAGCTCTTATCTGGCAGAGAGTGAAAGATAATCATACCAAATTACCCTCAAAACAACAACAATCTGAAATACAAATACTTAAATACCAAATATCAAAGAGAAAGTGTTCGATTACGGACACTTTCGTTCACAATTGGACTGATGGCAATTATCAACCCTAAACGCTAATCCTCATGGTCCTACTCATTTTTCAAACTCTTCACGGGATTCATCAATGCCGCTCTGATACTTTGGTAGCTAATCGTAAAAAGTGCCACGAGAACGGCACAAAAACCAGCAACTGCAAAAATGATCCAGTTTAATTCGATTTTATATTCAAAGCCTTTGAGCCAGGAAGACATAAAATAGAAGCCAATAGGAGATGCGATAACGATGGCTATCAATACCAGAATTAGAAAATCTGTAGAAAGTAGCGTTACGATAGCGGCAACAGATGCTCCCAGCACTTTCCGGATTCCTACTTCTTTAAGGCGTCTTTCGGCGGTGAAAGTGGCCAGCCCAAACAGACCAAGACAGGAAATGAGTACAGCTATCGCTGCAAACGCGTTAAAAAGAACCGCTGTACGCTGCTCACTTTTATAGAGCCTGTCGTAGGTATCATCAAGAAATGAATAGTCCAAGGCATAATCTGGAATCATTTCATTCCAAACTCTTTCTACCGTGCGTATCGCTTCTGACTCCTTACCCGGAAGCGCTTTTACATACAATCCCAGGCTCCATTCTGTATTGTTGAAAAGCACCAGAGGTTCAATTTTCTCACGAAGGCTTTTAAAATGAAAGTCCCTTACAATACCGATCACTACACCTTTTTTACCCTGGAAATCAAATCTCTGACCAATCACAGGCTTGGGCAAATTCAGTTTCCGAACAGCAGTTTCATTCAGGACTACATTACTTTGATCTGTGATGCTATTGGGTTCAAACCACCTTCCTTCTTTTATTTTCACATCGAACAGCTTATGAAAGTTATCTTCGACCGCAATTTGGGAAACAGTAGGATTGAAATCTTTTGGACGACCATTCCAGTCGTAACTGCCCGTGGTGCTGCTACCGATTTGTACGATGCTCTGGCTCGCCACAGTAACATCCGCAATACTGGATTCAGTCAGTAACCTGCTTTTCATGGTCACTGGTGCAACTTTTGCTTTCAGCGACCAAGGAATCCGAAATGTAAATGTGTGAGCACGGTCATATCCCAGTTCTTTTTCACGTACAAATTTCATCTGCTGAAATACGACCAAAGTAGAGATAAGAAAAACTACCGCTACGGTGAACTGAACAACCACAAGCGCTTTTCTGAAACCACCGTTTGTAGAGCCGAGCACATTGTTCCCTCTTAATATATCAAAAGGCTTGAACGACGACAATAGCAAGGAAGGATAAACACCTGTAAGAAGTATGGCTGTGAATGTAGTTCCGACGAGAACGTACCAGAGTGAAGCATTGCCAAGAAAAAACTCAAAAGTTCTACCTGTCAGGGAATTGAAGACAGGAATTAAGAAATAAACAGACAAAAATGCCAATAGAAAAGCGGCAAAGCATGTCAGTACAGACTCGGTCATAAATTGCCCGAAAAGATGCGAGCTACCTGCCCCCAAAAGCTTTTTAACACCTATCTCTTTAGATCTTACGCTGGCTCTTGCAGTAGTTAGATTCACGTAATTGATACAGGCTACAAGCAAAATAACCAAAGCCAAGCCAAAGAAAATATAAATTGTGCGCTTGTCGCCCACGTGCTGGCTGGCTCCCTGAATCTGATTGTTAAAGTGCATCTGGGTTAACGGCTCCACTTCCAGAGTAATGTTTGTCGACGGTTTTCCATTGTCATCCAACTTTGCGCCAGAGATCACCTTAGTTAACTTTTTCCCAAACTCCTTCCGATTCGTGTTTTTCTTTAATACAATATAAGTTTCGTAGTTGAACTGATTCCAGTTATTGTCATTTTCAAATATCTTAGGGTTAGCCCAATAAGCTGCTATTGGAATAATGAAATCATATTGAAAACTAGAATTGGCCGGATTGGCTTTATAGATAGCCGAAACAGTATAATCCAGCGAATCTATTCTGACAATTTCACCTAGCGCATGGGGTGTGTTGAAGAGCTGCAATGCTTTTGCTTCCGTCATTGCGATGTTGCGTACCGTAGCTGAAAAATCCGAAGCAGAGCCTTCCACAAACTGATAATCGAAAACACGAAACCAGTTGGAATCTGCATAAATCACATTTTCGGCATTCACTTTTCGATCACCCACCCGCAGTGATAAGCTCCCGATACTATTTTTCCGCGTGACCATTTCAACTTCTGGTAGTTTACTCAGCTCATTTGTCAAAGGTAATGGCGTATTGGACCAATGCCAGGTCTCTTCCTTACTTACCTGGAGATGCGTAATGATTCTGGAAATCTTGTCAGATTTTTGATGATATGCATCAAAACTGAGCTCATTCTGAACCCATAGCAAAATGAAGACAGCTGCAACCATTCCTCCGGTAAGACCGATGATGTTGAGGCCGGTAAACAATTTCGAAGCCATCAGATTCCGAAACGCAATTTTCAGGTGGTTTTTTAGCATAGGGGTTGGGGGTTAAGGGATTAGGGCAGAGTCGTAAGGGTTTGGGGCAGGGGGACTTGGAGAGGGGGTAAATAGGCTGGGACATTACTTATCTGTACCAATATCCTGTGCCCCATGCCCCTTACTCACTCCTCAAACTCTTCACGGGATTCATCAACGCAGTCCGGATACTCTGAATGCTTACGGTCAATATTGTAAGTATAAGCGCAGCCAATGCTACAATTACAAAAATAGACCAGTCTACCTGAACATGGTATTGGAAACCTGCCAGATAATTGATCATAAAACTATAACCTACAGGAATACCGATCACAATGGAAATCAAAACCAATAGCACAAAATCACGGGACAGTAGAATTGCTATTCCTGTTACACTTGCTCCAAGTGTTTTTCTGATACCAACTTCTTTTGTGCGTTGATTTCCTGCCAATGTAATGAGCCCGAAAATGCCGGCCATTGCAATGATTACGGCTAATGTAGTCACGAAATTCAGCATCTTCCAGATCCCGTCCAGATGATTGTATTGACGGTTCACCTCATCACTCATATAGAAAAATCTGAATGGTTTCCTGGCAGGAATCTTCTTCATTTTAGCTTCGAGATCTGCCAAAACTACCTTAGCCTTGCTGATATCATTAAATCTGATCGTGAGATAACGGTTCAAACCCGACTCTCCTTCATACCAGTGTAGCAAAGGCTCTATTTTCTCTTTCAAATCTTGATAATGGAAATCTTTCATCACTCCCACCACGGTATAGGTCTCCGAATTACTTTTCTGGCGAATACGCTTTCCCACGGCCGTTTTCCAGCCCAGTGCTTTCATCGCAGACTCGTTAATAACCACACGTTTAAACGCTTGCCCTTTATCCAGTTCATCAGAAAAATCTCTGCCTTCCAGCATCGGTATAGCAAAAGCCTCCGCATATCCTGCACCAGTATTGACCTGTTTGAAACGAACTTCCTTTTCACTCTCCTCCGGCAAATATGAATTATAATTGTTCCAGTACTTAGTAGGCACCACACCGGAAGTGCTTACACTTTTTACACGTGAATCCCGGTTGAGCTCATCCAGGATTGGCTTAAACTGGCTTCTCGCTGCTTCCTGATTTTTAAATTGCATATCAGTCTGCACCACTACAACATCCGTTTTATCATACCCAATATCAGCTTCCCGCATAAAACTGATCTGCTTACTCACCGTTACAGCCCCAATTACCAATCCGAAAGAAATCACAAACTGAACTACGATCAGGGCTCCTCTTTTCCAGTTCCCCGACTGAGGTTTATTCGTCAGTTTTCCTTTAATTGTGTCCCGAATATCCAGTTTGTTAAGATACGCCGCGGGATAAGTTCCTGCTACAATTGCGATGAGCGTAATAACTCCGGCAAGTGTTAAAAGTGAAACATAATCCTGCTCCCAGCTCACAACAAGCTGCATCCTCTCCTTTCGAAATTCATTGAACCTAGGTACCAGATATAATACGCCAAACAATACAGCAATAACCAACGAGCACAACAGTACCATTCCTGACTCCACCCAGAACTGTATCAGAATTTGCCTCAGCGTAGAACCAGTTACCTTGCGCACTGCTACTTCTTTCGCTCTGGTATATGATATGGCCGTGTTCAGATTAATAAGGTTAATACTGATAATCAAAATGATAAACACCGCAATGGTAACAGCGCCGGTAATCAGCCACTTGAAGCCCGGATTTTCGTAGTGAATAAATTCAGTAAAAGGGGCAATCCTGATCTTCCTGTCACGCTGTACGTCTTCACTAAAATGTGTTTTTGCAAAACCGGGAAATTTAGTTTCCAGCGCCTGCACGTCGGTTCCCTTTTTCAATTTGAGATACACCGTTGCAATGGTATTATACCAGTCCGCACCTTTTGCAAAACCTGGGTCGGCCTCCAGATTAGCGATCGGTACCAGCACCTCGAACTGTATAGAAGAATTGGCAGGTACGGGTTCCAGTACACCAGTTACTGTAAAATTAATCGTATCATTGACCGTTACCGTTTCTCCTACCGGGTTTTTATCACCGAAAAGAGAAGCAGCCACTTCCTCATTGAGCAGAATAGATTGTCTTTTCTGCAATGCTTTATCCGGATTCCCATATTTCAGTTTAAATGAAAAAACATCAAAAAACGTGGTATCCACATACTTTGTATCGCCCTGAAAATCTTTACCCTTGTAATTAATCCATACATTATTCCATGCCTGTACATGCGTACCGGTCTCTATTTCAGGAAAGGTTTGCACAAGCTGCTCCAGAATAGGATAAACAGTTTGATTGTAGCGTTCCCCTTGAAATTCAGTCTGGACAAAATGGAGCTGGTCATTGTCTTTATGGAACCCATCGAATGTAATTCCCCTCTGAGTGAAAAGGATGAGTACACCCGCGCTGGCCAGGCCAAGAGACAAACCAAGCACATTAATAGCAGTAAACATCCGGTTTTTCCAGAGATTACGAAACGCGATTTTCAGGTAGTTTTTAAGCATAGCATCCTTAACAATTCAAACTAAAAAGTATATAATTATACCAGCTATAAATTTAATTTTAATACATTAATATACAGATACTTACACATATTATATAAAACCATATTGTCCGATTCCGAACACATTTGTACGAAATTGAAGTTGACATTTTTAACCGGATCGTGTTGCGAAAAAATCCAGACATAAATCCAACCAAATCAACCGATATGCTGTCGTTACTTCATACCTCTAACCCAAACCTATTATGAAAAAGCTGTACAGCCTTATCTTGCTTGCAACTGGTTGCATCATTGTTTCCTGTAAAAAGGAAAATATAAATAGCCGTGCAGATGGAGGAATCGTAGGTAAATGGAAATTAACAGAAATATTTACGACTGATCAAAATGGTGTTACCAACTGGCAAAAAGTAGGTGAACACGCATCTTCACTTCTTGAATTCAAACCAAATGGAGATTTCTCAGAGATAAAAGGGCTGATTTATTCCTCTATTAATGTGAATAATACCTACAAACTACTGAAAGACAGCACAATCATTTTGAGTGTGAAAGATTCTGTTTCTTTTCCTTACAAAACCAAATGGTCGTATTCTGAACTCACTCCCGAAACACTTGTCATTAACCCGGGCTGTATTGCACCCTGCGGCGCTAAATATATCCCGGTAAAATAGCTGGAAGCTCCGTGGCAAACAGCATGTAGCACGCTAGTCTCTTCCCAACCACCTTATAGGGTTGGTCATGGCCATTCTGAACACATGTATTCATGTAACCTATCTACCAAGCTAAAAGCTCAGCACCATCAGCTATCCGCTTTTAAAGACTTTACTGGGTTAGTCAGAGCGGCTTTCCAACTTTGCAAGCCTACGGTAGCAAGCGCTATTACTGATGCTATGACACCTGATAAGACAAACACCCACCATTGAATTTCAATATGATAAGCAAAACCTGTGAGCCACTGATGCATAACATACCAGCCTACCGGTGATGCCAGGACGATAGCTATCAACACAGGTTTTATAAAATCTCCTGAAAGCATAGACACCACTGAAATAATGGAAGCTCCAAGAACCTTCCGAACACCGATTTCTTTTGTTCTTCTCTCAGCCGTGAATGCGGTAAGACCGTACAAACCCAGACAGGCAATAAAAATGGCCGTTGCTGCGAAAATTGTAAATAACTTCTCTACACGCTGCTCTGACTGATACATGGATTCAAAATCAGCATCCAGAAACGAGTATTCAAAACTTTTACCCGAAAACAACCGCTTCCAGTTGGCTTCGATGGATTTCAGAGTTGTTCCAAAGTCAGTCGTATGAAGTTTGAATGATACAGCTTGTGAAAAAGCCTTTTCCACACTCGGACTCAGCAGCCCGCCGTTTTTTACTAAAATGAGGGGTTGTATTCTGTCTCGCAGAGATTCGAAGTGAAAATCATTGACAACTCCGATAATCGTCAGTTTCTCACCTCCTGGCTTGTGTATCGTTTTCCCTAAGGCATTTTGATAACCAAGTTGTCTGGCTGCGCTTTGATTGATAATAGCTGCTTCCTGGTCAGTGGCGTCTCCATACCGAAAATTCCTCCCTGCCGTTAACTGCAAACTGAAAGTGGATATATAATCTGCATCCACCATCCATTCCTGAATATTTACGGCATTGCGCTGGTCTTTTTCATGTTCTGCATACCACATATCGTTCCAGCGATTGGAAGTAACCGGCAAAAATCCGCTGACCGCTCCGTCGGCAATCCCCGGATTATTTCTCATTTCATTTTTAAACAATACTGCATCTTTCCTGGTCAGCTGACCAGTCTTCACAATAACAACCTGCTCTTTTTCAAAACCTACCTGCCTTCCCTGCATATATCTCAGCTGCTGATGCACCAGTAAACTACAGACGATGAGCAGCACCGAAACGGAAAACTGAAGTACCACCAGTGAAGTACGGAACCCTCCGCCATTTGCACCAGACGTAATGCCCCTCAAAGCCACTACAGGCCTGAAGGAGGACATGAAAAATGCAGGATACAAACCGGCGAGCACACCCACAATTAACACTCCGGGAAGAATATACCAACCGAGACTTACTACATTCTGAATATGTAGCTGCTTACCGGCCAGCTGATTAAAAACAGGGA
This sequence comes from Dyadobacter sp. HNCC25DJ187, assembly GCF_056895255.1. Taxonomy (NCBI): domain Bacteria; kingdom Pseudomonadati; phylum Bacteroidota; class Cytophagia; order Cytophagales; family Spirosomataceae; genus Dyadobacter; species Dyadobacter sp. HNCC25DJ187. Next base: position 1,600,678 of record NZ_JBXHAT010000002.1, read on the forward strand.
GAACACACCATAGTAAAACTGCTCCGGCCAGAAGAGCAAAGAAGGTCGTCAGCAAAGACTCTGACAGAAACTGGAACATCAGTGCTCTTTTATCGGAGCCCATTACTTTACGGACTCCAATTTCCCGTATCCTTAGAGCAGATCTTGCAGTAGTCAGATTGATAAAATTGAAGACCGCAATCAGCAGAATAATCAAACCGATTACCGCAAACATCCACAGCGTGGAAATGCTGTTATTCGGCCTTAGTTCACCTTCTCTGTCGGAGTAAAGATGGATTTTAGTGAGCGGCATTAATGAATAGCTGAAGTTATTTCCTGCCTGTCTTGCCTTGGCCAATGTAGTCTGGAAATACCGTTGCAGGGCGGGATCCAGATACACCTGCAGTATTTGCTCAAATTTAGTTTCCAGCTTTGCAGGCTCAGTACCAGGTTTGAGCAGTACGTAAGTATTAAAAATATGGTTGCCCCATTTAGCAGCTTTTGCGTCTCTGGTTTCATGTAAGGGCAATAAGAAATCAGCTTCAAAATGAGATTGTGCCGGAATATCCGCCATCACACCGGTGATTCGTTTTACCTCATTATCGAAAGTCAGTGTTTTGTTCAGGACATTTTCATGGCCAAAGTACTTCCTCGCCATACTTTCGGTAATTACCACAGACTGCGGTTCTGCCAATGCTTTCTTTGGGTTCCCTGCGAGAAAAGAAAGTGTAAAAACATCAAAAGCTGTCGAGTCTGCATACAGGATCCGTTGTTCCCGGATCTCTACATCTCCGTTTTTCACTAATTGACTACCATATTTTCCCAGCCTGGTTGCCTCTTCCACCTCGGAAAACTCCTGCTTCAAGGTTTGGCCCATGGGCGTTGGAGCCACTGCTACATCTGTTGCTTTGCCGGCAGAAGTAAGTGTTCCATTGATACGATATATATGGTCCGATTTCAGATTAAACTGATCATACCCAAGCTCGTCATGGATATACAGAGCAGTGAGCATACAAGCCGCTAACCCAATGGCCATTCCCACGACGGTGATCGCAGCATAAATCTTATGCCGTAACAAATTCCGGAAGGCGATTTTGAAATAGTTTTTTAGCATAGCTATTCGTTCTTAGCCGTTAGCTTTAAGCTATTGGCGGAGTTTATTTAACATTTCACTTAGCTATCAGCATTAAGCATTCAATATTAAGACGCTCCCAATCAGAAAGTTATTAATTCATCGGGCTAAATGCTAATCGCTATATCACTCACTCTTCAACGACTTCACAGGATTCATCAATGCTGCTTTGATACTTTGAAAACTTACAGTAAACAGAGCTATGAGTACGGCCAATATACCTGCAGCGGCAAACATCCACCACGACAACTCCACATGGTAAGCGAAGTCGCTGAGCCATCTGTTCATCGCAAACCAGGCAATAGGACTTCCAATGGCAATTGCGATAACAATCAGTCTGAGAAATTCTTTGGAAAGCAATGTTACGATACTTGCTACACTTGCTCCTAACACTTTTCTTACCCCAATTTCTTTCATTCTACGCTCAGCAGTATAGGCAGAAAGCCCAAAAAGTCCGAGACAACCGATAATGATGGAAATGGCAGCAAATGTGATAAATATCTGTCCTACACGCTGTTCGCTGCGATACACATTATCAAAGTCCTGATCCATAAAACGATAGTTGAAAGGCTGCCCCGGAGCCATTGTTTTCCACAATGCTTCTACTTTGCTCACGGTTTCAGGCACGGCTCCGCCATTCATTTTCAGCACAATTGTACCATTGCTTTTATACAGTATAAGACTCAAAGCACCAATGTTCTTCCTAAGTGATTCAAAATGAAAGTTTTTGACTACACCGATAATCGTATACGTTACTTTTTTTGTCAGTTCAGCATCTTCATAGCCGAAAATCTTCTTTCCGACAGGGTCTGTGTAGCCCATCACTTTGGCAGCAGCTTCATTGATTATAATACCCGTTGAATCAGATGGAAAATCCTGATGGAAGCTCCGCCCTGTTTTCACTTCCAGACCCAGTGTTTTCACAAAGTCCATATCGACAGCCCATTTCTGCATATTAATTCCCTTATCCTGCTGGATTTGTCCTTCGGGAAAAAAAGTATGGTCGGTACGTGAAGAAGGTGTTGGTAAAAAACTGCTGATGGTTCCTGACTCAATGTTGTTAATCCCCAATACTTGTTGTTTGAAAGCTTCTGCCTGATCGCCCAAAGCATAGGCGTCGTTAACAATCAGCATTTGCTCTTTGTTAAAACCTAATTTCTTACTTTGAATATAATTCAGCTGGCGATGTATTACGCCTGTTCCTACAATCAGCATAACAGAAATAACAAATTGAAATACAACCAGAATATTGCGCATAACTCCATTGCCTTTGCCATCCGGTTCGATATTCTTTTTGAGCACACGCAGCGGTTCGAATGCAGACAGGAAAAATGCGGGATAACTTCCAGCTAGGATGCCTACAAGGGTACAGGTAACAATCAGGATGAGCCAGAAAAAGGCATTGGTAATCGGAAAAAGAATTTGTTTACCGGCAAGATGATTAAAAAAAGGAAGTGTCAAACAGGCTATTAACAGTGCAATACCGAGAGATAAAAAACTTAGCATCACGGATTCGGTCAGGAATTGCTGTACCAGTGCAGACCGACCCGATCCCAACGATTTGCGGACACCCACTTCTTTCGCTCTATTGGTAGAACGTGCAGTAGCCAGGTTCATAAAATTGACACAGGCTATAGCCAACAAAAACACAGCGACTACAGCAAATATGTATACGTACTGAATATTGCCATTTACATTTACTTCGGCTCCGCGATCCGAATACAGATGAATATCAGTAATTGGCATAAGTGCGTAATGAATATAATTGCCGGATTTCTTTACTTCCGCCAAAGATGTTCCCAAAAATGATTGCACCCATTGAGCAGTATATTTTTCAAGAACAATATCAAATTGCTTTTCAAACTGAGCCGGATCAACCCCGTTTTTCAATAACAAGTAAGTATTGTAATTGTGACTTCCCCAATTATTTCTACGGCTTTCCTCACTGGAACTCATGGAGAACAGCATATGCACATTTCTGAGGTGCGACTTCGCGGGAATATCCTGCATAATTCCCGACACCGTATAAGTAGTGCTGTTATCTACAATCAGAGACTGACCGATAGGATCTGTATCACCAAAATATTTATGTGCATCTGATTCCGACAAAACGACTGTATTCGGCCTGCTCAGCACTTTGTCCTTCTGACCTGCTATCAATGGAACAGAAAAAACCTGAAAGAAAGTGGAATCTGCAAAAAAAACATGGTTTTCCCTCTGATTTTCCCTGGCCCCAACCAGCTTTACAAGCTGATTCCCATTTTCACGCAACCGTGTGACCTGTTCTATCTGCGGATAATCCTTCTTCAATGTAAATGCGAGCGGATCCGGAGCTACAGCAAGTATCATATCCGCTCCACCAAATCTGATATCGGAGTTGACACGAAAGATACGGTCTGCATTTTCAAACGATCGGTCAAAGCTCAGTTCGTCGATGATATACAACGTGATAAGCATACAACTAGCCAACCCCAGCGACAAACCGAACATGTTCAGAAAGGTGTAGAACTGGTTTTTGCGAAGATTCCGCCAGGCGATTTTTAGATAGTTTTGTAGCATAGCTTTTAGCTCTGAGCTGTTTCTAATTAATATGTTGTTAGCGCTGAGCTATCTGTTGTAAATTATATTAATCACTTCTCAACGATTTCACCGGATTCATTAGTGCTGCTTTGATACTCTGAAAACTGATGGTAACAAGCGAAATACCAATTGCCAGCGCGCCAGCCAAAACAAATGTCCACCACCGAATTTCAGTATGATAGGCAAAATCCTGTAACCAGTTGTGCATTCCATACCATGCTATCGGAGAAGCAATGCAAATAGCGATCAGCACGAGTTTGAGAAAATCCTGAGAGAGTAAAGCCACCAGACTACCAACCGAAGCACCCAGCACTTTTCTCACGCCAATTTCTTTGGTCCGCAACTCCGCCATGAACATAGAAAGCCCCAGTAAACCCAGACATGAAATAAAAATGGCAATACCTGCAAATAGCCCGAATAGTAATTGCTGCGTTTGCTCTGTAGCATACAGCTTACCAAACCGCTGATCCAGGAATTCATATGTGAAAGGTACACTCGGGTATTTGCTCTGCCAAAAGTTCTCTATATGCCGAATAGCTTCCTTAGAATTGTTTCCAGCTATCTGTATAGATACACGCCCCAGCCGTCCTGACTGATGGAGCATGACCACCGGTACCACCTTCTGATGAAGAGATTCGAAATGGTAATCTTTCGTGACGCCGATGATCTGCCCTCTGATCTGTCCATATCCGAACCCTGCTCCAATGGCGTCGGATGGATTCTTCCAGCCCAACTGTTTTACTGCGGTTTCGTTCAGTACGAACGCGTTTGTTTTGTCAGTTCCATATTCGCGTGAGAAATTTCGTCCGGCCAGCATTTCGATATGGTATGCAGGAATAAAATCCTCATCTACTGATAAAGATTTGATAATGATATTTGACTCGGTAAAAGTATCTCCCTTCATCACATACGCTTCCCAGGAGTCGAGCAAACGCATAGACGGTATACGTGAGGAACGACCCACTTCTTTAATGCTGTTACTTTCTTTCAGTCGTTGGCGTATAGATTCGAAATCGGTATCTGTGTCATCAGGTACATTCAGCACCACTACCTGATCTTTGGACAGACCTAAACTATAGTCTCGAATGTATCTCATCTGGCTATATACCACGACTGTACTGATCATGAGTATCACTGCAATGGAAAATTGAACCACCACCAGTGACTGCCGAAGTTTTCCGTTTTTAAGAGCAGAAGCAATTTTGCCTTTCAGCACACTTATAGGCTGAAACGACGTCATAAAAAACGCCGGATAGCTTCCTGCTATAAAGCCTGTAAAAAGGGTAATGAATGCCATAATCCCCAGAAATGCAGGATCCAGTAAAGCTTCGAATGAAAGCTCCTTATGCGTAAATGTGTTCAGCGATGGCAGACAGAGCAGGACGATCAGCACTGCCAGAACTACTGAAATAAAAACCAGCATAACAGACTCACTTAAGAACTGACCAATCAGCTGAGAACGTACAGCACCAATCACTTTCCTCATGCCGACTTCTTTTGCTCTTGTGGCCGACTTGGCCGTAGCCAGATTCATATAATTGATGCAGGCAATCAGCAGAATAAAAATGGCAATTGCAGAAAACAGGTATACATACTGAACATCTCCGTTGGCTTCAATTTCTGAATCCAGATGAGAGTAAAGATGTATATCTGTCAATTTCATCAGATCAAGGACTGAGTATTCCGGCGCATTAGCTCCAATATGTCTGCTTTGAAAGGCAGGAAAAGCTTTGACTAATTTTGCCGGGTCCTGGTTTTCATGTAAGAGTAAAAAAGTGGAAAATGAGTTGTTATCCCAGTTACTCTTTAAACCTTCGGCTCCATAAATACGAGGATCATTCAGTGTAGAAAACGAAATCAGAAACGAAGGGTGAAAGTGAGATTGTGTAGGCAAGGGCTCGAAAACACCTGTGACAGTGTAATCCATTTGATTGTCCAAACGTACCGTTTTACCAACCGGATTATCTTTTCCAAAGTATTTTTCGGCCATAGGCCTCGAAAACATGATTGAAAAAGGATTTTCAAGCGCCTTATCCGGATTGCCATTTGAGACTTTGAAACTGAAGACTTTAAAGATATTTTGCTCAGCAGCAAACATGTTATCTTCATTAAATACATGCTCTCCGTATTTGACGAGTGATCCTGTTTCCAGCAATCTTACTACCTGCTCCACTTCCGGAAAGTCTTCCTTCATAAGGGGACCAAATGGAGGAGCTACATGCCCAAGCTTGAGTGAAGTCGTTCCGTCTTTAGATAGAAAAGTTCTGGACAAACGGTAGATACGCTCTGCATGGGCATGATGGCGGTCATAGCTCAGTTCATCCTTTACATACAAGGCCAAAAGCAAAAAGCAGGCAAGTCCGACAGACACGCCGGCAATGTTGATTGCACTGAAAATCTTATGTTTAAGAAGATTCCGGAGCGCAATTTTCAGATAGTTCTTGTACATGGCTATGTTGATTCAGGAACGTGGAATAATAACAAGTATGAATCCGGAACAATGTCAGAACCAGAAACATACCTCTTACTGGTAGCTTATCATTTTCACTTTCCGGATGGAAGAACAATTTCTGCTTCGAAATTGCTGATGATCTGCTCTCTCTGCCTTGTAGATTTCGAAGTCGCATCTACCGTTTTTTCATAGACAAACTCTTCACCATCACGTGTAAATTCATACCTGAGGTGCATTTCTCCTGTTTGAGAATCAAACTTAATTTCCTTCGTATAAGGTTTGCCGGTTGCCGTTTCTGTCGATTGGGTCTCACCGCGCATTGTGACATATCCTTCAGATAATGAGACAGGACGTGGAGTTGATCTGATGTGTACTGCAGGCTCGGGTGTTGCAGGAGGCTCAGGTGATGTAATACTTCCTAATCCTAAAGAATCAAAAACCTCCTCAGTAATATCTTTACGCTCTTCCCTAGTTAATCCGGCTACAAGGAAAGTGCGGTCGTAATGAATGCTCTTACCATCTACGGTACCATTTATACTGATCGACAACTTGTTTCCATCATCATCAATACTCCTGCTAATGTGGCTTTGCTTTTGTGCGAACGCCAACGTAGACAAAGCCGCAATCATTAGTGTTAAAGATGTCCTTTTCATGGCTGGTTAAATTTTGGTAGTTAATTGTATTCAGTCTGTGACTGACTCGTTGTCTTTAAACATGTACTTTCTCCGTCACTATTTTCCCGTCAAACAGGTTCACAATTCGGTGTGCGAAACCAGCATCATAAGGCGAGTGCGTTACCATCAGAATCGTCGTTCCGGCATTGTTTAACTGGCTTAGCAAATTCATTACTTCCTCTCCGTTTTTAGAATCAAGGTTACCTGTAGGCTCATCGGCAAGGATGGTTTTGGGATTTGCAACTACCGCTCTGGCAATGGCAGTACGCTGCTGTTGCCCACCTGAAAGTTGCTGTGGAAAGTGGTTACGACGGTGCATCATATTCATGCGCGTCAAGGCTGCTTCCACCTTTTCCTTCCGTTCTGCAGGTGGCGTTTTCAGGTACAGCAATGGCAGCTCCACGTTTTCATATACCGTAAGTTCGTCGATCAGGTTAAAGCTCTGGAAAACGAAACCAATATTTCCCTTTCTGATCTGTGCACGTTGCCGCTCGGACATTTTCGCCACTTCCGTTCCGTAAAATTCATATGACCCTTCACTCGGATTATCAAGTAGTCCGAGGATATTCAGCAAAGTGGACTTTCCGCAACCGGAAGGGCCCATGATAGCTACAAATTCGCCATCCTTTACTTCCATATCAATGCCGTTAAGAGCAGTAGTTTCGACTTCCTCCGTGGAGAAAACCTTATGCATGTTGGTAATTTTGATCATTTGTGTAGTATGTTATTACTTTATCTTTTTACTGCAATTGGCGCTCTGAGTTACGCAAAGTACGCAAGACAAAAATTGAACTTAAAAAGTCGTTGTAACCATTGCGATTGATGTTGGCTAAACGCTTTATCAAAACTCTAAAACCTCATTATCTCCGAAATTCTCATACGAGCTGGTAATCACTTTCTCACCTGGTTTCAATCCATCCAGCACTTCGAAATATTCTGGATTTTTACGTCCGAGGGTGATTTTACGTTTTGCTGCACGTTTTCCATCAGCATTTACCACATAAACCCAGTTTCCACCAGTTTCTGAGAAGAAGCCGCCAACTGGCAATAGTGTGGCCTGTGATGGCTGACCCAGCTGTAGACGTATCGGTGCCGATTGACCTCTTTTGATCAGTTCAGGTGCTTTATCGAATTCCATATCTACTTCGAATCGGCCACTTTTTACTTCAGGATATATCTTAATGATCTTCAATCCGTATGACTTACCATTAAAATCCATGGTTCCCGTCAACCCTGCAAAGATTCTGGAAATATAGTGTTCATCGACGCCCACACGCATTTTAAAGCCATTTAAGTCGTCAATCTGCCCTATATTTTGTCCTTGATTGATATTCGATCCTACTTCTACATTCATCGAAGATAACAATCCTGAAACCGGTGCTTTTACTGAAAGATTTTCCAATGTCTGCTTCCATAAGTTCACATTTTTCTGAGTGCTTGCAAGCGTTCCTTCCAATTGCGCGATCTGCATTTTAGCATTTTCTTCCTGGTATTTCTGAGATTCGATTTCGATTTCCCTCTGTTTTACCAATCTTTCGTAATCACGTTTAGTTTTTAGATAATCCGCATCAGGAATCACTTTATCCTTATACAGCTTCGTATTACGATCGTGCGCATCTTTTGCCTGATCAATTTGGAAGTCGAGTTCACTCAAAGATTTTTGCAGATTGAATCGTGCAATTTTCAAACTCTGACGCGTGTTCTGAAGATCATTTACTAGTCTGCTCGCCTCTGTTTCTGATTGCAAAAAGCTGAGTTTAAGATTTTGATTTTCAAGTCTCAGCAAAACTTCGCCTTGCTTCACCATATTACCTCCCTCGATCAACTTTTCAGTTACATAACCCCCAACAATCGCATCCAGCTGAATGGTTTTAAGCGGCTGAACTACCCCCGTAACCACAATAAATTCATCAAACTTACCTTGAGAAACAGATGAAATGGTGAGTTTATCCTGCTCCACATTCAGTTTGCTTCTTTTATCAGAAAAGAAAAACTGGTAAGCCAAAAAGCTCACAAGCAAAACTCCACCTGCAATAAGAGTGATACGCTTTGTGGTCCAGAATTTCTTCGGTTTAATCTTATCCATTGTTGATGATCCGCCTGTAAATCCATTTTCGGGGCTTGGCGCGTTAGGTGTCTTTACTTCCATTATTTCGATGTAATATAAGTCGTATCTGAACCAGAATTCTGATAATGGTTTTCAATCACTATGCCACCAAATTAAATAAGAAATAAAAACTTGTCATTCAACACCTTACCATATTTATCAATTTAGAAATTTGTTCATTATCGGACATATCTGTGCATGTACGGACATTGATATTATTCGCTCAAATAACGTTCAACCCCGCCGGGGTTGGAGGTATTCATCGCCAAACCATTCCCCGGGTTTTCACCCAGGGCTATTCATATTTGATCCCTCTGGGATCATACATGGACAGATAGTTCTGGAAAAGAAGTCCGGAAAACAATTAGATTAAACAACGTTCAACCCCGCCGGGGTTGCGGGTATTCGTCGCCAAACCATTCCCTGGGTTTTCACACAGGGCTATTCATATTTGATCCCTCTGGGATCATACATAAGCAGACGTTCAGAGAAATAAACCCGCGGGACTTCAATCGAATAACGCCGGGTAAACCCAGGGCAGCAAGCATCAACTCCACATCTCTAGGCAACTCTTATGGGTTGAAGATCCTCCTATTACGAAGATTTAATCCATACAATGTATTTTTATATAATGTTCAACCATCGGAGGTTACCTGAATTATTTGTTAATACCTTATCATACCGGATTGTATTGGGCGACATTCATATTTGATCCCGATGAGATCAGGCATGGCCGGATAGTTCTGGAAAAGAAGTCCGGAGGACTTCAATACGAATAACGCCGGGTGAAACCCGGTGCCCGGACAAATGCGCACAGCGCTGCACATCCCCGGAAGGGGTTGAACATCACATATAGAACGTTACATTTTACTGAGACTCAGTCAAACTTCGAAATCGGAAAGTAATTTTCATCTCTAACATACACCATGAACACCTACACACAAATTCTTTATCAAATCGTTTTCAGCACCAAAAACCGGGAACCTGTCCTGACAGAAGACAACCGCCCCCTACTCTTCAAATATATTTACGGATTGCTAAAAAATAAAAATTGCCATCTTTATCGTTTAAATGGCGTGGAGAATCACATTCATATCCTGACGGATCTTCATCCTTCCGTTTCTTTGTCTTCTCTTGTGAAGGATATCAAGATCGGAACTTTATTATACATCAAAGGAAATAACCTCTTTCCGGAATTTACCCACTGGCAGGAAGGATATGGTGCCTTTACTTATTCAGTAAAGGAAAAAGATGTACTAATAGAATATATTAAAAATCAGGTAGAACACCACAAAAAGCTTACTTTTAGGGACGAATTTATAGCCATGTTAAATGAACACCGTATAGTGTTCGACGAAAAATATCTAATTTAAAAACCATGCAATTATCAGAAGCCAAAATCCTCATCATAGACGACGATGTAGACGTATTGAGCGCTGCCAAACTTTTACTGAAACGCCATGCGAAATCAGTAGATATTGAAAAGAACCCGCAAAAGTTGCCTTTTTTGGTTACAAACGGAGACTACAACCTCATTTTGCTGGATATGAATTTCACGCGCGATGTCAACAGCGGAAGGGAAGGATTTCATTGGCTCGACCGCATTCTGGATATTAATCCGAAGATGAAGGTAATTATGATTACTGCTTACGGAGATATCGAAATGGCAATCAGAGCAATCAAATCAGGAGCAACGGATTTTGTACTGAAACCATGGGAAAATGAAAAATTATTGGCTACCATTTCAGCGGCACTATTAGTCAACAATGCTGCGGGTGCAGGAATTTTATCAGAGGAAAAACCCAAAGAAGAAACTAAAAAAGCAAAGACAGCTAATGACACCATCATCGCCACCAGCGATGCCATGAAACAAGTACTTTTTACAGCTGAGCGTGTGGCAGGAACAGATGCCAACGTTATCATTCTTGGAGAAAACGGAACAGGGAAAACGCAGTTAGCCCGACACGTTCATCAGCATTCTCAACGAGCAGATAAACCTTTTGTTACTGTAGATTTGGGAGCATTGAGCGAAAGTCTTTTTGAAAGCGAACTGTTCGGGCATGTCAAGGGAGCATTCACAGACGCTAAAGAAGACCGCGCAGGCAGGTTCGAAGAAGCAAAAGGAGGAACCATTTTTCTCGATGAAATAGGAAATCTGAGCTTACCATTGCAAGCGAAGTTACTCACGGTAATTCAGGAAAGAAAAGTGACACGTGTGGGTTCGAATAAAACGATAGCACTGGATGTCCGACTCATTTGCGCAACCAACATGAATATTGAAAAAATGGTACAGGAGAAGTCTTTTCGACAGGATTTACTATACCGAATCAATACTATTGAACTGGATTTACCGCCACTTCGGGAAAGACACGAAGACATTTCGGTACTTGCAGATTTCTATCTGAAGCAGTTCAGCAAGAAATATAACAGGCCCGTGAATGACATCAGCAACGCACTGATCAAAAAAATGCAACAATATAACTGGCCTGGTAACATTCGTGAACTACAGCATGCGATAGAAAGAGCTGTAATTTTATCCCAGGAAAAAACACTACAACCGGATGATCTTTTCCTGAAAAGCGCCGCCGGCCCGGCTGCCACAGCTACCGGATTTGATCTCGAAAACATGGAGAAAACCTTGATTATAAAGGCTATGAAACGATTTAATGGTAATATTACTGATGCAGCAAGGGAATTGGGACTAAGCCGTGCAGCACTGTACAGACGTATGGAAAAATACGGATTATAACTCCTACAATCATGAAATACATTATCTTGATTTTACTGTTTGCTTCAATAACAAGTATCACATTTGCACAGACTCAGTCTCAAATGAATCTCGAAGCCGATGTGAATTATAAAAAGGCTGATCAAGCACTTAACTCCACTTACCAAAAGGTGTTGAAGGAGCATGCCGCAAATAAACTTTTTATCAAAAATCTGAAACAGTCTCAACGTATATGGATTCAATTCAGGGATGCAGAAATGCTTACCAAATATCCCCTTAGCAAAACAGACCCTTCTGCTTACGGCAGTGCTCATCCAATGTGCCGGGCATTATATCTTACAGAACTTACAAAAGAACGTACGGAAAAGCTGCAGGTATGGCTTACTAAGTTTGAAGAAGGAGATGTTTGTAGCGGTTCATTCGGGCTGAGCCGCTAACAATTATTCACAAAGGCATAATTTTTTCATTTTGGAATTGTTTTCAAGTCTGTATTCACTGCAAACCATTCCAAGATGAATAAATATTTCATTGTAATAATTCTTTTTTTTAATGCTCAACTCCTTTCAGCACAAGACAATAAACCCTCTCCCGTTGCTTTAAAAAATGTCAAAACAAAGCAGGGATTCTGGCATCAGCGTATTGAAAGTGCACGGACTACCACCATACCTCACGTACTGCATGAGATCGAAACATCCGGCAGGATAAACAATTTTGCTGTAGCAGGAGGACTAAAAAAAGGGGTTTTCGAAGGAGCACGTTTCAATGACTCTGATGTATTCAAAACCGTGGAAGGAGCTGCTTATGTTCTCCAGAATCAATATGACCCTAAGCTAGATAAGTATCTGGACAGCCTAATAGTACTCTTTGCTGCCGCGCAGGAACCAGACGGATATCTCTACACCATACGTACCATCAACAAAGACACGACAGGCTCATACGACTGGATCGCCGGCCCAACCCGGTACTCGTTTGAAAACGGAAGCCACGAACTCTACAATGTGGGGCATCTTTATGAAGCAGCCGTTGCACACTACGAAGCAACCGGCAAAAAATCACTATTGGATATCGCAACCAAAAATGCAGATCACCTTGTCAGAACATTTGGAACAAAGGCTGGTCAATTAATTGTAGTTCCGGGTCACGAAGAAACGGAAACTGCGCTGATACGCTTGTACCGGACTACAGGTAAAAAAGAGTATTACGACCTGGCAAAGTTTTTCATAGACATGCGTGGCCGCTCTGATAAACGTCCTTTATTCCTGGATGAACATAAATTAGGACCAAGCTATTTTCAGGATCAAATACCTGTTGTAAGACAAAAAGAAGCGGTCGGTCATGCTGTACGTGCGCAATATTTATATGCTGCGATCACAGATATGTTGATTGAAAAGGAAGATCCGGCTTACCAGGAAGCAATTCATCATATTTGGGAAGATGCCACTTATAAAAAGCAATACATCACTGGTGGCGTGGGGGCGCGTGAAGATGGAGAAGCATTCGATAAGCCGTATCTGCTTCCTAATGATAACGCTTATGCTGAAACATGTTCGGCCATAGCCAACATGCTTTGGAATCACAAAATGTATCTGTATACGGGTGAAGCCAAATATATGGATGTATTTGAACGCGTTTTATATAACGGTTTTCTTGGCGGGATGTCGGTAAAAGGCGATCAGTTCTTTTATGTAAATCCCATGGCTTCAGATGGCAAAAATGATTTCGGGAAAGGCGCTGGTGCACAGCGACAGCCCTTCTTTGGAACTGCCTGCTGTCCTACCAATGTAGCCCGGTTTTTACCACAGGTGCCTGCCTTTATATATGCTAAAAGAGGAAATGAGCTCATTGTTAATTTGTTCGCAGACAGCGAGACTGAATTTAACCTGGAAAACAACAAGGTGAAACTTTCTCAGCAAACCAATTACCCTTGGGAAGGCAATATTCAACTAACCGTATCACCGGAAAAGCAACAAGAATTTCCTGTAGCTATCCGTATTCCCGGTTGGGCAACAGGGCAAGCTATCCCCGGAGATTTATATACTTATAGATCTGCAAAAATGAAACCGGTTAGCATTACAATAAATGGTAAGATGGTACAAGTAAGCACCGAAAATGGCTATGCGACTATTACGCGTAAGTGGAAAAAAGGAGATGCTGTGAAAGTGGTGTTAGATATGCCCGTCCGCCAGGTAGTTTCTAACGAAAACATAAAAGACAATAATGGCAAAGTTGCTATCGAAAGGGGGCCCGTTTTATATTGTGCAGAGGGGCACGACAATCAGGGAAAAGCAAATTCAATAATTGTCAAAGCTGAACAACAATTTACTCCTCAACTTGAAACTAACCTGTTAGGAGGTGTCACCACATTAAGCTCAGAACAAATCAAGCTGATTCCATTCTATGCCTGGGCAAACCGTGGAGCGAATGAAATGACGGTTTGGTTTAACACGAAATAAATAGCTGTTACTCGCCACGGATCGCACACCTGTTACAAATTGCATTAGTCAATACAGGAAAGGCAGCGATCCGTGGCAGAAACATCAATTACCAAGATTTTTCTTTACTGTCTGCATATCCTTCAGCTCTCCGTTCACGACCACATTCACGTCGCTGTCTTTAAATATATCATTCTCAGACGCCAATACACTTTTGAAATATAATGTAAATGGAAGATCGGTACCATTGACGAGGATCTGACCAGCTGCCTTCAAAACCTTACCCATATCTATTGTAAGCGGTATTTCATAGATCTCGCTGCTTTTCGCTTTAACCTTGGTAAAGCCCTTTACACTTCCTTCTGCGAGCCGTTTTTGTTTCCCAAGATCCACTACATAGGATGGATTTTTAAACTCAATAGGAAAACTATTTCTGTTGCTGAATTTCAACTGCAATACCAGTTCCGACTTTGTTAATCTAAATTTCTCTATGTCATAACCCGCCACTTCCACTTTTGGCAATTGCCACAATGGAAGTCGTTTATTCACTGATAATGCAATACTATCCTTTCCCAGAATCGGCTTTTTCAGATGAAATACAGTTTCGAAATGATAATTGGCACTATCTTCACCTTTGACAGTCGCAGCATCGCCGATCTCAGATATGTTTTTGATTTTGAGCTGGGCAGGAAGTTCTATGGCGCTGCTGTCCTGAGCTTTTAGAGCCAAAGGCTTTTCATAATTATTCTCGACAATTTTCTTGTCGTTCATGGTAACGAAATAATCAAATCCATCTAAATCAAATCCTACAGGCAGCGGATTGTGGATAAGCAAGTTCAGTTTTACATCTACAGTACTATCAGTAATGTTACTAACCTGGCCAATACCTAATTCAACTTTGGGCTTCAAACCTGAAACAGGATTTTCATTTTCACCTGTATACTTCATGAAAAGAAACCAACCACCGGCTGTTACAGCTATTATTAAAAGGATGATCAGCGAGATTTTGACCGGTCTTGATGCGCCCATGTAGATTCAGGTTTGTAATGTATGTTAGCTTACAGTCATTTCAAAAACCATTCCCACAAGGAATATTTATCCACTATAGTACTCGTAAATCCATAAAAAAAACAGCCAGACTGAATTTAATTTCAAACTGGCTGCTGGTAAATCAGAAAATAACCTACGATAAATTTAATTTGCCATGATCGCCGCCGTCCGGTGTAGTGCCTGTCACGGCTGCCTTAAGCATGGAGAAAAATACAACCATACGCGACGAATTGCTATCCCAGTAAGCCGCTTCATCTGTCGTAACTTTTAGAAGTACTAAATTAGGATCATCCTTACCACCAGGAAACCAGGCTTTTGTCATAGGATTCCATAGTTCCTCTTTCTTTTTCTCATCATGCACTAACGACGCCTGTCCTGCTACACTCAGGTAACTATTGTTTTTGGGATCGGCATAAATCAACGTTACGCTTTCTCCCCAGTTTGTCTCCTTCCCTATATCCGTGTTTCTACTCGTGAAAAACCATACATTTCCGGCATCATCTATGTCGAGCGTAGTCATTGGTCTGGAATCTATCCTTCCGTTTCCGAAGGTAGTATACATACAAAATCTTATATCTTCACCCAGTGATTTTAGTTTCTTGATAGCATCTGTATCCCTCAGGTCCTTTTCCATAATGATTTGTTTTTGTTTGTGATTCGGATATGTATGCTAAAACAACTGTTCCAAAACCTGAATGACGGGTCAAAAAACAGGCAGATAGCGAGCTGCTGTCTGCCTGCTAAGATCGGTTTAAAATATCTATTGCTGCTCTCTCAACAGCTTTTCATATTCCTTTTTCGCCATATCTACTTCATTGGTATGACCATAAGCTGATAAGTAATGGGAAACCAAACCAATTCCCCAACCAAACATCGGCCATATAGGCCAGGGGTAAGCCCGATGCGTCCAATTATCCCAGTTTGTCAGGAGACTGTTACCGCTCGTAAGAAAATAAATCAACCACAAACCGCCGATCACTAGTGAATAGGTACGGAGGTGCACTTTAAAAGCAGCACGGTGTTTGGCTTTTTTCCAAAGGAATTCATTACGGGGAGTTTCCATTTTTTCTGCTATTTTGAATGAGTCGATTGCTATTGATGTCGTCTTTTTAACAACAATTCAAAAGTAAAATACACGTGAAAAAGAAACCAATCAATATGGACAGACTCACAATTTAATCGGATGAAATTTCAGATTAGATAGATGAACTGTTCCTAAACCGGCCATTGTTCAAGCCTGTAAGCGCTATCCCAGAATACGTACTCTAAGCGCGATGCAGTTATATAAGCATTTTGCATCTTTTTTCTCACCTCGTGTGAAGCATTTTCAGCTATTCGATCACAAATTGTTATCGCCTTTTCAACGGATATAGCAAACTCCTCTCCTGCATAGGCATCAATCCAGTTTTGGTAAACATTAGGCTTCGACTGATTCAGGTAGATATAATCTCCAACCTTTTTATAAATCCAGAAGCAAGGCAAAAGTGCTGCTACCGCAACCTCATAGCTTTCAAATGCACTGGCAGACAAAAGGTAATTGGTATAGGCAAAGCAACCCGGCATTTTTACGTTATCGTGACTGATTTCGTATTCCTTAAAATAACTGATATGCAAAGCCCGCTCGACCAGAATGGCATTCTGTGCAAATTCCAGAAAATCCAGCAATTCCTGGCTATTGCCTGCTTTCGTACCGGCAGTGGCCAAAGCACGAGCAAATTCAGCGAGATAAAGTGAATCCTGGAAAATGTAGTATTTAAATTTCTCTACCGGTAGCGTACCTGCTTTCAATTCCTGATTAAAAGGATGATCTTCTATTTCCTGGTAAATTGGCAAAGCTGCTTCCCACATCTCATCTGTGAATTTCATGACCTTACTTGCATTTTAGTGGGTGAATAAGTATGATTTAATGGCCCTGCCCCACTTCCGGTTGTTATGTTTTTACCAGCTTCAATTGCTCCTGCAACATATATCCTGGCATGTTCGACTGCATTTTTAAGCTCCAATCCTAAAGCCATAAAGGATGCGATCGCAGCCGACAAAGTGCAGCCTGTTCCATGCACATTTTTACTTTCAATATAATTGCTTTGCAAGGTTAGCGTTTCCTGCTGATCTAGCGCCAGTACATCATATAGCACCGGACCAACCAGATGCCCTCCTTTCAAAAGAACTGATTTACAACCTTTTGCAATCATTTGAGCAGAAGCCTCGATCATTTCCTCTACAGATTTGATTTGATGACCGGTTAAAATCTCAGCCTCATCCAGATTGGGTGTGATCAGATCTACAATGGGGAATAATTCTGTCCAGAGAATCTCTATAGTTTGCTCCTGAATTAACCTGGCACCACTCGTCGACACCATCACCGGATCAAAAACTACAAAAGCAGGCTTATACCGTTGCAGTATCCTCGCAACGACCCGAGCCACTTCCACAGTGTTGATCATTCCGATTTTGACGGCATCTATGGTAATGTCTTCAAAAATTGCATCCAGCTGCTGCTCGAGAAATTCCGGGGGAACCGGATGAATCCCTCTGACCCCCAAAGTGTTTTGCGCCGTAAGAGCGGTTATGGCAGAGGTACCATAAGCCCCCAGAGCAGCAATGGTTTTGAGATCGGCTTGTATTCCGGCTCCTCCACCACTATCTGAACCAGCTATGGTCAATACAGTAGGATATCTAGTTATTTCTGTGGTCATTTTGGGAAAATATTAAGATTGTGTACTTGCGATGACAAGCTTCCTTAAGGTTTGTGCTGCCTCAAAAGGTGATGCAGCACTGCATATAGCCGAAATAACTGCAATGCCTTTTGCTCCCTCTGTAATAGCTTGTTTGGCATTTATTTTATTCAGTCCGCCTATCACTACAATCGGATGATTGGTATTGTCATGGATCCATCTGAGCCCATCCATTCCCCACGGCGCTTCGGTATCTGTTTTGGATGGTGTTGAGAAAAGCGGACTTGCAGCGATATATGACGGCTTCCACTCCTCAGCCTGAACAACCTGCTCTTTAATCTCCACAGACAGCCCTGTAATTGCATCTGATGGAAGCAAATCCTTCAGTATCGTAAACGGCATATCGCTTTGCCCGACATGTACGCCGTCGGCATGAATGGCAAGTGCCACATCTACGCTGTCGTTGATGATCAGCGGAACGCCGTAAGGGTCCAGAATATCTTTCAATTTTTTACCTTTCTCAATAAAGGCGCGTGTACCAAGTGCCTTTTCTCTAAGCTGTACCATCGTGACACCACCTTTCACAGCTTGCTCTACGACCCAAAAGAAATCCCTCCCAAGACAAGCCCTCTCATCTGTGACAAGATAGAGCTGCAGTTGTTTTTCGAGCTCTGTCATTGTCTGATCTTTGCCATTTGATCCAGCTGTTCACTGCTGATGTCGGCCAATGCATCCAGAAATGCTATCTGAAAAGACCCTGGCAATTTCGCTTTCTTAAAGGCAATTTCTCCGCATGTACCCATGGTAGACGCCGCAGCTACAGCTGCAAAAAAACTATCTTTATGCACTGCAGCAAATGCTCCGGCAATAGCTGACGCTGAACAACCCATTCCGGTAATACGGGTCATCAGGGGTACTCCATTATCCACAAAAGCCACCTCAGAACCACGCACGATCACATCTGTAGCGCCGCTTACGCTCACTACGGATCCGTATTGCTTGCTTAATGCCGTAGCCGCTTGGATACTATCTGTCGAATTCGCTGTACTATCTACGCCTTTTGTTTTCAGGTTAGATCCTGCAAGTGCCAATATTTCAGAAGCATTACCACGGATAATAGTCGGACTTGCCGTTTCAAGTAATTGTGATAAAACCCTATTGCGATATGATGTTGCTCCCGCGCCAACAGGGTCAAGAATAATCGGTTTGCCGAGCTCTGCAGCTTTTCTCATAGCCAGCTTCATTCCTTCCACCCATTGCGGTGACAGTGTCCCGATGTTAACAACCAATGCCCCGGCGATTGAAACCATTTCCTCGACTTCCTCTACAGCATGTGCCATCACCGGTGACGCTCCCACAGCAAGTAAAGCGTTAGCGGTAAAATTCATAACAACGAAATTCGTTATATTGTGTACAAGCGGAACCTGAGTCTGTACGGCGGACAAGCCTTTGCCTGGTTTTTCCATGATCATGTCGTTATAAGTTTAAAAAACGAATGGAGCAATACAGTAAGGAGCCGAAAACGGATAGGAAAGATCATTAAGGGATCTTCATGCGCTTTTTCCTACGACAGCCTCAACTGTATCAGGTTCGAAGGGTATAAATCTCAGTCCATAAATAGGACACCCCTAAAGCCATTCTTAACTGCGAAAGTAGTAGTTTTGATTATAATAGCCGATTAAAATTCATGAGATAGATCTTTTTGACTATTTTTTGGCTGCAATCGCGTAAAATTTCTAATCTTAAACCCATATTAATGCAAAACATTAAAGCTGCAATTTTTGACATGGACGGTCTGCTGATTGACTCCGAGCCTATATGGGCGGATGCGGCACGTGAAGTAATGGAAAAGGTTAACTTTAAACTTACACACGAACTAAAACTCCAGACGACCGGTCTGTCTATCAAACTTTTCCTGGAATTTTGCTATAAAATTCAGCCGTGGCATACACCTTCATTTGAAGAACTTGAACAAGAAATTCTGGAGCATGCACATAAAAACATCCTTGCAAATGCTGTAGCTATGCCGGGCGCAATTGAACTCATAAAAAAACTGAAAGCATTGAATTTACGCCTTGCTGTGGCGTCAGCTTCGCATATGGAACTGATCGAAGGCGTATTAAAAAGACTCAAAATCATTGATTATTTTGAATTATGGCATTCTGGTGAATTGGAAGAATTTACCAAACCTCACCCTGCCGTATATCTCACTACTGCAGCAAAACTTGGATTGAAGCCAGAAGAATGTATTGCCTTTGAAGATTCACACGCAGGCCTGCGATCGGCACATGCAGCAGGCATGACCACTATATCGGTACCTGCGATGGAAGTATACGAACATCCGAAGTTTGATCTGGCTCATTATAAAATACCATCGCTGAACGATTATATTTTTGAAGAAATGTGTGGTCAGCCAGTAAGCATCATTAACGATTAACGTGCTTGAAATCAATGATCGGACTTCGACACTTTAGTTTTGTGATAGGGATACGTATCATCCTGATCATTTTAAGTGTATTGGTGGTTATATGGCTTGGTTCATTACAGACCAACGTAGTCCTGATCTATATTTTGGGTGGCGTATTCATCGCAGCTCAGGGGTCTTTGCTATACCGCTACGTCACGAACGTCAACAGAAAGCTCACCTACTTTCTGGAATCCGTCCGGTACTCTGACTTCACGATTAACTTCCGCCATGACAACAAAATGGGCAGAACGTTTCAGGAGCTCAATCAGCAATTCAATGAGGTACTTGATGCGTTCCGGCAGGCAAGAGCGGAAAAGGAGGCAAACCTGCAATATCTGAATACCATTGTGCAGCATATCGGAACTGGACTTATCACATTTGACAGTTCCGGGCAGGTAAGTTTAATAAATAATGCAGCATTACGCATGCTGAATATTTACCGTTTACACCAGTTAAGTGAATTAAAAGATAAACATCCGCGACTATATGAATTGCTGTCTAACCTGACTTCAGGCGTGAGAGAGCTTTATCGCACTCCTTCCGACCAACCGCTGGCTCTTCAGGGTGCTTCAATTCAACTGCGCGGCAAATGGGTTCGCATTGTCGTTCTTCAAAATATCCAAACAGAACTACAACAACAGGAAGTGGAATCCTGGCAAAATCTTACGCGGGTTCTCCGACATGAAATCATGAATTCCATGACTCCGATTGTGTCACTTGTAGGAACCATGAGGCTAATCGTGAACGAGGATATAGAACGATCTACAACTGACCAGGAAGCTGTCAATGATTTAAAAGAAGCGCTGCAAACCCTTGAAAAACGGAGCAAGGGAATGATGCAGTTCGTAAATGCATACCGCGACTTTACCACACTCCCCAAACCCGTATTTGCCATAATCAGCGTAACTGAACTGTTGCAGGAAGTTGTTCAGCTCTTACAAACAGATCTTACCGCAAATGGTGTGCTATGGCAACTCACTGTGAAGCCGGAAAACCTGAATTTCAAAGTTGATACCGGACAAATACAGCAAGTACTGATTAATCTTATCAAAAACGCTTCTGAATCCTTTTCGTCCCAGACGGACAGACTCATTACCCTCAACGCTTATCAGTCCGACAACTTGACATTTATTGAAGTCAGAGACAATGGCGATGGCATTGAACCGGAAGCAATTGAAAACATATTTATCCCTTTTTATACGACAAAAAAAACGGGGTCAGGTATCGGTCTCAGCCTGTCGAGACAAATATTGCAACAACATAATGGACAGTTGAATGTGACATCCGAAGTGGGTAAAGGAACTGTTTTCACGTTGATGATTTAAAATGTTACTATTCAGATCATTTTATTGCAACCATTTGACCAGCTTTCCTGTCTTCCAAAAAACGACAAAGATGAAGACACTGATATTGAGTTCTCTGGTGGCCTTTATGGCATGCCAAAGCGCAGGAATCGATAAGAAATCGTCAGAGATACATTTGAAGGAAACAGTATCTTTAAACAATGTACCAAAGGCATCTCTTACTTTTTTCGATGTGCATGACAGCCGTTGCCCGGAAGGGGTGAATTGTATATGGGCAGGAAATGCAAGCGTAGACCTACTTCTGGAGGGTGTCAATACGGAAGGTAAATTGACGGAGCATGTAAATATGTGTATAGGCGACTGCCGTTCACAATCCGGAACAGGATCTTTCAGGCAAGCTGATACGCTGGATCATGAATTCGCCGGACAACGGTACAGGTTCATTCTCGAGAGTGTGAATCCACATAAAAAAGTGGATAGTACTTTCACCAAGGATAAATATTCTATTTCTCTCAAAATCGAGAAGCGATAAACAAAAAAAGGGCAAATCCGGTTGACCCGGAACTTTGCCCTTTTCGTAATCACAGTATATCATCAATTTCCCGCCAGCTTACTTCTTTTATATCCGTAGCTGAAGTAGATTACCAGACCAATCGCCAGCCAGATTACGAATATAAACCAGTTGGATGCTCCCAGTTCCGTCATTAAATACAGATTTGTGAGAATACCCATAACGGGTAAAACTGAGAAATTGAATTTAAAACTCATCACAGATAATACCGCCCAGGTAATCCAGAAAATGATTGTCAGCAGCTTATGCTCAAGAATTTCCGCCACCGAAAGCGCCTGCCATTCTGCTATCACTTCCTGACCATAAAATGCCAATCCCAGTATAGCGGCAACAAAGCCAATACCTACAATGAACTTTCCATTGATGTAGGGCACCCGGAATTTGGAACGTGCAGAAATGCCGGTATGATCCAGGTAGAGAACACCGCCGCAAACAAGAATGAATGCAAAGAATGTCCCTACACTTGTCAGATCCACAAAGAAATCCATTTTGAAAAACAGCGCAGGCACCCCTACTACAAATCCGGTAACAATTGTGGCAAATGAAGGAGTCTGATACTTAGGGTGAATGGTTGCAAATTTCTTCCAAAGCAATCCATCACGGCTCATTGTCATCCATATACGTGGCTGACCTAGCTGATATACAAGCAATGCACTGGTAATGGCGATCACAGAGCTCACCGATATAATTCCTGCCATAAAGTCCAGATCATTCTTTTGAAAAACAAAAGATAAAGGATCGCTGACTTTCAGTTCCTTATAATTGACCATTCCAGTCAGTACAAGTGTAATCAATACATACAATACTGTACAGATAATAAGACAGTAAATCATTGCCTTAGGCATATCCTGCTGTGGATTTTTACACTCTTCGGCGGTCGTAGATATCGAGTCAAAACCAATAAAAGCAAAGAAGACAGCAGCAACACCACTGAGTACACCTTTCACGCCATTGGGTGCAAAAGGTGTCCAGTTATCAGGCTTTACGTAAAACGCACCTGCACAAATTACCAAGAGGACTACACCGATTTTCAGGATTACCATAATATTACTGGCTGTACGCGATTCTCTGATACCTACATACACCAATGCTGTTACCAAAAGAGTAACTAATCCGGCTGGTAAATTCATCAAAATAGCGATATCCCCGATTTTAGGGGCAGTGGCATAGGCATTGGCAGCCATTTGTTCGTAAGTACTCAAAGAAGCCATTCCAGAAATCTGCATTTTTTCAAAAGCTTCACCTGCCGCAGATGGATTGACTGTAAGCCAACCTGGAAGTGTGATCCCAAATCCTTTGAGCATACTTACAAAGTACTCAGACCAGGAAATGGCCACTACCATATTCGACACGGCATATTCGAGAATCAAAGCCCATCCGATGATCCAGGCAAACAATTCTCCGAATGCCACATATGCATATGTGTAAGCACTCCCTGAAACAGGGACCGTGCTCGCAAACTGCGCGTAGGAAAGTGCCGTAAATACACAGGCAATGGCTGTGAAGATAAACAAAAGCGAGACCGCCGGACCACCGTTGTAGCTTGCAAGTCCGATAGTACTGAAAATACCTGCTCCAACAATCGCAGCTATACCCAATGAAACCAGATCTCTCACACCGAGAATACGTGCCAAGCCGCCATTCTCTCCATCATGCGCATCCTTTAATATCTGATCAACTGTTTTTTTACGAAATAGAGAAGTGTTTTTTTCCATTCAGGATTAAAAGTTAGGTAAGCACCGCTATTGAATGCGGCTGCGAAAATAAGCATATTCTTCAATGATAAAGGCATGGGGTACCAATATGTTTGAATATCAACATATTGTCAATATAAAATTTTAATTTAAACAATCCATTCAATATTTTATTCCGATGTTTTACATTTTAATATACTTGTCACTTTTAGAACACTCATACTTCCTTAATCTGTCGTAAAGGTTTATATTTACGCAGTCCTTATCCCCAAACATTAACAGCCATTCATGAAAAGTATCCTCTCTTCTATTTTCCTGATTTGCTCGGGTTTCAGCTTTGGCCAGACCATAACTCAATACACCACCGCTCAAGCACATTCCCATAACGATTACGAACAACTCACACCATTTAAAGCAGCATACAAGCAGCAATTTGGTTCAGTTGAAGCTGATCTTTTCCTTGTTAATGATTCATTGTACGCGGCACACAACCGTGAAGATATCAAACCTGAAAGAACTTTTTCCAAACTATACCTCAATCCCATACTCCAGGAAATCAAGAATAACAACGGACAAATTTATTCTCAGAAAGATCTTACTCTTCAGTTACTGATTGATCTGAAAACGTCGGCAGACGAAACACTCACTGCTCTCGTAAAAATCCTTAAACCTCACGAAGCTATCCTGGCACCCAAGGGGCCGGTAAAAATTGTGGTAAGCGGCAATACACCACCACCGGAAGCATTCATCAAACATCCAAGCTTCATTTTTTTTGACGGGCGTCCCGAAGTCCAGTATACCTCCCATCAGCTGTCACGCATAGGACTGGTCAGTCAGGCTTTTCAAAAGTATTCCAAATGGAACGGTGAAGGAGAGTTGCCTGAAAAAGACAAAAAGGCACTTATGAAAGTGATTGACCAGGTTCATAATCAAGGCAAAAAAATCAGGTTTTGGGCTACTCCTGACAACATTCATACCTGGAAGACCATGATGAATCTCAAAGTAGACTATCTCAATACAGATAAAGTAGTACAGATGGGAGACTACCTGCGTACCGCTCCCAGGTAGGACTTTCAATCCTTTTTCGCGTATTAGACTAGTATCGTAAATCCACTCTATTCCAGCTGATATGTCATCACCGTCCAATACTTCGCTTAAAAAAGTGCTAAAACCAATTCATGTTTGGGCTATAGCAGTGGGGTTGGTGATATCTGGTGAATATTTTGGCTGGAACTATGGTTGGGGCGTGTCTGGTACCATTGGTTTCCTGATCGCGACGCTGCTGGTCACTGTCATGTATATTACTTTCATTTTTAGCTTTACTGAACTCACCACATCCATTCCACAGGCGGGAGGTCCTTTTGCATATTCTTTCCGTGCTTTTGGCTGGTGGGGTGGATTTATTGCAGGTTACGCTACGCTGGTAGAGTTTTTAATCACTCCTCCGGCTATTGCTTTTGCACTGGGAAGTTATACCAATTTCCTCTATCCTTCCTTGTCCGTATTGCAGGTTGCATTCTCATGTTACGTGATATTCATAGGTATCAATCTTCTCGGTATTAAAGAATCTGCCACATTTTCATTATTTGTAACCATCCTCGCTGTAGCTGAACTGCTCGTATATATCGGGATCATTGCTCCACATTTTTCAATGCAAACCTATATAACCGATCCCATGCCTTTCGGTTGGCAGGGCATATTTGCAGCATTGCCTTTCGCTATATGGTTTTATCTTGCAATAGAAGGAGTCGCTATGGTAGCGGAGGAAGTCGAAGACCCTAAAAAAACAATTTCTAAGGGATACATTTATGGTATTCTCACACTCGTGCTGTTGGCACTAGCCGTAATGATCTTCACCGGAGGAGTAGTACATTGGTCAAAGCTCAGTAATATTGACTATCCTTTACCCGCCGTCCTTGGACACATACTCGGAAGAGATTCCGGACTCACTCATATCTTCGCTAGCCTGGGACTCTTCGGACTTATCGCATCATTTCACGGAACTATCATTGGTTATTCAAGGCAAATTTTTGCTTTGGCCCGAAGTGGTTATTTGCCTCCATTTCTCGGAACTGTGAACTCTCGTTATCAAACGCCACACTGGGCATTAATTGTGGGTGGAATAATCGGCTGTATTGCTTTAAGCATTGGAAATACTAATCAGGTTATTATACTGGCAGCACTGGGCGCTGTGGTTATGTATATGATAAGTATGGTAGCCCTGCTCGTTCTAAGAAAAAAAGAGCCTGACTTGGAACGTCCTTTCGAAGTTCCCTTCTATCCTGTTTTCCCAATATTAGCACTGATATTATCCTCCGTCTGCCTCGTGGCGATTATTTACTACCACTTCGACCTCAGCTTATGGTTTTTTGCCGGTTTTGCTGTACTTGCTATAGGCTTCATGACTTTGGGTAAACATAAATCTGAACCCGGTAAAGCTATTGATAAGCACCCCTGATTCCTGGAAGGTCTATTTGGATTTTCGATCATTATAGTAGAAATATCTTCTGTAGCATACCGGAATATTTTCAACCTTATGGCCAGACGTTTTCAAAAAATATTAATAATATTCGAATATTTTACTAAACAATAAATAGTTAATCCAGCTTTCAGATCAGATTCTTTCGTGGTAACAAAAAAATTAGGACAAAAAAATCTTACTTTGTAAATCCTTCGTATGTCTCTTTGATAGAAACTGATCTACTTAGTTTTACAGAAGAATAAGAATTATTTTAGTCTTCAATATTTGAAGACTAATCTTCACTAGTAAGTATTGAAATGAACATATTGATTGTTGAAGACGAGCACATCATTGCGAAGCATTTACAATTTACCCTCAGCAGTTTTGGATATGAGGCAAAAGATGTAGCTACCAATTACCATAATGCAATTGAACTGCTGCAAAAAAATGTATATCACCTCGCTTTACTCGACATCAACCTGAATGGCTATCAAACTGGAATTGATGTAGGAGAGTACATTAAAGATCATCTTGATATTCCATTTTTGTATCTGACCAGTCATGATGACATGGCTATCGTGAATGCTGCACTCAATACATCACCATACGCATTTCTCAACAAACCATTTCAAAAAATTGCAGTTTACACAGCTGTGAATCTAGCATTGAAAGGGTTTAGAAAAAGGGAGTCGCAAGACGACGGAGAAGATGAAGACAGCACTGTGATCAAAGACGCACTCTTTATCAAAGAAAAGCACATGTTCACCAAAATTCTTCTTGCAGACCTTCTTTATATACGAAGCGACGATAACTATCTGGAACTTCACACTAAAAAGAAAAAATATACTATCCGTGAAACCATGAAGAATATGATTGGACAGTTACCCGCAAACCTGTTTCTTCGTGTTCACAAGTCGTACATTATCAACCTTAATGCAATTACAGGTATCAACTATGTCAACGTAATCATTGAGGATCTGGAAATACCTATTACAACAGATAGCCGTAATGAATTGATGAGCAGAATTAAAACCTTCTCCTGATCACGGATACAGAAGATATTTTTTTCGCATTGATTTAAAATCCGATAATCCAGGTTCCCAGCTCTTCCGGATTTCATCTTCCGAGGTACCTGCTATAATCTGCTTTCTGAGATTCTCTGTACCAACAAGCTTATCAAAGTCGCCCATTTGTTTGCTCTGGCTTCTGTCAAAGAATTTTTCCTTATCCGGGTAGGCATTATAAAGTTCGATAATCCAGGCCAAATTTAATTGTTGGCTTTTTCTCAACAACCCAATATCGTACTTCCGCAAATCCAGGCCATAGCATTCCTGATTCTGATGCAATGGTGTCTCAGCCATACCTTTGATACTCTTTGGAGTAAAACTGAACTTATACTTCTGTTTCAGCAACGGAGAACCTAAAACAGTAAATGGCATATACGTCCCTCTACCCTGACTCAGAACTGTACCTTCAAAAAAACAGATATGCGGATAAAGCATCACAGACTGCTGCGTATTGAGATTTGGGGAAGGCATCACAGGTAATACATATGACATATCATGAGCATAATCAGCAACCTTAATAATCCTCAGTTGACACTTCATCTTGTTGGTCAGCCACCCTTCTCCGTTAATCATCTGGGCGAATTCTGCTATGGTCAGACCGTGACTGATTGGTATTCGGTACATTCCAATACCTGAACGAAGGTGATCCTCCAATATAGGCCCGTCGATCAGATACCCATTAGGATTAGGTCTATCCAAAATCACCATTTCCTTCCCGGTTTCAGCACAGGATTCCATTACATGTCCCAGGGTATTGATATACGTATAAAATCGCGCACCTACATCCTGCATATCAAAGACGATCAAATCCAACTTTTCCATTTGCTCCCTGGTTGGCCGCTTCAATTTCCCATACAATGAAATAGCGGGAATACCAGTTTTCGGATCCTTACTATCACTCACCTTGTCGCCTGCGCTCGCAGTTCCACGAAAACCATGCTCTGGACCAAAAATAGTAACTACATTTATACCCAGCGAAACCAGACTGTCAACCAAAGGAACTTTACCAATAATGGAAGTTTGGTTCACAACTACTCCCACACGTTTCCCATTAAGATAATTGATGTACTCGGAGGTACGATCGGCACCCGTCATAATGGCTCGTACATTTGCGTCATTTGTACGCTGCTCCATACCGACAGAGTCTGTTTGTATGATTGCTGCATTTTTGTTCGATGACGAACTGCTCACACAATTCAAATGTAACACACTGCAAATTGCTGCGAATCCCAGCGTAAAGATATATCTGTTCATATTCGGCGAATCAATGTTGTTTTCGACGGGATCATTGTAACGATATTACAAACAGCAATCTACCAATTGCCGCAATCTGATCCAAATGGTCAGAATCATAACCATCAGAACAACTTCATTTGCCCGCCTTTTATAAATTGGGATGTATCCAGATCAGGCAGATCTTTATCTCCGAAATATTTACGACAGGCAAAATTATGCAACTGCCTGATGTGCTCAGCATAATGCCCTTCCCCACTCATTCTTAATCCGAAGCGAGAGTCGTTCAACTTGCCGCCGTGACATGCAGCAATCTGATTCAGCACTTTTTCTGCACGGTCAGGAAAATGATGATGAACCCATTCTTTGAACAAAGTGGCGATGGCGCCGTTAAGCCTGACAACCGTATAGCCTGCCCAAACCGCTCCGTTTTCAGCCGCAGACTGAATAATGGCTGGAATTTCATGATCATTTAATCCGGGAATAATGGGCGCACTCATGATGCCCATCGGCACTCCCGCTTCATGTAATGTACGTACAACCTGCAATCTACGTTTTGCAGTGACCGTGCGCGGTTCGAGTTTATGCCTTAAATCCTCATTCAGAGAAGTAATAGAAACAGCGGCATGTACCAGATTCAGCCTGGCCATTTTTTCAAGGATATCGATATCCCGTAGAATGAGCGAGTTCTTAGTAAGAATGGTAACCGGATTTCTATATTTCAGACAAATCTCTAAAAGCTTCCGTGTAAGTTGAAATTTCTTTTCTGCAGGCTGATAACAATCCGTGTTGCCAGAGAACATAATGCTGGTCGGCTTCCAATTCCTGGAATGAAATAATTTCTCCAAAAGCTCAGGAGCATTCCTTTTCACAACAATTTTAGTCTCAAAATCAAGACCGGCTGAGAACCCCCAGTATTCGTGTGAGTTTCTTGCGTAACAATAAATGCAGCCATGTTCACACCCCCTGTAAGGATTGATGGAGTTATAATTTCTCAGATCAGGGCTATCAGAAACACTTAACAGTTTTTTAGAATCTTCCATGATAAACTGTGTCTTCGGATTCACTTCCTGCTCTTCCCACTGCTGCCAATCTTCTGAAGTATACTCAGTTTCCAGTTTTTGAAACCTATTGTGCGAATTGATTCCTGCACCTCTCCCTCTTGGTCTGTCCATATTTCCGTGCGCTGAAGTTCCCCATCCATTATGATACCAAAAATAACAATTTTAAATTTATTTTAGATATCTAAAATAACAATTGGTGAAAATAATAAGTTAATAAACTGACTTACAGAATATTTAACCCATTATAAAAAAAAAGCCTGACCAAGCGTAGTGCTTAACCAGGTTTTTCATTTATTAACTTCAAAAACAACTATTTGATGTATCTGAAATCTTCGTTCCCTTTTAAAGAAAGCAATGTATCGTATATGAGTTGAATAACATTTTGTACGTCATCCTTGTGTACCATTTCAACAGTTGTATGCATATATTTCAAAGGAAGTGAAATAAGAGCTGAAGCTATTCCTTCTGTTGAATAAGCAAAAGAATCGGTATCAGTTCCTGTTGAGCGGCTCACCGCCTGGCGCTGGAAGGAAATTTTCTTTTCTTCAGCGATTTGCTCCAGCATGGCACGTACATTATTCTGAACAGCCGGACCATAACAGATGACAGGTCCACCACCACTTTTCAGATCTCCCTGCTCCTTTTTGTTATACATGGGCGACTGCGTATCGTGAGTTACATCCGTCACAATAGCAAGATCCGGTTTAAGTCTGCGGGCAATCATTTCCGCTCCTCTCAATCCGATTTCCTCCTGCACTGCATTGACTACATAAAGTGTAAACGGAAGTTTTACATTATTTTCGTGCAGTTTTCTTGCCACCTCTGCAATCATAAAACCACCCATGCGATTATCCAATGCGCGTCCCACATAGTATTTTCCATTCAACTCATCCAGTCCGTCTGCAAAAGTAGCCACAGTTCCTACATGAATACCCATTTCCAGTACTTCGTCCTTTTTAGAAGCACCGACATCAATAAACAATTCGTGTACCTTGGGAACCTGGTCTTTTGCTACCTCACGGACGTGAATTGCAGGCCATCCAAATACGCCTTTTACTACGCCTTTTGCCGTATGCAGATTCACCCGCATGGAAGGAGCAATCGCGGCATCAGATCCTCCGTTACGACGAACATGGATATATCCATCCTCAGAAATGTAATTGACAAACCACGAAATCTCATCAGAATGTGCTTCAATCACTACTTTGTAATCCTGGCCCGGACCGATAACACCCACCGCGGTTCCATAAACATCCACGATATGCTCTTCAATATATGGCCTGATGTAATCCAGCCAAATCTGCTGCCCTGTAGACTCGAAACCAGTCGGGGAAGCATTATTCAAATACTTATAAAGGAATTCTGTGCTTTGATCTGACATGCTATTATAAATTGATCTTAAAATTCTTGATTGTAATATATCTCTTCTAACTACTTTAACTTCTTAACTACTTTTCTTTTCAAACATACTTCAAAAAGGCCCATATACCTCGCTTCGAAAGGTAAGTAAGATCTTTTTCGTGACGGTAAGCCTCCTGTTCAAATGAGATATGCATATAGGCCAAGTAATGAACCCGGTGTTGTAACAGTCTCACAAGATATTCAGCAAAATACCATATATAAAAGAGAAGAAGCCCCATTTCCAGCTGCTGCCTCAGATGAATATATTCATGATTAAGCAATGTAATACCAGGACGCTCTCTTTTCAACAAAATGAAAGGAAAAATCGCCATGGCCTCCACCCAAAGAAATGAAGTATGCAACAGAAAACCTTTGAATCTCATGTAATCTTCAAATGATCGGCTTTAGTATTTTTTATTCAGCAATACTAAAAAGAAAAATGTTGGAATCAGGTATGATATCTACACCTGATTCCAACATCCATATACTTTGGCAATCTGTAATTAGCTAAAGCGGCTAATATCCAGTACTTCAAATTCCATAAGGCCTGCAGGGACCTTGATCTCAGCAGTTTCACCTACTTTCTTCCCAAGAAGGCCTTTTCCAATAGGAGAGCCAATCGAAATTTTGCCTGATTTCAGATCTGCCTCTTCTTCTGACACCAGCGTATAAGCCACTTCAGTGCCATTTTTCTTATTTTTTATCTTTACTACAGACAGAATCGCCACCTGAGAGTTATCAAATGCAGATTCATCAATCACTCTTGCGGTAGAAAGTATTTCTTCCAGTTTCGCAATTTTCATCTCATGCATTCCTTGCGCATCTTTCGCTGCATCATATTCGGCATTTTCGCTCAAATCTCCTTTATCACGAGCCTCTGCAATTTGCGCAGCTATAGCTGTGCGGCCTTTGGTCTTCATATCATTCAGCTCATTCCTCAGCTTGTTTAAACCATCTTCAGTATAGTATGAAATCTTAGCCATGACCTTAAATCAGTTAATTATTCTTGTTTGAAATTTTAAAATTTGGGTAAAAAAAAAGAACGGTTCTAAAACCGCTCTACGTGAGTATCCATAACTCGTAGTAGAAGGCTAAAAGACGTTGTCTTTTCGGTTCATATGTTTTTGAATCTTCACCATATTTTTCTGTAAGAACGGCAAAAATAACAATATTTGTAAATGGTAACAACCATTTTTATTAAAAGAGACCACAATATATGTCAAAAGGACTGAGAATAATATTCATGGGAACTCCTGAGTTTGCAGTACCAAGCTTAAGAAGTCTGGTTGAAAATAAATCTAACGTTGTAGCGGTGATAACTGTTCCCGACAAGCCGGCTGGAAGAGGACAAAAGCAGACATCATCACCCGTAAAAATCTATGCTGAACAGCAGGGAATCCCTGTTCTTCAGCCTGAAAAACTAAAAGATCCAGGCTTCCTTGAAGAGCTAAAATCCTTCGAAGCAGATCTGCAGGTGGTGGTTGCATTTCGCATGCTCCCAGAGGTTGTATGGGCTATGCCCAGATACGGCACTTTTAATCTGCATGGTTCACTATTACCTCAATACCGTGGCGCAGCGCCCATCAACTGGGCAGTGATGAACGGAGAAAAAGAAACGGGTGTTACCACGTTTTTTATTGAAAAGGAAATTGATACCGGTAAGATCATCTATCGTGAAACCGAGCCCATACATCCGGACGACGATGCAGGCAGCGTGTACGAACGACTGATGATCAAAGGTGCAGATCTTGTCGTTAAAACGGTAGATGCGATTCAGAATGGCAATTACCCGCAACAGGACCAGGATGAAAGTAAACCACTAATGGCAGCACCTAAGATTTTCCGGGAAACCTGCGAAATTAACTGGGAAAAATCAGCAACTGAAATTCATAACTTCGTAAGGGGTCTATCCCCCTATCCTGCTGCCTGGACTACTCTGAATGGCTTGTCGTGTAAAATCTTCAGGACGAAAGTGGTCGAAGGCGACGCTTCGGCAACCCCCGGCTCATACCAGACAGACAACAAACACTTTCTTCATTTCCAGACAGGTGAAGGTGCCTTGTCTATCGAAATTTTACAGCTTGAAGGAAAAAAGAAAATGAATATCGGAGATTTATTAAGGGGCACGAAGTTAGCGTGAACTTGTTACATGCCTGACGGCATTCTGGATCTGGTTTGTAAAAAAATTGTTCTACCCATATAGCATGCCTGACGGCATTCTAGATCTGGTTTGCAAAAAATTGTTCTACCCATATAGCATGCCTGACGGCATTGACCCGGAAATGTTCAACTAATACAACGTGCTAGGCCGCATTGACCTGTCAGAAGCTGTTCTATAAAATCGCGTAGTGATACAATGAAGGTAGAACTATTCCAGGTAAAAAAAGGACAAAATCCCGTTAGGGATGTAATATCTCTGTGACATTTGCGGATAAATGCTGTACTACATAGAACCTTATGTTTATGGCAAACACTTATTCTCAAATCCATCTTCACTTCATCTTCTCACCACGATTTAGGCTGGCCATGATTGATTCCGGTTGGGAGAACGAACTTTTCAAGTACATCTCAGGAATCACTAAGAAGAACAACCATAAAATGCTTTGCATAAACGGAATGCCTGATCATCTGCATATGCTTGTAGGATTCAGGACAAATCAATCCACAGCCGACTTCATGCAGGATGTCAAGGCCGACTCCTCTCAATGGATTAATAAAAACAGATTCAGTAAATCAAGATTTGAATGGCAATCGGGTTATGGTGTTTTCTCCTATTCAAAATCACAGATTCCCGATGTAATAAGATATATTGTGAACCAGAAGGAGCACCATAAAAAAACTTGCTTCTTAGATGAATACAGACTATTTCTTTAAAAGTTTGAGGTGGACTTCCAGGAACAGTATATTTTCAAAGAACCAGAATAGACTACCTGCCTAATGCTATAACAAAATCCGACAACTTCTTCCTCGTCCTGTTTTATTGGGTAAATTTGCAAAAAAAATAAAATGCTTATTTCAATCATCGTAGCCGTTTCTGAAAACGGAGTAATAGGAAAAGACAATCAACTCATCTGGCAGCTTCCCGACGACTTGAAACGTTTTAAAGCTCTGACACTAGGTCATCCGATCATCATGGGCCGCAAAACTTTTGAATCTATCGGTAAGCCACTACCTGGCCGGACTTCCATTGTCATTACGCGTAATACAGATTTTAAAGTAGATGGAGCTCTGGTCGTGCACTCATTGGATGAGGCCCTAAAAGAAGCAAAGAAAATAGAGGAGCAGGAATTGTTTGTCATTGGCGGAGGGGAACTCTATAAACAAGCTCTTCCGATAGCTGATAAATTATACATCACGGAAGTAAACACAATTACTGACGGTGATACTTTTTTTAACATTTCATCTCCTGAGCAGTGGGAAGAAACTGAACGCACTGCTCATCAGGCAGATGACCGGCACAAATTTTCGTTTAACTTCGTCAATTATAACAAAAGACCTGATTAAGTCGTAAATTCGCCCCCCGAATTATAAAGCAAGTAAAATTGAGCGAATGGAAGTAGCAGTAGATACACTTAGAATAGAATTAAAGACCCCACCTTCAGATGAACGCCCGATTTTTATTACGGGAGAATTCTGTAAGTGGCTTCCTGACCTGGAGGAATATAGGATGAAAGAAGTTGAGCCTGGGTATTATACATTTCAATTTCCAAAAGAATCCGAGCTGAATGATCCAATAGAATACAAATATACGCGCGGTGGTTGGGATCAGGTGGAACTTGATGCCTACGGTCATCCGCAAGGCAACAGGATAGCAGACCCTGCAGATGGGCCAGTACTGGATTATATCACCAGATGGCAGAAAAAAGGTGACGAGAAGCAAAGCTTTACACCTATTATTGAGGTATTATCTGATACTTTTGAAATACCACAGCTGAATAAGCACAGACGCATCCACGTTCTCTTACCGCATAACTACTACGAAAATCCGGAACGTCATTATCCTGTTCTATACATGACGGATGCACAGAACCTTTTCGGTGATGGTTCTCCATATGGCAATTGGGAAATAGACAAAGGACTGGCAAGATTGGCCCGGGAAGGAAAAGCAGATGTGATTATTGTGGCTATTGATCATGCCGGTGAAGATCGTGTGCAAGAATTTTCTCCATATGATAATCCACGCCTTGGGAAAGGTATGGGGTTAAAATTTCTCCGGTTCGTGATTGATACATTAAAACCGCAGGTAGACAAGCAATACCGTACAAAACCAGATCGGCTCAATACAGGTATGGGTGGTAGTTCGGTAGGTGGTCTTCTGTCTATTTATGCCGCATTGATGTTTCCTGATATTTTTGGCAGAATAATGATTTTCTCACCGTCATTGTGGATATCAAAACGTATCTATTTTGATGCTATTCATTTTTTCGAGCCTTTTGAAACGCGTATATATCTGTACGCAGGTGGCAAGGAAAGTGAAAATATGATACCTAATGTTACTCAGTTACAGGAAACGCTGAAGAGCCAGGGATTTGGATACAACCGCGTTAAAATCCATACATCAATTGATCCGACGGGTCAACATACAGAAAAGCGCTGGAGCGAAGAGTTCCCCGAAGCGATGAAATGGCTTTATTTTGAAAAAGACTGATCATTAACTTTTCATATCTATGAATAACCACAGTGGCCTGCTCCCTGTGGTTATTTTTTGTATTTCAGTATACATAACAAACAGATCTCAAACCATGACTCTCTTCCCGACGCAATACTCCATGCTCTCAACAGACGCACTGAGGTCCTACATAGAAAAGGAGTACGGTTTACCAGGTTTGAGATGCAGTCTGCTGGTGCACAATGTCAGTGACTCCTACCTGCTGGAAAATGAGAGTGGGAAATACATCTTTAAAATATACCGTAAAGCACATAGGAAGTACGAAGAAATTCTGGCAGAACTGGAGCTGCTGAATGTATTGAAAGAGCATGAAGCCAGAATTTCCTATCCGATTTCAGATCTTTCCGGCCAACAAATACAAACATTCGCAGTAGCAGAAGGCTTCAGTAACGGGGTATTATTCAGCTTTGCAGCCGGTAAACCGACGCATGATTTTTATGATATGCGGCTTCAGACTATAGGAAGGGAAATGGCGGTCATACATCAGATAACTGCCAATATCGAACTCAAAAATCCACGAAGGGAATATAATGTAAATACAACCTTGTCCGGCCCTATCGCATACATCGCACCTGAGTTCGCTGAACTACCGGAAGACTATGAATGGCTTAAAACTATTACAGAAAAAACAGCAGGCAAAATCCAGGAATTTGATCTTACCAAATTCAGTTACGGATATTGTCACTACGACTTTCTTCCGCATAATTTCCATTTTGACGAACAGGATCAAATCACTTTTTTCGATTTTGACTTCATGGGTAAGGGATTGCTTGCCAATGACCTGATGACATTTTTCATCCATTTTTTCTTTGATGTGCAATTCAAAAAAATGACACAGGAAGAAGCGAACCGTAAATTTGATATTTTCCTACAGGCGTACAGGGAGATTCGTCCTGTATCAGAAGAAGAAATAGCAGCCATACCTTATCTTGGATTCGCATTCTGGATATTTTTCCTTGAATTCTATCAGCTGCATTTCGAAGACTGGTCAAATACGTTTTACACACTGCGCTTCAAAAGGGAACGTATCGGATGGATTCGCAACTGGGTGGAATGGTATTGTAAATTCTAATCCGTAATTATCAGCTCAGCAGAACAAGAAAAAGGTGAGCGCAATCTGCACCCACCTTTCTGTTTAAACCCTCCTCTATTAGTTGTCTAATGCTTGTAATGTATTAGACGCTGATGGCTTACACGGTCACATCAGTATAGAAAAGAGATCAAAAAATTTGTTCTGCCGATCTTAGTTGACTAAATCGTATTCATCAATCAGCTTAAAGTATATACTGACTCAAATCTCTGTTTTTGATCAAATGAGCCAGCTTTTCCTTCACAAGGTCAGCTGTAACCACAATTGTAGAATCAGGGCCGATCTCATCAGGAATATCAAACATAAAGTCATTCAGCAATAAGCTCATTACCGTTTGCAATCTTCTGGCGCCAATATTTTCTACTTCGCTATTTACTTCAAATGCAATGCGTGCCATCTCCTGCAAAGCTCCGTCTTCGAACTGAAGTTCCACACCTTCTGCTTCCATCATGGCAACGTATTGCTTGGTAAGTGCATTTTTAGGTGTTTTTAGAATCTGATAAAAATCTGCTTCTGTCAGGCTGCTCAGCTCAACACGGATGGGAAAACGCCCTTGTAGCTCAGGTATAAGATCCGATGGTTTGGAAACATGAAATGCTCCGGCAGCTACAAATAGAATATGGTCCGTATTGATCACACCGTGTTTCGTATTAACTGCGCTACCTTCCACGATCGGAAGCAGATCACGCTGTACCCCTTCGCGGCTCACGTCAGGTCCACCGCTTCCACCGGAACGACTAGAAGCCACCTTGTCTATTTCGTCAATGAATATAATTCCCAGATTTTCCGCCTTTTTAATAGCCTCAATCTTTACTTCATCCATATCAATCAGTTTTGCAGCTTCCTCATCAAGCAGGAGTTTTTTGGCTTCTCCAACCGATACTTTACGCTTTTTACCACGGCGCGGCATCATGTTCCCGATCATTTCCTGAATATTCATCATAGAAACATCATCCATGGCACCACCAATCATTCCTACATTCGGTGATTGATTCTGCTGTACTTCTATTTCGATCTTGCGATCATCCAATTCACCGTTCCTGATCTTCTCACGGAAACGCTCGCGCGTACGCTGATTTAATTCTCCGTCGTCTTCTGGTACAGCGTCCCCATCAGAACTTCCATAATCAACTTTTGGCTTAGAAGCAGAAGATCCGTGCACAGGAGGAATCAGTACATCAAGAATAATATCTTCAACAGCCTGCTCAGCTTTGATCTTCACATCCTCCTTTTTTTGCGTGCGTACCATGTTCACGGCCTGTTCTACCAGATCCCGCACCATGCTTTCCACATCCCGGCCCACATAACCTACTTCTGTAAATTTCGAAGCTTCGACCTTTACAAAAGGTGCATCGGCTATTTTGGCAAGTCTTCGGGCAATTTCTGTTTTACCAACACCCGTAGCACCAATCATTAATATATTATTGGGGATGATTTCCCTCTGAATATCTTCAGGGCTATTCATCCGCCTCCATCTGTTTCTTAAAGCAATGGCAACATTTCGTTTTGCGTCATTTTGTCCGATAATGTATTGATCAAGCTCAAACACAATCTGACGTGGCGTTAACCGGTTTAAGTGTTCAGTCATTGTAAGTTATAAAAAATGCTTTACTGATTATTTGATTTGCAAAGGTAAAGTTTGCCAAAAGAGTTCATCATCAATTAAGACAAATCTGCTATCTAGGTTCACCAATTCTGTATCCTGAATTGCCTCGTTGTACAAGTTAAAGAACTATGCCCGTACAAATTGTCAGGTTCCATTTACCACAATAAATCTTTTGCTAACTTGCGCGCCTTATGGAATTCGTATTATCGTTTCCATACTATTCCTAACCGTTTATACTAGTCTACTTCAATGAAAAAATTTCTCTTCAGCATTTTCTGTCTGATTAGTAGCTCACCTATTTTCGCTCAGACCCAGTCTGATCTCGTCGATTTCGTGAATCCTCTGATGGGTACACAATCAAAATTCTCTTTGTCATCAGGAAATACATATCCTGCAATAGCAATGCCTTGGGGAATGAATTTCTGGATGCCTCAGACTGGAAAAATGGGTGACGGATGGAGCTATATGTATGATGCTGAAAAGATTCGTGGCTTCAAACAGACCCATCAGCCAAGTCCCTGGATCAATGATTACGGTCAGTTCTCCATTCTACCCATCACAGGAAAACTGAAAGTAGACGAAGAAAGCCGTGCCAGCTGGTTTTCACATAAGGCAGAAGTCGCCAAACCCAATTACTACAAGGTATACCTTGCCGACTATGATGTAACAACTGAAATTGCCCCAACTGAACGGGCTGCACAGTTTCGTTTCACGTTCCCCGAATCAGAAAATTCATATGTCCTTGTTGATGCGTTTGACAAAGGGTCTTATGTTAAAATAATTCCTTCAGAACGAAAAATCATTGGCTACACCACCAAAAATAGTGGAGGTGTCCCTGCTAATTTCAAAAACTACTTTGTACTGGTATTCGATAAAGCTTTCACTTTCTCACAAACATTCAGCGGTAAGCAGCTTACAAAGGATACCCTGGAATTAAAGACTAATCATGCGGGTGCTGTCATTGGTTTTAAGACCAAGCGCGGAGAGCAGGTTGGTGTAAAAGTTGCTTCGTCCTTCATCAGCCCAGAACAGGCAGAGCTGAATTTGAAAAGGGAAATCGGTAGTGACAATTTTGAAACCACCAAACAGAAAGGACACAAGGCATGGAATGATGAATTAGCAAAGATCAAGGTAGAAGGCGACAACATTGACCAGATACGTACATTTTATTCCTGCTTGTACCGCGTGTTACTGTTCCCCCGCAAGTTTTACGAATATGATGCCAAAAATCAGATTGTTCATTACAGTCCATATAATGGTGAGGTCCGGCCAGGATATATGTTTACCGACAACGGATTCTGGGATACATTCCGGGCGGTTTTCCCATTCTTCACCTTGATGTACCCCACATTGAATTCGCAGATTATGCAGGGACTTGCCAATGCTTATGACGAAAGTGGTTACCTGCCCGAATGGGCTAGTCCCGGCCATCGCGACTGCATGATCGGATCCAACTCGGCATCGCTCATTGCTGATTCATATGTGAAAGGTATTCGCGGATATGATATCAACAAGCTGTATGAAGCCGTCATTAAAAATACTGAAAATGCAGGTCCTGTAAGCTCCGTAGGACGTTTTGGACACGAATACTATAATGAACTGGGATATGTTCCGTACGATGTGAAAGTAAATGAAAATGCGGCCAGAACATTGGAGTACGCCTATGCCGACTTCTGTATAGCTCAATTGGGAAAAGAGCTAAAAAAACCTAAATCAGAGGTAGATTTATATCTGAAGCGTAGTCAGAATTATCGTAATCTATTCGATCCGGAAACAAAATGGATGCGTGGAAAAAACAAAGACGGCAAGTTTCAGGCACCATTCAATCCTTTCAAATGGGGCGATGCTTTCACCGAAGGAAACAGCATTCACTATACCTGGTCTGTATTTCAGGATGTTAAAGGTCTGGTCGGCCTGATGGGTGGACGTGAAGCATTCGTTCAGAAACTGGATACTGTATTTACCTTACCTCCTATTTTTGATGACAGCTACTACGGATTCCCCATTCACGAAATACGGGAAATGCAAATCATGAATATGGGTAATTATGCGCATGGCAATCAGCCTATTCAGCATATGATCTATCTGTACAATTATGCAGGTGCTCCCTCCAAGGCACAGTACTGGCTCAGGGAAGTGATGCGAAAACTATATCAGGCTGCACCCGACGGCTACTGTGGAGACGAAGATAATGGGCAGACTTCGGCTTGGTACGTATTCTCAGCGTTAGGATTTTATCCTGTTACACCCGGTACTACTCAGTACGTAATCGGTTCCCCACTTTTCAAGAAAGCCACAATTACACTTGAAAACGGGAAAAAGTTCGAAATTAATGCTCCGGCGACAAGCGATAAAAACATGTATATACAAGGTGCAACCTTAAATGGCAAACCTTACGCGAATACATTTCTGGAGCACGCGGATATTCTGAAAGGTGGTAATATGCAATTTAATCTGACCAGCCAACCGTCTAAGACGTGGGGCGTAAAACCAGAGAATGCACCTTTTTCACTGACTAAATAACCCTCTGCTGGTTATTGCGCAGCCAATTCCGGTATTGCCATCTGTTGTGAGTTATTGATTCATCACAGATGGCACAATTATTGATCCATCTTCACAAACAACCATGCTAAAAGCCAATCGCTGTTAGCTAATACCTATATACATATGCTTTACAGAAAAGTTGCGAATTCGGAAGACTCCCAACATAAAGATTTGAAATTGTCTGTTATCACTTTTGGAGCCTGGGCTACAGGTGGCTGGATGTGGGGCGGAACAGAAAGGAGTGATTCAATAAAAGCCATACAAGCCTCCTATGATGCAGGAGTGACTTCAATCGATACAGCTCCGGTTTATGGTATGGGACTGAGTGAGGAAATCGTTGGGGAAGCAATCAGAGACATCCCCAGGGACAAGATTCAAATACTCACCAAGTATGGAATGCGGTGGGATATCGCGAGCGGAGATCTTGCGATGCACAGCAAAGACAACGATGGGAAAGACATTGACATCTATAAATTTGCATCCAAAGAGAGCATTGTGAAAGAATGCGAAGATAGCCTGAGGCGCCTGGGAACAGATTATATCGATCTATATCAGATACACTGGCCGGACAAAACGACTTCTATTGAAGAGACTATGGAAGCTGTTTCTCAGTTGATCAAACAAGGTAAAGTTCGATTTGCCGGGGTATGTAATTACGATGCCGACCTGATGAGAGAAGCTTCCAAACATATCAATCTCGTTTCTGATCAGGTGCCCTACAGCATGGTACGCAGGGATATTGAAAAAGAACTGGTACCCTATTGCCTGGAACATGAAAAGGCGATTTTGGCATATAGCCCGTTACAAAGGGGATTACTTACCGGAAAGATGAATCCGGGACATCAATTTAGTCAGGATGATAATCGCAGCTCTCTTCATTATTTTTCAGATGAAAATCTGACAAGAGTCAACGCATTCCTGAATAAAATCAAACCTCTTGCTGATGAGAAGAATGCTTCTCTTTCACAATTGGTACTTCGCTGGACCGTTGAGCAACCTGGAATTACCATTGCACTGGTAGGTGCGCGGGATGCAAAACAGGCACTTCAGAATGCCGCATCTATGGATTTTGATCTGAATCCTGACGAAATTAATTTTATCAACGGGCATTTAAATGAGCTCGAACTGGTTAACTGACATAAGGGGGTAGCTACTGCTACCTTTCTTTTTTTAATTTTGAAGCCCCATTCACCTTAAACCATTTTTTCTTCCTCAATCCATGAATAAAACAATTACCTTATTCAGAAAAAGTCTTCCTGCTCTTCTTGGTGGCGTAATGCTCACTTCTTCTCTGGCACTCATGAGCAATAGCGGCATCATCGACAACGGTAGCTCCCCCAAGCAATTAACAGAAGCCAACCTTAAACTTGACACAGTAGTAACCGGACTTAAAATGCCGTGGGCAACCGCATTTCTTCCAAACGGCAATATGTTGGTAACAGAACGCGGTGGAAAACTACGCCTCGTAAAAAATGGGAAGCTGGATCCTCAGGAAATAAGCGGAGTTCCGGAGGTATGGTCCAAAGGCCAGGGTGGTTTGCTGGATGTGGTTCTTCATCCTGATTATGCAAAAAATGGCTGGATTTATATCAGCTATTCATCTCCGAAAGCTGAAGGTGAGGAAGGAGACGACGGAGGTGCTAATACTGCGCTGATTCGTGCCAAACTGAAAGACCACGCACTGGTAGATATTCAAAAGATATTTAAAGCTATTCCTAATGTAAAAGGAAATGTACACTTCGGTGGAAGAATTATATTTGACAAGAAAGGCTACGTATTCCTTTCACTGGGCGAACGAGGACAAAAAGAAAATGCACAGAACCTGAGTAAGGACCAGGGAAAGGTTGTACGTCTGCATGAGGATGGAAAGATTCCGACAGATAATCCTTTTGTAAAAACCGCTGGAGCCAGACCTGAAATCTGGTCGTATGGCCACCGCAATCCACAGGGGTTAGTGATTCATCCTACAACAGGTACAATC
Source organism: Dyadobacter sp. HNCC25DJ187 (assembly GCF_056895255.1). Classification (NCBI taxonomy): domain Bacteria; kingdom Pseudomonadati; phylum Bacteroidota; class Cytophagia; order Cytophagales; family Spirosomataceae; genus Dyadobacter; species Dyadobacter sp. HNCC25DJ187. Next base: position 1,643,639 of record NZ_JBXHAT010000002.1, read on the forward strand.
TGGGAACATGAGCATGGTCCCCAGGGTGGCGATGAACTTAATATTGTAGAGAAAGGGAAAAACTACGGCTGGCCGCTGATTACTTTCGGAATCGATTACGATAACAGCATCATTTCTAAAGACACTGCAAAGGTGGGTCTGGAGCAACCTGTCACCTACTGGAAGCCTTCTATTGCCCCATGCGGAATGACATTTGTAAACAGCCCGAAATTCAAAGAATGGAACGGTGATCTGATCGTCGGTTCTCTGAAATTTATGCAACTGCAACACCTTGTTGTAAAAGGAAATAAAGTAGCCAAACGTGAAGTCCTGTTCCAGGGAATAGGCCGTGTTAGAGACGTTCGCCAGGGACCAGACGGGAATTTGTATGTGGTACTGGAAAGCTCCGGACAGATTGTGAGAATAAGTAGAAAAGGATAAGAAGGAAAAAGTTAGAGGAGTTAGGGTAGTTATGGTATACTGAAACAACGAAGATTAACTCCTCTGACTTCTTAACTCCTATTTGAACTCATGAAGCAAAAAGTTACAGTAGTGAAGAAGTTAAGACTTCACTACCCATGTCAGCTAACTACCTTAAATCCTATAACTTCTTAGCTCCTATTTGAACTCATGAAGCAAGGAGTTACAGTAGTGAAGAAGTAAGACTTCATTACTCATGTTAGCTAACTACTTTAAATCCTATAACTTCTTAACTACTAACCCTACTTAACCACCTTAACTTAAAAAATGAAATTCCTCCTCCTCCTTTCTCTCACTATCTTCAGCTTCACAGTCTTTTCCGGTCCGGAAGAGGAGTTGGCGGAGAGTATTGGCCGGGGAAAAGTTATCTATGTTGAAAACTGTATAACCTGCCATATGGGTAATGGAGAAGGTGCTCCTGGCACCTTTCCTCCGCTTGCAAAATCCGACTATTTGACTAAAACTCCTGAAAAGGCGATCTATGCCGTGAAGTTCGGTCTTACAGGCAAAATTCAGGTTAATGGTACCGAATACAACAGCATGATGCCCCCTCCGGGTTTAGACAACAACGAAATAGCCGATGTCATGAATTACATTCGAAATTCATGGGGCAATTCATCTGATAAAAAAATAGTGACCGAAAAGATGGTTGAAGAAATAGAAGAATAACCTAAAGGTACACCTTAAATCAGGCAGAGCTTTACAAAAGGCTCTGCTTTTTTAGTATTATCTTTTATGCAAATATTAAATAAATTCTATTTACAAATAAAACTCAGAACACAACCTATTAAAAGTCATCCATTTAAAAATTATTCTCAACAGTAATAATCCAACTTACTTATTATTTAAAATAAATCCAAATAAACTTGTTTGATCCGAAACAGTGTATGATATTTGCAGCCAATTTTTACTCTATTTAGACCAGTTGCAATTTAACATGCAAAGATTATACGCTATTATAGCCTTGTTTCTTGCCGCAACTTCTGTTGCATTAGCGCAAACAGGCAACTTAAAAGGTATTGTGAATACTGCCGACGGACATCCTGCTGTACATGTATCGGTATCCGTAAAAGGCACTCGCCACGGTGCAGTGAGTAACACAGAAGGAAGCTATCAGATTGACAAAATAACTCCCGGTGCCTACACCATCAGAGTTACGCTTGTTGGGTTACAGCCAGTTGAAAAGGAAGTTGTAATTACTGACGGACAAACAACCAACTCCGATTTCATCCTTGATGAATCTTCTCAACAACTACAGGAAGTAGTCGTTACAGGCGGAAACAGCTTCAAAACAGACCGGACATCTCCCAGTTTAAGACTTGCTACTCCAATTCTTGAAGCGCCGCAGAATATTCAGGTTATTGGAAGACGTGTAATCGCAGATCAGCAAATTTTCGACATGCTGGAAGGGGTTACCCGTAATGTGAGTGGTGCCACAAAAGTTGAGCACTGGGACAATTACGCACGTATCAATATGCGTGGAAGCCAGGTAGGTGCATTCCGTAATGGTATGAATGTGCAGATGCCATGGGGGCCACTTGCTGAAGACATGAGTATGGTTGACCGGATAGAATTCGTGAAAGGTCCGGCCGGATTTATGCTTGCAAACGGCAATCCAAGCGGATTTTACAACGTTGTAACCAAGAAACCTACAGGACAAACAAGAGGGGAAGTAGGCTTCACGCTGGGAAGCTTCGATACGTACCGTACAACGCTTGATCTGGATGGTAAACTTTCCAAAGACGGTAAATTATTGTACCGCCTTAATCTGATGGGTCAGCTGAAAGGCTCCCACAGAGACTTTGACTATAACAACAGGTATTCCATCGTACCTGTCCTGAAATATCTGATTGATGATAAGAGTTCTATAACCCTTGAATACACGCATCAGTTTTCTCAGATGAATGCAATCGGATCGAATTATGTATATTCCAAAACGGGCGGATACGGAGTATTGCCTCGTAGCTTCTCGACATCCGAAGCCAACCTTGCCCCTACCAATAACCACGACCAGAGCATACTGGCCATTTTCGAACATCAGTTAAACAACAACTGGCGCTTGACCGCTCAGGCTTCCTATTTCAACTATACGCAGGAAGGTTCATCCCTTTGGCCATCGGGATTTGTTACAGGAAGAACTGACTCTCTGCAACGTGCTATTAACAACTGGGATATTCTGGGACTAAGTAAAACAGGACAAATTTTCCTGAACGGACAAGTACAAACAGGAGCTGTAAATCACAGAATCCTTGGTGGATTGGATATGAGCAGCAAAGAATACTACCACGACTGGAGCCAGTGGAAGCTATATGGAGCTCCGATCGATATTTACAATCCTGTTCATGGCGTTACACCTGCACCGGTATTTGACAGAAGTAAAGATATCAGAGAAAGAGCTGTACAATATAAAAACGGATACAGTGCGCTGTATGTACAGGATGAACTTGGATTCTGGGAAAACCGACTGAGATTGACGCTTGCTGCACGTTACACTGAGCTGAAAGTATCCAACCCATATGACGGCAGTTATTCGAAAGGTAAGTTTACTCCACGCGCTGGTTTGAGTGTAACTATTGATCCAAGCACCACGGCGTACGCACTGTATGACCAATCCTTCAATGAAAATTTCGGTACCGACTGGCAGGGAAAAAGCTTTGATCCTCAAACCGGTAACAACATGGAAGTTGGTTTGAAAAGGGGCTGGCTAAACGATAGCTGGAGCTCAACACTGACTTTCTACAAGATCACGAAGGACAATATCCTTGTCACTGACCTGGAACACCCTTCTTCGGGTGGAAACTTCTTCAGCAAGCAGGGAGGCCAGCATAAAATTCAGGGTATCGAATGGGATATACGCGGGCAGATTGTGAAGAACCTTGATGTGATGATCAACTATGCCTATACCGATGCGAAAATCTCAAAACATTCCGATGAAGCTGCAATAGGTAAACAAGTGGAAGGATCAAGCAAACACGTGCAAAATACGTGGTTGAGCTATACAATCGGTAGCGGCGCAGCACAAGGATTCGGACTTTCGGTAGGTTATCAATACCAGGTAGGACGTTCCCCATGGTTTGTATCTGAAAGTGCTCAGGATAACCTTCCTGACTATTTCAGACTGGATGGTGGCGTAACTTACAAAAAAGATAAATTTGCTGTGAATCTGTTAGTTAATAACATTTTAAACAAATACCTGTATTCAGGTGGTATTTACACTTATAGCGGTTTCACGTACTGGCAGACAGAGCCTGGCACCAATTTCCGCTTATCTGTTGGATATAAGTTTTAATTACATTCAACAATAATAACAAAGAGGCCATTTCAGTTCTAAAAACGGAATGGCCTTTTTCTATAAACTATGGCTCAACGCTTCATGTACTCCTTCGTTCGCGCCCTGTCTATAACGCTCTTCATCACATGTTTGTCTGTAGGCTATACCCCTTCAGCCATTGCTCAAAACATCATTACGAAAAAGATATATCTGAAAAAAAGCAAGGACGCTGAACGTAAAATACCTTTCGGTCAATCCATCAAACAAACAATCCCTGTGCTTGGAAAGCCAGACAAGATTGAAGACTATTATTTTGAAGCCGATGAAAAAACGGGAAAACTTTATCATTACGGCAAAAGTCGTGTGTTTTTCATGGACGATAAACTCAGTGGCTTCACAATTGTGGATTCTTCTTTGGTTGTTGGCTTGGATAACAGATTGGAAGTTCGGGTTGGAGATGGTTTAAAATCTGATAACTTCAAAAATTACAAGGCCAGATACAGCCCGGGTACATCATTCAACATATATGCCACATGGTCTATTGAATTGAATATAGGAACATCTGATGATTCCATTTTCCTGTTGTTCGACAAAAGGGATAGGCTAAATGGCATAGTATATTGGTCTCCTATCTAAATGTTAGCGGATATAATGTGCCCAAAAGCTACATAAAGATCACCATCAGGCACAGGCAACGGATTGCTCTGTAAATCAGCACCAATCAAAATAATCCAAAATACTTTACAGTATAATGATCATACTCAGTACTCCAACTCTCTCAAAGTCAGCAATAATATATTATTTAAAAAAAGTCTAAATAAAATTTGACAAATAAAATCCTGTTTCTACATTTGCGAAACCATAATGAATTGCAAACAATGCAGTTACATCCATTTTTCTTCCGACCGTTTTTTATTTTTAAGCATGACAGTTTTAAATAAGCTTACCCGTACCAGCTACAACACGTTTTCTGTAGATTTTTCGATGCTCATTCTTCGCCTTACTTTCGGTATTCTGATGGTACCTCATGGTTATGCCAAGTTCCAGGGCTTTGAAGAACGTCAGCATAAATTCATGGAGTTCATGGGACTGAGTGGTCCTGTTTCTCTGGCTCTGACAATTTTTGCTGAACTGGTATGTGCGGCACTTTTGGCTGCGGGCTTATTCACCCGACTGGTTTGCATTCCGCTTATTATAACAGCACTGGTCATCGTTTTCGCTGCACACGATGGCGATATTTTTGGTGATGCTTCATCTGGTTTTTTCTACCTGATAGGCTATCTGGTTATTTTCCTGATAGGCCCGGGCAGATATAGCCTGGATGCTGTTCTTTCCCGCAAATTCAATTAGTTTACTTTTACTTCAATCCAATTTCAATGAAAAAATCTCTGTTAGCAATTGCCTTCGTTCTGGTTTCAATCGGAAACCTTTTCGCGCACGCACTTTGGATCCAGACCGGTACTACCGGTAAGATCGGGCAAAAGCAATCTGTAAAAATCGTATACTCAGAACCTGACGATAAGCCTGAAAAACTGGCAGACTGGTACTCCGACGTGAAGGATTTTGAACTTTGGTTGATCACTCCTGATAAACAAAAAGTAAAGCTGGCTACTGTAGCCGGCGAGGATCATTTCATTTCTGAGTTCACTCCTGAAAAAGATGGCGTATATACATTATCCGTTAGCAAGGCCGCTAAAGACCTGGGTGGTACTACCATTTACGAGTTCAATGCCAGCGCCATTGTGAAAGTAGGTAAAGCATTAACCGGCAACGACGCATCGTTTAATTCCAATGCCATCAGCGTTTTCACTGATGCTTCAAAGAACTTCAAGGTAAATCAGCCATTTACCCTTACCACCCTGCTAAAAGGGAAACCAACTGAAAATCTGCACGTTGGTGTAGCGTCACCAAGCGGATGGAACAAAAATATTTCCTCAGAAGCGAATGGTGTAGCTACTTTCACGCCTGTATGGCCAGGTACTTACAAGCTGGAAGTTTCTACGAGCGAAGAAACGAGCGGCGATCATTTTGGGAAACCGTATAAAGCAATCTGGAGATGTGCGACTTTACTTGTTGATGTAGCCAAATAAGCCATCGAAATTATCAAAAGCTGACAACACTACTGACTGCCAGGAATTAAAACCAGTATTCATCCCCTTCTCTGTTGATAAACCAACATACCACTTTTACTTCAACCAGACATGAAATACATTTTTACAGTGCTATGCATGATAGTCACACTGCTGGCTCATGCCCAACAGACCGGAAAATCCCACGTGAAAGGACATATCCAAACCAGTGACGGAAAACCAGGTTCTTTTGTTACCGTTCAAATTAAAAACGGAAAGTCAGCCACCGTAACTGACGAAAACGGCAATTACCAGTTACGCAATGTTCCGGCGGGCAGGCATACATTGGTGATCAGCATAGTAGGTTTCGAATCTACTGAATATGACATTGAAACAACAGAGGAAAGCACTCTGAACGTGGCGGATATCAGTCTGCGTGAAGATGCCAAAACATTACAGGAGGTTACCGTTAAAGGTAATGTCAACAAATTCTCTCAAAAAGAGACTCCATACGTTTCACGCCTGCCACTGAAAAACCTTGAAAATTCACAGGTATACAATGTCATTTCCAAAGACCTGATGGAAGAACAGTTGATCACAGATTACAAACAATCACTTCGTAATGTACCTGGAGCTGCTGTGGCCCACGGCGGTTACAGCAACGGTTTCACCTATTCGATCATCCGGGGATTCTGGACAGGCGCACGTATGCGAAACGGACTTGCTACCCAGCAATTCAATGGTATTGACCCTGTCACCGTAGAACGTACAGAAGCGATTAAAGGTCCATCGGGAACACTATTCGGATCAAGCCTGATCTCATTCGGTGGACTTACGAACCTCGTTACCAAAAAACCATTGGAGACTTTTCAGGGAAATGTGACATTCACCACGGGTAGCTATAATCTGGTTCGCCTTGCGGCCGATGTAAATACACCTCTGAACGCAGATAAAACACTTTTATTGAGAGTAAACACGGCACTTCATTCTGAGGGAAGCTTTATGGATTGGGGTTTTCAAAAACGTTTTGTGCTGGCTCCTTCCCTTTCTTACAAGGTCGACGACAGACTTACCCTGAACTTCGAAGCCGAGATTCTGAGGTCGAAAATGACACTTTTACCCATACAGGATTTCTCGGGTGTATCGGTCAAAAATATCTCTAAACTTCCGATTCGCTACAACCAATCTATCAACTCCGACGATCCGGTTAATGCTGGCGGAAGTGATTTATTTTATGCGCAGGCAACTTACAAGCTTCCCGGAAACTGGACTTCCAATACCCTGTTTTCCTATGCAGCCGGGCATGACGATGAATTTGTTGCACTGTGGGCAAGCTGGAAAAACGACTCAACAATTAACCGCAGCGTAGAAACATCAGCCGGAGGAACCACCGATCTGCAATTCCAGCAGAACTTTAACGGCGATTTCAAAATTGCCGGAATGCGTAACCGTCTCGTGGCAGGGCTTGATTATTACTACAGCAAAAACCTAAGTACGGGTTATGTAAATGCCGCATTTGCGACACAGGCGCCCTACGACGTAATCAATATCAACCGCCTTTACAGCCCAGTTTCGCTTGATAAGATCCGTGCTATACGCTCTAATCTGATTCATGCCCGTCAATCTTCAAAGACAGAAACTTATAGCGCCTACGCATCCAATGTATTGAATATCACCGACCGGCTGTTGGCTATGCTCAGTTTGCGTGTAGACCGCTACGAATATAAAGGAGCGGCAGTTATGTTCTCGGATTACACAGGAGGTTACGGACAAACAGCCCTGTCCCCCAAATTTGGACTTGTATATCAGCCGGTCAAAGATCAGGTAAGCATTTTTGCAAACTATATGAATGGTTTTCAGAACAATGGCTCAGCCCGCCAGCCGGACGGAAGCATTACCGTACTGAAACCTGCTAATGGCTACCAGTGGGAAACGGGTATAAAACTGGATGTTTTAAATCATAAACTGAGCGCAACAGTGAGCTATTACAACATTGATCTGACCAATGCGATCAGGCAAGATGCGGGTGGTTTTTCACGACAAGATGGTAAACAACGCAGTAAGGGAATCGAGGCCGACATCATCGCCAATCCTTTGCCGGGCTTATCCATCATTGCAGGCTTTGGGATGAACGACTACAAATACCTGATCGCCGATGAAGGCCAGGTGGGTACTACTACAGGTTTGCCTAACGACTTTGTCAATTTCTGGATGAGCTATAAAGCGCCATCCGGAACGTTACGCGGCGTGGGTGTAGGTTTCGGCGGAAACTATGTGAGCGAAGCTTATTCCGATAATCAATATGGCTCACTAACGATACCAGCCTATACACTACTGGATGCGACAGTATTTTATGACAAACCTAAATGGAGACTGGCACTGAAAGTTAATAACCTTTCGAATGCTAAAATGTGGGGACTCAACAACAACCCGATGAATCCAAGAAATTTCGCTACTTCTCTGTCATTCAAGTTTTAAAGATGTAAAAAATGAAATCGGATTGCAGGAGTAAAGTTCCCGCATGATAAAACTCCTGCGTCCGGATTTCGACCGCTGGCGGAGGCCGACCCGCCTAATTGACAAACATCAACAAAATATGTACTTCATTTTTCATACACAAACTTCAACTGATGTTGTAAAGCATCACAGTCTACTGACCAAAAGGATTTCATCAATCAACTAAGCCATACACACACACTAAGTCTGTAACTGTGCAATACGTTTGACGCATTAGTTTTCACAATTTCAACGCAAACACTCCTCCACTTTTAGAAAACTTTAAACAAATCAATCCTGTACCTATGCCAAAAATATCACTCACCCTATTACTATTACTTTCTTTAACGCTCAACGTGTTTGCCCAAAACACAGGGATTAAGGGACAAATACTGACCTCCGACGGACAGCCTGCAGAATTCGTTACTGTAGGTATTAAGGAACTTCAGCTAGGTACGGTTACGGACAGCAAAGGTCATTTTCGCCTCAAAAAGGTACCAAACGGCACGCATAAGTTGTATGTGCAACTGCTTGGATATGGAGCTATCGAAAAAACGATAGACGTACAGGGAGAAACAACTGTTCCCTCTATATCACTTAATGAAGATGCTCAGGCTTTACAGGAAGTTTTAATTAAAGGTAATATCAACCGTTTTGCACAAAAAGAATCAGAACACATTGCCCGTCTTCCTTTGAAAAACATCGAAAATCCTCAGGTGTACAATGTTGTATCCAAAGAAATTATGCAGGAGCAAATTGTCACTGATTATAAAAGTGCTTTCAAAAATATTCCGGGAGCCAACGCCGGTGTGGCACATTCTAGCAATGGACGTTATATGAATGTCACGCGGGGTTTTAACCTGGGAAATGCAGCGCGCAACGGTTTGGGTACATCCTCCGTTTCAGAAATTGACCCTGCCAATCTTGAACGTATTGAGGCAATTAAAGGTCCTTCAGGGACGCTGTACGGAGCAAGCTTGTCCACTTTCGGAGGGTTGTATAACCGCGTAACCAAGAAGCCATTTGAAACTTTCGGGGGTAACGTTTCTTTCACTACCGGACAATGGGACCTGAATCGATTTACAGCCGATATCAATACACCTCTGAATGAAGACAAAACAGTTCTGCTTCGCGTGAACACGGCCTTACATGGAGAAAAAAGTTTTCAGGATGCAGGTTTTTCAAAAACGTATCTGGTCGCTCCTTCTCTGCTACTTAAACTTTCTGATAAGCTGACAGTTCTTGTTGACGCAGAACTCTACGGACGCAAAGGTACCAACATATACGGAAACACGATCTCTTCTACACGTGTTACTGCCAACAGTATAGACCAGCTTGGAATTGAGTACAAACAATCTTTTACCAATAATTCGATCATCGCTTCTACCCGTACCCAAAACCTGTATTCTCAGATCAACTACAGAATCAACAGCGAGTGGACGTCACAGACCAACATCGGTACCAGCCTTGTAGAGTTCGAATTCCCTGCCCTGACTTTGAATACCATTACTGATTCGACTGTAACACGAAACATCTGGGATCAGTATACACGCCAGGTAGCAACTCAGATCCAGCAGAATTTTATCGGAGATTTTAAAATTGCCGGTAAGCGCAACAGAGTCGTTGCAGGACTGGATTACAGTTCCATGAATTTCGATTTCCCTAATACACGTGGTGCCCTTTATGACACGGTCAATTTCCTGAATCCCGGCAAAAGATATGCAGCCATCAGTATCAATGACATCAAAAACAAAGTAGCCGGTGTAACCGTCAACAGCGGAAGTACAGGAAAGTACAACTACATGGGTGCCTATGTTTCGGATGTATTCAACCTGGCTGAAAACCTGATGGTGATGCTCAGCTTACGTGTAGACCGTTTTGACAACCGTGGTTCTTACAACTACAATTCTAATGCTACTATGAGAGTTTACAAGCAAACTGCATTATCTCCGAAATTCGGGGTGGTGTATCAGCCAATTAAAGACAAAGTCTCTGTGTTTGCCAACTACATGAACGGATATCAATTTGTGGCTCCTGTTAATCAGCCTGATGCAACGGTTTCCAATTTCAAACCCCAGTTTGCCAATCAAACCGAAGGTGGTATCAAATTCGACATTCTTGAAAACAAGATCAACGCTACAATCAGCTATTACAGCATCAATGTGATCAATCTCGTTCGTACCGATATGGAACGCGACCCGGTGAATGGAACCAGATTCCAGATTCAGGACGGTAACCAAACCAGTAAAGGGCTGGATTTTGAGCTGATTATGAATCCTGTAAACGGACTGAATATACTGTCAGGCTATGCCTATAACGCAAGCAAGCTGGAAAAAGCAAACGAGAATGTGAATGGGCGCAGACCCACCAACTCAGGAGCCAAAAACACTGCCAACCTTTGGATCAGCTACCGTGCCACTGCAGGAACATTTAAAGGATTAGGAGCGGGAACAGGAATCAACTACAGCGGTGAACAATTCGTGATCAACAACACAACCCGTGAGTTTACAATTCCGGCTTATACCGTTTGGGACGCGACGGTATTCTACGATCAGCCTAAATATCGACTTGGACTGAAACTGGACAATATCAAAAATGAGAGATACTGGAATACTTCGCTGCAACCTCAGACACCACGCCGCTTCTCAGCAAGTATCACCTACAAGTTTTAATATATGAAATTCAAAAAGCTTATCGGCCTTTTGCACCTCTGGCTCGGACTTGCTTCCGGGCTTGTCGTGTTTATACTCGGTATCACCGGATGTATTTACGCTTTCGAGGAAGAGATAAGAGATGTTGTATATCAAAATCACCTTTATGTACAACCTCTTGGGCAACCCAAACTTCCTGTGAGCAAGCTGTTCAACATTGCACAAAAAACGCTGGGAAAGTCATTTGATTTTACCAATTTCGAAATCAGCAATACACCCGATGGCTCCAGTCGTTTCTTTGCCTATAGGTTTAACGAGGATGCACTCACCTACTTTGGTTCACGGGAATATGCCTACAATGTTTATTTAAATCCTTACTCTGGTGCTGTTCTGAAGGTAGAAAATAACAAGTACGAGTTCTTCACACTGGTACTTTACTTGCATTACGATCTGTTCCTTGGTAAAATTGGCAAACAGATAGTCGGATGGAGTACAGTGATTTTCATCGTTCTGCTTATATCGGGGCTGATATTGTGGTGGCCCAAAAACCAAGCAGCAGCCAAACAGCGCGTTTGGTTTCAATGGAAAGCCGGCACAAAATGGAAAAGGAAAAACTATGATCTACACAATGTAGTCGGATTCTATTTCCTTGGAGTTTGTCTTATCATTGCCCTTACAGGCCTCGTCTGGACATTTTCCTGGTTCAACGAATCAGTTCAATATCTGGCGAACGGAGGAAAACCATTACAGTCCCCTACGATTTTGTACTCTGACACAACGCTTACCGCAACACAACTATCCCTCGACAGGATTGATCAGGATATTACCAAAAGAATTCCTGACGCAACATCTTATTCCTATATCGTACCAAAGCAAAAGAAAGACGCTCTCACTGTCAACGCATTGTTCACCGGAACAAAAAGATTTAAATTCGTTGCTCATCAGTATGATCAGCATTCGGGAGAGTTCTTACAAAACCGTCGGTACGAATCAAAACCAGCAGCCGAAAAACTCAGGAACATGAATTACGATATTCATGTAGGAAGCATACTCGGGCTGCCGGGAAAAATTCTGGCATTTTTAGCAAGCTTTGTCGCAGCAAGTTTGCCTGTCACTGGCTTTGCTATATGGTGGGGCCGCAAGAAAAAATCAAAAAGAGACTCCGGATCTAAAGCAAATTCTACTCATCCGGCAAAACCATTTAATCCAAAACGAAAACCTGTTACTTCTTCGTAATTATGCTCGCCTTTTGTTTAATTCTATGGGGGTCATTTCTGTTTTACACTGAATCGAAATACTTTCCCCATTTCCTGAAAAACATTTCCTATCCTGTTCCAAAATGGGTAGGAACGCTAGTACTGATTGCCGGTACGAGTTTGTACATCAATCACGATGGCTGGGCTTCCGGCCTCTTGCTCTCCGTAGTAGCCTATTCACTCGCATTCGGACTAATACAGCTTTTTGCGGTTTCAGGGCGCGTTTATTTTTACAGTTTACTGGCTGTAATTCACCTTCTTTTACTACTTGATCTTTTTTCCTATGCCAGCTAAAAAGGAATATTTATCGACCAAAGGGCAACGGGCTCTGAAAATCACAGCAGGGCTCATAGGTGGGTATTTGCTTGCCATCACTTTTCAAATGATGATCGCGACCATGCTACCTTACCAGACAGCGGTGATCCTGACCGGAGCATTTTCTGTCTTTATTATATGGGTAGCACTGATGATACTGGCCTTTCTGGCCAGAAATGGCTGGGTAGTATGGGGAATATACCTGGTTGGCATCGCTGTTTGCGGATTTGTCATTTATTTACTCAAATAGCCTATGAAATTAAAAGGATTATCCAACCGCCTGTACAATATCACCTTTCACACGCACACCGTGTCGGGTATTGTAATCAGCTTTGCCCTGTACGTTATTTTCTTTGCAGGAGCTATTACACTTTTCAAGGATGAATTCTATCAATGGGAAAATCCGAAGGCGAGACAGCCGCTGGCTCACTCTGTTGACTACGACCAAATGCTGGCCGATTTGAAAAAAGCAGTACCGCAGTTTGACTTCTCAGAGGATATCACCATCAGGACTGAAACTGCGGAAAGACCGCTCGTTAACATTTACGGCCACGTGATCGTACCAAAAGGAAAGCCTGAGGAGCATTACAATACAACCTATTTCCCTGCAACGGGCGAATTTGATAAAGAAGAGCGAACAACCATTGGAGAGACATTGTACCGCCTTCATTTTTTTGACCAGATTCCACTTATCGGCAAGTACATTTCGGGCTTTGTTGCTTTGTTTTTTGCATTCGCCGTTGTTACAGGTGTGATGATACACTGGCAAAATATCCTGACCAAGTACAACGGATTTTCCCTGAAAGGCTCACTCAAAAATATCTGGACCAACTCGCATACAGTCTTCGGGCTGCTGGGTTTACCATTCCAGTTTATGTATGCCATCACAGGAGCTTATTACATGCTTTCGTTGCTTATACTGGCACCGGTCGTGATGGTCTTTTTCGGTGGGGATCAAAACAAGGCGTTTGAAGTTTTGTTGCCGGAAAGATTTATGGTTACGAGCGAAGACTCTCCGGTATCTGCACAAAATCAGAAAATTACATCTATACTGCAACATGTCCGTAAACAGCATCCTGAGCTGGAAACTAACTATATGCAAATCAAAAACTATCCACGCGAAGATGGAGTGATTGCCATTTCTATGGACAATCCCAAAACTTTTGCAGGAGATGGAAGTATTTCTCTAGCATTAAAAAACGGAAAGGTGATCTCTGATGACCTGCCCGGTAACAGAAGCTATGCTCAGTCCATTCTGCCAGGCATTGCGCGACTCCACTTTGCTACATTCGGTGGATTGGTACTCAAAACGATTTACTTTTTCATGGCACTTTTCACCTGCTTTGTTATTATCAGTGGCGTGTTGCTATGGAAAGAAGCAAGAAACAAAAAGAGCTACACCAGAGAGCAGAAACGCTTTCATCACAGAGTAACGATGTCTTATCTGGCTATCTGTTTTGCGTTATTTCCGGCAGTTGCTGTTCTATTCTGTGCAGAACTATCCATATCAGATGTCAAAGATCACGTTTTCTATACCAGAACGGTATTTTTCGTTTCCTGGCTTTTGTTTACAATTTTTGGTTTGTTTGCGAAAACGGAAATCAGGATTACACAGCTATATCTGTTTCTGGGGGGAATATTTTCTCTGCTCGTTCCACTCGTAAATGGTACCGTTACAGGCCACTGGATATGGATTGCCTTCCATAATGGGAATCAGTTTGTTGCAGTCACGGATGTGTGCTGGTTCGTTACAGGCGCTGCATCATTTTTGTTTGGAAGTTTAAGCTTGAAACGTAGCCGGCAACTCGGAGCAAAGCCAGTCATTCTATCTAAAAGTGAAACTTACCAATCCCACTAACTCCAAAACCGATGACTTTTGAAATGTTCGGAGTCATCGGTTTTAATTGATTACTAATACTTTCAACGGTCAAAAAACAAGTTACACCGTATGCGTCAGCATTTGTTTTGATCCTTTGATAAACTTCTCTGTAAGGTCCCGGTACACTTTATTGTTTTGAATATTTGGTTCAAACTTCTGTCCCACCAATGTGAAGGCTTCCATATCAGCATAATTTTGATAAATTCCCAAAGCTTTCAGCCCCATCATAGCGGCACCCGCTGCACCAGTTTCCACCGTTTCATTCAAAACCACTTTCTTACCGAAAATATCAGATAATATCTGCACCCATATCGGACTTCTTGCAAAACCACCATTTGCATAAATGGTATCAATGCTCTGCATTTCGAGTAATACCTTACCAATTGTGTTCAGATTAAGCAAAATTCCTTCCATTACAGCCCTGGCAAAATGAGGTTTGGTGTGCTGTATATCCAATCCCGAAAAGCCGCCTCTTACTTCCGAGTTCCATAACGGTGCACGTTCGCCCAACAGATAAGGATAAAATAACAGGCCATCAGAACCAGCAGCTACTCCCTCAGCCTGTTTAAAAACTGCATCATACTCTTCGTTTACAAAAAAGGTATTCATCAGCCATTCAAAAATGACAGCTCCATTGTTGGACGGACCACCAAGAATATATGTTTTTTCATCCAGAACATAACAAAAAGTTTGCATCATCGGGTCAGTATAAGCCTTTTCAGAACAGATACGAACCGCAGCACTTGTACCAATTGTCACAGCCATGGATCCGGTTCTGATAGCTCCGCTTCCAAGATTCGCCAGGCAGCCATCGCTGGCGCCCATCACAATTGAGGTACCAGCGGGCAATCCGGTGGGATTACCTTCAACCAACTTTTCGGTATGATATGGAGAAACAGCTTCGGATAATTTCGAAGTTTTAAGACCCAACTTTTTCAGTGTGTATTCATCCCACTTCATTTCCCGGATGTTAAACATACCAGTGGCCGAAGCAATTGAATAATCGACGAGGAATTTCCCTGTAAGACGGTATACGATATATTCCTTGACACCTATGAACTTGTCCGTCTTTTTGAAAGTATCAGGATCATTCTTTTTAATCCACAACAACTTACAAACCGGAGCCATCGCGTGAATAGGCGTACCGTTGTGCTGGTATATTTTTTTACCCACGGGTGACGACCGTAACTTCAGGGCAATTTCGGAACTGCGGTTATCCGCCCAGATAATCAGGTTGCTCAGCTTTTTCCCATTTCTATCCATAGCCATCACACCATGCATGGCAGCACTAAAGCTGACTCCCAATACTTCTCCATGCTGACTGCAAGTGTCGAAAACGGTTTTGATTGTTTTACAGGCCGCACTAAAAATCGGCTCAGGATCCTGTTCACTCCAATCAGGTTTTGGATGATTCATACCATAGGTTTCACTATGCATCGTCAGGATTTCACCAGATTCGGCGTCGAACGCGACAGACTTTACATTTGTAGTACCAATATCACAACCAATAATGTAGGGCATTGCAACTGCTTTTTTAAGATAAACCGGAGAACTTACCGGAAGATTTTGTCAAAAACAAATGTAAGGATTGATCGGCTTCTACACACCGAAAAAGTAAATTCCATACATTCGGAACGACAAATTATTAAACTCTCTACTGAAAAATGGCCTTTATTTATTATTTTCGCAGCAGTATCATTTTAAGATTCAAATTTTACAAAGAACCATGTCTGACTTAACTCATACAGTACAAAGCCAACCGGAAGAAGCACCTAAAAGGCTTTCAGCTGCATCATATGTAATTGCATTTGTAGTACTTTTCCTTATACTTGCTGTTTTTGCAGATTTGTTTGTTTTCATCCTGGGAACTTTGGGTCTGATCGTAACATTCGCTGCACTGTATACTGAAACGGTTTCACACGACGCCCATCATTAATATCCGCGTTTACCGGAGCATATAAATCAAACGGTCAATTTATCTGAGATTATCCAGTTTACTGGTTATATTCCAGTCGAGTTGACCGTTTGTCATATCTACCTGCCAGTGTTCTTCGATCATGCAGGAATCTTCCAGGTCACGGTATTCGACTGTCAATTTTGCATCCTCCAGATTTAGTTTGACGAAGCCATTATAACCTAATTGGTGTCTTCGGATGGATTTACGAATGCGCCTGTCATATAGCATAATCTTTTGAACGTCTTCTTCTTTACGAGGCATTGCTATTTCAACCGGCAAACCCCCGTGGCCGATACATCTGCCATACGCAACCGGACCTTTTCCATATTGCGCCTTATTATAAACTACCAGTCGGTGATCGTGGCCCCAAAACCAGATAATTTCACGGGCAGCGGTGCCTAATAATTCCTGAATTTGTTCTGCAGGTTTGTGATACTGTTCCCGAAATGCAGAGATATAAGGATGATGGCTGAGTATCACTAATCCTCGCTTATCGTGAGGATCTCCGATTTTTACTACGTCACGCAGCCAATCAATCTGTTCTTTGCGAAGATGACAATCGGGTGGTGAAAGTACTTCCAAAAATGGCCGCCCTACTGATGTATATCCGGTGTCTATACCGATAATGCGCCAATGATCATTTTCCAGACAAAAGAAACCCGCCTGCTGTGTTTTACGTACCTTTCCCTGCTTTACATACATAGCAGGCAGCAAATGTTGAAAGAATGCATCACCATTGGAGTACATTTCATGGTTACCTGACAAGGCCAGACTTCCCGAGGCACCATAATACCACGATGCGTGAGGAGCTGTAAAGTTTACTTCAATTTCCTTCGGTGTGCCTACAAAATAGATATCTCCGAGATGTATTGTATAATCAGGCGCATAGCGGGCAACCAGATGGGCTACTGCATCAGATTCTGCCGTATCGCTTGCCCAATCCGAAAGTAATGCAATAGAAATCCCCTCCCTTGTCGGAATCGAAGACTGAAGGCGATATACACCATCATCTCCGTTGTTCGGATAGGCCTGATAAGCATGTCTTGGTCCAAAACGACTTTTGATATAATGCCATGCAAATCCAAAGAGATTGGCTTTAAAGAAGCCGGAAATTTTATTTGTGACCTCTGAAGTATTTTTAACATGCTCTTCATAAAGTTCCTGCTGTGTTTTGGCGTGGTTTTCCGCTTCGCTATGTCCCAGATCAAGATACTTCTCACTCCTTTTGTCAGGAGACTCGTTACTACTCATAAATGGCTTTTTTCAATAACTAAAAATGACATCACACTGTGTTTCAAAAGATTTAAAAATCGCGCCAAATCGAAAACGAATGGATTTGAGCAGACTCGTAAAATCAATAAACGTTTTCAATATTGGTAATAAAACAAGATCAGACTACCTTTCACCCTATTTTTATTCAAAACCATCAAACAATTATCAATATGAAAAAGATAATTCTAAGTTGTATGCTGGGGCTTGTGGCTTCAACCTTATTTGCTCAGACGCCAAAGGAAAAGCAAATTGCTGAATGGGAACGTGCAAAAGTTTATACACTCGAATATCTGGATACGATGCCGGAAGACGGCTACGCTTTTAAACCTGTAGCAGACATCCGTTCTTTTGCGGAACAAATGGATCACCTCGCTGACGCCAACTTCGCATTTGCTGCGGCTGCCTCGGGAAAGAAAAGTCCTATGGAAGAACCTGCCGAGAAGATGGCGGATCAATCGAAAAGTGCCGTTACCCGAGTAGTAATGAATAGCTATGACTTTACAATCGATGCTATCAAATCTATGAGTGATGAAGATTTTAATAAGAATGTCATGCTTTTTGGAATGAATGTAAAAGCAGGGGATGCACTTGAAAAATCATTTGAGCATCAAACGCATCACCGTGGACAAACTACGGTATATATCCGTCTGAAAGGTGTAACGCCACCAAAAGAAAGACTTTTTTGACAAAAAAAAATGCCCTTTCCGGAGGGCATTTTAAATTTCACTTCAGGATTTTGCTTTCAGGTTGTATACTGAAATTGCCAGAAAACTATAAGCCTTTAATGCAAATGGAGGCAGAACAAAATCTCTGATAATTTCCTTTTTCTTTTGCGGCGAAGGTTGCGCGAGCGAAATATACTTCAAAGCATATTTTGCGCGTGGCCAGTAACTGTTACCATAATCCTTGGAGAAGAGCAGCTTATAATAATATGTGGCAATATTCTTCTTCAAAACAGCATCATATTTATAATTGAATTCTTTGTTGATGTTGGAATACATCTGAATCCTGTTAAATAAAAAATCGGCACCATAATGATTGTCTGCAAAACTGGCCCCTCCCCTGTTTTTCCGATATACTGACATCACCTCATCAATATAACCGATCGGGCCACGACTGGCCAGCATAATATTGCGTGGAATATCTCCGCTCGTAGATAAATTGGTCCATTCAGGATCCGGATTTTTAGCGAAATCCTCTCTACGGAACATCAGGCTGGATGTAGCAATGAAACATAGTTCGTCTTCACCGATCAGATCATCTACTGTAATTTCAGGCTTGGTTAATGTATTAACAAGATGCGATGGCGCTGAATTATCGTCATAAATCGCCATGGCGTTGTGATAGCTTGCTGAATAATGAGGATTAGCGTCCAGCATTTCTACTTGCTTTTGTAGTTTGTGCGGAGAAGTAAGGTAATCGTCGCCATCAAACTGAGCAATATATTCTCCTTTTGCATTTGCAAAGGTATTGAGTGCATTATACTTCCCATTCAATCCGAGATTTTTAGACTGTAGCAGCAACCTTATTTTATCAGGGTATCGGCTTTGATAGTCCTTTAATATGGCAACGGTATTATCTTTTGAGCAGTCATCTCCCACCACAATTTCATAATCAAAAGTTGTTTCCTGCATGAGCAGTGAATCCAGCATTTTGGCTACGAACTTTTCATGGTTATAGGTTACAACACAAACACTAACTTTTATCATAAATCTGGTTTTTAGACGGTCAGATGTGGCGTAACACATTTTTACGAAATACAATGCATCCATGTTTTCATTGCTCTGACGGCACAAAGTTACTTTAATTGTTAGCAATAAAACCAGCAGGCTGCAGAATAGTAAGTACAAATCAGCCGTTTAAAACCTTAACTTTGACACCGGATCAAAACTGAATCATTTTGATAGACTCGAATAAAACTCTTTTCAGAAAGCCTGCTATTTTTAGAGATTATAAAAATGTAATAGCAGCAGAAAGTACCCGTCACGGTGGGGTGAGCAAGGCTCCTTTCAACTCACTCAATCTGGGAGGTTCCACTTCTGACAACCCGGAAAATGTAATTAAGAATAATCATCTGTTCTTTAATGCATTAGGAATAGATTTTAAACAGGTTGCCAAATCACATCAGGTACATGAAGCAGAGAGTTTACTTGTAGAACAAGCCGGTCGTTACGAAGGCTACGACGCGTTGATCACCCGCGTTGCCGGCTTACAACTCGCGGTTACTGTTGCAGACTGTACACCCATACTCATATTGGACCCTGTTCACCATGCAGTTGCTGCCATTCATGCTGGCTGGAGGGGGACTGTGAAACAAATTGTAGCGAAAACAATAGTTAAAATGCAGGAGAGCTTCGGAACCCTGGCAGAACATTGTGTCGCTTATGTCGGGACCTGTATTGACGAATGTTCATTTGAAGTAGGCGAAGAAGTAGCCGAACATTTTGAATCTCAACACAAGCGATGGGATAACGACCGAAAGAAATTTTTTATAGATCTCAAAAAGGCGAATGCAGATCAGTTGCGTTCAGTAGGGTTAAAGAGCGAAAATATAGAGATTTCTTCGTTCTCTACCGTTCTTCATAACGACGATTATTTTTCTTACAGAGCCGAAAATGGCACCACAGGAAGGATGTTGGCTACGATAGGGATATTACCCTGATTGCTTAAAACTATCTTTTGGCTACTACCACTTTACATCGGAAGTGTTGTTTACTACCATCAGTACTGAACATTTCGGCAACAATAAAGTAATAGCCAGTTTCCAGCACCAGACCTCTGTCATCTGTTCCGTCCCATTCCAAATACCCGTTCGTACCCATTAGCAGGTTATTGACAAGTAACCTCACCACCTTGCCATTGGTATTGAAAATGCGTAGAGTGGCCAATCTGCCTGCTACATTTTGCAGATAGGTAAGTTGTGTAACGTCATCAAATCCATCACCATCCGGCGTAAATATTTCCGGAATAGCTACAAAAGTATCCCCTGAATCTGCTCTTTTTAATTGAGAATTGGCATAACCCGGCGTAGCATAACCAACAGTTGAAGCAGCCGAATGCCAGTTCGATAAATCTCCCGAAGGTTTACGGGAGTCGAGTTTTTCCAACGAAACTCCCTTATAGTCTGCAAGTAATGCATGATGCATTTTTTCAGTATAGACCAATCGGTCAAATACAGTTTGATTTTGATTCTGCAAGAGTACTTCGCCTGATACATTGGCATACGCAGGAAAGGAAGGCATCTCTAACATATAGCGCGATTTTTCAGACGGGTACTGTTCCTTTACAATCGCTACGGCAGAAGTAAGCACGACATATCCCTGAGCAGGCAGGATTACATTCTGGTCGGTTATAGTGGCATATGAAATAGACCCGTTTGATCTTTTCGTACCTAATGACCAGTTTTTCAAGCTAATATGCCGGAATGAGGTATTGTACAATTCTACAAAATCTACTCCACCTTCAAATGGATTAAAGAGAATTTCGTTGATCACGATATCAGCAGAGTCTGCTTCTACCGGTAATGCAACCGTTCGCTGTTCTTCCCTTAATATATTTCCTGAGCAGTCTGCAATATTTCTAATTACGAGTCTGTATGTGTGG
Organism: Dyadobacter sp. HNCC25DJ187; assembly: GCF_056895255.1. NCBI lineage: Bacteria > Pseudomonadati > Bacteroidota > Cytophagia > Cytophagales > Spirosomataceae > Dyadobacter > Dyadobacter sp. HNCC25DJ187. The sequence goes on from NZ_JBXHAT010000002.1 coordinate 1,664,867, forward strand.
TCAGCTAAAACGGGCTCATCCAGGGTCAATGCCAATACTCGAAAATCCGGTAGCCGGACCTCTTTTCGCACTACTCTCCTACCAGAGAGTTCCGTAATGGCACCCGCAACGGCATTCAGACTATCCAATTTTTCATCAAAAATTAATAGTAATTCCTTGTTTCCGGAAACGTCAATCCTTTCCAATACAGGAGGCCGGGTGTCTGTTACCTGCTTTTGTATACTGTTTGCCTTACCAGGCGTACCTCCTGTTTCACTCACAGATGTTTGCCAGATATCACGCTCCCCACAGGGCGAACCAATATCAACCATTTCCAGCGCATATCCTCCATCTCCTTTAACCGCCTCCCACCACTTTGCCTGATAGGTCAGAGAATAAACCAGTTGGTTATGGGTATTAAATAACGACAATAACATGCCACTATTGGTCAGAGAAAATGTATTGAGTCCAATCACATCACCATACGGCTGGATGGCGTCCATATTATTTCTATGACAGACAATAGTGTAAGAATGCGGAAGAAGCGTTGAATCCGGAAGCTTTACAGATCTAGATCCCATTTGCAGTTTCCAGTTTTTGACGGATATTTCTTTATCTGAGTTGTTATAAATTTCAATATACTCCACAGCAGGAAGCTTTACAGTGGGTGTAGGATCTGCCATGATTTCAGTAATAAGCACCGTTTGATACGCCTGTCCTGAACTAAAAATGGGATATGAAAGAAAGATGGCTATGATGTGTACGATTATTCTTGCCATACCGAACTGATTTTACGTAGATACGCAGATTATCATGTCGGGTAACGATATGAGGCTATACAAAAAGGGCAATCTACCGTAGCAGATTGCCCTTCATATCTTCAAAATGTCTTTATTTCGTATCTTCTGAATTCTCTGATGTAACCTCAGGAGCTTTAACAGCAGGTTTAGCAGCGGCTTTTGCTACAGCAGGCTTAGCGGTTGCTTTTGGAGCTGCTTTGGATGTTGTTACAGGTTTTGCCGGAGCAGCAACCGGCACTTTGGTGGTCGCAGCAGCTACAAGCGCAGCTAATTTCTCAGATTTAACCGACTTCTTACCTTTCTTAGATTCGTTTTTATCTTTTGCTTTTTTCTCTACCTTTTTCGCAGCTTTTGATTTTGCCTTCAGCGTCTCCTTCTCAAACTTTGCTACTTTCTTTGCCAGCTTGGCAGCAGCTTTTTCAATTGATTTTTTTATCTTTTTTGAGCCAGATGATACTGAGTCGATTTTTACAGATAATGTTTCAGCAAGTTCAGAAGTTAACTTTTTTGTTGCGGATTTCATGATTTCAAATTTAAATTCCAGTAAATGAATAAAATGGCTGGCGAAAAACTGCTGATACAAAGACGATTAGCATTCCGTTCGAAACCGTTCAATACAACATGCAATTACACCTTAATCTAATATAAATTCCAAATTTTATGTATTATATTTATGTTATATTTTTTTTCACAAACTCCCACAATACGATACCTGCAGACACAGACACGTTGAAAGAATGTTTGGTACCAAATTGAGGTATTTCGATACAACCATCTGCAATTTCCATTACCCGATCAGAAACTCCTTCCACTTCATTCCCAAAAACGAAAGCATAAGGTTTCCCTGCAATGAAGTTATACTTTTCTAATAAGGTACTCCCTTCCGCCTGCTCTACCGCCAACACAGTGTAGCCACTTCTTTGCAAGTCGATTATGGTTACCACAACATCCTCTGCCTTTTCCCAGGCTACAGACAGCTCTGCTCCCAGTGCACTTCTGGTGATTTCTCTGTGCGGAGGCTGTTGAGTATATCCACCGAGAACAATCTTCTCAGCTTTAAGCGCATCGGCTGTCCGGAAAAACGACCCTATATTATTGAGGCTGCGTATATTATCAAGTATTATTACATAAGGAAACTTATCTGCTTCCCTGAACTCTTCTACCGACAAGCGGTCCATTTCATCAACCTCTAATTTTCTCATGCCAACTCATTTCAAATTATACGGCTATAAAAAAATAACCCTATACAAAGACAGGGTTATCAATATTGATTGCAGTATATATTGTTTTACTTTATTTTGGTGATCAGTTCAACAATGTTTTTCACACCCAATTTTTCAAAAATACGGGCTTTATAAGTACTAACGGTTGACAACTGCAGGTTCAGCTTTTCAGCAATTTTAGCAGTACCTAATCCTTCTTTAAGTAAATTCATTACATCCGTTTCCCTTGGAGATAAACTTACGATAGGATCCGGCAGGAATTCTTTGGGATTGATAAGCCGGTTGATATTCATTTGCTGCATTTCTTCACTCATGTACTTTTTATTATTCAGTACGCTCAATACAGCAGATTTAAACTCCTCTTCCGGAGCATCTTTGGATAAATAACCATCTGCACCAGCTTGTAGATACAGCAACCCATAGAGTTGTTCATCATAGCCTGAAAACATCAGAATCCTGGTTGAAGGCGACTTCGAACGGATTGCTTCTACCATCTTGGTGTTGTTACCACCGGGGATGTTGATGTCAAGTATGAGCAGATCGTATTGTTTTACACTAAGTTCGTTGATCAGAGCATCAAAATCTTCAACATCCGCAATTTCAGAATCTTCTATAAGAGACTGTAACAAATGTTTAGTACCAATTCTTACAACAGCATGATCTTCGGCAATAAGTATGTGTTTCATGTAATGGGTTAGATGCAAATAAATAAAGGGACTTCTTTCTATTTTATAAATTCAGCATAAGCTGTTCATCTGATAGAGTTTAAAAAAAGGGAAATTACCGAGGCTTCAAAAGTTTGCTCCAACGCCTATTTCGCTCTCATTTTACACAAAAATAACAATAGACACCATAATTAACATAATTATTTTGAATTTAGTATCTGTGCTATTGCGGTGACGAACAAATTCAACATCTGAAAATTTATTTTTGAAAACCGGCCGAAACCATTCATCGCTTCCTACGTCACATCTGATTTATTATCAACAATAAGATCACAAAGTAGAAAAACACACGCAAATGAATGATTACAAGCGATTTAAAAATAACTACTATAAAATTATTTCCCCTGAGGCCATAGAAAAAAATAAAATAAACTTCGACATTTTTCTCTATTTAACTACGGCCCATCTTGCGACCCAAACTAGAAGGCCCATTATTTATTTTCATTTTTATCGAAATACTTGCTCATCCCCGGCAGCTATTTTCCAATGTACAACTCCTTCAGACGGGGTCTGCCAGTCGCCTGCGTCGGCTCCGTTTGGCAGCATCCAGTGTCTGGACGATTGTTCGATAGAGGAAATTGACACTTTTGTTAAAATGATCATTAGACACTTGGAAGATAAGGATGCTAAAGAATTACAAATCAGACACTACGCCAACTGTTATGCTGAGATACATGCAAAACACCTGTCTGACATTTTCCTGGCTAACGGTTTTCAGTGTATTCAGAATAATGTCAATCATCACATTCCTGTATCCGCAAAAGAATTCCGTAGCATAATAAGTCCTGCTGAACGGCGAAGATTGAAAAAGTGCGAACGGGCAGCATTCACAACTCAGATAGCTACGGAGATAGCCCCGGAAAAGATTTACCATTTTTTGATTTATTGCCGTAGTATAAAGAACTATCAACTATCTCTCAGCCAGTCACAGTTAAAAATATTAATGACTACTTTCCCAACGCAGGTAAGGGCATTCACTGTAAGATCAGCAGAGAGCGTCATTGCACTGGCGGTCACTATACGTGTCAATACCCAAATCCTTTACAATTTCCTGGCTGATAGTCTTCCTGAATATGGCGGGTATAGTCCTATCGTTATGCTTACAGAGTGTATTTATAACTATTGTCGGCAGGAGGAAATAAGGATACTGGACCTTGGTACGTCCATGGATAAATGGGGACGGGAAAAGCAAAGTTTAATTCGTTTCAAAGAGCATATGGGAGGAATTCGAAGCGATAAAATGCAATTTGTGAGAAGGTTTTGAATTCAACTATTTTAATAGTAGATGAACTCCTCAATTGCTAGGGCCCAATTCCGATCAAATAAATGACACCTGGGAAATTTTCAATTTAGACGAATATACCGATGTTGAAGTATGGGTATACAATCGTTGGGGTGAAGTCATCTATTTTCCAAAAGGCTACTCAAATCCCTGGAGTTGCATGTATAAAGGCAAATTAGTTCAACCAGGTTTATATCATTACAGAATACTATCTGCACAAAAAACCGTAAAAACCGGTAAACTTTCCATTTTATCTTAAGCCATAAGAATACTTGTTATTTGATGAAGAAATAAAACCGGTGATGATACGCCAGGTGCACACACAACTATGATGTTAGGATTTTCAGTAACTTTGCCAGCCCGAAACAGGGGTAAAACCTGGCAGATACAATTGCCCTATCATAGTAAAAATGAAGATTAAGACCATAAAAACTGTACTTGACCATCCTTTGAATAAAAACAGAAAAGCACAGGCAATGCTTAGATTGTTAAAAAGAGGACTGATGATCAGGCTTCATACCCATCCTATGGTGTACCCTTTCGTATCAGGAACATCGCTTGTTGTAGAAAAAGGGATGTCAAGTGCCGAGCTACAGATATACACTGGTTTATATGATCATGTAGAAATGCTCTTTTTAATGCATTACCTACGCCCAGAAGATACTTTCGTTGATATTGGTGCTAATATCGGGGTATATTCTGTCCTGGCTTCAGGAGTTAGTGGAGCACAATCATTGGCATTTGAGCCTATACCATCTACATTTGATCGTCTGCGTAGAAACATTGTTTACAATAACCTGACAGAGAAAGCAAAGCTTTATAATATGGGTTTGGGAGATAAGGAGGAAATCTTGACTTTCTCCAATTCTCTTGATGCTATCAATCATGTTATTACCGATAGTAAGAATTTCTCCGGCTCTGTGATGAACGTACCTGTTAACTCCCTTGACAATCTTATGAAGGGATTGAGGCCTAATTTTCTTAAAATAGATGTAGAAGGTTTTGAGGCCAATGTTATCAATGGTGCAACGGAAACATTACAAAACCAAGCCTTGAATGTAATTGTGATGGAAACGAATGGCTTATCAGATCACTACCAGTTCGGGCAGGATTATATTCATAATAAGCTACTTTCGGCCAATTTTATCCCGTACGATTACGATCCTTATCAGAGAACACTTACTGCAATTTCAAAACCCAACACGGATAATACGATTTACATCAGAAATGTGGAGTTTGTTAGTCAGAGATTGAAAAATGGAATGAAAATCAAGATAGGCGACTTAACGATATAATTTCCACACTATTATTTAAAAAAACGTTGTTGCAACCCACGTACTAAACCATTAATTTCTTCCGAAACCTGGAGCTGAATGATGGCAAGTGCAAAAAGTATAGCTATACAACCAGAACGCAGCACTAATGCTATCATAGCCGAAAGAATAGTCTTATCGTAATGTGGAATGAGAAGGGTTAGTCCATACAAAATTGCCAGAATCACCGCAACTTTCAGACTTCCCATCGTGAATGGCATCACATCAAACTTCATCCATACAAAAGTCATACGGGTAACGGAATAGACCAGCGTAGTAAAAACTGTAGCCAGAGCCGCACCGATAAATCCGTATAGCGGAATGAGCCAGAGATTGAATGTTACGCCAAGTATAGCCGTTGTAATGATGAACAAAGTTGACCATCTGAAATATTTGGAATACATAATGATCTCAGAATTCAACCCTGTAGCAATATCGAAAACCTTCACGATGGCTAAAAACAACACTACATATTTCCCCTGGCTGTACGTATCTCCTTTCGGAATGAGATAAAAAATATCATCAATACTGGCCCAGATCAGAAGAAAGAAGAAACCACCGGCAATGAGCTGATTCAATGCTGATTTCTGGTTCATGACGCGGACATGACTATAATCTTCGCGGACCAATGCACCTGCCAAAAGCGGAATGGAAATCTGAGCAATAGCCTTTCTTGGGATTTCAATAATAGAGGCGATACTGGCCGCAATGATAAAAATACCTGTACTGACTAACCCTTCCTCTCCTGCGAGCATTGACTTGTCAATAAACAAAACAAGGTTAACTCCGATACCTCCCAGAATTGTAAAACTGCCGTAGCCCACCATTTGCTTCAGAAGCGCACCATTAAGAAAGTTCCGATCAGGCCACCGGAGATAGAGCTTTCCAAGTTTTTTGATGTAAACCAATAATAATACGACGGCGAACGCGTATGTTGCGATCATCAATCCCCACATGATATCGAAACTGATCCATCCCAGCCCATAGATCAGAACAAGCAACATATTCGCAATCCTCAGGTATACTTCCCGTATGAAATTTGGAATGGCAATGCGGGCATTATTTCTGCAGTAAGACTCCAGAACAGTAATATAAATCCAAAAGCCTGTGAGTGGTACCACCAGGAAATGGTACTTCAGGATCATGGGTGACTGCTCAGCGAAATAAGCTTTGATTTCAGGAGTGAAAAAAAGATAAGCCGCTGTAAATAACAATACACCAATAAAAGGCATAACGAGCAGAAAAGCAAGAATTCCTCTGTGTTGTTCATCGTCACTCCTGAAAAGAGAGAAAAATTTATCAACAATAAACGGAGTTCCAAGATGGGCAAAGGCGGCGAAAAGTAAACTGTTTTCAAACAAAAGTCTGGAAAGTGCCAGCTCTTCCACAGTAAGAAATTTGGTAGATACAAACATCTGATTGATGACGCCTATTCCTACCCCTATATATGAACCCAGCCCTGCCTTTAGACTCTGACGAACTACTATTCCCACCTCCGGCTGTTATTTAGCATATTTTTCTAACAATATTGCTGCAATACGTTCAGCAGCATGCCCGTCCCATAAGGGAGGCGTCTCCCCTTTTTTGGAACTACCATCCAAGACAGCACCAACCAGTTCTTTCACCGATACCGGATTCAGATCACTCTGCAGATAATTCGTTCCCATTTCCACAGTAACAGGCCGCTCTGTAGTCGCGCGGAAGGTGATACATGGCACTTTCAAAAACGTGGTTTCTTCCTGAATACCGCCTGAATCTGTCACGATAAGCTTTGCATTGGCCATCAGATGCAGAAATTCAAGATAGCCCTGCGGTTCCATCAATGTCACATTTTCAATGGATTCCAGCTCTTCCAGCAAACCATATGTTTCTATATTTTTTAGTGTACGCGGATGAACCGGGAAAAGCACCTTAGTTCTCGCAGCTGTATCTTTCAGAATAGCAAGGATATTTTTCAACCCAGCTGCATCATCCACATTACTGGGTCGGTGCATGGTTACCAGTACGTACTCGCCAAACTGCAATCCAAGTTCCTTAAGCAAGTTGAGTTGCGATGCTTTTTCACGGTAATGAACCAGTGAATCGATCATCACATTGCCTACAAAATGTACCTTTTCATCCGGAATGCTTTCCTTTTTGAGATTTACAAGACCTGCATTCTCTGTTACAAAAAGATCGTCAGAAATAGCGTCTGTCATAATCCTGTTGATTTCCTCAGGCATACGACGATCACCACTTCTCAGCCCCGCCTCCACATGCACCACCGGAACATGTTCCTTTACAGCTACCATGGCGCAGGCGATGGTGGAATTCACATCACCTACAACAAGTACCAGATCCGGCTTTTCTGCAAGCATTACCTGCTCGAATTCTACCATTATTTTGGCCGTCTGCTGAGTATGAGAACCTCCTCCTACCCCCAAAAAATAGTCTGGACGGGGTAATTCAAGCTGATTGAAGAACACGTCGGACATTTTTGAGTCATAGTGCTGGCCTGTATGGACGATTTTTGATTCGATCTGAGGATGTTTCAGGAACGCTCTGTGGAGCGGAGCCACTTTCATAAAATTAGGACGTGCACCGACAATGCTTAGAATTTTCATTTTTTGATATCAAATTGCTTTGGAAATTTACTGTTGCAGCACATACTGAAATGCAACAGTATATTCTCTCAATACGCTGTGAATATTTACTTCTTTTCTGATAATTTCCAGTGATCGCTCACCGAACAGTTTTACCCTTTCACCATCCTTCAAAAGCTTCTTAATGGAATCATCCAGACTCACCTGATCACCATTCTTAAAGTAATAACCATTATAATCCTCTCTGACAAGACGTTTCTCAGTTCCGTCCGCGACCGAACATACGACAGGCTTCGCAAAACACATCGCATCGTTGATAGACAGTCCGCCCATACCGCCCAATACATACACCGCCGAAGCATGAAGATAGCGACCCAGATTCAGAGATTCATAAACGCCACCAATAAACAAGACGCGGTCAGCAACGCCGAGTTCTATTGCAAGTTGTTTCAATGTCTCTTCTTCTGGTCCAAATCCGATCACCACCAGCTCTATATCAGGAAGATCGGCAGATAAATTTACAATGCTCTGTATCAACATATCAACCCGTTTCCATTTCACCAAACGACCCACGTGGATGATGCGATGCGGATTATGTGGTAGAATTGCCGGCTGCGTCAATACCTCATCATAAGTAGCGAGCAGCTCATCCGTATCAGGTGAATTCGCTGCTATAAATATTTTTTCGGCGGGCACACCATAACTTCCGGTGATGTTCCTGGCTTCATCAAAATAATTGATATGCGCATCGGCCATCGGCAAGTAGATTTTCCGCAGACAAGTGATCATGAAAAAGGAAAGATAGCCCTTCCAGTTTTTTCTGCCGCTTCCGAGATCCTCGGTGATATTTTGCCCTGAGTAGTAATATTCTTTACTCTTTCCCCAATAGGAAATATTGAAAGGTATGTCACGGCATATCAGCTTCGCGCCAAGTCCTTTCAGTTTTGAATAAAAGAATGGGTTGAGTACAAGCTGTAGAAAATAGGGCCAGGCAGACATCACAATGATGTCCGGCTTTATTTCTTCCAATGTAGGAATAAGATCTTTAAAAAACGGTTTCCCATACCAGGTGTTATATTCAGGAAGTTCGATGAGCCTGAATTTCGTTGCCGAATCAGCCTCCTTTACTCCTGATCCTACTGCTTTGCTTTTCTGACTGGGCTTGATCAGAATCAAATCAGTTCCGTATTCGGAGACCATTTTATTCAGGATCAAGGTAAAATAATGCGGAAGCCCCGCCATAACAAAACAAACACGCATGTGCCAGATCGAAATTGGATAATAGCTGCAAAAGTACACAAACGAAAGTAATTTTAAGGACAGCTTCAATCTTTGCCCTATCTTCGCTTTGAAATTTACTGCCTAATCCAATTTCATGTACTGGCTGCGCTATTTACTTAAGGAACCTTTCCAGGCATTACGAACTGCCCGGGACAGAGAATTCATCAAACTTCTTCTAAAATATGGCAATGCCAAACGACACACCCGTACGCACGTCAGTTTTGGAAAATACCAACTGGAAGTACCGGACGTGATGTCATTTTTATGGCAATACAAAGAAATTTATGCGGATGAATTCTACCTTTTCAATTCCGATAATCCGGCTCCCGTTATACTCGACTGTGGTGCTAATATTGGCATGAGTGTATTGTATTTCAAGGAATTATATCCAGACGCAAAGATAAGCGCATTTGAAGCTGAGCCGGAAATCATACAGTTGCTTCGCTCCAATCTGATTCGTAATCAAATTGACGACGTAGAAATTATCCCAAAAGCAGTATGGAAGGATACAGAAGGGATCTGGTTTGGAAGTGAATCTGCAGATTCTTCATCCATTTACTCCAAAGCAAAAAAAAAGCTGATTCCTTCGATCAGACTAAAGGATTGCCTGGAAAAAGAAAGTTCGGTTGACTTCCTGAAAATAGATATTGAAGGTGCGGAAATTGAGGTGCTGGAAGACTGTAAAAATGCAATGAGCCATGTCAAAAACCTCTTTGTTGAATTCCATTCTTATATAGGGAATCCACAGGGACTTGCGGATGTGATTCGTGTGTTCGAAGAAAACGGTTTCCGGTATTTTATCGATACCAATCAGCATCGTAACCGCCCATTTGTAAACCACCGCTACAGGGGTAATGATGTGATGGACCTTCAGCTGAACATATTCGGTTGGCGTGAATAGGAAACTCCTACACATGATCCAAAATTCGAATAATCATTATATCTGTTTAATTTTGTTCTATCCGGGCAGCAAGTCACCCGGTTGCTATTCCTACGGCTTATGATTTTGCATTTGAGTACTTTTCATCTTGAAGGAGGAGCCGGAGTGGCTGCTACCCGTTTACATCGGGCCTTGCTTCGTAACGGCGAAGATTCTCACATGCTTATTTCCGGCGTAAAAGATAGTGAACCCGGCGTCACCGATCTGATCACTTCCAAATGGGAATCGCATAAATCATTTTTCAGATTTGTTGAGGAACGTATCTATTTCTATCCTCAGGAAAAAGATAGTAGCGTCCGTTTCGCTTTTTCACCATCTGTTGCAGGTACCGACATCAGTAAGCATCCACTCGTACAGCAAGCCGATATCATCCATTTGCACTGGATTAATTTTGGATTTCTGTCGATGGATTCACTGGATCGCTTGTTCGCTCTGGACAAACCAGTTGTTTGGACGCTCCATGACATGTGGGCGTTCACTGGCGGGTGCCACTACAGCCGAGGATGTGACAATTATCTGACGCACTGCGAGTACTGTCCGTATCTGGCCAAACCGGATTTATACGACATCTCTTTTTCTCAGTTTGAAAAAAAAGCGGAAATTTATACGAATACAAATCTGACACTCGTATCACCAAGCGAATGGCTCTCCAACCTGACCAAACAAGCTGCACTGACCCAAAACCTAACTTCAGCATGTATTCCGAATTGCATCGATACCGACTTTTTTACTCCCGGAGATCAGTATAACATCAAGGCTGAACTGGGACTACCTACCGACAAAAAACTGCTTCTCTTCGCTGGTGCCAATACGCAGGATCCAAGAAAAGGATTTGTATACTTTAAAGAGGCCATGAAGCAATATAGCGCCGAAAAACAAGATGTTGAGGTACTTATTTTCGGAAAATCGGGTAACAATAGTTTCGATGCTTTTCCGGTACCTGTGCATTACCTTGGTAAGATCACTGAGCCGAAGCAAATGGTTCAGATATACAATGCTGCCGACATGATCATCGTGCCATCTCTGGAAGATAACCTCCCTAATACCATTATGGAAGCAATGGCTTGTGGCACACCTGCGGTCGGATTTGTAACAGGCGGTATCCCTGAAATGATCGATCATCTGAGCAATGGATATGTAGCCGACCTGAAATCAGCGAATTCCCTGACGGATGGAATAAACTGGGTATTGGAACACAATTCAGATCAATCAGTATCATTTGCGGCGCGGCAAAAAGTAATCAGTACTTACAGTGAGCAAATTGTAACAAGCCAGTACAGCAGGTTGTACACGGATATGTTACATCACCAAACAACTGCAAAATGCCGCTGATCACAATTGTTACCATTACTTACAACGCAGAAAAATATCTCGGGCGGACTCTGAAAAGCGTTCAAGATGCGTTGAAGCATATTGATCCTGCATCCCTGGAATATCTGATTATAGATGGCAAATCAAAGGACAATACCCTTACCATAGCGCAAAACTATAGCTTTATCAGTAAAGTTATCTCCGAGCCGGACAAAGGCTTATATGACGCCATGAACAAAGGCCTCCTCCTGGCAACCGGTAAATACATCTGGTTTCTGAATGCAGGGGACGAAATATATGATTCGGCAGTGTTACACAAACTCGGTTCACAACTGAGTCAAGATCCAGATATTTGTTACAGCGACGCCATGTTTGTCAGAGAAGACGGCACCGAAGTGGGACTTCGCAGTAAATTCACGCCTCACGATTTACCAGATCATCTGCAATGGCGGGATTTCAAATACGGTATGAAAGTGTGTCATCAGGCGTTCATTGTCAAAAAATCGCTCGCTCCCGAATATGACATTAATAACCTCAGCGCCGATATCGACTGGGAAATTACTTGTCTGAAAAAGGCGGACACCATTGTTTCGCTCCACTTTGTACTCTGCAAGTACCTTCTGGGCGGCACATCTGTACAAAACCACAAACGTTCCCTCACCGATCGCTTCAAAGTACTCCGTAAACACTTCGGTCTTTTCCCTACCCTATTTAATCATTTTTTTATTTTCTGGCGGGGTTATCGCTTTGTACAGAAAAATGGGAAGTACTGGTAAAATACTATCCCTAAACATCATCCTGATAACGATTAGCTACCTTTCATATCCCCCGATTCGGGCAGGTGTATATACGCTTTCATGGGTCAGTATTGTACTAATACAAGAATATTCCCTGAAAAGCTTGCACAAATATTATTTAACTGACAATTTTTATTCTTGACAATCTAAATAATAAAAGACAAATATTTCGCGAGTCTAACATTAACACTACATTTGTTCCGTAAAAAATCCTAATTACCAAATTTAACAATTATGAGGAAAACCTTTATTATAACAGTTTTCTGTCTCCTGATCACATGCCTCTATGGGTATGGACAATCATTTTCGGTGAGTGGAAAAATCGTCACATCGGAGGATGAAACTTCGCTGGCGGGTGTAACAATTCAGGAAAAAGGAACTACAAATGGTAGTCAGAGTGATGCTGAAGGACGTTATTCTCTTCAGGTAAGCTCGCCCAATGCAACGCTGATATTCAGCTTTGTAGGTATGGTTTCAAAAGAAGAGCTGGTAGGTAACCGCAGTGTAATCGATGTAAAACTAACCTCAGATTCCAGAAGTTTAGGCGAGGTTGTGGTTACCGGATTTGGTTCGCAAATCAAAAGAGATTTGACCGGGAATATCGCCAGTATTAAAGGTGCGGATATCCAGAATACTCCTGTTCCTAACTTCAATCAGGCACTGCAAGGCCGTGCAGCAGGTGTATTTGTAGAGTCCAATAGCGGCAAGGTGGGTGAAGGTATCAAAGTACGTATCCGCGGTACGGGTTCGATCAGCGCATCTAATGATCCATTGTACGTAATTGACGGTATACCTGTAAACTCTTCCGCACTTGCAGGATCAGCCACATCAGGTAATTCTCCGGCACCTTCGGGAAACCCTCTGGCAGATATCAATTTCAACGATATTGAATCATTTGAAATACTAAAAGATGCATCAGCATCAGCTATTTACGGATCAAGAGCTGCGAATGGTGTAGTTTTGATTACTACGAAAAAAGGTAAATCAGGTAAAACAAGCCTTACTGCCAATGTTCAGTATGGTTTCAACAAACCAACGCATTTACGCGGATTCCTGAATGCGAAGCAATATGTGGAATTGCTTCGTGAAGCAGCCATTAACTCTGATGCACTGGAGGGTATTAACTCCACAGATCCTGCTCAATATGAAGACTCATGGCTTGAATCAGCTGAAGGACGTTTGGACAGATATTCAGGAGGAACGGACTGGAGAACGCAGCAAACAAATACCAACTGGGAGAAACTGGCATTTAACGACGCGTCCAGAACCAAGATATTTGACATCAACGCATCCGGCGGAAATGAAAAAACCAGATTTTACATCAGCGCGGGTTACAATGACCAGGACGGTATTCTGATCGGTAACGACTTCAAAAGACTTTCAGGACGTATCAATCTTGATCACGATATCAATTCACGTCTGAAAATCGGATTCAACATGGGTCTGTCGAGAACCATCGCGAACCGTTTGGCGCAAGACAACCAATTTTCATCCCCCATGCAGATCATCGCATTGGCACCGATTACACCTGTACGTAATGCTGCCGGTGAGATCAACGACCGCCCGGTAACAACCTATTACAACCCTTTGATGGAGTTGGGCAACAAGAAATTCCAGACAACCGGTTACAGAAATATCGGGAGCACTTATCTTGCCTACAACATTGTCAAAGGACTTACGTTCAGAACTGAATTTGGTTTTGATATACTAAATCAGGATGAAGATATTTTTTCAGGTGTAAAAACCGAGGTAGGACAATCTGTAAACGGACAAGGTTCAAGCTATTTTTACCGTACAGTTAACTACAACACGAACAACTATTTCAACTATAATATCCTGAAAGACAAGCACAGCATCGACCTGACAGCTGGTATGTCTTTCCAGAACTATAAGGATGACCGTAACTCAGTAACAGGACAGGATTTCCCTGTTGATGACCTGAAGAAAATTGAAAGTGCCGGAAAAATTACAGCGGGGTATTCTACCTCAACAGAATCTTCCTTCCTTTCTTACTTCGGTAGAGCCAATTACAAATTCAACGATCGTTACCTGCTATCTGTCAGCGGGCGTGTTGATGGTTCATCCAAATTCGGAAAAGACAGCCAATACGGTTTCTTCCCTGCCGTATCGGGAGGCTGGGTAATTTCAGAAGAATCCTTCCTGGCTACAAACAATACAATCAGTTTCCTTAAACTGAGAGGTAGCTGGGGTATAACCGGTAATGCTGATGGTTTTGGTGATTTCAAACAACTGGCACTTTGGGGTGGCTCTAAGTATGGCGGATCATCAGGACTTATTCCTACACAGCTGGCCAACCCTGACCTGAAATGGGAAAAATCAAATCAGATTGATTTTGGTCTTGACTTCGGTCTTTTCAAAAACCGTCTTTCAGGGGAAATCGATTATTACGTAAAAGATACAAAAGACCTGATCTACAATGTACCCGTTGCGGGAACTTCCGGATTTGCCACGCAGACAGCCAATATCGGTTCTATGCAAAACAAAGGAGTTGAGTTCGTGTTGAACTCTACCAACCTTTCAGGAGGACCGGTAACCTGGACAACCAGTCTGAACCTTTCCAGAAACATCAACAAGCTTACCAAGCTGGATGGAGAAACTCAGCTTCTGCCTGGTAACGACGGACGATTCCTGAACTCACTTATTGTCGGAGAATCAATAGGTGTTTTCTACGGACCTAAATATGCTGGTGTTGATCCTGCAAACGGAGATGCTTTGTATTACACTGAGAATAATGAAACAACCAACGACTACAATGCTGCAGGCAATTTCGTTGTTGGAAATCCTAATCCGGACTGGATTGGCGGATTAACCAATACGGTAGGATACAAAGGTGTAGAGCTGAGCTTCTTGTTTCAGGGAGTATTCGGAAACCAGGTTACCAACGGTGCCGGCGGATTTATGACTTCCAGCTTTGACTGGTACGACAACCAGACTCTTGAAACGCTGGACAGATGGCAGAAACCAGGTGATATCACCAATGAACCACAACTTCGTCTTGCCGGAGGAAATGGTACATCTGCTTCCAGCAGATACGTGTACGACGCTTCGTATGTTCGCCTTAAAAACATTACCCTGAGCTACAAATTACCTCAGGCCGTATTACAAAAAATGAAACTTAGTTCACTGCGCCTGTATGTTACGGGTGTAAACCTGCTCACTTTCACCAAATATCCGGGATGGGATCCTGAGGTAAACACCGACTATCGTGCAGGTAACCGTAACCAGGGTAGTGATTTTTACGCTGCTCCGCAAATCAAATCCCTGACATTTGGATTAAGCCTCGGACTTTAATCCTGAACAAAGTTAACAACCGAAAATATCAGACTATGAAAAGATATAATGCAATCATACTAGGTACCATGCTCCTTCTTTCATCCTGCGCCGGAAAGCTTGATCTGTTGCCGCAACAGGAGGTAGATAGTGAAACTGTACTTAATTCCGACACCAACATTAAAAGAGCCCTGGCCGGAGCTTACGACGCAATCAGCGACGCCTTTGTACTCGGAGGCGACATGGCGTTATTTTCTGAACTTCTTGCTTCTAACAGCGAGATAGCCTGGGAAGGTACCTACAACCAGCCACGGGATGTGTACCGGAAATCAATTTTGGTAAATAATAGCTTTGTTCGTGATATTTGGCTGGAATCCTACAAAACCATCAATATTGCAAACAATGTTCTGAGCGCTGTAGACAGAGTAAACGAAGCAGATCAGGACCGCGTAAAGGGAGAAGCTTTGCTGTTGCGTGCTATTACCTTTTTCGAGCTTGTTCAACTATACGCTTTACCTTACAGTGCAGGCAACACAGGTTCCAATCCCGGACTCCCACTCGTGCTGGAACCAACTATAGCAGCAGAACCGGGAAAAATTGTAACAAGAGCTTCTGTAGAAGCAACTTATGCCCAAATTATCCAGGATGCTGTAGAAGCTGAAAGCTTGCTGCCTGAAACCAATGGAATTTATCTGAACCAGATTGCCGCCAATGCCTATTTGTCAAGAATTTACCTTCAAAAGGCGGACTATGCGAAGGCACTGGCTGCTGCTAACAAAGGGATTTCACTCGCTACTTCGAATGGAATGGCATTAACTACAACTTATGCAGCTGCTTTCAATAACGCTGCCAACTCTGTAGAAGACATTTTTGCGATTCAAGTGAGTGATCAGGACGGAGACAATGACATGCAGCTTTTCTGGTCAATTCCTCAGTATGGAGGACGCGACGGGGATGTGTCCGTGCAGACCAAACACCTTAATCTTTACGAAGCAGCAGATGCACGTCTGAAGTTGTTTTATGAGGGGTCAGGAGCTGTAAGAAGTGGTAAATGGATGTTACAATTCAAGAATATTCCAGCTTTCCGCTTAGCCGAGCTTTATCTCACCCGCGCTGAGTCCAATCAAAGACTTTCATCACAGCTTGGTGCAACGCCTGCTGCAGATCTTAATCTGATTCGCAGACGTGTTGGTCTCACTGCCATTACTGCTCCTACATTAGACATTATCCTGAAAGAACGTAAGCTTGAACTAGCCCACGAAGGACAAGGTATTCATGACCTGAAACGTTTGAAACAGAACTCTGACAACCTTGCTTATGACGCCAATTCTCTGGTGTTGCCGATACCTCAGCGCGAGGTAGATGCATCAGGAATCGTGCAGAATAAAGGATATTAAAAATTACTCTGAATGCAAAAAACACGCCTCATCACGAAGCGTGTTTTTTTGTGCCCTATATATTTCAAATCTATATCCTGAACCAGTTAATCCAAACTGTAGCATCCTTGGCATTCACCATGTCATAGGTTTTTTCGGATGTCTGGATAAGGTAGTAGCCGGTGGATTCATAAAGTTGCGCTGACATTTGAGCCACCGGACCGGTCGTCGGCACATCACCCAGGGTGCCAGCATTAGAGAAAATAACCCTACCATCACTGGTAAAATTAGGTGTACGGATTGCAGTACCATAATGCAAAGACAAACTCCCGTTTTCAAAAAACGCAGGTGCAAACAAATCGTAGTTTGAGCCGTAGGCAGGTATATACAAGTACACTACATAAGGAAAAGAATCGGACGTAAGGTCTTTCAAACCAAATGCGTCATCCACACCATTTACATAAAATCCTGAAACCGAACGCCACTCACCGCCAGTTGCAACTGGTGCATTATACCATCTTCGTGCCGCAGCTATATCCACAGCCAAAGGTTTAGACGCGCCACTCACTGATAATGCAGAATTCCCTACAGATAGGGTTAACTGTTTTTTAACATCATCCCAAAGAATATTATTGAACCCGCTTAACGTATTTGATCCGTTTACAAGTGGATTGGAAAAGGCAATTCCTGTTGAAGTATAGTAGAAGGATGTGGTGAAACTTTTGGTTGCAGTTCCTTCCACCCAAGTCATAGTAATCATTCTAAGCGATGTATTTACATTCATTTCATAGGTTACACCACCTATCGTAATTCTCTTAAAATATACCGGATAAAGATCTATCTTATTAAACAATAAACTTTTCCCCAGTCCACCAGTTCCGTAGGCAACAGCTTCAGCCTGGCTCGCCTTAGTCAGCACCAACCTCGTTCTGTTTTTGGTACCTATCAGTGTAATGGTTCCATTGTCAAGTGTATCTGGACTAAATGAAAACTCAAAGTCAGATTGTAGACCTGATCCATAATCTCCCCCGTTCACACCTCCGTCGGGATCTGCCAAAACATGCAGATAGGAATAGGTATCAAATACGAGGGACGGAACTTGTAAGGCCTTTACCTGGTAACTGCTCTCCTTGGAAGTCACAGCCGATTCCGGATCAAAATCAGAGTACATAACGACTCTGTTCTGATCATTAAACTTGAAATAAAAACTGTAAACACCGCCAGCTCCCGGATAAATAGCTCCCTTCCAGCCGTATTCCGAACCCACCAATTGTTTTTGATAAGTATCCAGTGCTGCATTCACCCGCTCATTCGATGTTTGTTCAAACACAGGATCTTCTGTTTTACATGACAGTAAGACCACAAAAAAAAGCAGCGGCAGTATGGTTGATAAATTCTTTTTCATATCATCGATAATTGAGCATCAATATCCTAAATCAGCTTTACAAATTCGGCCCGGCATTTGGTTTGTAACTTGTAAAAATCAATTCCCCACGCGGTTTTAAAGTAGTTAACCACCAGTGCCTCTTTACGCCGGAGTTTTGCCTGTGCATCGGCTACGCTAGTACCATTGACGCTATCTCCTTCTCTGATAGAATTAACCATTCTGGTATATCCGTCTTTCCCTTCGGTCAATAGAATTGCAATGGTATCGACGAAATCATCGTCATATTTTGAAGAGGCATACGGAGTTACGAAACCATCTGCCAAAGCTGCCCGGTCGCTCACGTTAATCCAGTTCTCTCCTTGAAACAGCCCTTCGCTCACTCTTTTAAATTCAACAGGATACATGATATTTTGATGTAAAATGTGCCCGAACTCGTGCTGAAGGGTTCTCACAGTTTCTTTTACGACGTTTGAATCTCTACCTGCCACGTACCCGGGCATACCTTTTACTTTAAAATTATTCACATCAAAAATAACGATCTTCCTCCCTCCTTCTGCCTGCCCCAGTACTACTCCGCCATTCGATAAATACTGAACGCTTCCCGACAGCACAAAAAGTTTGGGAGAATATTTGTTAAAAAATACAAGGCCTGCCTGTTCTATATAGGGATTTATCCAAGCCTGACGCACAAACCTTGCAAACGGAATAACAAGTTCTTCTTTGGGCGGAACGAGCGTCTTGGATATATCGCTGAACTCAAACTGATCCCATTTGTAGTTCACTCCTATATTATACGGTGTGGTCAGGCTATCAAGAATCCATTTATCTATGGGCCCCTGAGCCGGAAGTGGTCGGTTCAATCCCGATATACTCTCCACATCGCCCAGATCGTCCTCTTTACAAGACATCATCAGGGATGAAAAAGCGATGACGAAAAAAAGTTTTACTAAAATGTATTTGCTATTCATATGTAAGGCTGTTTCCTGTGTATCAAAGTTCAAGTAATGTCCTGAAAACTATCTCTTGTTAAGTTCCAACCCCGACAAGGTCACCGATTGCGGCAATTGCAACTGCCGGCGAGGGTCGTCATAAGGAACGCTGATTGTTCGTCCTTCAGCCGTAGTATGTGTCACATCGATTCCGTATCTGAGCATGTCAAACCATCGCATACCTTCCTGGGTAAACTCTAATCTTCGTAAGTCCATGATGCTGTAAAGTACGCCCAGATTGTTATTTCCAGTCGTGTTGCTCAGCCTGTAGTAAGTGCGAATCTTTGGAAGTGTAATCGTATGATTAGCCGATGAGTAATTTCTGATACGCGTGCTGGTAAACAAATTTATATCAGCAAGCGCAGCCGCCTGATTCCCCAAAAATAAATTTGCTTCTGCACGGTTAAACAATACTTCCTCAGCTGTAAACAGTGGGACCATCACATAGACAGTTCCTATTTCCGCATTTACTGATTCTTTTACAAAATATTCATCCAGCTTGGGAATCAATAAATTACCTTCACCTACAGTGAAAATAGGATAAGCCCACGCAGCGCCTGAACCTGCGAGATTACTACAAGCAGATATCTCATCCCAGATAGGATTCGTAAGTCCATACCTGTAAGTAGGTGTAAAGCGCCCAACCAAGGAGTTGGTCTCTACCAGTAAGAGGTTAGCGTTTTCTGTTGCCCTGGAATACCGCTTATACAATTGCTGGTAAGAAAGCGGCAGGTACTCTGTATTCCATGGACGCAGATTAGATCTAATATCTCCACTCGGAAAAACATTATTGGCATACTGAACCACCTTTGCATAATCTCTTTTAACCAGATAAAACCGGCTGGCAAAAGCATTGGCTGCTGCGGTGTTAAAATGGTATTTCGGTACTGTATAACTCACATCCTTTATCAAAGGCAACCCGGCCAGTAAATCCTTTTCAATCATATCATACACATACGCAACCGTTTTACGCTCATATTGTTTGATAACAACGCTTTCGGGCTCGGTGACATATGGAATTCCGGGATCACTGGCTGCGGTAGCCGGATCATAAAACTTGCTGTAAAAACTTACCAGCATAAAATGCGCGTAAGCTCTTGCTACCAATGCTTCTCCCTTCTGGGCCTGAAAAGCAGCAGGGTTTGCATCCGCAGCAATAACTGCCAGTGCCTGGTTGGCCACTGCAATAGCGTGATACGCCTGAGCCCAATACATATCCGGAGAGTCCTCCTTATCCACCGGTGCATCAACAACCTCAAACAGGTATGAGCCTCTGTTTACGCGATCATCTGTACCCACTCCCTTATCCCCTGCGTTATCACTCATTGCCTCACTGAACACCACATAACTTCCCTGAGGATAAGCGGTAACCAGCAACTGAGAGACTTGTTCTGGTGTTCTCAGTGTTGCTCTGGTACTATCCGGCTCCGTGGCAAGGAATTGCTCACAGCCAGCCAATGCGAGCAATGGCAATACCAGTGAAAAGTGCTTTAAATATTTTTTAAAATGTTCCATTGTGATCCTATTTCACGAAATTATTTTAAGTCTTTATCTTTGATTTGCTACAATGAAAATTTCAGAGAAGCTGTAAACTGCTTTTGAATCGGCTGAGCTACACCGCCTGTATTGAAAAACTCAGGATCCTGCCCTTTCAGTTTTTTATCGGCATAAATTAACCAAAGATTAATGGCTGATACCTGTATAGAAGCATTGGTCATACCTAATCTTTTAGCCACAATCCCAGGAATGTTATACGCCAGAGAAACCGATTTTAACCGTACAAAATCTCCTTTTGCCACACGTTCAGATGAATAATTGTAAGCAGTGTAAGGGTAGATACCCGCCAGTTCAAGTGTATTGGTAGTTAAGTTGGGTATGGATGGAATGGTTGTCACTTTCTCATCCCCGATCAGCTCCCAGCGATCATTGAATTCCATTGGATATGCATCAAGATCGCTGAATGCAAACCTTCCGTTGGAATTTCCGTTGTACAATGGTCTGAGTCTTATCTTATTTCCTGCTTGTCCGGTGAGCAGTACATTCAGACTGAAATTCTTATAACTCACAGCATTATTGATCCCACCTGTAAGTGGCGGATCTACCGGCCCTTCATATTTCAAGTATTGGATGTTCTGGTCCTGCAAATAAATATCAGATGTAAGTTCACCATTTTCGTTGATGAACATGGGTACACCATTACGGGCATTCAAACCCTGGAAATCAACTGAGAATAAGCTTCTCACCGGACGCCCTTGAACATTAGCGCCTTCTGATTTCACCATGTCAAATATATTCGGCAAATTATCGACATGTGTAATATTGGTATGTGAATACCCGGCAGTTAGCCTTGTTCGCCAGGTTATGTTTTTGGACTTGTGAAAAACCGCATCTACTGAGAGGTCTATTCCTTTTGACTGCATATCAGCATAATTGGCAATTTTGAAGGTTTGGCCACCAATACCTGAAGTTCTGAAACGATCAATCAGATCGAAACTATTGCGCAGATACACATCTGCTGTAAGCGATAACCTATTCTCCATAAAGCCAAGATCCAAACCTAAATTACCGCTATACAGCTTTTCCCAGGTCAATTCCATATTTGCCAAAGAAGCCAGGTCAATGGCTGATTCCTTTTCATCCGAAAAAGGACGATTTGTAATGATGCTCTGCAGCAAAACTGCTGAATTGGAAGCAGGCCCGGTGCTCGCCGTTAACCCATAACTTCCCCGGATTTTTGCATAGCTGATCCAGGTCAGATCTTTGACAAACTCCTCCCGGTCAAGGTTCCAGGATCCGGCTACGGTCCAGGTTGGTAACCAGCGTCCGATATTAGATTTCCCAAAACGGTTGGAGCCGTCGTAACGAGCATAGGCAGTAAAGTTATATTTGTCATTCAATGTATATCCTAAACTTCCGTAAAATGCTGCGAAACGATCAAACGTTCTACCCATCTCAAAATACGGAAAATTACTTTCAATGGTCTGTTTCAGTATCCTGTAGTCAACAAAAGGAACACCTCCCTGGTCATACTGATATCCATATCCCGTATTACTGAAGTTCTGACGATTTGTAAATTTAATTTCCTGGCCTACAAGCGCATTAAATGCGTGTTTATCCTGAATAACCTTATTGTACCTCAGATTATTTCTGACATTATAAAAGACCATTTCATCTTCTGCACGATTATAAAAACCTCCTCTTGGCAAAACAATTACAGGCTGAGCGTCAGGATTATCGGGATCGGTATATAGGAATTTGTTCAGTCTGGCTATTTCCGAAGTCCCGGCCGCTCTGTAAGCATTAGCCATGTTGGCATTCTCGTTAATTGTATGTTCTCTGCCAGTCTTTATGTAGCGCAAAGCACCCATAAAATCATACTGAATTTCTGGTGTAATCTTATAGGTTAAATCTCCCTGTAATCTGATATCTGCCAGATTGAGCTGAATTTTATTGTTTTCAAGCTCTGTAAGAATATTGAAAGGAGCAAAATTTCTCCTGAAATACTCGCGGTCTCCATTTTCATCAAAGGCCGTCAGAGCGCGACTTGTATTGAGGGCATAGCTGAAAGGATTGATATCAAAATCACGACCATATGTACCATCGACCGGATTGCTCTGTCTGGATAGGGAACCGGGCGCATTCTGGCGCCTTAGAGATGACAAAGTTGAGAAGCCTACCTGCACCTTTTCAGAAAACTTGTAATTGTTTCTAAAGTTAAGTGTATACCGATTTACCTTGTCCGCGACAGTCCAGCCATTGTCATTCAGAAAACTGGTTGAAAAATAAGACTGACTCTTTTCCGTACCGAATGATACACTCAAAGAATGCTCCTGTAAAAAGTTATTGTTGAAAAGAATATCAAACCAGTCGGTATTTGCTCTGGCATATCGCATTAGGAAGCTTCTTCTTGCTTCCTCGGTATTTGGCGCTCCGAATGTCCCCTCATCATTGCCCGGCCATAGACTGTAATACTTCCCGAAAACTCCATAATCCGGCCTGTCCAATATACTGGACCTTAGGTAACCTTTGTCCTGCAATTCAACATAAGCACCCATTTGCTCTGCAGAATTCATGATATTGAAGTTCCTGTATGATGGCTTGAGTTGCGTACTGAAATTACCTGAATAGGACACCGACAGGCTTCCGCTTTTACCTTTTTTGGTCGTAATAACAATTACTCCGTTCATAGCCCTGGCACCATACAAGGCGGCTGCCGCAGCATCTTTCAGAATGTCAAATGTTTCGATATCATTGGGATTAAGACCTGCAACAGCAGATCCCAGAAGTGTCGTGGGGTCACCACTGGAAAGCTGATCATTCGAAATATTCACAATATCTTCCAGCACCACCCCATCAACGACCCAAAGCGGTTTATTATCTCCGTTTAGTGAAGTAGCGCCACGAATACGGATCTTAGGTGCAGCCCCGAACGTACCGGAAACATTTTGAATCGAAACTCCGGCAGCTCGCCCTTCCAGCATGCGGCTTACATCCGGCAAGCCATCAATTTTTACATCATCCGCCTTCAGCGTGACCGCCGAACCAGTAAATTTACCTTTATCAATTTGCTGAAAACCTGTCACAACCACATCCTGCAAACCTACAGCGTCTTCGGCCAATACAATATTAACTACCCTTGCTGCAGGAATTTCTTTCGTTACATATCCGATCATGGTCACCACCAGCGTGGCACCTGAACCTACATTGTCCAGAACGAACTCCCCTTCGGAATTGGATACAGTGCCATCCTGGGTACCCTTAACTCTAACCGTAGACCCGATTAATAATTCGCCGGTAGCACTCTTGACAGTTCCTCTGACCGGAATGACCTGAGCTGTAGAAACAGAAAAACCCCAGAGAATAAAAAGTGTGATGAGAAGCGCATGCAGCATGACAAAACGGAACAAACCCTGTCCGCAAATCCGGTAAAAAATTTTCATACGTAAGGTAATGTGTAAGCTTAATAATGAGATGCCACAGCAACGGCGCAACTTTCGTTTCTTCAACCAATTGTATACATTCAGCGACAAATAAGGAAAAGGATAAACTTACCTGTCCTACTTAAAAATCGTGATATACAAAAGTCAACCTATTAAATAGGTTGACTTTAAGCTAAATATCCTAAAAAAGTTCTTTGAATTTATCCGAAACCCAAATTATTATTTTATACTTTCTAATTCAGGAAGATCTGGGCACAGTGCGAAGCGCCAGACTGATGAGTTCTGCTGTATTTTTGACATTAGCCTTTTTCATAATACTCGCACGCTGGTTGGCCACTGTATTGGCGCTGATATCGAAACGTTCGCCAATTTCCTTGCTGCTCAGGCCTTCTGTCAAACATGTCAGAATTTGCTGTTCGCGGGGAGTGATCAGTTTCCAGACAGAAATTTCTTTTTGCTCATCTACGACAGATCCTTTCACCGATGTGAATGCACTGTGTTGCATCAGACTCTTGATAATGATCGACGAGGCATGTGGTGGATAGTAGAATTCTCCACGGGCCACGCTTCTCACCGCCTTGAGGATCTCCTCCTGACTGGTGTCTTTTTCAAGATAGCCATAAGCTCCATGATGCATCGCCGAAAGAATATAATCCGGATTGTTGTGCATACTGAATACCAAAATCCGAGCTTGCGGATGCAGCGGAACAATGTCCCTGATGGTTTCAATACCGGATTTACGAGGCATGGTGAGATCAAGCAGAACAACATCAGGATGCACTTTTTCGATCATTTCGGCCACTTCGTCTCCATCAGAAGCTTCACCGGCAATGATAATATCATCCTCATCTTCGAGCAGAGTAATAATTCCCTGCCTGACAACGGAGTGGTCATCAACAACTAAAATTCGAATGGGCATGGGTTTAGTTTTTTCAATCTTTACTCAGGGCAAACTGTGATTTTGAGCAATGTTCCGGTAAGAGGATCAGAAGTGATTTCAAGATCGCCCGCCATTAGTTTCGCTCTTGTCCTCATATTTTCAATTCCATTCTGAGAAAGAACTGAACCCTGTTTGCTT
This sequence comes from Dyadobacter sp. HNCC25DJ187, assembly GCF_056895255.1. Classification (NCBI taxonomy): domain Bacteria; kingdom Pseudomonadati; phylum Bacteroidota; class Cytophagia; order Cytophagales; family Spirosomataceae; genus Dyadobacter; species Dyadobacter sp. HNCC25DJ187. The sequence goes on from NZ_JBXHAT010000002.1 coordinate 1,690,161, forward strand.
TTCAAATTACAAATTAAAAACCCTTTACCATCATCTTTAATCTGCAAGATGGCGCAATTCTGCTTTTCTTCCAATTTAATTACGATATTGTCCGCCACGGCATGTTTCACTGCGTTATGCAAAGCTTCCTGTGCAATGCGGTACAATCCGATTTCTACCTGGGAATTAAGGTGCAAACTACCAAAGTCAGATTCGTAGTAAATACGGAGACCTGTTGAGTCGGCAGTTTGCTCGCACAAAAGCTTTAACGCAGCATTCAGACCAAAATCCGCTAAAACCGACGGCATCAGATTATAGGAAATTTGTCGTGTGGTTTGGATTGTATCCTGAATAAGTCGTACGAGCCGGTCAAAACGCTCCCGTTGCTTTTCATCCTGGAACTGTATCTGCCTCAATTTTTCAGCATGTAATTTTAATCCTGTCAGCATTTGTCCGATCCCATCATGCAGCTCACGGGCAAACCGCTTTCTTTCCTCTTCCTGGCCTTCAATGATGGCAGCGGTTCTGATCCGGTCCTCGCGGAGACTAAGCTGATAGCGTTCTTCTTTGACTTTTAGCATGGCATGCTGCGCCTCAACCAATTGCGTATTCTTTTCTTCCAGACTATCATTGGCTCTGATCAATGCCTCTTGAGATTCATACAGCATTTTGACAGCGCGTCGTGTTTCATTCACCACCGGCCTGAATATCAGCAAACCCTCAGCCAGAAGCACCAGAATGGTCATAATATCCATGATCCACTCTATTCTCTCTAGGTTTTTTAATCGCTCGAAACTTTCTTTATCATACTGAAATACAATCTCGTTCATTTTGGAAAGAAATACGGGTTCCATCCTCAGAATCAGCTCCAGTTGTTTCTTCTTTTCATCGGCGGCAACATTCCGGTCTTCAATTTGCTGAAAAGCCTGATACATGCTGTCGAAAACAGGATTAAGACTTTCGAACATGGCGTCCAGGGGAGCACTTTTCCATACGACTATCTCCTCGCCCACCGTCAGTCTTCTCTCTGCAAGCTGAGTATGGCTTGTTTTCCATACCTGTAAAAGCGAATCAAAGCGGACCGGGTCGCTATACGGTATCTCCTGGATTTTTACCAGTGAGAGCTTGGTGAGTCTTTGACTGATCATTCGTTGCCTGCCAGCCACATTCACAACCCGACCGTCATAGTTCAGACTACTGATTGTTTTTCGGATCAAAAACAAGCTACCTAAGGTCAGAAATGCTACGACGATAAGAGCTACAACGTAAAAACGCGTGAGACTTCCGGCCACGCGTTTATCAACTTTCTCCATGTAAAAATGTTACAGTCCTATATATACCTGATTCTCTTTAACCATGACTGGAAAGGTATGGATACTGTATGCTTCATCGTTCAGGCACTGGCCGCTTCGCAGTGAGAATGTCTTTTTGTGGAAAGGACAAGCCACCTTGGGCTCACCTTCCTGACTTCCGATCATTCCCCGGGCAACGGCCATTTGCTGTCTGTGCGGGCACATATTGTCAGTCGCATACCACTCTCCACGTCTGGAAAAGTTAAATATAGCAATTTGTTTTCCTTCTATCAGTGCGCAACCACCACCGTCAGCAGGAATGTCTTCCACATGGCAGGCTTTGTGCCAGGTAATTCTGTCTTTTGTGTTTTTTACAGGTTCCATGATTTTTGTTGGTAATCCCTCGGCCATGCCTCGGGTTATAGATGTATCTAATCCTCAAACACAGAGTGGTGCCCCACTCCAATTATACAGGTATTTAAAATGCTATTCATTCTTCATATTTAACGCCAAGTCCTTAGCCCCATGCTCATGGACCTAAACCCATTCCTTTACACGCTTCTGATCACGCATGCTTTCAAACTGAACCGTAGGATCTTTTACCGGGGCGTTGACAAAGTGTGAGAATCGTTTTCTGAGCTCAGGATTTTCCACTACCTCTTTCCATTCACATTTGTAAACATCAATTAACGCCTGCATTTCAACTTCAAGCTGGCCGGCAATGCCTAAGACATCGTCCACCACTACTGCTTTCAGATAATTTATTCCACCTTCCATTTTATTGAGCCAGGTAGCAGTCCGGGTAAGCGGATCGGCTGTTTTGATATAAAACATCAGGAAACGATCAATCAACTTAAGACAAGTTTCACTGTCCACATCCGTAGCAATCAATTGTGCATGCTGCGGTTTGGATCCGCCATTACCGCACACATACAAGTTCCAGCCTTTTTCAGTTGCGATGATGCCGAAGTCTTTACTCTGTGCCTCTGCACATTCACGGACACAGCCGGAAACGGCAGATTTCAATTTGTGTGGAGACCGAAGACCCTTGTACCGATCCTCCACCTTGATAGCGAAAGACACAGAATCCTGAACTCCAAAGCGGCACCATGTAGAGCCCACGCAACTTTTAACAGTTCGCAACGATTTGCCATACGCATGACCACTTTCAAATCCGGCATTAATCAGTTCCTCCCAGATATCCGGCAAATCGTTCAGGTGTGCACCGAACAGATCGATCCGCTGCCCTCCTGTTATTTTAGTATACATGCCATATTTCTGCGCAACCTGACCAATTACGATCAGCTTTTCCGGTGTAATTTCGCCGCCTGGAATACGTGGTACGACAGAATATGTTCCCCCTTTCTGGATATTAGCCAGATAACGGTCATTGGAATCCTGAATCGTTGCGCGGTCTTTTTCCAGAATATTCTCATTCCATAAACTGGCAAGAATAGAACCTACCAAAGGTTTGCAGGTTTCGCAACCGTCTCCATATCCAAAATGATCAAGTACTCCGTTATAGGTACGGATCCCGTTCATCTTCACCAGATCAAGTAACTCCTGGCGGGAATGATCAAAGTGTTCACAGATGACATTCCGAACATAAACCCCTTTTTCTTTTAGTACTCCCTGGATAATGTCCTTTACCATAGGCAAGCAACCGCCACAACCCGTTCCTGCCTTGCAACACTTTTTAATTGCATCAATCGTCGTGTGCCCATTTTCACCTACCTCATGACACAACATTCCTTTCGTCACGGCCTCACATGAGCAGATCAGTGCATCATCCGGAAAGCCCATCACTCCGGCACCTGCTTCCTCACCTCCCCGCGAACCCAGGATCAGATCTTCGGAATCGGGAGGAAGAATTGTTTTGCTTTTACAGGTTTGCAAAAGCATGTTATATTGTTCCGCGTCTCCCACAAGAATTCCACCTAAAAGCTGCTTTCCATCTTCAGAAACATTGATGCGCTTATATACACCTTTGGCTTTATTTTCGTAACGGATTGTTCTGCAGGCTGGCTCCTCTATAAAGGGATCTCCAAAACTGGCCACATCTGTTCCGATCAGTTTTAGTTTGGTTGACATATCGAATGGCGAAAAAGATTTTTCACCCCCCATCAGATTGTTGACCACCACATCCGCCATTTCATAACCGGGCGCAATAAGACCATATATCATATGATGTGCGAGAGCACATTCACCGATCGCAAAAATATGAGGATCAGAAGTACGCAACTGATCGTTCACGATGATACCACCTCTTGGATGTGTTTCCAGAGAGGCAATTTTCGCCAGTTCGTCCCGCGGGCGAATACCGGCTGAAATTACAAGCATATCTACATCCAGAAATGAGTTGTCGGCAAACTGCATTCCTTCAATACAATCATTCCCTTTTATTTCCTGAGTACTTTTCCCAAGATGAATATTTAATCCAAGTGATTCTAACTGACTTTGCAACATCCTCGAGCCGGCATCATCAATCTGCCGCGGCATCAGTCTTGGTGCAAACTCCACTACATGCGCTTCTTCCAGCCCCAGATCCAGCAATGCTTTGGCAGCTTCCAACCCTAATAAACCACCACCTAAAACAGCGCCTTTCTTTGCCTTTTTGGCATAGGACTGAATCAATTCCAGATCTTCTATAGTACGATATACAAAAACGCCGTCTTTCTCTACTCCGGGAATCGATGGCACAAATGCACCAGAACCGGTCGCCATCACCAAATAGTCGTAATGCACTACATGCCCATGATGGGATCTTATCAGTTTTTCTTCTCTATCGATATCTACCACAGGATCAGATAAAAACAATCTGATTCCATTTTCTGTATACCACTCAGCAGGAGCTAATGTCAGATCATCAGCCGTTTTTCCTGCAAAAAATGCGCTTAGATGAACACGATCATAGGCTACACGTGGCTCTTCCCCAAAGACCGTCAATGCAAAATCCTGATCATTTTTACGCTTCGACAGCAATTTCTCACAGAACTTGTAGCCCACCATTCCATTGCCTATAACTACAATCTGGATAGTTTTTTGTGCTTCCATAGTGAATAATAACTATAATTTTAGAATAACACTATTATTTTATTGCAATATTCCAATAATACTATAAATACCACATCAAATATTACTGAGCAAAACTAAATCGCATTTTTAGAATTTCCTAACTTTTTATTCGCTAAATGGTTAATTTTTAAACATAATTTTTGGCAAAACTATTGTTTTTAAAAATAATGACCTTAATTTTGAACCAACAAATACAAATAGTTATGTTTTACTATTCGTAGTACATTTCCAATATTCACCATATATAATAGATAAAGCGATGGAGTCTAGACTAACACTGGTTGGAGCAGGACCCGGAAACGGAGAGCTGATCACGCTTAAAGGAGTAAAAGCATTGCAAACGGCAGATGTTGTCCTATATGATGAACTGGCAAATGCTGCGTTACTGGAACATGCTCCCGAGCACGCCTTAAAAATGTATGTAGGCAAAAAAGCGGGTGATGCTTCATTTTCACAGGACGAGATCAACGGACTTATCGTACGACTTGCCAGAAAAAGAGGCCATGTAGTGAGACTGAAGGGTGGTGATTCATTTGTATTCGGACGAGGACATGAAGAAATGGAGTATGCACGTAACCATGGCATTGCTGTAGAAAATATACCTGGTGTATCCAGCTGTATAGCTGTACCTGCATCTTTGGAAATTCCGGTAACCCGAAGAGGTGTCAGCGAAAGTTTCTGGGTGATTACTGCCACTACCCGCTCCGGAGAATTATCAGAAGACATTCGACTGGCTGTACAATCCAAGGCAACAGTCGTCATTTTGATGGGAGTGAACAAACTCAAAGAAATCTGCGATCTGTACAAGCACTTTGGAAGGGGATACCTACCCATGGCTGTTATTCAGAATGGTACCCGCCCTGACGAAAAAAGTGTAATAGGACAGGTATGGGAAATGCCGCATCTGGTGAAGGAGAATAATATCGGCGCTCCTGCAATTATGATTCTTGGAGAAGTAGTTGCTCTGCACCCTTCCTATGCAATCGAATATTTACGAAATACGTATCAGGAACAATAGCCAGCATCAGTAAGAAATTATACAATAGTCTAAGTACAATCAGCCGCGCTCATTCAATATTCATTTTATAAATCCATTTAAATGAGAACAGTTATTTACTCTTTTGCACTATGCCTTTTACTTGCGGGTATGCTGCTACCGGCTGAGGGAATTGCGCAATTGACCGTATCAGGACAATTGAGAACGCGTACCGAATTACTGCACGGACAAGGAACACCACTAAAAAAAGGTGAAGACCCTGCCTTCTTTACATCCCAGCGAACACGCCTCAACGTTGGCTATAAGGCATACAGGATGAATTTCTTTGTAGCCGTACAGGATGTACGCGTGTGGGGACAGGATGCTTCTACCAATAACAGGCTTGTCAACAATACTCAAAATGGACTGATGCTGCACGAGGCCTGGGGAGAAATTAGTTTGCTCGATACCAACATCACCAAAACAGGTAAAGAATTCGGACTGAAGATCGGACGGCAGGAACTGATATACGATGACGCCCGACTACTTGGAAACCTGGACTGGCTACAACAGGGACGACGCCACGATGCCGTGATACTGAAATTTGCGCAAAATGGCATTACTGCACATGCAGGCGCTGCGTATAACCAGAACCGTGAACTAAAAACAGGTGGCTTGTACGATGGTGTACCAGTGGGCTACGCCGCGGGAACCAACGGAATCGGAACCATGTATAAATCGATGCAATTTGCTTACATCGGAAAGAAATTAAGATCAGGAAATGTGTCTTTGTTGATTTTCAAAGACGATTTTCAGAAATATACAATGAGTGAGAGCAATGCAAAAGTATACCAAAAGGGCACCTGGAATCGCGTAACTGCCGGTCCATATCTAAGTACCAAAATAGGGAAGAGCTGGAATGTAAATGCAAGTGCGTATTTGCAAACAGGTCGGGATAAAGATGGTGCCAAACTAAATGCACACATGCTTTCAGTGAAAGGACTTTACAATGCAGGCAAACGCTTCTCAGCGGGCCCAGGGTTTGACTATTTGTCCGGCTCGCAATCTACATCGAGAAACAACCATACATTTGATCCGTTATATGGAACGCCGCACAAATTTTGGGGACAAATGGATTACTTCTATGTAGCTAATGGCTTCGGAAGAGGTGGTCTGTCAGACCTTTACTTACACACCACATTTACAGCAACTCAGAAGCTTTCTATCCAAACCGATCTGCATCATTTTTCCAGCGCCGCAGAAGTCAGAAATGCTGAATTACAACCTATGTCATCCAACTTTGGCAATGAGCTTGATATTATTGCAACCTATAACATGACCAAGTCGATCAGCTTTCAGGGTGGCTATTGTTCCTTTCTTACCACCAATAGTCTGGCCTATGTCAAAGGCGTGAAAGATCCGCAGAAAATGGCGAACTGGGCCTATGTCATGATTAATATTAAACCTGAATTCCTGAAATAGTTATCAACTGATACAAAGCTTTCATCCTGAGCGGAGTCGAAGGAAGACAAGCAAGTTAAAATACCTCGACTCCGCTCAGTGTGACATAATCCTTACAAACACTTACACGAATTTTTAATTATCAAACGCATGGAAACTACCAATAAACCACTTGAAAAATTAAACATTTTTAGTTTCAAGGGCGTGCAAATGCGCACCTTCCATCTCACCTGGATGGCTTTTTTCCTCTGCTTTTTTGGATGGTTCGGACTTGCACCACTCATGACGGTAATCAAAACCGATCTTGGGCTAAGCAAAGAGCAGATCGGAAACATCATTATTGCTTCAGTGGCAGCTACGGTTGTAGCCCGTATCGCGATTGGTAAACTATGCGATTCATGGGGTCCGCGTAAAACCTATTCAGCCCTGATGGGAATTTGTGCTATTCCTGTCATGTGCGTCGGGCTGGTGCATACTTATGAAGGATTCCTTTTATTTCGTCTTGCGATCGGGGTTATTGGAGCATCATTTGTGATCACCCAATATCATACCTCAGTCATGTTTGATAAAAAAATCGTCGGTACAGCCAACGCGGTGGCTGGCGGATGGGGAAACCTTGGCGGCGGCGTCACCAACATGGTAATGCCTATGATTTTTGCCGGATTTATAGGTGCAGGTTATTTGCCTGAGTCGGCATGGCGTATGGCGATGGTGATCCCAGGGGTAATGCTGCTGGTTTTTGCTGTACTTTATTATCGCTACACAAAAGACACACCTGCCGGAAATTTCGAAGAACTGACATTCATCAATCCGAAAGCTACCAAGACCAAAGGCTCACTTGCTATCGCAGCAAAAGATCCGCGCACCTGGGCATTGTTCCTTGCTTACGGAGCATGTTTCGGAATAGAAATAACTTTTGACAATATAGCGGCACTCTACTTTTATGAGAATTTTAACGCCAGCCTCGCAGTAGCAGGTATACTTGCAGGAACATTCGGATTCATGAACTTATTTGCCAGAGCGGTAGGTGGAATTGTTGCAGACAAAGTAGGACGCAGATTCGGAATGGTGGGTAAAGGACGCTTACTCGCAGCATTGCTTGCCCTGGAAGGAATAGGCATTGCACTTTTCGCTCAAAGCGGAAGTATTACTGTAGCGGTCATAACTATGCTGATTTTCGCCATGTTCCTCAAAATGGCGAATGGAGCTACTTACGCCATTGTACCGTTTATCAACCAAAAAGCCATTGGCTCTGTAAGTGGGATTGTAGGTGCTGGCGGGAATGTGGGCGCAGTATTGGCAGGTTTCCTATTCAAATCAAGCTCTATTACTTATTCTCAGGCATTCGTATACATTGGCGTCGCCATTGCATGTGTAGCGGCTATTGTGGCACTCATCAATTTCGACAAAAGTACCGATCCTGTGACCGAAGTAGGCGCGCTGGAGACGGCAGAGGCCTGATTAACCAAGTAAGCTGTCAGACTAAGCAGAGTCTTGTCAATAGCTGACTAAAAACATACAGTACATCCAAAATTCATCATCATGAAACCAACCGCCAATTCGTTTAAATCAACCTGCTGCTATTGTGGCGTAGGTTGCGGTGTTGTGGTTCATCAGGAAACAAACGGACAACTACGCCTGGAAGGAGATCAGGATCACCCGTCGAACCAGGGCAAGCTTTGCTCTAAAGGCATGAACCTGCATTATACCGTAATGGATCAGTCGGACAGACTTTTATACCCACAAATGCGCATGAACCGGTCGATGCCCATGCAAAGGGTAAACTGGGACGATGCATTGGAGAGAACAGCAGCCGTTTTTAAAACATTTATTAAGAAATTCGGACCGGATTCTGTTGCTTTTTATGTATCTGGTCAGTGCCTTACGGAAGAATATTACCTGGTTAATAAGTTGATTAAAGGATTTATCGGGTCCAATAATATTGACACCAATTCCCGGCTATGTATGAGTTCGGCGGTAGTGGGATACAAACTTGCACTGGGTGAAGACAGCGTGCCGGTATGCTACGATGATATTGAAGAGGCCGATGTATTCTTTATCACGGGTGCCAATCCGGCGTGGTGCCATCCTATCCTATGGAGACGAATAGAAGCGCATAAAGCAAAAAATCCCAATGTTAAACTGATTTGTGTTGATCCACGTCGCACCGACTCGGCACGTTCATCTGATCTGCATCTGGCGATCAATCCTGGGACAGACATTGTCCTGAACAATGCAATCGGAAGACTTCTGATCGAAGAGGGCATGATCAATGATGACTTTATTATCGATCATACAGATGGTTTCACCGCATTCAGAGAAAAGGCTTTTGAAAGATCCATTCAGGAAGCGGCTGAAATCTGTGGTGTTAGTGCAGCTGACATCATAACAGCGGCAACCTGGATCGGGAAAGCAAAAGGTTTTCTCTCCCTTTGGACAATGGGACTCAACCAGTCGGTAATTGGCGTAAATAAAAATTTATCGCTGATCAATCTACACCTCATTACCGGAAAAATTGGCAAACCCGGTAATGGCCCATTCTCGCTCACAGGCCAGCCTAATGCTATGGGAGGACGGGAAACGGGGGGATTGGCAAATATTTTACCCGCACATCGTGAGGTGGTAAACCCTGAACACAGACGGGAAATGGAGGAATTCTGGAACAGTCCGGTAAAAATTGCAGACAAACCAGGACTTACTGCTACCGAAATGTTCGACGCGCTGGCCAATGGGAAACTGAAGGCAATCTGGATTATCAATACCAATCCATTGGTAAGTATGCCGGATGTAAATATGGCTGAAAAAGCGCTTCAGAATGCAAAATTTGTAGTTGTTCAGGATATTTCCAACCGTGCAGATACCGTCGCGTTCGCTGATGTCGTATTGCCGGCTGCTGCATGGCTGGAAAAGGAAGGAACAATGACCAACGCGGAAAGGAGAATCACCCATTTACCCAAAGCTCTGGACGCGCCGGGAGAAGCTTTGCCGGATGCGGAAATCATCTGGCGATTTGCTGAAAAAATGGGCTTTGGTGATTCTTTTAAATATGAAAATGCTTCGCAGGTATATGATGAATATGCAAAAATAACGGCCGGAACTACTATTGATGTAACAGGTGTCAACTATGATTTACTGAAAGCAACACGGAGCATACAATGGCCGTTCAGCGCAAAGGGTCTGGAGCTTGGGGCACCGGGCCATCGGAACGTAGAACATACAGAGGATCACAGCGAGATAAACTTCCATTCCTCAGCCCCAGGCAAAGCTTCGGAGGACAGACAACGCGCGCTATCTGAAACCGTAGGTACAAAAAGACTGTTCACGGATCATCAGTTTTACACGCCTAATAAAAAAGCACAGATTTTCGCTGTAAACGACGAAAATACTTCTGAAGCTACAGATCAGGATTTCCCGCTCGTACTCACAACGGGACGCATCCGGGATCAGTGGCATACCATGACGAAAACCGGACGTGTCGCAAAGCTCAATCAACACACGCCTCAGCCATTTTTACATATACATCCACAGGATGCCTCAGCCAGAAACATTCAGGAAGGACAACTGGTAGTAATAACCAGCCGACGTGGTGAAGTTCGCGTAAAAGCACAGATCACAGAAGATGTAAAAGCCGGACTATGTTTTTTGCCGATGCATTGGGGAAAGATACTGGGCAGTAACCTCGGACGAGCGAATAATCTTACCAATACCCTTGTCGATCCCAAATCAAAAGAACCTGATTTCAAGTTTTCGGCTGTAGAAGTGAGTCTGTATCACAAACCAGTTGAAAAAATTATCATTATAGGGGCAGGATCGGCAGGTTTAGGCTTTATCAATGCTTACAGAAACCTTAATCAGGAAGACGAGATTCATGTATTTTCAAAAGAGATATATCCATTTTACAACCGGGTACTGCTTCCGGACTACATCAGCGGAGCGCAGTCATGGGAACAGCTTGTCAAACTAAGAGAAGATCAATTTGCTGCCAATAACATCCACGTTCATAAAGGAACTGGTATTGTACGCGTCGACCGTCAGAATAAACTGGTTATTGACGATCATGGTAATGAGCATACATACGACAGACTGATATTGGGAATGGGAAGCCGTGCATTTATGCCAAAAGGAGTCCCCAAACTTCCTGGTATATTCAACATGCGATCACGCCTGGATGCCGATTCACTGCTTCCGTTTCTGAAACAGCCCTCTCCTCATGCAGTGATCGTAGGTGGAGGTATCCTGGGACTGGAACTGGCTGCCTCTTTCCGCGAAATGGATGTGCGTGTAACTGTAATTCAAAGAAGTGGAAGATTGATGGAGCGTCAGCTGGATCCGCTGGCCTCTGAACTTCTATATCAGGATCTGAAAGAACGTGGTGTGGAAATCTATTTCAACGATGAAGTGTCTATTTTCTCAGGATCTGATAAAGTAGACGGCATCAGGTTAAAATCAGGTAGAAAAATAGACTGTCAGGTAGTTGTAATGGCTATTGGTACAGTCCCTACTATTGAACTCGCGACAGCTGCAGGCATTAGCTCTAAACGCGGAATAGTAGTTAATGATTATATGCAAACATCGGATCCGGACATCTTTGCAGCAGGTGAAATTGCTGAATGGCGCGGACAAATGTGGGGAATTACACTCGGAGCTGAGCAGCAGGCCGAAGTCGCCGCACAATTTATCGCGGGTGATATTTCCCAACCTTACAGAGGGAGCACATCCATGAATATCCTCAAAATGGAAGGATTGCACCTTTGCAGTGTAGGACTTACTGAAGTTCCTGCAAATGACAGCAGTTATGAAGAAATTACGTTTATAGATAAGTCTAAGCGGTATTACAAAAAATGTATTGTGCACCGTGATCGCCTGGTCGGCTGTATATTGATTGGAGATAAAAATGAATTCCTGGAATTCAGAGACCTCATTGCAAATGGCATCGAGCTTTCGGAGAAGCGCCTGCAACTACTCCGTGCAAGTCAGAAAGCGGATCCGTTAGAAGGGAAACTTGTTTGCTCGTGCAACAACGTCGGCAAGGGAAACCTGGAAAATGCAATTAAAGAAGGATGTACCGATTTTCAGCAGCTATGTCAAAAAACAGGTGCCGGAACAGGTTGTGGGTCATGCAGACCGGAAGTGAGGTCTATTTTAGAAAAAATGAACGAAGGCGTTCTTGTTTAGACAGTAGCTATGAGAGACTATTATAATGTAAAGATCAACTTACCTGGAGGAATCGCTTCACCCGGAGTACTGAAAGAAATTCTTTCAGCAGCCTGGAAAGCGGATGTTCGTGATGTGCGATTCGGATCGCGTCAGCAATTACTGATGACTGTCCATTACGAGCAAATGAAATTCCTGGAACGGGATCTCAAAGCACTGGATATCTTACATAACATCAATCCTGACAAACACCCCAATATCATCAGCTCTTATTGCGGAGAGGGTGTTTTCAGAACCGGACAATGGCTGGATGCCAATGAATATCATACAGCCTTTGATAGCTTTGAGCATACGCCTGCACTTAAAGTGAATATATCGGACTCTAATCAGAGCTTTACTCCCTTTTTTACAGGGAATCTGAATTTTATTTCCTCACCCGAACCTCACTTTTGGTATCTGTATGTTAGACCAAAACAAAGCAATGTATTATATAAATGGGATGAACTCATTTATACCAACGAGATTGGAAAGGTTGCAAAACAAATCGAAGATCAACTCCTGGACGAGCATGTGACAGATTTACCGGAGCTATTCAATCGCATCAAAGAGCAATTGAATTATATCGCTTTGCCTGTTACCCAGGAACTTGAACTGCCTGCCTTTTCACTACCTTATTACGAAGGCTTCAACCGTTATGAATCGCGTACGTGGCTTGGCCTTTACCGCCGGGATGAACAATTTTCTGTTGCCTTTCTGCTGGACGTATGCAGCCTTTGCATGAAAACCAGAATTGGCGAGATCTGCACTACACCTTGGAAATCGCTTGTCATAAAAGGTATTGAAGATCAGTATAGAGGCGAATGGAGCAATATTCTGGGGAAGCACAATATCAATGTTCGCCATGCAGCGAACGAGCTTGCCTGGCAGACTGAGGACAACACGATAGAAGGCACACAGCTTAAAAAAGACCTGATCCGTTACATTGAAAAGAATGACACCCGCACATTTGGCCTCTGTTTCGGTATACAGACACGTCCCAAATCCGAAGTGTTCGGATCTGTACTGATCAGAAAAAGGCCGCTTTTGCAAATTGGGCAACTTTCTTTATGGAGTGTCTACGATCTTTACTACACCGAGAATTTCAATCCCAACAGCCGCCATCATATACTTTTTGAGAAGGGATTGTATAAAATCCATCTGGCAGGACAGGTAGAGCGCCTATGTCGAAAGTTTAGCAATAAGCGATTCCGCGACAGTGCCGAAAACATCAGAAATGAAACCGAAGAAATTGCAAAACCGCCGGTTATGGCTCAAACTGCACATCAGTGTCCACATTGCTTCACTATATATGATGATTCATTCGGTGATCTGTTGCAAAATGTGCCTGCAGGTGTTTTGTTTTCGGATCTGCCCGACACCTATATCTGCCCGACGTGCGAAGCCCCAAAAGTTGAATTTGAAGAAATCATTTTATCCGAAACCATCAACGCATGACGATTCATCCGGTTACTACATTTTTTTTCAGGTTTGAGAGCGACTTTGTAAGTACACTTAAATGTGTGCCGATGATCGTCCGCTACAAACTGGATAGCTGCGGTATAAAGCTCAAATTGCATGAATGGGCGAAATTCAGCCTGTCTGATAAAGAAATGCTAGCCAATATGCCCTGCTTTTATATGCAAGAAATACAGGCATATCGTGATTCCGTGAAAAAACTGGTAAAGATCTATTTCGGTTATGAAGCCAGCACACTGGCATCTGTAGACGACAACTGGAATAACATCAGCGAAGTGCCCCAAGAGATTCAGCAAAAAGCAAAAGAATGGGAATGTCAGCCTATTTCCTTAAAAGACTGGATTAATATGAATACGTTGCAGCGTTTCGCGCTTATAAAACTAAGTCGATCAGGACACGAAGGGAGAAATTTCCCGCTGGCTTTGCGGGAATTCGGAGTGATTTGAGTTCTTGCTAAACCTAGACGAAGGAGTTTTATCTGAGGTTCTGCTAGTTCTTTGGGCCGCAACTAGAAGTCAAATAAATACGTCATTTGCATTTATTCCAGTTTAGCTTTTCTTATCAACCAGCACAGAGGTGATCCTATTAAGCTCATCCACTTTGTAGGCAAAATCTCCCTTCAACATATCACGAACTGCTTTAAGCTGCTCCATGGCTACTTCCAGATTTTCTGGTAACGCTTCATTCAGCACTTCTTTTAACCGCTTAGCCATAGTCGGGGACATTCCGTTTGTTGATATAGCCACTTTCAGATTTCCCTTTTGCACAACAGAAGAAAGATAAAAGTCACAAAGCGGAGGCGTATCTGCGACGTTACAAAGCAGATGCCGGGTTGACGCAAGTGTTTTGATTCTTTCGTTTTCGGCCTTATCATTGGTAGCGACAATCGTCAGATCCTTTTCTTCCAGATCCGTCTCTTCAAATTTTCTTTCAATCAAGACTATTCGGGAATTTGTTCTGGCTACATCTCTGATCTCCGCCCGGATTTCAGGAGCAACCAGGGTAACCTTCGCCTCAGGAGAATTGTTTAAAACGGCTGTAATTTTCTCCAGCCCGACATAACCGCCACCCACAATAAGGGTATGTAAGTTTTCGAGTTTTAGGAATATGGGAAATAGATTGTTCAATAGAAAGGAATATTAGTTGTTCTCTACAAGGTTAATTATTTCCTTATAAGCTTTAAATTTTTCATCTGCAGAAATAAGTGCCATTCGTTCATGGAAAGCCGTTGCGATAATGAGTCTGTCAAACGGATCTCTGTGGTGAGGAAGTAATGGTACCTCGTCATACTTTGCGATATGTACATCTTTAAGTAACAGGATACTAAAATTATCATCTTTCATTCTCCGTATAATATCTGCTACAGGAATGTTTAACTCAGGAATCTTATTGATCTTTTGCTTTATAGCTATCTCAAACAGTGAAATCTGGCTAACATAAATTTCATTTTTCTCTAAAAATCAATAAGGCATTTAAAGCTAATCTACGAGGATCTGCAATAGCCCAAATTAAGATCTGCGTATCGATTAAATACTTCATGAGATTGACAGTTACATATAATCTCTAAGATCATTCAACGGTTCGTTAAAATCATCAGGAATACTATATCCCTTGTTAGCAAGACTACCTATCCTAACACCCACTTTCGGCTTATCAACGTCATCATCTGATAAAAACATAACCACTACTTTGGCTTTTCCTGTTGTAGGGGCTGGCTCTTCCAACTAACCTCTCCATTCTCGAATATCCCTTTTATGGCTGTATACATATCACACAAGTATTTATTTTTAACAGATAAATATTACATTATTATCCAGATCTACAGGCAGTATATATCAGATAAATCTACCACTTGTAGACGCAAACAAATTTACAATAATAATATTGCAATTCCGGCTCGCACTTTCATTTTATAACTATTCCAACAACTACCTTTTTTCTATCTCCTTCTTTCCCCGTACCTTTGCGGCATGATCGCGATTACTAACCTCAGTTATTTTTTGGGCGACCGTGCTTTGTACGACGGTGCGTCTCTTCATATTAAGCCAAAACAAAAGATCGGACTCATTGGTCTGAATGGAACCGGAAAGTCTACCCTACTCAGGATGATCAACGGGGAGTTTCAGCCGGATGGCGGCCATATATCAAAGTCTGGGGATTGTACCATCGGATTTCTTAACCAGGATCTGCTCTCATACCAAAGTGACGAATCTATCCTTTCCGTGGCTATGCAGGCCTTCGAACGGCAAAACGAGCTACAGGTTCAGATCGACAAGATCCTGCATGAAATGGAGCATAATTACAAAGATGAGCTTATAGACAAACTGGCACGGGTTCAGGACGAGTTCGAAGCTTTGGATGGCTATACAGTTCAGTCAAAGGCAGAAGCCATTCTGGAAGGTCTTGGCTTCGTGACGGGCGATCTCCAAAGACCGCTGAGATTATTTTCCGGGGGATGGAGAATGCGTGTAATGCTGGCCAAATTGCTTTTGCAAAAGCCGTCGTTACTGATGCTCGATGAGCCCACCAACCACTTGGACTTACCGTCTATTCAGTGGGTGGAGAAATATGTGCAAAGCTATGAAGGTGCTGTGATCGTGGTAAGTCACGACAGGCAATTTCTTGATAATACAATTGATACAACTGTTGAAGTTTCAGGTGGAAAACTCAATTACTATGCCGGAAACTATTCTTTTTATCTGGAAGAAAAAGACGAGCGTAATGAGATTCAGAGAGGTGCTTATGAAAACCAGCAGGCTAAGATACGCCAGACGGAACGCTTCATTGAGCGCTTTAAGGCAAAAGCAACTAAATCCCGCCAGGTACAAAGTCGTGTAAAAGCACTTGACAGAATGGATGTTGTGGATGCCGTCGTTGACGAAAATGCCAAAGTACATTTCCGCTTCCAGTTTACGACCCAACCCGGGCGCCATGTATTTCAATTGGAAGAAGCCTCCAAGGCTTATGGTGAAAAAGTGATTTTGGACGCGACCAATATCAGCATGGAACGCGGCGATAAAATTGCCTTGATCGGAGCTAACGGACGCGGAAAATCAACAGTGCTGCGTGTCGTAGCCGGAGACGAACCTATTGAAGGAAAAAGAAGATTGGGCCACAACGTCATGTTCACCTTCTACGCACAGCACCAGCTGGAATCCTTGAACATCAATCACAACCTGATTGAAGAGCTCAAGTACGCCAATCCGAATAAGACTGAAACTGAGCTAAGAACAGTGCTGGGGTGTTTCCTGTTTACAGGTGATGACGTATTCAAAAAGATCAAGGTGCTTTCCGGAGGTGAAAAATCCCGTGTAGCCCTTGCCAAGGTATTGCTTTCACAGGCTAATTTCCTGCTGCTCGATGAGCCTACCAACCACTTGGACATGCAATCTGTTAATATTCTGATACAGGCGTTGCAGCAGTATGAAGGAAGCTATATTGTTGTATCCCACGACAGGTATTTCGTTGAAAACATAGCAAACAAAATCTGGTATATCGAAGATCACCAGATTAAGGAATATCCTGGCACTTACCAGGAATATGAGGTATGGGTTGAAGAGCGCGGATTGCAATCTGCTGTAAGTGACAAAGCTGTTGTAAGCAGTGCGCCGCCGCAGAAAGCAAAGAATCAGCCTGCACCGGCTCCAGCTAAAACTGCTAATAAATCATTCTCAAACGAGGATACTCAAAAGTTAAAAAAGGCAAAGAAATTGGTGGAGGAAATGGAAGAGGCGATCAGTAAGCTGGAAGTAGCGAAATCAGAAACCGAAGTAAAACTTGCAGAGCCGGCAATCTATAATGATGCCAAAGCACTGGCTGATCTCAACCGTTCCTATGCTGAAATCAAACAAAAGCTTGATAAAGCCAATGATGACTGGGAAACTGCAATGCTACAAATTGAAGAACTGGCAGGATAGCTAACTATAATTATTTTGATCAGAAAAGGAGGTAGCAATGCTTCCTTTTTCTGTATCGCTCGAATTACTAAATCAAATCCTCCGTCCCGGCATAGATATCAGTCAGCTTTAAAGAAACATCCACGCTGAAAATTTCGATAGATCTCTCAATATTATAAGCCTCCGAAGATAAAAACCAGATACCCTCCTGATTTTTCCTCCAAACCTCCGCTCCTATTGATAAAGAATCCACAATGGCATATTCCTGCAAAGAAGGTATACTGCGATAGAGATGAAACTTCTCACCCCGATCATATCCGGACGTGCTTGGTGACAACACTTCAATAATGACTGACGGATTTAACAAGGTATCCTTTCTTTCATCCCGAAATTCATTTTTACCGCAGATAATCAGGAAATCAGGATACGTGTAAAGGCCATTCTCCGGTATATAAATACGTAGATCACTGGAATAACCTCTGCAGGGTTTCCCTTTTAAAAAAATTCCCACTTCTACAGATAAATTCTCCGTAATCCTGTTGTGGTTGAAGCCTGCACCCGCCATAGCAAATATTTCTCCCCGGTAATATTCACTTTTATAATCGGCTTCACGCTCCATTTCAAGGTATTCTTCCTCTGAATATATTTTCTGTGGTTGCGCTGTCATCATTACAATGTTTTAAACAAAAATAGTTATTTCTCTCAAAAAGCCATTAATTCGTTTCTTACACGATTATCATTCAAGATAACGTTATTTTATAAAATCTATTTATGCGATACATCTTATCCCTTATACTGATAATATGCTGTTTATCAGCTCAAAGTCAGACTTCCGATATCAAGCTGGAAGACTATATCTATAACGATAACATAGCCACAGTCTTACTTTATCCCGGCATTAACGATCAGGAAAATCCACGTCGGCTAATCAGCCCACCCGTATTGCCTCTTCAAAGTGCTATGCCACTTGTTCTAGAGTTTGATGATCTGACGGCTTCTTTTGCAGGATACAGGGTTAAGATTTTCCATTGCAATGCAGACTGGAGCAAATCTGTACTGAATGAAATCGAATATACTTATGAGTACAATGAGTATCCTATCATCAAATATGAGCAATCATTCAGTACAAAAGTCCCCTATTTCCATTATCGGTTCGATGTACCAAGATTGAAACTGTCTGGGAACTACGTATTGGTAGTCTATAGCGACAATGACCGCAAGCCAGTTCTTTCTCGACGATTTATGATCTATGAGCCAAAAGTTAGCATCGGCGCCGAAGCCCGGTTTTCCCAGGGAATTAGTCAGCAGTTCTCAGATCAGCAAATTGATTTCAAAATTGACTACAAAGGTTATCCACTCAATGCGCCCCAAACGGATCTCAAAGTAGTGATCAGAAAGAATTTCAGATGGGATCAGATACGCACCGGATTCAAACCTACCAATGTCAGACCGTTTGACCATCTACTTGAATATACCTTTTTTGACTTGGAGAATACATTCCCGGGCGGCAACGAATTTCGTTATTTCGATAGCCGTACCTTGTCTGCCCGTGGCTTTGGAATCGAAGAACTGGATAGATCCGGAGAATATACCCGACTAACCCTATTCCCCGACAAGTCCCGCTCCGACAATGGTTACCTGCAACTCGAAGATCTGAACGGACAATACATCGTGGACCAGCGTGAATCGGGAAGAGGAAGCGTGGAAGCTGATTACTCACCGGTCATCTTTACTTTAAGAACTCAGGAAGATCCATCTGCTTCGTATTATGTCAATGGAGCATTCAATTTATGGCAACTCAATGATCGCAACAAAATGACTTATAACCCGGTTCTAAATGCTTATGAAGCCGAAATATTTTTAAAACAAGGTGTGATCAACTATGATTATACAAGGGTGATAGGGAAAGAAAAACCGGACGAAGCATATATAGAAGGGAACTACGGAGTAACAGAAAATGATTATGATATCCTTGTGTATTACCGTCCGCAAGCAGGCAGATCTGATCTTTTAATTGGGTACAGGACTGTGGAATGGAATCGGAGGAGGTAGCGTCTCTGATTGTAAAATGCATTTTATCCTTCGTTAGTAAATTCCTCTCAATAAAAAACAGAATGCAAATAATTAAAAACTCAACCTGTGGATGAAGATTTACATAAAGTACATGGTCAGCTTGCGGTGCAAAATGGTGGTCAAAGAAGAATTGCGTAAGCTGGGAATTGCCTATAGCACCCTCGATCTGGGAATCGTAGAAGTACATAAAGCTATCGCAGCTGAGCAGCTGGAAAAACTGAGGGTCAATCTGGCAAAATCAGGGCTGGAACTCTTGGATAACAAAAAGAGCATTCTGATTGAAAGAATAAAGAATGTGATCATAGAAATGATCCATTATTCGGATGAGTTACCAAAAACCAACCCTTCCGATTATATCAGTGAAAAATTAGGATATGATTATACTTACTTAGCTAATATTTTTTCCGAAGTAAAAGGTATAACGATACAGCAATTCATAATTATCCACAAAATTGAGCGCGTTAAGGAATTAATACTATACGACGAACTAAATCTCACCGAAATCGCTCACAAACTTCACTACAGCAGTGTAGCCTATTTGTCCAATCAATTTAAAAGGGTTACCGGCCTTACTCCGTCTTTTTACAAACAGCTTAAGGGCAAAAGGATTAACAATCTTGAAAATATTTGATTGTGAGCTAAAATAATATAGTCGTAAAATGTGTGAACATTACAACTATTTCTATATAATACGTAATATTAACAGTAGTAAAAATTCCATCTTTGTGCTATTGCAATTACTTCACATTTTACAAACAGCAGGCACATGAAAACCATTATACTCACAGCAATAGCACTAGTTTGCGGCTATTTTTATTCACAAGAAGCGCTTTCTCAAACAGCTCCAACATTAAACAGAGCGTCTCAATATGCCATTTTCACATCGGTTGGTGAGTTTTCAAATATAGGCACCACAAATATCACAGGCAATGTCGGTAATGGAGCAGGCGCTGTGACAGGGAATGCCGTAACGGTCACAGGTACCACACACTTTGGGGATGATGAGGGTATTCTTACAGCACTTGATGTAGCTGCAGCATATAATGAGCTTATAAGTGCCAATACATGTGCAACTACCATAACCTCTCCCGTGAGCGTAACCAATACTTTTCTACCAGGCGTTTATTGCAGTACCACAGCAACAGCTTTAAGTGGAAATATAATTTTTGATGGTAATGATGATCCTAATTCCGTATTTATTATAAAAGTGGATGGAGCGCTATCAGTAAACAGCCCCACCAACATAACATTTACAGGAGGCGCATCTCTCAAAAATGTTTATTGGCAGGTAAACGGGGCATTTAATCTGGCGGCTGGAGTAGAATTCAAGGGAACACTAATTAATGCCGGTGCAATATCTCTCGCATCTGGAGCTTCTGTGTCGGGCAGAGCACTTTCTACCGGAGGAAAGATTTCGTTGAATAATAACAACATTTCGAATGTGGAGACAGCTCTTCCAGTAACCCTTGTCCGATTTAATGTTAAAAACCAGGAGAATAAATCCGTCCTGCTGAGCTGGAGTACAACATCCGAAACAAACAGTGAGCTTTTTGAAATTGAGCGCAGAACAAGTAAAAAGAACTGGGCTAAAGTAGCTACGCTTGCTGCAAACGGAGAAAGCACTCAAGTCATAACTTACTCTTATTCAGATAACACACCTGAGAATGGTACTAATTTATATAGACTTAAAATGATAGACCGTGATAATACCTTCGCCTACAGCAGTATACGCAGCATTCATATGGAGTCATTAGAGCGTATAACATTATTCCCTAATCCAGCTTATACAGAGGTTTCTATAGCGACGAAGGATATAGCCAAAATGGAACGGGTGGAATTTAACGATTTATCAGGGAAATCAGTATTAACTTATAAGAACAGTAATTTGTTGAGTTTACCTACTGAGCTAAATGTAAAGAATCTTCCTGCAGGATTATATATTGTAAGAATGACCGATTTTGATGGAAATACTACCGTCAGAAGAATGATTAAAAACTAATTGATATGGTAAGCATCTCTGTACATTAATGCTACTACAATAATTATGTAATAAAAAACGAGGTCCAGGAGGCCTCGTTTTTTATTACATAAGGAATTGATCGTTTCTAAACATTAAATCTAAAGTGCATGATGTCGCCATCCTGCACAACGTATTCTTTTCCTTCCACAGCCATTTTACCTACTTCTTTTACAGCTGCTTCCGTTTTATACTTTTCGTAATCCGCTACTTTGATCACCTCAGCACGAATGAATCCTTTTTCAAAATCACTGTGAATCACACCAGCTGCCTGTGGTGCTTTCCAGCCTTTCACGATCGTCCATGCTCTTACCTCTTTAACTCCGGCAGTGAAATAAGTTATCAGATTTAAGAGCTTATAAGATTCTTTGATCAGTTTACTCAAACCTGACTCCTTTAAGCCATACTCTCCCAGGAACATTTCATGTTCTTCGGGATCTTCGATCTCAGAAATCTGAGATTCGATTGCGGCGCAAAGTACAATTACTTCAGCCCCTTCTTCTTTTACAGCTTCTCTCAGCTTCTCCGAATACTCATTACCGGTAAGCATCGACTCTTCATCCACATTGGCAACGTATAATACAGGCTTAACTGTAAGCAATTGCAGATCTCCGATCACAGATTCCTTTAACTCAGGATCAATTTCCAGGCTTCTTGCATTCTTGCCGGACTCCAGCACTTCCTTGTATTTTTTAAGCCATTCCAATTCCACTTTTGCTTTCGCATCTCCGGCTCTGGCTCCCTTTTCCGTTTTCTGTATTTTTTTCTCAACCGATTCCAGGTCCTTCAACTGAAGTTCGATATCGATGATTTCCTTATCAAAAACAGGATCAACACGCCCTTCTACATGTACTACGTTTTCGTCCTGAAAGCAACGAACAACGTGTACGATCGCATCCACTTCACGGATATTGGCTAGAAATTTATTACCAAGCCCTGCTCCCTGACTGGCACCTTTTACCAGACCGGCAATATCAACGAATTCCATAATGGTTGGAATCGTTTTTTGCGGATTTACCAAACCGATCAGAATATCAATCCGCTCATCTGGAACAGTTACTACGCCGACATTAGGCTCGATTGTACAAAAAGGATAATTGGCTGCTTCGGCTTTACCGGTAGAAATAGCATTAAATAATGTGGATTTACCTACGTTAGGCAATCCAACAATCCCACATTGAAGACTCATTTTATAAAAGATATGCAGTTAAAGCGGACAGGAATTTGCACTATTTTATAGATGCACTGCCCGACAGCCAAATAATAATTTGTACAAAATTACTATTTAGTGAAGAGAAAAACCAAAAGCCTTCGCAATAGATTCCGAAGGCTTCTTTCAAGAAAAGTAAATTTTTAATCCCACTTGAGATCTGATTCTCCGATTACGTCAACTTCTTCAGCTTTGGCTTCGAATTGAGAAAAGTCAACTTCGGGCATCAACTCCGTTTTTACGTGGTCAACTGCCTCTTTCAACGCTTCTGCAAACTTATCGAAGTCCTCTTTGTACAAGAACATCTTGTGTTTCTCGTAAGTGAAGCCTTCACCCTGAGGATGACGACGACTCTCAGTGATCGTTAGATAATAATCATTGGATCGCGTAGAGCGAACATCAAAAAAATAAGTCCGTTTTCCCGCTCTGACCCTTTTGGAGTAGATTTGCTCTCTGTCTTCCACTATTTTTAGTTTTAAATAGGTTTTCAAACGCTAAAATAGAAAGTTTATTGCTGCGAACAAAACAACCGAAATATATTAGTACCGTTATCGCTTTTTGACACTGCGAATTCCGACTATCTTCAACACTCGTATATGCTAAAATTGTGATATTCTCCGTTTTATCTATTACTTTTGAAAAATCTGTGATATTATTTCGATTTTTTAAGAGGAAATCAAAATAGAAAGTAAGGCCGCAAAACCTTATTGATGTTTCATCTAAACCCTCAAATATGAGTTATCATCGGATCCTGATTATCATACTTTTAGCATTTGCCTGGCAGCCTGACGCATTTTCACAGGTTTCTCTGGGTAAGACTGAAAAAGGCAGAGCTTCCTACTACTCCACCCGTTTTCATGGCAAAAAAACTTCCTTTGGAGAGGTTCATAAAAGCACTGAATTGTCTGCTGCACACAGGACCTACCCTTTCAACACAATGCTTGAAGTAACGAATCTTGACAATGATAAGAAAGTCATAGTACGCGTTAACGACCGGGGACCTTACTCAAAACATCGGCTCGTAGATATCAGCAAAGAAGCTGCAAAACAGCTCGAAATTGTCAGCCAGGGAATTGCGAATGTTTCTGTCAGGGTGGTAGGCATGGAGGGAATGGTTTTATTGGATCAAAATGAAGAAATTGATCCGAAGTCAGGAAAGATCATTTCAATGAATAAGAAAGACTAGAACTCTTTTACCTTTATATATGATAAATCCCCGCGAACTTGACATCTCCAAAGTCAGGGAATTCGGAAACATTGAGTTTCTGGCCAAACAGCTTGTTGAAGGATTTATCACCGGACTTCATAAGTCTCCTTTCCATGGATTTTCCGTTGAATTTGCAGAGCATCAGCTTTACAATACAGGAGAATCGACCCGCCATATCGATTGGAAAGTTTTTGCCAAATCGGATCGCCTGTATACCAAGCGTTATGAAGAAGAAACCAATCTTCGCTGTCATATCCTGATTGATACTTCATCATCGATGTACTACCCGCAGCCGGATTTTGGCAAGATAACGTTTAGCGCAATGGCGGCAGCAAGTATTACTTATCTGCTACAAAGACAAAAGGATGCTGTGAGCCTTTGTACATTCTCTGATCAGATAGAAGTTCAGACACAGGTTAAATCAACACCGTCGCATGTACACAAAATCATGCTCGAACTAAACAATCTGCTTCAGACAACCAAACCCTTGCAAAAAACTTCGGTAGCGGAGGTGTTACATCAGATCGCAGAAAAGATTCATAAACGCTCATTAGTCGTGATATTTAGCGACATGTTTGATAATCCTGAGGAATCGGAGCACATCTTCTCAGCACTTCAGCACTTACGGCACAATCTTCACGAAGTATTGTTATTTCATGTAACGGATAAAAAGACGGAGGAAACCTTCGATTTTGAAAACCGCCCGTATGAGTTTATTGATCTGGAATCAGGAGAAAAAGTCAAGGTACAACCTGACCAGGTACGTGACAGTTATCGCCAATATGTGAGCGAGTTTTATCGAAAACTGAAGCTGAAATGCGGACAATATAAGATTGATTTTATCGATGCCGATATTGCTCAGGGATTTGATCCTATCCTGACGGCATATTTGGTTAAGCATTCTAAAATGAGGTGATTTTTTCTGAAATTTGGTATTCGATTTTACCAAGAATAATGAAATACCTCCTGACCCTATCCATCCTCCTTTCAGCTACAGTATTTCTTACCAGCTGTGGCTCTGCCAAGAAATCACTAAAAAAAGACAACTACGACGATTCAGTATTTAGAAGTACTGAAAAACTAAGCAGTAATCCCGGCCATACTTCCTCAGCAGAAATCCTAAAAGTTGCCTATCCGGCCGCAATCGAACAGCACCTCAAACAAATCAATCTTGCGCAATCATCCGCTAATCCTTTCAGGTATGAAGATGAGCTTAGGTCTTACGAAAGTCTTAATGCGCTGTACCGTGTTATAAGTAGCTGCTCCGGTTGCATCATGTTAGTAACGCCGCGCAACTTTCAAAAAGAGGAAGATAGAGTAAGAAAAACCGCAGCAGCAACCAGATATGAAGAAGCAGAACTGTTGTTGGCAGAAGGTGACAGAATGAAAGCCAGAACTGCCTATCAGTATTTCGAAAAAGTAGATTTGCTCATCCCGGGATTCCGTGAGGTAGAGGAAAGACTGAAACAGGCCTACCACGTCGCTTCATTCAAAGTGGTAGTAGAGCAGGTGCTGGTTACATCCAGAACGTATAAACTTAGTAACGAGTATTTTCAGAATGCAATTGACAAATTTCTACAGACAGGCCCTCAATTGAACAAATTTGTACGTTTCTACACACCGGAGGACGCCACGCACATTCGCCTGCAGCCGGACCACGTCATTACATTGCAATTCGACGACTTTGTTGTGGGACAGACTATAATTGAAAAAAATACAGAGACATTTAAAGGAGAAGACAGTATCAAAATCGGTGAAAAAACGGTAGGTAGAATCAAAATCCCGATATATGAAAAAGTCACTGCCAAGTTTACACATAAAAAGAAAGTCGTACATTCATCAGGCTTATTAGATATGCAGATTCGTGAGTTTAAATCACATCGTATGGTGACTCAAGATAAGTTTGACGGTGAATACAACTGGATGTGCGAATGGGCAAGTTTTAGCGGAGACGAGCGCGCACTTACTTCCGGGCAGCTACGCATGACCAAAAGCAAAGAACTCGCTCCACCTCCGCCACAAGAACTTTTCATTGAATTTAGTAAGCCGATTTACGACAGGGTAACTTCCAAGTTAAGAAGCTTTTATGCGAAATATTGAAGAAGCTGTCTTCTATCAGCTTTAGCCCTCGCTTTCGGTAAGATTAAAAAAACAGCATTATTGACCCAGAAACAAATCCATAAACAGCTGATCAAGATGTGCAACGGGCACCACTTTCATCTGAGGTCGGTTAAGCTCCAGACCTTTGCTATTGTATTTGGAAATGTACATTTTTTTAAAACCTAGTTTTTCTGCTTCTGATATTCTACTTTCTATCCGGTTCACAGCCCTTACTTCTCCACCAAGCCCAACTTCTGCTGCGAAACAGACCGAGGCAGGAATAAATTTATCTTCATAGGATGATACCAGAGAAGCAATAACCGCAAGATCAATGGCTGGATCTTCTACTCTCAATCCGCCTGCCACATTCAGGAAAACGTCCTGAACGCCCAATCTGAATCCGCCACGCTTTTCTAATACTGCCAGCAACATCTGTAAACGCTTCGCATCAAATCCGGTACTGCTTCTTTGGGGCGTCCCATAAGTAGCCACACTCACCAGAGATTGAATTTCAATCATCAACGGTCTGTTTCCTTCCATCATGGAACCTATGGCTATACCACTTACAGGTTCATCACGTTGTGAAATCAGAATTTCAGAAGGGTTACTTACCTCTCTCAATCCGGCACCGTGCATTTCATATATTCCAAGCTCGGATGTACTACCAAAACGGTTCTTGATGGTACGCAGAATCCGGTAAGTGGTATGCCGGTCACCTTCGAACTGAAGCACCGTATCTACCATATGCTCCAACACTTTTGGCCCGGCAAGTGATCCATCTTTTGTGATATGCCCGATAAGAAACACAGGAACGCCTGTGTCTTTGGCATACTTCATATACTCCGCCGTACATTCCCTCACCTGTGAAACACTACCAGCTCCGGATTCAATATAGGCTGACTGCATGGTCTGGATGGAATCGATAACCAGTACATCAGGCTTAAATTCCTCTATTTGCCTGAAAATATTCTCTGTATGCGTTTCCGTCAGAATATAACATTTATCACTCTGAGATAACATACGCTCGGCTCTCATTTTGATCTGTTGCTCGGATTCTTCCCCGGAAACGTACAAAACACGCCGATCCGACAAGGTAAGAGCAATTTGCAGCATCAGAGTGGACTTCCCAATCCCTGGTTCGCCGCCTATTAACACCAATGAACCTTGTACGATACCACCTCCAAGAACCCTGTTCAGCTCACCATCCTTGGTAACGATGCGTGGTTCATTTTCATATACGATCTCAGTGATGGCCTTTGGACGGCTCGCCAGATTCACTGATTTCCAACTAACTGCCGTCTTCTTATCTTCCTTTTCAATTACTTCCTGAACAAGCGTATTCCATTCTCCGCAGGAGGGACATCTTCCCACCCATTTGGGTGAATTATACCCACATTCCTGACAGAAATATGCAGTTTTGGCTTTGGCCATAGGGGTTAGTTCTAATTTGTTTGTCTTTACTGAACAACAAAATAGTGCAAAAAATCTCCTAAAACAGTCTTTCGAAATCCGTTTAGTCAAAAAATAAAAGTGACGGGTATAATTTTTTGCATTCTGACGTTATTATCCGATTTTAAATTAATTACTGATCCATGAAGATCCTGACAAAATTAGTCTGTTCATGCTTTTTACTAACCTTCATTAGTATGACTGCAGCCCAGGCACAAACAAAAGGTTTTGCATTTGGCATAAAGGGAGGGGTAAATCTTTCCAGGCTCACGATGGGAGATGTTTTTACCACACGTTATGACGATACCGGAAACCCCTATCTGGGATACGACGGAAAAGAAGTGAGGGATAATCTTAAACAGAGTTTCAGTACCCGTACCGGTGCTGTGGGAGGTATATATGCACGTTTCGGACGAACCTTGTTCATTCAGCCGGAGGTATTAGTTTCCACGAAAGGAGGAACATTCGATATTATCCGGACCGACCAGCCAACACCCATAACTACATCGGTAAATGTAAAGTACAGCAATATAGATGTTCCTTTATTGATAGGTTTAAAGGGCGGACCTTTCCGGCTTCTGGCTGGCCCGGTTACTTCATTCCGCATTGGAGACAACCAGCGCCTTCGTGATGCTTTCAGACAATATACATCAAACTTAGGGGATGCCATGTCTGAGGCAGCATTCGGATATCAATTGGGAGCGGGTCTTGACCTGGGTAACTTCAGCCTGGATGTAAGAAAGGAAGGATCTTTTACCAATCTTGCAAGTTTTGAGCTGGAAGGGCAACCTGCAGATGGCAAGGGGACTGTAAAACAAAAGATTACTTCATGGCAGGTAACGTTAGGTATTAAAATTTTCTGATGCTGTCAATTACAATTCAACAACATATCTAAAAAACAAGTAGCCTTCGATCTAAGCGAAGGCTACTGTACTTTTAAATAACCCACTAATTTCATTCAACGATTATGCTGTTGCACTGATATTGGTATGATTCAGAATATCAGTAATTTCCTTCATTTTCCTGCGGGATATAGATACTTCCTTGCCACAGGACATCTTCAGTACTCTTTCCTCCTCAATACGTTCGATCACGTAATTGGTATTGACAAGGTACGATTTGTGTACTCTCACAAAGTCTGAATTCAAATTCATGGCTAACGATTTCAATGTTTTTGAAACCAAATACTTTTTTCCTGACGTGGTATATATATAGGTATAGTTACCTTCTCCTTCCATGAAAGTGATCATATCCGGAGACAGAAATATGGTCCTTCCCATAGACTGTACGGAAACATAAGAGGCTGCCGTGCTACCTGCTGTCATGCCGGGAAGTGGAACCGATGTAAAAGTTTTCATAGCGTTGGACAATTATATTGTTCTGTATTGATAATTCAAATTTACACCAATACATGCCCTCAGGTAAATACGTAATAATACGCACGTACTCACAAGTATCTGTATATCAAATTTTTAATATAATTTACTAAGCAAAAATGCGTAGAGTGCCGTATATAAACACGTAATTTTACGTATATACGAAAATGGGCTAAATCGACATTTTTTTTGCAAATATGAAGTCTATAAGAAGTATCTATCGTTTTAAGCCGTGTAACATTATTTATATTTGCACCACTTTACTGACGCCGTACTTTGAAAGTGCAGGTATTCATTCAAAGCAATAAAAGCAAATACAACATTGAAATGAGCATTAAAGAATTCTCTCATTTCGCTCATAAAAATTACGAATATGATTACCGATAAGGTTAAGCAGCTCATTTCAGAGATAGATCAGACAACCGTTGCAAACAAGGAACAGCTGGAAGCATTTCGTATGCGTTTCATCAGTAAGAAAGGCGCAGTTACTGAATTGTTTGATGAGCTTAAACATGTAGCACCGGAAAATCGCCGTGCTATGGGACAGGAATTAAATACCCTGAAGAATCGTGCACAGGAGCGTTTTCAGGAGTTTAATGAGCAATTGGAAAACAGCGCAGATGAAAAGCCGGAAATGCTGATCGATCTCACATTACCGGTTGTGCCTAATATTCAGGGAAGTTTACATCCGCTTACAATTGTTCGAAGAAGAATCATTGAGATTTTTGAACGTATGGGTTTCAATGTTTCATATGGGCCCGAAATCGAAACCGACTGGTACAATTTCAGCGCACTTAACTTTGCAGATAATCATCCTGCCCGCGAAATGCAGGATACTTTCTTTGTTTCAAAAAGTAAAGGCGAAGTAAAAGACGATGTACTTTTAAGAACACATACATCAAATGTACAAGTTAGACTGATGGAGCGTCAAAAGCCTCCAATCCGCTCTATCATGCCAGGCCGCGTTTTCCGTAACGAAGCTATATCAGCACGCGCGCATTGTGTATTTCACCAGGTTGAGGGGCTATATATTGATAAAAACGTAAGTTTCAAAGATCTGAAAGATACGCTGTATCACTTTGCAAAGGAGATGTTTGGCAAGGATTCTAAAATCAGACTTCGCCCCTCCTATTTCCCATTTACCGAACCCAGTGCAGAAATAGATGTGACTTGTTTTATATGTAAAGGAAAAGGTTGTAACGTATGTAAACATTCAGGCTGGGTAGAAATAGCAGGATCAGGAATGGTGGATCCGAATGTTTTAGAAAACTGTGGTATCGACAGCCAGGAATACACAGGCTTTGCTTTCGGAATGGGTATAGAACGTATTACTATGCTCCGCTATGGAATCAACGATTTACGTCTGTTCACAGAAAACGACGTAAGATTCCTGCGACAGTTTGAAGGAGCGTAAAATAAGATGTGATTGATACTGAAACGCACAAACGAACTCACTACAGCCCGTTTGTGCGTTTTATTTTAAAACCTTGTTTCAATATAATAGGGAAGCATTTTCTGCCAGGCCCACCATTCGTGAGGGATATCACTTCCCCATATATCTAATTCATGGTGGACATTTTTAGAAGACAGTATATAAGAAATTTGTTGAGAATAATCCGGACGTTCATAAGCACCGGATCCCGTGACAAAATGTATATGCCGGCTTTCTCTATACAGTGACAAATGCCATTCTGCTCTCAGCTGTGCCAAGTAATGTACAGGAGAATTAAAATAAACATTATCATCATAATAGCCATCCGAATAAGCACTGAGGTCGTAACATCCGCTCATAGCTATGATACCGTGTATTAGATCAGGATGTTTGAAAAACAGGTTAGCAGCATGAAAGGCACCATAAGAAGCACCTGCCGCAATAATCATATTAGTAGTGCTACTGGTATCTTTAATATATGGAATCACCTCTTTGATGACATAATCGTTATACTGCTGATGACGTATCGCCTTGTCATATCCATGCATGTAAGGATTTAACCAGCTTTCTCCGTTGA
This sequence comes from Dyadobacter sp. HNCC25DJ187, assembly GCF_056895255.1. Taxonomy (NCBI): domain Bacteria; kingdom Pseudomonadati; phylum Bacteroidota; class Cytophagia; order Cytophagales; family Spirosomataceae; genus Dyadobacter; species Dyadobacter sp. HNCC25DJ187. Next base: position 1,720,950 of record NZ_JBXHAT010000002.1, read on the forward strand.
TGCTGTTTATACAATAAACCTTGATCTTACCGGAGTCAATATAAGGCTTGATACTCTCAATAATTCCATTGCGTTCGTACTCCAAAAAGTCAGATGCGGCAGTAGGAATCAGCAATAGAGCAAATCCGTAATGACCATAGACAGCGACCTCCATCTCCTTGTTTAATGAGGGGCTATACCACTGCGTAATTTCACGATGCATTTCAGGTTTTAATTTAGATGTTGATAACAAAAACAGTCCCGACAATGTTAATTCGGTGAAGATGCCACAAAATGTAGCAATCACCTATGACAATTAACAGCTTGTCAGTAACTGTTAATTATTATTTAATACAACACCCACGTATCCTTTCCTCCACCTCCTTGTGACGAATTTACAACCAGAGAACCCTTCCTCAATGCTACACGCGTTAACCCCCCTGGTATCACATTAATATCATCTCCATATAAAATATATGGCCTTAGATCAACATGTCGCCCTTCCGAATGCCCCTCCACCATACAAGGTACTCTTGATAAGGAAATGGTTGGTTGAGCTATATAATTCCTAGGGTTATTCCTGATCTTTTCTCTGAACAACTCATGCTCTTCACTGGTTGCCTTTGGTCCAATCAGCATGCCATATCCTCCTGCTTCGTTGGCTTCTTTCACTACTAGCTGATCAATATGTTCCATCACATAGTCGAAATCCTCCTTCTCACCACATATGTATGTGCGAACATTAGGTATGATAGCTTCCTCTCCCAAATAATATTCTATGATACGAGGAACGTAGGCATACACGACTTTATCATCTGCAACACCCGTGCCAGGCGCGTTGGCAAGAGCTACACGCCCTTTTTTATACACTTCAAAAATACCCGGAATCCCGAGTAAAGAATCAGGATTGAATGCTTCCGGATCCAAAAATACGTCATCCATTCTACGGTAAATGACATCTACAATTTGCAGTCCGCTTGTGGTTCTCATTTTCACATAACCGTCAGAAACAACCAGATCACGTGTATCTACAAGCTCCACACCCATCTGTTGGGCCAGATAAGAGTGCTCAAAATAGGCCGAGTTGTAGATTCCCGGAGTTAATACTGCAATTGTTGGATTGGGCCTGTCTGCCAGATTCTGCAGCATTTGCAACAACCTGGTCGGATAATCAGAGACCGGCCTTACTCCCGTACGAGCCAGCACATCGGGAAATATTTGTTTCGACAGCTCCCGGTTTTCCAGCATATAAGACACACCTGAAGGGCAACGAAGGTTATCTTCGAGTACCATAAACGTACCGTCATCTCCTTTAATAAGATCCGTACCGGTAATATGGCACCAGATACCTTTTGGAGGCTTTAATCCGATACAAGGTTTCAGAAAACACTTACTTGACTCGATCAGGTCGCGTGGAACAACTCCATCATTCAGAATATTCTGATCATTGTAAACATCGTCGATAAACATATTCAACGCCTTGATACGCTGCTTCAGTCCTTTTTCCAGCCATTCCCATTCAGCATTGGGCAACACCCTGGGAATGATATCGATCGGCATAATACGCTCAGTACCCTCTCCTTCTGAATATACATTAAAAGTAATTCCCATTGAAAGCAATGCTCGCTCAGTAGCTAACTGGCGGTTGGTAAGATCTTCGTGTGTGAGATTTTCAAATTTAGCTTTCAAATGCTCATAGCCTGGCCGGATTCCTCCGTCCGGGGTAAACATCTCGTCAAAGAAATTTTCCGTTTGATAGTCGGAGAATGAGAAATTCATACAATACAAAATTTGAATAAGTATATATTAATATATTACAGAACAATATATGGCCTAAGTTTTTATTTACAAAATATATATCAATTATATACCAAACCCACTACTTATAAATTGACAGCAGTTTTCTTACAAGTTCACCAATTCTCCATTCCAAACCAACTCTCAATGCTTGTCTTGAAATAATCATACAACACAAAGAATCATGGTTAATAATATCATACCAAATCAGGATAGTTAGAATTATATTCCTTTAACCATTCTGGTACCGTTGGAAGTCATGTGTCCAGACCTTTTCTTTGCATCCGGAATACAGTAAATAAGGTATTCTCCGTTTTACTTCCACTATGCAAAAAAATCTGCTGCTGACTTTCGTTTTACTGACAGTTATTTCTTTCGGAAGTAAAGCGCAGCACCTTCCGGGCGTGTCAATGGGTAATTACTCCGGAACTAATGCACTCTACCATAATCCTGCTTTCGTTACCGATAACCGTTACAGTTTATATGTAAATCTGGTAGGAGCTCAGTTTTATATGGGAAACAATGCCGTTAAATACGACGCTCCTTATTCTTTTATGGGGCTTATTACCAACAGTGTGCCCGACAAATACAGGAATGAGCGTGGTGTTACACAATTTCCGAGAACATATCTGCAGGAAAAACTGAACGGTAAAGATAAATTCATGAATGTAGGTGGAGACATTCGTTTACCATCAATCATGTTTCCGCTTATGAAAGGAAGAGCGGGTATTGCTTTGGCAACCCGTACCCGCTTTATGCTCAATATGGATGATATGACACAGCCGCTTGCCCGTCTGATCAGTAAAACCACACGTCTGGAAGGGCTGCAAGGACCACGCTTCGACAATCAGTCTGGCAGACTCCATTTTAATGCTATGGCTGAACTGGCTATGACATTAGGAGGTACAGTTGTAGACAACGAAACTGACTTTTTGAAAGCAGGAATTACTGTAAAGCGATTGATCGGACTTTACAATGCGTACGCAACTATCGAAAACTCCTCTTTTAGCCTTTCGCCTGATCCGGCCTGGGATAATAAGAGACAAATTATTGAGGTGAATCAGATTGATGCGAAATATGGAATGACCAGAGATGAAGCTTTTCAAAACATTCGCCCAACTCCGGCCTGGCTTCTGGGCAATGCTGCTCCGGGTAGCGGATGGGGATTTGATATCGGTGCTGTATATGAATACCGTCCGGACATCAACAAATATACTTACACCGAAAGGGGTATTCGCAAACGTGATGCTTCTAAAAATAAATACCTGTACCGTATCGCCGTTTCGGTTACGGATATAGGCCGGGTACGTTTCAACAACCCTAATTACCTGTTGCAACAGGAAATACAAACGGCAAACAGGCAATTTACATTCGACAACTTCCAAAAGTTGCAAGGCTCAGAAGGCGTATTTAATGCGATTAATTCTTCTTTAGGCGTGAGCGGATCGATTGCACCAAATGTTACTTCTGTTTTACCAACCGCATTTCAGGCAAGTGTCGACTACAACATCAAACCTAATGTGTATGTCAATGCGCTTTGGGTACATAACCTGATTCCGCGCTCTGCATTCGGAATGAAAGCTGAGTCTGTTGTTGGCGTTACGCCACGCTATGAACACAAATGGTATGAGATTTCTGTCCCGCTTGTATTGATGAACCGTTATCGGACTCCATCTATCGGTCTGGCTGGAAGAATAGGACCTTTATGGATCGGAACCGACCATCTTCCGGGATTAATTAATATAGGAAAGCCAAAAGCATTTAATTTATATTTCGGGCTTTCTGCCGGCCTTTTCCGGAAACCGCCAGAATCTCAGAACAAATGCTGGCCCGCAGAGGATTCATGGCTGAGAAGAATATTCAGTAAACGATAAGCTCTGTTTTGGTGTTATTTTTTTAGAGATAATTTAAAATGCAACTGATATGAGAGAGATACAAAAGACCAAGGAAGAATGGCAGCAGGAGCTGACCGGGCAACAGTGTTTCGTTTTATTTGAAAAAGGAACTGAAAGACCCTTCTCGCATCCATTCAACGACAATAAGGAGGAAGGAATTTATGCCTGTGCCGCATGTGGAACACCCTTATTCAGCTCAGTGACTAAATATGATTCCGGTTCGGGCTGGCCAAGTTTTTTCCAACCCATTGCCAGTGAAAATGTTGAAGAAATCACAGATAACGGTCACGGAATGATCCGTACCGAAGTTGTTTGCAAAAAATGTGGTGGGCACCTGGGTCACGTTTTCAACGACGGTCCACGTCCGACAGGACTTCGCTATTGTATGAATGGTGTTGCGCTCAAATTTGAAAAAGCATAATAGAAAGCAGATAAGAAAAGCCGGACATCGTCAGATTTGTCCGGCTTTTCTTATCTTTGAAACCTTACGAACCTTTAACGTTTGATGGAAGTAATCAGATCGTTCTTTTACAAAATAAAAAACATGTTCCAGTTTGTTGGAACACAGATCTCAACGTTTTTCAGCTTTATTTTCTACAAATTATTATCTCTCATAGCAGGCAAATCCAGAGCTGACGCTTTTATTGCTTCATACAGAAATAAAAGAAAGTCTTTGTCTGATTGGTGGGACAGTAAAATTGATAAACAATCCACCTATTACCGCTCGATCAGTGTTATTTGGAAGACCTTCGTTTATGGCTTTATGGGCGCTTGTTTTTACATTTTTTGTGTAGAAACCAATTTTCTGTGGCTCATGGGGAGTATGCCCAGCGTAGAAGATCTGCAAAACCCGAAAGTCAATCAATCCTCAGAAATATATACCGCAGATGGCGTTTTGATCGGTAAATTCTATACAGAAAACCGTACTCCGGTGACTGCAGAAATGATATCCCCTAACCTTGTCAAAGCACTTATTGCAACAGAGGATATCCGTTTTTACAAACACTCCGGTATTGACTACAAAGCCATGGCCAGTGTGGCCATCGGGATTGTTTCAGGTGCAACCGATCGTGGAGGTGGCAGTACCATTACGCAGCAGCTCGCCAAAAAGCTTTTCAAGACACGCCGAAGTGGGGCTAGAGGACTTTTGGGATCTGTTCCCGTGCTGAGTACGGTGATTTATAAAACCAAGGAATGGCTGACGGCCATCAAACTTGAAAGAAACTTTACAAAGCAGGAAATCCTGACCATGTATTTCAATACAGTGGATTACGGCAGCAATACTTACGGGATTAATACAGCTGCTAAGTCCTATTTCAGCAAGTCGCCGGATAGTCTTAATGTCCAGGAAGCCGCTGTTTTGGTGGGACTTCAAAAAGCCACTACTACCTACAACCCGATCCGTAACCCGAAGCGCTCACTGGAACGCAGGAATGTGGTGATCGGCCAGATGCAGAAATACGGATATATCTCTGCGAAAGAAGCGGATTCAATCAGTGCATTACCTATCGAGCTTAAAACCAAATTTGAAACACCATACGATGGAAATGCCAATTATTTCAAAAATGCAGTAGTTGATTTTGTTAAAAAATGGGGTGATGAAAACGGCTATGATCTCTATACAGATGGCCTGAAGATATATACCACGATTGACTCCCACATGCAGGAACATGCGGAGGAGGCAATGACGGAAAAAATGAAGCAGCTCCAGCGGGTATTTGAAGACCATTGGGGAAAGCAAAATCCATGGGTGGACGAAAATGGTAAAGAAATCCCTGACTTCCTGACCAACGTCATCAAACGTACCAATGCTTACCGCAGGCTCGCAGCTAAATTTCCATCCAGTCCCGACAGTGTTGCTCATTATCTGAATAAGAAGGATACTATGACGGTATATGACTGGAAAAACAGCAGTGAAATGAAGAAATACTGGAGCTCCATGGATTCGCTAGATTACTATAAGCGGATTTTGAGAGCAGGTATGATGGCGATGGATCCGCACACGGGTCAGATCAGAGCCTGGGTAGGTGGCCTTGATTATAATTTTTTCAAATATGATGCTGTAAAACAAGGCAAACGCCAACCAGGATCTACATTCAAGCCATTTGTATATACTACTGCCATTGATGATTCCAGTTTCAACATGAGTCCTTGCGACCAGATTGTTGATAAGCCATTTATGAAAAAATACATGGAAGATGGTGAAGAGAAGGAGTGGAAACCGCGAAACGCAACAGGTACTTTCAGCTATTCCAGCATGACCTTAAGACGAGCACTTGCTCAGTCGATCAACTCTGTAACAGCCGAACTTACCGACCAGGTGGGGCCTGCAAATGTCGCTCGTTATGCAAAAAAAATGGGGATAAACACGCCTTTAAAAGGACTCCCGTCTATTGGACTTGGTCCATTTGATGTGTCGCTTTATGACATGGTAGCCGCCTATAGTGTGTTTGTCAACAATGGTACTTACACAGAACCTATATTGGTGAATAAGATTGAGGACAGCAATGGAAAGGTTATTGAAGAATTCCTACCTGAACATCGTCAGGCGATTAGCCCGGAGTCAGCATTCATGATGGTACAGATGCTGAAGGGCGGCGTAGAAGAGCCTGGTGGTACATCGGGCAGTATCAGATGGCGCTATGATGTGACTAAGAACGGCAATGAAATAGGTGGGAAAACCGGGACTACATCCAACAACTCCGACGGCTGGTTCATGTGTGTAACTCGCGATTTGGTTGTAGGTGCATGGGTAGGTGGCGACGACCGGAGTATTCACTTCCGTACGACCAATCTCGGGGAAGGTGCCAAAACCGCCTTGCCTATTGTTGGTCGGTTCCTTGAAAAAATATACAGAGATAAGGCAGTAGGCATAGAACCGGGCCCATTTCCGAAACCGACTTTCAAGATTACAAAAGAATACAACTGTCCAACCCAATGGGCACCTGCGGAGAGCGATTCGCTGGATGTGGATAGTGACAGTACCGGTGTTAAAATTGATGAGGACGATCTGATCGGCCCACCGCCTATACCGTTGGATACGGCGAGAAGGAGATAATAAAAATGGCAGCTTTTCAAACCGAAAGCTGCCATTTTTATTATCTCAATATTTTCGGGAGTAATTTTTTGCTCATTTCACCACCCTGCCTCTCTCACCAACTCCCTGACTATCTCCGCAGAAGTTTTCAACTTAGCCAAATGAGCAGACTGACCCGCCCATAATGTGGTGAATTCTCTGTTATTTAACTTTTGTGAAGCCGTTCGGATTGGTACGGTAAGATCATTTAATAGTGGATAAGCAGGAAAATCAAGATTGAGTTTCTCCACTTCATTATGAAAAGTATTACGTATCCCCCTGGCCCAACGACCAGAGAATGCTCGCGTCAGGACGGTGTCCGTGTCCACACTCTCATGCACCGCTTGTTTGTAACTATCAATACTCAAACTTTCATTACTTCTTAAAAATGCAGAACCTACCTGTACTCCGGCAGCTCCAAGTATCATCGCAGCTTTAATCGTTCTGCCATCCATGATTCCACCGGCTGCCAACACAGGTACAGATACTTCATCCACCACTTGCGGAATGAGTGACATAGCTCCTATTTGTGGCAAAGGTTAATCAGAGAAAAACGTACCTCTATGTCCTCCTGCCTCAATTCCCTGTGCCGTGATTAAGTCAATACCAATACTTTCCAGATACTTTGCTTCACGTACTGATGTAGCAGTACCGATCAGAACGATTCCCGCACCGTGCAGACGCTGAATGCTTTCAGCATCAATCACTCCAAAGGTGAAACTAACCACCGGCACATGTTCGCTGATCAGTATTTCAACTTGTTCACGGTATGAGTAATGCTGAAGTTTTTCAATATCCACCAAGGGATGTTCCAAACCGTATCGATTCGTTATAACAACCAGTTTATCCTGAATAGCGCTGATTGCCTCAACATCAACAGCCGGCATATCATGTGCAAACAGATTAACTGCAAACGGTTTGTCAGTAAGTGCTTTTGTTTTACGGATCAGGTCAAGCGTTTTTTCAGGAGACTGCAAACCAACAGGAAGCGAACCTAATCCTCCCTCATTAGACACCGCCGCCACCATTTCAGGAGTCGTAACACCAAGCATAGGTGCCTGAACAAGAGGGTATCTGACTTCAAGAAGGTTCATTAGCTGATTGGTCCGGTTCATAAGGTCTTTATTTTATGTCCTTTTGTATTTCAACGCTACTCTTGCCGCAATCCATATCTGCGCAGCCAGCAAAGCTACAATATCCATCTTTTCTAAATCCTGATCCAGATACAACATCTTGTATAAAAGATAGCGGCAAATAGCAAACATGATCGCGGATACTCCGGTGATGAGCAGATTCATAGGGTGGGTTGATTGAGAGAAGATATTAGTCAAGGCTCATTCTTAGATTTCACATACCCTGGATTACCTTTTATAATCCCTTACTCTTCAACTCTTTAATTTCATTCCTGAGTTTATAAACTTCCTTTTTTATATGTAAAAATGCATCAATCAGCCAAACAGTTGTCAAATACAACCCGACGTTCATAATGGACATACCATCTTCCACTTTGCCATACATTCTAAAAAAGCAGCCGACGAAAAAAATCAACAATCCGATAATAAGGAGTATAGTTTGACGATTCATAATATAAATTTTTAGATATCCTGAATTAAAAATAAGCAACTCACGTATTGAAAATAGCTCTATTATCAACCACATACTTATACAAGGCACCATAGCCCTGCACCCCAAGCTTCCTACCAATACGATTTTTATAATTATCAACAGACTTTGGCATCACGTTCATAATGATCGCGATGTCTTTGGAGTTTAAACCCTCCGTGAGGTACATGAGGACTGCCCATTCTGTTTGAGATAACAGATGAACCCCAGGATGGGGAGGCATGAAATCCGAGTTCGTATGATGCATATTGCTCCATGTTAAGATCAATTAAAACTGACTTAATCATTTCACAACGTTGAATGGTTGACAATAATAACCAACCAAAGTAAAACATCAAACTATTTCTAAGGAAATTATTTAGTAGAATAGTATCTTGCAGCGAAGCACTGTGAATGCCTGTTTATCACCCAATCTTCAACACCTCCTTGTACTGCATCCTATACAAATTGGCATAAAAACCTTCCTTTGCCAGAAGTTGTTCGTGGTTTCCTTCTTCCATGATTTCACCTTTATCTACCACGATGATTTTATCAGCTTCCTGAATGGTAGATAGCCTGTGAGCAATGACGATGGCGGTTCTTCCCTTCATCAATTTCTCAATCGCCTTTTGAATCAGTTCCTCTGTTTCTGTATCTACAGAAGAAGTAGCCTCATCCAGGACGATGATTTTCGGCTCATGCACCATGGCCCGTACAAATGAAATCAGCTGTCGTTGACCTACAGATAAAGTGGCGCCGCGTTCCATGACATTGTATTGATAGCCGCCAGGCAGCCTTTCGATGAAATCATGAACGCCTACTAACTTGGCTGCTTCGATGATCTTTTCATCTGTGATAGTAAAATCGCCCAGGCGAATGTTATTTTCAATCGTGTCAGAGAAAAGGAATACATCCTGCAATACAATCCCAACGTGTTTCCTCAGTGCATTGAGTTCGTATTTTTCCACTTCAACATCATCGACCAGAATACTCCCTTTGTTAATGTCATAAAACCTTGTCAGCAGATTGATAATGGACGATTTCCCGGCTCCTGTAGCACCGACCAAAGCAACCGTCTTACCTTCATCCACTTTGAAGCTGATGTTTTTCAATACATATTCTTCTTCATTATAGGCAAACCAAACGTTTCGAAACTCCACTTTTCCTCTGATAATTTCCGGATCAAGGGTACCATTGTTAGCCGTATACTCTTCACTGTCAAGCAATTTCAGAATCCTGTCGGTACTTACAATACCCATTTGCAAAGTATTAAACCGGTCGGCCAACTGACGTATCGGTCTGAAGAAAAGGTTGATGAACATCACAAATGCCGTGACTGTCCCGAACGTAACTTCCTCATTTAGTATCTGCTTTGAACCATACCATACCACCAGACCTGTTCCTGCAGCAGCAATCACATCAGCTACAGGAAAATAAATAGAGTAATACAGAATGGACCGGATGTTGGCGTCACGGTGCGTTTTGTTGATCTCCTTAAATTTTTGGTATTCAATATCTTCACTGCTGAAAATCTGCACGATACTCATGCCTGTAATATGCTCTTGTACAAATGAGTTCAGGTTTGAAACAGCCGCCCGTACTTCATTAAAGGAATCTTTGATTTTTTCTTTAAAAACATACGTACAAAAAAGCATCAGCGGAATCATGGATAAACTGATGATGGAGAGTTTCCAGTCAGTATAAAACATCACGGCAATGATCAGCGTCAGTTGCAGAATATCCCCGGCTATGGCGGCCATACCATCGCTGAACACGTTGGACAGCGTTTCCACATCTGAAATGGTACGTGTTACAAGCCTTCCGATGGGAGTCTGGTCGAAAAATTTAAGTCTGAGACCAATGATTTTTTCATAAAGTTGAACCCGTATATCACGAATGATGTATTGCCCCAGCCAGCCCGACATATACGTATTCCAGAACTGTGCAACACCCTGTATTGCCGTCACCACCACCATTACTACAAGCATGAGTGTGAGCTGAGAATAGTTGCCGTTGGCGATGGGTTTATCAATGGTATATTTAATCAGAAGCGGAGTAAGCGGCGCCAGCACAGCGTTCAGCATGATAATGCCTATAAGAAGATAAAACTGCTTTTGGTAGGGCTTTACAAATACATACAAACGCCTCAGCGTAGGAAGGTCGAATATCTGGCCGCTTTTGGTTTCCTGATTCACTTATTGTTCTTGCTATGTTTATTTGACATTGAAGTCAACAACGAAAAGGCAAAATTAGTCACAGCCCATTAAAAAAATGTATTTTAATATACCTTTCAGCCCATCCCTCACTCACAATCGGTTTGAAATGTTTTATTTAAACCTGCTGGTAGTTTTATTGACACCACGACTTTTAAAAAGGTTGTTCAGTATGAGGAGTCGTAAACTATAGATTACATGTCGGATGCCATACCTATTCATTCTCTTCCCAAATCTCCTGGTAAAATTCCCGCTTTAAAGATTTATCGCTTCAAAAACAGTACTGTTCTAAATCAGGAAACACCGGTTTCCCTGCCTATCACGCCGCTCCCGACGGATGCCCCGCACAGGCATACCTATTACGAACTGTTATTTATTGAGAAGGGACAAGGATTTCATGAAATTGACTTCTACACGCACCCCGTGCAAGGCGCAGGATTACATTTTCTTACACCCGGACAAGTACATCTGCTTCATTTCTCAACGCCTTGTCAGGGCTTTATCGTCGCCTTTTCTGAAGATTTTTATTCTTTCTATAATCCGACTGCCGCCTCGCTGGCACAATTCCCATTTTTTCAACCAGGACGACGCCAACCTATTCTGACATTGTCGGATACAGACTGTCACTATTTTCATAACCTGTTGGAGAATATGGTAGCTGATCACCTGCATGACGAAACCGATCAGGCGATCACTGGAAAGTATCTGGGACTTTTACTGCAAAAATGCGGTGTAATGGCTAAAAAAGAATCCCGTCTGCTCGATGCGTCCTCCCGTTCTGTACCAGAGCTAGTTGGCAGGTTTCAGGAATTGGTTGAAAAAAACTTCCTGGAAAAACACGAAGTACAGCAGTACGCCACCACACTCTCTGTATCGCCGGATTACCTGAGCAAAATCGTCAAAAAGTGCCTTGGTACGTCCTCTCAGGAATATATTCTGGATAAACTTCTGCTCGAAGCAAAACGGTTACTCGTCTTCACCAATCTGAGCAGCAAAGAAATTGCCTATCATATCCATATTGAAGACCCTTCCTATTTTGGTAGAATATTCAAAAGAAAGACCGGACTTACTCCGAATGAGTATCGAGAAAGAGTTCGGAAAAGTGCCATTTAATATCAAAAATGTACCTTGATGTCCTGAGTTAAGAAAAATATCTTTGTATTATCCTAAAATAAAAAGGCTAAATAATACTACTGATTTCAACTCATGCAGATTCGTAACGACCTTACAGCCGCATCACTTCAATCCAAGATTGACAAGTTGTGGGAGCTTTCAGCCGAAAAAATACGGTTGATCACCAAAGAATACGATAATTCCAAAGGAACGCCTGTCTTTACTGTCAATGGTAAATATACACTCCGCGGCTGGACAGAATGGACCCAGGGATTTCAGTATGGAGCAGAAGTGTTACAGTATGATGCTACCGGTGAAGAAGACTTCCTGAAAAGTGCCAGAGCCAATACGGTAAAATACATGGCATCACATGTGAGCCATTTTGGTGTACACGACCATGGATTTAATAATGTAAGTACCTATGGCAACCTGATTCGCCTGATGAACGAAGGCCGTATTCCGGAAAACGAATGGGAAAGGAATTTTTATGAAGTAGCACTGAAAGTTTCAGGGTCGGTACAAGCTCATCGCTGGACCAATACCAAAGACGGACAAGGATTTATACATTCTTTCAACGGTCCCCATTCACTTTTTGTAGATACGATCCGATCGGTAAGAGCGTTGATCGTGTCTCATAAATTGGGACATAGCCTGATGGGTGAGAATGACGTCAAAACGAGTTTGTTGCAGCGAGGTACTTACCACTCTCTGGCTACTGCCAAGTATTCAGTTTTCTACGGAGAAGGACGCGACAGTTATGATATATGGGGCCGGACTGCACACGAAAGTGTGTTTAACACCAATGATGGAAATTTCCGATGCCCTAACTCTCAGCAGGGTTTTTCAGGATTTACCACCTGGACACGTGGCCTCGCCTGGGCAATGCTCGGATTCGCTGAACAACTGGAATCGCTGTCAGGTTTTTCAGACGAGGAACTTGCTCTGTTAGGCGGCCGTGCAGAGCTTGAAAAAACATATCTCAAAGCAGCAAAAGCAACCTGCGATTTCTTTATCGACAACACGGCTGCCGACGGCATTCCTTACTGGGACACAGGCGCTCCGCAAATCCATCAACTGGGCGATTACAAATCCCGTCCATCGGATCCTTATAATGATTTTGAGCCGGTTGACAGTTCAGCAGCGGCCATCGGCGCGCAGGGATTGCTTCGCCTGGGGAAATATCTGAACGACCATAACGAAGACGGATCGCGCTACTGGCAGGCTGGGCTTACCTCTCTCGACAGCCTTTTTACTGAGCCGTATCTTTCAACAGATCCGACGCATCAGGGACTGATCCTGCATTCTATTTACCACGAGCCTAACGGTTGGGATAACGTACCCGCCGGACAAAAAATAGCGAGTGGGGAGTCAAGCATGTGGGGTGACTATCACGCCCGCGAACTCGCGCTTTACCTGCACAGAATCAATAAGGACTTGCCTTACTATACGTATTTAGGGGCAGTTAAGTAGCAGAGGATTTAGGGGCAAGGGCACAGAATGGAACCTCATTAATAGCTAATCATCAGTTATCTTACTATACGTAAGATCGGTTGGGCTTAGGACATGGGAGAGTAACCTCATTAACAATTAATCATTAATAACTAACCATTAAAATGTCTCTTTCTCTCGATCGCTGCTGTATTCATACCATTACAACAAAGCCATGGGCGCTGCCGGAAGCGGTGGAGCATTATGCAGCTGCGGGTGTGAAGGGGATCAGCGTATGGCAAAATGCAACTGAAGGTATTGGCCCGCTCCGCTCGGGAGAGATTATCCGCCAGGCAGGCCTTGAAATTGTTTCCTACGTACGTGGCGGATTTTTCCCTCATACCTCCAGTGCCGGGCGCGCACAGGCTATCGACAATAATAAGAAGTTGCTGGAAGAAGCAGCTGCATTGGGTGCTCCCATGATCGTATTGGTTTGCGGCGCCTCACCTGACCAGTCGATGCAAAAGTCGCGCGAACAGATCAGAGAAGGTATAGAAGCGATATTACCACTTGCAGAAAAACTGAATGTTAAACTGGCTATTGAACCACTTCACCCGATGTACGCTGCGGATCGCTCGGCCATCAATACGCTGGCTCAGGCCAACGACATGGCGGAGTCTTTCAGCTCTTCCTTTGTAGGTGTGGCCGTAGATGTATATCATTTGTGGTGGGATGGCGATCTGGAGAAAGAGATAGCAAGATGCGGCGCACACGGCAATCTGTTTGCATACCACGTGTGCGACTGGAAAGTCAACACCATAGATCTGCTCAACGACCGTGGTTTGATGGGCGAAGGCTGTATTGATCTTAAAAAAATTCGTGGATGGGTGGAAGCAACCGGTTTCAATGGTTTTTGTGAAGTAGAGATATTCTCAAATATCCATTGGGCCAAAGACCAGCATCTTTTCCTTAATGAGATTACCACAGCATTTAAGGAGAAAGTGTAGTCAGCTGACAGCCACGAGCTATTCTCCATGTGATTTAAAATAAAATCTTTTCTAACCGGCGATTAATCCCTAAAACTAGTCGCCAATAGCTAAACAAAATGACAACACATACCATTGGCATTATCATGAACGGCGTAACCGGCCGTATGGGTACCAACCAACACTTATTACGTTCAATCAAAGCAATCATTGAACAGGGGGGTGTAAAAATCTCCGAGGATGAAGTGATCATGCCGGATCCTATTCTGGTAGGCCGGAATGAAAGCAAACTGCAATCCCTCTGTAAACAGTCTGGTGTGCAGAAATATACAACTGACCTGGACTCGGTGTTAAACGATCCTCAATATCAGGTTTATTTTGATGCACAGGTAACAGGCAGGCGGGCTCCGGCGATCAAAAAAGCGATTCTGGCAGGTAAACATATTTATTGTGAAAAACCAACCGGAACTACCACTGAAGAAGCACTCGAATTATACGACCTGGCTACAAAGGCTGGCCTGAAGAACGGTGTAGTTCAGGATAAACTTTGGTTACCGGGCATGCTGAAACTGAAGAGACTGATGGAAAATGGTTTCTTTGGAAAAATCCTTTCTGTACGTGGCGAGTTCGGATATTGGGTATTTGAAGGCCACAGCATTCCTGCCCAACGTCCATCCTGGAATTACCGCAAGGAAGACGATGGCGGTATCATTGTTGACATGCTTTGTCACTGGCGCTACGTTCTTGACAATCTTTTCGGAAATGTAAAAGCAGTATCCTGCCTGGGAGCAACGCATATACCTGAACGTATCGATGAAAACGGTAAGCCATACAACTGTACTGCTGACGATGCCTGCTATGCCACTTTCGAACTGGAAGGAGATGTGATCGCACAATTCAACTCTTCCTGGACCGTGCGTGTGCGCCGCGATGACCTGCTGACACTACAGGTTGACGGAACACACGGCTCTGCTGTAGCTGGTCTGCGTGACTGCTATATCCAACATTATGGAAATACGCCTAAACCGGTTTGGAATCCTGATATTCCACAACCGATTCCATTCTTCGAAGGCTGGTCGAAGGTACCGGAGCAGGAGAATTTCGATAATGCCTTCAAAACACAATGGGAGCTGTACCTGAAACATATCGTCAAAGACACGCCATTTCCATGGGATTTGAAAGCGGGTGCAAGAGGTGTTCAACTGGCTGAAAAAGGAATCGAAAGCTGGGAAAAACGCCAGTGGGTACCAATAGAGGATCTATAGTTTAAAAAAGTTTGAAAGTTTCAGCAGTCCACCAAACTGTCAAATGCATCTGCTCTTAATAGAGTTAAAGCCAAAAATGGTTTAAAAAAAGTTTGAATATCTGACTTACACTTTTAGACAAATCAAACCTTTAAACTAAAAATCTTCAATCATGGAAGTAAAAAAAACAGCGCTAATCACCGGCGGAAGTCGTGGTATCGGTTTTGGCATTGCCAAAGCACTTGCGAAAGAAGGATATAATCTGGCCATTAACGGAGTACGCGATGAAGCAGGATGTGCTGACGCGCTCAACGAACTACGTGAACTGGGTGCAGAGGTTTTGTATTGCCAGGGAAGCATTGCAGATATGGCAGATCGTGAAGCAATTCTTGAAAAAGCATACGCTGGCTTTGGGAACATTAATATACTCGTCAATAATGCAGGAATAGCTCCGCGTGAACGGCTCGATATATTAGAAACTACGGCAGAGAATTACAACGAAGTAATGACGACAAACCTGGAAGGACCTTTCTTTCTTACACAGGCCGTGGCGAAAAAAATGGCGCACACCAAACAGAATAACCATGCTTTCGACGCTTCCATCGTATTCGTGACTTCCATTTCGGCCACGGTGGCATCTGTCAATCGTGGAGAATACTGTATATCGAAGGCTGGTCTTGCGATGACCAACCTGCTATTTGCAGTAAGATTGGCTGAATTCAATATCCCTGTTTACGAAGTGCGCCCGGGTATTATATCTACGGATATGACTTCCAAAGTGCAGGAAAAGTACGACAACCTGTTTCAGGGCGGCATTGCACTGCAACCTCGCTGGGGAACACCGGAAGACGTAGGAAAAGCTGTAGCGGCACTTACCAGGGGCGACTTCCCTTACTCCACCGGACAGGTAATTGGTATAGACGGAGGAATGTTGATAGACAGATTGTAAAATGGTTATAAGCATTTGGCTTTCGGCAGTCGAACTTCGGCTGCCAACTATCAGCTTTTTGCTTATCACTGACAGCCATGATGATTTGGAGGAAAGTCTTACGCATGATTAAGGCTTTGGAATTTGCTTAAAAATGTAATTCACAGATAAACGAGCCGAATCTGGTTTGCCATCCCGCTAAACCCTGAAAGCTCTCAGCTAAACCCCATGTCCATAAATTCAGAATCACGTCCGTCGTTGCTATCGCAACTTTTACAGGTGCCGGTTATTGTAGCAGCACTTGGTTACCTGGTCGACATGTATGACCTGTTTCTGTTCAGCGTCGTGCGTGTTCCCAGTCTCAAAGCTTTGAACGTCCCCGACGATCAGCTGCTTACGGAAGGCATTGCGCTCCTCAACTACCAAATGGCCGGCATGCTGATAGGCGGCGTACTATGGGGTGTTATTGCTGACAAAAAGGGCCGGCTTTCCGTACTCTTCGGTTCAATCATCATGTATTCGCTGGCCAATATCGGAAATGGCTTTGTGACTTCACTGGATCAGTATGCGATCCTGCGTTTTATTGCAGGTGTCGGACTTGCAGGTGAGCTGGGCGCTGGAATCACGCTTGTAACAGAAGTTCTTCCAAAGGAAATAAGAGGTTATGGAACTACATTGGTAGCTACACTCGGTGTACTTGGTGCCATATTGGCCTATTTCGTGGCCGATCTTTTTGCATGGCGTATATCCTACTTTGTAGGTGGTGGTATGGGCCTGTTACTTCTCGTACTTCGCTTTAACGTATTTGAGTCGGGCATTTTTGACAAAGTGAAAGAAAAGTCTGTGGACAGAGGAAACGTTTTCATGATTCTGACCAACTGGTCGCGTCTTTCAAAATACCTGATGGCTATTCTGATCGGTTTGCCGATCTGGTTTGTAGTTGGTATTCTGATCACTTTTTCTCCGGAATTCGGTATTGCGAAAGGAATTGATGGCATCAATGCAGGTAAAGCAGTGATGCTCGCATTCTCCGGACAGGTATTTGGTGATATTGTCAGCGGGTTACTTAGCCAGTATATGAAGAGCCGGAAAAAGGTGATCGGCATTTTCATACTGCTCTCCCTTGCCATGATGGTGGGTTATCTGCTGATTCCGATCAAAGATTTGTTCTCATTCTATACGTTATGTGCATTGCTGGGCTTTTGCAACGGTTACTGGACACTCTTTATCACCATTGCTGCAGAACTTTTCGGCACCAACCTGCGTGCGACTGTAGCCACCACCGTGCCGAACTTTGTGCGTGGCGCAACCATACCGCTGGCGGCACTATTCGTTCAGTTCAAACCAGATATTGGTGTGATCCAAAGTGGATTGATGATTGGCGTCGCAACAAGTGCTGTGGCCCTACTGGCTCTCTACTTCATTGAAGAGACATTCACCAAAGACATGGATTACGTGGAAAAACAGTAATTATTAATCCAATTTGTCATTTTTATTTGAGGCTGCTGGTTCGAACCGGCAGCCTCATTTTTTTTATCCCAGGCGCTTTCCACTTGTCATACTGTTTTACCATTCATGTACTTTGTTATACATAGTACCTTTCATAACACATACATTTGTTATGTCATTAAGACGAACAAGAGCAGTAATTAAAAATTGCTTTCAAACAAAAAACAGCCATAGCCATGAAAAATTCAATCAAAACCTTCGTAAGCGCAATTGCACTCGTTTCAGTTCTTGCTTTCTCTGCGCATGCAGAAGATAAGGAAACTAAAAAAGCATCCGGATTCGGTACCGGTATGTTCATCAATAAAAGCGGTAAAGTAAATGTAATGGTAGACAAAGCAAATACGGATGCATACACAACATTGCTGGTTACCAATGAAAAAGGAGATGTAGTTTATCAGGAAACGGTTGGTAAAAAAATTCAAAAATTCGGTCGTGTACTGAATGTGGACCAACTTAACTCCGGAACTTATCAGGTAGAAGTGGTGAGCAAAGGTGAAAAACAAAGCCGCAAGTTTGAGATATCTGAAAAGACTTCAACAAAAACCATCGCGATTAACTAAAGACCAAAATATATGCAGTAAATGGCTCCTGGCAATGGGAGCCATTTTTTGTTTTAAGTGGTTTTATTAAAACAACCTTCTCAATCCCTTCCAAATAAGGTGACCAAAAAAAGTGACTTTTTAAGCAATAAATTTGTTAACTTGTTTGATAGATAAAAGTAGAAGGTAAGTCTAAAATCTGTCTGAATCTTCACACAGTAAATTCAGAAACAATGAACACTAAGGATCAAATTCATGAATTGGTAGATACCATTGAAGATGAAGAAATTCTCAATGCCTATCTTCAATTGATAAGAACTATATCAGATCGTAAAACAGGATCTTTGTGGGACAGTCTGTCAACTAATGAAAGACAGGATGTTTTGCGATAATATGATGAAAGCTTCGACAATAAAAATCTGATTAGTAATGACGAAGTAAAAATCTAACATAGAAAAGGGCTCGAAGAGTAATCTGGACTAAAAGAGCAACTACCAATTTCAAGCGGATCATTGTTTATCTGGAAGATAATTGGGGCCTAAATGTGACCAGAGCATTTGTGAAGAAATCATTCAAAGTAATCGAACTGCTTCGGAACCACCCACAACTTAAAAGGTGCTTTCTCCTATATGCAGCATACGCATAAATTCGAACCTATGCTTAACGGAACGCAGATGATGGATGTATTCGAATACCAATCCCCTCTTTCCATTTTGGGTCGGCTAGCTGATTATCTCTTTCTGGAAAACTATATGAGAAGGTTTCTGATTACCAGAAATACCATACTTAAGCAAACCGCAGAAGTTACCGAGCCCAACCAATAAAGCTTATACACTCTCCTTTTTAACCTGCTAATACCCTTTCATGTTTCGCTTAAACAGCGTCTTCACCATCCATCCCAGTAACCCAACCATTCATGTACTTTGTATTACATAGTACCTTATATAACCCTTATATTTGTATTGTTCAATTAGCACAAACAATCAGAAAATATTAAATATAAAAAGCCATGAAAACTACAATCAAAACCTTCGCTGTTGCCCTTGCCTTTATAGCTACTGCCTTCACTGCCAATGCAGAAGACAAAGAAACCAAAAAATCTGCCGGATTTGAAACTGGTATCTATGCCACCAAAGGAGGAAAGATCAATGTACTTGTAGAGAAAGCCAGCGACGACTCGCACACTACAGTTTTACTCAAAAACGAGAAAGGTGATGTGGTGTACCAGGAAACCATCAGTAAAAAAACACAGAGATTCGGACGTACGCTTAATGTAGACGAACTGCAATCAGGTACATACCAGATCGAAGTAACCAGTCAGGGTGAAACAAAAACCAAATCTTTCGAAGTATCATCTCAGGAGGCTGAAAGAACGCTTTCTGTGAAATAAGCAGTCTCAGCATATTTAGTACCAAGGCTCCTGCAAAGTGGGAGCCTTTTTTACGTCTTCACTGGTATGTTATTTTAGCATGTTATCTTGTACACTTATAGGAGATTTTCAAACAATCATACTTTATGGTGTAATTCACTCACGAATCAGATCATCTAACAATCCCATACTCACTATGAATTCTCGTCGCGACTTTATCCAAAAAGTTTCCTTAGGTTTAGGCGTAGCCGCTCTTTCGCCGTTTCCTGCCATAGCCAATGAGCTGACCCAAAACAGAGAGGATAAACAGCTGCGCGTGGCCATTATGGGATTAGGCGGATATGCCAATATTGTAGCCAAGGGAATGCAGGAGTGTAAAATGGCGAAAATTGTTGGTGTGATTTCAGGTACTCCATCCAAAATCGAGACCTGGAAAAAGCAATATGACATTCCCGATAAGAACACCTACAATTATGAAACGGTCTCTCAGCTCAAAAACAATCCGGATATTGATCTGGTATATGTAATCACCCCCAACTCACTTCATCACAAACACGTACTGCAAATCGCGGATGCAGGCAAACATGTGCTATGTGAAAAGCCCGTTGCCGACAATGCCAAACAAGCCCGGGAGATGATCGCTGCCTGTGAAAAAGCGGGTGTGAAATTTTATATCGGATACCGGTTGCATTTCGAACCTCATACCAAAGAACTGATCCGTATGCGGGAAGCAGGTGAGTTCGGAAAAATCATGCATGTAAACAATTATGCAGGTTTCAAGATCGGAGATCCTACCCAATGGCGACTCAAAAAATCGCTGGCTGGTGGCGGTGCTATGATGGACGTGGGCGTATATTCCCTGAATGGTGCCCGTTATTGCACGGGTGAAGAACCAGTTTGGGTTACTGCTCAGGAGAGTAAAACCGATCCGGTGAAATTCAAAGAAGTAGATGAAACAATTACTTTTCAGCTGGGCTTTCCAAGTGGCATTATCGCCAACTGTGGTTGTACTTATAATTTCAATCATGTTGAAGGCCTGAAGGTAATGGGAGAAAAAGGCTGGGCAGAACTGAATCCTGCTTTTGGGTACGGACCCATTCGTGGTACGACACACAAAGGAAAACTGGAGGCACCGGATGTCAATCATCAGGCTTACCAGATGGACGGAATTGCAGACTGCATCCTCAATAACAAACCCGATCCTAACGTTACAGGACACGAAGGGCTGAAAGACATGGTCGTGATCGATGCCGTATACGAATCGCTCCGGAAAAACGGAGCTAAAGTTCTTATCAATAAATAACCCCTTCGCCTGCTTATGAAATTTGCGGTATTGCTATGTATCGGACTGCTGATCCATTTTTGTTCTGCCGGACAAAATACCAACGTGTCTTTGAAAAAAGAGCTTGATAGCATGTATGTACTTGATCAGAAGTTTCGGGAACTGATGCATATTGCCCAAAAACCTCAAAAAGCAGATTCACTGGCCCGATATTACAAGGTCGACCGCAACGACCTGACCAGTCACCTTTGGGATTTACAGACTGAAGTAGACGAATCCAATCTGAAACGTGTGGAGGAGATCATCAAACAATATGGCTATCCGGGCACAGCCATGGTAGGTTCACCTACGGATGAAGCAGTGTTTTATGTCATACAGCATTCTGACAAAATTGACCAATACATTCCGCTTGTAGAGAAAGCGGCCAGAGAAAAACAGCTCCCGTTCCGCCAATACGCCATGATGCTTGACCGCTGGCTGGTTCAGGATGACAAAGAACAGGTGTATGGGACTCAGGCAAGTGGATTCAGCACCATCAATAAAGAGACAGGAAAAGCGGAACAGGTATTTGTCATCTGGCCTATTTCAGACCCAGCCAATGTGAACCAACGCAGAAAAGAAGCAGGTTTTGAGCTCACCGTAGAAGAAAATGCCAGGCGACTCGGAGTTGAATATAAGGTACTGACATTGGAAGAAGTAATGAAAATGAAGTCCAGGTAATATGCAAAGCAATTGGTTAGGAAAGGTACTTCTGTATATGTTGGTTTTCTTGGTATCCGTTCCTGCTATTGCTCAGACAGTCAGTATACACATCACCGGACCCGCTTCACTCAGAGGTCGTAAAGCCATATTGCTGACCAGAGAAAAAGGATTTGCCGCGACCGTTCATTCTGTAAAACTCACCAATGGCGACGTGAACCTGCAAATGGCAGGAGACCTCGTACCTGATCTGTACCAGCTGAATGTTTCACAAATGAAAGGGGCCCTATTCTTCTTTCTGGAACCAGGTACCCACATTTACCTGGACACGCTCGACGTTTCCAGATCGATCGTCACACAATCCAATAGCAACCCCGACTGGCAACTATTCCAGGAAACCGTACAGAAACCCTATGACCAGCTTTTCAAAACCTACACCTTAGCCGAAAGTAATGCCCGAAAAAAAGGCGCTGCTGACAGTCTGAACTACTGGATAGCGCAGAAAACAGTAGAATATAACGTGCTCCTGCAAAAAACAAAAACCTTTATACTAACCCATCCGGCATCGTACGTAAGTCTGTATTTGCTCAAAAACAACTGGTACGCTTTTAAAAATGATGGTCTGCTCGAAAAACTGGATGTTGCGTTGGCAGGGCACCGGTCTTATCGTTTTTTGAAGGGGAAACGGTGAGGTGAAGTTTGTGTAAAAAGATAATTCAATACTGAAGTAATGCGAAATCGTTAACAGTTATAAACAATCACAATTGAAGCAGAACCAAAATACCCTAATTCTGACCGCCACTGCATTTATTCTCTTAGGGCTGTTGCTAATATATCGTGCTAAGCGAACCAACAAGGATTTTTTCAAACTTCAAGGTACAGTTACTAGCGTACAAACTACTCAATTAAAGACTTCCAAAACAGGTGATCGGTATTCACTTGATTTTTCGTTCATCGAGACGGACAAAGTGTATGGCATATATCTGGGCACTAAGGAGCAAGCAGAAAATAATAATCTGAAGAGAAATATCGTAATTGGGAAAACATATACCTTTTACATCGATGAAACAATACTACCAGGTATAGAAGGGCATTATCTAGGAATTATGGAAATTTGGAATCACGGAAAATTAATTTATAGAGATAGCTCGAAAGCAAATTATTTTGGTGGTTCTATATTGATATCAATTGGTGTATTATCCCTTGCACTGTTGTTCTATGTGAATAGACAAAATAATACCAACTTATCAATTAGATCAAAGAGAAAGAGTTAGAGTTAGTTATTTTTCTCGATTCAAAATAATTACAAAAATACATCTCCATTTTGGAATGTATAACGAAGATTCAATAATGCCACTGAGTATCCGAACAGATTTCCAATGCGCTATTCTTGGTTCCAAAGCATGAAAATCAACAAAATATTAACCATCATAATTTACCTATGCATGCTATGTACATACACCAGGTGTAGGAGTACACTGAGAACAAGATCTTTGAAAGAAGATTACGAATCATCATACATTGCCCAATTTAAACTGACTTACCTCCGGGAGCTACTAAAAAAAGGTTATAATAACTCTCCGGCAATCCAGGAAATTCTTGGGTCTGATCACAGTGGATTTACAGAACCAATCCTGAATGAGAGTGACTACTTACTGATTGACAGTCTGACTACTACGGATAATCATGCAATGAAACTTGACTCTGCACAGGGAAAACGAAGAGCAGAAGGTGCACAGGGGAAAAGACCGTTGGCCTATATTTTGGAGATATTTAATAGTAAGCAGCTAGACAATATTGCCCGTCAAAGGTTAAAATTATCGGGGAATTAATAGCTGGACTGATTAAGACCATATACTCAAATCACACTTATCAGCATTTTACACAACAATCAGTATTCTATCTCATTTTCAGCTACTAACATCTCTTGGCACAACTATTTCTCTCCTAAATCAACCAACAACAACACACATGAAACCAAAAATTTCAGTATTAACATTGGGAGTAACAGATCTGGAAAAGTCGGTTGCATTTTACAGGGATGGATTGGGTTTTTCCACGGAAGGCATCATTGGAACAGAATTCGAATATGGTGCGGTTGCATTTTTTGATCTTCACAATGGTCTGAAATTAGCGCTTTGGCCCAAGGATAGTATCGCACACGATACCGGTATTGCTCCTCAAAATATTTCCGCTTTGGAATTCACTTTGGGACATAATGTGGATAGTAAAGAAGAAGTGGATGAGGTGATGACATTGGCACAAAACGCAGGCGCGAAGATTATCAAGCCCGCAGCAGATACTTTCTATGGTGGATATGCGGGTTATTTTCAGGATCCTGACGGACACATATGGGAAGCTGTCTACAATCCGGCGTTTTTGAGTGAAGGCGAATAAGAATGGAATTATTGAAAAGCCGGACTTACGATAAGAATTTGAATGCTAAAATCTTATTGTGACACCCGAACCTTACCGAAACCTATTTTCAACATCATCCAGCCCATATCCCTATGCCCTAAGCCCATACCCCTATGCCCTACAACCACGAACTCGCCGACCGCGTACGCGACTATCTGAGCCAAAGAGAGGAATATCTGATAGAAGAAAAGAAAATGTTTGGCGGATTGGCGTTTATAGTCAATGGCAAAATGTGTATCAACGTGGGCGACGACCAGTTGATGTGCCGTTTCGATCCTGAACTAACCGAACAGCTTGCTGAAAAGCCCGGATATGTACCGATCACCATGAAGGGGAAAGAACTACCGGGCTATTGTTATGTCGAGCCGATTGGTTACCGCACCCATACTGATTTTGCATTCTGGTTGAATCTTTCTCTGGATTACAATGCTACGGCAGTAGTAGCGAAGAAGAAAGTGAAGAAATGAAATTGGATATAATCTTTCAGTTACAAGAAAACATTCATTTCTGATTATCAGTTTGAATCTTTCTCAAAAAACAGTAGATTGTAGAGTGATCACTGGATATCAGCGTCTCTGAAATTACTAACTGCTCGCTTTTCAAATTTCTGTTTAATTGCCGGGGCAGGCCACTTAGATACCAATCAAATCTAATGAAAATGAAAAAATATAAGTCTGCCAGAAGAGGATCTATCAACTACTTATTATTGGTGGCGATCGCCCTTCCCATTATTATTTTCTTACTAGATCCGCAAACATTCTTTGAACGTCCGGCCATTTTACTACCTCTTTTGGGTATTTTAATTCAAATTTTATGGATCTATTTTGATACCTCTTATAAAATCACCGGGGACGAATTATACTATTACTCAGGATTTGTAAGAGGAAAGATTAAAATATCGAATATCAGGGAAATCACAAAAGGGAAAACCATGTGGAGCGGATTGAAACCGGCACTTTCACCAAATGGACTAACAATCAGATGTAACCGGTTCGACAAAATTTACATCTCACCGGAAAATAATGATGAGGTCATCACAAACTTGTTGAGAATTAATCCTGAAATACAAATTGTGAAGCCCTGCTGATTTTTTCTACCATCTGACACTAGCCTTACTACTACAAGACTCATTTACCACACATGACAAGAAGCCAGAAAAACACAGCTATTTTCTTCGGTGTATTTATGGGCGTGTTCTCATTTATCGAGAGTATGATCCAAGCAGGTATTATAGATGAAGATTCGCTCTTATCAGCTTTGAGGCGTATGCTAATCTCAGGAATTATTTCCTGGCTCTTCTATTATCTGACTGCTCGTTTTATCAAAACCAAAAGCCCGCAGGAGCAGGGTCCAAAAATTGAATTGGACAATGATGAGTTAATGGTATTACAATCATTTGGCACCCATCTGAAAGGTATTGAAGTTGTTGGTGGCAAATTGGTACTCACCGATAAAAGGCTTGTCTTCAAATCTCACAGACTCAACATTCAGCCTCATGAACTGTCCATCCACCTGACAGATATCGTGAGTGTGTTCAGGTATAAGAAAAGGGGTCTACTAAACAACGGCCTGGCGGTTACGACTTCTAATGGACTGGTTGAGAAATTTACTGTAGACGAACCTTTGGCCTGGACTGAGAAATTGGCATACGTAATTGCATTACGGGCTTGACGCATCGAATACGTCATCTATTCACCGCAAATTTGCGGCGAATAATGCATATATTTGCAGCATTATGAAAGAAAGCGATGGCAAAGTATATCTACGAGCATACAGACTGGAGCGAATTCACCTGGCAAGACAAAACAATCAACGCAGTATTTGGTGGAGTTCGGCAGATGCAAGGTAAAATCATTGGACAGATGAATATCCTTGGCTTTTCTGCGAAAGAAGAGGCTACACTTACTGCACTAACCCTTGATGTAGTAAAATCATCCGAAATAGAGGGTGAAGTGCTCAATTACGATCAGGTTCGTTCATCCATAGCCCGACGTTTGGGCATCCATACCGCAGGTCTCATTCCGAGCAGTCGCCATATCGAAGGTGTAGTTGAAATGATGCTTGACGCCACACAACGTCATCACCTGCCTCTGACAGAAGATCGTCTATTCGGATGGCACGCGGCACTTTTCCCCACAAGTTATAGCGGACCCTATAAGATAGAAGTAGCCCAATACCGAACCGGCGAGATGCAGATCGTTTCAGGCGCAATGGGAAAAGAAAAAATTCACTACGAAGCCATCAAGCCCGGATTGGTTAAACCAGAGATGGATAAATTTCTGGATTGGTTCAACAATGACAATATGCTTGACCCTGTCTTAAAAGCAGCTATTGCTCATTTTTGGTTTATCATCATACACCCTTTTGACGATGGTAATGGCAGAATCGGCAGAGCTATAACAGACATGTTGCTTGCCCGGGCAGAAGGAAGCGGAGAACGTTTTTATAGTATGTCTGCACAAATCCTTACGGAACGCAAGCAATATTATCAAGTATTACAAAAAGTCCAGCATAGTTCAGGGGACATTACCGAATGGCTCGACTGGTTTTTGCATTGCTTGAAAAATGCAATGCTTACCTCAGAAAACATTACGCAACGTGTCATACGGAAATCAGCATTTTGGAAACTGCATGAACAAACGGGTATCAATGAGCGTCAGCGTATGATGTTAAACAAGCTGTTTGACGGATTCGATGGAAAATTACAAACGTCTAAGTGGGCAAAAATTACCAAAACCAGTAAAGACACTGCACTGCGGGACATTAAATCTTTGTTGGAAATGGGCATCCTGAAACAAACAGATGAAGGAGGGAGAAGTGCAAACTATGAATTGGCAGATTTTATTCAGTGACAAATCCAGATCATGCGTTCGTCATCTGTCCTTCTTTCGATTTAAGGAATTTCCCTACATTTCCCAAAAAGCACGCATTGATCAAATGATAAACCTGTCCAAAGTGAAAGATTAGTATCACATTTTGTACATTCAGGGTTTAAAGCGATGAATATGAATATCAAACACCTGATCGACCAAGCCGACCTGGCAGTCATTGAAGCGGCACTCAAAGCAAATCCCGGCCTGGCAAATGAAGGTCTTCCTTTCGACAACCAAAATACCACTAAAGCACATCCGCTGCACCGCATTTGTGACGGTGTCTTTTCCGGAACCTATACCGATGAAGAAGCTGTTCAAATTGCTCAATTGTTTCTTTCTCATGGTGCCGACATAAATGGCTTTGGTGTACCCCTAGGACAAGACTCGCCGCTTGTTGCAGCATCCAGTCTCCATGCTGATGAGGTTGCGATGCTGTATATCCGAAACGGAGCAGTGATTCACCATCAGGGTACGCATGGTGGCACCGCTTTGCATTGGGCTTCCTGGTGCGGTCGTCCTGTTGTTGTAAAAGCTTTACTTTCAGCCGGTTCGGAAGTCAATCAATTATGTATCGATTTCAAAGCCACTCCTCTGTTCTGGGCTGTACGCGGCTCGAAATTCGGCGATCCGGCTCGACTACCCGACTATGGAGCATGCATCAGACTTCTGCTCGCCCATCGTGCTGATAAAACGATACCGAACAAAGACGGAGAAACAGTTTCAGACATGCTTACGGAACATGATACCCTGGTGCGCGAACTTTTGCAATGATGGGTTGTTTGTAATTTAACTAAACCACAAACACATGCAAATTCAATCACACACAGCCAACGGAACGCAGATCGCTGAGATACTAGCAGATGAAATTGTTATATCTGATGCCGAAACCGGTCTGGACTTAATGGGAAACCTCTACTATCAGAACTTCGACGCAATCATTCTGCATGAGAAGAATATCACCCCCATCTTCTTTGATCTGAAAACAGGTATTGCCGGAGAAATTCTCCAGAAATTTTCCAACTATCGGATGCGCCTGGCGATTGTTGGGGATTTCACGCCCTACCAGAGTAAAAGCATCCGCGACTTTATTTTTGAAAGCAATAAACAGGGACACATCAATTTTGTTAACTCTGTTCCAAATGCTTTGCACAAACTAACTACCTGATTTACCGGGTAAACATCATACAATAGAGTTGTATCGTCTTCAAATAAAAACATCAACCTCTTTCATCATATAGAATACAATCAATATGATGAACGTTCACATTGAACACCCATTATTTGACCAAGACAGACAAATGAGCTCTATACCTGACTAAATGGTTGAAGGCATGGCTCTTACATTTTATAAAAGAATAGCAACACACCAATGATCATTAAACTTGCAGAAGGATCCCTGAAAACGCTGTATGGCGAATACAAAGAAATCATGTACTATGACGGACAGACAGAAAGTTTCGCGCTCGTGATGGGCGACGTGCGCGGAGAAGAAGACGTCCTTTGCAGAGTGCATTCATCCTGCATTTTCGGACATCATTTTAATAGTACGGAATGCGATTGCCGCGAACAAATGGCTATTTCTCAACAACTTATTCAGGAGCAGGGGAAAGGTATTGTGATCTGGCTGGATCAGGAGGGGAAAGCCAACGGACACTTCGCATTGCTTAAAAGTAAGGAGTTTAAAAAGGCCGGCATGACACAGGACGATGCCTATGAAGCCGCTGGTTTTGTAAAAGATGCACGTGATTATACCAAGGCAGCAGAAATCCTGAATGACCTCGGCGTTGCTTCCATTCGTATGCTCACCAATAATATTAAAAAAACTGCCACATTAACCCAGTATGGAATTAAAGTAACTGGGGTAAAGGCCATCATTATCGATGCGGGAGATAATGAAGAGTTGCGAAAATCATTAGAGGAAAAGAGAGGAGACGGATACGGAATTTCTTAAATGATAAGTCACAGGTCCAGGGCGGCAGACAAGTAAATGTAAATACGTGGCAAGCTTTTTACCCGAAACAATAACTTAGTTAATCAAATGA
Source organism: Dyadobacter sp. HNCC25DJ187 (assembly GCF_056895255.1). Lineage (NCBI taxonomy): Bacteria > Pseudomonadati > Bacteroidota > Cytophagia > Cytophagales > Spirosomataceae > Dyadobacter > Dyadobacter sp. HNCC25DJ187. The sequence goes on from NZ_JBXHAT010000002.1 coordinate 1,749,942, forward strand.
AAAAAATCGGAAGAACTTTTTCAACTCTTACAGCAACACTGCTTTTACCTGTATTACTGTCTGCACAAATTATGGATTCAAAATCAATTGTAGCACCGGGAGCCGAGGTGGAAAAACTAGGCGAAGGATACAAATTCACAGAAGGACCGGTGGCCGACAAAGATGGCAACGTATTCTTTTCTGACCAACCCAATAACAAAATCATTCGCTGGGATGCCGAAACTGGCGAGTTCAGCACCTTTTCCGATCAGGCCGGAAGATCGAACGGTATGTATTTCGACAACAAGGGAAACCTTGTGACCTGCGCCGATGAGGAAAATCAGGTGTGGTCATTTGACAAAAAAGGAAAGCCTACGGTATTGGTCACCAAATTCGGCAACAAACTTCTGAACGGACCCAATGACCTTTGGATTGATCCGAAAGGAGGTATTTATCTTACTGATCCATTATACAAACGGGATTACTGGAAACGTGACCCTGCTATGCAACAGGATGGTGAACACGTATATTACCTGCAACCTGACGGCAAAACACTCATCCGGGTAGATGAAACCTTTAAAAAACCGAATGGGATTATCGGTACCAAAGATGGCAAAAAGCTTTTCGTAGCTGATATCGGAGGCGACAAGACTTATGTTTTTGATATTGAAAATGACGGCACCTTAAAAAATAAGAAACTGTTCGTAAATAAAGGATCGGATGGAATGATCCTTGACCAGGAGGGCAATCTTTACATTACCGGTGATGGCGTAACCGTTTTTGATAAAAACGGCGAAAAAATTGCGCATTTCCCAATACATAAAGGCTGGACAGCCAACCTTTGTTTCGGAGGTAAAAACAATGATCTGCTTTTTATTACTGCGGAAACAGCTGTATACGGTTTAAAAATGAAGGTGAAGGGTGTGAAATAATTTTCAACCCAATAGCTTACGATTGCAACACCTATTTATACCAGGTTCAACTCCTCCGGAGTTGAAAAATCTTCGCTGACAATGGCCCCGGATTGTATCCGGGGCTATTCATGTTTGATCCCTCCGGGATCACGTTTCAGAAATCTCAGCACATCTGCAAAATTAAATTACTCCGATAACTTGTCATACGGATCAAATGCCATCTATTGATTTTAATTCATTGGTTAACTACAGAATCCCGGCGGGATTCAACTTGCATAACGCCGGGTGAAACCCGGGGAGTCAAAACCGCATAGTGCAACTGCAACCCTGTAAGGGTTGAACAATACTTCGTCTGCAAACTTTCGGATTGCAACTGACCTTTCAATCATTAAATTGCATTCCTGAAATCCTCATCCGTTTTGATGAGCAACAAAGAATCAATTACATAAAATCGTCATGACATTATCCGATAGCAATACCGAAAACCCGCTTTTTAAACCATTTAACGAAACACCTTTTCAGGTTCCTCCTTTCGACAAAATCCGGACAGAACACTTTATGCCAGCTTTTGAGAAAGGTATGAAAGACCAGAGCGAGCGTGTTGCTGCGATTCATCTCCAGCGATCCGCTCCTGTTTTTGAAAATACCATTGTACCTCTGGAAAACAGCGGAGCTTGGTTGAACAGAATATGCAGTGTTTTCTTCAATCTCAATTCAGCAAATACCTCTCCGGAATTAGAGCAGATTGCTCAGGAAATCGCGCCACGTCTCTCTCAACACGGCGATGATATTTACCTGAATCAGAACTTATTCCAGCGTATAAAAACCGTATTTGAAGAACAGGATCAGCACTCTCTAACCAACGAACAAAAGCGGCTGCTGGATGATACGTATAAGTCTTTTATCAGAAGTGGCGCCAATCTGGATGAACAACAGCAGCTGCGGATGCGGGAAATCAATCAGCAACTTTCTGTGGCTACCGTAAAATTCGGGCAAAATCTGCTGGCTGAAACAAACCATTACGAATTGACGATTGATAATGAAGCTGATCTTGCCGGACTTCCCGCTTCACTGATTTCCTCCGCGAGCCAGTCGGCAAAAGACAACGGGCAAGAAGGAAAATGGCGATTTACATTACATAATCCAAGTGTAATGCCATTTCTCGAATTTGCTGAAAACCGTGCACTGCGTGAACAGATTTACAAGGCATACATTAACCGCGCCAATCACGGTAACGAAGCTGACAACAAAAGTATCGTAAAGGAAATTGTAACATTGCGCGCGGAACGAGCAGAACTTCTGGGATATAAATCTCATGCACATTATGTTTTGGAAAACAGCATGGCCCAAAATCCGCAACATGTATTTGATCTGCTGAACAAATTGTGGGAAGCAGCCATGCCTATTGCCAAACGTGAGCATTCTGAAATGCAGACATTGATGAATAGTCAGGCAGAAAACGCCACGCTGGAAGCCTGGGATTGGTTTTTCTATGCCAACAAAGTGCGTAAGGCTAAATACAACTATGATTCAGAGTTACTCAAGCCCTACTTTAAACTGGAGAACGTTCGGGATGGTATTTTTGCCGTAGCTCAGAAGCTCTATGGGATTACATTCTCTGCAATCGCCCATCTTCCTGTATACCACGAAGATGCGGTCGGCTATGAAGTTAAGGAGGCGGACGGGTCACATATAGGGGTTTTATATCTTGATTACTATACCCGGAAATCAAAACGCGGAGGTGCGTGGATGACATCATACCGCCGGCAATCGAATCAAAAAGGACAAAAGATAGCTCCGGTAATTTCTATTGTATGCAATTTTCCTAAACCAGTAGATAAGCAGCCCGTGTTGCTGACCCCAGATGAAGTAGAAACCTTCTTCCATGAGTTTGGGCATGCATTGCACGGACTTCTTTCCAATGTAACTTATGAATCTCAGGCTGGCACATCAGTACCGCGGGATTTTGTAGAGCTCCCATCTCAGATCATGGAGCACTGGGCTTTTGAACCGGAAGCATTACAACTTTATGCAAAACATATTCAAACAGGAGAAATCATCCCTGATGATCTTGTGAAGAAAATGAAAGAAGCTTCGAAGTTCAACCAGGGATTTGGGACAGTGGAATACCTGGCAGCTTCTTTGCTGGATATGAGTTATCATACACTGCCCGCAAGAGAAAGCGTGGAGCCGGAAGCATTTGAAAAAAATGAAATGCAAAAAATCGGACTGATCGGCCAGATTGCACCACGCTACAGAAGTACTTATTTCCAGCATATATTTTCAGGAGGCTATTCAGCAGGATACTATAGTTACATCTGGTCGGAGGTACTGGATAGTGATGGATTTGCCGCTTTCAAGGAAAAAGGGAATATATTCGATCCGGAAATTGCCGCTTCGTTCCGGAAAAACATACTGGAAAAAGGTGACACAGACGAGCCAATGACTTTGTATAAAGCGTTCAGGGGACGAGAACCAGATGTGCAGTATCTGCTTAAAAACAGAGGTCTTGACCAATGAACATCATCATCTGAGCGGCACCTCATTTGCCGCTCAGATTGTTTTTGCCAAAAAGAATCATTTTCCCATCCTGACTCGTATATTTAGTCCATACTTACCCTACCTTCTATCGTTAGTGATCTTTTAGTAACAGGCTTGCTATGCATGTGGTTTTAACCTTGTTTCTTCTGATATTGCCACTTTGCGTATCCGGGCAGGATCGTGTCACCATCAGTGGATATGTGAAAGAGGCTGGCAGCGAGGAACAACTTCCGGGCGTCAATGTTTTCATTCCTGACACACCCTATGGAGCGGTTACCAATACATACGGATTTTACTCACTTACATTACCCAGAGCAGATTCTGCCACTGTAGCCTACTCCTTTGTAGGATATGACAGAACCGAAAAAAGAGTTTCTCTCCATAAAAATTTACAGATTAATATTTTTCTGGCTGTTGCGAACCAGCTTGATGAAATCACAGTATCTGCACGCCGGGAAGAAAACAATGTGAGCCGCAGTGCACAAATGAGTCAGATTGAAATACCCATTTCTCAAATTAAAAAAGTACCAGCTTTTTTTGGTGAAAAGGATGTGTTGAAAGTATTGCAGCTCATGCCTGGTGTACAGAAAGGAACAGAAGGTCAGACTGGTCTTTATGTGCGTGGTGGAGGACCGGACCAGAACCTGATTATCCTGGATGACGCCGTCGTGTACAATGCCAATCATCTTTTCGGCTTTTTCTCCATTTTCAATAGTGATGCACTCAAAAGTGTGGAATTGACAAAAGGGGGCTTTCCAGCACGGTTTGGAGGAAGGTTATCATCCGTGCTCGAAATGAATATGAAAGAGGGTGCGAAAGATAAACTTCATGGTGAAGGAGGTATCGGACTTATCTCTTCACGACTGACTTTGGAAGGACCTATTTCAAAAAAATCCTCATTTTTGATTTCAGGAAGACGTACTTATATAGACCTGCTTGCCAAACCGCTTATTGCCCGGCAGCAACGTGGAGACGATAGTCAGGTACGGCCAGGTTATTACTTTTATGATTTGAATGCCAAAATGAACTATGACTTCAGTGATAAAGATAAATTATATGTCAGCGGCTATTTCGGGCGTGATAAATTTTATGCTGATGAAACAAGTTCCACATCTGAAACAAAGGCCGGTCTCGACTGGGGAAATGCTACTGCAACATTGAGATGGAACCATCTTTTGGACCAAAAACTGTTTGTAAACACTTCATTGATATTCAGCAATTTCAATTTCGGGGTAAACAGCTATTCTAATGAAGATGGTGGAAGTGACGAATTCAGTCTCCGATACAACTCCCGTATACGCGACCTGGGCCTTAAAACAGATTTTGATTATTTTCCGTCACCAAAGCACGCCATCAAATTCGGGGCACAGGCAATGTTTCACAAATTTGTACCGTCTGCTCTCGCTGTTGAAGGATCATTTATAAGCAGCCCTATAGAAACTTCGGTTGAGGCAGTTAATACTGTTGAAAGTGGAGTTTATGTGGAAGATACCTGGCAGGCTTTGGATGCGTTAAAAATGAACGCTGGTTTCCGGCTCAGTTCATTTCAAACTAAAACAAAAAACTATGTGCTGCCCGAACCACGCTTTTCAGCTGCTTTACGTCTGGCCAGAGATTTTTCTTTTAAGGCATCCTATGCACAAATGAATCAGTATGTGCATCTTCTCTCGAATACAGGGCTTGGTTTACCCACAGATCTTTGGGTACCTACTACAGATAAAGTAAAACCGCAACATTCCCGGCAAATAGCTGCTGGTTTTGCAAAGGACCTGACAAAACCGGCTCTTACCATCACCCTAGAGGGGTATTACAAGGTGATGAACAATATCATCAATTATAAAGAAGGATCCTCATTTTTAAGTATCACAGGTGAAAATGCTAACGAGCTCAGCTGGGAGGATAATATTACTGCGGGCAGAGGGTGGTCGTATGGAACGGAATTGCTACTGCAAAAAAAGGCTGGTAAACTTTCAGGATGGATTGGCTACACATTATCCTGGACCAGATGGCAATTTCCTGAACTGAACTTTGGAAAGACATTTTACCCCCGATACGATCGCCGCCACGACCTCTCCGTTGTTGGAATCTACGAGTTGACCAAACGTATTACAATTTCTGCAACCTGGGTATACGGAACCGGCAATGCACTTACATTGCCGGTATCCAGGTTTACCGGTGTGAGTGACAACTTCTATACGGTTGCCAACAATGGGAAGGTATATACATCCTGGTATGGCGCAAGAGTGAGCGAATATGGCGAAAAGAACAGTTTCCGGGCAGAACCATTTCATAGAATGGATTTAGCCGTACAACTCCGTAAGAAGAAAAAAAGACATGAACGCACCTGGGAATTTGGCATTTATAATGTGTATAACAGGCGTAATCCTTTTTTCTATGACATTTCGGAAGAGACAAAAACAGATAGTCATAACGTTACTACGGTAAATAACACACTTAAGAGATATTCGCTGTTTCCCTTACTCCCATCTTTCAGCTATAATTTCAAATTTTGAGACTCCGGCTTATGAAAAATTTGTTTCTATTGCTTTTGGGATTTCTGCTTTCTGCCTGCGACTCGCTGGTTATTGACGTAGGTCCGAAAAACCTGCCTGCTATGGAGTCTAAGTTGGTTGTGCAGTCATTTATATCACCACAAAACAACAGACTTACCGTTGTTGTAACGGAGTCCGTTCCTTTGTTCGGAGAGTCTGGCGTTAATCTTAACATCATTAAAAATGCAGAGGTAAAAATTTCTGACGGGACAAAAGAAGTTTCTATGACATACGATTCTACCGGATCTTCTTATAGTATTGACCGCTCAAGAATGAATATTTCTGCTGGTAAAACCTACCACCTTTCAGTGCGTGACGGAACCCGAAGTGTAAAATCCACATGCATTGTGCCCGTTGGGAATGCTGTAATCAAAACACACGATATTGACACAGTATTTTCATCCAATGCCTATCATCCGGACACGACCATAATAATAAAAATGACTTGGGAAGACATCAAGGGCATTCCCAATTTTTACCGGGCCAGAGCATTTCTTGAATTGGAATATACAATACTGGAAGGCACAAATCCGGAAAATTTTAAGGAACGCCGGGTTAGAAACCGTTTCAACGTAGATTGGGACGGAGATGCCATACGTAACGATTTTCAAAATGATGTAAACCGTGATGGCGAAATTTTCTCTTCGCCTGTAGGCCGTTTCAGCCTGCCTGCTCCTATGGTGTACTCACTTCCCGACGGAGAATTATATACTTTATACCCAAGAAGCAGAATCATTTCATTGACTTTTCAGGTCGACCATACAGACGAAGATTATTTCAAATATCATCGCTCCCTGCAGCTGCGCAACACTGACAATCCATTTTCAGAACCGGCACTGATATATAATAACATTTCAGGCGGGCTGGGTTGCTTTGCTGCTTACAACTCTTCCTTCGTGGTATATAGGCCCGGAAGATAAAATTATTTCGACACTATTATTGCTCCTCATTTTATGACATTTTGAGGCCAAATCACCTCATGTCTGTATCATTACGAAGGCTGATCGCCAGTACCTATTTTTAAATAACCGCATCTGTTTACAAATCCGCCGGCTCTTATTTTTAGCTACTTATATCTTTAAAATAATGCTAATAGGCAGCTTTCAATATCATAAAGGCTTATATACACTTCCACATGTCTTTATCGATTCACACATATCAGTGCGACTTTAGGCAAAGGCACAGTTTTTTAAAACCTTGCTTACATAAGGCAATGTAAATGATCATTGTCGCGACCCGGAACCTTTAAACTATACAGCTATGGACTTACATGAAAATGATATGTCGCAGGAGAAGAATAATAATCCGGAGCATCAGGATACCAACGAACCTGATACGATGATTGAAAAGTTAGAGGAGTTGAAAGAAAAGGGATATACTTATGACTTCAACCTGACAGCTCATTCACTGGAATTACATAAAGATGATGGAATTAGACTGACGCTATCTCCGGAAGACTTTAACATTGTAGAGTTTTTTAGATTTGAAGGTATGTCTAATCCTTCGGACACATCCATTCTATATGCCATCGAATCATCCGACGGACTCAAAGGTACATTGGTGAGTAGCTATGGTGTATACGCGGATGCAATGTCTAACGACATGATTAAGAAACTTGATACCCGAAGCTCACTCATTGTGCAGCATTCCGAAGATGAAAATAAAACAAACTAGATATATATATAACAAGCTAAAAACCAAACACTTCACAGAAACTAAATATCAAAATGTTACCTCACTTTCCGAAGCTGGGTAACATTTTTTTTTAAGAATTGAGCGCTTTAATATAGCTGAGCCATGTACGAGATTTTCGAATGGGAACGACTTCTTTTCAACGAGCTCCCGACTGTTTTTTTATTCGAAGTTGCATTCCGTTCGGCTGTGATGTTTACCATTGTGCTGGTAGCCCTCAGAGCTACAGGCAAAAGAGGTGTAAAGCAGCTGTCGATTTTCGAAACGGTAATTATTATTGCTTTGGGATCCGCTGCCGGAGACCCTATGTTTTATGAAGACGTGGGTATTATTCCGGCGCTGGTGGTCTTTACGACAGTCATCCTGCTGTATAGACTTGTAACATGGCTGACCGGGAAAAGTAAATGGTTCGAAAAGCTTATTGAAGGAGATACAGTATGTCTGATCAAGGATGGTAAATTTTCTCTTTCTGAATTTAAAAAAGAGAGTCTGGCCCAGGACGAGTTTTTTTCTGAGCTAAGGCTTAAAAGCATTGAACACCTGGGACAAATTAAGAACGCATACCTGGAACCCAGTGGTGAGCTTTCAGTCTTTTTTTGTGAAGATCAGGAAGTTATTCCCGGCTTGCCGATCCTGCCTGATTTATATAGTAAAAAGAGTAAGCTTATCACTAAAAAAGGTATTTATGCATGTACATTTTGCGGTCATATCGAAGAGCTGGATAAAGGATCAACGCATTGCACCGATTGTGGAAAGGATACGTGGGTGCTTGCAGTCAAAACATTACGAAAGGCGTAATCGGTATTCAGCATGATTTTCATCTTTTCAATTCACATATTCTCAGCGATTATTATATTTGGTTAATTACCAGACACCCAATTTGGTTAATTACCAGACACCCAACACGATAAACTTACATGAGCATGGAAAATATCACTTTGTCAGAAGAAATAATTGAAACGGCGAAAAAGAGAGCAGCAGGGCAGTCCTATGCATATCTTTTTAAAACCTTTAAGGCCATTGGTGTCGACAACTATTTTGTAAAAGTAAGTAACCATAAGCGTACTTACACATCCGTAAACGGAGAAAAGCTGATTTTGCCTCCGGATATGCCGGAGTTTGAACCTGCAGAAACTTTTGAACTTGAGTCTGTAAAGGCGGCAATTAAGAAGCATCAAGAAGGCACTATTGACTATCACGATTTCCTGAGGGAAATAGGTGATGCCGGTATCCATACTTACGTGGCCGATATTACGGGCATGAAGGTAATTTATCAGGGGCCTAACTCAGAGTATGAATACGAAGAAATAATTCCTGAGGTATAGAGATTGGCTAAACCTACCCTGCCATACCCACGGGTAGGTTTAGTTTAATATCCTTTGCATTTCAGAAAGGTGGTCATCTGTAAAATCGAGGTGTGTAACGAAACGTACCAGCCCCTTTCCAAAAGGAACTGCTAATATTCCTTTCTCAAACAGATGCTTTACATATTCTTTTTCAGATAAATTTTCGTGGAGTCGAATGATTACGATGTTGGTGTCGACCTGAAATATCTCTTCTACCTCCGGGCGACTACGAAATATGCCTGCGATGGCCCTCGCACGCAAATGATCTTCTTCCAGACGCACTACATGATGATCTAGTGCATAAATACCAGCAGCGGCCAATAGCCCTGCCTGGCGCCATCCACCACCCATTGCTTTGCGAAAACGTTTTGCTCTGCTCATATTTTGTTCAGAGCCCAGTAACAGTGAACCAACCGGGCATCCCAAACCCTTGGACAGACAAATGCTGATCGTATCGAATAACTGACCATACTGTTCAGGACTCTCCCCCGTTTCAGCCAAGGCATTAAATAACCGGGCTCCATCCAGGTGAAGCGGAATTTTCCGATCCCAGCAAACTTGTCTGATATTTTTTATTTCGTTGATATCATAATAGGCACCACCACCTTTATTCATCGTATTTTCCAAGGCTACCAGTCCGGTACAGGTCGTGTGAATATCATCTTCCGGACTTATAGCTTCCTCTACCTGTGCTGCGGTAATTCTTCCACGATCTCCATCCAGCAGCTTTACCGATGCAAAAGAATTTAGCATAATGCCTCCTCCTTCGTATAGATAAATATGCGAATTCTTATCACAAATCACATCATTACCTGGTTTTGTATGCACTCTGATCGCCAATTGATTAGTCATAGTACCAGATGGACAAAATAAGGCAGCCTCCATACCAAACATTCTGGCAGCCTTTTCCTGCAATGCATTTACCGTCGGATCGTCTCCAAATACATCATCCCCCACTTCAGCCTCAAACATGGTTTCTTTCATTGCTTTGGTAGGTTTAGTAACTGTATCGCTGCGTAAGTCAATAATCATTTAAACGTAAGTTATCAATGTGTATGAAGTTATGATTAGCCATCCTCACATATTGGTGAATGTGTGAAGATATACAGGAATGTCGGAAACGTCGTATGATTGAGGAGTACTTTTCTCTAAAACTGATATATTGCAAAAAAAAGCATTTATGGAGTTTGCGGAATATCTGAAACAGAAAAAAATAGACGGAGGCATTTTCAGGAAAAACGATCCGGAACGCTTTGAAGAATGGCAGGAGCTGTTCCAGACCATGCATCCGGACAGCTTTACTGCTCAAAAGAAATTTCTGATTAATGATATAAGGAGGAGGTATCTGCTGAAGGACTGACCCGGTCTGCACAAGCTAATGCTGGGCTGAACGGATTTAAGATCACTTATCCAAATCCGTTCAGACTGACTGCGTCATGCAGACCAATGATTGACCCGGTCTACACACCTAACGGTGGGTTGAACGGATTTAGAACAACCCACCCTATACCGTTCTGACTGACTGCGCCATTCAGACCGGATGGCTTAATTCATGCCTTCCCAGGCTGGTGGCTCAACGCCAAGCAGATGTTTCACAAAGAAATCACGGCGCTTATGCTCACCATAATCGCCACCCATCGAGTGACCCATTCCGGGAACCATCAGAAAATCAAATGGCTTGTTTGCTTTGATCAGCGCATCCATAAACTGCATGGTAGACGCCGGATCCACATTGTCATCCATCTCACCCAGAATCAACAGCAATTTACCTTTCAGTTTAGCTGCGTGCGTTGAATTGGAAGATTCTGCATAATGCTGACCGATCGGATATCCCATCCATTGTTCATTCCACCAGATTTTATCCATGCGGTTATCGTGGCATCCCGACGAAGACACTGCTACCTTATAGAAGTCGGGATGTAACAATAACGCTGCTGCTGAGTTTTGACCTCCGGCAGAATTACCGAATATACCAACCTTATTGGCATCGATATAAGGATATTTGGATGCCGCCGCTTTGATCCACTTAATCCGGTCGGGGAAGCCTGCATCTTTGATATTTTGCCAGCATACATTATGGAAAGCTTTTGAACGGTTGGAAGTTCCCATTCCATCCAGTTGCACTACTATAAAACCAAGTTCAGCCAGCTCATGCAGGAACCTGTAACGGAAATCTGAATTAAATACCTTCGGGGCATGTGAGCTGTGCGGACCAGCATATATGAGCTCAATAACAGGATATTTCTTTTTGGGGTTGTAATTGATGGGCCGCACGATGATACCATAAATATCCGTTACGTTATCCCGCCCTTTGGCTACAAATACCTCAGGTGCTTTCCATCCTATTTTTTGCAGTTCACTGATATCAGCCTTCTCTATTTCCTGTATAATTTTCCCGTCTGCAACGCTTTTCAAATTGGTTACCGGAGGAAGGTCAACGCGTGAATAAGTATCAACAAAATACTTATAATCAGACGAGAAAGATGCATTATGTGTTCCATTCTCTGTTGTTAGAGCAATGAGTCCGTCTCCATCAAATCCAACTCTGTAATACTGGATCAGGTAAGGATCCTGCCCCTTCTCTCTTCCGCTACCTTCAAATATAATGGTACGTGCCTTGTCATCTACCTTCACTACTTTTCTCACTACCCATTCTCCCTTTGTGATCTGGTTTTTCACTTTTCCAGTGAATCCGTCGTACAGATACAGATGGTTCCATCCATCCCGCTCCGATGTCCAGATGATTTCCTTTCCGTCATTGGCATCATAACGGTATTTTTTACCACTGTAATCAATGAAAGTTTTGCTCGTTTCCGCGATCAGATCACGTGCTTCACCGCTTTCACCGTTCACTTCAATGACCTTGTAAGCCTGATGCCCTCTTTCATTGTATTCAAATGAAAAAGCTCTGCTATCATCCCACCATTTGGGATTGGTGGTAGCATACTGATGCCCCATTGAAGTTTTCACAGGAATATGCTTACGTGACTCTACCAAAAACAGATGCGCTTCTTTTTGTGGTAATGCATCACCCGGCTTAAGATAATTGCGCGAGTGTAGTTTAGGCTGAAACTGGTCGGCAGGCGTGGATTCTATAAAATAAATCAGGTGCGGCTTGTTCGGACGAACTTTGAATGTCGCAATTTTCTTTGAATCGGGCGACCATACCAGAGCAGATGAGTAGTTATCTCCTTCTGAGCCATCGAAACTCAATGCCAATTCCTTATCTGACTTATCAGCCCGCTGCACATATACGTTATAACTCTTCACAAACGCAATCCACTTTCCATCCGGAGATGTTACCGGCGGACGATTTTCCTCTCCACCGCCATCTCCCCAGTAGCGACCTCTTCTGACATCCGGTCGTTTCGCTACTTTTTGAATCTTATAGGAACTGAGATTACATTTCCAGTTTTCATCTTTGTATTCAAATTCTACCGCATTCCCTTTATCTGAGAAATGGAGCGCTGTAATCGGCAAACTGTCCGGTCTCACTTTACTCTTACTTACGTCAGCCAATGCTTTGGCCAGTTTTTCATGATCAAAAGCAGGAGACTTACTCTTACTGACAGCGTCAACCAGAATGAATTTCTTTCCTTCAGAAGTAGAATTTGAATACCAGAATTTGTGCCCGCCTTCTATCCATTGAATAGTTGAAGGTGTATTGTATACTTTGTTGTCCATCGCCTGCTTCACTACCTCGGCACGCAGATAATCTTCCTTTTTACCCTGTGCCATCAGCATAGTACTAATGCCTACAAGACAGACTGAAAGTATGGATAAAAAGGGTGCATGCACTTTCATGGGAAAGACACGTCTAATGAATAAAAATAGCATAAGGATTTTAAGGTTTAGAACAGGTAATTACAGACATTGTGAATGCTTTGGGTATATACGATATACGTATGTAAACGGCAATCATTCTTAACACAATGATAATGAAACAAGCGTGGGCTTAATCGATTAAAATTAACGTTTAATCATACAATATTAACCCTGAAACTATCTACAAAAATTACTCATTCTCAAATCCCGGAAATCACATGAAAAAAGCTGCTACTATCCTATTCTTATTGATAAGCATTGCATCCTTTGGCCAGGGAACGATTAAGGAAAGCTTGCTTGTAAAGAGTAAGGCCATGGGGAAAGAAATCAAATACAATATATACCTTCCGGCCGACTACGAAAAAACAAACCGAAGCTATCCGGTGCTCTATCTGCTGCACGGCTACACGGATGACGAAACCGGCTGGACACAGTTTGGTGAAGCGGGCCGTATCGCCGATGAAACCATTAAAAGCGGAATTGCTCCTGCCATGATTATCGTCATGCCAGATGCGGGTGTGACCTTTTATATCAATAATGCGGATGGAAAACAGAAGTATGAAGATTTTTTCATATCCGAATTAATCCCGCATATTGAAGCCACCTACCGAGCCCGTCCGAAGAAAGAGTTCAGAGGCGTTGCCGGCTTGTCGATGGGAGGCTATGGAACAATGATTATGGCACTCAAGCACACGGATATGTTTGCAGCTGCAGCTCCCCTGAGCGGGGCATTCTGGACCGACGATGACATATCTGCCATGCCCGCCGAACGCTGGGACGGACTATTTGCCGGACTCTTCGGAAAAGCGGCTCCAGGTAAAGACCGCCTTACAGAAAACTGGTATCGTAATTCCATTTTTAAAATTGTTGAAACTACACCTGTGGATAAACTAAAATCAGTGAAGTACTATATAGACTGCGGTGACGACGATTTCCTGATCAAAGGCAACATGGCACTTCACTCCGCACTGATCGACAAAGCCGTTCCTCACGAATTTCGTGTACGAGACGGTGGGCATACCTGGACTTACTGGCGTACGGCTTTGCCAGAAGTCATGAAGTTTGTCGGGCAAAGTTTTATTAGATAGCGTTGCATGAAGTTTTCAATCCATTACCTAATCCGAAAAAGCTGCTATTGCTTATTTATTTCAGCATTGGTGGGGCTCACCTCCTGCAGCACGACTATCAAAGTATCCGGCTCAAAGCTGGTGGGGCTTAAAAATAGTTATTGCACTCCTAATGTAGCGTATCAATCTTCTGCAGATTTGTGGAACGATCCTCGTTTTGTTGATCTGTCGAAAACGAAACTCAACGCACATGATCAACTCATGTGCAAGATATTGGGGATTAGCGGACAAGTAGACAAATTAATAAACCGATCAAATAAAAGAGCAGATTCGCTCACACTCGAAAGACTCGCCTTGTTACAGAGTATAAACGGAAGGATACGTATAGCACAAACAGAATTACAGGCAATAGCAGCTGAGCTGGACTGCGAAGGCGAACGGGCAGATATGGCTGGAGCCTATCTGGAGAATCTGGATGATAAAAGAGATCGTAATTACACAGTTGCTTCGGTGATTGTGGCTGCATTAACTACTGTGGCTACCGTGGTTGTTTCCGGTGATGGCGCGCAGACGGCAATTGGTGTTGGTGGTGGTTTAATCAGTGCCGGATTGGGAGCAGTTACCATAAACCCAAGGGCACACCAGTTCGAATTCCTTCACGAACGAAATCTCTTGCGGTCAATATGGGCAGAAACAGATGAAAATGCGGATTACCCAGGTTTTGTCTGGAGAATGCTGAACGAAAAACAGTTTAGTAACAAAGGTGATAAAACACTGGCGCAAAGCATTAAAAACAGATGGATTGAGTTCGAGTTTGAAGGAGAAACGAATGGCAGTAAACAAAATCTTATTTTCGGTAGTGGAGGTATTTATCGTGCTGATGATTTTCAAACACGCTCGTCCATGATCAACCAGATGCAATCCACGATCCGCTCTATCAATCAGGACCTTACCAGTCTTGTGGTTTATATTGAGAGCTTATAAGTTAACATCGAAGCTTGCTTAGAGTTAACATCATAAAAATGACCTGTGTTGTACCGACACAGGTCATTTTCTATTAATTTAAATACTGAATTTGTCGCAGCGGCAACTTATAATGTTTCCTTCAACCAGCTGAAAAATTCCCGTTGCCAGACAATGGCATTCTGGGCATTGAGTACCCAATGGTTTTCTTCAGGAAGATATAACAACTTACTTTTGATTCCTTTCAACTGAGCCGCCTGGAATGCCTGTAGCCCCTGCTCAATGGGAACGCGATAGTCTTTTCCACCCTGAATAATAAAAATAGGGGTGTTCCATTTATCCACAAAATTACTGGGCGACTGGCTGAAAGAGCGTTGTGCAACCGCATTCGATTTATCCCAGTAATTGCCTCCCTTTTCCCAATTCTCGAAGAACATTTCATCTGTAGTGCCGTACATACTTCTGAAATCGAAAACGCCATCGTGTGATATAAAAGTTTTGAAACGGCCATTGTGCTGCGCTTCCAATGCAAATACAGAAAAGCCACCAAAACTTGCACCTACGCAACCAAGTCTTGACTTATCTACATAAGGCTGTTTTGCTTCTGCATCGATTGCACTGAGGTAGTCTTTAATCACTTGTCCGCCCCAATCCTTACTCACCTGCTCATTCCATTTGGTTCCATGCCCGGGCATACCACGGCGGTTTGGCGCTACTACGATGTAACCCTGTGAGGCCATGAGCTGAAAATTCCAACGATAAGAATAGAATTGAGTCAATGCAGACTGAGGTCCACCCTGGCAGTACAACAGTGTCGGATATTTTTTTGACGGGTCAAAGCCCGGAGGATAAATTACCCAAACCAACATTTTTTTACCATCCGTAGTAGTTACCCATTTCCTTTCTGTTTTACACAAACCCAGATTGGCGTATACATCGTCGTTCACATGTGTCAGCTGCTTCATGGCACCGCTTTCAATATCAACGGTGTATAATTCAGCAGCATGGTTCATGTCGGTACGGGAAACGATCAGGGTATTACCTATCTGACCGTGGACTCCGCCAATATCGAAATCACCTTTTGTAATTTGTGTGATCACGGAAGCCATTCTTGTAAGTCCCGGATAATTCACTTTAAACAACTGAACTGTTCCATCCGTAGCAGCCCAGAAAAATAATGTACGGCCATCTTCTGCCCATTTGAATCCATCTACATGGATGTCGTCTCGCTGCTGTGTCAGATTTTGTTTCACTTTGCCATCACTCACCACCAGATCCTGCTTATCGGCTTCGTAGCCGTCTCTTTTCATTTGCAGCCAGGCTAGCTGGCCTTTTTCATTGTAAGCCGGTGCTACATCATAGCCTTTATTCTCTTCTGTCAGATTTCTGGTAGTTCCCTTTTCAACGTCGTATTCGAACAGATCTGTATTGGTACTCACGGCGTAATCCGTCCCGAATTTCTTTTTGGTAACATACAATACCTTCTTACTATCAGGACTCCAGATAAAATCTTCATCTCCCCCGAATGGCTTCTGCGGACAGTCAAATTTTTCACCTTTCATGATATCTTTCGCCTCTCCCGCCTTTCCATTCGTATAAGGAGCTACAAATACATGGTCAAATTTACCGTCTTCCCAGGTATCCCAGTGCCTGTAATTCAGTGAAGTGAATACATATGCGTCAGATTTGGGAAGATCTTTGTATTTATCCGCTCCGGTGATGTCAATTTCCTGTACCGGAGCGCTGCTGATGATGTGCTTTCCATCGGGTGATATACGATCATTGACCAATATTTCATCTGCATTTTCGATCGCCTCTGCCGTACCACCAGTTACGGGTATACGATACGTTTTCCGGTTGGTTTTATTGGTTTCCAGGTCCGGCGTCCCCACAGAATAGATCACATATTTCTTATCCTTTGAAATACCTGATGCCGATACTCTTCCCAATTTCCACAGCTGTTCTGCAGAAAGGTTTGTTTGTGCATTTGCTACGAGTGACATCACTGCCAGCCCGGCGCAAAACCATAATTTTTTCATACAATGTTTGATGATAGTTAATCCCGGCAAACCGGAAGCAATACAATCTGTGAAATTATGGCATCGGGGGGAAGAATCAAAAAATTAGATTATCCGCGAAATTTAAACGCGGAGTTTTTTCGTTACACAGAGGTGCACAAAGATGAGGAGAGAGCCACAGAGATGATTTATAATATTGAGGTATGGAGAGCTTACGCCCCGTCGCGATGAAAAAACAAGAGGTTCACAGAGCATAATAAATTCTCTGTGAACCTCTTATTAACTCTATGGTTCTCTGTGTAACCTTAAATCATTTAGACAGCGAAGCAGGAGCGTCTTTCGGATCGGCTCCCCATTTCTTATTTGGCTCTGAGCCCATTTCCAATATCAGTTTCCCGCCTTTTGTCAGCTCCTGATGAGAGAGGTACGTTCTGCTGAAAGGTTTCCCGTTCAGTGTCGCGGATTGTATATAGGGAGCTTTGTCTGAAACATTTTTCGCTTCAATCACAAACTGTTTCCCTTTTCCGGTTTGCAGTTTTACCTCTTTAAATACCGGACTTCCCAATACATAGTCAGGCGTTCCGGGTGCAACCGGGTACATACCGATCATGCTGAAAGCAAGCCATGCTGACATCTGTCCGCCATCCTCATTTCCACTCAAACCACCCATTCCTGTATCGTATTCTTCATAAATAATCTTTCTCACCCATTTCTGCGTTTTCCATGGCTCACCGGCATACGCATACAAATAAGCAATCTGATGATTAGGCTCATTACCATGCCAGTAATGTCCTTGTTCAAAAAGGGTATCCAGTTTATTGGTGAATGCCTTATTTCCACCCATGATCTTTGCAAGTCCGGCCACATCCTGGGGAACAAACCAGGTATACTGAGCCGGTGAACCTTCAGTAATAAACGGAGAACGCTTCGCAAACGGATCGAAGGATTTGATCCAGCTGCCATCAGCATATCTTCCTCTTGCATATCCGGTTGAAGGATCAATCACATTTCTATAATTCAATGCATGTTGCTGTAAAACGTCTTCGTCCTTTGCATGCCCCAGACCTTTGGCCAGGACCGACAAGGCGAAATCGTCATAAGCGTATTCCAAGGTACGGCTTACCTGTTCACGCTTGTGAAAAGCCTGCCACACACTGTCTTCCAGCGGGACATAACCGTATTTGAGATAGGATTCCATACCACGCCTGCCCTTACCTTCCTCATAACTTTTACGATCAGAATTGGCTTCGAAGGCATTTTTGCGTAAATAGGTATAAGCTGAATTGAGGTCGAAGTTACGAATACCCTTGGCGTATGCATCTGCAATGACCGATGCAGAATGATCACCAATCATGGCTGCGGTGTATTGATTCCAGCATGGAAAAATGGGCATCCATCCCCCCTGTTCCGCTTTTTTCACCAGTGACTGCATCATATCTCCCGACTGCTTCGGTTCCAGTAAATGATGCAAAGGCATGGCAGCCCGGAAAGTATCCCACATGCTGTAATCGCAGTAATAGTCAAACCCATCTGCTTGCTGAACCGGAGTACCTCCTGCGAAAGAAGGATATTTCCCATCTATATCCGAAAAAAGACGTGGCGACAATTTCGTCCGGTACAGGGCACTGTAAAACAAAGTCTTATCCTTCTCTGCTCCGCTTACCTGTACCACACCCAAGGCAGCATTCCAACGCTTTTTTGTATCATTCTGAACCGCTTCGAAGGACTTTCCAGCCAATTCCTTTTCCAGATTCAGCCTCGCCCCCTCAATACTGGTGAAGGATGTTCCGATGCGAACCTGCACAACCTGCCCGGCTACGCCAAACCCGATATAGGCTCCCAACTTTTCACGATTACCCTTGCCCGTGATCTCTCTGGCTCCCGGCACGATCGTATCACCGTTCCATACACCGAACTGGGTAATTTTTTTATCGAACTTAAGTACAAAATAGCCACTGAACCCGGCAGGCTGGCCGGATCCCTGATAAATCCTATGCACAGGATTATAACCTATTACTTCACCCTTCTCAGGAAACACTTCGACGTAACCCTCGCCTTCATCACTATTAGGCTCTATGATAATAAAATTATCCTCACCTCCTTCATACCGAAAGCGCATCATAGCTGTGCGTGACAGAGCAGTCACTTCCGCGTTAATTTTATAATCTTCCAGGTACACCCCATAGTAATCGGGTGCTGTTTTCTCCTTTTCATGCAAGAACGAGGATGCTCTCAATTCCGGATTTATTTTGAGCTCGCCAGATAAAGGCATTACCGTCAATGTACCGTAGTCCTGTACACAAGAGCCATTCAGCCAGTGCGTTCCTCTGAAGCCCTGGAACGTAGTGTCGTTGAAATAATAGGGAGCAATGCATTTTGTTTCTGTTGACCGGGTTTGCGGAGTCCATTGCGTCATAGCATGTGGCATGCCGACTGCGGGAATGGTCTGGCCTTTCAACTCACTACCGGCTTCGCTGTGATGTGTTGCACTTTCGGTGGTCGACGGTGCCGTACCAATTCGGGTTTCGACATACTCAACAGGTGTTTTCTGGCCGGTTGCCACACCAGACAGCAACATCAATCCAACAATTATAACGCCGAAATCCGATCTTTTTATAGTAGAAATACGCATAGAAATAGGACAATAAATGCCCGAAAAAGAGTCGTTAATTGGGAAAATTATGATATGTTAGCGTATG
Organism: Dyadobacter sp. HNCC25DJ187; assembly: GCF_056895255.1. Lineage (NCBI taxonomy): Bacteria > Pseudomonadati > Bacteroidota > Cytophagia > Cytophagales > Spirosomataceae > Dyadobacter > Dyadobacter sp. HNCC25DJ187. Next base: position 1,769,538 of record NZ_JBXHAT010000002.1, read on the forward strand.
TTGGTTTGCAAACCTATGAAAGAAGGACGATTTAATTTAATTATAACCCTATGAAAATTCATATCATCGACACCGGCTTCTTCAAATTGGATGGCGGAGCCATGTTTGGCGTGGTTCCCAAGACATTATGGAGCAAACACAATCCTGCCGACGAGAAGAATCTGTGTAGCTGGGCAATGCGCTGTCTGCTCATTGAAGATGGGCAAAAATTGATATTGGTTGATACAGGATTAGGAGATAAACAAGATCAAAAATTCTTCGGCTTTTATGACTCGCATGGGGATGCCACTTTACTTGGTTCTATTCGTGAGAAAGGATTTAGTCCTGAACAAATTACGGATGTAATCCTGACGCATCTGCATTTTGATCATGTGGGAGGTGCTGTCAAATACAATCGGGATAGAACCCAATTACAAACTGTTTTCCCGAACGCAAAATACTGGTCAACCGAAAAACACTGGGACTGGGCTACCCATCCCAATCCGAGGGAAAAGGCATCATTCCTGACAGAAAATATTCTACCTATTAAAGAATCAGGTCAGCTGAATTACATCAAAGAAGAAACATCTCCTTTTGACGACATCAGTTTTATTCATGTAGACGGACATACGGAGCAAATGATATTACCTGTAATCCAATACCGTGATCAGAAAATCATATATGCTGCGGACTTGTTTCCATCCTCATTCCACATTCCCCTCCCCTGGGTGATGAGTTATGATGTACGCCCCTTGCTCACGATGGAGGAAAAAGAACGCGTGCTTCACTCTGCTGCAAATGAAAACCATATACTGATTTTCGAGCACGATCCGTTATACGAAGCGGCGGTTGTGGAGCACACGGAAAAAGGAATCCGGATAAGAGAAAGAGGAAAGCTGAGTGATTTTGTGTGAGGGGTAAATGTGGTTACACGGAGAACCACAGAGAAAACAAGAGAACCACGGAGGATTTAAAGGGGTTAAGAAAGATTAGTATCAAAAACTCAGCGAAACGCTGCGTTAAACTCAATTAACTCTGCGTTCAAATATCAATTAAACTCAAATGACAAAAACAGGACTTGTTCTATCCGGTGGAGGTGCCAGAGGAATTTCCCATATCGGTGCAATCAAAGCACTCATGGAAAAGGGAATACAATTTGACAAAATCAGTGGAACAAGTGCGGGCGCGTTTATAGGTGCATTGCTTGCTTATGGATATTCGCCAGATGATATCCTTGATATTTTTATCCAAACCAAATTTCTCAGGTTCCTGCGTTTTGGATTTAGCACAGGTGGCATGCTGAACATTGAGCATGCTGAAAAGATACTTTTTAAGCATATTCCCGAAAACACTTTCGAATCGCTTAAAATACCACTAGCCGTGACCACAACAGACATACAGATAGGAGAAGAAGTATGTTTTAAAACCGGTGAGTTGGCTAAACCGGTACTGGCATCCTGTTGTTTACCGGGCTTATTCAAGCCAATCAAATTTCAGGGAAGAGAACTGGTTGACGGCGCCATTTTCAACAACCTTCCCGTAAATGCAATTCAAAATGAAGTGGATTATCTGATCGGCATCCATTGTAATCCGATCGCGTTTGGTAAAACATCTTCCCACATTCATCAGATCACCTACAGAAGTTTCAGGCTGGCCATGAGAGGAAAGGCAAAAGCAAGTCTGGATCGCTGCGACATGCTGATCGAAGCACCTGAGTTATACAATTACAACACCTTTGATTTCAGAAAAACGAAAGTGCTTTTTGATATTGGTTACAATTACACCAAAGAATTTCTGGAGCTACATCAAGTGGGGTGTACCAATCCAAATGATTAGCACACCCCATTCTTAATTCTTAATTTATCATTTTAATTCGATATCAATACCCCGGATTTTGAATAAGCTTGTTGTTCTTATTCATCTCATCCAGCTTGATAGGAAGGAAATAGTTCCTGTCCACCCATTTACGTTCCTGCACTTCAATGATCTTGTAAGTAGCCTTTGCCGAGGTTGTACGATCGGCGTTTAGCTTGTAAGTTGGTTCTACACCACGTGCATTTGAGTAAACTGTTGGAGCTATCATCCAGCGGCGTACATCGAAAAAGCGTTGTTCCTCATAAGCCATTTCAATACGACGCTCATTCTGATAACGCTTCACAAGTGCTGCACCGGTTTCAGTGATATCCGGCATGGCAGCACGCTTGCGGATCATATTCAGATATTTCTTAGCTTCCGCTTCTTCTCCCAGGTTGATGCACGCTTCTGCGTAATTCATCAAAATTTCGGTATATCTGATAAACCTCCATGGCACCTCAGATCTGAAGAATTGTGCATCCACAGCAGGATCCATAAACTTTTTCAGATAATAACCTGAATACGTACCGTTCCAGTCTTCAATGGGTCCTTTTCTGGTATCAAGTCCGGCCACCACTTCAACTTTTGAGGTTGTTGCGTTCCATTTTTCCCAATAACCCGTTTGAATGATACCCTTAGGATCCTTGTCAATTACGTCAGCCGGACGTTGTCTCCAAGATGCACCTTCAAACAGAATATCAGCATACAAACGTGAATCACGACCTACATACGGATCAGCTGCGTGCGCCGGATTCGACCAGGAAAACTTAGTACCGTCCTTCATTTCGTAATCATCAACCAGCTGACCAAGCGGTGTGTTACCACCCCAGTTATGGTAACCATTGGGGCCATTGGAACGCCCCGGCCATGCTCCGTCATTATCCAGTTTGGCTAGGAAATAACGTACATGTATATCTTCAGGTGATGCCTTCGAGACAAACATATCGGCTCTGTTTTTAGAGGCTTCAGCCAATGTAGCAGGATTCGGTGCATTCAGACTATAGATACCCATATCGATTACCGCCTTTGCAGCAGCTTTGGCAGCTCTCCATCTTGCAGTGCGATCGCCACCTTTGTAACCGATTAACTCTGTATTGGCGTAGCCTGCTGCCCAGGTTGGATTGGCATACAGATCACTAGCTGCATACAAAAGCGTACGTGATTTTAGTGCGAGAGCCGCGCCCTTGGTAGCACGTCCCGCATTGGCAGCCGACTGTGTTTCGGGTAGCAAAGCAGCCGCTTTATCGCATTCATCAGCAATAAACTTGATGCACTCTTCATATGTATTACGAGGCATGGAATATTCTTCGCCCAGGCCATACGCTTTTGTAACCAGAGGTACACCTCCATACACTGATACCAGATTGTGGTAGAGATACGCACGGATAAAATGTTCTTCACCCATATACATGTTCTTGGTAGCAGCGTCCAGTGTAGTAGCGCTTTCAATTTTACTAAAGAACAGGTTTGTTGCACGTATATTCTTATAAACATTGTCCCACACGTAATAGGCAGCACGGTCATAAGCCCAGTCATTGATATCGCTGGCATTGATAAGACCTTTGGTTACGTTCACAACCGGTCCCCATACAGCCATAGACTCATCACTGTAAGTAGAGAACATCACGTTGTTAAAACCATGGCCTAGTCCACGATAAGTATTGTTAATAAATGTTTGGATCAGTGCTGCATCATTCCATACTGCATCTTCAGAAAACTGATCCTGCGGCTGCTTGTCAAGGAAATCCTGATTACAGGAAGTCAAATTGCCAAGGCTCAGCGCTACTGTTAAAATAGCTATTATCTTTTTCATGTATAATCAATTAAAAAGTCAATGATAAACCGCCATTTACAACCCTGGCAAGCGGATAGTTGATACCACCTGTATTGTTATCTTCAGGATCAAATCCTTTCAGACCAGGGCAATAGGTAGCCAGGTTATTTCCATTCACATAGAAACGAACGTTCTGCAAACCAAGACGGGTGGTAAGTCCCATCGGTATGGTGTAACCAAATTCAAGGTTTTTCAACCTCACATAGTTGGTGTTATAAAGCAGATGTGTATTCCGCTGCGATCTCCAGTACTCATCGCTTCTGTTACTTGCACGTGGCTTGGTGGCATTGATGTTGTCAGGAGTCCAGCGACCGTCGAAATCTTCTTTCCAATAGTTTCCGAAATCACCACTTTCAAGAGACAGATAACGAAGTGCACCGGTAGCCGCCTGGAATAGAATGGAAAGATCGAAACCTTTGAAAATCAGGTTAGCACCGATACCACCCTGGAAGCGGGGTACATCTGTTTTGTAGTTACGAACGCGGTCGTTCGCATCTATTTTACCATCATTATTCACATCTTTGAAGATTACGTCACCAGGACGGGCTCCTCCCCAGTGTGGGTATGCATCAACAGCAGCCTGATCTTTGAAGATACCAATTGACTGGTAGTACAAGTCGCGGTCCGGATCGAAAGGCGCGTTTGGATCACTTGGCTTGGTAGGCAAAGGATGTCCTGTCACTTGCTGGTATTCAGGACGGCCTGGTGTTTCATCAATGAAGTTCACCTTATTGATTGCATAACCTCCGTTGACAAAGAACGTGTATTTCAAATCTTTCACGTCACCACGGTACGAAACATTGAAGTCAAAACCTCTGTTCGAAGTCTTACCGATATTTTCACTTGGCAGCGTTAGTCCTGTAGTGGTAGGAACAGATGCATTTCTTCTCCATAGCAACCCGGAGCGGCGATAGTCGAATACATCAAAAGTGACGTTGATACGATCATTCATCAGACTCGCATCAAAACCGATATCTCCCTGGCTGGCCACTTCCCATGTTACGTTAGGATTTGGTATACGGGTTTCGCCCAATGTCTTGGCTTCCGTATTGGTGCCGAATACCATGTTTTGAGTTTGGAATCCGTATGTACCCAGATACTGCCATTCTTCTATACGGTCGTTACCGGTTTGTCCCCAAGAAGCACGAAGTTTGAATTGGTTAACAAATCTGATGTTGTTTTTCCAGAAGCTTTCTTCCGAAACGCGCCATCCGGCGGAAACACCAGGGAAAAATCCGAAACGTTTTGCTTCCGGAAAGATATAAGATCCATCCACGCGCCACACAAATTCCATCAGGTATTTTTCTTTGAAACTGTAGTTAACCCGCCCGAAGTAATTAAGCCTTGCGCTTTGGTAAGCAGTTCCTGTATTGTCTTTTTCCGCATCGCCACCAGCGTTCAGCTGATCCAGCGCATTAGATACAAAATAGCGGCGGAATGCATTGAACTTGTCACCATTACCAGTTCTTCTTTCACTACCTACCAGGAACTTCACGATGTGGTTGGTTCCGATTGTTCTGTCGTAATTCAGATACCCATTCAGCAAAATGTCCTGCTTATCTTCCATGTATTGCGTAAGGTTAGGATCCCCTACCCCTTTTTTACCGCGAACCAATATTGGTTGTCCGTTCGCATCACGGCTGGTTCCGTCCCAGGAGTTCAGATACCATGGCGTCTGAAAACGTTTTCTGAAATTAAAACCTTTATCTATCCCTGCATTACCTGTAAATGAAAGTCCTTCAACCCAGGGAATTTTGACATTCAACTGCAATGTACTGTTCAAGACATACCACTTATCACGGTCATAACCAGTCTGGTTGGTACTTACCACTACCGGGTTATTTCCGTACTCGATATCTGGACCGGTGGCACCGTTTGGCCAATACGCCGGCATATTGGGCTTACCTCTCATCACCATCCACAAGATATCTCCGGCTGTACGCGTAGGATAGTTTTTGTCTTCCATACGACCCGATACATCGAAACGAAGACTTACATTCTTGGTAATAGTTGCATCAAGGTTTGTTCTGAAATCATGCTGCGTGTACTTAGTCGCGCTATTCTTGTAGTATCCATCCTGTGTTTTTGTACCAAGAGATACGAAATAGCGTACAGCCTCACCGCCACCGGATACAGTTGCATTATAGAAATGCTGACCAGACCAGTCTTTGTATATTTCCTTGAACCAATCCGTATTCGGATACTTCCACAGATCTGAACCATCTGCAAATTTGGAAATGTCTTCAGAAGAATAACGTGGCGGACGATTTCTGTATAGATCCACTTCATTCAACGCCTGCGCATACTCCGACGAGTTCGTCATTTTAGGCAGAATCGTGGGTTGACTGAATCCCTGATTGGCATTGAATGTAATGGTCGGCTTACCGGTTTTACCTCTTTTCGTAGTGATCAGAATAACTCCGTTAGCAGCCTGAGCTCCGTAAATCGCAGCAGATGCATCTTTCAAAACAGAAATGGTTTCGATACTGTTGGGGTCTATACGATCAAGAGAACGACCCGGAATACCATCCACTACCACAAGGGCGTCGTTGTTACCCAATGTATTCATCCCGCGTATACGAATTGTAGATCCGTCCTGACCTGGCTCACCACTTCGGGCCACAAGGGTTACCCCAGGCAAGCGCCCGGCTAGACTGTTACTTACGTTAACAGCAGGTGATTTTACAATATCAGAACCTTTCACTGTTGTTACAGCTCCTGTTAAAGTTTCCTTTTTCTGTTCACCGTAGCCTACCACGATCACTTCACTCAGTGCCTGTGAATCTCCGGCGAGTGTTATATTGATCGAATTTCTGTTACCCACTGTCGCTTCCTGTTTCAAAAAACCAACGTAGCTATATACGAGAATAGCCTCAGCGTTCGGAACTGTGATGCTATATTCGCCAGCGGCATCCGTAGTGGTACCAGTGTTGGTACCTTTCATCAGTATACTCACACCTGGCAATGGTGTTCCGTTTTCTTCGGTCACCTTCCCTTTTACTACGATCTCAGCGTATGAATGAGTTGCCAACACTTTTGTTATGCCGGCCGCCCCAACCGTAAATGGCTGTGCTACAGCTATTGACATCATAGCCAGGCACACGCTGGCTGGAGGACATAGCCTTTTCAAGTAAATAATTTTCTTCATAAATGATAGTTTAAAATAGTTTAGATTAACCGTTAAGTCAGTCAAATGGGCACAACAAAACACACCCACCAAAAAATATCGGTCGTTGCCTCACAAGGAGTTCAGAGGTAATGGAAATTGTTTTTATATTATCATAGGCAAAGGTTAAGTATACGGCAATAGCGTTAATACACAGGAATGCAAGTCAGGCGACAGTTCTCGTGAATTTTTCTGATAAAAAGGAATGTGAATAGGTAAGCCCGAAACTCTTAATAAGGAATAAAAAGAAGGCTTTTAGTTAGATGTAATGTAGGGTGCAATACGACAATCATACCGTCGATTCCATGCCCTTAAAACTTAGGTGAAGGTGATGAAGAATGTACAATGTGTGATGTTGGATAATCTTGTCAGAAGTAAAAGTTTTGTTCATAATTTGTTAGGAGTAAGTTAGAATTGATGTTGTCTACAGCTAATTCTTATGCAGAGTTAATCAGAAATTTTAAAATTACAAACAGACATTAGTACAAATTTTTATTAAAATTTAACAAAAGTGTCTTTATGACATAACAAGGCACTTTGTGCCCTTAATGTATACATTTAGTTACATATTATTTTTTCAGTTATGATCGGAATCTTAAGCCCTTTGGGCAGATTCACTTTTAAAAATGCAAGTCAAAAAAATCTCCATGCATCCGGTGGTTACTCACTAAAACTTTAGTAAGAGGAGGAAAAACTCCTGATTAAATAGACTATTTTTTGTGCCTCATAAAAAAAGAAGCTATGCTCAGAATGTCAGGCATAGCTTCAAAAAATTCAATAAATATAAGACCTAGATACCGTAGTCAGGGTTTTGAATGAGCTTGTTGTTTCTATTCATTTCATCACGATGAATGGGACGGAAATACATTTTGTCAAGCCAAGTACGGTTTTCATGTGCTGTTTCCTCTACCGGCGTATAAGTGTAAGTATACACAGCAGGGTTGTACCGATACGGCTCTTTCATAGTTTGTCCGGGTTTGAACTTTCCAACAACGCTGATGTATGTCATCGTTTCGCCCAAAGTGGTTGGTGCGATCATCCAACGGCGGGCATCGTGATAACGTTGCTCCTCATACACCATTTCAATCCTTCTTTCCTGGCGATACGCTTCTTTTAAAGCAGCGCCTGTAGCTCTTAATGCAGGCATACCTGCACGGAAACGTATTCTGTTCAGCCAGAGAAGTGCATCCGCTTCATTGCCGGTTTCAATGCTCGCTTCTATATAATTGAAAACTACTTCCGTTACACGAAGAATTGGCCATGGAATATCCTGGCGGTCCGTATTGTCATACAAAGCCGGATTCGGATCAATAAACTTACGCATATAATAGCCTGAACGGCTACCATTCCAATCTTCAACCGTACTGTTACGGGTATCCAATCCATGACGTGTAACCAAGGCATTCGCGTCGTTCAATAGATCATAAGCACCTGTCTGAATCTGATTGGCAGGGTCACGTACATCGGATGGACGTGGTTTCCAATCTGCACCATCGTACAAAACGGTTGCATAAAAGCGAGGGTCACGGTTGGTATATGGAGCCGCTTTATGAGCAGGATTATCCCACGAAAACTTAGTTCCATCTCTCATTTCATAATCATCTACCAGGTTACCGATAGGTGTATTACCTGCCCAGTTATGGTAACCGTTTGGACCATTATGAAGCCCGGTCTGGCGTGCAGGCTCATTGAATGCCGGTGTAAAGTAGCGGGCAAAAATAAGTTCTGTTGCGGCGGTTGCATCTATATTTTGATCCGCACTACCTCCACCCATGGATATAGCCACGTAATTGGCCTTACCTTGTTCAGCCGTTACAGGAGCCGTAAGATTTAATTTATAACCACCAGTACTCGCATCCAATGCTGCTTTTGCTGCATTCAAAGCTGCTGTCCAGCGTGTAGCACGACTCCCCGAAAGGTATCCGAAAAATTCAGGATTATCATAATCGGCAAGCACAGTCGACTTTGATTTTGCAGTTGGAACATCATGCAGATCGCTGGCTGCATAAAGCAATACACGCGATTTCAAAGCAAGTGCTGCTGTTCTATTTGCGCGGCCGGTAACCGGCGCTTTTCCTTCCAGAAAGATTGCTGCGCTATCCAAGTCATTCACGATTGAATTGACACATTCCTCATACGTGTTTCGGGGCGCTGTATAGTCCTCGTTCAACTCGTAAACCTTCTTAATGAGTGGTACTGCACCGTAATAGCGGAGCAATTGCTGATAATAATAAGCCCTCAAAAAGTAAGCTTCTCCACGCAGACGATCCTTAAGTGTTGCATTGTTAAACGTAGCTGTCGCCAGATTCTGGATGGCAATATTGGTGGCACGAATACGGGTGTACATGGGTCCCCAGCCATACGTATCGTCTACCCAACCCGTAACCGAAGGACTCAAACTCCCCTCATTAATCGTGTTGATGTTACGACCAGTATGCGTAAAAACAGCTTCATCAGATAAAGAAGCCAGCATTTGCTCTCCCAGGCCCCCCTGCTGAAGTCCGGCATAGATTCCCGTAACAAAACCTTCAGATAATCCTCCGTCCTTCCATACTTCATCAGCAGGAATTTCTGACGGCGGCGTAACGTCAAGAAAATCAGTATCACACGCTGTAAGTCCGGCAGAAGCCAACAATGCGATAAGAACTATATTTTTATATTTCAATTTCATAATCATCAATTATTAAAATGCTACACGTAAACCGGCGCTGACAATGCGTGACTGCGGATAATACTGGCCGCTCGTGTTGGTGGATTCCGGATCCCAAACCTTAATTTTATCAATAGTAAACAGGTTCAGTGCATTGGCATACAAGCGGAATTTGCTAAGTCCTAGTTTAGCACCAAATTCAGAAGGCAGATTATACCCTATCTCAATGTTTTTCAAACGCAGATAATTAGTACTTCTCAGGAAGTAACTGTTGATACCCGCCTGATCCACATTGGTATAGTAACGATTGTTACGGTTTGTTAGCCTTGGATATTGATCGGTAGGATTATCAATCGTCCAGCGGTGATCATAATCGTATTTCAGGTAGTTACCAATATCACCAGACTCGGTTAAACCTACAACCTGAAGCCCACCTGTTGCTCCCTGAAACAAAATAGAAAGATCGAATGACTTATATCCCAGGTTAATTGTTGCACCACCTGTAAACCATGGACGTTGTACTTTTTCAGTACGAACACGGTCGTCAGCGTTGATAACCCCATCACCGTTCACGTCTTTAAACCGCATGTCACCAGGTCTCAGATTGGTCGCAATGGCGCTGTAATCCAGCGGATCCGAGTCGATTGCAGCCTGGTCTTTGTATACTCCGTCAAATTGATACACCAGGAATGATTGATACGGCATTCCGGTGGTTCTTTGGTAGGACGGCACGTTTGGCACTTCATCCCAGTATTTAATTCTATTTTTAGCGTAACCCCCATTGATTCCTATCGAATACGTGAAATCACCTGCATTTCCATCGTAGCTCACTTTAAATTCCCATCCTTTGTTCTGCAGACGGCCCAGGTTCTGGGGTGGAAGGCGGCCATCGATTCCGACAGATGAAGGAGTAGATCCTGCCTTAGGAATTAGCATTTTGGAGCGGTTATTGATAAAATAATCAAATTCAAAAGCTATTTTATCATTCAGTAATGTTCCTTCAATACCAATATTCATATTGTTAGCAACCTCCCACGTAAAAGCATTATTTGCAATCCGGGTTTCTAACAAAGTTTTGGCAACCTGATCACCCAGTACGAAATTCCCAAAACCCATCGTAGACAAATATTGATATTCAGCCAATGTCTCCGTTCCAAGGAAATAAGGCTCTGCTCCCATCTGTCCCCATGAACCGCGTAATTTAACATTGTTCACAGCACGGATGTTGTTTTTCCAGAAGCCTTCCTCGGACATACGCCATCCTGCCGAAACACCCGGGAAAAATCCCCAGCGACCTGTCTTTGGGAAAATGTATGAGGCATCTGCACGCCATAGGAATTCAGCTATATATTTCTCTTTGAAATTATACCCTGCACGACCGAAATAACTCAAACGTGCTCTCTTATATAAATCCGGAGCATTATTTCCAATATTCTGTTCAGCAGCAGCACCAGCGAGTAACTCGGCTACAGCCGGAGATATAAAATAACGGCGATACGCAAAGAATCCATCCGCCTCTACTGTTTCTCTCTGAATACCAGCCATTACATTGAAGTTATGGGAACCAAAAGACTTATCATACGACATCTGCCCAGTCAACTGGATTGATAGCTCCTGAGAGGACGTCTCAGTCAAACGGGGATCTGCGAAGGTAGAACGAACCGAACCGTTAAGTACAGGAGTTACACCGTCAGCCTCATAGGATTGCTTATCCCAGAAATACAAAGACCATGGCGTTTCCCAGTTTTTAATTCTACGGTGTTGCTTATCCAATGCCGCCATCACGTTGGCCTTCAAACCTGTTACACCGGGAATCTGAATTTCCAGACCTCCATTGGTTTGTATGTAGTCCCTTTTATCATTATTAAAACCAGTAGTATTGGTTGTAATAACTGCCGGGTTCTGACCATTTTCGATATCCGGCCCCGGTCTTCCATCCGGCCAGATTGCAATTTCGGTTGGTTTTCCACGCATCAGCATGCGGAAAATAGCGCCAGCTCCATTTCCACCACTTGGGAAATGACGGAATTCTTCTCTTAATGTTACGCCCAGGTTAGCCTTTACGTACTTATTGATTTTGGCATCAAGATTGATACGTAAATCATATTGCTTGTAACCTGTCGCAGAATTGATGTAATAACCAGCCTGATTGATGTGTCCCAACGAAGCAAGATACTGCACGTTCTCGCTACCACCTGTGAGCTGTACGCTATGGCGCTGCTGAGGAGCCCAATTACGCAGTACCGAGCCATACCAATCTGTATTAGGATGCAGTAAAGGATCACTTCCATCACGGAACTTCTGCATATCTTCCGGCTTAAAAACGGCACTCACAACACTACCATTGTCCGTTCTTGTATATTGACCGGTAGAGTTAAACCCTTGAAGTGCACCACTCCATTGCCCTACAGGCAGGTTGTCATAAATCTGCAATTCGTTTCTGATCGTAGCATACTCTGCGGCATCAGACATCTGAGGCGTACGGGTGGGTTGACTTACACCAAAATTCATATCGTATGACAACTGAGGCTTACCCGACTTACCACGTTTGGTTGTAATCAAAATTACCCCATTACCTGCACGCGATCCGTAAATAGCCGCCGCTGCATCTTTCAGAACGGAGATACTCTCTATATCTGCAGGATTGATACGATCCAAACCTCCACTTCGATTAGGAACACCATCCACTACAATCAGCGCATTGCTGTTTCCCAAAGAGTTAGTTCCACGAATACGGATAGCGGAACCATCGTAACCCGGTTCTCCACTCGATTGCACCGCAGAAATCCCCGGCAAACGACCGCCTAAGGTATTAGAAAGGTTAGCTGCAGGTGCTTTTTCAAGTTCAGTTCCTTTTACCGCTGTAACAGAACCTGTTAATGTCGCTTTTTTGGCAGTACCATACCCTACCACAACAACCTCACTGAGTGACTTCACATCTGATGCTAACACAACATCAATCGTCGACTTGCTTGCAACAGCAATTTCCTGCGTCAGATAGCCGATGTAGGAAAAAATCAAAATACTGTTGTCATTAGGTGCATTCACAGAGTAGTTACCATCAATATCAGTAACTGTTCCTGCTGTGGTTCCTTTCACAACAACACTCACGCCAGGCAGCCCTTGCCCCTGGTCATCTTTCACAACACCCTTGACCGCATTTTGAGCATAAGCCCCTACAACTGTCATCAGGATGAGCAAAAGAGAAAAGACATACCGCGCTGAATCACGACACGTCCATCTGGTAGACATTCTCATAGATTAATTAGTGATTTGTTAGAAAAAAATAGAGTCATTGTGTCCTGAGCCGCTCACTGACTCAGGGAAAAAGTGGAACAAATAGAAAACTAAAACAGTAGATAGAGTTGGAGAGACGAGGAAAGATTGGAGGCGTTGAGTTCAAATCGGACATTTTCAAATCGTGACAAGACGTGTGTTTCATCTCCGTAAGAACAATTAGTAAAGCTGCCCGCATATAAGCAGAACCCGATCTAACTACTTGATACTTACAGTTACATATCGTATAAGTGCAAAATTTGCAATTTTACTCACCTTAGGATACAAAAATTTGTAATTTTTGTAATAATAAGTCACATTGTTAGCAAATTTCAATTATTTATTAAAATAAAACAATAAGTAACTATAGATATATTAAATCCATGTAACTATTAAATACATCCTATTAGAATAAGGGCCGTAAATCCGAAGAGCTCATAAAAGAAAAAGGCTCTTATTTAGTGAATCGGAGATCCTACTAAACAAAAGCCCTTTACATTCTTTAAACCCAGCGAGTCTTTTATGCCTTCACATGATCCGCATTATAATGCAAACCGATGTTTTCGCGACGTGCCATGGCCATTTTGATGATGAGATAAGAAACAGAAATCATGTTGCGGAGCTCACAGATAGCCACTGAAACCTTTGATTCCCGATACAATTCTTCATGTTCCTGATGCAGCAGTTCAAGACGATCGTAGGCGCGTTTCATCCTGCGATCTGTCCTGACAATACCCACATAGTTAGACATAATACTATTTAACTCACGGGTCATTTCCGTAACAAGCACATTTTCTTCAGGATGGGTAGTACCGGAATCATCCCATTCAGGAATATCATCCGGAACAACAGCTTCATCCATACTGGAAATCGTGCTGACAAAAGCACGATGCCCAAATACAACCGCCTCCAACAGCGAATTAGATGCCAGCCGATTAGATCCATGCAGTCCGGTACAAGCACACTCACCTACCGCATACAAAAAGTTAATATTCGTTTTGCCCCATTCATTCACACGTACACCGCCACACATATAGTGCTGAGCAGGTACAACAGGTATCATATCTGTTCTTATGTCAATCCCCGCATCAAGGCAATATTGTGTGATATTCGGGAAATGCTCTACAAATTTTTCATAGTCACAGTGGCGTACATCCAGATAGACATGATCCACCCCATTCCTTTTCATTTCCGAGTCTATTGCTCTGGCTACGATATCACGTGGCGCTAACGAAAGCCTGCTGTCATATAATTCCATGAAGGTACTGCCATCCGCCCTTTTAAGAATACCACCAAATCCACGCACCGCCTCCGAAATCAGGAACGACGGCTTTTTGCCGGGTTGGTAAAAGCTGGTAGGGTGAAATTGGATAAACTCCATATTATCGCATATCCCTTTGGCCCGATAAGCCATGGCTATACCGTCGCCGGTAGCAATAGTAGGATTTGTTGTGCTTTGATATACATTACCTATTCCGCCTGTAGCCAGCAACGTAGTTTTTGAAAGAAACTTTTCAACCTCTCCTGTTTGGCGGTTCAGGACGTACGCGCCGAAGCATTTGATATCTTCCTGATACCGGTAAACTGTTTCACCCAAGTGATGCTGAGTAATGAGTTCTACCGCATAGTAATGTGTAAAAATCTGAATGCTTTTATGACGGGTCACTTCTTCGAGCAGTGCTCTTTCGATCTCCGCTCCGGTAATGTCTTTAAAATGCAAAATCCGGTTATCAGAATGACCACCTTCCTTAGCAAGATCGTATTCTCCACCTGTTTCCCTATCGAACCGGGTTCCGTAGTCAATTAATTCCTGAATACGTTCAGGCGCCTCGGTTACCACTATTTCAACTATATTTCTCTTATTCACCTCATCGCCTGCATCCATCGTATCCTGGATGTGCTTTTCAAACGAATCCGATTCAGCCCAAACTACCGCAATTCCCCCCTGAGCATACTTTGTATTGGTTTCATCCGCCTGAACCTTCGTAATGACAGCAATTGAAATATCCTGTTTCGCCGCTTCAAAATGTCGTGCAAGTTTGGCTGCGTAGCTGAGTCCGGCTATACCGGAACCAATAATCAGAAAGTCGAACTGAGGCATTTTTTACAATTGGTGGTTTTACTTGTTTATTTTATTCCTTCAAAACACAGAGCGCTGCTCTGCGCAAAAAAATTAACGCCTATCCGGCTTTGCTACACTAATTTCTCATCCTCGGGACGATGACCGGACTGTTGAATCAGACCCTTCCGGACTCAGACACACTTCGTACTATAACTCGTATTAAATTCTTAACTATTTCTTCTAAATTCCCTTACTCAATTCAAGCATTCGTGCTACAGACGCATACGCTTTTACCCTGATATCTTCCGGCACGAAAATTTCAGGCTGTTCGTAAAGCAAGGCATTATATACTTTTTCCAGCGTATTCATTTTCATGTACGGACATTCCGAACATGCGCAGGTATTGTTATCTGAACCAGGCGCAGGAATTAATTTTTTATCCGGCACCGACTGTTTCATCTTATGCAAAATACCCGCTTCGGTTGCCACGATAAATTTATTATGATCCGATTCCTTCACAAATTTGAGAAGTCCGGTTGTGGAACTAACGAAATCTGCCTGTAAAAGGATATCCTGCTTACATTCCGGATGGGCAATTAATAATGCATCAGGATGCTCTTGTCTGAGGTGTGCAAGTTTCTCCTTTGAAATATCAATATGAACAATACACGCTCCGTCCCAAAGCACCATATCGCGTCCAGTCTTATGAGCAACATAACGCCCAAGGTTTGCATCGGGAGCGAAGATAATCTTTTGATCTTTCGGCAGACTTTCTACAATCTGTAATGCATTTGAAGACGTGCATACAATATCTGTCAGTGCTTTAATTTCAGCTGAACAGTTGATATAGCTGATCACAATATGATCAGGATATTGTGCTTTGAAAGCTGCAAACTTATCTGCAGGAGCAGAATCCGCCAGTGAGCATCCGGCATTCAAATCAGGAATAACCACCTTTTTATGCGGACTGAGTACTTTTGCCGTCTCACCCATGAAATGCACGCCGCAAAAAACGATCATATCTGCCTCTGTGGCCGCAGCCTGTTGAGACAAACCCAGACTATCACCTATATAGTCAGCCAAATCCTGTATTTCTTCGTTCACGTAATAATGAGCGAGAATTACCGCATTCTTTTCCTTTTTCAGCCGGTTAATTTCTGCAATCAGGTCAATATCTTCTGCAATGGCCTCCGTTACATAACCGTAACGATTTACCTGCTCTTCAATTTTTGTCATTATGGTGAATAATTGGCTTTTCCTATGATTAAAAATCCACGTCTAAGTACGATAATAACTGTTGTAAAAGCAAAAGAAGTGAGAGAAGGTAAGAAGTTATAGTAGTTAAGAAGTGAGAAAAAGTTAAAGTAACACGCAATCTCATCAATTAATTATGAGGCTATAAAATATTTAATATTACTATGTATAACGGACAGGCCTTAACGAGAAAAAGGAATTAAGGCGGCGCAGCTTATGCGACTTATCCTTAACTCCTCTGAGTTCTTAATTACTTAACTTTTATCCTAAAATATCCAACGGAAGAAAGCATATAATGTACCTGACAACAACATTGTTACAGGAAGTGTTAGTATCCATGCAATTACAATATTACGAATTGTACCAGCCTGAAGGTTTTTAACGCCTTTACTGGCTACCATCGAACCAGCAATACCAGATGACAGAACGTGCGTGGTACTTACCGGCAGACCCAGATAAGACGAAACACCGATTGTACTTGCGGCAACCAACTCTGCAGATGCTCCCTGCGCGTAAGTAAGGTGCTGCTTACCGATCTTTTCTCCGATTGTAACTACGATACGTTTCCAACCCACCATTGTTCCCAAACCAAGTGACAGCGAGATCATCAGAATCACCCAGTCAGGAGCATAGTCCGTATATCGTCTGATCCCTTTTTCGCTTCCTGATTGCATTTTCAAATATGCTTTATCTTCAGTATTCAGTGTTGCATCTCCATTATCAAGGATTGTCTTGGTATTACGACTGATCAACAACAATGAACGACGGGCGTTCATACGTGTTTCTAACGGCAATTTCTTATCTACAAGCGGTTTGCTGATTTCTGCATTCAGAGCTGCTATCTCCTGATGAATGGAACGCAGCTTCGTACGGTCTGTTGCCGACAATTTAGAAGAGTCAATACGACTCACTGTTTGTTCGATTCTGACAAGATCACCTCTCATTTCTGCCGGATTAACGCTGTTATCCAGTGCAAAGTGAGCAGGAACAATACCAATTAAGATCAACATCACAAGTCCTACACCTTTTTGTCCATCATTGGATCCGTGGAAAAAACTTACGAGCGTACAAGTCGTAATCAGTATAGCACGAATCCACATCGGCGGAGGCTGGTTTTTCTTAGGTTCGCTGAAAACAATATCACGAAGCGGCTTGGATAATAGTCTGCGCAACATGAACATGATGATGATTGCAAGCGCAAAACCAAAAATCGGAGAGGTTAAAAGAGACATGAAAAGCTCTTCGGCCTTTGTCCAGTTCACACCTGCTCCCATTGTGTTCTCAGGCATAAACGTAAATGCCAAACCTACACCCAAAATAGAACCTATTAATGTATGAGAGCTTGAACTCGGCAATCCGAAGTACCAGGTTCCAAGGTTCCAGATGATCGCACTGAACAGAAGTGCAAACACCATGGCTATACTATGGTATACATCCTGGTCAATCAGCATTTCCACAGGAAGCAGATTGACAATACCCATGGCCACTGCAATACCGCCGAAAAATACACCGAGGAAGTTACAGAACCCAGACCACATTACTGCAATATTAGGCTTCAGGGAATTGGTATAAATCACGGTAGCCACAGCATTGGCTGTATCGTGAAAACCATTAACAAATTCGAAAGCACAAGCCGCTAAGATACTGAAAGCGAGGAGAATAAAAATGTCGGTTTCCAGACCAAACATAAAGAAAGTATAGTTATATGAAGTAAATAGCAGGTTTTGAAAGTGCTCGGCTCAATAGCTGCCTGTTTAAGTTCAATTTTCCTCGCCACCAATTTTAAGGCAAAACTACTGATTGTTTACCGATGCAATGTTACCAAATTGTTAATTAAAACACACGGCATTTGAGAATAGATTCATCAAAAATGGAACTACCGCTTGATACTTTTTATGTGCATTAAGCTACTTTTTCTTTATTTGCCAGCTGTCCGCACGCTGCATCGATATCCTTCCCACGACTGCGGCGTACATGTACAGAAACACCCCTATCTTCAAGGAACGCTGCAAATTTATCCAGTTTATCAGCACCGGTGTTTGTAAAATCAGCTTCCGCTATTGGATTGTATTCAATGATATTGACCCTGGCAGGTACGCGTTTCGTAAACTCCCACAACTCTTTTGCATCTTGCAATGTATCATTGAAGTTATTAAAAACGATATATTCGAAAGTTATGCGGTTGCCCGTCTTATCGTAGAAGTAATTAAGTGCCTCGGCAAGGTTGTCCAGGGAATTGGATTCATTGATCGGCATGATCTGATTCCTTTTCTCATCATTGGCCGCATGCAGCGAAAGTGCAAGTCTGAAACGCACCTCATCATCCCCCAATTTTTTGATCATCTTGGCAATACCGGCAGTAGAAACGGTAATACGTCTCGGAGACATATTCAGCCCTTCCGGAGAAGTAATATGTTCAATCGATTTAAGCACATTCACATAATTGAGCAATGGTTCACCCATACCCATATATACAATATTCGTTAAAGGCGCCTTGAAGCTATGTTCTGCCTGGCGCGCTATAGCAACTACCTGATCATAAATTTCCCCTGCTTCCAGGTTACGCTTTCTGTCCATATAACCGGTTGCACAGAACTTGCAGGTAAGCGAACACCCCACCTGACTGCTTACACAGGCAGTCATCCGGTCTGCTGCAGGAATTAAAACACCCTCAACCAGATTCCCGTCAAACAGACGGAATGCTGATTTGATCGTCCCATCATTACTTTGCTGCTGCTTGGCCACATCCATTGCATGGATTACAAAGTGCTCATCAATAAGCTGACGGGTTGCCAAAGAAAGGTTGGTCATTTCAGCAAAGGAATTCGCTGATTTTTTCCAAATCCATTCATAAATCTGTTTGGCACGAAATGCTTTTTCACCATGTTCAGTCATCCAGCCTTTCAGCTGATCTACCGACATCTTTCTTATATCCTGTTTTTCCTGTAATCCGGTCATTATTTTTTTACTTATACCTGCAAAGGTACTGAAAATCAACTATTGATCTTTAACTCACTCCGAATATTGAAAGTTCATTTTCGGTTTAAAGGCTGATTTAAAATGAGTTCAGCAATGAGTCATCCCCTATCAAGTCCTTTAACAATCTCAAAAACTACCCGTCAACAAATCCGGAGTGTCAATCCAAAACTTCTTCTGCATCTGGCTTTTCAGAATCATCCAGGTACTCCGTTTTCCATTCGCGAATCAGTTCTGTTCCTTTGGGCATCCATTGTAATGCTTTCGTGATAACCGTGGGCGCCACAGGAACCACAAGTGGATATAAGAAGGTTTCATCAGTCCGGTGTGAAGGAATAGTAATGCCGATAAGGTTTATCAGCCAGAAGAAAACACTGATGCCGAATACCCAGGTAAATACACCCACGATTGCGCCTGCGAACCTATCAAAGGTGCCTAAAATCGAATAACGCAGCGACCGACGGATGGTGTAACCAAACTGGTTCAGCAAGAATATAGTTGGAAAAAATACTGCGGAAAATCCTATATATGGAAGGATCTTCTTAGCCATACTATCACTAAAATAAGGGGTCAGGATTTCCATCCCTAACCCCAAAAATTTAAAACCCAGAATCATGGCTACCACCATTCCTGCTATGCCGATAAACTCTATCAGCAAACCCTTCCGGTAACCATGTAACGCTCCCCAAAGCAATGGCAAAAGGATGAGAACATCCAGTAACTTCATGCCAGCAAACTCTTAACCAATGTTGATACCACACGACCATCTGCCTGACCGGCCAATTCTTTTGTAGCTACGCCCATCACTTTCCCCATATCTGAAGGAGCAGATGCACCGACGCGAGCGATAATTTCCTGCAGCTTGGCTTTGATTTCGTCTTCGGTAAGTTGTTTTGGTAAAAATGCTTCTATGTAACTTAGTTCAGCTTCTTCTACAGCCAGCAGATCTTCCCGGCCCTGTGCACGGTAGATATCTGCAGATTCACGACGTTGCTTTGCAGCCTTGGTTAACAATTTAAGTTCATCATCAGCTGAAAGTTCTCCACCTGTTCCGCCTGCTTTGGTTTCTTCAAGAAGAATCAGCGCTTTGATGGCACGAAGTGTACGTAATTTATCAGATTCCTTGGCTCTCATGGCATCTTTGATACCTGATTCAACCTGACTTTTAAGTGACATATATTTTAACAATTAAGTGGTACAATGAGTAATTTTCTTTATGGTAATGCTAAATTTGCCCATAAGACCGCAAAGTTACATGAATCACAGAAATTGTCATTCTCTCATTAATTAATCACATAAAACTTCATGACTCGTCTCAGCGTCAACATCAACAAAATAGCTACACTCAGAAATTCACGGGGTGGTGATAATCCTAACGTTCTGAAAGTAGCGCTCGATTGTGAGCGATTTGGAGCTCAGGGCATTACTGTGCATCCCCGCCCCGACGAACGCCACATTCGTTACCAGGACGTGTATGATCTCCGTGAACTTGTTACTACTGAATTTAATATTGAAGGCAATCCTTCTGAAAGAAAATTTATTGATCTCGTACTTGCCACACAGCCGGATCAGGTAACGCTTGTTCCTGATTCCCTTAATGCCATCACTTCCAATGCAGGATGGAATACAGTAGCACATCGCAGTGAACTTACGGACCTCATTCAGGAATTTAAGAAGGCAGCTATTCGGGTATCCGTATTCGTAGACGCAGATGAAAGAATGGTCGAAGGTGCCGCCCTATGTGGTGCCGATCGTGTGGAACTCTACACCGAACCTTATGCTGAATATTATTTTGAAAACAGGCAAAAAGCTGTCCTGCCCTTTGTGAAGGCGGCAGAGAAAGCGCGGGAAGTGGGCTTGGGATTGAATGCCGGCCATGATCTGAGTCTTGATAATTTGCGTTTTCTTAAACAAAGCATCCCGTGGATGGATGAAGTTTCTATAGGGCATGCACTTATTGCTGATGCACTTTACCTCGGACTTGAAAACACGATACAGATGTATCTGAGAGAGCTCGCATTATAATTATGTATCACGGATACGAGTTAAATTCACAACCGTATCCGTGATATGATTGGTTACTTACCCCCGAATGTTTGAGCGATGTTCATGGCTACACCCATGTCTCCTTCTATTTTTAATTTACCTGTCATTAAAGCCATCATCGCGTTCAGCTCACCATCAATCAGCTTCAATGCATTTTTTGTTGAAACTTCCAGCACACAATCAGCCTCCTTGTCATCATTGGAAACAACATTAGGTACTACAGTACTATCAATATAAATACTTCCTTCTTCAGTTTTAAATTTCACGGTTGCATCCAAACCACTGTCGGTTCCGAGAATACCGGTAATGCGTTCGGTAAGAATCTGCAGGCTCATAATGTCTGACTTTTATCGTTTTATATATTGTTACGTATAAACACCGTTGTATATAAATATATTCTCTTTACCGAAGAAAATACAAATGCCCTTGGTGTTTCGGTGTAAAACTACAACTTTTGCGCCCGATTTCTAAAAACTCATATTTGCCATTATGCAACCAACTAGTGAACCGGTCATCCGCCCTTTATTTCTGACAGTGTTATGCTTTATTACCTTCATGAACTCAGTTTCCGGTTTGTGGAGCCAGTCAGAGAGGTTCTGGAATCCCGGAGTGATGGCAGATAAAACACGCGAAACATTCGAAACCGTGCGGGAAAATGTGCTGGAGCAAGCCAAAGGAGCAGACATTCAAACAATGGAAACCATGTTTTCCGCTGTGATAGACAATACTACGCCACAAACAATTATGACCGGCGCTGTATTTATGCTCATTTTTGAGGCATTGACCCTGTACGGAGCATATCTGATGTGGAATTTACAGAAAAAAGGATATTATTTTTATATCGGTGGTATGGGCATCGCCTTTCTCGGGCCAGTATTTTTCATAGGTGGATGGCTAGGCTTTATTACCGCGTTTGCCAGTATTTTTGCAAGTATTTTTATGGCGATATTTTATGCCCTCAATCTCAAATACATGCGTTAAAACAAACCCATTAACGATCTTCTGCTGAAAATATTTTTTTCATCGGGTTACATGCTTATCTAAATTTCCTGATTAGGTTTGTAAGCCCTTGCATTCCACGCGGAAAAGATTTTATTTTGCGCACAAATTTGAAAAGAGAAAATGGCTTTAATTAACAAAATCAGAGAAAAGTCCGGTATCGCGGTTACGGTAATTGCTATCAGCTTAATCCTCTTCATGGTAGGAGGAGACCTTTTAGGACCTAATTCCATGCTCGGTGGAAGCAACAATCAGGTTGTAGGAGAAATAGCTGGTAAAGAAATCAACATCAAGGACTTTCAAAGCCGGGTTGATGGTTTTCGTCAGAATTACGAAGCTCAATCGGGCCGTAGTCTAAGCGAAAATGAGTTAGTTGCCTTGCGCGATCAGGCATGGAATCAGTTTATTGTTGATATCGCCTACAAAGATCAGTTCGATGAACTTGGACTTACTGTTACAGATGAGGAATTGGTAGACATGGTTCAGGGAAATCATATCAGCCCATCTATTCTTCAGGCATTTTCAGATCCTACTACGGGTCGTTTTGATAAAAACGCGGTAGTTAATTACCTGAAAAACCTCAAAACACTTCCTGTTGAACAGCAAAGATCATGGGAAAACTTCGAGAAAAGCCTTCGGGAAGAACGTATGCGCAGTAAATATGAAAATCTGCTGAAACTATCGGCTTACACGCCGAAAGCACAAGCTGAAAAAGAATATCTTGCTCAGAATACAAAGGCAACACTTCGTTACCTGTACGTTCCTTACTTCTCCATCGTAGATACTACTATTAAAGTAACAGATTCTGAACTGGAGCAATATCTGGGCGCACACCGCTCGGAGTACAAAGGAACGGATACACGTTCAATTGAATACGTAACTTTCCCGGTACAGCCTGCAAAAGACGACAGTGCTGCACTATATTCAGAAATTAAGGAGCTGGCACGCGGACTTGCTACCGCTTCCAATGATTCAGCTTTTGCAAGCATGAACTCTGACATCTCACTTCCGGTGAACATGTCTTTGGCAAACATGTCTGACCAGTTGAAAGAGGCTATCAAAACTTTCGTTCCTGGTGGTGTATACGGACCATACCGTGAAGGAAATAATTATTTCATTTACAAATATGGCGGCACTAAGATTGATACAGTTTCTTCTGCCAAAGCAAGCCATATTCTGATTCGTGCAGAAAACCAGTCAGACTCCGCAAAAGCTGCAGCCCGCGTAAAAGCTGAAGGATTGCTTGCTCAGATTCGGTCAGGTGCCAACTTTGAAGCATTGGCAGCTACTTCAAGTGCTGATCCGGGATCTGCTCAACGTGGTGGAGATTTGGGTTACTTCCAGAATAACGGTGCGATGGTGAAACCATTTGAAGAAGCTGTTTTCTCTGCTTCAGCGCCTGGATTGATCGGTAAAGTAGTGGAAAGCCAGTTTGGCTTCCATATTATTAAAGTAACTGCACCGAAATCTAACGTGCTGTACCGCGTTGCGGCCATCGGTAAAACGATTGCACCAAGCCAGTCAACTCGTGACGAAGCTTACCGCAAAGCTGATGAGTTTGCTAACTCTGTGAAAACAAAAGAGCAGTTCAACGAGGCTGTGAAAAAAGACAAAGGACTTGTAGTAGCGACTGCGAACCGTATTCCTGAAACTGCAACCAACGTAAATGCAATCCAGAATGGCCGTGAAATCGTACGCTGGGCATTTAAAGATGATTCTAAAATCAACTCTGTATCTCAGGTATTCGAAACAGAAGAGCAATATATCGTAGCTGTTCTTACCGGCAAATCGGATCAGGATAATGTGAAGGTAGACGACTTCCGTGACGAACTTACTACCAAAGTGCGTAACCAAAAGAAATCAGAGCAGATTACTGCCAAGCTAAAAGGTGCAACGGGTGATCTTGAAACAATCGCTAAAAAATATGGCGCCGGAGCACTTGTTGAGTCAGCCACTGACATTACCCTTGCAACAGGCTTCCTGAGCAGTGCAGGCTTCGATCCTATCGCTCTTGGAAAAGCATTTGGATTGAAAGCAGGACAGAAATCAGATGTATTTACCGGTGAAAACGGTGTGTTCATCATGGAGCAAATCAGCAAAATCGATGCTCCGAAAGTGGCCGATTTCACTCAATATAAAACACAGCTTACTCAGTCACTGGAAAGCCGTATGTCGTATCTTGTGAACGAAGCAATTCGTGAGAATGCTAAAATCGAAGACAGAAGAGCGAAATTCTTCTGATTATTGATCAAATAAAATTTAAAGTAAAAAGAGGAGCAGAAATTATATCTGTTCCTCTTTTTACTTTTACTACAAAAATTCAAAAAAAAGTGATAGTATTGCAGTATGAAATGTCAATAGTACACTTATTAAACAATTGGTACTATAACATTTTAAAGGATGATATTTGCCAGAATAAAATTGTCGGCAGATTTATAGTTTGTCCAATCGTATTCAGAGTTCGAATCTCTTCCTCTCTGCGTACCATTTCATGATCAGAATTTTTCGGAACGATAAACAATAAATAAGAACAATGAGCATAGTACTTGGAGATCAGGAGTATTTCAAAGGAATAGGCAAAATCGCCTACGAAGGACCAGAATCAGACAACCCGCTTGCATACCGCTGGTATGATGAAAACCGTGTGGTTGGGGGAAAAACAATGAAGGAGCATTTGCGTTTTGCTATTGCTTACTGGCACACATTCTGTGGCAACGGCGGCGATCCTTTCGGAGGTCAGACCCTATTTTTCCCATGGGATAAAAAGGCAGACGCTGTTGAGCGTGCAAAAGATAAAGCAGATGCTGCTTTCGAATTGTTTACCAAATTGGGAACCCCGTATTACTGCTTCCATGATGTGGACGTAGTTGATTACGCTGACGATGTACGTACTAACGAAAAGCGTTTGGTTACATTGACAGAATATCTTGCCGCTAAGCAAAAGGAATCGGGTGTAAAATTGCTATGGGGAACAGCAAACTTGTTCAGCCACCACCGTTATATGAATGGTGCTTCTACCAATCCTGACTTCGACGTTGTTTCTCATGCAGGTGCTCAGATCAAAATGGCACTGGATGCAACTATCGCACTAGGTGGTGAGAACTACGTATTCTGGGGTGGTCGTGAAGGATATATGACCCTGTTAAATACAGACATGAAACGCGAGCAGGAGCATTTCGCACAGATCCTTAAAATGTCTGTTGCATATGCACGTGCAAATGGTTTCAAAGGTAAATTCTTTATTGAGCCAAAACCATGTGAGCCAACAAAGCACCAGTATGACTACGATTCAGCTACTGTAATTGGTTTCCTTCGTCAGCATGACCTGTTGGGCGACTTCGCTCTAAACCTTGAAGTGAACCACGCAACACTTGCAGGCCATACATTCGAACACGAGCTACAGGTTGCTGCAGATGCAGGTATTCTTGGATCTATCGATGCCAATCGTGGTGACTATCAAAACGGATGGGATACGGATCAGTTCCCTAACGATATCGCAGAATGGACCAAAGCATTGCTTGTTATCCTTAAAGCTGATGGTTTGCAGGGTGGCGGTATCAACTTTGATGCTAAACGTCGCAGAAACTCAACAGATGATGCAGATATATTCCATGCGCATATCGGAGGTATCGATGTGGTTGCACGTGCACTTATCGTTGCTGATAAAATCATCCAGAATGGTGAGTATGACAAAATCCGTACGGATCGTTATGCTAGCTTCGATGCAGGCAAAGGTTCTGAATTCGAAAAAGGTGGCTTGAAACTGGAAGATCTGTTTGATCTTGCTGCAACAAAAGGTGAGCCTGCAACAATTTCAGGAAGACAAGAATATCTTGAAAATCTGATCAACAGATTTATCTAATAAACTGTTATTAATAAAAAAGGCAGGATTTCAGAACAATCTGAATCCTGCCTTTTTTATTACAAATCCGTATCTACTTCCCTAACTTCTTAATTATCGAGCTCGTTGTCTATTACGGCAATCAGCACATTTATTTCCTTTTGAACTGTTTCCAGCTGCTGATCCGTCATCGGGCTTTGCATTTCAAGTATATTAGCCTGTAGCTGATCTCTTTCCTTAATTAGTTTATCCTGTTTTTCAGTAAGTTTTCTTTTTGAATTACCATCGGCACTACTAAGTTTCTCTGTGATATTCTTCAATCTGGCATCAATTTTACTTTCCCGCTGCTGTAGTGAAGCCAGGTACTTTTCCTGCTTTTCAGAGAGTTTTTCACTCGCCTTTTCCAAGTCTTTCTTCACCCCTTCTATTTCTTCCTGATCAGCTTCCTGCGGTACCAGCTGGTTCGCCTCTGCAGCTTTATCCAAAGCTTCCTCTTCGGCTTTAGCCAGCTCTTTTCTATCTTTTTCTGTGGAGTTACAACTTATCAAAAATACACCGCCAGCTATTACGGTGTTAGCCAAAATTAGTTTAAGAATCTTTTTCATAATGTGGTTTCAAGTTGATTTCTGCCACATCAGCGAAAATATAGTACCATACTGATCATCAGTGCATTTGAGGTAAATCCTGTAGAAAAGCCTGCACTACATGTAGACGATCCTGAGCATAAAAAACAAGTCGCGGGATAAATCACCGCGACTTGTTAAAATGGCATTAGACAATCTATTTTCTAATAACCCGGTGTAGGTACCAGATTGGTATTGTTACGTAGCTCAGCAGTTGGAATAGGGAATAGCAACTCCCTCTCTCCTACTACAGGACCATAAGAGAATTTATGACCCACATAGTTTTCAAACTTCTTGGTAGTTACATTGAATGCCTTACGCAAGCGAACCATATCGAACCAGGTAATATTTTCAAAACACAGTTCGTGCCAACGTTCTTTCCATATAGCCTCGCGTAATTGGTCTTTGGACATACCTGAAAGTGCAGTTAGCTGTGCCCGCGTTCTGATCGCATTAACAGATTCGTAAGCTTTAGACGTAGGGCCACTCACTTCATTGGAAGCTTCTGCGTACATCAGCAAGACATCGGCATAGCGAATAACCGGCCAATTCAGGTCACTGTTTGCAGAGGTGGTCTGAGCCACGTTATCAAAATGTTTATAGATAAAATAACCTCCGAGAGCCACTTCCTGATTACGGTTGCTTTCATTGGTAAACTTGGTGAAGAAGAACTGTTTCTCCTTTGCACGCAAATCATTCGCATCATACGACTTTACAAATTCATCCGTAGAATAGAGCCCGCCTGTCTCATCCGCATAAGCCGAAATATTTTTATTGTACGGGATAATTGATACCTGCCATGGCGACGGAAGTATTCCGGTTCTGAATTGAACCATAAAAATGTTTTCCTCCACATTTTTCTTTGCAGGATTGTGCAGATCATCGTAAGTTGTGAACAGCTTGAATTGCTTCGAGTCAATCACTTCCTCAGCCTTTTTAGCAGCCAGGTCGTAGTATTCATTTCCTTTTTGTAAAGGATAACCCGCCATCGTCAGGTAAACCTTAGCCAATAGCGATTTCACCGCTCCCTGACTTACCCTTCCGGTTGCATCTGTCCAGCCCAATCCAGCCTGCTCGGCCGTTTTCAAATCTGCTACAATCTGCGTGTATATATCTGCAGGAGCAACTTGCTTCGGACGAAGTTGTTCAGATTCCAGATTCACCGGCTCAGTAATCAGCGGAATGTTTCCAAACATCTGCACCAGATTGAAATAGTAAAATGCACGCAAAAAATGAGCTTCTCCCAACAGCTTTTTCTTTGCTGTTTCATCCATGGTAATTGCGGGAATTCTCGCAATAGACAGGTTGGCGTTACCTATACCTTTGTAATAAAATTCCCAGTAAGTCTGGCCATAACCATTATCAGAAGTATTTCTCAAATCTTTGATAAAATAGCTGTTTACCGCCTGTCCTAAATCTGTTTTTGCCAAACCTGTTGCAAACTCAGTCATCATCCACGCTCCGCCATTGAACCCGCTTCCAAGAGGTACACGCATATTGGCATAAATGGCGTTCACCGAACTCGTCGCATGTTCAGGCTTGGTAAAGTAGTTGTCTTCGGTGAAGTTACTTGGATCAGACTCAACCAGAAAGTCGGAGCAGCCGGGCAGCCACAATGCACAGATGACTAATGCGAGCAGCTTATATTTTTTCGATATGATATTCATGTGTTCCTCTTTAAAAAGGTCTTCAGTTAAGATTACAAACCAATGTTAAGTCCGACCATAAAAACACGCGGACGCGGATAGTCATACAGACCTAAGCCCTGATCGAAAGGAGAACCAGAGTTAGACACTTCAGGATCAAACCCTTGATACTTGGTCAATACGAAGAAGTTCTGAACGGAGCCATACACACGCAGACGGTCCAGTTTTAGCTTTGAAACTGTAGTGGCCGGGAAATTATAAGCCAGCAAGAGGTTACGTCCACGAATAAAAGATGCGTCCGTTACTTTGTGTGAGTCATTGTTGGTCGTGTAGTAGGCGTTAATCGGTCTGATCTGTGCAATTGGAGTATTCTGATTGGTTTCAGTCCATGCATTCAGCACCGTCTTGTAACTGTTTGCAATACCTTGCCTGTCCTCTGCAGAGTGGATACTTCTGTCGAGTACGTCATTGCCGTACATATATTGAAGATCGACTGTCAAAGAGAAGGCTTTGTATTGGAATGTGTTCAGGAAAGTACCAAATCCATCAGGTATACCACGACCAATGATCGTTCTGTCATTATCGTTGATTGTACCGTCATTGTTCAAATCCAGGTATTTTACGTCACCAGGAAGCATGTTGTATCTCTTCGCCTCTTCTGCTTCGTTGGTTCCCCAGGTTCCTAAATGTTTTCTTCCAAAGAATGAACCGACTGGCTCCCCTACTCTGATCACCCCGTTTCCGGACAGAATATCACTTCCCCCTGAAAGAGCCAATACTTTATTTTTATTGACAGAAATATTGAAAGTGGTACTCCATGTAAAATTTTCAGTTCTGATGTTGGTAGAATTGATGGCAAACTCAACTCCTTTGTTTTCCATGCTACCAATGTTCGTAAAGATGCTTCTGTATCCGCTGGTGAATGGAAGCGGCGCATCCAGTAGCATATCATTCACCCTTCTGTGATACAGATCCAATTCAAAGTTTAATCTGTTGCTAAACAAACCTACCTCTAAACCCAAGTCTACTTGCTGTGTTTTTTCCCATTGCAAGTCTGCGTTCGACATTCTCGCAATCCCCGTTCCGATCTGGCGGCTGCCGTTGAAAATCACGCTATAGTCCACCTGATTTGCGATGTTGTTTGACATCCCCGCCAATGCTCGGTAAGCTGGAATTTCCGAGTTACCGGTTGCTCCGTAGCTTGCACGAATTTTAAGATTGGATATAGCCGGAACACTCTTCATGAATTCCTCTTCGTTCACGCGCCATGCTACAGCTGCAGAGGGGAAGAATGCATATCTGTTAGACTCCCCGAATTTGGAAGAACCATCCATACGACCTGTGAAAGTGACAAGATATTTGCTCAGCAAACTGTAGTTCACACGAGCGAAATAGGAGTTCAGACCGTAAGCCGTTGCAAAAGAAGAAGATGCTTGTGGAGTTGCCCCTGCACCCAGGTTATTGAACTGAAAATAGGTATCGTCAAAACCTTCAGCATTTGCAATATTTTCAAACTGATCTACATGCTGCCACGACAACCCTGCCATTGCGTTGATGGAGTGAATATGACCAAATTCCTTGAAATACGTCAGGTAATTTTCAAATTGCCAGGAGTTATAACGGTTATTACGCACCGAAGCATTACCGTTGGTAGAAATGTATTGCATCCCTTTTGCGGCGAAATAATCATTTCTCTGGTTGATGACGTTCGTTCCCAGCGTCGATCTAAGCTCTAATCCTTTGGCAAGATTAATCGTCGCGTACATACTTCCCAACATCGTTTGCGTACGCAGGAAATAAAGTCTGTCTTTGGCTACACGCAGAGGACTGTCCCCGCCTTCCATCCCAGGATAGTCGCGGTTACTTGCCCAGGTTCCGTCAGGATATTTCACAGGAATTATCGGCAGCGCCTCTATTACCTGCCGCATTGCAGTAATACCACCGCCGCCCAACTGGTCAATCTGTTTTTCATTTTGGTCGGTATAACCAAGTGTTCCACCTACTTTTAGCCATCTTTTGATCTGCGTGTCAAA
Organism: Dyadobacter sp. HNCC25DJ187; assembly: GCF_056895255.1. Classification (NCBI taxonomy): domain Bacteria; kingdom Pseudomonadati; phylum Bacteroidota; class Cytophagia; order Cytophagales; family Spirosomataceae; genus Dyadobacter; species Dyadobacter sp. HNCC25DJ187. Next base: position 1,799,777 of record NZ_JBXHAT010000002.1, read on the forward strand.
CACAAAACGACCTGCGTATCGTTTTTGCCACGATTCCCTCATGACCCCGTTTTCATTACGGTAATTCAGGAAAGCTCCGTAGGTACCCTTTTCATTTCCACCTGTAAATCCAAGCTGATGGTTCTGTGTTAACGCTTTTTGAAAAGATTCCTTTTGCCAATCTGTATCATACAAAGGGTTTCCCTGTGCGTCAAAAAGTTTGGGATTTGTTCTTTTGGTTCTTGGATCGACATACTTGGTACTTACACCAGCTGCGTTAAAGGCATTTGGATCATATTTTCTTGCATTGGCATAAGCTAACTCTTCAACAGCTAAAAATTCTCTTGCATTAAGGACTTCCAACTTTTTGGGAGCCACACCTATACTGAAATCTGTATCGTAGGTAACCCGGCCTTCACCGGATGTCCCCCGCTTAGTCGTAACCAGAATAACTCCGTTCGCACCACGGGCACCATAAATAGCTGTGGAAGAAGCGTCTTTCAGCACTTCAATAGAGGCGATATCATTCGGATTCAGGTAATCAATAGGTGTACTACCATTTTGCAAATCCACAGCATTCAAAATTACTCCGTCAATCACATACAACGGATTATTTGATACACTAATGGAGCTCGCTCCACGAATCCGGATATTAGCTCTCCCACCCGGACGACCCGAGTTGGATGATACGTTCACCCCGGTAATACGGCCTGAAAGTCCCTGATTCAGAGATGATGCCGGTCTTTCCTGTAATGCCTCCGCTTTTACGGTTCCTACAGCTCCGGTAAGATCTGATTTTTTAACAGTTCCGTAACCTACCACCACAACCTCTGCCAGCGCGTTATCGTCGGGGGCTAGACTGATGGTCAGATTGGTCTGATTACCCACCACCACCTCTTTAGATTCGTATCCTACAAAACTAAAAACCAGCGTTGCCTGGCTTGCCTGATCCTCGGGAACATCAAGTTTGAAATCGCCCTCCACACCCGTGGCTGTACCTCTTTGCGTTCCTTTCAACAGCACACTTACACCTGGTAAGGCGGCACCTGTTTCATCCGACACTTTGCCACTGATCACTCTGTCTGCAACTACCTGTGATAGTGTGGCCTCTATATCAGAAGCAATATTACCGGTCATAACAGCATCCTTTGCCTTTTCAGCATCAGATCTTTTCGTCTCGGTAATCACATATGTATTTTTTCTGGTTTTACGATATTTCAATCCCTTCTGACCTAAAATAACATCCAGATTTTTCTCAATCGGATCAGATAAATTGAGTGCACCGGCGGCTACATTCACAGAATGTACCAAACGATCTTCAAACACAATTTCTACATCATAGTGTTTCTGAAGATCCAGCAGAACATTTTTTAGCTTCATTTCCTGCCTGTCGGCCATGGGCTGTCTGTTGCGGATAGCAGCAAATGCGATAGGCTGGGCCTGGATAGCTGGTGTGACTTGTGTCATTACCACCAGCCCCATCGACAGCCACTGTTTTGCGGATAAATTTAGTCGCATCGTATAAAGGTTAAGAATAATTAATAGGTGTTCAAAAGAATGGAATCTCCCGAAGACTGGACCTTCAGATCCAGCACTTCAGATATTGTTCGCAAAAGCTCATCAGCATTTTTGGTCTGGAAATTTCCGGTGATCGTACGCATCCCTGTTTCAGAGCTACCGGCGGTCACTTTTATTCCATAGTTTTCCTCAATCATCGAAGCGATTTCGTTCACCGATGTTCCATCAAATACGTAACGCTGTTCTTTCCAGGATACAAGCGCTTTGGTATCACGGTTCTTTTCAATTTGTATCTTACCTTTCTGATCCAGCACGGCCAGGTCTCCCGGCACCATCATTACCTCAGACCTGTGCTGATCTCTGTCATAATCAATTCTTACACTGCCACTTGTGAGCGCAACCTTAGTTCCTCTGGGACGGGCAAAAACAGAGAACTGCGTTCCCAACACTTCTACCTGAAATTTGTCAGAAGTCTTAACTACAAACCGTTTATGATCCACTGTATGACTTACTGTAAATTCTCCCTCTCCTTTCAGGTATACCTCACGCACATCATTACTAAAACCGAAGCGGGGCACTTTCAGGCGGGAATTCGCATTCAAAGCAACCTTACTTCCGTCTTCCAGATAAATATCCGTTGTCTGACCGTAAGCAGTCTGATAAGTCCTGTACATGATAGGGTCACGAAACCACCAGCCTGTACTCACAATAAAAAGAAGAGAAGCAGCGGCAAAAAGTATTCGTCGTAACAATGGTGTACGCTTAGAGACATAGTAGACCCCGGCAGATTCCACATAACTTTCCTCCGGATTGTCCGACCCGGCACCAGTTTCTTCTACCCGATTCAGAAGTCGTTGCATTGCACCATCCTGATCGACGATAAGCTGGGCATTCTGCGTTTCGTACTCCAAAAGCCATTCATAGAACACATCTGTATTTTCTGCATTGGATAGCCATTCCATAACCAATTGTTTTTCCAACGGGTTAGATCTGCCGGATAAGTACTCAAAAAGGGTATATTTTGAAATAGACGTTTTCATAGTCTGGATGGTGGAGTGTCCTATGGATAAAGATCCATAGTTCAGGATGTGATATGAAGTGAGCTTAAAACAAGAAGACAGGAGGTCATCCATTCCCCGTGCAATGCAGCTCTGAGTAGTTTCAATGCTTTAGAAATGTGCACCTCGACTGTCTTGGGCGATATCTGCAATTCCTGAGCAATCTCGTTGTATTTTTTATTCTCAAATCTGCTCATTAAAAACACCCGCTGACACTGAGATGGCAGTTTTCCGATAACATCATTGATTTTGAGATACAGGTTGTTATAGTGAATCTCTGCGTCAGGTTGCGGCTGGTTTGCAGAAAGCGTTGTTTCGATAGATGTTTCCAGGGAATCTGTACGACCAAATTCTCTGCGAACGTATGTGTAGCATTCATTACGTACTGCCCGGAACAGATAGCTTGTGTAGGAAGATGTAATATTCTCGTAAGCCTTGGTTCGATAGAATTGAAAAAAGACCTCACTTACCAGATCTTCTGCAATTTGCTTCGAGTATACGAACCGTACTGCATGGCTGCATAATGGTTTATAAAATCTACGGAAGAGTAGTTCGAGTCCTTTGGAAGGACTTTCTTCAAAAGCTGCTTTGATGAATAAAGCTACGTCCACCTCACGAGTGGAGGATAATTGCTGACCGGTATGGATCTGGAATGGACTTACCGGATTACGTTCTTCATTTGACAAAGTATCCTGCATTGAGTCTCTTTTTTATGTAACAATCAAAAGACTTTTTTGCACTAAAACACCCTTAGTATAAGTAAGAAAAAATAAAAACTATTTTAAGTACAAAAAAAAGAACCATGGAGGTTTATCCATGGTTCGCACTCAAATCGTGATGAATATATTGCTACAGATTCTTAGCTTTCATTTCCTTCACCGCATGATCCACTGCCCTTGCCGACAGCGCCATATACGTCAGTGATGGGTTTTGTGTGGCCGTTGAAGTCATACACGCTCCGTCCGTAACAAAAACATTTTTAGCAGCATGAAGCTGATTCCATTTGTTCAGCATGGATGTCTTCGGATCCTTACCCATACGTACGCCACCCATTTCATGTATGTCGTTGCCTGGATTCCGACCATTATCATTCGTACGAATGTTTTTAAAGCCTGCTTTTTCAAACATCTCACTTACCTCCGTCATATAATCCTTGATCATTTTCTCGTCATTGTCGTCGTAGGCTACCGAAATTTTCAGTTGAGGTATACCAAACGGATCTTTCAGGCTTTTATCCAGAGCAACATAGTTACTTTCTTTCGGAATCGTTTCTCCCATCATATGTGAGCCTACACTCCAGTTGCCATATTTTGTCTGAGCCAGATTCTCTTTCAGCGATTCACCCAAACCACTTCTGTCCGAGTAGGTCTGACGATTAGCTCCAAATCCTGCTGCATAACCTCTCAGGAAGTCAGTTTCCTGCTGGTATACATTCCTGAATCTCGGAATGTAGCCGCCATTCGGTCTTTTTCCATCCGTGGTAGAATCCAGAAAGCCTTCGTATTCACCCGAAACAGTAGCACGGTAGTTATGAAAAGCAATATATTTCCCAAGCAGATCATTGTCGTTCCCGAGGCCATTCGGAAAGCGGGACGACGTTGAATTGAGTAAGATCAGGTTGGTATTGAGCGCAGCGGCATTCACAAAAATGATATTGGCATAAAATTCCATCATCTCTTTCGTATTTGCATCTACAACGCGTACGCCTGTAACCTTTTGCTTTTTATCATCGTATATAACCGAATGCACGACTGAATGTGGCCGGAGTGTCATATTACCAGTCTTCATAGCCCATGGCATCGTGGAAGCATTACTGCTGAAATATCCTCCAAACGGACAACCTCTTTCGCACATAATCCGATGCTGGCACTTGGCCCGCCCCTGATTGAGGTGGATTTGTTTAGGCTCGGTAATGTGAGCAGCCCTTCCGATGATAATATGCCTGTCTTTATATTGCTTTGAAACCTGTTCTTTGAAATACTTCTCTACACAATTGAGATCATGCGGCGGAAGAAACTCTCCATCGGGCAATGCATCTATGCCATCTTTGTTACCAGTAATTCCGGCAAACTTTTCCACGTAGCTATACCAGGGGTCAATATCATCATAACCGATTGGCCATTCCACTGCAAATTGATCACGGGCAGGTCCTTCAAAGTCATACTCGCTCCAGCGTTGCGTTTGCCTTGCCCATAAAAGCGATTTTCCACCTACCTGATAACCACGAATCCAGTCAAACGGACGACCATCATCCTGGACATAAGGATGCTCATTATCCTTCACAAAAAAGTGCTGGGAGGATTCTTTAAAATTATAGCAACGGCTTACAATCGGATTGGCATCCGTTACAGCTTTCGGCAAACGTTCCCTGTGTTCAAATTCCCAAGGCATCATGTTGGTAGTAGGATAATCGGTAATGTGTTGCACATCACGTCCCCTTTCCAGTACAAGTGTTTTCAAACCTTTCTCAGTCAACTCTTTAGCCGACCATCCACCGCTGATACCTGAGCCAATCACAATGGCATCATAAGTACGCGCTTTTTTACTGTCTATATTAAAATTCGCCATTTTTTAAGGGGAAGGGGTTCGGAGCATAGGGCATGGGGTTGTATTTCGTATACCCTCTGCCCTTTACCCCAAACCCTATGTATTATTGTTTCACAGGTACACAACCATGATACCGTGCAGGAATCATCTCATAGTGTGTAATGTTGGTCATCACATACTCGGAAGACATATAGCCTTGTATTGTAAGATTCTTGACAAGTCCCAAAAATCCTTTCATATCAGTATCGTTACCTTTTTCGATACCTTCCAGGACACTCAGCTGCTGTGGTTTGGTAAGATCTGCATAACTTTTGTTAAAGCTTTTCTGACTTATAGCCTCAATCGCTTCGATACCAGCGGAAAGACCTGACTGCGTTTTTGTATCGTAGCAATCCTTTACCATTTTTTCTACAAAGCCTGCCACACCCAATTCGCCAGCACCTGGCGTATCCGTTTTAGGTATAATTGCCTCTACAATCAAAGCCAATGTTTCGGCTTTACCGGCACTCAGCAAGCCCACGGCAGACACAGCATTTTTACTCCAGCCGGATGCCCAAGCCGGAATTGTAACCATTGCGCCCATGGCTGCTGCCATATTTTTAAGCGCCACACGTCTTTCCATTTCCAGTTCTGATTATGACTCTGAGGTACAAATCCCAGATATTATAGTAAATAATTTTCAATACTAAAAGTTCCGTCCTTTTCTGTCTGGCCCTGTTATTCTTCCAAAAAGTCAAGATCCCGTCCGTGCGTTTCTGGTATGGTTTGAATACAATATAATCCGATAATAAAACAGATTACACCAACCATCGCGCCGGAATTGATTACCGAAAACGAATCTTTAAACAAAGCAAACAAAGTGGTCATTCCTACTACGGTTCCTCTTACCATGTTAGGTATCGTGGTTGCTGCAGTTGCACGTAAGTTGGTTCCGAACTGCTCTGCTCCGATCGTTACAAACATAGCCCAATATCCTATACCAAAACCCAGCAACACAATGACCGCATACATCGTTGAGGATTTACTGATACCGGCGTAAAAATAAACAATGCTGAATATTAATGTAAAAAGCATGAGATAAAATACAGCGCGTTTTCTGGATTCGAGCCAATGACTTAAGAAACCACTGCAAAAGTCGCCGGCCGACAAACCTATATAACACCACATAATAGCCAAGCCCGGTTTTATCGGTTCATCTGTTCCCAAAGCTTGTCCAAACTCGTTACTAAAAGTAGCAAGGATTCCTATTACAAACCAGGTAGGCAAACCTATTCCGATACATTTGAGATAACGAATAAAACGCTCCCGATTTGTGAAAAGTGAAAAGAAATTCCCTTTTTGAATATGTTTCTGATCTTTCAGATCTTTAAAAATACCAGACTCAAATACACCGATGCGTAGCAACAACAGTGAAATACCAAGTCCACCTCCGATAAAATAAGCATAGCGCCAATCGAAAAACTCAACCGTAAAATACGCAACGACAGCTCCCAACAATCCGATACCTGCAACAAGTGAAGTACCTATGGCGCGCAGATGTTTAGGTAAAATTTCGGATACGAGCGTTATCCCGGCACCCAATTCTCCGGCCAGCCCAATACCAGCAATAAAACGAAGTAATTTATATGTCGTAGGATCCTGAACAAAACCACAGGCAATATTGGCCAGAGAGTAGGTAATAATAGAACCGAACAGCACCGAAAGGCGGCCCTTCTTATCACCTAAGACTCCCCACAGAATACCTCCGAGAAGCAGCCCGGTCATTTGCCAGTTGAGGATACTGGCCCCTGTCAAAGAAATTTCAGAATCAGAAAGGCCCAGGGAAGCAAGGCTGGGTAAACGGACTATACCAAATAAGAGTAAATCATAAATATCCACGAAATAACCCAGGGCGGCAACAATAACCGGAGCACTGAAAAGATGTGAAAAATTGGAACGAGGTTCAGGAGTAATGGTCATGTTTACTAATATAGCTATGATCAGGTAGTAATTGGAACCAGCAGGGACAGCCGTGCGATCTTACTGGTTCTATAAATTAAAAAATGGCAAGAATCCTTATTTATTCTTTCATAAACACAGACAACAAAAAGCACCACGACCCCTCATTTGTGACATATATTTTATTATCAATAGTAGAAATAACATAATTTTTAAAAGGTAAAAATAAAGAATAGCACGCTATTCATGATCGAAAATTAAAAATAAGCGAATTTTAATTCTGCAGTGAGCTGATATAGAAATTGGATAGTCCTGCCAACAGGAGCTATCCAATTTCCATTTATGCTGAATTGCTGATGGCATCCATCAGATATGTCTTTTCGCTACCGCAAAAGCATTAAAACACCAGTTTTTGTTTGTCTTTCAAAAGCTGCGTTTCCAATGCTTTATAATCTACATCCTGAACGGCGATCTTGTTATCTATAGCCAAAATGGCAGCAGAAGCAGCACTCTGTCCAAGGATCATAAATACAGGTTCCATACGAATAGATCCAAAAGCGATATGCGAACTCGATACGCATACGGGTACCAGCAGGTTCTCACAATCCTCTTTTTTCGGGATGATGGATCCGTATGATATACTGTACGGGTTTTTAGGATGAACCCCTATGTCACCTTCATTCTGTACAAACCCATCCTCTTTTACGTAGCGCTGCGCATTATGTGAGTCCAGCGAATAAGAACCCATTCCAATAGATTGCTTTACAGCCTTTTTCCCCATTGTCTCATTTTCCGTCATTACCTCCTGGCCGATCATACGACGTGCTTCCCGGATGTAAAGCTGATGCGGCCAGCCACCGTTTTCCTTAAATTCGTCTTTGGGTAATCCCCATTTCTTCATTTCAGCACGTACATCAGCAGGTACAGCTTCATCATTGCTCAGGTAGTACATCAGCCCTTTCTGATATACCTCATGCTCTTTGATGATCTCTTTTCTTCGTTCATAGTTTGCTTCCGGATAATCATAGTTCTGCCCTATGAAATCCGTACTGAAAGGGCCGTGGTTATTGGTATCTGTCTTTCTGTTAGGAATAGGATCAAATTTCTGGAATGTCTCTGTCCAGCCAGCTTTGTAGACCCGGGCCAGCAATTCATAATTGGAACGGTCATATCCTTCCGGCTTGGGAAAAGGAATGCGGTTATCAGGGTTGGATGACAAGCACATGCGGAAGCAATAAGCCTGTATCTTATCATCACCCTCACCATTTTTTCCTATCTTCTCATCCGTCACATATGGCAATAAGCCACTTTTTGGATCACCTTCGACCTTATACGGACTTACGTTTTTCTGAAAGTAATGATTGTGTTGAAATACACCTGCCTGTATACCATTCCACTGCTCATCGTACACACTATTCGCCTCGCGTCCTACATGGTATTTCACACCGGCAGAGGCCATCAAATCTCCCTCGTAAGTAGCATCAATGAACATTTTCCCTTTGAAAGTCTTACCACTTAGCGTTTTGATTGAGACAATCCGGCCATCTTTTTTCTCAACTCCTTTTTCGCGATCCAGCCACTCGTCACGGTAAATTTTCAGGTTATTCTCCTTCGCAAAATCTTCAAATACCTTCTCTGCTACCTTCGGCTCGAATATCCACATGGTGCGCTCAGCGCCATCCATGGCAGGAGTTCCCTGGCCCTTATTGCCATATTCTTCTTTCTTTTGCCACTCCCAGGCTTCCGGCTTGTCGTATTGCATGTAAACGCGGTGGTAAAACTCACGCGCTAATCCGCCGATCACTGATTTATTTCCGGTGTCGGTAAAACCGAGTCCACCGGAAGAAAGGCCCCCAAGGTGCTTGTCCGGAGAAACCACCAATACTGTTTTGCCCTGCTTCACCACCTGCACGGCAGCAGTAATAGCACCGGAAGTTCCTCCATAGATGATCACATCGGCTTCGTAGGCGTCTTCTTTCTGTCCGCTACTATTGCAGGAGACCAGACATAAACAAAATAAGGAAATGAATAGTGAAAGCGTTTGTTTCATAATCGGTTAGAAGTTTAGTAAAACTATTTTGAGCTGGGTACCAGCATGACAGCATCCGCAAAAACGAGCCCATCGGTATTTTTGTTAGATATTTCAACAGACACCTTCTGTCCTTTCAGGAGATCATAGTCTCCCAGGGGAAGCCACTCGCCCGACGTCTGACCTACAATCTCTACATCTGCAGTTTTGATCTGTATATCATTCGTCTTGTTACCATATGTAACACGAATAGGAATGATAGAAGACAGCCCTGGTAATTTCGGAAAATACATATAGGCAATATACTTTCCACTTTTTGGAATCACCGGTGCAAAACGTACTTCTTTAAGCTCCTTATCTGTTGTATCTGATGCAAGTAATGATGGACCATAACTTCCGCGTTTCGACGGATTCCATTTACCTAATACTGTTACACTGCCTTTATCTTCGTTATCTACTATAATATGCTGTATTGAGCCATTCAAAAGCGGGTTTCCAGAAAGGGCCGCCTGCAATTTAGTTGCATTCACCTGCTGCACGGGTAGCTTTGCGTCAATAGCCATGGATGCAGCGACAGCAGCAGATTGCGCAAGCACCATGAATACGGGCTCCATCCGGATAGAACCATAAGCAATATGTGTGGCAGAGAGACACACGGGGACAAAAAGGTTGGTGCACTCCTCCTGTTTAGGAATGATAGAACGATAAGAAACCGGATATGGCCCGAATCCACCTACTTCGACATTACCTTCATTTTTTACCATACCATTCACTACAAGACGCTGTACGTTATGGGAATCCATTGTATAGGCAGCCATACCGACCCCGTCTCTGATCACTTCCTTTCCTTCGCAGTTAGCCTGTGTCATTACATAGCTACCCACCATACGTCTGGCTTCGCGGATATATAATTGAGGCGACCAGTTGCCATTATCTGTATATTCATCCTTCGGATAGCCCCATTTCAGCATTTCAGCTCTGAGCGCTTCCGGTACTCTCGGATCGTGGCCTACGAAATACAAAAGTCCTTTTGTATACACTTCATGATTTTTTATAATCTCAGCTCTTTTTACGTAATCCCCATCCGGATAATCATAATTCATTCCTATCATATCCGTCGAAAAACCGTTTCGATTGTTGATATCTGTCTTTTGATTCGGCATTCCACTCCAAATGAAATAGTCATTCAACGTTTTGCGCTCAGGATGTTTATTCATCAACCTCACCAAAAGCTCATAACGAGTGGAATCATACCCATCCGGACGTGTTATCGGCACCAGATTTGAGGGATTCGATGTGAGGCAGATACGGTAGTTATAAGCCTGAGCTTTTCTATCACCTGTACCGTTGGCAACCAGTTTTGCATCCGAAATACCCCACACCAAACCACTTTCTGGTTTACCCGGAATTTTATAGGGGTCAATTCCATTAGGAAGCTGGTGTCCACCCATCAATTGTACTCCATTTATAGTTTCGTTGTATTCCGAGTTAGCCTCTCTTCCGACAGCATAAGATACATCTGCACGTGCCATCAAGTCGCCTTCGTATGTACAGTCAATAAACATACTGGCTTCGATAGCTGTATTGCTTGCAGCAGAAGGCGAGCTGCTGTTTTCGAGCATTATACCTGTGATTTTTCCGCCGCTTTTTTGTGCCGTGGTAATTCGTCTGTTATATACTACCACAATACCGGCTTCGTCCAAATATTGCTGTAGGTACTTTTTGGCAACATGCGGTTCAAAAATCCATTGTTCGAATTTTCCATAATGCTTCCCGATGCGCCGGTAAAAGTCAAGTGATAAACCGGAAATGGCATATTTGTTGCCAATATCAGTCTGTCCCAATCCTCCGGAGGTCATTCCTCCAAGATGGGTACCCGGTTCGATAAGTACCACAGATTTTCCCATTTTTTTTGCTGTATAGGCGGCTATCACCCCGGCAGCAGTACCTCCATATACACAGATATCCACTTTCTGGAGGCTGGGCTGAATAATAGCAGATCTGTGGGCGGGCAGTCCGGCCAGAATGAGTAATGCAAATGCAGAACACACAATCTTATTCCTGATATTTTGTCGCATTTTTTCAAAGTTAATAGCAGATACGGCAAGAAGTGCACGGCTCATTGCAATGCAGCGCTTTTCTCACCAGCTTACCTCCGCCTATTGTTAATAATAGATTTCAAAGTGGTTAGAAATAGTCATTCTTACACATCAGACAGCGCAGGCGGTATATCTTGTACCACCTGCGCTGTCCAATATATTAGTAATTAGGATTTTGTGTCAGCTGCGGATTTACCTCTCTTTCCAATCTTGGAATCGGCCAGTAATTATCGCGGTCATTCCTAAACTCACGAATCTCAATCACCCTCATCTGTGACTGATTTGTGACATTTTCATAATGTGGCGTTCCGTTTTCATCAATACTGGGAGCATTAGTAAGAAATGCATTTCTGATTCTTCCTCTTAAAGGTCCGTTCATGGTCTGCGCACCTATATTCCAACGGTGAATATCAAAGAATCTTAACCCTTCTCCGGCAAACTCATACTTTCGCTCTTTTCTGATGATAGACCGGAGCTCAACCTGTGTCTTCCCCGTAGTTATCGGAGGCATCTTTACAGTAGCTCTCGTCCTTACGGCATTGATCGCCTCGTATACCGAAGCATCCAATTGATTCAATTCAATCTTAGCTTCAGCGTAGTTGAGTAACACTTCTGCATATCGGAACATAATGATGTTCAGCTCACTATTATCAATATCAGGAAAGTCAGCTACGTCAGTATACTTTCTCCACAGGTAACCTGAGAAAGTCGCATAAGCATGTGTCGCTTCTACATTCTGCACTCTGCGCGCTGGAGTAGTGCGGTAATCCCAGGTTATCAGACTATCCGGGTGAGTCTCAAACAGGTAATTAATAAAACGAGTCTGGGGAAGCACCACTGTGTGCGTCAAACGCGGATCTCTGTTATCAAACGGTTTCTTAGGATCGAAGAGTGGGGATTTATCGATCGAAAGTCCATCTGTACACTCGTAAGAATCCACCAATGCCTGTACCGGAATTTTGTTAGAATGCCCCAGGGCAATTCTTGAAAAGAAATAACGGGGCAAGGAATGAGCCTTGGTTCCTTTCAAATATTGTACGGAAAAGATAATCTCTTTTGAATTCTGACCTGCATATTGAAATAGTTCAGGAAAACTTGGATGTAATCCGTAGTTTCCGAGTTTAATCAGATCATCAGAAGCTTTCACAGCTGCCTCATATTTTTTATTAAAAAGAGCAGTTCTGGATTTGAGCGCCAGGGCAGCCCCTTTACTGGCCCGCCCTCTGTTTGTACTATTGGTTTCAGCCAACAAATCAGGAACAATAGCATCTATTTCAGACACAATAAAATTAGCAACCTCCTCTTTTGTATTTCTTGGAATTTGGGCCTCAGCCAATGTGATCGGTCTGGTGAGTAATGGTACACCTCCAAATATTTCATTCAGAAAGAAATAATAATTGGCACGCAGAAACCGCACTTCTGCCATCAGTCTCTTATATTTAGCTTCCGGGACTTTTGCAGCCAAAGGCTCAGATTTTGATAAAATGTAATTACATCTTCCCACGCCGCGATACAGCACCGACCAAAAGTTAGAAACCTGACCATTGTCGGCATTTGCAATTCCGAGTCCCAGATTTTGCAAAGAACTGGTGTTTCTGTCCCAACCTATATCAGTAGCAGCATCCAGCATCGGAAAAAACGGCTGGACATCAGCTGTACCTACATTCCATAGTGTATTATAAGCTCCGGTAACAGCCAAATCCAACTCAGCTTCGGTTCTTAAAAATGTTTCATCCGAAGGATTGTCGAGCGGGAATCTCTCCAGGTATTCCTCACATGACAGATTCGCTATGCAGAGAACTGAGAAAAGTATATATTTAAAATATTTCATCTTGCTATTAGTTAAAAGTCAGGTTAAAATCTAACGTCTAGGCCAATGGTATACACTTTCATCTGCGGATACCAGCCAGCATTCCCAACCGGAGCTTCGACATCAAATCCGGGATAAAACTTATCGAATGTGAACATGTTCTGTCCGCTGGCATAAACTCTGAGGCGTTGTATCTTATTTTTAAGTAGGCTTTGTGAAAAATTATAGCTCAATTGTACATTTTTCACCCGCAAGTAAGACGCATTCCTCAACCAGAAAGAGGAATTTTGAATGTTGTTGCTTTCGTTAAAGGCCAGACGTGGGAATTCGGCATCAGTATTATCGGGTCTCCAGCTATCACGCTGGTTTTCCTGAATAGTGCTACCTTCGAAAAATGGCATGATCCCATGACCAGACAAATATCCGTCGACTTTCCCTACACCCTGGAGAAAAATTGACAGATCGAAGCCTTTGTAACCCAGATCAATGTTGGAACTATAGGTATAGCGTGGAATGGATGTTCCGATTACTTGCTGATCAAAGTTATTGATGATTCCATCACCATTAAGATCCTTGTACCTGATATCGCCGGGAGCTACATTTCCAAACTGTTTTGCATGATTGTTCACTTCTTCCTGATTCTGGAAAAAGCCATCTGCCACATATCCGTAAAATGAACTGATCGGGTAGCCTTCATTGCTTACCTGCGTACCAGTACGCTGAATACCACGCATATCTACGACTTTGTTTTTCACATCCGATAAGTTCACATTAACACTATAATTGAATTCCCCAATTCTATCCTTATAACCCATGTTAAGATCCCATCCTTTGTTTTCTACAATACCGGCATTCTGGTAAGGAGCAGTCAGTCCAATCATGCTGGGTATATCTAATCGCAGTAATATGTCATTGGTACGCCGCTGATAGTATTCAGCTGTAAGGTTGAACTTGGACCATAATGTAAGATCCAAACCAATATTCGAAACTGTCGTAGACTCCCACCTGATATTGGAATTTGCCATTTCATTGAGAGATGCTCCTGTAGTGTTAAGGTTATCAAAAATATAATTACTGTTACCTATACCAACAAATGCGGCAAAGGGATATAAACCTATATTCTGGTTCCCCAATTTACCCCACGACGCACGTAATTTCAGGTCCGTAATTTTATCACTTATACCACTCATGAATGGCTCCTGAACAATACGCCATCCTGCAGAAAATGATGGAAATATGGCATATTTATTTCCTTTAGCAAATCTGGAAGAACCATCGTAACGTGCATTAGCTTCGAGTAGATACTTCTCTTTATAGTTGTAATTTACCCTTCCGAAGAACGATTGCAATGCCCAATGTTCCGCCGACCCACCGGTTCTTTCATTCAGCCTGTTACCGGAATTAATCTCTTGATAATCAGGCAATATAAACACCTCACGATATGCACTGATCCAATTATTGCGCTGATCTTCACGCTGAAAACCTCCCAGAATGGTGAGCTGATGTGCAGCATTGAACGTTTTATCAAATGTGACGAGGGCCCTCAGGTTGTTATACCACTCTTTACTGAATTGTTGTTCCAAAGAATTTCTTGCTGGAATCGCATAACTTGGAGAACCGTCCCAACGATAAGTCTGAACGGTATTATTAAATTTCTTGGTTTCTGGCAAATTAAACTTTGGTGCGTAGATCAGATTAGCCGTCAGCCAGGATGTTGGCTTGTAGGTCAGGTTAAGATTTATGATAGAACTTAATGCTGATTCACGATTCAGTCCACCATCTTTCGCACGAGCAAGAGGATGATCCCCATTCCATCCTTCTCCATATTGCCCTGTTGATAAAATGCCAGCCTGATTAGCCGGAATACGTCTCATCCAGTGAAAAATATAGCCGGTTCCCGATGAGGGTTCGGTCAGGTCTGTCCTGCGCAGAAATATATCCATGGATGTGCTGACCTTACTGCTCAGTTTTGCATCCGTATTTATACGCAGGTTGTATCTTTTGAAACCTGTATTGGGTATGATACCATCCTGATTGAGGTAACCAAATGAACCCAGCACTTTTACTTTGTCAGATCCTCCACTCATTCCTATGTAATGGCTCTGCATGAAGCCACTCTTTTTAAGAGTCAACTTCTGCCAGTCTGTATCTGGAAACTGATCACGGTCAGTGGGTCCTTTTGTAATGTAATCCTGAATTTGCTGGTTAGTGTAAAGTGGACTACGCCCGGTATTCGTATACGCTTCGTTAATCAGCGTCATGTGATCCAGTCCATTTACAACATCAGGCATATCTGTTGGCGTCTGCCAGCCAGCATACATATTGTAATTAACGCTTAAGCCTTTTTCGCTACCCCGCTTTGTGGTGATCAGAATTACCCCATTTGCAGCACGTGATCCGTATATGGCGGAGGACGATGCATCCTTTAATACAGATATACTTTCTATTTCATTAGGATCAATATTATTTATATTAGATTCGACGCCATCCACGATCACAAGTGGATCCGAATTGCCTGTAGTTCCTATACCGCGGATACGCATATTACCGCCATCTCTGCCTGGTTGACCGGAACGCTGTGTCACAGTTAGTCCAGGAACCATGCCCTGTAAAGCAGAAGAAGTTTGTCCTGTTGGCCTTTTGACAAGCTCATCTGCCGTTACAACAGATACCGATCCTGTGAGATTCACCTTTTTCTGCGTTCCATAACCCACTACAACCACTTCACTCAGCAGTTTATCTTCTGGCACCAGATTTACACTGAATGCTATTTCACTACCTAAAGCCAGCTCCTGAGTTTGGAACCCTACAAAGCTGAATACTAGTACTGCATCTGAGCTGGTACCCGAGGGGATTTCAAGTTGAAAGAAACCTTCTGCATCAGTCGTGCTTCCTATTTGTGTCCCTTTAAGTACCACACTTACACCTGGTAAGCTGACGCCTTTTTCGTCGAGCACCTTCCCGGAAATATTTTTCTTGGGACTAATCCCTTCACTTGCAGGAGGAGTATCCGGCATTGCACCAGACCTCCTCAAAATAATAATCTTCCCTGAAACTTCGTACTGCAGGTCAAGCGGCGTAAGTATCTGATCCAGTACTTCGTACAGAGGTTTATCCTGAGCCGATACATTTACTTTTCTTGCCGATTTAATCAATTTTGAACTGAACACGAATCTTATATCAACCTGTTTTTCCAGCTGATGTAAAACTTTTTTCACTTCGCTTCCATTGGCAGAAATGGATATCTTTTGGCTAAGTAAAGACTGCGCATGGCCCTCCCGTGCATAACCTGTTCCCAGAAACAGAAAGGCCAACATAAGTTGTGTAGCTGTTATTCGCATCGTCCAGAGTAGCACCTGTCGGTACTTTAAAGGTTTTTTCATAGATTTGAATGTTTTGTGATTATCGAAAAATTGGCAAAACAATCCCCGCCTCCCTTTTGGGGAGTATATGATAGCAGTCATGTAGGGATTTTCTTTGGAGTCGGTAATGCGGGAACATTGCCGACTCTCTTTTTTTGGGATTAGTTAAGGTTTTTGTTTCATATAATTTTTAAGGGTTTAGGATTAATTATTAAGGGTTAATTATTAGTTTTTAATGGTCAACTTTAACTCTTCCATTGAGCCAATCTAATTTTTAATTCTTCATTCATAACTCATCATTTCTAATTCTCCATTCAATTCCTGCATCCCCGGCTATGAATAATGATCTGTCCATCAAGGATTTCATATTCAGCCTCTACTGCTTTACAGATAATTGTTAGTTTTTCGTGTAAAGTCTGGTTGTCCAAAGCAGCGGTGAGAGGGCAGCCACTCAGCAATTCCTCATCATACAGAATATCAATGCCGTAAGCTTTACCAATGGATGCAAAAGCCTCGCTGGCTGGCGTATCTTCAAACTCAAAATGAGGTGTTTGTGATTTTGGCAATACAATTTCAGGTTTCTCGACAAGCGTCTTCACCATTCGGACAGCTAGTCTCTCGAAAATAATTTTCTGGTTAGGGTTCAGTATTACGCCTTCCAGTTCACGGTGCGCCATTTTCCTTTTCATCTCCGGATCAGACTTGGCGAATACGGATACACGTCCGGTTTTCACTTCTACTGTTACCTGTTTGGCAGATGGATACGCGCTGATCCGGAAACTTGTACCTAGCACTTTGGTTACCAGTTCATTCGCGTATACGATGAATGGGCGGTCGGGATTTTTGGATATATCAAAAAATGCCTCTCCTTCCAAAAAAACTTCCCTCTTATCTCCATTGAATACTTCCGAATACCGGATTGTACTTGCTTTCATTAAGGTAATCCGGCTGTTATCGGCAAGGGTTATCTCCATCGGTTTGTCCGACTGATTTCTCTTTTCAATCATCCGGGATTTTTCAACAGGAATATTGATTTCCTGAGCAGGTTTCTGAGCTAAATCACGGAATGGCGTTCTATACAGTTTCAGAGCGAAACCGAATCCAAATAAAAACACAGCAGCAGCGGCTGCCTGAAACCACCATTTTTGATAAAAATGCTTTTCATCATCCCATTCCACAAACTCTTCCATCGGTTCACTAACCCTTGAAACCGTTTTATCTACAATGGCTCTTATTTCGTCATCAGAAATTGCCTCTTCTTTCACAGCCAATCCTTTTACAATCTGGGTTGCTGTTGCAACAACAGACGCTTTATCAGGATTTTCGGAAATCCACTTTTTCCATTGACTGTCATTCTCTCGGTTTGGTGCATGTATCCATTGCCTGAAATAGTCATCCCAGACCAAATCTTCTACTCCGTAATTTTTGTATCGTTCCATACCTGATTATGCGTCTATAATACGATAGACCAAAACCAGATCGGGATACCAATAAATTTTAAACTATTTCTAAAAAAATTATAAAAAGGAAGCTATCCTATTGAAATATAGGACTCTTTTATAGGAAGAAATGAATAAGAAAAAAGGTAAGAAACTCTGATCTCCAGTGTTTTTGAAGATGCTTGATTGCGATTTGCAACAGGTTTGAAACCGTCTGAGGGGAGACTTCCATGATTTCTGAAATCTGGTTTCTTTCCAGTTCCTGATAAAATTTAAGATACACTACCTCCTTTTGCCGCCGGGGAAGTTCGTCGATTACTTTCTTCAGTTTTTGGGTAAGTTCCAGCGTAGATTCCTGCTCTATATAATCGTGTTCAACAGAGAACTCAATATCGAATATACCCTCCTGCATATCGAACTCATCCGTAGCCAAACGCGATCTTGTCTGCTGGCTGCGATGCATCAGTCTTCTGAGGGAGGCCATCATATATGGCTTTACCGCAATATCGATACTCAGATTTCCCCTTTTTTCCCATAATGCGAGAAAAAGATCCTGAATGCAATCCTTGACAAATTCTTTGTCTTTTGAAAATTTACTGCCGTAATGGAAAAGTGAACGAAAATGAGAAGACATCAGATAGTCGAATGCCTCAACTTCACCAGACAGGAAACGTTGCCACATTACTTTATCATCAGGAGCATTGGAGCGATGTACAGATAAATTCATGAAGCGGTCAATTGAGATGTCCAAAATAAATATAATGAACCTGCAAATCACAATACTTTTTATAGAATTATTTCAAATTGAGTAAAATTATAAGTGATCTTATGGGATAGAGCAGCCATTTTGTCATTTTAATTTATTATTGAACCATTTTCCCGACAAATTTTCCGGTTTTTAGATGTGGTACGTAGTTTTTGATAATTGAAGGAAAGATCATAAAACAATAAACCGCCATGAACTTTAACCAATATACTATTAAAGCGCAGGAGATAATCCAGCACGCGGCGCAGATGGCTCAGGGCAATCAGCAACAGGCTATCGAAACGGGTCATGTTCTCAAATCCATTTTAGAAGAAGATCCAAACACATCGCTATTTTTACTCAATCAGCTCAATATCAGTGCTGATATATTGAACTCCCGTTTATCTAAAATCGTAGACGGATACCCGCGCGTCAGCGGTGGGCAACCCTATCTTGGAAATGATATGGCCGCAGCAAGCACCAAAGCGCAGAATTATTTGAAAGAATTCGGAGATGAGTTTGTAAGTATTGAACTGCTTTTGTTAGGTATACTCGCTGGGAAAGATACAACTGCTTCCATGCTCAAAGAGCTTGGAATGAAAGAAAAAGATTTAATCAACGCTATTAAAGAATTAAGAGGAAAAAATAATCCCGTGAAAGATCAAAATGCTGAAGCTAAGTACCGTTCTCTGGAACGGTACAGCAAAAATTTAAACGAACTGGCTAAAGCCGGAAAAATAGATCCGGTAATCGGTCGAGATGAAGAAATACGGAGAGTGCTTCAGATACTAAGCAGGAGAACCAAAAACAATCCTATCCTACTTGGAGAACCGGGTGTTGGTAAAACAGCGATTGTGGAAGGACTGGCACAACGTATTGTACAAGGTGACGTGCCTGAAAACCTGAAGTCAAAAACCATTGTATCTCTGGACATGGGCTTACTGATTGCCGGGGCCAAATACAAAGGTGAGTTTGAAGAAAGACTTAAAGCTGTGATCAAAGAGGTGACAGATTCGGAAGGAGAAATTGTCCTTTTCATTGACGAGATCCATACGCTGATTGGTGCCGGTGGTGGTGGCGAGAGTGCAATGGATGCCGCCAATCTGCTCAAGCCTGCTTTAGCCCGCGGAGAACTCCATGCTATTGGCGCAACCACGCTGAAAGAATATCAGAAATACATGGAGAAGGACAAGGCGTTGGAACGACGTTTCCAGGCTGTGATGGTGGACGAACCAAATATTCCGGATGCTATTAGTATTCTTCGTGGTATTAAAGAAAAGTACGAACTACACCATGGTGTAAGAATTCAGGATGATGCCGTAATCGCGGCTGTAGAACTTTCGAACCGATATATCAGCGATCGTTTTTTACCGGATAAGGCTATTGACCTGATGGACGAAGCGGCATCAAAACTGCGTCTTGAAATGGACAGTGTGCCTGAAGAGCTTGATGAGCTTAACCGCAGGATCATGCAACTTGAGATCGAAAGAGAAGCAATTCGTCGTGAAAATAATAAAGACAAAGAGACGGTCCTGAACAAAGAAATTGCTGACCTGAGCGAAAGTCGTAATACCCTGAAAGCACAGTGGGAAAACGAAAAAGGCAAAGTGAATGAGGTACGTTCATTGAAAGAGCAATTAGAACAACTACGTCTTGAAGCTGAGCAAGCCGAGCGTTCAGGAGACTTTGGAAAAGTAGCTGAGATCAGATACGGTCGTATACCGGAAGTAAATACAAAGCTGAGCGAACTTCAGAATGCAGAAAATGCCGAAAGCCTGATGCAGGAAGAGATTACGCCGGAAGACATTGCCGAAGTAGTAGCGAAGTGGACAGGCATACCAGTGAGTAAGATGCTGCAAAGTGACAGAGAGAAACTTCTTCAGCTGGAAGAGCACCTGCATCAGCGTGTAGCGGGCCAAAATGAAGCTATCGAAGTTGTTTCGGATGCAGTCAGAAGAAGCCGCGCTGGTTTGCAGGACGCCAAACGGCCGATCGGAAGTTTCCTGTTTCTGGGACCAACGGGTGTAGGTAAAACCGAGCTCGCCAAAACACTGGCTGAGTATCTGTTCAATGACGAGAACGCCATGGTCAGAATTGATATGAGTGAATACCAGGAGCGCCATGCTGTAAGCCGTTTGGTGGGAGCACCTCCGGGATATGTGGGTTATGACGAAGGCGGGCAACTTACCGAAGCTGTACGTAGAAAACCATATAGTGTGATTCTATTGGATGAGATCGAAAAAGCGCATCCTGACGTTTGGAACATTCTCCTGCAAGTATTGGATGAGGGTCGCCTGACTGACAACAAGGGTAGGGTGGCAAACTTCAAGAACACGATTATCATCATGACTTCTAACATTGGTAGCCATATTATTCAGGAAAAATTTGCTGAAGATGAAGGCTGGAACCGTAGTCTGATCGTGGAAGAAGCAAAGCAAGCCGTGCTAGACCTCTTGAAAGCATCAGTACGACCAGAGTTTTTAAATCGTATTGACGAAATCGTATTGTTCGAGCCGCTTTCTATGAAAAACATCCGCAAGATCGTGGATATCCAATTTAAAGGAATTCAGAAAATGCTGACTGAACAAGGTATCACTCTGGATGCTACTGACGAGGCATTAACAAAACTGGGAGAGGATGGTTTTGATCCTGCCTTCGGTGCCAGGCCGCTGAAAAGAGTTTTGCAAAGACGCATTCTGAATGAGCTTTCAAAAGGAATCCTAAGCGGGCAGGTTGCGAAAGATGCTGTAATTATGATGGAATTGAATTCACAAGGGGATCTGATTTTTGAAAATGTCGGCAGTGTAGAAATATAATAAGTAATACATTTCGATCTATCAAACGGAGCAGCTTGGCGGTTGCTCCGTTTTTGTTAACTGTAAGGTACGTGATTAATTATTATAGCCGTACTCATCCACCCACCCGCTAATAAACATAATGCCACTACCCACTTTCCAACTCACACATATTGGAATAATTATATAAAGAAAATTTTGTTGAAATTTATAAATCAACATGGCGTATATCCCCCAGGTTGTTAATAAATGAAAGAGAGTGTATAAACTGTAGAAAGGTCATCATGACGCTTTTAATGCGAGTGGGGCACACAGTCAACAAAGGTTACAAAAATAGTATGTATATGATATTATATTCAACTGGCATGATTTTATATAATTATTCTTATAAATAATCTTCTCCATTGTTTTCATCCCAATTATTTATGGAACATACATCGCATTCTTTTAAAGTTGCCATACTGGTTGCAGATGGGTTTGAACAAGTTGAGTTGACTTGCCCCAGAAAAGTACTAAAACAGAATGGCGCTTGTGTTCATGTAATCTCTCCAAACAAAGATTCGGTGAGAGGCTGGAACCAGGTGGATTGGGGAAGCTACTACCGTGTAGATGTCCCACTCAATATGGCCCGGGCAGAATATTATGATGCTCTTTTACTCCCTGGAGGAATCATGAGTGTTGATGCTTTAAGAAAGGAACGGCTTGCCGTCAATTTTGTAAAAGCATTTTTTAACGCCGGTAAACAGGTGGCTGCTATGTGCCATGGACCTCAGATATTGATCGACGCAAATGTAATTATCGGTCGGAAGGTTACGTCTTATTCAACTATTCGAACTGACCTTGAGAACGCAGGGGCGATATGGCAGGATAAACCTGTTGTAGTACATCACGGATTGATTACAACCAGACAGGCAGACGATATACCTCTGTTTACCAGTCAGTTGTTAAAAGAATTCAACCTACTTCAGGTTCAACGGGAAGCGAGTTAATTTCATTGAAACAAATATATCTTATGCAAATCGGCATCTATAAACAAGTTATGTAAGGATCGTTTAGGAATAAATACTGACCCGATGATCAGACCGGCTTTTGAAGGGCATCTCAGAAATGAGGTGCTTTTTCTTTTGTCAACCAACCAAACTTCCAATCTTTGCATTTACAAATCAGGCACGGGTCCTGACATGATCGCTTTTAAAATTGCTGCATGAATCACGCCATTTCTCTTCAACAAGTTGCCGTTCGCAAATATGATACCGTTGTATTATCCGATGTTACCTGGAATATTAAATCAGGACAAAATTGGGCAATAATAGGGCCTAATGGATCCGGAAAGACAATTTTACTGGATATAATTGCCGGAAAATGGCCACTTTGGAAAGGAAAAATTCACTACGGATGGGATGAACCTCTGCGGGAGACAGTAGAATTGGTATCCAATGATTATTCATTTAACCGAATAGTAAATGCTGGAGCTGAGTATTATCAGCAGCGTTTTCACGCTTATGAAGCGGAACGTGCTCCGACGTTACGAGCGGTGCTTACGAACCAGCTCAAACCTGTTGGAACAGTAGATGATAAGTCGGTCACCCTTGCTCCTTCCAAAGTCACTGATGAAGAGTTGAATCGGATTACCGGACTTCTTTCTTTAACTCACCTGTTGGATCATCCGTTTGTGACTTTGTCGAATGGTGAAACCAGACGCATGCTACTGGCTAAGTCTCTGCTCAAAAATCCAAAGGTATTGTTGCTTGACAATGCATTCAGCGGTCTGGATGTGCATTCCAGAGATGTATTGCGCAATGCCTTAACCGAACTTTCGGAATCAGGTGTTATCATTATCATTGCTACCACAGCTACTGAAATTCCACCATGCGTAACACATGTTCTGAAATTAAAAGAAGGAACAATAGATAACATATTGGCAATAGACCAATTCAGCGATCAGTCAGAAAATAAAAAGTCTAAGAATCAACCGGATCCTGTTAAACTTAAAAACCTGGGTCGACCTTCATTTACAAATTTCGAGTATGCATTGGATATGCGTAATATTCGTGTCAAATATGGGGCAGAGGTTATTCTAAATCGAGTAAACTGGAAAATTGAAAAAGGTGAAAAGTGGGCATTATCAGGACCCAATGGCTCCGGAAAATCTACTTTGCTGAGTATCCTTACTGCCGATAACCCACAACGATTTGCCAATGATTATGATCTATTTGATCAAAAAAGAGGCGGGATTGGTGCATCTATATGGGACATCAAGCAAAAGATCGGGCATGTATCTCCGGAACTACATTTATACTTCCCGAGAAATACCAGCGTTTTTAAGACAATTGCTTCCGGCTTTTTTGACGCAACAGGTGTATTTTTCAAAAAGCTAACCGATAATCAGGTAGAGAGGACTAATGAAGTAGCTGAATTACTCCATGTTCATGATCTTCTGGAAAAAGACTTTTCTCAGCTATCCAAAGGACAACAACGCATGGTGCTGCTGGCTAGAGCATTGGTCAAAAATCCGCCTCTGCTCATTCTGGATGAACCTTGCCAGGGACTTGATACCGAGGCGATAGAATATTTCAAATCGGTTGTCAATGCAATTTGTGATACCGATCAGCGAACGCTTATCTATGTATCACATTATCCGAACGAAATACCTTCATGTGTAACAAAATATCTGAAGTTGGAACAGGGAAATGTAGTTGCTGATTAATTCTGTCCGAAGATAACAAGTCTAATCTCAGAGTAGGAAATTCCGGTATAAAAATACACGATCCAAAAGCGCCGTGGCACTTGTTGTTGCGTACCTACGGCAATTGAATAAACATAGACATTTCGAATGTTCTACCGAAATTGCATTCTTAACAGGATTCTATCGATAAATTTGATTTAAAAAGTACCCGTTCCGCGATCCCGTAGGGATGAAATATGGGTAGCTCAATAAGGATAAACAATACAGGTAGTACCGTAAGTACGTAACGTTAATGAAATTTGTCAATCCGCGCTTCAGCATTTCTATCGAATTATATTTATGACGGGATCGTATCCATAAACCAGATTAAAAAATACAGATTCCGTAATCACATAGGGATGAAATGTTGGTAGATAACTAAAACGCCATCCTGGCCTCCGGGCTCACCGTCTGGTCGCAAAAATCACCTTCCAGATATTTATAATGAGCTGCCATGGCAATCATCGCCGCATTGTCTGTGCAATATTCAAACTTAGGAACATATACATTCCATCTCAAACTTTCACCCAATTCTGCCAGAGAAGCACGCAGCCCCGAATTGGCTGAAACCCCACCAGCAATCGCGATCTCTTTAATACCAGTTTCTCTCGCAGCTCTTTTCAGCTTTTTCAAAAGAATATTAATCAGAGTAAATTGAATACTGGCGCAGATGTCATTCAGATTTTCAGAAACAAAGTTCGCATTCTCACGTACCTGTTTTTGCAGAAAATACATGAATGATGTTTTAATACCACTGAATGAAAAATCCAGTCCGGGCATTTCGGGAAGCGGAAATGCATAAGCCAAAGGATTTCCCTCTTTGGCATATCTATCAATCAGAGGACCTCCCGGATAAGGAAGATTCATCAATTTTGCCGTTTTATCAAATGCCTCCCCTACTGCGTCATCTTTCGTTTCTCCGATGATTTCCATTTCAAGTGGCCCGGAAACCCTTACGATCTGAGTATGCCCACCACTTACAGTCAAACATAAAAAAGGAAACGACGGTTTGGGGTCCTCTATAAAATGTGCCAGCACGTGTGCCTGCATATGATTTATCTCAATCAAAGGTATGTCAAGCCCCATAGCCATAGATTTGGCAAATGAAGTCCCTACCAATAATGCACCTAACAAGCCCGGCCCTTTGGTAAAAGCAATGGCATCAAGGTCTTTTTTTGTTACTTTTGCATCGTTCAAAGCCTTATCAACCACCGGCAATATGTGTTGCTGATGAGCACGGGAAGCGAGTTCCGGAACCACACCACCATATTGGGTATGGATAAGCTGGGTTGCAACAACATTGGAAAGAATTTTTCCGTTACTAATTACGGCTGATGAAGTCTCGTCACATGACGATTCGATTGCAAGAATATTCATAATGTTTTCAAAATATTTTGCAAAAATAGTCAATTACAGCCGATTAATTCCATAAATGCAGTGGTAGGGATGGTAACCCGGCTATGTGTGGTTGCGTTTTGAACATCAATTAACCTGAGAATTCAGACCGGCAATGTCCGGTAGCGATATATGTTAAAATTCCTGAGAGTAGTTATCAATGTATTTGTCGTAATCCTGATCTTCGCGTTTCTGGCGCTTGGGATTGCTACGATTGCTTTGCAGCTACCTTCGGTTCAAACATTTGCTGTAAAAAGAGTTACGGATAGAATTTCAGGTGCTTTGGGTTACCCAATTTCTATTGAGCGTGTCAATATCAAATGGTTTGATGTGGTCTCTCTTGAAGGTATTTCGGTAAAAGATACCAGTCAGCAGAATATGATTGACGTGGGTCGGATTGACGTCAATCTGAATGTGGGTAACATCATTGAAAATGCATCACGGGAAATTCATCTCGACGAAGTAAATGTATACCAACCCGATGTGCACCTACGTGTTCTTCCGGAATCAGGTTATCTGAATATTGACGGATTTATAGAACGCATCAATGAGCTAACTGCTCCTAAAGTGCGTAGGCCCCCCGACGCTCCCGAGGACAACATTCCTTTTACCATTGGCAAATCCCGTATTACAGACGGAACTTTTCGGTACGATGACCCTAGACAGGCCGCAAGAAAAGGTGCACGTATTTTTGATTACTCCCATTTCGAACTAAACCATCTGCATGGTGATTTGAAAGACTTCCTTGTACAGGGGGATACCATATCTTTTTCAGGTAAAAATCTGAAGATGTTAGACAAACAGACGGGCCTTCATGTCAAAGATCTGGATACACGTTTCTTGTTTTGCCAGAAGAAAATGGAGTTGAATGAGCTGGATGCACACATCGGCGATTCCCATCTGAAAGATCAGATTTCATTTCATTATAACCGTTCCGGCGAGCTTGGAGATTTTAATCATAAGGTATATCTGAAAGGGCATTTGGTCGGTAGCACGATCAGTTCAAAGGACCTGGGGTTATTCTCTGAGTATGTAGATGCATTGAATGAAACATGGCGTATCTCCGGAAACTTCAATGGGAAAGTCGACGATTTCATGCTTTCCGATACCGATCTTCATTTCGGCAAAAGCAGCCGGTTACTTGGTGATATAGGTTTCAAAGGACTACCTACAATCGAGGGCTGCATCATGGATATCCGTCTTTCACTGTCCAAAGTAATGCCTGAAGATATTGTGCAGTACTATCCGGAATGGGATAAGCATGAAGATCTGGAGAAATTTGGACTGACTTTGCTGGACGGAACTTTCAAAGGCACACTGGAAGACTTTGCCATAAACGCGGACGTCTCTTCGGCATTGGGTAAGCTTTCTGGTGATCTTGTTTTTCATATTGCAGATTCTAAAACCACAACTTATTCAGGTGATGTAACTGCCGATAATTTTGAACTGGGCATGCTGCTCAATGACGAAGATAACTGGCAGAAGCTGGACTTCGAGGGTAAGATTTTTGGAAAGGGTCTTGAGCTCCAATTTGCATCTGGTAATATGGATGCGGTGGTAAGCCGCGTGGGTTTTAGAAATTACGATTATCGCAATATTAAGCTTAAAGGGAATATTCAAAATCAGTATTTCAACGGACATGTCAGCACACGGGATTCCAATTTGGTCGTGAATCTCGATGGTGAATTCGATTTATCCAGACCCAAAAACTTCTTTGATGTTCAGGGGGTAATAGAGAAAGCTGATTTACAGGCACTAGGATTTATACGTGACTCAATCACTGTGCGTACCGAACTGGATGTAAAGCTGGCGGGAAATACGATTGATGAATTATTAGGCGATGCCAAACTGCTTAATTCCTATCTCGTCACAACTAAGAATGAACGAAATCTGGTCATTGATACGCTCGTTCTGTCTTCCTCACAACAAGGCGACGAACGCACCCTACTCTTGGAGAGTGAATTTTTGACGGCACGCTTGCAAGGAGATTTCATACCCACCGTAGCTTGGAAGGATCTGAGCAAAGTACTGGAAGAATACAAACTGTATTTCCTTGACAATGAAGCAAACAGGCGCCTTTACTATGCGCAAAAGCCCGTTCAGCAAATAAGAAACAAGTACCAGATCGACTATGATGTTGAAACCAGAAATCTTTCGCGTTTCCTTGCTTTCCTTAATCCTGATATTTATGTATCGAGGGGTGCTAAAGCGGAAGGTTTCTTCAAAATGGACAATACTTCGTTTTTGACCCTAACTGCTTCAGCAGATACACTCAAATATGGAAGTAACCAATTCGTCACATCTGTCGTAGATGTTACCACTTCCAAATTTGTGAACAGCCCCGAGGTACTTGCATCGGCACTTGTTACATCAGCTAATCAGAAAATGAGTGCTCTGGTACCCACTGAAAAACTGGAAATAGAAGGAACCTGGGATGAAGACCACATCGACTTCAACGGTGATATCAGACAAATCACCAGTACCAACAGAGCAAGTTTGGGAGGAGAAATCCGGTTTGTACCTGCCGGTCTGGATATTAGTTTTAAGAAATCACGGCTCACCTTACTGGATGAAGAATGGAAAGTCCCCTCCGAAAGCCTTATTTCGATTGTAGGATCTGACATACAATTCTCTAATGTTGGGCTGGTAAGTGGAAAACAGCGGCTTTCCGCCAACGGAACCGTATCTTCAGATGCATCAAAAAGTTTGACGTTAGATATCAAAAATTTCAGGCTGGGAACACTCAATACCGTACTTAACACCAAAATAGCAGGTATTATGGATGGATCTGCCCGTATCAAGGATGCATATAACAATATCGCTCTTGATGCCAGTTTTAATATTGAAAGTCTTGGTTATGCACAGTACGAATTCGGAAATTTTTCCGGAGTTGGAGATTGGGATACGGAAAGAAGTCAACTGGAGGTCGATGCGGAATTAACCAAGAATGCCAGAAAAGTATTTTCATTGATCGGCTCTTACCGGCCAAAACGTGCTGTTAATACACTTGACTTAAAGGCCGTTTGTAACAATGTGGATTTCAAGGCCATTGAGCCGTTTGCTGAAGGACTTATTTCTGATGTAAGTGGAAAGGCCCAGGGCACACTGAATATACGAGGTACTGTAGCAGCCCCAATACTGGAAGGCTCTCTTGCCGTGGAAAAAGGAAAGATGAAATTCGATTACTTGCAGTCGGTATTTACTTTTAACGATAAAATCAATTTTAGTGAGAATGAAATCAGTGGCAACAACATTGTCCTGACTGACCAGGATGGAAATACAGCTACCTTACGCGGAGGTGTATTCCATGAGGGCTTTAAATATTTCACCTTGGGTTTCAATGCTGATTTACGCAATTTTAAAATCCTGAATACTGCGGCAAAGGATAACGATATTGTTTATGGAACAGCCTATGTGACCGGCCCGGTGGCGGTATACGGTCGCATTGATAACATGAGTATTGAAGCCAATGTAACCAGCAATAAAGGGACCAAAATTTTCATCCCATTAGATGGCGCTACAGAGGTAGCAACACAGGATTATATTCAGTTTGTAAGTCAGCAACTGAAAAAGGACAGCACTTCTGAGTCTGTAGAATTGGCTCGAAAAGAAGTATCCGGGGGTATCAAAATGGACTTTAACTTTAATCTTACACCGGACGCATCTTGCGAAATTATCTTCGACAGGCAGACAGGAGATATCATCAGGGCAAACGGAAATGGCAGGCTTAACCTGAATATCGATACCCAGGGAGATTTCACCATGACAGGTACTTATGAAATTGATAAAGGGGATTATAATTTCACCTTACAAAATGTCATCAACAAGAAATTCAACATTAAACCTGGCAGTCGTATCGTTTGGTCGGGAGATCCTTATGGGGCGATGCTTGATGTAAAAGCCGGTTATACGCAGTTGGTTTCATTGTTGGGCGTATTACCCAACACAACAGGCGACAGCAAACAGTTTGAGAATCTGAACCGAAGATATCCTGTAGAAGTTACGATCGGGTTGTCTGACCGGCTTATGTCTCCTCAGATCCGTTATGACTTGAAAGTCCTTGAAAACCCTTCCCTGAATAACGTGAGAGGGCAACTTGAGGCGTTTGAAAATAAACTTCGTTCCGACGAACAAGAGTTAAGCAGGCAGGTAAGTAGTTTACTGGTGATCAACCAATTGCAACCTGAAAGCAGTGCTGCTGCTGCAAATACCAGTATTATCGGAAACAGTATCAGCGAATTGGTTTCTAATCAAATCAGCCGATGGGCTTCCGGAATCAATGAAAACCTGGAAGTAGGTGTATCCGGACTTTCACTTGATCAGAACGCACTTAACAACCTGCAATTACGCTTTTCATATCGTTTTCTTAATGACCGTTTTCGTGTAACACGCGACGGACGCATCAGCTCTGGCACTAATGGTACCGCGGTACAATACGATGCTGCGAGCCTTTTGGGAGAATGGACGCTTGAATACTGGCTGAATCCAAAAGGTTCCGTACGTGTGAAGGCATATAACCGCAATATTCAAAATCCATTTTCGCTCAACAACGTCGTAACCACAGGTGGTTTCAGTATGCAGTTCACGCACAGCTTCAACCGGTTTGTTCCTATGGCAAAACCGGAACTAAAAATACCTTACACGCCGATGGACTCCATAGTAAGAGATTCTCTGGACAAGAAATTTTTATCAAAAAAAGAGGCTCATTAATCCTTGGCAACCGCCGCCAACTCCTCCTTCACAGCATGGATTCGTGCGTTAAATTCGAGGTTTGCGAAATCGATATCCGGCACACACGTTGCCTTCAGATAGTCCATGACTTCCTGCGGATGCGGAGTTCTTTTTCCGTTCACAATACTGACATGTTTGGAAGTTGTCCACAGCATCGTTTTCAGTTCCGTCCTATGATCGTTGGTCATGAAGTATTCTGTCACCATTGTGTCTTCATTATAGTGAATCACACGTGATGTAATCCGTACCCACTCACTGATCAGGGCCGGACGCACGTAAGCGATTTGATGCTGATACACAACCCAGCTCGTACGCAACTCACGGAACATCGCTTCAAAACTGAAACCATACAGTTTTGAAACCTGATCTTCACGCGCATTAAAGAAGTATTCAAAATATTTGGAGTTGTTCAGATGCATCAGCGGATCACAGTCCTGAAACCTGACAATCACCCTTGATTCTGCCTCAACAGGCATATCATTTAAATCTGCAGTAAACAGCATTTGATAAAATATTAAAGTAATCTTAAAAGGCGTATCAGAAAACTTATTCCCCTCTATACCTGACAGCCAATCCGTTCAGTATATAACCTTCTTTTTTAGCAGAAGTATAATATTTGTATTTAACATTAATAATCGCATCTGCGCCGATTTTCTGAGCTTTCAGCACCAGTTTTGCTTTGAGCAACTCCTTCGTTTTCGCATCATTTCCTCTGTGCATCATTCGATTGTCTCGTGTTTGCCGAGCAGTAAGCGTGTCCTCGTCTGTAATTTCTATAAATCCTATCTCAGAATAAGGTCTTTCTAACATTTCACCTTCATACAGGACTTCAATAGGGTACTTTTGAGAACTTGAAATTGGTATGGCACATCCTGCCAGAATGCCTATTAATAACACAAGAATAGCACTGGTCGTTTTTGTATTTCTAATCATGATCAATTTAAATATACTCACAGAGTATCGCATCCCTGTCCGTTTTTACAACAAAGATAATACCGTTCTGATCCACAATACCATGAAATTAACTGCTACTGTTGCATGCTTCCTTAAATAACCATAAACCGCTGGCTATTTTCTGTTTAAATAACTTTCTTTACCGTTTATCATGAACTGATTGCTTTGTGGTCAGGCCTGCTTTATTTTCATACCCTGTTTCCAATAATCTAAACAAAACCTCTTTGGAATGACGATCATCTCTAAAAGTGTAAAATCCAGCTCCGTCAAAGCGGTGGCAGGTTTCTTCATCACAGCGATTCTGGCGGGCTCTCTTTCTGCTCAGGATTTACCGAAAGGTGTAAAAAAAATAACTTCTGTTGAGGGAATCACAGAATACAATTTCGAAAACGGGCTCAAAGTATTAATGTTCCCGGATCCCTCCAAGCCTACTATTACTGTAAATATCACCTATCTGGTAGGTTCACGTCACGAAGGTTATGGTGAGACCGGCATGGCTCACTTGCTGGAGCATATGGTGTTTAAGGGTACACCGAAGCATCCGAACATTCCACAGGAGCTTACTGCTCACGGCGCAAGACCTAACGGAACGACCTGGTATGACCGTACTAACTATTACGAAACATTTGCAGCAAACGATGAAAACCTGAAATGGGCGCTTGATCTGGAATCAGACAGGATGATCAATTCTTTTATTGCGAAGAAAGATCTCGAGAGTGAGTTCAGCGTTGTTCGCAATGAATTTGAATCAGGTGAAAATAATCCATTCAGAGTACTGATGGAACGTGTACTTTCAGGAGCTTTCCTGTGGCACAACTATGGAAAATCAACAATTGGAAACAGATCTGATATTGAAAAAGTACCGATCGAAAACCTGCAGGCATTTTATAAAAAGTACTACCAGCCAGACAACGCCGTACTGACCGTTGCCGGTAAAATAGACGAAGCGAAAACGATTGCGCTTGTCAATGAGTATTTTGGTAAAATTGCCAAGCCAGAGCGTGTACTTCCTAAATCCTATACCATAGAGCCAACTCAGGATGGAGAACGGTTTGTTGATCTGAAAAGAACAGGCGATACGCAGATGCTCATGGCAGCTTACCACATCATGCCTGGCTCACATGCCGATTACCCGGCAATGGAAGTGCTGACCGAAGTACTGACTTCTGAACCTAACGGAAAGCTATACAAGAACTTGGTTGATACAAAAAAAGCTTCTTCCCAATTTGGTTTTAGCTTCCAGTTATTTGATCCCGGAGTGGTACTATTCGGTGCTGAGGTATTGAAGGAAAAATCACTTGATGAAGCCCGACAAGCATTCGTTGCTACACTGGATTCGGCTGCAATTAAAAAACCTTCTGCTGAAGATGTGGAACGTGCAAAAACTACAATCCTGAAAAATTGGGATGTAGAGTTCCGTAACTCGGAAAGTGTAGGGTTAAGTATCAGTGAATCCATCGCAACTGGCGACTGGAGACTGGCTTTCCTTTTTAGGGATAATATCCGCAAAGTAACAACGGAAGATGTATTCCGGGTAGGACATCATTATTTTAAACCTTCCAACAGAACGCTGGGTACATTCGTGCCGGAAGCTAACCCGGTAAGAGCTGAAATTCCGGAAGCTCCAAAAGTGGAAGATCTGGTCAAAAATTACAAGGGAGAGGCTGTGATAGCAGAAGGAGAAGCTTTCGATGCATCACCAGCCAATATTGAAAAAAGGACAGTTCGTACAGAAAAACCTAATACCATTGAAACTGCACTTCTTACGAAGAAAACACGCGGCAATGTAGTTTCAGCGAAGATCACACTTCGTTATGGTGATGAAAAAAGTCTTTCTAACAAAGCTACTATTTCTGACCTGACAGGCTCCATGCTGGACAAAGGAACAAAGACAAAAACCCGTCAGCAGTTGAAAGATGAATTTGACAGACTCAAAGCAAAAGTGACTTTCTTTGGTGCAGGAAATCAGGCAGGAGCGAATATTGAAACCATCAGGGAAAATATGCCGGCGGTTCTTAAACTCGTTGCCGAAGTATTAAAAACTCCTGCTTTCGATGAAAACGAATTTGACAAACTGAAGCAGGAAGAACTCGCTGGTATAGAGTCACAGCGCAGCGAACCTCAGGCCATTGCCTTCAATCAGTATCGCCGTATTGTATCGCCCTATCCTAAGAGCGATGTGCGCTATGTGGGAACATTTGATGAGGACATTGCCAGCATCAAAGCCACGACGATTGATCAGCTTAAGCAATTTCATAAAGATTTCTACGGAGCGAATAATGCATCCGCAACAGTAGTTGGCGATTTCGATCAGGCTGAAGTACAAAAAGTGCTGACATCTGAGTTTGCTAACTGGAAGAGTGCAAAAGCATTTACACGTATTGCTTCGCCATATCAGACTGTGAAGGCTGAGAACAAAGCCATTGAAACTCCGGACAAAGCCAATGCAATGTTCGTAGCTGGTATGGGTATGCCGCTACAAGATAGCGATCCTGATTATCCTGCACTTGTTCTTGGCAACTATATGCTTGGGGGAGGATTTCTGAATTCCCGCCTAGCTACGCGTATCCGTCAAAAAGAAGGCTTAAGCTACGGAGTAGGTTCTCAGTTCTCTGCCAGCTCACTGGATAAGAACGGAACCTTTATGTCGTATGCGATTTATGCGCCTCAGAATGCAGAAAAACTGGAAGCAGCTTTCAAAGATGAAATTGAAAAGGTGATGAAAGATGGCTTTACTGCTGAGGAAATTGCTTCTGCGAAATCAGGTTATCTGCAATCCAGAGAGGTAGGACGTGCTCAGGATGCCGCGTTGACCAATACACTGACCAACAACTTATACCTGAACAGGACCATGCAGTGGGATGCTGATTTCGAGAAAAATCTTCAAGCACTGACACCTGAGAAAATCAAGGCTGCAATGCAAAAGCATATCGATTATTCGAAGCTTGTAATCATTAAAGCCGGAGATTTTGCCAAAGGAAAAACCGGAGCACCAGCCGAGAAAGCACCTGCTGCCGTAGGAGGATCGGAGAAAAAATAAACGATTTGTTACATACCAGCAAACCGGGTTGCTATTCAGCAATCCGGTTTGTCGTGTTTATGGGTAGTATGAATTGTTCTTATGGGCGTAATAGTATGAGACGTTCATTAAATTAAAATTAAATAAAATATTGATAGGCATTCAAAGAGGGTCGTGCCTTATATTTATCTTTTTATTTTTCTTTGAAATATGAAACAGATATTACGCTTACTACTACAAATTAACTTCATCTGGACATTCATTACAGTAGCTGCATATAGCCAAACGCCGGACAAAAAACAAACAGGAAAACTAGCCCGCCCAAAGCTGGTTGTAGGTATTGTGGTAGATCAGATGCGTTACGATTATTTGTATCGCTATTATGATAAATACAAAGAAGGAGGCCTGAAAAGACTAATGAATGAAGGCTTCAACTGCCGTAATAACCATTACCATTATGCACTTACGGTAACCGCCGCCGGGCACTCAGCAGTTTATACCGGCGCACTACCGGCGGTAAATGGTATTGTTGGAAACGATTGGTACGACAAAAGTACAGCTGCCAATGTTTATTGCACAGAAGATAAGACGGTTGCAACAGTTGGCAGCAATAATGTGTCTGTCGGAAAAATGTCCCCACGCAATCTGCTGACCTCTACCGTTACTGACCAACTCAGAATCGCTACCAATTTCAGAGCTAAGACAATAGGTGTTGCCATCAAAGACCGTGCTTCCATATTGCCCGCGGGGCACGCTGCCAATGGCGCATACTGGTTTGATTCCAAAACCGGAAATTTTGTAACAAGTACCTATTACACGCAGGATCTGCCACAGTGGGTGAAAGATTACAATGCCAAAAAAATGCCTGCAGAATACCTCCGACGTGGTTGGCAGGCTTTACTACCTATCGATCAGTATACACAGAGCGCCCCGGACGATTCACCTTGGGAAGGTATTTTGTCAGGTGAAACCAAACCTGTATTCCCACATGAACTCATCGGCACTGCAGGAGATGCATTTGGTATAGTTACGACCTCTCCATGGGGAAATACAATAACCAAAGACATGGCCATCGCTGCGATCAAAGGTGAAAATCTTGGAAAAGGAAAGGATACTGACTTCCTTGCTGTGAGCTTCTCTACTCCCGATCGCATAGGGCATGCCTTTGGTCCAAACTCTGTAGAGCAGGAAGACAACTATCTGAAGCTGGATATGGAGTTTGCAGACCTCTTTAATTTTCTGGACTCCTGGACAGGCAAAGGCAACTATACCGTATTCCTGACGGCAGATCATGGCGCAATGGATGTGCCTGCATTCTGGCAGGATCATAAATTACCAGCCGGACTAATGAACCCGACTACGCTGACACGCACCATTGTGAAGTCGCTCAATGAAGCTTTTGGTGAGGGTGAGTATATTCAGGGATTTGAAAACTATCAGCTCTACCTGAACAATGCCTTATTAAAAGAAAAGAAATTGTCAGTCAATGATATTTATACTGTAATACGCCAAGCCTTGGTACCTGTACAGGGTATTGCAGATGTGCTCAATCTTACTGAGATCGGCAGTGCTCCGCTAAATAGCTATCAGCGTGAACTTTATAAAAATAATATTAATGCCAAACGTAGCGGTGATATACAGATCATTGTTCAACCCGGATGGTTTGCGTCCTCTTACGGAACAGGTACCGACCATGGTACTCCATACAACTACGATACCCATGTGCCATTTTTGCTATATGGATGGGGAGTAAACAAGGGTGAGACGCTGAAAAGAACTACCATTGCTGATATCGCTCCAACCATTTCTGCCTTGTTACACATTTTACCTCCAAGTGGTAATGTGGGAAATCCGGTTGAAGAGGCATTAAAAAAGTAATGTATTAAACTGAATATATTTTAAACCTAAAACCTGAATAGTGAAAAAACTATCCCTTTTTGTTGCATGCGCATTTCTGATGTGTAATGTACATGCGCAAACGGCAAAAAAACCAGTGTCTAAGACTTCTACCCTGGCCCGCCCTAAACTAGTAGTCGGAATTGTTGTGGATCAGATGCGCTACGATTATCTCTACCGTTATTACGATCAGTATGTAGAAGGCGGTTTCAAACGGATGATGAATGAAGGTTTCAATTGCAGAAATAATCATTACAGTTATGCGATCACGGTTACCGCAGCGGGCCATGCTTCTGTATATACAGGTTCTATTCCAGCCATCAACGGCATAGTTGGTAATGAGTGGCACGACAAGGTATCAGATAAAGGTGTTTATTGCGTGGAGGACAGCACAGTATCAACAGTAGGGAGCAATAACAGCAGTGTGGGCAAAATGTCACCGCGCAATCTTTTGGTAAGTACCGTTTCGGATCAGTTGCGTATTGCTACCAACTTCCGTAACAAAACCGTCAGTATTTCGATCAAGGACCGTGGAGCGATTCTTCCTGGTGGCCACACCGCTAATGCAGCATACTGGTTTGACTCAAAAACAGGAAACTGGGTAACCAGCACTTATTACATGAATGATCTTCCGCAGTGGACCAAAGATTATAATGCGCTAAAAAAGCCATCAGAATACTTGACAAAAGGCTGGCAACTTTTACTTCCTGTAGACCAGTATACACAAAGTTCTCCTGATGATGTGCCTTGGGAAGGCAAATTGCCCGGAGCAGCCAAACCCGTATTTCCATATGAACTTGCCGGACTGGCAGGAGATGCATTCGGTATAGTTACGAACACTCCCTGGGGAAATACTATTACAAAGGAAATGGCTATAGCAGCAGTAAAAGGCGAGAATCTTGGAAAAGGAAAAGATACCGATTTTCTTGCGATCAGCTTTTCTACTCCTGATAAAATCGGGCATAGCGTAGGGCCGAACGCGGTGGAGCAGCAGGATGACTTCCTTCGTCTGGATCGTGAATTTGCGGATCTTTTCAATTTCCTTGACGGACATGTAGGCAAAGGTGAATACACTGTTTTTCTGACTGCAGATCATGGCGTTGTGGATGTGCCTGGCTTCGCCATAGAACATAAACTTCCAGCCGGGCTTGTTGAACGTAAGGCTGTAACCTTGGCGGTAAAAAATACGCTGAATGAAGCTTTCGGGGAAGAAAACTACATTTTGGCTACGGACAACAATCAGCTTTATCTGGATCACAATGTGCTTAGAAAGAAAAAGCTCAAAGTTGCAGACCTGGCCACGGTATTGAAAGATGCTTTACTTAAGGTGCCGGGCATAGCTGATGTATTGGACCTGACAGATATGGGCAAAGCATCCATGAACAGTTATCAGCTGGAACTTTT
Source organism: Dyadobacter sp. HNCC25DJ187 (assembly GCF_056895255.1). Lineage (NCBI taxonomy): Bacteria > Pseudomonadati > Bacteroidota > Cytophagia > Cytophagales > Spirosomataceae > Dyadobacter > Dyadobacter sp. HNCC25DJ187. Next base: position 1,837,220 of record NZ_JBXHAT010000002.1, read on the forward strand.
CAAAAATAATGTACATGCCAAGCGTAGTGGTGACATCCAGATCATTTCGCAACCGGGATGGTTTTACGGAAATACAACAGGAACTTCTCACGGGACACCGTATAATTATGATACACAAGTCCCTTTCATAATTTTCGGTTGGGGAATTAACAAAGGTGAGACACTGAAAAGAACGTCAGTTTCTGACATTGCTCCTACAGTAGCATCCTTACTTCATATATTGCCAGCCAGTGGTAACATTGGAACTCCGGTGGAGGAAGCACTTAAGAAGTAATTACAATGATAAAGTAGAAGGAGCCGGAGCAATGTAAAACTGCCCGGCTCCTTTTTATTGCTGATGAAAAATAATTTATACCGACTCCTCTACAATCAGAACAATACCATCTGTTTGCAGGATGACGACTTTACTACCTGCGATAATAATCTTGTTATCCGAAGACGTAGCTTTCCATTCCGCTCCACGATAGTATATCTTTCCTAGTCCACTCGTGGGAATATCCCTGATCACCAAGGCAGTTTCTCCCACAAACTCATTGTATTCATGATGCTTGCCCCGGTTATCAAGCAATTTTTTGGCTTGCTTACGAAGTACTAAAAGCGACAGCATGGAGATAGCTGAAAACGCAATGATCTGTGTTTCGATATCAGGCAGAATTCCCACACTAGCCAGCAAGGCTGTAAAAAGTGCTCCAATTGCAAAAAATATAAAAACAAGCAATACGCTGACAAGCTCTGCTAAAAGCATCACCAAACCTATAATCAGCCATATCTGGGCAAGCGACAAATCCATATCTATTTCTTTACTTCTGTAGACTTAACAACCGTGAGCGCAGATGCAACCAGAGAACCCATATCAGCCAGATTCGCAGGCAGGATAAGCGTATTTCCAGCCTTAGCAAGTTTCCCGAACTGCTCGATATAATTCTCTGCAACTTTAAGCTGAACCGCCTCAGCTCCACCCTCTCTTTGTATAGCTTCTGCTACGAGTTTGATACTCTCCGCTGTAGCTTCCGCTACAGACTTCAGTGCTGATGCTTCACCTTCAGCTTCGTTGATCTGCCTGAGTCGCAAGCCTTCCGATTCAAGAACCGCCTTCTGCTTTTGCCCCTCAGCTACATTGATGGCTGCCTGTTTCTCTCCGTCTGACTGAAGAATCACTGCACGTCGTTCACGTTCAGCTTGCATCTGCTTTTCCATCGCAATCAGTACACTTTGTGGTGGAGTGATGTTTTTGATTTCATAACGAAGCACTTTCACTCCCCAACCTATCGCAGCTTCATCAATGCTTTCAACGACAGCGCGGTTAATGGTCATACGCTCCTCAAAGGTTTTATCCAAATCTAGCTTTCCGATTTCACTCCTCATTGTAGTCTGAGCTAGCTGTGTTACGGCGAAAGTATAGTCCGCAATACCATAGGCAGCCTTTTTAGGATCGATAACCTGAATAAAAATGACACCATCCATGCGTACCTGCACGTTGTCCCGGGTAATACAAATCTGCTCCGGAATATCTACCGCAGTTTCTTTGAGTGTGTATTTATAGGCGATCCTGTCAAAGAAAGGGATGATGAAGTTGATACCGGGTTGCAACACAGCATAGAACTTACCTAATCTTTCAAGAATGTAGGCAGTTTGCTGCGGAACAACTTTGACAGTCATCAGCACAGTGATGACGACAAGAACCAGTAGTACAATTAAAGGAGTCATAGTTAGCCAGGTTATGGTTTATTGCGAAAATAACCACGCCAGCCGTCCGTTCCTAGATTTGTTGTACCAACGAGCCGCTTATGCCGCTCGTCGGTACATTACGGTGATGAATGGCTTTCCCAACTATTCTTTTAAAATTTCTTTTGAAATAACCATCTTCTGAATTTCGCTCGTTCCTTCCCCTATGGTACAAAGTTTACTATCCCTGTAAAACTTTTCAACAGGATAGTCTTTCGTAAAACCATATCCTCCGAAAATCTGTACTGCCTCATTCGCCACTCTCACGGCAGTTTCCGAGGAATGATACTTTGCTACTGCGCTTGGCAACGTCACTTTCTCGCCTCTATCTTTCAGTGCAGCTGCATGGTAAGTCAGTAGTGAAGAGGCTTGAATGTCTGTGTACATATCAGCCAATTTGAATTGTATTCCCTGAAATGCTGATATTGCTTTCCCGAACTGTTCTCTTTGTTTTGAATAGGCTAATGCTGCTTCGTAAGCTCCCTGTGCGGTACCCACGCCCAAAGCTGCAATGGATATACGACCCCCATCCAATATTTTCAGCGACTGTATGAAACCATCTCCGATTTCTCCTATTCGCTGACTATCCGATACCCGGCAATCCTGAAATATCAGCTCAACTGTCTCCGAAGCCCGCATTCCCAGTTTGTCCTCTTTTCTTCCGGATGAAAAGCCTGGTGTACCATGCTCCACAATAAAGGCAGTAGCTCCGTGTTTATCTCCGGGTTCACCTGTTCTTGTAATGACAACGGCCACATCTCCGCTCTTTCCGTTTGTGATGAAGTTTTTAGAGCCATTAATGATCCAGTCATCTCCGTCTTTCACTGCTACGGTTCTCATGTTACCTGCATCCGAACCCGTATTAGGCTCTGTAAGTCCCCAAGCTCCTATCCATGTACCTGTTGCAAGTTGTGGAAGATATTTTTCCTTTTGGGTGTCGGATCCGAACATCAATATATGATTGGTACATAGCGAATTGTGGGCTGCCACAGACAGTCCGATCGAAGGATCCACTTTGGACAGAGCCACAATCGCAGCAACATATTCCCGGTAGCCTAACCCCGCACCCCCATAATTTTCAGGAACAAGCATTCCCATCAGTCCTAATTCCCCAAGCTGATTGAAAACCTGCTTTGGAAAAAATTGAGACTCATCCCATTCACGTACAAACGGGGTTATGTATCTTTCAGCAAAGTCATGTATTGTATCTTCGATTAATTTACACGCTTCCTGTTTCTGATCTTCAGTATCTATGTGTGCCTGATCTAACATGTTGATGATTTCAATTTGATTTATTCAATAATAAGAAGAAATAAACACATTTCATGGAACTATCAAAACAAATCGGGAAATGTCAGGTACTGATTCGCCTAAAAAAATTACTTTTGCTCGATACTTGAAGGGTCAGACTTGATTAAGTACAATTCATTTATCTTTCAGTGTCATCACAACTATATACTTAAAACATTTATGAAAATTGCTGTTGTTGGAACAGGCTACGTGGGATTAGTTACCGGAACCTGCTTTGCAGAGACGGGGAATCAGGTTACATGCGTAGATATTGATGTAAGAAAAGTTGAAAGGTTGCAAAATGGCGACATTCCCATCTATGAACCGGGATTAGATGTTCTTTTTGACCGTAATGTAGCTGAAGGACGTCTTCAGTTCACGACTAATTTGTCGGAAGGTATTAAGGACGCCGAAGTTATCTTCCTTGCATTGCCTACGCCTCCGGGAGAAGACGGGTCTGCAGATTTGAAATACATTCTCAAAGTTGCTGACGATCTGGGCCATATACTGGACCACTACGCTGTCATCATTGATAAAAGTACAGTACCTGTAGGGACGGCGGAAAAGGTACACGCTGCCATTGCAAAAAATATCACTGTCGACTTCGATGTGGTTTCTAACCCGGAATTCCTGCGTGAAGGGGTAGCTGTGGAAGATTTCATGAAACCTGATCGTGTTGTAGTAGGAACCACCTCCGAGAAGGCAAAAAAAGTGATGGAGAAGCTTTATGCTCCATTGGTACGTCAGGGGAACCCGGTTATCTTTATGGATGAGCGTTCAGCTGAAATGACCAAATATGCCGCTAATTCATTCCTTGCCATGAAGATCACCTTCATGAATGAAATCGCCAATCTTTGTGAAAAAGTAGGTGCAAATGTAGATGATATCCGTCGCGGGATTGGTACAGACAGCCGTATCGGAAAACGATTCCTGTTTGCTGGTATCGGTTACGGAGGAAGTTGTTTTCCTAAAGATGTACAGGCATTAGCCAAGACGTCTCAGGATTATGACTATGATTTCCGGATATTGAAATCTGTCATGGACGTTAACTACGACCAGAAGAAGAAGCTGCTTCCTATGGTTGAAAATTACTTTAACGGAGATTTGAAAGGGAAAACCATTGCCGTTTGGGGACTTGCCTTCAAACCCTATACTGATGATATACGGGAAGCGCCAGCGTTGGAAAATATAGAAGCACTCCTTGAAGCAGGCGCAACTGTTACGGCCTATGATCCTGAAGCGATGAATAACGTGAAAGAAATATTAGGTGATAAAATTACATTCTGCCATACGCCGTATGCTGCGCTGGACGATGCTGATGCATTGATGATTTTTACCGAATGGCCTCAATTCCGTACACCGGAATTTGAAAAAATGGCTAAACTTCTTAAAAATAAAGTAGTTTTCGACGGTAGAAACTTATATGAACTGGGACAAATGCGCGAGATGGGCTATACCTATTACAGCATCGGACGCGAAAAGGTTGTTCCAGCCTGAACATTCTAAAATAATTTTCATTTAATCATCTCACTATTAATGAAGCGTGTATTAATAACAGGAGCTGCGGGCTTTTTAGGTTCTCACCTCTGTGAACGATTCTTAAAGGAGGGTATGTATGTAATCGGGATGGACAATCTGATTACCGGTGACATGCGTAATATTGAGCACTTAATGCCCAATCCTAACTTTGAATTCAACCACCATGATGTGACCAAATTTGTGCATGTTCCGGGAGAACTGGATTACATCATGCACTTTGCATCACCAGCCAGCCCGATAGACTACCTCAAAATTCCTATTCAGACATTGAAAGTAGGCGCAATGGGTACGCATAACCTTCTTGGTTTGGCAAGGGTTAAAAATGCACGTTTTATCATCGCGTCTACATCTGAGGTATACGGTGATCCATTGGTTCACCCACAAACTGAAGATTACTGGGGACATGTAAATCCGATCGGTCCACGCGGATGCTATGACGAAGCAAAACGTTACCAGGAGGCGATCACGATGGCATACCACCGTTACCATAATCTGGAAACACGTATCGTTCGTATTTTCAATACGTATGGCCCAAGAATGCGACTCAATGACGGACGTGTACTTCCTGCATTCATCGGCCAGGCACTACGCGGAGAAGATATTACCGTTTTCGGTGATGGCTCTCAGACACGGGCTTTTTGCTACGTGGATGATTTGGTAGAAGGAATTTACCGACTTTTAATGAGTGATTACTCTTTGCCTGTCAATATCGGAAATCCCGGTGAAATCACAATTAAAGAATTCGCGGAAGAGATCATTGCTCTGACAGGAACAGATCAGAAAGTGGTTTACAAAGATCTTCCTCAGGATGATCCGAAACAACGTCAGCCGGATATTACAAAAGCAAAGGAAATACTTGGCTGGGAACCAAAAGTTTCCCGCGAACAAGGACTTCGTATCACATACGATTACTTCCGTAGCCTACCAAACGACAGACTTTACGAGGAAGCAAATCACCGCGGATTTGAAGGGTTTTCCGGAGGAAAATAAAAACAAGAGCACATAAAAAATCCCGCTTTCGGCGGGATTTTTTATGTGCTCTTGTTTTTATGAAATTTCTTTCAAAAGCTTCTTTTACTCCTCGCTGGAAATATTTTCTCTTTCCGATTTGTCATATATCGATAGCAAAACAACTTCGTTCCTGAAGGCGACAACTAGTGTAATAACTCTGGCTCCACCACTTTTACCTTTCCCTTTGCTCCTAATTGGTAATCTTATTTTATAGCAATCTTTACCTATTGGAGTTCCTAAAGCAGGACTTAAAGAAAGATTATGACCAAGTGACGCAATCTCTTCTTTTAAGGAAGAATATTTCTTTGCCAAACGCTTTAACTCCTTTACAAAATTCTCAGAAGCGACTACATCATAACTCATTAAGCACATCCTTTAACGATCTGGTCTTCAGAGTACCCTCCTGATGAGCTATATAATCGTCTTTTAACTGACTGATAATGTGTTCTTTGGAAGAAACCTCATTGTCTTCCTTTAGCATTTCAACCAGAATCTGACGATCCTTTGCAGGCAATTGCTCTCTGAGAATTTGCGCCAATTCACTTAAGCTCAATGTTGTATCAAAATGCAAAGTCGTTTCCATGATTGTCGAATAGTTAATCAGAAAAAATCATTTTTAATTGTAACACAACGATCAAATTATATAAGTGGATCTATACTTCCAGTATTTCTTTTTCTTTCGCAACATAGATCTGCTCCACTTTGGTAACATATCCATCTGTTAGCTTCTGCACACGCTCCTCACTTTGCTTTACAAGATCTTCGGATACACCTTCCTTTGTAAGTTTACGGAGAGAGTTGTTAGCATCCTGACGTATATTTCTAATATTGATTTTTGCGGTTTCAATTTCTCCTTTTGCTCTTTTAGCAAGTTCACGACGGCGCTCTTCGTTTAGAGGCGGAACTGAAATACGGATCATCTCTCCATCATTAGAAGGAGCAAAACCCAAATTACCGTTGCGGATTGCTTTCTCTATATCATTGATGATCTTTTTCTCAAATGGCCTGATCGCTATCGTTCTTGCATCCGGCGTATTGATCGTAGCCACGTTCTGAATAGGCGTCATCGAGCCGTAATACTCGATCTGAAGGCCCTCCAGCATTTGAGGAGAAGCTTTTCCGGCACGTATCTTGCCTAGTTCGATAATAAGGTGCTTGATAGCCCCCTCCATAGTATCACGAGCGTCTTCGAGATATAATTCTATTTCTTCCATAAATTTTAAACAGGATATTTTCTACTAATTCGATATCAAGGTACCAACCTCTTCTCCCATGACGAGATCATAAAGGTTACCCGGCTTGTTCATATCAAAAACGATAATCGGCACATTATTTTCTTTGCAGAGTGTAAATGCTGTCAAATCCATAATTTTAAGATTTTTAGACAACGCCTCATCAAAACTCAGTTGGTTATATTTTACTGCGGTAGGATCTTTCTCAGGATCTGCGGTGTAAACACCATCTACTCTGGTTCCTTTTAACACCACTTCTGCTTCAGATTCGATAGCTCGTAGCCCTGCGGTTGTGTCAGTGGTAAAATAGGGATTTCCAGTTCCTGCACCGAAAATAACAACGCGGCCTTTTTCAAGGTGACGTACTGCTCTGCGGCGAATCAATGGCTCACATACCTGCTCCATTTTGATGGCCGACATCAGACGGGTTGTCATGTTGTGTTTTTCAAGTGAACTCTGAATTGCCATTCCGTTGATTACCGTAGCCAGCATACCCATGTGATCACCTTGCACACGGTCAATACCCGACTTTTCAACAGATGCACCACGGAAAATATTTCCACCTCCGATTACAATGGCAATCTGTACACCTACTTCTGCAATTTTTTTGATTTCCTGTGCATACATTTCCAGAATGTTGAAATCAATTACCTGGGCTTTATCGCCACCATTAAGAGCTTCTCCGCTGAGTTTGAGAAGTATACGTTTATATTTTGGTTCCGGCATGGTTTGTTATGTAGGTGATTTGTGCGCAAAAATACATGCTGAGATATTAGATAAACAAGTTATTTATTCAAACTCTAACATTACCTGATTTTTTTCAACAGTTTGACCTGCAATTATCTTCATCGATTTCACCCTTCCATCTCCTGCCGCTCTGATTACATTTTCCATTTTCATCGCGACCAACACCAGCAATATGTCACCTTTAACCACTTTATCCCCTTCTTTCACAGCCACCGATTGAATCAATCCTGGCATAGGTGCTTTCAGATGATTGATTTTATTCGGCATCTTAGCCTGCAACCCCATCCCTTCCAGCAAGAGATCAATCCGATCTTTTGCTATAGTAAAATAATTTTGGCCGTTAATGGTCAGAGATAAAGCTTTTCCTGATGTATTGTGATCTGTAATTTCAATAAGGTAAGATTTATGATTCCAGATAACATGATACTTACTTTCTGACAGTTTCGCGATGTCTCCGTCAAAGGTTCTGCCATTAAACAGCCATTGACCGGCCTGACTTTCAATTTCAAAAGACGGGCTATCCTCGGGAGTTTTCCCATCGCTCTGCACAGAAACTTTCAGCATACCTGTTCGCTATATTCGTGGATTACTTCGTTCAATATACCATCCAACTCTTCAAACGACATACCTTCCACAAGCCTCATACGGAATGGTTTGAAATTTTCCAGCCCTCGGAAATAATTGGTGTAGTGACGACGCATTTCAAAAACACCGGCAATAGGCCCTTTCCATCGGATCGAAAACTCAAGATGGCGTCGACAAACAGCAACCCGTTCTGCCAAACTCGGAGGCGACATACGCATTCCCGTTTTCATATAATGTTTGATATCGTTAAATATCCACGGATTACCTATTGTAGCTCGACCGATCATGATGCCGTCAACACCATATAGATTTTTATACTCCAGTGCCTTTTCAGGTGAGTCAACATCGCCATTTCCAAAAATCGGAATGGTGATACGTGAATTTTCTTTAATCCTGGCGATCAAAGTCCAGTCGGCCTCTCCTTTGTACATCTGCACGCGGGTTCTGCCATGAACAGATAGTGCCTGGATACCAATATCTTGTAATCTTTCCGCAACTTCCTGCACATTTTTGGTATTCTCATCCCACCCCAACCGGGTTTTCACAGTTACCGGCAAATGTGTTGACTTCACCACCGCCTCCGTCATTTTTACCATTTTAGGAATATCCTGTAATAAAGCTGCGCCAGCTCCACGGCAAGCAACATTCTTAACCGGACATCCATAATTAATGTCGATGAGGTCAGGATTTACTTTTGATGCAATTTCTGAACAGGAGCCCATCGTCTCTATATCACTTCCAAAGAGTTGAATTCCTACCGGACGTTCATACTCAAATATGTCGAGCTTCTGAACGCTCTTTGCAGCATCCCGGATCAAACCTTCTGATGATATAAACTCTGTGTACATCAGATCTGCACCATTTTCCTTACAAACCGCACGGAACGGCGGATCACTTACATCCTCCATGGGTGCAAGCAGCAAGGGAAACTCTCCCAATTCTATATTTCCGATCTTTACCATTTATGACATCGACGCCTCGCGATACATCACCTCATAAATCTGGTTGAGGCACTTATACAAGGTCATCATTACTTTAAATTGACAATAAACTGTAAATTTACACCAATTATGCAAAAAAATCATTCTGATTTGGTGGAATCACGTGTACCGGGTACCTGGGGAAGTTTATTGGTTTTAGTTGGTTTTATGCTGATAGGCATGGCATTAGGTAACGTGATCGCATTGGGAATACTAGCTATTTTCTATTCTGCTGATGCCAGTACTGTTGCAGTATTGCTCAATCAATTGATTACCGATCCTACCCTTGTACCAGATGGATGGAGTGCCATGATGATCCTTCAGGGAACAGTTCACTTTTGTTCCTATCTGCTACCCGCCCTTCTGTATTGGACATATATTGAAAGAAAATCCTTCTCAGATTTCGAAATCAGACATATCAAGACCCCGAAACTGCTGATTATGGCTTTATTGCTGGTTATGGTTTTTATGCCTCTTAACAGCAAATTCATCGAGTGGAATGCATCCATGACTTTTCCTGAATCCCTATCCGGAATAGAAACATGGATGAAGCAAAAAGAAGAACAGCTGGCCATGCTTACAGCATTTTTGACAAGTTACAACCAACCAGGACAGTTAGTAGTTGCACTTTTTGTGGTTGCATTTTTACCTGCCTGGGGAGAAGAGACTTTGTTCCGGGGTATTATTCAGCGAAAACTTTTAAAAGAAACTGGTAATGCACATGCGGCCATATGGGTCTCAGCAGCCATTTTTAGTGCCATTCATTTCCAGTTTTACGGATTCATTCCACGAATGCTGCTTGGTGCAGTGTTCGGATATTTGTATTATTGGACAGGAAGCCTTCGCCTGGCAATATTTGCACATTTTGTAAACAACGGATTTGTACTTGTGATGATGTACTTGTATAATGTCAAATTGTTGTCAATAAATATAGAAGAAATGAAAAGTATGCCCTGGCCTCTTGTAGTTGCATCTGTTGCCGGAACTTCTCTCCTTCTGTTTTTCTTGCGGAAGCAGGTATCCGGAGAAAGAGCAAACAGTTAAAAAAAGTTAAAATTGAAAATATAATCCTTACGCAGACATGGACGAGAGTTGGTCAAAAGCTTTCCAAAGCGAACAAATGATAAAAGCCGAACTGGCACGCGAATTTCTGGATCAAAACGGAATAGCCGCAGTAATTGTAAATAGAAAAGACAGCAGCTATCCTATTTTCGGCACGTGCGAAGTGCACGTCCCGACTCACGATCTGGAACAGGCACTAACAGTATTAGCGAATGCGGAACAGATTAAATAGCCTTAATAACCTTCAACAAAGAACCATTACTGCACTTGCAGGCGTGTTTGTAATTATTGGCTGCATTGTATACAGTGACTGGACCTGTCTGCTGTTGCTTTGCATGATCAGTTCGCTTACTCAACTCGAATTTTATAAGTTGCTTGGACTTGATGGTAACCAACCACTCACTTATTATGGCACCTTTTGTGGCACAGTCATGATGCTTCTTGCGTACCTGATAGAAAAGGAAATAGTTCCCTTTGAAAACTATTTCATCATTACGCCATTGTTGTCCATGATTTTCTTTATCAAATTATATAAAAAAAATGATCTGAAACCATTTACCAATATCGGTTTTACTTTTCTTGGAATTATATATGTCGCGTTACCCTTTGCACTTATCATAGCAACAGCCATGCGCGGCGGAACCTATAATTATGAGATTGTATTGGGTAGCTTACTTTTACTGTGGGCTTCGGACATAGGTGGCTATTTTGCAGGAACAAAGTTTGGAAAACGTAAATTGTTTGAGCGTATTTCTCCAAAAAAATCCTGGGAAGGAGCAATGGGAAGTGCCGCCTTTGCTGCACTGATCGCCTTTGTTTTGGGGCAATATTTCCTTACATTCGAACCTTGGAAATGGTATTGCATAGGTGCAATTATTGTTGTCGTTGGTACATATGGCGACCTCGTCGAATCACTTTTCAAGAGAAGTATTGCCATCAAGGATTCAGGAAGTAGTATTCCGGGGCATGGAGGGTTTTTAGATCGTTTTGATGGTTTGTTGCTCTCGGCACCTTTCATCATCACTTTTTTAAAACTGTTTTCCTGAAAACCGTATCGCCATGTTGTTTTCAGGAACGTTCTGAGACAGGAACGATTTTTGACCGTTTATAATAGCAGTTCACTTTTAGTAATTAAATACAATGCTAAGCTCCGCTGAGCTATGAGCAAAACCCTGAACGAATGAAAAGGAGCCTTTTAATCATCATATTAATATTTGTAGCAGTTTTCTCCGGCCATGAAAGTTCAGCTCAAGGAGAAAAGAAAGCGATTATCTTCAGTGGTATTGTTGTAGCAGGCAAATCCAGTGAACGTCTACCTGGTGCTTCCATTTATATACCAAAAGCTGGGAGAGCAACTTTGGCAGGTCGTGATGGTGAATTTAATATTGCCGTTTTTCCCGGGGACAGTATAGTTTACAGTTATCTGGGTTATAAAAAGCAGTACCACATTATTCCGCGTAACTACAACTCTGAAACTTACTCGGCTATTATTGCCATGCAGGAGAATGCAACACTTCTTACTGAGGTGAAAATTTATCCGTATTCAACTGAGGAAGAATTCAAAAAAGCATTCCTGGCCCTGAGATTGCCAGACCAGGCTGACCGGGACGCATTGGCAAAAAGCACTGATCCGGATTACATTAACCGGATGGCCGCGTCCATGCCTAACAACGGACAAACCAACTACCGGTATACGATGGATCAGCAAATATTCGGTAGAGAATCTGCTGGTGCAAAAAACTTCGCTACTACTTTTCCCTTCCTGAATCCCTTTGCATGGAACCGCTTTATCAAATCGGTCAAAAACGGAGATCTTAAACAAAAAGAATATCGCAAGGATCTGGGAAATACACCTCAAGAAAACATTACGCAGCGTGACTTTGCGCCACCTGTAGAGACTGACAAGACAAAAAAATAAGTGATATTCTATTCAAATCTGGAAAGCAACATTTGACGACCGTCATAGGTGGCGAAGGTTTGCAATGTTACCCACTCTCCAAGATTGATATAGCGGCTTCGGTCATTTACAGCCAGATCGAGCCGCAGATGCCTGTGTCCGAAGATATAAAAATCAAAATGTTGCTGTGCCTCAATTTCTCTGCAATAGTGTAGCAACCATTCCTGATCTTCACCCATAAAACGCTCTTCCCCCTTTTTGATATTGGCGGCACGACTTCTTCTTGACCAGGTTTTGGCAATCCATATACCAACATCCGGATGCACCAGACCGAAAAGCAATTGAAAAAATGAGTTCTCAAAAACGCGTTTGAGTATTTTATAAGTTTGATCGCCAGGTCCCAGGCCATCGCCATGACCGACCAATAGCTGAGATATGATACCGCTGCTATCTTCAACTTCAAAATGAACCGGATTCCGGTATACGGAAGCTCCCAGTTCATCGGTCAAATATCCAAACATCCACATGTCGTGGTTACCAGTGAACACGATTAACTCCACTCCTCTATCCGATAACTGAGCCAACTTACCTAATACACGCACAAATCCTTTTGGAACCGCATGGTTATATTCAAACCAAAAGTCAAAAATATCCCCAACCAGAAAAAGCACCTGTGCATCATGTTCCACCGATTCAAGCCAGCGTACAATCAATCTTTCACGTTCCTGACTTTCTTTGATTCCGGGAACTCCCAAATGATAATCTGAAGAAAAATAGGCTTTCCGTCCTTCCTGTAAAACAATCTTTTTCTTTTGAAAACTAAAACTCATATACCGGATTCTAATGCGCTGCAATTTACTACCTTCCTGTTAAATGTCATTCATCGCCAAAGTACCAACTCTCACAATCGATTCGTAATTTTGCAGCATCATCAATAAAAGCATCAACGCTAACTTGTTTTAACCATGTTAAAAAAATTCGCAGGAGTTCTGTTCTTCATACTACTTTCCTGTACTCTTCTCTCTCAGGCTCAGGGAGTAAAAAAAATAGCCCAGGACAAACAACGTGCACAGCAATGGAAACCGGAAAAGGGACAGTATTATTTCAGTCATGCACTGGTTATGTCTTATGAAAATGCTGCTGAGAAAACAAAAGGAGAGATTAAGGTTCATCTGGATCCTGTAACCGGCGCTATGTGTTTCAAGAGAGAAAGCAGTTTCCAGGAAAAAGGTTTTGATTTTATCATAGCCTTTCCGGACGGCCGTTATCTTCACTATGGAACTGACGAAGACGGAAAGAAGATCAAAATTGCAGAGAAAGTAGATGACGTAAAGCCGGATGCTGAAACGCAGTCGCAACAGAAGGAAAATTTTGCTACCTACTGTACACCAACCGGAAACAAAAGAGTTGATTTTGGTTTTGAGAGTCTGGAATATGATCTCTCTTACGCTACATCGGAAAACAAAGATAAAATCTGGATTACGACTTTACCTTTCAATACCTATCCGATTTATGGCTTTGAGCTCATTGAAATACCTGCAAGCCTTCCGGTATCTATTGACTACCTGTATCTATTGAACCCGAATCAATTAATTTCAGAGATCAGTTCCGGAGGTATCAAACTCAAGTTGACAGGTATCAATCCTGATCCTTTCCTGGCTATAACAAAACCCTACCAGACGATAAAAATGGATTAATCATGTATTTGTAAGTGCCCGGATGATGAATAGCCCGGGCACTTATGCTATTAAATATCTTCTGCAGCAGCGCGCTCCGCCATCACCTCGGACAGAGGCCTCATATTGGCAGGGATTTCTACTTCTTCCTCCTCGGCGGTATATGGGAATACGTCCATAATGGGCGTCAGATTAATATCTGTTACCTCATAGGGAATCAGGAAGTTACGCATACTCTCCTTGATGCGCTCAAGAGCCTGATCAATTCCTTCGGCATTTAGCAGCATATAGTTTACTATTTTTTTCTCTTTCCCACTCTTCTCATCCACAGAGAAATAAATCACTTTAATTTTGAACCATTGCTCTCCATCTTCATAAGCAAAAAGATCAGCCAGGCGCATACGTGAGATACTCGACACACTGAAATCAGTAGCTCCTGTAACAATCTGTTTATACAATCTGGCTTCCGATTCCGTGTACGAGATAGCGTCAACAAGATAGACTTCGCTGATCGTCTTCAGGCTTCCGGCCTCATCTTCTTTTTGATATTTTATTTTCCCCAGATACCAGCTTGCCATGATTGATGTGTTTTAAAATCCTAAAAAATTACGGCTGCAAAGGTATGTTTCCGGCAGAATGCATGCAAGAATTCTAATTTCAAAAAATTATCCCGATCGTAGGTTCATCAATCTGTAATCTATCCTGAATTTGTGACCGATAGCCTGCCGTACGTCCAACCACGGGTCTGTGAAACAATAATCCGCAGAAGCATGCACAAAATTATCGGACTGTAAATAATGAAGACCTTCAGGTTGCGTTGTGTTACCATCTGCTTAACTTTGAAAAAAATACTTGATAATGAAAAAACAATTTCTTCTTACCTCTGTTGCGATTCTGCTGGCTATGGCCGCTTCCGCCGTTTTTATTAGTTGTGGTGTAGGAAAACAGGTTTCCGAGGTAAAAACTTTTGGGGAATGCAAGTATGACCTGGCTTCCGTAGACAGTGTTTATGTAGCAGGAATAGATATACGTGAATTCAGAAATATAAAAGGATTCAATGATCTCGATCTTGCCAGATATCCGGGACTCGCTATTGCTTTGCTCCGTAAAAATGTACCACTTGATCTGCGCGTGAATATGGACATTACAAATCCAACCAAAAACCGTGCAGCTATCAACCAGCTGGAATACAAAGTGTTGCTTACAAAAAGTGAACTTTTCAGCGGATTCCTTAACCAGAGAATTGAAGTGATGCCAGGAACCGCCAGCACCCGTGTTCCTATCAAACTCAACGCCAATGTGTACCAGTTACTGAATAACAATGAGACAAGAGATGAGTTTGTGAATATGATAATGGCACTTACAGGAAAATCGGGTGCAGCCCCTTCTAAGTTTACAATAAAAGTGAAACCCACCCTTGACCTGGCAGGTAAATCTTTGAATTACCCCGGATACATCACTTTTGAAAAAGAAATCACCAGTAATATGCTGACTGGTTCTCTCAAGTAAATAATCATTTTTGCTAAGTCTGGGAAATCGATACTTTCCGGACTTGGCTTTTCTACATTGGGAGTCGGACACCCTGTTTATACTTGTATCAACATAAACGCATTGATTTGGATAACTATCTGCTTCACAATCCTTTCCTTTTTGAATACTTAGGATTAATTCTTGTCTTACTGATCATGTTTGGGGCAACTTACGTTGCTGAAAAAATACAACCACTTCGCCCCTGGCCGGCAGGTGGGCTGATTATCGCTCCTATAATCTATTTTTATCTGATTCTGAGTGCCCACCTGGTTAATATCCCTTTTACAGACGATTATAATTTGCTTGAAACGATTTACAAATTCCGTCAGGAAACAAATTTCGTTGAGTCAATGAAAATCCTTTTTGAACAGATCAATCAGCATCGGTTTCCATTTGAACGGACTATCATGTTGATCATGGTCTTTTTTACAGGAACCGTCAACCTGAAAGTTCAGATCCTGTTGGGAAATATGTTCATGCTTGCAATTTCTTTTTTGTTTTTCAGATCATTTAAAAAGGAGGAAATTTCCTGGTATTATTTTATACCAGTTCCTTTTATACTTTTCAATCTGATTTATTTTGAAAATGCATATTGGGGTATAGCTGCGATACAAAATACTCCTCTGCTGTTTTTTGCGTTTTTATCCGCTTATGGCCTGGGTAGAAATGATCAGAAAGGCCTCATCATTGGTATACTTGCTGCCATCATAACCACCTATATTAGTGGTAGCGGCATGCTCACCTGGATTTCCGGTGCACTGATATTGGTTTTACAAAGAAGATTTTCGCTGCTTATTCAATGGGGAATCGCTGCTGCAGTAGTCATTGCATTCTATTTCCTTTTCGATTATCATTTTATTACTTCCGGCTCGGAAAAGCCCTGGAGACATCCTATATATAATCTGGTTTTTGTTCTGGGTTTTTGGGGAAATGCATTTTATCTGGATATACCTCATCCTTCAATTCCGGGTTTTTATACAGACATGATTGCCTGTGTGTTGGCCGGAGTGCTGATTGGTTTGGTTGTGCTTGCGTGGTTGCTTCGTTCCCTTAGTAATGCAAGATTGCATTGGACGCATTGGCTGATATTGGGGGCATTTTTGTTCGTGGTCGGAACCGGATGCATGTTTGTACTAAGCAGGCCATTAACAACCTGGTTGATGCATGGAGGCAACTTCTTTTCACGCCGTTATATGATTTTTGGCGTGGCAGGACTTGCCGTCACGTATATCGCGCTGCTGATTTTAACAAAAAGCATGAAGCAGTTACAAGCAGGAATTGGCATATTTACTATGCTTGTATTTCTGGGATTACATGTAACCAGTTATTTTAAGTCAATACCACAATTAAGGAAGCATTATGAAGAACTTTCTCTGGATGGCTATTTCTTTCAAAACTTTTCTACTTTCTTAACTACAGGTAATAATTTTGGAGATATTCCTTTCTGGAATCATCCTACAAGAATGAAAGAGCTGGTCAGTTCTATCGAAAAAGGGGGACTCAGTAAATTATACGAATCCAACCATTTTCCAGCGCACCAGCTTTTAATCGAAAAGACAGGGAACAGGGAACAGGCCTATCAGGCCAAAACAGAAGTAAGTGTATTCATAAGGCCAAATGAAGAGTCGTTGCCACCCAAATCCATTCGCCTCACTGCTGAAAGTGAAAATGGACAGCATCCTTCTTATTTCGTACTGAGCTCAGACAAACACACCATTGTCCTGCCAGCGTTGCCTACTCCTCATACATTTAAGGACTTCCTGGCTACCTGTACTTACTATCAACCAGTTTACGAATACACCTTATTCCGCAATAAACTACCTGCAGGTAATTTTTCATTGTGGGTAATGGTTAAGCAAGGGGAACAATTAATTTCAAAGCCTACGGGAAAAACGCTTTTATTGTATTAATAGCCAGTTATGGAAATACTTACCTACAATTTGAATGGAATTCGGGCAGCGATAAAAAATGGCCTGATAGAGTGGTTAAGCGATAAAAATTTTGACATCCTCTGCTTCCAGGAAGTAAAAGCCACACCCGATGTGGTAGACCTGACTGGTTTCGAAAAATTAGGTTACGAATTGATCGGATGGCACGCCGCAGAGAAGAAGGGCTATAGCGGAGTAGCCATTTTTTCAAAGATCAAGCCCGACTTCGTTTCAATCGGAGCCAATCTACCGGTTTATGATATTGAAGGCCGTATTCTCCGTGCAGACTTTGGTGACATCACCCTCTTAAATTGCTATTTTCCTTCCGGTACCAGCGGAGAAATTCGCCAAGGCGTCAAAATGAGTTTCCTGGATGATTTCTATCTATGGGTGGACGAGCTCCGGAAGGAACGCCCGAACCTGATCATTTGCGGCGATTATAATATTGCTCATACTGAAAATGATATTCACGATCCTGTACGGAACAAGAAATCGTCCGGTTTTCTTCCGGAAGAAAGAGCCTGGATGACCAAATGGTTTGAAAATGGATATACCGATGCCTTCCGACACATGAATCCGGATCTCAGGGAATATTCCTGGTGGACGTACCGCGCAGGTGCAAGAGCCAATAACAAAGGGTGGCGTATTGACTATATATCCGTTGCCAATACGATCAAAGACCGTATCGTAGCAAGTCGGCAATACAACGATGCAGTACATTCCGACCACTGTCCGGTTTGGCTGGAAATCAGGTAGAAACAGCTGGGTTATCTTTTCTATATCCTGTTTTTATTTCGTATTTTTGATCAGGTCTGTATATAAAACCTTGGAGTTATGAATATTGAAATGCCGGTAACATTGAGAATGGGTGAGCTGATGAGTGGCGATGAGTTTTTTCAGTTTTGCCAGATGAATGACACACTAGAGTTCGAAAGAGACTCAAACGGTAATATCATAGTTATGTCTCCAACAGGATCATTTACAGGGAATTTTAATTCCCGTATTTCAGGTCATTTGTTTATCTGGAATGAAAGTACAGGTTTAGGTGAAGTATTTGATTCTTCAGCGGGCTTCACTTTGCCAAATGGCGCTGTTCGTTCTCCCGATGTTTCATGGATTAAAGAAGAAAAATGGGCAGCACTCAGTCAGGCGGAAAAAGAAAAATTTGCTCCGGTATGTCCAGACTTCGTAGTTGAAATCCGTTCCAAATCAGATGATATCAAATATCTTCAGAATAAAATGGGCGAATATATCGACAACGGCACTCAACTGGGCTGGCTGATCGATCGCTTCGATAACAAGGTTTATATTTACAGTTCCCGAAAAACCATGTTCGTTCACGATACACTTGACCTCCAATTGTCCGGCGAAGAAGTACTTCCCGGATTTGAGCTTGATCTGGGCGCTTTAATAAAATAATAATCAGGGCAAGTAAGTCCCTATTTCAATTTAACATTGTTTCAGTACTTTCTTATTTATAAGCCTTTTGGAATGCTTTCACAATTTACCCGTGAAGGCGACCACACCACACTGGCTGATCTCGCCTTTGACTTTCCCAAGAATGTTTATCCTGTAGGCCGACTGGATGCCGACAGTGAAGGCCTTTTGTTGCTTACGAACGATAATACGCTTAAAACCAAACTGCTTGAGCCTCGATTCAAACATAAGAGAACTTATTACGTGCAGGTAGAAGGAGAAATCACTCAACCGGCCTGTAATGAGATGAGCGCAGGAGTATTCATTTCTATTAATGGTAAAAAATACCAGACATTACCTGCCAAAGTGATGCTGATTGAAACACCCGCATTGCCCGAACGCAATCCGCCCATCCGATTCAGAAAGAACATTCCTACTTCATGGATTTCAGTAATTCTCCATGAAGGTAAAAACAGGCAGGTTCGTAAAATGACGGCTGCGGTCAATTTCCCTACACTACGATTGGCACGATGGGCGATTGGAGACATATCCCTGGCTGATTGTCCTGCGGCTGTTACACCGGGCATTGTTTGGGAACTAACTGCAACCGACATTACACGCCTTCTCCGATAACTTGCGAAGCAGATTTAAATGACTCCCCTGATTATTGACAAACCAGGCAGAAGCGTTATTTTTGCAGATATCCGTTATTCATTCTCAGAAATAGATACACCACAAAATCCTGTCAGGATGTAATGATTGTGGTGAATATATACTCTTTTAACTTACAATTACTTGGCAAAGGAACGCAAGGAAACTCCGCTTAACAAACAATACAATCAGATAAAGGCAAAATATCCCGGTGCATTATTACTGTTCAGAGTAGGAGATTTTTATGAGACTTTCGGTGAAGATGCTATACGCGCTTCCAAAATTCTGGGCATTGTACTTACTCGCAGGAATAATGGGGGCTCACACGAAGAACTTGCCGGTTTTCCCCATCATTCTCTTGACAATTATTTACCGAAACTGGTACGAGCCGGAGAGCGTGTAGCCATTTGTGATCAGCTGGAAAATCCGGCAGAAGCTAAAGGAATAGTAAAACGAGGTGTTACAGAACTTGTTACGCCGGGCGTATCGCTGAACGATAACGTACTGGATGTCAGAAGGAACAACTATCTGGCGGCAGTGCATGTCGGAGATGACGATCAGTATGGGGTTGCCTTCCTGGATATATCTACCGGTGAGTTCATGACTTCACAGGGCAATGCTGCTTATGTAGATAAGATGCTCCAGGGATTTAGTCCTGCTGAAGTACTTTTTTGTAAAAAACACAAGCAGGTGTTCAATCAGCTGTTTGGTGGTAAATACCATACATTTCAGCTCGAAGATTGGTGCTTTGGTTATGAATACGGTTATGATCAGTTAATTTCACACTTTCAGACCACAACACTGAAAGGATTCGGTATTGAAAGCCTATCATTAGGTATTGTGGCGGCTGGTGTAATTCTTCATTATCTCCGTGAAACGGAACATAAAGAAGTAAGCCATATTAGTCGTGTAACCAGGCTCGAAGAAGAAAAGTATGTGTGGCTGGATCGGTTCACAGTCCGCAACTTGGAACTGGTATATCCACAACAGGAAGGAGGAGTTCCACTTATTCAGATCCTGGATCAGACCGTAACGCCCATGGGAGCACGTATGCTTCGCAAATGGGTGGTACTCCCGCTGAAAGACAGGCATCCGATTGAGGAACGCTTAAACACGGTTGAGCAATTTCTGAAGAATGAAGATTTTCATGAAACAATTACTCAGCATCTAAAACATATTGGGGATCTTGAACGACTTATTTCCAAAGTTGCAGTAAGACGTATCAATCCCAGAGAGCTGGTTCAGTTAAAAAAATCGCTTAATCAGATCGCTCCGATCAAAGATTTGATTTCTTTTCTTTCAAAAGAAAAAGGAGCTAAAAAAGATCTTTTCGGTGAAAGCGCCATTCTGCATAAATATGCTGATCAGTTGAATCCATGTAGTTTTTTAGTTGATGAGATTGAAAACAAACTTCGCGACGACGCACCTGTGCTATCCAATCAGGGACGTATGATCAAAACCGGTGTAGATACGGAACTCGACGAACTGCATGCCATATCATACGAAGGGAAAGATTTTCTATTAAAGCTTCAAAACCGGGAAATAGAAAGAACGGGCATTGGATCATTGAAAATTGCTTACAACAAAGTTTTCGGCTATTATCTGGAAGTGACGCATGCACATCAGAACAAAGTGCCGGCAGACTGGATCAGAAAACAAACATTGGTGAATGCAGAACGGTATATCACACCTGAACTCAAAGAATACGAGGAAAAAATCCTGACCGCGGAAGATAAAATTTCCTCTATTGAATTCAGGATTTTCAGTGATTTAGTCCAGACAGCTGCTGAATATGTAGCCACCATACAGCAAAATGCAGTTATTATATCTACACTCGATGCATTGGGTTCGTTTGCAACCATCGCCAAAAAAAATAAATATGTAAAACCAGTTATCACAGATGGGAAAGAACTGGATATCAAAGACGGACGGCATGCGGTAATCGAACAGCAGCTTCCTCTTGGAGAAACTTACGTACCTAACGATGTATACCTAGACAACTCCCGACAACAAATTATTATCATTACAGGCCCTAACATGGCCGGTAAGTCTGCCTTGTTGCGACAAACCGCTCTAATTGTCCTGATGGCTCAGATGGGTTCATACGTACCCGCAAAGTCCGCACACATGGGTTTGGTGGATAAAATTTTTACCCGTGTGGGAGCAAGTGACAATTTAAGTCGTGGTGAAAGTACGTTCATGGTGGAGATGACTGAAACAGCCAGTATTTTGAATAATCTCAGCGACCGAAGTTTGGTATTAATGGACGAAATTGGACGTGGAACAAGTACTTATGACGGTGTTTCAATTGCATGGGCCATCACGGAGTATTTACACAGTCAACCGGACGTAAGGCCAAAAACACTTTTTGCTACACATTATCATGAACTGAATCAGCTCGCCGATGACTTTCCCCGTATCAAAAACTTCAATGTGGCCGTAAAGGAAGTTGACGATAAGATTATTTTTCTGAGAAAACTTAAACCAGGCGGAAGTGCACACAGTTTTGGTATTCATGTAGCTCAGATAGCCGGCATGCCCCAACCTATCGTGTTACGGGCTAGCGAGATTATGCAGCATCTGGAGAAAGATCATGTAACTACCACGCATAAGAAAAGAGTAAAAGAGATACCTAAAAATAATTTCCAGCTAAGCATCTTCGAGCCGGCTGATCAAAGTTTGGAAGAGCTGAAAGAGAAAATGAGTCAGGTAGATGTCAACACCTTATCACCTATCGAGGCTTTGCTCAAATTGAATGAATTACAGAAAATCATTAAGAAATAAAGGAATAGTTTCTGATATGAACAGAAGGATTTTATTCATTAGTAAACTAGAGTAAATTTAGAATTTAATTAACCTATATCCCGATAATGAAAAATACTACGCGTTTTCAATTGATGGGCATGATGTTCCTGCTGTACTTTGTATGGGGGGCATGGTATGGCCAAATGAGTAAGTACATGTTTACAAGTCTCGGCGCCACCGGGACACAGGTTGGAAATGCGTATGCCGCCTTTTCTATTGCGATGATCATCGCCCCTTTCTTCGTAGGAATGATCGCCGACCGTTATTTCGCAGCGCAAAAAGTATTGGGTGTATTCAGCCTGGTAGGAGCAGCCCTGCTTTATGTAATTACCGGCGTAACCGATCCCGATACCTTTTTTTGGGTAATCCTGGCCTATTGTATCACTTTCGCCCCGACAATGGCACTTACAACTTCCATCGCGATGCAGCATGTCAGAGATTCAGAAAAAGACTTTCCGCCTATTCGTGTGATGGGAACTGTAGCGTGGATCGTCGTTTCCAATATTATTGGCTACTATGGCTTTGGAGATAGTGTAACCATTTTCCGGTTATCCATGGTTGCAGCTGCACTTCTGGGTGTATATTCTTTTTTCTTGCCAAATACGCCACCGAAACCCAGTACAAGTACCTCGTTTTCTGACATTCTTGGTCTTGATGCATTCAAGTTGTTTAAAGACAGATCTTTTGCTGTTTTCTTCTTTTCATCTTTATTAATTTGTATTCCTTTGTCATTTTATTACGCCATGGCGAACCCATCTCTAACAGATGCCGGCATGACAAACGTAGAAAATAAGATGTCACTGGGGCAGGCTTCGGAATTTGTCTTTATGTTGCTGATTCCTTTTGCATTCCGCAAATACGGAGTAAAATGGATACTGATTGTAGGATTGATTGCCTGGATCGTACGTTTTATGGCTTTCGGTTATGGAGATTTGCAAAGCGAATGGCTGCTTTATATCGCTATTATATTACACGGTGTTTGCTACGATTTCTTCTTTGTAACGGGTCAGATTTATACTGATAGCAAGGCAGGGGAAAAATACCGGTCATCTGCGCAAGGATTGATAACGTTGGCCACGCATGGAATAGGTATGGGAATTGGTTCCTGGATCGCAGGCGTTGTAGCAGACATGTATACGGTCAATGGTGTTAAAGACTGGACATCTATCTGGATGGTTCCTGCTGGTATTGCGGCTGTTGTGCTTGTTCTTTTTATATTCCTTTTCAAAGACAACAAAGTAAAAGCAAACGCTTAATTTCGATGATATCCAATAACTAAAAATGGTCAGAGAGCTATTAGCTTCCTGACCATTTTTAGTTTATTCAAGTAGATATCCTACCATTCGTCTCTGTCTTCACCTCTTCTGGACGATCCTCCACCACCTCTTTTGTATTCTCCACCCCTTCCCTGATCTCTTCCTCCGAAACGATCTCCTTTACTTTGCTCAGATTTACCTCTTCCTCCATAGCCACTATTGCCACCTCCGTAGCCCCCACTATTGCCACCGCCACTATATCCGCTACCACCGGATGGGCGGTCTCTGTTAAAGCTGCGCGGAGCATCATCACGCGATCTTCCTGTATCTGCAGATTTCCCGCCTGTTTCTTTTCCTTTTGATTCATTGACTACCAAAGGACGGCCATACATCTCTGTTCCGTTCAATTCACTGATTGCAGTACGTGCTTGCGTTTCATCAGGCATTTCTACAAACCCAAAGCCCTTACTCTGACGAGTAATCTTGTCAATAATAATTTTTGCGGAGCTTACTTCGCCGAATTTTTCGAAAGCCTCACGCAACTCGCTTTCTTTTAACTTAAAAGAAAGGCTCCCAACAAAAATGTCCATAGAAATGCCTGTTTTTTTAGATGATTTGAAGTTATAAATTTATTTATTTTAACTGATATGCTACAACACTGTTCTTCATGAATGTGGGAACATACACAATTTTCTTTACAGAGTCATATCCTATATCAGCAGCATTGATTTTATCAGCACTGGTATCCAGCATTTTCTCAGCTCCTTTGTCTGTCACGTAGTACACTATACCTGCCCAGCAAGATACAATATACTCTCCTGGTTTTACCTGTTCAATACCATCTGTGCTTTTATCCATTCCCTCAGCAATGACAGTAATTTTCTTGTCTGCACTAAGCCTTTTCAATGCACCACTGTCTGCAATAAGCAAATCAGAACCCACAGCGAGTAGTCCGTTCGGCCTTGTAAGATCCTCAAAATAAGTGGATATTTTACCATCTTTTATCAGGTGAACTTTCTTTGTATCTGAATCAGAAACATAAATATTTCCTTTTGTATCAATAGTAAGATCATTCAAAAATTTAGCACCGTCTACCTCGTGTTTTTTAATGATCTTTCCACTCCGGGCATCAATTTCTACCACCGCTGTAACATCAGCCACATATAGCTTATCCCCCATTTTACCCATTCCCTTCGGCGCATCCAAACCTGTTACCCAATCCTGAGCGATGATTTTTCCATCAGTTCCTACTTTAGCAATCCCTCCCTTTCCATCCTTTTCTCCAGGTTTGCCATCAATCTGAGCCACATACAGAAGCTTATCTTTTGCACTGCAGAGAACAGATTCCGGAATTGGAAGCTTTGCTTCTGTTTCCCAAAGTTTGTGCAGAGAATGTTGCGCTTGTGCATACACTACTGAAAATGTAGCCAATGCGGCTGTCAAGATTAATTGCTTGTTTTTCATATTATCTCTTTGTGTAATTAAATCAATGAAAGCCCTTGAAACAGGAATTTATACTATACTTATTATATAAAAAATATGCCTGTTAAGAGTTAAAATCAAACATGCTCATATAAAAAATCAGCCCGGTCAAAAATTCTGACCGGGCTGATGAACTATTCTTTATTTTCTCCTATTCTTTTTTTTATTCTTCGCTTCAGGCTCAGGTGTGGAAACCACCGTAAGATCTTTAATACGAATATTTCTGAATCTTAACGGAGAACCATGTCCCAGGAAGCCCAGATGCCCTTTACTACGCGTTAATCCAGGATGTTCCCTCTTATCGGCAGTACCATTTTTACTTGCTTCTGCCAAATCACCATCCAGAATAACTGTACCATTCAGCGTAACACGAATTCTGGACCCTTCTACACGCACTTCCTGATAATTCCACTCACCCATCGGCTTCAAAAAGCCGCGTTTGGCAGGAATAATCCCATACGCTGAACCATGGTACTGATACTCTTTCAGATTCTTATAAATAGGCGCATCATTATCCAGAATCTGGATTTCTGTTCCTACATAAGCGGCATCACCTTCCAGTGGCGTACGAATTCCCAGGCCATTGTTAGCACCTGGTGTCAGTTGGAATTCAAAACGAAAATCGAAGTCAGCATATTCATCTTTTGAATAAAGATTACCATTTCCACCACGTTTCGGATCCACCATCATTTCGCCATTTTCGATGAAATAAGCTTTGGTATTCCCAATCCACTCGTGCATATTGGTCCCGTCAAATAAGACTCCAAAACCATCTTTCTTCTCCTGATCCGACAAAATAAAAGGTTGTGCCTGAGGAATTTCCCTCACATATACATCCCTGTAATTGATCTGGTTTCCATGCGCCTGCAGTTCAATCTGTTCTTTCAGGAAAATGGGTAGCTTACGATCCCAGTAATTTTCAAGAATTACATTATCCACCACATTCTCGCCATTGAGATCCACAGAAACCCGATCACCGATCATTGTAATATGAAATGTGTTCCAGTCTCCGATCGCGTTATCCGCCAGTTTGGATGGCTTACTCGGGTTTTTAACGTTATTATACAATCCGCCGGAACCTACCTGCGCACCCACATCCACACGCGAAGTATCCCAGATCTGCACCTGCGGCGTACCTCTCAGGTAAATACCGGCATCACCGTCTTTCTGTATTTTCCAATCCACATACATTTCAAAATCGCCATACTGCTTCACAGTACAAAGGTTGTCGCCATGGCCTGAAAAAACCAATTCACCATCCTTTACATACCAGCCTGTACGAGCAAGTTCGTCCGCCTTTTTCTGCTTATATGCCAATGAATCTGCGCTCATTTTAGCGCGTGCGATGGGATTCTCCACCAAGCCTTTCCAACCTGAAAGATCCTTACCGTTAAACAAGGCGACAAACCCTTCGCCGGAAGGTAATTCAGACAAATGTTTACGTAAAGATTCTTTCTGATAATCACTATCCTGTCCTTTCAATACTGCGATTGTTTTGTTGATCAGCGCTTTGATTTCTTCACTGTAGAAACCCTTATTCGAAAGAGCAATGCTCATAACCGCTTGCGCGGCTGCCTGTTGCACGCCCGCTTCATCCAGATATTTACCTGCAAAAAGCAATGCATTGAATGTTTTGTTTCTCGCCAGTTCTTTCAGAATCAATTCTTTTTGCACATCTGTTTTGGCAAGCGCCATGATATCACGA
Organism: Dyadobacter sp. HNCC25DJ187; assembly: GCF_056895255.1. NCBI lineage: Bacteria > Pseudomonadati > Bacteroidota > Cytophagia > Cytophagales > Spirosomataceae > Dyadobacter > Dyadobacter sp. HNCC25DJ187. The sequence goes on from NZ_JBXHAT010000002.1 coordinate 1,863,737, forward strand.
AGCATGATTACTTTGTTCACCGGCGTCTTTGCAGATTTTGATACAGCAGCCACATAGCCTGTAAGAGCAGAATTCAACTCAGCAGCGTCAGCAGTTTTACCGGCAATGGAAAGCAATTCAGAAGCAGCACTTGCATCTGACCAGTTGGAAAGTGCATAAATAGCAGCTGTTTTAGTCGTAGCGTCACCAGAATTATAAGCTTTTACCACCGAAGCGAGAGCAGATTTCCCTCCGATACTTGCCAAAACTGACAGGTAATGTGGTTGCGCTTCCGACCGAGCCGAGCTCATTTGTTTGAGAATTAAATCACTTTGTGCCGCTTGTGTACCCACTCCTTTCACACCATCACTAATCGCCTCCTGAATTGCAGAGATATTTTGTCCTTCCGGTGCAGTATCAATCAATGTAAACAACTGAGACAAATCATTTGCAGTTGCTGTTGATTTTAAAGCTGTATAAGCCGCTTTTTTCACACCGGCATCACTACTTTTCAGCATTGATGCTACCAACCCGAACTGATCGCTTGCAGCTCTCGCAGCCAATACGTCTATTACAGCAGCTTGGGCAGCAGGAGGAAAGGTCATGATAGGAGCAGCAATTTTGTTCACAACACCGTTGCCTTTCATGGTCAGCAAAGCACCTTTCACCGCCTCTACCTCCTCAGCATTTCCTTTTTTAAGTACAGGAATCAGACTTTTAATCGCACCTTCCTGCCCGATTTTCCCGGCAGCCCATATTGCCGCCAGACGTACTGACTTATCTTTCGCATTGAGAGATTTCAGTACAGCCGGCAAGGCGTCTGTCGACTCAGCTCGTCCCAGCATCGTAATAATTTCCGCCTGCACTTCAGGTTTTGATTTTGGCAAAGCTGTTAACCAGGCTGCCGTACCATTGGCCATTGTATATTTTTGACCTAGTTTCAGTGCTGCCGCCCGATACTCCGGATCAGTACTTTCCATCGCCTTCACCAATACAGGCACACTTTCTCTTTTCTTACCATCCGCATAAATTTTGAGCGCTGCAGAACGGGTTGCAGTTTGTTCGGGAGCAGGTGTACTTTTAATCAATTCCAAAGCCGCTTTCTCACCCAGTGCTTTATCTCCGCGGTGTACCAAATTGGACAGGTATTTCACATACACACCTGTTGCATCAGTTACGTCATATCTGAAAAGCGCCTTTTTAGCCGCGGCCTCCAATACAGGCGCCGATGAAGGCGAAGCAATTTCAGAAAGTGCAAACAAACTTACTTTACGTAATTTGACATTATCACTCGTTGCAGACTTTTCTATCGCGGGTACCGCCTCCTTATAACGCGCAGTTCCCAATGCTTCGGTAAGCCCGACGAGAACGTGTCCTTCAGCCCCGGTTAAAGCTTGCAGCAAAGCAGCCCCGGCGGCAGGTGTGCCAATACGTGCCAATGCTCTGGAAGCAGGACCCGAAAGCCCTTCATGTGCCAAAAAGCCTTTCAGCACATCTACGGATTCATCCTTACCTACCGTCTGTAGCTGATAAATCAGAAACGCTTTACTATCAGGATCACTCACTTTTGACAAAGCCTCGCCATAAGCTTCTGCAGCCAGTTTCCGCCAGGCTTCTTTTCCCGACTGAGTAGCTGCGTAGGTAAATCCGCCGAGTGCGTACTGGATTTTAGAGTTATCCCCTTTTCCCGGGGCTGTAAGCATGGAGGCAATCTGCACAATGCCAGGTTTTCCCAGCTCAGCGATTTCTTCCATATTTTTGTTCAATGCCGAAGCATTCTCAGCAGGAACCTGAGCCAGCAAATCTGCAATGCGTGTGGCGGTTGTCCTGTTTTTATCAAGTTGCGCCATGCTCTTATTGAGCATCAGGCAAAGTATCAGTATTGAATAAAAGTATTTTTTCATATCGAAAGACCTGGCATACAGGTCTGAAAGAGATTATTTACAATTGATCGGAAACAGTGTTATATGGTCCACGGACCTCTCATGGGCTGATCGATGAGTCGGTTAGCTCCTTCATCATCTATGAACTCCTGCTTATCCGGATCAAATTTCAGAGATCTTCCCAAACGTAACGCGATCAGTCCCATATTCACAATCGTACATGAACGGTGACCATTTTCTTCATTGAGGGCAAACTTCTTTCTCTTTTTTACGGCATCCACAAAGTCCGTTACCTGTGGTTCGGGATCAGGGAATGCTGCCAGTTTCTTTTGCAGATCAGGAATATCAGATTGAAAATTCGGATACAGCTTTCCTTTCGGTCCTTCTATATAGGCCACTTTATCATCTTTCGCTTCTCCATCAAGCACAATCTGGCACCCATCCGCATAAGTATAAGTAATACGTCTCCACGTCCCCACCGCTTCCGTATGTTGCTGAGGAGCATCTATTTCTACACTCACCGGGCTGGTATCGTCTTTCCCAAGGAAATATTGAATAGGATCAATGTAATGCTGGCCCATGTCTCCCAGTCCGCCTCCATCGTAATCCCAGTAACCACGGAAAGTCTGATGCACACGATGAGCGCTGTAAGGCTTATACGGAGCAGGCCCAAGCCACATGTCGTAGTCGAGCTCGGCCGGTACTTCCTGAGGTTCATTATTGGTTTTGCCTACCCAGTAAAATTTCCAGTCGAAACCAGTATGACGACTCACTGTAACTTTCAACGGCCAGCCCAGCAATCCGCTCTGAACAAGCTTTTTGATAGGTTTCACCGTCGTTTTCATTCCGTAGAAATTATCTTCAAACCTGAACCACGTATTCAGCCTGAAAACTCTTCCGTGCTGCTGCACAGCCTCTACCAACCGCTTTCCTTCCCCGATTGTACGTGTCATCGGTTTCTCACACCATACGTCCTTACCAGCTCTTGCAGCATCAGCAGCAATGATTCCGTGCCAATGCGGCGGCGTTGCTACGTGTACAATATCTACCTCCGGTAGCTGAATCAATTCTCTATAATCGGAAAAAGTTTTAACTCCTTTTTCTACCATGCCTACAGCCGTCTGCAAATGTTTTTTGTCAACGTCACAAAGTGCAACGACCCTAGTTCCGGCATAAGGGATATGGCCGCGCCCCATGGATCCAACACCCACAATTGCTTTTGTAAGTGTATCACTGGGAGCTAGAAATCCCTTTCCCAGAACATGTCGGGGTACAATGGAAACTGTGGCAATCGTAGCAAGAGAACCCTTTATGAAGTTCCTCCTTGACGAAGAAGTACTTTCCTTTTCTTTCATCGGTTAACGGGTATAACAGGAATTTAAAAAAATTTAAAAAGTGCCCTGAAATTAGGACAATATTAGAATGTTACAAAGCTGAAATCAGAAAACATTACCACGAATTTAACTTGAGAAAACATATATAAACCGGCACGGCAATATCCTGAATATGAAGTAACAATATCCACACGAAGATGCACGGCATCTTCGCAGCCACACCTTTTTTTGTAAGTTGCTCTATTATTTAAATTTTTCAATACAGAATAATGGTTCCGTCTATAACGGGATATTTCCGTGCTTTTTCCTGGGGAGTGTAGCTACTTTGTTTTCCAGCATTTCAAAAGCCCGGATGAGTTTCATTCTGGTTTGTTCAGGATAAATTACTTCGTCGATATACCCCCGGTGTGCTGCACGGAAGGGATTAGCGAATTTGTTAGTATACTCATCTACCTTTTCACGAAGCTTTTCTGCAGGATTATCCGCTTCCGCAATTTCTTTTTTGAAAATGATTTCAGCTGCCCCGCTGGCTCCCATTACAGCGATTTCGGCGGTAGGCCAGGCAAAGTTCATATCCGCACCAATGTGCTTGGAATTCATAACATCATACGCACCGCCGTACGCCTTACGTGTAATGACTGTAATTCTGGGAACAGTCGCTTCACAGAAGGCATACAATAGTTTGGCTCCGTTACTAATGATGCCATTCCATTCCTGATCGGTTCCCGGCAAAAAACCCGGAACATCTTCCAGAACCAGTAACGGTATATTGAAACAATCACAAAACCTGACGAAACGTGCCGCTTTCTGGCTGGCATTAATATCTAACACCCCTGCAAGTACGGCAGGTTGATTCGCGACTACGCCAATACTTCTGCCAGCAATACGTGCAAAGCCAACTACAATATTTTCGGCAAAGTTGGTGTGGACCTCAAAAAAGCTCTCAACATCCGTTACTTCCGAAATCACCTGTCTGACATCATAAGGCTGGTTCGGATTTTCAGGAATAAGATCTATCAGGGAAGGTCGATTTTCATCTGCTGATTGATATGCAATACGCGGAGGCTCTTCTTCACAGTTTTGCGGTATATAGCTCAGCAACTTCTTAATAGACAGGATACACTCCACTTCATTAGGAGATACAAAATGAGTAACGCCTGACTTGACGGCATGCGTCATAGCTCCACCAAGCTCCTCAGATGTGACATCCTCATGCGTTACCGTTTTTACCACATGAGGACCTGTTACAAACATATAGCTGGTATTTTCAACCATCAGGATAAAGTCAGTAATAGCTGGAGAATACACCGCTCCGCCTGCACAAGGACCCATGATGGCTGAAATCTGAGGAATTACACCCGAAGCGAGCGTGTTTTTATAAAATATATCAGCATAACCTGCCAGGGAAAGTACTCCTTCCTGTATCCGTGCCCCACCAGAATCGTTTAAGCCAATTACTGGTACACCGTTTTTCATAGCCAAATCCATAATTTTGATGATTTTCTCAGCATGTGTTTCTGAAAGAGAACCACCAAAAACAGTGAAATCCTGAGCAAAAACGTAGGTCAATCTTCCATTCACTTTACCGTATCCTGTGACCACACCATCTCCCAGATAATGTTCTTTATCCAGACCAAAATCCTTGCTCCGGTGCATTACGAATTTCCCGATTTCTTCAAAAGAACCTTTGTCGAGCAGAATTTCTAAGCGCTCACGAGCCGTTAGTTTTCCCTTCGCATGCTGTGCACGGATCCTCTTCTCACCTCCACCTAATGCAGCTTCTGCATTTTTTTTATCTAATATTTCCTTTTTTGAAAATGCAGCTGATCCGGGTTCCATGTATTACGTGCGATATGGTTACTTTTGCTTTTGAACTGATTATAAATATAAGGTCATTTTTACTGAATCAGGAAATAATTGTATTCTAATGAGCCGACTCCATCTGCGCTTTTTCATTCTGCTTTTGATCCTGACCGGATTCAATCACCTGATGATAGCACAACCCGCAGGCGGCAGAACACAAATGGATTTCCTGCAGTTACCTGCTCAGGCAAAAAATGCAGCGTTGGGTACGCATCATTTCACATTTTCGGGCCATGATCCGGCATTGGTTTTTCAAAGCCCGATACAAGCCGACTCCAATATATCCGACAATGTATCAGTAAATCTAATGCCTTATTTTGCTGATACCCGCTTCGTGAATCTGGCATATGGAAAGACAATTAAGACAAATGGAACCTGGGCTACAGGAATTCAGTATCTGAATTATGGCACGATGCAGGAAACGGATGACGCTGGTAATGTAACAGGGGAATTCAGAGCAGCAGATTATAGCATTGCAGCAGGTTATCATCATCATATAGGCGCGTTTTCAGTAGGAGCTACAGCCAAGTTGGTTGCTACATCGATCGAATCCTATACCACCTGGGGACTGGCTATGGATTGGGGAGCAGCTTTCAGGCATCCCGAAAAAGATATTGTTATTGGTATCGTTGCCAAAAATCTGGGTTTTCTCAAACAAAATTACTACTCCGGAACTGCACCAGCTCTTCCACTTGACCTGCGGATTGGTATAAGCTTTAAACCCTTGTATATGCCCATACGATTTTCGGCAACCGTTCACCATCTGAATCAATTTGACATGGTATACAATGATCCTCGTCTCTTTTATTCGTATGACCAGAGCGGCACAAAAGTTGCGCGTAAAATAGGACTGGCAGAAAAAATGGCTCGGCATCTTTCGCTGGGTTCAGAGATATTGCTGCATCGACGTATCCGTATTTTGGTTGGATATGATCATCTTCGCAGACAGGAGCTAAGGCTCTCTGATCGGGGAGCACTGGCAGGTTTTTCTTATGGTGCCTGGCTTGGACTGGGCAAATTTGAAATCAGTTATGGACGGGCTCAGTTTGTCCCAGGCTTCGGGAGCAATTCTTTATCCATTGTGATGAATATTAAAAATGGTTTTAAATACGAAAAGGTTTACAACACATCTTCAAACAATCAAACGAAATGATTACGTTATCGGAAATATGGATCTACCCTGTCAAATCGCTGGGAGGAATCAGGCTGAAGGAAGCAGAAGTACAAGCCAAAGGTTTGCAGTATGACAGAAGGTGGATGATCGTTGATGAAGACGGAGTGTTTCTCACACAACGGGCATTTACACAAATGGCTCTGATTGATGTGAGTCTGGAAACCACCGGACTTAAATTACATTCCAGATTAGACGGTAGCATCATTGATATTCCCTTTCAGCCTGAAGATGCCATAGAAATTACAGTTAAAGTTTGGGATGATACAGTGCCTGCACTTACTGTAAGTAAAAAAGCAGATGAATGGCTTAGCAAACAGTTGGGCAAAGCGCTTACATTGGTGGTCATGCCTGACACAACGGAGCGAAAGGCTGATCCAAACTATGCTAAGAATAATGAAAATGTGAGTTTTGCTGATGGTTTTCCATATATGATGATATCTCAGACAGCCTTGGACAACCTGAATAGCAAAATAGACAGTGATCTTGAAATGAGGCGTTTCAGACCTAATTTTGTAGTGAGCGGTACCGAGCCACATGCAGAAGACAACTGGGTTGAGATTCGTATAGGAGATATAGAATTTGAGATTGTCAAACCATGTGCACGTTGCGTGCTTACCACCATAGACCCCGATACCGGGCATAAGGGACCTGAGCCTCTAAAAACATTAGCTACTTACCGGCGTGTGAATAACAAGATTATGTTTGGGCAAAATGCTGTTGCAAAGCAGGATGGCGTGATTAAAGAAAATGCAGTGGTATCTATTTTAAAAACTGCTCTATAATAAAATAACCCGTTTTTCAGACGGGTTATAATAGCTTCATATTAAGAGGTTACATTTCTGCTTCCCCTCCTCCGCTTGACTGAAAGGGACTTTTCATAATACCCCTCTCCGAGTTACGGATAAAATTCACGATTTCATCACGTTCATTTGACGGTGGTGATTCGAGTTCTACCTTCTCCAAAGCAATAGCATTGTTAAATCCACGCATATATATCTGGCGATATATATTCTGTATTTCGACAATCTTTTCATTGCTATAACCTCTTCTCCTCAATCCAACACTATTGATACCTGCATAAGATATTGGTTCTCTGGCCGCTTTCGTGAAAGGAGGTACATCTTTTCTGACCAGGGAAGCACCGGAAATAAATGCATGTGATCCAATTTTCACAAACTGATGCACAGCACTCATTGCACTTATAATAGCCCAATCGCCCACATGCACGTGGCCGGCCATTTGTACATTGTTTCCAATGATACAGCTGTTTCCTACCCGACAGTCATGTGCGACGTGCGCATAAGCCATAATGAGGCAATCAGAGCCTATAACTGTTTTCCAGTGTTCTTCTGTACCTCTGCTTATTGTTGCATATTCTCTGATCGTGGTATTGTCTCCAACTACAGTGAGTGTATATTCATTATTGTATTTTAAATCCTGAGGTGTAGCAGATACCACAGCACCAGGGTAAATACGGCAATTTTTCCCGATACGGGCACCAGCGTTAATTACTGCATGCGACCCTATCCAGGTACCTTCACCAATCTCCACATCATGGTGAATCATTGCAAAAGGTTCTACTTCTACACCCTGCGCTAACTTGGCATCAGGATGAATATATGCTAATGATTGTGTCATTTTTTCTTTACGAGGCTTGCGATCATATCGGCTTCACATACAAGTTGTCCGGCAACATATCCCCGGCCACTCATTTTTACAATACCTCTCTTCATTGGTGAGGTGAATTCGCATTTAAATATTACAGTGTCTCCAGGAAATACATTCCGACGGAAACGACATGCATCAATCCCAATCAGATAAGGCCAGTAATTGTCAGGATCCGGTACACTTGTTAAAACCAGAATACCTCCCGTCTGAGCCATTGCTTCCAATTGCAATACACCCGGCATCACCGGATTTCCAGGGAAGTGGCCAACAAAGTATTCCTCATTGATCGTCACATTTTTCACACCGACAACACTGTTCTCATCCAATGCGATAATCTTATCGATCATCTGGAACGGATACCTGTGCGCCAGAAGTTCTCCGATCTGATTGATATCAAAAACGGGAGCTTTGGTCGGATCGTATTGAGGTATGTTACCTTTTCCTGATTTTATTAGTTTTTTAATCTTTTTGGCAAGCGCAACGTTCGCTGCATGTCCCGGGCGTGCTGCAAGTATCTGTGCCTTAATCGGCCGGCCGATCAGTGCGAGATCTCCTATAAGATCCAGCAATTTATGCCGAGCCATTTCATTGGGATAATGTAGCTCTACGTTATTCAGAATGCCATTAGACTTATCAACACTCACTTTTGGCTTATTGAGTAATTGAGACAAATGGTCCAACTCACCATCTTTCACTTCCCGGTCCACAATGACAATGGCATTGGTAACATCTCCTCCTTTAATCAGGTTTTGCTTATACAGGGCTTCAAGCTCATGTAAGAAAACAAACGTTCGGCACGAAGCGATATCATCTTTAAATAAAGTAATATCATTCAGAGATGCATGCTGGCTACTGATTACAGTCGAGTTATAATCGACCATGACGGTGAGCCTGTAATCCGAAAGGGGTAAAGCAACCATTTCAGTGCTTGTTTCCGGATTTTTATAATGCACATATTCCGGAACTTCGAAATAGTTACGGTAAGCATTTTGTTCTTCAGTACCCGCATCGATAAGTGCATCTACAAATTTTATAGAGCTTCCGTCCATAATAGGAGGCTCAGGGCCATCCAACTGGATCAATACATTATCAATTTGAAGACCTACAAGTGCAGCCAATGTATGCTCTACGGTGTGAATACGTGCGCCGTTCTGTTCTATGGTAGTACCACGCGACAAATCTACAACGTTGTCCACGTCAGCATCCACAATGGGTTGACCCGGCAAGTCAACGCGCTGAAACTTGTAGCCATGATTTGCGGGTGCAGGTACAAAAGTCATCGTAGCTACGACACCGGTATGTAAACCTACTCCTGTAACGGAAACTGATTTAGCTATGGTTTGTTGTTTTTCGTTCATTATATATGCTCCTTATCTGCTTAAAGGCGACGGGGACTGCGCTTATAAAAGTAATGTCAGTTATCTGTGACTTTATGATAAATCGTATTAATTTCTCTGTTGCATCATTGCTGATTCCTGACGTTGCTCCAGGTCGCTTAGACGTTGATCTATTTCAGGAAGTTTTTTAACCAAAGCCATTGATCGCAAATGATCATTCAGTTCTCTGGCTGGTGATCCTGAAAATGAAAGTCCTTCTTTTTTAATCGTTTTGGAAAGACCTGACTGAGCTCCTACTTTCGTTTTATTAGCAATCGAAATGTGGCCTACAATACCGACCTGACCAGCAATCACACAATTATCTCCGATATGTGTTGATCCGGACACTCCGGCTTGTGCCGCAATGACCGTGTTTTTACCGACCTCAACATTATGTGCGATCTGAACCAGATTATCTACTTTCGCCCCACTCCTGATGATCGTAGATCCCATCGTAGCACAATCGATAGACGTATTTGCACCTATACTTACGTTATCCTCAAGTATAACATTGCCCAGCTGTGGAATTGTCTTATATGTACCATCACTTTGTGGTGCAAAACCGAACCCATCACTACCAATAACCGTATTTGCAAAAACGGTACAGTTTTTACCGATGACCGTATTATCGTAAATCCTTACGCCAGGATGAATTGTGCTATCATCCCCAACAATGACATTATCGCCAAGATAGGTATTCGGGTAAATTTTCACACGGTTACCTACAACACATTTCTTTCCAATATATGAGAAGGCGCCCAAATAGACATGATCCCCCAAAGTGCTTCCTTCACCCTGAAAACTGGGTTGCTCCACACCTTTCTTAATACTTGCCAGACGTTTGTGATATTCCTCCAGAAGGATTGTAAATGCCGTATAGGCATTCTCAACATAGATCAGAGTTGCAGAAAGTTCCTTTTTAGGAACAAAATTCTTATTAACAATTACTGCAGACGACTGTGTGGTATAGATATAAGGTTCATATTTATCATTGGCAAGAAACGATATACAACCTGGCTGCCCTTCTTCAATTTTCGCAGCAGAACTAATTGTAACTTTTTCATCTCCAACAATAATTCCATCAAGCATTTGTGCAATCTCGCTGACAGTAAATTTCATATTTCTCGGCTAATTTCTGGTATTGTAGTTGGACGCATTAAAGCAACTTTGTGAAATTGAGTCATTTTACATCAGAAAAGAATTCACATCCTGACTAACCACGCAAAGATACATTTTTACCCCAACATACATAATACTTACGTACAATCTTGGTCAACGCGTCTATAGTAGGTATATCTGATGCAGCAGCAATATCCAGCAACTTGCCATTCTTCATTTTCACCTGTATAGGATCCTGATCCTTCTCATAGGCATAATTGGTAGTTTCTCCGATTATAAGAAAATACGGTAGCTGATCTTCAGATATCCCCATTTCTCTCAGCTGTTCGCGCAACGGATTCATAATTGAGTCGTCAGGTGGGGTATCCAGAAAGAAAATTTTAAACAACTTTCGCTCCAAAAGCATACTACTCAATGTTGAAAGAATAGGATCAGCGTGTATTGTCCAGCCCTTTACAGATGCCCAGATGTCGTTATCATCCAGCCCGTTGAATGCCATGAGTAAATTCGGCTCCGTCTCAAAGTCACGTAGTGAAAACCGATTTTGCAAAAATCTTTGAAAATCAGGTGTTGCAAAAAGTGTCTCTCCCTGCGCAGAAAGCTCGCGTGCGCGGTTCAAAACCTGTGTGAGCATCGCCTGTGCGCTTAACAGCGTCTTGTGAAGATAAACCTGCCAATACATCAGTCTACGTGCATGGAGGAAGTTTTCAATACTCAAAAGTCCTTTCTCTTCCACGACTAACTGATCCCCGCTCAGATCCAGCATTTTGATAAGCCTGTCAGCTCCGATGGAACCCTCAACTACACCCGTGTAAAAACTATCTCTTTTGAGATAATCCATGCGATCCATATCGAGCTGACTGGATATCATCTGGTGAAAAAATTTGCGATGATACGTACCCTCGAACATTTGAATAGCGATGTCTAATCTGCCCTGCATCTGATGATTTAATTCCTTCATCATCACAAGTGTGATCGACTCATGTGCGACGTCCGGCATAAGCACACTTTCCAAAACATGCGAAAACGGCCCATGACCCAGATCATGCAACAAAATTGCCGCCTGCACAGCCTCTACTTCCTGCTCCTCTATAAAATGCCCCTTATCCTGTAAAACTTTTAAAGCCTGACTCATCAGGTGCATAGATCCCAGTGCATGATGGAATCTTGTATGCAAAGCACCGGGATATACCACATCCGCAAGTCCAAGCTGCTTGATACGCCTTAGTCTTTGAAAAAAGGGATGTTCAACCAGATCAAAGAGCAGATCCGAAGATATGTTAATGAATCCGTAAACGGGATCGTTGATGATTTTACGTTTATTCAAAGCTCTTTTTTTGACAAAAATAGTAAACTTGCGACAGAGAAGTAAGTTATTCTTTTCATATGATTTGGAGATTCAATCAGTTTTATTAATTTTGCACTCCAAACTAGCGGCTATTTGATAGCTGATAGCGGGCCTATAGCTCATTCGGTTAGAGCAACTGACTCATAATCAGTAGGTGCCTGGTTCGATTCCAGGTGGGCCCACTTGAAAACCAAGGACTTAGCGAAATTCGCTAAGTCCTTTTCATTTATGTGCAATACAATGTGCAATACAAATTTGTTTATTAGCGCAATTCCGGTTGAGTATAATGATGAATTTTTATTCCACGAACAGTTTTTTTGATTCGGTAATAACTTCACTTTGATGATTTGTAGGTAGGCTTATCTAGGCTATACCCTGCCAATATCTATTAATTACCCATTGATATTTTGTCTTCGGCAATACGTAGAGCCTGCCATTTGATCGATGCTGAGATTTTTGCAAACACTATCAGCACATAAATTTTTAAATTATTTATTTGTTCATTTTTTTTAGTGTTCGCTGAACGCGAACAAGCAAATAAAACGAACAAATGATTATTGCAGAAAATGATTTTCAGAAGGGCACTGAGAAACATATCCGAGGTTTCCTATAACAGCAACCACGACCGCTCGGATTGGGTAGCAGGTGTGAATCTGTACACTGACCAGTTCCGTGAATATCCTTCCAATAATTTTGTCAAGAGGGATTACACACAAAATACCCTCGGTGCCTTTGTACAAATACCTGGGAAACTACTCCCTGGCTGAAGATAGAAACAGGCCTGCGTGGAGATTATGGATTTGTATTTCTTCCACGAGTTTCGGGCCTATTCAAAATAACGCCTGAGTTGAGCTCACGGCTTGGCGGTGGCCTGGGTTATATAACACCTACGATTTTCACGAAAGAAACCGAACGGAGGCAGTTTCGCGCTGTGTTGCCCATTGGAGCTGACAATAATAAGCTGGAAAATCTTACGGTGCCATTTGATATCAACTATGCCACGCATTTCCGTGAGGTGAGTTTCAGTCTGAATCATTTGTTTTTCTACAGACGGATCAACAACCCGCTGCTATTGCAAACTTCCAGGGTTTTAGACATCTTCAGATTGATCAATTCTGATGGTTTTGCAGATACAAAAGGGACCGAAGCATACCTGAAACTTGGCTATGGCGACTTCAAGCTTTTTGTCGGATATACATTTACCGACGCCCAGCTCGATGAAGGCGGCTCCAAACGTGTAAATCCATTGACAGCCAAACACCGGCTCAACAATGTGCTGATGTACGAAGTAGAAGATAAATGGAAAATCGGACTGGAAGCTTACTACTACAGCAAGCAGACACTCAGTGACGGCACCCTAGGAAAATCCTATTGGATCACCGGTTTTATGGCCGAGCGGCTTTGGGAGAAGTTTTTGTTATTCATCAATTGTGAAAACTTTACCGCCACCCGTCATACACGTTTTGGCTCGATTTACAACGGCACGGTTACCAACCCGGTATTCAAGGACATATTATGCGCCGCTCGATGGTTTTGTAATCAATGGCGGTATAAAGTTAAATTTGTAAATGTGAAAAATTAGCATCTCATTTCGTCATTTTGCAAATGACGAAATGAGATTTGTCCAAAATCACCAATTTTGCACAGATAAACGTTGATTAAAATGTATTAAGTTAGGAGTGAATAAAATTGCAACTGATTTGAAAATTTCAAAAAATGACGCTTTGTAAATATTTCCGCCATAGAGGTATTAAAATAAATGGAAACTAAGCCATTATTTGTCTGAATGAACTGGATCACCCGCGAACGTCCCAAAATTGACCGGATTGCTTGCCCCTGGCTTATCAAAAGGTTTATTGATCCGGATGCGCAAATATATTACGTCCCATTTGACCAGATCAGGGTAAAAGCCCGTGAGTTGGATGCTACACCTTTTGATATTCCGGATACGGAATTTACGCATTACGAAGACCGATGCACTTTTGATTTCTTCCTTGAAAGGTATGAACTGGAAGATCCTGTATTAAAAGATATGGCAGTAATTATCAGAGGTGCGGACACTGATGATCATTCGTTGGCAAGCCAGTCATCAGGCCTTTGGGCAATTTCGGCCGGACTTGCTTTCAATATCACCGATGACCAGGAACTGCTTGAAAAAGGCATGCTGATTTATGATTCCCTTTACAGCTGGGCCAAACATCTTCAAAAACAAAAGCATACCCAAAGCCCAACTGAAAAACTGCTGCTGACTGTCTTCAATACCTATCTGGACAAACAAAAATCAGAAAAGCTTAAAACGCCGAAATGGGCTAATGAGCTCAAAGAGATTATCCAGGACCAAATTGATACAAATCTCAGTTTAAGCCTGAAAGAAATTGCAGAAGGTTTGCAGATCCATCCTTCCTATGTATCCCGGGAATTTTCCAAATATTTTAGCAACCTATCATTTGGTGAATACATCCGTAAGCTTAGGATCGAAAAAGCAATTGACTTGCTGGCAAACCCGGATCATACATTATCAGAGGTCGCTTATCTTACAGGATTTTCCGACCAGAGTCATTTCAACCGGATTTTTAAAGCACATACCGGACAAAATCCTTCTGTTTACAGAAAAAATTTGCTCAAAAAGTAATCCCTGTACAAATCGTCATTTTCATTCTATCAATTGGCTATTGTCTATGCTAGTATTGCAATCTAATCCGCAAACAGTATGGACAGTAAAAATATTGACATTCAGGATCAACAGATTTCTTATAGCTTAGTCGCTTTGACTAAGTACTTTTTAAAACTAGGCACTTTTGGCTTTGGTGGACCAGTGGCGCTGATCGGCTATATGCACCGCGATTTGGTAGAAGACAAAAAGTGGATTTCCGAAGATGAGTACCGCGAAGGTCTCGCTTTGGCGCAGCTTGCTCCTGGCCCTCTGGCTGCTCAGCTGGGGATTTATCTTGGTTATGTGCATTATGGAATCTGGGGGGCTACGTTTACCGGGCTGGCTTTTGTACTTCCCTCTTTTGTCATGGTCGTTCTGCTCGGGATGGCTTATAAACTGTATGGCGGTCTGGCGTGGATGCAATCGGTTTTTTATGGGGTCGGTTCTGCGGTAATCGGTATTATTTCATTGAGCTGTTATAAGCTGACTATCAAATCAGTCAGTAAGCTTGAAATAGAAGCAGTCAAAAGCAGATGGATCCTGTGGCTCTTCTTTTTAATCATGGCCGTAGTTACTGCTGTCACCCAGAAGGAAGAAGTATTGCTGTTTATGATCCTGGGCTTTATATATATGGTTGTGAAAGCGCCTCCCATATGGCTACAACGGAGAGACACATCACTGTCTGTTGTTCTTTTAGCAAGTACTGGTTTCTGGCAACATGAACCGGGTGAGCTTGCCAAACTTGGTTTGTTTTTTACTGAGGCAGGAGCATTCGTATTCGGAAGCGGGCTGGCAATTATCCCCTTTTTGCAGGCCGGAGTTGTTGGTGAAATGGGATGGCTTAACGAGCAGCAGTTTCTGGATTCGGTTGCCGTGGCTATGATCACACCAGGTCCGGTAGTTATTACTGTTGGATTTATTGGTTTTCTGGTTTCAGGATTTGCCGGGGCAGTGATTGCGGCACTGGGTGTTTTCCTTCCATGCTTTGTTTTTACCGTTCTACCTGCTCCTTACTTTAAGAAAATATCAAAAAACACCAGTATCAAGGCGTTTGTGGACGGTATTACAGCTGCTGTTGTCGGGGCACTTGTCGGATCGGTGATGGTGATTGCAACCCGCTCAATCGTTGATATAACATCGGCTATCATAGCAATTCTCACTGTATGCGTGTTGATCTACATTAAAAAATTACAGGAACCATACGTTATACTGATCGCGGCAATCCTTGGCTTTTGTATCAAAACATATCTATAAACTGCATTTCAAAGCTCCATGAAAAAACTATTTATACTGCTGTTCACATTCTTTTCATTACCATCATTTGGCCAGAAACAGATCAATAAACAAAGCAGCGTATGGCTGGGTTATTTTAATCAAGCCAGGCTTACCGATAAATGGGGAATCTGGCTGGATCTGCACGCCAGAAGGACTGATTTTCTCGACCGTTGGTCAACCCAGATCTTCCGGCCCGGGATAACCTATTATTTCAACAACCATGTAAGATTGACGGCCGGTTACGCGTATGCGCGTAGTTTTCCTGCTGCGGGACTTCATATCGTCCGGCCAGAAAACCGGTTGTGGCAACAAGTACTATGGACAAGCCGTCAAAAGCGGCTGCAAACCCAGCAATGGATCCGCATGGAGGAACGTTTCAACCATAAAATTGCCAATGACGCTTTGCAAGATGGTTATAATTTCAATTTCCGGTTTCGATATTTGTTAAACCTGATGGTGCCGCTGAACCGTGATTTTATTGAGCCGAATACCTTGTTCTTTGCATTCAATGACGAGATCCATATCAATGCAGGCAAGCAGATCACTTACAATCTCTTTGACCAGAACCGATTCTTTGTAGGCTTAGGTTACCAATTTACAAAAGGCCTGAATATGCAGGTCGGCTATATGAACCAGTTTCAGCAACTACCTTCAGGAGACCATTTCAACAGCAATAATGTGTTAAGGATATTTGTGTTCCACAATCTGGATCTGCGCGCTAACAAGTAAGATGACTTCGTTTACCGATAGCAACGTAGCGGTGCTATATCAAAAATTATTAATGTCCCAATTCCAAAGTGATTTCAACTATCTGGTTCTTGCCATCAGTTCAATGAGCGGGAACAAGGGCACAGACCGGTAGTTATGCCCTAAGCCGGAAGATTTACGGTTCGCATATTGGAAAGTTGCATGTAAACATTTTGTCACAAATCTTGTCAATATTTGTGACGAAATATAAATCACTGTGGCTACCTTAGGAACTGAGAAACAGATAGAAAGAATAGTTAAATCTAAACATCGTGGCATGGTTATATTCCCCGAAGATTTCTGCTCGTATGGTTCATCTGATGGAAAATTCGGATGACTTGACCAATAGATTCCGTGGCAGATTGACCACCAACCCATTCTTTTATTTAATGAGTTACAAAACGATCAGTCAGCCATTTATACTGGTCAATTTAATCCGAAATGACATGACCTTACTTCCCGAATCAAGGTGGTCAACGGCTCGGTATTCTTCACAATATGACTTTTCTGTGTTGCGAAAGGTTGTATCAGGCATTCAGTTAATTGCCGTCCCCCGAAGCAGCAACGGAGCTCTGCATAAATTTTACCTCAATTATTGCGATAGGTTCCTTAACGTATCACCTCCAAAATTCATAGCCTGCCGTTCTTAATTAAAACTCGCCCTGAATTCCAGGGGTGAAAGGTTTGTCTTTGATTTAAATAACTTACTAAAAGACTGCGGATGCTCAAAACCGAGCTGGTAAGCGATTTCCCCTATTGTCAGATCACTGAATGTCAACACTTCCTTTGCTTTTTCGATGAGCTTATTGTGAATGTGCTGCTGCGTATTCTGGCCGGTCAGTGCGCGGAGCATGTCGCCCAGGTAGCGGGGCGAAACATGTAGTTCTTCCGAAAGGTACTGGACACTCGGCAGTCCTTTCAGCAAGGCGGTTTCGTCGTTGAAATAATTGTTCAGCAACTGGTCCAGCTTTTCCAGCAATGCATTATTGATCGACTTGCGGGTGATAAACTGGCGTTTGTAAAAGCGCTGGCTGTAATTCAGCAGCAACTCCAGCTGTGAAATCAGCACATCCTGGCTCAACTCGTCAATCGCTGTTTCGAGCTCGTCGCCGATGTTCCCCGCAATGCCCTCAATGACTGACTTTTCTTTTTCGGACAAATGCAGCGATTCGGTCACCGAGTAAGAAAAAAAGCCATATTGCTTTATTTTGGTATCCAGGGGATAGTTTCTCAGAAAATCAGGATGAATAAGCAATGTAAATCCAAGCGTCGTTTCAGACACCTGAATGCCCGTCAACGGCTGGCCCGGTGCAGAGAAAAACAGCCCACCTACCTGAAAATCGTAGGTTGTTTGCCCATACCGCATCCGGCAGCCCGCCGATTCATTGTAGGTGATGTTGTAAAAATCCATAGCAAACGTGTCGGCCAGCATTTCGGCCGTGATCCGCACCTTATTAAAATCGAGCAGGCTGATCAGCGGATGTAAAGGTTGCGGCAGGCCGAATGCGCGCTGCATTTCTGCAATGGAGCGGTACACGTGCGGTTTGAGATGTTCCCTTTTCATAATCATATAATTATCTGCCGGCCCAAATCGTTCCCGCCTGCGCCAGCAGACTGTTTGATTTTAAACAGCGGCTAACAATTGTTTGATCGTTTGACGAAAAGCCTCGTCGCCCTTGGCCAGGCGCAGCGCATACCATTCTTTGGCATCCTCGCCGCAGACGTATCTTAACGTGTCGGTACCATCGGTAGCCGCGCCGTACACCACTTCGGCAATTTGCTGAGAAGTCGTCGCGGCTTTGTCAGGTGCCAGCATAGCCGTGAATTTGTTTATCAATGCTTCATAAGCCGGGTGCGAGGCAAACACCGACTTCGCACCGATTTCCGTGGCCACCAATCCGGGCTCAATGGTTTTAATGCCAATTCCAAACTCATTCAGCTCATAGGACAAGCTTTCCGCCCAGCCTTCCAGCGCAAATTTACTGGCATCGTACATCGAGCTAACCGGGAAAGCCATCAGCCCTGCCGAGGAGCCGGTGGTGATAAAAAGCCCTGCTTTTCGCTCGCGGAAATAGGGAATGAAAGCCTGCGTCACCCGCACGACACCGAAAAAATTGGTTTCCATTTGCTGTACCGTTTGCTCGTCGGTCATCGCTTCCAATGCGCCGAACAATCCATATCCCGCATTGTTAAATACCACATCAATATCACCCAAAGCCAGCGCCTGCTGTGTGGTGTCGCGGATCTGCGAAAGGTTGGTCACGTCCAGGGGCAGCACGGTTACATTATCCAGCGCATTAAGTTCTGTTTCATTTTCAGGCTTGCGCATGGTCGCGATCACCTTCCAGCCTTTGGCCGCAAACAATTTGGCCGTAGCCCTTCCGATACCTGTTGAAGCACCGGTAATAAAAATCGTCTTTGTCATTTGTCTTACTTATTATTTTCTGGAGACAAATTTATGCTGCGCGCGGCCGGCTCTTGTAGCGAATATGGAGATTGTTGTAGCCAAAATGGCCTGGCTATCCAGGGAGAGTGATAAAGTTACGCAGGTCGATATAGCTAATCAGGGCAATGCGGACAGGATGATGGTGTCAAAGGTCTTACGGACACTCGAAGAAAAAGAATTCATCACC
The DNA here is from genome assembly GCF_056895255.1 of Dyadobacter sp. HNCC25DJ187. Classification (NCBI taxonomy): domain Bacteria; kingdom Pseudomonadati; phylum Bacteroidota; class Cytophagia; order Cytophagales; family Spirosomataceae; genus Dyadobacter; species Dyadobacter sp. HNCC25DJ187. The sequence goes on from NZ_JBXHAT010000002.1 coordinate 1,882,789, forward strand.
CGCCATGATCACCCGACAGACACCAGGGCAAAGCTGATTAAGCTGACTACGAAAGGAGAAGTAGTACTTCAAAAAGCCATTATCTGTGTCGAAAACGCCGACCTGGAATTTTTCAACGAATTAGGAGCAGATTTGACTTCTTTTAATTCCACTATGCTGGCACTCATCAAACAAAATACAAAAGACGTCTAATCGGTCACTATCGGGACAAGCGAAGTACATATCAAGTTATCGATCCAATGGCAATGAAGCATAAATCCGTCAAATTTTTAATGCTATTAGGGTTATCAACCTACATTCCTAAGACTGTTCTTTCGCAACTGCCGCTTGTTCCAGGAATGGACCAGCATGCTCATAATGAAAAAAGGCTTTTTACAGCCTTTTTTCATTTGTTTTTTGTCCTAAATAATTTTCATCCGAAAAATGCCTTATCCAAGTCTTGATGAAATGCTTCTGCACCCAATTCTAAACGCTTGTTGTAATCACCATTTGCAACAGTGCCAACCAAGTAACGCAGTTGGTTTTTCCCGTCTGTGGCAGCTTCATATATCACTTCTGAAACAGTTTCCGCAGGAGCAAGACTATTGATGACCTCGTCGCTGAAAAATACTTTTTTGAAGCCGTCGAAGAAATCGTCATACGCCGGGTGCTCAGGAATAACCAATGAACGTCCTACGAAATCGGTTTTCGTGGGTCCAGGCTGAACTGTTTTAATTTGAATACCCAAACGGTTTAATTCAAACGCCATACTTTCTGTCCAACCTTCAATAGCCCATTTTGTAGCATGATATAACGAAAAGAAAGGATAAGCGACTAATCCACCAATCGATGAAATTGTAATAAACACACCCCCTTTGTTTTCTCTGAAATGCGGAATAAACTCCTTTGTCACTCGGATAATGCCCAAAAGATTGGTATTTACAACCTGTTCAATTTCTTTGTCTGTCGTCCCTTCCAGCGCGCCAACAGTTCCGTAACCTGCATTATTCAACACAACGTCAATATTTCCCAGTGAAACAGCCTTTTCATATGTTGATTTTATTTGTTCAACATTAGTAACGTCTAACGGAAGCAACGTAATCTTTTCGTATTCCTCTAAATCTGTTACTGTTTGTGGGTTTCGCATTGTTGCAATTACTTTCCAACCTTTGTTTGCAAAATAAATTGCTGTTGATTTTCCTATACCCGATGAAGCACCTGTAATAAAAATTGTTTTTGCCATTGTACTATATATTTTGTTGTTGCAAACTTAGGATGAGAACAACCTTATGTTTTAACAAAAAACAATCACATTATTACAAAAATCAATCAATACGAAACTGCCTTGGTGTTATACCGGTATATTTTTTAAAGAAATTATTGAAATGTGTATTTTCTTTAAATCCTAATGCAAACGCAATTTCAGAAACGTCTTTTTTCGTATGTTTCAAAAGGATTTTTGCTTCAACTAAAATTCGTTCCTGGATAATGACAGACGTTGGTTTATGCAAAACTTCCTGTAATGCTTTGTTTAAATGATTGACGTGAATGGATAATTTTTCTGCAAAATCTGATGCGGAACGTAAAGGAAACGCACCAATATCTTCAACAGGAAACTGACGCTCTAATAATTCTAAAAATTGTGTGGTAATTTTTTGAGAAGCGTTATTATAAAATTGAGAAATAGGTTTAATAGGTTGCAGTTTTTCTGCATTATACAGAAGCTCAAAAACCATAATTCGCATTTTGTCGTATTTGTGCGGGTGCTCAGATGTCCACTCCGTTAACATTTCGGCAAATAATTCCTTTACCCACCTGGCCTGAGTGTCTGTCAATTCAATTATTGGTAAACTCTCGGGTTGAAAAACAGAATAGTCTTTCGGATTGCCGAAATGATGAAAAAAACGCTCTGTAAACACACACGAAACTCCATTTTGCTCATTTCCGATTTGCTCCCAATTATAGGGCACTTGGGGATTTGCAAAAAGCAATGCCTGTTTTTTGATTTCAATAGTTTTATCCGAAAAATGCACTTTATTTACCCCCTGTATCAAGCTTATTTTAAAATAACCTCTGCGACTGTAAGGAATAGGTTTTATACTGCACCCTAACAAATCATTAAAACCAAACACATTAAAATGCCCGATTTCATTTTGCAAAATTTTTGGAATAGCCTTGAAACGTTCTGTATAAAAATCTTCTAATGTTTCTATATTATTCATTTTTCAAAGATACAAAATTCAAATAATTGAATCATGGAAAGGATAAATAAAAAAGGAAGGAACAATCTACACTTGCACCTTCCTTTTTTTCCTATTAGAAATCACTACTGTCAGATTGTGAGGTTGTTTAAAACAGTTGGTAGCGGTTCACGGCTTAACGTTCGGACAGGATTTTACCACTAAACCCAAATTCGAACCACTTCGCCCTCCCTAAATCCAATATCTTGTTACCAGTGGGGCTTTTGTCTGCCGATTGAATGGATGTAAAAGTTTCATAGATACATTTTGTAATAGTGATCAAGGAGATAGCTTGCAAGGCACCTTGGGAAAATTGGCACCTCCCTTAGCTAAGAGCTAAATTACTGCAAAGACAATCTGGCATGCAGTATTTACGATAACCAAATCACATTTAATTTTGATACTTAAGGGAACGATAAAAGTGAACAACCAGTTGTAGATACATTAATGAATGCGCATGTATTCAAATGATGTAGATTATGGATACGAAATCACTTACTAGGATGGCAAAGTCGCTCAGCGACCCACATCGTCTGCTGCTGCTGAAAGAAATTGCAAAGGGAACAAACAGAGGTTGCGCAGATCTGTATGAATTTGTTCCGATAAGCCAACCATCGATGTCGCAGCACCTGAAATCTCTTACGGAATCCGGCTTGATCGAATCCTATAAAGAAGGACGTAATATGCGCCTGGCCATTAACGACGAAAAGTTGCAGGAGTTGACAAGCTTTCTACAATCCTTGAAATCAAATTAACAGACTCCCGCCCCGCTGATATTAACGGACAGCGGGATTTATTTTGACCATATGCATAATCATTTGCTTATATATTTATATGGTTATATACGATCAGGACCTCTAGGCATGAAAGAAGGAATGTAGGCATACATAAAATTTTCAAACATTAATAAAGTAGCAATCAACTCGTCACAGTGAGAAGCGGAAGTAAATGTGGCATTCTTTCCAATCATTGCAAACAAATTGATTGTCACATGACAAACCGTATCGAAAAGCTACAAACAAACATACATGACAGGTAAGTGACACAGATTATGGATAAAAATAACATAGCGTATTCTATTTTAGAACTTGCCATTGTCTCGCAAGGGGATACGATAAAACAGACCTTGAATAATTCTTTGGCTCTAGCCAAACAGGCAGAAGCAACCGGCTACAAACGCATCTGGTTTGCCGAGCATCATAACTCTGATAGTGTAGCCAGCAGCGCTACATCCGTATTAATAGGTTACGTGGCAGAAAACACGGATACTATCCGGGTAGGTTCGGGTGGCATCATGCTTCCCAATCACTCGCCTCTTCTTATAGCGGAACAGTTTGGAACCCTTGCTCATTTATATCCAGGCCGCATTGATTTAGGTCTGGGAAGAGCGCCAGGTACGGACCAGGCAACTGCTCAGGCCATCCGGTCGGACTTTATGAAAGCCGCCCATTCGTTTTCCGGAGAAGTGACCAAAATTCAGAATTACTTTTTGCCGGAAAATAAGAATGCCAGTGTAAGGGCAACCATTGCAGAAGGCACGGGTGTACCGCTGTATATCCTGGGATCGAGTACAGACAGTGCATATCTTGCAGCAGAAAAAGGTCTCCCCTATGCTTTTGCCAGCCATTTTGCATCAACCCATTTACTAAACGCGCTAAGGATCTACAAGCAGGAATTTAAATCCTCTGAGTTTTTGTATGAGCCCTATACTATTGCCGGAATAAATGTCTTTGTTGCAGATACGGACCAAGAGGCCCAGGCACTATTTACGTCGTTAATCAGAATGTTCTGGGGCGTATTGACCGGAGCCAAAGACTTACTGCACCCACCGACAGCAATGAGCGGGGAGTTAATGGAAATGTTCCACCATCCTACACTGAATCAAATGCTTAAGTATTCCTTCGTGGGAAGCAAACAAACCGTAAAGAACAAGATAAGGGCATTTCTAGAAGAAACTGGTGTGGATGAGTTAATAACAGTATCAACCATGTATGAGATAAACGACCGGATAAAATCTGCCCGGTTATTTGCCGAAATCATGAAGGAAATAAATACAGAAAGTAAGTAATGAAAATCAAAAAACAGTTAAAGCTTGCGGCGAATATTGATGGTCCCGGTTGGAATTTTGTGGGTTGGCAACATCCCGATATACCGGCCGATGCCAGCGAAAATATTGATTTTTATATCCAGCAGGCTAAGCTCGCAGAGTCAGCAAAATTTGATACACTATTTCTGGTAGACGTAAGCCATGTAGGCCCCGGAAATATTCCGCATTACCTGAGTATGTTCGAAGGTGTTTCTGTTATGTCTGCCCTTGCTATGCATACCAAAAATATAGGGCTTTCGGCTACCGTTTCCACTTCCTATGCAGATCCCTATAATGTTGCCCGGCAAATCCTTTCGCTGGATAAAATCAGCAAAGGCCGTGCATCCTTGAATGCAATTACTTCAAACCCGGGCGGCATGGTCAATTTCAGCCGCGGGCATCTGGGTAAGGCAGACCAATATCCCATGAATAAAGAATTCATGGAAATCGTACTCGGACTTTGGGACACCTATGAAGATGATGCTTTTATCCGCGATAAAGAAAGCGGCGTTTTTTTAAATCCCCGCAAAATGCATAAGGTGAATTACCGGGGGAAATATTTTTCGGTGGAAGGACCACTAAACCTGAGCCGTTCTGTTCAGGGGCGGCCGGTGCTCTACACAGCCGGGATGTCGCAAAAGTTCATTGATCACGCCACAAGCTACACGGACGGTGTGTTTACCCATGGCAATACTGTTGAAGAAGCAGCGGCAATTGCCAGTGAACTAAGGCGTCAATTAGTCCAGAAAGGAAGAAGACCGCAGGATTTTATTGTAGCGATCTCGCAAAACCCAATCGTTGGCAGTACCGAACAGGAAGCCCGGGAAAAGTATAGGGAACTCTTACAATTCATTCCCTACAACAGCCTGCCCCGCCCATTATTTTTCGGTTCAGCCGACAAAGTTGCCGACCAGGTGCAGGAGTGGTATGAAACAGGGGCTATGGATATGCTGATCCTGCGTCAGGACCATCCCCATGGATTGCAGGATTTTATTGAACTGGTTGTACCTATTCTGCAGCAGCGCGGAATATTTCGCACGGAGTACGAGTCTGACACACTTAGGGGCAATTTGGAATTACCCAGGCCGGCATTCAGAAAAATCTAGGGTCCCCATGCAGAATCAGCAGGTAAGTAGAACCAAAAGGCTGACTGCAAAGACTAAACTATTCACTTTACACCAACCAGGTAGCGTGCAAACTGCTAAAAAGATAAGAGCCGAAGAGATGCCGACAATCAGTGAGCTGCTACATTACTTATAATTTTATGGAAAAACCAGCATTTGACATCCCGAATCTTGAAAATAGTACCCACCTTACTTTTTCGCAGGTACTTCGTTTCAGAAAATCCTGTCGTGGTTTCTTGGAAACACCAGTGCCTGATCAGATGATTACTTCCGTATTGGAAGATGCAAAATTGGCACCATCCAACTGCAATACCCAGCCCTGGGAAACGCATATCATTTCGGGAAACAAACTCAAAGAACTGTCAGAAGCGCTCCTAAGAGAGAACAATGCAGAAAGGTTTTCGCCCGATTTCAGCTTTGATCTGGGTGATTATCATGGCCGTTATCAGCAGCGTCACTTCAACCTGGGTAAGGCCATGTATGAAGGATTTGGCGTTGAACGGGATGACAAAGAAGGCCGCAGAGAAGTTTCAGATCTGAATTACAAGTTCTTCAATGCCCCACATCTTGCTATTCCCTTTATGCCCTCATTTGGCGACAATGTGCGGGTGGGCGGCGATATAGGCATGTATGGTCAGACATTTCTTTTATCTCTTACAGCGCACGGACTTGCCGGTATCCCGCAGACATCGCTGGGCTTTTTCGCAGGAGTCATCAGGGAAATACTGAATGTGCCAGGCGAGCTTAAAATGCTATTTGGAATATCCTTCGGTTATGCCGACCCGGATGCGCCAGGTAACTCGTTCAAATTAGGACGGGATCCCATTACCAGCAGTGTCACTTATCATCAATAATATATAGTATAAAGTCAAAGAGGGCAGCAATAGAAAAATGCTCATCGATTTAGATTCGGGCACCGCAGCAATATGGAATTGACCCAGGGGTTTGAAATAAAAATTATCAGAAACAAAAATAAGAAAACATGAAAATAGGAATCGTAGGAACAGGTGCCATAGGCAGTCTTTTAGCAGAGAAGTTTTCTCAGACAGGCCACCAGGTAAAAGTAACCAACACCAGGGCAATGCCTGAACTGGAAAAAATAGCTGCCGGTCTGGGAGTGGCAGCAGCCACTATACAGGATGTGGTCAAAGACGTGGATGCCATCATTTTCTCAATGCCCTTCAATGCTTACAAAGACCTGCCAAAGGACTTATTGCAAGAGGTTCCTGATGATGTGGTAGTAATGGATACTTCAAACTACTACCCGTTCAGGGATGGCGAGATTGCCGAATTAGAACAAATATCTGAAAGCGAATATATTTCCAAAATCCTAAACCGCCCGCTTGTTAAGGTGTTCAATAATATGCTGGAAGGCACCTTAAAATACAAAGGCAAACCGGCAGGCGCGGAAGGAAGGGTGGCAATTTCAATAGCGGGTGATAACCAGAAACATAAAAAGATAGTTACTCAACTGGTTGATATTACAGGTTTTGATACCGTTGATGGCGGAAGTCTGGCCGAATCATGGAGACAGCAGCCCGGCACGCCCGCGTATTGTACTGAATTAGGTGAAGCCGAATTAAAACAGGCACTTGCTGACGCTGAAAAAGGAAAAGCCCCTGCTATCCGCGACTTCATCATGGACAACCTGAGGAAAATGGATTCCTGGCCTTCATACGAAGAAATTCTAGCTGGTAACCGTTTACATGAGATGGGAAAAAAGTAGCCAATTCACCAAACTAGATGACATTAGTGCTCACAGGCAGCAATGGCTGTCCTGTGAGCAAAAGTATATTTACGCTTTTTGACTAGCCGAGCTTATTAGCACATCTTTGTGCTCCATTAAATACTCCCGGACTGTTTTTGCGGGTCTACCGAGGATATAGGGAATATCATTTTGAACCATCGAGATGTAAGACATTCTTCCATCCAGCATTTGGCTGACAAATTCGATGTTTGCACTTGCATACCAACTGTCCGCACCATTAGCTATCCATGCTCCAATCAGTTGCTTAAATTCTTCAAGGCCTTTTTCTTCGCATTTGATTTCAAGTCCGGTTACCTCACTGATAAGCTGGGCAATTTCCTTTCCGTTATGGCTCTCTACACTCAACCAATAATCTTTACCGGCGTGCCGCTGGGGGCCGTCCATAAGAACCTTTGCGGCAACCGCAGCTATATCACTTGAAGCAATATAACCTACCCTTCGATCTTCCCAGTAAGTAGTGTAGGTGAAGTTTTTTGGCAGGTAAGCACCTGTAATGGCCTCCATAAACATATTCGGATGAAGGTGTGTCCAGGCAATACCGCTGGCTTCAATATACTTTTCGATCATCTGGTGCCAGGCAAAATGCGCATCGGTGGTGTCCCACTCAGCAAAAACACCCACATGCACGATATGGCTAACGCCTGCCTTCTTTGCAGCATCCACCAATGTTTTACTCTGTGTGAGCATGGCAACCGTGTATCCGGTTAGCAGAAAGACCCGGTCAACACCGGCAAGGGCAAGCGCGAATGTCTTCGGGTCATCAAGATCCAGGTATTTGCAGTTTTTTCCTTCACGGGTAAGCTGCTCTACTTCCTGCTGTTTGCGTGAGGTGATCCGCAGGTTAACAGCTTTGCCTTCAAGATCTTTTACAACCTGACTACCGATCGTTCCGCTAGCGCCCAAAACAAGGACCGTCGGATATTGATTATTTTCCATTTGAATTTGAATTAAAAGTAGTATAAATTTAATTTCGGCTTGTAGTGCCATGAGTGTATTTTAAGGCATCCCGTCTGTAAAGCGGATAGCAATGCCAAGAAGCAGGCAAAAGCTTAAAAGGATCCTATCTTTAATAGTATATGGCCAGCAGGTAGCTTTTAAGGCCAAGGCAATGGCGACGCCAGAGGAAATGTATAGACATAGGAGAAAAATAAAAAATTAATAGATAATTATAAGTTGATGTATTAGGACAAAAAAATTTGTGATGATTGCAGGCTGTTAGTGATACTTATTGATCACTGGTGTGAACCTAAAACAAACAGTTAAACACATAAGCAATAATTGATACAAATAGGCAAAAAAAAGCCACTCTGGTGGCTTTTGGAAAAACACGGTTTGAGCTAACGTAAAGAGCGCAAAAAGTCTTCCAGTTCTTGCACTTTCTCTTCAACAATAGCAACTTTCATGTAACGTCCTTCCTTGCGGGATTCTACCAGACCGGCTTCTGATAATGCCTTCAAATGCTGGGACATAGAAGGTTGACTAATCGGTACAAATTCAAATAAATCAGCACACCCCTTATTGGTACCCTTTGCTATTTCCTGTAATAATGCTAGCCTGGTAGGGTCACTGAGCGATTTGGCCAGTTTAACAAGTGATTTACTATCCATGCTATTCTATTAAATTTTTATTGAATACATGCGCATTCATTGATGTCTTAACCAATCTGGTTATCGGATGGTTCAGATTACATGTTATTTTTTTACCAATTGGGGGGGATGACACCACTTGAACCAGGTGCAAGTGAAGTCTGATAAGTCATCTTCTGTGAAAGCAGCGGCTGGCACGTACTAAATAAAGACCGCATATGATAAGCAGTAATGCTGGCTGCAACAATTCCTACCCAAACCCCATAGAAAACCACTTTAACGTAATATTTACCTTGCATCTATCTAAATAGTAGTTAGTTAAAGCACAACAATGACAACATGAAGGAGTACAGAAAAAACACCGTTTTGGGGTATACATAACCGATGTTTAGTGAGACTGACTTAAGCCGTTTACCAGCAAATCTTAATCGAAAGGCTTCCAAGTCGGATCTTTCAGTTCATCTTTTAACGGCGATCTGGTTTGCTTGATCTTCTTTTTATCGCAAGCACCGAACACCAAAAACTTGCGCTGACCTGCTTTCAAAGAAACTGAGTTTGCGCCACCTTCATATTCCGTATTATCGTTTTGAACAGGATCAGTCTCCCAAAAACAAACCTGGCAAATTTCATAACTACTTTCACTGGCCTTTTCTGCCAGGCTTTTGTAGCCGCAGCACGGACATGTATACATACTCTGGGAAGTTTTGCAAATTTCTTGTTGATCTTCAACCTGCTGGATTTTGTCCATGCTAATATTATGTAGATGATCTCAGAAAATGCTCTTTCGTGAGACTGACGTGGACTATCCTCCTTCCACCGGGATTTATTATCAGCAGCCACATTGCGCGAAACCTGGCCATCCGTGTGAATATAACTCATGTTGAAATTGTTAATAGTGATGCTTTCAGACAGAAGCACCTATCCAATCAGCGGAAGAGGTAATCCTTAATCTTTTAATGGCGTTTTCTCGTTAAAATGACTAGCTAGATATTTTCCCGTTTGACTTGCTGGTTCCCCGGCAACAGTTGCTGGCAGACCGCTTACAACGATTTGCCCGCCTTCATCTCCTGCACCTGGGCCAACGTCAATCACCCAGTCGCTGTTTGCAACAACGTGCATATCATGTTCGATTACAATGACCGTGTTTCCCTGATCAACCAACTTATTGAGCTGGACTAGTAAATTGTCCACATCGGAAGGATGCAGTCCTGTTGTGGGCTCGTCAAGAATATATAACGTATTCCCATGCTGAGCCCGTTGCAATTCGGTGGCCAGCTTTATTCGCTGTGCCTCACCACCCGAAAGCTCGGTAGCCGGTTGCCCAAGACGCAGGTATCCCAGGCCAACCTGACGAACGACATCCAGCGCGCGGTTGATCTGAGGTTCGGACATAAAAAAGTCAAATGCCTCATCCACAGTCAGGGAAAGTACCTGGGCAATATTTTTGCCATTATATGTAACTTCCAGCGTCTTTTCATTATAACGACTTCCATGACAGGTTGGACATGGCGTATATACGCTGGGAAGAAACAAAAGCTCAACCATGACAAAGCCCTCTCCTTCGCAGTTCGGACAACGACCTTTTGCGACATTGAAAGAAAAACGACCTGCGTCGTATTTTCGACTCTTTGCCATTTTGGTATTGGCAAACAATTTACGGACATGATCAAACAAGCCTGTGTAGGTGGCCAGATTTGACCGGGGTGTACGTCCGATGGGTTTTTGATCTACCGGTATTAACCGGCGGACATGATTCATCCCTTCTGAGATATAACCGGCAGTCGTTTTCGGGCTTTCTGTTTGAAGAAGATTATCTTCCTGATCTTCTGTGGTTGTTATTTGCTGTCCCAATTTCTCCAAGACAAGCTCTACCAGCGCCTGGCTGATCAGACTACTTTTCCCAGAACCCGATATGCCGGTGACACTGGTCAATACGCCTAATGGAAAGTCGGCATCCACATGCTTTAAATTATTCCGGCTTATGTCTCTTAGTCGCAGCCACCCTTTTGCCAGTCTTTCAGACTTTTGGCTCTGATCCATATTAAACAGATATCGTCTTGTAACGGATCGGTCGATCTTTTCCAATCCCTGCAATGGACCACTGTAAAGTATTTCACCTCCCCTCTCACCCGCGCCCGGTCCGACATCGACTATCCAGTCGGCATGGCGTATGATTTCGATCTCGTGCTCGACAACAAAAAGTGAATTTCCAGCTGCTTTTAAGCGGTCTAGTGCCCGGAGCAATGATTGTGTGTCGGCAGGATGAAGGCCTGCCGATGGCTCGTCGAGTACATATACCACGCCAAAAAGATTGGAATGTATCTGAGTCCCCAGCCGCAGGCGCTGTAATTCTCCCGGCGAAAGCGTTGGGGTGCTTCTTTCAAGGGTCAGATACCCAAGTCCCAGATCAATCAGTACATCCAGGCGGGATAATAGATCTTGACCTATACGTTCAAGGACTAATGCCTTTTCGGGATGTTTCTGATTTAAGCCATCACTTTTGGTTTTTAGGCAAGCAGATATGATATCATGTAAACTCTTGATATTGAGCCGATAAAACTCCGCAATATCCATTCCGGCAAATTTCACAGATAGAGGCTCAGGACGCAGGCGCTTTCCATGGCAGACGGGACACTGCGCGCTGAGCATAAATTTCGACACGCGCTTTTTCATCGCCTGGCTTTGTGAATTGGCAAATGTTTGCATCACATACCGTTTAACTCCGGTAAAAGTACCCATGTAGCTAGGTTCCATTTTTCGCACCAGGGCTTGTTGAACCTGTGCCGCAGTAAGTCCGGAATAAACCGGGACAACCGGCTGCTCCTCCGTAAACAATATCCAATCCTTATCTTTCTGTGGCAGATCACGCCAGGGTATGTCTACATTGTAACCAAGCGTCATCAATATTTCCCGCAGGTTCTGCCCCTGCCAGGCAGTGGGCCACGCTGCGATGGCTTTTTCCCTGATCGAGAGTGAGTCATCGGGCACCATCGAATGCTCTGTCACTTCATAGACGACTCCCAGGCCGTGGCATTCCGGACAGGCGCCTTCCGGGGTGTTGGGTGAAAACGATTCTGCATAAACGATCGACTGGCCGGCAGGATAATCTCCCGCCCTCGAATACAGCATCCTGATCAGATTTGAAGTCGTTGTGACGCTGCCCACAGAGGAACGTGTGCTTGTCGCTCCCCGCTGCTGCTGCAAAGCAATAGCCGGAGGAAGACCATCAATGCTGTCGACCTGAGGAATGGACATTTGATTGAAAAGCCGTCTTGCGTACGGAGAAACTGACTCCAGGTAACGGCGCTGCGCTTCGGCATACAAGGTTCCGAAAGCAAGCGATGATTTACCAGAACCCGAGACACCGGTAAATACGACCAGTGAACCTCTTGGAACGTCGAGATCCACATTTTTAAGATTATTCTCTTTAGCCCCTCGTACTTTAACAAAGTCCGATGCAGGTAGCGATGGTGATTCTTTTGACATTGGATCCGGGATAAAATGCACTTGAAAAAAAATAATCCCAGAGCTTTGGGCAACGTTTTTCTGGAGTTCGTGTTAAGTAAATCTCGCTAATTTATTTGATGCCAGTGCTATCGGATCTCAAAGTAATTAAGGTTGGCGATTCACTGAATAATACGAAAGGTCCTAAAAGCAAGGATGGGACATCGGAAATACAATCCTGCAAAGGACTATGTCGATATCTTAGTCAGAAACTCTTGTGAAATTAAATTCAGTATCCACCTGATTCACGTTTCAGATTGGGTGATTTTGGACTACGCCATCAAAACCGATCCATCTCACCGGAAGGTTTGTCCGCCGGTATATACCTTATCGAGTTAGGCTTTGAAAATAAAACATAGCCAGGCAGTTCCAAAATTAATAAATGCACAATCCTGTTGATAGCCGGCCAGGCATCTATTGAGATGGGAGTTTCAAGATGATATAAAACCAGATCACACAAACTCCCCCTTCTGAAACAAAGGCAGACTTACCGCACCGGATATTTTTACTTCTGAACCGATACCAGGAGTATAATCCCAAAGATTAACGCTTAAACTGAATACCATCCCATCACAAGGATGTATTAATTTCATTTAAATTAATCAAACAGTTATGGTAAAATTGGCAATTCTGGCAAGGCTCGAAGCTAAGCCAGGTAAAGAACAAGACGTCGCGGACTTTCTCAAAGGTGCCTTGCCTTTGGCGATGGAGGAAGCAGGTACCATCAACTGGTTTGCCCTGCAAATAGGTCCTTCCACATTCGGAATTTTCGACACATTCGAAACTCAGGAAGGCAGGGCGGCACATTTAGGAGGCGAGATCGCCAAAGCATTGATGGCAAATGCGCCGGACCTGCTTGCAGTTGATCCGGTCCTTGAAATGGTCGACTTACTGGCAGTCAAGTAAAACATTGAGTATTACCCTTCATAATAATTAAGCTTAGGCTCTTCATAGAAAATATAGATGCTCGTCACGGGCATTTTCCAGGATGAGCTTAATATATCTTTTTTGAGTAAATCGATAAAAATATTTCTGCTTCATTTAAATACCTGAATACAGCGGCAATAATCCTATTTTTAAAATAAATAATTTGATAAGCATGTCTACTTTCAAGAATCTGTTAATCCTTACTACGCTCCTTTTTGGCGGTCTCGTTCAAGCACAATCCAATTTTACAAGTAAATCCATCGGAGTCGGCGTGGTGGTAGCAGACATGCAACGCTCGCTGGATTTCTATATAAAAGGGATCGGCATGGTCAAAACCGGTAATTTCACAATCAATGCAGAATTCGGTAAACGAGGCGGTTTAACAGGTGGTGAAGCGGTCGACGTAAACATTCTTAAACTCGAAAACAGCCCCGAAAGCACCGATTGGAAACTGATGAGTTTTGGCAAAAAGGTAGGTCACCCAAAGCCAAAATTCATTCAGGACGATACTGGTCCGCAATATATCACCATTCAGGTCAAATCCTTACAGCCCATCATTGACAGGCTAAAGGAGCAAAACGTGACTTTCCTGGGCAACACACCTACGCCTCTGACAAAATATTCACACTTCGTACTGGTCCAGGATCCGGACGGAACATTTGTGGAGCTGATCGGGCCGATGTAATTGTGAAGTTTTTTTCGCTCCGAAATTGTGCATTGATTAGGCAGAGACCGTCATGTTAAAGTATGAATAGCATGGCGAAAAACAGTTTAAATATGGAAAAAATCAAACCCGACTTCAATAATGTATTTTCCCAACAGGCTTCAAGACTAGCCAAAATTGGAAGTTGGAAAATTGATTTGGTAAATGACAAACTTTACTGGTCAACGATGGTTCACGAACTGCACGGAACGAACCCTAAAACTTTCATCCCTGATTTAGAAACAGCCCTTGGTTTTTACCGGAATGATTATCAATCAATGGTAAATGAGGTTATAGTGAAAAGTATTGAGACGGATGCTAAATTTGACTTTGAAGCTGTAATAATCACTAAAAAAAAAGAAAGAACGATGGATTCGGGCCACTGGAAATGTTGAAATGGTTCAAGGGGAATGCAGGCGAATATATGGCAGTTTTCAGGATATTCACAGTTCCAAGTTGCTGGAACTGCAGATGCGTGAGATATTGGAAAGTATATCTGACGCTTTTTATGCAGTGGATAAAAACTGGAAATTTACCTATTTTAATAAAGAAGCTGAGAACCTCCTCTTAAAGAAGGCTGAAGATGTTTTGGCAAAAGCATTTGGGAACTATTCCCGGCAAATGCATTTACCGTCATTCGGAAAATTTATAAAAGAGTTGCCCGTTCAAAAAAGAAAGAATTTTTTGATTACTATTATCCGGGAAATGGGAAATGGTATGAAATAAATGCATATCCATCACATGGTGGCATATCAGCATACTTTAAGAATATAGATTAACGTAAGCAGGCCGCAGAAAAACTCGATAAAGCCTATCAGGAAAAAATTAATATACTGCAAAGTATCGGAGACGCTTTCTTCACCGTAGACAAAGAACCTTGTCAGTGATATATCCTTAGAGAATAGTTCAATGGCAAAAATTTGCAAAGGTGTTTTTGTCACAGTTCCCGTTGCCAACACACCAAAAACTATTAGACATGAAATATACCGGCGCTACTTTGGTTATGGCTCATCCGTTGCAAAAGCAAATGGAATAACGGATTTGGAAGTAAGAGTCAAGTACGCAGATTCATTTTGCCCATTGGTTATACTTGATGAATCAGACAGGCTTAGTTTCAATAGTCTGGAAGAAGTTAGGAATATGTATGATCATTTACATTTCGGTTAAGTACTGATCGGTATGCCTGGCTTTGAGAAAAGACTTTCAAGATATCCCCAGTTATTTTCCCGGATCGGATTTGCACATCAGTATAAATCCTCGGGAGAGCATGAAATGAGGTTTGTGTTTCCTAAAATCTGGGGCAAAAGGGGTAAAGAATATGATCCTGAATATTTTGCCGACTACGAAGCACTGAATACTATGATACGAATCACTAGTGGCAATTTTAGATTGATTGACCGGATATTCAGTCAGATATGCCGGATTATGAGAATAAATAAGCTCCAAACAGTAAACAAAAAGGTCGTTGAAGCTGCTCGAAAATGTCTGCTT
Organism: Dyadobacter sp. HNCC25DJ187; assembly: GCF_056895255.1. Classification (NCBI taxonomy): domain Bacteria; kingdom Pseudomonadati; phylum Bacteroidota; class Cytophagia; order Cytophagales; family Spirosomataceae; genus Dyadobacter; species Dyadobacter sp. HNCC25DJ187. The sequence continues at coordinate 1,898,197 of NZ_JBXHAT010000002.1, forward strand.
ATTGGGTAAAGTAACCTTCAAATTTGATCCGAATAATATGGCAATTTAATGTTGAAACAAATATGCAATTTATCGTTAAAGTTCACACTATAAATAAATTAGGTTTTTCATTTACGATAATATTCGTAGTTAAATAGCAATTTTGATGAAGTTAACCCGAATTCACGCTAAATAGCAATACATACTGAGTAACCTAAACCGCTTATTTAAAAGTCTTTATTAAAAAATTACTAACAGAAGTTAATGTTGGTGTAAACCATGGATCGAAAAACATGAATGTATGAGGAGCATCACTGAAAGATATGATTTCAGAATAGATGCCAAATTCATTAAGTTTGGCAATAAAATCACTTCGTCCGGCATGCATTCTTTCAACAGAACTATTGATAAATAGAAAAGGAGGGGTCTGTTTACCAACGTGCGTTAGAGGTGCGGCTTCAATCCACAAATCCGGTTTTTGAGATTTCGAGTAGCCAAACCAATATGTGGCCGCCGAGATAGATTTCGAATCATCTCCCTCTCCCGATTCTGCATGAATAAATGCGAGAGTGCCATCAATATCAATAACGGCCTGAACTTTGCTTGAAAAATTTTTATAAGCTCCCGTACCTTCGTATTTTACATTAGAATTTGTTGTTCCAACGAATGCCGCAAGTTCACCTCCCGCAGAAAATCCCAAAATTGCTATTTGAGATGTATCTACTCCATAATTGCTCCCATTTGCTCGGATCCACCTAATTGCTTCTTTAAGATCAAATACTGCTGCTGGAAATAGTGCTTCTGTCGAAAGTCTGTAATCCACAGTAATGGCCACAAAGCCAGCTTGTGCCAATTTACGGGCAAGTGTACTGTTATGAGATCGATCCCCTGTTCGCCATCCACCTCCATGTACCATTAAAATGGCAGGCTGGTTTTCATTTTTTTTCTTTTCGTTCTTGAAAACATCAAGTTTCCGAGCTCTGCCCGCTTCAAGTTTATTATATTGAATATTTCTGTGAACAACGACGGAAGCAGGCATGGTCGAGTCTGCTATCTGAATTTTCGGATAACGTCTAATCTCATGTTGATAAGCACCTTTTATACTAAAAGTTGTGTCCCTTATACCAGAAGGCATAATCTGAGCAAAGCAAGAGCTGGTGATCGTAAATGCAAGAAATTGTAATATCAATCGTGTTCGCATAATTGTATTATGAATAATTGATCATCTAAAACAAGTTATTAATTCAATTCAGAGCTTATACGGAACCAATCGTAATCCGCGTAACCGAAATCGTTGGTTTGCGTTTCTCTTGTGCAGAAAATACCAAATTTGGCACCTATCCAGCGTTCAACCTCAGCATGGAAAACGTCGCCTACACTGTCAAACTTAGCACCATCACGACTGTAACTGAATTGCGATTTACCTCCCTTGTTTACCTTTACACGCAGATAAATTGCTTCACCAGATTTGAGTCTGCCAATCACGTTTTCCTTTTCCGGCTTGTCTTCGTGCGCATTCTTGCACGTTACCTGCACGATGGAAATGCCATCCTTATCACTTTTCAGGAATATTCCGGCATAACTCTGCCCCATCACCACCAGTCCGGTACGTTCATTTTCCAGTTTGGTGTTCTGGGTAAATGACAATTTTGTAGTTACCATAAATTCCTCCGCAGGAAACTTCTGCATCAAATATTAGGCACCGTCCAGAGATTTTTCGTAGCCTCGGGAGCTTTGTAAGAATACAATCTCAAAAACCCCTTCGCCGTTGTGAACGACCAGATTCTATACCCGATTTCCCTTCATCCATAACCAGCTTACGCTCGTAGGGACCATATACATTTTTGGATCGCAATACGATTTGCCAGCCCGTTGACACACCCCCTGCCGGAGCAAAAATGTAATAGTAGCCATTCCGTTTGTGAAACTTCGGCCCTTCACCATAGGGTCAATGACGTGGCCGTCATAAACCAACACGCCCTCATCCGTAACCTTGTCACCGGCTGCGTTCATCTTTTTGACAGTAAGCACACTTTTGATCCCGGCCCTGCTTCCAGCCCAGCCATGCACCAGATACACTTTGCCATCATCATCCCAAAGCGGACATGGGTCGATCAGTCCCTTGCCTCCTTCCACCAGTACCGGCTCGCTCCATGGTCCTGCGGGATTTTTGGCCTTTGTTAGATATATACCAAAATCAGGATCGGGATAATAGATGTAAAACTCACCATGGTGAAAACGGATTGCAGGCGCCCAAACACCGTTTCCATGCTGCGTTTTCTCAAAATGTTCAATAGGCGCTTGACGGTGTAAAGCATGCCCGATGAGCGTCCAGTTCACCAGATCTTTGGAATGCAAAATCGGCAAACCAGGTACGGCATCAAAACTGGAAGAAATGAGGTAAAAATCATCGTCAACCCTGCAAACGTCAGGATCAGAATAGTCTGCATTGAGAACCGGATTTTTATACAGCCCGTTTCCCAGATCGGACACCCAAACCTTGGAAACGGCATTCGGCGAGTTGGTCTGGCTCTTTGTAACAACCTGTCCAAAAGCACCAGCTCCCAACAAAGTCAGCGTTCCCGTTAAAAGGTAATATTTCATAAAAAATCTATAAACTGACTAACAAAAGGCCTTTCTACTTCTCACTAAACCTATTTCCCGGTCTGCACCAACAAACTTTTATCCGATGCGCCCTTCGTAAATTCAGTCACCTTTTGTGCAGAAGAAACATCCGTTTTTTCCATTTTGAGATCCTTGCTACGTTCTCCGTTCACGGAAATAAGCACATCACTATTCTTGTTGTATTTAATTCCGCTGAAACTAATGTTAGTAGCATTCGCAGTGAAAATGACCGGTTTGGTTGTCTTGGTAATGAGTTGCACGTTATCAAACTTAATCTGATCAGCATCAGTCAGTTCCATACCAATATCGGAAGTGAGCACCAAATTTTTCATAACAATATTCCTAACCGGCATTTCAGGAAGTCCTCTTACAAACACGCCCTTTTTTGCTCCGCTGCATACGATGTCTTCAAACTTCATATCTCTGAATACCTGCGTACCTTCATTCACAGCCGGAATCATATTACGCTCACCATCGGTAGAGAATTTTACAAAATAATACATATCAAAAAAGATAGCTTCCTGTGATATGTCTTTCATAAAAATATTCCTGGCAAAAATACGTTCGACCAAGCCTCCGCGGCCACGTACCGACTTTAATCGCAAACCTTTATCTGTGCCCATAAATGTGCAGTTCTCAATAAAAATATTACGAGCCCCACCGCTCATTTCGCTACCAACTACAAAACCGCCATGTCCATTGTACACGGTGTTGTTTCTTACAACACCATTTTTCTGTAGGAATTCCTCGTTTCCTACCTTCTTCATCCTTGCCCGATTTAATACAAATGGCATCGTCTCCAACATCCAGAATACAACCCTCTACAAGAAAATTTTTGCAGGATTCAATATCAATTCCATCTCCATTGTGAGCATATTCTGGATTTTTAACTCTCAAATTTCTTAGTGTAAGATCCTGACACATTAATGGATGGATACACCAGGCAGCAGAATTTTGGAAGGTCACGCCCTCCAATAGCACTTTTTTACAATTGTTTAAAACAATCAGGTTAGGCCTCAGATAATCTTTCATATTTTCGAAATCCCGGGGCATTTTTCCCGGTGTTAATAACATGCTCATCTCCTTCAAGCTGGCATTTTTGAATTGCTCACTTGGATACCATGTCAAACCGTCTTCTTTTAATACCCCTCCAGAAGCGAGCTTTTCTTTCCAATGACCGTCTGTGAACTGGTTCTTGTGAACAGCACGCCAAGCATCGCCGTTTCCATCCAAAATCCCCTTACCTGTGATTGCAATATTTTCAAGATTACCACCCGATATTGATGACTCGTTTCGTGCAACTCTTTTACCTTCATAAAAACCCTCGGTTATTGCGTACTTAGATTTATCGGTGGTAAATAGTAAGATTGCAGACTCCTGAAGATGCAGATTAACATTGCTTTTCATTTTCACCGGCCCTGTGATCCACAAGCCTTTGGGAACTACCACTACGCCGCCTCCTCTTTTACTACTTTCTTGGATCGCTTCGTTAATCGCGATTGTGTTCAATTTGTTACCATCCCCTACTGCACCAAACTCGGTAATATGAATAGTGTCATTTGAGAAGACCGGCTGTTGTATAACTGGAAGATTTCTCCAGCTAAACGCGGGAACTGTCTGTCCAGCAACTTCAACTGAAAAAAGCATTGTTGTGGCAACGCCTAAAATTATGTTTCTATATTTTATGTTGTTTTTAAAATGTCAAATAGCTGATAAATTGCTGAATCCCACCGCTAACACCCGGTCAATCCGGGTGCCTGGGAGGTCAATTTCTCTCAATGCAATTCTACCGTTTCCCTTTTGCCACAAACCGATAAGTTTGGCCAGCCTGGGTAGCAAAGTCCTTCACATTTGTTTTTGGCAGTGTTATCCCAGCTAACTTAGCCTTGTCGGAAACCAATGGTTTTTTAATCTGATTGACCAAATAGTATTCGTTAGAATTATTACCAGTTGCATTGATTAACTTGGCATTGCCATCAAGTTCAAGATCCTGCGCAAACCGCAGCCGGCAATTTCCTCCGAGATTAGAGGTTACCACAAGCGTGTCAAGTTTGCCGTCTTTCCAACTGATGTCAATTTCAAATCCGCCAATAGCACGCAACCCCTTTACACTACCACTTTTCCATTGTTCTGGCAGTGCAGGTAACACAAAAAGCTCTCCATCGTACGACTGTAAAAGCATTTCTGCAATTCCTGCGGTGCAGCCAAAATTTCCATCAATCTGAAATGGAGGATGCGCATCGAGCAAATTGGGATAGGTCCCTCCCGATTCCCCTTTATTATCCGTAGGAGCCGGGCTTAGTTGATCAGAAATTAGTTTGTATGCTTTTTCTGAATCCAGCAACCTCGCCCACCAGTTCACTTTCCAACCCATCGACCAACCTGTCGATTTATCCCCTCTGTAAACCAGCGAGTTTTTAGCCGCTTCGAATAACTCAGGATTTCGAAACGGTGATATCTGCCCTGATGGATAAAGACCATATAAATGAGAAATATGACGGTGTTTGTCATTAACTCTATCCATGTCTTTAAGCCATTCCTGTAACTGATTATGCTGTCCTACCTGCATTGGAGCAAGTCTGCTCAACGCTGTTCTTATACTGTCTGCGAATGGCTGATCCTTTTTCAAAATTACTGCCGAATTAATCAGATTATTGAAAACATCAAATACAAGCTGATTATCCATAGTTGCACCAGCAGTAACTCCTACACCACTTTCATAGGTATTTTCCGGCGACATGGAGGGAGATACCACAAGCCATTTTTTATCTGAATCCTCTTGCAACGCATCCAGATAAAACATGGCAATTCCCTTTAATACAGGATAATACTCGGCAAGAAATTTCTTGTCGCCCGTGTATTGGTAATGCTTCCACAAATGCTGAGTCAGCCATGCTCCGCCCATCGGCCACATGCCGTAAAACCCACCGTCCACTACTCCGGTAATTCTCCATAAGTCAGTATTATGATGCACATTCCAGCCTCGTGCGTGGTACATTTCCGAAGCACTTTGTTGACCAGTTACCGACAGCTCTTTTATCATTGCGAATAATGGCTGGTGCATTTCCGAAAGATTCGTTACCTCTGCCGGCCAGTAATTCATTTCAGTATTAATGTTGATCGTGTACTTACTGTCCCATGGTGGCGCCATCTTATCATTCCAAATCCCCTGCAAATTAGCTGGTTGATTGCCAGGCTGAGAACTTGAAATAAGCAGATATCGTCCGAACTGAAAATAAAGCGAAATCAATGCCGGATCTTTACTGGTAGCAAATTCTTTAATTCTCAGATCAGTCGTTTTCAGCGCCTGCGAAGTAGTGCCAAGATCAAGCTGAACGCGTTTAAAAAACGATTGATATTTGGACACGTGCGATGCAAGAGCCGCCTTATATGGTTTTGCTACTGCTTTTTTTAGAATAGTTGCTGCTTTCTCTGACGCATTTCCGGATAGGTCTTTGTAGGTTTTAAAATTCGTAGCTGTTGAAATGTAAAGGAGTACTTCATCCGCTGCACTAATTATTAATGCGGAATCTCTCACAGTCAGTTTTCCTCCACGGATTACAGGCTGAAGCTGAGTCTCAAATTTAAGCTTTCCAATTTTGTTATCTACACTACCACTTGTACCGGATAGCAATAAACGTTTATCTTTTGCAACGATTTGCTGGTTCTTATGAGGGCTAACAATATTTACATGAATTGTAATACTCTCCTTCTTGTCTGCAGTGATACGCATGATGATTACATCATCTGCAAAAGAGGAGATTATTTCTCGCTTGTAGGTTACTCCATCTACCATATAGGTAGAAGTATAGACGGCATTTGAGATATCCAGCTCACGTTGGTACTGGGTAAATTTGTCGTGCCCCGGAAACTTTATCTGGATATCACCAACCGGTTGATAAGGCATCCCATAATTATTATTCACTGGAGCCTGTCTTGGAAAAGTACTGTTTGACAAATCCTGTGCTTCTTTGTTTCGTCCTTCTGACAAAAGCTTCCTGATTTTCTGAATATTATCGAATACATTGGGTGGAATATTATTTCCAGGCTCACCTGCCCAAACCGTTTCTTCATTCAATTGTAACTGTTCTTGTCCTGGGTTGCCAAAAACCATGGCCCCCAAGCGGCCATTACCTAACGGTAAAGCTTCATTCCAGTTATTGGCAGGTTTGTCATAAAATAATTTTAAATCCTGCTGCGCTTTTAAGCCAAAGGGCAGAATAAATATAAATGCGAAAAGCAGGAATGATTTGCAAATCCAGGAAAATTTCATGCAATATTGGTTTTGAGTGATATCAATTTATATTTCAGAAGGCTGCCAGTTCCTTAATATATTTTTCAAGGTATATTTTTCAACATCCTCTTTCTTTAACTGCTTTGACCAGCTTACCCTAGTCTTTGGACTGGCTCCCTCTCCCATGCTGTTGAATTCAGCATAAAATGCCGTTTTATCCTTGTCAGGAAACATAGGATCACCAGGCCATGGATGCCAACCTTCTTTTACGATATGGCTACCCATATCTGTATCAATAAAAACGGTTTTGGCAAACGGCCTCCAAGGTCTTCCTAAAAATACCTTCGTGGCCTTTTCCGCTCCAATTAGTTTACAGTTGAGAAAGACATAACCAAACTCTTGTTCTTTAGTTGTAGAAGCGGCCGTAATAAAAGAATCAGACAGACTCTCTATTGTACAATTTTGAAAAACAACCGTTGCTTCGCCAAATATAAAGTCCGTGGTACCAGCGATGTAGCAATCTTTAAAATAATTACGTCCGTCCTTGGATGTGTAGAGCGTGTCCTGATTACCCAGAATTTTGCAATTAATTACTGCGATCCGGTCTGCTTCCGTTGCTAATGCGACTGCCTGCCCTACTCTTCCTGCTGTGTTCTCGATAGTCAGGTTTTGAAGTAAGCAATCGCTGCCCTGCACCAGTACTGTATAAGATGTATACGTACTATATTTTGAGTTATTGGTAAAATCGCCTCCGGGAAACACCTGCCCCGAGTAATTGGCATGTGTTATAATCGTTTTATCCTTATCCTCCCCTCTAAGGGCTATATTCTTTTTCCAGGCCGGTATTACCAGCTTTTCATTATAAACACCATTTTTGACCAGTATTTCTACCCGAACTTGCGAATGGTCTCTTACGTTGTTAACCGCTTCCTGAATTGTTTTAAAATCACCACTACCATCCTGCGCCACAGTAAACTTCGGATTCTGAGCATAACCAGATATGCTCAACAAAACGACTCCGACAATATAACTCAATATTTTAAGCATGATTTAGAATTTCTCTCATTGTTGGATAGAAACATGGTTTCCAGGTCGGTGACTGTAAAACACCAATTAGCCTGGAAACCATGAAGATGATATTTAATTAGAGCCTAGTTCCAGAGTGGGCTTTGTTCGAGTCCGGCACCTTTGTTAATTTCAGTTCGCGGAATTGGTATCCAGTAAAATTTATCCTCCCACACCGGACGTTCAATTAAAGTCTTACCTTTAAACCTGAGCGTTCCGTCGGGCAATTTGAAGATGTCTACTCCACGGATATTTTTAGATTCAACTACTGGTGCAATTTTCCATCGGCGAACATCGAAGAATCTATGTCCTTCACCCACTAACTCGATTTGGCGTTCGTGCCTGATACGATCACGCAACACCTGACCCGATATTGTTGCAGCCAGATCCGGAAGCCCAGCCCTTTTACGGATCAGGTTCACGTACGTGCGGGCTTCTGTCTCATTACCCAGTTCAAAGGATGCCTCTGCATAATTCAGATATATTTCTCCCAAGCGGAAGAATATCCAGGGCTGCGGATATCCGCCATTAGAACGGCTGATTGGCAAGGTACGGTCAATAAATTTTTTCCAGTTATATGAAGTCAAAGAATTATCACCACTCACTTTGACATTATCAATTCCAAATACATTGGTTAGAACGGGATTCCCGGCGCCATCGAAACCAGATACATTTTGGGTTACATCATACTTGACTGACGCTGATCCCCTTACCTCCGGACGAAATGTGTCGCCGTTGTAAATAATTGTTTGATAAAATCGCGGATCACGGTTTAAATACGGGTTCTGCGGATCATAACCTGAGGCGGTATTCACCGTACCATCTGAATTGAACGGCAACATTCCATTGGACATCTCATATTGTTCCACAAAATTTTCAGATGGAGCATTGCGACCTCCAAAACCACCCCAGCCACCATACGTACCATTTACGTTTGTAAATGTGTACAAATGTCCGTTGATACTGTTGAATGTTCTGGCGAAAATGATCTCTTCGTTGACCGAGAGAAACGTATTTTCATATCGTTCTACAAGTTTGTAAACGGCTCCCAGATCGATCACCGCTTTTGCGGCATCCGCAGCTAGCTGCCACTTTGCTTTCTCGTTGGCAGTGTTATTCAGTGCACTTGCAGCATAAAGATACAGCCTTGATTTTAGCGCAAGAGCGGCGTGCTTCGTAGCCCTGCCAAAGTTCGTATTCGAAGGAGCATAACGATCCGGAAGAGCAGGCAAGGCTTCGTTCAGATCCTTTACAATATAGTCCAAAACCTCTTGATAGGTGTTACGGCTGACTTTGTCACGATCTGACAAATCATAAATTTCCTCAACAATAGGCATACCACCATAGCGCCATAATAAATTGGAATAGACAAAGGCCCTTATAAACTTGACCTGTGCAGTTAATGCCGCCTGATTAGCAGCCGGAACAGCCGAGCCGCTAATCTCTGACAAAAAGATATTACAACGGCGAATAAACTGATATCCTCGTTTATAATAATCTATGTAGTTGGCATCTGCTCCAAAAGTATTAATATTATCCGGATTCCACGCACCCATTAACCAGGTGTTTTCTCCATAAGCTTCATCCGTATATTTCGACCAGGAATGTGTGTTGAATCCATGCGGGACACCATCGTAAAGTCCATTAACATAGAGCCCAACCAGGTTTTCATCTTGCCACACTTGTTCGTCTACAATTCTGTCTAATGGAGTAATTTCAAGGTACTTGTCATTACAGCTTCCCAAGCTGATGATCATAGATATCAGAAATAGAATTCTTTTCTTCATGATGTATTTTAGAATGATATGTTAACACCAAAATTGAAAACCTTTAACTGCGGATAGTAGTTTGCATCGGTACGTGTTGAGTTAGGATCGCTTCCATCACCCCTGCCTTCGGGGTCCATAAAACTTACCTTACTCAATGTGAGCAAGTTAAACGCATTAGTATAAATGCGTACATTGGTCAGTCCAATTTTGGATAGTAAATTTTTTGGTAAGTGGTATCCCAGTTCCAGGTTTTTCAGCCTAACAAAGGTTGCACTGTACATGTTAAACTCACTAATCTGTGGAAAATCTGCTCCGGACCGTGGCATGCTTCCGTCTGGGTTTTCAGGTGTCCAGCGATCCTCCGCCCTTACCTGGGCGCTATTGCTCGCTCCACCTAATCCTGTGATTCCCGGAAAATAAACAGCATTCCCCTGGCCCTGGAAGAAGAGCGTCAGATCAAAATTCTTATAACTTGCATTCATGTCCAGACCGAATACGATCTCAGGTGTTTCTGACTTGTTGAGTCGATATTGATCGTTGGCATTAATTACTCCATCACCATTATAATCGATATATTTCACGTCACCAACACGTGCAGTTGGCAAATGAACTGAACTATTGATTTCTTCTTGTGTACGGTAAATACCGTCAGTTGCCCATACAAGTGGTGCTCCAATTGGTCGTCCAGTTTGATTTTGATATTCAGCTGCTCGAGGCACTTCGTCGAAGTACACATATTTGTTTCTTGCAAATGAGATATTTCCTTTTGCCGAAAAATTAATATCCCTGAAACTGTTGTTATGAGAAAGAACCAATTCAAATCCATGGTTAGAAACCTTTCCAATATTCTCTGGAGGGAGAGAAGGAAAACCGTAAGAGTCAGTTATACTCAACTGCCTGGTAGCAAGAATACTGGAACGTTTCTGAGTAAATACATCAAATTCTACTCCAAGCTTGGACTGCCATAGAGATGCATCAAGACCAACATTAAAGGTTCTCAGCACTTCCCATGTGTAATTCTGATTAGGTAAAACCCCAGGATTTAAACCGAGTACATCAGCACCACCAAAATTATAAGTCCTTCCAATTGAATAAGTTCTCAAATAGGAATAGGCATCGCTTACATTGTCATTACCCAGTTCCCCATAAGATGCCCGAAGCTTTAATCGGTCTATTGATTTGAAGTCACTCATAAAACCCTCGCGCGAAATCAGCCAACCCACAGAAGCGCCAGGGAAAAACCCGTACCGTTTATTCTCTGGGAAAATTGGAGAGCCATCATAGCGAAACAGGAATTCAGCAAGGTATTTTTCTTTGAAATTATAACCCACTCTCCCAAAATAATTGTCACGACGCGTCAAAAATGATGATCCCGAATTACCCATATCACCGGTACCAGAACCTCCAAAGTTTAAATCGGTCAAGGCGGTAGTTGGAAAATTCCGTCTGAATGCACTAAAATTGTTGCCCTTGTTTTGCGCCCTTTCTGCACCAACCATTGCGTCTATGTTATGGCTTCCAAAATTTTGGGAGTAACCCAATCGCATGTTATAAGTTTGCACAAACAATCTGCTTGCATAATCCTGAACATAAGGATTTGCATAAAAAGTGGACTTTACGTTAATGTATTCCTTTGTAACCGGAACATACTGCCAGTAACTGTAGGGCTTTTGGAAGGTTTTATTAAAGTCATTAGTAAAATCAAAGCTATATGAAGCGTCTACTGTCATACCTTTTACAAAAGGTACTTTATACCGGGCAGACAGCGTGCTCTGTATTGGAAGACTTTCTTGTTGAAGAAATCCCACCTGGTCACGAAGCAATGGATTTTCTCCTAGTCTTCCAGCTGTAATCAGCCCATTGGGATACCGCGCGGGAATTGTGGGCAGAGCTGAAAGTATATTGACGAAATTAACCCAGGTTCCTGTCGATGGGTAAGTTCTCTTTTCAAGTCTACCTGCGATATTTAATGAAATCCGAAGATTATCACTGACATTGGCGTCAATGTTGGATCTAACCTCAAATTGTTTGTATTTGGTAGGATTGTTTTTAAAATGTCCATCCTGATTAACCATCCCGAAATTAAAGAAATACAATACTCTCTGGCTTCCTCCGTTGACAGTCATGTTCATTTTATTCTGAGGTGTCCATGTTTTGACAGTTTCTTTCACCCAGTTGGTATTGGGATATAAAACCGGATCCGACCCATTTCTGAAAAGTTCAATTTCTGCGTCAGTAAATGGCATAGTTGTCACACCATTACGAACAGCAGCCTCATTTCTGGCCAAAGCATGTGTTACTGCATCAGTTACTTTTAGCATTCTAGTTGGCTGACTAAATCCCTGGTTATAGGAGAAATCAAACCGAGGTTTACCTTCTACGCCCCGTTTTGTTTCTACTAAAATAACGCCATTTGCAGCTCTGGCTCCATAGATTGCTGCTGAACCATCCTTTAACACGGTAATACTTTCAATGGATTGTGGATCGATCCGGCCTAAACCTTCTGTTGGACGTGGCACTCCATCAATGACCAATAGTGGCTGATTGTTTCCAAATGTACTACGGCCTCGAATGAGTATCTGAGAGTCGTCCCTTCCTGGCTCACCCGTCCTGTTGGTAGCAATTACCCCAGGAAGTCTTCCCTGAAGAGAATTTGTAACATTAACTGCCGGACTTTTAACTATGTCCTCGCCAGACACACTGACCACAGATCCAGTAACGGTACTTTTTTTCTTGGTTCCATATCCAACTACAACAACCTCTTCAAGCGATTTCTGATCAACCAATAGTCCTATATTCAGACTTGTTTGATCTGCCGCCAGTGAGACTTCTTTCGACAGGTAACCCACAAAAGAAAAAGTAAGTATGTGTACTCCATCCGGTACAACCAGGTTATATGACCCATCTCCATCTGATATGGTGCCCAGTTGACTTCCTTTTACGATTATACTGACTCCAGGTAGTCCTTCCCCTTTTTCATCAGTTACTTTACCTGCGACCGACCGATCCACAGGTTTCACTTCAAAGCCGACGTTTCCCGAAGTTATTCCCTTCCTCTCCACATCCAAATTTGCCGTTGGCTCGTATCTCAAAACAATCTGATTGCTTACCTGGCGGAATGTAATGTGCAACGGTGACAGTAACTCCTCTAAAACAGATGACATCTGCTTGTTTCTAGCATTAATTGTTACCAAAGCCTTTAATGGTAACGACCGGGAATTGTATGAAAATTTAATCTTAGCTGATCGCTCTAGTGATTGTAAGGCATCATCCAGAGAAATATGATCAGCCGCAATACTAACCGGACGCTCTAATAAGCTTTGACCTGTTGTGGGAGAAGCAGTCACTAAATTGGCAAATAGCACAACCAGCAGGATTTGTTGTAATGATTTCATCACGATTTGATATAATAATCGCTTGGTGGTCAAAGTTTTTTTCATAGATTTGACTGTTTATTGTTTAAAATAATTGCAAAAAATTGGGCAATAAGCTTCTCCTCCTAGTTCGTGCATTCGAAATAGGTGGCGTATTAAAAATCCGGGCATGTTGGCGCATGGCCGGTTTTCTTTTAAAGGGGGGGCATAGTTATCTTACATAGCGTTACATCCGTTTGAGTGAATAATAATTTTGTCATCAGTAATGTCAAACGATGTGCTGGATCCCAGGCTTTCGCAAATGATTTTCAGTTTTTCCAAAAGCGGCTGGTCAGATAAGGAAGTAGATAAATAGCAGTTTTTCAGATCACTTATTGGATAATCTACCTTCAATCCATATCCCAATTCTATTGCAGAAAAAATATCCTGAACAGGTCTATCTACAAAATCAAAAGAAAGGGATTCTATTGAACGTGGTGGAGTTATTGCAGTACGTTTCTTTTCGAAAGAGTTTACCTTTTTTACAAAGCTTACAGCCTCATTAGGTAACACCGAGATTTCGTTTCCTCCAATGTTACTAGCTTCAAGGCGACTGATATTTACCTTTCCTGTCCTTACTTGAACCTCAATATCGGGTTGCCCAACAAGTGCTTTAACCCGGAAGCTCGTTCCAACAACACGAGTTACTATGTCACTCGTATACACAAGGAAAGGTCTTTGCGGATTTTTACTTATCTCAAAAAATGCTTCCCCGGATAAGTGTACTTTTCTATCGTTCGCTCCAAAATGGCTCGGATAGGTTAGCTTTGCACCGGGCTGCAAAATTACCGTACTACCATCTTCTAAATTTATTACCTGAACCTTTTCTGTTAGATTTTGTTCAATTCGTTCTCTTTTCAACAAATGATCAACAAAGCTCAGGGGACCATTCGAATTAAATGTGGAAAAACTGACAGCGCCCAGTCCTATTCCGATTAGTAAAATCGCGGCTGCCGCAGCGCGCCACCAAGGAAATATCTGCTTTTTTTGTTGTGGATTCTGAAGTGTGTGAATCTTTTCTAGGCTTCGGGCTAGCGCCATCTCTGTTTCCTGAGAGCCGGGAGCATCTATATTTCCCAACGCCAGAACGACATTTCGTGCTTCTTTATATAGATGAATTTGGTCTGGATTATTCTCCATCCAGTCCCTCCATTCAGTTGTTTGCTGACCAGTCCTAACACCTTCGACAAAGGCGTCACTGTTCAGAAAATCTTCGATTTTAGTGAATCGTTTGTTTTGCATATCTATCGGTTCTCAGACGGGAGAGGACAGAAATTTCAACCGATACTCACTTAATTTAACTTTTCTTTCAAAAAAAATTAATATATCAAGCTAATCAGAAAAATGAGGGATGATAAATCGGTTGCACAAGCCGTTCTTAAGAGTTTAATTCCTCTGTGTAACAAGTTGGATGCAGATTGTAAATTAATATCCATAAGACCAGCAATTTGGTCAATGTCCAAACCTTGGTGATATCGAAGATATAAGGCTTCCTTCTGTCTCTTGGGAAGATTATTTAGATGTTTATTAATACTCGCTACTTGATTTTTAGATTCCTCGTCTGCAATCATTTCCTCTAAGATGGTAAAGCTGATTTCGCTCAGGTCTTCATTCAGCTCGCCTACATTTCGGAAAATACGATCTCGCTCTAAGCGACGGGCAATCCTTTTACGAACTGATGCCAATAGATATGCTTTCGCTGAAAGCGGAACCAATATTTTTTCCCTATATATCCATACCTCAATAAAAACCTCCTGAACACAATCCTTAACCAGACTTTCGTTTCTAATCAGGGTCTTGCCATAACTAACTAGAGATGGATAATGTCTTCTAAACAACTGCGAATACGCCTCTTCATCGCCTTCCTTAAGAAGGCTCCACAACTCAGAATCGTTTATAAAAATATGCTCCATCTGAAAAATTTGTACAATAAGAAAAAAAATCAGAATTATACCTATAAAATTATCGAATTTTAATCTGCTTGCCCTTACAGCTATCAAAAGATGATGCCGGATCAATTTATCAAGGTTTCTAAATCTTAGAATTTCCAAATCTCGTAAAAGTCTGCTCCTTCAAGGGAGCAGACTTTTCAGTTCAGTATTCACCTGGCAATAAAATCACATTATTGACCACATATATTTTAATCTCTTCTAATGGAAAATCAGTAAACCTGATTGGCTTCGTGAAGAGTATGCGTTCATTTCCGTTAGCACAAGTAAGAACAGCTAAAGAACTTTCAAGATCAACCATAAGAGTCCAAACCTGAAATTCCTCATTTTTGATCCGGGGATGATACTGCTGAAATGTAATTTCAGCAATGAGCCAGTAGGCACCAGCTTTTTGAGCAACATATTTAATTCCATCAGTGTACAACGTGTTTTTTACGACGGGGTGCCGGTACCATTGCTCAGTTCCTGTAAACCCAGCAAGATCCTCTTTGGTTAATTGTTCAGTGCTCATATTTTTTCCCTTTAATTACCCTTCCACCGTTGAAGAACGATGCGAATAGGCATTAAGCGGAAGATTGATTAGGCAACACCAACACGGGAGCGAAGCGAATGGAGCGGGCAGTGTGATTGCCGTTCAGACCGCTTAGTACAACTTGTGTCGTTTCTCTCAGGCGGAAGGGTATATTAGAAGGCGTTTAAAATACTACTTAAATTATCTCCAGTCATCTTTTCCAGCAGTAAATTACCGAACAGAAGGGTTGAAACTGTACCGATTTAAAGTATAGATTTTAAAAAAGCGCTCTTCCCAGTTTCCTCCATGATTTATAAATCTTAATTCTGTACCGATTTAAACATTAGCTTATTTCGGTACACCTTTTTATCTTCAGACAGTATTTTTTCTGCTTTGGTTTCTTACAGGATGAACTGTAAAGAATAGCCAATCAGATCGAAGATAAACAATTGTAACGTCTATAACCTGAATGCGATTAACCTACCGATTCCACATTATAGTATGTGGTTTCCAGCTACTCCTACAATTCGATAGTAATAAAAATACTTCTACTATAACACTAATACTACTTACCGGATTACCGATGAACCGTACCCCTCATTTTCCACTATACACCCATCCAAATTTCCAATTGACCACAAAAATATGTCCGCGCAAAAAGTTGTAAGTAGAATTGCATCATAATTCTGTGGGATACAACTTGATAAAGAGCCTGCAGATCTTCCTCAAACTAAAAATCGTAGTAATTGGAATGAAAACAGAGAGTATTTATTTAGATGAGATCAACCGTTTACTAGCTGATTATCTGAAGGAAATTGAAAATTCAAATCTCAAACCACTGTCAGCGCAAGTATATCAGGTACAATCCAAAAACTTTGTAAGATGGATTAATGATGAATTTGTACCGGGAGAAGTAAAAAAGAAAACACTTAAAGACCGTGCTGAAAAGAAAAAAAAATAAGCAAGTACAATGCCGCTTGAAGCGGCATTGTACTTGCTTATAAAAACTGTTTTTATTAATCCTGTGTAATTACATGCCCCACAAACTGAGCTGTGTTATCCAGAATTCTGCCTCCTCTGCGAAAACCTAGTGCACAAGGTTCTCCTGCATAAAATACACCGGCCTGATAGGATCTGCCGGCTGCATCAACTGGAAACTCCACATATTCCTGATAGATTTTTGACTGATCAGCATATTCTCCGTCCACCTGTTCTGCTACTTCTCCACCTTTTTCCAAAATAGATACATTAGCTCCTTCACGCCCAAACAGCACCTTGCTCACAGATTTTTTATGGGGTAGCACGTAACGTTCTGTTTGCAACAGCAACGGGTGATACGGATATAGATCCCATAAAACCTTTAAAATATATTTTGACTGAAACAATAGTGTATAGGCAGGATTTAAAATTACTGCTTTTCTGTTTTTTACCATGGAAGTAAGTAATGAGGCAAGCTCCGGCTCATCGTATCCGATATACTCCCACGGAACCAGTTTAAACCAGAAATCAAAGCGGATAAAAGTCCCATCTTCAGCACTTTGCTTAAATACCCCCTCTCCATTGGAAAACTCTACTTCATCAACATATGCAAAATCAACATCGAAACCTGCTTCTTTCGCTGCTTCAGACAATATCGAAACATTGGTATCATCCTCAGGATATCCACGCATTGTTGAGAATAAAATGGAAGGAGTAAGGTCAGTATTACCTCTTTTGATATACAGGAACTGAGCCACTAACGACTCATATAATGTATTGAACTGGCTTGACTCATCCAGTCCGTTGTTTCTCAGATGCGCCCATTGCACCACGGCACTTTCAGGAATACAAGTAGCTGTATCGGCATTAAACTCAATAAACTTTATCGGCTCTCCATTCATGCCACCTGCTAGGTCGAACCGTCCGTAAAGATGTGTGTGTCTTTCGTCTTCCCAGGTGAATTTGATTACGTCAATCAGATTCTCCGGAATACCCAATTCCTTAAATAAATTGTGATCAATAGCATACTGCCCCGCCTCTATCAGCATGTCATATAAGTCAGCAGCAGCCTGGTAATATTGATTTGCATCACCTTCCTTTACAACAACAAGATCACTTGTTACGTAGGAGGCGGTATCTGTACCTAACATCCAGTTCCATCCTACTTTCTGCAAGGCTTTTTCAGGTGTTTCGGCTAAAGATTGAAGATTTATCATGATATATTATTGATCCATAGCGAACTACAGAGCTATTAAGTTTTCTTGCTTAAAAAAATTAATTAGCCTCCGCTTCTTCCGGAAGACCGACCGAAAAACCCACTTCTACCACCCGAAGGACGTGTATTGACAACTCTGGTGGAGCGGGATCCATCAACCGCCCTCACCGCATTTTGAGATTTATCATAAGCTCCCGGGTTGGCATAAAACCCGCGTGAATCTCCGCCACGATAGTTATTCATATAGCCATTATTCATGCTACGGCCGAGCATATATCCCATTCCTCCATACAACAACATGCTAGACAAGCCACTATGATGACCAACACGCGATTCGTTGGTGCGTATCTCCTCATCAATCAAAGCCTTAGCAGCAGTTGTACTCAGAGAATCCGTATGTCCATCTAGATAGGTAACAATTGCCAGTGACTTTTCGGGATCCACGGCTTCCTCATCTGTGATTTTGAACTCGCCTGGTTTCACTTCTTTAATATGTGAACGTATTCCCTTGGAATAGGTAGTTTCCTCATAGCTGTAATCCGCCTCATCTTCCTGACTACCAGAACAACCCGGCATCATAAATCCCGATGATAATAATGCCAAAGCAAGTGCTCCATTAATGCTGATATCTTTTGCCTTCTTAATAAAGGCTCCCCTCCTTAAATTTGTCATAGTATTGGGTTTTTAAGCGATCCGAATTCCAAATTTAATACTGTGCTGATAAACACCAGATCAGAATATTTCAGATGGTGGAATAACCGGATCAAAAATCTTTAATGCAGATAAATGGTGACAACAATATATAAAAAACAGGCCATATTACCAATTGCAAAAGGATACTATCCATGTTGCATTCTTTCAGATACAGCAAATATCAGACCCTATCTTCAATCTTTTCAAGCGCTTCAGCAAATCTGAACGGATCGCTGAGTTTCGTGTACACATGGGGCATCAAACATACAGCATGGATATTTTGATCAAGAATTTATGCTTTTAATTTGAAGTTATAATTGGACAGGTAGCAGGCTTCTATAATCGCTATATCAGCATCATCTACTGTGAACATAATTCACGCATAACTTTATTCAGTTACCCTTGAGTTTAGCAGCCATTGGTAAGTATTGTCAGGCTCAGGGTTACCATTCTCGTCCAGACTCAGATACATCAAGTGCAGGTGCGTTGGAGATCGCTTCTGGTAAGCATTGTAACCTGATCGTCCCATTTCAGCAATTTTATCTCCTGCATGTACCCATTGTCCTGTAGTTACACTAACAATGTTATTGTGCGCATAGAAAAACAATCCATCAAGACAGGGGTCATAGATCCAAATCCAGTTTCCACCTCGTAATTCACTATCATATTTCCAGCTGTGTTCTGTAGCTACCACCAACCCCGACGTGAACGCAAGTACATCTACAGGTTGCCAGGTTCGATCATCCAGATTGTCCTGGTTTTTATCACGCACGAAAATATCGTGTGCCGGATGACTGCCTTTCACATTCATGTCGAACAGATCAAAACCGTTTGGTCTGTATCCTCTGCCTTTACCTCCGATCGATTCTCTGGGCGTGTAGCTTCTGACCGGAAAAACAAAATAAGAGGAATCGATTGCAACGCAGGAATCACGGTTATATAAAGTCCTCAACTTTTTCATTACCGTCCGAAATGCATAACTGGCAGAATCCGGCGTAATCACCCCATCGCGTATGTCAATCTGAATCTGACGAAAAGCATTACAATATTCCGCTGCCTTCTCTCCATTGCTGCTGCTGGATACCATGCCGGAAACACATAAAATCAACAATATCCCTGCCACCCCTTTCACAGTCATTTGTACTATCCTTTTCGTCACCAATCCTGATTTAATCACTTTAAACTTAAATTTTAAACGAACTGCTGACCGCCTCTTTAAAAATAATAAATTGCAACAAAAGTAGTCTTATTACATTAAAAACGTGCCCGAAACTTCTTTGGTCACCATCACTAAAACATTAGTAAAATGCAATATCGTCGTTTTGGACGCACTGACTGGCAGGTAAGCGAAATCGGATACGGAATGTGGGGTTTGGCCGGCTGGACCGGATCAGACCGAAAAGAAACGGATGACTCTCTTGATCTGGCTGTAGAATCGGGTGTAAACTTCTTTGATACCGCATGGGGTTATGCTGAAGGGCTGAGCGAAAAGATTCTTGGAGAACTTATTAAAAGAAATCCCGATAAAAAGCTTTACGCCGCCACCAAGATTCCACCTAAGAACAGAGCATGGCCTTCCCGTCCGGAATTTAAGCTGAACGAAGTATTTCCAGCTGATTATATTATTGAATACGCTGAAAAAAGCTTGCAGAATCTCGGAACAGAAAAGATAGACTTGCTTCAATTCCACGTGTGGGAAGATAGCTGGGCGCAGCAGGATGAATGGAAAGAAGCTGTACAAAGGCTAACCAAAGAAGGCAAGGTTGAGCGCTGGGGAATCAGTGTGAACAGATGGGAACCTGATAATGCGCTGGAAACCATTAAAACGGGTTTGATTGACAGTGTGCAGGTCATTTATAACATCTTTGATCAGGCACCAGAGGATAATCTCTTTCCATTATGTAGAGAAATGGATATCGCTGTTATTGCACGCGTACCTTTTGATGAAGGAACTCTGACCGGTTTGCTTACCAAAGAAACGACTTTTCCCGAAGGCGACTGGAGGAAAACCTATTTCGTACCTGAAAATCTGAATTCCAGTGTTGACCATGCAGAAGCACTGCGCAAAGATATTCCGGAAGGAATGAATATGCCGGAGTTGGCATTACGCTTTATTCTCAATAATCCCGATGTTCATACCACCATTCCGGGGATGCGCAAGTTGCCACACGTAAGATCCAATGTGGCTGCAAGTGACGGCGTAAGACTGACTAACGAAGTGGCGGAAAACATGAAGAACCACCGATGGGATCGCAAACCAACGGAATGGTCACAATAGTCAAAAGCTTTAAATGCTAAAGGCCTTCGACAAGCTCATCGTAACTGTTATCAGTCTGAGCATGTCGAAAGCCTTTTACTTGTTAAAAGCAACTAAATAAATTGATATTCCTAAAACAGCTTCTTGTCCAGTGAGATCCTTCCCGGCCCTGTCAGAAACAAGGTAATATACGGCACAAGAAACAGCAAAGCGTGTTCTTTTACGTCGTAAGGATCATTGGCATGAATAACGAACAATGCCATAAACATTGTAAATATCAATGGAATAAGTACCACCCGGGAAGCAAGACCTAAAATCAGTAATAAAGAACAGATTACTTCTGCTCCTACAGCCAGGATCAATGATGGTAGCTCACCTATCCCGATAGGATCTGCAAAGCCATGTTCTCCATTCATCAGTTTGTTGAGTTTTGGCATGCCATGTGTAAGCATCATCGCAGATATACCTACCCTCAATATTAAAACTCCCCAATCCGCACCTGCGGGCAGATGGGTGGGCTTCAAAAATCTTTTAAACATAGTAAGTCCAATTAATTACTTTAAAACCGGTCATTTCCCGAACCGTAAATAAAACGAAAAATTCTTTTAATAATCTATCGATGCAACAGTGTTGCACATTTTTATTTATCAAGTTTTATTTTTAGGTTTACCTAAATTTATATCTAGACCTAGTTAAATAAATAATTTGAATTCTATATGAAGTTGCTTATACTTTTGCTAAACTTCCTTTCTATTGCCAGCTTTGCCCAGCACACGCTATCAGGAAAGATTACGCTGGACGGGCAAGATCCTGCATTTGGTGCATCCATTTTCATACAGGAACTTGGCTCGGGGGCTACGGCCGACACAACAGGAAACTTTGCCATCTCTCACATTCCTTCAGGTACATACACACTCAAAATAAGCTACATTGCATATCCTTCTGTGACGGAAAAGAACTTTCGTATCAATAAAGACACGAGGAAAGATTTTACGCTGAAGCAAGGAGCCAATGCGCTAAATGAGGTTGTGGTAACAGGAACAATGAAAGAAGTTTCCAAACTCGATAGCCCTGTTCCCGTAGATATTATTACTGCGAAATTTTTATATAAAAATCCGGTTTCCAGCATTTTCGAAGGACTCAGTTATGTGAATGGTGTTCGTCCTCAACTGAATTGCAATGTGTGCAATACGGGCGACATCCACATGAATGGCTTGGAAGGGCCCTATACCATGGTACTGATAGATGGCATGCCGATGGTGAGCGGTTTATCGACTGTTTATGGGCTTTCGGGAATTCCAAACAGTTTGATCGATCGTGTGGAAATTGTAAAAGGTCCTGCTTCTACGCTCTATGGCTCAGAAGCTGTAGGAGGATTAATCAACATCATTACAAAAAATCCATCCAAAGCTCCTCTTTTCTCTGCAGATGTATTTAGTACGTCCTGGCTTGATTACAATGTGGATCTCGGTGTAAAATTAACACCGGGCCCAAAAGTAAGTTCGCTGGTTGGGGTCAACTACTTCAACTATCAACGCCCGATAGACAATAATAACGACGGATTTACAGACCTCACTCTGCAGAACCGGATCTCGGTATTCAATAAATGGTCGTTTTCTCTTCCCGATAACAAAACAGCCAGTATTGCTGCCCGCTATTATTACGAAGACCGATGGGGAGGACAAATGAACTGGAACAAATCTTACCGTGGAGGTGACGAAGTGTATGGCGAAAGCATCTATACAAAAAGGTACGAAATAATGGGAAGCTACGAGCTACCCATACATGAGAAGGTTACATTACAGTATTCTTTTAGTTCTCATAACCAAAATTCAGTTTACGGAGATGTGCCGTATCTGGCTGACCAAAAAATTGCATTTGCCCAGTTACTGTGGGATAAAGAGTTAGGTAAGCACAATCTTCTTTTCGGAACGCCGTTCCGTTACACTTACTATAATGATAATACACCGGCTACACGACGTGCTGAGGGACAAGACCATGCCGACCAGATATATCTTCCGGGAGCGTTTGTCCAGGATGAGATGAACTTCGGCAAGCATACCTTGCTGCTTGGTGCCCGATACGATTACAATAGCAGGCATGGCAGCATATTTACACCACGTATGGCGTACAAATACAAATTTAACCAGACGGACGTGGTCAGGTTGAATATCGGCCGTGGATTCCGAATCGTGAATCTGTTTACAGAGGACCACGCTGCCCTGACCGGGTCCCGGGATGTAATTATCAAAGAAGCACTCAATCCCGAACAAAGCTGGAATGCCAATCTTAATTTTGTCAAAAAAATTGTGACCGGCAATTCTTTCGTAGGCCTTGATGCTTCTCTTTTTTACACACATTTCACCAATCGTATCTTACCTGACTATGATACCAATCCCAATCAGATCATTTACGACAACCTTGACGGTTACGCGGTATCAAAAGGCATCAGTCTGAATCTGGATTTCAACTTTCCTTTTCCGCTCAAAATCATTGCCGGAGGTACTTATATGGAAAACTTCCAAAAAGAAAATGGAGTGAAGTTTCGCCCTGTACTGACTGAAAGATTTACAGGCATCTGGTCCTTATCCTACGAAATGGCGAAATCAGGGTTATCATTCGACTACACCGGGAATATCTACAGTCCCATGCGCCTGCCTTTGCTAAGCGATGAAGATCCCAGAGCAGCCAATTCTCCTTTCTGGTCGCTACAAAACCTGCAGATCACAAAAAAATTTAACAATGGTTTAGAGCTATATGGAGGTGTAAAAAACCTGCTGAACTTTACTCCGCCATCCAACTCCATCGCCCGCTCATTCGACCCATTTGATAAAGATGTTAGCTTTGACCAGCAGGGACAGGTAATTGCTACACCGGAAAATCCTTACAGGCTTACTTTTGACCCCTCCTACGTTTTCGCTCCTAATCAGGGACGAAGGACATTTCTGGGAATGCGCTATACATTTCGCTGAAATTGTATAAAAAATTGTACAAGAAATAGCTTGACACCCAAAATGATATAATTTTTCAAAGAATGAAAACGTATATTATACTGATATTCATTGCATTGAATAATCTATGATTGTATATTTGTGCCATCACTAAAAAAACACTACGAAAACATGGCATTAACAAAGACGTTCGTAAAGAGCAAATCCCTCTATAAAGTAACCTTTACGGTACCTGCTGAGGCAGTTGCTGAGACTAAAAAAGTAGCGCTTGTGGGTGAATTCAATGGCTGGAATCCTGAAGAAGCTATCGCATTAAAAAAGCAGAAAGATGGTTCTTTCAAAACAAGTCTTGAACTAGCAGCAGGAGAATATCAGTTCCGCTACATCCTTGACGATGATAAGTGGGAGAACGACTGGGAAGCAGACAAATATGTACCCGCAGGAGTAGATGCTACTGAAAATTCAGTAGTTGTACTTTAATTGAAACATCACAAAAAAGCTGAAACTGACATATGCCGTTTCAGCTTTTTTATGCTCATTTGAAATAGCTTAAAGTCTTATATTTTGAAAGCATCGCTTTCCTGATATGCTTTAATCAAAGCTTCTTCTCCTTCTTTTCCTGATTGAGAATTTCCGTGTTCCATTCCCATAATGAACGACTTGTTTTCCTTCTTGCTTCGGTCGTAAATATATTTGAACACATTCTTAAAATTGATCTCACCCGTTGTAGGTTCTTTTCTTCCTGGTTCGTCACCAATCTGGAAGTAATCAATCTCACTCCAGGTTTTATCAATATTATAGATCAAACGACCTTCATTTTTCTGCATGTGATAAATGTCATACAGGATCTTACAAGATTTACTGTTCACACCACGACAAATCTCATAGGTTTGCTCAGAAGTACGTAAAAACAAATTGGGTGTATCGCTCAGTGGTTCAAGTACCATTACAAGCCCGTGCGGCTCCAGGATCTCCGCACCACGTCGAAGGGCGTCAATTACATGACCTGTTTGCACACCTATTGGTAGATTGCGCTCGAAGTCACCCGGTACAACGGTCATCCATTTTGCATTAACACGCTTAGCAACTTCAACCGCTTTTTTACAGCCGTTTAAAAAAATATCAACATACTCTTTTTTACCTGCCGCCAGGGTATTCGCTCCGTTGCCCCCTTTATCTACGACAAAAACCCCCATCTCCATTTTGAGGCGAGCCATTTCTTTTGCAATCTTCTCCTGCTCTTCCACAGGTCTGCCCATCATACCATTGTCCTCCAAAGCCATAAAGCCATTGTCAGCCATGAACTTCAGCTGGTCAATCACGTCTTTTCCGGCTGAGTTCTGGAACATCCCAAAATGAGATGCATATTTGAGTTTAAACTGATTTTTTGCAGCGGGGCCTGATGGTCGGGCGAAAGTTTCACCGGCAGCTACCGCACCGGCTATACCTAGTGTAGATTTCACAAAATTTCTGCGAAGCATATTCTTCCTGATGTTATGTTTAAAACGTAAAGGGAATTGGAACCCTAATATACCCCAAAAGCCGTTTCAATCTATATTTCAATTTTCAAAACAGACATCTTTCCAGTTGAAAAGTTTACCTGCGTTTACGACGTTTGCGCTTTGATTTAATGTCAGTAGGTTCATCCGGTGTTGAAACGACCTCGACTGGCTTTGGAAGAAATGGCATCAATTCTGTTCTGATCTCTTCCCGGAAAGCATTCTTTAATCCGTCAACCGCGGCGTCTTTTATGTCTCCATTCAACTGATTTGATTTCAACAATTTTATCGCTACATCTTCGCCCGGCCAGCTGCCGCCTAAAAAACGTGCGGCACTTGCCTGAACGTCTCTTGATTCACCTTGATTCAAAGCTGCTTTTTGCAGCAGATAGATTGCCTCAGTACTACCGGATGTTCTGATAGATGCGAGCAGCGCTATTTTTTTATCTTCAGGCAATCGAGACAATTTCTCCGATATTGAAGTAACACCAGCTTGCTCCAGCAACAGTTTTCCGGCATCTCTACCTATTACTTCATTGTGTTTTTCCAACGCCAGCCTGAACAGTCTGTCATTTTCAGTTGTAGGCTCATAGCGCTCCACCAGTTCGATGTAATCTTCTGTACCATAGGTTTCGTCCAGAAGTTTATTTAAAGCCGTAAGTCCTTGCTGAGAATTACTGACAAACGATTTATCCAAATGTAATAATGCCAGCTTGCTTACCTGAATACGATCAGAAGCAGGAACTTCCAGCACATGAAGCAACGCTTGTGTTTTTTCATAACCCGCATGAAAAAAATCGAAAGCTCTGAAATAGCGAAGTCTTTCTTTAAAGCTGACAGCCGTATCAGAAGCAAGCGTTGTCAGATATGGGATTGCTTTTCGGGTACGGGCCAGCCATATGATGTCCTTTCCTGCAGGCGTAAGTTCAGGTTTAGGTCCGGCGCGTTCCAGCCAGGCAGGAAATATGCGCTCCCATTGATCGAATGCACCAATACTTAATGCCTCCACCGACCAACGATCATGACCTTTATACTGTTTTGCCAGCTGCAGCCAAACATCCAATGCCTCGTAAGTGTGGTTGTGATTAATTGCCAGAGCACATTCCCTGCGTACCTGTGGATGCGGATCAGAAGTAAGTCTTTTGATATATTCCGTAGGATCACTATTTCGCTGACGTACCGCACGTAAGGCCACGATTCTTAGGTTGTGGTTCAATTCTCTGAATGCAATGTCAAGATTGCGGTAATTAAAACCTTCAATATTATTCAGCACCCAAAGCGCACGTGCACGCAAGCGTGGATTTACAGCAGGATCCCGAAATAGATTTTCAAGCTCATCTTCCGCCTGCCAGCCTAGTTTAACACATGCGTTCCAGGCCATATATCGCATAGATAAATTAGGGCTCTGCAATGCTTTTACTGCCTCAGCAGGAGATGTAAGATCATAATTGGGAATGGTGTAAGGTGTGCCCGGAGGTGCGATCCGATACAAACGCCCCCGACTTTTATCTTTCATCTTATGATTACCTATGACAGAATCGTACCAGTCAGAAACAATCAGCGAACCATCAGGAGCTACACAAACATCTGAAGGCCTGAACCATTTATCGCGCTTTCCTTCCACCAAAGGGAGAATACCGGTTGACTTAAAGCCTGCTCCTTCATCTTTTACAGGAAAAGCATTAACCGAATTTAATCCTGCATCTGCCAGGATAATCTGATCCCAGAAACGTCGTGGTAATAAATCGCCTTCATAAATCGTCATCCCCATAGGAAATCCTGATCCTGTTTCTACCAGATTGGGTACTACGCCGGGATCATTCTGGTGCCAGTGCCTGCGTGGTATTTCATCCTCCAGATTGGTTCTGTTAATGCGCCAACTATTGTTGTTCATTTCATCGACGTAACCAAAATTACCGTTTTCCATGACATAGGATACACGGTCTCCGGCATTTCCAGGTTCCTCCTGGTCCGACTGCCAGACAGTACCATAACTATCAACAGCCAATTCAAAGCCATTTCGGAAATTTTCTGCAAGAATTTCGACTTTTCTGAAATCCTGCGTGCAACGGAATACTACGCCCTGCTTATATTGCCTGAAATCAATGGGTCTTTCATACTTGTCAAGTAAGGGCCGATCCTGGCCATCCACCAGTTGCCGCCCTGCGTTGCCATAGTTGAAATAAAACTTACCATCCGGACCAAAAACGAAAGAGTGAATCCCGGCATCATTCTGAGCACCTCCTATACCTTTAAAAAGTATCTCTTTTTTGTCAGCTTTATCGTCGCCATCCGTATCTGTAAAAAGCCAGACATACGGACTTTGAGAAACAATCGCTTTGTTGCCCATCACCCATATACCCATTGGCGCATTAATCTCAGGTCCCTGATAAAATACTTTTGTTACATCCGCTTTGCCATCACCATCTTTATCTTCAAGGATCAGAATTCGATCACCCATGCCCAGCTCCGACTTCCCATTTACTGCAGGCCGGTAATTATATCCTTCCAAAACCCATACACGCCCACGGTGATCGACATCAATACTGGTGGGGTTGACAAGATTGGGTTCAGAAGCGAAAAGTGTTGCCTCGATTCCATCTGCTGGCTCAATACCCATTGCTGCATTGATCGAAAAGCGTTTTTCAGCCTCCGAGAATCGTGCATAAATAGAATCAGGATGTGTTACTACAAGAGAATCGGAAATTTGGGAAAATCCGGAAGTATGGAGAAGAAAAAAGCTTGTAGCAAAAAACCAGCTAATTCCCTTTAAATTAAGTCGTTTCAAAATGTACTATAATATCGCGGCCACTAATCAAAAAACAATCAAAATTACCTGTTGTTTCTGGGATTAAGAAATCAAAGTTGACAACAGGACCTGTAAATTATTGATCTGGCACAAAAAAGCGAGAGCTGACTCACCTGAACCAGCTCTCACTTCTTAAACTTTAACTAATCCTATTTCTTTTTCAAACTAGTCATATATTCCGTCAGGTTTACCAGCTCCTCAGTACTCATCGCATCCTGAAGTCCTGCTGGCATCATCGAATCCTTCATTTGTTTGATCGACTTCACCTGCGACATTTTATATTCCTGCGTGGCGCCTCCCGGAAATTTAACCAAAAGATCAGTTTCTGTTTTGCTTGATATAATTCCTGATACAGTAGAACCATCTTTAAAGGCAATTTCAAAACCTTCATAACCAAAACCGATACCTGCACTCGGATCAAATATGGCTGCATACAGCGCTTCCTTAGGCAGCTTGTCTCCGATTTCAGAAAGTTTCGGCCCGAAATCCATTCCATCACCATTTACCTGATGGCAAACTGAGCAGTACATGGCAAAAACATCTTTTCCTTTAGCAACATTACCTTTCATGGTAATCAGTTCTTTTATAGCAGGGTGTTTCTTTACGACAGTGCCCTCTTCCTGCAGATATTTGGCAGCTTCTACCTTCACTGCTTTCCTCCATGCTCCACTCACCCCTTGCACTGCAGCCGCTTTCAGCTCACCAGCTATTTTACCTTCTTTCAACAAAATCAAAACCTGATCTTCTCCATTCATCGTCCCACCCATTGCCTTTACGGCGGCTGTTCTTAAAGGCAAACCATATTTCGCATCAGTAGTCACACTTTCCAGAATACCCAAAGATTCTTTGTTACCTACTCCTTTGATAGAAGCAAGTATATTTTCTCCCTTTGTTTGATCTTTGCCTTTGATTGTGCTCCATATCAGTGCACTCCCCCCCTGTTTGAGCAGTTGCTGTCCTGCTTGCCTGCCCAGGTTTTCATTGGATTTAGACAATGCCAGATCAAGCAATCTTTTGTTTTCCGAAGCCAGGTCATACCGGGAAACAAGCTCCATATAAACTCCATTGCCATAATTCGCATCCAATACTTTTTTCAAAGCAGCCTGCGCATCGGCAGATTGTTTCACAAAAGCAGGATCCAGGTGGCGTAATGCCAGATTGCTGATTTCAACCTGGTTGGTGGCTTTTCCTTTCATGATTTTCAGCAAGGCAGCAGATTTTTCTTTGCCACCAGAATTGAAATCAAAAGCGCGGAAGTATCTCAGACGACTTTTCAGATCCACTGATTCGTCGCTCGCCAGAGAAGCCAATAAACCGACAGACTCTTTACTTCTTGACCTCCAAACGATATCTTTGCCCGCCTCTGTTGAAGTTGGATTAGCGCCAACGGCAGTAATCCATGCTTTAAAGAAACTATCCCATTGCCCTTCTGCACCTATTCCCAATGCTTCAAGATACCATCTGTCTTTTCCGTCATATTGCTGTGCAAGCTTTACCCAGTATGCTGCCATTTCAGGTGTATTGTCTCCATAAATAGCCAATGCACACTCACGTCTTACTTGTGGTTCAGCGTCATTTACCAACATGGCAAGGAACTTACCCAGTTGCTGTGTTCTGCTTTGTTTCACAATTCTCAACGCGGTAATTCTTAAATCAGGATTGGTACTTTTGACAGCGGTTTCCAGGTATGTAGTATTCGACTTATCGATATGACTTAAAGCCCAAAGTGCACGTGCCTGCATTCTTGGGTTTTCTTTATTATCATATACCTTTTCTAACTCAGAAACAGCACCTTTGCCCAATTTTGTCAAGGCGTCCCATGCCAGATATCTCACTGAAAGGTTGGGACTTTGCAAAGCTGCGACAGCGCCGGCTGGAGTTGAAAAATCACTTTTTGGAATGCGATAGGGTATATTGACAGGTGCGATTCGGTACAAACGCCCTTTGCTCTGATCACCAGCCTGATGCCCCCCTACTCCCGGATCATACCAGTCAGACACAATCAATGAGCCATCTGGTGCCACGCAGACATCCGAAGGACGGAACCACTGATCTCTTTTCCCATCTACAATATTCACAATTTTAGCACTATATCCGGCACCTTGTTTTTGAACTGGATAGGAACGAACCACGTTATGTCCCGGTTCACAGTGAATCATCTGCCCCTGGAAGGCCTTCGGCAACAAATTTCCTTCGTACACAACCATACCTGTAGGAGAGCCAGATCCCGTCTGGAGGAGGTTGGGAACCACTCCCGGATCATTCAAATGCCAGTGACGATATGGAATGGAATCTTCCATATTTGTACGATTTGCTCTCCAGCCAGCGCCGGTCATTTCATCAGTATATCCGTAATTACCGTGTTGCATCACATAATTGATACGTACACCTTTATTACCGTCATCATCGTTGTCCGACTGCCACATCGTGCCGTAGCTATCTACAGCGACCTCATAATTATTTCTAAAATTATGACCCAGCACTTCAACGTTCTTAAAATCAGGATCGCAACGAAAAACAATTCCCTGCTTTATTTTTTTGAAATCAATTGCTTTACCATCTTTTCCTACGACAGGTTTACCGTCCCTACCCAGCAACTGACCACCTTCGTTTCCAAAATTGAAATATAATTTTCCATCCGGCCCCAGAGTGAATGCATGCATACCATGGTCATGCTGTTCGCCGCCAACGCCTTCGAAAATAACCTCTTTTTTATCTGCCTTACCATCTCCGTCACTATCCGTAAACAGCCACACATATGGACTTTGCGAAACCACAACCTGATTCCCCATTACCCAAATCCCTAATGGAGAATTGATTTCTTTTCCCTGATAAAACACCGTTGTTTTATCCGACTTTCCATCTCCGTTTGTATCTTCAAGGATTACAATACGGTCACCCTCATCTTTGGTCGGATTGCCATTAATAGCAGGGCGGTAATTATATGCTTCGCAAACCCAGACTCTCCCCAGATGATCCACATCTATATTAGTTGGATTGGTAATAGTGGGTTCGGAAGCGAAAAGTGATGCTTCCAGACCCTCAGTCAAAGTCAAACCTGCAACGGCATACTTTGGAGACCTTTTTTGTGCATCTGTCAGATCCTTATACAAACTATCCAAAGTCAGTTTGTCCGCTGTACTTGGATTGGAACGCTGAAAAGATGCTATAGAAAGACTTAGTAAAGCACCACCGGCAACTGCCAGTCCCAAAGATTTTTTGAAGTTCATGTAGTAATTATAATTTTAAGTATCAGACGCTTTCGGATACAAATTAATCTCAGCGATAGCTTTACCTAATGGAATAAACTGAGTAAAAGTATTATTATTATTCGAATAAATATTGGTAAATTTAAGCAACTACAGATTATTAATTGTCATAATTACACATGAACTCTATTTTTTTTACGATCCCTGCATTTTTAGCACCTTTTATACTGAATGCTCAAACATTGCCAGATGTTATACAGATCAAGACAGCTGTTCTTGCAGCACCGCTCGACAAACGTGACGGAGCAAAAGTTTACGGGTATGCATCTGACGGCACATTTAAGGTATTACGGGAGGGGACAAATGATTTTGTATGTCTGGCAGATGATCCTAAAAAAGAAGACATTGGCGTATCATGCTATCACAAAGATCTCGACAGCTTTATGGAGCGGGGAAGAAAGCTTACCAAAGAAGGCAAAAGTCAGAAAGACATTTTTGATATCAGAGAAAAAGAGGTGAAAGACGGTACACTGAAAATGCCAAAACAGCCCTCTACGTTATATGTATTGTCTGGCAAAAAAGACCAATATGAGACAGCAACCGGTGATCTTAAAAACAGCTATTTGCGGTACGTCATTTATATACCTTTTGCCACATCAGAAAGCACTGGACTACCGCTTAAACCAGATGCAGAAGGAATGCCCTGGATTATGGACCCTGGAACACATCGTGCGCACATTATGATCAATCCGGCACGGCAATAGCCATCAAATAACCTGTTTCATGGAGAAGGCGACAGCCTCTTCTATGAACAGTGCTTTGGTTTTTGTCCACACAACAGTGAAAAAGTCAGTCTGGCGGTAGGCGTCCAGATCCTGTACAGATTCCCAATGACTATATGTGATAAGCACATCCGGATCGTCAACATCCTGCAAGAGTTCAAGATGGCTACAACCTTTCATAGCCAGAATGGCTTCATAATGTGTTTCAAAAATAGTACGGAAAGTATCTGCGTTTCCTGTTGCGAAAGTCATTCGCACAATTCTCACAATCATAGATCAGGTATGTATTAAAACAACAGGGTATATAGCCGGCAACTGCGTCTTTTCAAAAAAACTTAAATGATGAAACTTAAATTACCTCTTGTATTAAGCCTGATGGCTTTTGCTTTTCAATCTATGGCTCAAACCGAAGTTATCAATCTTTGGCCTGACGGCAAAATACCCAATTTTAAAAACAGTGATATACAAGAAAAATCTGTAACGGATGACAAAGGTATATTGCGGATCAGTGGTGTTACTGTACCCACAATCACAGCCTATATTGTTCCGAAAGAGAAGGCTACAGGCGCAGCAGTGATGATCTGTCCGGGCGGAGGATATGGAATATTGGCCGCTTCTCACGAAGGCAGCGATTTTGCAAAGTGGTTTAACGACCGTGGTATATCTGCTTTTGTGCTCAAATATCGTCTGCCCAACGAAAAAGCAATGACCAAACAACATGAAGTTCCTCTCATGGATGCGATGCAGGGAATAGAGCTTATTCGAAAAAACGCTGACAAATGGAATATTGATCCTAATAAAATCGGAGTAATGGGATTTTCTGCGGGAGGGCACTTAGCAGCAACTCTTTCAACTCATTATAATATGGGAGCAAAAGCATCGGAACAGGCTAAACCTGACTTCTCCCTCCTGATCTACCCGGTGATTTCTTTGTCTCAAAAAATATCCCACGGCGGATCGCGTGACAACTTATTAGGGCCTGACAAATCAGAGGAATTGATCAAATATTATTCGAATGAATTACAGGTATCTGAAAAAACACCACCTGCATTTCTTGTACATACTATGGATGATGGAGCTGTGCCGGTAGAAAATAGCATAGAATATTACCTGGCACTGAAAAAATTTAAAACTCCGGCTGAAATGCACCTGTATCCTACTGGTGGACATGGATATGGCTTCCGTACAGAAGGAAAAGGATCTTTACAAAACTGGCCTGATGCTCTGGAAGGATGGTTGAAAGCAATGGGTTACAGCAAATAAAAAATTGATAAAAACTAAAGAGTTTACAGGATGAAATTCAGCTCATTCTGTAAACTCTTTAATTGATCAGTTCATGGCAATTAGTGTTCGGGTAGACGATTCGGTCACTTCATTGGTAGAAAGGTTGATCTTCTTTACAATCATTTCTTTTTCATCTGAAATTTCAAGCGTATATCTACCGTCGGTTACTTCTGAGAAGTTCAGTTTCCTGCCAAACTTTTCCAGCGATTTAGAAAATTTCTCTTCATGAACAACTTTTCCTTTGCTATCGAGTAAACGTAATTTTACACTTTCTCCTTTCTGCTTTTCCATCAATACATTCATTGTGAGCGTATTTTTAACACGATATATACCTACTTTAAAATTCTCGCAGCTGTTGTTTTTACATTCTTTTTTAACATCGAATGGAGCGGCAAAAGAAGAGGCATTGATTAGAATGACACCGCAAGCGGCAAGGACGAAGTTTTTTAATAATTTTCTCATGGCTATGAAGGTTACTCAGGTGTATATTTTATTAATATTTCACCAAAGAGGTTTTCATACACGACTGTGTTGCATGGTTTGTATAAAAGGCAAAAAACAAGGACGAACGGTTACTTAACCACCAATGGCAATCATGGTACGATTTTGCTCATAATCCGACTTCGCCGTTTTTTCGCCAAAGCCTACATGCCCCCCGTGAGCGAAGTGTTTTTTACTAAAGTGATCTAATATAATCGGACGGACATCGTCTCCTTTTCTAAGAGGCGTTAGCAAATCTATCTCCGAGGTATCAAAAAGGCAATTTTTTAATTTGCCATCAGCAGTAAGCCTGATACGGTTGCACCCTGAACAAAACGGATGGGTTACAGTTCCTATAATTCCGAAAGTACCCGCTGCTCCTTCCACCTGATACCTGCGCGCAGTATCATTGGGTTCTGCCATCAACTGACGAAAGTCGAAGACATTACTAATGCCGGATAGAAGCTCATGATGCGATACAATTTTGGACATATCCCACTGATTGCCACTAAAAGGCATAAACTCTATAAACCTGATATGAAGCAATGGATTATCTCGTGTAAGGCTCACGAAGTCATTGATCTCCTGATCATTGAGTCCGCGCATGACAACTGTATTGAGCTTTACAGTAAATCCTTCTGAAAGCAACAATGTGATATTGTCCCTCGTCTTTTGATAATGATCCCGTTTGGTTATGGCCTTAAACTGATTTTCATTCAATGTATCCAGACTCACATTCAGCGACTTTACCCCGGCATCTTTAAGCTGTGGTATATATTCGTCGATCAAGACCGCATTTGTTGTCAGCGTCAGAGATGTGTCAAGCTTTCCTAATCTCTCAATGATGTTTCCCACATCCTTTCGCACCAAAGGTTCTCCACCTGTAAGTCGGATCTTATCCACACCCATCTCAACAAAAATACGGGCAAGCTCCTCTACTTCATCTGCCTGCATGAGCCATTTGGACGGCATAAACTGCATGTCTTCCTGCGGCATACAGTACGTACAACGCAGATTACACTTATCTGTCAGTGATATACGCAGATAAGTGTGTTTACGCCCGAATGTATCCTGAATTGACATCATTGCTATAAAGTAGATACCCGAATTTGTACGTTATGAATGACGGGTTCCCTGCATAACGCTAAAAACGTGTAATACGTGCGGAAACAGTGCATCCATATATTCTGTGACCGCTCCCGTACTTCCCGGCATAGCGATCACCATTGTATCTTTTATTAATCCGGCAACAGACCTTGAAAGCATAGAAGTAGGAACACGTTGCTGACCATATTGCCTTGCAGCTTCTGCAATTCCGGGGATTTCTCTATCAAGAAGTTCAGTCACGGCTTCAGGCGTCACATCTCTTTCTGACAGACCCGTACCTCCGGTGATCAATATAAGATCATATTTATTGGATACCAACCCTTTCAACTTTTCCTGAATCAACTCCTTATCATCTCTGATCACACCATAATCCTGAACTTCCAGAGACAAAGCTTTTAACTTTTCGATAATTTTCCTGCCAGAGCGGTCCTCTCCGGTTCCAGCCGAGATAGTGTCAGAACATACCAGTACGGCGGTTTTAAGATCGTGTCCGAGTGCTTTCCGGTCACTTTTCCCACCCTTCTTTTCCAGCAATCTGATATTCCTGATTTCAACACCTTTATCAATCGGTTTGAGCATATCATACATTGTCAGCGCCACTACAGATGCGCCATGCATTGCTTCTACCTCTACACCGGTTTTATAAATTGTCTTGACTGTAAGCTCTATAACAACAGATAATTCTTCAATCCGGTAATTGACTCCTGTGTATTCAACAGGAATCGGGTGACAATCAGGTAACAGATCCGGCGTTTTTTTAACTGCAAGAAACCCTGCTGCTTTGGCCATCTCAAAAACATCACCTTTCGGAACTGTTCTGTTCTGTATAGCCAGTATGGTTTCAGGCTTACTCACTACCACTGTTGCTTCTGCAGTTGCAATCCGTAACGTATTTATTTTATGGGTTATATCAACCATTCAGTCATTCAATTTTGATAAAAATATAGATCAGGCACCTCAGGAATTTTCCTTCCACAGATACCCACCTTCAGATACAAGCTCTTTCCCAAATATCGGCACGTTAGCCTTAATTTGCTCAACAATGTATTCAGACGCTTCAAAAGCAACTTTCCGATGCTTGGAGGATACAAATACGAACAAACTTATTTCACCGGTTGGAACCAGCCCAAGGCTATGATAAATATGCATACAAACCAGATCGAAACGTTCAAATGCTGATACTCTTATTTGATGAAAACTTTCTTCCGCCATCTCCTCATAAGCCGAGTAATCAATGCCTGTCACCATACCACCCTCTTTCTGGTCTGCACGTATTTGCCCCAAAAATATAGCGTGCGCTCCGATACCTGTCTTTGACTGGTGGCTGGCAATTGACTTCGCTACAAAATCCGGACTGATCGGCCCTTGCAGAAATACCTTCCTGGGTTTCTTTGTCTTATCCATTTTTTAATATTTGATTGTTCCTAACCGCCAGCAAATGGAGGTAGTAAGGCAATTTCCGACTGATGTATGATGGATGTTGAATCTACCGCAATTTGCTTATTCACCGCCACCTTAAACTTTTTATCTTTCAATAAAGGATATTTTTCTTCAATCTGCTGCCTGAAACCAGCAACCGTAATTTCTTCTTTCAACAACCAGCTTTCACTACTCTGCCCGGTTATTTCCGACAACATTCCGAAATACATTACCTGAACCTCCATACAATCTTTTTTAACGTGGTATTAAATGTACTTCTACCAGATCTCCTGATTTTACTTCCCGCTGCTCCGATGGCAGATAAATAATCGCGTCAGCAAGCGCAAAAGACCGTAATGCAAAAGACTCCTGACCATCCAATGGCAAAACGCCGGAGTCGGTTAATAGGGCCTTCAGAAATTCATCACGCTCTCCTGTAAATGAATAATCTCTTATTACAGGCATTTGAACCGACTTAAGAAAGCAATCTTTCCAGCCTGATAAGCATCTTATCGCAGGAAGTACATATTCATAGTAACAAACCAAAGAGGACGCAGGATTCCCCGGTAAGGCAAAAAAAAGTTTTTGTTCCTTTTTTCCAAACAGCAAAGGTTTACCTGGTTTTTGTCTCACTTTATAAAATATCGTTTCTGTGCCCAGCTCCGCCAAGGCAGTTCCTACAAAATCATAATCCCCAACAGAAATTCCTCCGCTTGCAAGAACAACATCGTTGTTTCTGTATAAAAAATCTAAAGCTTCTTTCGTTGCTTCCAGATTATCCTTACTATGTAAAATATACACATCCGTAATTCCTTCCTTTTCCAAAGCAGCACGCAACATCACAGAATTCGATTCGTAAATTTGCCCGTGCCCGATATTACCACCCGCTTCTACCAGCTCATCTCCGGTAAGAAGCAAGCCTACTTTAGGCTTACGGTACACCAACACCTCACCTATATTAAGCCCCGCCAGAAACCCTACAGCCCCGGGAGAAAGTAATGTTCCTTTTTGTAAGGCAACATCTCCACGTCTGATCTGCTGACCTACATTACGGATGTTCTTTCCTGCAGTGACGGGAAATTCATTAATCACAACCCAATCCCCGTCTCTTGAAGTATGCTCCTGCATGATAACCGCGGACGCTCCTTCAGGCACAGGCGCTCCCGTAAATATCCGGACCGCGTTACCTCTTTCAACAAACTGTACCTTACTTTCCCCAGCTTTCGATTCCGACGACACACGCAATCTTGTACCTGTTTCATTAATATCGTCAAAATGTACGGCATAACCATCCATTGAAGATTGACGAAAAGATGGCAACGATATGGAGGCTGTCAAATCTTCAGCGAGGATGTAGTTGACTGATGCTGAAAGCAGCCTTCTCTCTGTGGAGAGCAATGCCGATTGGTTGATTATTCTTCTTTTAGCCTCGTTTACGGAGATCATTTCATAAAAGTTTAGCTATGCAAGATACAATATGTGAGTCATGAAAAGGAATTATATCCTACTCAAAACAAAGTCGAAATGAGTCAGAATATTAAAATTATACTACATGATTCAGAACCTGAATATGTAACCTACTGTGTATCAAACGTTGATTTAATATCACATATCTACATTCACAGTATAATGATATTCTGATTATAAGGTGAGGTTCGGCAGATATTATAAAAAACGAACTATTATTCATGTTCACGATATCTAAACGGCATTATTATTGCGTATACTCCAAAATTCGCAAAATTTAGTAATATTGAATTAGTACTATTAATATAATACTAATATGGCTGAAAATCAGTTTTTTACGTATAAATGAAATTTTATTAATTCAATACCGTTACCTTTGTACCCCTGGCAAAGATTTTGATGTGCACTCTGCATTGCTATTGTCTTTCCCAATTAATATATGTTTCACGAAATAAAAAGTGCATGATTCGACTAATCTTTGTTGCCTTCTCAATCGCAGTAATGGGCAAAATATCCATGAGCGAGGTGGAGGTAGAAAAGAAAGAACTGAAAGAACTAACAGAACTGAAAGACACTACAGACACTATTAATTCAGATCTTCTTGCTATTGACTTCTGTGGCGAAGCTATCCCATTATCAGAACTTCGCATCGCTCAGCGATATCAAACAATGATCAGAAATTACGATACCCCGGAATTTCGTAAGCTGATGACAAACACTGAAAAAAGGATGAAAACCGTTGAAAACATCCTTAAGAAGTACGGGGTACCAGCCGATTTTAAATACATACCTATCATAGAAAGCGCTATGAACAATGAAGTAAAATCTCATAGGGGCGCTGGAGGCTATTGGCAATTTATGCCATCTACTGCCAAATCTCTCGGACTGGTAGTCGACTCGCAAAGAGACGACAGGAAGCATCTGGTGAAATCCACCCATGCCGCAGCCAAATATCTGATAAGCTTGCACAAACAGCTAGGGTCATGGACGCTGGTGGCAGCAGCATTCAATGCAGGTCCGCAACACATTCAGGATCGCATGCAACGCCAGAACAAGGATGATTACTTCAAGTTGAAACTCAACGCAGAAACTACCAAATACATGTACAAACTTGTTGCCGTAAAGGAATGGTTCTCCAATCCTGAACGAAGCCGTGAGTGGGGAAGTGGTGAAGTGGTAGAACGTATCGCAGAAATTAAGCTGGATGCGAAAGATGACCTGGTAAAATCCGACTCTAAAACAGTTGCCCGACTGATAACAGGTTCTTAAATCAGAAGTTTAATTAACTTTATGTAGTAATGAAAAGCTGCGATATGCTTTTCTTTGCATCGGATATCCATATAATCATATGGATATCTTTTTTATAATTTATCTCAAATCTCGTTTTTACAGACATGACAAAAGCAGAAATGATCACAGATAAAGGAACTATGCTGATCGAACTATACGATGAGCACACTCCTATCGCCGTGAAAAACTTCGTTGATCTTTCAAAAAAGGGCTTTTACGACGGCTTAACTTTTCACCGTGTTATACCTGACTTTATGGTACAAGGTGGTGACCCTACCGGAACTGGTCGTGGAGGTCCTGGTTATACTATCAAATGCGAGGTAAAGAATGGCAACCAATACCATGACCGCGGCGTGCTATCTATGGCGCATGCAGGTCGTGATACGGGCGGATCACAGTTTTTTATCTGCCACAGCAGAAATAACACGGCCCATCTGGACGGAAATCATACTTGCTTTGGTAAAGTAGTAGAAGGTATTGATACAGTGGACCTGATACGTCAGGGTGATAAAATTCAGAAAATTACCATCATTGAAGAAGAGGTAGCTTAACCAAATCCGATCAATAAAAAATGCCTGCTTTCGAATCGAAAGCAGGCATTTTTTATTGATCCTTATGAATGAATTCTACCAGAAAGTAGCATAAAGAATCACCACGATCGCTAATACGGCTCCTGCTCCCACAGCAAACACGGTATCTACTTTGAACATCTTGGCGTCAATTTCAAGTCCTTTCTTCTCGTCAGGCATCACCAGACCTAATACAAACATCACAGCGACACATATCAGGAATACCCAACCCATCCTGTCAAGAAAAGGTATGGCAGTCCAATCAGTTATCAGAGAAAGTGGTGCCCAGTTATTATGCATGGCTAATGCGATTAAAAACCCACCAACGATTGCAAAAAGAGCGCCGGCTGAATTGGTTCTTTTCCAGAAGAATCCCATACTGAATGCTGCAAATACCCCCGGAGAAACCAGACCCGTCATTTCCTGAATAAATTGGAAACCACCTTTTTTATCAATACCCATATATGGAGAAATAAGTATTGCCAATAACATAGAAATGACAATTACAATTCTTCCCGTTTTAACAAGCTGCTCTTCCGATTTGTTTTTACCAAAGTATTCTTTGAAAATATCCAGTGTAAAAATGGTTGATATAGAATTGGCTTTTCCTGCAAGTGAAGCCACAACAGCTGCTGTCAAGGCAGCAAATGACAATCCTTTAAGTCCTACAGGAAGAAGTCCTAACAAAACAGGATAAGCCTTATCCGCAACGATTTCTCCATTTTCTGTCAACTCGTTCACGAATAAACCTTTGCTGTAAAGCGCGTATGCAGCAATACCAGGAATTACAACCAACGCTGGCATCAATAATTTAAGTGCGGCAGCGAATAGCAATCCCTTTCTTGCGGTTGGCAAGTCGGCTCCAAGTGCCCGCTGTGTGATATACTGATTACATCCCCAATAGTTCAGGTTCACAATCCACATCCCTCCGAATAACACCGTAAGGCCTGGCAGCTGAGAATAGAAAGGACTCGACTCTTTGAAGATCATATGAAAGTGATCGTCATGGTTACTTTTCATTTGCTGAAAACCATCCAACATACCTCCTACTGTTATAAGACCATCTCCCGAAACCAGGTTAAGCGCCAGATAAGAAGTAGCCAATCCACCAACAATCAGGAAAAATACCTGAATAACATCAGTATAACCGATCACCTTCATCCCACCGATTGTGATAATGATTGCAAAAATGGCAAGGCTCCACATACAAAACCAAAAATCAAGTCCGGATATTCCGGAAACTGCCAAAGCTCCTAAATACAGAATGGAGGTAAGATTTACCATAATGTACAAACCAAGCCAAAAAACCGCCATAATTAAACTTACCTGTTTGTTGTAGCGCTGAGTAAGAAATTGGGGCATGGTCCATATCTTATTCTTCAGATAGATAGGCATAAAGAAAACCGCAACTACAATCAGTGTAACAGCGGCCATCCATTCATAGGTAGAAATAGCAAGACCCATTGAAAAGCCATTTCCAGACATACCGATAAACTGTTCGGCAGAGATATTTGATGCGATCAAAGAAGCTCCGATTGCCCACCAGGTAAGCGACCCTTCTGCAAGAAAAAAGTCTTTTGTAGATTCTATTCCGGTTTTCTTTTTATTGTAGATATAGTAACCATAGGCAGCAACTATAATGAAATAAACAAAGAAGATGATGTAATCGGGTAATTGTAATTGTTGCATTTCAATCTTGGAAAATGAGATGGTGGAATGAGCATGTTGGTTCAACACGAAAGGTACACTATTTTCAGAAAATAGTACAAGCTGCATTGACCCAAATCAATGAAATGTGTCTGTAGAGGGGCCAAAATATGCTTAAAGTACAATAAAATTTTATTCAGAGGTTGGCATGCGATAGCGTACCTGACGTCGAAGAGGATTTCGGGGTAAATTTTGAAGATGATGTACCCCGGTTTTCTGTTGTTCAGTAAGACGGTAAACATCATGAAAACTCTCCCCCGCCCTCAAGCCATGTATCAGTGTGTCTACGCCTGTCTGCCCAGAATGGTAGAGCCAATATGAAACTTCCAATCCTGAAGTCATATATGCCAGCATGACATGACGCTGGTCTCCCGCAAAAAAATCCTTTACTGTTGTGATATTTTCGAGCTCCAGAATCTCCTGCCCACCTCCGGTATAAAAGGACCATTCATCCAGGTAGTCCAGATACCGACCAATACTATCCTGATTACTGACAAAACGCTGATCCAGCATTAAGGCTAATCCTTCATTGTACCACTGCGGCACATCCACGGTAGTTCTCCACCAACCCAACCGCGACAAAAGCTCTATGTGGCTCATTTCGTGACTAATTACATCCACATTCATCTCCTGTAGGCTCAACACAATGAAAGAGTTGCCCCATGGCGTGCCTAAGCTGCATCCGGCTCCCTCAGTGCTACTACAATATTTTTTGTACTGGTCCGGGTTGGTACAGATGATAATAGCAGGTTTGGACACTTTTCCTTTGTAAAACGAGTCAATGCGCGCCTCTGCTTTACGAACATCTCTGAGTACATTTTTAAAACTGGAGGTTGACAGTTCCGGGCTTACAAATACATCAGACCTGAGTTGATAAAAACCGGAAAGGCTGACGATTTCGCAATTGAATATTTGTGGATACAGAAATACCACACTTATTAAAATCATCAATATCCCGCCCATTGCGAACTTACAAACCTTAGCTAAATGCTTCAAAAATGGATTGTTAGTTCTCAAATCGGGATAGAAATTTAAATCGCAAACAGTAAAACCAGAAACAAAAATAACCGCAAATGCGCATTCAGGCATCTGCGGTTACAATATATAAAATATGTGGCACTCACCTCAGATGGCTCCTGCCTGTAATTTAGTGCTTAAAGTGGCGCACACCTGTAGTTACCATTGCCAAACCATTCGCATTGCAATAATCTACAGAATCTTTATCACGAATTGAGCCTCCCGGTTGTACCACCGCTGTAACACCTGCCAGATGAGCGATCTCAACACAGTCAGCAAATGGGAAGAAAGCATCAGATGCCATTACTGCTCCTGTAAGATCGAAATTGAACGCTTTTGCTTTTTCGATCGCCTGGCGCAACGCATCCACACGTGACGTTTGCCCGGTACCGCTTGCCAGCAATTGATTTTCATTAGCCAACACAATCGTGTTAGATTTGGTATGCTTACAAACTTTCAAAGCAAATTCCAGCGCTTTCAACTCAGAATCAGTAGGCGCCTTTTCTGTAACAGTTGTAAACTGTGAAGCCACCTCCGTTGAATTATCTTTATCCTGCACCAAAACACCGTTGAGGATAGTTTTGAACATTACCTCAGGCAACTTAACTGCATTACGCTTAAGCAAAATTCTG
Source organism: Dyadobacter sp. HNCC25DJ187 (assembly GCF_056895255.1). Lineage (NCBI taxonomy): Bacteria > Pseudomonadati > Bacteroidota > Cytophagia > Cytophagales > Spirosomataceae > Dyadobacter > Dyadobacter sp. HNCC25DJ187. The sequence goes on from NZ_JBXHAT010000002.1 coordinate 1,941,108, forward strand.
TTTTTCTTAGACTTTAAAAGAGCCAATGCATCCTCCTCATAAGCCGGAGCAATCAGAATCTCCATAAACAACTTATTCAGTTCTTCAGCCGTTGCAAGATCTACAGTTGTGTTCGTGATCACCACTCCACCAAAGGCAGATACGGGATCACATGCAAGTGCATTGTCATACGCTCCTTTTGAGGTTGCAGCCGTAGCTATACCACAAGCATTAGTATGCTTGATGATCGCAAATGTCGGCGCACCACCTTCGAATTCGTCAATCAGGTTCACACAAGCATCTACATCAACCAGATTATTATAGGACAATTCTTTTCCGTGAAGTTTATCAAATATACCTTCCAGGTCACCAAAATAGCTGGCACTTTGGTGCGGGTTCTCTCCGTAACGTAACGTTTGAGAAGGTAACTTTTGGAAATCATAAAGTGCAGCATCAGCCGGATCTTTACCCAGAAAATAACTGTTGATAGCCCCATCATACTGAGACGAAACTCCAAAAGCAGCTCCTGCATATGCACGACGGTCTTCCAGGTCTGTAGCACCTGCTTTCGCAATTAAAAGGTCAACAACAGCTGCATATTGACTTCTGTTCGATACTATAAGTGTATCTTTAAAATTCTTGGCAGTTGCTCTGATCAGAGAAATACCTCCGATATCTATTTTTTCAATAATGTCTTCCTCACCTGCACCTGATGCAACAGTTTCTTCAAACGGATAAAGATCCACTACAACCAGATCAATCGCCGGAATATTGTACTGTGCTGCCTGAGCTACATCCCCCGCATCGTCGCGACGATACAGGATACCGCCCATGATAGCCGGGTGTAATGTTTTAACACGACCTCCGAAAATCGACGGATAGCCAGTCAGTTCTTCCGCCGCCGTAACCGGGATTTGAAGATTCTCAATGAATGTTTGGGTTCCTCCGGTTGAGTAAAGTTTTACACCCTGCTCATGCAAAAGACGAACCAAAGGTTCAAGTCCATCCTTATAATATACTGAAATAAGTGCGGATTGGATTTTTTTAGACATTGTACGATTATTGATTATAGATTTGGGAGGCCGGTGGTTATGAAGATCAAATACAACAAAATTACATTCGGTCTTAAAACCGGTCCATCGTCCTTCTTAAAATAAGCCACAAAGATAAATCAAAAAAACACGCAGTGGTTTATTTTAATAAAAGATATCACCGAAGAAAACACCAGTAACGCAACGGAGCATAAACCGCTAACATCAAGTAACAAAGACTATGAATTTAAATCTAACAGGAAAAACATCATTGGTGTGCGGTAGTACGCAAGGAATAGGAAAAGCAACGGCATTAGAACTTGCACAGTTAGGCGCGAATGTGACACTGATAGCTAGAAATGAAACATCGCTTCGGGAGGTAGTAGAGTTGCTGGACACTTCTGGCGGACAGCTTCACCGGTACATCGTTGCCGATTTTTCAGATAATAAAAACGTCACGGATGCGATCAACAATTACCTTAGACTATGTCCCGATGTACATATTCTGATCAACAATACAGGCGGCCCTGCCGGCGGACAAGCTATTGACGCAACATCTGAACAGTTTGTCAAAGCTTTTCAAATGCATTTGGTCAATTACCAAAATATTACCCGAGCGGTGGTCCCGTCTATGAAGCGTGCAGGATTTGGAAGGATTGTCAATATCATCAGTACTTCTGTGAAGCAACCTATCGCTGGTCTTGGTGTTTCCAATACGATCAGAGCTGCTGTTGCCAGTTGGTCTAAAACACTCTCGGCAGAGCTTGGCCCCTTCGGTATTACTTGCAATAATGTACTGCCCGGCTACACCAAAACAGCCCGACTGAATGCCGTATTGCAAATGCGTAGCGAAGCTAGTGGTAAACCCCTTGAAGAAGTATCTGAAACTTTACAGAATGCCATACCCATAAGACGCTTCAGCGAAGCAGAAGAAGTGGCGGCGGCAGTGGCATTTCTATGCAGCCCGGCAGCAGCAAGTATCAATGGTATTAATCTGCCGGTAGATGGCGGTAGAACGGAGAGTTTGTAGTATCAGCAGACCATACATCAAAAAGGAACAAGTCTATAATGACCTGTTCCTTTTTGATGTTTGTCAAACCTAAAAATTAATATCCAGGGTTTTGATCAAGATTCCCATTAACTGCTATCTGCTGACTTGGAATAGCATAAATCAGTCTTATTGGATCGCTTTCTGCCGTCCTGATCTGCCCTGGTTTCAAGAATTTACCAAAACGAATCAGATCCTGACGTCTCCATCCTTCCCAATACAGCTCGCGAGAACGTTCGTCAAGTAATGTATCCAAGTTAAGTGCAGTTAACGCAGCAACACCACGGTTAGTCCTTATGGAATTAACCAGCGTTAATGCATCTGCGGCAGCTCCTGGAGTGCCTCCACGAAGAATTGCTTCCGCTTTCATCAGCAAGACGTCAGAATAACGGTAGACCACCCAGTCATTGTTTTTTTGTCCTCTTGATGCAAAGTCAAAAGGATATTTAATAACCCTGATTCCTGCAGTTTCCAACGTGTTACCGCTCGTACGAATTCCCACCTCTTTTGTAAATACCAGCGGTTGCGTAGAAGGCGTTCTTGCCATCAAGGGTTTGTTGGTTACCCAACTGGTTTGCTGCCCTTCCAAAAGACCTACATTCTGAATTTTGTAGCTTTTGGTACGGTTGGAAGTTGTATCAGCTGCATAGTTATAGTAAATACCTCTCCTTTCATCACCTGCACCAAATTTGTCATACAAGCCAGACAAAGCAGCCCATCCGTTCCATCCACCCGGAGTCATATTGTAATGGGAGACAGTCCAGTAAGCTCTGTCTACTCCACCGCCTCTTACACCTTCTTCATTATAAAGTGTAAAGATATTCTCAGTTGATAACAAATGGTTATCAGGTGCAAAGTTGTCAAAATACTTACCTTTAGCAGATATCGTATAGCCCGTAATCTCATTAGCCAAAGCAACCACCCTACTCATATCAGCTGGATCGAATGTAGGGTTTTGTCTGTTCAGGAAAGTACCTTTATTCAGATACACTTTCATCAGCAATGTTCTCGCTGCATTTTTATTAGCAACAAATGCAGCGCCGGAAGCCGGAAGGTTAGGTAGAATCGCGTTTACTTCCGAAATGATAAAATCAATGGCTTCCTGTGTACTCAATGTCTTGGGATCTTCACGAAAATCGTCCAAATTTTCTCTGTAAGGTACCACGCCCCATAAATCCAATACATCGAACATGGCTAATGCTCTGACAAAACGTGCTTCTGCAGCTTGTTGCGCGGAAGGACTATATCGCAATACATTAGAAGCCTGAAAAACTGTTGTTAACAACTGCACAAATGTGTCATTCATGTAGCCATTGTCAGCGTTCCAGGTATGGAGATGAATTGCACGGTGCTTGCCGTTATCATCCCAGTCACCTCCGCGCGTGGGAGCCACAGACTCGTCAGTTGAAAGCTGCTGTAGGCACCAGCGGTTTTCTTGCTGGTAAGGTCCGTTTAATGAAGCATATGCACTGATTAATAAGCCTCCCGGAGTAATATTTCCTGATGTGGATTCTTCCAGCTCACTCCTCAGTTGTTCGTCAAGATCCGAGCATGAGAACACGGAAAGCCCTAACAGAATAGTTGCACAATATGTTTTAAATCGCATAAAATCTTTGTTTTAAATTACAATGAAAAGTTCACTCCTAACAGATACGTTCGTGCAGACGGATACGGTACATACTCAATACCCAATGATGGAATATCATTGTTGGAGCCATCCGTATTAACTTCCGGATCAAACCCTCTGTACTTAGTCAAGACAAACAAATTCTGCCCTGTCAGGGAAATATTCAGATTTTTGAACGCTTTGCCAATGTTTCCTACTCTGTAACTCAATGTCATGTTAGACAACTTCATGAAGTCTCCCTTCTCCAGGTAACGAGTTGAAGGAGCTGCTGAATTGGAAGTAGACTCTTTCACATTGGTATCGTAAAAATCTTTAGCCATGTTCCTATTTGGCATATTATTGATTCCCAATACAGTAGCAAATGTATTATTGAACAGGGTGTGTCCAAAAGCACCATTCATATTTACTACAGCTGAAAACTTTTTGTAGGTTACATCTGTAGATATTCCAAGAAGTGTCCTTGGATTCGGACTTCCTACATAGTACTTGTTCTGTGCTGGGTCTACAGAAGTACTTGCGTTCCCATCCGCCCCTACATACATACTTGTTCCTGTAGCAGGATCCAGACCTGCATACTGAGCAAGATACCAAACGTTAAGTGGCTGCCCACTTATCATACGTTGGCCCAATACACCTGAGAATCCTTGACCCCTTAGTTGAGCCGTTTCATAAAATCCTGGTAAACCGGAAACACTGTTTTTCAGGAAAGTAGCGTTGGCAGAAAGATTCCAGGTAAAGTCTTTTGTTTCCAGTACAGTACCTGTAAGTGCTAATTCTACCCCCCTATTCACTACTTCTCCTTCAAGATTAACCCAAACTCTACCGTTTGGTGCTGGTTGTGCTATGGTTCTTTCGAACAAAGCATCGGTTGTTTTCTTATTGAAAAAGTCGACAGACCCAACGATTCTTGATTGGAACAGTCCAAAGTCAATACCTGCATTGATGGTCTCCGAGCTTTCCCACTTCAGATCCGGGTTACCGTAATTAACTTGTCGCACACTCTGGGTTTCAAATATGTAGCGGTCTCTTGATGCACCGGACGGGAACTCCCTGTTTCCGGTTTTACCCCATCCTACACGTACTTTCAGGTTATTCAGAGTAGTGTTTCCTTTCAAGAATTCCTCATTTGAAACATTCCAGGCAAATGCTAACGCAGGGAAATTTGCATATTTGTTGTTCTCTCCGAATTTCGTAGACCCATCTCTTCTGATCGTTCCTGTGAACAGGTATTTATCGAGTAGGTTCACACCGGCTCTAACAAAGAATGATTGCAGCTCATTGGTCGGACTTCTGTACGAATCTGCGCCTCTATTGTTGATAATTGAATAATCCAGATAATCATAGAAATCCAACCCAACATTAGGGAATCCGCTTGCATTCACCGTGTTCCAGCTGTTGGCGTAAGAAAGGAATTCATAACCTGCGACAGCATTAACACTTAATGATGGGGTAATTTGCTTGTTGTAAGAAAGTGTATGTGTTAACTGCTGGTTTGTTTCCTGGTTATTACCTACGAAAGCAAAACCGTTATTAGTGGTATTTTGATTGACAATACCATCAATCAACCTACCCTTCCTAATACCCATCTGACGCGTTACACTGTATATAAACTTATACTCCAGATCATTCGTAATCTTGAAAGAGGGTGCAATGTTGGCAACAATGGTATTTACCGTAGCATTATCCTTATATGCGAACAGGTTAGCAAGTGGGTTACCTGTAATCTGGTTAATATAGGTAAAGCTACCATCCGGATTTTTCAATGGACGGGTCGGATTCCAGGCAAGCGCCATAGAAATCAGGTTACCATCTGCTCCCCTGCCCACGTCTATCGGTACAATGTTCTCGTCAGTCTGAGTGAAAAGCACACCAAAGTCAAGGCCTAGTTTTTTACTCTCCAAAAATTTAAAGTTGGTATTCAAGCTAGCTGTGTACTTCTTCAAATCAGAATTCTGAATAATCCCTTTTTGATCCATGTAACCAGCAGAAACACGGTATTTACCATTATCAGTACCACCTGTTACTGCCACAGAATAGTTCTGCACCGGAGCTACTCTTGTTATTTCGTCAAAAGCATTTACATTATCCTTAAAGTCATATGAATTTGGATCAACATCAGGTGAATAATATTTTGCAGCCGCCCTGAATTCGTCGGCGGATAAAACTTCCGGTCTTCTAAGTAATGATGATACACCAGCCGACGCGTTGAAATTCACTGTCGGAGCACCTGAAGCACCACGTTTAGTGGTAATAATTACTACACCATTCGCTCCGCGCGAACCATAAATAGCTGTTGCAGACGCATCTTTAAGAATGTCCATACTGGCAATATCGCTTGGGTTCAAGTAAGCAAGCGGGTTACCCCCATCTGACCCAAAACCTCCGCTACCACCAGGACGTGCTGAGCTACCTGAAAGTGGAATACCATCTAATACAAAAAGAGGGTTGTTACCGGCGCGGATAGATGAATTACCACGGATCCTTACTGTAGCTGCTCCACCAGGCTGCCCCGTATTGTTGATCACCATTACGCCAGGTGTTCTTCCCTGGATAAGCTGATCCGGAGAAGTAATAACGCCCTTATTGAAATCTTTAGACTGTAAAGATGAGACAGAGCCGGTAAGGTCTTTTTTCTGTACCGTTCCGTAACCAATTACGACTACTTCTTCCAATGCTTTGGCGTCGTCAGTCATTGCTACATCGATCTTAGTCTCACTCCCCACAGTAACTTCCTTGCTCGTAAAACCGATAAAACTAAACTGAAGTACCGAAGCAGGTGCTACAGCAATGGAGTACTTCCCATCCATGTCGGTAGTAGTGCCGCGTGTGGTACCTTTCACTGTAATGGAAACACCGGGTAGACTTCCCCCCTTTCCATCATTTACCTGACCGGTAATTGTAATGTCCTGCGCATGCAGTTGGCCGCAAATCAGAAGACATGAGAACATGAGCAAATAGCTCAATCTCTTTACTAAGTCGTCTCTTCTCGGCTTAGATTTTTCAGTACTATCACCACGATGATGATAAGGACTTAAGGATAAATTCACCATAGGTTAAAAAACGGTTGATAAAACTGATGTTAGGTTAAAAATTTACAAACTATAAGTATTATAATCCTGTATACGTACTCTCAATATCAAATACTTATCGATGTAGATATTTGTATTTTACTAATACTAAACAAGAATATTATATCTTATAGGTGACAAATTAATATAATTACTTCCGATAATCCTATACAAAAAACAGCAAAACAATCCTTCTTTTTAACATTTTTTAACTGCCCGTATTTTATCTGATTATTATACAATATTGACCTTAGCGAAATACAATTAACATGCAAAATGGGTGATATCTTAAACTTTACCGTCGGACTTTCAGACTTCATCATTATATTCTATTCATAATTCTAAAAATCCTTGTGTGTTGTTCGTAACTTTGGCGCCGTTTCAAATCCCGATTTCTTGCTATTTATGGATGCTCAATCCTCTGTTACCGATACGGAATTAAAGTCTCTTGCCGCCCTGCTTGATGGTGATCTGTTCTATGACAATACAATACGTACGCTATATGCTACCGATGCTTCTGCTTACCGTGAAATGCCACTTGCAGTAGCTATACCCAAGTCTGAGTCAGATATTAAAAAACTGATCGCATTTGCGCGCGAAAACAGGGTTTCTCTCATTCCGCGAACGGCTGGGACATCGCTGGCCGGACAGGTTGTAGGTAGTGGCATCGTAGTGGATGTTTCAAAGAATTTCACCGAAATACTCGAAATCAATGCCGCTGAAAAGTGGGCGAGAGTCCAACCTGGTGTAGTGCGTGATGAGCTGAATATGGCTCTGAAACCATACGGATTATATTACGGCCCTGAAACCTCAACCGCCAACCGGGCCATGATTGGCGGTATGGTGGGAAACAATTCCTGTGGCTCCAACTCCATTGTATATGGTAGCGCACGGGAACATACATTAGAAGTAAAAGCAATCCTGGCCGATGGTACCAATGCAGAATTCAAAAACTTATCACCCTCACAGTATCAGGAACTACTGGTTTCGTCTGCGCAGAAAAATGGCAGCGCTGGATTGCTGGATAAAATATATTTAAAAACCGATGAGATCCTGTCATCAGGTGAAAATCAGGCCGAGATCAGAAAGAATTTCCCAAAGCCTACGGTTGAAAGAAGAAATACCGGCTATGCATTGGATATGTTGCTGAATACGCAGCCTTATCTGTCACAACAACAGGATGCAAAGCCTTTCAATATGTGCAGCCTCATCGCGGGCTCAGAAGGGACGTTGTGTTTCCTGACCGAGATTAAAGTAAATCTGGTTCCGACGCCTCCCAAAACGCAAGGGCTGGTGTGCATTCATTGCAATTCTATTGACGAGGCACTTCGGGCAACAGTACTCACATTGAAATACGGACCGCAGGCTGTAGAACTGATCGACAATTATGTATTGGAATGCGCCATGCTCAATGTCGAGCAGAAAAAGAATGCATTTTTTGTAAAGAACAAGCCAGACGGAACGATCCCCGCTATTCTGGTTGTAGATTTATCAAGAGAAACAACAGCCGAAGTAGAAGAATTAGCCTCTCAGATGACAGCTGAACTGATGGAAGCCGGCATGGGTTTTCACTACCCATTGCTGTTTGGTGATGACACAAAAAAAATATGGACTCTCCGCAAAGCCGGACTTGGTCTTTTATCCAACATACCCGGAGATGAAAAAGCCGTAGCCGTTATCGAAGATACAGCAGTGGACGTGTATGACCAACCGGAGTATATACGTGACTTTAATGAGATATTGAAGAAAAATGGCATGTCGGCTGTTCATTATGCTCATGCCGGTACGGGTGAGCTACATTTAAGACCTATTATTAATCTCAAAACCAGTGAAGGGCATCGCCAATTCAGGATGATTGCCGAAGAGATTGCTGATCTGGTTAAGAAATATGACGGCTCACTTTCGGGTGAGCATGGCGATGGACGTCTACGAGGTGAGTTCATCCCAAAAATGGTAGGAGAACATAACTATCAATTGTTCAGAGAGATCAAAAGTACATGGGATCCTGACAATATCTTTAATCCAGGTAAGATTGTAGATACGGCTCCGATGGACACTTTTCTTCGTTATGAGGCCGACCATAAAACTCCGGAATTTAAAACCTATTTCCGTTTCCACGATCAGGATATCTTGCAACATGCTGAGCAATGCAACGGATCTGGCGACTGCCGTAAAACGCAACTCAGTGGTGGCACGATGTGTCCCAGCTTCATGGCTACCAGGAATGAGAAGGATACCACCCGTGCCAGGGCAAATATTCTGCGTGAAATGCTTACGCATTCTCCAAAGGAAAACCGTTTCAACAATAAGGAAATTAAAGAGGTATATGATCTTTGCCTGGCCTGCAAAGGTTGTAAGGGCGAGTGCCCGTCAAATGTGGACGTGGCCAAACTCAAAATGGAATTTTTGCAACAATACCATGATGAGAATGGCATACCGCTCCGTTCCTGGTTGGTGGGTAACTTCTCAAAAATGACTGGACTTGCCAGCTATGTACCCTGGGCATATAATGCTGTTTACAAAAATGCTCCATTACGCAAAATTGCAAATCAGATCGTAGGGTTCCATCCCGAACGTACGATGCCCCTGTTACACAGCACAACTTTACTGAGCTGGTGGAAGAATCATTATAAAAAGAAAGATGAATTAAGAATTAAGAATACGGCAGAAAGTTCCCATGCCCCTAGCCCCGCCTCCTCTGCCAAAAGAGTTTATCTCTTCTGCGATGAATTCACCAACTTTAACGATGTTGAAATTGGCAAGAAAGCGATTCTTACACTTGAGAAACTAGGATACGAGGTAGTCATACCGAAACATGGCCCTTCGGGACGGCCACAGCTTTCAAAGGGGTTATTAAAGGACGCAAAAAAAATCGCCGAAGACAATATCAGACTGCTGAAGGATGTAATTTCTTATGATATGCCGCTGGTTGGAATTGAGCCTTCTGCTATTCTGACATTCCGTGATGAATACCCTGATCTTGTAAGCGATGAATGGGTAGAAGATGCCAAAAAACTCGCGCAAAATGCATTACAATTTGATGAATTTGTAGCTCGTGAAATTGAACTTAAGCATATTTCAAAAGACCTTTTCACGAAGGAGAAAAAGTTGATCAAGCTACACGGACACTGTCAGCAAAAAGCGATATCAAGTATGGTTCCGACTAAAAAGATGTTGTCCCTTCCGGAAAATTATACTGTTCAGCTGATACCATCGGGCTGCTGCGGTATGGCAGGATCTTTCGGATATGAGAAAGAGCATTATGATATCTCCATGCAGATCGGTGAACTGGTCCTTTTCCCCGCTGTGAGACAACAACCTGAGGAAGTAATTATCGCTGCACCGGGAACAAGCTGTCGCCATCAGATCCATGATGGTACAGGTAGAAAGGCGATGCACCCTGCAGAAATTCTTTGGGAAGCAATGGTCTAGTCCTATTTTTGTTACATCCCTACGGGACTTAAAATGGACTGTGCATATTTACATTCTACCGATATTATATCCCTCCGGGATCTGAATTCAGAGAAGATAATTATAATTCCGTAGGCATGTGATATCGGTATAATCATTACAACCTCATTTAAAACGGACTATACCATTTGCATTCTGGCGACATTGTATCGCCCCGCGATCTGAATTTAAGGAAAATAACTACAATGCCGTATGCATGTTATATCGGTAGAAACATATAAGGTTAATCGTCAGACGGCTTTCTGCGTAAAGATTTGGTCAGCGCGTTTCGTTGTTTGCTTTGCAACCGTTCCATTTTTGAAGCCAGTGTCGGGCGGGTAGCTTTCCTTCTTCTTATTGGCTTAAATGCATCTGTTATGAGTGCATCAAATTTACGAATCACTTTTTCCTTATTAGCCAGCTGCGACCGTTCAGTCTGATGGTACAGCACTAATACCTTGTCATTTGTGAGCCGATTACTTATCTTCTGATAGATTACATCTTTCTGTTCCGAAGTCAGTATTTGTGAATTTTCAACATCAAACCTCAACTCCACTTTCGTTTCAACTTTGTTCACATTTTGCCCTCCGCGACCTCCACTTCTGGCGGTTTGAAAAAGCAACTCTGAATGCAAGATCTCGGGATCTATCATTTTACAACTACTCTATTTGTTAAGGTTTGTTAATATATATACGCCTTGATGAGGGAATTACGCTTATCAAATGTCCTATCACGGAACAAAACTACTTAAAAAGCAAAATACACAACCACTAATTAATTGATATACAGATCATTCAAACAAAAATATTATTACTTGCAACCAATGTCCCTAAAAAGACATCCTTCCACAGAATAAACCATACCATAGGGTTTGCATGCAAAGGTCGTTAAACCCAAAACAAAAAAGAATGTCCAACCGTCGATTTTAATTTTAGAAAAACAATTAATTCAAATAGCTATGAACACCATTCAAAAACTTCGGACTCTCGGCCTGGCTATCATGCTACTTACCGGAGCATCCGTTCAGGAAAAAGTGAATGCTCAACCTGGTGTTTCTATATCTTTCCAAACGTTTTATAACGAGCTTTCACCGTATGGTCGCTGGATCAACTCTCCCCAGTATGGCTCTGTATGGAGCCCGTATGTAGAAAGAGGATTTCAACCGTATTCAACAAACGGATATTGGGAAGTTACAGAGTATGGAAATACATGGGTTTCAGACTACGAATGGGGATGGGCACCTTTTCACTATGGTCGCTGGTCTCATGATGATTACAATGGATGGTTTTGGGTACCGGGTTATGAGTGGGGACCAGCATGGGTTAACTGGCGCTCGGGTGGCGATTATTACGGATGGGCTCCGCTGGGTCCTGGTATGAATGTGAATATATCTGTGAGCCTTCCCTCCTTCTGGTGGGTATTCGTACCACAGCGGTACATCACAACTCGTAACTGGTACAATTACTGCCCTCCGCGCAGCCGCGTGACACGTATCTACAACCAAACCACGATCATCAATAATTACTACCGCCAGGACAATCGTACTTATGCATATGGCCCAAGAAGGGAAGATATGGAAAGGGTAACGAGAAGAAATATTCCTGTCAGAGAAATAGATCATGGCAGAAGAGGACGTGTGATTACTGAACGTTCTCCTTATGACCGTTACGATGCACCAGACAGAAATGCACCGATCTATCGCCAGAATGGAAGAAGGTCTGCGGATAATGGACGCTATGAGAGTCCCTCACGCAGCAATGCTGAACGAAATGATGCAGGTAGCCGCTCATCGGGTAATGATAGCAGGGTTTACGAAAGACCGTCCCGAAGCGGGAACTCAGAGCGTGAAGTGTATTCCAATGAAAACAACCGCAGAAATTCTGATACTTACCGTTCTGCCCCAAGTTCGCCACAGCCTAGCAGAGAATATCGTTCTCCGTCGCCCAATACAGAGCGTAGCAGCAGATCGTCACAGGCTGAGATTGGAGGAGCGCGTAATTCGGGAAGATCTTCGGGCGGTGATGCTCCGGCAGTTCGACAGGCTCCCACTGAGAGAAATTCCGCCCCGCGGGAATCCAGAAGCACGGGTTCAGAAAATTCCTCAGGCGGCAGCCGCTCCGAACGCAGCAGCAGATCTCCAAGATAATATTTCCTAGATCCTTCGTGTACCCCATCGGTGATTCCGATGGGGTTTTTGTTTGAAAAAGAGCTATAGAAAAGGGTATTTTCCGATTTTATTTGACTCTTTACATCAATATTTTAGCCAGACTTTAAAGCGCAGCATTTGCAATGGAAACACAGTTTGATATCGAATTCAAGGAGAGCGCTCCCAAGTACATGCAGATTATCAAATCCTTATTACTGGCTATCAGTAAGGGAAAATTAAAGCGGGGAGATAAAATACCGTCAATCAACCAATTAAGTGAGGAATATCTTTTATCCAGAGATACGGTGGAAAAAGCATACAAACATTTAATTAAAGATGGTGTACTTGTTTCTGCAAGAGGAAAAGGTTATTTTATCAATCGTGTGGATATAGAAAATACGACGCGGATCCTTCTTGTATTCAACAAAATCAGCAATTATAAAAAGCAGATTTACAACGCATTTGTTGACAGTATGGGCCCGAATGTGAATGTAGACTTACACATTCATCATTCCAATGTAAACATATTCAGGAATCTGATTCAAAACAGTCTTGGAGAATATGATAACTATGTGATCATGCCTCATTTTTATGAAAATGCAGACGAGGCTCTGGAAGTATTAAAACTGATCCCTGGAGAAAAGCTGATTTTACTTGACAAAGACATAGACTTACTGAACAAGAAGCACTCAGCTGTATTTCAAAACTATGAAAAAGATATTGTGTATGCGCTCAATCAGGCTGTAGATCTTTTGATGGGTTATCATAAAATCATACTCATATTTCCTTCCATGATTCCTTATCCTAAAGACATCATCAAGGGATTTCGCATTTTTTGTATTCAGCATCATTTCGAACATGAAATCATTTATGACTTTCACGGAGACAGCCAGGCTATTAAAAATGCAGCATATGTCAGTATAGAAGAAAACGACCTGGTAAACCTGATCAAGAAATGCCGGGAGCAAAAGTTGCTCATTGGCAAAGACATTGGCATTATTTCCTACAATGAGACACCATTGAAAGAAATATTGCTGGATGGTATCACTACTATATCTACCGATCACGAATTAATGGGTAGAACAGCCGCCGAACTAATCAAAACCAACCGCCAGGAACTTGTCAAAAACCCCTTTACTCTGATCAGGAGAAAGTCTTTGTGAGATTGGTGACTTACATGAAATAGATCAACTGGTAAAATCTAAAGTAATCAGAACAACAAAATGCATTCCCGTTTACACAGAAATGCATTTTCATCTGCTTATACAAATAGCAGATTAGAGGCTTACAATCCTGTAGCTACAGTAACTTTACCTCTTTCATTCATCAGTTCTGATCTAACTTTCAGGTTTCTGAACAAACCCACAGGATCTAAAGAACCTCCGCTCAAACGCATTGCTTCGCGTACCAGAGGACGAACGTCTGTTCTGAATGCGTTTTGCAGAATTTGCTGCGCAAGCACCACATCATTTTGCTGACGGGCTTGTTCCAGTTTCGTACGATCGACAAGTAATGCCTGTGCGTAAGAAAGCAAGATAGCCTCCACCGACTGCAGTAAATCTTCCAGAGGATCTTTTACGTTATGGCTTGCGTCGATCATCCATGCATAACCGTCACTTCCTTTGCCGGCACGTTTCATCCCTTCTACAAGCTCAACGAAGATCAGAAACAACATATACGGACGTATGCTTCCAACTGTCAGGTCATCGTCGCCATATTTGGAATCATTGAAGTGGAAACCAGCCAAACGGCCTTCCATCATCAGTGTAGCCACAATTTGCTCAATATTGGCATTTGGTAAGTGATGACCAAGGTCTACCAGTACATCCGCTTTTGCACCCAGTTTCTGACAGAAAAGCAGTGAGCTTCCCCAATCCTGAATGACTGTAGAATAGAAATTAGGCTCGTAAGCTTTATACTCTACAAACACTTTCCAATCGTCCGGCAGGGCGGCATATATTTCCTGAAGAGACTCCAGCGTGTTCTGGAATGATCTTACAAAGTTTGACTGTCCCGGAAAGCACGACCCATCTGAAAGCCAGATTGACAATGCTTTCGAACCTAAATCTTTACCATACTTGATCACTTCTATATTGTGTTCAACCGCCTGTTTCCTAACCGCCTTATCCACATGAGACAATGATCCGAACTTATAAGAATGTTCCTGATCCTTCTGATCCTGGAAGGTGTTGGAATTAACCGCATCAAAAGTAAGATTCAGAGAAGAGGCCAGACTGATCACCGACTGCGCCTGACTAGGTATATCCCAGGGAATATGAAGTGATATAGATCCGCTTGAACGGTTTAAGGCATGTAGCAAACCCACATCTTCAATTTTTTCTTCCAATGAACGTGGCTCACCTCCACCGGAAAAACGTCCGAAACGTGTACCACCTGTTCCCAATGCCCAGCTTGGAATTGCCACCTGAAATGCTTCAAGTTGCTTCACAATATCGTTGGCATTAATTCCCTGCTCACCAAGTTGTTCTTTTAAGAAAACAAACTGATTGTTGTGCCTTGAAAACAAGCTGTCGTTATGCTGGTCAATATGATATTTTTCGATTTTCATAATTTTAGCTTTAAGCTGATGGTCTCTGATCAAAAGCCATCGTAAACTTGATTATTATCTGCTTTAAAAATGAAAAGTTCGAAGGCCGCTGACCTTCAAACTTTCCAAACTAACAAACTCTTATTATTATCTTACAAATGCAGCCGGTACACCACCATCTACATTGATTACATTACCAGTACTTTTGCTCAGCAGTCCACCCACAAGAACGAAAACGCCATTTGCAATGTCTTCTGTATGGATTTCAGCTCCCAAAACAGTACGTTTTGCATAATAAGCAGGCAATTCTTCAATTTTGATTCCGTAAGCTTTTGCACGCCCTGCAGCCCAGCCACTCTCCCAGATTTTACTTCCGGAAATAACAGCATCAGGATTCACTACGTTGACACGGATTTTGTCCGGTCCAAGTTCTGCCGCCAAAAGACGCGTCATATGTTGCTGAGCAGCTTTCGCTGTTCCATATGCTACATTATTTGGCCCTGATACCAACCCATTTTTACTTGCGATGTTTACAATATCACCACCTAAGCCCTGCTGACGCATGATCGCTACCGATTCCTGCGAAACAAGAAACTGGCCTTTTACCAATACGTCCTGCAAAATATCCCAGTCCTTAATCGTTGTTTCTGCCAATGGCTTAGAAATAGAAAGACCAGCACAGTTCACTACGATATCTATACCACCAAATTTCAGCTTTGTGATATCAAGCGCAGCTTTAATCTGATCTGCTTCCAATACGTTGGCATTAGCAGTCGCTGAGAAATCCTTACCAAACTTGGCATCGAACTCAGCTTTCGTTTCTGCAAGCGCATTGGCATCTATATCAGAAATTACTACACATGCACCTTCCTGAAGGAACTTCTGAGCAATGGCTTTACCAATACCTCCCGATCCGCCAGTAACGATAGCCACCTTACGGGAAAGCGCTTTTTCTTTTGGCATACGTTGCAATTTTGCTTCTTCCAAAAGCCAGTATTCAATATCAAATGCTTCCTGCTCAGGCAGAGATACATAAGAAGAAATCGCCTCAGCGCCCTTCATTACATTGATAGCATTGGTATAGAATTCTGCCGCTACGCGTGCAGTTTGTTTGTCTTTTGCAAAAGAGAACATACCCACACCAGGAAGTAAAATAATTACCGGATTCGGGTCACGTACTGCCGGGCTGTTATCATGCTTGCAACGGTCATAATAAGCCTGATAATCCACTCGATATGCTTCAAACTGCGGACGTACTTTATCGAGAATTTCCTGGTCGTTGCCACCAAGCAGCTCAAAAGGAAGATCTAAAACCAACGGACGGATTTTTGTGCGCAGGAAGTGATCCGGGCAGCTGGTTCCAAGCGGAGCCAATTTATCCAGATCATGGCTGCCGATGAATTCAAGCACGCGTTCATCATCCGTAAAGTGGCCAACCATTGCCTGCTTGTCAGATGCCAGACCACGCAAATAAGGAGCCAGCTTTGCAGCAATTTCCTGACGTTTTTCTACAGCTTCGTTCTCCACACGCTGTCCGCCAAACACCGGACGGCTTTTTCCATAGTTTGCAGCAAGATACTCCGATGCTTTTTCGATGGTATCAAGCGTATTAATATATGACTCATATGCAGTGTCACCCCAGGTAAACAAACCGTGACCACCCAATACGATACCGCGGATTCCAGGATTTTCGGCAAGTGCCTGCTCCAGTTTCAACCCAAGGTCGAAACCAGGACGCTGCCAGGGTACCCACGCCAGTTCACCACCAAATAATTCTTTTGTTATAGCTTCGCCCTCTTTAGATGCCGCTATCGCGATCAGGGCATCAGGATGCAGGTGATCAATATGTTTGAATGGCAATAAACCATGTAATGGCGTATCAATAGACGGAGCTTTCGATTTAAGATCATAGATACAGTGATTAAACAGCTCCACCATTTCATCCTCAAATTCCAGACCACGGTAAATATTTTTGAGGTTATGCAGTCTGTCCTGATACAAACCTGCAAGCCCGCTTCTTGTAAGCGTACCAATATCACCTCCTGAACCTTTGATCCACATCACTTCAACAGGATTTCCTGTAAGAGGATCTTTCTCGATTGTTTTACAACTTGTATTACCACCAGCATAGTTAGTAAGACGGAGATCCGCACCTAACAAATTGGAACGATAAAGGAGAAGTGCTACCTGGTCATCACCTAAAGAAGCTGCCTTTTCATCGTCCCATAAATAACTCACATACTTGTACTGGTCTGCTTTTGAACTGCTCATATTTTGTGTTTTTAAATTATCAGGTTTAAAGTAACTGGTCTGTTCAGGATTGAACTGGCACTGGCCGTTCACTATTTTTCTAAACTGATACAAGATTAGGCAACTTCACTTTAGACACCGTCCTGTGGTATCCTGCATGTATCAATAAATTAAGATTTTATGTGATATTAAAAAGTATACGGACATAGACATCATACTCTTATTCGCTGGTATTTTAATGTATCCACGGTGATAACGACTACGCTATAACAAAAAATGAGCTGAACCAACAGGCACAGCTCATCCTTAAATTTAACACATTGATTACTTCCAGGTAATACCCATGTTTGCAAACATGAAGGCATAAATATCCGCCTGTGTTTCCAATGCTTTTTTAGTATTACTGGCTCCATGCCCTGAATTGGTATCAATTCTGATCAGCAAAGGATTTTTGCCGGACGGCCCTGCTTTGGTCTGAAGTTCGGCAGCATACTTGAATGAATGCGCAGGTACTACCCGGTCGTCATGGTCAGCAGTGGTGATCAGGGTCGCCGGGTAATTTACACCGGATTTAATATTATGAAGTGGAGAATAGCCGTACAGCATTTTAAATTCCTCCTCATTATCGCTGCTTCCATAGTCGGCAATCCAATTCCATCCGATGGTAAACTTATGAAAACGCAACATATCCATGACACCAACTGCCGGAAATGCAACTTTGAAAAGTTCAGGACGCTGATTCATTACAGCTCCCACCAATAACCCACCATTAGATCCACCCTGTATAGCCAACCGCGCCGATGAGGTGTATTTTTCTTTGATCAAGAATTCGGCAGCAGCAATAAAATCATCAAATACATTCTGCTTCTTCAGCTTCATACCTTGTTCGTGCCATTTCTCTCCATATTCACTTCCTCCTCTCAGATTAGCCTGTACATATACACCTCCCTGATCCAGGAACGGGATACGCGTCGGACTGAAAGAGGGTGTCAGACTTATATTGAAACCTCCATAACCATACAAAATAGTTGGATTTTCACCATTAAGTTGCAATCCCTTTTTATAGGTGATGAAAGCCGGAACCTTTGTACCATCCTTACTTGTATAAAACACCTGTTTGGTTTCATAGTCGTCAGGTTTAAACGATACTTCCGGCTGCCGGAAAACAGTGCTTTTACCAGATGCTATATCATATCTGAATATTGTTGGCGGATAGTTGAAGGATGTATAAGTGTAGAAAACAAAACTATCATTACGCTCCCCACCGAAGCCTGAGGCTGAACCTAAACCAGGAAGCTCCACTTCATGCTGCAACTTTCCGGTCAGGTCATATACATATACCCTGGTAGTAACATCTTTGGAATAAGAAGCAAAAAGCTTACCTCCAGCAGTGCCCGCTCCCTGAAGAGGCTCCTCCTTCTCCGGCAACACGGCTATCCAGCTTTTATCTGCAAATGCGTACTTCATTACTTTACCATTCGGCGCATTTTCGTTGGTTTCAATTAAGAAGCCATCTTTCAGATTTTCGATCAAACTGTAGCTAAAATCGGTAATTTCTTCTTTCACCGAAGTGAACTTCGATTCTCCCTTTTTAAGAAACCAAAGACCATTTCCATCTTTCCCTTTTCCACGGTCACTCACATACAGTACCGCATATTGTTCGTCTTCGGTTGTACTGACAGTATGAAAGCGCTGTGGGTTTTTGGGATCTTCGTAAACCAATTTGTCATCTTTTTGGCTAGTTCCGATCTTGTGGAAGTATACCTGATGGTTTTCGTTTTTTGCGGCAAGCTCGCTACCTTCCGGCTTGGGATAACTGCTGTAGTAAAATCCGTCCCCTTGCCACGCGGCACCCGAAACCTTTACCCACTCCACCTTATCAGAAAGCATTTTAAGTGTTTTCATATCCATTACCTGATACTCCTGCCAATCGGAACCTCCTTTTGAGAATCCGCATACTGCATGAGATCCGGTTTTGGATAATTTAAAAACAGTTAATCTGGTCGTTCCGTCTGTCGATAACTTATTGGGATCCAGTACCACTTCCGGTGTACCGTTTAAGCCTTTCTGGCGGTAAAGCACAGACTGATTTTGCAGCCCGTCATTTTTATAAAAATAGAAGTAGTCTCCTTTTTTCCCTGGAGCCGAATATTTGGGATAGTTATATGCCTTTTCCAGGTCCTGAAAAATTTTACCTTTAAATGGAATTGCATTCAGATAGCCAAAGGTCACTTCATTCTGCTGTTTCACCCAGGCCTCAGTTTCTTTGGAGCGGTCATCCTCAAGCCAGTGGTATGGATCATTTACCTGCGTACCATGATACTGATCTGTGTGTTCGATTTTGTTAGTGACGGGGTATTTAACACTTTGACCGAAGGCTTCCACATTCGCCGCCGTTGCAATCACTGCTGCCATTCCTATAAGTTTAAAATTCATAAAGTAAACGCTATTATTTTTGACTCTGAATAAAGAAACACATTTACGGCAATAATATTCCGACTCCTTTAAATAAAAATAAATTCCTGTGACGGGATTTTAGAAAAACTTTGAGTTATTTTATTTATTCCCGCTACTTCATCAAACTTATCATAACCATAACACTTTGAGTAAAGCCTCAAACCTGATACTCAGTTGATGAACCCTGGACTAAGATTCTTACTAATCGTTCTTTTAGGTATAGCTGTATCTACTCAGTGCTTTCCTGAGCAGATTTCCACTCATACTTCACTGTCTGATAAGGGTTTAATTGATCTCCGCCAAATCAATTTTGACAATGATGTCACGACACTTAACGGGGAATGGAAATTTTTCTGGAATAAGCTTCTTGCACCAGACGAGCCTGAGCCTTATTCTGAATACAAACCTTTTCCGGAACTTTGGCATAACCTACTTTGGCGACAGAGCGAAATCCCTTCACAAGGATATGCTACTTACAAGCTGACCATATTACTGCCTGCAACAAGACCCAGATTATCATTGGAAGTACCTGAAATGTACTGTGCGTATACACTCTTTGTAAACGGAGAGAAAACTGTTTCCAACGGCTCACCAGGAAAAGACAAGAA
This sequence comes from Dyadobacter sp. HNCC25DJ187, assembly GCF_056895255.1. Lineage (NCBI taxonomy): Bacteria > Pseudomonadati > Bacteroidota > Cytophagia > Cytophagales > Spirosomataceae > Dyadobacter > Dyadobacter sp. HNCC25DJ187. Next base: position 1,961,320 of record NZ_JBXHAT010000002.1, read on the forward strand.
GAGCACAAAACCTTACTGGTCCACGCAGGTAGTACCGCTGCATTCTCATGAAGATACGTTACATATCACGTTACAGATTGCGAACTTTCACCATATCAAAGGCGGTATATCCAGAGAGATCAAAATTGGAAGCCATAAGATTCTGCAAAAACAAAATCAGCTGGATCAGGCCTTTGATTTCTTTCTTACCGGCTGTATCATTATGGGTGGATTCTTCTTTTTGGGACTGTATCTGTTTGGGAGTCACGATAAATCCATTCTTTATTTTGCACTCTTCTGCATTTTTTACAGCTACAGGATTGTGGGGGTTGGCCAATATAGCTTACAGGCCATTTTGCCCGATATCAGCTGGGCCATTTCAATACATCTTGAATACCTATCCTTATTTCTGGCTGTTGCCATGTTTGCGCTTTATACACGGTATCTTTACCCCGAAGATGCGCCTCAAAAAATATTGTCTATAATGGCTGGAATCTGCTTTGCATTTGCACTGATTACAGCAGTTTCACCGCCTATTTTTTTCACAAGGTTAATTGATCCCTTTATTTTTCTGGTAATCGTCTACATTGCTTTTGCTGTTGTCATTTACTGGAAAGCGTTTCGCAACAAAAGAACCGGAGCCCAATACGCACTGATCAGTTCAGCAGCCATTTTTATCATTATCATTTGCGTCATCCTGGAATACTACGGTATAGCTACACCTTTTCCTTTTATACTTTTCGCCGGTTACGTAACCTTTTTCTTCTGTCAATCGCTTATTCTTACCTTTCGATTTGCCTTCACCCTAAAGAAAGCAAAGGAAGATGCCGAACTGGGATTAAAAACCAAAAGCGAATTTTTGAGTACGATGAGTCATGAAATCCGTACGCCGCTCAATTCGGTCATCGGGATGACACACCTGATGATACGTGACAATCCCCGAGCCGATCAGAAGGAGCAGCTGGATGTCCTTCTTTTTTCAGCTAATAATTTATTGAATATAGTCAATGATGTTCTGGACTTCAGCTCTATAGAAGCGGGGAAGATACGCTTTGTGATGGAATCCATAGATTTAAAAAACATAAGCAGGAATATCATTTCCGGCTATCAGGCTGCAGCCAATACTGAAAAAATTAAGTTTATACTAGATATTGACGAAGAGTTGCCTCCACAAGTATTGGGCGACAAAACGCGTACCGCCCAGATTATCGGAAATCTGGTTCATAATGCTATTAAATTTACGAATGAGGGGTACGTGAAACTTTCTGTCCGGAAGCTGGCAGGCACTTCCAGCGAAGTGACTCTGAAGATCGCTATCGAGGACACCGGAATAGGCATTGCTCCGGAAAAACAAAAAGTTATTTTTGAACGTTTTACTCAGGCCGACTCCTCATCGTCCCGTGGATTCAGCGGAACAGGGTTAGGTTTATCCATCAGCAAAAAAATACTTGAATTACAAGGGATTAGTCTGGATCTGGAAAGCGAACCAGGAAAAGGCTCTATATTCAGTTTCGTTCAGAAATTCCAGGTTTTAGAAGATAAAAAAATGGAAGTTTTACCTGAACCGCCGTTGAAGTCACCTCTCGCTGGCATCAAGATTCTGGTCGTGGAAGACAATGCAATGAACATCCTGGTTCTGCGTAATTTTTTAAAAAGATGGGGAGCTTCTTTTGATATTGCCCATAATGGTAAAGAGGCGCTGCAATTATTAACCTCATCACATGACATGGTACTCATGGATATGCATATGCCTGTAATGGACGGTTATGAAGCGACCAGGGCTTTGCGTATGCGGGGAGAAACTGTGCCAATTGTGGCGCTCACCGCAAGCCTGGCGCTAAACGCAGAGGAACATATCATTAGCATTGGTGTCAATGATATTGTTCTGAAACCTTTTGCGCCGGACCGGCTTTTAGAAGTTATTCTAAAATATACCCGCTCCTGAGCCTTTAAGTCTATTTATTTTCTTTTGTAATAGTTCAGACTTACCCTTTCTGCATTACCCTTTTCACTTAACGTATAAAATCCTTCTGATTTTCTATCAAAACAAATAGCTTCACCCTGCGGCTCCAACTCAACAATCAGCGTCCGGTTAGCACTTCTGCTCAGTGTTTGTGCCACCGCTTCTCCTTCATTTCGGGTCCAGTAATAAACTGCCAGGTACGTTCTGATTACTATTTCAGAACCATCTATCGAAATATCGCCACTCGTAGCAGTTCCAACACCAGGAATAACCCCTATTCTTTCCGCAACAGTTATCTCGGTTGTAGATTGAGGGTAAGGTAATCTGTAAATACCGGTATTAGCCTCCTTGGAGATGATATAAATGTCCTTTGTTAGCGGATCAAGCAGTAGCGTTTCCGCATCCCGTGGTCCATCTGCGTAGCTATAACGAATTTTATCCAGGCGGCTCGCATCAAAGGATCCGTTCATATCCTGAACTTCGGGAATCCTGTACACAATATTGGAGGTGGTCATGGGTGGATTATTATTACCAATATCCCCCACATACAAATAATTAACTCCGGTAGCCGGGCCGGGGCCTGCGGCTATATCTTCCCAGTCGTGATTAGCAGCCCCGGGAATACCAAACTCTTTAATTGTTTTTCCATCTTTACTTAGAAGAAACACTGATGCCGGCCAGCCAGAATCCTGATGCGTCCACAGATATCCTTCAAAGCTTGCACTGGTTGCTAAGCCGGATGCTTCATCAATGATGCCCGGTTGAATCGGAGACTTTACAGCAACTGTCTCAAACTGATCAGAACGGCCGTTTGCAGGCTTTGGGTCCGGGTCGCATGAAACAATAAAACAAGTTGCAAACAGAATGCATTTCAATGGCTTAAGCAGGTAACCTGTTTTATTTATATTCATAAAAAACTCATCATGTTAGATTTGCTAAAAATACGTACTTTTGCACCATTTATTATCAGACACTTTCAATTTCTCAGTATTAAAATAATTATATGTTACGTACACATACCTGCGGCGAGTTAAGCTTAGAGCATGTAAATCAAGAGGTTGTATTATGCGGATGGGTTCAACGCATCCGTGATAAAGGAGGGATGATCTGGTTGGATTTACGCGACCGCTATGGCTTAACTCAGCTCCTTTTTGAAGAAGGGAAAACTGCTGCAAATGTGTTGGAAACCGCACGTTCTCTGGGAAGAGAGTTTGTTATTTCTGCAAAGGGACAGGTTATTGAAAGGCTTTCCAAAAACGATAAAATTCAGACCGGTGCGATAGAAATCAGAGTAACGGAGCTATCTGTACTTAACCCCGCCAAACTCCCCCCTTTCCTCATCGAAGATGAAACGGACGGAGGAGATGACATCAGAATGAAATATCGCTATCTGGATTTACGACGTAACAACGTCAGAGCTAATCTTCAGTTGCGTCATCAGGTGGCACGTCATACCAGAGCATATCTGGACGAACTTAACTTCATTGAAGTTGAAACGCCGGTTCTGATCAAGTCTACACCTGAGGGTGCCCGCGATTTTGTGGTGCCAAGCCGTATGAATCCAGGCGAATTTTATGCCTTACCCCAATCTCCGCAAACATTCAAACAACTCCTGATGGTGGCAGGTTTCGATCGCTATTATCAGATTGTAAAGTGTTTCCGCGATGAAGATTTGCGTGCTGACCGTCAGCCTGAATTTACACAGATCGACTGTGAAATGTCGTTTGTGACCCAGGAAGATGTGTTAAATACATTTGAAGGCATGATTCGCCATTTATTCAGTAAAGTGAAAGGAATAGAACTTCCTGAAGTACCCCGTATGACTTACGCAGATGCAATGCGTTTGTACGGGTCCGATAAGCCGGATATTCGTTTCGAAATGAAGTTTACCGAATTAAAAGGAGAAGATATTGATTTAACTTCCGGCAAAAATTTCGGTGTATTTGACGATGCAGAACTGGTAGTCGGCGTATGTGCTCCTGGTTTCGCACATTACACCCGTAAGCAAATGGATGAGCTGACCGATTGGGTGAAACGACCTCAAATCGGCGCGAAGGGACTTATTTATGTTCGTTACAATACGGATGGAAGTATTAAATCCTCAGTTGACAAATTTTATACCGAAGAAGAACTAAGGAAATGGGTAGAAGCATTCGATGCAAAACCTGGCGATTTGATACTGATCCTATCGGGAACTGCAGATAAAGCAAGGAAACAACTAAACGAAGTCCGTTTAGAAATGGGGACACGCCTTGGACTGCGTAACCCGGATGATTACCGCGTACTGTGGGTGCTGGACTTCCCGCTTCTTGAATATGGCGAAGAAGAAAACCGCTGGTTTGCGATGCACCACCCATTCACAAGCCCGAAACCGGAAGACATTGATTTACTTGAAACTGATCTTGGAAAAGTGCGGGCCAATGCATACGATATGGTCATTAATGGCGTTGAAGTGGGCGGAGGTTCAGTGAGGATATTTGAAAGAGAGTTGCAACAAAAAATGTTCGGCATTCTTGGGTTCTCTCCGGAGGAGGCGCAGGCACAATTTGGATTCTTAATGAATGCATTTGAATTTGGCGCACCACCTCACGCAGGTATTGCATTTGGTTTTGACCGTCTTTGTTCGTTATTTGGAGGCGTAGACTCTATCAGGGATTTTATTGCATTTCCAAAAAATAATTCAGGTCGTGACGTGATGATTGATTCTCCGTCTACCATTTCTGATGCACAACTAAAAGAGCTAGCAATCAGCGTTAAACAATAGAAAATAAAAATAAATTCGCAAATCTACTGAAATTAGTAGATTTGCGAATTCGTTGCTTCATGTTGAGCGAAGACAGCGGTTGAAGCAAAGTGATTTACTATCAGGAAAAAGTAACTCTTAAAACACTACATGCATTATTTATTACGACTCAGGATACAGCCATTTTATACACTGGCTTTATTCCTAACCACAATCACCCTCACTTTTGGTCAAATCACAGTACCTACATCACCAGTAATACCTCCTGGCCAGCAGACACCAACTCAAGAATTACCCAGCCAGCCGACCCCAACTCAGCAAATTCCGAATCCTTCCACACCAGTAAGTAATTCCCAGGCCATTGATTTTTACAATCAGGCTAAATCTGCCGGTATGTCGGATATTGATATTGAAAGAGCTGCAATACAACGGGGATATACGCTTGATGATATATCTGCAATGAGAAAGCGCTTGCAAGGAGGAACAAAGGATAACACCAAGAACGATCCTAACCGGGACAAGCTGGACGAATCCCGCAAATCAGGTAACGAAGACGATCTAGACGAAGAAACAAACAACGAACGGGATTCTCTTTCTGTAAATAACGCAAATACCAGAAGTTTAACCAGAACTTTCGGCTCATCTTTTTTTCGTGCTACAACTACCTTCGAGCCTAATTTGAGAATTGCAACACCTAAAAACTATATTTTAGGACCTGACGATGAGATTGTTGTAGATATTTATGGCAATGCGGTTGACAACTTCAGGATGAAAATCAGTCCGGAAGGAACAGTCAAAATGCTGAACCTTGCTCCGGTCTATGTAAATGGTCTTACCGTAGAACAAGCAAATGACCGCATCGTAACACGCCTTCGTCAGGCATATTCCGGACTTAACCGTCCAGGCTCAGGTATCTACTCAACAATTACTCTAGGTAATGTCAGAAGCATTCGCGTCATGATTACCGGAGAGGTGGAAAGGCCTGGTACTTATACAGTCTCTTCGCTTGCCACCGCTTTCAATGCGCTGTATCTTTCAGGCGGCCCCAATAGAAACGGGTCGTATAGAAATATTGAGGTTGTACGTAACAATAAAGTAATACGTACAATAGATCTATACCGATTTTTAATAGATGCAGATCTGAAAGACAACATTGCCCTACAGGATCAGGATATTATTTTGATACGCCCATACGACGTTAGAATTGAATTGGTAGGTGAGATTAAAAAAACGGGAATTTTCGAAGCCCGTACTGGTGAAACTTTGCAAGATGTTCTTAAATATGCTGGTGGTTTTACACCTGAAGCTCTTACCTCGATCATCCAGTACCAGCGCAATACTGGCACCAACTTTATTATCGGTAGCGTTGATTCTACACAGATTAAATCCTTTTATCCCAAGAATGGTGATATCATTTCAGTAAAACGCATATTGGATGTAGTTGCCAATCAAATAGAAGTCCGCGGTGCTGTAACACGGCCCGGAACATACCCACTGGAAGAACGGACCAAAACTGTAAAAGGGCTAATTGCTACTGCACAAGGAATCGGACAACGGGCATTTCTTAACCGTGCTCTTCTTGAAAGAGCAAGCGGTGATACACAAACCGGAATGATCGCCATAGATCTCAGAAAACTCATGAATAATGAAATTCCTGACATAGATCTGATGCCTGGCGACATTTTAACCATTAAATCAGTGGAAGAGCTTAAAGAATTTACCTTCCTTACTGTTAATGGGTCAGTGATAAATCCGGGGATTTACTATTACTATAAAGATATTACCATTCCTGATTTGATTTTTCAGGCAGGCGGCTATACGGAAGGTGGTGTTCCTTACCGCATTGAAGTCTCAAGACGTGTTAAAAATGATACCCTGGATCTACCCAGGAATCAAAATGTCCGTGTATTTACGGTTGACATTCCGGATAATCTTCGCATGGATTCTATTGCTCAAAAATTTGTCCTTTTTCCATCGGACATTGTATTTGTCCGCAAGTCGCCAAGGTACGAGAATCAGAAAATCGTCAATGTAGAAGGTGAAATTATGTATCCCGGTCGTTACACCATTAAGAGCAATTTCGAACGTATATCAGATTTGTTTCCAAAAACGGGTGGTCTGAAACCGGAAGCTAATTTAATGAGCGCACGATTCTACAGAAACAATGAACAGGTAGCGGTAAATATCTCCGAAATACTAAAGAATCCATCTTTACCTTCAAACCTACTGCTAGAAGATGGCGATAATTTGGTCATTCCGAAGAAATCCGAAGTAGTTCGGATCCAGGGAGGTGTATACAACCCGTCGCTGGTCAATTTCGATTCCAGATTCTCATTTGGTGATTATGTCTCCCAAGCAGGAGGATTCGCAGAACGCGCACGCAAGAATAGGGTTTATGTCTCCTATCCCAATGGAAGAACGCATAGAACCAAGCAGTTTCTTTTCTTCCGTTCTTATCCGAAGGTGGAGCCAGGCTCTGTCGTTACGGTACCCGTGAAAACTCCGCGGGAAGAACGACAAATGACTGTTGGGGAAAGAATCGCTATTCTTACACTACTCTCAACACTTTCAATAGCGGTGATAAACCTTGTTAGATAAGCTGTTATAATGACTGAATCAAAACAACAAAAAAGACTTGACGAAACGCTGGAAATCTCTCTGGCAGATATTGTTCAATTTATCAGGAAGTATATCATTGTACTTCTGGCGGTGCCATTTCTGGGAGGGATTTTAGGAATTCTCTACAGCTTCACACTTCCAAAGCTATATATTTCTAAATCGGTTCTCCTTCCTGAATATAGCATGAGCAGTGGCTCATCATTTTTCAGTCTGGCTGTCGGAGCCTCACAGGGAGGTGCTGAAAACTTGGTTCCGGATCTCTATCCAGAAGTTTTGCAAAGTAATCCCTTTGGTATTTATCTACTAAAGCAGCCGGTTGTTGATCAGGATAACGTAAAATACAGGTCACTTGGGGAGTATTTGAGTAAATCTACCAAACCAGGAATATTTGCCGGCATTTTCGGCTCGAAGTCAGAAGAAAAAACTGAAAAAGAGCGAGTTACACCAGAACTTCTGACAAAAAAGGAAATTCTTTCCATATCCAGAAAAGAAACCAGAGAAGTAAAAAGTGCCCTTTCTCTTATCTCTACCACAGTGGAAAAAAAGAAAGGGGTAATTACTATTCAATCAGAAACCAAAGACCCTATTGTATCTGCTTTGGTCGTAGCTGCTGGTAAAGAATATTTGATGAAGTATGTGGAAGACTACCGGACTTACAAAGCAAACCGCCAGGTAGAATTTCTGGAAGAGAGGATGCTGGAATCCAAGAGAAAGCAGCAATCTACAGAATATGCTCTGCAGAACTATCGTGACAGAAATCGTAATGCGTTTACGAACGTAGCCAGAATTGAAGAAATGAGGCTACAATCGGATTTTTCACTGGCATCTTCTCAATATTCAAGTCTTACAAGCCAGCTTGAACAGGCACGCATTAAACTTAAAGAAGAAAAGCCGGTGTTTAAAGTGTTAGAGCCTGCGTCCGTTGCTTTAGATAAGAGTAGCCCCAAACGCCTCACTTCGGGAGTAATTGGAGCATTTTTAGCAGCTGTACTTATCATATTTTACCTTTTAATTTTCAAGGAAAAGGTTTATAAAGCATTTATTTAGGTTAGCCTATTTAGATAGGTTAACCACGGGAAAGCAAAAGTTCCAATAAAATAAAAATCACACTAAATAAATTAACTTGATGGATTTAGCAGGAAAAAGAGTTTTAGTAACTGGTGCTGACGGATTTATTGGCAGCCACCTTGTAGAGCAGCTTTTACAGGAAGGTTGCATCGTGAAGGCTTTTTGTTATTACAACTCTTTTAACAGCTGGGGCTGGCTTGATACACTCCCAAAAGAGAAATTGGACCTCATTGAAGTCTTTACAGGTGATATACGTGATCCTAATGGAGTCGCAACGGCAATGAAAGATATTGAAATTGTCTTCCATCTCGCCGCACTGATTGCCATTCCTTTCAGCTACCACTCTCCTGATTCCTATATTGATACGAATGTAAAGGGTACATTAAATATAGTACAGGCGGCTAAAAATCTGGGTGTAAAACGTGTACTTGTGACCTCTACTTCAGAAGTGTATGGAACTGCACAGTATATACCTATTGATGAGAATCACCCTAAACAGCCCCAATCACCCTATTCCGCGTCAAAAATCGGAGCAGATGCGATTGCAGATTCTTTTTACAGAAGCTTTGATTTGCCATTGACGATTGTTCGCCCTTTTAATACTTATGGGCCGCGGCAATCTGCAAGAGCGGTTATACCTACCATTATTACACAACTATTGAATGGTAAAACAGAGATTAAACTTGGTGATATTACACCAACACGTGACCTGCTGTTTGTAAAAGATACCGTAAATGGTTTTGTCGAAATTGCAAAAAGTGAAACTTTAAATGGTCAGGAATGCAATATTGCTACCCAATCTGAAATTTCGGTGGGTGATCTGGCGCAGGAACTCATCAACCAGATTAATCCTTCGGCTAAAATTGTGACCGATTCTGAACGTTTACGTCCAGAAAAATCAGAAGTATTCCGATTATTTGGGTCTAATAAAAAGATACTTGAAAATACCGCATGGCAGCCACAGTACCAGTTCAGTCAGGGCCTGGCAGAAACCGTTGCATGGTTTAGAGATAAAGATAACCTGAAACAGTACAAAGCAGATATATATAATATTTGAAATGGAAGAACGGTTCGAGAATATTATTTCTTACATAAAAGATCAATTTCCGGTTCAGGACTTTATTCCTCTGCACATACCTTATTTTGGCGGAAATGAGAAATCCTACCTTTTGGATACCATTGATTCTACCTTCGTATCGTCCGTTGGCCCATATGTAGACAGATTCGAGCGTATGATGACCGAAATTACAGGAGCTAAATACGCTATTGCTATTGTAAACGGGACCAATGCACTTCACCTTGCTATGGTTGTAGCAGACGTTCAGCCCGGCGATGAAGTATTGTCACAAGCTTTGACATTTATCGCAACGTGTAATGCGATTAGCTACATTGGAGCGAAGCCGGTTTTTATTGATGTTGACCGCGATACAATGGGAATGTCACCTGCTGCTCTCCGGGATTTTCTACAGAACAATGCTGTGAAAAATGAAAGCGGTTCCACCATCAATAAAGTAACAGGTAAAAAGATATCTGCCTGTATTCCTATGCATACATTCGGGCTTCCTGCACGCATAGATGAAATTAATGCTATATGCCGGGAATGGAATATTACATTAATAGAGGATGCTGCCGAATCACTTGGAAGCTACCATCAGGGAAAGCATACCGGTACAATTGGCAAAATTGGTACTTTCAGTTTCAACGGCAACAAAACTGTTACTTGTGGAGGCGGAGGTGCAATTATAACTGATGATGAGCAAATTGCTCAGAGAGCTAAGCATCTTTCTACTCAGGCTAAAGTACCTCATGCATGGGAATTTGTTCACGACCACATAGGCTATAATTACAGAATGCCAAATGTCAACGCCGCGCTTGCATGTGCGCAGCTGGAACAGCTTCCTGTATTTTTAGAAAATAAACGAGCACTCGCAAAACGATATCAGGATTTTTTCCGGACAATGGATTTACCTGTAGCAGAAGAAACGGAGGGAAATAGATCAAACTACTGGCTCAATGCAATAATTTTAAACGATCTGGAAGAGAGAAATGCATTTCTTCAATTCAGTAATTCGAATGGTGTAATGGCCAGACCTGTATGGGAGCTTATGAATCGTTTACCCATGTTTCAGAATTGCCAACATGATCACCTGACCAACAGTAAATGGCTGGCGGACAGGTTAGTGAACATTCCGAGCAGCTATTGCCCCTGATTCATATCCTTATCTTCACACACACTTTATGTCGCAACAAAAAATCATACTTGTAGGAGGAGGAGGCCATTGTAAGGCAGCTATAGACGTGATAGAATCTAATCCGGTTTATGAAATTCTGGGCATTTTAGATGTGGAAGAAAAAGTGGGGGAAACTGTTCTGAACTATCCTATAATTGGTACTGACAAGGAAATTGAAAGATATGCTTCATTGGACATATCTTTCCTTATAACCGTCGGACAGATTAAGAGTGACCATATAAGAAAGAAAATTTTTGATGAACTAAGGCAATTGGAAGCCAAACTGGCTACCATTATTTCATCGACTGCCTACGTCTCCAAACATGCTATTATTGGCCAAGGAAGTATCATCATGCACCATGCAACCATCAATGCAGGAGCAGTAATTGGTTGCAATAACATCATCAATACTTCAGCCAATGTGGAACATGATGTAACAATTCAAGATCATTGCCACATATCTACACATACTACAATCAACGGAGGATGCCACATCGGATCAGGAGTCTTTATTGGCAGTAATTCAGTATTATCGCAAGGTATTTCTGTGGCAGACCAGGTGATTATCGGAGCAGGCACGGTAGTAAACAAATCAATACCGAGCTCCGGAACATTTGCAGGAGTTCCATTTAAAAGGATAAAGTAATGAGGACTATAATTATAGCAGAAGCGGGCGTAAACCATAATGGTTCTCTGGAAAATGCGTTTCGTTTGGTAGATGCCGCAAGGGAAGCAGGAGCAGATTATGTAAAATTTCAGACATTTAAAGCTGATAAGCTTGTTTCGCAGTCTGCAAAAAAAGCGGATTACCAAATCAGCAATACTAAAAATAACACGGAGACCCAGCTTCAAATGCTTCGTAAACTTGAACTGAGTCACCAGGATCATGAAAAACTGATTGATTACTGCAAACAAAAAGGAATTCAATTCTTTTCTACCGCTTTTGATCTTGATTCACTTGCATATCTGGCGGATATAGGTTTATCGCTGGTGAAAATTCCTTCGGGAGAGCTCACCAACCTCCCCTATCTCCGTAAAGCTGCTTCTCTGTTTTCCAATGTTATTATATCAACAGGGATGGCAACAATGGAAGATATCAGCAATGCTCTGGAAGTATTCACTGATGCAGGAATATCCAAACAAAATGTTACCATTCTGCACTGTAACACTGAATACCCTACCCCACTGTCGGATGTCAATTTAAAGGCAATGTTTCATATTGAGAAAGAATTCGAAACAGCAATTGGCTATTCTGATCATACACTAGGTATTGATGTCCCTATTGCGGCAGTAGCGATGGGAGCTACTATGATTGAAAAACATTTTACGCTGGATAAAACAATGGATGGCCCCGACCATCCTGCATCTCTGGAACCTCTGGAGCTGAAAGCTATGGTAGAATCAATCAGAAATGTAGAGCTTGCTGTTTCCGGCTCCGGGCTGAAAGCACCTTCTGCTTCCGAAATGAAAAATATCGCCATAGCAAGAAAAAGCATTGTAGCCAAAACCCCTATAAAAAAAGGTGACCTGCTAACAGAAGAAAACTTATCTGCCAAACGCCCTGGCAATGGTTTGTCGCCCATGCTTTGGGACAAGGTTGTGGGAACTGAAGCAATCAGAGACTTTGAAGCGGATGAATTAATTGAAATGTAATGAAAAAGATTTGTGTTGCAACCGGTACCAGAGCAGAATACGGATTACTGAAACCATTAATCGATGGTATTAATGCTGTTGAGGGCTGGCACCTCCAACTTCTGGTTACAGGTGCTCACTTGTCGCCGGAATTCGGACTTACATTTAATGCGATAGAACAAGATGGCTTCCAAATAGACCAAAAAGTTGAAATGCTACTGTCTTCAGATACTGCCGAAGGTATTACCAAATCAATGGGTCTTGGTATAATAGGATTTGCAGATGCATTGAAGAACCTTCAACCAGATCTGCTTATCATCCTTGGAGATCGTTATGAGATGCTCGCACTGGCAAGTGCTGCACTCATATTTAAAATCCCCATTGCCCACCTACACGGGGGAGAGATAACTGAGGGAGCCTACGATGATGCAATCCGGCACGCAATCACTAAAATGAGCCATATTCACTTCGCTTCTACCAATGATTACCGAGACCGGATCATACAAATGGGTGAACAACCAGACAGAGTTCACAATGTAGGTGCTATAGGACTTGACAATATTTATTCTTTAAAATTATTGGATAGGTCAGAACTGGAAAATGTTTTAAATTTACAATTTAAGAAACGAAACTATCTGGTAACTTTTCATCCGGCTACATTGGATGATCAATCACCTGAGTTTCAGTTTTCCGAGCTTTTACATGCTATAGATATGGAATCAGATTCTTACTTCATTTTCACAAAGGCTAATTCCGATACCAGCGGTCGTGTAATTAACAGAATGATTGACGAATATGTATCTGCTCATCCCGATAAAAGTAAATCATTTACCTCAATGGGACAGCTTCGATACCTTTCTACCATGCGTTTAGCTGATGCTGTAGTCGGCAATAGTTCAAGCGGAATTATCGAAGCCCCGTCATTCAATATTCCAACAATCAATATCGGCGACCGTCAAAAGGGCAGAATTCAGGCTCAATCAACTATTGATGTGCCTCCAAACAGGACAGACATAGCACAGGCATTTTCAAAAGTAAATGATCCGGCATTTAGAAAAATTTGTACTGGCGCCTCCAATCCTTACGGTACAGGAAACACAAGTGATCAAATAATCCGGATATTAAGAAATTTAGATTATCCTCACCTCATACACAAAGCTTTTTACAATATTTATTAAGATGTTAAATTTAAGCGAACACACTATAAATCATAATATAAGTATCAAGGATACGCTTTCTATCATTGATCAGCAAGCACTCTCAGCTAATGTATTGTTTGTGATAGATGAAGACGATAAACTTGTTGGCTCTGTTTCTGACGGCGATATAAGGCGGGGACTCTTGAAAGGCATCGGCATACAGGAAAATGTTGAAACTGTCATGCAAACGAATTTCAGATCTCTTCATAAAGAGAAAATTGACATAGATACAATAACAGCACTTAAAGAAGATAATATATTCTATGTCCCGATTGTTGATGACTCAAATACTATTCTTGAGATTCTTAACCTGCATAGTTATCATGTTGCCCTTCCTATTGATGTGGTACTAATGGCAGGAGGTAAAGGGCAGAGGCTCATGCCACTCACCAAGAATACTCCTAAGCCGTTATTACCAGTAGGTGACAAACCTATCATTGAACACAATATCGACCGTCTTTCAGAGCACGGTATGGCCAATATCTTTATCAGTATAAACTACCTTGGTGATCAACTTGTAAACTATTTTGGAGACGGAAGTGTAAAGGATCTAAATATTAGTTACATTCGTGAAGAAAAACCACTCGGAACACTTGGCTCTGTAAAACTTGTACCAGAATTTGGAAATGAGTTCATATTGATTATGAATTCTGATTTATTGACTAATATTGATTTCTATAAATTTTTTAACGAATTCTTATTGGCAGATGCTGATATGGCTATAGCGGCGACGAGCTATCATGTAGATATACCTTATGCCGTTTTGGAATCAGGTGAAGGTAATATTATCAGATCACTCAGAGAAAAACCACGTTATACCTATTACTCAAATGCAGGAATTTATATCATTAAGAAAGAACTGCTGGAGTTAGTGCCAGATAACGAATTTTATAACGTTACAGACCTGATTGACCTCTTAATTGAAAAACAAAAAAAAGTAATCAGCTTTCCAATTTTAGGCTACTGGCTAGACATCGGTAAACATGATGACTACCAGAAGGCACAAGAAGATATTAAACTATTAAAATTATAGACGTTGAAATTACTGTTTGTAATTCCGGCACGAGGAGGTTCCAAAGGCATTCCTGGTAAAAACACCAAATTACTGGCTGGCAAGCCATTAATTCATCATTCTATAGAATATGCACGCCTGTTCGCTGATGATAAAGATATTTGCTTAACAACTGATGATCTTCAAATTGCAAAAAGCGCAATGGATATCCATTACGAAGTCCCTTTCATGCGCCCTGACGTGCTTGCAACAGATCAAGCGGGAACGTATAGCGTAATACGGCATGCATATCAGTATTATTTTGACAAAAATATTCTATACGATGCAGTAGTGCTATTACAGCCAACATCTCCTTTAAGGAACAAAGCTCATTTTGAGGAAGCTGTAAGCTACTTTGACACCTCTGTCGATATGATCGTATCTGTCTGCGAATCCGCTTTCAATCCTTATTATAATTTGTTTGAAGAAAACGATAACGGGATGCTAAGGATATCTAAAGGCAACGGCTCTTTCACAAGAAGGCAGGATGTCCCCCCTGTTTTTGCCTACAACGGATCAATCTATATTATAAATACAAAAAGTCTAGTCGATAAGGAAGGTTTTTCCTCATTTACATCAATAAAGAAGTATGTAATGGAAGAAAAATATTCTATTGATCTTGACACGCAAAGTGACTGGAACTACTTAGAATATATCTACAACAACAAACTCAATGAATAATGTAAGAGTTATTGCACGACTAGACATAAAGGGTCCTAACCTAGTCAAAGGAATTCATCTGGAAGGTTTACGGGTTTTAGGCTCTCCTGAGAGCTTTGCTCAATATTATTACGAGCAAGGTGCAGATGAACTGATTTACCAGGATGTTGTAGCCAGTCTTTTTGGTAGGAACAGCCTTAGTAAAATTATTACGCAAACAGCTAGAAATATTTTTATACCTCTGACAGTTGGTGGAGGGATTCGTTCGATAGAAGATATTACGAATGTATTACGTGCAGGAGCCGATAAGGTGTCAATCAATACAGCCGCGATTCATAATCCAGATTTTATCAAAAACGCTTCCAAAAAATTTGGATCTTCCACAATTGTAGCTGCCATAGAGTGTATCAAACAACCTGATGGGAAATACCTTGTATTTGTTGATAATGGGAGAGAAGAAACCGGCATAGAAGCATCTCAATGGGCCTCTAGAATTGAAGAATTAGGTGCAGGTGAGATCCTTCTTACCAGCGTTGACAGAGATGGAACGGGAATAGGTTTTGATACTGAACTCACCAAAATGATCGCTTCAAGCGTATCTATTCCAGTTATTGCACATGGTGGTGGTGGAGCTCTGCCACATTTCTCTGAAATTGTTACAGAGGGAAAAGCCGATGCCATAGCTGTAGCTTCTGTCATTCACTATCATGCATTAGAACATATCACTGATCATGATAAAAAGCTTGCGGAAGGCAACAACTCCTTTATTAAGAGTGGCAGAACCACCTTTAACAAAATTACAAATGCAGGAATCGGTCATATCAAAGAACATTTAGTGAACCAGGGTATAGAATGCAGAATCATCTCCCAAAAATAGCCATTGTTGATTACCAGCTGGGTAACTTATTCAGTGTTGAACAAGCATTTAAACATATCGGTACTGATGTAGTTGTTACCAGCGACAAGCACTTAATTCTTTCTTCAGATGCTGTTGTACTACCGGGAGTAGGAGCTTTTGGCGACGCCATGTACAATATGGAAAAGCTGGACCTGGTTCAACCCCTTAAGGAATTTGTTCAGACCGGAAAGTCTTTTCTAGGGGTTTGTCTTGGCTTGCAGCTCCTATTTACCGAAAGTGAAGAATTTGGTTATAACAAAGGATTGGATATTATACCAGGCCAGGTAAAGAAATTCAGCAATAATCTCCCACAAAATCCGATGGCCAAAGTACCTCAGATTGCATGGAATCGAATTATTGAGAATGAAATACCATGGCAGGATACACCTTTAAACGAAATAAAATCAGGTGATTACCAATATTTTGTACATTCATATTTTGTAACACCAGATAATAAAAATATAGTTCTTTCCAAAACCAATTATGAAGGTTTTGAATATTGCTCTTCCATTCTTGAAAACAATATTTTCGCCTGTCAGTTTCATCCGGAAAAGAGTGGTGTTCCCGGCTTATCCATTTATAAAAACTGGGTTGAAGGAATCACTAAACCCTAACAAATTAATAACTATAACGAACAACAACTATGACGACCTCCGTTAAAAATCTATCAGAGCTCGAAGTTAAGTATGGCCTTCCAAGGGAAGTAAAATACTGCAAAAAATGTGTGATGTCAAATCAGCGGCCTATGTCGGCGATTGAATTTAAGCACAACATCAACACAAAAAAAGAAACCCTAAGGTTTGATTCAGAAGGGATATGTGACGCTTGCCGTGCTAACGAGCAAAAGGAATCGATTAACTGGGAAGCACGGGAAAAGGAACTACTAGTACTTCTTGACAAATACCGTAGTAAAGACGGCTCTTATGACTGCATCGTGCCTGGAAGTGGAGGGAAAGACAGTGCTTACCAGGCTCACGTACTGAAGTATAAGTACGGAATGAATCCTCTTACGATCACCTGGCCGCCAATATTGTATACAGATTACGGTTATCAGAACTGGAAAAACTGGATTGACACAGGATTTGACAATATGAGCTTCAACAGAAATGGCAAGGTAATGAAGCTATTGACGAAGCTCTCCATCGAAAATCTGATGCACCCGTTTCAGACATTTATGCTTGGCCAAAAAAATCTGGCGCCAAAAGTAGCATTACAGCACGGCATCTCATTGATATTTTATGGAGAAAATGAAGCTGAATACGGAAACCCAATAGCAGACAACAGCTCTTCACTCCGTGACAAATCCTATTTCACACTGAGTAATCTTGACGACATCTATCTTGGAGGTGTCTCGATTGCTGAATTGAAAGAAAAGCACAATGTATCCACTTCGGACTTGTCTTCATTTTTGCCACCAGCAGTATCAGAGCTCGCAAAGACCGATATACAAGTACACTACTTAGGATACTACCTTCGCTGGACTCCACAGGAGGTTTACTACTACGCTGTAGAAAATACTGGCTTTAAGGCACGCCCATTCCGTACACAAGGAACATACAGCAAATACAATAGCATCGATGATAAAATTGATGACTTGCATTACTATACTACCTTTATCAAATTTGGTTTAGGCAGATGTACGTACGATGCTTCTCAAGAAATACGCAATCATCATATATCCAGGGAAGAAGCTCAATCACTGGTAAAGAAATTCGATGGTGAATTCCCCGATCGTTACTTTAACGATATCATGGATTACATTGAAATGAAGCCTGAACGCTTCTTTGAGCTATGTGATCAATTCCGCTCTCCACACCTATGGAATAAAGATAGTGGTGAATGGAAACTACGTCATACTGTCAATAATGACGGAACGGATGATTAATTAATTCCTCCGTGACTTCTGGTTTTCCTGAGTGCGAAACCAGAAGTCACGGAGATCCATTCCGTATCTGATGATCAATAGCATATGAGCCATTGACTTACCATTTCCTACCTTTCAAAATCAATCAGCTCATTAGATATTTCTAACCAATTTGCTCTTGTTGCACCCATAGAAACCTACATTTTTTTGATTTTAGTCACGTTATAATACTGCTTTCATGAAAAAAAAAATTACTTTCAAGGTAATTTTAAGGGTAGATTGTTCAATTATGACAATAAATACGAGCCAAAAATGTTTAAAAAGGTAATTACACACACTTATATCTATCTGTGAAGGTCGATTTGATATAGTCCTGATCTCATGGAGATATATAAACCAAATGATGTGCTTAATCTCATGAGTAAAAAAACTGTCTTATTTTTTAGCAGAAGTGAACTAACTTATTTATACGGCGGCCTAGATAAATACCTCAACGACTCCTATGACATAATACATGTTGCATATAGTTGGGATGAAGAGCTGATTTTGCGAGAACAATTTCAACTTCAAGACATTCATGTCTTCAAAGAAATAGCCAAAGACTTTCTTAATGAGGATATAACTGACGAAAAACTCAGGATTATAGACCAGCTTCTCATTGAACAGACTCAGGGTGGCTTCAATCTCAACAGTGCTTTACAGAGTAACAGAACATCACTCTATTTGGAGTACAAGGACTCACTTCAAATTACTTTGATGTATTACGAGACATGGAATAAAATATTCGGCGAACGCAAGATTGATTTTTTTATACATGAACCCGTATCGCTCCTAATGAATCAGATCGCCGCAGCTCTTTGTAAAAAGCAAGGCGGTGTATATACAGCACAAATTTCAGTAAGCGGAGAAGATCCTAAGTCATTCAATTACCTCATCCTGGATCACTATAATGGGCTAGCTCTTTCCCTTCAGGAAAATTACAATAAGCTTACCCCACAAGCTATATCGGATTCTAAGGATCGCATTACTCAATTTCTAAAAGAATTTCGATCGAACTATGAGATATTTTTTAACACACTTGGAACAGGTGCTTTAACCCCAAAATTATACCTCAGCGCAGTTAATACAGTTGTTCGACACAAAATCATTAATACCGTTAAGCCGCGAAAAATGCATCCCCTGCTGGATAATATAGAAGTATTTTTGCAGAAGGATGATTTTTCTGGTCGTAGGCTCAGAAACCTTACTAATTACGTTGGATTACAGTACGACACCCCTGAGCCCTCTGACAAGTATTACTTTTACCCGATGCATCTGGAACCAGAAGCAGTTGTATTATACTGGGCCGATGGGTACTATACTAACCAGGTCAAACTCATTGAAAATATTGCTGCCCAACTTCCTCCAGGCCACTTACTTTATGTAAAAGACCATCCTCACTTATATGGTTACCGAGAAGTAGCTGATTACAAACGCATTCAGAATATTCCAAATGCCAAACTGCTTCCTCCTCATCTACCAGGCAAACAAATTATTAAGAACTGTAAAGGTGTTATTACGATCAACGGAACAGCCGGATTTGAAGCCCTGTTAATGGGAAAGCACGTAATTGCATTCGCATACTCCTTCTATTCCATTGCAGAACGTGTAATAGTAGTAAAAAACATCAAGGATCTTAGAGAAAAACTGTACGAAATACAAGATACGATCTATAAAGACGATGAAACTTTCTATCGTTTTATCCTGGCGTATTTACTTAGTCTGAATAGTGGATTTGTGAATTTCTTTATTGATATGCATCATAAGCTTAAAATAGACATTAATGAAAACGCCAAGGTTATATCTGAAGGTTTAAAAAAGCACTTTAATAATTACGGTAAGATATAAATACATATATAGCAATAAATATACTTACTTCGTTATACCTATCTTATTTGATAGATAAGTACAATATGCACGCAAAATAATTACTATTTATCAAAAATGAATTTTTCTATCAATAAAAATACCTATATAGAAAAAAGAAATCTGATATTCAATATCTACAAAAATCAGAAATCAAGTATATCATATTTAGTTGTAAATGTATCGATGGCAATGCTTGGATTTCTAAAATCCTATGTCACGATGCGATTTTTAGGTTTTGAAGAAATAGGGCTTCTAGCTCTTATGCAGTCAACAACGGAGCTAATAGCATTATTTCAATTAGGATTGCTTAGTGGCGGATTTAGAATGTATTTTGTCACACCAGACTCTTTAAAAAGACGAGTTAATAATATTCTTTTTTCGTATTTCGCTGTTCTAGCTGGAGTTCTGACAGTAGGCGTAGTCATTTATGCTATCATTAATAAAGACCTAGGGAGAGAGTCTTTACTTTTAATGTTAGGAGGGATTATAGGTGTATTTGGACTTGCACGTACTTGGATGAGCAATTTATTTATAGCACAACAGCGGTTAGCTGAGTTAAACAGGATCAACGTTGTATCAACTATTTTATCCTTTCTATTTATATTTTTGATTCCATTCTATGGTCTGATAGGTTCCGTTCTGTTGCTACTTTCTCAACCTCTATTCTTTATAGCAATTGTTCAATCAAAAAACAAAAGTATGCTTCCTAGCAAATTTGCTTTTGACCAAAACCTTGTTAGAAAAATACTTAAGATCGGTTTCATACCATTTCTCGCTGGATTATTAGTCAAATCGCAGGATCAGATTGAGCGATGGGGAATTTTCAATAGTATCGGATTGGAAGAATTGGGAAAATATAATCTTGCCATCATGTATGCTTCTATTTTTTCACTTGTTCCTGTTTCTATCCATTCTATTTTTTTTTCTAAGGTTATGCTTGAATATAAAAACGGAAACACAATACGAATGAACAATATGCTCTGGAAATATGCTATTATTTTAATTACTTATGCTTCCATTGCTTTCATCGCTACCTATTTACTACTTCCAGGAGTAATCGAAACTATTCTTCCAAAATATATTGTAGGAATTCCTTATGTATGGTTAATAATGCCATTCTTATTTACTCAACTACTCACGATGCCATTAGACTTGAAATATGATGTTTTAGCAAAATTAAAAATGAAATTGATATCCTACACGATTTCAGCTACAACATTCGCTATACTAATATTTATAATTATTAATTTTGAAATAGTTGAACTAGAGTATTTCCCTATTGCAAAAGGTATAAGTAGCTTTTGCTTTATTTTAGTAAATTATGGCTTGTATTTCGCATATTACAAAAGAAAAAAATTAATACCTTAAATAGTATTTATCGAATACTTTATTTTAATCCTATATATTTTCATTAATCATTAAAATATAAAAATACCATATCAAGTAATAGCGCTATGGACACTATTTATCGAATACTTAATAAGCTTTCTATCCTTTGGTATCAACTCATTGGCAGACGCAATTTTGCTTTTTTTGGCAAAGGTGTTCTGGTAATGCGTCCATTACGGTTAGATGGTGTTCAAAATATCTCTTTACATAATAATGTTCATATTCATTACAAAACTTGGATAGCCGCCTTACCTTTAACTGGAGAATCCTGTAATCTTAGTATAGGTGAAGGAACTGTTGTCGGAAATTTCAACCATATTTATGCAACGAAAAAGATTGCGATAGGTAAAAGAGTTCTAATAGCCGATAAGGTATATATCTCCGATAATCTTCATGAATATGAAGATATAGGTCAGCCGATTATGGACCAACCTGTTAGGCAAATTGGTGAAGTGCAAATTGGTGATGGCTCGTGGATTGGAGAAAATGTGGTAATTTTGGGAGCTAGTATTGGAAAGAACTGCGTTATAGGAGCTAATGCAGTAGTGACGAAAAATATTCCTGATTTCTCCATTGTTGCCGGAGTTCCAGCAAGAATAATAAAAAGATATAATTTTTCTGAAAAAAAATGGCTAAAAACAAATGATCTTGGAGAATTTATCACACTGTAAAAATAAGCAAGTAACTAGAAATCTGAATACTTCACTTCTAAACACACTTCTTTCTTTTGTTATATTTATCAACTACGCTCCAGAAGCATTTGGACAACAGAGCAATAAACTATTCCAAAATGAAATCGAACTGAAAGAACGGTTGCAAAAAACAAAACTGTTTGTTGACAGTACATTTGTAATATCTTCGAAGAATGGCAATTTTCTTGTGTCCTCGCCTGATCAGTTTATTCCTGTACTAAAACCTGAAAAAGCTTGGGAAAAACTGGGGGTAGGATTTGGTACTGTTCTGAAAGAAAATGGAGAATACAGAATGTATTACCAATGCCACGATTCCAAGGAACGGCGAATCTGGTGTATGGCCACTTCTAAAGATGGGTTAAAATGGATTCGCCCCAATCTTGGAATAGTGACTTACGAAGGATCTACTGCCAATAATATACTGTCTATGGATGTCTTCGAAGTAAGTAACATATTCAAGAGAGTAGTTAATGGCAAAGTTCAATATGTGACAATGGTTATGAAACGGGATTATAAGCATTACTTCTACACAAGCCCTGACGGAATACATTTCCAGTTCGAGCCCAATCCTGTGATGCCCTACTGCGCTGATACTCAGAACCAAATCATCTATGATTCTAATAAAGATAAATACGTATGGTATTTGAGAAGCTGGATATATAGCAATAAACTATCCGAATACTACAGAACTGTAAGTTATTATGAATCCAAAGATGGTAAGCCTATGCAACTCCCTGCCCATGCATCCAATAACAGAATGATGCGCTGGGGAGGAAACCTGCCACCCGCTATCAATAACGAGCTTAAACGAAGCATGTACTTTGATTATGAAAAGCAGCCCGGGAAAAACAAAAGTAAGGATGTGTATACAGCAACTGTACTCCCTTATGGAAGCAACTACTTTGCTTTCCCGAGCATTTATTACATAACTGACCAGGTGAAGAACGATGGTATACTAAAACCTAGCTTGTTTTTCTCCAAGGATGGACTTAAATGGAAGGACATGGGAATTTATATTGATACTACCCAGCTCGCTGGCTTTAATCAATATGATATGTACCTTGGAGCCCTTCTTACACCAAAAGACAAAGTATATAATTATATTGTCACCGAAAAAAGTACACACGGCGTACTAAGGCATGAGTCAGCTATTTATTGTATCCCACAAACTTTAAACAGATATATTGGGTTTGCTGCGGGGTCAAAGCAAGCAGAAATACAAACCTCTGATATTGAAACTTCAAATAATGAATTATTTTTGAACTTCAAAACAGATGATGGAGGCTTTGTTATTGCCTACCTTTTAAATGAAAAAGGAAATGTGATTGGCCAAACTGATAAATTGATAGGCGATCACATCAGGAAGAAATTGATATGGAAAAATATAGCCAAAGCTGCTAATCCAAAAGTTAAAAATAAGGTTCGCCTAAAATTAATTGCATCCAAAGCACACTTGTTCGGAATTGAATATAAATAAACAATGACTAAAATCTTAATCACAGGAGGCTCAGGCTTCATAGGGTCCAATCTGGTACGTAGCTTACTGAAAAAAGGGTATAGTGACATAGTTGTCCTGGACAACCTGTCTACACAAATCCATGGTGATAACCCAGAAGTTACATCTCCCTTATATCAATACATTCATGACAAAGTAACGTTTATTAAAGGATCGGTTACATGTGCAGATGACTGGCGATTAGCCCTACAGGATGCAGATGTCGTTGTACATCTTGCAGCCGAAACCGGTACCGGTCAAAGTATGTATGAAATTAAAAGATACACTGACGTCAATGTAGGAGGAACCGCACTCCTATTGGATATACTTGCAAATGATAAGACTTTCCATGTAAATAAAGTGATAATCGCATCTTCGCGGTCCATTTACGGAGAAGGAAAGTACTGGAGTGAAGGACTGATGGAGTTCGTTTATCCTACCCCTAGAAACTCCCAAGATATGGATCAAGGAAATTTTGAGCTCAGCTTCAACGGAGATGATTCACTTAAACTGGTAGCGACAGATGAATTATCTAAAATCCATCCGTCATCTGTATATGGTATTACAAAGCAAAATCAAGAGCAAATGATAATGACGGTTTGCCCTACAATAGGTATAGCACCTGTTGCTTTTAGATATCAGAATGTATACGGTCCCGGCCAATCATTATCTAATCCATATACCGGTATATTGTCTATCTTTTCTACCCTTATCAAGAATGGTAAAAGTTTAAATATCTTCGAAGACGGAAAAGAAAGTCGTGATTTCGTTTTCATAAATGATGTGGTGGATGCAACAATTGCGGGCATTGAAATGCATGAAGCCGATGGTCAGATATTTAACGTTGGATCTGGAGTTGCTACAGACGTATTAACGGTTGCACAAACTCTTATAAATGAATACCAAGTTAAAAATGACATAAACATTACTGGTAATTACCGCATAGGAGACATTAGGCATAACTACGCTGACATTTCTAAGTTAAGTAAACTACTTAACTTTAGTCCAAAATTCTCTTTTCAAGAAGGTATACATCTATTCGTTGAGTGGGTAAATAAACAGGACATACATTCCAGCAGATTTGATGAATCAATTCAGGAAATGAAGTCAAAAGGATTACTCAAATAACTGAAGGAAACATAATTTTTCATATACACATCTTGCTTATACCATTCTCTAAGGGAATCCAAACAATTAGGTATATATAAATTGGAAAATAATCTAATAACCGAATCTTATAATAGTGATTTTAGCTTAAGAAAAAACATCTGGCTCATCGGCCTGATGTTTTTATACTTTTACAACTTTCCATTGTTCTATTGGGGCATTCCCTTCACTGCATCAAAACTAGTCATTGCACTTGCCTTTTTCAATCTTCTGATATATCCTCAGCAGATTATAGAGATACTAAAAACAAAGATCTACTTGTTATATATATCGGGATCGTTGATATTAATATTAGTATTTTTCTTTATATCCCATATACTTCATACTCCCAATGGAGATACCGTATATATAAAAAGCGTATTGCTGTATATTATCGAAATATTTTTGGGAGCCTTTTTAATAATAAGACAGTTTAAATCAATTAGATTAGATCAACTAATAAAACTAATAATACTGACAACATTAATCCAAGCAATAATAATGGAATCAGCAGTCGTCAATATGACGATGAAACGTCTTATATTTGACATTCTCAATGCAGATCCTGCTTCAAGTCAATTCAGCCAATGGGGATGGAACCCTTTGGAATACCGAGGTCTGGCATTATCGGCTGATGCTCGATTGGGACTGTCAGTCTTTCACGCAAGCGCATGCGCTTGCATTCTGTGGCTATTTATCCAATCACCTAAAAAGAGCATATTGCTTTACTTAAGAAATAGTATAATGCTTATCATTATAGGACTTTCAGGAATGCTAGGTGCGAGAACATTTTTTATTGCTTTTGGAAGTTACCTTTTATTTTTCATTCTTAGAGCTATAAAGTATCCATCGCGTTTATTCTATGGCTTGAAATATATTTTTACCATAACGCTGTTATTTTCCACAGTATACTTTATTATAGAGATAGCCATCAATGACGAGGTAGTAAATGCTACCATCGATGGCTTTACAATTTGGGCCTTTGAAATGTTCAATTCAGTGGATGAAACTGGTGCTGCCACCCTAAAGACACAATCATCCGAAGACTTACAAGAGAATCACCTAGCCGTCATACCTAAAGGATTCACTACATGGATAGTCGGCGATTCTGATAGATCTGTAATAGGTGGGAGGCATTATATTCGGACACAAACTGATTCAGGTTATCTTCTACTGATATACTACGGTGGTATCATTGCCAGTTTATTTCTTTATGGCTTTTGGATAGTTATAAATTGGCTGTCAAGCCGTTTATTTTTATCCAGTGAGAATATGGGAATTATATTTCTAGGGCTAACATTGTTCTTATTAATCGGTCAGATAAAAACCGATTTTATGCCTATATCTTTGATAATATTCAAATTTATAGTAATACTCATGGTATTCGGTGCGGAGCGTCAAAGAGTACAGCAAATCAATTAAATTATCTTGCAAGAGTGCGTAAGATAATGTACACCACTTAATGAATTACCTATATATGGTAAAAGATAAAAATATCCTATTTATAGGATCATCTTATTTTGGATATTCTGAAGAAATAGTGAAAAACCTATCCCGAAAAGGTGCTACAACAACATACTTTCCTGACGATCCTTATGATTTTATTAATGCCAGGAGTTTAAGTCTAGGTATAGGGAAGTACCTAAGAAATATTGTTTTTAAACTCTACAGAAGTCATATATTGCTAAAAACTGCCGGTATCCAATATGACTATGTTGTGATACTGAAGGGGATATTGATGTCCCATGATTTTATGGCCAAATTAAAAGAGCAAAATCGTAATTCAATTTTTATATATTACTCATGGGATAGTATAGACAACTTCGATTTTACAGATTTCCGAAACTATTTTCATAAGGTTTCATCTTTCGATAGTAAAGATTGTTCTAAATGGGGATTCAATTACCTACAACTATTTGCACTTGAAGAATTTTATCAAATAAGGCAAAGGCAGATTCCTAAGGACATATCCCTTCTTCTATTGGGGCAGTATAGATCCGAACGTCTCACACTCGGTAATAAATACAAAAATTTATTATCTGATCAGGGGAAAACAGTAGTAATCAAATTATATGCCCCAATTTTACAATTTTTCGTTTATGGATGGAGAGAAAGTAAATTAAGCTTTCTAAAAAAGTTATTTTATTGGAATCAGAATTATGCGGGTGTATCATTTATTTCTGTCAGCTCTGGAGAGTGGCAACGTCTCCTCAATCGTTCTGTGTATTGCTTAGACATACCTCATTCTGCTCAGACAGGAATGACAATGCGTACATTTGAAGCAATTGCCGCTGGTTGTTATCTTATATCAACCAATGTAAATTTACAAAATGAACCATTTTATGATCCCCGAGCAATGTCGATAATAGACCAGACACAAGCATTAATTCCCGAAGTGGAAAATTTCAATCCTATAGCATTCGATGGCTATTCCGTTAATGCTTGGATAGATCGACTATTTTCTATACCAATAAAAGAGTGTTAAGCCATAAGAGTATGCTATAGGGTCAAATAAAAATATCTATAACTAACCGGATATATTCCAATTAAGATTATATATTCTACATATCCTCATTTTTATGATTTTTCGTTATGGCACAGTAATCACTCAGCTGATTCGTGGTTATCTTAGGCAAGTCAGTTTTATTATCTTGCGAAAAAAAATAAACCGAGTATCTGCGCTGAGGTTAGGCAAGTATTCTCTCATCCAGTTTGAGGGAAAAAATTCTCGCCTATTTCTCCCCAAAAAAGCATTTATAAGAAATTTTAATTTCATTATGATTAGTGGAAATGGGATATTAAAAATAGGAAATAATTTTTTCATGAATAATTCTTGTTCAATTAACTGCCTGTTCGATATTGAAATAGGCGAAAACGTACTATTTGGAGAAGGAGTAAGAGTTTATGATCATAATCACCAATTTCGCGATTTAACAACCCCAATAAGAGAGCAAGGATATTCTTTTGGTAAAATATCAATAGGTAATAATTGTTGGATAGGCAGCAACTGTATCATATTAAAAGGAGTAACAATAGGAGACAATGTAGTTATAGGAGCAGGGTGTTTGATTCATAAAAGTATACCTAGTAATTCTATTATTAAGAATTATAATAACATAAACAGTACTTCAATAGTATCATAATGAAACTTACCCAAATTCTATATTCCGGATTAGGTGGACATGGAAGTGTCGTTTTTTCTTTATTAGAACATGAACATACAATGTCTAATGAATTGATATTTTATGGTGTAGATGATTTAAAAAAAGAATACATATCAAAATGCGCCTTATTTAAAATACCATTTTATTATGTTAAAAAGGAAGCTAAAAAAATATTAACACCATGGATAAGTATATTTAGAATACTAATTAAAACCAATCCGGACTATTTGATTTTACATGATCCAAAGTTAATTATACCTGTAGGTTTATATTGTAAATTGTACAACACCAAGCTTATTGTTGTAGAGCATACCCCAAATCAAGTAAAGACTTCCGCAGAAAAATGGGCAACCAGACAAAGTATGAAATATGCGGATGAGATTGTACTCCTTAGCGAAGCCTACTACTCTGAGTTAAGAAACATATTAAAACATAAATTTAATAAAGAAAAGGTAAAAATTATCCCTAACGGAATTAATATATCTGTTTTCAAGCCCATATACTCAGAAATAAAAGTTACCAAGACAATAGGCATGGCAGCTAGATTCTCAAGAACTAAAAATCAGAAAGGCGTAATTAATGCATTCGCAGATATTACTAAACTACACCCTGATGCTAAACTATTGTTCGCCGGTGATGGTGAAACATTTGCTCAAACAAAAGAATACATCACATCAAAAGGATATAAAAATCAAGTGAAATTTTTGGGAAATTTGGAAGAACCAGCATTGATAGATTTCTACAGGGGAATATCTATATATGTCCATGCATCACAAGGAGAAACAATGAGTACCTCTATAATGCAGGCATTGGCTTGTGGCCTCCCCATTGTAGCTTCCGACATACCGGGTATCAATAATCTAATAGAACACAACAAAAATGGATTACTTTTCCAAAGCGAATCAGAGCTTACTGTTTTATTAGAAAGACTACTATCGCCTGATAGCGAGATATTGTTGAATGACCTAAGCAGGAATGCTCGCGAGACAGCTGTTAAATATTTATCCAGTAGTAAAATGTATGAATCGTATATGAAACTACTGAAATAAAATTCATATAAATTTCTTTTATAAAGCCTGCGTAATCCATTTAAATTTTCACGATCACTAATTATATTGAAAAAAAAACTCGTCTATATTCTCCATGATATCAAGACCGGAGGTGTTGAGGTTGCACTTCTATCAGCCGTTCCGGATCTTATCGATACATTTGATTTGAAAATCATTGTACTTGGTTCGATTGATCAAAATCTTTTACAAGATTTAAGTACATCTCAGAAAAATGTTTTTAGCACTTTCAATTATCCGATATATCAGTACCCTTTCATATTACCGAAAATTTGCAAATACATATTGCAATTTAATCCCGACATTGTAATCTCATCGTTATGGCGGGCTTCGATTGTTGGTATTCTATTAAAAAAAATAAAACATACGATCAAACTTTATTCCTTTATTCACAATACTACGTTTTTCCATAAACCGGATGCCTATTTCTCCAAAATGGCAGTTCGTACTGCTGATGTCGTATTTGTGGATTCAACAGCAGCGGTGATATTTGTTGAGAAAATGGCAGCATTAAATAAGCCTATTAGAGAAATCTCTATGCTTACGTCTCGCACGCATAAGGATTACAGTGAGAAAGGGCTAAACCATAACGAGATAAAATTCCTTTTCTTGGGACGTATACACGCTCAAAAAAAACTAACGACAGCTGTTGATGTAATTCACCAATTAAGATTACAAAACATCAAAGCAACATTAGACATTTACGGACGTGATGCTGGCGATTTGGAAGTAGTTAAAAAATTGGTACAAAGTCTTCAGCTGGAACATGTGGTTAAATTCTGTGGAGAAGTTGTCTCTTCAGCTAAAATAGCTTTGTACTCTCGGTATGATTTCTATATTCAATTGAGCTCGGTGGAAGGAATGGCTATGAGCGTTGCTGAATCCATGCAAAATGGTTTGGTTTGCATTGTAACGCCAGTAGGAGAGATTCCGAATTATTCTTCTCACATGAAATCCGCTATCTGGTTCCGGACTGACAAGCCTCAGGAATCAATCGATGCTATAAAATCTGTCATAGCCGACGCGGTACTATACAACCGGATATCCTTAAACGCTTATCAGACCTTTCAAAACAAGGAATTATATTCCCAATCACTCATCAGGAATATTTTGCATAGTGACTAAGCTTAAACTGTGTATAAACATCAAGCTTAGTCACTATTTAAAAACCAGTTTCACCTAGAAGCCACAAAGAGATCATACGCATAGGACATCCCTACCTGACTTGATACATATTTTTTTACGCCATCTTTCCAGTACACCGCACGCATCGAACTGGCTCCTGTAGATTCTGTGCCTGCAACATAAATATGATCGCCATCGGCGTAAACAGCATTTCCGTATGTCGAACTTCCTTGATTATAATCTAAGGGTATCTTTTTTGTATTTTTCCATAATGCAGCTTGGCTATTACCAGTACGTGAATTGGTCGTACCCGAAACATAGACATGATTCTCCTTATCAATCACAAGGTCCGAGGTTTCTGCAAATTCTTCGTATGGGTTACTGTCCAATCTAAAGCGCTCCTGATTCTTCCAGTAGTGCGCCGCTTGGAATGTATTTCCCGGCCCTGATATATAATAGGCATGTCCGCTCACGTAGACATCTTCATTCAGTACCTTAATACCATTGGTATACACATTATGTGTATAATATGCTTCTTTTGTCAGAAAGACAGGAACGCCATTTTTCAAATACCCAAAATTCGATTCAAATTCGGTATAGCCAGACATATAAATATCGTTGCCTGACACAGCAATTTTCTGAGTACCACCTACCTGAGGAGTAAATACTCCATTATTCCAATACCCGTAATAAAATATATTGGTCCCCGGATTATTGATATACCCTGCAACATATACGTCGTTACCAGACACCACAATATCTTTAACCTGAGCATTCTGTGATAGCTGCGATAGCTCAACAGTAATACCATTCTTCCAATACTTCGCCATAAACTGTTGCCCGCTAATTCTCTCCCAACCTGCCACGTACACATCTGCGCCAAAAACGGCGACTGCAATGGCCTCTGCATCCTGGCTCCCATCTGTCAGATTCATTGCAATTCCATTTTTCCAAAGTGTCGCTATTTTCACTCCGTTTTGTATCTGGTATCCGGCTACATAAATGGTTTCAACTTCGGGGTCAGGATTTGGTATATGGTGATCCTGAAATGTACAAGCGCTGACAATAAGCCATAAAAGAAAAAGTGTGTAGTGCATTTTCATGAGTGAAAGGTATTTAAGTGAATATAAAATGTGTGTAATCCTCAATCCGGCTTCTACAAGCTGTCACAGGTTGATAATGGTGCTTGTTCTACAATTAAAGATAAGATCTTAACATCAGATCTTGAGTTTATTTAAAGAGACATGAAAAAATTGTTGTAATCCCGCTGATTTCGTGATATGCAATATCTATCTGCCGCCTCTTACAGTTATTAATTACGTAAAATCCCGTTAGCAGTAAATTCCTACCACTTTACCCGTCCATTAAAATACTGTAGCACAAAAACTTATGATAAAATTTCATTAATTACTATCTACAACATTCACTCATATAAATAGCTGTTGCTAAAACCCTCAATGATATCTACAAATTAAAATTATGTAAATATTTATAATTTTAATTAAATAAATATAAAAAAACACTATTAAGCTGATATCATACTTTTGATGGCGACATACAATTTCCTGTAGAATAAACTACAAATTTGTAGAATTAATGTATATTTGACCATATTTTAAATGTAGCATAAATAGTACATATCAAATTAATTAATTGCTTATTATACATGCCAGTACGATTGATATATACAATTTGTTTCCTGGTAATGATTACCACGTTGAAGCTTACACAGACTCATGCACAGATTGGAAGCAGAATAACGACTCAACGTGTGAATCCCATAGGAATGATAAGCTATTCTGAAAGTGTAATGTCTGATAACTTCGATGCTGATAGTCATGTGGACGGATATGTAAAAAAGTATGGAGGTGCTAGGTTCATTTTTCCTGTAGGTGACCAGTCAGTTTACAGACCTTTTGCCGCTGCAGCTGATCAAACGATTGGCGCGTATTATTTTATTAGCCCGAATGAAGCAAACAGTACCAATTCTTTTCCCGGTGGGCCTTTTCTAACTGTCAATAAGGAAAGCTCAGTAGGTACGGTTAGCGGGTATGAATTCTGGGATATCAGTATCCAAAATCCTACACAGATTACCATAAGCTGGAACCCACGAAGCAAACTACCCGAATTACTTCAACAGCATGCAGGCTCTCTGGCAAAAATGTTTATAGTTGGCTGGGATGGTGCAAAATGGGTTAGGATATCTTCAAATGTTGACCCTAATGCCATTACCGGAGGAGCCAGTACAATCAGTTCGGGCTCAATCACCACAAGTTATCCTGTTACACCCAACCAGTTCCGGATATTCACATTAGGCAGTGAGCCTGCTGCTGCCTTACCCGTAGTTCTCACTCAATTCGGCGGTCAGGTAGTTGAACGAAATGCGCATCTTCAATGGGTCACCACTTTCGAAGAAAATGCAAGCCATTTCGAAGTAGAAAAAAGTAACAATAAGATGCAATGGGATTACATCGGTAGGGTATCTGCTTTAAATGAGCACCTCAATAGTACAACATCTGGCACTAAAAATTATACATATAAGGATACTACAAGTCTTTACAGTCAAAATTACTATCGGTTGAAAATAGTCGACTTTGATGGCACCTATGCTTACAGTAAAATCCATTATCTGAAATATGCTGATAATGATGACTTCTTTATCTATCCTAATCCAACTTCCAATCGTGTTTTCATTCAAAGCAAAGGCCGCATTGCCCTCGTAAACATCTACAACAGTGCCGGTGTCAAAATACTGACTGCTCATTCCCTTAATGAAAACGGACTCGATATAAAGAGCCTTAAATCTGGAACTCATGTTATTGAGCTTATTGATAAAAATAACGTAAGAGCAATCCGGAATTTGGTGGTCGTTCGCTAGTTACAATTTTACCTATTGAAGTATATGCCGTATCTGGATACATACACTGAACCGCTTACCGCCGAAACGGCTTCTCATTTATTACGTAGAGCATGCTTTGGACCAACAAGGCAGGAGATTACAGATTTCACAGGTAAGACTGCTACAGATGCAGTCGATATCCTGATCTCTAACGTAAGCAGAACGAGAAATCCTCCCCCACCGCTCGATTATGATGAAACCATGCCCACAGCCGGGCAACCATTTCTATCATTACCCTATAGTCTCTCCCGTAACGCAGACTTTGCCAAATTCTACAAATTTTGGTGGTCGGCGCTGATGGTACAGAAAAACGGATACCCTTCAGTTCACGAGAAATTGACTTTGTTCTGGCAAAATCATTTTGTAGTGCCTCAAATTTTTGTTTTGGATTATCGGTTTATGGATCGCTATCTAAAACTACTAAGAGACCATTGTCTCGGCAACTTCAGGCATCTCGCTACAGAAGTCACAAAAGATCCGGCTATGCTTTTATTTCAAAATGGAAATGAAAATCAAAAGGGACATCCCAATGAAAACTATGCAAGAGAGTTACAGGAACTTTTTGTAGTGGGTCAAAAAGACTTTTACGGTAACGCAAATTATACGGAAGAAGATGTAAAGGCAGCTGCAAATGTACTAACCGGATGGCAGGTCAATAATTATCTGGTCAATGGATCTACTACGTTTGGTTCTGTTTTCACACCTTCAAGGCATGATGCATCAGACAAAATTTTTTCTGACAAATACAATAATACCGTCATATCTGGACAAAGTGGGCCTGAAGCAGGTAATAATGAGCTGAATAGTCTCATCAGCATGTTACTGGCACATCCGCATACAGCCAAACACATATGCAGAAAGTTATACCGTTGGTATGTGAATCCCAATGTGACCGAAGAAATTGAACTGAATGTTATTGTTCCGCTCGCAGCTTTTTTCTGCAGTCCCGGTAACAACTTCAGTATTGAACCTGTACTTCGAAAACTTTTATCCAGCCAGATTTTCTTTGATCAAAAAAATAAGGGAGCAATCATCAAATCACCAGCTGATCTTGTAATAAGTATGCTTCGGTTTTTTGAACAACCGGTTCCGGATAGTACAACAGAATATGTCCCTTTCAGAAAATATGCACAGTTCGTTTATTATCACATGAGAGACATGGACTTTCCGATTCTGGATCAGCCTACCGTCTTCGGTTATCCCGCATATTACCAAATCGGCTATTCAAAAAATTGGATCAACGGAACAGCTATAGGGCGGCGGCACAATCACATGGACCGTTACTTTTGGGCACATTACAATTATGAAATTAAGCCGGGATACATTATGGGTATTGACCTGCTCTCATGGCTCGCACGCATCCAGCCTAACTTTTCCGATGTTGACGGTACTCCGGCAATAACTTGTGAACAATTACTGGAAGCATTTTCTCAAAATTTGTATACGTTTCCCTTAGATCAATCTCAGAAAGATTTCCTGATTGACAACATTATGATGCGTGGGGTCTCCCGGAGAAACTGGGTGTCTGAGCTTAATTATTATCGCCTAACACCGGATCATGTTGACCGAAGGCACACTGTAGAAGCAAGGTGCCGGTATCTGCTAAGACATATGTTTAGAATGGCAGAATTTCATGTATCCTGATTTAATTTACCCATGAAAAGAAGAAAATTTCTGGCAGCAGCCTCTTCCATGCTACTTCCATTGACAGTAAATGGATTCGGGATCAAAGCCCTGAGTAAAAACTCACAACTGGTGCAACAGCTATTAAAAACTGCTGCTGCGGATAGTGATAAAATTCTGGTCATGATTTATCTTAATGGAGGTAATGACGGGCTCAATACGGTCATTCCACTGGAGTACTATTCTCAGTATAATAACCTCAGAACCAATATTGCCATTCCCGAAAACAAGGTGATCAAGTTACAGGGAAATTTAGAAACCGGGTTTCATCCGGCAATGACAGGGATGGCACAGATGTATAACGAAGGTAAACTAGGCATCATCCATTCTGTCTCTTATCCAAACCCCAGCTTATCACACGTACGGTCAACTGAAATTTGGATGACGGGCAGCGACAGTGATAAATATGTGAATACTGGTTGGGCTGGCAGATACTTGAATAGCCGCTTTACTGGCTTCCCTGATAATTATCCGAATGATCAGATGCAGGATCCTCTAGCTATTCAAATTGGCGCGTTCAACTCCCCCACGTTGGCCGGACCACAACAAGCCATGGGCATGTCTATTGAAAATGCATCCAATTTTTATGATTTAATTGGCAATCTGGACTCTGCCGGAATGGGACAACTGCCATGTTGTGACGCAGGAGACCTCATTAAATATATGAGACAACAGCAGTTATTGTCATCCAGCTACATGGGCTCCGTTACCAAAGCAGCCCAGCTAGGGAAAAATTTTGCTACCTATCCTTCACCTCAGACACCTAATGATATTTCTGAGCAATTGAAAATTGTTGCCCGGCTAATTCATGGTGGTTTGCAGTCCAAAATCTATTTCGTTGAAATGTTTGGGTTTGATACCCATGCAGCGCAGGTCGGCACAAGTAGCACAGAAGGTGTACATGCTCAATTATTAAAACAGCTTTCAGAGGGTATCACTGCATTTCAGAATGACTTAAAGTTGCAAAACACAGAAGATAAAGTGATTGGTATGACCTTTTCTGAATTTGGCAGACGCGCAACATCAAATGCATCAAAAGGAACAGATCATGGTATTGCTGCCCCTATGTTTGTATTTGGAACTGGTGTTAAAAAACAGATTATTGGTACCAATCCTGATTTGATCAATGAACTCGAACCTCCCGGACCTTACCAGGGTGCCGGAGCCAATTACGACATCAAAATGCAAATTGACTTTAGGAGAATCTATGCCGATATACTCAACGACTGGTTTGGCAATAATCAGACGGCGACAAATACAACACTGTTTAAAAATTTCAGCACAACTTCACTGTTTTCAAACGTCATACATACCGTATCATCCGGTTTATGGCAAGACCGCTCCATCTGGTCAGCAGGGCGCGCACCTGCATTAAATGACTATGTTCAGATTAACAGTGGACATACTATTGATTTAAACAAAAATATTACTGTTAGAAATGTACAAATCGCAGGAGGTGCAGAACTACGATTGTTAGGGAATTATCGTATTAATACAACGGGATGAGGCTATATGGAAACTTTACCCAAGTCTGCTGTTGCGATCGGGAGTTACTTTTAATAAATTAAAAGTAACTTTGCCACTAAAATCCGGTATACTACATACCAGCAGCACACTTGTAAAAATATCAAATGAAAATACTCCATGTAATCACCCTGTCGGAGTTAGGAGGAGCTCAATCGGTTATACTTAATCTTGCTAAGCAGTCTGTGGAAGACGGGCATAATGTGATGGTTGCTTCTTCTGCCAGTGGAGAATTATGGAATGCACTTCCCGAACAGGTAAAGAAAATCACCATAAATTCCCTACAAAGAGCAATTAGTCCGGTAAAGGATTTTCAGGTTATAGTAGAGCTTATGCGCATTAATAAAATGTTCAAACCTGATGTGGTGCATCTTCACTCTTCTAAAATTGGCATTTTGGGCAGACTGGCATTTCCTGCAAAAAAAATTATCTACACCGTACACGGGTTTGATTCCATAAGGATTGCTTTTCGGAAATTTCTATACTTCGAGAAAGCGCTTCAGTTTAGAGCCAGACATATAGTGGCAGTTAGTAAGTACGATTACGAAAATCTGATTAGCGAAGGAATCAATAGAAACGTCAGCTACATTTATAATGGCATTGCGGACTTCAGTTCTCAACCTCTCGGTATACAAACAGATATCGGTAAGGTACAGGATATAATGAAGAGTAATACCAAGTTCAATGTACTTTCTATCGCAAGACTTGCTGCCCCCAAAAGGTTTGACCTGTTTTGTGAAACAGCTTCTCTACTCAAAGATCAGGATATCAGTTTTTTTTGGGTTGGGAACAAACAACCAGTAGAAAACCTCCCGGAAAACGTATTTTGCCTGGGAGAGGTAGCTAATGCTCATCAGCTTTTGCCCTCTACACATACTTTTATTTTACTTTCAGATTATGAAGGAATGCCTATGTCGATTCTTGAAGCCTTGTGTTACGGTGTGCCTGTCATCGCATCCAACGTGGGAGGGATAGGGGAAGTATTGAATAAAAAAAATGGATTTGCCCTCCAAAATGAAAGTAATTTGCTGGCAAAACATATACTGGACTATAAAAATGACAAATCACTTTATGAATCAGCAAAGGTTCAGGCGAGAGAATCTTATCAGTCCCAGTTTACAGTTCAGAAAATGTATAATTCGTATCTTAAGCTATATCAATCCGTCATAAACTAAATTATATACTGGAGAGTGTGGTACCTGAAAATTCCTTAGTGCTATTTTATCTTTCTTTTATCGGTGTTTATCCTTAAACTTGCAAAATATTACACACATATATCCTTTCATATAACTACACACCTATGAGCCAGACCTCTGTATCTGATCGTAAATATGTACATCGTTTAGTTAGTAAAACCGCTGTTACTGATGAAATTTTGATCATTACCAGCTATGACTACTTCCTTCAAAAGTACGATTTCAAGATTCTTAAAAAGATTTACCGTGAAATCATTCTAATTCCACACTCTACTGATGACGACTATTTACTAAATCATACAGTTAGTCCGCTTTTAGAACATTATGAAAAAATTCACCTCGTAACAAATCCTCAATACGACAGCCGTTACCATGTCATCTACGAGTTGGTAATCCGAAAAAACAAATCAATCAGAATAAGTACTGTATTTGATTTTTGTGAGAAGCACCTGGGTAAAGTCTATGTTCCTGAAAATATCAGCGAAATCAATCCTAATCTGGCTGAAATCTCATCTTTTGGTAAGAGGATACGCTATCCGAAAAAAATAATTGACGTATGTGCTTCTATTATACTCTTCCTGGCAAGTTTTCCTGTATGGATTCTTAGTTTTTTCAGAATAAAATCTCAGTCTCCGGGCCCTGTTTTTTTCAGACAAGAAAGGGTAGGTTTAGATAACAAACTTTTCTACTGTGTGAAATTTCGTTCTATGCGCCTGGATGCAGAAGCCAACGGAGCTGCATTTTCCAAAAAGAATGACTCACGGGTGTTTCCTTACGGAGGATTTATGAGATTGACCCGTATAGATGAACTGCCACAGATTATTAATATTTTTAACAGAGATATATCCCTGATAGGTCCAAGACCGGAAAGACCTGTTTTTACAGAAACATTCGAAGAACTTATACCTTATTATAACGCTCGTCATAACATCAAGCCCGGTATAACAGGCTACGCTCAAGTGATGTATTCTTATGGGGCTGGCGTATACGATGCCCGGCACAAACTGATGTATGACCTGTATTATATTAAAAACTGGAGCCTTTTGCTGGAATTGAAAATTATTCTATTGACGATTATGGTGATATTAGGTCGAAAAGGACGCTAGATTGTCAGAAGTAAGATTTTCAGATCCCTCCCTCATACATGTAAATGATACGCATCTTCGCTTTTCTGTCTATATCCCTTTTATATACTTTAAACTTATTTGCCCAGGATTCCACGCTTTACTACTCTGCAGAAGTTAACGGCGCCATCACAGGGAGAAACGTTCCACTTTGGTTACACGCTAACCAATTTGGGACAGTTCCGGATCAGGGTTCATTTTTAAGTGCACAGCTAGGGGGCTACAAGGTATATAATACCAACAATCCACGATTTTTTCAGTGGTCTGCAGGACTATCGGCAGTGGCTATAGCCGGTAAGTCTAACGATCTTTTCCTGACTGATGCATACATCGCTGGTAAAGCCGGGCCTGTTGAAATTTCAATTGGGCAAAGGAGAGATTTCTCAGGACTTGGTGATAGCCTCCTTACTTCAGGCTTTTTCGCTGTTTCTAACAATGCCCGTCCTTATCCAAAAATTAAGATTTCGACTCCGCGCTTTGTCAATGTCATCCCCGGGAATGACATTCTGGCTTTTAACTTTTCCTATTCAGATGGCTTGTTAGGAGGTGCAAGAGTTATTTATGGAAATACCAATTACATTCCTGACTTGTATCTTCATCAGAAGTCCCTTTATATTCGACTTGGCGGCCCTTCACATAAAGTGAGTATTTTCGGTGGATTTAACCACCAGGCAATGTGGGGCAATGAAGAGAAAATTTTCTCCGGAGGCTTAAAAACCGCTAAAGCCTATGAATATGTTGTTTTTGGGAAACCCTGGGCTTTCAGCCGAGTTGGCAATCACTTTGGAACCATTGATCTTGCTCTCCAGCTAAACGGTAAAAAATGGAACATTTTCCTGTACCGCCAAAGTATTTATGAGGATGGATCGCTATCCAATTTATCTAATATCGTAGATGGATTGAATGGTTTGAGATTTAAACGGGTTAGAAATACCCAAGACGATAGAGGATTAAAGCTCAATACACTATTACTGGAATATATTTACACAAAAAATCAGGGAGGAGACGTATTTGACTTTTCTACCGGCGTATTCGGGAATGATAATTACTACAATCATTATGTATATGCCCAAGGTTGGTCTTACAGAGGCAGAACGCTTGGAAATCCACTCCTGGCTCCTCAAAGAATGAATCGGGAAGAAATACCCGTAAGCGGTAGTGACTTTACCGTGAACAATCGTATCGCCGGGATGCATATTGCTTCAGAGCTTAGTTGGAATAAATCGCTTATACTTATTAAGGGGACGTTCACTAAAAACTCAGGAACTTATACTAACAAATTTGAACCAGCGTTAAACCAAAGCTCGATTCTGATAAGGATAGCCCAACCTATATCTTTTCTGAACGGAAGTTTTCTGAATGTTAGCCTGGCAACTGACATAGGGAAATTATATACTTCCAATTCCGCTTTGATGATTGGGTTATCAAAAAGTGGTTTTTATAAAAAATGAACTTTACCTTCGAATCAATACAACGTATGAACGACGTATATTGACTAAAATGCGCATTTATTTCTTCTTTTTGATTTCTTTACTGGCTGCTAATGCAAGTGCGCAGGACAGTACATTGTTATATCACAGCACCTTGCTTCTCGGAGGATCTACAGAACAGACTCCATTTTGGATATCAGCTCGTCAACACGGAACCATTCCTCAGCAAGGGTCATTTGCCATGGCAGCTATTGGCCTTATGAAACGTTATCATCCCAATGACCCCAGGCGCTTTCAATGGTCTGCAAAAGCAGAATTAATTGGTAATTATCATTCAAGGACAGACATATTCTCTACAGATTTATATGTGTCTGGAAAATGGGATATGGTAGAAATATTAGCTGGCCAACAGAAGACTGTTTCAGGACTCCTCATCGATAGTACATTATCCTCCGGCTCACTTGCCATGTCAGGTAATGCCCGACCTTTCCCAAAAATACAATTATCTATTCCTGAATTTACCCCCATCGGTTTCACGAACGGTTATCTATCGTTGAAAGCTTCTTACTCTGATGGTCTTCTTCGTGAAAGCGAAATTATCTATGGAGCTACACCCCGTGTAAACAGAACCTTTTTACATCAAAAATCACTCTATTTTCGACTGGGTAATAATAAAAAAAAGTTAGTAATATATACCGGCTTCAATCATCAGGTAATATGGGGGGGAGAGAAGGAAATAGATCCTCTTAATAAGCTGAGTAAGTCAGAAGCGTATAAGCGCGTTATCACCGGAAGTAACAAAGATTACAAAGTTATCGGAAATCACTTTGGAACGGTTGATTTCGGTATATCCTGGCGCCAGCCCGACTGGATCTATTCTTTATACAGACAGACCATTTTTGAAAGTGGTTCTTTATTTAAAGTCATTAATTATACTGATGGATTAAATGGAATCTCTGTTAAAAGAAATAAAAGGCCTGAGCAAGATATAAAATATCTCTTATTCAACTCAGCTGTTGTTGAAGTTATTGGTACACATAGCCAACATAACGCCCGTCCGACCTATGGCCTGGGAATATTTGAATATGGTAATTATTTCAACCACTACATGTATAAAAATGGATGGTCCTACCGTGGCATAAACATGGGTACTCCGTTGGTTCAAGCTGGCACAAACCTCAGTGAAAATCTGCCACGTAATGATAATTATTTTGCTAATAACAATCGATTATGGGCAATACACTCCGCATTAAATGCTTCCTGGAACACACTAAATCTAACCTTTAAGGCAACACATTCTATAAATTATGGAACATACCTTACACCTTTTCAGTCTGTAAAGCATCAGACTGCTCTATTTCTTGCAGCAGAAAAGAAATTGGGGTTTCTGGGTGGAAGTTTATTGTCAACGGGAGTATCAGCGGATATTGGCTCTTTGTTACCTCATTCTTATGGACTGGTAATTGGTGTAAAAAAATATGGCTTCCTGAATTAGGATGATCTAAAATTTGTATCGGGTAAAAAAATCAAACGGATGCAAGTAAGTTCTTACTATTTTAGCGTTCTTTGAATATTACACACATCACTGATTTTTAAATTTACTCTATGCATACAACCTTCCTACGCACATTCTTTTTTATAATACTGATCAACCCGCTGACAAGTTTTTCTCAATTTGAAACAATCCAGACTTTATCAAAAGTCGATTCAAGTTATGGGTATGCAGAAATAATCGGATTTGGAAGTTCGCAGGACAGGCTACCTTTCTGGATGCATGCAAATCAGTTTGGAGTATTACCAAAAACAGCCCCATCAGGCGCGATCCGGCTGGGAGCACAGAAGATTTGGAATTTATCCGCGTCCGGTAAAGAAAGTCATTGGAAATTTGGTGCTACCATCGAAGCAGTAGGCAACACGGGCTCTCCGGCAGAAATATTTCTTCCACAGGCCAATGCAGCGCTGAAATTTAAAAATTGGGAATTATTTGTTGGCAGAAGAAAGCAGTGGGTTGGACTGGCAGACTCCACAATGGGTTCGGGATCATATGCCTGGTCGGGCAATGCCTTGCCTATTCCAAAAATCCAGTTTGGGACTACAAAATTTGTAAACGTACCTCTGACCAAAGGATGGGTAGCATTCAACGCATTTTATTCCGAAGGGCTTTTCGAAAAAAACAGACCCGTAACAACTAATCTTAGGTTCCATCAGAAAATGCTTTATGTCAGATTAGGTAAGGAATCATCTCGCCTGAAATTGTACGGAGGATTAAATCATCAGGTACAATGGGGAGGCCAATCTCCATATCTTACTGCTGAAAGCAATAATCTTCCTAATGGTTTCAAAAATTACTTAAACATGATTACCGGAGCCTTAGGTGGTGAAGGAGCAGAGGTTACACATTTTGATAGCACCAGCCGCATCGGGAACCATTTGGGTTCAATAGACATGGCTGCAGAGATAGAAACTTATGGAGTCAGCATCTTCTTGTACCGCCAGTTTATCTATGAGGACGGTACACTTTTCTACATGCAAGCATTAAAAGATGGATTAAACGGGATTCGCATCCGAAGAAAAAACTCTTATGGTGCTGGATTCG
Source organism: Dyadobacter sp. HNCC25DJ187 (assembly GCF_056895255.1). NCBI lineage: Bacteria > Pseudomonadati > Bacteroidota > Cytophagia > Cytophagales > Spirosomataceae > Dyadobacter > Dyadobacter sp. HNCC25DJ187. The sequence continues at coordinate 2,003,665 of NZ_JBXHAT010000002.1, forward strand.
AAATTACTGAGGGCGTTTTTGAATTCCTATACACCAAAGACCAAGGTGGAGACGAGTTTATTATAGGTGACCCTCTAAAAAGAGGTATTGACAATTACTTCAACAACCAGCAGGTTCGCGATGGATGGTCGTACCAGATACGCACGATAGGTACTCCATTTATTCCGCCTTCTGCTGACACAAAGTGGAAGTATCCTGTATATGCAGATAATCACACGAGTAACAACCGCGTACTGGCTGTACATATGGGGCTCAGGGGTACCATTGCTCAGCGTATACATTGGTATACAAAACTATCTTATTCCAATAATTCAGGAGCTTATTTAGCTCCTTTTACACCATCTGCAAACCAGTTCTCAGGCCTGCTTGCGTTTCAATCTCGCTTAAATATATTGGGAGGAACCACGGTTAAGGGCTCATTTGCAGCTGATGTAGGCAAGCTTTATCCAACTACCTATGGGTTTTCACTAGGGCTCAGAAAAGATTTCTCCTTGTAGCGAATCACATATTACCACGGATTTTTTCAGCCAGATCAGCTAATTCTTCCTGGCTAACCTTTATTTTTTTGGTAAAATCTGCATCGGCCATACTGTTTAATGGCAAAAGGTGAACATGCGCATGAGGGACTTCCAAACCAATTACACTCACTCCTATGCGTTTGCAGGGAACCGTTTTTTCCAATGCCGGAATAATGGTTCTTGCAAATAAGAATAGCCTGGTATACACATCTTCATCCAGATCAAAAAGATAGTCAACTTCCACTTTCGGAATCACGAGAACATGACCTTTTGTTGCCGGGAATGCATCAAGGAATGCTAAAAACTCGTCAGTCTCCGCAACTTTGAAACTTGGGATCTCTCCGCTTACAATCTTTGAGAATACAGATGCCATTGGTTATTTGATTGAGTTTGAACTTTACTATGATAACGCAGAATAAAAAGTTGCTTTTATCAAAAATAAGTAGATTGATGCATAAAAGTAGTTAATATTGTGCTCTAAACTTTTAACAAAAGACTTATGAATTGCACTAAATGGCAGAAAATCGGTAAGGCTGCTCTAATTGCGTTGTTTGCGATCACAATCGGAAACACTGAGGTACAAGCTCAAAAAAAAGGAAAATGGGTATCTTTATTTGACGGAAAGAGCCTGAATGGATGGCATAGCTGGCAGGAAGATAAGGTACTTCCTCAATGGAAAATAGAGGATGGTGCTATCGTTCTTGCAGAAAAAGGAGGAAAGGACTTGGTTACAGATAAGGAATACGGTGACTTCGAACTGGAACTGGAATGGAAAATTGCAGAAAAAGGAAATAGTGGTATTATTTACCATGTCATAGAAGAAAAGAAATACTGCTGCCCCTACTCTACCGGTCCTGAAATTCAAATCCTTGACGACGAAAGACATCCTGATGCTAAAGCAGGAAAAGCCGGAAATCACAAGTCAGGCTCTTTATACGATATGTTGCCTCCCGGCGACTTTACTGTCGTAAAGCCAGCCGGAGAATGGAATAAGGCTAAGGTAATTATCAAAGCAGGAAAAGGAGAAAGCTGGTTGAATGGGAAAAAATTAGTGGAATTCCCTACTCAGGGAGCTGCTTGGGATGAACTCATTGCCAATAGCAAATTTAAAACCTGGGATGGATTTGGTGCTTTCCAGAAAGGCAAAATCGCATTACAGGATCATGGTGATAAAGTTTCTTTCCGTAACATCAGAATCAAAGAACTATAGGATATGATCTAAACTTCTGGTCCAAAAATCGCGACTGTAAACGCGTTTGAATGGCCAGTGTTTTTTTCTTAACAGAAGAGGCAGATAAGCGTGCGGTTCCTTTGACGAATCAGAATGATGATACAAGTCGTCGTCCGTCAAGACCAATCCCTTATATGTCTCTTCTTCTTTTACAGTGATATCCGCGAACGGAAGCTCTTTAAAAAAAGAGCTTTTCTTTTTAACCAGTTTATCTTTCAGTAGCCAGTCAGCACGAATCCCCTCAGTTGGGCGTGGAGATGGTTTGAAATGTCCCTCAGAAACCTCAACCGCATACTGCATATAAGCTTTTAAAAGTTTGGGGCCTGCATGCGATGATATTTCTGTATGAAGCTGGTCTGGTGACAAACTTGTAACGAAATATATGCGCTCTCTGGCTCGGGTGATAGCCACGTTTAATCTATTCTCTCCACCCTGCATGTTCAGTGAGCCAAACTGCATGGATAGTCTGCCTTTTTCATCTGGTGCATACCCCATCGAAAATACGATAATGTCCCGCTCATCACCCTGCACATTCTCAATATTCTTTACAAAAAGTCCCTCAATCATTATTCCAGCTTTTTCGACGGCATCCTGAATCACTTGCTGCTGAAAAAAATTGAAGGTTACCACTCCTACTGTCTTCTTTTTACCAATAAACTGCTGTAGAAGCTCAATTACTTTGTCGGCCTCCACCAGATTCGCATTGTTTTTCCAGACGCCCTCAACTTTCTGAAAAACAATACCCGGCTCTCGGCTGTTTAGGTTGTCAAAGTCTGGTAGTAACCGTAGCGTATTTTTATAAAAGTGCCGATTTGAAAAATCGATCAGATCCATGGACAGACTCCGATAGTGACCTGAAAGTTGGTATTGATCCAAAGATTGGGCAGCAAGATCCAGCAACGATTCTACCTCTATCGCCGGATTATATTCCTCATCATCTCCTTTTTCTTCATAACGTACCTTGTACAAATCACTTGGCGGAAGTTGTTTGCTGTCTCCCGCAATCACAATCTGCTTACCCCTGTATGCGGCCGGCAAACCGTATTCGGCATAGCATTGCGATGCTTCATCAAAAATAACAAGGTCAAACAGCGCACTTTCCAATGGGAAAACCGCGGATACTGCTTCTGGTGATGCCATCCAGCATGGCACCAACGAGAACACTTCATCGCTATACTGTGTAATCAGTTTACGGATCGGCCAGATCTTTCTTTTTTTTGTTACCTGATGGCCAAGTTCGCGGTACGTTACCCGATTACCCAAACGGTTTTTCTCAATTCCTTCATAAGTATACTCTCTCAGTTTGATGATCGCGATCTGGCTACTCAGTTCCTGTTTAACCGTTATACTTTGCTGAATCTGATCTTCCCATTCCAACATTTTGAAAGAGGAAACAGACCTGAGCTCGGGGTACCTTGTTTCGATATGCCCTATCCATGCCAGACCCAGACTGTTTTCGAAATAGAACAAAATATCATCTAAGTTATTGATGCTTTTTTTATTCGTATCGGTGAGAATCAGTTCGGTCATCTGCTGCTGGGCTACGGTCATATCTGACCATAGTGTGTCCATATCAGCGATGAAATCAAAGTCTTCCGTCAAGCTTTCCAACAGTGCCTTACTATATAAATCGGGCTGATCAAATAACTTCAGAATTTGCTCATCCAGCAGATACGGCTTCATAGCATTTTCCATCCGGTCCCAGGTATTAAGCCAGTGAATCAGCGTATCCAGCCTTTTACCGTAACTCTCCCAGTCTGTGCAGGAGAAAGTGATATTAAAAAGTAATGCAGGCCATTTTTGATAATTCGCCCTGCCGGCAGCATCTGCAGCAGACTCTGCCTGGTGGAAAAAGTCAAGTAGCGTATTCTGATTACGCTCACCGTACGGCAGATACTGATCGTCAAACATGATTTCTTCTTTTAACAACCATGCTTCGAGCTGAACTCTGTTATGTATTTTCACATCCAGCTTGACCAGTTCCTCCACAGACATACCAAGATTATTCCGTATAGCCAACTCGTTGATTTGTTCTTTCTGTTTCCCAAAAAGACTCCACCAAAGCCCGGAAACGGAGGATTTTTTGGCTTCGATCACCTTACCCACTTCATGTTTCAATCCATTCAACTGATCATTGCGCAAAGACATTTCGATACCCTCATCCTGTATAAACCCTTCCATTGCATCTGTTACCTGTCGTATAAATGATAGTCGCACAAAAGGATTCATGTCTGAATTCAGGTACAGCTTGAACAGCTCATAGGATACCTTGTGGTCGATCAGACTGCGGATATCTCGAATTCTTTCTAAAGCTTCTTTGCGATTTTTTATCCAGATCGAATCAAAAGTCCCACCTGACAGTTGTTCAAAGTCATCTGCCTGCTGCTGAAAAGCACCGGGCCAGTCGGATAGCATTTTCGTAATCTGCTGTAATTCCGTAACACCATAGCCTGAGAAACTTTTACGTTTATACCAGGTATGTTCCGGACCTATCTTTTGTCTGTACTTACAAAATATTTTCAGCCTTCTTCTATACTCCTCCACCGCATCCAAACGGAACGACTTATAGAGCAAGCCAAAATCACTATGCGGTTGGGATGGATCAGTGGTCAGATAAAGTTCTTTAACAGATACTCCGCATTCCTGCTCTCCAAAAAGTGCATCCCTGAAAGACTCTAGATCACTTACTATTTTATCTATTTGTCTGCTCTCTTTCGCAAACTGTCGCTCAGGGAATACGGCTTCAAGACTATAATTCTGCTGTCGATACGAGTCAACCTGATCAATCTGATGGGCAATTTGATTGTAAAGAGCTGACCGGTCATTTTTGAAATCATGAATAAGTGCAGTAAAATGGCCCATTCCTATGTCATCCAGTCGCTTGTAAACAACATCAAGCGCCGCTCTTTTCTGACAAACTAATAGAACACGCTTTCCTCTTGCGGCAAAATCTGCCATCAAATTACAGATAAGCTGAGATTTACCGCTTCCGGGAGGACCCTGTACAACTACAGATTGACCACTCTTAACTGACAAAATGATTTTCTCCTGAGATGAGTCTATGTCAAAAGGAGTGAACATGTCCTCTTCTTTTATCTTTTCCGGTTGAGGAAAGTCTGTATGACTGATAGTCAACAACGGAATGTCCACCTCCTTACCCATGGTTAGTAATTGATCATAGTCAGGAACCAGATATGAACCCGATTGTGGAAAAATACCGAGCACAGCCTCAGGAAAAAGCTTGATCTCCCCATTTAGCTCTGATTGCTGCAATTCCGATCCTCTTTTGGACTCGAAGGGAATCAGCTTGTCTGCGAACAAATCCTGATTAAAATTGATCCTGAATGCTGTCTGTTTCAGCCATTCGTAAAGTTGCGTACGGAATTCAAGAAAATCAGACGGGAAATCTTCAAAGGATTTTTCCAGTACATCATCTGTAAGCACCACCTCATTAAAATGTGCATAAGCGAGTGCAAAACTTCTGTTAAGAATAACCTCTGCGTCCTCTCTTTTAAACAAACACCATTGCTCACGGTCAATTCTGAGTGTAAGAGGAAAAAAAAGTAGCGGCGCATGGATAGGCGTGCCGTCGCTGAGTTTTCCTCTTACAAACGGATAACCCAAGTAAAGATCCTGAGATCCACGCTCTTCGAGAATAAAGGAATCTGTTCTGGCTATCTTACGGAGTTTTTTGCTGACCTCGTTGACCCGCTCCATGCGTGGATCCTGTACATCACACAGCGGGATCCGTTTTGCTCCATGAACAATCTGTACCAGCACATCCAAAGCTGGCTTTGCCAAAAGAAAGTCAAGCTCGCAGATATCCAAAAACTGCTCCGAGGGTAATCCGGGTAGTAAAAGAGATTTATTACGTGTACTTAAATTGGTGAGACGTTTTAGATAAGCCTTGAGAATCCTATTCATAACCACTAAAACGAGACACAGATCTTAAGTATTGGATGGTAATAATGGAGTTTCTTTCTTTTCAGGAAAAATAACTGATGCTAAAATACTTACTGCCAGTATCCCCAGGATTACGTATAAAGAATAAACTGTTTTGAAGCCAAGCTCATCCAGATATACATGCGCCAGCATTTTACCACCGATGAATACCAATAGCACACCAAGACCATACTTCAAGAACCTGAACAGTCCCATGATATTGCTAAGGAAGAAGAACATAGAACGCAAGCCCATGATCGCGAATATATTAGAAAAGAACACTACGTAGGGATCCTTTGTCACCGAAAAAACTGCCGGAACCGAATCCACTGCAAAAATGAGGTCAGTAAATTCGACAATCAGTACAACTACAAATAGTGGGGTAATCATCCACCTACCTGCTTTTTTTACAAAAAAGTGTTCTCTTACGTAACGTGGAAACACCGGAAAGTACTTGGAGGTAAATTTCACAACCGGATGCTTGGCGGGTTCAATTTTTTCATCCTCACCACCTTCAAAAAAGATTTTACCTCCCTGATATACCAACAACAACCCAAACAGATAGATGATCCATTCAAAGCGTTGCATTAATGCAGACCCGAGGAAAATGAATATAAAGCGCATCACAATAGCACCAAGAACACCCCAGAAAAGCACTTTCTTATAGTATTTCGGACGTACGCCGAATGATGAGAAAATGAGTATAATCACAAAGATATTATCCACTGACAGCGCATATTCCAGCAAATAGCCAGTGATAAACTCCAACGACATATTCTTTCTGTAAATTTCAAGGCTTTCTTCGAAATTACCGGGAATGAGCTTTACATGTGGCGCGTATTTATCCTTGATGGTCTCCAACTGTGCGTAATTATCCACCCCATGTACCAGATCACCATGTGTATTGATGATCAGGTAAAAGACCAATGCAAGTGCAATCCACGCTACTGTCCAGGCAGCAGCTTCTCCAAATTTAACGACATGATCCTTTTTATTGAAAACTCCCAAATCCAGCAGGAGCATCACACTAATAGCAAGAATAAAGCCTCCGAAAAATAAAACTTCGTTGGAAAACATGAAGAACTTATGGTTTAAATTGATAACATCCCGAACAAAGAATAAGGGAGATTCTTGCTGCAAGTCTCGCTCCTTTTCCTAATGCTGCAAAGGTAATGAAAATATAGCGCTGTAAACTGAAATGGTATCGGTGGTATAAACTATAATTTGGACGGTTAAAAGATCGATTTTTCAGTCCGCTTACTTCGGCACGAATTGTCTTCTCTCCCATGTCGGATCAAAAACTTAGACCATGTAAAAAAAAAATTTACAAAACTCAATGATTTACAATTTGTTAATACCTGATGGCAAAATTTACTGAAAAATATTTAACCTAAACGCTTGCATAGAACAAATGGACGCCCTACATTTGCACCACGTTAATCAGAAACGGTTATGCGAAAGTAGCTCAGCTGGTAGAGCGCGACCTTGCCAAGGTCGAGGTCGCGGGTTCGAACCCCGTCTTTCGCTCAGAGTCAAAAGCACCCGAAATGGTGCTTTTTCTCTTAATGCCCATCACATTGTTCATGGCGCAGGCCGGGGTGGTGGAACTGGTAGACACGCAGGACTTAAAATCCTGTGAGCCGAAACGCTCGTACGGGTTCGATTCCCGTCCCCGGTACCACATCCCGAAAAAGGCTTCATCTTATGATGAAGCCTTTTTTATTTTATAGTCTGGAATCTACTCCCTCCCTGGGCAATACAGATTTAAGGTCGAAAATCACAGATGATTGCTCCTTGAACTTTTCCAGTTCCAAATTTTGAAATTCCTGATGGGATACAGCGAGTAATATCCCTTCATAGGTTCCTTGCGGCTCTTTCACCAGCGAGATTCCGTATTCTTCAAAAACCTCTTTTTCACTAGCCCAGGGATCATATATATCAACTTCAATTCCAAAATCTCTTAACTCATTGAATACGTCTACCACCCTTGTATTACGGATATCAGCACAATTTTCCTTGAACGTAATACCGAGAATAAGTACACGACTTCCCTCAATTTTATGTCCTTTCTTGATCAGTAGTTTGATCAACTTGTTAGCTACGAAAATACCCATCATGTCATTAATCCGCCGACCGGAAAGAATCACCTGAGGATAGTATCCAAGTGACTCGGCTTTATATGCAAGATAATATGGGTCTACACCAATACAATGACCACCCACAAGTCCTGGTTTGTACTTCAGGAAATTCCACTTTGTGGAAGCTGCTTCCAACACTTCCGTAGTATCAATTCCCATCCGATCAAAAATAAGCGCCAGCTCATTTACGAACGAAATATTTACATCACGCTGCGCATTCTCAATGGCCTTCGATGCTTCTGCTACTCTGATTCCCGAAGCAAGGTAAGTCCCGGCTTCGATGATTGATTTGTAGAGTTCATCTACCAGTTGTGCAACTTCCGGAGTGGAACCTGATGTAACTTTCCTGATCTTGGTGAGCGTATTTACCTTGTCTCCCGGATTAATGCGCTCAGGCGAATAACCGCAGAAAAAATCTTCGTTATAACGAAGAGCACTCATCTTTTCGAGAACCGGGACGCAATCTTCCTCCGTACAGCCGGGATATACCGTTGATTCATAGATAACAATGTCTCCCTTTTTTAAAATTTCTCCCACTACCCTGCTCGCACTGAGAAGCGGACCTAAATCCGGTTTTTTATAACTGTCAATAGGTGTAGGAACGGTAATGATAAAAACGTTTGACTCTACTATTGATGCCTTATCAGATGAAAAAGTCAGCTGGGTACTTTCTTTAAATTCCGCCTCAGATATTTGTAGTGTTCCATCCTCACGGTTTTGTAACTGTCTTATTCTTTCTGTATTAATATCAAATCCTACTACTTTGTATTTCTTGCCAAACTCTATAGCCAATGGCAATCCTACATAGCCCAAGCCAATAACGGCAATCTGTTTTGTTGTGACTTCCGATAACATGTATTCCTGATTGTTATTATACTGCAAATCTATACATAGTTAATCCTTTAAAAGCATATTTTACAGTTTTTGTAAAACGCGCGTGATAGCAATTTGATTTTTATATAAAATCTCTCAAAATTTTAGCTGTTCCAGCTGCTATATACACTGGATACATTTCTACGGATCCCTCATTTTTCAACCTTTCAAATCCCCTGATTCTTTATTACATTTGATATTTTGCCAGCTCCAAGGGAGCAACTTATCTTTCTGATTTCTTCTTTAAGCTGCTTGCAAACAGTCTGTCACAACCTATATATAATGAAAGTATCTCCTCAACAACCTTTTAAGATTATCTATTCGATTCTGAATCACGAATACCTTGGGTATATATTCGAATCATTTGTTGTTCAGCTGGATCAGCACGGAGATTTCACATTTCAGATACAAAATATTTCTTCAAAAAACATTAATGAATTCAGTGACGGTATAGATCAGACTGACATAGAGCTGGTGAAACTGATTGATGATATTCAGCAAGATGTTATCCTTAAAAAATTCAACTCCAAGAGACTTAACACTGTTGATTTTTTTCTTAAAATATACGATACTCAGAAAGGTGATAAGGTCATACAGGAAGCCATTGCACATTTTCTTGAAAAAGCAAAATCCGGAATCCTGAGCAAATTGGAAGGGAAAAGCCTTTTTATCATGGGAAGTGATGGCAATCCGTTATGGAAGGAATTAATCCGGGAATCTGAGAAGGCGACTATTCGTTTTCATTTTGTACGAAATGAAGACAATACACATTACTTCCCCACAATGCGTTTCAAGTTTGAAAAACTTGATTTCCAATATAAAAATGCCATTCTGATTTGCGAGGAGCCTGCATGGTTGCTCATTGACAATCACCTGTATCATTTTGAAGGAGACGTAGATGGAAAAAAAATCAAGCCGTTTCTAGCTAAAAAATTTATTGCAATTCCCGGTAATGTAGAAGAACAGTATTATACAAAATTTGTTGCGCCACTTATTGCCTCCTACGATGTTGTTGCCAGAGGATTTGAAATCAGGAAAATCACTTCTCCCCCTCGTGCCGTATTAACAATTTCTGACAGTGCAGTCAATTTCAAAAAGTCTGAAATGCTTATTTTTGCCGGGCCTGATAGTTCAGATATTACGCTCGAAGACAACGATGATGAGGTCATCCTTGATCTTTCCTTCCAGTACGGAGTAGGCAACTTTGCTTTCCGGACACATACTGAAGCATCTCCATCGAGTGTTTCTATGGAGAAAAACGGGAATGAATATTTATTTCATAAGGTAAAAAGGGATCTTACAACTGAAAAAAAGCAAGCTCAACTGATCAAAAGCTGGGGCCTCGATCTTCATCATGGCCGCACGAGTATTTCAAAATCTGATGCTTTTGGATGGCTTCAGACCTATTCTGAACAACTCAAAGAAAACAATATTGAGCTTAAACAGAATACTTCTGATTCCAAACGTTACTTTCTTGGGTATTCCTCTCTGGATATTTCGATTCAGGAAGGCAGGGATTGGTTTGATATCCACGCGCGCGTACAGTTCGGAGATTTCGAAATACCCTTTATTCAGTTAAAAAACTATATTCTCAATCAAAAGAAAGAATTCGTTTTGCCCAACGGCGAGATTGCTGTCATTCCGGAATGGTGGTTTACCAAATATTCAGAATTATTCTCCTTTACCGAAAATCATCAAGGTGAGCTTCGATTGAAAATGCATCACCTCGCTCTTGTTCAGGAGTTGCGTGAAGATGATCTGGCGAGTGCTGTGATTAGCCGAAAGTTAGAAAACCTTCGTGATTTTAATCATATAGAACCCACCGAATCACCGGTACATTTCAAAGGGGAGCTACGGCCTTATCAAAAATCGGGTTACGACTGGTTGCATTTTCTGAATCAATACAAATTCGGAGGATGCCTGGCAGATGATATGGGTCTTGGAAAGACTGTTCAAACATTAGCGTTCTTACAATCTCAAAAAGAGCAGGGCATTATTGAACCTTCGATGCTGATCATGCCTACTTCTTTGCTATACAACTGGATGCTGGAAGCCAAAAAATTCACGCCTGATCTTAAAATTTTTACATACACCGGTACTTACCGCGAGAAAAATACGGAACAGTTCAATAATTACGACTTAATTCTAACCTCTTATGGCATTGTCAGGTTGGATATAGATTTGATTCAGTCGTTCCGATTTAATTATGTAATCCTGGATGAATCCCAGGCAATTAAAAACCCAACGTCAATTATTTCTAAGGCTGTAAAAAAGCTCAATGCCGCTAACAGGCTCATTTTAACCGGAACGCCGGTGGAAAATAGTACACTGGATTTATGGTCTCAAATGTCATTTATCAACCCTGGTCTCCTTGGAACGCAATCTTTTTTCCGGGACGAATTTCAGGTTCCGATTGAAAAAAAGAATGACGTGGAAAAGAATAAACGGCTGCACAATCTGATTAAACCATTCATATTACGCAGATTGAAATCGCAGGTAGCGACCGATCTTCCTGAAAAAGTAGAGAGCATTCAATACTGCAACATGAGTGATGAGCAGGAAAAAGCTTATGAAGAAGCCAAAGCCTATTACCGTAACCTTATTCTGGAAAGTATTGATACAGCTGGCTTATCAAAGTCACAAATGGTAGTTCTTCAAGGACTTACTAAACTTCGACAACTTGCCAATCACCCAAAAATGGTTGATACAGCTTATATGGATGGATCCGGCAAATTTGAAGATGTCATCCATAAAATGGAAACCGTTCTCAGCGAAAAGCACAAAATACTGATTTTTAGTCAGTACATTAAACATCTCGATTTATTCAGAGACCATCTTGATAAAAAGAAAATTCCATACTCTTATCTCGACGGTGCTACAAAAGACAGACAGGGTCAGGTTGAAAGCTTTCAACAGGAAGAACATGTTACAGTATTCCTCATTTCGCTGAAAGCTGGTGGATTGGGCTTAAACCTAACTGCTGCAGATTATGTGTTTATTCTGGATCCATGGTGGAATCCTGCTATTGAAGCTCAGGCCGTAGATCGTGCCCACCGTATCGGGCAAGAAAGAACGGTTTTCACTTACAAATTCATTACCAAAAATACGGTAGAGGAGAAAATCCTGGCTTTACAAAAGACAAAAAAACAGCTGGCAGATGATCTGATATCGAGTGAAGATGGTTTTGTAAAATATCTCAGTAAAGAAGATGTATTAAGTTTACTATCATAAAAGTAAAAATCCTGCCTTATGAAAGGACAGGATTTTTACTTTTCTATATTTATTATATACTAGTTCAATTCAGCAGATATTTCACGGCTGATCAAAGCCTGACGGTCAGGACCGGTTGAAATAAACGTAATTGGCAGGTTCAATTCTGCTTCAATGAATTTCACATATTCAACCAATTGAGATGGGATTGCATCGAAATCGTAAATACCATCCAAGGACTGCTGCCATCCTTCGAAATCGCGATATACAGGTGTAACATCGGTATCGCACAGGTCATACGGAAGCTGGTCTGTCAAAGTTCCATCAGCTAGGCGATAATGCGTACATACGCGGATCGTATCGAAAATGGTAAGTACATCGACTTTCATCATAATCAACTGCGTTACACCATTGATCATAGCCGTGTATTTCAATGCAGGAAGATCCAACCAGCCACAACGACGGGGACGCCCTGTGGTCGCACCGAATTCGCGACCTTCTTTCCTCATCTTTTCTCCTGTTTCTTCCAAGAGTTCAGTCGGGAACGGACCGCTACCTACACGGGTGCAGTATGCTTTAAATATCCCGAATACCTCACCTATCTGGCTTGGTGCAATACCAAGACCGGTACAAGCACCGGCCGCCATTGTTGTAGAACTGGTAACAAAAGGATAGGAACCAAAGTCAATGTCAAGCAAAGAGCCCTGAGCGCCTTCAGCCAAAACAGACTGTGAATTTTTAAGCGCATCGTTCACAAGATATTCGCTATCCACAAGTGTGAATTGCCTCATGAAGTCAATCGCAGCGAAAAAGTTCTCTTCAGATTGAGGCAATACCGATGCATAGTCAAACTGATAAAAATCAAGAATCACTTTATGCGCATCAACCAGTTTTTTATACTTGTCTGCAAAATTAGGTGATAACACATCTCCTACGCGCAGACCAAGCCTTGCGATTTTATCCTGATAAGTCGGTCCGATTCCCCTCAGAGTCGAACCGATTTTAGACTCACCTTTTGAACGCTCATAAGCAGCATCCAAAAGCGCATGAGTAGGTAAAATCAATGATGCTTTTTTGGATACGAACAAATTGCTGAACAAGTCAAGATTATACTGCGCCAGGTTTTCGATTTCGCGTTTAAAAACGATTGGATCCAACACCACACCATTTCCGATGACATTCTGTATATCATTACGAAAAATCCCTGATGGAATCTGGTGTAAAACGTGTTTAATACCATCAAATTCCAGCGTATGCCCTGCATTAGGACCTCCCTGAAAACGGGCTACAACATTATAACGCGGCGCAAGAACGTCCACAATTTTACCCTTACCCTCATCTCCCCACTGGAGACCAAGCAATACATCAACTTTCATCCAATAATTGATTACTAAAAAATAACTTTTTTGAAGATTTTTGCCGGCTCATGTATACAAGCCGGGCGAAATAATAGTATTAATCTCTTTCGTGAACAACCGAAGCCTCTTGCGAAGCCTCACTTCTGTTCTGACAGTTCTCTTTCGTGCAGCTACCGTAAAAAATCAGTGAATGGTGCATCACACTGAAATTCAGCATTTCGCCCACCATATTCTGAATAGACTGAATACGTGGATCACAGAATTCCATCACCTTATGACAATCTGTACAGATCAGGTGATCATGTTGTTTATTTCCATAAGATTTTTCGAACTGCGCAAGATTCTTGCCAAACTGATGTTTTGTAACAAGGTCACAGTCTACGAGTACATCAAGAGTATTATAGACCGTAGCACGGCTCACCCTATATCTCTTATTTTTCATACTGATGTAAAGTTCATCTACATCAAAATGATCCTCTCTGGTATATATTTCTTCAAGTATCGCAAAGCGCTCAGGCGTTTTACGAAGACCTTTATTTTCCAGATAAGCCGTCAGGATTTTCTTTGCGGCTTCAAAATTCGGTTTGCTTGCTTGTGGCATATCTTTTCAAATCTTGCGCAAATTACGCTTTTTTTACTAAACAAGGTGACTATGTGGCGGCTAACCTTAAATTTACAACCGCCCAGACATTACCGAAAGGATAACAACTACGATCCTTATTGGTTCACCTTATTTTACTTTCCATTTAAATTCGTATCGAAGCGCTGTACGTTATACACACCTTCAACCTGCTCCAGTTTATTCATAAGCATATCAAGATGGCTGGTATCCTGTACGTATAACCTGATATCACCATTAAATACACCATCTTTAGTATCAATTGTGAGACCACGCATGTTTATATGAAGCTCATTAGAAATAATTCTGGTAACATCATTGATCAACCCTACCCTATCTGTACCTGATAAATACAACCCAGCCAGAAATGCTTCTTCTTTACTTGATTCCCATTTCGCTTTGATAATTCTGTTGCCGTGCTTCGCCATCAATTCAGCCGCATTGGGACACGTGGTCCGGTGAATCTTGATGCCTTCATTGATGGTTACAAACCCAAACACATCGTCTCCTCCGATAGGATTACAGCATGGTGCCAATTTGTAGTCGATCTTATCCATATCGTCACCAATCAGTAACGCATCACCATCAGCACGATCTCCATGCAGATTCTTAAGAAACTTGGTAAGTGTTTTCCCGTCCTTTGGAACCACTGTTTCCGGAGTAGCAGCAACCTCTCCAGCTTTTCGTTCTTTGGCTTCCTTGTCTTTTTTGAACCGTTTTAATTCATCAAGATGAATATAGGCCTTTCCGATCCGGTAGAAAAAATCAGCTGTTGTTTTACACTCAAAAAATGCACGTAGCTGGTTGGTTACTTCTGCTGTCAGCTCTATCCCTAGTACTTTCAGCTTTTTCTCAACCATTTGCCGGCCATCCGTTTCATAACGCCGGTTATCTTCTTTAAGAAAATCTTTAATCCTCGCACGTGCTTTAGAAGTAACCACAATACGAAGCCAGTCTTCATTAGGTTTCTGTTTGGCAGAAGTAATAATTTCTATCTGATCTCCATTATTGAGTACATAGCTGATAGGAACCAGAATCCCACCTACCTTGGCAGCCATGCAGTGCGCTCCAACCTCTGAGTGTATATCGAAAGCGAAATCCAGCGCAGTAGCTCCACTCTGTAATACTTTCAGCTCTCCTTTGGGAGTAAAAACAAATACCTCTTCATTAAAAAGATTACTTCTGAACTCGTCCAGAAACTCTATTGCAGCAGTTTTATCTCCAAAACCATTCTCAAGTGTTTCTCTTACCTGGGTAATCCATTGTTCAATATTGCCTCTTACTTTGGTATCATTCCCTTTGTATTTCCAATGCGCCGCATATCCTTTCTCCGCAATTTCATCCATTCGGGAAGTTCTGATCTGCACTTCTACCCACTGGCCACTCTTACTCATTACCGTAGAGTGCAAGGATTGATAGCCATTAGCTCTGGGCGTACTGAGAAAATCTTTAAGGCGGTCAGGATTAGGCTTATAATGATCTGTAACGATGGAATATGCCTGCCAGCAAATGGCCTTTTCTCTCTCCCCGTCTACAGATGATTCCAGTACGATTCTCACTGCAAAAAGGTCATAGATCTCTTCGAATGGTTTATTCTGCTTGCGCATTTTATTCCAAATCGAATAGATTGACTTTGGCCGACCTTTAAGAATAAAATTAAGTCCTGCCGCTTCCAGATCCTGCGCGATCGGCTCCATAAATTTGGAAATAAACCGATCCCTGATCCCTTTGGTTTCTCTCAGTTTCCTGGCAATTGCACGGTATTCCTGAGGTTCAGTATATTTTAGATAGAGCTCTTCGAGCTCAGATTTAATACTGTATAACCCCAAACGATGTGCGAGGGGAGCATATATAAAAATCGTTTCAGATGCGATTTTAAGCTGCTTATCCCGCGGCATACTGTCCAGCGTACGCATATTATGCAAGCGGTCGGCCAGTTTCACTAAAATTACACGTACGTCGTCTGATAACGTAAGCAGCATCTTCCGGAAATTTTCAGCTTGCTGGGAGGTCCCGTACTCAAAGCGTCCGGAAATTTTGGTAAGCCCATCTATAATCTTGGCAACTTTCTTACCAAACAGACGCTCAATATCCTCAATCCGCATATCAGTATCCTCAACCACATCATGAAGAAGCGCTGCAACAATACCTGTAGTCCCCAGACCGATCTCTTCTACTACGATCTGAGCAACGGCAAGAGGATGGTATATGTAAGGTTCTCCCGATCTTCTGCGCATGTCCTTATGTGCATCAACGGAAGTATAAAAAGCTTTTTTGATAAGTTTGGCGTCATTATCCTTTAAAAAAGGTTTTGCCGTCCTTAATAATCTCCGGTATTTTTTTAAAATATCCTTGCGCTCCTGCTCCAGATCAATATTAAGGGATTCAACGAGTTGCTCCACTGTTAAATAGTCAATTAGTACACTTCACCAAAATAACAAATTTTAGGGACATTATTCAATATGATTTTATTAAAACAAAAATTTTTCAAAAAAATTTGGAATTATAAAACAAATAAACATACCTTTGCACTCCCAATTCAACGATAACGTTGTTGAAGGAAACAAAAAATAAGAAGCGGGCGTGGCGGAACTGGTAGACGTGCTAGACTTAGGATCTAGTGCCGCAAGGCGTGGGGGTTCGATTCCCTCCGCCCGTACGAACAACAAGGGAGTGACGGGGCGTCGTATTCCTAATTAAATTTAGAAATAAATTGCTCCGTATTTTGCCCGTCAAATGCCCTCAGGACTCTGTTTTGAGGGCATTTTTCATTTAATCTTAAAAGGAAATTTTACCAATATCGTAAGGAAAGCATGGAAGTTTTATTAGAGAAGAATTCGCCTACATTAGCCTCACTTAAAGTAAAGCTGACCAAAGAAGACTATCAGCCTAAAGTTGACAAAACCATTAAGGATTATTCTAAGCGTGTTAACTTAAAAGGTTTCAGACCTGGTAAAGTACCTGCGCATGTAATCCAGCGTATGTATGGTAAAAGTATTCTTGTTGACGAAGTGAACAATTTGCTTAGCAGTGCTGTAAGCAACTATATACGTGAAAATAAATTGCAGGTTGTAGGTGACCCCGTGCCTGACCGTAAATCGGCTGACGAGGTAAACTGGGACAAACCAAATGAATTTGAGTTCAGTTATGATCTGGGGATTGCAACAGATTTCGATGTAAATCTTGCTGAGCTTCCTGCAGTAAAACGTCATTCTATCAATGTGGATGACAAAGAATTTAACAAAACACTTGACAATCTTCGTGAAAGATTTGCAGATAGCGCACATCCTGAAACCAGCGAAGCAGGTGACATGGTATTTGGTGAGCTAAAGCAGGAATCATCTGAGTTCTCAACACGTACTGCAATTCCTACCAAGCAGGTTAACGAAGCAAGCCAGTCTAAATTCATCGGTGTTAAGAAAGACGATGTCATTACATTCGACATTCAGAACACTTTCAGTGATGAAGCTGCTGTTGCGCATGTAACTGGTAAGAAGAAAGAAGATGTCAGCGAACTTAGCGGTGAATACACACTAACGGTAGAAGACATTACACGTCAGGCTCCGGCAGAGCTAAACAACGAGTTTTTCGACAAAGTACTCGGACCAGGTGTAGCTGACTCTGAAGAATCCTTCAAAGAAAAAGTACTGGAAATTATCAAAAGCAACTACGAAAGAGAGACTGAAGCATTGCTTCGTCGCGACATCGAAACCGCTTTGATCGACAATATTGCGATTGAACTACCTGAAGCATTCCTTAAAGATTGGCTTGAAAAAACCAACGAAGGCAAATTTACCCGTGAACAAATCGATGAGCAATTCCCTGATTTTACGAAATCATTGAAACTGAGCCTTATCAAAAATAAAATCGCGGATACTGCTGAAGTAAAGGTTGAATATCCTGAGATTCTGGAATTTACCCGTGAAATGGTGAAAGGACAGTTTGGCATCTACGGAGACGATGACAACATGAAAGAAACCATCGACCGTGTAGCACAAGGATATCTTGCTGATAAAGAACGCGATAACTATACAAGCATTTTCAATCAGGTTTTTGACAACAAAGTGCTTGATATCATTCGCAGCCAGGTAACTACTGACGAGCAAACAATCGAAGTAAGCGAATTTGAAGCTCTTGCAAAAGGCGAGACAGCTGAAGAAGTAGCTTAATCAATTCATATCTGTTTTGTGAAAATCACCATTTCCCCGGAAGTGGTGATTTTTCTTTAAAAACCTATTCGTTCCCGCTGCTCCCCTATCTGGCGGATAATGCCATCGCCGAACCAAAGCTTGAATTTGGCTTTCCATTGTTCAACTTCATTTTGCAGTCGACTGTTGGCTGTCATTAATCGGGTATTCTCCTGACGGAGCCATTCGGTCTCAGAAAGTGCCACTGAACCAAAGCCCAGCAAATCCGGCAAATCTATATCCAGAATCTTACTGATATTTTCCAGCCTGCCGAGCGATATATCTGTTCGCCCCCGCTCCATATCCCCATATGCAGTCGTTGATAAGCCCAGCATATCTGCCATATTTTCCTGCGACAAACCTTTCTGCATTCTGATTTGTCTGATTCTTTCTGATAAATTGGATGCTAACTCCATGGCATGTATATTTATTTTTCAGGTTACTAAAAAACTGCTGATGCAAGATACTGATACTGCAAATTGAACATTATCGCATTTTTCGATAAAATATCGGCTGAACAAACAAGGATTATTCAGTGAAATAGTCAAATTTGTGATCACTAAGTAAACAAAAGCTGGTGTTTAGTATTAGAAACTAAGACAAGGTACTTTTTGTTCTTATCAACATGTACCCTTTAAATTACATATCATTTTAAAATTTAAGTTTATTCATGAATCACGGAAATGAATTTAGAAAATATGCGGTTCACCACCTTGGGATGAACGGCCTTACAGTAGACGGCTACGTAAACCATACAATTGATAACATGACGCGTTCAGTCATTGAAGAACGTCCAATGAACTTCCGTGAAGTGGATGTATTTTCCAGACTAATGGCAGATCGTATCATCTTTATGGGAACTGGTGTAGACGATAATATTGCAAATATCATTGTTGCTCAGCTTTTGTTCCTCGAATCTGCAGATCCTAAAAAAGACATTCTGATGTATATCAACAGCCCAGGTGGCTCGGTGTATGCGGGATTGGGGATCTATGACACGATGCAATATGTACGTCCTGACGTAGCTACTGTATGTACAAGCCTGGCTGCATCTATGGGTGCGGTATTACTGGCAGGTGGCGCGGCGGGTAAACGCTCTGCCCTTCCTCACGCCCGTGTGATGATTCACCAACCATCGGGTGGAGCTCAGGGAACTTCAGTTGATATAGAAATCACAACGCGTGAAATCGTTAAGCTTCGCCATGAGTTATACGAGATATTGGCAAGCCATACCGGACAAACACCTGAGCAAATCGCTATTGACTCTGACCGCGATAAGTGGCTTCGGGCTCCGGAAGCAAAAGAATACGGATTAATTGATGAGGTCTTGACAAGAGATAAATAATCATCTCAAACGTTTGGAAAAGCCGCAGGTACACCATTGTATCGGCGGCTTTTATTATATAGACGCCGTAAATTTGGTATCGCGCCTAAAAAAGTTGAAATTTGTACCCGAATTCCCTGACTAAAAAGCAAATGGTAAGTTTACCATCGTGATTGAATTCATGGTAAATCTTTAAATTACCGTCTTTACATGCATGGAGAACACATGTTTGCATGTAAAGAAACAATCATGGTTCTCTTGTTGTTAAGGTTTTCACCAGCCAAGAATTTTGGTTGAATAAATTGTTATATCGTACCATCACCGAATATTGATAAATGGCACAGGTAAGTTGTTCGTTTTGCGGACGTAAGAAAAATGAAGTAGACTTGTTACTATCGGGAATTGACGCCCATATCTGTAATCATTGTATTGCACAGGGATATCAGGTCATCACCGAGGAACTGGGTTCGAAAGAGGATAAGAAGGAGAAAAAATCAAAACTACCTAAGCTTAAATCTATTCCGCCGTTAGAAATCAAACATTTCCTGGAACAGTATGTAATCGGACAGGACGAAGCAAAACGCTCTTTGGCCGTTGCAGTTTACAATCACTACAAACGTCTTAATCAGGCCCAGGGCGACGACGATGTAATGATTGAAAAATCCAATATCATCATGGTGGGTGAAACCGGAACTGGTAAAACCTATCTTGCCAAATCTATTGCGCGCATTTTACAGGTTCCTTTCTGCGTGGCAGATGCAACCGTAGTAACGGAAGCAGGTTACGTAGGAGAGGATGTTGAAACGATTCTTACGCGCCTTCTTCAGGCAGCTGACTACAATGTAGAGGCAGCAGAAAGAGGCATTGTATATATTGATGAAATCGATAAAATCGCCAGAAAATCTGATAATCCATCCATTACCAGGGATGTGAGCGGCGAAGGTGTGCAGCAAGCGTTGCTCAAGCTTCTGGAAGGTTCTATTGTTAACGTCCCACCACAAGGTGGCCGTAAGCACCCGGATCAGAAAATGATCTCCCTGAATACAGAAAATATTCTCTTTATCTGTGGTGGTGCTTTTGATGGTATTGAAAGACATATCGCTAAACGCATCAACACACGCCCTATCGGGTTTTCAGGTGATAACCGCATCATTGAAATATTCGATAAGGGTAATCTGATGAGATATGTAACAGCAATGGACCTGAAATCTTTTGGATTGATTCCCGAGCTGATAGGTCGTCTGCCGGTGCTTACTCACTTGAATCCTTTGGATAAAGAAACGTTGAAGCGTATCCTTACTGAACCTAAAAATGCGCTTGTGAAACAATATGCAAAGCTATTTGCGATGGAAGGAATCAAGCTTCATTTTGATGAAGATGTATTGGACTTCATTGTAGACCAGGCAATGCTTTACAAACTGGGAGCACGGGGACTCCGCTCTATATGTGAATCAATCATGACAGATGCCATGTTTGACTTACCTTCACAGAAAGATGTGAAAGAGTTTACATTGTCTTTGGATTATGCCCAGGAAAAATTCGAAAAATCGTCCATGGCTCAGTTGCGATCTGTTGCATAAGCAGTTAGCAATTCATATCAAGGTGATAAAAATGCCCCGAAACATCAAAACTGTCTCGGGGCATTTTCTATTTGATACAATAAAATATACTTTGCGTTTAAAATTGAGAAATGATGGAAAACTGGTTAACCAACAAGTCCATAGTTGTTATAGGCGGAACTACCGGACTCGGCTTTTCAGCCTCGCGTGCTTTTATCAAGAACGGAGCGAATGTAGTGATGGTAGGTCGCAATCCTGAAAATTGTCTTTTGGCAGAGTTAAATCTGGGCGGAAACTCACGCGCTAAACAAGGAGATGCGACGGATGCACAAACCGCGCTGGATGCCATACAACTCTGTATCCGCGAGTTTGGAAGCTTTGACGGCTTATATCATGTAGCCGGAGGAAGTGGTCAAAATCTGGGAGATGGCCCTTTACACGAACTAAGTCTGAGTGGATGGAACAAGACACTCGATCATAACCTGACCTCCATGATGCTTTCGAATCAGGCGGCGGTTAGGGCATTTTTGGGAATGAATAAGGCAGGAACGATTCTTAACATGAGCTCAATACTTGGTTTTTCTCCCTCACCGGATCATTTTGCCAATCATGCATACGCTACAGCCAAATCCGCTATCATAGGTTTTTCCAAATCTATCGCATCATCGTATGCTTCTAAAAATATTAGAGTGAATGTTGTCGCTCCGGGTATTATTGAAGGATTTGAGCAAGTATCAGAAAGACATGATCGTTTCATAGCATCAAAGCAACCACTGGACAAAGGCAGATATGCCAATCCGACTGACTTGGACGGTGCTGCTGTTTACTTCATGTCTGATTATTCTAAATTCGCAACCGGTCAGGTTCTTTCTGTTGACGGAGGATGGGATGTTACCGATGGTCAGATTTAAAATATATTCCTAAGACTTCTTTTATCAATATTTTAAAACTGATTACAATTACATCATTTGTAAACTACAAGATGTAATTTTGCATTAAATCACTCATATTTCAGACTGTTTTTCCCGCAACAACACCATGGCTACCGGACCTATTGTCACGCTGACTATCAACCCTGCACTCGATGAAAGTTCTAGTGTGAACAGGATCGTTCCTGACAATAAACTTCGTTGCGATACACCGACCTATGAAGCAGGAGGAGGCGGAATTAATGTAGCCAAAGCAATACACAGACTTGGGGGAAATCCTGTTGCTGTCTTTACAATAGGCGGCCCAACCGGCCAGCGTCTGCATAAACTCGTAAAAAGTGAGGGAGTGGAAACCATTGTAATAGAAACCAAACAATGGACACGTGAGAACTTTCATATATTAGAAACCAGTACCGGATTTCAATATCGTTTTGGGATGCCTGGTACTGAGATGATGCCGACCGAAGTACGTTCCATTCTGGAAACCCTCGAAGAGTTCGATCCAAAACCTTCCTATATTATTGCAAGTGGCAGTTTACCTCCCGGTGTACCAGAAGATTTCTATGGGCAAATTGCAGCTATAGCGCAAAAACAAGGCGCTAGGTTCATTGCAGATACTTCCGGTGATGCATTGAAGTACGCTACCCAAAAGGGAGTTTTTATGTTAAAACCGAATATTCTGGAACTTAGCCAGCTTGTAGGTGTAGACAAACTGGAACTGGATGAAGTGGACGATGCTGCCCGGGCGCTCATCATTCGTGGACAATGTGAAGTGGTAGTCGTTTCTATGGGTGCTATGGGTGCAGTACTAGTTACCGAAGACCAGGTGGAGCATATACCTGCACCACCCGTGCAGCCCAAAAGTACAGTAGGAGCAGGCGATAGCATGGTTGCCGGAATTGTCTGGACCCTTTCGCAAGGAAAGTCGCTGCGTGAAGCGGTACGCATGGGTGTAGCCTGTGGCTCCGCTGCTACTATGAATGCCGGTAGTGAATTGTTCAAAATGCAGGATGTAAACCGGCTGATGGATTGGTTGAACAGGTATGGAAAAAGATACTCGGCTACAGTCTGATACTCGTCAAAACACAAATTAGTAAAAACAATAGAATCCTGTCTTTGCAATAGAAACCCACCAGCAAATGACAGACAAGCCTTCAAGACGGGAATTTACCATGTTAACTGCTACATTAGCAGCTGCGGTTACATTTAAACCCTTTTATATTCTTCATGCCAAGCCCCGGAGCAATGAAGAAATAATAGGACATGGAACACATCAATACCGTGTCCAAGAGGGCTGGGGAAACCTGGATGCTTCGAAATTCCCTGTGAACAACTGCCACGAGATGGTGCAAGACAGCAAAGGCCGGCTCATCATGATTGGCGATGAGGTTAAAAACAACATATTAGTTTATGATCGCTCAGGAAAGTTACTGGATAGCTGGGGACACGATTTCCCTGGCGGACACGGACTAACGCTTTGGAATGCCAACGGAGAAGAGTTTCTGTTCATTTGTGATCCGAATACCGGTAAAGTTTTCAAAACAGATTTGAAAGGAAAGGTTTTGCTTACAATTGAACATCCATCTAAAGTGGGCGCTTATCAGGAAAAGGACGCTTTCAAACCCACAGAAACCGCTGTTGGTCCGGATGGTACCATATATGTTGCTGACGGCTACGGTTCCCAGTGGATTCTGCGTTACACACCTCATGGAGAATATATTGATAAATTTGGTGGATCCGGAGATGGAGATGCCCAGTTTGCGACTGCTCATGGTGTTACGGTAGACTATCGAAATAAGTCAAACCCTACCCTGCTGGTTACTTCAAGAGCTCATAATGCATTCAAAAGGTTTACACTGGATGGGAAATACATCAGTACCATCTTTCTACCAGGAGCATTTGTATGCAGACCGGTCATAAATGACAACATTTTGTATTCCGGTGTTTGCTGGTCGCGACTTCGGTATCTGAACCAAACGGACAATTCGGGATTTGTTACCATTCTGGACAGAAATGATAAAGTGATCTCCAACCCCGGAGGTACTGAACCTGAATACCGCAAGGGGATACTCCAATTAATGTTACAGGAAAAACCTATTTTCATGCATTGTCACGATGTGTGTGTAGACAATGACAAAAATATCTATGTATGCCAGTGGAATGCAAAAAAGACCTACCCAATCAAATTGGAGCGCATATAGTTTATCTGATCAGCCGGATCGTAACACCGTTGATTAACATCGTCAAAACAGTAAGCAATGCATAAGCCCAAGGTCCAAGCATAGGAACAAGCCAATAAACGCCTAGTAAAAAAGCAACAAAACCATATCCTGCCAATAGTAAACCATAAAGTATCCGCGCCGCCGCATCCGATCCTTGCTGCGCATGTGTAAATACTGCCAGCGTGGAAGTCATGATCGGAAATGGTGTCAGAATTCCACTCCAGGTGGGTCCGAGATAATCTGCAAGCTGCGTCAGAATAACAACAAAGAAAGTTGCTACAAGTATTCTCAATGGAATGTCATAAGATGGCTGCTTTTTCACTTCAGTCCTGCTCCGGGGCTTTGGAAAAATATACAAAATACCTGTAAGGATAACCATATTCAACAGCAGGCCGGTCCATATGGATACGGTTGTACCCAAAGAGGCAGTCGCTACAACAAAGAACGCTGCATAGCTCACGAGCACAGCCGGCAACCAACGCATTCGGGAAGCTGCAACCGCATATACCAGCGCGAAGAACATAGTCCCTACCGATCCGAGCAAAGCCGATGGAATTGTAGCTGACGCAAAATCGGATCCGTGTTCCAGAGCTATAAAAAATGATATAGGCCCTGCCACCCAAGGAAAGCCGCCTATCCATCCACCAAATCCCTCACCCCATTTACGAACTGAAAAAGTCACGCCTGCGATAAGCGGTGGCATCAGCAGGATCTTGACAAAAATCAAAGAAGTCAATTTGCAAAAAGTAAAAATTTCGTTTACAAAGGTACCTCTAACGTACACATAAAATTATACTAAGCTGAAATACTTTGGATATGTATTGCAACACAGTTGCATATATCTTATTTTTACAAATGTATACTATGTGAAAGGATACGACTTATCAGGATAAACAGTATAAGTCGCACTATGAGCTAATTCGTCAATCGTGAGAAAATCAGTAATCAACAAATTTTTAGGACTTCTTCTTCTATTGACACCTACCCATCTGTTTGCTCAGACATCGCCATGTGCATGCTTTATCAAAGGGGTTGTTCGCGATCAGCATACAGGTTTGCCGGTAGTGGGTGCTACTGTTTTAATAGCAGGGCAAAATAAAGCCGTATTCACAGATGAACAAGGCAGATATATGCTCGATCGCATTTGTCCGGGCAGTTATGAGATAGAATGCCGTATTGTCGGATACAATCCTTTCCGTGAAAAGATTGATCTCACCGAGGGGCATGAAGAGGACTTTATGATTGAGGAAAGTGAAATTCACCTGAAAGATGTTGAAATAACAGCACATAGAACCGACGCGCCAGCCTCTCAGCCCTTAACAACTTTAACCGGCAGTGAACTGTTCCGAACCAGAGGAGATAATTTGGCGGAAAGTCTGAAAGGATTAACAGGAGTGACATCGTTGCAAACTGGTGCATCTATATCCAAGCCGGTAATCCATGGTATGCACAGTAACCGTGTATTGATCATGAATAACGGTATCAGACAGGAAGGTCAGCAATGGGGATCCGAACACGCGCCCGAGATAGACCCATTTGTGGCAACCCATCTTTCAGTTGTCAAAGGTGCGGCCGGAGTTCGTTATGGTTCAGATGCAATTGGTGGTGTTATTCTCGTGGAACCTGAAGAGTTGCCATATAATAAGTCGTTATCCGGCGAAGTAAATATGGTAGGTTTAATGAATGGACGCCAAGGGGTTGTTTCTTCCACTTTGCAGGGAAGTATTCCAAATATGAATTTTAGCTGGCGTGCTCAGGGGACATTCAAGAGGGGCGGAAACATCCGGACTCCAAACTATTTCCTTGATAATACAGGATCCAGTGAGACCAATTTTTCCCTTGCTGCCGGCTACCGTAACAAAGGTTTTGGTATTGATCTGTTCTACAGCAGATTTGATACAAAAATCGGAATTTTTTCGGGCGCTCATATCGGGAGCCTTACTGATCTTTTGAATGTTATTCAAAACGGCGAGCCTCTGATCAAATCTGGCTTTAGTTACGACATTAACAGACCTAATCAGAATGTGCTACACAACCTGATAAAGGCCGAAACGCACTATCATTT
The DNA here is from genome assembly GCF_056895255.1 of Dyadobacter sp. HNCC25DJ187. Lineage (NCBI taxonomy): Bacteria > Pseudomonadati > Bacteroidota > Cytophagia > Cytophagales > Spirosomataceae > Dyadobacter > Dyadobacter sp. HNCC25DJ187. Next base: position 2,029,840 of record NZ_JBXHAT010000002.1, read on the forward strand.
CAAAGACGGAAATAAACTTCAGTGGACTATTGCGCAACAAATTAATGACCGGAACGAGTTTGATTTACACAGGCCCCGTAATGATTCAATAGCTGCCTTAAACCGTCCTGAACTTCGTTTCAAACTCAATACGCTGACCAACGATATAGTATGGGATCATAAGCCGATTGATAAAAAGCTAAGCGGCCAAATTGGTCTGAGTTCTCTTTATCAGTATAACCTGATGAACGGACGTCCGCTGATTCCCAATTTTAATCAGTTTAATATCGGTCTATTTTGGATTGAAAGGTTAGTAACACACGGTTGGGAATTAGAAGCGGGAGCTCGGTTCGACTATCGAACACTGGCGACGCATAGGATTGTACGTCGCGAAAAAGTCTCAACAGACTTTACATTTTCCAACTTTTCAGGAACAATTGGTGCTTCCAGGAATCTGACTCAGAATCTGTCGATGACATTGAATGTAGGAACTGCATGGCGAGCTCCGAATGTAAGTGAACTGTTCAGCGATGGCGTTCACCATGGCGCAGCCGCGTACGAAAAAGGAGATTCGACCCTGAATCAGGAAAAAGCGCTGAATACAATCGCGAGTCTTAAATATTCGTCCTCCAGACTGACGGTGGAATTGGGTGGTTATTACAATTATATAGCTGACTACATTTATCTGCAGCCTCAGGCAGAACCTATATTAACAATTCGAGGTGCGTTTCCATATTTTAAGTATACCCAAACAAATGCTGCTTTCAGAGGTGTTGACCTGGCAGTGGACTGGGAGGTACTACCTAAACTGGTTTGGACTGGTAAACTCAGTTATCTGAATGTATATGACAAAGGCAATAAAGATTATCTGGTGATGATTCCGCCCAACAGACTAGATAATCAACTTAAATACATAATCCCGGCAGGAACAAAAGTTCAGAATACATATATCTCTGCCGGAAATCTTTTTGTTGCTCAGCAGAAACGAGTACCCGAAAACAGTGATTTTGCTCCATCGCCAAAAGCTTATTCACTTTGGAATATACAGGCAGGAACCACAATTCCTGTATCCGAGAAGAATGAATTAGAGATCAATTTTGCTATTCATAATATTTTCAATACTGCCTATCGCGATTATCTCAACCGTTTCAGGTACTACGCCGATGACATGGGACGGCAGGTTTCTCTACGGTTGAGATGGAAATTCGGTGCTTAGTTTTAACATTTTTTATTTACAATAACTGTTACCTATGAAAATTAATCGCAAACTAACCTGGGTAATGCTGTTCGGAATGACAGCGCTTTTTACTCAATGTAAAGATTCGGGGGAGGAAGTTACTCCGGATGATGAAAACGAGCTTATCACAACTGTGATTCTTAAGTTCACTGAAAAGGGAACAAGTAATGTTCTTTCTTTTAAATCAAGTGATCCTGATGGTGAAGGTGGCAACCCTCCTGTAGTTGACAACATTACGTTGAAACCGGCAACAACCTATTCTGTAGAAACACAGATTCTGGATGAAAGCAAATCTCCGGCAGTAGACATCACCAAAGAAGTGCAGGAGGAAGCAGTGGATCACCTTTTTGTGTATACTACCTCACCAACGACTCTTTTGGTATACACCGCAAGTGATAAAGACGCAAACAACTTTCCGATTGGTATTAAAGGGGAAGCAAAAACAGGAGCTGCGGGAACAGGAACTTTAAAAGTGCAGCTGAGACATCAGGTAGGCACCAAGAACGGAACTGCTACTCCCGGTAGTGATGATGTGAATGTCGACTTTCCATTGAAAGTTCAGTAAAAAGAAACCCGGACTTGCGATTACATGTCCGGGTTTCTTTTTTAGTTATTGCAACTGGGACAAGTTCCCTGTATTAACAAATTGAAGTTTTCCGGCTTATAGCCTTTCGGCAACATCACTTCCGGAATTAACTGATTTTCCAGGCAATTAGTCTTTCCACAAATATTACACTTAAAGTGAATGTGATCATGCTGATGCTTCTCCTCAGAACAACTATGCGAACACAGTGCATAGCGTAATCCTTCATCATCCAGAACTTTGTGGATGATTCCCTTCTCAAGAAAAGTTTTCAATGTCCTGTATATCGTAACTCTATCGTAATTCTCACCCAGCGCACCTTCCAGATCACCATGCGACAGTGCATTCTTTTTATTTATAAAAGTTGAGAGTACATCCTCACGGCATGTGGTGGTACGCAGATGATGCACTTTCAGTGTTTCCCTCAATCGATCCATTATTTCTAACAATTAGGTCAGTGTGTAAAGGTCATTACAATGATAGAACCCTCACCACCAAAGTTAAGTTCTTCTATGATAAAAATCCACTCTTAATATTATTCTGCCATATTCTATTAAAATAATCAAACAAATACTGCAACTCCGTTGCATGTAAGATAAATGAATGTTATTTTTGCAGCATCATTGTATTTAAGTATGAAGGTAACACACTCACACGGGAAAGCGGATTATATAGGGATACTGGGGTCGGTACTTTGCATTATACATTGCCTTTTAGTTCCTGCGCTGGCTTTTGGTACCACTACCGTAGCCCATGATCATCATGTACATACAGGACTTCTTTCGCTGGACTATTTCTTTATTGTCATTAACGGCGCTGCTGTTTATTTCGCAACCAAAGAGCACAAATCTCTGTCTTTGAGAATCTTACTGTGGGGGGCACTACTTATTTTTGCAGTGTCTTTATTATTTGAAAATGTTCATCCTGTATTTACAATATTAGGTTACATTGGTTCAGGGTTACTGATCGCCGGACATTTGATCAATTTATATATTTGCCAGATTGCACCGCGTTTGAAATTCCGTACTTCCTGATAAATTCTATTTATCATATTCCACTTCAAATCTGCCAAGATCGGGGCGGACTGAGTGTTTTCTATTTAGCTCATAGTCAAAAATAGCCTTTCCCAGGTTTGCCAAAAATGGCAAGCCTACTGTTTCGTAATCGTATTTGTCGTCATTGATGATCCCATCTTCATTGGCATAAATTACAGCAGTAAGCATAAATTCAATTCCCTTTTCAAAATCTGCGATATAGGCATTATCCAGCAAGTAACCATAAGCTTCACCCGATTTATTGAATAATCTGATATGTCTTGGTAACCGTGTCTGAGTGGCTCCGAACATCAGATATTTTACATAACCATCATAATAATCATCTGTGTAGTTTTCCGGAAAGCTGGTCTCTACCGGAAACTGAGACATATACCTGTATAAGAATGTGTAATCATCGTTTGTAATATCGAAACGCTGTTCCAAAGGTATCTGATCCGGGAAAAAAATTGCCTTTAAAAGTTTGTGCTGTTCTTCTAATGCGAAGAAATTCTTTTCTGCAAAATCGAAGGGTTTGTCTACCAACGTGCCATCTTTCACATACCCTGTCCCTACAGGAATCGGGGATTTGGCAAAATATGTTGTTGATGAATAAGCTTCGGGCTGTTCGTACACGGTCTTTCCTTCCCATTCAAAACGCACCGGATTAGTGTATCGATTTTCCTCTGAATTTAAATCTGTTTGCAATCGCTGCACAATACGTACTTGCTGATAACCTTTGCGATGTAAAGTCTCATTTAATTCCTCCTGGCCGATAAATTCGTACAACCTGTTGAAGGCGTCATTATCACTGGCTATTAGTATTTTCCTGATATAATGCGCAACGGACGGCAGCTTGTCCTCCGATGAAGTATCTGTCAACACTGCCGTTTGACTTTCTCTGACTGCGCCTGTATACATGTGTGCATGCTTGTCTATACCTAGCCTTTTCAGTTTCTCCAGCGCTACAACTGCCGCAGCGAGCTTTACAGTACTTGCCGGATAGAAATACCTGGAAGCATCAACATGATATCCATAGGATTGAAAACGTGGTTCGTTATTCTTATTTCTGTCAATACGTGTGTAAAGAATCTGAATCTGGTATTTGTCAGAATTGTCCAGAAGGTGAGAGAATCTCTCCGGTTGCTTTCTGAGTAATTTTTCGAGAAAGGAGTCTGACTGAAATTGTGCCCATGAAGAATGAGAAAATGGAACAGAGATAAAGAAAATCAGAAGCTTACAAATTTTATTTTTAATCATAAATCATTTCAGACGGGTACTGAACGAAGATACATAATTTATTTTAAAGGCTTTATTGAGTTATATTTTACTGTTATACGTCTTTATTGACTAGCAATAAAATATGGCGATAAAATGGAAAAAAATAAATGGCGTAGCACTGACTGGTTCGGAAAATCAGGGAAAGATGGGTTCATATACAGAGCCTGGATGAAAAATCAGGGATACCCTGCCGACGAGTTTGACGGACGCCCGGTCATCGGTATTTGTAACACGTTTTCTGAGCTCACGCCATGTAATGGACATTTCAGAGAGCTGGCCGAATCAGTCAAACGCGGGGTATGGGAAGCGGGAGGATTTCCATTGGAATTTCCAGTGATGTCGTTGGGAGAAACGCTCATGAAACCTACTGCCATGCTGTACCGAAACCTGGCTAGTATGGATGTAGAAGAGTCTATCCGTGCCAACCCTATTGACGGTGTAGTACTGCTTTGTGGCTGTGACAAAACGACACCTTCACTCGTAATGGGAGCTGCCAGTGTGGATATCCCCACCATTGTCGTTTCAGGCGGACCTATGCTTACAGGACGGTACCGTGGAAAAACCATCGGTACAAGTGATATATGGAGGTTTAGTGAAATGTACCGTAATGGCGAAATGTCGCAGGATGAACTTACTACTACCGAAGCATGCATGTGCCGTAGTGATGGACATTGCGCTGTGATGGGAACAGCATCTACCATGGCATGTATGGTGGAATCGCTTGGACTGACACTTCCGGAAAATGCGGCTATACCTGCTGCTGATTCACGCCGTAAAAGGATCGCGCATATGTCTGGCCGCAGGATTGTTGATATGGTCAAGGAAGATCTCCGCCTTTCACAAATACTCACCCGTGAAGCTTTTGAAAACGCAATTATGCTGAACGCTGCCATCGGCGGATCAACTAATTTTGTAATTCACCTGCTGGCCATTGCAGGACGAATAGGTGTCGATTTATCACTGGACGATTTCAATCAGCTTTGTGAAAAGATACCTTTGCTTCTTAATCTGCAGCCATCCGGTGGCTATTTTATGGAGGACTTTTATTATGCCGGCGGATTACCCGTGGTGATGAAAGAAATGATTGGTTTGTTGCACCCGAACGTAATTACCGCAAACGGGAAAACAATGGCTGAAAACTCTTCCAGTGCAGAATGCTTTGACCCCAATGTCATCGGTACGTTGGAAGAACCTGTTAAAAACCTGACGGGGCTGGCTGTAGTACGTGGCAACCTGTGTATAAACGGGGCAGTCATTAAACCTTCCGCTTCTCTAAAACCGGAATTGATGCAGCACCGTGGTCCGGCAGTCGTTTTTGAAGACATAGACGACTATAAAGCCAGACTTGACGATCCGGATTTGGATGTGGATGAAAATAGCATTCTTGTACTCAAGAACGTCGGACCAAAAGGGTATCCCGGGATGCCGGAAGTCGGGAATATGTCGTTACCTAAAAAGCTTCTGGCGAAAGGCGTTATTGACATGGTGAGGATATCTGACGGACGAATGAGCGGAACCGGTTTTGGAACAGTTGTTTTGCACGTTTCACCTGAAGCAGCGGTTGGGGGCGTATTGGCACTGGTGCAGGATGGCGATATGATTGAACTGGATGTTGCTAATAGAAGAATACATCTTGAAGTTTCCGATGAAGAACTTGAACAAAGACGCAGCTTATGGAAACCACTTGAATTAGGGTACAATCGTGGCTATGTGAATCTCCATATCAAACACGTAATGCAGGCACATGAAGGTGCAGATCTTGATTTTTTGAAAGGAGGATCCGGAGATCAGGTATTGAGAGATTCACATTAACAAACAGGTTTCTTACGACCTTTGTTTACTGCAAAATAAACAAAGGTCGTACTTCTACATTTAATAAAATAAAATACTCACATATCTCATGAGCAGCCAATTGTTTAATAATCAGGTAGCTATTGTAACGGGAGCTGGTCAGGGAATTGGCTTCGAGATTGCACGGCAGTTGGCCGCGCATGGCGCTGGAGTCATTTTAAATGATGCTGACGAAGTGCTTGCTTCCGAGGCCGCAAGACAAATACGTGATCAGGGAGGTGAATGTATTGCTTTTGCTGGTGATGCCTCGTCACCTGAGTTAATTGAAAGTTTGGTGGAGGAAGCGATTCGATGTTTTGGAAAACTAACCATCACAGTGGCAAATGCTGGTATTACACTGTTTGGCGATTTTTTTGACTATCCGATCGAAAATTTACAAAAAGTGCTTAATCTGAACCTTGCGGGGTCCTTTTTGCTTACTCAGGCCGCAGCCCGCCAGATGCGTGCACAAAAATCAGGAGGAAGGATTCTACTTATGTCATCTGTAGTAGGCCATCAGGCGCATCAATATCTTGCCGCCTATGCTATGACCAAAGCTGGTCTTGAAATGCTTGCTAAAAATCTGGTCATAGAGCTCTCGCCTTATGGAATCACCATTAACAGCGTGGCACCAGGAGCAACTTTGACTGAAAGGACGCTGGCAGAAGATCCTTCCTATCCTAAAATCTGGTCGGCTATCACTCCTATGGGGCGACCAGCCATTTGTGAAGATATTGCTAATGCTGCACTTTTTCTGTTATCACCACTTTCCGGACACATAACCGGTCAAAGTATTGTAGTAGACGGAGGTTGGACCGCGGTAAGTCCTTTACCTGATTTGAGCAATATGGATAGTAAATAATTGTTTACTGATCATAGTTCTCATCATTGAAAAGCTGCGCCTCCAGATCGTCTATATTGCTGTCTTTTGATACAAATAATTCCCGTGGTTTGGTCAACGCCTTCGGCTGAACGGTCATAAAACCGTGGTACTGATCAACAGTTATTATTTGCAGTTGCAAAGCTCTTTTCAATACAATCTGGAACGGTACTTTAAAGAAGTTGGAAATATCGTAAGCCAGAAAGCTCGGGATGGTGGAAATATTGTTTCTAAAAAAGCTCTCTACATCTTCGTAAGGCAAAAGCGCATTAAAAACAAGCCTTTCCGAACGGCTCGCTAGCGAAGTTCGTGCAGGATAAGCGCTGGCCAAGCCCAGCGATACTGTTAGTAAATGAGTCTGATAATTCCGTTCGTTACTGTCAGATTTAGCATTGACAAATACCCATCCTCTTTGATTGTAAATGGCTGAAAACCCTTGGAAAGTTTCATCTGCAAAATGCAGTTGAGCAATTTTAATACCTTCCGGGTACGGCAGACGATGGCCCATTTGCTGCACTATGTCTTGTGCATATGAAATGTCTGCACTATCTCCGGCTGGCTCAACAACCCATTCTCCCTTTAAAAGCCCCTCAAAGAGCATTTCTGACGCACGCTGGCTTTCTATCTGTCCCAGCGGAAGCACGATTCGGTTCCCGCGGACAGAAAAATCAAGTCGAAGCTGATTCAGGGGTTGCTTTCTGGGCATGTTCAGAAAAATATTAATGAGTATTTACCAAAGATAAGATGTTATAAAATACACGGCAACAGAGTCATATCACTTTATCTCCATTTAAGCGTGTTAAGAAGATGAATCATATCTTTTTGCAGATAGTCAATAACAGGTGCAAGTGAATCATTTTTTGTAGCTACCGGAAAATAGATCGCTCCACGCAAAAAATGCTTACTACTGTCGGTTGTATAAAATTGGTATGGACTCGGAACGTCGCCTTCAATTTTAAACAGCATAGCATTGTAGCCATTTTTAGTAGTCATACGGCTTTCCTGAATGGAAGATGCCCTGATCTGATGTTTACCTGCCAACTTATAAGCATCATTGATATACTCCTGTAACTTCCTCTGGTCACCTCCAATTGGCTTATACGTTATCTGTATATTAGCCCCAAATTGCGGATAGTGAACAAAAACCCAGTCCTTTCCTGCTGTTGCAAACGTATCAGGCAACACCTGAGCCCATTTGGAATAAGCAAATCTGTAAGGATAACTTTCCTGTAACTCCGTATAGCTATGTGGTGGAAGTTTAATTCGGTTAAATCCTTTAGGTTTAGGAACATAGTTTTGTTCTTTTGTCCCACAAGATTGAATAAGAAAACCGATCAGAAGTAATAATGGAAACGCTTTCAAAAAAGAGCATTTTTTCAACATAATAATAACGGAGCTGTTCGATGTGCAAAGCTAACGAAAGGGCTGAAATTTTATTTTTTAAAATCAATGTATATAAAAACGGAGCAACCATTTGGCTGCTCCGTGTATATAAGATGTAATTAATCCTACTCCACCGTTACCGACTTAGCAAGATTTCTAGGCTGATCTACATTCCGACCTCTCATTACCGCAATGTAATAAGACAGAAGTTGCAAAGGAATCACCGAGAGTAAGGGAGTAAGTACTTCATGTGTGTCAGGAACTTCAATTACAAAATCCACCATGGTCGGAATTAATGTATCCCCTTCCGTCACAATGGCTATTACTCTCCCCTTCCTGGCTTTTACTTCCTGGATATTGGAAACGATTTTCTCGTAGGAACTATCCTTTGTAGCCAGAAATACCACAGGCATATCTTCATCAATCAACGCGATAGGCCCGTGCTTCATCTCAGCTGCGGGATAACCTTCTGCATGGATATACGATATCTCTTTAAGCTTTAAGGCACCTTCCAAAGCAACCGGAAAATTCAACCCTCTTCCCAGGTATATAAAGTTTCTTGCATAGGTGAATATGAATGCGATCTCTTTGATCTTAGTCGCATTTTCAAATACCTTTTCCACCTTCGCCGGGATATTTTCCAACTCTGTAAGCAGGCGACGGTAAGTTTCATCAGTAATTGTACCTTTCTTTTTAGCCACTGATATAGCCATAAGGGTCAGTACAGTTACCTGAGCTGTAAATGCTTTCGTACTTGCTACCCCGATTTCAGGTCCTGCATGTGTGTATGCTCCTGCGTGAGACGCACGTGCTATGGAAGAACCAACCACATTACATATTCCGAATATAGTCGCGCCTTTGGACTTTGCTAACTCTATGGCTGCCAATGTATCCGCCGTCTCGCCGGATTGTGAAATAGCAATGACAATATCATTCTCTCTGATTACGGGATTTCTATATCTGAATTCAGACGCATATTCAACCTCAACATTAATACGGGCCAGTTCCTCAAACAAATATTCCGCGACAAGGCCTGCATGCCAGGAAGTACCGCACCCTACGATTACGATTCTGTCTGCTGCTACCAACTTATCCATATATCCGCTCAAGCCACCCAACTGCAATTGCGCTTCTGCGACCTTCAGCCTTCCCCGCATACTGTCAGCTATGGAACGCGGTTGTTCAAAAATTTCCTTAATCATGAAATGATCATACCCACCCTTTTCGATGGTCTCGAGTTCCATTTCAAGTTTTTGGATATACGGAACGGTTTCAATATTATCCAAATTCTGGATGCTCAACTTTCCATCCCGTACAAGAGCTACCTCATAATCATCCAGATACACAACGTTTTTTGTATATTCAATGATTGGCGTTGCGTCAGAAGCAAAGAAAAACTCGTTATCTCCTACTCCAATTACAAGAGGGCTTCCTTTACGTGCTGCAATTAATTGGCCCGGATGGTCCACAGACATAATCACAATGGCATAAGCACCAACTACTTCTTTCAAAGCTAACTTAACAGCATCTTCAAGTGAATGCCCCGTCTCGCTTTGAATATCCTCTATAAAGTGAATTAAAACTTCGGTATCAGTATCACTGAAAAAAACATGTCCTTTGCTTAAAAGATTTTGTTTAATGGATGCATAGTTTTCAATGATCCCATTATGGATAATAGCCAACTTCTTGCTATTGGAATAATGAGGATGTGCATTTACATCATTAGGTACACCATGTGTTGCCCATCTTGTGTGCCCAATTCCTATTGTAGACTTAGGCTCTTTTCCTGCGTTCTGTAATTCCAGATCTGCAACTTTACCCTTCTTTTTATAGATATTCAGCTTTCCTTCTTCCAACAAAGCAACGCCTGAGCTGTCATAACCTCTATACTCAAGACGTTTCAGACCTTTCAGAATTAACGGAAACGCATCCTTTTCCCCTACGTAAGCTACAATTCCACACATAATTATCTAAGTTATTTTTTAAGTGTATGTAAGTTAACAACGTGCAAATAAAGAGCAATGAATCCGGTATAACAAGCATAGAAAATGAGAATTATCCAATTAAAGCTGAGTGCTCGAACACACCCCCAATTATGTTGAAAATTTCTTCAGATAGTTTTATTCGGATTGAGCATTCAGATGTTGCAAGCGTATAAAACAAAAGGGGAGACATTGCTGCCTCCCCTTTTGTTTTATACAGCGATTTTTTAATTCATTAAGTCTGTATACAGGTTGTAATAAGACTCAGAGAATTTCTCATCATTTTCATCAAGCTCAACTCTCTTGGGAGCATCATTGAAGATTTGATTCAGACTTTCGCTGCAATGCTCATCTGCCTTGATTACAGCATCTGCATAAGCACAGCCTATTTTAACAAACCCTTCAAAGTCAGCAGAATGTAAATGAGCTAAAGCTTCGTCGCTCACATCCATTGCCTTTGCTTTATTCTGCAGATCAGCATCAAATTTAAAATCAAAAGCATTGTTATGCACAGTAAAAACGCTTTTGGTATCCTTAAACATAGGATCGTTACGATAGGTAGTTTTCAGATACAATGGAATCAATGCAGTCATCCAATCGTTGCAATGCACCACATCGGGTGCCCAGCCTAGTTTCTTTACAGTTTCTAAAACACCCTTGCAGAAGAAAATTGCGCGCTCATCATTATCATCGTAAAAATTGTTTTCCTTATCTACGAACACAGATTTACGATGAAAATAATCATCATTATCTATAAAATAGACCTGTAGCTTAGCATTTGGAATGGAAGCAACTTTAATGATCAGTGGCTTTTCTTCATCTCCTACGGTTATATTTATTCCTGATAGTCGAACTACTTCATGAAGCCTGTTTTTACGCTCATTGATCAAACCAAAACGAGGTACCAGAATTCTGATTTCTGCTCCACGCTCCTGCATCGCCTGAGGAAGTTTCCTTACGTAATCGGCAACATCAGTGGTCTGAAGGAAAGGATTGATTTCACTGGCTACATATAAAATTCGTAGTTTCTCCATAGATATTTAGCAGTTTGTGAAAAAAAGTTTTGCAAAATTATACAAAAAAAATCGCAAAATCAAAAGATATTCCAAACAAAATGTAATATTGCGTTCAGTTTGGGGGTATCTATTCTAAATATTTTGGTTCAGCCTTCCAAAACGCCTTTTTCCTTCATCTATCCAGCCAGTTCATCGAAGACAACCGGCAAATCGAATCCATACTTTATTCATGGAAGTATTTACTTCAGTTCCTGCTTTCCGTCATTTCATAAAACAACAACGTTCTGCAGGAAAAACAATAGGCTTTATTCCTACTATGGGTGCGTTACACGAAGGGCATATTTCACTGCTAAAATCTGCCCTTTCTGAAAACGACATTGCTGTCTGCAGTATTTTTGTAAATCCGACTCAATTCAATAACCCGGCAGATCTGGAGAAATATCCCCGTACGCTGGAGGCAGATACAGCACTGCTCCTTGCTGCTGGCTGCTCGGCAGTATTTGCTCCTTCGGTTCAAGAGATGTATCCGGAGCCTGCAGCGATGACTTTCGACTTCGGAAGTTTGGAAACGGTCATGGAAGGTGCTTCCCGACCAGGACACTTCAATGGTGTAGGATTGGTTGTTTCAAAGCTATTTAATGTTGTGCAGCCTGATAAAGCTTATTTTGGACAAAAGGATTTGCAACAGGTCGCTGTGATCAAACGCATGGTTTCAGATCTGTCATTTCAGCTGGAACTTGTGATTTGCCCTACTGTGAGAGAGGATAGCGGACTGGCTATGTCATCGCGTAATCAGCGGCTGGATGATCAACAAAGAAAAATTGCGGCAAATATTTACAGAATTATATCCGAAGCGAAAGAAAGTCTGTTGGAAGGACATACACCTGATGCAGTAAAAGCTGTGGCGGTCGAGGAGTTTAATAAAATCAAGGCGTTTACCTTGGATTACTTGGAAATCGTTGATACCAAGACCTTACAAACAATCTCAAAAATGAATCCGCCAGAATTAAATGCTATTTGTATTGCAGTATTTCTTGGCCCGGTCAGACTGATCGATAATATAGTATTCTAAACAAGAACGGTGCAGCTCTATCAAGAAACCGCACCGTTCTTAGTTTACAAAAAACCCTTGTTTACGAAAGTTTCCAGCCCTCGCGGTATTTACGTGTTACAAACTGATTTGCCTCGTCGAAGTTTGTAATTTTCATTGCGTTTCCATCCCATAATAAACGCTTACGACCAGGGAAGCTGAATCCTTTACCATCAGCATTTGCAGTTCTCAAATTATAGCTTCTGATAGCCAGGTTCCCCATGATCACGGTTTCAGTTAACGGACCGGAATAGTCAAATGAAGACGAAAGTGCTTTATGCTCTTTGCTATTGAATCCGGCTTTGCAAGCATCCGTCCACGCAACATGATGGCCAAACTCAGGAAGAGATGTATATTTCGTTTCAAACGCGCCCTTCGGCATTGTTAATTTTTCACCGCTTTTTAGATACACCTTAGGATCTTTGCCATAAGTGGCGCACATCATCACGCCTTTGTCACCAATCAGCATGGCTCCATTACTACTATCCGGCTCTCCCATTGGATCATTTGCAGGTACCAAATCCGGGTGAAACGGACGCATCCCCCCATCATGCCATGTCATCGTTAAAGATGATTTGTTAGTCTTGGTTGCTGGGAATTTGATCTGAACACGAGATGACGGCGGGCATCCTTCCGGGATATACTCCGGAGTCCAGTCTTTCAAAAACACCGCCCCAACGCTGCATTCTACTTCCGTAGGATAACCCAATCCCAGTATGCGGAATGGTGAGTCAATCAGATGGCAACCCATATCACCCAATGCACCAGTACCGAAATTCCACCATCCGTGCCATTTAAACGGGTGATATGCAGGTGTGTAGTCTACCCAGTCAGCGGGCCCTACATACAGATCCCAATCCAGTGTACTTGGTACAGCTACTTTTTCAGTTGGTACCGGAATACCTTGTGGCCAGATCGGACGGTTCGTCCAGACATCGACCTCCTTCACAGTGCCAATCACCCCTTTTTTAAACCATTCCACCATTTGCTGCTGACCAGGATTGGAAGCACCCTGATTACCCATTTGAGATACGAGCTTATATTTCCTTGCAGCTTCTGTAAGTACACGTGCCTCATTGATATTGTGCGTCAATGGTTTCTGCACATATACATGTTTTCCTCGTGCCATGGCAGCCATCGCGATCACAGCATGGGTATGATCCGGCGTAGAAACGGTAATGGCATCAATATCTTTATCCATTTCATCAAGCATCTTCCGGAAATCTTTGTATTTTTTTGCATCCGGAAATTTGTCAAAGCACTTCTGCCCCAGGTTCCAGTCTACATCACAAAGCGCTACTACATTCTCAGCTCCTTTGTTGTAAGCATTGGTAATATCTGAAAAACCTTTTCCGCCAATACCAACCGCTGCAATATTCAGCTTGTCGCTTGGTGCCCGGAATCCTTTACCCAGCACATGGCGGGGAACTATAAAAAAACTTCCGATTGCTGCGGCCGTCGTCTTCTGTAGAAAATCCCGACGGGTTACATCTTTTAGTTTACTATCTGTACTCATTGGTTTTGGTAATAATAAGAAAGGTTAATAATAGAGTTTAAAGTATATTTTTTTAAATCAATACCGAATAGTACTAATTCAGGCATAAATATAACGATGCATGAACCGATTTTACCATGGATGCAAAAAATTAAAACATACTTCGTCTCAATATTGGACGAGATCAAAACCGGAACCTGTTGCTTACCGGCATTGTTTTGAAGGCTAAGTATTATTCCTGTAACTTTGCAGGATTATAAAGTACAAAAAAATACTAATTCATACCGCTGAGTAATGCAAATAACACTCATGAAATCGAAGATTCACCGGGTAAAGGTGACTCAGGCTGAATTGAACTACGTAGGAAGTATCACCATCGACGAAGATCTGATGGATGCGGCCGGTTTGATCGAAAATGAGCAGGTACATATTGTAAACAATAACAATGGAGAACGCTTTGTAACCTATGTTATTAAAGGCGAAAGAGCTTCCGGAATGATATGCCTCAATGGAGCTGCCGCACGCAGAGTACAGATCGGAGATATCGTCATCATTATAGCTTATGGCAGCATGTCTCAGGAGGAGGCGAAAACGTTTAAACCAATGGTCATCTTTCCCGACCACAACAATCAACTTGTAAACTGACAGGCAATACCGCTTTCTTACATCCAAACATCATCAAAGCTTAATGAAAAGTGCGTTGCGTTACATCATCTCCCTCGGACTTGCCGGCGGACTGATCTGGTTTGCTTTTAAAGATATCAATCTGGCAGAGATGCTGGATCGCTTTGCCAGGTCAGACTGGCGATGGATCGCCGTCTCCTGTATATTTTTGCTCACAGCACATGTAGTGAGAGCATGGAGGTGGAGCATGCTGATGGAGCCACTAGGCTATAAACCTGGCTTGTTTAACAGTTCTATTGCTGTATTAACAGGTTATTTCGCCAATTATATTGTTCCCAGAATGGGCGAGGTGACCCGCTGTGGCACGCTCTACCGTCTGGAGCGCGTACCTGTAAACCTCAGTTTCGGAACAGTAGTAGCCGAACGTATATTTGATGTAATCATTCTTTTAGTAATGATTGGCTTCAACTTCATTCTCGAATTCGACCGGCTCAGTAAGTTCTTTACCGATTTCTTCATGAGCAAAATATCGTCAGGTGAAGGCACCTCTTCCGGTTCATTATTGCTCATTATACTTCTTGCAGGTTTAGTTGGTATTGCAACTTCAGGTATTTATATATTCAAAAATAAGGCGCTGCAAAACAAGCTTCAGCAAAATGCATTGATACAAAAAATAGTAACATTTGCTCAGGGAATGTTGGAGGGCCTCCTGAGTGTTCGCAAATTGCATAGTCCGGGACTGTTCATTTTCAGTACTATTGCTATCTGGGTGCTGTATTACCTGGTTTCTTATGTATTGTTCTTTTGTATTCCGGAAACATCTTCTTTAGGTCTCCTGGCCGGTTTGACTTTACTTGTAGTGGGATCAATCGGAATGGCAGCTCCGGTACAAGGTGGTTTGGGAGCTTATCATATGCTTGTAGGAAGTGTAATGGTGCTATACGGACTTACTTACAATGATGGAATTACGCTGGCTACCTTTATACATGGAGCTCAAATGGTTTTCATGCTTATAATTGGTGCTCTTGCGTTTTTGTATGTATTAATAAAAAACAAAAAAGAGACAGAGGAACCAGCTGAAGTTACTGCAACCCACTAATTGGTACCAATCCATTCCTCAACTCAAAATAAACTTGTTTATGAACCAGACTGAAGATAAAATTCTAAGAATTGACGAAGCCATCCAACAGGTAGCAGACTGGCAACGCGCAGATCAAAAGGTTGTTTTCACCAATGGCTGCTTTGATATCGTTCACCTAGGACATATTGATTATTTGGAAAAAGCCCGTGCTTTGGGAGACAGGCTCGTGATTGGTCTTAATACAGATGCTTCCGTTAGTCGCCTTAAAGGTCCTCTTCGGCCGGTGGTAAATGAATACGCCAGAGCACGACTTATGTCAGCCCTTTCATTTGTAGATGCTGTCATTTTGTTCGATGATCCTACTCCTTCAGAACTTATAGAGGCAGTAAAACCTGACATATTGGTCAAAGGTGACGATTATACAGTAGAAACGATAGCTGGTGCGGATTTTGTACTTGCTAATGGAGGTGAGGTAAAAACAATAGCCCTTGTAAATGGATACTCAACCACGGCACTGATTGAGAAGATTAAACAGGGGTATTGAAACAATAACATTACACTATATTTTACCGTTATATTTATATTTACCTGATCGGTTATTATTTTTTAACTAAATCTAAAAAG
Source organism: Dyadobacter sp. HNCC25DJ187 (assembly GCF_056895255.1). Classification (NCBI taxonomy): domain Bacteria; kingdom Pseudomonadati; phylum Bacteroidota; class Cytophagia; order Cytophagales; family Spirosomataceae; genus Dyadobacter; species Dyadobacter sp. HNCC25DJ187. The sequence continues at coordinate 2,045,956 of NZ_JBXHAT010000002.1, forward strand.
ACTCACTATGGGTGGTGCATATTTAATTGGTATACTCGTCATGATCGTAAGCTTTTACGTTCAGTGGCGCTTAAAACGGAAATTTGAGGAGTATTCTCAGGTAGGTCTGAGTAATGGAATGAGTGGCAAAGAAATCGCTGAAACGATGCTTCGTGAAAGTGGCATTTATGATGTGCGTGTACTTTCTGTTGAAGGTAAATTAACTGATCACTATAATCCTCAGGACAAGACCGTAAACTTGAGTCCGGATGTATTTTATGGGCGTAGTGTGGCAGCAGCAGCAGTTGCTTCTCACGAATGTGGTCACGCGGTGCAACATGCTACAGCTTACAAATGGCTGCAATTCAGATCCCAGATGGTTCCTTTTCTGAGTATCGCATCGCAGTATATGCAATGGGTAATTTTGGGAGGTATTTTGCTGATCAATACAACCCCGATTCCTCTGGCCATCGGTGTAGCACTATTTGCCCTTACTACATTGTTTAGTTTTATAACACTTCCGGTGGAATATGACGCAAGTAACCGCGCTTTGGCCTGGATTAAAAACAATCGTATTGTGAACGAGCGTGAATATGTAATGTCTGCTGATGCACTTAAATGGGCGGCCAGAACTTACCTGGTAGCTGCTATAGGTTCTCTTGCAACTTTACTTTACTATGTAAGTTTACTTATGGGTCGCAGAGACTAATAATGAGTAACCGATATTTTACAGACGGGATGGAAACATATTTTCATCCCGTCTCTGTTTTTGAACCAATTACTTTTTCCGCTGATTCCAGTAGATCACCAGATTTTTGGTAGCCCTTCCGGAGGCAACAACATCTGGAAAGCCATCTCCGTCCAGATCCGAGGCAGTTACATCTTCGCAGGCCATCTTCATTTTTTCATCCAGGGTATACTCCTGCCATTTTTTTCCTGCTGTATCAGAACCTACATAGATACGGACTCCTGTTTCTCCAACTACATTTGGATTTCGCCATCCCATTACAATCTGATCTCTACCTTGTCCAAAAAAATCAGCACATACCAATGCATGCCCTTCCTTAATCTTATCTGTCAGCACTGTTCGGTTGTCTTTGGAATACACTACGAGCGTATTGCCATGCATTGGTTCGATAGTGGCAGTAAATAGCTGGTTATTTCCTAAACTACCTGTCCTTACTTCACCCACTCCATTGCCCGGCACCATCCAGTTCCCAGATGCTGCCCAACCGTCGGCACCATTAAGAAAAACCTGAACACCTTCTTTCCCCGCCAAAGCCATTCCCAAAAATCGCTTCGACACCTCCATAGGCTGAAAGTTATGTGTCATGTGCATTCCGGTATCCAGAAGCTGATAGCTCCACAAACCCTTACGGTTTTCCGGAATGTCGAAAATGATAGCCTTTACTCCTGCCCCCTCTCCCCCTGTATTGCCTTCACCATGCAAAGGCAGCACAATAAGTTGAAACGTGTCATCTGTAGTTTTGACAAATTGCATTCTATGAATAGTCACTTCATGATGTAACCTTACGGGTTGCCAGGTCTGCGTACGATCTTCAGGCGCATCCAGATAAAACACTGCCCCTGATTTTTTATTATTTTTGGTCTCAGAAGGATTCCACTCTGCGCCAACTGCAACTTCCACCTTTCCGTCACCATCAATGTCCCGCGCTGCAATACAGACATTATCATTCTCGGTCAGGTTCGTAGCCATTACATACTTTTGCCATGGCTTATCTCTCGCTCCGGGATTTTTGTACCAGACAATATCTTTCTTATCCGCCAGCAAAATATCCGGCTTTCCATCTCCATCTACATCTCCTGTCGTCACTCCATAGCCAATGCTAATTTTATCGTCGACTGTCTGCCCCTTAAAGGTTGCTGTCTGAGCGTGTAGCAACGGGTAGTTGACCAGGGTCAGAATAGAAAATATCCAATACTTTTTTTTCATGGTTTTATAAGTTAATGATCAAACAGACAATAAATTATGCCTATTTTTTCCCAATATACTTCAAAATGATTTAGCCAAAAATGTGAATACATAGTTTTTTGTGTCGCTTTGATGTCCTTTGCCTACTTTTGCAAATAAATCCAAACCAATTAACCATTGATGAAAAACGTACCACTTCACCACATACATGTTCAGTTAGGCGCTAAGATTGTGCCGTTTGCAGGTTTTGAAATGCCTGTTCGTTATTCCTCTGATTTGGAAGAGCATCATACGGTACGCAATAATGTAGGTGTTTTTGACGTCTCTCATATGGGGGAATTCAGTGTGAAAGGGCCGAACGCACTTGACCTGATACAACGCGTTTCTGCTAATGATGCCTCAGTACTCTATGACGGAAAAGTACAATATAGCTATCTACCCAATGAAACCGGCGGAGTTGTAGACGATCTTCTGATTTATAAAATTGCCGAAGACGATTATATGTTGGTTGTAAATGCTTCCAATATTGAAAAAGACTGGAATTGGATTCAAAAATTCAATACAGAGGGTGTAGAAATGCAGGATATGTCAGCCGAAACGTGCCTCTTTGCCGTTCAAGGGCCAAATGCTGTTACAACGCTTCAAAAACTTACAGACCTTGATCTGGCCTCTATGGAATACTATACCTTCAAAATGGGTACTTTGGCCGGTGTTCAGGACGTGGTTATTTCTGCAACGGGTTATACAGGTGCAGGTGGTTTTGAGATATACGTTAAAAATGAAAATGCAGAACAGGTTTGGAATGCCATTTTCGAAGCTGGCGCTCCTTTTGAAATCAAGCCAGTAGGGCTTGGAGCACGTGATACATTGAGACTGGAAAAAGGATTTTGCTTGTATGGCAACGATATTGACGATCATACATCTCCACTAGAGGCGGGTCTGGGATGGGTGACCAAATTCACCAAGGAGTTTACCAATTCATCAGCGCTGAAACAACAAAAGGAAGCTGGTCTTCAAAGAAAGCTGGTAGGTTTTGAAATGATCGACAGAGGTATACCCCGTGGGCATTACGAACTGTGTGATGCAGAAGGTAATGTAATTGGTGACGTAACTTCCGGAACACAATCTCCGACATTACAAAAAGGAATCGGCCTTGGATATGTGCCCACAGCATTTAGCAAGCCGGATACAGAAATTTTTGTTAAAGTACGCGATCGCCAACTGAAAGCACGCGTCATTAAATTGCCATTCGTAAAAGGATAACATTCACCGATATAATTTATAATTACTGCAACTGCACCAATTTCTATATGAAACAGCTTGACGTCTGCCTCACTCCTGATTTATTACATTTACATAAATTGGATAACTCCATCGTAGTAGTTGCTGACATTTTCAGAGCTACATCATGCATGGTAACCGGCCTTGCCTACGGTATTAAAAGTATCACTCCGGTAGCAACAATTGAAGAATGTAAGTATCTGCAGGATAAGGGATTTATTGCTGCGGCAGAGCGCGATGCTAAAAAGGAAGAAGGTTTTGACCTCGACAATTCTCCGTTCAGTTATATGAACGAGATATTGATTGGTGCCGAGATTGCAATGACAACCACCAACGGAACGTTATCCATTACCAAAGCAAGAGCATCGGCTGTAAAAGTAATGATTGGCTCCTTTCTGAATCTGGGAGCTTTGGCTAATCATTTACGTTCTGAACCTTATGATGTGCTGATACTTTGTGCCGGCTGGAAAGGCAGACCAAATCTGGAAGATACTTTGTTCGCTGGCGCGCTCTCCGAAGCTCTCAAAGACCAGTACATTCTTAGAGAAGATGGTACATTGATGGCGCAAAGACTGTACAACCAATCAAAAGACAATTTGCTTGCAGCTGTTTCGAATTCATCACACGTGAGACGTCTGCAGCGATTAGGTATCCATAAGGACATTTCCTATTGCCTGCAATCGGATCTTTATGATGTAGTACCGGTGCTTCGCGGAAGTAAATTGGTTACCATGTAATATCACAACCTGATTTTCAAATATCCTATATTCATGTCGAGGTTAGTCTTTCTAATTTTCCTTATTTCTTACATCTGCGTTAACGATGCACGCGCGCAACGCGGACCAATCAAAAAGCCGGTTGTAGCACCTGCTATCAGTGTTCCTAAAACGCCTGTTATTGTACAGGATACCTTGGGAACGGCTATTGATGCTGATACGATGACCGGCGACACCATCGTTACTGAAAAGGAAGCAGATGAAATGGCTGCCAAAGCGGAACAGATTGCAAAGGATACGGTCAATGCTTACAAGATCTCAATTGATGATATTTCTTACTTATCAGTTTGTCCGGGAACTACCATTGATATTCCGTTTTCTCTATCAGGCCCCTTCGACGATGAAAATACCTATGTTGCTCATATCATGGATGCTTCCGGTAAGTCGATCGCCATTTCTTTACCTGTAAAGAAAAGTCCGGTCAAAGCTGTTATTCCTTCCTATAAGAAAGGCGGAGAAATTTATTATCTGCAGATCGTTAGCAATATGTCTGTAGTGAAAAGCCCTCCCGCACCCATTCGCTTACTGCAAACGCCATCCGCCAAACTCGAAGTAATAGATGGAACACAAGCAGCCAGGATTATGCCTGGGCAGGAAGCACATTTACGTGTTCAGCTGGGTGGAACAGCGCCATGGTCTTTCCGTTTGTCAGATAGTACCACAATTTTGAGCACATTATCTAATCCTCATTATCTGATTGTTAAACCTTCGGAAATTAAGAACTACAAAATTTCAGGCGTTTCAAATGCCTGCGGAAGTGGAACTCCGACAGGTGAAGTTATCGTCAACGTAGACAATAACCCTGAACCTAAGCTGGAACTGAAGGAAGCAGATAAGATTGCACGACTTTGTAACAACATCCCTTTCCAGGTTCCTTTTAGTGCTACCGGAAAATTTAAAGCGGGTAACAAATTTACAGTCCAGATTGCTGATCGAACAGGAGCTTTCAAAAATCTTTCATCGCCTGACTCATCCGGATACATCACAACGCAAATTCCTGAATCTTACAGACCAGGTGAATACAGACTTCGTGTAACCTCTTCAGCTCCATACCTGACAACTCAGATTGCTAAGGTGACGATTGTATCTCCGACGACCACAGTATTGCAAAAAGATTCACTTTTTCTGGGCGAAAATGAGACAGGAGAACTTACAGTAGCATTTAATGGTGGAGGCCCTCCCTGGTTTGTATTGTTATCGGATGGCACTTATGAAAACAATATTCAGGAGTCTCCCTACAAAGTGAAAGTGAAACCGTATTATGATACCAATTACCAGATAACTTCTGCCGGTGGACTTTGCGGAGTTGGCAAGTTTTCAGGACGCGCTAAAGTGGCCGTTAAGGCTCCACCCGTTGCCATAACCCTGGAAAAACTATCGCAAAATGTAGTTTGTTCCGGAGCACTGTTGGAAATTCCTTACAAGACAGCGGGACGATACAATCCGGGAAATAAGTTTGTAGTGCAAATGACCGACAAAAATGGTCGGTTTGTCGATCTTCCGACGACGATTACACCTACTACTATGAATGTAAAACTGAACTCCGTTTCTTCGTCTGACACGATCAGAACACACAAAATCAGAATTATATCATCGTCTCCTGCCGTGTCCAGCGCTATTGAAGAAATTGACATTATATCACCAAACAAAGCAATCGGTGAAGTTTCAGGAAAAGGAATTATCACAGCCGGACGCTCAACAAGAATTCAGTTGAAATTCAAGAACGGGTTACCTCCATGGTCGTTTACCCTTTCAGACGGGACATCCATTAATGGTACATTCCTGAATCCTTATCTGATTTCAGTATCTCCTACAGCTACAACGGAATATACTTTAACTTCTATAAAGAGTGGATGTGGCACAGGTACCAGCAGAGGGGCAGCGGTAATTACTGTTGAAAAATAGATTATCAATCTGATAACAGGCAAACATGGTCAAGTTTTGGGCACATAAGCCTGCACGAGCAGCACATATGTCAGAGCGCAATACGCTCAGATGTGTGCTGCTTCTTGTTTTGTTTTGGTTAGCAGCCTATGATATAACATTTTCACAAATCTCACCTATAGGTAGTTGGGAATCTCACTTTAATTATCGTTCGGCTCATCAACTCACAGAAACCGCTGAGCGCATATACGGGGCATCTTACAATGGATTTTTTAGTGTAAAAAAAACGGGTGAAGATTTTCAGACATTAGGAAAAGAAGACGGATTTTCAGAAACGGGTATTGCTTCATTAAGCTGGGATGCTGAAGCAAATATTTTATTGATAGCATACCGAAGTGGAAATCTAGAGATTGTAACCTTAAACACAGACAGCCAACCTGAGACTATCACCCCCTGGCCTATTTTTGACTCAGCCACTGACCTTCCGGCTGGAATAGCTATCAGAAAAATCACCTTTGAGAACAGTAACGCTTATCTGGCTACCAATTTTGGCATAGTAGTCCTGGATGTGCAGAGGCGTGAGGTATTAGAAACTTATCGCTATATCGGGGCAAACGGATCTCAGGCTGATGTAAAAGACATCGCTCTCTCAACAGACTCTATTTATGCAATCACATCTCAGGGTTTGCAAGTCTGCTCCAGAAGCGAATCAGTAAACCTACAATATTTTGCCAACTGGAGAGCAATCAGTACACCCGCAACTCCTTTAGCTATTTCAACAAAGTCAGGTGTTTTATATGCCGGTATCGCAGGCAGAGGTATTTTCCAGCGAACAGAAAATTTATGGAAATTGACTCATCCATCGGAAAGCGATTATTATGCATTCACACATTCAGGCACCGAAACAGTTGCTACCACCAGTAAAAACATCGTCACCATTTTCGACAGCGGTCCTATTTCTGCACTGAGTAATGAGCTAATAACTTCTCCGAGATTAACCATTGTCAACAATGCAAAACAGTATTGGATAGCCGATAACATAAACGGACTTATTGGCAACCCTACCGGGCAATTTCAGATATATAGTCCGGCAAATACCGATACAACAATCAATCACAGGTCCGATTCAATTATTATTGACAAAGCAGGATTAAACTGGACCCGCCTTCCTGCTTATCTCGGAGGTGGAATTCTGGTCAAAAATCCTGTTAATAACAGAGAAAGGCTAATTTCCACATTAGCCGGTACCGGAGGTTTACCTTCTACCATAATTAATAGTATTGCAATAGATAATGACGGCTATATCTGGTTTGCCAGTGACCGAGGTGTCGGCTATTTACTTTCTGATGACATTTTCAATGTGAGCAGTGTCAATGCCATTTTACCCATCTATGGACAAAGACGTTTATTCGCCAATGAAAGATGTACCGCTGTAGCGGTAGAAGCCGGCAATAGAAAGTGGATTGGCACACGAAATGGCTTATATCTATTTAATGCAGATGGGACAGAGCAGCTCTCTTATTTTAATGCAGACAACAGTCCGCTGCCATCAACAGAAATTACCAGACTGCAGTTCGATAACGAAACCGGCCGCTTATTTGTGGATACTCCGGCAGGAATGGTTTCGTACCAGACAGAATCCGTACTCCCAGCCAATAGCCTAACAAAGATTTCCATTTTCCCTAACCCTGTCAGACCTGGTTTTTCCGGAACCGTTGGAATCAAGGGACTTCCATCAGCTTCGAAAGTAAAGATTACGCAAATGTCGGGTAGACTTGCTTACGAAACGATAGCGGAAGGCGGACTTGCTACATGGTCTCTGAACGATTATAACGGAAAACGAGCCGCAAGCGGGATTTATCTGATTTTCGTTGTTTCTGCAAACGGAGATCAGCAACTTGCAGGAAAATTGGCAATCATAGATTAAATCTTAAGTTGAACATCGACGAATTTGACCAAATTCATATATGACTGAATCAGAAAAAACACCATACATAGTTGGTATAACCGGAGGAAGCGCATCTGGAAAAACCTATTTCATGAAGAGCTTACTAGAATCCTTCGGTAAGGATCAGATCACCAGAATCTCTCAGGACAATTATTACCGTCCTATACATGAAATCCCACGGGATGAAAATGGTGTTGAAAACTTCGATCTTCCGGAAACGATTGATCATCATCTTTTTGCTGAACACATTGCAGTGCTTCGTGCCGGCAGAGAGGTACATCAGAAGGAATATACGTTCAATAATCCACTCCTTAAACCTGAGATTCTGGTTTTCGAACCAAGACCTATCATCATTGTTGAAGGCATTTTCGTATTCTACTTTCCTGATATTGCCAGGCTGATAGATTTAAAGGTTTTTGTAGATGCCAAGGAACATGTAAAGATCAAACGAAGAATTATCCGTGATAACAACGAACGGGGTTATGATCTGGATGATGTTTTGTACCGCTGGGAACATCACGTAGCCCCTACTTATGACAAATTCATACAACCACTTCGATCAGAGGCCGATATCATCATCAACAACAACAACCGCTTCGATACCGGCCTGGAAGTGCTTGTAGGCTTCCTGCACAAGAAGCTGGAAGAATGGCATGGATGAAATAATAAAAGCCATATATTCTCATCCGGAATATATAGCAAAATGGATCCAATTCCTGCCTATATATTTTTCAATGAATGAGTTACTAATATTTGTAATTCAAAAATATATACCTAAATTTACAGCCGATACTATATTTAACACGTAAAAGTTCCAACATGAAAACAATCGATATGCACTCTACACAGACAAAAAAATCGTACAAAAAGCCTGTTTTGAACAAAATAGGTAAGGTTAGCAAGCTGACTTTGAAGTCAGGAAGCAATCAAGACGGAGAAGGAGCTCTACCGGTAGGTGAGGCATAATTCAAAAAAATTGAGAGTATTTATGCAGAAAATATAGTTGAGTGATTAGAGGATATTTTTCTTTCAATTCTGGTGTAGTAAATCCAGATATTCTCGGCGCTAAAAACTTTAATTTTCAATTTGGATTCGTTAGTTTTTCTGACTACGTTTCCCAAATGAGTAATATCTCAATCAATTTTTTAGTCAGACGTCGTAACTCTGATTGTTTCGAAGAAGTTCTTAATAAAGAGAGGCAAGATGAAAATTTTCGGTTTTCGTCTTGCCTCTCTTTGTTAAGAGATGTTCGTTTTCAGGATGCTTTAAAAACAAGTGGTAAAATATATGTTATATACGACGAACTTAATAACGAACTATCGTTAATACGTGACACATTCGGTACCGTTCCGTTGTTTTACCATTTTTCTTCTAATGGCATAATTTTCTCCACAGATATTGACGATATAGCTAGATGTAGCGAATTTAGTAACCCTACTGAAATTAATACTTCCCGCGTTGTTTCCTATCTAACCTGGCTAAATAATGGCGCTCCTCATAACGATGAAACTTTCTATAAAGACATCAAAAATCTTCTTCCGGGACATTTTCTTTTAGCCAACAGGGGAAATTTATTGCTAAATCCTATCATATCATTTGAGCCTGATAAATGGAAACATCTATCAAGAGTAGAAGAGTATGGTGAGGAATTTCAATATCTTTTTAGAAAATCTGTAACCAACTGTATCAAAAATCGAGTTAGTGTAAGCTCCCATTTAAGTGGAGGTTTGGATTCGTCTTCAGTAAGTTCCATGATAAAAAAAGTGGCGCCCGACATAGCACTTCATACACTGTACGCTGATACAAACACCAAACTTACCGACGAAGCAAGATATGCTCGCAAAGTAGCACACCATATTCAATCTAATCACGTAATTGTTCATCCCTCTACAGATGAATTGGAATTACTTATTAAAAATACCTCATTGTACGGGTTTCCTGAACACATGTCCATCAGTCCTTCACTACAAACGGGATTGATCAAAACAGCAAGCTCTCTTCATTCTCAGACCTTACTAACTGGTACCGATGGAGATAGTATTGTAGGCCATGGAATGGAATATTTGAACGAGCTATATCGGCAGGAGTCCTGGGGCGAACTTAAGATAGCCTTACACGAATTAGCAGCATGTCGCTCAGGTATAGGAGTTGCAAAAAACTGGGATATACTTTCCTTGAGTGAAAAAAAGAACACGGTTGTAAGAAATTTCTTTTACTCAAAATTGTCTCAGCTATCCACACCCTCTCAAGCCATCAATCTATTACAAGTTGCTCGTAGCCAATTCAATGTTGGGTATGATGGTATTTTGTATAAAGCTTTTAAGGGGGTTAAACATAAAATAAAATATTTTACAAGTTTGCCTGCTAATATCTTATCCTCTGAAATTTTTGATACGGTATTGCCTCAACAGCATACTTCTACTGCAGATTCCCTATCCTACAAGCTAGCAAATCATTACCTATTTTCCCTGAAAGATGTTTTTTATGTGCAGGCAATAGCACTTAATGAAGAAAAATTCTATTTGGCAAGAGACCATAATATAGAAATGGCGTATCCGTTCTATGATCGTGAGCTATTCGAATTTAATCTCGCTGTACCAAACAAAATTAAATATAGTGAAGGAAAGGGACGTGGGCACTTTAAAGAAGGTATGAAAGGTATACTAATAGATGAAGTAAGAAATCGTACTGATAAAGGAATATTTAATGAGTATGGCCACATGGCAGCGATTCGATTATACTATCAATCACGTGACTTTTTGGTGGAATCTAACGTAGTGTGGGACTACGTTAGCAAATCAAATTTCAACAAAAGCCTTAAACTACTCTTATCCGGAAATCAACCTTCATACATCTATAACAAAACTGCATTCTTTGTTACCAGAACAATATATCTTTCCGTGTGGCTTAACAGGAAACCTGTTTCTAAGATATCCAAATAAACCATCAACATGTTAGAGTCACAAAATCTCTATTCATTTTGATTTAACAGCCTATTTTGGCTAGATTATCCCTAGATTTCTAAAGAATAATTAACTTCCCTTGCATCTTAGATCGCGTTTTATCCTTTCTTACAATCTCTAGCTGATACAGATACAGCCCAGGAGCCACATTTCGTGGTAACCAGTACCAATTATTCTTACCGGCATATTGAAGCCTAACTTCTGATTTACTGACTATCGTACCAGATGAATTGTATATCAGATAGACAACTGACTCTATTTCATCCGGATTATCAATATCTATTTCAAACTTCACATAATCAGTGGCCGGATTAGGGCTCACAGTAAGTACCAACGGAACATCTGCTACTATCGCAAATTGAATCTTATATCCGGTGGGAATGCTATTTCCTTGCATATCCTTCCCATTAATAAGTAATTCATACTGCCCGGGTTGTAAGTCTTTTAATTGTTTACTTATTTGTATTGCATTCTGTCCAATCCTGACAAGATTGTAAGATTCTACAGCCATTCTCTGATATTCACAATCATCACTCCAACAGTTCTTAATATACAATTCAAGTAAAGAAGTATCTAATGGAATACTTTCATTATCTTCTAATAATACAGCAAGTAAAGGATTGCTTGGTATAATTGACTTATTGCTAATTTTATTCTTGTTAAAGCTAACACTCACTACAGGAGGTATCACATCTTTAAGAATATCCTCCGGGTAAACAACCAGTTGATTGGCAATATTCCAATCGATGTTCAATTCTGCTGAGTTATTGTCCTTACTCATTTCCAGAATCGTATTTTCCGGATCGATATTTACTTTTATATGACGAAGCGTTTTGTTATATGGTATTCTAAAAAATACCGTATCTATCGAAGAAAATGAAATAAATTTATCAACTACCGATTCACTACGGCCATCTTCGTATGTATAAGCAATTTTGATAGGGACATTTTGTCCAACAACATATCTACCAGCATTCCTGACTATCGTGCCAATATTGATTTGAGAAGAACTACCAATCGTCTTAGTTGGTGTTTCAGATAAAAGTATAATTGGCTTTGCTACGTCAACAGCGTAATCAGGATTATTGAAATTAAATAATCGAATTGCAGGATCACCATGTAGGTTAGACTGGTGAATGTTGGTAATATCGTATGAATCAGGATTCGAATTTAATATTTTAGCTGCTACGTTCTGTACAACTCTACCAATAGTCTGATTAGGTGCTCCATTTACAAATAATTCCTCATAAAGAAATTTCAACTGCTTACTGGTAGGAGAAACATAGCTGTTATAAGAGTTTGCGATGCTGACAATAGCTCCCATATTTGGACTTAATAACCAATCATTTGATAGTGTAACTGTAGATCTTCCGCTGTAAACATTACCTACACCACATCCATTAAAATACATAAGCGGATACTTTAATGGGTTACTGAATTTTCTGGTGACATCAGATACCTTACCCATATCTAAATCTGTTATAACCGGCGATCCATGTCCAAAATAACTGATCATGCCAACACCTTCATTCACTTCATTGGATATGTCTACACGTTCTGTCTCAATGGTGCTTTGCTTTACGAATGCTTTCACTGATCCGGCAAATTCTCCCTGCTCTACCAACGGAGTAAGATTACGTAAAATAGAGCTTAGCTGATTTATCTCACTCGAAGTCTTTCCTCCGCTTAAATGCAACACTTTTTTTTGCCACAGTTTATCAGATTTATCCGCTTCAAATTCTTTAACCTTAGCCAGGTAATTTAATACTTGCTGCTGATTAAAAGCACTTATTCTTCCAACAGGAATTGCCGGAGTATCTTGCCCCTTTCCATGCAATCCTGAAACTAACAATATATCCGCTCCCGGATCTCCAATGGTTGGAACCTCATTGGGTAAATCTTTCTTTAATCTCAGTTCTCCGGCATCAGGTGCAGTAACGCTAATTCCTACCAATAATAGATTGTGATTTTCTCTAATCCCCTCTTTGAGCATATACTCCACAAATCTCTTAACTCCAACAGCACTAGGCTCTCCATAATTAAACTGATTATAGATGGTTTTTGCATCGTATACTATCGTTTTATAGTTTCCGCCTTCGTTAGAACTCCTATACTTTGCATATTCAACTGCAGCTTCTTTAAGAGTATCACTGGTAATGATTAGATAGTCATAAGTTTGGGGAAGAACTTTATAAATTTCTTTTGAGAAGGATGGAGAGGAAAATACAGGTGAGAAATCGACAACATTTATTTTTGTAGGTTCAATTACTTTGATCAGCTCCAATCCGGTAGAGAACAATTTCAAAGATTGCTTGTCTTTTCTAGCAATCATCATTTCGAGAGCTCCTCCCGCATAAGTGCCTTTCAGTAATTTTGGCTCAAAAGCATTAGAAATATCTAACACTACAGATTTATCATCAGATGTCTCAATCCTAATTCTACTGGTGTTAACAGAAGCAGCCGGAAAATTAAAATAGTTTGATTTTCCGGCTGCCATTTTTATTTCCTGTGGGTAGGTCAATGTGTAATAGGTTAATGAAAACCAGTCATAAACATCCCCAGTATTTGATCTCAAAGAAATAATCCCGCCTTTGTCTGCTGAAAAATGTTCTCCTGACAAACGTAAACCTTCTTTTTTGACCCCACCCAATCCGGTAAAATTAACCAAAGCCAATTCCTTTTGATCCGCAACATTAGCTGTTGTACCAGCAGATATCTTCACATTATGTGCACCATGATGAAGACCATTAATCATCACATTTAACACTGGTAACACGCCTTCCGTTGGCTTATAGTTAATCAATGAAAATTGATGATTTGACACTCTATTGGTTGCATTACCTCCAACTGCACTATCTCCATAAATGATAGGGCCGGTCCATGTATTTATATTTTCGTAATAGCTATTATTTGGGACCAGTGGAGAGGCTGTCAATGTGGAGAATGAGAACTGGCTACGCAAACTCTTCACCTCCGTATACAAACTATATGGCTCCGGAATACCCGACAACGCTGACTCCTCCACAACAACCGCTCTTTTGGGATTAGCCTTTTTAGTTATAAAGTAAGCACCTTTGTCGGAAAAAAAACTTTGATATGGATTCATTCTGGAAGAAGCAGGTCTGAAGAGTAATGAATCTGAGACCCCATCATTTATCTCTCCATAGAACCAAAATTCTTTACTGTTGCTCTGTATTATAGCTACTTCTTTACCCTTATGCCACAGTTGCAATGAGGAATGATCATTTGAGAAATCAGGTGGAAGACTTGACAGCTCTACCTTATATAATCCTGCTTCCGATACATTTAATTTCAAATATTTATTATCGTGGTTTATCCATTCATTCCCATATACGCCACTCCACTGTCCCAGAGCGGATGAGAAGATTGATAAACAGAATAATAAAGAAAAAGTCGGGCGCAAAATTTTAAATTTCATTTCTCAAAGTCAAACAACTGCTACTAAACAATCTGCGATTAGAATTTTACAATCTTTCTAGTATAAGTTTCATGATTGCTCATTTCAACTTCTACAAAGTATTCACCTGTGGATAAATTCTCCAAAGATATCTTTTTGGTCTTGCCTTCCATGAGTTTACGTCCCTGTACATTATACAGTTTCCAGGTTTTTACCTTATGTGATTCTTCTGTAAGTATATTGATAAAGTCCGTAGTTGGATTGGGAGATATTTTAATTATCTCAGAAGAATTCCATTTTATAGAAACAACCCGAGAATAAGTTCTATCATCGTCACTTGCACCTTTATCAATTTGTCCAATACGGTAATAATTATGACCAATATTTGGTTTAATATGCAAAAATGAATAGGAGCTTGAAGTTGAAATTGTTCCTTTTCCATCAACTACTCCAATATCAGTAAAGTCGACCGCATTGGTACTGTGTTGTATTACGAATCTACTATTATCCTTTTCCCATGCAGTCTTCCAATCTACTTTAACATTATCAACTCCGTCGGCAACCGCATTGATATAAGAAAACTCAACAGGTAAGGCTACCTGATTGGTAGTTAATACGCGTAATGCAGGATCACCAAATAGATTAGCTATGTGAAGGTTATTTTTATCGTAAGCATCAGCTGTTGCCATTACTCTTCTATCAAAATTACCGGAGATGATGTTCTTTGCTATATCATTCATCATATGCCCTATGGTCTTTCTGTCTAGACTTTCAGTACCAAATAACTCAGCATAGAGAAGCTTCAAATAAGAACCCGTAGGAGTTGGATAACTATTGTAACTACTTGCAATGATCGCAATCGCACCCCTATTTTCAGCTTGTAACCAGTCAGATGCTAACACTACGGTATTTGGGTTTCTACTACTGAAAGCATTACCCACACCACAGCCATTAAAGTAAATGAATGGGAATTTGTCATTTGAAGCACTTGCGCTATATTCCCCTCCAGTACTTGTAAAATAATTTGAAGAGGTATTATTTGGTCTGGAAATCAAGCCGATATTTAATTGAGTCAGATTCACTAGTCCATGTCCATAGTATGTAATCATACCGGTACCACTATTTACCTGGTCTGTGATATTAGCAGGTCTAACAACAGAAGTCAAACCCGTTGTACCCAAGGTCTCAATAGGCTTGCTATTGTCTCTGCTTCTAGCAATTGGTATTAATGGGTCTAAATAATCTCTGGTAAAAGTCTCACCCGTTTTCCCTCCATCAAGATGGATCAGCTTCTTTCTCCAACTCAAATCCCCGGTAGGGCTTTCATACTTTTTAACTTTGTCTAAATAATTCGCGACAGATTTTGGGTCAGCTGATATTCCTGCTGCTGGCCCGGAAAGTGCAGATATCCTTCCGACCGGAATAGCAGGAACGTCCTCGCCTAAGCCATGAACACCCGCAACTAGTAAAAAATCAGATCCCGGATCTCCTATGCTTGGAACTTCTCCAGGCATCTCTTTTCTTAAACGGGGAACAGATGGTACATCTGGTGTGGTCACAGAATTACCTATCAGAAGTAAATTGTGCTTTGGTCTTATGCCTTCTGAAACCATGTAATCCACGAACCTCTTAATTGCTACAGGACTAGGCTCACCATAGTTAAATTGGCCATACAAACTCTTTATCTCAAATACGGCCACTTTATATCCTCCACCTTTTTCAGAACTCCGGTAAAGAGCATATTTATTTGCTTCTTCTAATAAAGAGGAGGCGGTTACAATCAGATAATCGTACTTCGAGGGACTTACACCTGTAGAACCATTCTCCAACAAAGGATATGCATAAGTTGGTTGTAATTCTATTCCGGATATCATGTCCGCTGTAACACTATTAATAGCCGGGTTTGCTGCAGCGATCAAATTCAATTCTGCATTTTGTTTTCTGGGAACCATTGCATGGTATACCCCTGAGTCAAAAACACCATTTACTACTTTCGCATTATGTGGATCGGATATATCATAAATAACCACTTCCGAGTTCGCATTCGTGACTCCAACATGCAATGGTGAAGGATTTGCATCTGAAAGTGCTTTGAAATTCAAATATAACGGCGTGGTAGACTGCCCTCCAACTAAATCAGGTAAGCGACTCAACTGAGGATAAGTCAAAATATAATAAGTCTGAGCGTTAAAATCATTTACTACAGTTGATTTAGTCCTCAATACACCCCCTGTTGCATTTAAACTGGCTGCTGGAATTTCAAAAACAGACGTTTTCGCTGCATCAATTCCATTAAAAGATAAGGTTTGCAGCACATTTGCATGATCCGCGTCGCTGTTAGTTTTGCCTACTGAAAATTGAATATTATGATTTCCGTAGTTGATGCTATGCATCATAATTTCCAACGTTGGTAGAACTCCCGCCGTATTTGCCCAATTAGACAAAGTCAAAGTTTCCTCCCTTTTCCCTGTACCAACTATAGTAGGACTCACATACGTATTACGCTTTTCATAGAAACTATTGTTAAGAGGCTGGGGGTTATTTACAGTCGCAATAGTGCTATAGTTAAACTGATCGTTATAGGTTCTGATAACTTTTTGGAAATGATAAGGCTCAGCAGTTCCGCTCAGGTTTGTACCATCTACTGCCGGAGTCATTCTTTTAGGATTAGCTCCATATGTAAGTATGTAAGACCCTTCATCAGAAAAAAAGCTTACATATGGATTTACTCTTGCCTCTGCATTTGGCCGAAATAACAACTCATCTGATTTTCCATCATTAAGTTCTCCATAAAATATAATTTCGTTATCGTTGACAATTATATTTATTTCTACACCTCTGTGAAAAATTTGATAGTTACCAGCGGCCCTAGTTTTAAATTCTGCCGGGAGTATGCTCAAAGGTATCTTGTGCAAGCCTTTGTTCCTGATACCGATTCTTATATGGCTTTTGGAGTAATCTATCCACTCATTACCATAAACGCCACTCCACGGGGGGATCTGACCATAACTTAGTTGAGAGGTTAACCCTACAATCAGCATCAACACTAAATGAGTAAAAGTTATTTTCTTCATAGACCTGATTATGAAATGTTATACAATTTAAGAATCTTAACTTTTTAATAATGAATACTTGTAACTCAAAGTATACTACAGGAGCTTTGCACAGTTCCTGAGATCCAAATTTAAAACAAAACGAGTGCTTTAACAAAATTGTATCATCGCCAACTAAGTATTCAGCTTACCATCCCTTTATACGTTTGATACGTATAAAGGGATGGATTGGTTACATATTTTTTTAATAAACTTGGTTTTTCTCTACATCAAGCTCTCTAAGGCACTTTATTAAGTAGTATTATAAAAGATTCTCACTACCAACAAAACTTTGTAACTAGTATTATATAATTAATTCACTTCCGTTTTTTTCTTCTAAATTTGCCGCTGTGACGTCTGCCCTGAAATGAGCAAGATATCACAAAAATTAATTATTAACGTAATATCCTCCTCATGAAGAAATTGCTACCTACCCTGGTATGGCTTTGCTATGCCCTGTCTATTACTGTATCGCTTGCTCAACTGCATATCACTTACCCATCTGACAGAATTGTTCTCCAGCGTAATCAATCCAACGTAGCTACAGTCA
Organism: Dyadobacter sp. HNCC25DJ187; assembly: GCF_056895255.1. NCBI lineage: Bacteria > Pseudomonadati > Bacteroidota > Cytophagia > Cytophagales > Spirosomataceae > Dyadobacter > Dyadobacter sp. HNCC25DJ187. The sequence continues at coordinate 2,063,780 of NZ_JBXHAT010000002.1, forward strand.
CTATTGCCGGATATTTTGAAACATGCCAGGATAGGGTTGAGGCTCGTTTTATTCCAATACAATCACACCCTAACAGACCTGCAATGGGTCAATCTACTCCCTCGGATGGAAATTGGCAAGTGATTCAGAATACCACCTGCAGCAATTTCAGAGGAAGTATTATTGTCCCCGGTGGCTGGTATCGTCTGGAAGTGCGGGGCGTAAGGGCGGGCCAGACTTCGGTTGTCAGCCAGGTAGACCATGTGGGTGTCGGTGAGGTCTTCCTTGTGTCGGGCCAGTCCAATGCCACAGGTGGAGATAATAATCCCAGCGGTCCCGGCGCAACCGAAGATGCAGTGAGCAGCGTACACTTCAGAACGAATATAGCACCATACAGTGATATTCAGGTTGAATGTCCTGTTTATACACACCTTGATCAAAATACAACCACTGCTCCCTTTGGTAATTACGCCTGGTGTTGGGGTTATTTCGGAGACAGATTGGTGAAACAACTGAACGTTCCGGTCATGATTTTCAATTCAGGATGGTCCGGAAGCAGCCTTGCAAACTGGAAGCAGACGATCTCACCAACCGGAGAAACCATTGCGTGGTTTGGCTATACCTACCCGAAAGGTCTTCCTTTTGGCAACATGCGTATAGCACTTAATAATTATATCGCACCACTCGGAATTCGTGCTATTTTATGGCATCAGGGAGAAAGTGATACTAAAACTGAAACAAGTCGTGAAACTTATAGAAATGATCTTCGGGAGGTAATAGAAGCCTGCCGGAATTTGACTAACAAACCTGATTTACCTTTTGTAGTATCGCGGGCTTCGCGCTATTCTTTCAAAAAGGACGGCGATGTAAGCGATGTAAGTTACACATCTGCTGATGTAATAGCAGCTCAAAACGATGTGATAGGAATCACTTCGGATGGATATCAACCACAATATAAGGTACCTCATGTATTCGAAGGACCTGCTACTGACAATTATTGGGATGGCAATTATCGACATGATCAGGTTCATTTCTCTGGAGCAGGATTAGATTCCCTTGCCAAATTCTGGGTCAACCATCTCAATAATAATTTCTTTTCTAATGCGACCCCCTACGCTGCCATTCCTCCTGCAGAAGTATCTGTAAGTGGCTCAACTTTAGCGGCCGCTAATGGATGGAATTCCTATCATTGGTTGGGAAACGCAAATAATTGCAATGAGGTCCAATCGACTAATCAGCAAATGACTGCTACAGCTGGCATCTATAAACTTAAAACGACAGATGCTTTTCAAAATACAGTATTCTCACCAACCATGGTCGTAGCGAACACTTCTTTACCTGTAACATGGAAATATTTCAAAGGTATCGCCGGCGATAATCTGACCGCAGCATTACAATGGGCAACGACCAATGAGGTTAACAGTGATGTATTTGAGTTAGAAAGAATGGATAAATCACAGTTTGAAAAAGTGGCTTCTATCGCAGCCGTTGGAAATTCATCCTCAACAAATACGTACTCATTCACAGATAAACTACTTGTACCTGGAACCTTCTATTACCGTATCAAGCAAATTGATATGGATGGAAAAAGCTCCTACAGCAACATCATCAGCTTGCAATTGCATGGAAAAAGTCTTGTAAAGCTGTTTCCGAATCCGGTAGAAAATATTTTAACAATTGAATCTGCACAACTTATTCATAGTATGGAGGTTTTCAATGAAGCGGGTATTAAAATTTTCCAGGGACGGAATACGGCAGGATATCAGGAACTGAATATGTCGCGGTATCAACATGGGAACTACATTCTCAGGCTTAATGGTGAAAGTTTCAGGATAGCTAAGTAATTATACTTTTTATAGATACAAGAGAGGTTATTGATCAAATCAATGACCTCTCTTTTTTTATTGATTCTAAACATCTCGTCACCACAGCGATTTAAATAGAAACAAATAATGTTTTTATTGATCATTAAAAAGAACTTTCATTACACTACTTTACTTTATCTATTAAATTATACTATTTTGGAAACATTTAGTGCCTGTACTGTTGTTATGGGTGTACATTTGGATTTTTCCGGGTTGATCGATTACCTTAAATAAACTTTCATTCCTAATGCGCATAAAAAATTCTTCTATAATTACTACCCCGGATATTGTTCTGATAGGTGCGGGGATTATGAGTGCTACGCTGGGAGTTTTATTAAAAAAACTGAATCCAGCTTTTTCTATTGCTATTTTTGAACGTCTTGACAGGGTAACTGCCGAGAGTTCTGACGCCTGGAATAATGCGGGAACCGGTCATTCTGCTTTCTGCGAATTGAATTATACTCCGGAAAGGCAAGATGGCTCTATTGACATTTCTAAAGCAATTAAGATCGCAGAGTCGTTTGAAGTGTCAAAAGAATTCTGGTCTTATCTTGTTGAAGATGGCGTTATCGAATCTCCTGATGAATTTATCCGCCATATCCCACATATGAGTTTTGTTTGGGGTGAGACGAATGTTCAATATCTGAAAAATCGTTACGAGTCGCTTACTGCTCATCACTTATTTGAAGGAATGGAATATTCTGAAAATAACAACGAGCTGAAAAACTGGATTCCATTGGTGATGAATGGCAGAGACGCTTCACAGAAAGTAGCTGCAACCAAAATGGAGTTGGGTACCGATGTGAACTTCGGATCATTGACCCGTGCGATGTTCAAATACCTGGAAAGCCAGGAGGGAGTAACATTACATTTGAACCACGAAGTAGATGATTTCCAAAAAAGCAAAGGCAACTGGACTTTGTCCGTAAAAGACAGAGAGACAAAAAATGTCAGCTATGTTCGTTCCAAATTCGTATTCATTGGAGCAGGTGGCGGTTCATTACCTCTGCTCGAAAAGTCCGGCATTCCTGAAGGAAAAGGTTTTGGTGGTTTCCCGGTAAGTGGGCAGTGGCTGGTGTGTACGAATCCCGATATTATTGAAAAACATCAGGCAAAAGTATATGGTAAGGCAGCCGTAGGATCACCTCCCATGTCTGTTCCTCACCTTGATACTCGAATGATTGATGGAAAAAAAGCTCTGTTATTTGGACCATATGCTGGTTTTTCAACGAAATTCCTTAAAAATGGATCTTATCTGGACTTACCACTTTCGATCAAATTAAATAATATAAAACCGATGCTTGCTGCGGGTATTCATAATATCCCATTGACCAAGTATCTGATCGATCAGGTTAGACAGTCTCCACAAGACAGACTCGCTGCACTTGACGATTACGTGCCGGGAGCTAAGCTGGAAGACTGGGTGCTGGAAACAGCCGGCCAGCGGGTACAGGTGATTAAAAAAGACAAAGATGCTGGTGGAGTACTTGAATTCGGCACTGAAATGGTTACTGCAGCAGATGGTTCGTTGGCGGCACTTTTAGGAGCATCCCCTGGCGCATCTACATCTGTATCCATTATGGTTGATCTGATACACAAATGCTTTCCAAAGGAAGCAACATCCCCTGAGTGGCAAGCGAAATTCCGGACACTAATCCCCTCTTTCGGAAAGTCTCTTTCCAAAGATGCTGATTTGGCTGCCAAAACCCGGAATAGAACTTCTGTTGTACTCAAACTGACAGAATCATATCTGGAAGAAGACGTTACCGCCTGATCATGCGTAGGCTATATACAAAAGAGTTTCCGGTGTAATCTGGAAACTCTTTTGTTTTAACAGTATTCTGATTTCTTATTCATTACATATTTAAGGACTTCAGAAACGCCAGTCCTTCCTTAGCTATACCCTCCTTTGAAGGCTCAATCTCTCGCCAGATTGATGCAGCTTTCGCAATCACTTTTACTTCTGGTGTAAATGATTCAATTACGATATCACCCTTGTAATTAATCTTATCTAATGCAGCAAAAATTCTGTCCCAATTAATCTGATCTCCACCCGGAGTTCCTCTGTCACTTCCTGATGCATGTAGTAAAGCCAGCTTGTTTCCGGCCAACGTAATTGCCAGCGCAGGGTCTTTTTCCTCCAGGTTCATGTGAAATGCATCCAAATGTATATACAGCGCACCACTACCTACATCTTCAACCATCTTTAATGCCTGTTCACAAGTATTAATAAAATCAGTTTCATATCTGTTCAGCGGCTCAATTGCTAATTTTACATTGTTTGCGGACGCATATCTGCAAAGATCTTTGAGGTTCTCTACCACCAGATTCCATTGCTTTCTTCGATCATCCGCAGCCACCATTTCTGCTCTTCCTACAGAAGAGTATATGGGTCCGGCTACAAGGTCACTTCCTAAAATTGGTGCTATATCAATGAGAGCGCGTACATATTCAATAGAAGTAACCTGCTCTTTTCTGTTTCCTCTTAAGTCTCTGCCTGGACCTGTAGCAGCACAAACCGACCTGCATGTCAGACCGTGTTTGTTAAGCTCAGCTCTTACAAATACCGGATCTATATTGGCAGGATCTTCTACTGCAATCTCAACGAAGTCGAAGCCCCATGATTTAAAAAGCGGAAAAAACGAAACGCTATCATTGGTGAATGGCGAAGAAAACAGATAAGTGTTAATTCCGAACTGCATATAATTTGAGATGTACTTTTAGTTATTTATTTGTTGCGTAAATATTCTGACGCCTTTCTTATTTCCCGTCACTATATCTTGCAATCCATCTTTGTTAAGGTCTTCCACGGTTACATGAAGACCGACGCCGGAATCATTATCAATTTCATGCTTGATCCAGGAGGGTGTTTTTCCGGGTTTATATTCAAACCAATACAAAACAGCCGGTTCTCTTTCTCCCGGATCCTTTCCATGATGTGCCCAATAGCGTTTTCCTGTTACCAGATCCGGATGCCCGTCTCCGTTCACGTCTACCAGTGCAAGTCCGTGTGACTGAGAAAACGAGGTATCTATATCGTGATGTGTCCAGGTTGGATTTCCATTTGCATCCTTGCCCTGCTCATGCCACCACATACCATAATCATGTGCTGATGCACTGATCACGTCATTGAGCCCGTCACCGTTCAGATCCATCACATACATTTGTGAACAATCTTTACCCAAATCTGCCGGATGAAATTTCCAATCTTTGTTTTTTCCGTTCTTCACGGGACCTGCCACAGGTCCTTCCCACCAGCCATCTTTTACCAAAACATCTTTACGACCATCTCCATTAATGTCACCATATCCCAATCCATGCGTATACATGTGAGTAGCACGTGCCGGATCACTGCTGATGACATACTCAGTCCAGGTAGTATCGCCTTTTTTATCAGGAGACTTTAGCCATATCACCTTCTTTTGTGTAGGGTCATTGCAAAGAAGATCAGGACGACCATCTCCATCTATATCCACCAGCATAGGTGATTCATTTCCAACCGACGGATGAATCACATGCGTCGCCCAGTGTCCTGGCTTATTCTTCGGATTTTCGTGCCATACCGCAGCCTTTCCAGGCCAGTCTATACGAATCAGATCAATCCAGCCATCCTGATTTACGTCCATAGCAAAATCCAGAAACGAATCACTGTAGCTGCCATCGTAGTTAAAAGCTTGGGGCTTGGCTAATTCATGAGCTTTCCAATTGGGCGCTTCAAACCAGTAAGCCCCTGAAAGAATATCCTTTTTACCATCCTTGTTTACATCACCCATAGCTGCACCTTCTGCTATAAATGTTTTAGTCAACTCAGTCTTGGTGAAGGACACGTGCTTTGCTTTTTTTTGTGCAAATACCGTTGATATACTTATCGTGCAACAGGCCAGACATCCCCAAAGGAAAACTTTTTTGTTTGAAATGGTCATCTTCATTTTTCAAGTTACAGGTTTAAGAAAGATCTTTTTACAGACTTCATCAGAATGATCGTATACAGGTCTTTTGAATAAAAGCATACCTGCATTTACTTATACCCTCGGTCATGATCAGCCATACACTTCAAAAACAAAGCCTGCCTGAACATGGATTGGAAATTTACTTTCTTTACCATCAGTTCAAACAGGCTTGTATATAAATGAGCAAATGCTATTCGCGAAGGTAGTTTCCGTAACCTACAATCAGTACCGATAAAATAATGATAAGAATACCAGACAAAATCGTTCTCAATGTCTGTTTCGAAATTCCTTTCCACTCTTTCAGGATAAGCCCCCACGAATTGGCTACCAGAATGATAAACGCCATGTGAAGAATCCACGAGCTTGGTCCATTACCCAATTTACTTTCACCCATTCCATAAAAGAAAAACTGAAGGAACCAGGTTGTACCGGCAATAGCCGAAAAAATATAGTTGCTCAGCAAAGGCGTTTTGGTATTGGTATAATCGCCAAAGGTTTTATTACGGGCATTCAAGAGCATACACCAGATAAAATTGGTAGTAAGTCCTCCAAGCAATATCACTACATATGTCACATTATTTTGAAACAAAAATTCACCTTGTCCGGGATTTTCTATTTTCCAAAGTGCATTAGCTTCTTCGGCCATTATTTTTCCTGCATCAATACCAAAAGCGAAACATGCACTTAATACACCAGAAATGATTGCCACAGTGAGCCCTAATCCGATCTTAAATTCTGTTTTATCATCAGCAACAAATCCACTTTTTTTCAGATCATTATCTTTCATTCCACCTGCTTTACCACAAACAATAATTCCGATCACACACACAAGCAGCCCCAGCAGTACCATCTGCCCCCAGGTATTGGTAAGTAGATCTGAAATGGAGTCTTTCCCCGTCTGCGGATTGAATTGATAATAGATTGAAGGAATGAGTGAGCCGAAAACTGAGGAGATTCCCAGAATGATTGAACTACCAAGCGATACGCCCAAATACCTCACACCGAGGCCGTAAGTCAATCCTCCGATTCCCCACAGTACCCCGAAGAAATAGGTGAGTGCTAATATTCCGCCATTCGTATGTGCTATGATATCCGTAAAATCAGGAATGGTAAGGTAAGCAGCCAGGGGAGGAACAATAAACCATGAAAACAGTCCTCCTACAATCCAGTAAGATTCCCAAGCCCATCCTTGCACTTTTTTGTAAGGGATATAAAAGCTACCAGAGGCGAATCCTCCTACGAAATGAAACAGAACACCTAATAAAGCTTGCATGAGGTTTAGTGGTTGTTTATGGGACGTAGAGCACGTTCCGTTAAAAGGAACACGTAATTTCTGACTCTAAAAGCTTAACTGCGTCCTGTACCGTACTGCTTAAATGAATAATTTTCCGGTTCTAATCCAGTTTTACTTTTCCGTCAGATCATTACATGCCGTAAGTTTCATAACACAATTATCTACTGAGTACCCCTCTTTTATTTAAGCAGGTGATGTTCGTATCGTATTTATGAATAATTAGCAACCATCCTTATACGCTATTAATGCACTACAATCTTTTTCACTTCTTTAAACTTGTCTCCTGCAATCTCAAACAAGTACAAGCCAGGCGCCCAACCTGTTGTATTAACCTCACGTTCTACATGGGGCAGAACAGCTATATGTTGCTTCAGCACTCTACCGGCAATATTCAATATGCGCAATGAAGCTTTATAGGAAGATAAAACTTTAACATTTCCTTTGACCGGATTGGGATACACTTTTGCAGTTCCCTGGTTTGGTGGCTCTACACCGGTGACAACAATGGGAAGAATATTTTCAAAAAGGGATAAGCCTCCCCCATTATTTCCTACGGCAATATCAGGTTTTCCATCTCCATTGTAATCTCCTACTGCCAGATAAAGATAACGTCCCAGCAATACAGGAGACGGTTTGCCATTTAGCTCCATCAGCTGACTATCCCTTGTGGTCCACCTCCCCCACGGAGCGTGGTGAAATACTCTTACATTTCCTGTATGATCCACTGTAAGCAAATCAGGCATACCATCCAGATCAATATCAGCCACCACGGCTTGCGAAAACCGTCCGTCATAGTTTATCCCAACCCCGGCAAGTGCGTCTGTCTCAAGTCTCCATGCATATTGTCCATTGGTACCTGTATTAGTGTAATGATAAATATTTCCTAATGGCTTTCCTACAATCATATCCAAATCGCCATCACCGTCAGTATCATAGAAAAATGGTGAATCTCCGATTTGCGCTTCACCGGGAAGCGTGATTGAGATGACGTCGGACAAACTGAGTTGTGCAGGGCCCGTTCTTGTTCCTTTATTAGGAATGTATCGAAACTCAGGACGAAGGCTGGTTGATGAGGTGCCAAAAAAGCCTAAATCAATTACTCCGTCACCATTGAAATCGGCCCATTGCGGTTTGATATTATATAGACCAAGTACGGTTCTCAGATCCAGGTAATTCTCCGAGGTAACTTCGTATACAGGCGCGGTAGCGGATCCGGTATTTGTCAGAAGCCATAGACTACCACGAAAACCGTTGGTACCAGGCATCCCACCAGTGCCAATAATCAAATCCAGATCCCCGTCACCATCAATATCAAAAAAGGAAGGAGCAGCATTTTCACCTACGTCTATCATTTCATCCTGAAGGAAGTTGTTCTTCACCAGCCTGAAATCAGGGTTATTATTCTGTCCGGCATTATGATATAACAAACCTGACGCTCTAAAATCGACCATATTACCGTCATTGGATGATACGCCCGGTGCTACAATCAGATCATCTATGCCGTCAAAATCTACATCTTCCATGAAGGCAGTCGGGAAAATGTGAAATGAAACAGGCGCATTAGCCGGATAGCTATTTGTAGAACTTACAAAATTCGCAGCCACTCCCGTGGATGAATTAGTTAGAAATGACAGATGCTCATTACTGATATGCCCTATCAGCAGATCAGGTTTCCCATCACCGTTCAGGTCTCTTAACAAGATGGAGTTACCGGCATGTAAAACGCTTCCTCCTGATGGGTCCGATACGCCGCAAGGATAATTAAACACAAAATCTTCACCTGTACCTTTATGAAAATTACCCCAGCAATCACCATTTCTGGCATAAACCGGATTAACTGCTGTGCCCAGACTATCCGGAACACCGAAACGTTCCATACTCATATTCTGGTGCAGCTCTATAGACTCACCGGCAAAATCGAAGGTGATAATATCCAAATCTCCGTCACCATCAATATCGACGACACCCGGTATATCCGGTCCGGAAACCTGCAGGTTGATCACTGAGCTATATCCTCTGGTATTAAGCACTTCTCTTTGCAACTGCCACGACCAAACATTCCCTGTTTTTACTTGCCGGTACAACGTTATCCCCAAAGAAGTACTGGTAAAAAGATCCTTCAATCCATCGCCATCATAGTCAGCCAGAATCATCCAGTTTTCCATTCTCGGAAAAGCAGCTTCGTATGCCGGTGCATGTATATAAGATTTTTGAGAAGGATCGTGTGGGTGAACAGAAGCCAGAAAAGTAGTTACTCTATTATTCGTACGATCAAAAACCACAAGGTCTTCTTCGTCATCATCATTCAGATCCATCTTATGAAACTGCGAGGCATTTAAACCGCCGGCCCAGGGATTCACCAGATATCTTCCGTTGGCACGAACATCAGTTATGGTATCCCGTTTGAACCAGGCTTGTTGCGCCAGACCAACATCAGGCAAGCAAATCAGGAACAATAAGAATAGAACGAAGGTATATTTATTGAGCATCGTTGAATAATAATCCGTTAATTTTGCAGTGCAAAATGGTAAGTTTCTTTACTAAAACGAACAATAACCATTTTGATTGAGCTTTATAAACAAAGTTATATCAATCTATACGCAGACTGTGTATATGATTATACAGACAATTAAAAAACTTTACTTCGTAATCCGAAATTCTCCCATGTATACCCCTATTGAAACAATTTACGATATTTACCTGAATGGCGCGAAGGTATGTACAGATACCCGTCAGATAGAACCCGGCTGCATTTTTTTTGCCTTGAAGGGCGATAAATTCGATGGTAATCAATATGCTTTGGAGGCAATTAAGACGGGTGCGGGATATGCAGTGATTGATGATACCACTTTAGATGCAAACCCAAGACTACTTTTGGTAGAGGATGTACTTACTGCGCTTCAGGATCTTGCGAGACATCACCGTAAAACTTTTACATTCCCTGTAATCGGCCTGACAGGCTCAAATGGAAAAACGACAACAAAAGAGTTGATTGCAAAAGTGCTGGGTATGCGCTTCAATACCTATGCAACAAAAGGAAATCTGAATAACCATATCGGTGTTCCACTTACCTTACTGTCTGTCAACAAAGACAAACATGAAATTGCTATTGTGGAAATGGGCGCTAATCACCAGGAAGAAATTGCTTTATTGTGCAGTATTGCCCAGCCAACTCACGGACTCATTACCAACATTGGAAAAGCGCATTTGGAAGGGTTTGGTGGCGTAGCCGGAATTATTAAAGGTAAAGGTGAGCTATACGATTATCTTTCCAAAAAGAAAGGAATTGTTTTCGTGAATACGAACAATGAGTTACTCATGGAAATGGTGAGTAAAAGACGTGCTTTCGGAGAAATCGTTTTCTATTGCACAGAATCCAGTCCTGTAAATCCTGAACTTTTGCAGGAAAGTCCGGTCATTATATACAAGGCAAATAATAACAGAAAAGTTACAACCCATCTTCCGGGCCAATATAACTTTGATAACATCTGCGCAGCTCTTGCAATAGGTAAATACTTGGGAGTGTCGGATGAAGATGCCCATGAAGCAATAGCATCATACCTGCCAGACAATAACCGTTCACAGGTTGTCCGGAAAGGAACCAACACGTTGATCATGGATGCTTACAATGCAAACCCTTCTTCCATGGAAGCAGCAATTGCCAACTTTGACCGGCTGGAAGCATCAAGAAAAATGCTGATACTGGGAGACATGTTTGAATTGGGTGAAGCAGCCGCTGAAGAGCATCTTGCCATTGGAAAGCAAATTTCTGAAGGAAACTTCGATATTGTAATTCTTGCGGGAAGCCTCATGCAGTATGCTTTACCCGCCTTACCAAAAGCATATTACTTTCCTGATAAATTCTCCCTTCACAATTGGATTATGGATAATCCGCAGGATCATACACATATTTTAATAAAAGGATCACGAGGCATGGCACTTGAAACACTACTTCCTCTCATGAGAGAATGATCCCTATAATTAACTTTATTATTACTATAATTATATAGCTTGAATCTATCGGCTTATAAATTCTATTTATAAGTATATGTTTTTAATAGAAAAAACTAAATCCATTTGTATATAACTACTATTCCTTGCAATAGTACCACACCAAAAATTGCCTGCAATGATAGGGGATTGTAAATTTGTAACATCAAAAAAATACAATTTATAAACTCACGAGCAATCATGTCAAATAGACTATTATCGGTAGGATCTACATTCCCCGAATTTAAAAAAACATCAGTTGTATCTTTAGAAAAAGGTAATGAGTTCTACGATATTACCTCAGAAGATCACAAAAATGCTGAGAAATGGATGGTAATGTTCTGGTGGCCAAAAGACTTCACTTTTGTATGTCCTACAGAAATTGCTGAGTTTGGCAAACACGTTGATGACTTTGCAGATCGTGATACAATTTTGATCGGCGCTTCTACTGACAGTGAATTTGTTCACCTTGCATGGCGTAAAAACCATGACGATCTTCGTGATCTTCGTTTCCCTATGCTTGCTGATACTTCTAAGTCACTCGCTGAAGAACTTGGGATTCTGGAAGCCAACGAGAAAATTGCTTACCGTGTAACTTACATCGTTGATCCACAAGGAGTGATTCGTTGGGTATCAGTAAATGATCTTTCAGTTGGACGTAATGTTAACGAAGTAATCCGCGTTCTGGATGCTTTGCAAACTGACGAGCTTTGCCCATGCAACTGGGTGAAAGGAGAAGCAACTTTGGCATAGGTTTTAATTAAGACCGTGCCGCCGGTACGCCGGACCGCCGGTACACCGGGTCGCTGGTGCGATTAAGAGTTAAGAATGATCGAATGTTTAAAGTGGTCAGGTCTTAACTCTTAATTTTTAATTCCTAATTTCTTCCCCACTTCCAATCTTACTAAAATGTATCCATTTGCAGCAACAGGAAATACGAAAGATTCCTTGTATAAAGAAATTAATCTGCCCGCTGACTTTGAAAGTGTGTTGATTAACAAACTGGCGGCTTTAGATCACCGCTATCTTAAGGATTTAAAAATAAACCTGAGCAATGTTCTAAAATCTCAAAATATCAACCGCAAAGAAGCGATACTCATTGCGCTTGCAGTAGCTGTAAATGAGAAAAACGCTACGCTTATCTCGGCGCTTGAAGAACTGGCAACGAACGAAGGCGCAGATGAAAAAGAACTTGCAGAAATAAGTGCCTGCGTTTCATTAATGAATGCCAACAACGTATTCTATCGTTTCAGGCATTTTATGGATAAAGAATATTACAACACAGCACCAGCAGGAATTAAAATGAGTATCATGGCCAATCCTGTGCTTGGAAAGGAATTGTTTGAACTGGTAAGCATTGTGGTTTCTGCATTAAACGGTTGCGAAATGTGTGTTACATCCCATGAACAATCTGTTTTGAATCACGGCGGTACTCAGGCTCGTATCTTTGATGCAGTTCGTATTGGAGCCATATTCAAGAGCTTTACCGTATTAGCATAAGTATTCATCAACGACGATTAAAGGCGTGACTCTAAATGGGTTGCGCTTTTTTTATGCGCTTTGAGCAGTTCGGGTTAATTGCGGCAAGACAAAATATCTGATTTACCTATTCACACGATCCTTCTCCACATCATTTATCCTCGATTACTCATATTAACAGATAAAAGATCCAAATTAGATCAGTAAATGGCAAATTTAATCTACTCAATTTCAACCGGATAGTTTTTGTGGTTAATTTTGTAATCATATTTTAGAAGTTAAACCAAACAATTATATAATGGCAACGTCAACTGACACGTACATTCCATACAAGGTTAAAGATATCTCTCTGGCAGAATGGGGTCGTAAAGAAATTACATTAGCAGAAGCTGAAATGCCAGGTTTGATGGCAATTCGTTCTGAATACGGGCCATCTCAGCCTTTGGCAGGTGCGCGCGTAGCCGGCTGCCTACACATGACAATCCAGACTGCAGTTCTTATCGAGACGCTGACAGCACTTGGTGCAGAAGTAACCTGGTCATCATGTAATATATTCTCTACTCAGGACCACGCAGCGGCGGCAATCGCAGCAGCAGGTATTCCTGTATATGCCTGGAAAGGTATGAATGAGGAAGAATTCAACTGGTGTATCGAGCAAACTCTTTTCTTCGGAGAAGATCGTAAACCTTTGAATATGATTCTTGACGATGGCGGAGATCTTACCAACATGGTTTTTGATGAATATCCGGAATTGATCGAAGGGATTAAAGGGTTGTCGGAAGAAACTACAACAGGTGTACACCGTCTGTATGAGCGTTTCAAAAATGGAACACTTCATTTGCCTGCTATCAATGTAAATGACTCTGTAACAAAGTCAAAATTTGACAACAAATACGGCTGCCGCGAATCTCTTGTAGATTCAATTCGTCGTGCAACTGACTTAATGCTTGCTGGTAAAGTTGCAGTTGTAGCTGGTTATGGTGATGTAGGTAAAGGTTCTGCTGAATCACTTCGGGGTGCAGGTTGCCGTGTATTGGTTACTGAAATCGATCCGATCTGTGCGCTTCAGGCTGCAATGGATGGATTCGAAGTTGTAACAATGGACGATGCTGCTCCACGTGCAAACATCTTCGTTACCGCGACAGGAAATTACAAAATCATCACTGATCGTCATTTCCTTGCTATGCGTGACAAAGCTGTTGTTTGTAATATTGGTCACTTCGATAATGAAATCGATATGGCATGGTTGAACGGCACATACGGTGCTTCAAAATCTCAGATCAAACCACAGGTTGATATCTATTCTGTTGAAGGAAAGGATATCATTATTCTTGCAGAAGGACGTTTGGTAAACCTGGGCTGTGCAATGGGTCACCCTTCTTTTGTTATGTCCTGCTCTTTCTCTAACCAGACTTTGGCGCAGATCGAACTTTGGACTAACACAGCTGCTTACGAGAAGAAAGTATATGTACTTCCTAAAGCACTGGACGAAAAAGTAGCAGCTTTCCACCTTGCGCATGTAGGAGCTCAGTTGGATATACTTTCAGACGAGCAAGCGGCCTATATTGGAGTTACTCCACAAGGACCATTTAAAGCTGAGACTTACAGATACTAATATTAATTATTAAGGTTCAAGCAAAGTAGTTAGTGCAATAGAACAAAGGCCGCTAAGTCATATTAGTGGCCTTTGTTTTTGGGCACCCGTGAAATAGATTTTCATGATATCATGGTCAATGCTGATATTAATGACCTTTAAGATTAAATAGTTTGAAATGATACTTTTCGCAACAAAAAAAGCCGGAATACAACGATTCCGGCTTGACAATTCTCTCAGATAAAAATCTTTATACCTTACCCATTACATACATTTCCTCCATCGTAGGTGTAGGATTTCCTCCACTTTTTTCGAGCGTTATAGCAAAAGCGACAGATCCACTTTTGGTATTTTTCATTTTTAAAAGTTTTCCTTCAAAGTCCTCATCCAGCACCCCCATATCGACAGGAAGATTATCCACAATACTCCACAGCTGATATTGCCTACCTTCCGGAGCCCGTGGCAATTTCTGAACATCCAACATTACTTCGTTTGTCTGCTTATCCCAGAATGCTGCTACAATGCTTTCAGGAGATTTTTCCAATCCTGCCAGACGTACCACAGTATACCGGCTATCTCTATACATGCCTGCTAATTTCCGACTATGATCTGCATCTTCCTGGATCGATAGAACCTGAGCTGTTAATGACTCATTAGACTTTTTTAACGAAGAAGACTGCAATGCTGACCAACCGGCAAATAATGCAAACACCACAGATGCGGCCACTGCGAGTTTAGCCCAGAATGGTGTAACCTCTATCGTCTCAGTTTGTGTAAAAACATCCGGAATTACCTGTCCTTCATTTGGCTTTACAGCTTCCTCAGTCGGCAATTCTACAAACTCACCATTTCTAACGTCCTCACTTATGGTACTTTTTCCTACCTCCGGATCAGCTTCGGTTTCGTCAGGAGCAACTTCAAAATTCATCTGAGCAAAAATCGAGTCTTTTAGTGATAAAGGCGGGGTAGTTTGATGTTTCAAAGCATACTCCTCCAATGCACTTTCCGTTCTTAACAGTTCTTCTTTAATCTCCGGATAAATATGAGACATACATTCCACTTCCTGCTTCTCCTGAGGTGAAACAGTGCCCAATACATATTCCTCTAATATACCGGACTCTATATAGGCTTGGATATTCATACTGTAAAGTATTGTTTTAACTCTTGTAATGCAGTTCGCATTCTGGATTTTACTGTTCCTAACGGTATCCCCAACTCACTTGCAATTTCTTCGTGTGTGTAACCTTGAAAATAAGCCATATCAATCAATATTTTTCTTTCGGGGCGCAGCATATTGATAATCGCTTTCATATCAGAACTTGTCTGTTGTTCAGCTTCTGAAACATCTGGTTCTACCTTGGCCAATCTGTCATCGATCTCGCTCATAACAGGCTTCCTTCCTTCTACCCTGGCAGCATCTATAGCACCGTTTCGTGCGATGTTCAGAATCCATGTAAAGAGTCTTCCCTTTTCAGGATTATAAGAGGCTATGTTTTTCCATATTTTCAGGAATGTCTCCTGCAATACATCTTCTGCACGCTCCTCATCTCGCAGTGTTTTCAGAATAATATTGAACAGAGCACCTGAGTAATGGTCATAGAGAAACTCAAAAGCAACCCGCTCATTTCTTTGCAGTGCTTCTACTAATTCTCCCTCCGAATATTTTAACTTACTGGTCGCCAAGAGCTGCTTAACGTTTAAATGAAAACTTCGTATTGGCAAGCTAACGAAATTTTGCAAGATCATCTGACCCGATGTACAAAATATTAAATTGTTACCGTTATGGTCGGGAAACACAACCAAAACCGGCCTCGATAACTTCACACCCGCATCACCAATAAACCGCCCCATGTTAGTGTATTTTAAATCATATACGATGATTTAACACAAATGGATTTACACTACGAACTAAATTTATAGCCTTGAAGAATAAACGTTTGTAGTCAGAAAAGGATTGTCTGAATAACTATTTTCTCAGCGTTTCGACACGCCAGTAAATCAGATACAGAAAAAATGAGAGAAGGCTCAGCATAAAAACTACGTTACGGGAATCAATGAGCCCTTTACCTAACGCGTTGTACTGTGTATCCAGGGATAT
The DNA here is from genome assembly GCF_056895255.1 of Dyadobacter sp. HNCC25DJ187. Lineage (NCBI taxonomy): Bacteria > Pseudomonadati > Bacteroidota > Cytophagia > Cytophagales > Spirosomataceae > Dyadobacter > Dyadobacter sp. HNCC25DJ187. The sequence goes on from NZ_JBXHAT010000002.1 coordinate 2,080,029, forward strand.
CCACGATAACAGATCGGCAACTACGCCGCTTCCTGATAATTGAGATAGTGAGCTGAATCCGGTATACCAGAAAAAGCCAAGAAACACAGCCAGCACAAAAGCTACGATTTGATTATCGTTCAGGGAGGAACACCAAAGACCCATAGAAACCAGAACCCCGCAAAAAAGAAGAAGGCCCATGTAGGAACCAAATACGGCTGCTGAATCAATATTTCCTTCCGGATTTCCTAACTGATAGATACTGATATAATACAGTAGAGTAGGTAAAATCATAATTACTACCAATGCCCAATTGGCAAAAAATTTACCTAGTATCAGATCCCGGTTACGGATCGGTTTAGTAAGCAACAATTCAAGCGTACCATTTTTACTTTCTTCCGCCAGAGATCGCATGGTAATAGCAGGAATCAGGAAGATCAGTACATAGGGCGTCAGACTGAAAAAAGACTGCATGTCAGCAAATCCATAATCAAGAATATTGGAATCAGGAAACACCCAGACAATCAATCCTATGGCAGTCAGGAAAACTGCCATGACAATATAGGCAATCAGTGAATTAAAAAAACTGCCAATTTCTTTTTGAAAAATTGCGAACACTATTAAACAGGTTTAAAACGTAATGTGTTGAAAACCGTTTATTCAAAAACCGGCTTTTCGCGACGTACAACTGCAGATACAACCAGTGAAACAATAAAGCCTGTCAGAATTGACATCAATACTCCCATAATAAACATAATACCCGGAGACATAAATTTCTGAGCATATTCCAGGCTCTGATCTATCTGGGCGTCATCCATTCCGCGTTGCTCCATGTCCATCCGCACTTTATCAAGTGCCTGTGTCATAATACTGCTGTCAATGAATTTATTATAAAATGTATTGAACATAGATACCAAAAATCCCATCACCGCTGAAAGTAAAGTTCCTAATCCAAGCCCTTCACCATAAGACATAAAGCCTTTATTTTTTTCCTTAAATTCCTTCATGGCTATAACAAGTGCCACGATCATAAATATAAATTGAAGCGAGGAAAGGACTTTATTCTGAGATAGACCAGCCACATTAATGATTGTTGTATAAACCATGATGACAACTGATACTAAAGCTCCATATTTAAGAGCAACTCTGGCAGTAGACACTTTTTCTTCCATATTACATTTGTTAGAATTTGGCGATAAACTCAGATTATAGGTGGGGGTAGTAAATTTAGGATTTATTGTGATAAATTCCGTAATTCTGTTTTCTCAGAATCAATGATATGATCAGTATAGGAATAATACCCATCACCATCTTTTTACTGATTTCATCTTTAATGACAACGGATGGTTCCATGGACTTGATTTCGTTGTACATTTTCAAAAACTCAGGTTCTTTAATATTTTTGATAAGTTCTACTTTCCCCTGATCCAGCAATAGTAGCATCTCTGATGTATATTTTGTAAAAAGTTCTGGATCAACAAAAGTGATGAAAGCATAGATAAGCCATCCATTTACCAGCGCTGCCACACAATTGACCACATACCCGATCGTAAGCGCTTCCCATAAATGCAGCATGCCTTGCCCGACTGTTTTCCTGTAATACCAGCACGCTCCTGCGATCATGATCAGGTAAATACCAAAATCCAGTATCTTGCCCAAAGGCATGATGTCAAGCGCATATAACCCTAGAAAGAATAAGAAAGCAAGCACTCCGGTAGCAACACCGAATAATAACGGAAGTTTTAGAATCGGTTTATTAAAATAATTGATTACTGATTGCATCATGATGTATTAAAAGCATTGTGTAATAGCACTTCGTATAAAGGCTATTCAAACCATTCAAATTTGCCATTATTGGCTACGCCACGAACCTTACCACGAAGTGTTCTGCCAAGGAATGGTGTATTTTTTGACTTTGAGTAACTTTTCTCAAAAGTCCATTCTTTATCAATTTCAAAAAAAGTAAGATTCGCCGCATTCCCTTCGGATATACCTGTAAGCGGAAGTCGTAAAATCCTTCTTGCCTGCGTTGTGAATTTATCGACCACCTCCTCTACCGATAATTCACTGTGCATTACTGCTAACGAAAAAGCAGTTTCTAAGCCAGTAATACCGAAGTCGGCATGATCAAACTCCAGGTTTTTGCTTTCCTCATCATGCGGGCAGTGATCAGATACAATAGCATCAATAGTACCATCTGCCAGTCCTTCTCGTATTGCCGCAGAATCGTCTGCAGGACGAAACGGCGGATTCACTTTCAGGTTCGTGTCAAAAGCAATCAGATCCTCATCTGAAAATGCAAGCTGGTGTGCAGCCACATCGCAGGATACAGGTAAACCTTTGGCCTTGGCTTCCCGGATTAGTTCAACCGCACGCCGTGTTGAAATCAAAGATATATGTAACGCCGGATTGCCGGAAGTATGGCTATTTTTTTCCAGCGCATATTCAAGCAACTTCAGATCCCGGTGCAGCATCATTTCTTCGGCCAGTGCAGGCATGCCCTTCATGCCTATCAGCGTGCTTGTTACACCTTCGTGCATTTGGCCATATAGGGTGAGTTGCCTGTCCTCCGGACGATTCATAAGCAAAGCATCCAGTGGTCGAAGGTACTGAATTGTTTTAAGTAGTAAATCCGCATTCTGTACCGGATGTTCTCCGTCCGTAAATGCGATAGCACCTGCCGTATGCAGATCAATCATTTCAGTAAAATCAACGCCCTGAGCTTTGCGTGTTACTGAGGCAGCTACATGCAGTTTGACAAGTCCTCCCAAACCCGAATTCTTCATGTAGTTAAGCGTATCTTTACTATGCACTACAGGTTCCGAATTAGGCATGAGCACAATCTCGGTAAACCCTCCCCTGGCTGCTGCTGCGCGAACCGATATGAGATCTTCCTTATGTTCAAACCCCGGATCACGTGAGGCCACACGCATATCTACCCAGCCGGCAGACACGCCTAATCCTTCACCATTTATCACTTCAGCTCCCGAAGCTTCAATGCTATTACCAATTTGTTTAATAATTCCATCTTCAATCAGGATATCGGTAATCTGCCTGTTAAATGTGGCACCTTTCTCAATGATTTGAACAGAACGAATTAGTACTTTCATAGTTTTTTTTCAAACATCCCTGGTTACCATGTAACGGGACAATAATCGGTATGTATAAAAAAAGCTCCCTCAGGAGCTTTATGTTTTTTATCAGGCACCTATAAACTGCTTGTAATCTTCAGCAGAAAGCAGGCTATCGGTATCATCAGGATTTGACAAGGTTACTTTCACCATCCAGCCTTTTCCGTATGGATCTGAATTGACAAGCTCTGGTTCTCCATCAAGCGCATCATTCACTTCCAACACTGTAGCTGCTACTGGAAGAAACAGATCCGATACAGTTTTGACCGCTTCTACTGAACCAAAAACCTCACCTTTTTCAAGCGCATCTCCAACTGTGTTAATATCGACATAAACGATATCCCCTAATTCCTGTTGTGCATGCTCAGTAATACCGATAAAAGCTGTATCACCTTCAATGCGGATCCATTCGTGATCTTCAGTGTATTTCAGTTCTGATGGGAAATTCATAATGTATTTGTATAAGTTTTGGAACGTCTTTATATCCACAAATTACAGGATGTAGACTGTATTTTCCAAATGGAAATTTTATTCTGCCAAATTGAATCTTACCTGAATTCCACCCGATGTACTTGCCCGGTAGAACGAATTGGATACCAACGGATCATTAAAGGTACGATCGAAATAGAACATCAAACTCAACCTATTGTTAACCATATAGTTAACTGTAGGTCTTAGCTGAAAATTGATGTTACCGGCTACCGGGATAATTTCTCCGTCAAATTTACGCTGAATAGAACGCGTGTCGCGGAAAGTCATCCCCATTTGCATGGTGAGGTCGTTTTTTAACTTTTTCCGTACTCCATTAATTTTAAATGGTATAGGAACGTTATTTTTTGTAAAGCCCAAATTAATTGTAATATCCTGATCGAACAACTCAGCCACCTGCGAATTAGACAAGTTTAATGCTACATTTCTGCTTCGGTTATATTCCATCCTTGCCGTTAGTTTCCCAATTGTTCTGAACTCCACGCCAAGCAGCGGCTCAAACCTTTCTGTCATCGTGATGGTACTCATGGCAAATACAGGAATATACTGTCCTAATTCATTCAGCCTTGACGATAAAGGATAACCTGTCACAGCAAGATTGACATACAGTGCTTCGTAATCCAATGACGAAGTGAAGTTACCTACACTGTAATTCGAATAGTACTTATGCCGAACATTAAATGAACTGAACAATTTTTCAAAACCCGGAAGATTCGAAAGGCCACTGTAATTCACTTCCCAGTTAGGCATCGGAAACTTCAGAAACGGATTGGTACGAACCTTACTGGTATCTGCAGTTCCTCTTCCTGAGTAAGCAGCGAAGAAGGCCGCAAGCAACACATCCTGCGACGTCTCATTGTATTCTCCTTTCAGCTCAGATGGATTACGGTTGTTAAGCACTTCAATCATCTGATCACGGTAAGCGCGGAATTTATCGAATACAGGAGAAGAATTATCACGTGGCATTTTAGCAAATGCTGTTTTAAATGACCAGAATGACATACTGAACTGTCCGTTCCGTAATGCACTTTGAGAAGCAAATGCACCTGTCTCATCGGGCCGGTAGAACTCCTGATAGGCATCCTGCCGTGTTAGCCTTGCATCAATGATCATTCTCAGATCTTTGAACGGTTCAAGCGTGGTGTTGGCCGAAAAGTTCTTGGCAATTGTCTGCTGGAAAGGCTGGTTCTGAACCTGGCTGGTAGTGATCCATCCTTTTTCCGCCGCCTTGATCTGGAAGTTTCTGTCCTGTTGGCCTAACACAAATGGTAAACCAGGTGCATTGGTATTATCAATTCCGAAATATTGTGGTGCCCGCAGATACCCTGGCAAAGCAGTTGTTTCTGTTACAGAATAGTTAAAGTTAATTCCACGGACAGTCATCAGAAGCCTGGTTACATTCTTCAGAAGATCGGTTGTGCGCATGTCTATTTCTTCAACATCTCCAGGACTTCTTGCAAAATTCTTGCGTGCCGCAGAAGGTGTGTTGGCAAATTTGAGATACCTCAGTTTATTGTAAAGCATCACAAAGTCAACCTTTCCGCTTACTCCACGCTCACGACTATTGCGGATAATATCACCAAAAGGAGCACCGGTGCTATCTACGAGTCCATAAGCATTGGCCTGATACTGGTAGCCAATAGAATGCTTGTAGTCTGCACTCATCCAGTCGGTAAGAGGTATTTTATTGAGCGGCAAACGGTAAGTAAGGCTAATTCGCTGATCAAAATTTTTGATACGTCCAAGCTTTTTGAAATTGGCCCATAAGGAATCTTTCTTCTCCGCTGTATCAATATCTCCCATCGGCTCATCAATCACAGAGTTGGCCGATGAGTTGTAAGCTAAAGTCATGTTTCTGGTCAGGTTCCAGTTCAAATCGTAATATCGGTTAAACCAAAAATATTTTTCAAATAGTGGTTGTACTCCATCTGTTGTCAGGTCGGCATTTCTGAGTTGCGTTTTCAGGAATCTTCTGTCTACATCCGCCCGTACCGAAACCATATTCGGGAGTAATGTCAGGTTGAAATCTTTTAACAATTCACCCCAACGGTTTTTTACTTCATAATTCTTAAACGGCTCAAAAGCTTTCGGCTGACTGCTGTATACATAAGCAATCCCTCCCTTATACATGCGCTGAGCATATTGCTGCGTCAGAATATTCCGGCGGTTATCATCACTATATGCGTAAGTAAAAGCGAAGTTCTCAAAATCGTAAAAGTGATTCTTAGCTCCGGGTTTCGTTTTTACCTTTCTCACATTAGAAAAGTTGATTCCCCTTTTCACTGCATTCTCTTCCACCATACGCCGGTAGCCATCACGCTCCTCGTCACTGCGCAGGTTGGATAGTGAGGTATTCAATTCCATATCCGGATCCAGCGGATCAAAATGAGGCTTCACATTCCGGCGATCGTAGCTCAGGAATACAGGTATGACAAATCCCCATTTCTGAGGCAATAATTTATCCAATGCTACATTCGAAGAAAATCCATACTCAGTCGTCAGGTTTCGTGAACGTTCTCCGATTCTCTGTTGTACACTTCCAAATCCGAATGTCTCAATTCTTCCTGAAGCGGTAACAGTGGCAAAATCAGCGAGTTTGGCATTTAGCTGAGCAATAGCGGCCATACCACCCGTTTCATCAAATCCTTCCACGTGCATTTCATCTACCCATATACAGAAAGATTTTGAGCGCTCATCTTGTGATTTTGGATTTCTCATACCGATCATCATGACTCTCACCGAGCTCAAATCAGGATTACCAACTACCGTAATTCCGTATCGCTGATCAGATGACGAGGCGTAGTAAGCGTTTCCTGACGTTCTTCCGAAATCACGATTTCTCGCAGCCTTTGCGTTGATCAAATCTGCTATAGCTATATTCAACTCATTTTCTTCTGGCCAGATTTCAGCACGATTGCTCTGCCCCGCTCGGGTTGCTTTTAAAGCCGAAATGTCAATTTCATAGTAGTTCTGTGTAAGGTCAGTACCAATGCGCATAAATGCACCAACCATTTTGTCTTCATTCTGCTCATTTTGCATATGTACGTACATACGCAGACGTTTTCTGAATTGAAGATCCAGATTTACATTTTTGAACACAGCACGTGAATCACCATCCCGAAGGTCTGTTACACAAAGACTCATAGACTGTTCATTCAGCAACAAAGGAGGACGTTGTGTATTGTCCTGATCACGAATCCAGCCCGGAGGAATATCATACACGTATTTGTTGTTGGCGTTAGCACTCAAACCGTTTTCCTCAATACTTACCGTCCCTACAGTAAATTTAGCGTCATAAGGCTCAGGCACTTCCTGCAAACCTCCATCAGCAAGGTTATTGGTATATTTCCGGTATTGCTGTCCCACCATTTGAAGTTGAGCAAAACGAAGTACCACAGGTTGCTGAAAGTCGGTCAGGTACATGCGCATAAAGCGTATAGATTTGAAACCATTCATACCTCCTACCTGTCCTGAGAATTCCTTAATAGGAACACGGAAAAGATACCAGTTCTGACCATCTTTGGTATTTACTGATTTATCAACAATGAAACCTTTTCCAACTTCGAGTTGTCCGGGCTTCAGATCAATTTCATATTCATAATATGCTTCGTTGTCGTTGATGGTATTATCTACGTTCATGTCTTCCCCATCAGGAACGTTGGTAGATGCAGGAGTTACGTCAGTAGTCCTTCCCTGGCTCTCCGGAGAGTTATTCTCCATACCCATGTAATTCTTATACCGTTCAACCACCTTTGCATTATTGTCATCGAGATCCTGACCCAGAAAGAACGCGAAGTCATCTCCTGAGGGATCCTGGCTGAACCGCTCCCTCACTCCTTGTGGCAGTGCATCGAGATAGTCTCTGAAGAAAATACGTTCCTCTTCATTGCTCATACCATCCAATCCGACATCCTGGCGTTGCCTGGCTCCAGGCTCGTTACTGAAAGCATTAATCAAATATTGAGACCTTGTCACATATCCCCACGCTGTAGAGTCCACGTTCTCTCCCACTATCTTAGGACCTATCGGAAGTCCGTTTTCAAAGTTGTAACGTTCGTCAGGAATCACATCTTCCGATATATCGCCAAGGTTAAATACAAGCTTCCCACCTGTTGTATTGGGTTGGTTTTCAAACCCGTCTCTGATTTTGGAGTTCTCTGTACCATCATTAATGAAAGGATCCATTACCCAGAATTCGATACTTTCTATGTTGGCATTATCAAAATCGTTATCAGAAGTAATGGCTCTACTGATACCTCCAAAATTTTGTCTCGGCGTTTTCAAGCGACCCTCATTACTTAAATCTGTATTGTAATTGTACATCCCTCTTTCCGAAGGAAAATAAGATATATCAAGAATATTCTGAGGGTAAGTTACCAGTCCGGCAATCGCGCGGTTGGGAAATATCTGGTTCGGTAAGTACAGTTTTTCGTAATAATTGCTATCTGATACGGTGATATTACTTGGGATCTGATAGCCTCCGCCAAGTCCGCCTTGCCCACCAAAAATGTTATCAACAGTGTAGGCCGAAATCTTGGCACGTTTGTACCCATAGGAACGATCATTACCTGCCTTGCCATTGGTAAACTTTGGTGGTACAGCTGCCAGTCGCCATTTCTGTGGCTGGCGTGCCAGATCGTATACAGTTCTTGTTGCTTCAAAGTCATCAACAAGCGAACGGTTATTTACATCTTTTGATACACCCGGGAATAGCTTGGCAAACTCCGCTTTGAACTGAATACTGGACATTTCCTTGGTTTGAAGAAAAGGCAGCTTGTCCAGCATTTTGGTCAGGAACGGTACGTCTTTACGGATATTGACGTCAAAGCCGAGCATGGTATTATTAACCGGCTCATTACCAATGGCTACCCTTGTAAGGAATCCAGCAGGTCTCTCCCGGTATTTCATGGCCGTTAAACCTACACTCATGTCCCGGTTTACAAGATAATCCAAACGTGTTCCAATCAGGGATCGAATCTGATTCTGGAACATATCCGGTCTTTCAAATTCAATCACAATCTCACGTCCTGAGTTCATTACACTCTGGTTCAAAATGCGGACACGACCTAATTGCGATTCCACGATATAGTCAGAGCCTGCAGACAACGGTACACCACCGGAAGTAACCGTCACTGATGTTTCCACCACACCGAAAGGCAATGTTACTTCTGCTCCCTGGCTCGATTGGTAGGATCCTTTAAGGAAGAACTTATTTCTTTCGCTCACTTGCTGAGCATCAATCATAGTAGTCCGGTAGAGCTCATCAAAGACATATTTGCTCCTGGCCTGCTCGTTACCAGCTCCAAATTTTGCTGAAAGATTGGATCCGAATGGCTCAAGTACCGGAAAAATGATACGTCCGGTCTTACTATCAATGGTGATACCTTCTACATAATCAAAGTTTCCATCCGGTTGCAAATCATTCACAGGATTAAGCCTGTCGAGACCCATCAAACGAATTAATGGAATATTGGCTATATCGCTATCCTGCAACTGTGGATTGTCCATCCCGGTAAGGTCATCCTTATAAATGACGCGTAACTGAAAGCCCTGACGGTCGATCTGACTGGTACCGAGAGCGTAAATATTTTTCATCATCAGGTTCCACATGGGAAGCTTTGTATTATTCCTGATGGTTGATGATTTCAAAAGTTTAAGTGCAATCACTTCATTGTCTTGCCTGGACTGATAGTCCTCAGTAAGTTCCCCTACTTTAAAGGAACGGCCGTTAACGGTGTATTCGTAAGCAACAGCCAATACTTCATCGTTTCGAAGGGCAGTAGTGAGTGACACATAACCCAATTGTGGATGGAAGGTATAATCACGTTCAGCAACTAACCTTTTAGCACCTCTCAATAATTCATAATCATTTGCCTTCTCCAGTCCGAAACTGGTTGTAAGTGACGTATTCGTGTTGTCAACCTGACGGAAAGCAGAGTTGTTCTGAAGACTATTGAAAAGGCCATTGGCACTATTTGCTGCAGGTGATGTGCTAACTATGGGTTGCAGACTTGGATTAGCACTCTTATACGGGGCTGGTTCACCCAAATCTGCGAAGCCAACCACATTACGCAAAGATTCTGTAGTAGTTGTACGATTGGTAACATATACCTCCATCCGGGTAATGGTTACACCGGAAGTAATCGTTGGCGTCGTTCTCAGAGAATTCTCATAAATATTTCTGAAATACTGAGCAAGGAAAAAGTTTCTGTTTTCATCATAGGTATCTGCCCTGATCTCGAACTCACGTCCCTGTGCTCCTCCCCTTAGTACAATACGTTCTTTGCTGGACTTCTGTTGTGAGGCAACAAATGTCGCTTTTAGTCTTCCAAACTGGAAATCAGTTTTCAAACCGAAAAGATTTTGCACACCAGGTATCAGTTGACTGTTAATTGCCCAATTGATGTTACCAGCCTCAATTTTTCTGATGAAACTCTCTTCCGGATTTTTATAATTAAGCTTGATTGCATTCTCAAAGTTGAAATTTGCTTTGGTATCAAAATTGGTTTGAAAACCGAGCATATCGCCTAGTCTGGCATCAAAATTGATATTAATCTGCTCATTAAAAATAAATTGTGTGTTTCTTCTTTGGCGAATCGGGATCGTCGGGTTATCAAGAAACTGATGCATCAGTCCAAGGTCCAATGATACAAAACCTGTAGGCTTGAAATTAAGAAAATCATCGCCCAGCAATTTGGATAGTGCAGGTGGTACATCCAGCTTAGGAAGTAATCCTCTTGCTCCCATTGCTCCCTGTCCATCCTGCCTGCTCGAATATTCTTTTAGCAAACTTCTGAAGGCTCTTCCTTCCTGCACCTTATCATACTGCTCTAGATCCATCCCTTCAGGAGCACGATAGTCGAGTGTTCCGCCAGGTGTATGAATTTGTTCAGTAACCGCAATTTTTCCGGTGCTATCAAGTAATATATCTGTCTTGATATTCGCCGGATCTTTGAGGTAAAGAGGAGAACGCGGACGCGGTTGAACAAGACGGTTGGAATAATAGTCTTTCCAGCGCAGCACAAATTGATTTCCCGATTTGCTTAAACTATTTTTTGAGGTGTCCTCAGGTAAAGTGTCCGCAACGGCAATAATTTCAGGCTGTAGTGTGGTATAAACATCTTTATCTACCGAAACGGATGCAAGAAGTGCAGCGCAGGTAGAAATAGTTAATGTTTTAAAAAGTAGAGAGTAAAATGTTGATGACAAGGCTAGTATGTGAATTTAGAGAAGGTTATTGCTGAGCTCCGTTTCATCATTTCTGTTGAGTAGTATTGCGTTTTCTCACTTCGGTATCTGATCTAATTTTTTCATTCAGCGTTAGCGTAAAGCAAGTTTTATCAATTGTTCTACAGACAATCCGTCACTCTCACGTTTCAGGATTACATCAAGGCTTTTCTCTGCTGTTGCTTTAGGAATACCTAATGTAATCAACGCGGACAAAGCTTCCTCTTTCACAGTATTGGAACGGCTGGCAATAGGTCGCTGTTCAGTAGTCCCGCCCCACTCTTCTTTCCGGATTTTATCCTTCAGTTCCAGAATGACACGCTGAGCTGTTTTAGAACCGATACCTTTTATCGATTGAATCAGTCGTAAATCTTCGTCTACAATTCCCTGACGGATTTCATTTGAAGACAGAGAAGATAACATCACAAGAGCTGTCGAAGGACCGATACCAGAAATTCCAACCAGATCAAGGAACAATTTCTTTTCATCCGCAGTCCAAAAACCATATAGAACATGTGCATCTTCTCTTATACTGAGATAGGTGAACAGTTTGCTCTGTTCACCCCGGTCAGGCATTGATGTGTAGGTTTGCAACGAGATGCGGACCTCATATCCAATTCCGTTAACGTCGATAATGGTATGCGCCGGATCTTTGTAACTAACTTTTCCGTTAACGTAGGCAATCATAAAGTATGTGTGTAAAACCTCAACTGCTAGCTTGATATAATAAGTTTTTGTCCAGGCTTGATCTCGTTCCCTCTGATCTTATTTGCTTTTTTAAGATGATCAAGAGGCAAGCCGTACCGCTGAGAAATAGTCCATAGTGTATCTCCCTGCTGAACAGTATGGTATTTCATTTTGATTTTGCTGGCACTTTTCTCATATTCCTTTTCTACCTTGGGAGTAACAGCCACACGTGTAGCAGATGGCACAACCTCTTTTACCTCCTTCATGATGACCAGACGCTGGCCCTTCATGATATTACTTCTTCTGAGATGGTTCCATTTTTTCAGTTCTGCAACAGTTACTCTGTGTTTTTTAGAGATGGATAGCAATGTCTCACCCCGTCTTACGGTATAAGATAGCTTCTTCGTCTTACGTACAGTAGTTGTGAGCGCAGCCTCTTCTTCCTCATCAGTATATTCACTATCTGCTGTATTGCTGGCCAGCGTGTAAGGGAACGTGCGATTGCGACCAAGAGAATCTGTACGACTGCTGTCGGTGACAGCCAGCATTGTTCCGGCAGGCAATAGTTTCCGGGTGCATGAATCCATAATCCCGGATCGATTACTCACCAGATAAGTATACTTTACACTTGGCACCCGCATTACAAAATCACGTGTTCTGTCCGGCAATATTTTTTTTGTAATAGATGGATTTAGTTTTGAAAGCTCTTCGAATTCAATTCCGCTATTATTACAGAATGCCACCAGATCAATATAACCATTGATATGAATCGTATCGTTCGGAATCTGGTATTCAGGATTTTCGGCAAATATACCATGGTCATTACCATAGTTCATCATGTAATTCATGGCCACATATTGCGGAACATATGAGCGTGTTTCTCTTGGCAGGGCACCATATATGGTCCAGAAAGTTGTACCGCGTGACCTACGCATGGCACGTTTGATATTTCCGGGTCCCGTATTATAAGAAGCCAAAGCCAACTCCCAATCTCCGAATATATTATGTAACTGTTTCAGGTAACGACATGCTGCTTCGGTAGCCTTAACAGGCTCAAATCGCTCATCAATATAAGCATCCTGGTAAAGGCCGAATTCTCTGCCGGTAGCCGGCATAAATTGCCATAATCCCCCAGCCCTTGCGTGTGAAATAACTTTAGGATTCAGTCCCGACTCTATCATTGAAAGATATTTCAGCTCGGCAGGTAAACCATGCTTTTGAAGTGTTTTTTCAAAAAGTGGGAAATATAAAGGCATTCTCTCCATCATGGAGCGGGTGAAACTTGCCTTTTTATAGATAAAATACTCAACAAATTCGTGAGAAGATTTATTGTAGGTCAGGGGAATAGACTTTTCCAGTTTCGCAAATCTATCCCTGAGCAGTTTCTCTGGTACTGCGGGATTTGCACCGATTTCTTCAAGTTCCGGTAATTCAGAGAACATAGCCTCATGCTGTTGGTCACCTATCACAGTATCTGATTCCATCCCTGTTTTTTGAGGAATTGGTGTGGCAAAAGCACGATCAGAAACATTACACAATCCTGTACACATGGCTCCCAGCCACAAAACTTTCTTCCAAATCTTCATCAATAAATCTTTTGAAGGTTAATCAATTCACGGTTCTCAATGGCTTTGTCTGTTAATGTATAATCTACACCTTTGGTAATCAATTCTTAGAATTTGATGTGGCACAGTTTTTTACTATAAACATGTGCACAGATATGGCCAAACTCGTATCCACAGTATTAAAAAAATTATTTAGAAATTTCTAAATAATTACTTCTGGTAATATCAGCCAGATAACTGGTAAAGGCAAGCATTTTTTCTTCCTTAAATGGTTCTGCCATTACCTGTATTCCAATGGGGAGCCCGTCGCCGTCCACTCCATTCGGGATTGATATAGCAGGATATCCAATAACATTCGCATGTACGGTAAATATATCCGCCAGATACGCTTGTATAGGATCTTCCGATTTCTCACCTATTTTGAATGCGGTTGTAGGCGTTACCGGAGAAATAAAGAAATCAAACTGTTCGAAAAAGCGTTGTGTTTCTTCCTGCACCAGTCTTCTAACGCATTGTGCTTTGGTATAGTATGCGTCATAGTAATTTGCACTCAAAACAAAAGTTCCCAGCAAAATTCTCTTTCTAACCTCATCCCCGAAACCTTCCGTTCTTGAAAGCTTGTACATAGATTCTAAATCCCGTGCATCGTCTGAGCGATGACCATAACGTACACCGTCAAAACGGGAAAGGTTAGAACTAGCCTCTGCCGTGGTCAGAATATAGTAAGTTGGAAGCAGGTATTGAAGCAGAGACATTTCTACAGGTTGCACATCATGTCCTTCATCCCTTAAAGTATTCAACAGCTCTTGTGTATTTTTACGAATGGCAGGAGCAATAGACTCACTTTCGAGCGACTCTTTGATATAACCAACCCGTGCTTTTCCATTCCAAGAAAGTGCTTTACTGTAAGAGGGTACTGTTTTATTTGAAACAGTGCTATCAAAGTTATCTGCTCCTGCGATGACTTCCAGCAAAAGTGCAGCATCTTCTACACTCTTTGTAATCGGACCTACGCAGTCGAAAGAAGATGCGTAAGCCACCAATCCCCAACGGGAAACCCGTCCATATGAAGGCTTGAGACCTACCACACCGCAAAAGGCTGCTGGCTGACGTACGGAACCACCGGTGTCACTTCCCAGAGAAGCATGGCATAAACCAGCCTGTACAGCAACTGCTGAGCCACCGGAAGACCCACCCGGAACCCTGGTGTGATCGGCAGCATTCAATACAGGTCCAAATGAAGAATTTTCGTTCGATGAACCCATTGCAAATTCATCGCAATTCTGTCGCCCGATAATAATAGCATCCTCATCCAGCAAACGCTGTACGGCAGTAGCAGTATAAGGAGCTTTATACGACTTCAATATCTGGCTGGCAGACTGTAAGCCGTGATTTTTATGAGATAAAACATCTTTAATTCCGACAACCAAGCCGGCAAGACGTCCTGCAGTACCGTCAGTAAGCTTCTCATCGACACTTTTAGCCGCCTCCTTAGCTTCCTTTGAATACACATCAATAAAAGCATTCAGATGAGACTGGGATGAAATCCTCTCTAAATAATGATCTACCAACTGCACGCAAGTCAAAACTCCTTCACGCAGATCACCCTGAATTTCCGTCAGCGTCTGATACTCTTTCAATGTATTTATTTTTGTGGGGTTATCAATAAAGAATCAGAGCCAATAAGTTTACACTTAGCGGCTCTGCCATTACTATAAGAATACAACAGAAGATTATTTAGGATCTTCCATACTTTTCTCAATATTCTCTTTAACGTCTTTGGTAGCGTTTTTGAACTCGTTGATGCCTTGGCCCAGTCCTCGCATAAGCTCAGGAATCTTCTTAGCGCCAAAGAATAATAATACGAACAACGCAACTAAAAATATTTCCTGTCCACCCAATCCCAGCATAGTCAACACAGTTAATGATTCCATATCTATTTTCTATTTATATGATTACAAAAATACTTATTCTTTTTTTAAGACCTAAATCTTGGGAACAGTTTATCCTATTTTAATTATTTTTTCATGTTTTTCCCATTCACTGAATTTGTTAATATCAGATGCAATTGTTCCAAATAGCCAGAATACTAACGCAACATCATCGGCGATACCTACAACCGGTAAAAAATCAGGAATGATATCTATCGGAGAAACAAAATAAAGCAGTACTGCTATCACGGATACAAGGCTTTTCCATGGCAAACCTTTGTAACTTCCGGATGCTGTGGCCCTGATCATACGGATCAGCAACTGTACATTTTTACCAAATTCTGATAGGCCGTCTCTGAAACCTACAACCTGAAGCTTTTGAACTACATCTGTTGCCAAACCCATCATACGGGACGTATTTCCAGCATATCTTCCTGCCTTCCCCTGCGCATTTTTGAAGAAAACCGACTTCAGAATTTTTGTTATTAATGACTCATTATTCATCTTAAGAAGAAAAAGTGGTTAGTTTCGGCAATATAACTATCTAAATACGGAAAAAATTGCATGTTGGATTACCTCCTATTACTTTTCCGGTGAAAAATAAAATTCTTTGGGGTATGACAGAAATGTATCCTATTTTTAGGAGATTGTTATAATCATTGACTTCTTAACCATAAACAGATTATTTATGAAGATTACCGTCGTAGGGGCCGGAGCCGTAGGGGCCACAACTGCTGATAATATCATTCGTCGAGAATTGGCGGAAGAAGTTGTACTACTTGATATCAAAGAAGGCGTAAGTGAGGGAAAAGCTCTCGATATGTATCAGACTGCCGCATTGCTGGGTTTCAATACAAAACCGATTGGCTCTACCAATGATTACGAAAAAACCAAGGGTTCGGATGTAGTTGTCATTACTTCTGGTCTGCCACGCAAACCGGGCATGACACGTGAAGAACTTATCGGAATAAATGCTGGCATTGTTAAAGGTGTTACAGAAAATATACTGAAATATTCCCCGAAAGCAATCATTATAGTGGTTTCCAACCCGATGGATACCATGACATATCTGGCGTTCAAAGAATCAGGAATTCCTAAGAAGCGTCTGATCGGAATGGGAGGAGCTTTGGATAGTGCCCGCTTCAAAACATATCTGGCTATGGCTATGGATGTATCTCCCCTGGATATACATGGAATGGTAATAGGTGGCCACGGTGACACTACTATGATACCGCTTACCCGACTGGCCACTTATAATGGTATTCCGGTAAGCCGTTTTCTTTCATCAGAAAAGCTCGAAAAAGTTGCTGCAGACACTATGGTTGGTGGCGCAACACTCACAAAACTGATTGGTACTTCAGCATGGTATGCCCCTGGTGCAGCTACCCTACTATTGGTAGAAAGCATTGTCCGCAATCAGAAGAGGATTGTTCCATGCAGCGTATATCTCAATGGGGAATATGGCCAGAAAGATATATGTATGGGAGTGCCAGTCGTATTAGGAAGCAATGGCTGGGAAAAAATCATTAACCTGAGATTAAGCGATCAGGAAAAAGCAGCTTTTGAAAAATCGGCAGAAGCAGTAAGATCTATGAATGCTGCATTAAATCTGTAATAAACGAATAATATTAAATCCCGGCAGCACTTGCATGTGTTGCCGGGGTTTTTGCTCTTAAATGGATATCTGATATTGTAATATCCAGGCACTGCGCCTTCCATCTGCAGCAATTTCATTAGGGATATTACTGGTTTTGTAAACAGGCCGGTTCTCATAATTCAAGGTCAGTTTTCCATTATGACCTTTGATAAGCCAGTTAACGCCAACATTATATAAATTCATAGTGTGCGTTAAGCGATCATATTCTGCTCGCTGCAAAGAAGCAAACGGCATGATTGTACCCTGATTACCCAATAATGCATCTTTAAATTTATACCCCGCCTGTGCATAAATTACGCTTCCGGTTCCAAACATCGGATAAGCATTTCCATGTGTCCCTCCTACTCCGGCAATAGGCTGATTGGTACCCGTAGCAGGATTCATACTATTGTTGTAACGCAGATAACCTTTTCCATAGTCAGTCGAGAAATAGCCCAGATAACCGGATACAGCGGTGCCTGTTGCCCTATTTAAAGGCATGTCCGCATAAGCCGCCAAGGACCACAAATTCATGCTGCTATACAGTGTATCAGTCCCCTCCCTTCTCCAGGTAGCATTCTTTTGACTGATAAATCCCGCTTCCAAATTTAAAACCTTTCTTTTGCCCAGGTAGGTTCCGGTCATATAACCCGGTGTTGTATTGTCCTCGGTATCGAAAAAGTTATATATAAGCAGACCATCGATTTGCTTTTTATGCTTTTTCTGAGCAAGAACCGAATTCATGCCTAATCCAGCCGGAATCCCTCCGCTGGTTTCGATAGGAAATGGGTCCGCAATTCCGAATCTGTAATTGAATTTACCTATCTGTCCTCTGCTGTAAACAGCCAGCTTCCTTGAAAACATATCGGTCTGATCCACCGTTGCCTGTGCGAACACCGGAACGTCCATCGTCATAATGCTTCCGATACTTGGCTGGGAAAACCGCGAAAGACCATTCACGATCGTTAATCCACCACCAAAACGCACAAAAGAATTATTTTTCCGATATACTTCATACTCACCCAAAGCGTCATGAAAAAAAGCAGCGACTTTCCTGTTACTAGGCGTACCGAAATTGTTATAAGCAGGGAAAGCACTGATCTTATTGAAATTATTCATCCCAAATTGGGTGTAGAAAAAGATTCGATCAGTAAGCTGTCCAAAAAGCTGCATGCGTGTTCTTCTCAGTCCAATATCAAAAGTTTGATCCTGAGGATCGCTTAAAACAGTTGTTCCCGGGTTGTTATCATTAAGCCTCAGCCAGGTCTGATTTGTAAAAGTCACCTTTACATAATGTGAGCCGGAATTATTAAGATTGTAACGAATATCGTTTCTTGTATTCTCGTCTGAATTCCCGGCCTGCGCCGTGGCTACCGATGAGGTAAGTACAAGTAAGGCAATTGCTTTAAGCATAATCAAAAATATATTAATAAATCAAACAGGTGAAGAGCACGTTGTAGCCTTGATACCAGTGAAACAAATATAAATGTCAGTTAGATGAATTCCTCCGCATCAGGCAATCAAAAACGGCGTTGTTACCTTTACTTCCAAACGAAGCTCAGGCATAGCCTCACCTTACTGCTTTTATTCTCACTTTTTTCATTTGCATGTGCACAGGAGACTCCTCCCTTGGTGAACTTTACGACTTCTGTATACAACGCGCATCAGCAAAATTGGGACATAGATCAAAGTAAAAGCAATATCATCTATGCCGCCAATTCCGATGGCCTGCTGCAGTATGATGGCGCCTCCTGGAAATTGTATCCTCTTCCTGACCATCAGATTGTACGGACTACCCTTTGCGATGAAATAGCGGAGCCCGCGCCGACAGGCAAAGCAGGTTCTGCTAAGACTAAGAAAGTTACCCGAATTTATGTAGGCGGATACTCGGAGTTTGGCTATTGGCAAGAAACCCGTACAGGTTCACTTATTTACCACTCCCTGAGCAAAAACGCAGGTTTCGAAAGTTTGAAAACGGAAGAGATCTGGCATATTCTAAAAACACCTCAATATATCTACTTTCAATCCTTTTCACGCATATACAGATATGATGGCAAGACATTAAGCGAAGTAAAATCTCCTGGCAACTTCATGTTTATGAGATATGTTAATCAGCGGTTGATAGTTCAGGTAATAGGCAAGGGCCTATATGAATTAAAGCAAAATACATGGAAGCTGGTACCTGGCACGCAATCACTTGCCGGGACGGTGGTATCATCCATACTACCCATGAAAGGAGGGAAAATACTCATAACGACTACCAAGCACGGGCTTTTCACCTACGAACACGAAGAAATGCACCCATGGAACATTCCCATCGCACCGGAATTGAAAAAAAACATAGTCAATAAAGCCATTATTGTAGATCAGGATAGCAGTTACGCGTTAGGCACGATTCAGAAGGGAATTTATATCATCTCGCAATCGGGGGAGCTGAAATACCAGTTTAACAAAGAAAACGGATTACAAAACAACACAATTTTATCCCTCGCTATCGACAGCAGGAATCATCTGTGGGCTGGAATGGACCAGGGCATAGATCTGATCAGTATATCCTCCCCCATTATATCCTATCAAACCAATGATAACCCATTAGGTTCAACTTATTCTGCTGCAATTTGGAAGGGCAATCTATATGTTGGTTCCAATAACGGTTTGTTTGTAAAAAAGTGGAAATCTTCAGAACCTTTTCGTTCCGTACCCGGCCTTGGCGGGCAAACCTGGTTTCTGAAGGTGATCGATGACCAACTGATCTGTGGTCACAACGATGCCACATATCGTATCGGGACAAATGGAATTCATAAGATTTCCAATGTAACCGGCGGCTGGACCATTTTACCCGTGAAGAACGGACAGGATACGCTTCTTCTTCAGGGCTCCTATGCCGGACTTCACATATATAAAAAAGATAAAAACCGACTATGGTCCTATGCCTATGCCGCAAAAGGTATCCCACCGTTACCAATCCGGCATATTATTCAGGATCGTGACGGGTCTTTCTGGCTGGCTAATGCATACAAGGGACTATACCATACAAACCTTACTGACGCACTTGATTCAACACTCACATGGAAGGAATTTCATGCTCCTTCAGAAATTCCCAGCGAGTTTTCCGTAGAACTTTATAAAAAACAGGGAGTCATTCATGTCAGATCAGGAGGTAAATATTTCCAGCCCGATCAAAGCAAAAAGTTAGTACCACTTAATATGCATGAGAGTAATCCGGATGAGGCATTCAAAGTACGGGAAGGTATACATGGTGAATGGTTTAAAGTCTTTTCTAATCGCATAGAATTTTATTCGAAGGATGGCCAAAAAAAAGATCTTGAACTGACACTGGTAAGAAATAGCGAAACAATCGTCCCGCTTTCAGATTCCTACTATTTTTTTTGCCTGGAAAATGGATATGCGTTGTTTGACAGGTTGAATCAGACGAGTCGGGCTCAAGAAAGATCTACCCCGGAAGTGCGAAGAGTTTCAAATCTACGGAATCCGGATGAGGCATTTGGGATCAACAGTGGTATCACTTTGCCTTCCGATGTAAGATCAATCAGAATCGGCTTTGCACTGCCGGTATTCGGACAAAACGTTCAGTTTAAATATCGTCTGAAAGGGTTGTCGGATCAATGGTCGGAATGGACAGACCAGAATACCGTCGATTTTACCAATCTGGAGTCCGGCAGCTATAATTTTGAAATCAGAAGCAATCTGAATGAAGCCATGGGTAATTACAAATTCACAGTGGAGCCTTACTGGCGGGAAACTTTCCTTGCCAAGCTCTTCTTCTGGACCACTTTGATTATCATTCTTCTTGCACTGCTGATATACCAGGAACGAAGATTAGAGAAACACCGTCAGAAACTACTTCTGGAACAAGAGGAGAAGCTCCGTCAGCAACAGTTGAGCAGTGAACGTAAGATTATGGAAATTCAGAATGAAAAACTGCAAAGTGAAATTAAAAGCAAAAGTCAGCAAATCAGTAATGTGGCGATCAACGTAGTCCGGAAAAATGAAATTCTGGAAGAAATCCGGGATGAGTTGAAACAAGTAAAGCTTGATTTGGGCGTCCAGTTCCCGAATATACATTATCAAAAACTACTCAACAGTATCGAAAGGAATGTAGCAGGTAAGGAAGACTGGCAACTTTTTGAGGATAATTTTGAAGAAATACACGAACAGTTTTTCAAAAGATTAAGAACAATTTGTCCGGCCATTTCTCCGTCAGAATTGAGACTTGCCGCCTGTCTGCGGATGAATTTATCTACAAAAGAAATGGCTCCGGCGCTCGGAATTTCTATACGAGGCGTCGAGATAAAGCGTTACCGACTGCGCAAAAAACTCGGTCTGGACCTAGATTCGAACCTTTCCCAATACATGATGGATATTTGATACTATTGTATTTTATTTATAGAAACAATAGGAAATGCAATTAATAGTTGCATTATTCTTATTGATGTAGCGATGATGTAGTACATTATTTGATGGTATGGCTTCCCAATCTCTAAATTTGGAACAAGTCAATTTATTCTTATAATAATTATATCATCAGAATTATCATCAATGAAAACTATTGTACAACTACTATGCGTGCTGGTTTTCTTGTCGGGAGGGATTCCATCCTTTGCACAGGAGATAGGCATAACCGGTAAAGTTACAGCTGCCGATGGGTCCGCTTTGCCAGGCGCAAGCGTATTAATAAAAGGTACAACCAACGGCGTGCCTACTGATACCGATGGAGGATTCAGGATTAACGTCCCTTCACAATCGACAATTCTTGTAATTTCTATGATCGGCATGACTGCTCAGGAAATTACAGTTGGCACCCAAACAACTATTGATGTTATACTTCAGGAAGATGCACGAGCACTGAATGAGGTAGTCGTGGTTGGATATGGTTCGCAACGCAAATTAGATGTTACCGGATCAGTCGTTCAAATCAAGGGTGAAGAAATAGCGAAGCAGCCATCTATGAATGCCGTGAGCGGTTTACAGGGTAAGGTTGCAGGGGTTCAAATCAACAATTCCGGTAAACCTGGTGATGCGCCGCAGATACGTATTCGTGGTGTTGGTACAGCTTACGGGAGCAGAAACCCGCTTTACGTTGTAGATGGAGTTTGGTTCGATGATATCAGCTTTCTTAATTCCTCTGATATTGAGAACATGAATATTCTGAAAGATGCCTCGAGTCAATCTATCTACGGTGTCAGGGCAGCCAATGGAGTTGTCTTGATCACTACAAAAAAAGGAAAATCAGGCAAAGCAGTTATTGATTACAACGGATTTGTGGGTGTACAGAGAGTTACCAACAAAATTAAAATGGCCAACGCGGAAGAGTATGCGACCATCATTAACGAACTAAGTGCAATCAACGGCAAAGGACAGGTGTTGAATCCTGCAGGTTTGGGCGAAGGCACAGACTGGTATGACCAGATCCTGCGAGATGCGCTGATCACCAATCACCAGATTTCTGTTAGTGGCGGCGGGGACAAATCGACATATAATCTGTCTCTTGGTTATCTGAAACAGGATGGTATTGTAGAAAAGAATGGTTTCAAACGTTACACCGCCAGACTCCAGAATGATTTTCAGGTAAACAAAAATCTGAAAGTGGGCTATACAGCGACTGGTGCTTTCAGTAAATCTGCGGACGAAGCGGGAGGAATTTTCAGACAACTTTATGCTGCTTCTCCGGCTCTGCCTGTGTATAACAGTGACGGCAGCTACGGCGATCCTTCCAAACTAAATCTTGGAGACGGTGCCAATTTCAATCCACAGGTTACCATCGATTTCTTCAATCAGAATACCAAGAAAACACTGCTCACTGCGAATGCCTATGCAGAATTAAGTATCCTGAAAGATTTCACTTTCAGAACCAGCCTGGGAGGTCGCTACAGTCAGGATGAAACAAGAGCCTATAGCCCTGTTTATGAAGCTACTGTTGTTCAACGTAATACAAACAGCCTACTTACTTTTACCCGTCCACAAGCCAGATACTGGATTTTTGAGAATACGCTTACCTATAATAAAAGTTTTGGTAAGCACAATGTAACGGCGCTTCTTGGACAATCGGCACAGCGTGATCAGTTTTATAAGTTAACAGCCTCTGCCCGGGATGTTCCTTTTGCAAGTGAAGGTGACCTGTATCTTGACCTGGGAAATGCTACAGGAAGGAGCATCAAAGACGAAGGAGATCTTGCTACATATTCTTCTTACTTTGGGCGTGTCAACTATTCATTTTCAGACCGTTACTTGTTCAATGCTTCCTTACGTGCTGATGGATCATCTAAATTCTATGAAGGCGGAAATGCATGGGGATACTTTCCATCTGTTGGTGCAGGCTGGGTAATTAGCAATGAAGCTTTTATGAGTAACCAGCACGTATTTGATAATTTAAAAATTCGTGCAAGCTGGGGGAAAATCGGTAATGCTTCCGTTCCTTCCAACCTTTCTACATTGACTGTTGCCACTGGTGGAGGGCTGGCTGCAATCTTTGGCGGACAGGTGAATACCGGTTCAAGTATCAACTCAATCATTCCGCCTGTTACTGTTTGGGAGCGAGGCGTAGGTACAGATATAGGTCTGGAAGCAGGCTTGCTGAAAAATCGTTTGACTCTAGAACTGGATTACTATAATAAGGTCACGGAGAGAGCCATTTTTGACCTTCCCGTATTAGCATCTATCGGTACTGCATCTGGACGTATTATCGGCAACCAGGCCGACTTTCAGAACAGAGGTTTTGAAGGTGCGATCACATGGCGTGATGAGATAGGCAAAGACATGAGCTTCAGCATCGGTGTTAATGCAGCTGTTAACAATAATAAGGTTCTCTCTGTTTCAACCGGCGCAAATCCTATTTATGACGGCGGTGTAGGACTTACAGGAGGCGCGCGCGCCACAAGAACCAGAGTGGGTGACCCTATAGGTTCATTCTATGGCTATATTGTTGATGGTATTTTTCAAAACCAGGCAGAAATCAATGAATCTGCTCAGAAATCTGCAAAACCAGGTGACTTTAAATACCGTGATATAAGTGGTAGCAGCGGAACTCCGGATGGAAATATTACAGGATTGGACAGACAAATTATTGGCAATCCAAATCCGAAACTTACTTATGGTATTAACACAAGCTGGAATTACAAATGGCTTGATCTGATGTTAGACTTTCAGGGAGTTGCCAAAGTAGACATCTACAACGCAAATATGGGCTGGAGATTTGGTAACGAAAATTTCACCAAAGATTACTTTGATAACCGCTGGCACGGAGAAGGCACGTCGGATACTTATCCATCAGCCAATATCGGAGGAGGAAAAAATTATGAGCCCAACTCATTCTTCGTTCAAAACGGTAGCTATTTCAGAGTCAGGAATGCACAACTTGGATTTACGTTCCCTGCTTCAGTCAATGAACGTCTGAAAATCAGAAAACTGAGAGTGTATGCAAATGCTCAGAATGCATTGAACTTCTTCAAATACAAAGGTTTATCACCCGAAGTACTGGCAAACGAAAACAAACCCACACAAGCTGGCATAGACGCTAATGTCTACCCGCTATCGGCTACGTACAATTTCGGTATCAATGTTACCTTCTAAGACGACAACCATCATGAAAAGAAATATAGAAATAAGAAAAGATCTCCGACAGCTTGCGCTATACGCCGGTTTGGCTGTAACCATGTTTATTCCATCCGCATGCCAGGAAAGTTTCCTTGATGTGGATCCTCAGGGAAAACAAGTTGGCCAGGTTTTCTGGCAAAATGAGGGAGATGCAACCAAAGCCGTTAATGCCATGTATGCCAATCTGCGTAGCTGGAACAATACTGCTTTTGCTGCTCTTGCCATAGAGAGTATAGGATCCGATGAAACAGAAAAAGGCAGCACTGCCTCCGATGCTACTTTTTTCAATACATACGACGATTTTACAGTGGGTTCAACGGATGCGCAATTAGGGGGATTCTGGGAAGGACAATATCAGAATATCAACTATGCCAATCAGGTGCTGGATAACATCCCCGGAATCACGATGGATGCTACGCTGAAAGACCGATATCTGGCTGAAGCCAAATTTGTAAGAGCATATTCTTATTTCAGGCTGGTCCGTGCTTTCGGAGACATACCTTTGAGATTAAGAGTACCTGCAGGCGCCGAGGAATATAATTTGCCCAGGACCGCCAAGGCAGAGGTGTATGCTGCAATTGAAAAAGACCTTTCTGAAGCAGCTGCTATCTTACCGGCAACTTATAATGCAGAAAATGTAGGCCGCGCAACCAAAGGAGCAGCGTTCGCTCTTCATGCCAAGGTATCTATGTATCAGCAAAAATGGCAACAGGTTTATGATCTGACAAACCAGGTTACGGCTCTTGGAATTTATGCTCTCTTTCCTAACTATGAACAATTGTTCCGGGTCAAAAATGAAAATGTCAGTGAGTCCATTTTCGAAGTTCAGAATGAACTGGTGCTTGAAAACAGAGATGCATCTAACTCTCAATTTTCAGAAGTACAGGGTGTCAGAGGAATTAATGGAGGTGGATGGGGCTTCAATGTCCCTACCGAAGTGCTTGCGAAGAGTTATGAAACAGGCGATCCGAGAAGGGATGGTACAATCATATTTCGTGGTGAAACGACGCCTGACGGTGATCTCATTCCAGCGACCGGTGACAATCCCATGTATAATCAAAAATCCTATGTTCCTTTCAGATTGTTTGTTTCAGGATTTCCATCAGGAGCTCAGCAGAATGTGCGCGTCATTCGTTATGCTGATGTACTGCTTATGCATGCTGAAGCTGCAAATGAGTTAGGCAAAACACCTGAAGCATTGGCTTCCTTGGAAAAAGTACGGGCTCGTGCAAGGGGAACAAGCACAACTATTCTTCCGAA
The DNA here is from genome assembly GCF_056895255.1 of Dyadobacter sp. HNCC25DJ187. Classification (NCBI taxonomy): domain Bacteria; kingdom Pseudomonadati; phylum Bacteroidota; class Cytophagia; order Cytophagales; family Spirosomataceae; genus Dyadobacter; species Dyadobacter sp. HNCC25DJ187. The sequence continues at coordinate 2,105,548 of NZ_JBXHAT010000002.1, forward strand.
GGTTATTGTTACGGCCAAAGCTGCAGTACAGGAAGCGATATGGCATGAGCGTCATGTGGAGCTGGCCATGGAATCGGACCGTTATTTCGATGTAATACGTCAGGGACGAGGAACAACGGTTTTTGGACCAAAAGGCTGGATGGCAAATAAAAACGAAGTTTGGCCTATACCGCAAAATGAAATTGATCTCAGCGGTGGTACTTTGGCACAAAATCCAGGTTACTGATTCCTATTGAAGCCGTTTATAAATGCCGCAGCGGTTGCCGTATTGGTATTCCAATATAGACAAAGTCGTGCTGCGGCATTTTACTTTCTACACTTTATTGTTAAACGAAAATCAATCAATCGTGAAATACAATCTCGTAACAATGTTACTGTTAGCTATAGCCGGTTGGAGTTGTAAAAATGATAAAGTAGAGCCGCCGGAAACAATTAAGCCGCCGGTATTTGCGCTCGACTCTACCAATAAATTTCCGGTTATATCAGACGAAGCACTACTTACGCTGGTTCAAAAACAGACTTTCAAATACTTCTGGGATTTCGCGCATCCGATAAGCGGCCTGGCAAGGGAGCGGAATACATCCGGTGATATTGTTACCTCCGGCGGGAGCGGTTTTGGGATTATGACGATACCTGTCGCTATTGAAAGAGATTTTATCAGCCGTTCACAAGGCCTCGAACGAACACAAAAGATTGTAACTTTTCTGAAAGACAGAACCCAGAAATTTCATGGCGCGTTTCCACATTGGCTTCATGGTGCAACAGGAGCCGCCGTTGCATTCAGTTCGAAAGATAACGGTGCGGACCTGGTTGAAACTTCTTTGCTTATACAAGGACTACTTACTGCACGGCAATACTTTAGCGGAACAGGTAGCGAGGAAACAAAACTTCGTAGTGATATCAATGGTATCTGGCATGCCGTAGAATGGGATTGGTTCACAAAAGGAAATGAGGAAGTATTGTACTGGCATTGGAGCCCGGATTATGGCTGGGATATGAATCTGCCAGTAAAAGGTTGGAACGAATGCCTGATTACCTATGCGCTGGCGGCCAGTTCGCCTACACATCCGATTCCCAAATCAGTCTATGATAACGGCTGGACGAAACAAGGAGGTTTCGTGAATGGAAAGGAATACTATGGAATCAAACTTCCTTTGGGCGAAGCGTATGGCGGACCACTCTTCCTGTCTCACTACTCCTTCCTGGGCATTAATCCGACCAATTTATCCGATCAGTTTACAAACTACATGACGCAAAACAGAAGTCATGCACTGATCAATTACAACTATTGCAGACTCAATCCGGGTGGTTACGATGGTTACAGTAATCTATGTTGGGGAATTACAGCAAGTGACATTCCAGGCGGATACAATGCGAATTCACCTACAAACGACAAAGGGGTCATTGCCCCTACAGCTGCACTGGCTTCGTTTCCCTACACACCGGAGGAATCAATGAAGGCTTTGAAATTCTTCTACTATATACTCGGGGATAAAATCTGGGGCGAGTATGGTTTCCACGATGCATTCTCGTTAGAAGAAAACTGGTTTGCAGATTCCTATCTGGCTATAGATCAGGGACCAATCATCATCATGATTGAAAATCACAGAAGTGCTTTGCTATGGAATCTCTTTATGAGCGCTCCGGAAGTGAAAAATGGCATGAAAAAGATCGGATTTCAAAGTCCGGCTTTATAAAAATCGACCAGAACAGGTGCTCCCTGAAAATCAAAATTACCAATCATCCACAAATATTAATTATGAAAAATCCCGTTTATCTGATACTAAGCTTGCTCCTGATCGTATATACCCCGACATGGGCACAAAAGAAAAAAAATAACCTGACTAAATCGACCGCATTTGATCCTGCTAACAGGCCCAAAAACTTATCCGACACGGCACTGCTCGAACTTGTTCAGAAGCAGACGTTCCGGTACTTCTGGGATTTTGGACACCCTGTTAGCGGCCTTGCGCGGGAAAGAAGCAACAAAGCGTTTGACTATGGAGACGAGGTAATTACCACCGGTGGCTCAGGATTCGGAATAATGGCCATGATCGTAGCCGCCGATCGAAAATGGTACCCACGGGATTCTGTCGCCAATAGGGTCGCAAAAATGACGAGATTTCTGGTTAAAGCCGATCATTATCACGGTGTTTTCCCACACTGGCTACATGGTGCGACAGGTAAAACCATTCCTTTTAGCCGAAAAGACGACGGTGGAGATCTGGTGGAAACAACCTTCCTGATGCAGGGACTATTAGCTGCCAGGCAATATTTTGACGGAGATACCGAAGCTGAACGAACAATCAGAGGTAATGTGGGGTTAATTTGGAATGAAATGGAGTTTGATTGGTATACAAGAGGTAACCCCAATCAGCTATACTGGCACTGGAGCCCTAACCAGGGCTGGGCTATGAACTTTGAGCTGCGAGGTTATAATGAAACGCTGATCACCTATATTCTTGCAGCTGCCTCGCCACGCTATCCGATTACAGCACAGGTTTATGAAAAATGCTGGGCACAAAGTGAACATTTCTATAACGGAAAGGAATTTCAGGGTGTGAAGCTGCCGCTTGGTTTTGATTACGGCGGTCCACTGTTCTTCGCCCATTATTCCTTCCTGGGCCTCGACCCGCGTAATCTTAAAGATCGCTATGCAGACTACTGGGAGCAGAATGTGAATCATACATTGATCAACTACAAACATTGTGTAGCGAATCCAGGTAAATTCAAAGGTTATGGAGAAAACTCATGGGGACTTACGGCCAGCGATACTTACAATGGTTATAATGCCCACTCTCCTACCAACGATTTCGGGACAATAACCCCTACCGCTGCATTGTCGTCATTCCCATATACGCCAGAGCAATCCATGAAAGCACTTCGCCATTTTTATGATGATATGGGTGATAAGTTATGGAGTGAATATGGTTTTATTGATGCATTCAATGAGTCTCAAAATTGGTACGCCGATTCTCATCTTGCTATCGACCAGGGACCTATTATTGTAATGATTGAAAATTACAGGACCGGATTGCTGTGGAAGCTTTTCATGCAGGATAAAGATGTTCAGAATGGATTAAAAAAGCTTGGATTCCAAAGTCCGGCAATCAAATAATGATTGGATTTTAGCCAGTATTTTACCAAAATTAACACAGAGGCTGGCATCATGTCGGCCTTTCCGTTTTATGAAATAAATTGTACCTTGATCGTGTTTAACCTTTGATAATCCCGCCCTTTAAACACAATCGACATGAAGATATATGTTAAAACCTGCATCTTAATTGCTGTAGCTATTGCCAGCATTTTACAGGGAAAAGCACAGGTATGGCAGGCGATTGAACCGGATAACCTACCTGAAAAGAGGCATGAGAATGCTATGGCTGCAGTCAACGGTAAAATATACCTGCTTGGCGGAAGAGGTATAAAACCAGTGAATGAATATGATCCCGGGAAGGATACATGGACGGAACTAAGCAAATCACCGATTGAAATGAGTCATTTTCAGGCTGTGACCTATAAAAATGAAGTGTACGTACTCGGAGCACTGACTGGTAGCTATCCTCATGAAACGCCCATTCCGGACATATACATTTTTAATCCTGCAAAAAATGAATGGCGAAAAGGAGATCCTATTCCCAAAGACAGACTACGCGGAGCGGCGGGGACATTTGTTCTGAATAATAAAATTTACCTTATCTGTGGTATTCAGGATGGGCACTGGGACGGGCAGGTGGCCTGGTTTGACGAATATGATCCAGCTACCTCAAAATGGAAAACTTTGCCAGATGCACCACGCCCGAGAGATCATGTACAGGTAGCAGTAGCCGATAATCGCTTGCTGGTTGCGGGAGGGCGCTTGTCCAGTGCCAAAACCAATCAGGTATTAAATACAACCATTAAAGAGGTTGATCTGTTTGATTTTAATACCGGCACATGGACGTCTCTGGAAGAAGAAAAGAACATCCCTACAATGAGGGCCGGGCACACGGCAGTAACCCATGGAAGTAAAGTATTATTGATAGGGGGAGAAAGCGGAGCTCAGCAATCAGCTCATGCAGAAGTAGAAGCCTTCAATATGCAAACGCAAAAATGGGAACACTATCCGTCCCTGCATCAAGGTCGGCACGGGACACAAGCGGTCGTGATTAATAAAAAAATTTACATAGCAGCAGGATCTGCAAACCGCGGAGGCGGTCCTGAGCTGAACAATATGGAAGTGCTGGTAAAGTAAGCATCTCTGGACTTAACCATGTCCACAAAGTGAATTCAACTGAAATCAATTATACATGTTAAAAAAATCATTTGTTTTTTGTCTATCTCTTATCTCGTTCGGCACATTTGCCCAACATTCCGAATTTACGCATGCTGATACCTTGCGCGGTTCGATCACGCCCGAAAGATCCTGGTGGGACCTTTCGTATTACCATCTTCAGGTAACACCCAATGCGGCAGACAGCACGCTTTCCGGGAGTACTCAGATCAACTATACGGTATTAAAGCCCCATAACATTCTCCAGGTTGATCTCCAGGAGCCACTGAAAATTGAGAAAGTGGAACAGGATGGTCAATCTCTGGAATTCAGAAGAGACGGAAATGCATTTTTTATAACACTTACAAAAGAACAAAAGAAAGGAAACAAGGAATCAATACAAGTATTTTACTCTGGTAAACCGCGTCTCGCGAAAAGACCTCCCTGGGATGGAGGCGTACAATGGGTGCCGGACGGTAAGGGAAACACAATCATTGCTACCTCGTGTCAGGGATTGGGATCCAGCGTATGGTGGCCATGCAAAGACCATATGTACGACGAACCAGACAGCATGCTGATCAGCATTACGGTTCCCGCTAATCTTAAGAATATTTCTAACGGTGTACTCCGTAATGTAGTTGATAATAAGAATGATACAAAAACATTCAATTGGTTTGTGGCCAATCCTATCAACAATTACGGTGTGAATATGAATGTAGCTAATTATGAAAGTTGGGATGAAGTATTCAAAGGTGAAAAAGGTGATCTGAAAGTAAGCTATTATGTACTTCCTGAAAATCTGGAAAAAGCAAAGGTTCAGTTCAAACAGGTTCCAATGATGCTCAAAGCATTTGAACATTGGTTTGGGCCTTACCCATTCTACGAAGATGGTTACAAACTGGTTGAGGTCCCTTATCTGGGCATGGAACATCAAAGTTCCGTCACCTACGGCAACGGATATAAAAACGGATATCTCGGAAGGGATCTTTCAGGAACAGGCTGGGGATTGAAATGGGATTTTATTATCATACACGAGAGTGGTCACGAATGGTTTGCCAATAACATTACTTATAAAGACGTAGCCGATATGTGGGTACATGAGAGCTTCACTAACTATTCGGAAAACCTGTATACAGAATATTACTTCGGCAAAGAAGCCGGTGCTGATTATGTAATCGGAACAAGGAAGGTAATTGCAAACGACAGTCCGATTATCGGAACGCATGGTGTAAACCAGGAAGGGTCAAAGGACATGTATTACAAAGGTGGCAACATGCTCCATACCATTCGTCAGGTGGTTAATAATGATGAGAAATGGAGACAGATTTTAAGGGGTCTCAATAAAACCTTTTATCACCAGACGGTGGACGGCTCACAGATTGAAACGTACGTAAGCGAAAATGCAGGAAGGAATATCAGTAAGGTTTTTGATCAATATCTGCGCGACACACGTATTCCTGTCCTTGAGTATCAAATGAAGAACAATACCTTACAATATCGTTGGGCAAATGTGGTAGACGGGTTTGACATGCCGGTGAAAGTACAGGTAGGATCTGGTAAACCCCAGTTCCTGTATCCTTCTACTGACTGGAAAAATTTGAAAACCAAAGGAGAAAACAAGCTGACGGTAGATCGTAACTTTTACGTAGAATCGAAAGAAGTCAAATCATAGATCCCAGCATTCCATAATCAGTAAGTCACCATCTGAGGCAGAAATACGGACCATTCCGTCACTTTCTGCCTCATTGCTATTACCGGTACGGTATCCTATTGTAAGGGATTCGTTAGAAAGATTGTATTTAAGTCCGCTGGTAACAATACCATTTACCTGTCCGACAGGAATCAATGAAATAGGTGTGCCTGCGACATACCATTTTTCAAATGTTCCGGTGAGCGGAAAAATCTTTGAGTAATCATCCAGTAACACCAGTTTTATGTCTTTTTTATACCGAACCAGGTTTGTGATATTTGTTATTGCATGATCAGCCCGCCGACCAGTGGCCCAGACAATATTAGCTGCCGGAAAACCCCTGTCTATTAAAAAATCGATGGCTTTTTCTAAATCTGTTTTATCCTGATCCGGTGTTGCAATAATCTCTAAAGGTTCCTGACTGCTGCGAATAGACTCAAAATCATGCTTGAAGTCAAAATCGCCCATCCACACATCGATTTTGATCCCGAGTTCCAAAACCCTGTAAATGGCGTGATCTAAAACGACAATGAATGGACTCCATTCCAGCAACTGACCCAGCAGTTCTTCACTGCACGCCTCTCCATTCGCAATAATCAATGCTGGTTCCTGCTTTTCTTTTACAATATGATGCGATGACATTGATTTATGTACTGTTTTTATATAAAGGCTGGAAATCCAAACCGCTTGTTCAGTTTAAATACCTAATTCTTTGGCTCTGTTCCAATAGTTATCCATCTCGGTCAGGCTCATATCTGACAATACTTTCCCATCTTTCTTGGAGGCCTCTTCCATATATTGGAATCTGCTTATAAACTTTTTATTGGTTCGTTCCAACGCCGTTTCCGGATTGATATCTACAAATCTGCTGTAATTCACCAGCGAAAACAGCAAGTCTCCAAATTCCCCTTCGGCCTCTTTTGCATTAATTGCTTCACCTGTTTCTATATCAAAACTTTCCTTAAATTCTTCCAGCTCTTCCTGCACTTTCTCCCAAACCTGCTGTTTTTCATCCCAATCAAAACCGGCACCTCTGGCTTTTTCCTGAATACGCATAGCTTTGATTAATGCAGGCAGTGAAGCCGGAACTCCGGAAAACACAGATTTATTACCCTCTTTTAATTTCAGCTTTTCCCAATTTTGTTTAACCGCCTCTTCATTATCTGCGACCGCATCGCCATAAATGTGTGGATGGCGTGACACCAGTTTGTCACAAAGAGCATGCAACACATCCTTTATATCAAACCGGCTCTGGCGATCCTCATTCTCGGATGCTATTTTAGCGTAAAAAACAAGGTGCAGCAGTACGTCGCCCAATTCCTTTTTTATCTCAGGAAGATCATTGGACAGAATAGCATCAGATAACTCATAGGTCTCTTCAATGGTAAGATGCCTCAAACTCTCCAGAGTTTGTTTTCGATCCCAGGGACATTGCTCGCGAAGCTCGTCCATAATCGTTAACAGCCTGTCGAATGCCATCAGCTGTTGCTGTCTGCTTTCAGACAATGCTTCAAATTTCTTTTCCATATAACAAATATAGTAATCGCTCCACCACGATTAAGTCTTTTGGCTTTTAAGGAAGATATTTAAGAATCAGGAGGGGATCTTGAAACTCGTTTGGATAAGGTTACTCGTACACTTGGCGATGATTTTGTATTCCTGATTCGTAATAACTCCTTCTACATGTATTATATTTTTTCCTGCTCGGATCACCTTTGCATTGGCTACAATCATGTCTCCCAAACCTGCAGCATGCAAAAAGTCACAATTCAGATTGACAGACGTATAGGCATAATCTCGTCCAAGAACATACACCATCATGCCTACTACATCATCCAAAATCGTAGCCGCAATCCCTCCGTGTAATACATTCATCGGGTTGGTCATATCTTCTCTCACCAGGAATTCAACTTCTAAACTTCCCTCTGATGCGTCAATAAGCTTACCGTTGAGCCAACGTCCTACAGGAGATATACTGGTATTTAAATGATTTCCCACCTCCTTTTTCAGAGCAGCTAACCTTGGATTTATGACAGACGCAGTTGCATCCTGAGAATTATCCATGATGAAGAATTATAATTAGTAAGCAGTACACAATATCTGATTACGAAAAATAGTAATTATCGTAGATATACCTATGATTTTGTGTCATTTATATGGATTTTATTACTATGTATCACGGGAATTGCTACCTTTGCGCGTGTTTTTGCCAGAGATAAACGTTTACGCAAATATGAATTTTACGCTGTCACAAGTTCCTTCCCGCACCGAGAAACCAAGAGAAAAGGGTGTAACCATGGTTATGGACAAGGGCTTAAGCATCAGGGAAACGGAAGACATGCTTTCCACTTCATCGTCATTTATAGATATTGTAAAGTTAGGCTGGGCTACATCATATGTTAGTCAGAACCTGGATGAAAAGCTTGCTGTCTATAAGAATGCAAACATTCCGGTCTATTTCGGAGGCACTCTGTTTGAAGCTTTTGTGGTCAGAAATCAGTTCGACGATTTCCGTCGCCTTCTTGATAAATATGACCTGAAATATGCCGAAGTTTCAGATGGATCTATTGAAATGCCGCAGGATATGAAGTGTGAATACATACGTACGCTGGCGCAACAGGTTACCGTACTTTCGGAAGTTGGCTCGAAAGATGAAAACAAAATTATCCCGCCCTACAAATGGATTCAGCTGATCAAGTCTGAGCTTCAGGCAGGGTCGTGGAAAGTAATTGGTGAGGCGAGGGAATCAGGTAATGTTGGGCTTTTCCGTGCAAGTGGAGAAGTAAGACAGGGCTTGGTTGAAGAAATCCTCACCGAAATCGCGTTTGAAGATATGCTTTGGGAAGCTCCACAGAAATCGCAGCAGGTTTGGTTTGTAAAACTTTTGGGAGCAAATGTGAATTTAGGAAACATTGCCCCTTCCGAACTGATACCACTGGAAACCATTCGTTTGGGATTAAGAGGAGATACATTCAATACATTTCTGAATACAAAAACCAAGCAAAAGTGGAAAATTGATTCGAAGTAAATCACATAACAGCATTGCAGCATGGAATTTAAAAATACATCTAACCTCAGACCATGGATTTAATTAAGCAGTTTATAGACATTTTCCTTCACCTGGATAAGCATCTTTTTGACATCGTTCAGGAATACGGAACACTTACCTACGTGATTCTTTTTTTAATCGTTTTCACTGAAACGGGACTTGTGATTATGCCACTGCTTCCGGGCGATTCACTACTGTTCGCGGCAGGGGCTATCGCTGCCAATGAAACTGCTGGTCTGAATGTCTGGCTGATTATTATTATCCTCATTATCGCAGCACTACTTGGTGACAATGTCAACTACTTCATGGGTAGCAAATTTGGTGGTGAAATCAGGAAAAGGGAACGGGTACTATTCCTGAAAAGGGAATACCTTGAAAAGACAGAGGCATTTTATGCAAAACATGGTGGCAGCACTGTTATTATGGCGCGTTTCATCCCGATTGTTCGCACAGTAGCGCCTTTCGTAGCAGGCGCGGGAAGTATGACTTATTCAAAATATATCACCTATTGTGTCATTGGTGCATTACTCTGGGTTCCTTCGTTGACGCTTTTGGGTTACTTCTTTGGAAATATGGACATTGTTAAAAAGAACTTTGAACTCGTTATCTTCGGAATTATCGGATTTTCAATTCTACCTATGATTTTTGGTTATTTGAAAAGCAAATTCGCTAAACCAAGCGCAGCATAAGTTAACGGCAATCGGCTTTCAACTGTCAGCAATCAGCTCCTTCCGATATTGATAATAGATGCTAAAATGCCTCGTCTACAGAAATTGTAACGAGGCATTTTATTTTGATAATACATTATCATTTAGCAGATGCTAAAAGCTCACAGTCCCGAGCTATTTCGAACTATAATTTGGCGCTTCCTTTTGTATCATCACATCGTGTGGATGACTTTCGCGAACGCCGGCAGAAGTAATTTTAACAAATGTTGCCTTTTGAAGTGTTGCTATGTCTGCTGCTCCACAATAGCCCATTCCTGCCTTCAATCCTCCCACCATCTGATAAATAATCTCGGATACCTTTCCCTTAAATGGAACCCGTCCCACAATTCCTTCGGGAACCAGTTTTCGGGCATCATCTTCGGCATCTTGAAAATAACGATCTTTAGAACCCTCTCCCATGGCTTCTACAGATCCCATCCCACGGTAAGATTTAAACTTCCGTCCTTCATAAATAACGATTTCTCCCGGAGCCTCATCGCTACCTGCAAGCATCGAACCGATCATAATGGTACTGGCTCCTGCCGCTAAAGCTTTGGTCATATCTCCTGAATATCTTATACCTCCGTCAGCAATAACTGTCACGCCAGTTCCTTCCAAAGCTTTGGAAGCCCACATCACTGCAGTGAGCTGAGGAACTCCTATTCCCGCTATAATCCTTGTTGTACAGATGCTCCCCGGCCCTACGCCCACTTTCACTGCATCCGCCCCTGCTTCTGCTAATGCAAGAGCTGCTTCACCTGTAGCTATATTTCCGGCTATTAATTCCAATTTCGGAAATTGCTTTTTTACCGATATCACTGCATCTATCACGCCTTTGGAATGTCCATGGGCAGTATCCAGACTAATGATATCTACCCCTGCCTTCACCAGCGCTTCTACTCTTTTGGGTAAGTCAGCAGTAACGCCTACCGCTGCACCTACCCGCAAACGGCCATAACCATCTTTACATGCATTAGGATGAGATTTTCTCTTTAATATATCTTTATAGGTAATTAATCCCGTTAGTTTATATTCACTGTTGACAATTGGTAATTTTTCAATTTTATATTCCTGAAGAATTACCTCCGCATCCTCCATAGAAAGTCCGTCGGAAGCCGTAATGATGTTTTCCTTCGTCATGACATCGATAACGGGCTTCGACAGATCCTTTTGGAAGCGCATATCACGGTTGGTTAGAATACCGATCAATGTATGATTGGTATCAATGACGGGTATACCACCAATCTTGAATTCTCGCATGATCTGCAACGCATCACCCAGTTTTGCATCTTCTGAAAGCGTAATCGGATCAAGTATCATTCCGCTTTCAGATCGCTTTACTTTGCGTACCTGCTCTGCCTGCGCTTCAATACTCATATTTTTGTGAATAATGCCAATACCACCTTCCTGCGCCATTGCAATTGCAAGATCCGATTCTGTGACAGTATCCATCGCAGCCGATACAATAGGAATATTCAGCTCAATGTTGGCCGTGAGTTTTGTTTTGACAGTCGTATTACGTGGCAATGTTTCCGAATAACCAGGAATTAGCAGAACATCGTCGTAGGTAAGAGCCTCAAGAAGGCTGTGAGATGGGGATGAAGTCATAGCAAATAATTTTATAGTTATTTGCCGGGTAAAATTAAATAGAAGTTTTGAACTGAAAAAATAACAGATCCTTTCAGTTCAAAATTCAGTCGATATCATGATTGATACATAGACGTAAGAATTTCATTTTCAAGAAACTAATACTCTCACTTTTTTAATACGCTTTTTATCTGCTGACTGTACCTTAAATGTAATTTCGCGGTGGGTAGCAATCTCTCCTGTACGCGGCAATCTTGAAAACAACTCCAAAAGAAGGCCGGCCAGCGACTCACTTCCTCCCCGTACTTCATCAAAATAATCTATTTCCAGTCCTAATAATCTGCATAAATCATTGATTAATACCTTACCCTCAAAAACGTACGTATTTTCATCGACCTGTGTATAGTTCACTTCGTCATCTTCGTCATATTCATCGTTAATATCTCCGAATATTTCTTCTATAATATCTTCCAAAGTAATAACTCCGCTCGTCCCCCCATATTCATCCACAACAATAGCCATATGAACCCTTCTGGTTTGAAAATCCTGCATTAAATCATCCAGACGCTTACTTTCAGGAATAAAATATACGGGCCTGATCAGCTTCTGCCAATTGAAATGTTCGTCCAGATGTAAGTGGGGAAGTAAATCCTTGACATTAAGGATGCCCTCAATATGATCCAGGTCCTCGCGAAATACAGGCACTCTCGAATACCCCGATTTATTGATTTTATCCATTAATTCATGGAAATTCAATTCAATATCAAAAGCAGTAATGTGCAACCTTGCCTGCATTGCTTTTTTTGCATTGGTCTGTCTGAAATTTGCCAGTCCACGAAGCAGGTCTGACTCTTCCTCACTTTCTGCTTTTGCTTCCAAACGCTCTGTAGATATTTCCGCTCCCTCCGGTGTAAGTATACCTACTGCATACCCGAGTTTCATCACAGGTTTTGTCAAAGGTCCGCACACTTTAATAAGCAGTCTGGTAATACCTGCAATCTTAGGAATAAATTCAAGCGCTTTTCTTGCACTACTAAATCTGACTATTGCGTCGAGCCATATCCATAAGCACAGAAGTCCAATCACTAGCCATCTGACAAACAACTCCTCGCTTCCTTGTAAATGCAGCCAGGCAAGTCGGGCCGCCAGCAGCACGGCACCCAGCGTAACACCACGTTGCACCAGTGAGAGTGTAAGTTGCTGTATACGGGTTGGAAGCAGATTTTCATGGTCAGCTTTTCGCTCCCATGGATTTTCCAGCAGGCCGGCGGCAGAGTATGCGGCCCTTATCCCTGAGAAAAAAAGAGAAAGTATAAATAAAAATATTACGAAAGTAAGATCGTAGATCAGATACATATCTACTGGAATTTCTATACCCGCAATCAATGGGAACGTCATGTACGAGTATCTGTCTTTGTTGCCGGACCGAAGATTAGAAGATACACATCCACGCACCAGTCGAGATGATTTCGGGGGACTTAATAACCCCCACCGCTTTCGGGGAAGAGGATCGTCGTTATCGGTTTTGTCTTTCACAGATTAGTAAAAACGTTCGTAATGAGCTATACTATCATAAATGTAATGATTCTCAGGAGAACTGTCTGCATGTGACGTCACAATATTAGCTACAATTCTATCATCCTTATTAATGATCTACAGCTGACTTTTGCCTGCATGGACAACCGCAGACAAAAGTCAGTATCTCTTAAAATGGCAGATCATCGTCGTCATTTCCAGCTGCCATTGATGGGGGTACCGGATCATTAGCCCTGGGTACTTGGCGTTGCGGTGCTGGTTGTCCATATGCCTGATTACTGTTCTCACCGGATCCTCCTGCGGCTGGTCCGCCAAGAAGCGTCATGCTATTGGCACGAATTGTAACACCTGATTTTTGCTGACCATCTTTGTCCGTCCAATTATCAGTACGAATACGTCCTTCTATATAAACTTGATTGCCCTTTTTAAGGTATTTCTCTGCAACCTTGGCAAGGCCTTCCCAAAGTTCTATACGATGCCATTCCGTGTTATCAACCCTCTCACCGCTTTTATTTGTGTAACTCTCAGTAGTGGCGATACTAAACTTGGCTACCGCTGAGCCACTCTCCAGATATCTTACTTCCGGATCACTGCCCAGATTTCCGATCAGAATTACTTTATTAACACTGCCAGCCATAATTTCTCTCTTGTAAGTATTATTAAGTATATAATTTAAAGATAAATGATATTTACGTAAAACCGCAACCTACCTTTTTTACGATATCACAAAAGTAGCTTAAAGATATCCTTCCTCTTTGAGTACTATGTCGACCAATATAGGTTTTGGTAAATCGGCTACTTCATTTTCAGTAAAAAAATGAAGCGTACCTGTTTCGTCAGGATTTTCTGTAACATCCACCCACCAAAATTGGACGAACAACTTTTGATGAGTTAGTATGTGTGTATAAGTTTTTGGCACTTTCGTGATCTTACCCTTCTGTAACAATCTTTCTAATATACCATTCATAGGTAAGTCATCTAACATTTCGATTTCCTCCGAAGTTTCAGTCATCGGAAAATCATAAAGTCCTTTCCAGATATCCTTTGCAGTACGCTCCTGCATTATAATTTCATTTCCTTTCCTGATAATAAAATAGTTAAAATACCTGCTACGCACCTTTAGCTTCTTCAGCTTAACCGGTAATTTATGCTGTATGCTGAGGGATCGGGCATAACAGATATCCTCAAACGGACAGCTATCACACTTCGGGGATACAGGAACACACTGAAGCGCACCCAACTCAATCATTGCCTGATTATAGGTGGCAGGATCCTCCCTGGATACCAGCTGCTGCGCCAGCTGACTAAATTCCTTCTTCCCCTCATTGCTCAATATGTCTGTAAAAATCCCAAGCAAACGGGCCATAACCCTATACACATTTCCGTCGATGGCAGGAACCACTTCGTCAAAAGCAAATGACGCCACAGCCGCAGCAGTATACTGCCCTAAGCCTTTCAACTTTGACAGTTGCGCTGACGTAGAAGGAAAACTGCCTCCAAAATCAGTCATAATCTGACGAGCAGTATAGTGCATATTCCTGGCTCTGGAGTAATAACCTAATCCTTGCCAAAGTCTGAGCACATCCCTTTCATCAGCTAACGCAAGATCCGAGACAGTGGGATAGGCTTCTATAAATCTTTCATAGTAAGGCATTCCCTGAGCCACGCGTGTCTGCTGAAGAATAATTTCAGACAGCCATATTTTATATGGATCTTTTGTCTGCCGCCAAGGCAAAGGCCGGTGATTTTGGATATACCAGGATTTAAGCCTTTTATTAAAATCAATGATCTGTAACTGATCGGATAGCATAGCGTTTGTACTTATATACTCTGTTTTTTAACCGATTATAAAAAAAATGAAAAAGCCATCCTTTTAAATTCAGGTAAAAATAGCGTACCTTTGTGTTCCCAAAATTTGGAGGAGGAAGTAAATAAATGAAATAATATCCACTTAAAGTAAACAATCAAAGTGACTAAGGCAGACGTAATCGCACAAATTTCTGAGAAAACAGGCGTAGACAAGGGCGATGTTCAACAAACGCTAGAATCGTTTTTCACCGTGGTAAAGGACTCACTTTCTGATGGTGAGAATCTTTATGTTAGAGGCTTTGGTAGCTTCATCAATAAAAAGCGTGCACGTAAAGTAGCCCGTAATATCTCAAAGGGAACTTCAATGATTATTGACGAGCATTTTGTGCCAAGTTTCAAACCTGCTAAAGTTTTCGTTGAACAGGTTAAAGAAAGTGACAAACTTAAAGCTTTTGCTGAAAAGTAATCACCTCACCAGGTTTGGTAATAAACAGTATGAAAAAATCCATTTTGCTTTCTTGTGTACTTGCAGTTGCCTTAGTAGGTACTCTATTCAGTCTGCCTAAGGTAGTTGTCAATAACAAAGGAAAAGAAATGGACACTGAAAAAACTCAGACGTCTGAAGCGACAACCGCAACTACTTCATCTGAGACACCTGCCAATTCGCATGATGGGGCCACTTTATCTCCTGAGCAACAAAAAACTGTTGATCAGCTTAGAAGTGGCTTCATACTTGCAAACGATAAAGAAAAAGTTGCTGCCGGAGTAAAACTTTCTGATAAATTTGCGGAATTACAAAAGTTCGACAGTGCTGCCTTTTATGCGGAACAGGTTGCTATCCTTGCTCCTTCTTTGGATAATATAGTAAGAACCGGTGATCGTTATTATGCAGCATACGGCTTTGCAGTGGATGAGCAAAAGTCGAAGAAGCTTGGGATCAAGACCCGTGAATACTATCAAAAGGCAATTGATCAGAACTCGGGCCTGTTGGCAGTAAAAGCTAATATGGCCATGACCTACGTAAATACAGAAAACCCTATGCAGGGAATTACTATGTTACGTGAGGTAATTGAAACAGATCCAACTCATGAACTTGCTTTGTTCAATCTTGGTATCCTTTCAATGCGTTCTAATCAATATTCGAAAGCAGCAGACCGCTTTCGTCAGATATTGACGAACAATCCTGCCAATACCAAAGCTAAATTTTATTTAGGCTTAACTTTGGTAGAACTTGGTAAAAATGACGAGGCCAGAAAGATCTTGTCAGAAGTCAAAAAAGAAGAAAAAGACCCTGTTATTCAGCAAGCAATCGGCGAACTGGAACAGCGGCTCAACAACTGATTGAATTAATTTAAGAATACAATTATTAATATTAAACGAATAAATTATGCCTTGCGGAAAGAAAAGAAAGAGACATAAGATCTCCACTCACAAGAGAAAGAAACGCCTTAGAAAAAACAGACATAAGAAGAAATAAAATGGGTAGCTGGCCGGATTGCTACAGTCCGGCCAGCTCCTTCTTCGCGGTTGCGTAATGCCCCATTACTCTTTTGGGGAGGTCGAGTATTAACATTAAGATAGCCATTCAGTTGGTGGAACATTGAGTAACGAATTACTAATCAATTCTACTCAAAAGGGAGAGCGTATAGCCCTTTTGCAGGATAAACGTCTTTTAGAGTATCACGTTGAAACACCGGATCAAAGCTTTACCGTAGGTGATATTTACCTTGGTACAGTCAGGAAACTGGTGGCAGGGCTTAATGCTGCCTTTGTGGATGTGGGATTTGAAAAAGATGCATTTCTGCATTATCTGGATTTAGGTCCCAATATTAACTCTCTTAACAAGCTAACCAAGGATGTAATTTCCAAGCGTGCGAATTCGGGCAAATTGAGTAACTTCAAGATGGAACCTGAAATCGAAAAGCTGGGGAAAATTGATAAGGTCCTTTCCAAAAACCAGCCTATTCTGGTTCAGATAGTAAAAGAACCGATCTCTACAAAAGGACCTCGTTTATCCTGCGATATTTCTATTGCTGGTCGATACATCGTCCTTGTTCCTTTTTCCAACTCAGTAAATCTTTCTAAAAAGATCACTGACAAGCAGGAAAGAAATCGTCTGCAGAGATTAATGTCGTCTATTAAGCCTGCGAATTTCGGTGTGATTATTCGTACCGTTGCAACAGGAAAAGACGTTGATGAGCTGAATAAAGATCTTCAGGATTGCCTTGACAAGTGGGAAAACGGAATTAAAGCACTCCGCGATGCCAAGCCACGCGACCGTGTAATTGGTGAAATGAACCGTGCTTCATCCATTATCCGTGACATGCTGAACGAGTCATTCGACAGCATTACGGTGGATTCAAAAGAGGTGTATGACGATATAAAAGCATACATCCACAACATTGCACCGGAAAAGGAAAATATCCTTAAACTTCACAACGGTAAGAATAAGCTTTTTGAGCAGTTTGGTCTTGAAAAACAGATCAAGGGATTGTTTGGTCGCTCAGTAAGTCTTCCTAACGGAGGATACCTGATTATTGAGCATACGGAAGCACTCCATGTTATCGACGTAAACAGCGGTAACAAATCCAACTCAGAAGAGGATCAGGAAGCGACTGCCCTCAGCGTAAATCTGGAAGCTGCGAAAGAAGTAGCACGTCAGTTACGTTTGCGCGATATGGGTGGTATTATTGTCGTTGATTTTATCGACATGAAGAAAGCGGAAAACAAACGCGTTCTTTTTGACATGATGCGCGATGAAATGAAGGGCGACCGCTCTAAGTACACCGTTCTTCCTCTTTCTAAATTCGGATTGCTCCAGATTACACGCCAGCGTGTGAGACCTGAAATGAATATTGTTACTCGTGAAACCTGCCCTACCTGCGGCGGAACGGGGACCATTCAGGCTAGCATTCTTGTTTCGGATGTCATTGAGAATAACTTGGATTATATGCTCTCTAAGCAGAATGAGCGTGGAATTACGATTTTATTGCATCCATTCCTGCATTCCTATTTTACAAAAGGTATTATTTCCCGACAAGTAAAATGGTTCTTCCAATACAAAACCTGGGTTAAACTCATAAAAGATTCATCTTTGGGCGTAACAGATTTTAAATTCCATAACCAATATGGAGAAGAAATTGAGATCGTTCCGGGGAATTGATTTTTCCAGTTAATCACTTTTAAAATCAGTTCTCGTGGTTGCTGATTGATGCAAAAGAACTTACATCAGTTTGGCTAAACCGGACTGTTGAAGATTACCTGGAATTATTTCCCTTTCCAGACAGGATCTCTTTTTTCACGAAAAGCTGCTGTCCCCTCCTTCGCATCTTCTGAAAGCAATAAAAGATCCAGCTGTTCTTTCAGAAACCGATGACGTTCGTCAATAGGGATAGAAGATAATTTTTGAAAAGCCTTCATACCAGACTGAATGGCGTACGGGGCATTGGCACATATCACTGCAGCCAAAACATCAGCTTCATGCTGTATTTGTGCTGATTCCACAACTTTCGTGAGCAATCCCATTTCATTCGCTTCAACAGCTGTATACGCTTTTCCGGTGACAGCCATTTCCAGAATTTTACGCGCTGGTAATATAGCTGTCAGAGACTCCATCACCTGCATCGGCCAGATTCCTCTTCTCACTTCCGGCAGGGCGAATGTAGCTTCAGGTACGCTGATTACAAACGTGCATCCGCATATCAGCAGAAAACCACCTGCCAATACAGGTCCCTTCACGATCGCGATACTCGGTTTGAGCAACTGCCCAAACGCATCGCCTAATCGCACTTCTTCCCGGATAGCAGGAAGCGATACATTAGGCTTATCTACATCCTGGTTATGAAAAGCATTCAGATCTGCTCCGGCACAAAATACAGGCCCTTCAGCTTCCACAATTACACACCTCACTTCTGATGTATAATGAGCATATGCCAACGCATAGGCTATTTCCTGCGCCATGGTAGGTGTAAAGGCATTGCGTTTTTCAGGACGATTCAGGATGAGCCGGAATACATGATCTGCCAACTCAGTTTTGATGTAAACAAACTGAACCTGATGAAATTTTTGTATGTCCTCTTCCTGATAGAATTGCATTTTATTAAAGAATTACAGCTTCCAACATAGTAATATATTGCTTAATACCAGCCTCAATCTCATCTAAATAAATAAATTCATCAGCGCTGTGCGAACGTCCTGAATGTCCGGGACCCATTTTCAAGGATGGACAATCGAGAAGTGCCTGATCAGAAGTGGTGGGCGATCCGTATGCATTTCTTCCTAAAGCCAAACCTGCTTTTACAATAGGATGATCCATAGGTATACTTGATGGGCGCAAGCGGATAGATCTCGCGCTTACTTCTGAACCGATATGCTCCTGAATCACATCAATAATTTCCTCCAGTGTATATTGATCCGTAGCACGGACATCCACTGTAAAATTACATACATCCGGAACCACATTGTGCTGCGTGCCTGCATTGATAATCGTAACTGACATCTTTACAGGCCCAAGTGTTGGGGACACTTTAGGAAACTGATAGCTATTGATCCACTGGATATCCTTCAGAGCTTTATATATGGCATTGTCGCCTTCTTCTCTGGCTGCGTGCCCGGACTTACCTTTCGCCGTGCAATCAAGCACAAGCAATCCTTTTTCTGCAACGGCCAAGTGCATTTCAGTTGGTTCCCCTACAATGGCAAAGGATATTTCAGGCAACTCCGGTACTACAATTTCCAAACCTTCCTTACCGGAAATCTCTTCTTCTGCAGTAGTCGCAATGGCAATATTGTAAGTCAGATTCTGACATTCATAAAAATAGCAGAAAGTAGCCAGCAATGAAACCAGACAACCGCCTGCATCATTACTGCCCAAACCATACAATTTACCATCTTCGACCTTCGCAACAAAAGGATTGAGTGTCCAGGATTTGTTGGGTTTTACTGTGTCATGATGGGAATTCAGCAATAATGTAGGTTTCTTATGGTCAAAGTGCTTATTGAACGCCCACAAGTTGTTCTTTTTACGGGAAAAAGGAATTCCCTTTTTATTGAAATAATTCTCTATCAAAAATGCTGTCCCTTCCTCTTCCCTGCTGAACGACTCTGTTTCTATCAATTCCTTCAGTAATGAAACAGCTTCTTCACTCAATATTTTTATATGCTCAATCGCTTCTACTTTCTCCATAACGGGTTGGGTTATTCTCCGATGATTTTGGGCAAAGGTATAAAAAAAGGGAGTTGCACCTTACAGTACCACTCCCTTAGAATTCCATTAGAGATATTTACCACCTCACCTGTCCATCGCCTCTCACAACCCATTTTTCTGTTACGAGTTTTTCCAGAGCAAACGGTCCACGTGCATGTAGCTTCTGCGTAGAAATGCCTATTTCAGCACCCAAAGCAAAAACTCCCCCATCGGTAAAGCGCGTAGACGCATTGGCATATACCGCAGCAGCATCCACTTCTTTCAGAAAATTATCAATTGCATCGTTATCCTTCGAAATAATTGCCTCCGAGTGACGGGACGAATGTTCACGGATATGACCAAGCGCTTCATCCAACCCATCTACAACTTTTACCGAGCATTTATAGTCAAGAAACTCACGCCCGAAATCCTCAGGCTCCGCTCTCTGTAAGAAAGGATATTTAACTCCCTCGAAAATACCATAGGCCGTTTTATCTGCAAATACTTCCACATTCCATTTTACAAACTCTTCTTTCAGCTTTGGCAGAAAATCCGCGGCAACCTCTTTATCTACCAGGACAGTATCCAGAGAATTACAAACCGATGGTCGTGAAACTTTTGCATTCACAACAATAGAAGCGGCTTTGTCCAAATCACCCGTTTTCTCCACATAGGTATGGCAAACACCAGCTCCGGTTTCAATAGTAGGGACCAGAGAATTCTGACGAACGAATTTTATTAATCCTTCAGAACCTCTTGGAATGATAATATCCACATATTTTGTAGCCGTCAAAAGCTCCATCACAAACTCCCGGCCCGTTGGAAGCAAATTTACAGCGGCAGCGGGCACTCCTATTTCTTCCAGACTCTCGTGAATCAGGCTAACCAAATACGTATTGGAATAATGCGCTTCCTTTCCACCTTTTAAAACGCAAGCATTTCCGGAACGCAGGCAAAGTGACGCTACATCGATTGTCACATTGGGACGTGATTCATATATTACACCCACGACGCCGAGAGGTACTGTCACTTTTTGTAGCGATAACCCTTGCTCTATTGTTCTTTCAAGAAGTAGTTCACCGGTAGGATCGGCCAAAGCGGCTACATCTCGAAGACTCTGTGCCAAGGCTTTAATCCGATCAGCATTCAGCAAAAGCCTGTCTTTCTTTGGATCTGCATCGTCCATCAGGTCCAAATCTTTCTTATTTTCCTCAACAATCCGGTCAGTATGCGTCATCACTCTATCGGCGATAGATAGCAAAAGATCTGCCCTGTGCTTATCACTAAGTTTGCGAACAGAAACGGACGCATCCTGTGTCGCTTTTAAAAGATGTAAAATCGAATCCATCATAGTATAACGATATCATTGGCGTGCGCCACTTCAAAATTTAAAGTCTTCATATTTTCTTTGATTGCAGCTGATGTTTCTCTTGCACGTGCTACGGCAATCATTTCCTGGTCAGGAGAGTATATTTCAATAATTTCTCCCGCTTCAAACTCGCCGGTTACATCAGTTACACCCACTGCAAGCAAACTTTTCCTTTTCAATAGCGCCTTGGATGCACCTTCATCGATATGTAATGTCCCGGAAACCAACCCTCCGCTTCCAAGCCACCTGTTCCTTGCCGATAAGGTGCTTTTCCCTGCTCCTATTACCGTCCCAGCTTTTCCTTCCAGTGCCAGCAAAAGTTCGTCTGCCTGGTTCATACCGAATATCACAACCTGAATAGCCATCCTGGCAGCCAGCTTGGCAAATGTGAGTTTGGAGGCCATACCACCCAATCCAAGAAAGGATTTATCAGTACGTACAAATCTGAAAACTTCATTCACATTATTTACGTTCCGGATAATAGCACCGCGTTCGTCCAGTAATCCGCCAACCGATGTACAAAACATCAACGTTTCAGCTCCAAAACCAACCGCCAGCAGAGTAGCCAATTCGTCGTTATCCGAAAACTTTAATTCTCGGTCACTCACCACGTCGTTTTCATTTACAATGGGAATGATGTCATTCTCCCATAATTCCTCAAACGTATCCTTCAGCTGCAGGAACTTTTTACGGTTTGCAAAATGCTGCCTTTCACATAAACTTTGAGCTATATAAATTTTGTTCGGAGCAAAATAACTGGCATACAACCCCACCAGCAATGGATTCCCCACTGAAGCGGCGGCCTTGCGTTGCGTCATTGTACCTTTGTAATCCTGAATATAGGCTTTTCCTGCGCCCACAGCGCCTGATGAAACAATGATGATCCTGTAATGAGCATGGATAGAGGAAACCTGCCTTGCTATTTCTGAGATGATTCTTACATCAGGCTCTCCCGAAGCTAACGTAATGGAAGCCGTCCCGAATTTTATAACTAGAATTGGTTTTGACACTTTGAACTTCTTGTAAAGCCGACCGCTTGAAGTGGCAGAGAACGATAAAACGATTTTATCCCAAAATTAACTTTTCTTAATAAGAAAAGAACACATATATCCTGCGAAGATGAATAAACTTATACCTGACCTACATCTGAAAAGGCAACTCATTGAATTTTCTGTGTGCCAGCAACCCTTCCTGCAAGCGCTTCAGGTATTCATCCTTACTGATTTCGATTGCTCCATAACGAAGCACATTATCGTTCATAAACTGCGTGTCCAGTAATTTGAAATTATTCAATCTGAGTATCTGAATCAAATAATGGAACGCGACTTTGGAGGAATTACTTTCTTTTGAAAACATAGATTCACCAAAAAATGCTCCATTAATTGATACACCATACAATCCGCCCACCAGCTGTCCATCATTCCACGCCTCCACACTATGCGCAAATCCCAACTTGTGTAACGCTACATACGATGCGATAATATCGTCTGATATCCATGTTCCTTCCTCAGATCCGCTTTTCCCTAGAATCCTTAGCCCGGCACAACCCCTCATCACACCTTCAAAATCTGTATTTACCCTGACATCAAATTGTTTCCGGTTCAGCACAGGTCTCAGCGACTTGCTCGGTTTATATGTGTCGATAGGAATTATAGCTCTGGGATCGGGAGAATACCAGTAGATGGTTCCGTCAGGCTCTGCCATGGGAAATATACCATTCATATAACCATACAGAAGATCATCAGTACTAATCGAAGGCATAGAGCAGGTTTCCGTTTCGTTTTAAATTCCTGCATAGTTAGTATATATCCGGTGAGGTAGCAACGAAATTTTAAGATCCGTTGATGAACCATAAAAATATATTTCCTGTTGTTTTGTCATACTAATTTTTTGTACCAAATTTGCATTCTCTTAGACGACTAACCAAAGTACATGAATAGCAACGGAATACATACTGTTCTTCATACTACGCCATTCAGGTTTAGGTCCCCCCGGACCGTCTAATATTATTTTGCCTACGTGGCAAAACTTTCCCCGCCTTTTTCTTTAAATTTTTGAAACGTCCCATCGTTATTACTGGGAGTGAAATTTTTTGTTTCGAACATTTTTTGTCTTTAAAGCCATCAATGAAAAATACCGAAGTAGTGGGCAGTCAGTTCGTTGTTCAGACTGCCAATGAAAATCATCTTCATTATGCAGAAACTATTTGTGCAGAAATGGAAGAGAGTGCCAAAAAACGTGGTACTGGTATAGCCAAGCGTTCTCCTGTTTACATTATGGAGAAAATGGTTGAGGGAAAAGCGATTATCGCAACTACCAATACCGGAGAATGGGTGGGATTCTGTTATGTCGAAACATGGGAACATGGGAAGTTTGTAGCAAACTCAGGCTTGATTGTACATCCTGGATTCAGAAATAGCGGAATGGCCAAAGCGATCAAACAGAAAGCTTTTGAACTTTCACGCAAAAAATATCCCGATGCCAAAATTATTGGTATCACTACAAGCTTGCCGGTAATGAAGATCAACTCTGACCTGGGTTATGAACCCGTAACGTTCAGTGAACTTCCCGCGGACGATGCTTTCTGGAAAGGCTGTGCCAGTTGTGTGAACTATGATGTACTGACGCGTACCGGCAGAAAACACTGTCTATGTACGGGAATGATGTACAATCCTGACGATCATAAAAAAACTGAGACGCATTCAGAAAAAGATGCCTGGGATTTCCTTAAAGAATCCAGTCTTTATGAGCGTTGGATGCGTATTAAACAACGCATCTTATTGCGAAGGGAAGAACGCGCGAAAAAGAAAAACGCCGAGGCTATGCTTGTACATTAAACGTACCCGCATTCATTTACAGATTATTAATATCGTATAAATACCTCGCCCGACCGCTTTTCAAGCCCGATGCGAGGTATTTTTTTGTTATACACACATTAAACGATCCAGACCTTCCCATTTCGGGAATACTTGGGTACTTTTGTTGGAAGAAATGAGAATTTTCACCAAAGCAACACTTAGAGATTTTTGGGATAAAACACCAGATGCCAGACCTGCACTTGAGTTTTGGTATGATACAATCGAAAAAACTCATTTCAGCAGCCCTAACGAAGTTATTAAGTTTTTCAAAAATTCAGATACAGTTGGAAATGGCAGAATTGTTTTTAACATCACGCACAACAAATATCGACTCATAGCGAATTTGAATATGAAAGACAGTTTGTGTTTGTCCGATTTTTAGGAACGCATTCAGCCTATGACAGGATTGAAGACATTAAAAACATATAACTCATTCAAAGCACATGAAAGCACTTGCAATTAATTTGGATGATATAGTGATAAAACCAATCACCAATGATGCTTCTTTCGAAGAAGCAGGAAAAATCATTGATACATTGATTGATGCTGATTTGTTAGAAGATCCGCAAGAAAGGAAAAAGGCATTGGATATTCTCGAGGCGGTAACAGTCCTGGCAATAGATTATGAGAAAAAGAATTTTCCTATACCAAAGCCTGACCCCATTGAAGCCATCAAAGAAAGAATGGATCAGCTTCATCTGAGCCGTAAAGATGTAGCACCTTACTTCGGTGGTGAGAACAGAGTTTCTGAAGTGTTAAATAAGAAAAGAAATCTGACTATCAAAATGATCAGGGAACTGAATAAGAATCTTGGTATCCCGGTAGACACCTTACTGACAATTAGTTAATTTTTAAAGAAATAAGAATCATATAATAAACATAATGTCACAGCCAAAAGTAGTATTAGCGTTCAGCGGAGGATTAGATACCTCCTTTTGTGTAAAATATTTAGCCGAAGACAAGGGCTATGAGGTGCATTCTGTACTCGTAGATACAGGCGGTTTTTCAGATGAAGAACTTAAAACTATTGAAGCCAACGCATATGCCTTAGGCGTAAAAAACCACGCTACTATTTCGAAGACAGCGGATTACTATAATGATTGCATCAAATATTTGATTTTTGGTAATGTACTGAAAAATAATACTTACCCACTTTCGGTAAGCGCGGAACGTGTTTTTCAAGCTGTTGCTGTTGCTGAGTATGCAAAGGAGATCGGAGCAAGTGCCATTGCGCATGGAAGCACAGGAGCCGGTAATGACCAGGTTCGCTTTGATATGGCATTCCGCATTATCATTCCGGAAGCTGAAATCATCACGCCTATCCGTGATCTGAAGCTCTCTCGTGAAGCTGAAATCGAATACCTGACTAAAAAAGGCGTTGGTCGCGAATGGGCAAAAGCTGCTTACAGCATCAATAAAGGATTGTGGGGAACATCTGTTGGAGGAAAAGAAACACTTACTTCTGAGCAGTACTTGCCTGAATCTGCATGGCCAACCCAGGTTTTAAAAACTGAACCAGAAACCATCACGCTGGAATTCGTAGAAGGTGAATTGAAAGGTGTTGCAGGTGAGTTTTTCGAGAATTCTGTTGAGGCTATTCAGAAACTGGCTGCCATTGCACAACCTTTCGGAATTGGTCGTGACATTCACGTAGGTGATACCATCATCGGAATCAAAGGTCGTGTAGGTTTCGAGGCTGCTGCTCCTTTGGTGATTATCAAAGCGCATCATACACTTGAAAAACATGTATTGAGCGAGCAACAACTTTACTGGAAAGAACAGCTTTCTAACACGTATGGGACCCTTCTTCATAAAGGCCAGTTTGTAGAACCGGTAATGCGTAATATAGAAACTTTCCTTGCGGATACTCAGGCTCACGTAACAGGAAGAGTGCATGTACATCTTGCTCCATATCGCTTCCATGTTGAGGGAATCGAATCACCCTATGATCTGATGTCATCGAAATTTGGCAGCTACGGAGAAATGAACAATGCATGGACCGGAGACGATGTCCGCGGATTCTCCAAAGTGGCATCTAACCAGGTAATGATTTATCAGAAAGTAAGCGAGAGCAACAACTAATCGTTTAGGGGCAATTGTTGATAGCTGGTTGAGATTCGTAAGTCTTATTAAAGATTTTAGTTATGACAATCACAGAACTTCAGAATCAAATTCAAAAGAAAGCGTTGGAATTACCTCCTGATTTACTTCAGGAAGTATTTGACTATATGGAATTTGTAGTTGAAAAAAAACGAAAGAGATTATTTTCCTCCGATCAGGAGCTTCAGAAATGGTGGAAAAATCTTGATGACTTTTCAAACGACTATATGAAGGACCAGACGCAACCTCCATTGGACAAAATTGAAAATTTGTTTGAATGAAGTACTTACTTGATACCAATATCATTGCCTACATTATTAACAAGAGGCCACCAGAAGTTTTCTCAAAATTTCAATCACTATCTAGAGGTGACTTGTTAGTTTACTCAATTGTGGTAGCAGAGCTCTGGTTTGGCGTAGCTAAAAGTCAGAAAAAAGAACAAAACAAGGTAGCTCTTGAAATTTTTTTAGAGCCTTTAACAATTGTTGATTTTGATCTTACTGCAGCAAAATTTTATGCGATTATCCGGGCAGATTTACAGAGTAGTGGTTCAGTTATTGGCTCAAATGATCTCTTAATTGCAGCGCATGCTCTTAGCCTGGGGCTCACACTGGTGACCAACAACACTAAAGAATTTGGAAGAGTAAGTGGTTTGACATTAGAAAATTGGGTAGAATAATGCAAAATATCAATATCGGAATAATCGGTGCGGCAGGATATACAGGAGGTGAATTGCTGAGAATTGTGATTAACCATCCTTACCTGAACGTTGCCTTTGCACATAGTAAAAGTCAGTCGGGCAAACCAGTCTACGCGACACATACTGACCTGTTGGGCGACACAGACCTGATTTTTTCAGGAGAAGAAATCCAGGAACTACTGAATCAGAAAGACCTTGGAGGTATTTTCCTATGTTCAGGACATGGAGAATCTAAAAAGTTTCTTGACCAATACAATGTTCCTGAAACTGTAAAGATCATTGACCTCAGTACAGATTTCCGTAACGAATCCAACGGATTTACATACGGACTTCCTGAGCTGCAGAAAGACAAGATCAAAACGTCTTCGAAAATTGCCAATCCTGGCTGCTTTGCAACGAGCATAGAGCTGGCTATTTTGCCTCTGGCAAAAGCAGGATTATTGAAAGAAGATGTGCACGTGAGCGCTATAACGGGCAGTACAGGGGCAGGCCAGGCGCTGAGCGCAACAACACATTTTTCTTGGAGAAATAACAATTTGTCAATTTACAAGGCGTTCAGCCACCAGCATTTGACTGAGATTAAGATGAGCCTGAAAAAACTTCAGGCTGGTTTTGACAAAGCAGTTCATTTTGTCCCTTACCGTGGTGACTTTACGCGTGGGATTATGGCCAATGTATACACGCCGTTCGCCGGAACGCTGGAAGAAGCGCAGGAATTATATAAAAACTATTATGCATCGCATCCATTCACGCATGTTAGCGATGTACCAATTGATCTGAAACAGGTTGTCAATACCAATAAATGCCTGATCCATCTGGAAGTGCATGACGGACAGCTACTGATCAGCAGTATTATTGATAATTTGACGAAAGGTGCTTCTGGTCAGGCAGTTCAGAATCTGAACTTAGCGTTCGGATTACCGGAAGATGCCGGTTTGAAGTTGAAGGCTCCATCATTTTAATTTGTTTAACGCAGAGTTATGGAGGTGAAGCGCTGAGGACGCTGAACTACTCTTTCTGTGTAATCACTCATTTTCCTCTGCGTTTAAACTACATTCAAGATTATGTCACATTTATTTGATGTATACCCACTCTACGATATAGAACCTGTAAAGGCCGAAGGAAGCTACTTATGGGATTCGAATGGCACTAAATACCTTGATCTATATGGCGGTCACGCTGTAATTTCTGTGGGGCATTGCCATCCAAAATATGTTGATAAATTAAGCAAACAGCTTCATGCGATCAATTTTTACTCCAATTCTGTAAAAATATCCATGCAGGAAGAATTGGCAGAAAAGCTAGGAAAGCTCTCGGGATATCCTGACTATAAATTATTCTTGATCAACTCAGGTGCTGAAGCTAATGAAAATGCACTTAAACTGGCTTCTTTCCATACAGGTCGTAAGAAAGTAGTTGCATTTACAAAGGCATTCCACGGACGTACTGCAGGTGCTGTAGCTGCTACTGACAATCCGTCTATCGTAGCTCCTGTCAATTACAACGAGCATGTAAGCTTCCTTCCTTTTAATGACGTAAATGACCTGGAGCAGGGAATTACGGATGAGGTTTGCGCTGTAATTGTAGAAGGTATTCAGGGAGTGGGTGGAATCCAGGTCGCTTCTGACGAATTCCTGCAAGCTTTACGTAAGAGATGTGATGAAACCGGCGCAGTCCTGATTTTGGATAGCGTACAGTGCGGATATGGCCGTACAGGTAAGTTTTTCTCTCACCAGTTCAGCGGCATTCATCCGGACCTGATGACTATGGCCAAAGGTATGGGAAATGGTTTTCCGATCGGAGGTGTATTGATCTCTCCTAAATTTAAAGCCAGCTATGGATTACTGGGAACTACCTTCGGAGGAAATCACATGGCATGCGCAGCGGGAATTGCTGTTCTTGATATTATGAAAGAGGAAAACCTGCTGGCCAACGCAACTGAAATAGGAGCGTATCTATTTGAAGGTATCAAAGCAATCGGAGGTTATAAGGAATTGAGAGGACGTGGATTGATGATCGGAATCGAGTACGACTTCCCGGTGAAAGACCTTCGTAATAAACTACTCTTCGAACATAAGATGTTTACCGGCGTAGCAGGAGCCAACACGATCCGCTTGCTTCCGTCATTGGCATTGGGTAAAGAAGAAGCAGATGCCTTCCTGGATGCTCTTCGCACCTGCTTAAACGCAGAGTGAAGAAAAGAGCCTAGCGCTGTGTTCCGCTGAGTTTATTAACCATATATTTGATATTCAACGTAGAAAGCTTCACCCAAAATTTAATAAAATATGGTGAAGAAATGAATAGAAATATAAACAGTTCTTTGGAGGAGAACGATATAACTCAGATAATACTACAATACAGTTTTAAAATTCACAGTGCGTTGGGACCAGGATTACTGGAATCCGTATACGCGGAATGCTTATTCTATGAATTAAAAAAGCACGGTTTGCATGTAGAAAAACAAAAAAGTCTGCCAGTATTGTACGATGAAATTATTCTGGAAGCTGGATTTCGGATTGACCTGTTTGTTGAAAATAAGGTAATTGTTGAGTTAAAGGCAGTTGAAGCTTTGAATGAAGTCCATTTCGCTCAAACTTTAACATACCTTCGACTATCTGAATGTAAAGTTGGCTTACTTATTAACTTTAATGTAGTTTCGTTAAAAAATGGCATTAAACGAATCGTAAATAAATATTAACTCCACGACCTCTGCGTGTACCTCATTAAACTCTGCGATTAAATAGAGCACAAAAAATGAAACATTTCCTATCCATAAACGACGTAACAGACCTTAACCAACTTATTACCAGCGGAATTATCTCAAAGAGAAATCCTTTCGGTGATAATGAACTGGGAAAGAATAAGACAATCGGCCTTTTGTTTTTCAATTCCAGTCTGCGTACGCGATTGAGTACCCAGAAAGCAGCACAAAATCTTGGTCTGAATGTGATCATGATGAACGTGGGTCAAGATGGATGGGGACTGGAAATGGAGGAAGGTGTGATTATGAACGGTGATAAAGCGGAACACGTGAAGGAAGCTGCCGCCGTAATCGGTCGCTATTGCGATATCATCGGAATCCGTTCATTTGCCGGCCTGCAGGACCGTGAGAAAGATTATCAGGAAATCGTTTTTGAGCAATTCAAAAAATATGCTGAGGTACCTATCGTCAACCTGGAGTCAGCGACACGCCACCCGTTACAATCCCTGGCCGACTGTATCACAATTGAAGAATTCCGTGTGAAGGAACGCCCGAAAGTTGTGCTTACTTGGTTACCGCACTTTAAGGCATTGCCACAGGCAGTTGCCAATTCATTCTGCGAATGGATGAATCCGATGAACGTTGAGCTGGTGATCACACACCCGGAAGGTTATGACCTTGCGCCTGAGTTTGTAGGGAAAGGGCAGGTAATCTACGATCAGAATAAAGCGCTTGAAGGTGCTGATTTTGTTTATGGAAAGAACTGGTCATCGTATACCAACTACGGACAAGTGCTCAGCAGCGATCCATCGTGGATGATCACAGAAGAAAAAATGAGTCTGACAGACAATGGTAAATTTATGCATTGTCTACCTTTAAGGAGAAATATGAAAGTAGCAGATGAAGTACTGGATGGCCCGCGTTCGTTGGTTATCGAACAGGCTGCCAATAGAGAATGGTCTGCCCAGGCTGTACTCAGAGAAATACTTATCGGAATGTAATAACCTTTAACGGCTGTCGAACTTTTAAGGGTTGGGCAGCCGTTATCATTCCGACAGTCTTCACCATGAATAAAAATTACAGGTAATGCATACCGAAACATTGACAAACACATCTCCCTCAACAGAAAAACAAATAAAAAAAACTGGTGTCCTGATCGTAAATCTGGGAACGCCGGATAGTCCGTCTGTCCCGGATGTACGGAAGTATCTCAGGGAGTTTCTGATGGATGAACGTGTAATTGATATCCCCTTTCTGAACCGCTGGTTACTGATCAACCTGATCATTGCACCTTTTCGTGCGCCGAAATCTGCTAAGATATACCGTGAGCTATGGACTCCGCAAGGATCTCCGTTAAAGATATATGGCTATTCTGTTGAAGAAAAGCTGCAGAAAGTACTGGGAGACAATTATGTGGTAAAACTTGCTATGCGTTACCAGAGTCCGAGCATTGAAACAGGCCTGACCGAACTTCGTAAAGAATGCCTGACAGACATCATTATTGTGCCATTTTTCCCTCAGTATGCTTCTGCTTCCACTGGCTCTGTTTACAAAAAAGTAATGGAGGTAGTAAAAGACTGGGAAGTATTACCGGAAATCAAATTCATCAATCGTTTTCTGGATCATCCCAAATTCGTTGAAGGCTTTGTAAATCTCGGCAAGAAATACATGGCTACCCGTGAATACGATCATTTCGTATTCAGTTACCATGGTATTCCTGAAAGGCAGATTACAAAAGGAGATGTGGCCAATGTTTGTAGCTTTGGAAGCTGCTGCGATACACTGACCAATCAAAATCAGCATTGTTACCGCGCGCAGTGCTACGAAACTACAAGATTGTTTGTAAAAGGAATGGGTATTCCGGAAGGTAAATACACTGTTGCATTTCAATCGCGTCTGGGTAAAACGCCTTGGATCAAACCTTACACAGATGAACTGATTCCCGAACTTGCTAAAAAAGGAGTAAAATCAGTATTGGCATTCTCCCCTGCATTTGTAGCCGACTGCCTCGAAACCACCATCGAAGTAGGAGAAGAATATAAAGAAATATTTGAAAAAGAAGGCGGCGAACACTGGCAACTGGTAGAAAGTCTGAACGACAGTGATATCTGGATTGAAGCGCTTGAAGATATGGTTCGAAATGCTTAGGGAAGCCAATATACTGTACATCGAAAGGGCCGGGTCATTGTATTGATCCGGCCCTTTCAAAATTTAAACAACTGCTGGTTCTTTACTGTAAAATCCTGCAAGTGTCTTTACAGCATAGTCAACTTCTTCTGAAGTATTATATTTTCCAAATGAAAACCGGACGTTAGCTCTCGCCGGATCCAGGCCGAGCTCATTCAATACGTGTGAGCCAATGTCTGTACCACTTGAACAGGCGCTTCCACCTGATACCGAGATTCCGGCAATGTCCAGATTAAACAACATCATATCACTCAAATCCGAAGGAGGCAGACTTACATTTAACACCGTATACAGGCTTTCATGCAGCTGTCCTGATTTCCCGTTGAATTGTATACCTTCAATCTGATCTGTAAGCGCAGCGATCATTCTGGTTTTAAGACTTTCTATATGTGCACGATGTGCATCCATATCCCGGTATGCAATTTCCAGTGCTTTTGCTAATCCTACAATCCCATATACATTCTCTGTACCTCCACGCATGTTACGTTCCTGAGCACCTCCATGAATAAATGGGTGAATCTTAACACCAGGCCGGACGTACAGAAAACCAATACCTTTCGGTCCGTGGAACTTATGTGCAGCACCTACCACAAAGTTGGCTTTCAACTTTTGCAGATCATGGCAATAGTGGCCCATCGTTTGCACTGTATCGGTATGAAATACGGCTCCGTATTCTTCACATAAATCCCCTGTCAGGTCCAGATCCAACAGATTACCGATCTCATTATTGCCATGCATCAGCGAAACAAGTGATCTCGGATTCGATTTCAGAAGCGTTTCAAGATGCTCCATGTCGACAGCACCTTTCTCATCCAGATTAACGTAACTAAGCTGTATCTGACCCGTTTTTTGCAAATGTTCAAGTGTATGCAAAACGGCATGATGCTCTATCTTTGAAGTAATAGCATGCTTAAGTCCCAGCGTCTCAATACTCGAACGTATTGCAGTATTGTCCGCTTCGGTACCTCCGGATGTAAAAAATATTTCCGCAGGAGCAGCATTGAGAATACCGGCAATACTTTTCCTCGCTCTTTCAATTAAAGAACGGGCAGCACGGCCATTGGCATGAATAGATGATGGATTACCGTACTGTTCAGCCATTACAGGCACCATTGCTTCCAGCACCTCCGCGTCTAGACGTGTGGTAGCTGCATTGTCTAAATAAACCTTCATAACTATCCCTTCGGCTCTGAAATAATTTCTTTTATATCCGATATGATTTTGTTAGCAAGATTGATAGCAGTGGTCTGCGTTTCCGACTCAGAATAAATTCTGATAATTGGCTCAGTATTAGACTTACGCAAGTGAACCCATTCCCTGTCAAACTCAATTCTCACACCATCAATGGTACTCAATGGTTGTTTGGAATATTTGGTCTGAATTCTGCTCAGGATATTATCAACATTGATATCCGGTGTTAATTCAATCTTGTTTTTCGATATATAATAACCAGGATAGGACTTTCTCAGTACAGAAGCTGTTTTTCCGAATTTAGCAAGATGTGTTAAAAACAAGGCAATACCCACTAAAGCATCACGTCCGTAATGACTTTCCGGATAGATCACTCCCCCATTCCCCTCTCCTCCGATAACGGCCTGGTTGGCTTTCATCATCGTAACTACATTCACCTCTCCGACAGCAGAAGCAAAATACTTCCCTCCTGCCTTCAACGTAACGTCTTTCAATGCAGCTGTGGATGAGAGATTGGATACGGTATTACCAGGCGTATTTTTTAAAACATAGTCGGCAACTGCTACCAGTGTGTATTCCTCTCCGAAAGGAGAACCGTCTTCACACATCAAAGCCAGACGGTCTACATCCGGATCCACCACGATACCTAAATTGTAAGCTCCGTCATTGAGTTCCTTACTGATTTCACGCAAGTGTTCCGGCAGAGGTTCCGGATTATGCGCAAAATTTCCAGTTGGCTCACAATTTAGTTTTTTGATATTTTTGCTCTCCACGCCAAGTGCTTCCAAAAGAGCAGGAACAAATATCCCTCCACTCGAATTTACCGCATCTACGGTAATTTTAAAATTGGCAGCTTTGATCACCTCAGTATCTACCAGTTTCAAGGCAAGAATATGATCAATATGCTTTTGAAGATAAGTATCGTCAGTGCTGTACGATCCAAGTTTCTTGACATCTACAAAGATGAAATCTTCCTGATCAGCAATACGAAGAACTTCCTCTCCCTCAGACTCGGAAATAAATTCACCTTCGTGATTTAGTAATTTTAGCGCATTCCATTGGATTGGATTATGGCTGGCAGTAAGTATAATACCACCTCCTGCTTTCTCCATAGTGACAGCAAGCTCCACAGTTGGTGTTGTAGACAGCCCTAAATCAACAACATGAAGACCTACGCCTTGCAATGTAGCGGCTACCAAACGGCTTACCATTTCTCCTGAAAGACGTGCATCCCTGCCTATTATAACCTTTTGGTTCTGCGGGTTAGCTCTTCTAAGCCAAGTACCATAGGCAGCAGCAAATTTTACAACATCAATAGGAGTCAGCGCTTCGCCGGATTTCCCCCCCACTATTCCTCTGATCCCAGATATAGATTTAATTAACGTCACGATCTTGAATTCCTCTGTTTGTTTGGGCACAAAAATACTAAATTTCCGTACCCATAATTGGTTTTTTGCGAAACAAAAGTTTGGATTGATTAAATGGCTCGCTACATATAACCAATCACCATCTTACGTATACAGCAATTTATACATCTGGTCAGATATACGTAAAAGATAAGGACGGCGATCAATACCAGGTGTCACATTTTATTTAAGCAACCTCACTATCAGAATACTAGTGCAGTGGGAATGCTTTTATAAATGAAAGCATTTTTTTCTATTTCTGCCGTTCAGCAATAATTACTTATAGATGACCTCAATTTGCAGCTACTCCTGTGGCTATTGTATTCAGACATGTATCTACAAAAAGCGGCAGTCCCAAGGACTACCACTTTATACAATTTAATCTTCTTATCATATCAGACAACAAGTCTCATATGACTAATTCATCCACTGACTTGCCACTCGCATAGATGACTGTCCCATTGACTGTACCTTTTCTGTCTCAAGTCCAAAATACATATCAAAAATGGCACTATCAATCTCATTATTATTGATCTGAAATTTATCCAGATATTCATGTAAACCTAGTTTAAAAACATCTTCCACCTCCGTGAATTCCAATTCACTTCGCATTTTACTCAGCGCTCTTTCCGCCGGAGCAGTATGACCTCTCTCAGGAATCGCACCACGTATGGCATAGAGAGAGAGTTCCGCCTGACGAACACTGTATGCGATCGAACGCGGAAATAATTTATCCAGTATCAGGAAAGCCACGATGTTCATAGGTGTCAATGCGCGATGTGTCTGCCGATACATATTATAGGCACTTACAGATTTTAAAACTGCAGTCCACATCATCAGATCCAGCGTGGAACCCGATGCACTGGTATCCTGAGCCATTGTAAAATACTTTACGTCCAGAAAGCGTGAACATTTATCTGCACGCTCAATGTGCCTTCCAAGACGCCCAAAATGCCATGCTTCATTACGCGTAATCGATGAGTCAACTACGCCATGAAATTGCTGACAACTTTTGCGTATATCTGTGAAATACGACTGCATGTGATCCATATTTCGGAAATCATCCGCAGCGGTTCCTTTAATTGTAAGGTAAAATGTATTGATACTCTCCCACATTTCCTTTGAGATGGTCTCCCGGATTGTACGTGCATTTTCCCTTGCTTCGTACAGACAACTAATGATAGAGTTCGGATTTCTTTTATCAAATGTCATAAAATGAATGACATCCTCTTTAGTAGGTTTCTCGTAATATTTATAAAAAGTGTAATGATCTGCAGTAGCAATCAGCAAAGGTTCCCATTGTTCGTCCACGTCTGGCGGCAGGTCTAGCGCAAGGTTAAAATTAACTCCTACGAAACGGGCATAATTTTCTACCCGCTCCATATATCTGTTCATCCAGTAAATCGAATTGGCAACTCTACTAAGCATACGCGGCAAATATTGTGGTTTTGTAAAATGAAGTCAGAACAATTACATAGTGAATTTACCAAAATACCTAATAATATTTTGCAAATACAAACTACTACGAAAAATAACATATCTTCTTTAAAGAGTATTATTATGCTATTACTGATATTTAGATCAGCAAAGAATCCTTTCGGAAATGATTAATTTGGTAAATTAACCCATCATTAACAATAACCATAAAAAGCCTGTGTCTAAAAGAGATTCATTCATAGCAGCCATACAAAAATCCTACCAAACAACACAGCCAGCCATTCATCTGGGATCGGCTATTCTGGACGGAGAAATTATAACAGAGGCAAAGGTAAATCTTCCGCTTCGGATGATGAACCGCCACGGACTTGTAGCAGGAGCAACTGGTTCGGGAAAGACAAGAACATTACAGGTTCTTGCTGAACAGCTTTCCGCGGCAGGCGTACCTGTTTTCATGTCCGATATTAAAGGCGATTTATCAGGAATTGCCCAGCCGGGAAAATCCAACACGGCTATTGAGGAACGCTCTCAGATATTGGGAACTACCTTTGAGGCAAAAGGTTTTCCTGTAGAATTATACTCACTGAGCGGTCAGAAAGGATCACAGATGCGTGCTACCATACTGGAGTTCGGCCCCATCCTGCTTTCCAAAATATTTGAGCTTAACGACACACAATCGGGTGTGCTGGCCATTTTGTTCAAATATGCGGATGATAAAGATCTGCCAATGGTGGATCTCAACGACCTGAAAAAAGTATTGAGCTATCTGTCGGAAGGTCCGGGTGCAGCGGAAATCAAATCGGATTACGGCTCTATTTCTTCGTCTACAGCAGGAACGATTCTTCGAAAAATAGTGGCACTGGAACAACAGGGTGTGGGTAGTATATTCGGTGAAAAATCGTTCGACATTGAGGATCTTATCAATAGGGTTGATGGCCAGGGTGTCATCAGTCTGCTCAATGTCTCTGACGTTCAGGATAAGCCGGCACTATTCTCCACTTTTATGCTCAGCCTTCTTGCAGAGTTATATCAGAAATTGCCTGAAGCCGGTGACTTGGACAAGCCTAAACTGGTTTTCTTCCTGGATGAGGCTCATTTACTCTTTAAAGATGCCCCAAAAGCATTTTTAGATCAGATCGAACAGGTAATAAGGCTTATCCGATCCAAAGGTGTTGGTATTTTCTTTTGTACGCAAATGGCCCAGGATATCCCCGTGTCAGTACTTGGTCAACTCGGGAACCGGGTTCAGCATGTATTGCGTGCATTTACACCAAAGGATGCTGACGCGCTGAAGCAGACTGTTAAAACCTATCCGAGATCTCAGTTCTATGAAATTGATCAGATACTCACCACCCTGGGTATTGGCCAGGCACTTATCACTGTTCTGAATGAGAAAGGAATACCGACCGAAGTTGCGGCCACACATCTGCTACCGCCCAGTTCAGTAATGGGACCTATGACACAAGCAGATTATGAAAACCATGTACGCCAATCTGATTTGTATTCAAAATATAAAGATCCTGTGGACCCCGAAAGTGCTTATGAAATACTGACGCGGCGTATGGAAGAGCAGGCTCGCATTGAGGCAAAAACCAAGGAAGAAGTGGTTCAGACAAAGAATCAAAAACAAGAGAAAGGTATGATTACCGAAGTTCTCTCATCACCTCTGGCTAAGCAGATCGGGCGTGAAGTAGTGCGAGGCGTGTTTGGAATGCTATTTGGCAAGAAAACAACAAACACACGGAAAAAGAGTGGCGGCTTATTTGGGTTTTAAAAACACTAAAGAGCGAATCCAGGCTATATCCCGGATTCGCTCTTTAGTTTGTAAGCTTCACAGAAATTTGTTGTACGCCTTCTGCCGTGACGTCAAAAGCACAATCATTAAATGACGGTGCTGAAAATTTGGGTCTGAAGTCCTTGCTGAATCCGTAGGGTTCTTTCGGTATACCCACAAAATTCTTATCCAGCTCGTCGTTGCTATTCAAATCGTGAAACACGGCCAGCGCATACTTCCCTGGCTCCAATTCGAATGAAATCGATTGATCACCTGTTGATTTCACTTCTATAATCTCGGATACTGCCGGCTTTCCTTCACCAAATTTATCATCCGGCTTATAAATCCCGATCAATAGTTTTCCCTGTGCTTTTTTTACATTTGTAATATCCACCTTTAATGTGACAGGTGTGAAGTTATTGGCTACGCCTGCCATCAGTAGCAAGTTTAAAAGAAAGATGTTCATTTTATCAGATCTTTAGTTTCCCATCCTATAACGCATCGCTGTTCAGACAGCTTTTTGATATTTCTGTTCACATGCATAACACTTTTGGCGTTGTCAAATGCATTACGATAAGTGTCCTTGAGTTCTTTCCGTTTCATTGCTTCCAGAAAACGGCGCGCATCTCCTTCATTTTCAAGCAACAAAGGCGGAACTACTGCGGGTTTATCATCATCTCCTTTGGCGACCATGGTCACATATGACGTGTTGGTATGTCGCCGGACCCCGTCCCTGACATTCTCCGCAAACACCTTGATCCCGATCACCAGTGACGTTCTGCCTACATAATTCACAGAAGCCATCAATGATAGCAAATCCCCTACTTCCACAGGCTTCAGAAAATCAACGGCATCTACCGATACAGTCACACAGTAGGTAGAGGCATGCCTGGAAGCACATGCATAAGCCACTTTATCTATGAGTGACAAAAGTATACCACCATGTATTTTCCCTCCAAAATTGGCATAGGATGGTATCATCAACTCTGTTAATGTGGTTTCCGAATATCTTACCGAACGGGCCGCTAATTCCATTTACATAATTATTTATCTATTGACCTCTCTATCAATATTATTTCAAACTTATTGTTTTACCAGTTTCTGCTGATCGTTTGGCTGCTTCAAGAATTTCTACAACAGTTACATTGACAGGCAATCCGTACATATCATTTTCATCCAGTTTCAATTTACCGGTTACCACATCTGCCAGCACTGAAAACGGATCTGTAAATGGCGCAGGCCGAGGATCAATTTTGATTGTTTCTTCCTGAGACTTTTCCTGTAACCTTTGCCGAACCGTTGTAGGATTCACCGCAACAGCATAACCTTTTGTCCCGAAAACTTCCATATCCTTACGTGCGAACGTCCAGTTCCAGGAAGCCTGAATTACACATTGTGCTTTGGGGTATTGCAGAATAATTGTCGCTTCATCATCCACTTTTTTATAAATATCCGGTTTGTTCTGGTGTGTAACTGCTGTTACCAATATGGGCTTTTCACCTTTAAGCATCCATGTCATCAAATTCGCCCCATAGCAACCGAAATCATTCAGCGCACCGGCACCATTTTTAACCGGATCAGTCAGGAAATCGAAAAATTCCTTACCTACACCAATTTCTTTTGGCCCCTGATGACCATCATTCACCATTACCTTCCGAATTTCTCCCAGCTTGCCATCTTTAAACAAATCATTGACATACTGATTACTCGCATACCAGGATGTTTCAAAGTTGGTAAGCACCTGAATACCGTTTTGTGTGGCAAGTTTGGCAATTTCCTTTGCATCCGAAAAAGTGGTAGCCAATGGTTTTTCCACCATCACATGTATTTTCCGCGGAGCACAAGCTCTCACAACTTCGATATGTGCATTAATGGGCCCGAATGCCGAAACGGCATCAGGTTTTACCTCCTCAAGCATTTTGTTCAGGTCATTAAAAAAGAGCTTTTTATCCAGTTTATATTTCTCTGCAAAACGCTTTACCAGTTCCTGATCCTTTTCATAGATCCCTACCAGTTCTGTATCTGTTTTATCACTGCGGTTGAAAGCCCAGCCAACGTGCCCATGACTAAGACCTGCTATAGCTAACCGTACAGACTTTTGTGCGAAAGATTGCACTGAAATCAACAAAGCAAATAATAGAAATAAGATTTTCATAGCGGCTCAGGTTTAGGTAACAGGTTTATTATAAAATCCTTTCAACAGGATCAAGCGCGGGATCACAAAAGCACATACTATGACAATTTATTAATAATATCCCGGATCACCTCCTGAAAATATGCTCCGTTATACGGGCCATACCAGTTCATTACTTTTGTTTCGTAAAGATCTCTGTCAAAATATTTATCATGGGTGATATAGCCTATATACCCTCCATTGAAGCTGGTGACGATCAGATCAAGTCCTTTTGTTTTTGCATATGCATCCAGTCCACCCACCAACTCACCTGAAAAATCGCATGGCATGCCTACCATCAGAATATTACCAATACGCAATGCCTTTACAAACAGAGGATATTCTCCAAAAGCCTTTTTAAATACCCAAGGACGCAATACGATATCCATAGTAAGTCTTGGAGAAGGCTCCCGTAACGGAAGCGGAAGGGTAATCATTTGCATCACCGGCTTTTGACTTTGCGGAATCGTATCTGATGAAAGAATGGCCTGCTGCACCCCAAATGCCTGATTTTTCATTTCATCAAAATCATCTGATCCCCTTTCAATGGGCCCCATACTACCCACTGCTCCGGCCATATACATGGCAAAATCGTACCTGCTATCTTCCAGTGAATCTACCAGTACACCCGGATAGTCGCGGGACAATACCATATTCTTGGCCTGAATAATAGTAGAATGAGCTCCATACGAGCTGAGAATCGCTTTCTTCCCTGTCTCGGTTACAAACCCAACAGAACGAACTTCCGAATCCACACCACCTTCTTGACCTACCAGTCTGTTCCGTATATCCAGTGTGTCATTTGACTCCATATAAGCAAGTCTGGCTGGCTCCATTCCGGATTTAGCTTTAACAATGGCCTGAAAGACCGCGTCAGCAATACGCTCTACACTTTTCGGATCGTATTTCCCAGAAAAAAATAACCCTGAAACACCGGTACCCCAGCCTCCTATACTATGATGTGTATGTGTAGATCCTAAGAAAACCTGTTCAAACGGAATTTCCTTTTCTGTCAATTTTGCTCTCAGAACTTTCGAAACAGTCGGTGGAATAATCAGAAGATCCGCAGAAACAATAGCTGCCTGGGTATGACCATTGTCTATCACAATGGCGCGTACATAAACCGAATCATGTACCGTTTCATACGCACGTCCCCGACGATTTCCATAGCCTGCCATAGGCACTGGCTCAGAAGGAGTAATATTCACTTTTGCCCACCCCACCCGGAAACCACTTGCCGGAATGGTGTCCTTCTCTACTTTATTTACAAGGCTTTTCCATTCCTTATAATACGGCATTTGCTTATACGGCGTATGATCCATGGTAGTGATCATCGTCGCGATAACCAACAGGAGAACCAGAAAAAAACCACCGATTATTTTGAGAAGTATTCTGAGAAATTTCATTGAGGCGCATAGGTCTGGATAAGGGTGTAAAGATAGAGAATACTTATGAAGAGGAACATTTTCGCCCATGTTTCCTCACCGCTGCGGTATCTACAGCGCACCGCGATCTTTGAGTTCCAGATATTTATTAATTGTATTGACCGACAATTGCTGAGGGGATGAAAGCACAGCATGAATTCCATATCTGTTGAGCTCCGCCACGATTTTACTTTTTTCGTAGTGGAATTTTTGTGCGATTGTTTTCAGATATACTTGTTCAAGATCCGCAGCCGGTTGGTTGGTGAGCTTTTTTGTTTCTGTATTTTCAAAAATAATCAC
The DNA here is from genome assembly GCF_056895255.1 of Dyadobacter sp. HNCC25DJ187. Lineage (NCBI taxonomy): Bacteria > Pseudomonadati > Bacteroidota > Cytophagia > Cytophagales > Spirosomataceae > Dyadobacter > Dyadobacter sp. HNCC25DJ187. Next base: position 2,146,983 of record NZ_JBXHAT010000002.1, read on the forward strand.
TACCAGTAAGTGATCTTTGGCTAATCGGCGCAGATACGGCAGTTGGCGTTGTAATGACTCCAGCGTTTCAAAATTTGTAAAAAGTAACAAAAGGCTCCGCTGCCTGACGTGCTGCTTGGTTACCAGACATAATCTTTCAAAATCCGTTTCTAAAAATCTGGTTTTCTGCCGGTAAAGTACCTCCATAATTTTCTGAATGTGCCCTGGTTTTTTATCAGCTGGTACAACCTGCCCGGCCGTATCAGAAAAAGTGATTAATCCGGATCTGTCTTGCTTCAATAAAGCGATATTGCTCAGTACCAATGTGGCATTGATAGCGTAATCGAGTAGTGTAAGCCCTTCAAATGGTGATTGCATAACCCGGCCTTTATCTATCAGACAAAATACAGTCTGCTGTTTTTCATCCTGATACGCATTCACCATCACATCCCCCCGGCGGGCACTGGCTTTCCAGTTGACAGCACGGCGGTCGTCTCCAGGTACATAAGCTCTGACCTGATCAAATTCCATGGAATGCCCTACCCTTCTGATTCTCTTCACGCCCACTTCACTCAACCTGTTGGCAATAGCAAGCAATGTATATTGCCGCATTTGCAGAAATGACGGATATACAGCAGCCATTTTGTTTTCATCAAACCTGAACCGTCTTCTGATTAAACCCAGAGGAGAAGTGACAAACACATTGACATATCCAAAACTATATTCTCCTCTTTTTACAGGACGTAAATGATAGTGAATTTGTTTTTCAGAAAAGGCAGGCAATAGGGCTTCAAACAAGACATCGCGTTTCTGAAACTGGTGTGGTACTTCATCTATTGTTTCGGTTCTGATCTCAAAGGAATATCTGTTTCCCAGGTAAATCGTGATTGGATTTTCGTCGCCGTTGGAAAGCCGGTCTGCGACATGTCGCCTGGCAAAAATGCCATTTTTGTTTTTGTATAGGGTAAAACCGTCTGCCATACTTAATAGCATTGCAACAATTACCAGTATCGTGATCAGCAAATATAAAAAGGGGAAAACATAGGCCACTACGAAGCCAATAATCAGGAAAACCCAGATCTTCCAAAACTTTCCGGTAAAGTACAATGACCCTAAAAAGCGACCAAGCATAGCTGATTAAGAGGTTTTTATCGGGGAACTTCTGTTTTCTCCAGAATCAATTTAATCACTTCATCAGCAGTTGCCCCTTCCATTTCCCGTTCAGGTGTGAGCATAATCCTATGTCGTAAAACCGGATAAGCAAGTTCCTGTACATCGTCCGGGGTGATAAAATCTCTGCCTCTCAACGCTGCAAGTGCCTTACAACTATTCAGAAGCGCTACAGAAGCACGAGGCGATGCTCCCAGAAAAAGAGAAGGATGCGATCTGGTAGTCCCTACTATCTGAACAATGTAATTAAATAAATTATCTCCGACATGCACCTGTGTCACAGTGCTTCGAATCGCAGCAAGACGATCCGCATTCACAACAGACTGAATTGCGTTGATTGCCTCCGCCTGTCGGTTCCTTAAGTGATGCCCTTTCAATATTTCAACTTCTTCGCTTCCCGATGGATAGCCGATATTGAGTTTAAATAAGAAACGATCGAGCTGTGCTTCAGGCAAGCGGTATGTTCCTTCGTGCTCTACCGGATTCTGTGTAGCCAAAATCAGGAAAGGCTCAGACATAGGGTATGTTGTTCCATCTACAGTAACCTGGCGCTCCTCCATCACCTCAAATAATGCGGATTGCGTTTTCGCAGGAGCACGGTTAATCTCATCCACTAATACAATATTGGCAAATACAGGCCCTTGCTTGAATTCAAATTCGGTGTTTTTAGAATTGTAAAGTGAAGTTCCGAGTACGTCAGCAGGCATGAGATCCGGCGTAAACTGAATCCTGCCAAAACTAACATCAATTGTTTTGGCAAGTACTTTCGCCATCAGCGTTTTGGCAACTCCGGGCACTCCTTCCAGTAAAATATGACCATCTGCAAGTAGCGCAGCCAATATATATTCTACCGTTGCCTGTTGGCCTACCACCAGTTTTCCTATCTCATTTTTGATGTCTGTGACGGCTGTTTGTAACTCTGTCAGTTCTATTCTATTTGTGAATTCCATATGTTTTGGATTCATCGGACATTGCCCGATGGTGATATATAAATGCCTTAAGCAACTGCTCTCAATACCCTATCTTAAAACCTCTTCCTATCGCTCTATGCTGCTCCCCTGCTCACCTTGTTTTCTCGTAAAATTCCTCCAGCTTTGTATTTAGCTCAATAAGCCTTTTCCCCGACCACACTCCGTTTTCATCGTACAGCTCTGTAAGCAATTCAGCCGTTTGCTCTCTGGAAAACCCACTACTTCTGGAAATTAACTCCTCCAGTTCTGCCATCTGAAACATTTGTTGCGTGATTCCGAACCGCTCACGTACATACATCCAGAACTGCTGCGCCAGCTTTGCCGCCAGATTGGCGTGATCCTTCTTTCGGTAATACATATTACCGACTGTTTTCACAAATTCCAGTGAAACATTGGTTGGCGGATTGATGATTGGAATAATCCTTTGTTTTCTTTTGCCACCAAAAATGGCATACACAATTAGTCCGATTAATGTCAGTATAAATGCGGCTTTCAGTGACCTGTCGCTAACAATATAACGAAAAAGCGAGTGCTGATTCTCACCAAATCTGCCTTGTTTCTGATATTCATCCCAATAGACAGGCTGCCTCGGGAGATACGACAGCGCATAAAATGCATGCTCGTTGGTGAGTGAATCCAAAACATAGTAATTAGTAAAAGCCAAGGGAAGATTATGGATAAAAAAATGTCCCTTTCCATGATTTAACTTTATAAAAACCGGCTGTTTTTTTTCATTCACAGCCAGAACAGTGATCGTTTTTTTGCTTTTATTAACCAGATAATTTGTTCCATCATCCTTATCAAAAAGGCTGCCCTTGTGATCTTTCAGCAATGGGTTAACAAAATAAACCCGGCTGGCTGAATCATTAACTGTGGGTTTATTCATCGGAGCATCTATTTCCAAAGAATCCAGAAAGTTTTTATCAAAACGATAAGCGGAAATAAAGACTACATTTCCGGCCCGGACGTAGTCGAACAATCTATTTTTATCATTATTATCGATCTTAAAACGGGAATTAATAAAGACATAACTGCTTTTGTGAGCAGAATGATTTGAGTCAAGCTGATTGTAGGGAGGTATTCTCACACTTTCTACACGATGATTCCCTACCAATTCAGGTAACAATTTAAAAATCACTTCTCCACCAAAAGGAATGTGATCCTTATTTGAATAAGATTCTTTCCAATCGATTGGCTTCGGACGATAATATTCAAACAGCCCATAACCAAGCAGCATCAGCGACAAAAAATACCAGTACCTGTTGAGGTTAAAAAGCATAGTGATCCAACAACCTGATTAATTTCCAATGTTTTTAACAAACGAGTCGAAAAATGTCTTCATCTCTTTAAATCCTGACTCACTAATTTCAAAATCACCATACCAGGCGAACTCAAAATATCTTGTAATTGCCGCAAAATCGTTGTGATAGCGTGTTTTTTCCAACTCTTGTATATAAGTCTGATTGGTGAGATTAGGCTTCCAGTGAATCAGATTTCTTCCGGATAACATTTTGAGAATTTGCAAATATTGCAGACGGGTCGCCAAACGAAAATCCCGCTTCAACAATGCGTTCTGAATGGCATCTTCAAAATTGATTTCGTGAATATTTTCCTGACCCACTATATAATCTGCTGACGGTACCGTAGGGTTAGATGGCACTATAAAATCAAGCACCTTGGCCTTATACAACAGGTAAATCACAATGCCTGCAGTTGCTGCGATGATCACATACTGCCAGAAATTATCATACGATTTGGAACTAAAAAACGTATCTACCCAGCGCATAAACCATTTTATCCATCTTTCAAGAGGATTTTGAGGAGGCGCGAGATCGTTGCTGTAATTATAGTCCCTATCGTTACGGAATTTCTCCAAAGTTGCGTGATCAGGGTATCTCGCCATAATCGCTCCGCTATCTCTCACAGTATTCGTTGGGAGAGAATCTGTCTTTTGAGCCAACACCGGCGATACCTGGAAACATAACAAAACAACCAGACATGCAACAGCAAGTCTGGTATTAATCAACATCTTATATATTGCTGATAAGCGTTGTGCCATATTACTGATTAGAATTCTTCAGCCGGACGTATCACATCTCTACTACCCAGCGAATCAATTTCTGCTCTCAAGCCGGAACCATCGCGGCGTTCTACCAGATTATAGTATTGAAAACCAACCGCTATCCATATTAATCCGTTTATTAAATTAGATCCTACGATTGAGATTGTACTTGCAACGATCAACACAACAGGGGAATTCGCTATACCATTGCCCAAACCAAGGGCACTGAAAATGGTAGCAAGCAACACGGGGAATTGGAAAACAATAGATATAATTCCGGCAATGATAGACATAACAATCACTAATCCAAATGTAGACCACCACTTACCATTTACCAGATAACGACTTCGGCTTAAAGAATCTGTTGCACTTAATTTCTCCCGGATCACAACCATCATATAAAGCTGAAAACATACTGCCAGATAGACTCCCGGAATAAAGAAAAACAAAAAACCTATCACAATTGCCAACAGAGCAAGAATGGAAGAAACCACCGATGCGGAGAGAGTCTGTACAATTTTTTCCCAGACAGCACCTGGTGAAATTTGTACTTCCGAACCATTATCTTCATACAAAACCATATAGGCGCACACGACGGCATAGGAAAGAGTATAAGCCAACAAACTAAATACCATCACAAAAAAGTAGTCCAGTGTGAGGTACTGATAAAGTCCGTCTATTGAATTTTTCTCTACCCCGCTCGTCAGCAGCCTCGACTGAAACATGCCCTGAGCAATACCTGATAAAAGGGCTGGCGGACCGGCAATGAACATGATACTTTTAGCCAATGGACCCAGGTTTCTAATTGCAAAATCGAAAGATGCGTTGATTTTTTGTCCAAAATCTCTTTGCTGAAGCAGAACAATCGGTTCTTTAGTTGTCATGTGGATGGGTAGAGTTAGTTATATGAGTTGGCCTGAAATGTCTTAATGAATGAATTCTTACTTTCTACTTGTCCGCCATATAGCTTTTGCGGATAAACGATGAAATACCATACAATAAAAGTAGCAGACACCGCTATTATGGCCGCACTTCCCCAAACCGGCAATGTAAGTCTGGTTACAAAACTCTCCAGAAATCCTGCGGCCACAAAAACAGGAACCAGTCCGATAGCCAGCTTCAGGCCCTTTTTAGCACCTGCCTTAAATGACTCCAGTCTTGAAAAAGTCCCCGGGAATAAAAGACTGTTTCCCATAACCAGCCCCGCTGCTCCTGCAATGACGATAGCCGAAATTTCGAGCATACCGTGAATCCAGATTTTGAGGATAGACTCAAGTAATAAGCCGCGCTCAAAAAAGAAATACTGAAAAGCACCCAGCATAATCCCGTTTTGTACCAATACAAAGACAGTTCCTGCGGATAATAAAATCCCTGCTGCAAACGCCATGAAAGACACACGAATATTATTTACGGTAATAGCCAGAAACATATCTGTAGAAGAGCTCGATTTATAGATAGCCAACGGATCGCCGTTTTTGATGTTTTCAAGGGTTTGGTTTACATATCCATCCCCCAGGATCAGTCTTACAAAAGTATCGTCATGAGCAGCCGACACACAACCTATCAGTATCGTCACAACAAAAATCAGAAATGCGTATAGCAATTGACTCCTGGCCTGAAAGCTGATATACGGAAGTTCATATTTCCAAAAAGTAATAATTCTACCGCGATCCTCTTTCCTGTTGCTATATAATGTTCTATGCAACTGCGCCGTAAGACCGTTCAGGTATTTCAGCACTGACGATCCGGGGTAGAATGTACGCGCATAAGAAAGGTCATCTGTGAGTGCTACAAATCGAGATGTAAGTACATCCGGATCATCCGTTATGCTTTCTTCATAAGACCGCCATCGATCAGCATTACGTTTTACAAAGACAGCTTCTTTCATACGGATGCAAATTGCAGAATTGGAAAGCTTGAAGTATTGAAGTATTTTTCTTGCAAGATATTATTTTTTCCCAGCCAACAAACTTTTGAACGATAAATGAGCTTACAGATTGACACAGCCCAGAATGTAGGCGTTGATTATGAAATAGCAAGCATTGGTGAAAGGATTCTGGCCCAAATCATAGATTACGCTATCTATTTCGGATGGATATTAGCCGTTACCGGATTAAGGGCGACCATCTCCACCGGGTACTTTTCTGAAACCTGGATGCTTACGGGTCTTATCATGCTACCCATTATGCTCTATCCACTGCTTTGCGAATATTTTCTGGATGGACAGACTGTCGGCAAAATGGCATTAAAAATTAAAGTGATCAGGCTGGATGGAAACAAAGCGACGCTGAGCGCCTATCTGTTACGCTGGTTACTTGCCATTATTGATGTAACTCTTTTCTCAGGTGTAATTGCCATACTGACCATAGCCATTACAGGTAAAGGACAAAGATTAGGAGATTTGGCCGCAGGAACCGCTGTGATTAAAACACAATCAAGCATCAGTCTAGAGCAAATCATGACACCTGCACTTGCTGATGATTACATACCCCGGTACCCGGAAGTGGTACAATTGACGGACAATGATATCAGGACTTTAAAAAAGGTACTGGCTGCCAACAATGAAGAATTGATGGAAGCCAGCATGCGCAAAATTGAGTCTTTGTTAGGTATTCATAGTTTGGATACAGGGGACAACTTTCTCAGACAAATCATCTCTGATTTTGATTACTACGCCCATATTCATTCAAACTAATATTTAGTGAACCTCATTGTTGATGACAGGCTCCACCTCAGGAGGTAATAATTTGTATAAAACCGGAGTTACAATCCGAGACAATAAGGTCGAACTGATCAATCCGCCTATCAGCACCCAGGCCAATGGCGAATAAAGTGGATTACCTTCAATGGCCAAAGGAATAAGTCCGCCAATCGCGGTAAGCGAAGTAAGCACAATAGGTACAAACCGAATTTCTCCGGCCTGCTGTATTGCATCCATCAATGACAATCCTTCTGCACGCAATTGATTGGTGAAATCCACTAAGAGTATCGAGTTTTTAACTTCTATACCGATCAATGCAATAAGGCCGATGATGGCGACAAACGAAAGCGGATAACCCACTACAAAAAGCGCTGACAATGCACCGATAATCCCAAGCGGGATCACAGAAAGTACGATCAGTGAGCTTTTAAAGGTGCCGAATTCCAATACCAACACGCCCAAAAATCCGAATGCGGTGATTAGTATGATGGTACCTAAGCCACTAAACGATTTCTCTCTGGCTTCCAGCTCTCCGGCAGCTTTGTAACTGAATCCTTCCGGCAGCTGGTATTTATCCAGTTTGGCTATAATCTGATTGTATACCGCATCAACTAGAAACCCTTTTTTCACATAGGCTGAAACCGTCACATACCGATCCTGATCGTAATGCCTGATCTGACTTACTGCACTTTCAAACTGAAGGTCTGCGATTTGACGCAGCGGAACGGAAGTACCTGTGAGGGTATTGATATACAAATTATTTAAAACACTTTGATCAGCTACCTTGCCTTTAGGCGTGGTCAGATTGATGGCATAATCGTCACCATGCTCATCTTTAAACATTCCGATATTGAGGCCTGCCACTGCAAGACGAATGGTTCGGTTCACTTCAGCAACAGAAATGCCCATCATACTTGCCTTCTCCTTGTTGATTTTCACTCTGATATCAGTCTTTTGATTGGCAATCGGGTTATTGACATAGATTGTACCAGGCGTACTTTTCAACACTTTTTCAACTCCCGCAGCCGCAGCTTTCAATTTATCAAGGTCTTCGCCAAAAATCCGTATCGCTACAGGTGCTTCGGTATTGGGCCCCTGCTCAAAATCCTTCACCTCTACCTTTGCATTGGCTACATGACTAAATCCGGTGCGTAGTTGTTCTATAATCAGCTCTTTATCAGCAGGCTTCATGTCTTTCAGCTGAACAAACAGTTCTGCAAAGTTGGTAGCATCGGAGCGCTGGATTACGTTATAATAAATACGTGGATTTCCCTTGCCGACATTGGTAGTTACATAGCGTAGTTCAGGAATTTTCTTTACTTCCTGCTCCACAAATTTTGCCACGCGATCCGTTTCAGACAATGCCGTACCATCAGGTGTTTCGACGGTGATCAAAAACATAGGCTTTTCAGACTTCGGAAAAAGCGAAAACCCGATCACTTTTGTAAGTCCGAGAGAACCGGCAAATAGAACCAGTGCAACAAGCAATGTGGGCAGAGGATGGCGCAACGCCCAGTGCAGAAGTTTGCTGTAAGATCCACTGATCACTTTACGCAGTGAGCGCATGAAAATATTTCCTTCCGGATTATGGCTTTCTTTCAGTAATCTGCTACTCAGGAATGGAACAATGGTGAGCGACACGATCATGGAAGCGATGATAGTCATACTAACGGCCATCGGCAAACTTCTGATAAAATCACCCGATGCTTCAGGAAGAAAATTAAGCGGCAGGAACGCCAGTACTAAAGTAACCGTACAACCAATTACCGCAAGCGTAATCTGCTTGGTTGCTTTGACAGCTGCTTCTCGTTTCGGATAGCCATCGCGCATCCATCTTTCAATGTTTTCGACTACCACAATGGAATCGTCCACGAGTATTCCAAGCGAAACGATCAATCCGACAATACTAAGCTGATTGATACTGAAACCAAGGTAATCAATAGCTGCCAGTCCCATGGCCAGCGATAATGGAATGGATATCATCACGACCAGTGCAGCTCTGAAACCAAGCGGGAGCAGTGTCAGCGAAACCAGAAAAATGGCAATCGCAAAATCTTTTGCAAAACGGCTAAGTCGCTTACTCACACTTTCAGACTGATCGAAACTCTTGATCAGTTTGATATGTGAAGGAAGTGTTTTTTCGAACTTTGTAATGACCGGATTCAAAAGCTTTCCCACCTGTTCAATATTCTGACCTTCCTTTTGCGCGGCTGTCACCAGCACACACCGATGCCCGTTGAGTCGGGTTATATGTGATTCTTCCGCCTCATCATATTCTACTGTTGCTACGTCTGACAGATAGATCACTTTTTGCGAAGGAGTACCGAAGCCTGTATTGGCGACAATGGTATTTTTAATTTCGTCCAGAGAAGTATAGTCTCCTGATGTCTTGATATTGAACTTGCGGGTATTTGCCTGGATACTTCCTCCGGGAATATTATAGTTTTCGGCCTGTAAAGTCTGAATCACCTGATTGACCGGCACACCTTCCAGCGCCATCTTTTCCAAATTGAGTGAGATACGGACTGTTCTGGCAGGGAAGCCCCAGTTCTCGACGCTTTTCAGGCTCTTAATTTTGGAAAGTTCATCTTTTAGATCATCCGATCTGTCACCCATTTCTTTGTTTGAAGCCGTTTCTGACACAAGCGCTACCTGAACAATATTTACATCCGTGGGCGAAAACCGTCTGATTTCGGTCCTGAATATATCACTGGGCAGCTCTGCAGAAAGTGCGCCCACCTCACGAACTAATTCCTGGTATTTTTCGTCCGGATCTTCGCTGTAATCGTATTCAATCACGACTACCGCCAAGCCATCATCCACGTTGGTTTTGATATTGTTGACGTTTTCCAGCGCCATCAGTTTCTTCTCGACCTTGTCCACCACTAGCTCTTCCATGTCCAGGGCGTCAGTTCCCGGATATACATAAACGATGGCGAACGACGGCGCAAAGAATTCCGGATCTTCCCCGCGTGGCATATTGAAAAGAGAGTTCAACCCCAATGCCACCACTCCAATAAACATCACCAGCATGAACTGCCAGTTCTTTACCGAAAATTCAGAAATATTCATTCTCTTTTAGTATTTTTGTTTAAATCCCAAATGACATGGAAACGCTGTTAATAACTGTTCCTGAGAACGTTGATATAGAAACAATAGAAAAAGCACTTCATGAAATAGAAGGAATTTCTATTGTTAAAAGACTCCACAAGTTGGATGAAACGACGATGTTATCTCAACCTTCCCTTTCGGAAGAATGGGAAAGCGAAGAGGATCTTCGTTGGGATAAATTGATCTGACTCTACGGCTCTCTATCAACAAGGAGATATAGTTGCGGTTCTTTTTCCTTTTACGGATATCTCTCAAAGTAAAAAGCGACCTGCTATCGTGATTTCTAACGATCTGGTCAACCAGACTGGCGACTACCTTTTGATTCAAATAACAAGCCAGATAAAAACTGATCACTTGTCTATCGAAATAAATCACTCCGACTTCATTGGTAGCCCTTTGCCTCTTAAAAGCTTTGTTCGCATTCATAAAATTTTCTTATTGAATGAATCCTTAATATCGAACCGGGTTACTGCTGTAGAGTCGTTGTTTCTAAAATCACTTACCGATGAGCTTCAGAAACTAATCAGCTGACGTTATCTTAATTCCTAACTTTCAACGCCACCGAATCCGTCAGAAATGCAGATCCCGAAGTGACCACCTGTTTCACATTTTCCAGTCCTTCTGTAATCAGAACCTGATCTCCACCCAGATAGCCAATTTTCACCGGTAATTTCTTTGCCTTATTATTTTCGCTGATAAAGACATAACCCGTATTTCCATTACCTTCAATAATCGACTCTATCGGAACAACCGAATATGTCCGGCTCTGGGATGAACTGATTTCCACTTTACCGAATAGACCGGTTGCGAACCTTTTACCAGAAGGATCAATTCTGATTTCTGCCTGATAGAGCTTACTCACCGGATCTGCCGACTGTGCCAGACTGCTGATCGTTCCTTTGAATATCTCTTCAGGATATGCATCCAGCTGAACCTGGGCCAAATCTCCAATTTTTATTCTTGCCCAATCCTTATCTGAGACGTTCACGCGCATCACCCAATCATTCCTACGGCTGGAAGTAACGATAATACCCGGACTACCCGGACCGACAAATTCGCCCTCGCTGATTTGCTTACGGGTCACGGTACCGTCTATTGGCGATATAATTCTGGCGAAAGATTGGTTGAATTTGGCGATATCAAGATTCTGCCTGTTCACATCCAAACCGGTGCGGGCGTTCTGCAACTGTTCCAAAGTGGCAGCTGTATCATTCAGCATATTCCGTACCCGTTGAAAATCCCTTTCAGATTTTTCCGCTGCAAAAGCAGCTTGGTTCACCTGAGCATCAATTTCAGTCATATCAAGAACAGCCAGCAATTGCCCTTTCCTGACAGCTTGCCCCTCTTTCACCAGTACTTTCGAAACAATTCCTCCAATCTTGAAAGATAACCGGGCTTCCTCCGAGGACGCCACAGAACCAGCCACACGAATGGGTTCCGAGCGCGACGCGGTCTTTACAGAATCAAGCCTTACAGTGATGACGGTCTGGTCGGCCAGTGTCTGTTCCTTCGGTTTTTCCTCACCGCAACTCCACAATGCAAAAACCGTTAGAAAAGGAGCGATATACTTTATTCTATTTTGAAACAAAAAACGCATGATAGTATTTGTTGAATTACTAAGATTGAATAGTATCGCCTCATCATTTAAACTGACTCCCTGCATTCTCTATTTTTTGCAACCACTTCATTCTGTAGTCGTCAGTGGACTTCCGGATCGGTCCGATTGCGGTCATTCTTACAGGCTTAAAGCCTGTGAATTCCAATACCATCTTTTTCATAGCATAATATCCAGGACGGCCATTAACAAGCCAATAGTACCATACCGGCTGATCCAGCGTATTAATCACATGCGCACTTCGTCCGGCCAGAAGACGATCCCACCATACCGAATTTTCACGGTACTTAAACGCAAAGCCTGGCAGGAAAACTCTGTCAATAAATCCCTTCAACAACGAAGGCCATCCACCCCACCAGATCGGGTAAACCCAGACGATATGCTCTGCCCAGGTAATTTTCTCTTGCGCATCAATCAAATCCGGTTCCAGTTCAACACGCTGGCGGTATCCGTATCGCAGATTAAGGTCAAACTCCAGATCCGCCAGGATAATCTCTTTCACTTCTGCACCTGACGCTAACGCTCCCTTCCTATACGCGTCTGCAAGAGCTGTATTAAAACTGATTTTATCAGGATGCCCGTTTATAATAAGTATCTTTTTCATCACTCAGCGATTATTTTATCCAATAGCGATTTTTTAACTAACACATCATACTTAGCAATTACCTGCTGCAGGCGGGCCGTTTGTACATCATTCTGTGCTTTGATATACTCAATCATCAATACATTACCGTTTTTATAGCGACTGTCTATCACCCTGAAATATTGGGAAGCGTTCGTCAACGCATCGGACGATACATGTTGGGCATACCCAGCTGTTGCAAAATCGTAATATGCTTGTGTGGTTTGTAGTTCGATCTGCTTTTCAACCTCCGATCTCTTTGTCTGCAATAGCTCAGTCTGAATTTTTGCCTGCTGGATCTTTGACTTCCTTTCGTAACCTTTGAAAATATCCCACTGCAATCCCACCTGTCCTACCATATAAGCCTGATTCCGGAATGTATATCCAAAACCCTGAAAACCAGCATTACCACCCAGGTAAAAAGAAGGAATAGCAGCCGCTTTCTGCTGCATCTTCACTGCATATGTTGCTGCATCCAGCGACAAATTCAACTGTTTCAGTTCACTTCTGTTGGTTAGTGCAGTTTGTTTTAAAGTTCCCAATACATCATTTCCTTCGGTCACTGGCGCTTCAGAACCCATCAGCACTGAATCGACTTCAATGTGCGTACTTAAATCTCTATTGATCAAACAGTTAAAATAGGCAGCTGCTACACGTATGTTATTTTCAGCCTCCACTTTTTGCTGCTGCAATTTACTGGCCTCATATTCCGCAGAAAAAACAACATCCTTTGTAGCAGTATTATTCGAAACCAGCTTCTTGTTCAGCTTTACCAACTCATCCAGCACCGCTCCGCTGTTCCCCAATATTTTCACCACTTCCAATGTCTGCAGATACTGATAGTAGGCCGTCTTAATTCCATAGCGGAGTTCGTTTTCCACCACTGCTCTCTTAGCCTCCTGCGCCGACATCAAACTTTTCTGAATAAGATAGTTATACTTCACCTCAGGATTATAAATAGCATACTGAACATTAACTTTGGTATCATGAAAATTGGCCGGAGCCAGCAATTCATTAACATTTTCAATATTTGTCGGGAACTGGTTTGTTCCGGTAAGTTCATTGAGCGTACGATAAGCGGGATTCAACAAATCCCCAACCGGGAAATTCAGCCTTCGTCCTCCTGCAGCGTAAGAATAGGTTGGATTGAAAGAAACATGCGGATAAAAAAGCGCTTTGGCCTGACGAATAGCTTCAAGGGATTTTTTCAGCTCCAGCGATTCTTGCTTCAAAGCAAGATTATTTTTAAGTCCTTCCTCTACATAACCATCTAAAACTCCCGAAGATTGCGCGCGGGAAAGTGCAGGCAACATGATCAGGAAAAGTAGTATTTTATTAATCATGGCTAATATAATGAACAGTGTTTAGTGTAAGAGCAAATTTTTTTAGTGTACACTGAAATTCAATCCTTATTTGAATGAGGCCTTCATCATCTCTAAAAACAATTGAAACGATTCCTGCATACGCTCCATCTGTCTGTTATCTTCAAACATATCCATTCTCTTTTTCAGATAGATTGTGATAAGTCCATGCATATAACTCCAGATGGTCAGGCAGGCTGTGTCTAAATCCATTTCTGCTCTGAAGTATCCTGCACTTACACAATCAGTGTAAACTAATCTTAGAAAATTAAAGGACTTCATTCCGTCTTCCCATGCTTCATCTTTGCAAGCAAGCGCCTCTATGGGTGCCTGCATAATAAACATGAGATCGTATAATTCAGGATTTTCAATAGCAAATTTAATATACTGGCTTCCCAAACATGTCAGCCTTTCAAAGGGATCTGCAACGGTAGCAACCACAGCAAACTCCTCCATCATTTTCTCAAAAGCTTTTACATGTAACGCAAGCAACAGCTCATTTTTGTCTTTATAATAAAGGTATATTGTTGCCGGGCTGTATTCTATCGTATCGGCGATTCCGCGTATGCTTGTCTTTTCATATCCATTTTCCAAAAACAGTTTCTGCGCTCCCTGCAAAATCAATTCACGCATTTCCTCCCGCTCTCTTTCCTTTCTCTCAGTAATTCCCATATCGTCTTTTTATTAACACAACAAATATAATAAACAGTGTTTAGTAAAAACAAAACGTTCGCTATATTTATTTTATTGATAACGTACGAAGATTCGGAGTTTTGCTGATCGAGAAATCAGGAGTAACCATAAGAACGGATTAATGGCACTTCTAATCCACATAAAATAAAGACGCACAATGCGAATATCTCTATAATGAATACTCGCATTGTGCGTTCAAAAAAAGGAAGTTACTCGTGCCTCACCAGTTGGATATTGGCAATAAGCTTCACATCTTCACCGATTAACATGCCTCCCGAGTCGGTCAGCTGCATGTAATTTAAACCAAATTCCTGGCGGCTAAGACGACCCTCTACCTCGAAGCCAATTCTGATATTCCCTTCAGCGTCCCTTTCTGAACCACCATATTCAGCATCCAGCTCAATAGGTTTGGTAATTCCTTTCAGAGTGAGCAGACCGGCCAATTTATAGTTATCGCCTTTTACTTTATGAAAGTAGTTAGATTGAAAGGTAATATGCGGGAACTGATCGGCATCGAAAAAGTCTGCCGATTTGAGGTGTGTATCCCTCATTTCTACATTTGTATCAATACTGCTTACATCCAGTGAAAAGTGAATTTCAGCATTTTCAAAGTTGTTCTGATCGGATGTAGCACCACCTTCAAAATTTTTAAAAGATCCTGTAATCGTCGAAATCACAAGGTGTTTTATCTTAAACTGAACATCGGAATGAGCAGGATCAACGGTCCATTTTGTAATTGCCATAATTGATTAATCTGTTGAATAACTATAATTTCTAAAAAGTAGGTAAAAAATCTATTCCGTACAAATTGGCTTTACTGGTTCAAGTTGTGCAGCAAACACCCCACAGAACATACTTACAGGGCTTTTGATTGTGACAAAACCTATAATCAATTGACTCTAATTCAGAAAAATCTATCAACTTGTAAAGATCTGTCGGCCACCAGATTATTATATTATTGGCATGTAATTTTAAGACTATGAACTGGAGTATATTTACCAAACTTTACTAAATCAGCGATCAGATGAAAATGCAGGGAAGAAGCGTATTCACATACGATGTATATGCTCCCACTACCGTAACGACTATGTTACGTCCACGCCGTCAGGAAGGCCAATCTATCATACAAGAAGGATTCAATATAGAGCCATCCGTCCCGTTTTCTGAATACAACGACATTTACGGAAACCCTTGCCAGCGCACGATATTACCTGTTGGAAGAGTAACCATTACTACCGAAGTGCAGGCACAGGTCAAAAAGACGAAGGAAATCCCTAGTCCTCCTCCGACATATATGCTCGTAGGCGATCTGCCAGAGGAGATTATGCACTATATCCTTCCCAGCCGATACTGCGAATCAGATTTACATGAAATCAACATGCTGGCGATGGAGATAGCGGGTAATCTGGAACCAGGTTATGCACAGGTGGAAGCAATCCGCACATGGATACATCAGAATGTGAAATATCAGTATGGCACTACTAACTCAGCCACAACCGCGTTGGATGTAGCCCGTAGTCGCATAGGTGTGTGCCGTGATTTTACACATTTGGCTATAGCCATGTGTCGTAATTTATGCATCCCCACAAGGATGACAGTAGGATATCTGGATAAATTGAAGGACATGGACCTGCATGCATGGTTTGATGCATATCTGGGCGGAGAATGGTATACATTCGATGCAGTGCAGGAAAATACGGCAGGTTACCGTATAGAAATCGCCCATGGACGCGATGCTGCTGATGTAGCGATGGTGACGCAGTATGGAAATGCAACTTTGCAGTCGTTACATGTAGAAGTGCAGTTGTTGGAGCCGGAAGCCTAAAATTGGTAAAGATGTTTTTGATTGTTCGTTCAACCCCGTTCCGGGGTTGTGCAAATTTTATAGATACGATACATTTACCCCGGGTAAAACCCGGGGTTATTCGTGTTGAAGTCCTCCGGACTTCTCGTGAAGGCACCAAATCCCTGAGAGATTAAATTTGAATAGCTCCGGGTAAAACCCGGAGATTACGACATGACATTTTCCTTTAAACAACCCTATAAGGGTTGAACATCGTCGGCAAAAGAAAAACCGGACGCAAATCACGCATCCGGCTTCAGGTTAAGAATGGAATAGAAGTATTTTTTAATGGTTAATTGTTAGTGATCAATGCTTAATGTTCTCCTTGGTAATTTCAATTGATTCTAACTCTTCATTTTTAATTTTCAATTCCTAATTGATTACCCCAAGTTCCCTACCCACTTTTGTAAACGCAACAACTGCTTTTTCAAGATGATGCTGATCATGTCCTGCTGAAATCTGAACACGGATACGCGCCTTGCCCTGAGGAACAACAGGATAGAAAAATCCAATTACATAGATTCCTTCATCCAGCAACTTCGCTGCAAACTCTTGTGCTAGTTTTGCATCATAAAGCATAATCGGTACAATAGGATGTTCTCCTGGCAGAATGTCAAATCCGGCAGCTGTCATTTCCTTACGGAAGAAAGCCGTATTGCCTTCCAGCTTATCACGCAGTGCAGTAGATGAAGACAATATATCCAGCACTTTAATAGAAGCCCCTACAATAGAAGGTGCCAATGTATTAGAAAAAAGATAGGGCCGAGAACGTTGGCGCAGGATCTCAACAATCTCTTTTTTAGCTGCTGTGAAACCACCGGAAGCACCACCAAGTGCTTTCCCGTAGGTTCCGGTAATGATATCAATACGGCCCATTACGTTTCTGAATTCATGTGTTCCGCGGCCGGTCTTCCCGATAAAGCCGGATGCGTGACACTCATCAATCATGACCATGGAACCGTATTGTTCTGCTAAATCACAGATCTTATCCAATTGCGCGATGGTTCCGTCCATAGAAAAGACTCCGTCCGTTACGACCAGAATCCGGCGGCTCCCCTGCGCAGCTTTCAATTGTGTTTCCAGATCCGCAAGATCATTATGTTTATATCGGAAACGTTTCGCCTTACAAAGACGTATTCCGTCAATGAGTGAAGCGTGGTTTAGTTCATCGGAGATAATCGCATCGTTTTCGCCTAAAAGTGGTTCGAACAATCCACCGTTGGCATCGAATGCAGCTGCATACAGAATGCAATCCTCCGTACCCAGAAATTCGGCTGTCTTACGCTCAAGCTCCTTATGAATATCCTGTGTACCACAGATAAAACGAACAGAGGACATCCCAAAACCATGTGTTTCAATGGCCTCTATGCCCGCCTTGATTACATCCGGATGAGAAGAAAGACCCAAATAATTATTTGCACAAAAGTTCAGAACCTCCTTGCCATTGTCTGTCGCGATTTGCGCGGACTGAGGCGTGGTGATGATGCGTTCCTTCTTGTAAAGCCCTGCTTCTTTAATTGCATCAAGCTCCTTTTGAAGTTCCTGCTGAATATCTCCGTACATATTTTTTGAAGTTTAGTTAGTTTGTGATTCGTGTCAGACTTTAGCTGTCTTATATTTTTTCTGCAATTCAGATATCATTTCCGCCGTCATTTTGTCCAGATTGTAGGCAGGTCTCCAGCCCCAGTCCTTACGGGCTACAGAATCGTCAATATGTTGTGGCCAGGATTCGGCAATCTGCTGGCGAAAATCGGGTTTATAGCTGATCTCAAAACCCGGAATAATTTTACTTATGCTGTCTGCAATTTCTTTTGGAGAAAAACTCATTCCTGCCAGATTATATCCGGTACGAACCTTGATCTGATCGGCAGACGCTTCCATCAATCTCACCGTCGCATCCATCGCATCACTCATATAGATCATCGGCAAGGTTGTATCTTCTTTAAGGAAACATTCAAAATGTTCCCCCTTTACAGCCTTATGATAAATATCAACTGCATAATCGGTTGTACCACCACCAGGCATCGACTGATAACTGATTATCCCCGGATAACGCAAAGAGCGGATATCAAGTCCGTAACGTTTGAAATAATAATTGGACCAGTTTTCGCCGGCAGCTTTACTGATACCGTATACCGTCGCTGGATCGAGGTAAGAGAATTGCTCTGCTGTCACGTCTACATGATCTCCAAAAACCGCTATAGAACTTGGATAAAATATCTTTTTCACACCATGTTCACGGGCTGCTTCCAGTACATTGAAATACGTTTGCATGTTGATCTGCCAGGTATTGAGCGGATCCAGTTCCCCTTTTGCTGATAAGATCGCTGCCAGATGATATATCTGTGTAATGCCATGTTTTTTGACAATGCCAGCCAAAACAAATGCATCCGAGGCATCCAGTTTTTCAAAATAATCCTGCTTATGTTCCGGTTCGCGTAAATCCGAAGCTATCACCCCATTCTCCCCATAAATTCCACGCAAATATTCTACCAGTACAGATCCGATCTGCCCGTTAGAACCAATTACCAAAATACGTTCTGATTTTGTCATACCGAGTATTTGTTAAAAGCATAAATCACTTGCAATTTTGCCTTTTCAAACATTATTTTCAATATTCTACCTCTTTAGCAGTAAATTTTCCTGGACTATTATAATTTTACAGGAATTATTGATTTTCATATCGTCATTCTCTCTTTCATTGCAGTAAATATTATTCCACATGGAGCAACTGGATAAAATCGATACCAAAATTTTAAGGATTCTACAGAAGGATGCCAAGAAAACGACAAAGGAAATAGCCACGATGCTAAACCTGACTGTTTCACCCGTATATGAACGTGTGCGAAGACTGGAAAGCATGGGATACATCAAACAATATGTAGCTATACTGGATAAAAAGCTAATCAACCGTTCGGTAACTACGATTTGTCAGGTATCCATGCGCTATCATAATGAGGCATTTATCGAAAAATTTGAACAGGAAATCCAGAATCTGGAAGAGGTGCAGGAATGTTACCACATGGCAGGCCAGGTCGACTTTCTATTGAAAATCAACGTGGGAAGCCTGGACGAATACCATGATTTTGTAAAGTACAAGCTGTCGAAAATCGATAACATCGGCGTCCTCAACAGTACTTTCGTACTGAAGGAAATCAAGCATACATCAGAATTTTACATCTGAGCCATTAATTCTGATTACAAGTCAGGCCGGGCTACGTTTTACAAACTTCTTTTTCCAACACTAAAAGAAGTAGTGCTGCTTCCTGCAACGCCGTCATTAGTGATACCTTGTACGATCACCTGATAATTACCTGTAAAATCCGAAGTAAAGAATTGGATTTGTGCTTTACCACTTTCATCTGTAGTCACATTGGGCGACCAGTAAAGCAGATTTCTAAAATCCGGCATTCTGCTGCTGAGAGAGGACTGATTATCATATCTGGGAGCATAGAATTCTCTTTCGGCTTGCACTCCGTCATATGGTGTGACCAGCACTTTGGGATCGAGTTCAAAACCCGCCATATCATTTTTATATGTTGAGAAGCTTACAATCCCTGTAAACTGAATCATACCCAAGGTATATCGTGAACTCATCAGTTCAATTTTCTTAATTTTCAAAGGATCTACCTCCATAAACTTATCAATATTGAAAATCGGGATACCATCCAGTATCACGAGCGGATCCGTGCGGTAAAAGGTATTTGGTATTAATTTATCAATCATTCTGAAATGGAAACTTTTGTTTCTTCTTCTCACCATTACACCACGCACATATTCGCGCAATACTTCTTCCATTGTCGGGAAACGTGTATAATCATCCAGAAAATACTTTTCATCCGGTAGCCCGAAAAATGTCAGGGAGTCTGTAAGTGCTGCTTTCTTTTGAGCAAATACCCTTGGTGCAAAAGAATTACCGATCTGCATGTTCATGCTACGTGACAGCAGGTCACGGTCTTTTGTTTTATCAAACTGAAAAGATGGCAGAGACTGCTCCGAAAAATCTTTTGCAAACGGACTTTGAATTTCAAATTTATAGGTCGAGTCTTTAAGCAAATTCGTTTGCACCGTCACCTCTTTGGTTCCTTTGAAGTTCTTCAGTTCAAAAGTCGCTTCTCCTTCCTTATTAGTAATACTTCCGTAGATCGCAGCCGGAAAATCCAGAGGCCCTAAGAATGTTTCTATACCGGCAGCCGGTGTATTATCTGATGTATTCAGAACTTTCGCATGAACAAAATGACCGTCATATTCAGGTATAAATTCATATTTGGGGACACTAGCGCCAAATACATCAGTCCATTTGAAACGTCTCCATCCATGTGAAATCATCACATTATCCAACTCCAGGTTTCTTTGCGGAGTTATCTCCTGAAAATAATAGGCAGGATTTTCTAGATTTCCCTTTAAATCCGAAGTCAGATACATGTAGCTGTTGATATCATCATGTATAGAAGTAGGAATACTGTCTGTCAGAAAAACAGAAACTGATAGATTGCTTTTTTCAAGCCCATCCACATTCAAGGTTACCTTTTCTCTTGTTACAAATTCCTGTTTACCGACTCTGGCCTCCAGATTGAGCTGTTTTGCAGGGCGTTTGAAGTACAAACGTTCACAAATCGGCTTCTGTCTGTCATTCAATATTGTAAGATGTGATACGCCATCACCCAATTTTGCAGTATTCAGAAGTAATTCTGCCTTATTTCCGGTAAATTCAAGTCTTTCTGCAATAGGATTAAGCTGGCGCGTATGTGCCAGCAAATAAATACTGCCGCCTTCCAGGCCTTCCCTAAGTACCGTAATTTTTATATTTCCCTGACCAGCATCTGTAACCTGCATCACATAACCCTTTTCCATCACCTGAGGCAATGGATACTTGAATTGCCTGCCCTTAATATCTGTTACAATAGCCTGATATACCTCCGCATCTGCCGGTTTCCAGTTGAAATTACCAATCCCGGATACCGTCGGTCGGAAACGGGCTACTGTATCCTGTTGCTGATTCACAATTACTCCGCTGAGATAAATCCCTTTGCCATCAGCTCCCACTGCACGGAAAGCTACTTTACTTTCCAAATTCTTCACCAGATAACCTCCTTCAGGAAAAAACTGCACATCGTAGCTTAATTCCTTTTCTGCTTCAGGATCCGGATCAAATTTGATGAAAGGATTGATCACTGAGATATTTGTTTCAAAGAAATAGTCTGGACTGAAATTTTTCATCCAGTTGGTATAGCAACGCACCTTGTAATTACCACTTGTAACAGCGGTGGGAATCGAGACTGAACCATTTCCTTTCCCTCCTGCCAATGAAAACTTGGTTTGAATCACAGCATTGTTATCCTTATCAAGTACTTCCAGATACGCGATTTTACTCAGATCCAGAAAACGATGCCGGGCTCCATCCATATTATACGCCTTAAACCAGATCGTTTCTCCGACCAGGTAAAAGGGGCGGT
Organism: Dyadobacter sp. HNCC25DJ187; assembly: GCF_056895255.1. Lineage (NCBI taxonomy): Bacteria > Pseudomonadati > Bacteroidota > Cytophagia > Cytophagales > Spirosomataceae > Dyadobacter > Dyadobacter sp. HNCC25DJ187. The sequence continues at coordinate 2,168,567 of NZ_JBXHAT010000002.1, forward strand.
CAAGATGCACATACATTTTCTCCTGCAAAGCTGTGCCTGCATATAAATTGAACCGATCCTTAATAGACTTGGACATGGGATCTTCCTGCCCGACGGACATCAAAGGCAGCAGACTTCCCAGGAGACAAAAAAATCCTTTTATAAAATATTTCATGGTTCAAGCTGAATAAAAACCTTTAATCTTCCCAAAATGCTGGCTTTACAATAGTTCCCCCTTGCGCACGACAATCAACACATCCGTATGAAGACAGGATCAGGCTATCCTGGCGCTCGCCGTGATAATGCAATAAAAAGGGATACGCCATAGGATTTTGCATGTATTCACCAACCGAAAGTGTATCCGGCGGATCACACCTTGGATACTGACCACGTCCGGGTGCCATAAAAATTCTTTTGGTTTGTTCTGTTGACACGCTGAAATAGCCGAATACCAATTCCTTGTTATCAGCCACATTTTTGATATTCCCTGTCACCTGCGAGGGTTGCGGATCAAAGAGACTTCCTGTTCCCTGGGTCGATTTGGACAGGCTCGTCCAATATTCAAATTCTTCCTGGCTCAAGCCGTATTGTTTGACAAGAATACTGTATTTGATCAGGAATTTATTGGTATTAATGGGCGCAATATTAATAGGCAGGTCCTTAATAATATCTGCACTCAGCTTAACAGTTGAACCCAGAATAATTCCGGTAGAATTTTTTGTTCCCCAGCATAAATTGATATTCTCGTTTCTGAAATCAATTTTTCTGGTGGCCGGATTATAAACCAACGATGAGTAATAAGCTGAACGATACTGATAGGTCTCTTCAAATTTCCACCGGTAAAATCTGGTTTTTCCTGACGGGTCGTGCGTATTGGTTTGAATCACCATCGCATCACGACCTGCATCATAACGGTAGTTAAGACTGTCGATCGGTGGCGTTTGGCTTACCGGTACAAATTCCGACAAATACTGCTGACCTGAACGCCTGGTAATACGCAACCGATATTTTCCTGCGGGATTCACAACCATAGCAGGAAGTATATATGCCCCATCGAATCCCTCTGTAAACGAATGTGTATTACCAGACTCATCCTCAACAGCTAGTACGGCGCCTGTCTCTACCATCGGAGAAGAGCCATCATTGGTATTTTGAGACAACCTGAGCTGAATACGACTCTCTGCATTTCCCGCATTGAGAAAGCCATCTACCACCAGATATCGCTCATCTGAATTGATTTCCGGTGGTGAAAATTCTTCTATGCAGGCATACAGCAGCACTACGAGCAGAACACAGCTGAATTTGAAAATAGTATGTTTCATATCTCGAAACTTAAAATCTGAAATTATAGGTAATTGTCGGGATCGGCTGTCCGAAGATAGACAGCTGATAGCCATTCACTTGTCCGTCTCTTGTCTGGAAATAGACAGATGTAGGATTCTTTCTTCCCAATAAATTATAAACTGAAAGTGTCCATGAACTATGTGCGAGCTTTCTCACCTTGTGGTTGCCCTCAATATTCATGGCAAAGTCGGCACGGTAATAATCCGGTATCCTGAACTGGTTACGATCTGCGTAGAAAACACGCTGAGCCCCATCAATATAATACTTACCCATTGGAGGAGTGTAAGGCCTACCTGTGCTATACGTAAAGTTCAAAGAAACACTGAAACGGTGAGATAAACGATAGTTGGTGATCATCGTGAAATCATGCGGCTTATCATAATTACTTGGATAATAATTACCATCATTAGGAGCATCGGGTGAATCCCTGTCAACTGCCCGGAGTAGTGTTCTGGCGTAGGTATAGGCAAGCCAGCCGTTCAGCTTACCAGTCATTTTTTTAACCATAAATTCTACCCCGTATGCTTTGGCATTGGTATTCAGTACAGCCGTTTCGATATCATGATTCATAATCAGAGAATCACCGCCTTTGTAGTCGAGGAAGTTTTTGATATTTTTATAATATCCTTCAAGAGAAACTTCAATCTTGTTTCCTCTGTAATTCCGGTACAAACCAAGCGAAATCTGGTCACCTACCTGTGGTTTGATATATCTGTCGCTGAGCTTCCAGATATCAGTAGGAGAAACGGACATCGTGTTGGTGAGCAAGTGGATATACTGACGAAGTGTATTATAGCTTAGTTTCAGCGAAAGATTATCCAATACGCTGTAGCGCATGGAAGCTCTGAACTCAGGCCCACCATACATCTGTATATTTTTGCCCTTTGCAAAACTTTCGGTACCAATCTGATACGGACGATCTACAGGAAAGCCGGGTGTATAAGTATTGATGGTTTTGGGCCCCAGATATTGAAACAATGAAAACCTGATCCCACCGGTAATGGACAATCTTGGATTTACCTCAAATTTATCTTCCAGATAAATGGCATTCTCAATCGCCTGTTCCGTTTGGAGCGTGTCCGGCATGATCAAAGACTCCGACCCACGTGGCGTGAATGTGCCGGGACTAAGTTTGTAATAGACGGATCCCAAACCAAATTCCAGTGTATGCTTAGGATTAATTATGTAGGTAAAATCTGCCTTGAAATTCGACTGTTTGATATTAAACCGGAGATCAAAAGAGTTGAGAGGAAGGCCAGATGCTTCCATGGCATACTGATACTGCGTATAAGAGCCGGTGAATTCCCCGTAAAGCTTCTGGTTAAAAGTGTGTTTCCATTTTAATGCCCCCAGGTGATTCTGATAACTATATGTGGTATCGCCATACAAACGGAACTGGTCGTTGCTTGTATAACCTGTTAAAAACAAACTGTTCTTTTCATCAATTTCGTGGCTGACATGCAGATTTACATCATAGAATGACGCTGAGCTTTTGTTGTATTCCGGATTGTCCAGTGCTTTAATCAACCAGTTGGAATAGGTGGATCTCCCCCCTAACAGGAACGACGTTTTATCTTTGATCAGCGGCCCCTCCACAGACAGTCGTCCTGTCACCAGACCTAAACCTCCGGAGACTACATATTTTTTCTTATTGCCATCCCTGCTATTAATATCAAGAACAGATGCCAGCCTTCCACCATATTTGGAAGGAATCGTACTTTTGTAGAGTTCAACTTCTTTCAATACATCAGGATTAAAAGCGGAGAAAAATCCGAAAAGGTGAGAAGGGTTGTAAATAGTAGCATCATTATAAAGGATCAGATTCTGATCTACCGATCCTCCACGCACGTTAAGCCCTGTTGTATTTTCCCCTACGGATTTTACACCAGGTAATGTCATGATTGTCCTGAGCAAATCTGTTTCTCCGAATACAGTTGGCACCTGTTTCAGATTCTTAATACTCAGCTTTACCTGCCCCATTTGGGTACTTACTACATTTTTATCCATCCCTGCTTTTACCGAAACCTCTTTAAGGGCAATCACGCTTTCGCGCATTTCGATATCCAGTTTCCCATTCGAATAGAGTACGATCTGTCGCTGGGTTTCCCTCATTCCGAAGCTTTTGATTCTCAACACCTTTTTTCCACGAGGAATTGTCAAAGCATATAATCCCAACGCATCCGTAGTTACACCGATAGAAGGTGAATCAATAAATACAGCAGCACCAATCACCGGCTCGCCAGTTATAGCATTTCTCACGTAACCAGTTATAGTGGAATTACCCGGCGTAATTTTATGCTTTTTGATACCAATATCGTGCACCTTACTTTCTGCAGAAGAAAGCAGTTTTTCTTTCAATGCGTCATCGGGTCCGGCATAAGCAATCGTGCCGTCTCCATCACTTTCGGGATTGAATAAACCCGGCTGAAGTTGTGTAATAATGCGTGGCCCATAAGTGATAAAAATTCTTCGCTGATTATCAACCGCATATTCAAAGTCTGAACCACGAAAAACCTGATCGAGCACTTCACGAATAGTGAGTTCATTGACGTTCAGATCGAGCGTCAATGAGTCAAACCGGCTGGCATCATAATAAAAGTAATAGCCTGAAACTGCCTCTACCTGTCTTACAAAGTCGTTGAACCGGGCTGAGTCCAGCCGCATCGTAATCTTTTTTTCCGGCGATGTCTCCTGGGCAACCACTTCACCCTGACTAAACAAAAAGGAAATACAAAAAACAAGGAGTATAAGTCTCTTCATGGTTTGGCCAGTTCATCGTAAGTGGTTAGCATTCTTTTGATCGAGTAGGCTCTGTCTTGCCGGTAAACAATGTCTTCTTTTCTGAGAACTCTTCGTAACGCTCTTTTATGTTCAGGAAAAAGATTCAGAACTGATTTTTTTGAGCGAACGGCGTAATATTGTTCTCCTTTCCTGATATAGTAAAAATCTTTTTGGGGAAATACCGTAATCACTCTGCGGTCATTAATCTTTTCCTGACGTTGTTTACTTCGTCGGATCAGGAGATGGGTAGGCCCGTTGTAAAAAAGGTTATAAAATCCGGTCACCATTGTAGGCTCAATCCCTTTTCCTTTTTCATACCAGATGAAAAATTCGCCATAATTTGTAAAACACTTTACTTTTTCGGATGCAATGATGATAGGATCACCGTTGAGATGCCGGACAACTAGCTGATCTTTGACGATATCATACATCATAGGAATACTATCATATCGCTGCCCTTCAGACCATAAAGATCCGCGGTACCATTTTCTGTCCGTAAAAAACTGATGCTCCTCCATTCGGGAATCATAGATATAATATACACGACCATTATACAGATTCTGAGATTCGAGAGTGGCCTCTTTATAAAGGGATAAAGGGTACTGGAGCTCTTCAGGAATAGGCGGGAATGGATTGCGTGGGATTGCCTGAGCTGTATCAATCTGCCCAAACGAAACTCCCTTTTGCAACATCAGCAGAAAGAAAACAACGTAGTAAAATCTCATAGAGTTGTGGAGGTATTTTTTTACTTTTTTGCTTCGATAAAAACCAGATATCCTAGTTAAGCTTCAAGTGCTTGTAAGTTACTACTTATTGGCAGATTAAAATATATGGTAAATGGTTGGAATCAATTTGACTTATTACCAAATAAAGCCATTACATCTTATCCGAACACCATATATTCTCTTACATTCAGGCTCAATAACCATATTTATAGCTGACTCAATCCAGGATTTAACGTTTTTTCTATCCACAATTCTTACCAATCGATCACCAGCTCTTCGTTGTAAAAAAATGGATCGGGGTGATCCTTTCTTAGGGAATGATCCTAACTTTGAAACCTGATATAACACACAAATACTTTCAATTAAATTTCTGATCTCTTTTATGAAAATTCTTATTACGGGTGGTGCAGGATTTGTTGGTTCAGCACTGGCTATCTCTCTTAAAAAAAACTACCCCGACTATCAGATATATGCGCTAGATAACCTGAAAAGACGTGGCTCGGAGCTGAACCTGTCCAGACTGAAACAACAAGGTGTAGAATTTGTCCATGGGGACATCCGTAACAAGGAAGATTTTGACAGCATTCCTGCAGTTGACGCTGTCATAGAAGCATCTGCGGAACCATCAGTACTTGCAGGCTTAGACGGAACGCCCGATTATCTGATCAATACCAATCTGGTAGGTACCGTAAATTGCCTCAACTACGCTTTAAAGCATAAGGCTAATTTCATATTCCTGTCTACCAGCCGTGTTTATCCGATTAAAACCATTGAAAACCTCAACTTTGTGGAGGAGGAAACACGTTTTGCTCTGTCCGATGAGCAGCCGGTGCCCGGCGCATCATCCAAAGGTATTGCGGAAGATTTCCCTCTTACCGGTGCACGTTCGCTATACGGCACTACCAAGCTGGCTTCTGAGCTGATCATTCAGGAATATAACGAGTTCTACAACCTTAAAACGGTGATCAACCGCTGCGGTGTTATTACGGGCCCATGGCAGATGGGTAAGGTAGATCAGGGTGTGATGGTATTATGGATTGCGAAGCACTACTTCGAACAACAACTGGGTTATTTCGGATATGGCGGTACTGGCAAACAAATCAGAGATATGCTGCATGTAGCAGACCTGTATCGTTTGATTGACTGGCAGCTGCATCATATCGACAAGGTTAACGGTGAGGTGCTCAACGCAGGCGGCGGACTGGAAAGCAGCGCTTCTCTGCAGGAACTTACGAAGGTATGCCAGGAAGTAACTGGCAAAACGATTCCGATTAAAGTAGTCCCGGAAAACCGCACAGCAGATATTCGTTTATATGTTACCGATAATTCAAAAGTGACGGCGCTTACCGGCTGGAAACCGGAGATCGGCATCAGGCAGATTGTAGAAGAAATAGCTGCATGGCTTGCCGAAAACGAAAAAGACCTTGCTCCGATTTTAAAATAATCATTTATGCAGCCTGATTGAGATTCATGTCCATCAGGCTGCATTACTTTCAGTCCGTAACCTTTATAAATTACCGGATCATGAAAATCATAGAATGCCCCCGTGACGCATGGCAAGGCCATTATCCTTTTATACCAACAGAAAGAAAAGCAAGTTATATCAATCAACTGCTTCAGGTTGGTTTTGATACCCTCGACTTAGGAAGCTTTGTTTCTCCCAAAGCCATGCCCCAGGTAAGCGATACAGCTCTGCTATTGAATCAGATCGACCGCGGAGATTCTGATACCAAATTGCTCACTATTGTAGCCAATGAGAGAGGTGCTGAGCAAGCTTGTAATTTTGAAGCCATAGACTATCTCGGTTATCCCTTCTCTGTCTCCGAAACATTCCAGCTTCGCAACACAAATACCAGCATTGAGGGATCAATGGAACGCACTGAAAGAATTGCTGCGCAATGCAATAAAGCCGGAAAAGAACTAATTATTTATATTTCAATGGGTTTTGGTAATCCTTATGGTGACCTCTGGCATCCCGAAATTGTATTGCAATGGATCGATAAACTCAGCAGATCAGGTATTCGCACATTCTCTCTTTCAGATACCGTGGGTGTTGCCAAAACGGGGGATATAACGTCATTGTTCTCTGCACTTATTCCACAATATCCTGACATGGAATTCGGGGCTCATTTTCACACAACACCAGATAGCTGGCGCGAAAAAATAGCTGCTGCTCACGAAAGTGGTTGCCGCAGGTTTGACGGTGCCATTCTGGGTTATGGAGGATGTCCTATGGCACAGGATGATCTGGTTGGAAACATGCCCACTGAAAGACTGATTGAATTTTCTGCTGAACAAAACGAATATTCTTCACTGAATATGACAGCTTTCCGTGAAGCAAAACGTATGTTTCAGGAATTGATGGGTTTGACTTACTGAATTATTCTTCCATCTTCAAATTCTTTTTCCTTTCTGAAAATACATAACCTAATGACAAGTGATGTGACAACCCAAGTTGTATATGCGTATGAACCGCATAGTCGATCAGTAAAGAACGTGCTTTGAAGCCAGCACCAAAATGACTTGTTAAAGGACGGGAAACTACGCCAGTTCTCAAAAAAAGTTGTTTCCACGCTTTATACTCCAATCCTGTTTTGAAAACCAAAGGCTGATCCGTATCCTTTTCGATCTCCACACTGCAGTTAAGATTAGACTGTGGCTGATACATAAAGCCAGCTCTCAACACAGTGGGAACACGCCTTCCATAATCACCGGAATAAGCAGATTGTGTTACATTGAAAGCATGAGCTCCGAAAAATAAACGCGAAGATAAGGTTACAATTCCTCCAAATTCAAATACGAGTGCCTTCCTTGAAAAGGAAAGAGAGGGAGCGGATACTGCATTCTGCATGTAGTTTGCTTTTAACCCTAAACTAAAACGCCCGATGCGATGTCCTGCCGCTATACCAATAGCTGACTGATTGTAGAGTTGATCACCAAACCGCTGGACATTAAGAGCAACGCCCAGCTCATTACCGACAGGCATGATTGCTCCTGCAGCAAAAGTACCTATCCCTTCAAATCCGAAATGTGAACTATAAGATGAAAACGCACTGGTTTCCTGTACGCCACCCAATGCTGCCATATTCACAAACCCATAGCTGTAATCCCGCCTGGCTACAGATGCGTTGGCAAGCGCCCAAGACCTTGCACCAACGGGAAAAGGAAAGTCAGCATAACTGTCAATTGACAGTATGCACAGAAGAAATAGAAAGAAGATGAAGTTTTTCTGTTGAGATAAATAGTCAGGTGATCCCTTCATATCTACAGCAACAGTCAGAAAATCAGGCCGTCAACCGACGGCCTGTGCAATATCGTATATCAATTAAATTTTCTCTTCACAATGTTCAGCAATGCATTTACTGCTTCACCGTTTACATCCCAGGCGTACTTGGAAGCATACCGGTGCCAAATTAAATTTTGTGCCTCTTCGAATGATTTTACGGTATCGAGTTCATATACCGCTTTTTCAAAATGCTCACTATTTTTATTAAAAAGCTGGTTTACAAACATAAAACGCTGACCCAGTGGAATCGACGCAGCAATACTTTCTACCCGGACAGGTATCGTTCCATAGGCTTTGTCATCTGATGCCTTAGGTACATCCACTTTAAAACGATTGTTAAGTGATTCACTTTCAGCCGATTTTTGTTGTGCTACAATCTCCGAGATGATCGCTGCTCCTGGCTCCGGACGTGAAACCGAACGGGGAATTTCCTGTTCGCCAAAAGCAGAATCAAAGAACGAAGGTGCTTCTGCTTTTTTAGCAGAAGGAACCATACTTATTGGTTCGTCTTTGATGATCAGCTCAGAAAGATTGAGCGGAAATACTTCACTAAACTGAGCCAGATAAGGCTCCTTGTCGTCAAGTAAAGATTCATCCTTTTTAAGCTCATATACCCAACTCGCTGCCTGGGTCTGATACGCTGACTCGGAACCACTGTCTACCAACTTCTGTAATAAGGCTTCTCCAAGTTTTCGGTGTATCTGCGTGTATTTTACGAGATGTTCTGCTTTAGCTTGTGTAAATTCTGAATCAGGAGTAGCTCTGATCTTATCTTCCAGATATAGTTCCGGCGTAAAAAGCAATCTTAAAGCTTCTTTGACAGAATCAAGTAACAAGGGTTCAAGATCTGACCGTCTCACTGCAATGTAGCGCGAAGCAGTATTCATAAATGCTTCCAAAGCTTGCTTTACTTCCTCATTCTCAAAGTCAAAGTAAACGCTGCGAAATGACTCCGCATTGCTTTTCCATTGTTCAAAAAGTCGGTTTAATATACCCAGATTCACCTGTCTTACAGGAGTAAGCTTAAGTATTTCCGAGCCTGTTACGATATCTTGAGACCGGTAAACCTCATTCAGAATGGTGGTTGAAAACCGGGCTGCATATTGGTTGAGTGCAATTGAATTCAGGTTATTCGGCATACGAATAAGATCGTTTTTAACGAAAGTGTTTAATAAAAATATGTTTGCTTTGTAAAGATAAAATAAAATTAGCTGTTACGGGCTGGACTGCCCACTACAATTATATCGTTACATGTTCATTGAACCATTAAACAGGAGGGCACACCAAACTCCACGTACGGGCTGGATCGAAGTAATCTGCGGCTCCATGTTCTCAGGCAAAACAGAAGAACTGATCCGCCGTCTGAACCGTGCAAAAATTGCCAAGCAGAAAACGCAGATTTTCAAACCCACCATGGATCAACGTTACCATGAGGAGAACATTGTTTCGCATAACCATAATTATATCCACTCAACGCCTGTTGACCAGTCTTCCAAAATCACTGAGCTTGCAGGTGACTGTGAAGTAGTAGGTATAGATGAAGCGCAATTTTTTGACGAAGATATAGTAGAAGTTGTGAATGATCTTGCGAACTCAGGAAAGCGCGTCATCATTGCCGGACTGGATATGGATTATCTGGGAAAGCCCTTCGGTTATATGCCTCAGTTAATGGCTATGGCAGAATTCGTGACAAAAGTACATGCTATTTGCATGGTATGCGGGGAAGTGGCATCACATTCGTATCGGTTGGCAGCATCTAAAGAACAGGTGCTGGTAGGCGAAACTGATTCGTATGAAGCCCGTTGCCGGCGATGTTTCAATCTTGGAGATGAGGTTTCCGGGAAAGGATAAAACGCAGAAATAATCCCGTCCGAGTATTAATCAGGACGGAATTAACCAGCTTATTATTTACCAAACTTCACTCCCACAGTTAATTCAAGGCGCCCCAGGTTTTCAAAATTTTCTTTATCCAGCTTTACGACAAGACTCTCATTTACTTTAATTTTGGTTAGCGTAGAAGCTTTAAATCCCAAACCAAAATACAGCAAGGCTCCGGCACTTAGTTCCTGCTCAAACCCTGCCTCCAGACCCAGCGCTAACGTACTTCCTGTAATATGATAGGAAGACCCTGTCACTTCGGCTTTGTCGGTATATGACTGATAACCCATATTAAATCCTAATATGATATGCTTTTGAGGATTGGCAAGTATATACCTGTTCAGTACCGAAGCTCCGACATAATGCATCGTAACATTATCTGATGTAGCACTCATTTCAGCCTTATGCTTATTCAGCCCATACACAACGCCAATACCGATGGACTCTGAAAAAAAATAATGTACATCTCCTCCAATTGTGAAACCGGATTTCAGACTTTTTAAATATTGCTTTTCTGAACTGGGAAGTGAATTGCTGATTTTGCCTGTGCGGTAACTATACCCGCCATGCACGCCATATCGCCAGCGACTGAAATCTCTTTCTACAATATTTTTTGTTACATCGGAAACTTCTGACACTTCATAATATCCTTCCCGCACGGATAATACCTGGTCGGCGGGTATGAGTGTGGCCTCTACTTTATGATCCCTCACGTAGTTAAAATAAACAATACCATTCTGCCGCTTTGTTACCTGGCAGTTAATTGAATCGCCTTTTGCAGTAACGATCAAATCCTGTGCTACTAAATGATGTATATGAAACAGCAGTATCAATACAGAAAATAAAATATTTTTCATATTTGTTATTTCAATGCCGCTATTTCTTTTTTACCTATTTTTTCACTTACCAGTTCAAAACTGGGCCTGCCAACCATTACTCCCATCGCAACAGAACAACGCAGATAATACTGTCTTCCATTAACAAGTTTGATGGGAATGGATGCCTTGGATTCAGTTTTTGCCCAAAGTTCCGCAGAACCGGTTTGTTTGATTCTGATCTGCTGTCTCGACTTGTTGCTGACACGACAGATAAGGGACTCATCCAGATAAAGATTGTAGCTCACCAAGCTGCCAGTGCCTCGCGGTCTGTAAACGTGTAAAATTGAATAATCCATTGTAGGATCTACAAATTCATCGACCGCGGTAATTCTTTGCAAAGATTCCGTATCAAGCCTGATCACCTCTGCTACGATCCGATGGCAGGAACTCATAAAATCAGGAGATTTATGCTCGATGATACGAATAGAATTTCCACCTGCTATACGGGCCTGTTCTTTGGCTTTGGCAAGTACTTGTGAAAGGTTGCATTTTGTGCTCATTCCGGAGTCTCCTACCTTGACTGTACCCAGTATTTCTGAGGATGCAGGTATACTGTCAGACTTTTCCAGAACGATTACTTCTTCGTCATAATTAAGTGACGGATGCTTGGAGGCGAGATTTGTTTTAACCTTTGGTGCGCACGAGATTGCGAATAAAACAAACAGAAACAATAATAGATTTTTTTGCACGGAGAGTAGATTTATAAAAATAATACTACAAAAGTATTTAATTTAGTTTATTAAAATAATCATGTATTAAAACATTTTTCTATAAAAAAATAACCCCGGTTCTAAAACAGAACTGGGGTCATTGTCAGATATATGGATGTATAGGGACTACCCTTTTAACTCTTCTTTTAAAAAGTGACCCGTAAAACTACCCTTTACTTTCGAAACTTTTTCAGGAGTTCCTTCGGCTATAATTCGTCCTCCGAGAGCTCCGCCTTCCGGTCCTACATCAATGACATAATCAGCGACTTTAATCACGTCCAGATTATGTTCAATGATCAAAACTGTATTCCCTTTTTCAACTAACTTATTAAGTACATTTAACAAATGGCGGATATCCTGGAAATGTAAACCAGTTGTGGGTTCATCCAAAATGTATAAAGTTTTACCGGTATCTCTTTTTGAAAGTTCTTCCGAGAGTTTTACACGCTGCGCTTCACCTCCTGATAATGTAGTAGCATGCTGCCCGAGCGTGATATATCCTAAACCTACATCGTTCAATGTTTGTACTTTCCGTAGTATTCTTGGTTGATTTTCGAAGAAATCCAGCGCTGTTTCAACCGTCATATCCAGAATATCTGCAACCGATTTACCCTTGAAGCGTACTTCCAAAGTTTCACGGTTGAATCGTTTTCCCTTGCAGGTTTCACAATTGACATGAACATCGGGCAGAAAATCCATTTCAATTTTTTTCATACCCGCACCTTCACAATCTTCACATCTTCCGCCTTTAACGTTAAACGAAAATCGTCCTGGTTTGTAACCACGGATTTTGGCTTCCGGCAACTCTGCAAAAAGTGTACGGATGTCGGAAAACAGATTGGTATAAGTAGCAGGATTTGAACGTGGCGTACGTCCGATCGGAGACTGATCTACTTCAATAACCTTATCTATATGCTCGAGACCTTCAATGCTTTTATACGGAAGCGGTTCCCTTCTGGATCTGTAAAAATGCTGATTCAAAAGCGGAAACAACGTTTCATGAATCAGTGAAGACTTCCCGCTACCACTCACACCTGTAACGCACACCATCGTACCCAGAGGCAACGACATGTTTACATTTTTTAAATTATGTCCCGTACAACCTTTTAAAGAAATAGATAAACCGTTCCCTTTCCTACGCTTTTTTGGAACAACAATCCCATCCCTGCCACTTAGGTAATTAGCTGTTAATGAACCATTTTTTAAAAATTCTTCCGGTGTACCTGATCCCACTACATTACCACCGTGCCTTCCGGCACCCGGCCCAATATCCAGGATATAATCCGAAGCCAGCATCATATCCTTATCATGCTCTACAACAAGGACGGTATTTCCCAGATCTCGAAGATTTTTTAGTGAATTGATCAGTCTCACATTATCGCGCTGGTGTAAGCCGATACTTGGTTCATCCATAATATACAGCACGCCTGTAAGTTGCGTACCTATTTGTGTGGCCAGACGGATTCGCTGCGCTTCCCCGCCCGAAAGTGTTCGCAAAGCACGGTTTAGTGTCAGATAGTCAAGACCTACGTCTAACAAAAAACCTACCCTCTTTCTGATCTCTTTCAGAACTTCGTGACCAATCACCTGCTGACGATCTTCAAGACGTTCTTCTAAACCTTCCAGCCAGTTCGCCAATTCCCTTACGTCTATATCAGAGAGTTCAGAAATATCCTTTTTATCGATTTTGAAATGCAGCGACTCTTTTTTCAATCTCTTTCCATGGCACTCAGGGCAAGTACGTATGACCATGAAATCTTTGAGCCAATCCAGGATTTTCTCGTTTCCGGACTCTTGCTGTCTTTTGAGGAAATTAACAATACCATCAAACTTAGTTTCCCATTCGGTGCCAGGATATTTTTTTGAAGGCACCGGTACAGCATCTTCACTGCCATAAAGTACAACTTTCAAGGCCTCCTCAGGAAACTTCGCCAATGGCGTTGCAAGGGTAACTTTAAAAGGTTTGAGAAGTACTTCCAACTGTTTGAAAATCCATGCGTCACGGTATTCCCCCATCGGAGCAATACCACCTTTGTTTATGCTTAAAGACTTATCAGGCATGATAGCTTCTTCCGTAATTTCTTCCACAACACCTAATCCCTGGCAGGTAGGGCACCATCCGTAAGGTGAATTGAAAGAAAATGCATTTGGAGCAGGATCATCATAACTGATTCCGGACTCGGGATCCATCAGGTTTTGTGAGAAATAGTATGTTTGTCCCTGATCATCCAGTACCATCAAAGCACCTTTGCCTTGTTTGATAGATGTTGCTACAGACTGGCTCAGTCTATATCGGGACTGGGGATCCTGATCATCCGTTTTCGGAATAACTCTGTCTATAACAATTTCAATATCGTGCACCTTGTAACGATCCAGCTGCATTTTAGGGACAATATCCTGAACCTCACCATCCACGCGCACTTTTGTATACCCCATTCGCGCTATCTGCACAAACAATTCCCGGTAATGCCCCTTTCTTCCTTTCACCGAAGGTGCCAGCAACATAATTTTCTTCCCAAGGAACTGCGTCATCAACTGATTAACGATCTGATCCTGCGATTGCTTCACCATCCGCCTGCCAGTTACGTACGAATAGGCATCACCGGCACGTGCATACAATAGCCGTAAAAAGTCATATATCTCCGTGACAGTTCCCACTGTAGAACGGGGATTTCTCGATGTGGTTTTCTGCTCAATACTGATTACTGGTGATAAACCGCTGATCTTATCCACATCGGGCCGTTCCATTTCACCTATAAAACCTCTGGCGTAGGAAGAGAAACTCTCCATATAACGCCGTTGTCCTTCAGCATATATCGTATCAAACGCCAGAGAAGATTTCCCACTACCACTGATGCCGGTAACCACCACCAGTTTATTTCTGGGAATGTTGACATCAATGTTTTTCAGATTATGCTCACGCGCTCCCTGAACTTCTATAAGATCAAGATTGCTCACTCCGGTATCATTCGTTTTTTCCAAGCTCATTCCTTTGGTTTTGAACCCCGGTTGTATCCGGTGCTAATAGGATAACCACAAATTTAGTCGTTCAGTTGCAAAAATTACGCCCTATTTCCGCTGCCTAAATACAAATATATTCTAGTACGAAAGCAAGAGTACTGCTAATGATGCAAACGTTTGCGGATTTGCACATTAACAGGAAACACCTTATTTGTAACCATTTATATAGTTATATTTTTTCTTCATTTAATTACTTTTTAATATTTATTTGTCACCCATATTGTTATTTTTGACACAATTCTTGCAAAAAATGGTACAATATTATCACCAGTAACCCCCTATCTGTATGCAAAAAAATTTACCAGTCCTTGTATGGTTTATGATCGTACTAATGGCCACCTTGCCTGGCAGCGATGCCTTTGCGCAAGACAAAAAAGTAACGGGAAAAGTCTCATCAGCAGTTGATGGTGCCGGACTCCCCGGTATCAATGTTCAACTGCAAGGCACCAATACCGGAACGGTTACCGACGCAGACGGAAGCTACTCCATTCAGGTTAGTAATGCCAATGCTGTTCTCGTATATTCTTCCATCGGTTTTATCAAACAGGAAATTACAGTTGGTAACAGATCCGTTATTGATGTGACACTTGCCGACGATGTGAAGAGTTTGACCGAAGTTGTTGTAACCGGTTATGCAACCCAGCGCAAGCAGGATATAACCGGTGCGGTAACAGTAATTAGTCCAAAGGAATTGACAGCAGTACCTGCCGCCAGTGTTACACAGATGCTCCAGGGACGTGCCGCCGGTGTAACTGTCGGTAACGACAACTCGCCCGGCGGAGGTACGATGGTACGTGTCAGAGGTTTCGGGTCTATCAATAACAATAGTCCGTTGTATGTAATCGATGGGGTACCAACTCAAGGTACGCTAAATCAGCTGAACCCGAATGACATAGAATCCATGCAGGTACTTAAAGATGCTTCTGCGGCATCTATTTATGGTGCACGTGCAGCAAATGGTGTTGTCATTATCACGACAAAAAAAGGAAAGCCAGGTGCACCCAGTATTACATTTGACTTCTACACCGGCACACAACGCCCCGGCAAAATGCTGGATCTGCTGAACACCAGAGAACTGGGTGAGTATTTGTATCAGTCAGAACTGGGAGCAGGGAAAAATCCTTCAGTTACATCTCCGTCAGTTCAGTATAAGTTTGATGAAAATGGCAACCAAACCATCGCTGACTACATTTATCCAAACGTATTTGGAACACTACCAGCCAATTATACCTATACGAATGACATTGCTGATCCAAATCTGGGAAAAACAGCTTTCAACATTACAAAAGCCAACAAGGAAGGTACCGATTGGCAGGATGTAATTTTCGACCCGGCTCCTATTTCCAACTATCAGATCGGCGCGAGTGGTGGCTCCAACACAGCCAAGTACGCGATCTCCGCCAATTATTTCAAACAAAACGGTATCCTGCGCTATACCAATTACAAAAGATATTCGATTCGCGCTAATACTGAATTTACAAAAGGAAAAGTGACTGTTGGAGAAAACCTTACTTTCTCTTATGACGAACGTCAGGGTATTACGAACAATGACGAAAGTAACCCGATCATGTTTGCAATCAGGGTGCACCCGATCATTCCTGTATTCGATATTACTGGCGGACCGACTGCCCTTGGAGGAACCAATACCTCGGCCTACAATGGATTTGCAGGAAGTCGTGGAAGTAACCTTGGCAATGCGCCCAATCCATTCGCAAGGTTGTATCGTGAAAAAGACAACATCACAAAAGGCACACACGTATTCGGTAATGCTTATGCACAGATCGACATCCTGCCCGGCTTAACGGGTCGTACCAGCTTTGGTTTGGAATACAACCAGTCAAACAGATCAGAATATTTTCACAGAGATATCGAAGCAGCCGAGGCCAGAAACGCCAACAGTTTGAATGTGATCAATAATCTGGACCGCTCTTTCACCTGGTTCAATACCCTGAATTATGCCAAAATTATTGGTAAGCATAATCTGAATATTCTTGTGGGTACGGAAGCTGTAAAAACATACTCGGCAGGTTTCCAGGCAAGCCGAAGCGGATTTGCATTTGATGATGTCGACTATCGTTATCTTGATGCAGGTTCAGCGGCTGGTTTGGCCAATGCAGGAGCGGGAGCCATTCGTAGTGCATTGTTTTCTCAGTTTGGTAAAATCAACTATGGCTACAAAGATCTTTTTCTTGCAGATTTCACCCTGCGTCGTGACGGATCTTCCCGTTTTTCTGAAGCCTATCGGTATGGTGTTTTCCCTGCTTTCTCATTGGGTCTGCGTATGACAGAACTGGATTTCATGAAGCCTACCCGCAAGGTACTGGATGATTTGAAAGTACGTTTCGGGTGGGGCAAGACAGGCAACCAGCTGATTCCGAATGTATACAACGCCTATACTTTATATGCAGCTGATCCTCAGAATAATGGCTATGATATCAACGGTACAGGCTCATCTATTGTGGGTGGGTTTGACCTGGTTCAGTTTGGCAATGCAAATGGGCGTTGGGAAACGAATACATCTACCAACATAGGTATTGATGCTGTCCTTCTTAACAACAAACTGGAAGCTGTACTTGATTTGTACAGTCGCAAAACGACTGACATGCTGACGCAAATAGCTATGCCCAGAACTGCAGGTACCGGTACTATTCCTTATACGAACATCGGAGAAGTTACCAACAAAGGATTTGACATCGGTCTTAATTTCCGGGATAAGAAAGATGACTTCTACTATGCTTTGGGGGTAAATTTTGGTCACTACAAAAACAATGTTGTAAAGCTGAACAATGACCCAAATGCTACCATTTTTGGTTTTTCTACACGTCTACCAGCCATGTCGGCGACCAAAGCCGGATATCCGATCGCAAGTTATTACGGTTACTTTGTGGATGGCGTGATCAAGGATCAGGCTGAGGCTGATGCTGCCCCGAAATTTGGCTCGTATACACGTGAAGGTGTTTTCAAATTCAGAGATGTAAACGGAGACGGCGTTATTACTGCTGCTGACCGCACCATCATTGGAAGCCCTCACCCTGATTTCAACTATGGTGTGAACCTAAATGTAGGATACAAGGCATTTGATCTTACTGTATTCGGACAGGGTGTGTATGGAAACGAAATATTTAATTACACCAGATACTGGACCGATTTCAACGTATTCCAGGGTAACAGATCCAAAGACATGTTGTACAATTCCTGGAAACAATCAGGGGATGACGCCAAACTTCCGAGACTTAACTCAGGAGATGCAACAAGCCAGCAGGTGTCGTCCTATTTCCTGGAAGACGGATCGTATTTCAGAATCAAGAATATTCAGCTGACCTACACACTGCCAACGGCACTACTTAAAAGAGTGAAGATTGGTTCTGCTCAGATCTATGTACAGGGACAAAACCTGTTCACATTCACGAAGTACACCGGGCTGGATCCTGATATCAATCTAAGACGATCAGGGAATGACAACGAAGACAAACATTTAGGGGTAGATGAAGGTGCTTATCCGGTATCCAAGTCGTATCTGGTAGGTTTACGTTTCGGTTTCTAAGGTCCTAAAATCACTCACATTTCATAGTATTAAGATGAAAAAGATAGCATTAATCTGTATACTGACGGGACTGAGCTTTTCATGCTCCGACAGTTTTTTTGACCTGAAGCCGCAAGGCCGTGCTTCAGTTGAACAGCTGAGTAATAAAAACGGTGTCAATGCACTATTGATAGGTGCCTATTCATTGGTAGATGGAGTGGGCTCCGGTAACACAGGTCGCCAGTCCACTGTGTCCAATTATGTATTCGGAGGGATTTCCAGTGACGATGCCGTGAAGGGAACAGATGCGGGTGACCAGCCCGAACAGTCTTTTATTGAACAATATAACTGGCTTTCAGACAACACTTATTTCCTGGGCAAATGGTGGCATCAATATGATGGCGTAGCCAGATGCAACGAAGTAATCCAGATTGTCAACGGCGAACTGGTAAAAGACATGACAGATGCAGAAAAGGCGCAGGTCATTGCCGAAGCCCGTTTCCTCAGAGGTTTCTATCACTTCGAGGCAAAAAAAATGTGGAATAACATCCCATACATAGACGAGGTTATTTATAAATCATCGGATCCGAATTCAACCAAAATTCCCAACACAACGGATGTATGGGGTAAAATTGAAGCTGATTTTGATTTCGCAGCAAAGACTCTTCCAGGCGTACAAACACAAAAAGGAAGAGCTACACAGTGGGCGGCTAAATCTTTTCTTGCCAAAACGTATTTGTTTCAAAAGAAATGGGCGGCTGCAAAAACTTTACTTGATGATGTATTGAAAAACTCAGGAAAGAAACTGGTAGCTAATTATCACGACAATTATAGAACAGCCGGAAATAATAATACAGAATCCATTTTTGAAGTTCAGTTTTCGGTAAATGACGGAACAAATGGTAATAACGGAAATGCAGGAGATAACCTGAACTGGCCCTACTCCGCCGGTGCTCCGGGGCGAGGATGCTGCGGTTTCTACCAACCATCGCACAATCTGGTAAATGCATTCAAAACCGAAAATGGCCTTCCTATGATCGGTAATGCCGCAGATGGTTCAGCCGACACGTATAACAAAGTGGATTTGCCAAATGATCAGGGTATTGCTGCAGCTACCGCATATACAGTTGACAAAACTGTGCCCGTCGATCCTCGTCTTGACTGGACTGTAGGTCGTCGTGGGGTAAACTTCCTGGATTGGGGACCTATGCCAGGTGCTTCATGGATTCGTGATCAGGCCTATGCAGGACCTTTTACCGGTAAAAAGTGGATGTATTATGTAGGTGAAGAAAATAGTACGACTCACTCTACCAGCAGAAGGAATGTGAACAATAATTTCAGAATGATCAAGCTTTCACATGTGTTGTTATGGCTTGCAGAGGTTGAAGTAGAGCTGGGAAATCTTGCTGCTGCAGAAGGGTATGTCAATCAGATTCGTAACCGTGCCAAAACAGGGTCTGTCCAGGATGCAAGCATCAATTACAAAGTAGAGCCATATGCTGCCGGCACTTTTGCCAGTAAAGGAGCTGACTTTGCCAGAAACGCAGTTCGTATGGAACAACGTCTTGAATTTGCCATGGAAGGCCACCGCTTTTTTGACCTGGTACGCTGGGGCATTGCTGAAAAAGTACTGAACAAATATGCGGCTGAAGAAGCAGTAGCTGGTAAAGAACCATCCGGACGTACGTTTGCGAAGCGTGGATATATGGCTGGAAAGACGTTTACATCTAAAAACAACTATTTCCCACTTCCACAGGATGAGATCCTGAACAGCCAGTTGGACGGCAAACCAACGCTGACGCAGAATCCCGGTTATTAAACCCTGATCTCTCTTAAAATCAAAAAAACCGGCCTAATCGCCGGTTTTTTTGATTTTAAGAGAGAAAACTGAGTGGAACACCCATTCAAATTCTATTTCATTCCTATTTCTTAGACGGATCTTTACGTGTAATTGACAAACGCTCAATCGTATACTTCGTGCCAGGCCCAGCACCCTGATCGAAATTAAAACTGATAGATGGATTCGCTGGGTTATGAAAGCTTAACGGATTGCTTGTCATGAGTGGTTCGTTGCTCACACGAATAAGCTCCCTCCCTGTGGATGCAATCATTAGATTGTAAGTTCCACTGCTTACATTGACGGTAAAAATAACAGAATGCGGCGCATCTACAGGAACAGTACCAATCATACGCGCGGTGGTCCAATCCCGCCCTATAAGGCTCACAGCGCCGGTCGGACTTATTTTCATTCTGGCAATGTACCCTGAGCTTCCATCCGACAGATCTGTAATAAGATCTCCAAAATTGGCATTACGCTTAGCACTGTAAATATACCATACAGTCTGAGAAAAATCTGTGGAAGCTCCTCTGAAAGATAACCAGGTTGCATGGCCGGAGAGCTTTCCTGTATTGACATAAGAAAATTCCAGTGCTTTGGTTCCTGTCGTATTCCACGGACCTATTTTTAATCCTGGAGCCAGTTCTGGTACAAAATCTATCCGGTCACCAGGAGGGTTACCGGGGATGTCGTGGGACGGTGTGATCCCAAGTGCTTCATTTTGAAAATTAGTTAAAAGAATTACCTTGCTGGTACAGGAAAGTACAGATAAACTCACCAGAATAACCATTGAAAATTGGCAGATAGATTTCATAAAACGTATGTTTTTGTGCAAAACAAAAGTATATGATGTCTATCTTCATTTTTAGAGTACATCTACTGTATCTGCATAGGTAACTATACCTGATTTTCAAAACCTTATCTCTAATACCAGACTAAAAACCAGAATTGAGAACATACATAACAGCCGGATATAGGAATTTATTATTTACAGAATCGATAGAGTCATTCTCCTTACGACTGGAACTTGTTCGCTGGTTTTATTAGGTTTGTATCAGCCAATAGAAAAAACATGACAATCAAAAACGAAACAGAATACGAAAATGCCTCCGAGCGGGCAGATGAAATTTACGGAGCAAAAAAAGGAACTCCTGAGTATGCTGAATTGCAGGAGCTTCTTAAAGCCCTGAAGGACTACGAGGATGACTTTGTAAGAATGTTAAAAGACAATGACTAACACTAAAACCAGCCTATACCAGCTTTATTTTCAGTCCGTCTACTTTTTCACACCTACTCATAAATCGTTCGGTCAGTGTTGTGCGAACCTCCAATAATATCGTGCACTGCATTTCAAAATTTTGGGATTTTACGGGTAATTCCATTTCTTTCACAATCCGCATGACATCGTTCATTTTGATGTAATCAAAATCCAACTGATAACATTCGAAAAAGTGACTCACAACTATCTGCGCCTCATCCAGAGCATATTCGGTAGCCGTCTTGTAAGCATTGATCAATCCCGGAACACCTAATAATGTTCCTCCGAAATACCGTACCACCACTACCAGTATATTGGTAATTTCTCTCGAATAAAGCGTATTAAGAATCGGCCTTCCGGCTGTTCCCGAAGGCTCTCCGTCATCACTCATTCTGTAGGTCATTTTATCAAGCCCGAAACGATAGGCATAACAGTGATGTACTGCTTTGGGATGTAGCTCACGCAGGTTTACAAGCAGCGCTTTTACCTCAGTTTCCGTGCGTACCGGATAGGCATAGGACAGAAACCTACTTCCTTTATCCTTAAAAAAGCCTTCAGCAGATGTTTCAATGGTTTTATAAGTGTCGTCAAACAGCACGGGTCGGTCTTTTTTTATTTTGTTTCAGATAAACGGAATAAATCAGCGCGGCAGCTGCAAAGCCAGCCATACACAGAAATACCAGCGGCATGTTATAGCGCTGATTGGCATAGATAGCAGCAGACAGAAATGCACCCAGACCAATGCCGGCCTCCAATGATATATACATAGTTGCAAGCGCCCTTCCGCGATTTTGGTCACTACTTAAATCAACTGTCCAGGCGGAAAGTACCGGAGATAAAATCCCCATCGCAATTCCGAAAAATGCAGCGCCAGTCAGAAACACAAATACCGATTCAGCATAACCGGTAATAACCATAGAGATGATCAATACACTGCAACCAGCAATCGTAACCGGAATACGGCCCTGTCTGTCAGATATTTTTCCGGCTACCAATCTGATCAAAAGTGAAAACAAAGTAAAAACCATAAAATAGATTCCACGGTTTTGCAATCCCAGGTATTCACTAAAGTCCGGAGCCAGAGTCGCCACCGCACCAAAGCCAAAATAGGCCAGAAATGTAATCAGTGCTGGATTAAGTACCTTTGGTTCAAATACATCCCGCCATCCTATTTTGAAAGCACTCAAAGATAAGGGCTCCTTTTCTTTTAAAGTTTCTTTCATATTGAAAAGAATAAGAATAGAGAGCAATGCAAACAGGGAAGAAGTATAAAAAAGAACATTGAGCGAAAATGCCTGACTAATCATACTTCCTACGGCAGGCCCGAACGCCGATCCCATCCCCATACACATGCCATGAATTCCCATTGCTTCACCTCTCCTGTCGGCCGGAACAATATCTGCCACATAGGCTGCAGTCCCTGTAGGCTTGAATCCGGTAGAAAAACCATGTACGAGACGTAGCAGTAAAAATGGCATCACTGTAATAAAAATCGGATACATAAATCCACACACAAAACATACAATAGATCCGACAGCCATAACCGGCACACGCCCTATTCTATCAGTAAGCCGTCCACTGAAAGGACGCGATAAACCGGCAGTCAGTGTAAACAGACCTATGATATAACCTTTGTACTCTGAACCTCCCATCGAAGACAAATATCCTGGCAATTCAGGAATCAGCATATTGAAGCTGGAAGAAAAAAGAAATGAACTGAGGCCTAGTAACCAGAACTGTGTGGTGAAGATACCCTTGGAATTACTGCTTTGCATCGCACAAAATTAAGAGAAAGACAAAAATTATATGCACAGCAGGGAAGATTAAAAATGGTAGCCATAATTTAATACGGCAGCGTACCTCAATTTCAGTGAGCTTTGCGTTTTTTCTTCTTTGCTTTACGTGAAACGCAATCTTTATTCTAATTTTAAACCATGGTTCGTATTTTCTATAAAGAGGGACGTTTAATTAAACGTGAAAATGATATCCGTGAGCTTGGCAAGGTCAAAAACCTGGTCTGGGTAGATTTGCAATCTCCCAGTGCGGAAGAAGAAGAATGGGTAGAAAATAAATGTGATATCAGTTTTCAAACACCTCAGGAAATCGTGGAAATTGAAAGTAGTTCCCGTTTTTTTGAACAGAACAATACCATCAACGCCAACTCCAACTTTCTGAAAGTAGATCAGAATGGCTATGAAGTGTATCCGGTCTCTTTCATCTTGCATAACGACACGCTTTTCACTTACCGACGCGGCGATTCCAAAACCTTTGCCGATGCTGTAAAGAAGATGAAAGTAAGTCCGGATACGTTCCAGACCGGAGTAGATTTTATGCTTTTACTACTCGAAACGCGTATTGAAGCTGACGCAGATTCCCTCGAAGCCATTTCCAGAGATATATCTTCCATTAGTAAAGGCTTGAGCCGTGAACAGAAAGCCCGTCAGGAAGTACTGATCAGGATCAGTGAATTACAGGAAATAACAATGACCTTGCGTGAGACCAGCATCGATAAGCAACGTGTACTTTCGGGTATATTGCGCAGCCAGTATTTTCCTGCCGACAGAAAAGAGCACTTACGGATTATCCTGAAAGACATCAGCTCATTGCTTGAATATACCACCTTCAACTTTGAAAGACTGGAATATCTGCAAAACACCTTTATGGGTTTGATCAATCTTGAACAAAGTCAGGTAATCAAAATATTCACTGTGGTGACCATCATCTTCATGCCACCTACCCTCATTGCGGGTATTTTCGGAATGAATTATGATCACATGCCTTCTACAGATTACCCATGGGGTTTCTGGTTATCCTTATTCCTGATGGTTCTTTCCTCAGCCGTGGTACTATGGTTTTTCAGGCGTAAGCGTTGGATATAGAATGGTTTCACCAGGTTGCACGCAATCTTTTAACGAGGTTTTTCATACGAATGGCAATGGGTATCTCCAATTGTATCAACGGCCCGTCGTAGGTTTCACCTCTTTTCAGATAATACCTTGAAAACGTGCCCGCGGTAAGTCCCCATTTATTGATAAAAGTGAAATATCCATTATTTTTCTTAACGCGTTTCACTGATGTAGAACCAAAGTGATACACTCTACTTTTACCAACTCCTTTAAACAGACGTATACCAAGTTTCCACAATTTCATGGAAAAATCAGGATCTGAATACATCCCGGGCGAAAACTCAATACTGTAGCCTCCCACTGTATCCCAAATATCTTTATGAACGACATTAGGCGGCCAGGTTGCTCCCTGCCAGTCGGGCATGTAGGGTTTAGCATATTCGGCAAGTAAGCGCTCTTCCTCAAATGTATTGATATCATTACCAAAGTCACCTTTAATAGAACAGGTACTTTGTGGATACGCCTCAATAGCGGTGCCTGAAATAAAAAATTTGTTATGACCAATCCGCTTTATTTCATCATACAGAGCTTTATCCCAGTCAGGACACACATACATATCGTCATTGAGATATAATATATAGGATGTTTTGGCTAAGCTTGCAGCGGTATTAAGAGCGAAACAAACACCAATATTTTGCTCGCTGAAAGAATAGTCAATATTGCCTTGTGCCCTGACCCAGTCAAGAGAACCATCTTTTCCTTCATTGATATGTACAATGATCTGATGATTGTAGCAAGAATTCTTCTGAATACTGCTAATGCACAGTTTCAGATAAGCAAGATTATTCCAGGACGGAATCAGTATGGAAAACAAAGCATCGCTATTTTCACATGAATCAGGCTGTGCTACTTTTTCTTCAATCATTGGTAAGCTACATTGTATCAAAAGTTATTTGCAAAAGTATCGCCTTTTAATCTTAAACCAGTTTATCTTATTGTAACCTGAAGAACATTTTGAAACAAAAGAACCAAATTCGCAAATTTCTACGCTTTTTATAGGCCGTAATTTCCTTCCTGTAGCGAAAAAACAGCATCATCCGTCTGAAATTATTTATCAAAGAAAAATACTGATAGCTTTTATCCAGCGCTAAAAAGGTCTTTTTTTCATTCGAAAGTAAATCAGGACATTTTTCATACATGAGTCTGATTCGTTGCCGGGCTATTTCATTTTTCTCTTCTTTGCTTTTTTTCAACTTTTTTGTTGCTCTTTCTCTTCCGACATTCACCCCCACCACATTCGCCTCGTGCTGCCGGTACAATACAAGAGGCTCATCCAGGTATTTTAGTGAGCCAGAAAAGGTTGCTACAAATCCGATCCAGTAATCGTGTGTTACTATTGAAGGTAAAGGAAGGCTTTGATGAATAGACTTGCTTTTCACAAGCATCGCATGACCTGAAGCCGTGCCACCCGTTACATAGTTAAGAGGTGTCCAAAAATCGGTCATCCTTTTTACATCCGACAAATTTATTCCTAAAGTAGCTCCGGTACTGTTAATTAATGCTGAATCACAGTAAATCAAAGGATAATCTCCACGAAGCTCCATCAAACGGCTGATTTTCTCATGCAGCCATATATCATCCTGGTCACATAGGGCAATGTACTCTCCCTTACAAAGCAGTATCCCCCGCTCAAAGTTTTTGATATACCCTAAATTTTGCTCACACGGGTAGCATCTTATATGTGGGTAGGAATTGATATATTCCTCCAGTATAGACATTGTATCATCGCTGGAAGCATCATCCACAACCACAATTTCCAGGTTTTTATAGGTTTGCTTAACCAGGCTATCCATTTGTTCCCGAAGAAACCGTTCGCCATTGTAGGTGGCTACAAGAATCGAGACGAGTGGCGATGAAGCAGATTCCTGTTCTGATAAAATCATGTCAAATAAAAAAGGACTTTCCGAGAGTAAGCTTAGGATATGGATTGAATAAAACTGACTTCAAAACCCGAAGAGATGCTCTCGCGTGTACAGCATTCCAAAGTTAGTTGAATCCATAGATAATTCTCGAAAATATCATTCCATTTTAGACCCACTTCCATTTGAGATTGTAAATCAAACCATGTAGATTTGTTTTCCCTCAAATGGCCCTTCACATGAAGGTCAGTCTTCCTAACGTACCTTATCGTAAATAAACTTTTCAACTAATTATGTCACAAGATCTTATTAATCAGCATGGCTCTGCACCCGAACCCTTGCTGACCGAAGACCCATTGCGTTTTGTGTTGTTCCCCATCAAACATTCTGACATTTGGGAAATGTACAAGCGCCATGAGGCTTCTTTCTGGACAGCTGAAGAAATTGACCTTTCACAGGATCAGAAGGACTGGGAAAATCTCAATGATGGCGAACGCCATTTTATTTCTCACGTACTTGCTTTTTTCGCTGCTTCAGATGGGATCGTGAATGAAAATCTGGCCATAAACTTTCTGAGCGAAGTACAGTATGCAGAAGCCAAATGCTTCTACGGCTTTCAGATCGCGATGGAAAACATCCATTCTGAAACCTATTCTTTGCTGATTGATACTTACATTAAGGATTCTACTGAAAAAGATCGGCTTCTCCGTGCCATTGATACCATACCCTGTGTTCAGAAAAAGGCTGAATGGGCGCTTAAATGGATAGACAGCCCCATATTTGCTGAAAGAATTATCGCTTTCGCAGCTGTTGAAGGTATCTTCTTTTCCGGCTCCTTCTGTTCGATTTTCTGGCTGAAGAAGCGCGGATTAATGCCAGGACTTTCATTTTCGAACGAGCTGATTTCCAGAGACGAAGGTCTTCATTGCGAATTTGCATGTCTGCTTTATACGCGTCATATCGTGAATCAACTACCACAGGAGCGTGTGATTGAGATTATGATGGATGCTGTTCGTATTGAGCAGGAATTCGTAACTGAAGCCTTGCCTGTTTCTCTGATCGGGATGAATGCCGAACTGATGAATCAATACATCGAATACATTGCTGATTTCTGGCTGGAACGTCTGGGATGCCCTAAGCAGTTTGGCTCGGCTAATCCTTTCGATTTTATGGAGTTAATATCATTGCCAGGCAAGACCAACTTCTTTGAAAAAAGAGTAGGTGAATACCAGAAAGCGGGTGTGATGAGTGGTGTTAAAGACAAAGATTCAGGACATAAGATTTCTTTTGATTCTGATTTTTGATCTATTGGAAATTTTGAAGTGAGTTAATGCAGCGTAAATTGTTTTTCGTATGGATTAACCACTTCTTTTTTGTTTTGCAGCATGTTTCATTCCTACGGAATTTATGCTCCTCATCATTCTCATGGCTACCGATATTACATCGCTACGCGATTTCTCAGCCAGTATTTTGTAAATACTACAATGCCGCAGGCATGAAGTATCGGTAGAAAAGACTAAAATCGGATTTTTCAAAAATGCCATAGGCATGCAACAGCCATCCTGATGTTCATTCCTCCCCAACCAGCTTCCACACCAGCTCGCTCTCATAGCCCTTACCCAAAGCATAGCGTACCAGTTTTTGTTTCAGCTTGAATTTGTCGGTCTCTGTCTTTTCCAGTAAACGTTTTTTCTTGATAAGCAGCTCTTTCAATGTTGATATATAGGCCTCATCTTCAATTTCATTCATCCCCTTCTCAATACTGTAATTACTGAGGCCGCGGCGATTGAGTTCTTGCCTGATCTTCATCCGTCCCCAATTCTTGACCCTGAATTTCCCTCCGGCATAACTTTTGGCAAACCGCTCCTCACTCAGATAATTCATTGAAATGAGCTCCGCTATAATTTCATCAGCCTCATCGCCCCATACATTCCATTTCTTGAGCCGAAGCTTCACTTCATCCTGTGTGCGTTCCTGATACGCACAGTACGATGCGGCTTTCTGGAGAATGAGACGGTCCATAATGCGATTGTTAAAAATTAATAATAAGGTACAATATTAAAGGAAATATCAGTGATGAATAACTATTTTTGACAATAGATCATATGCCGCAACCCCGATTCAATCTGAAATAAAATGACCATACAAAGACGTTCATTTCTAAAACTTTTGCCTGCTATACCTGCGATAACATCTGTGCCTTTATCTGAAACGAATAATAGTACTGCCAGAATCGCTATGCGATTTATTGTTGCTTCTGACGGCCATTACGGACAACCGGGAACGGAATTCAAATCCATGCATATCGATATGGTGAGATGGATTAACAGAGAAAAAATGCAAAAAGGAGTTGACTTTCTGGTATTGAACGGCGATCTGATTCACGATGACCCTACGCTTTTATACGATCTCAAAACCACACTTTCCGGCCTGCGCGTACCCTATTTTGTAGGTAGAGGTAACCACGACAGAGTTGGTATTGACGTTTGGGAAAGTACTTGGGGATACAAACCCAATCATAGTTTTGGCAAAAATGATTACGCATTCGTTGTCGGCGATACCTCCAACGAAAAGGGCGAATACATTTGTCCTGACATACAGTGGCTTAAAGAGGAATTAACCAAATACAGTTCAAAGAAAGGGATATTTGTTTTTTTACATATCACTCCTGAGAAATGGACAGATAATGGAATCAATTGTAAAGAGGTAATGGATTTGCTGGACAATACACCCAATGTAAAAGCTATCTTTAATGGTCACGATCACGATCAGGATGGCAAAAAGCAAAAAGGTAAAAAGCCTTATTTCTTCGATGGGCATTTTGGAGGAAATTGGGGAACTGCCTATAAAGGGTATAGAGTGGTGGAGATTTATGAAGATGATACCTGGCAGACTTACCAATACAACCCTACAGCTGCTCCGGTGATCAATAGCTTTACCGGAAAAAGCTAACTTTCAGCATTGTGACCAACAAAAAATGCCCCGGAACATTGCGTTCTCCGGGGCATTTTCTATCTATACAGATAAGCTTATATCACCTTGATCAGGTGATTTTTCTTTCCTTTTGAAATCAATAAGAATCGGTCTTGCAGCAGGCTGAAATCTGATGAAGGCTGCTCAGCAGAGGTCACCTTTCCTTTATTCACACTAACTGCATTTTGCTGAATGGCTCTTCTGGCCTCACCTTTTGAAGGATATATTTCCGATTTGGTAACGGTTGATACAAGATCCAGGACATTTTGAGTACCATCCCATTCTTCACGGCTAATTTCCGTCTGAGGAACACCTTCAAAAATAGTATCAAATTCGTCGATAGCGATACTCTGAAGCGTCTCCAGCGTTGCTTTCCCAAACAATACTTCCGAAGCTTTCAGTACCAGATCGTACGCTTTTTGTGAATGTACCCGAACCGTCAATTCTTCAGCAAGTGCCTTTTGCAAAATACGTAAATGTGGTGCTTCTGCATGCTGTGCTTCCAGCGCTTCGATTTCATCTTTGGTTTTGAAAGAATAAACACGAATGTAACGCGGGCAATCTTCATCGCTTTGTCCCAGCCAGAACTGGTAGAAAGTATATGGAGAGGTTTTTTCAGGATCCAGCCAAATATTGCCGCCTTCACTTTTACCAAATTTGCTACCGTCAGATTTCGTCAAAAGAGGGGTTGTCAGTGCATACGCTTTGAAATACCCTTCTTCATCTCCTTCTTTTCTACGGATGATTTCTGTTCCGGTGGTGATATTTCCCCACTGATCCGATCCACCCATTTGCAGGCGGATATTTTTGGTTTTATATAAATGATAAAAATCGTATCCCTGAAGCAGTTGGTAAGAAAACTCGGTGAAAGAAATACCTGTTTCAAGACGCTTTTTGACTGAGTCTTTGGACATCATATAATTGACGCTCAAAAACTTACCAGCTTCACGCAGAAACTGTAAAAAACCCATTTCCTTGAACCAGTCATAGTTATTGACCATTTCAGCAGAGTTTTCGCCACAATCAAAATCCAGGAACTGCTCCAGTTGTTTGCGGATTCCTTCCTGATTGAATTTCAAGGTCTCTTCATCCAAAAATGAACGTTCTGACGCTTTGAAAGACGGATCTCCTATCATTCCTGTTGCTCCGCCCACCAATGCGAACGGCTTATGGCCTGCCCGCTGAAAATGTACCAAAAGCATGATCGTAGCCAGATTTCCAATATGTAGTGAAGATGCTGTAGGATCAAAACCGATATAACCTGCTGTCATTTCTTTTCTCAGCTGCTCATCTGTTCCCGGCATCATGTCATGCAACATGCCCCGCCAGCGTAATTCTTCTATAAAATCAGTCTTCATCGGTATACTTAATTATCGTTATTTCTCTTGTGTCGCATCACATGCCACAAATCGACCGCAAAGGTACGGCTTATCATTTCAAGTTAAATAGGGTAGGTTAAATTAGACAAGGAAAACTAACCTTTGTATAGAGTGAAAAACAGTATCTTTAAAGAAACGAATACACTGATACAATTATGAAAGTGCAACTTAAAAAACACTTTTCGCTCGTATTCCTTCTTTGCCTGTTGTTCACAGGAATCTGCTCCCATGCGCAAACCACCTATTGTAATCCGATGGATATTGATTACAAATACAACTTCGAGCAGTTGAACGAGCATATCTCCTATCGTTCCGGAGCAGACCCGGTCATCATCAATCACAAAGGCGAGTATTTCATGTTTGTCACGATTCAGGGTGGATACTGGCATTCCAAAGACATGCTCAGCTGGAAATACCTGACTGCCAATCGCTGGCCTTTTGAGGATATGTGCGCACCAGCTGCCGTTTCCGTTCGTGATACGTTGTTTCTGTTTCAGTCCACATTTGAATCCCGTCCCATACTGTATTCCGTTGCTCCTGAAAAAGGAATATGGGAATTTTATAACAGATGGACGCCCCGTTTACCGAAGGACATTGGCCCATGGGATCCGGCAATTTTTCACGACGCCGATACCGACAAATGGTATATGTATTGGGGCTCGTCCAATGTCTACCCTATTTTCGGCTCAGAACTTGATCATTCCAAACGGCTTGCTTTCAAGGGACAATACCAGGCTATGTTTTGGCTGAATCCGTATGAGCACGGCTGGGAACGGTTTGGCCCCAACCACTCCGATCCTTTCAAACCTTTTACAGAAGGTGCATGGATGACTAAACATAACGGAAAATATTACCTGCAGTACGGCGCGCCTGGAACAGAATATAATGTATATGCCAATGGTACTTATGTCGGAGACAATCCACTCGGCCCCTTCACCTATGCACCTTATAATCCTGTATCTTACAAACCGGGAGGTTTCGCAACCGGTGCAGGACATGGCAATACTTTTCAGGATAATTATGGTAATTACTGGAATACGGGCACATCGTGGATCGGACTGAACTGGGCCATGGAACGCAGAATGGTACGTTACGCAGCAGGTTTTGACAAGGACGGACACATGTTTGCCAATACCCGGTTCGGCGATTTTCCTCATAAAATGACGACGAAAAAGTGGGAAGGAAAAGGTGATGAACTTTTTACCGGCTGGATGTTGCTATCCTACAAGAAACCTGTGACCGCCTCATCTACACTGGACACGATGTCTGTAGCAAAAATTACTGACGAAAACCCAAGAACGTTTTGGGCAGCGAAACAAAATAAACCGGGAGAAATAATTACTGTGGATCTAGGAAAAGAGTCGGACATCAAAGCAATACAAATCAATTATACAGATTACAAATCCGACATTTTTGCCAACGATCCTGAGAAAGTCTACACCCAATTTAAAATCCTGACATCCAAAGATGCTAAAAAATGGGAGGTCGTGAGTGATCTGACCAAAGAGCCTAAAAGAGACCGACCATGCGCTTACATCGAACTAAGCCAACCTGTGAAAGCACGTTATGTCCGCTACGAGCATGTCTATGTCGCTTCTCCTATCTTAGCAATCAGTGAATTCAGAATTTTTGGAAACGGCTATGGCAAGGTTCCGGAAACGCCTGACTCATTTAAAGCGATTCGCCAGAAAGACGCCCGCAATGCAGACCTATCCTGGAAAAAGGTGGCTGGTGCAACAGGTTACAACATCCTTTGGGGAATTGCACCTGATAAGCTTTATCAAACCTATCAATTCTGGAACGACGAACCGGAAACCTTCGAATTACGTGCATTGAATGTGGGCGTTCCTTACTACTTTGCTATAGAAGCCTTTAATGAAAACGGAGTTTCTAAAAAAAGCGAGACTGTGGCTGTGAAATAGATATTCGGTAACCACCAAAGGCTGTGGAAATTCGATGTTGTTAAATGAAACCTTGTAGTAGTAAACCGGTTATAAAACATCTCAATATTACTATTTTCTTCCTGTTAACACAGAACGTATTGGGGCAAATTTAAGGATCAAGCCCATCGAATTCAGAGTTAGCTGATTAAGCACCTTCTTGCCCAAAATCGCGTAGCGATGTAATTTTGGTAGATATTTGAAACCCTTATTACATCCAAATCCCGTTAGGGATATAACGTTAATAGCAAATCAAAATATGTAATTTTCGACCCATGTTGCATACCTGACGGCATTGTAGGATAATCTCTATCACAACCTTGCTACCGATATTAGATGCCTAACGGCATTTTAGTAGTAGTATGGATACGTTTTCCCGTATTTAATCGGGCATATGCAGTCGTCAGAGAGCTTGGATAATATACCCTAATATTAGAACCTCTCGCCAGCTGAGCGACAATTTTTAATACACCTTCTATTGAAAACAGATAAAAGGAAATGATGGCTTGAATTTGATAAAAATACTAAAAAGGAGTGCTGATAATATAAAGACACCAGGAGAAATACGGATAAGGGGAGCGAGGTAGAAAATTTGATTCTTCGTGCACTATTGACCCAAACCTTCTTCCTCCACAAATACAATTCCTTCATATACCTTTGAAACAGGCATTGTGAAACCCATCAAATCGAAGCTAATGACAGATTCGGGGTTATCAAATGCCTGATAAGTCCAGACGCCTTCCTGATCTGTCCGGGTGTAAAGTTCGATGTAGCAATCGTATTGAGAAACCAGCATATAGTAATTGAGAGAAGGAATTTCCTTATATCTTCTCAATTTAAAGTCACGATCGTAGGTGGCTGTCGATTTGGATAAAACTTCAACCAGTATGCTGGGATGTTTTGCAATGTAGGTACCAGCAATATCTTCCGGTGCACAGGTCACGGTGAGATCGGGATACGTATAATAGAAGTTTTTGATCACTTCTAATTTCACATTCTCTGCGAAAACATCGCATCCCTTTGGCAAAAAAACATTTTCAAAAAATCTCCGGATTCTGCCAACAATCCTATTATGATTCATGGTTGTCCCAGCCATAGCAAAGATCTCTCCATCATAATATTCATGACGAATTTCACTTTGCTCCTCCATTTTAAGATACTCAGCAACGCTATATTTCCGCTCGGCTACTTCTGCATGTCCCATATCTGATCCTTAGGATTTTAAGACAAATTACATGAAAATCAGTGTAATTACAACTTCCGTAAGATTTGAATAAATCGTAAAACCTGATCTATGCCCCTATCCCCTCCCCCACAAAAGCGAGGAATCCCCGTAGCTCAAAAAGCGGTAATCATTGTCAAGCGCTTCATTGTAAATTCTTGCCCAATCCTCACCTACCAATGCCGCCACGAGCAATATCAACGTGGAACCTGGCTGATGGAAATTAGTAACCATGCCTTTGCATATACGGAATTGATAGCCCGGGAAAATAAAAATTTCGGTTTCACCGACTAACTGTGTAAGTCCCTGTTCATCCATATAATCAGCAATGGCATTCAAAGCCTGTCCGGCATCTGGCAACTCATATTCTTCAAATGGATAAGGGTATAGTTTTTCGATTTGAAATACAGTTGTTTCCTTCCGGAACAGCTTCACGCCATACCAGTAAAGACTCTCCAGCGAGCGCATGGAAGTAGTACCGACAGGAATTACCGATCCGATTCCAGCAAGTAGGTCATCAATCAATTCTCTTGAGAAAACAATCTGCTCAGAGTGCATCCGGTGATCGGTTACCGTGCTGGCTTTAATAGGCTGAAATGTACCCGCACCCACATGCAATGTAAGGAATGACCGCTTTACACCTTTTTCATTGAGTTTTTCAAAAATCTGCTCTGTAAAATGAAGCCCGGCAGTAGGCGCTGCAACAGCTCCATCGCGATCTGCATATACGGTCTGGTAAGTTTGTTTGTCAAGCTCCTCAGTTTCCCGATTCAGATAAGGCGGCAAAGGTATCTCACCAAGTGCTTTTACGATCTCCAGAAATGTAAACTCACGGTTCCAGGATAGGCGAACGTGGTTTCTTTCATAATCCACATATTCCACTTCCAGCTTCAGCGATTCGCCATTTACAGTAATGGTTGTACTCAGCACATCCGCCTTTTTCCAACGCTTTTTATTTCCGATCATACATTCCCACACGCAGGTTTGCGTCACAAGCATGGCGTCGTTGATCACCTGTGTAGGTTGCTCGGGATGCAACAGCAATATTTCAATGGTAGCACCTGTTTCCTTCCGGAAGTGGGCACGTGCCGGAATGACCTTGGTATTATTGAAAACAAGTAATGAGTCTGTTGGCAACTGACCCACCAAATCCGGGAATTGCTGATGTGCTATTTTCCCGTCTTTATACACCAATAATTTTGAACTATCGCGGGGATTGAGCGGATATCGGGCAATGCGCTCGTCAGGCAAATCATAATGAAAAGCCTCCAGTCGTATAGACGCCGCTTGTTCAAGCCAGTTAGTCTTCATTCAATGGATATTTATTGAAATGCTGATTGCTATATCCTGTCTTTGGGTACAGGAGTCCAGAACAACCTGATAGGCAGCAAAAAAACAATGACTAACAGCGCCATTCCCACATAATAAATCCAGGAAAAGTCAAAAACATCCATTTTGAAATTGTCACTATTAATCGTGGCCAATGCAAAAAGGCTGAAGCCGATAATGGTATTGATTACCGCCATCACACAAAACAGCCAGTTGGTTAAATGCTCGTTCAATTCCTCACGATGCTTTGCCCATTCATTCCTTTTTAAAATAGGTAAATGAGACGCATCCATTTTAGGAAGTTGTTTCACCAAACCTGCTATAATTACATTATTGACAAGGAAAAGACCCATCACAATATAGAATATCTGCTCTTTGTTTACATATCTTTCGGCTAATCCTGTGTCAGAAAAGTCGACAGCAACCATTTCAGGGAATAATGAGTACGTCCATACCAATGCCCCTATTACCAGCAAAACTGAGGTCCAGCGCCAGACCTTAAAAAAAAATGTTCCGATTTTCATGAATAAACTACCCTTTCAGGCTTCTCTTTTCGTCATAGTAAATTTGGGTGCAAAATTAGGTCGGGAAGTTTCTAAAACCTAACTGACGGAAATGTATAAGCCAAAAAGTTGATATAAAGATGTTGGGAAGCTGTTAGCCACGCTGTGAACTTGGGTAAGTTCAAACTTTGGTACATTTGTTTGTTTTCTGATTCCTAATGGCTGTAAAATAAACATTACAACTATTCAACGCTAAACAGAAACTTCCCCAT
Source organism: Dyadobacter sp. HNCC25DJ187 (assembly GCF_056895255.1). Lineage (NCBI taxonomy): Bacteria > Pseudomonadati > Bacteroidota > Cytophagia > Cytophagales > Spirosomataceae > Dyadobacter > Dyadobacter sp. HNCC25DJ187. The sequence goes on from NZ_JBXHAT010000002.1 coordinate 2,204,170, forward strand.
CATGAAAATATACACCAAAACCGGTGACAAAGGTACCACTTCCCTTATCGGCGGAACCCGGCTTAGTAAGGCACATATACGTATTGATGCTTATGGCACTGTTGATGAGCTCAACAGCTATATAGGTCTGCTTGGCGATCAGCCCGTTAACTCAGCCAGAAAAGAAGTATTAAAAGAAATCCAGGACCGGCTTTTTACCGTAGGCTCTCACCTGGCTTCGGAGCCTGAACAATCAAAGAGAATATTGCCCGATCTTGTCGAAAACGATATCAAGTTTTTAGAAAATGAAATGGATTATATTGACCGCATGGTTCCTCCATTGAGAGCATTTGTACTACCGGGCGGGCATGTTTCCGTATCATTCGGGCATGTAGCACGAACGGTCTGCCGGAGGGCAGAACGAGCCGTAATAGAATTGCGACAGGGAGAGGAAGTAGAAGAAATTGTGATCAGGTATCTCAACCGCCTGTCGGACTACCTCTTTATGTTATGCAGAATGATGAGCCACGAGCTTCAAATCGAAGAAGTTGTCTGGAAACCAAGAATTAACAAATAATTAATTGTTATACTAAATACCTTTATTTTCCTGATATTATTTTTTTAAATTGCAAGACTCTTTCGGGAGCAACATCAATCCAATTTATAAGTAAACACACGGGCATCATGACAGCCGACACCTTGCAAATCGAGATCCAGCAGACAAGTAATTCACGCTTGCATGAGGTTGATTTCAACAACCTTGTTTTTGGCCGGAACATTTCCGACCACATGTTCATTTCTGAATACCGTGATGGCCAGTGGCACGATTCACGCGTCGTCCCTTACGGAGACCTGTCTCTAAGCCCGGCTACAGCAGCTTTGCACTACGGACAGGCTATTTTCGAGGGAATGAAGGCATATAAGAACGAAGCGGGTGAAGTACTTACTTTCCGTGCAATCGATAACTGGAAAAGGCTTAATAAATCGGCCGAAAGACTTTGCATGCCTTCAGTCCCTGAAGATATTTTCATGGGAGGCTTAAATGAATTGCTTAAGCTGGATGCAGGCTGGGTACCTTCTCAAGAAGGATGCTCGCTGTATATCCGTCCTTATATGTTTGCCACCGATCCTTACATTGGTGTAAAACCATCTGACTCTTACTACTTTATTATCTTCACAAGTCCGGTTGGTTCCTATTATGCGAAGCCTCCTCGTGTGAAAGTGGAGACGAAATATATCCGTGCTGCAGAAGGGGGCGTGGGAGGAACGAAATGCGCAGGTAACTATGCCGGCTCACTTTATCCTGCCAAACTGGCTCAACAGGATGGCTACGATCAGTTGATCTGGACGGACGCACGTGAGCATGCCTATATAGAAGAATCAGGAACGATGAATATCATGTTCATGATTGATGGCAAACTGGTCACTCCTTATGTATCTGAAACTACGCTTGACGGTATTACCCGCAAAAGTATTGTTGCTATTGCGCAGCACTGGGGAGTTCCTGTAGAAGAAAGAAGAATCAGTGTAAAAGAAATCATCGACGCATTGAAAGACGGAAGTCTGGAAGCAGCATTTGGAGCAGGAACAGCTGTAGTAATTTCTCCATTCGCTACCATATCTTACGAAGACGTTGATTATACGGTGCCAGAAGTAAAAGAAGATTCGTTTGTTGCCAAGGTGAAGAAATACCTTACTGAGGTTCGCACAGGCGCGGCAGAAGATACTTTCGGCTGGACTTTAAAAGTTCAATAGTCGATTTAGGTAACCGAAAAATCATTATATAAAAGATGCTCTGCAATTCAGGGCATCTTTTTGTATTTTATCCTAATTTTGAAGTTCAACCTGATTAAAACACACAGCATGATTCAATCATTCTCAGCAACGGCCGATAAAGACGTTGTTTTTGACAAAGTAGGACAGTTCATCGCAGAACAAGGCTTCACGGTTGTGAGCAAGGATCACTCTCGTCCATGGGGCGGATTTTTCGTTCTGGAAGAAAAAGAAGCACCAAAGTTCATTTCCACATTTTTCCCGCATCTTTCGCTGGAGGATTTCGCCGGTTATGAAAAATTGAGTCCAAAAATCCTGGTTGTAGCACCCAATAAGCGTTTATCCTGGCAATATCACCACCGCCGGGCCGAAATATGGAAAGTGATCGGAGGTAACGCAGGCATCGTCATCAGTGATACAGACGAAGAAACAGAACTACGCCAGCTGCCGATCGGAACAGTGGTTGATCTGAAAAAAGGAGAACGGCACCGCCTCGTAGGTGTGGATGAATGGGGTTTCGTAGCGGAAATATGGCAGCATACAGATCCGTCCAATCCATCTGACGAAGATGATATCGTACGTGTTCAGGACGATTTCGGAAGATAGTTTTTCAACACAGAGTTAACAAAGTGGAACAAAGAGTACACTGAGCTTAATTTTCAACTCTGTGAAACTCTGTGTTAAATATTTAAACTTATCAAACGACACTACCATGAAATTCGGAAAAGTTGACAACCCGGACAATATAGATTTTACCCTTCCTGCGGACCATCCTGATACCGCTAAGGTTTTAGTTAAAAAAGGGAACGTTAGAATTTATATCGGATGTGCAAAATGGAACAAAGCTGATCTGAAGAGTTTCTATCCTAAAGGAACCAAAGATGAGCTTGCCTACTATTCCACACAGTTCAACAGTATTGAATTAAATGCTACATTTTACAATAATTTCCCTGTCGAAACGATAGAAGGCTGGTTTAAAAAGACTCCGGATGAATTCAGGTTTTTCCCGAAACTACATCAGGGAATCAGTCATTGGAAAAGGCTGAAAGATGCCAAAGAGCCTACCGAAGTATACTTGGACGGAATCGCACACCTTCAGGAAAAACTGGGCATGCTGTTTCTGCAGATGCCCGACAATTTCGGGCCGAAAAACTGGGAAACGCTTCAGGCGTACCTGGAAGAATGGCCATCAGGTTTTCCACTTGCACTAGAGTTACGACACACAGGTTGGTATGATGGCAGCTGGAATTCCAATGATTTATACGAACTCCTGGAAAAGAAAAATATCACTCACATCATTACAGATTCCGCAGGAAGGCGCGATTTGCTGCACATGCGGCTGACAACTCCAACTGCTTTTGTCCGCTATAATGGTGCCAATGCAGATTCGGATTATACACGGCTTGATGACTGGTTCGACAGGCTCAAAGCATGGATCGATGCCGGAATTGAAAATATCTATTTCTTTGTACACCAGAATCATGAAGAAGCTTCTCCGCTGCTTTCTGCACATTTAATCAAAAGAATGAATGAAGAACTGGGTACCGACTTAAAGATACCGGTAACCCCTGAGAGGCCTGGAAAACAGACAGATCTATTTTAGAAATACAAATGATAAGCGCGGAATCCTGTTCGCGCTTTTTTTATTGTTGATCTTTACCGAAATTGATTAGAAAGTACAATAATCCGGGACACTGGTTATCGTTTTAAAATTCGGAAAGAACAATGAATACACCTTTACCAACAAAACCTTTTTACCACCAGCTTTCACACTGCCTCATAGCTATTGCACTTATTACGCTGGCTATATATCTCGGACAAGACATCATTGTTCCGCTTGCTATGGCAGTATTACTGGCAGTCCTATTACGCCCGATTGAAAACTGGCTGATCAGGTTGGGTATTCCCAAAGTACTTGCGATCAGTATAGCTGTCACATTAGCTGTACTCGTACTGGCAGGCATCACAATATTGATTTCCATGCAGATATCCGACTTTTCGGACGAATGGCCTAAACTGAAACGAAACATCAACGACGCTTACCGGGATATCAGAAGATGGATTCGCCGTGAATACAGCGTTAGTTACCGCCAGCAGGATCAATATCTCAAAAAAGCCCAGACACAGACACTCGAAAATTTCCAGAGTGCCGAAACGCTGGGAATCGTAACTGGGCCGCTTGGCTCACTCATCCTTATTCCGATCTACGTATTTCTTTTTCTTTATTACCGCGCTATGCTGCTCCATTTTATGGTCGTGCTTTTCGCTGAAAAATACAAAACACAGGTAATGGAAATAGTTGGGGAAATCAAAACGATTATTCAAAGCTACATGGTTGGCCTGATGCTTGAAACCGGTGCAGTGGCTATTATGAATTGTATAGGTTTATTAATCCTGAATGTACAATATGCAATTCTGCTTGGCGTCATGGCTGCCATTCTCAATCTGGTTCCTTACATCGGAGGACTGGTTGCTACGGTATTGGCTGTGATGGTTACCTTCATCAATCATCCGGACGGCTATACACTTGCCGGCGTTGTAGGGGTATTTCTTACGGTTCAGTTTATTGATAACAACCTGCTGGTGCCTCTTGTCGTAGGATCTAAGGTGAGAATCAATGCACTTGTTTCTATTGTAGGTGTGTTGATCGGAGGTGCATTAGCAGGCATCTCAGGAATGTTTCTTTCTATTCCTGCCATTGCAATCCTCAAAGTTGTTTTTGATCAGGTGGAAGGACTGAAACCATGGGGAATACTTCTGGGTGACCAGACTCCCGAACAGGCAAAGCGAGATTTGTTCAGAAGCGTAAAAAAACTAAAAAATGAAACCAACGACTGATTCATTGTTGGAACGCTACTAATTAAATTTCCCCAGTGCAATGCCAAGATGAAACCCAATGGCCAGGCTCGGTATGACTTCAGGATTGTTAAAACTACCATTTCCGATCCACCAGTCGCTTTCCAGATTCCTGTTCTCAACATCGGGTGTAATCATTCTCATTTTTGCCTGCCGAAATCCCACACCTGTAAATACATCGAGACTTGTTCGATTAGAAAAGTAGAAATGCCAGCCTACTTTTGCATGGATGGCGTTCACAAATCTGCCCTGCTTGACCTGCATATGCTCAAAAAAAGAACATCCGCCAGTTGTTGTACAATCCCGTCCTATCCAATCCCGCTTTTGATTAACAACCCTTTTGTAAAGATACTCTCCTGCTATGTACGCCCTGAACCTGGAGCGTTCCAAAAAGTAAAAGCGAAATTGCGTTCTGGCTTTAATGGTGCTTTTATCCGGCCGGCTGTTGCGGTCGGCATACCATATATTGAAACTGGCATGTCCGTATCCAACATCCTGCTGAATTGTAAACCTGGAATCCGACAGCGGCACTTCTACTCCAAGCTGAACGGTGTTATCAATATCATACAGGCTTAACGGAGACCATTTCAGAATCACATGCTTTCGGGATTCTTCCGGATCTATTTGTCCTAAACCTGCATGACAGATCAGTAAACTGAATAGGAAAACCCATATATTCAACCTCATAAAACAGGGATTTTACTAAGCAATTCCATATTGTCCTCCTCATCATACTTGTATTGAAACAATCCTTTCTTGCCGGTAACAATGAGCGTGTTATTTCTGACAATCACATCATAGGAAGTCAGGTCTTTTAAATGATTTTTCATAACGGGCGACGCAGGTTCTGTAATATCCATCACCTTTAATCCATTGTCCCCTTCACATACAAATAACCTGTTTCCTGAAACGCCAAGTCCATACGGTGAAAGCATCTGCTGCGAATTTATCATAATCGGATTTGCGGGATTGCTGACGTCCACCACATCCAGGCTACTCTGAGAAAACCACACACGGCAGGCAACCCCTCCTCTCAACGTTACATAGGCATATTTACCTTGCACCACTACGGGATCACACGACTGAATATGCGTATATTTGGAAAGTAAAGCCGGATTTTGAGGAGCCTGGTTATTGTAGATATACATGCCATCGTTGGCACCTATGAATAAATGATTCTGATAAGGAAAGATGGTCTCAATTCCCATTCCCATATTTTTCGAGGTTGATTTAACCGGACTGGACGCATCGGTGATATCATATACTTCCAATGTCTCTTTGGATACAAGATAAAGCGTATTACCTGTAATAGCGAAACGTGCCATCGATCCTCCCACCCCTGATTGCGGATTCATTTCAGATTTTGAAGTTTCTGATGCACATCCTGTAAACAAAAAAAGAGCTGCTAAGAGAATTGATACAGAGAGAAAAATATTTTTGTTTTTCATGTCTTTCAGGAGTTCAGTAAATAAATGGATCATCTGAAACAATTGGGTTTGGTGATCATAGTCACTTTTTCCCAGCCCACAACTGTTCCTTTTTTGGCATCAGCGCATTCAAAGTAAACATTCTGAAAAGGAGGGTAATTCTGCGCAGGAATAGCATTGGCGATTCTTTTGGTCAGTTTAGGCTCCGTAGGTATACTGATATCAAAAACAAGCAGATCCGTAGCATTATCAGCATATAACCAGTTGCCTTTCGCTGCAATATCATAGTTACCTAAAATGGAGATGAAAGAAAGGTTCTTAGGATTTCCAGGATCCGAATTGTCAATGATATGAACTCCCTTCCCCATTTCATTGACAAAAAGGTATTGATTGAGAACATAAATTTTGCCGGGAGACCGAAGCGCCTCAGAGCCAACAATGCTAATTTTCTGAAGTTCGTTTTCCGTAGCATAAACCGGCTTATATGCCAGTCCGTCGAAAGGCGTTGACTCAGCAGGTGAATCGTCGCCTAAATTGATACAGGATGCCATTGCCAGCACCAGAAGCAGGAAAAGAGGTAGCGTTTTCATCATGTTGATTCTGAGTTTTTTATGAGGACACAACATGGCAAAAAAGGTTGTAAAAGGAAAATAATTATTTGCAATAATTTGAGATTCGTTTCACGATCCCAAAAGGCTTTTTAAACAAAAAACCGGATAACTTATCAGTTACCCGGCCATCATATACTTTCAATTCACTGCAAATCAATAACCCGTTACCACTTTCGCTTTCAGATCATGCAAAAGGCTGAACAAGCCGAAGAAGGTCCGGTTGATATAGATAAAATGTTTCGAACCACGATTGACATTCATCTTCTTTAGTTCTTTGTCATTGGCATAGCGTTCTCCAAGCTCCGCTAATTTCCCAAAGAAAGCTTCATCAGCAAAATCAAAGCTGGCAGACTGAAATGGCAGGGTCAGCAGAGAAATCACATCGTAGAACAGACTTGAAAAATATTTTGTCTCCTCAGGTGTATCCTTATCGGATAGCATCTCAAGATCATATAATTTTTGCTTGTAGATTTCAGGATTGTTCAGGCTTGCCGGATCAGCCAATTCAAAATAGGGTGCATAAAAAGAATCCGGAATAGACTTCATGCAACCGAAATCAATGGCGATCAGGTTTTCATCAGCATCTACCAGAAAATTGCCGGGATGCGGATCGGCATGTACTTTTTTGAGCTCATGCACCTGAAACATATAAAAATCCCAAAGAGCCTGTCCAACCTTATTTCCCGACTCCTGAGAAAACCCTGCTTTACACCATTCTGACAAATGCTTTCCGGTCATCCAATCCATTGTCAGGACACGTTCGCTGGAATATTCATCATAATATTTGGGAAAAAGAAGATTCGGGATATGCGCACATGCTTTCGCCACTTCATTACTCTGAGCAAGTTCAAGCCTGTAATCCGTTTCTTCAAACAGCTTGGTTTCAACCTCCTTAAAATACTTATCAGAATCCTTTGCCTGAATGTTAAACATCGACATCGCAATCGGTTTCACCAGCGCCAGATCTGACGAGATACTTTCAGCTACTCCCGGATACTGTATTTTGACGGCCAATTGTTTGCCATTTACCGTCGCCTTATGGACCTGCCCGATACTGGCAGCATTGATCGCCTGCGCATCAAACGTATCAAACATCTCATGAGGTGATTTACCGAAATACTTCCTGAATGTTTTGATCACCAGAGGAGCCGAAAGCGGCGGAACAGAAAACTGTGACAAAGAGAACTTCTCCACATATGCCTGCGGAAGAAAGTTCTTTTCCATGCTCAGCATCTGTGCAAACTTAAGCGCACTGCCTTTCAGGTTTTTCAGACTGTCATATATATCCTCAGCGTTGTTTGCATTCAGATTATCCCTTGCTGTATCAGGATTGGTAATTTTTTCTCCGTAATACTTAAGATAATTCCCGCCAATTTTGACACCCGTCGTAATCAGTTTGCTGGCACGCTGTATCTTTGAGGTGGGAATTCTATCGATTGTCTCCATCCTACTTCAGTTTCTCCTTAATTAAAAATTTACCAAAATCAATCACACTTTCCAGCGGAGTGGTGTCTATAAGATCGAATGTAGCCCTGATCGACTTTTCTATAAACAGATCCGTTTTCTCAAAACCAAGTGATTCATCATCCAGCCAGAATTTCAGTGTAACCAAAAACTGGATCCAGGCGCCTTCTTCCAGCGCGTCCTGTTGTACTTTTCTGATCCTTTCACTTTTCACTTTCAAATAGCCCAGGCTTTCTTCAGCTACATAGGTTTTAAAAGCAGTTCTCAGCTGTTTCAACTTCAGAATTCCATTCAAACGGTTCTTGTCTTCTTTCAGAGCCAATACCACATAACTTCTGTTTGCAGTAAGCAGCTCGAAGAAAGTATAGTAATAAGCTAGCAGGTTATCCTTGAAGCCTGCAACAGCCATCTCATCACTTTGACTGATCAGACGGAGCGTGTGGTTATGGAAGTTTACAAACACCCCTTTTTCAATTGCCTCGATAGAAGCAAAATGATTGTAAAACTCCTTTTCGGTGATACCCAGGTGCTGCGCAAACAGGTAAACAGATTCGGGTTTTTTATTTCTTTCCAGGCAATACCTCATAAAAATCTCTGTGATCCCTTCCGCTGTAACTTCTGCGGATTGCACTTTAATCTCTTTTAATCTTGTAGCCATGATTATAAAATGTTAGTAGTCGGTCGGAAGCATTTATTCAATCAACGTCCGTAGAGCTGTAATCTTGTCTCATAATGATTGTAAGCCAAACCAGCTCACAACATTACACGCAAGTCCGGATCGTGATTCCCATTATGTTCAACAATAAATATCGCAATAACTATCCCGCCATTGCATATATTTTAGTTTGTATTTTTGTCTCCGTAATTATAGTACGGTATTACCAATTCTCCGGAATTGATGGTGCATTATATTCTCCAATCCGATTTATGCTGAAAATAGTAAGAACAACGAGTGACAACCCTGATTTCCAACAACTGATCGAACACCTTGACGTCACGCTTTGTGAAATATATGGAACCAAGCAGGAAGACTATGCCGAGTACAACCGCATTACCGATTTACCGACCGTAGTCATTGCGTACGAGGATGAGAAACCCATAGGATGCGGTTGTTTTAAAAAGTTCAATGATCATACCATTGAGATCAAGCGGATGTTTGTGACACCCGGGCATCGTGGAAAAGGAATAGCTTCAAGAATATTGTACGAACTTGAAACCTGGGCTATAGAGTTGAGATACACTTATTCTGCATTAGAAACAGGAAAAGGACAACCAGAAGCCATTGAACTGTATCAGAAATGCGGCTATACAATTACAACCAACTACGGCCAGTATGCGCAGGAAGAGCGTAGTGTGTGTATGATGAAGGCGCTTTGGGCGGATTAGAAAACTCCTGTTTGTTCCATCCTAACAGGAGTTGCATTGATTCGACCGTCATTTTAACCAGGGGTAGAACCCCTGGCTATTCAAATTCAAACCTTACAGGTTTGGAGCGAGCTTAGTCACCCACCAAATATATTCTTATTCAAAAATTCATTTCTGAACTTCCCTTTCGGATCGTAGTCAGCTGCCACTTTTCTAAACTCCTCCAGTTTTGGGAAAAGAGTTTTTAAATGCGACGGTGCTATCGTAAACAGCTTTCCCCAGTGTGGTTTCGCGTGAAAGGGAGCCAGTTCCTTTTCAATTATGGGTAGTAATTTACTGACAGCCGGCCAATCCTGTTTCCATGTAAAGTGGATCGTCACAGAATCCTGCTTGTAACACGGGCTCATCCACAAATCATCCGCCGCGATAGTCCTTACCTCAGAAGTAAATAAATGTGGACCGATCTGGCTCCCCAACTTTGAAATGGCAAGAATAGCTTCTACTGCATGCCGTCTCGGAACGTAATATTCCGACTGCAGTTCTACCCCACTGCTGGGTGTAAAACCCATTTTAAAATGTGGCATACGCTCGTACCATGGCCCGGGAACACCCATTTGCCCGGTACAGTTCTCCGCTGAAAGTTCAGGGATAGGATGTAAATTTTTAGTTGCCAGCTTTGCCCCAAACCATTCCTTATCTGCTTCTCTGGTATCGTCCGCACGTCTTTTGATCCACACTTCTGTAATATTTTCACTTTGCCAATTGGTGAACAAACTCACACTGTATCCGCTTGCTTCAATCTCGTCAAAATGTTCTCTCAACTGCGCTAGCGGCAGATTTTCATATACATATTGTTTCATCAAAAATGTGGGCTGAATATCCAAGGTCATTTTGGTGACTACACCCAATGCACCCAGGTGTACCACTGCCGCTTTGAATTTTTCCCCATCCTTATTCCGCGAGAGCTTGACCAGATCTCCTGCAGCAGTAACCATTTCAAAACCAGCAACCGCCGTTGAAAGATTACCGCTTTTTTCACCTGACCCGTGGGTGGCTGTAGCACATGCACCAGCGATGGATATATGAGGCAATGAAGCCAGATTATGTAGTGCAAATCCTTTTTCATGCAGATAAGGGCTGATCTGCCCATACTTGATTCCTGAATTAACGGTGACAGTTTTAGCCTCCTCATCGATGAAGACATCATCCTTCATACCCACCAGCGTAACGAAATGATCCGTTGTATCGGCTATCGTATTGAAGCAATGCCGTGTACCCAGCACCTTCATTTTAGGATATTTTTTCACAAGTTGCTGTACTCCCGAAATGGAATTTGCTTCATCCAGCTTGTCGGTGCCATAAGTAAGATTTCCAGCCCAGTTTTTGAGCTTGTCGCCGGTTGCCCAGCCTGTTATAGGGGAAAATATAGGAGCTGTCATTAAAGCAGATGATAGTTTCAGGAAATGTCTTTTCTTCATGGGGCGACGGAGCGGTTAAGTATCATTTTTCTTACAAATTACTTAAATTATATAAGAGATCAAGTTCCTGATCATGAAAGATTCGCTCCGTCCTTCAATCATTCATTAAGTAGGTATTACGGCTTATCCTGGGCTGATCAGCCGCACCGAATCAATCAGAATTTCCATTGCCCTGTCTATCTCTTTTTCATTCAGATTACCAAAACCGAGCCTCATAGCACTTAATCGTCCGGTTTGAAAAAGAAGTGTCTGAGGCAGATGAAGTTCATATCTGAGACATTCCTTACTGACACGAAGCAGGTTCACATCCTTTCTCCACTCCGTCCATACAGCCAAACCACCAGGAGGTGTAGCAAAATTGAGGTAATCCGTAAACTCTTGCTGTAGCAAGTTACAGAACTGATCACGTCTTTGGTGGTAAATTTTCTGTGCTTTTTTGAGATGTCGCTGTATTTCACCTTCGTGCAACAATTCACCCATAGCCTGTTCCATCATCAGATCTCCCTGCCGGTCCACAATGCGCCTGAGCTTGGCCAGTTCGGCAATAAAATTTTCCGGGGCCACGATATAGCCGGAGCGCAAACCAGGTGCGAGTGCTTTACAGAATGAACCGATATAAACCACCATACCCGAAGCATCTGCGCTTGCAAGAGGTAAAAACGGACTGCTGTCAAAATGAAAGTCATAATCGTGGTCATCCTCCAGAATCACAAAACCATATTGCACCGACAAGTTCAGCAGCTCTATCCTGCGGTCAGCGCTCAGCGTAACGGTAGTGGGATAGTGGTGATGCGGAGTGAGATACAGCATTCGGATTGAACGTGTTTCGCACAACTTTTTTACCGCTTCCACCGATATACCGTACTGATCCACAGGCACGGATACAATATTAGCGCCTGCCTGCTGAAAGATCATATTGGCTACATAATAACTCAGATTACCCACTACTACGGTATCACCGGCACTGATGAGTAAACTGGATGCCAGATAAATACCCATTTGAATACCCCGCATGGTCATCACGTTTTCCTTACGTACATGCAAACCTCTGGTATTATTGAGATAAGCTGTGAGTTCCTGTCTGAAAAACTCATTCCCTTCCACATGCGAATAACCCAGGTACTTACGGTTATTCTTTCTTCTCAATACGCTGGAATAGGCTTTCGATAGTTTGTCGAGCGGGGCAATACGTACATCAGGCAAGCCATCCGTAAATTCAAGATCCGTTTTTGATACCGCGACGGGTCTGTCGAGAAGCATACTTTTCCGAAAGGTAAATCCTGTTTGCCTTGCATAATTCCCGGCATCCACAGTCGTCAGATTCTCATTTGGAATAATAAGAGAACGGGACGTAACAAAAGTACCCTTATTAGGCAACGTTTCAATCCAGCCTTGCGCATCTATCTCACTATAAGCAGCTACAATGGTTTTTCGGTGTACTTCCAGCATAACCGACAACAGCCGCGTGCCAGGCAGCTTTACGCCAGGTGCCAGAATGCCGCGCTGTATTGCAGCAATCATCGTGCGGGCGATTTGCAGATAAACAGGTGTATCAGAAACACGCTCTATCTGGATCAGACTTTTAAACGGAATTTCAACCGGACTACTCATTATATCAAAACCGGATCATATTAACAGTCCGGCAAGATAATAGTTTTGTAGCAGTAAGCCATCAGCAGTCGGCTTTCGGCCATTGCCGAATACCAATTGTACCATGTTGACAAAATATATAAACACATAAAAAACAGTGAAAAACAATTTACTTACAACTACACTTTTACTTATTCTCTTTTTAAGCCAATACAGTATTGCGCAGGACGTATCACTTGATCCGGTTACCATCACTTCATCATTGGTTGAAAAACGTGCATCGGAGACCGGACGCAACATCGCTGTGATCAAAGGAGAATATTTTAAAAATCTTCCGGTAAACAGTATTGATGATCTGCTCCGGTATGTACCAGGTTTAGAAATTCAGGCACGTGGCCCAATGGGGTCCCAGAGTGATATTGTATTGCGTGGAGGAACATTTCAGCAGGTGCTCGTGGTAGTGGATGGCCTGCGCATAAATGATCCTAATACCGGTCATTTCAGCAGTTACATTCCTATCGTTCCTTCTGAAATTGAGCGGATTGAGGTATTGAAAGGCGCATCTTCTGCTGTCTATGGTTCTGAGGCCGTTGGAGGTGTGATCCATGTGATCACCAAAACGTTCGCTGCAAAATTGCCGGGACAGGAAGATGTATCGCGCACCGCTGTGAATGCAGCCGTTATTGCCGGGCAACATGGCCTCCTTAATGCAAATGCCGGAATTTTTACGCAAAAAAATAAACTGGTTCTATCAGCCGGACTGCTTTCAAACAACGCTGACGGCGTTCAGCAGAGAGGTACCCGAGGATACTTTCATAACAATACAGCTTCTGTTTCAGCCAACTATGCTATATCTGACGCATGGAATATTGCAGCGAGAAGTTCTTTCGATCACCGCGACTTTGCCGCTCAGAATTTTTATACCACATCTGTTGCAGATACGGCCAACGAGCAGGTTAAAACATCATGGAATCATTTGAAATTAGGCTACAAACGAGGTAGGTCGGCCTTTTCCTTTGACGGAGGATACAAATATGTAAGTGATCAGTATGCATTCAATTCAGCTTCGATCCGAAATGTCAGTAAATCACAATTATGGCAGGGGCTGATGACCTGGCAACAGACTTTTTCTACTCATACAGAACTGGTTACAGGTATTAACTATCAAAATAAAAGTATCTCATCAAATGACCGTGGCGAGCATTCCATTCATCAACTCGCTCCTTTTATTACGTTATCTCAGCATTTGGGTAAATATTTTACAATAAGTCCTGCGATCCGCTTCGATTGGCGTGAAGGAATTGGTACGGAGGTCGTACCTCAGGTGAGTCTTTCCTATAAAAAAGATATACTGCAACTTAGAGGCAGTGCGGGCAAAACCATTCGTGATGCAGACTTCACTGAACGTTTTAACAACTATAATAAACCAACCGTTACCACCGGCAACCGAATTGGCAATCCGGATCTAAAAGCAGAAAGGTCATTCAGCTATGAAGCAGGAGCAGATATTCTGCTGACAAACCTGAAAATATCGGGTACATTTTTTCAGCGTTTGCAAAAAGATCTGATCGATTATACCAACACACCTTATGCAAATATGCCACGCCGGGAAAACCTTGTACCTACAGGTACATATGCTTTGGCTGGAAATGTAGCGGAAGTAAATGTAACCGGATTCGAGCTGGATGTACAGTATAGTAAAGCGCTGGCCGACAATCAGAAATTATGGGTTACAGCCGGACTTACCAAGCTGGATAGTAAGAGCGGCAATGTTACTCCAGGTTTTTATCTTTCTTCTCATGCCAGACTTCTTACCAACTTTTCTGTTTTGTACCAGTATCGCCATCTTAATCTGAGTATAAATGGTTTGTATAAGAAGAGAGCCAAGCAGGAAGCCACTGCACTAAACGCACAAATATCATCAGCATACTTTATTTTCAATGTTAAGGCGGAATATGAAATAGTAAAAAATACACTTTATGTTTTCATTCAAACTGATAACGCTTTTGATAAAACGTACAGTGATTTACTGGGAGCAAAGATGCCTGGCAGATGGGTAATGGGTGGAATCAGATATAGCCTGATCAGATGATTTAATAGGTAATTCTTTAATAAAGTAAAAAAAATATCCTGTCAGAATACAGTCTGGCAGGATATTTGCATTTATGCTATTATTTTTATAAATATGAGATAATATTATAAAAAATTTAAAAATATCTTGACAATACAATTACTACACTGGTTTCTATAAAAAGTAAAAATAATTTTACAAATTTGTAGAAAAATACTCCACCAGTTTGTAAAAATATGCAAGACTAATATAACTCAACGGACATAACTTATTGAAAAAGTATGATAATCTTCCTTTTGGGTAATTAATACCCAACTAAAATTTACAGGAAATGGAAATGTTAGCCCGAATTGACGACGACCTGTTTCACATCATGGTGGAGAATTTACCGGTAGCCATTCTTCTTGTTGACCACAATTATAAACACGTATATTCAAATTCAGTATTTCTTGCGATATCCAATCTTCATGTTGCTCAAATTACCGAACGCGGATGGTCAGCCTTTTTGAGACCGAACCAACGTAAACAACTACTGGAAACATTACAGGAAATGAGTGAAAATCCTGAAATCACTATCCGGAAATATCCCGAGTGGACAATCAACCGGGCGATCAATGCAAAGAACGATACTTTATTTCTGATCACTTTCACTGCTCAGTCCGAACCGGTACACCTTTCCACGATTAAGGTGCATGGCCGTCATACATTTACACATCAAAATCATGTAAAAAAGCAGTCGGCATCTGAACTTAAAAAGATCAACAATCAGCTGTCGGCATCCAACCAACTTAAGGACAAAATTCTTGCGATTATTTCGCATGATATGAATGCACCTATTGCTTCCCTGAAAGGACTTACATCGGCCCTTTTAGATAACGAACTTGACAAAGAGCAAAAAGCACAGGTACGTGAGGGCCTATTAAAGCAGCTGTCCGATGTGGCAGACGTTACGGATAACTTATTGTTATGGGCAACGAATTCTTTCCACAAAACTGAAACGATAGGTCTGGACGTATTGTCGGTCCTTGATACACTCGAAAAAAATAAGGGTTTTTTTGAACAACAGGCAATGGCTAAAAACATTGCTGTCCAGTATGATATTCCCGATAAACTTCATATAAAAGCCAACCGTGATCAGTTTAATATGGTCATCAGAAATTTGATTACCAATGCCATCAAATATACGCCTGTAAGAGGCAATATCTCAATTTCTGTTATTGACAAAGATGCTTTCGTTGAAATAAGCATTACAGATAATGGCATTGGGATCAGTGAAGAAAACCAGCAATCTTTATTTACATTCCTGCAAAGAAACACATACGGTACGCATGGAGAAAAGGGGATTGGATTGGGTCTGCTGCTATGCAAAGAATACGTAGAAGCCAACAATGGCAGGATCTCCGTCACCAGCAAGGTCAATATCGGTACTACTGTGATCACCGAATTTCCGCGTGCATGACATGGAGCCATGTGCAATCGATATGCATAAAAGCTTCGTATATAGCAGCAAAGTTTCCCTGAAAAGATGAACAACAATACATGTATTCTGCTCTATATTCTTATCACGCTTTCTTTGACCGTTTCTGCAAAAAACACATTTAAAAAAGGCCCTTCCGAATCAGGCAAGGAAGTATATTTTATAAGTGGATTAGGAGCTGACAGGCGTGTTTTCGATCAACTCAGTCTTAATCCTTCCATCTCTGTCAAACATATTGAATGGATTAAGCCACTAAAAAAAGAATCGATCGCGCATTACGCTTCGAGGTTAGTCGCTCAGATAGATACGACTCGGCCGTTCCAATTGGTCGGATTATCTTTCGGAGGCATTATTGCTTCAGAATTATCGGAAATTGTACATCCTGAAAAAGTCATCATCATCTCCAGCACCTCTACGGGTATACCGGTATCTTCATTTTACCAAAAACTAATAAAAATCATTCTTGCCTCACCATTGGCCGGACCCATATTAAAACATCCCGGTTCTTTCACTTATAAATACTTCGGCGCAGACACACCTGAGCTTAGATCACTTTTAAAAGCCATTTTAAAAGATACTGACAGTAAGTTTCTCAAATGGGCACTTAACCACATGAGCTACTGGAAAAAATCAAAAAAAGCACCTGCGCTTTATCATATACATGGTTCAGCAGACAGACTTATTCCAATCAAATTGGTATCGCCTGACGCAGTTATAGAAAATGGCGGGCACCTGATGGTATATGCTCAGGCCAATGAAATTTCAGAAATACTTAATCAGCAAATTTTGAAATAGCGCAGAGATAGTCTTTCTCCCGAAATGCAATCATTCCGTAATTAATGTCCAATTTTGTGGATAGCCAAGATCCCTGTCCATGAGTGAACATCATTATTTTATTCTGCATAAACCTGCTAACATGGTATCTCAGTTTGTAAGTCCGGATGATGTACGGCTACTGAAAGACCTGGATTATAAGTTTCCTGAACACACCCATGCCATCGGAAGGCTCGACAATCACTCGGAGGGGCTTTTATTACTGACAACAAATAAAAAAGTTACCAATCTTCTTTTTCAGGGAGAAGTTCCGCATAAGCGTGCCTACCTCGTTCTGGTGGGACATGTCGTTAGTCAGGATACATTACAACTACTCAGAACAGGTATTCCAATCAGGATCAAAGGAAATGTCGACTATGTGACATCGCCCTGTGAAGTGGACATCATTGAACGTCCTGAATGGCTCCCCAAAAATCAAAGTGAGTCACATCATGTACCTCACACATGGCTGAAAATTGTATTGACTGAAGGCAAATTTCATCAGGTGAGAAAAATGGTTCGTACCGCCGGGCATCGTTGCAGGCGGCTCGTACGTGTCAGCATTGAAGATCTGGAATTGGGTGATTTGCAACCAGGTGAGGTAAAAGAAATAGACGAGCACGTTTTTTTTGATAAATTGAAAATAAGAAACTGGAAATAAACCGATAAAACACCGGCTTTCCCGCTTATCAAAATATAATAATACCATAATAGCTTCCAATTACCTTTAAGAGTACATCAAATCTGTATCGGCTATGAATCTAATAGGAAATATCATCTGGCTCATTTTTGGAGGTTTTCTGGTTTTTCTGGAATACATGATTGCAGGGCTGGCTCTTTGCGTAACCATCATTGGAATTCCTTTTGGCATTCAGTGCTTCAAAATCGGTATTCTTGCATTGTTCCCATTCGGAAAACAGGTACGGGAAGTACCCGGTGCTACCGGCTGTTTATCTACAATTTTCAACATCATCTGGATTGTAATAGGTGGTATATGGATCGCTCTGACGCATCTTGTATTTGGAATTCTTTTAGCCATTACCATCATTGGCTTACCTTTTGCAAAGCAACACTTCAAACTCATGAGCTTATCATTCACGCCTTTTGGCAAAGATGTGTACTAAACAGCAACCTGATGAAAAATGAAATGAATGCTGTGATTATTACACAGCCCGGTGATGCTAAGGTATTGCAATTGCAAAAAAGACCCATTCCTGTTCCAGGCAAAGATGAGGTTTTAATTCGGGTAAATGCAGCAGGTATCAACCGACCCGACGTTTTGCAGAGGAAAGGTACATATCCTGCCCCACCCGATGCACCGGACGATATCCCCGGACTGGAAATAGCAGGCATTATTGAAGCTTGCGGTGATGCAGTCACCAACTGGAAAGCCGGAGATAAGATATGCGCATTGGTACAAGGCGGTGGTTATGCAGAATATGCTATTGCCAGAGCTGGTCAATGTCTTCCTGTACCACATGGATTTTCATTCGAAGATGCAGCTTCCTTACCTGAAACCGTGTATACGGTATGGCATAACGTATTCAGAATAGGAAAACTTCGCGCTGGCGAGACGCTGCTTGTACATGGTGGCAGCAGTGGTATAGGCATTACCGCCATACAACTTGCGAAGGCTTTTGGTGCAAAGGTATTTGCCACGGCTGGCTCTGATGAAAAATGTGACGCTTGTTTGGAATTAGGCGCCGATCGTTGTATCAATTACCGTATTCAGGATTTTGAAGGTGCGCTCAAGAATGAGAAAATAGACGTTGTTCTGGATATGATCGGTGGAAGTTATATAGCGAAAAACATTCGCCTGCTCAATGAGGATGGCAGGATGGTTTTTATTAATACAATGAAGGGAAGCAAACCGCCCGTTGAAGATTTGCCTGATTTTGGAATGGTATTACGAAAGCGCCTGACGATCACAGGAAGTACTCTCAGAAACCGTGACCACGAGTTTAAAAAGCAACTAACCGAAGATATTTTAGGAAAAGTATGGCCTGTTATTGAGTCGGGTAAATTTAAATCTGTGATACATGCGTCCTTTCCCCTCGAACAAGCTTCAGCTGCACATACACTGATGGAGAGTAGTAAACATATTGGTAAGCTGATACTTACTGTTCATCATTCTATCTGATAAGATATATCAAAACGGTTTTCACTGAAAAGCAGTTAGATTTGTTTTTTGTAAAACAGCAAAGCAATGAAGTGGGAACAGTTACTATCTGCCAAAAGATGGGGAAGTGAAGATAAATACAACGGCGATCCGGCGGAAGCCCGGTCTGAGTTCCAAAGAGATTATGACAGACTGATTTTCTCTTCTCCCTTTCGTCGCCTGCAGAATAAGACGCAGGTCTTCCCTCTTCCCGGAAGCATTTTTGTACATAACCGGCTTACACATAGCCTGGAAGTTGCCAGTGTGGGCCGCTCTTTGGGTAGAATTTTTTATAATAAACTTAAAAACGAAGATCCGGAAATAGATGAAAGGCTTCCACTGATCAGCGAGATTGGCAATATCGTCGCTTCGGCTTGCCTGGCTCATGATCTGGGCAATCCTGCATTCGGGCATTCGGGCGAAGATGCCATTTCACGTTATTTCACAGATGGTGCGGGTTCAGTTTATGAAAATCAGGTAACTCCGGCACAATGGGCAGATCTGACCCACTTTGAAGGAAATGCCAATGCCTTTCGCATACTTACTCATTCCTATGCGGGTAAAGGTTATGGCAGTTTTGCACTCACCTATTCTACCCTTGCAGCAATAGCAAAATATCCCTGTGAATCCCTGGGGAAGGATAAAAGCAATATTTACACAAAGAAATATGGATTCTTTCAATCTGAACAAGCCAGTTTTCAACGTATTGCCCAAGATCTGCAACTTGAAAAAGTGAAGGATTCTCCACTTACTTACAAGCGGCATCCAATTGTATACCTGGTAGAAGCGGCTGATGATATTTGTTATAATATTATTGATCTTGAAGATGCGCACAGACTAAAAATCTTGTCGTACCAGCAGGTGGAAAGTCTGCTATTGAAACTATGTAATGATCCGAACTTACCCGCACGGCTTGCTGATATTAAAGATGATGATGCCAAGATAAGTTTACTACGTGCCAAGGCGATCAGTGTATTGATCTATTCATGTTCCGAGTTGTTTTTCAAAGAGCAGGACAATATTCTGAACGGAGATTTTAATCATAGTCTGATTGATATGATCGAAGAACCTTACCGGTCGGTGATGAAAGAAATCAATGTCATTTCAGTAAAAAAAATATACAATTATTCGTCTGTTGTCCAGATAGAAGTGGCTGGTTACAAAGTAATGGCCGGCCTTCTGGAAGAGTTTATACCGGCGTATCTCAACAACAAATCGAATTATACGAAAAAGCTTGTTGAACTGATTCCAAAACAATTTATCACGCAGCATGAAGACACGTATTCCAGAATACAGACAGTGGTAGATTTTGTGTCCGGTATGACAGACATTTACGCCGTGGAGCTGTTCAGGAAAATCAAAGGTATATCATTCCCGACCATCAGTTAAATCTATTAAAAGATGTAAAATAGAGAGATTGCTTTTACCCGAAAAGTTTTTGTAAATTGTCTGGGAAAATTTACAAAAACCCTCAAATGCAACTCAACCAACTTGTTTATTCAAGAGAAACTTCTCCTATATCCTTTTCCTTGGAACCGGATGTTATTTTTGTCTTTGGCAATCGCGAACTACTGGAGGCGAGCTCTGTCACCGCACAACTGCGTACGCAATATCCACAGGCTATCTTTTCAGGTTGTTCCACAGCTGGTGAGATTATTGGCGAATCTGTAAACGACAACACCATTGTACTTACCGGTGTTCAGTTTGAGAAGACCAAAATTGTATCATCACTCGTAGGACTTGATGAAGTAGAATCAGATAGTTTCGCTGCCGGCCAAAAACTGGTCTCTCAGCTTCCTACCGAAGAACTCAAGCACGTATTTGTAGTATCAGACGGGCTGCACGTTAACGGAACTGACCTCGTCAAAGGCATGCGGGCAGCACTTGACGCCCATGTAACTATTACAGGTGGTCTTGCGGGTGATGGTTCACAATTCTCAAGGACCGTCATTGTTGAACCCGATGGTACCGTTGCTCCTGAAAGTGTGGCTGCTATAGGCTTTTACGGCGATGCCATTTCTATCGGCTTCGGATCAAGAGGTGGCTGGGATAGCTTCGGACTTGACCGACTCGTAACCCAATCTACAGACAATATCCTGTATGAAATTGACGGCCAGCCTGCGTTGGATCTTTATAAATCATTTCTGGGTGACCAGGCAAAATATTTGCCTGCATCCGGTCTGTTATTTCCGCTCAGCATGCGTGACAGTGAAGACAAAGCACCGGTGGTGCGTACGATACTGGGAGTAAACGAAGAACAAAAAAGCCTGACATTTGCAGGTGATATTCCGCAGGGATCATTTGTGAGGCTGATGAAAGCGAATACAGACAGGCTTATTAACGGAGCCGAAGAAGCAGCAGAAGTAGCGTTGGAAAGTCAGGATCTCTCGCCTGAGTTTGCCATACTTGTAAGCTGTGTAGGTAGAAAGCTCGTTTTGAAACAAATCACAGAAGAGGAAGTGGAATCAGTTTCAGAGGTACTGGGCAAACCAGCTATCACAGGTTTTTATTCCTACGGAGAACTTGCTCCGTTTAACAAGGATACATCCTGTGAGCTACACAATCAAACGATGACCATCACCACTTTCCGGGAATTATAAATGCTTACTTCCGAGCCTACCGAAGTACTATACCATCGGTTATTAAAACGTCAAATCAGAAAGTCTTTACCAGACGACCTGGCGGAAGATCCGCGTTTACAGGAGTTTCTCAGTTCTGTAAGTAAAGCTTACCTTGAATTTCAGGCGGATCTGGGTCATGCAGAGAATATCCTTGAACAAAGTTCCGGCGAACTTTTCAAAGCAAACCGTGAACTGAGCCGTATTGCAGAAGAAAAAACACAAGAAGCGGCCTTTTCCAATCAGAGGCTGGACGAAGTGGTGAAGAGTATATCGGAGGTGCTTGTACAGCTGGACGAAGAACGCAGATTTGTATTTCTGAACCCGGCCTGGAAGGTGATTACCGGTTTCTCTGTAGAAGAGAGTCTCGGCAAAAAACTGGATGATTATATCCAGGCAGATTCAACAAATCTGATCCAATTTACCGAATCAAAAAATATTGAAGATACCGTCAGAATAATGACTGCTGACCAATCCGAAAAGTGGTTGGGAATTACACTCAGCCGGCATATATCTGTTGATAATCAAAGTGCGGGATACATAGGAACCTTTACCGATGTATCTCAAAAAGTGGAAGCGGAACAAAAACTGAACTTGTACATGCGTGATCTGGAAAAGATCAATGCTGAACTAGATCAGTTCGCGTATGTAGTGAGCCATGATCTGAAAGCTCCTCTCAGAGCGATAAACAACCTGTCAGAATGGATTGAAGAAGATATTGGTGATATGATAGAAGGTGATACCAAAGAGCAATTTGCATTACTCAGAGGTCGTGTACACCGCATGGAAAGTTTGATTAATGGCATTTTATCCTATTCCAGGGTAGGAAGGGTCAAACTGGTAAAAGAAAAATTCCTGATAAAAAGCATTGTAGATGACGTATGTGATACGTACAGTTCAAAAAATCCGGTGCAATTCTGTCTGGAAGGTGATACCAGCCTTGAAATCTATTCGGAAAGAATTGTCCTTACTCAGGTTCTGCAAAATCTTATATCTAATGGCATTAAATACAACAATAAAGATCAGGTAGTGATTACAATCGGATGGACAAAAAAAGAATCTCAGATTGAAATTTTTGTAAAAGACAATGGGCCGGGTATCAGTTCTGAATTTCACGAAAAAATATTTGTGATCTTTCAAACCTTACAGTCTCGGGACGAAGTAGAGAGCACCGGGGTCGGACTGGCAATTGTTAAAAAGATAATTGAAGAAAAAAGAGGAAAAATCCGTGTTGATTCAGTGATAAATGAAGGAACAACCTTCACATTTCACTGGCCTGTGATCGAAGAATAAACTATCAAAAAAACAAACCCATTCTCTATGTCAGTATCTAATGCTGTCCCATTAACTATTCTTCTCGTAGAAGACGATGAGGTAGATATTATGAATGTAAAAAGGGCATTCAAAAAGAACAATATAAGTAACCCTCTTATTGTAGCGCACAATGGTATTGAAGCTTTAGAGGTATTACGCTCAACAGATAGCGACGCACCAAAACCAAAGATTATTTTACTGGATCTGAATATGCCTCGCATGGGTGGAATTGAGTTTTTGAAAGAAATGCGCCAGGATCCTGCTTTGAGTAAACTGTCCGTTTTTGTGATGACCACTTCTAATGAGGATGGCGACAAAATAGATGCCTATAACCTGAATGTAGCAGGCTATATTTTAAAACCCTTATCCATGGACAGATTTATTGCTGCCGTGTCAACCTTAAAAAGCTACTGGACACTTTGTGAGTATCCATCATAACTATACACAAGCCTAAACCAAAATGATGACGCCTCTCAATATCTTACTTGTCGAAGATGACAATATTGATGCTATGGAGTTTAAAAGAGCTATCTCAAGAAGTCAGGTTGAGATCAAAGAGCTACGTGTATGCAAGTACGCGGAAGAGGCACTCCTACTATTGGAATATTGGTTGCCCAACTGCATCTTCATTGATTATCAGCTCCCAAAAACCAACGGACTCGAATTACTTTGTAAAACCAAGGAGGTAGCTCCTCATATCCCTGTTGTCATACTTACCTCACAGGGGGATGAACGTATAGCGGTGGAAATGATGAAGGCCGGAGCGATGGACTATTTCCCAAAAGCTGAAATTACGGCAGAAAAAATTACCCGGCTTTTCCACTCCATGTGGCAGATGCTGGAAACGGAAAGTAAAAGGATTGAAACACAAAGAGAACTAGCCGAAAAAGAGGAACTAATTGACAAGATCAATCTTTTATCGCCTAATATTATTTATGTGATCGATATCGAAAACCGCATTGATGTCTTTCATAATGACCAGATCTGGCCGATATTAGGTTATAGTAAGGAAGAGCTTGCTGTCAATACCGAAACATTCATTTTCCAGGCTACACACCAAGAGGATTTACCTGCGATAAAAGCACACTACCATCGGATCAGAAACCATGTCGAAGATGGGGAGGTGACTGAAATGGAGGTGCGATTGAAACACAAAGACGGCTCTGAGATATGGATCATTACCAGGGAGGTTCCTTTTAAGAGAAATGAGCAGGGTGAAGTTCAGCAGGTACTGGGTACCGCCATTGATATTACCCGGCGTAAATCCATGGAAAATGAATTGATTAAAGCGAAAAGAGATGCGGAAGAAGCATCAAGAATTAAGTCTGACTTTTTGTCAACGATGAGTCACGAGATCCGGACTCCAATGAACGCCATCATTGGTTTTACAGATTTATTACTGGAAAGCAACCTGTCCGGCGAAAGCAGCCAGCATCTGAACACCATCAAATATTCAGCAGATAACCTCATGGTTATTCTCAACGACATTCTTGACTTTTCGAAAATTGAAGCAGGGAAGTTTGATCTTGAGGATTTTGAGTTCGATCTCAGGGAAAAACTTCAATACCTGGAAAGAACATATGAGGTTAAAGCGCGGGAAAAAGCTATAGATCTGATTTTCAGTATAGACCCCAAGGTACCTGAGCTACTGATAGGTGATGTATACAGGCTCAATCAGATTTTGGTTAACCTGCTCAGTAATGCGCTGAAGTTCACGCATACCGGCTTTGTACGGCTATCCGTTCACGTTGAAAATGAGGATCATGAACTGGTTGGTCTGAGATTTGAAGTCGCAGATTCCGGCATAGGGATTTCCGAAGATAAACTGAACAGCATCTTCGATAGTTTCTCTCAGGTTCATCATAACAATGCTATCAAATCGTTTGGAGGAACTGGCTTAGGACTTACTATTACCCGAAAACTTTCTGAAATGATGAATGGAAGCATTCATGCAGAAAGCCAGTTGGACAAAGGCTCTCTATTCAGAGTGTTTCTTCATTTCAGAAAAATCATTGAACCGCAGCCAAAGCCCCAAACAATTTCAGTAAGTGAATTTTCCCTGAAAGGATATAAGATACTTGCAGCGGAGGACATTCTTGCCAATCAAATTTTATTAAAACATCTTTTAAGTAAATGGGGAGCTGAATTTGTGATCTGTAATAATGGCGGGGAGGTGATTAAAGCAATAGCAGACACGCATTTTGACCTGATCCTGATGGATATACAGATGCCCGTGATGGATGGACTGACTGCTATGAAACTTATCAGAAAATCACATCCTGCTTATGATCATGTGCCTGTCATTGCTTTCACTGCCGATACATTCGCAGAGAGTACACCGGAAATACATGCCTGTAACTTTGATGATTTCGTAACTAAACCTTTTAAAGCAGATGAGCTTATCAAAAAAATAAGTACACACCTCTTCAATAACTAAATAGGCTCTGCAGAACAAAGTAGCTGTATTTGTACTAATCCTAAACTGCAATCCGGGGTATCGGCCTTACAAGTCGTTGCCTACCTTTGTCAAAAAAAACGCATCATGACGAAGGTAAAGCTTACAATTAACAACAACGGTTCAGTTAAAATCGACGGCGATTTTGAGATCGTTGATATGCAGGGAAACGAGTACGGATTACAGGGCCGCACAGTGGTATCTATATGTCGGTGTGGAATGTCGGCCAACAAACCATTCTGTGATGGCGCTCACAAAGGGCATTTTGAGCATAATGCAGTAGCATTCGATCTGCCTCCCAAAAAAGCATAAAATTGAAAGAGAACCTGTCTGTCAAATCCGAGGACAGGTTCTTTATTAACAGGCAAGTGTATCACTATCTATCATCTGTTTGATCAAGGTAAACGTAGGTATATGAAATATTCATCAAACCTAAATACCATCAAATTTGAAATCGGAAACCAGGAGCGCATTGTTAATGCTTGCCGTAATACTGGCCGCATTCCTACTTACTCTTTCAGGATGTTCGTTTAAACGTATCAGCCGCAGCAAAAATATTACCTATCTGTCAAAAGCCCAAGATGGGAAACAGGAACTTAATATCTTTTCCCCCAGAGCGAAGTCTCCCCATGATGTACTTGTTTTCATCCATGGCGGCAATTGGAATTCGGGCAAGAAATCCCAGTACAGCATCATCGGAAGCCATTGGGCGAAAAAAGGCGTGGTGTGTGTAATCATCGATTATCCTCTTAGTCCAGATGCAGATTACCGACACATGGCTTCTGCGTCGGCACATGCCGTGAAATGGGTGAAAGACAACATATCACAATATAACGGAAACCCTGATCGGATCTTTGTTTCAGGACATTCAGCCGGCGGACACCTTGCTGCCCTGATTTCCATAGACGACCAGTATTTCGAGGATTTGAAAATTCCAAATCCTATAGCCGGAACCATTCTTATTGATGCGGCAGGACTGGATATGTATGGATATTTGATGGAAGAAAAGTTTGCAGGAGATCATACGTATTTGAAAACTTTCACCAAAGATCCGAAAGTCTGGAAGGAAGCGACTCCACTTTACCATCTTCACAGGAATATGCCTCCAATGCTTATATACAGAGGAGGAAAGACATATGACTCCATCCTGAAAAGCAACGAGAAATTTGTGAAAGCCTTGCATGAATATGCACCCGAAACACCTTACCATATCCAAAAAAGCAAAAAGCACATCCCAATGATCACGCAATTTTTCAATCCATGGAACAACCGGTATGAGGAGATTATCAAGTTCATGGACCGGGTTGGTAAGGAGAAGGGTTTAACTAAAAGTGAGACCATCAGCTCAAATAAATAATCCACCGACAGCACATTAGCATACCGAAAAAACTTTCTGTTCTGTGGTAATATAAATTTTCCTGTTCTCTACCAGGTTCATTTGAAAGCCACCGGTGAATACTCCAAAACTGGGCAGGATGGCCTGGTTACGGTCAATCACAAAACAAGGTAGTCTCAAACTCTGCCTTCCCTTTCCATATGTTGTAAAAACCGGATGCACATGGCCGGCAAACACAAATTTAGAATCCTCCGGATCAACTTTAGGATGGTGTGTAAATACGAACTCTCCTTCTTCAAAGTCGTTGACAAACACCTGCAGATCTGCTTCTAGAAACATCGTTATAGGCAGCACATCATGATTGCCGATCACAATGATCATTTCAATATAAAAGTGTTGAGATCTCCATTCCCGGAAGGTTTCCCACTCCGTATTGTACTTGCTATGAAAAAGATCCCCCAGAAAAATGATCCGAGTTGCACCGGTATGCTGGACAATCTGGTTAAGTCTTTCAAAGTTATTATCTGCGGCAACATTTGGAACAGCAATGCCTTCTTTCCGAAAGTGTGTGATTTTCCCCAGATGCAGATCGCCGATCAGTAAGGTTTGTGTTTCATGCCAGAAAACGGCTTTTTGTGGAAGTAGTATAAAATGATTTTCCCTAATTTCAATCTCCATCACTGTACTGTTTGATCATTTTCTGAATCCTGTCTTCCAGTTTTTCAGAAGTTAATTGCTCGCGCAAACGGTCTACCATAATAGGGAACGAAAGCGGCGTAGGTTTCTTTGTTTGCTTAACAACGATTTCCTGCGTTTTGATCCGCGCCAGCGCTGTCCGCATACGTACTTCTTCCAGTTGATAAGTTAATACTTCCTGATAAGCCTGGTTTACCAGAAGATTATTCTCTTCATATTTGCTCATCACCGTAAAAAGTAGTGCGCTTGAAGCTTGTAAATGTTTCGTTTTGACAAACTTACCGGGATAACCCTGAAACATCAGTCCGGCTATGGCAGAAATTTCACGAAATTTACGCTTCGCCATTTCAGTTGCGTTCACACTTTGGTATATATCATCGACTAAATGTTCGGTTGAAAAGAGGTCGATCTGCTTCATCACCTTTTCAAGATCTACATATTGGTCACTCAGCAATTCGAAACCATAATCGTTCATGGCAAGCGAAAATGTGATCGGTGATAATTTACTGATCCGGTAAGCAAGAATAATAGCCATACCTTCATGAACCAGACGGCCTTCAAACGGAAAAATGAAAATGTGATATCCCTCACGCGTTTCACATTGTTCGATGAGCAGTTCCTCTTTTTTGGGAATCAGTGAGCGCTCTTTTTGAAGTTCCAGGAGCGGTTTGAGTTTGCTGAGTTCTTTTTCATCCATTGGGTTTTCGAGTGCAGTATCTATTCTGTCGCGTATAAAAGTCGATAGTTGAGAAGATAATGCCATACGGCTTCCGGCCCATCTTATTAAAAATGCTTTCTTCCCCTCCGCTTTTTTCACGGTTACCGTCATTTCATGGATGCGGATAAATTCCAGACTCATGCCGCCAAAATAGAAAGTATCTCCGGCCTTCATGCGGGTCGCAAATGTTTCTTCTATCGAACCAATGTATTTTCCGTGCTGAAATTTCACTTTCAAAACAGTATCTGAAACAATAGTACCCATATTCAGCATGTGCCTGTGAGCAATCCTCCGACTGGTTACCATATATCGGCCATCTATTCTTTCGACTTTTTTGTATTCGTCATAAACTTCCAGCGACGGACTTCCCGTCGTAATATATCCCAGCAACCACTCCCACTCCTGCCGGTTGATAAACTGATAACCATAGCAATTCCTGACTTCCTGAAACAGTTGCTGTTCCTCAAAACCTTCACCAACGGCAAGGGTAATCATCCATTGCGCCAAAACATCAAAGGCATGAATGACCGGCGGGCGGTCTTCAATCATTTTCTGTTCTACACCATCACGCAGAGATACGGCTTCTATAAGCTCCAATGCGTTTGTCGGACAAAAATAAATCTTACTGGCTACGCCTGGCCTATGCCCGCTCCTACCGGCGCGCTGGATAAACCTGGCAATACTTTTGGGGCTACCTACCTGAACAACAGTATCAACCGGGCGAAAATCTACACCCAAATCCAAACTAGCCGTACAGATCACCAGTTTTAATCTTTCCTGATGCAATGCTTCTTCAACCCAATCACGCACATTGCGATCTAATGAGGCATGATGAAGCGCCATGATTCCTGCAAATTCAGGATACTTGTCAATCACAGTACGGTACCATACTTCGGCCTGGGCGCGTGTATTGGTGAAGATTAAAGTCGTTTTACTTTTATTAACGATCCGGACGACGTAGTCCACCAATTTTGTCCCCATGTAACCTGCCCAGGGAAGCGTTTCCACTTTCTCCGGGAGGATACTTTCAACAATAATTTTCTTTTCCGTTTTGGATTTGATAATCACAGCATCTTCCTCAACTGCATCCATTCCCATAAGTACTGTCTTTGCTTCTTCCAGGTTCCCGATCGTTGCAGATATCCCCCAAGTTTGTAAATGCGGGTTGATCGTTCTCAGCCTGGCTATGGCCAGCTCAGTTTGCGTACCACGCTTACTTCCCATCAACTCATGCCATTCATCTACAACAATAGTATGGAGGTTTTTAAAAGTCTCAGAGCTGCCCTTCTGAGCAAATAGAAGATGAAGGCTTTCCGGGGTGATCAGCAACGCTTCGGGCATCTGCTTTTTCTGGCTGGCTCTTTCCTTGGTACTGGTATCTCCCGAACGAACGCCGATCCGTAAATTCAGATTCATTTCCAGCGCCGCCACCTCCATATTCCTGAAAAGATCTTTTGAAAGGGCCCGCAGGGGCGTCACCCACAAAATTTGTAAACCTTTAGTTCTTTTTGCAGGATTTTCGGGTAAAGAATTGATATAGCGAATCAAAAAGGGAATCCATAGCGAGTAAGTTTTCCCGCTTCCCGTTGGCGCATTGACCAACCCACTTTTCCCTGAAAGATAAGCAGCAGCAGCTTCCTTTTGAAAAGCGGCCCATTTCCAGTTTTTCGATTTAAACCATTGCTCAACAATGATATGTCCGCGGGATTTTGTCAAGGATAATTCGGAATGGATTGTTGTTGTAGAATAAATAATTAAGAAGATATGCAACAATTATGCTAGATCAATCTAATTCCCGTATTCATATTTAATGACTTAGTTTAAAACCCCTGAATATGAACTAATTCTTACAAAGTTAGTATATTTGATAAGACCATTATCGAGATGACAATGATGACAACTATTGAAGGGACATACGAAAACGGACATGTGATTTTTAAAGAATCTCCCCCCATTACAAAAAAAAGTAAGGTCCTGGTGACATTTATTGAGGAAATTGAAAGTGCACACTCTATTAGAAAGCGAACACTTGGAACGATGAGAGGAACGATCAAAATGGCTGATGATTTTGATGATCCAATCGAGGATTTAAAGGATTACATGTGATGGCATTTTTACTAGACACACATGTAATACTATGGGCTTTGGACGAAGAAAATCGTTTGTCTAACGAAGTTCATGCAATTATATCTAACGTTGATTTGGCTTGTTTTGTAAGTACTGCTTCCATTTTCGAAATAGTTATTAAGAAGAAAATAGGGAAGCTGGAACTGACGAAGCCGATTGCCGATTATGTTACTGAAATTGAAAACATAGGCCTGCGACACTGCTACCGATTTCCTGGAACATCTGGAAGCTTATGATACGATTCCATTGCATGACAATCATCGAGATCCTTTCGACAGCCTTATTCTTGCGGCTGCATATGCCGATAAACTTAAACTTCTTTCTGCGGACGAAAAGTTTAATAAGTGTATAGAACTGGTTGAAATAATATGGTGATTTGTTAATTAAAATTCACTTATAAACTTCCAGGATCCCCTTCAAACTCTCCAAAGTATCTGCTTCAGACGCTTTTTTATCTTTTCGCCATCTTAGAATTCTGGGAAAACGTACAGCAATACCTGATTTATGCCTCGAGGATTCATTAATCCCTTCAAAACCTATTTCAAATACAAGTTCCGGTTTCACTGTTCGAACCGGACCAAATTTTTCAATCACATTTCTCTTGATAAAGTAATCAACCTGCCCGATTTCCACATCTGTAAGACCCGAATAAGCTTTTGCAAAAGGGACCAGCTTCCCATCCTCACCCCATACAGCAAAGGTATAATCTGTGAAAAGCTCCGCTCTTCTACCCGATCCTTTTTGTGCGTAAATCAGAACGGCGTCAATACTCAGGGGATCAATCTTCCATTTCCACCAATCGCCTTTTTTACGTCCTACCTGATATGTTCCACTTTTTCGTTTGATCATAAAACCTTCGGCAATATTTTCGCGCGAAGTAGGATGTAGCGTGTGTAAATCGTCCCATGCTTTAAAATCCACCAGGCGCGAGAGATTAAAAACATTTTGCACCGGCATACTTTGAACCAGCTTTTCAAGTTCAACCCGTCTCTGAAATTGGGTCATGCTTCGTGCGTCAGCACCATTTACTTCCAGGATATCGTAAGCCAGAAAAGCTACCGGAGCTTCCTCTAATACTTTTTTGGATAAATTTTTCCGTCCTATACGCGTTTGCAGTACGTTGAAAGGCATGGGCTTTCCATCCAGATAACTCACTATCTCACCATCCAGAACAGTCCCATCGGGCAGTACGCCGGCAAGAAAATGCAGTTCTGGAAATTTGTCTGTAGATAATTCCTCACCTCTTGTCCATATAAACAGTTCGCTGTTCCTGTAAATAATCTGTGAACGGATTCCATCCCATTTCCATTCTACAAACCAGTCTTCCGGATTTCCCAATCCCGATACATCACCTTCAATAGGATAGGCCAGGAAAAACGGATAAGGCCTTGATGCATTGTCATTCTCGCCTTCATTCAGAATAAGCTGTTCAAAAGTAGTTGTTGAGGGATCCCACTGTCCCATCACGCGGTGTGCGATCACATTAGAATCGGTTGATGTGGCTTCGGCTAATGCCCGCACAACCAGTGTTTGTGACACTCCAATTCTAAAACTGCCCATTAACAGCTTATTGAAAACAAATGTTTCATGCTGTGACAATTGCATCCATGCCTGAATGATATGATCGTGCTTTTCCTCATCGGTCATGCCAGGTAGCATGCTTAGATAATGGAACCATTCAGTGAGCGATTTATCCGAGGAAGTTGTTTCCGTCCTTGGCAGAACCAGTGAAATCGTCTCCCCTAAATCCCCTACACTCTGATAGCTTTCCTGAAACAGCCACATGGGGATATTTGCTTCTGCTGCCGCCCACTCCTTCACCATGGTACGGTTTACCTTAAACGATGGCCTCCTGCCAGCGAATAGAGTCAGCGCCCAGAGTTTGTCGTCGTCTGAGGCAGAAAGAAAATAATTCTTCATCAACTCAACCTTTGCATTGGTTTTATTGGTTCGGTCCAGGTTCATGAAAAGTTCAGCAAATTGTTTCATCCAGCTTTGTCAGTTAGGCATTAGCTTAATTTAAGATCCGGATCGTCCGGGATTGGCGACATGTCTTTTTTATTTTCAATGCCTTCTGATTCCGGCCCTTCACCCGTTGCCTTATCTTCCGTTTCCTCTTCATTTCCATACATCGTAGTTACTTCACCTGCTTCGATACCATTTTCATTCAACCATCTTGAAAAAATACTGGTATATCCATGTGTGACATACACCTTCTCTGCTCCGGATTCCACCACAGCGGTATTCAGATCCGGCCAGTCGACATGGTCACTCAATATAAAACCCTGGTCAACGGCCCTGCGGTTTTTTGCTCCACGTAAAGCCATCCAACCTGAGCAGTACCCGAGGGAATAAGGATTGAATTTTCTGATCCAGGTGCTGCTATCTACTGACGGGGGAGCAAGAACCAGCGAGCCCCGGAACAGTTTCTTATCTGTTTCCTTTGTAACCAATGTAAGTTCAGGAAGATCGTGCCCTGCTTCACGTAATTTTTCATTCAATATATAAATAGCTCCATGCGCATAAATCGGTTCATCGGGCAACTGAATTCCTTTCAAAATCCGCTGCATTTTCCCCAATGAATAGCCCATCAAAATACTGGCTTTATCTTCTCTTTTGTTCTGCGCAAACCAGTTATCAATTTCGGAGAAGATTTCCTGTTGAGGCTGCCATTTGTAAATTGGCAATCCAAATGTGGATTCAGTAATAAATACATTACATTTCACTGGTTCAAAAGGGGCTGAGAATCCGTCATCCTCCAGTTTATAGTCACCACTAGCGACCCAAACCTCACCCTTGTATTCTACCCTAACCTGAGCGGAGCCGATAATATGACCGGCAGGATGTAATGAGAAGGTAACGCCGTTTATGATAGTCTTATCACCGTACTCCACTGTTTGTAGTGAAATATCCTGCCCAAGCCGCAGACGTAAAATCGCTTCGCTATGCTTATGAGAAAGATAATGTTTGCTTCCCCAGCGGGCATGATCGCTATGCGCATGTGTGATAATTGCCCGGTCCACAGGTATCCAGGGATCTATATGCACATCAGCCTGCGCACAATAAATACTTTTTCCGGTAAATTGTAAAAGAGGTATTGGCATACAGCAGATTAATTAAAACTATGCCAGCTAAAACATCGATATTGAACCCTTTCCTTTTAATTCTTACTACTTTTGCGGCATCTTCAAATTATGTCTGAAATTTCTGCGATGAAGGGATACATATATCGTCCGGTTACGCTCGTACTCTACTTGCTGATTATTGTACAAGGTTGCCGGTCAGGTTCCTCCGATTCCGCTTTGCAGGATTCGGAAGCTGTTAATTCCGACTCTTTTAAAGAGAAA
The DNA here is from genome assembly GCF_056895255.1 of Dyadobacter sp. HNCC25DJ187. Taxonomy (NCBI): domain Bacteria; kingdom Pseudomonadati; phylum Bacteroidota; class Cytophagia; order Cytophagales; family Spirosomataceae; genus Dyadobacter; species Dyadobacter sp. HNCC25DJ187. The sequence continues at coordinate 2,237,843 of NZ_JBXHAT010000002.1, forward strand.
GTCTCTATCAGACATGCACGCGGCTTCACTATTGACTATTTTCAAAACTATAAAGTAGTGAAAATTATGAATCCGTTTGAGAGATCGGCGGATACGACCCTATATGTACTAGTACAGCGCGGAACAGCCATACCTCAAATTGCGAAGAAAGCTACAATCATTCAAATTCCAGTACGGAGCCTGGCACTTACGTCTTCTATGCATATAGGATTACTTTCCTATATGGATTCTGAAAAAATACTCTCAGGACTAAGTAGTCTTCAATATGTATTTTCTCCGAAAGTCATTAATAGGATAGAAGCTGAAAAGATTACTGAAATTGGTAAAGACCAAGGCATCAATGAAGAGAAACTGATCACCATGCATCCTGATTTACTTATGACAACAGGCAGTCCCGGGTCGGTGAAGGAACACTATTCGTTACTTTCCGAGGCTGGTATTCCTGTTATTTTCAATTCTGAATGGGTTGAAAAAACGCCACTGGCACGTGCAGAATGGGTAAAGCTAATGGCTGCTCTGCTCAACAAGGAAGAATTGGTAAACCGCAAATTTCTGGAAACCGAGCAACGTTATAAAGAACTGGTTCACCGGGCTTCCGTAGTTACAAAAAAACCGATCATTCTCTCAGGATTAAATACGAAAGATGTATGGTATATACCTAACGGCAACAGCTACATGGCACAGTTCTTCAAAGACGCAGGTGGAAATTTCCCCTGGAAGTCAACTTCTGATGCAGGTAGCATTCCTCTCAGTTTTGAGACGGTGTATCCGGTAGCGCTCACTGCCGACTTTTGGATGAATGTCGGTTTTGATCCCCATGATACTAAAAGCAGCATTCTGGCTCAGGATAAGCGCTACAGTGATTTTAAAGCATTTAAAAACGGAAACATCTTTAGTTATAACAACCGGGTGAATGCACGTGGATCCAATGATTTTTTCGAAAACGGAAATGTTGAGCCTGATGTAGTACTGGCTGATCTGATCAGCATCTTCCATCCTGAACTTCTTCCCCAACACAAACTTGTTTATTATAAGCAATTAAAATAACATGCAGCAGACCGTTTCACATAAAGCCATATTGAGCGGACTCTTCTGTCTGGCAGTGTGCTTCTTTGCACTGGATATTATGCTGGGGTCTGTACAGATACCATTCAGTCAGATCATCGGGATACTTATCGGCCAGGATGTTGACAACATAGCGTGGGTATTCATCATTGAAAAGATACGTTTACCAAAAGCACTAACAGCCGTACTTGTGGGCTGTGGATTGTCAGTGAGCGGGCTTCAGATGCAAACACTTTTTCGTAATCCGTTGGCAGGACCTTCTGAGCTGGGAATAACAGCCGGCGCAGGGCTGGGTGTTGCGGCAGTGATGCTGGCGAGTGGCAGCAGTGCCAGTATCTATGCCATTCGCCAGCTCGGCGTTTCAGGAAGCTGGCTTATCATCGTGATGGCTTCCCTGGGCTCAGCTTTGGTATTGTCTGTGATATTACTGATCGCCGGCAGAATCCGTGACAATGTCATACTCCTTATTGTGGGGGTGATGATTGGTACGATTACACTCTCCGTAATTAGTATCTGGCAATATTTCAGTCAGCCAGAACAATTGCAGGAATACATTATGTGGACTTTCGGTTCTTTGGGTGGCGTAACACAACATCATTTATATGTGCTCACCGCTGTAGTTGTGCTTGGCCTTTCTATATCATTCATCTCTTCAAAAGCATTAAACGGACTTTTGCTGGGTGAAAATTATGCAAGAAGCATGGGGCTCACGATCAGCAGAACCCGCCTGATCATCCTGGCCAGCACCAGTATATTAACAGGTAGTATTACCGCTTTTTGCGGCCCGATCGGCTTTATTGGTATTGCTGTGCCGCATATCACACGTTCATTAATGGGCACTTCTGATCACCGGATACTTATTCCGGGTGTTTGCCTTACAGGAACTATACTTGTACTTCTTTGCGACATCATTGCGCAAATGCCGGGAACCCAAACTGTACTTCCAATCAATGTGGTTACTTCCTTACTTGGCGCTCCTGTGGTCATCTGGGTGATTATAAGCCGTAATAATCTACGATCATCTTTCTCATGAACCAGCCTGTTATCAAAGCTATTGATCTTTCGGTCGGCTACAAACTGAAAAACAAGTCGGTTAAATTAGTGGGTACATCCCTTTCTCTAGAGCTGTACAAGGGCGAAATGGTGTGCCTGCTCGGGCCCAACGGAGCCGGGAAATCCACATTAATGAAAACTCTGTCCGGCCTACAGCCTGCCCTTACCGGCTCAATAGAAATAAATGGTGAAGCATTGTCTACTATTGATGCAGCTGCATTAGCACGTCAGCTCAGTCTGGTATTAACAGAACGTATTGAAGTAGGTAACCTTAGTGTTCAGGAAGTAGTTGGATTAGGACGCATTCCCTATACAGGCTGGCTAGGAAAATTATCAGATACAGATAAAAAACAAGTAGAATGGGCATTAGAAGCAACTGAAACCACTGTATTCAGACTGCAAAAAATGAATAACCTGAGCGATGGGGAAAGACAAAAGGTGATGCTCGCCAGAGCGCTCGCGCAGGATACAGATTTGATTTTGCTTGATGAGCCCACCGCACATCTTGATTTACCAAGCCGGGTTGAAATTATGCAATTGCTACATAATCTGGCCCGACATCACCATAAAGCTATACTGCTTTCCACCCACGAACTGGATCTTGCCTTACAAGCTGCAGACCGGCTTTGGCTGATGAAAAAAAATGGATCTCTTCTGACTGGCACGCCGGAAGATATGGTATTGAATGGCAGTTTCGAAGGTGCTTTTGCCAAACCGGGGTTTTACTTTGATAAAAACACAGGAGGCTTTAATATCTATCAAAAGACGCCCAGAGCCGAAGTTTCTCTGCTTGGACTACAGCACCTTGTTTTTTGGACGAAGAGAGCTTTACAAAGGGAGGGCATATCTGTGACAGCGAATGATAAAAGCAAGTTACAAATCAGTATTTCAAACAATGACCAGCAGATATCCTGGACACTATTTGATGAAGGTATCGAAGCCTTCTCCGCTCCTTCCATTGCTATTTTACTTGCTGAAATGCGCAGATTTATCAGTTAAATATTTGTTGCATTTTAGCATTCGCGGAAACCCGAAAGTGATACAAGACGTTGCATTGGAATACTATTCATCTTATGCTTAACAGAAAATTCAAATATATCTTCGGGGCCGGATTTGCATTACTGATCGGTTACATCCTGTACGATTCATTTTCCCAACCCACCACTTCGGATCTGAAAGGTAATTTCAGGCAAACGGCTGAATACCGAAATGAGAACAATACCGGCCCTATCGTTCGCATTTATGCGGTTACGGTTCAGGGAAATCCATGGGAAGAGATGCAGCAATATGGTGACATGATGCCTTATACCAAATACGGTTCGACCAAAGTATATTTTTTCCAGGAAAACCAACCTGCCCCGAAGACATTAGTTCCTGCTGAGCCAAACTTCGGCGTAGCATTTAAACAGAACTGCCTGGCTGTATATGAAAAAGATGGTAGTGGACAGGTAAAATTTGTAAAAGCACCATTTGGTGCAGGAATCTGATCCTGCTATATATGTCATAATTAATCAAAACCTATAGAATAATGATTGCTATCGATATCGTAAGAGAATACTATAACCATTTCAATAATCAAAACTGGGAAGGGATGCTTGGCTTAATTCATGAAGATATCCGTCATGAACCTAACCAGGGGGACCCACGTATTGGTATTGACAAATTCACCGAATTTCTGAAGATCATGGATACTTCCTATCAGGAAACACTGACAGACATGGTTCTTTTCAGCGAACTTGGTAACAGTCGGGTTGCCGCAGAATTTACGGTGAACGGGATTTACAAAAAAGGAGAAGAAGGGCTTCCCGAAGCACACGGACAATCCTATGTGTTGCCTGCAGCTGCATTCCTGCAAGTAAAGGATGGTAAAATCAGTAGGGTTACAACCTATTATAATCTCCCATTGTGGATAAGCCTTGTATCATAATATGAAGCAAGACAATCTGAATTTTGTAACCAAAAAAGGGAGAGAAATTGAATCTCTGTTTAATGACCTGGCTCAGTTGCGGATCACAGTTTTTCATGATTTCCCCTATCTGTACGAAGGCTCGGTGTCGTACGAAAAAGAATATCTGAAAATATATTCCAATTCAGAATATGCATTGGTCTTTGCAGTGTATGATGGAGATAAAATGGTTGGCGCAACGACTTGCATTCCACTGGCAGACGAGACAGACGAAGTTCAGAAACCATTCTTAGATGCAGGTCGTGACGTGGATAAGATCTTCTATTTCGGTGAAAGTATATTGCTTCATGCGTACCGGGGATTGGGACTGGGCCACCGCTTTTTCGATGAGCGCGAATCACACGCGCAAAGTTTAGGAAGCTATTCACTCACTTGCTTTTGTTCCGTTGAACGGAGTGAAAACCATCCCGCTAAGCCGGTAGATTATCGCCCAAATGATGCATTCTGGATCAAGAGAGGCTACAGCAAAGAAGCTTCTCTGGTAAGTTCGATGAGGTGGCTTGATATAGGTGACGATGAAGAATCTGAAAAAAAGATGATTTTCTGGGTTAAAGATTTGGATGGAGTGTAGTGTCTACCAAAATTGCATCCCTAACAGGATCTTAGTTTATTCAACCACGCTCAATGCAGTAAGTCCTGGTAGGGACATGATATCGGTAGATAGAAGAAGTCTTATCATTATCTGAAAGTGCCGTAGGTACGCAATATCATTCAACCGTCATTTCACGCTAATACTGCCCTTTCGCGATCTTTGCGTTTTCTTATTTTCTTTGCGTGAAAATCTGATTAAATATGAAAGTAAAAATAGCCGCTGCACAATACCCGATTACGGCTCACACGTCATTCGAAGCCTGGACAATGCACACGGAACAGTGGATTTCCAACGCTGCTAAAGCCGGATCTCAGCTTTTGATCTTCCCGGAATATGGTGCTATGGAGCTGGTAAGTATATTCTCAAAAGAAATTCAGTCAGATATCAAATGGCAGGTGAGTGAACTTAACTCTATCAAAGAAAAATTTTGTAAAGTATTTGCTAGCCTCGCTCATAAACACCAAACTACTGTAATTGCCCCAAGTATACCCGTCATTGATAATGGCCGTAAGGTGAATCGTGCACATGTTTTCTCCCCGAATGGCTTGGCCGGACATCAGGATAAATTCTTTATGACCCGTTTTGAAAATGAGGAATGGGGCATGGAGAGTGGTGAAAAAAAACTGACCTTGTTCGAAACAGATTGGGGTAACTTCGGTATTCAGATTTGTTACGATGTTGAATTTGGCATAGGCTCTCAGCTCTTGAGCACCGCCGGAGCTAACCTGATCGCAATACCAAGTTGTACAGAGACCATTCGCGGAGCAACAAGGGTTCATATAGGGGCCAGAGCGCGCGCACTGGAAAATCAGATATACACCAGCGTAGCACAAACCGTGGGCCATGCTGTATGGTCACCGGCAGTTGATATCAACTATGGATTTGCTGCTTTTTACTGCACACCTGACAATGATTTACCGGAAGAGGGTATTGTTGCAACCATGGAACCTCAGCTTGAGGGCTGGCAAATATCCTCACTTGATTTTAGTAAATTGGAAGAAGTGCGAAACAATGGTCAGGTTTTCAATTTCAAAGATCACCAACGCATTCTTACTTCCTTGGCTGAACAGGAAATCATTATTACAAAAGTTAAAATTTAATTTCACAAAATTTTAACATACCCATGTGCAATCAATGGATGGAAGCTACCAGTTCCGGCTCCATCATTTTTGTATTGCCTGATTCTTTATACTTTATTTTTTGAGACATTTTTCTAAATGGATTTTCAACAAACCTGAAATAAAGATAAGATACCAGGATACTAATCACCAGCGCAGCCAGAATCATCAATTGCCTGACAAACTCATCATTTGAAAATCTTTGGGTAAGATTAATTATACGTAATCCGACAGGAAAGTGGAGGAGATACAAAGAGAAAGAAATATTGCTGATAAACACACCAAATGATGTTGTACGCACCGGAGCCAAAATTGCAAAGCAAGTAAAAACAACAACAAGCATTTCGGTGTAGGTATACTTCATTGCTAAAAATACCAATGTAACAATTGCGCTAAAAATCATTTCCATTGTGTTCAGACTACCCGTAACATATCGGAATAGTAGGATACCAGCAGTGAAATAAATCGAGAATTCAAATACAAAATTTCGGTTAGAATAGTACGATAATAGATTGAATACCAACAGTGTAAAAATCCAAACTATGCTATTTTTACTATTAATAAGCGGAAAGATCAAAGCGATCAGTATATAATACTGAAATTCAATAGCTAAAGTCCAAAATACCGGATTCAACCAGTCTTTGTCAACAAAGACATTAAGATAACCAACATGATATAGCAATTGAGGGATATCAAGTACAAATGGTTTACCTGAGTAGGTAGGACTAATGGTGGTCAGATAGTTAAGAAAAAGTGCAAGAACAGCACAAATCAGGTATGGCGGTTCTATTCTGATCAGCCTCTTTTTCATGAATGTAGATACTTTTTGCAATGTATACTTGCCTGCATACATCGACAACGGAATAACAAAGCCGGATATAATGAAAAATATTTCGACACCGAAATGTCCGTAACTAAATAGTTGTTTTAACTGATTAGACTCTGATAAATAATCCAATTTATCGGAGAAATGAAACAGGCAAACTGCAATGGGTGCAAATCCGCGCAAATAGTCCAGAGAGGGTATATGTGCTTTCAAGTGACAACTGATTATTGTAGAGGTAATATTGTTCAAAAATATCAAATTAAATTGACAAAAAATGGTCTTCATAATACAAATTCAAAATTTTAATAACCAAGAGTTACCATTATAATAATCACCAATTCGCGCACATACGTTTAGCCGTTGGCTCGATTTTGTTACTTGGTTTAATATTATTTTAGTAGCTAACTAAAGAAATTAATCTTATGAATACCGACCATATAGATATCCTGGGCGAACAGGAAGAAACACTGGGAACAGCTGAAGATCTTACTGAAGAAATTGCTGTTGAACCGCGAATCAGTGCTCAGGAGGGCATGCGGCTACGTATTGAGTTTGAAACGTCACGTGGACTATGTGTGGGTTATTATACTGTAACTGAAAACGGCCATGAAGAAATAGACATGGAACCCGACTCCATCATTATGCTGAGTTCGCTATATCCAACCTATTATGGTACCTATGTCCACCCTCTAAACCATGACTGGGTTGAAATTGACGTTTCGGAGACGCACATCGGCAATCCTGAATATAAAGTGTACAATCGTACCAGGGAAACACAGCAGATATTGTAATACGCTGGTGGATACTAACAAACAAGGCCGGATTTCTCCGGCCTTGTTTGTTAGTATGTAATGATGATATGTAACATGACAACTCAAAAATAAATCGCTTTCATTTCCGCATAAACAAGAGCAAATAAAAGAAATGAAAAGATAAGAATGATCAGCTCCTTAAATGATTCTGTCTTTTTTGACGCTTCCATAGTATTGTTAAGGTGATGTTTGTTTAAACTTCGTGTTGCTTTGTAAAAGCCTGTTTCTGACGCTATGCAGTACCATTAGTCACTTATTGATAAACAAATCACTCACAATAATTTTAATGAGCTTTACAAACAAAATCTTCCTGTCATAAGTCGATTTACACTTATGACAGGAAGATCAGGATAACAACTAAACTATTCTGCGATTTCCTTCTTTGCAATCATGTAGTAGACCGGTATTCCCAACAACGCGATGATCAGTCCAGGCCAGGTATATTCCGGTTTATAAATGATGAGCAATATACAGAAAGCCAGTCCCATGATAATGTAGATAACAGGCAGCACGGGATATCCGAAAGCTTTATAAGGCCTGGCTGCATCGGGACGTTTTTTACGAAGTATAAATATGCCAACTATTGTAAGCATATAGAATACCACAACAACAAATGAAATCATATCAAGCAGGTTTCCGTATTTGCCACTCAATGCCCACAAGGAAGCGATAAGGCATTGAATCCACAATCCGAATTCCGGAACCGAGTTTTTATTCAACTCACCTACCTTCTTAAAGAACAGCCCATCTTTCGCCATGGAATAGTACACTCTTGCACCGGACATGATCAAACCATTGTTACATCCGAAGGTTGAAATCATAATCATCACAGCGATAATGATCGTTCCGGCACTTCCGAAAATCACCTGAGAAGCTGTTACTCCCACACGGTCCTTGTCCGAAGCAGCAATATCCTGCAATGACAAAACGCCTGTGTACATGATGTTGGTGAGCAGATAGATTACCGTCACAATAATTGTCCCCAACGCAAGGCTTAATCCTATATTTCTTTGCGGATTTTTAATCTCTCCTGCAATGAACGTCACGTTATTCCACGAATCGCTACTGAAAATGGATCCTACCATCGACGCAGCTATCGCTCCCAGAGCAGCAATGGTTGTGTAGGTTTCGATACTACCATCGATATTCAGTTTGTGAAGATCCCACATGGTTGCAGAATCCCAGTTGGCCGCCCATACTTCAGGTTTCATGAATATCAATCCGAAAACGATCAATCCAAGCAAACTGAGCAGCTTCGTTAACGTGAATGTAGTTTGAATTACCTTTCCTCCGTTAACACCCTTTGTGTTAATGAAAGTCAGCAAAACAATGACGACAATGGACAGCAGCTGTGCCGGAGATATTTGTAAAAATCCCATGTCTATCGCAACGATATCCTCACTGATGGCGGGGATAAGATAAGCTGTAAACTTGGCAAATGCCACTGCAACCGCTGCAATAGTGGCCGTCTGTATCACAGTAAAAAAGCTCCATCCGTATAGAAAACTTATCAGTGGATTATAGGCCTCTTTCAGATATACGTACTGGCCACCCGCTTTAGGAAACATAGCGCTGAGTTCTCCGTAGCTCAGGGCAGCAGTAAGCGTCATAAAGCCTGTAATTACCCATACAAACATCAGCCAGCCAACACTTCCGGTGTTTCTTGTAATATCTGCACTTACAATGAATATCCCTGATCCGATCATACTCCCGGCAACAAGCATGGTGGCGTCTACCAGGCCCAGGGAGGGTTTGAATGAGGTCGATTCTGTACTACTTTCTGTTGACATAGAAGGAATTGAGGTTAAAAGTCAGGAATGCATTTCTGTAAGCTACAACATTATTTAAAACTATAAAACTTCCATTTCGTTTTGAAATCGGGAGTCAGTTTCTGGTTGGTGAGCGTAGCTCTTACCATCTCGATCGGCATATTATTTTCCTTCATGATGGCATTGTGGAATTGCGTATAAGTCATTTTGCCACTGTCTACCAATTCTGTTTTAAGACTGAATATCTGCAAACCTCCGACAAGATAAGCCAACTGATAAAGCGGACTGTAATTTCCTTCAAATGAACGTCTCACTTCTCCTTCGGCATTCGCTCTTTCGTGCCCTACCCTGTCGACAAGGAAATCGATACATTCCTGTGGCGTCCATTTTCCTAAATGGTAGTTAAGCGAGAAGATAATCCGTGCGCAACGGTGCATCCGCCAGAACAACATCCCGATTCTTTCCTCAGGCGTTTTAGCAAAGCCTTTGTCGTAAAGCAAAAGCTCCCAGTATAATGCCCAGCCCTCAGTCCAGAACGGCGTGCGAAAATCGCTACGGTAAGACTTATAGCGACTGTTCATATAATACTGCAAATGGTGACCCGGCACAAGTTCGTGATGTACAGTAGAACGAGAAAAATAAGGATTATTTCCACGCATACTCATCAGCTTATCGTCATGTGCCATCGTATTGGTCGGATAAGAAATGATGATGTCGCGACCACCCAAAAAGAACGGATTCACCAGCTGGCGTTCCGGTGTCATCATCTGCATACCCCAGGTTTCATCCGCAATCTCAGGATATTCTCCCAGATTATTTTTCAGAATGAATTCCTTCGCATCATTGTACAGCTTCATGATCAGCTCTGGCTGCTGCCCTGCAGGTACGTAGCTGTTTTTTACTTTTTCCTGTGCTTTCTTCCAGTCATTGCCGAAACCCATTTCCTGAGATGCTTTCAGTAACTCCTTGTCGCACCAGGCAAATTCTTTATTGGCCAGATCAATCAGTTCATCAGGTGTATAGCTGATCATTTCCGTTTTGAGCTGACGGATCAGTTCTTCACGACCAATAGGTACTCCCTTAATTCCGCTGACATCGTCCTTCTGTGTTGTATTGAGCTTGCCTTTTTTTCTAACGGTACGCGCATACGCAACCAGCGTACTATCCAAAGCTTTGTAGGGCTTAGGCACCCACCAAGTAAACATCGGATCGTATCCGTTGTAGAAGTCGAATGTACTTTTTAGTCTGGCCTGAATACCATTAATAGCCTCCTCGCCCCGCATGGCCAATGGCATATCCAGGGATTCCACTTTTTTGAAGCTTTCAGCAGCAGCATTTACTTCTTTAAGAATACTATTCAGCTCTGTTGCCACCTTTTCACCATCTACTGTGGCCCCGCGACGGCGTCCTTTTTCAAAGGTGTAAATCTTTTCGGCGAACGGAACATACTTCTGTATCGCAGTATACTCTTTTTCTTCCTGTGACAATGTCAACTGATGGTCTTCAATATTCCTTTTTAACAGCAAATAATCCACCTTGCCATAAGTACTCATGGCATTGAAGTCGAGCTTTGCAAGTTTGTCGAGATAGTCTTTATCAATTTCATTCAGACGCTTACGCTGCTCCGGTGAATTGAGTGTGTTTGGCGCTCCGCCATAGCCTCGGCTTGCTACCATAGGAGAGTAAAAGTAACGCACAGCCCGGATATCCTGGCTATACTGAATTATTAGACCGGCTGTTTCACTGGATTGTTCGTATAGATTGAATTTGCTGGCGGGAGTTTGAGCCCGTAATCCACTCGCTACAGAAAGCAACACGACAAACGTTCCCAAGCAGCGGAACAAAGCTTGACTTCTCATAAGGTTCAGGTATAGATTAAGTAATTGTTGTCAGGTTAATGTGCTCTTATTACAAGAAATTCTTCCTGTTGGCATAAAAAAAGTGAGCTGTCGGGAGACAGCTCACTGGTATCTTTCAGGATTATATATTTTGATGTCGGCTGACAGCGCGGTTCTGTCCGCAAGCTCTGCAACCAATTTACCTGTTGCCGGCCCCAGACTAACGCCCATCATGCCGTGTCCTCCCGCAACGATCAGGTTTTTAAGTTTTTTGCTATAGCCCAGATACGGCAAGCCATCCGGTGAGCAAGGTCTGAACCCGTACCAGATTCTGCTTTCTGCCGGAACAGGCACATTTAGTTCAGGATAATATTGCGGGATCGAATTCACAATTCCCTCTACCCTGTTCATATTGATTTTATCATTCAATGCGGCCAGCTCCATGGTTCCACCAAACCTCACCTGACCATTCATGGGCGTGACAGCCACACGTGCTTCAATCAGCAATGCCGGATGTACAATAGGATGCGCCGTATTCCCTTCCATAAATGAATACCCTTTCCCAGGCATCACAGGAATAGAAAGTCCCGCTAGCTTTGCCAGCTGCGGAAGCCAGGATCCCCCCGTCATGATCACAAGATCACCACTTACATTTCCTTTGTCCGTCACAACAGATTTGATCTCTCCATTTTCGATCTGATATCCGGTAACATCAGTATTTGTCAGTATCTCTCCGCCGTTTGCTTTAATGTAAGTTATAAGCTGAGATATAAGTGCATGAGGATAAAGATGTGCGTCACAATGGTAATGAACTGCTCCTCTAATATCCAGCTTTACACCTGGCTCTATCTCCTGTACTTGCTCAGCACTTAGCATCTCGACATCCAGACCCAGCTTTTGAGCATCCTTTCCTACATGAATCTCTTCCTCTCCTGCTTTCTCGGTTTTATAAAGCATCAGAATTCCTTTCTTCTCAAGGCCGAAGTCGAAACCTTCTTCTTTGGAAAGGTCTTCATACAGTTGCTTGCTCAACAAATGATAATCTCTCAAAAATGGAGCCGCACGTTCTACGTTAGCAGGCGTAGCACTTTTCATGAATTTCAATCCCCAGGAGATCAGTGCAAAATCCAGTGACGGTTTTACATAAAAAGGACTGCGGCTATTGAACATCCATTTGATTCCCTTTGAGATCATACCCGGGGCTGCCAATGGTATGAAGTGACTCGGGACAATCATTCCGGCATTACCATGAGAGCAATTGTCCGACAAATCTCCTTTATCTATCAAAGTCACTTTCCATCCGCCTTTCAGCAGATAGTAAGCCGAGGCCAATCCCATGATGCCACCTCCAATAATTACGGCTTTGCCTTTATTTTCCATATTAACCTCGGCCGTCAGCAATCAGCTTTCGGCCTTTTATAGATTTGTTGCCCTATTTGATATTATGTTGTGCAATAGCACATGTCGACGGCTGATAGCCGACTTGCCATTAAATTACCTGAAATCCATATGCATACGGATCTTCTTCGTCGTCGATGAATATATTATTATAACCTGTTACCACTGCCCATCCTTCGATTCCCGGAATGATGGCAGGCTTTTCTCCGATTGTTACTTCGTCCTCCACAGTTCCTGTGAACTTGGAGCCGATGATACTTTCGTGGATAAACTCATCTCCTTTTTTCAGTTTACCCTGCGCATGCCATTGTGCCATCCTCGCAGATGTACCCGTTCCGCACGGAGATCTGTCAATCGCTTTGTCACCGTAGAATACAGCGTTACGTGCTGTTGAAGTCGGATCTATTACAGAACCTGTCCACAGGAAATGACTCAGTCCGGTGATATGTTCGTTCTCCGGATGTACGAATTGATATTGCTCATTCATGCGGGTACGGCATACTCGGCTCCAGCTGATGAGTTGATCGGCGGTGTAATGCTCCAGTCCTTTGAAGTTTTCCTGAGGATCCACGATGGCGTAGAAGTTGCCCCCGTAGGAAACGTCAACTGTCAGTGTTCCGAGATCAGGACATTCAACCGTTAGTTTTTCTGCAGCAAGGAATGACTTCACATTCACAAGCTTCACAGATTTAACCTTTTTGCCTTCTTGCCTGTATTCTACAAGCACCAGTCCGGCAGGTGTTTCCAATCGCAGCTTACCAGGTACTTTTGGAGTCACCAGGCCTTCTTCAATAGCAATTGTTACTGTACCGATCGTACCGTGTCCACACATGGGAAGACAACCACTGGTTTCGATATACAATACGCCAATATCGTTTGCAGGATCAATCGGCGGATAAAGAATACTACCACTCATCATATCATGACCGCGTGGTTCAAACATCAATCCCTTTCTGATCCAGTCAAATTCCTTCAGGAAATGCAGACGCCTTTCCATCATACTATTTCCATTCAGCAAAGGTCCGCCACCGGCTACTACCCGCACCGGGTTCCCACATGTGTGGGCATCTATACAGAAAAAGGTTTTTCTCATTTTAATAAGGCTATCGGCGGTCGGCAATCAGCTTTCGGCGCGGGTCAAACTAGGTTTTTTATATATAATCCGGGAAGCTGTGATACATCCCGGATTTGATTTAGCTAATGATTGCCTTTGTCAGTTCGTTATTGACAGTCCGCCAGATGCCCAACGGATTGCTACTTTTCAATTCTTCAGGCAGGAATTCGTCCGGCCAGTTCTGGAAACTGAGCGGTCTTACAAATCTTTTGATAGAATCAGAACCTACAGAGGTATATTGAACATTGCTTGATGAGGGAAAAGGTCCGCCGTGATGCATGGCTTTACAAACCTCTACACCTGTCGGGAAGTTATTAAAAATGATTCTCCCGCATTTGCTTTGAATGGTTGCAATCAATTCATCGTTGGCAGCTACATCACCACTTGTTGCAAGCAGCGTGGCTGTAAGTTGTCCATGCAATTTTTCAGTAACAGCGAGCATTTCGGCTTCATCTTTACATTTGATGATCAATGCAAAAGGCCCGAAAACTTCTTCCTGAAGGGAATCATTGATCAGGAAATCTACTCCCAATGCAGTAGCGACCGTTGCTGCTCCGCACCCTTCAGCGGCTTCCGCTTCGGCTACTGCCTCTACCTGTACCCCAGACTGAGATGTCAATTTCTCTTTATTACTAATATATGCTTTTGCAATACCGGCATGTAGCATAGGCGCAGGTACTGCATTTTTAATTTCAGCGCTAAACGTCTCAATGAATTCATCCAGCTCAGGACTTTGCACACCTATGGCCAAACCAGGGTTGGTACAGAACTGTCCGACTCCCAAAGTTAGCGAACCTACATATTGCTTCGCAAGCTCTGATGCGGATGCTTTCAGTTTTTCAGGAAGAATAAAAACAGGATTTACACTTCCCATTTCAGCATATACGGGGATAGGCTCAGGGCGTGCCGCGGCAACATCCATCAAAGCTTTTCCGCCACGGTATGATCCGGTAAAACCTACAGCCTTAATAAGCGGATGACTTACCAATAGTTGAGCTTCCTCATTGGTTTCACAAAAAACATGAGAGAATGTTCCGTCAGGTAAACCACTTTTCTCAACAGCACGCAGAATAGCATCCGCCATGATCTGAGAAGTTTCAGGATGACCCGGATGCGCTTTTACAATCACACTGCACCCCGCAGCAAAAGCTCCGGCTGTATCGCCACCAGCAGTAGAGAATGCAAAAGGAAAATTACTTGCACCGAACACGGTTACAGGCCCAAGCCCCACATTGGTTTTTCTGATATCGGGCTTAGGAGGTGTACGTTCGGCATTGGCAGTATCAATACTGATATCCAGGGAATCTCCTCTTTCAACTGCATCCGCATAACTTCTCCATTGGAAGATCGTTCTGCCTTTCTCTCCAACGAGACGTCCTTCCGGCAAATGTGATTCTCTTTGAGCTGTAGTAATAAGCTCAGGACCCAATGCTTCGATTTCATCCGCAACAGTGCGCATAAAAGCGATTCTTTTTGCCAGACTCAATTTACTGATTGCAGTAAATGCATGCTGAGCTTGTTGTACAATGCTTTCTATTCCTTCTTTTGAAACACTCATACTTTTAAGTTTTTTAATCAAAAATACTCTTGTTATGTAACCTATCGCCATGATACTTAGTTCATGTCCTACGAAGGCTACATAACAAGAATAAATGATATGATCAGCTATAAGCCGACTCAGGAATGCTTATGCTAAAACGTCAGCTGACAGGCTGAGATAGTCAGACAGAACAGGCTGATTTGCAATTGCCTCATCGATAATTGCCAATACCTTTTCTCTTTCTGCACCTTTAAGCACTTTACGCGGAGCCCTTACATATTCAGAACCAATACCTGCCTGTTGTGCAGCCAATTTGATGTTCTGAACCAGTTTTGGATGGATATCAAGTTCCAGCAAAGGCAGATACCAACGGTAAACGCTCAATGCCTCTTTATACTGACCTGCTTTTACCAGATTGAATATCGCAACAGTTTCTTTCGGGAAGGCATCAACCAATCCACCCACAACACCGTCGCAACCCAGCATCACTTCTTCCATGATCAGTGTATCAACACCACAGAAAACTTTGAAGCGATCTCCGAAACGGTTGAAAATACGAGTCACATTGCTCACATCACGGGTTGACTCCTTGATAGCGTGGATATTGGAAATGGTTGCCAGTTCAGCAAACATATCTAAAGTCACTTCAATTTTATAATCAACAGGGTTGTTGTAGATCATGATAGACAAAGGAGTACTTTCAGCAATTGTTCTGAAATACTCTACAGTTTCTTCATCATCTGCTTTGTACCGCATCGGAGGAAGCACCATCAAACCGTCAGCACCAATCGCCTCAGCTCCTTTTGCAATCGCCACGGCAACAGCTGTAGACTGTTCTGCGATACAAAGTACAACGGGCATTCCGGCAGGCAGTACACCTTTTGCAGCTTTTACCAATTCGAATTTCTCGTCTGTTGTAAGTGTGCTGGCTTCTCCAAGAGAACCCGCAATAATTACACCGGAAATTCCCGCCTCAACCTGAGCAAGAAGATTCTTTTCAAACAGAGCGAAATCAATCGTATCCTCAGCTGTAAAAGGAGTTAGCAATGCAGGATACACGCCCTGCCATAGTTCTTTGTTCATATATAAGTTTATTAAGATTATGTACCAAACCGCACATCAAAAGTAATGGAAGGAATATCAGGAAACATTTCTGGTATTAATCAATTATATACCAATTTTAACATAAATGATTTTTACGGTGCTTATTGAATAAATCAGCAAATACAATATACTATAGATACATTATGTAAGAAAAAGAGCAATATCGCAATAAATTATTTGGAGATCACATCAATTAACCCATTCATTATAAATTATCCATCCAATGCGCATAGTGCGAATTTTCTGCAGAAAATGGAGCAACCCGGTCAAATGCACGAAAGAATTTCAATCTTTAACTTAATTAAACATCTTTAAACTCAGTTAAAAGAACCTTAGAAAGACTTATGATTCTTACGTTACTCTACATTTCAAAAAGAGTTGCACGTCACTGAAACCTAATCTGCACTTGCATACCTTTTCATGAAAACAGATTTTAATTCCTAATTTTGAGATTCAACCGAACGAGTATCTCTCGTTTACTTGTTGTAATCCTGAAACCCATTCATTGTAACATTCAAAGTTTATGTCATTTACTCAAAATGAAAATCCAGTCCGTGTATTGGTTGTAGGTTGTGGAAATATGGGCGCTTCACACGCTTTCGCCTACCAACTACTCGACGGATTTGAGATCTGCGGAATCGTATCGACCGGAAAAAGCAAGGAAATACTAAATGAAAAGCTGGGAGGCGGCTATTCTCTTTACAGCGATTATAAAGCGGCACTTCAGGAAACAAAACCTGATGCTGTCTGCATTTCTACTTATCCTGACACCCATGAAGAATTTGCCATTCTGGCATTGGAACATGGTGCGCACGTATTCATCGAAAAACCGCTGGCCGCGACAGTCGAAGGTGCAAAAAAAGTAGTAGAGGCTGCAAAAAAAGCGAACAAACAGGTTGTGGTAGGATATATCTTACGCCATCATCCCTCCTGGGAACGTTTTGTAGCGGAAGCTCAAAATCTTGGAAAGCCGCTGGTAATGCGTATGAACCTTAACCAGCAGAGCCACGGCTATATGTGGGGCGTACACCGTAATCTGATGAAAAGCCTGAGCCCTATCGTAGACTGTGGCGTTCATTATATTGATGTGATGTGCCAGATGACACGTTCAAAACCATTGCGCGTGAATGCCATTGGCGCGAGACTTACAGAAGATATACCGGTAGGCAACTATAACTACGGGCAGCTGCAGATCTGGTTTGAAGATGGTTCTGTAGGATGGTATGAGGCTGGTTGGGGACCTATGATCAGCGAAACGGCTTTTTTTGTCAAGGATGTGATCGGACCGAAAGGATCTGTGTCCATCGTTGCCAAAGATGCCGGTGCTTCGGGCAAGTCTTCTTCTGTGGAAGCACATACCAAAACTGAATCCATCAGAGTACACCACGCAGCACTCAATGATAGGGATGAATTTGTTCACGAAGACACATGGATTAATCTGGAAGATGAGCCGGATCACCAGGAATTATGTAACCGTGAACAGCGCTTCTTTCTGACAGCGATCCGCGAAAATACTGATCTTACGGATCACTTGCAGGATGCTGTTACCAGTCTTCAGATTGCATTTGCTTGTGATGAATCCGTTCGTACAGGGCGCACTGTTGACCTGGTTTAGGTTTAATTATACAACCGTTATTTATAAAAACCTCATGAACGCTTCGTTCATGAGGTTTTTATGTTTTATCTTCACATTGTACCAGATTGTCATTCACTTACAGGTTGTATTTGTAACCGATTTTTATTTTTTCAAACGTTTGCATTAGACTATTGCCAGATATTATTTAAGAATTATTAAGATATTGCTGTAATTTAATATAATATTGCCTTTAAATACCATTGGCTACTTAAAGCCTCTTGAAGGTAATTCTGACTCCACCATAAAAATTTCTTGTACTGAGCAATGCAATTTAGTTTTTCACTAACCAGGTAAAAGGTTTTAGCAATTACAACTTGGACTATTGAAAGTATTAATATAATGTAACTATTCACCTAACCCCATTTGCATGATATAATAATCCGAACTAAGGAGTACCTAATAACAGTCGCCGTTTCGCTTCGTGGCTGTCTTACCAAAAGTACCTAACATACCTTTTTAATAATGGAAAAAACTACTACCCCATCTGGTACCGTCCGATCAGGACGTTTACTTTCAAAATTTGTACCGTTAGCACTGGCATTCGCCGTGACAACACACGCACAGGCCGGTCTGTTTGTTAAATCGGAAAGAATTATAAAAACGATCAATGCGGACCGCACTCTAAAAGGAAGAGTTACAGATAAAAGCAATGGCGAAGGTTTACCAGGCGTAAACGTCGTTGTAAAAGGTACCAGCACTGGTACATCTACTGACGAAAATGGGAACTACACCATCAACGTAGCCGACAACGGTTCCACGCTGGTTTTTAGCTTTGTAGGCTACGTTAGCCAGGAAGTCGCAGTAGGTACAAGAAGTGTTGTTGACATCGCCATCGATGCTGATTCCAAAGCACTAAGTGAAGTGGTTGTGATCGGTTATGGTACAGCGAAAAAATCTGACTTGACAGGTTCTGTTGGTTCCGTGAAGGAGCAAGAACTGAGAGAGCGTCCTGTTCCTTCATTGAACCAGGCCCTTCAGGGTAAAGTATCAGGGGTGCAGGTAAACGTAAACTCTGGTCGCCCGGGTGGACGTTCCAATGTACGTATACGTGGTTTCAGCTCTATTAACTCCTCCAACAACCCATTGTATGTGGTGGATGGTGTGATGTTACCACAGGGTAATCAAAATCAGGCAAGCCAGGCCATCGATTTTATCAACCCCAACGATATCGTATCGGTGGAGGTATTGAAAGATGCTTCATCTACTGCTATTTATGGAGCTCGTGGTGCTAATGGTGTAATCATGATCACCACCAAGAGAGGTAAATCTGGAGAAGGTATCATTACCTACAACCTCGATCTCAGTGTACCCACTGCAGGACCAAAGCGTGCTAAAGTATTAAATGCGCAGCAATATCTGGATACTGAAGATCTTGCATACAAAAATATGCAGAAATATGATCCACAAGGATGGAGCGAAGGAAAATACACAAGCCACAATCCACAATTGCGTCGTCAAAGACTGTTAGACTTGCGCCCAGAGGTCTTCACAAAACGTGCAGATGGTACATTCGCGCCGAATTATGATACCGACTGGTTCAAAGAATCTACTCAAAACAGGGTTTCACAAAACCATCAGCTTGGGTTTAGCGGAGGCAATGAGAAAACAACCTATTCTCTATCACTCGGTTACCGTGATGACCAGGGTCTGATCAAGACTTCCTATCTGAAGCGTTATTCGTCACGTTTCAGTATTGATGATCAGGTAAAAAAATGGTTACGCATTGGTGGAACGCTTAGTTACAACAATCAGGCTGAAAACCTGGTGGATATCAATGACGCCGTACCTCGCCAGATGGTGGAAGATTTCCCTTTCCTGCCTGTGAAATACAACGATGGTGTTTATGCGAATAACCGTGATTACCCTGGTGCAGAAGGATCTTTCAGCTCCGTACACCGTTTGATGGGGCGTAAATACAACCTGAATACACAAACAACATTAGGTAGCCTATACGGAAACATAACGCTGGCAAAAGGTCTCGAATTCCGCTCTGTATTGGGTATCAATGTGATCAATCAGGATATAAATCAGTCCCAAACTCGTTCTTTGACACCAAATGAACTGGGTACTGCCAGAAAAGAAAACAGAAAAGAGGTGTTCTGGTCATGGGAGAACTATATGACCTACAACAAAACATTCGGTATTCATTCCTTCAATGCCCTAGCAGGTATTTCGTGGCAGGAAACGAACATTTCCACCAATGGAGTAGGTTCACAGAACTTCCCGACTGATTATTTTGGATTTGACAACCTGGGTGCGGGAGCAACACTTCCTTCTTCCAATCCTTATGTATCCGGAGCATCACGCTTTGCATTTAATTCTTACTTCGGACGTTTGAATTACACGTTGCTGGAGAAATATCTGTTTACAGTAACAGGTCGTGCGGATGGTTCGTCCAAGTTCGGTAGGGATCATAAATTTGCATTCTTCCCATCGGCGGCTTTTGCATGGAAAGTATCTGACGAGGAATTCCTGAAAAACAATACGCTCATATCCAATCTTAAATTTCGTACAAGTTACGGGGTAACAGGTAACTCAGAAATACCTCCTTATACCTCATTGCCTCTTTTGAGCTCTACTTACGCGGCCATATTCAATGAGACAAGAGTAAGCGGAACTGGTATCAGCGTGTTACCTAATCCGGATCTGAGATGGGAAAAAACAGCGCAAACAGATGCCGGTTTGGAAATTAGTTTTCTGAAAGGAAGAATATCGCTCGAAGCGGACTACTATTATAGAAAAACCACTGACATGCTTCTGGATGCACCAGTACCTCGTACAAGTGGTTATGCTACAATCCGTAAGAACGTAGGCTCCATGGAAAACAAAGGTTTTGAGTTTGCGTTGAATACCGTCAATTTTGAGTCTGCTAAATTTGGCTGGACAAGTAATTTCAATATATCCTTTAACCGTAACAAAGTTTTGTCTCTGGCAACACCAGCAGATATATTCGGAGTGGGTGGACCATCTATCACCAACCAGACAAGTATTTTACGTGTTGGCGAGCCCGTTGGTGCATTCTGGGGACTTACCCGTCTTGGAACATGGAGCACAGCTGAAGCAGAAGCCGCTGCTAAATTCACCAGTTACCGTGGAAACCTGACCATGCTGCCAGGAGACGTAAAATACCTGGATGTAAATGGCGATGGTGTTATTTCTGATGCTGACCGTGGAATTATCGGAAACGGTAGCCCAAAAGGATGGGGAACATTCTCTAACTCCTTGCGTTACGGAAACTTCGACTTGGTACTTGACTTGCAATTTTCTTACGGAAATGATCTGATGGACATGAACCTGCACGCCAGCGAAGACCGCGTACAGCTTGCAAATAGCTACACAACGGTTCTTGACGCCTGGACACCAACCAACCAGAACACTCCTATTGCTGAAATCCGCGATACTAAAGCAGGATATGTAACAAACGTGGATACACGCTGGATCTTTGATGGTTCATTCTTACGGGGACGCAACGTTATCCTGGGCTATTCTTTCCCATCAGAGGTAGCAAGCAAATTGAAGATGAGCAAACTGAGATTATACGTGTCTGCTCAGAACTTCTTCATACTCAGCAAATACCCACATGGTGATCCAGAACAAACGCCTATACGCGGTAATTTTGATACTGAAAACGTATTCTCACAAGGTATGATCTGGCACGGATACCCAAGACCAACTACTTACACAGCTGGTTTACAGGTAGCATTCTAAGATCAGAGTCTTTGTACCATTAATTGACATTGAACATGAAACTATTTAATATAAAAAACGTAACGAAAGCCTTATTGTGCGGAGCCATTCTTCTTGGGCCTTCAAGCTGTAGCGACTTTCTGGATGAGCGTAACCCATCGGCTTTGCAACCAGATGACTTTTTCACACTTCCTGATCATGCGCAATCCGTAGTAAATGCAACCTATGCCGGTTTGCGGTTCTATGGTGAAGGAGCAGGAATTTTCTCAGCTAACTGGCAATTACTGGAAGCAGTAACCGGTACAGCAACTACTCAGACAGGTCAGAACTCAGATTTGAACAACTTGTATTCGTTGACTCATGACGGTAATACGGGTCATGTTAGCAATTGGTGGAATGGGTTGTATAGGATCATTGCCAACGCCAATCTGGGTATTGAAAAAATTCCTGGCATTACCTACCCTACAGCTGATGAACCCGTCAAAACGAGGTTGTTAGGTGAAGCCAGATTTTTGAGAGCGTGGGCTTATTTTTATGTTGTTCGTATGTGGGGGGACGCTCCGCTGATCACAAAGCCTCAGACTACCGAATCAGAAGATTTTAGCCCTAGCAGAGCACCTCAGGAGGAAATCTACAAATTGATCGTAGACGATCTTATTGCAGCAGAAGCAGCAGGTTTACCAGCAACAGCTACAACAGGACGTGTTACCCAAATGGCTGTGAAATCATTGTTGGCAAAGGTATATCTTACGATGGCTGGCTTTCCGCTTAGCAAAGGAGCCTCGCACTATAAACTTGCTGCTGATAAGGCACTGGAAGTAATTACTTATTCAAAAGCGAATCCGAGTGTATTGAACCTCTTCCCATCTTACAAGGAGTTGCGTCAGGAAACTCAGAAAAACCGTGTTGAACACATTTTCCAGATCCAGTACAATAGTGCGGTAGCTCAGTTTCCGTTAAATGACTTTTTCCCGAACTTCCAGCCTGTAACTTTTGCCGGCTCCAGCGGTACCGGAAGTACTGTCCCTACCACATCTTTCTACAACACTTACGACAACAATGATTTGCGTAAGAAAAATCAGGAAGGCTGGTTCTATACATCTTATTTCACCAACGGAACCGGTGCTGAGTTTCAGCTAGGTGGTCCTTTCGTATTCAAATACTTCAACGTTGCAGCCCTAGGAGGTCCTGGTATTACTCCAACCAGAATAAACAACCTGAACGTAAACCTGATACGTTATGCGGAAGTATTGCTAACCTACGCAGAAGCTCAGAATGAAGTGGGTGGTGTAAATCAGGAAGCCTACGATGCCTTTAAAAAGATTCGTGACCGGGCTCAGCTTACCACGCCTGCTATGGGTACTTATACAACAGCCAGTTTCCGTGAAGCAGTTTGGAAAGAGCGTTGGCATGAATTCGCTTACGAGGGTATTACCTGGTTCGACATGGTCCGCCTTCGTAAAGTGTTCAATGAGACTACAAAAGGTTTTGACAATTTTGTAGGACACCGTAACCTGAACGTATCAGGAGGTATACCTCTTTTGGAAAGACACCTTTTATTCCCATTAGGTATTCCTGAAATGAGAAATAATCCTAATCTGAAACCTCAGAATCCGGGTTATCCACAGTAAACTGAAATCACTTACAATGTCAGAGCCAGTCCAGCCTCATCATGAGCAGGACTGGCTCTTTTACTTTCTTTCCATACTTTGTCTTAATTTTGCACAAAAGAAAGCATCTAACGGATCGTGAACATGGCAGACCTCAGACTGAACTCCAATCAAAAAGGACAACTAATTAATCAGTACCGCCTCCTATTTACAGTATCTGTTTTAATTCTGCTGAGTTGCTCTTTTGCTTATGCTCAATCGCTGGTTATTACCAGTCCAGTTAATAATCAGGTAGTTCAAAGGAATTCATCTGATTTCGCTACTATTTCCCTGAGTGGCTACACTTATTATCCATTTTCCCATCTGGAAGCAAAGCTCACTCCTGCTGCCGGGAACATACATTCTGTTGTAACGACCAAGATTGAAAATACGCAAATCAGTCAGGGATTTTTTCATACATCTATAGCCGCCGGATCAGGTTGGTACAAACTTTCAATAACGGGCTTTTCAAATTCCGAAGCGGTGGATTCTGCTATAGTTTCAAAGGTCGGAATTGGAGAAGTTTTTCTGATCGCAGGCAATTCCAATGCGATGGGTCTGCCGGATCTCGGTGCCAAAAGCGGTACAGAAAATGTTATTTCCTTTGATGCTGTCAATAAAGTACTTAATCAAGAGAATATAACTGTTGCAGCTGACGGTCCCATGCCTGCTCCCCAATTCAGTCCTATTGATGCCAAAAACAATATTTTCCCTTCAGGGGAAACTGCATGGTATTGGGGAGAGTTAGGTGAGATGTTATTTCAAAAATCAGGCGTGCCGGTACTTTTTCTGAATGCTTCCTGGGCAGCAGCGAATTCTGAGAATTACAGCGATGGAGCCTCAGGAAAAGATGCTTATAACTTGTATGTAGGCAAATTCTGGCCAAACCGGCAGCCCTATTCCAATATCAAAAATACACTTCGCTATTTCAATTCGTGGTTGGGAATACGAGCGGTACTTTGGGCGCATGGAGAAAATGATGCACAGCTCGGTTTTACTGAAAATGCTTATTTTGATCATATACGTACGGTGATTGAAACAAGCCGAAGAGATGCTGGCTACACAGCTTCATGGATCATGGCACGAAGCTCAGCCAGTTCGACATCTTCACGACCTTATCAACCTATCATCAATGCACAAAACCGATTTTTCACTGACAGTAGCTGGTCGGTATATCCGGGTCCAAATCTGGATAGCGTACAAATTCCAAGGCCGGCTCACGGGCATTTTGAGAATATCGCAGGTGGCGTTAAAGGCCTTACGGATGCTGCAGAAGCCTGGAATACAATGCTCAATGATTCCGTCTTCTCGGAAGTTGAGCCCGTTCAGCCTGGTTACGCTATTCATACAGGTGTAGTTCCTTCGGAAGTGAAAGCTAATTCCCCATTTCTTTTACAATATGCGATTACGGGCAGTAGTGGAAGTATTTTAAATGTACATGCGGAATTACTGAATGAAGACAATAAATATGTAATGACCGTTGCCACGGGGAGTCAGAGTCCGCTTAATGTAATCATTCCCGAAGGACTCAAAAATGGAATTTATAAAATTCGTATTACCGGCTCTTCCCCTGTCTTACCCGGCAGTGTCTCTGACCCTTTTTTTGTACATACCGATCTGGCGGCCAACCAATATGTTAATCACATTCACACCCGTCGTGAAGATAATGGAATACAGATCTCATGGCTCCTAAGTGCAAATACTGAAATCAATAATATCATCCTGCAAAAGACAGCCAACGGGCTCACCTACACGGATATAGCCGATATACCAATTAATAATAACCGGAATACATCCCATCTTTATTCTTACAAAGATTCCGATGTAAGCACGGGTAGTATTTTTTATAGGGTCGTGCTTGAATTAAGTAACGGCATAAAAACTTCATCACCAATATCTACCCTATTTGCAGATGGAAGTACTCCTTATCTGCTCGTATTCCCAAACCCCGTCATTGATCAGACTTTCCGTTTCAGAATTGAGCCGGAGAATGAAATCGTAGAATGTAAACTATATGATGTAAAGGGTAGAGCGTTTATTCTGAATACTAATCAAAGGGAAATGCCGGGCGCCGTGACAGCACGACCGGCTGGTCATATTCCTTCAGGCAACTACATACTTCGGGTGATTACAAATGCAGGCAGTACAGCTCAATCGATTTTCGTCTTATAAACAAACAAAGCCAGCAATCTGATGCCGGCTCTGGTTCTGACAGGGTAAATAATATGCCTTAACTTTCAAACAAATTACCAAGTCCTCCGATTACAGAACCGCCTTCCTTTTTGGCATTTCCACCTCCCGGAGATAATCTCTGGATCAGTTTCGAAATTGGCATAGACTGAATCCAGCAACGACCTGTTCCTCTGAGTGTAGCTAAAAACATTCCCTCTCCACCAAATACCATGGATTTCAGCCCTCCGGATCTTTGAATATCGAAACTCAGAGATTGCTCAAATGCAACTACACAACCTGTATCAATGCGTAAAGTTTCGTTGTTCAGCTGGCGCTCTATGACCACGCCACCAGCATGCACGAATGCCATACCGTCACCTTTCAGTTTCTGAAGTATAAAACCTTCACCTCCAAACAAACCGGATCCGAACCGCTGATTAAAATGGATTTTCATACTGGTACCCATGGCTGCGCATAAAAATCCATCCTTTTGGACGATCAGCTCATTACCATATATCTTGGATAAATCGATGGGCATGACCGTTCCGGGATACGGAGCGGAAAAAGCCACTTTCCGTTTGCCCACTCCCAAATTGGTAAAATGCGTCATGAAAAGCGATTCACCTGTCAGCACCCTTGTGCCTGCCTGAAAAATCTTCCCCATAATGCTCTGGTTCGGCTCTGAGCCATCCCCCATTTTGGTTTCAAACTGAATCCCATCTTCCATAAATAGCATTGCTCCGGCTTCGGCAATTACTGTTTCACGGGGATCCAGTTCAATTTCAACGACCTGAATATCGTCGCCAATGATTTTGTAGTCAATTTCGTGAGAGAACATGTTCTTTTTAAATTAAGGTTTATGAGCATAGCGTTTGGAGCGATGAGCAAGGGGTTAGGGGTAAGGGTAAGTTCACCTTGTTCGCTTTGCCCCAGGCCCCTTGCTCACTCCTCCTCCTCTTCGTTTGTTTTCTTTTTTGACTTTCTAACTTTCCGGCCTGGAATATCTTCGCGGTCACGCAGTTTTTTATCGTCTACATTCTTATTCAGAAATTCATTGATACGATCCATATCAAAGCTGGTTGAAATTTCACCAAATGAATTGATCTGAATATCAAATCCTTCCAGGTCTTTATGAACTCTGGGTTTCTCATCAGCTGCTTTAGCCGAATCTGTTTGTTTTTTCTTAGCCATAATCAAGAGCTTTGGTTTCATTCTTCAGTTTCTACCGAGGACTTTTATACTATTAAAATACACATTTCTATAATAACCGTATACAGAAATAGCTCCAGCAGCTCTTTAATTGATAGTGTGTTGATCAACTATAAAACTAAATTACCGGAGCTATTCCTCACTTTCAAATCAAATTGATTGAACGGTCTTTAAGAAACTATGCCAGGCGAATTTGCGCTGGTAAACGGTCAATAGAGTTATTGAGTCTGCTCAACACCTCATCCTTGCCAAGTATTTCCATGATCACCATCAGATCAGGTCCTGCACCTGCACCAGTCACTGCAAGTCTGAGTGCCTGCATGACCTTACCCATCTTCACACCGATGGATTCCATCGTCGCAGACAGTACAGATTTAATATTATCTGCAGCAAAATCTCCTTCAAAAGCACTTAGGGCATCCTTAAAAGCAGAAATCGCATTTACAGCCTCCTCATTCCATTTTTTAAGAACTACATCTTGATCATAATCCTGGGGAGCATTGAAAAGGAATACCGATTCGTCTGCTATTTCCCTCACAAAATGTACCCGATCTTTAAGTAAATGTACGATTTGAACCAACTGCTCATCTGTCACCGAAATTTCTTTCTCGGCAAAAAATGGTTTCACTTGCTCAATAATAGAAGCATCATCCTGTAATTTAAGATATTGCTGATTGAACCAGTTTGCCTTTTGTATATCAAATCTTGCTCCTGCTTTGTGTACTCTTTCAAAGCTGAAAGCTTGTATCAGTTGTTCCAT
This sequence comes from Dyadobacter sp. HNCC25DJ187, assembly GCF_056895255.1. Taxonomy (NCBI): domain Bacteria; kingdom Pseudomonadati; phylum Bacteroidota; class Cytophagia; order Cytophagales; family Spirosomataceae; genus Dyadobacter; species Dyadobacter sp. HNCC25DJ187. The sequence continues at coordinate 2,265,151 of NZ_JBXHAT010000002.1, forward strand.
GTTGAACATTTCCTGCTCAGTACCAGCATTCCAACCCAGTAAGGCCAGGAAGTTAGCAGTGGCTTCCGGGGAATATCCTTCTTCCCGGAAACCTTTCGCTTTATCACCTGTATTGGGATCCGTCCATTCCAGCGGAAAAATCGGGAAGCCGCCCAAATCGGCGTCACGTTTGGAAAGCTTTCCGTTGCCGTCAGGTTTGAGCAATAGCGGTAGATGCGCAAACTGAGGCATTGTACTCTCCCAACCCAGGTAACGGTAAAGTAACACATGCAGCGGAGCCGACGGAAGCCACTCTTCACCACGGATCACATGTGTAATTCCCATCAAATGGTCATCTACGATGTTAGCCAGATGATAGGTAGGCATACCATCCGATTTCAGTAAAACCTTATCGTCGATCTGTGAAGAATGAACAACCACCCATCCACGGATCAGATCATTAAAACGAATGTCCTCCTTCGGCATGATCTTCATTCTGATCACGTAAGCCTCGCCACTATCCAGCCTTGACTGTGTTTCTTCGGCAGAAAGCGTCAGGGAGTTTTTCATCTCCTGACGTGTAATCGCATTATATTGTACTGCAGCCACTTTCGCTTCTTCAAGTCGCTTACGCATTACATCCAGATCTTCGGCAGTATCGAAGGCATAATATGCTTTGCCTTCTTTTACTAGTCTTTCTGCATACTCACGGTACATTTCTTTTCTTTCCGACTGACGGTACGGCGCATGCGGACCACCGGTTTGAGGTCCTTCATCTATCGTAATTCCCAGCCATTCCAGGGCTTCAAGTATGTATGCCTCTGCACCTGGAACATATCTGTTCTGATCGGTATCTTCGATACGCAACAGCATCTGTCCTCCCTGCTGACGGGCAAACAGATAATTATAAAGAGCAGTACGAACACCACCCGCATGAAGTGGGCCGGTAGGACTGGGAGCAAATCGCACCCTCACTGGTAACTTATTCATTATTTGAACTTTAACTTAAAAATACCTTATATGTATTGGTCAGGGATTGGCAATGGTAGTCAGTTGTTGTCATGACCAATACCTGACTATTCCACTACTCCACCGCAATCACAGAAATCTCAACATTAACATCTTTTGGAAGACGGGATACCTGAACTGTTTCACGTGCAGGAGGATCATTTTTGAAAAAGCTCCCGTAAATTTCGTTCACTGCCGCGAAGTCATTCATGTCTTTCAGAAAAATACTGGATTTTACAATATGACCGAAACCAAGCCCTGCTGCACCAAGAATGTGTCCAATGTTTTGCATTACTACACCAGCTTCCGCTTTAATATCTCCTGATTGTGCCAGCTCAGCAGCAATCTGACCTGATACATACAGTGTACCATTCACTTTTACTGCCTGACTGTATGGTCCGATCGGTGCAGGTGCCTTATCTGAAAAAATGATTTCTTTTGCCATGAAAATAATGATGAATGCAGGAATATTTATGTAGCACTAAAATCGCGTACACAAGCATTCTCTGCAAGTGATTTAATCCTGCAAAAGTATCAAAAAAATATCGGATGAGGGTTGCCCTACACCACTTCAAACAAGGCTTTTAATTCAGTAGCATCCGATGGATTCATACGCCCGCCCAAAACCAAGCGGAGTTGCCTGCGGCGGAGCGCACTGATATACAATTCCTTTTCTTCGTCGGACTGAGGTTCAAGAGCTGAAACCTCTATAGGCCGACCATTCTGATCTACCGCAACGAAAGTATAAAATGCCTGGTTCGTACTCACGCGAATTCCTGCCGGTACGTCTTCTGCCCAGACTTCGAGATGTACTTCCATTGAAGAATTGAATGACCGGGTTACCTTGGCTTTCATTGTCACAATGTTACCCAGGCGAATAGGCTCTTTAAAAGAAACATTGTCGACGGATGCGGTCACAACAATCCTGTTCGAATGCCTTTGTGCAGAAATAGCCGCGCAAATATCCATCCAATGCAGCAAACGCCCTCCCATCAGATTATTCAATGTATTGGTATCATTGGGAAGCACCATTTCAGTCATGATTACTTCGGATTCCTGCGGGTATTTCAATTTAGGCATAAATGTTATTTTTTGATACAATCTAAAACTTAGGGCATCGTGTTTTCTTTCTCTCTTTTGCTTGCATTCTTGTTCCGATCAGATAAGTTGCCCTGAACTGCAGAAACGAGTAGATATCATTCATGTCACCAACTCCTCTGTGCCAGCCGGCTTCTTTTGGGGGAAGACCTATTTCTGCGGATCTGTCAGCAAGCTCCCTTGAAAGATCACTTGGCAGATCATCCGGATTTGCATATTTACCGCCCACGTCATCCAGATAATCGGAAAACATAAAATTAGCATTCAATTCCACACCAAGACTCAGCCTTTCAAATGCCTGGAACATAATGCCACCTCCACCGGTAATAGATAGCGGAACACGGCTGTACTTCACTCCTTCTGTGGTAAGTGGTGGCAAACTATACCAGGTTCCGTCTTTTTCAGTTTTTGTATTCAGATAAGTGGCTGTAACGCCCAGAATAAGATACGGATTTACTTTTGGTCGGCGGTTAAATGCAATCAGATCAGCCTGAACCGCCAGACTTAAATCGGGATTTCGAGCCCGAAAAGAAAGGTTATCATTGTAAAATTTAGCATTACTCTGATGACCTGAAACCTGAAAAAAACGAACCTCTCCCCGGGCACTGAAATGCTCTGTAACCCGGTACAATGCTCCTGCAGAAATCGCAGGCCCCAAACCTTTGAGAACAGGTTTATCATTTAAATCTCCATAATAGTACGCTGCACCCAAACCTCCGGTGAGACTTAATACACCAAAAGGCGATATATATTTTCCATTAAACTGATTTCGTTTCTGAGCCAGCGTTTCAGAGCAAAATATGCTGACCGATCCCCAAATAAGTAGTGTATGTAGTAAGATTTTCATTAAGCTGAATTTACAGGTTCTCAATCTTTGGCAATTATTTGAAATTGAGAAGGGAGATTACGTCCGTAAATATATTACTCTTCAAATAACATACCGCTTTTTGTGCCAATTTCAAAAAAGAAAAAGCCGGTAGAAACTACCGGCCCAAACCGTAACTGATATATACCCTTTCAGAAACTTCACTTATTCTCTTTTCACAGAGCTGGCTCCTGATGTACTTGCATGCACATTCTTCACCTTTCCGGAATATTTGATACTACTGGCTCCGCTTGCTTCTGCGCGCAGTGCGTTATCAGCAACTACGGCAGCACTGCTGGCTCCCGACGCTTCGAGATTTACTTCTTTCGATTGAAAGTCGCGTCCTCTGAAAGAAGATGCACCGGATACTTCACCATTCAGAACATCGGTATGGCCTGTCAGTGTAAGAGAAGACGCACCCGACAGATCAATTGAGGCTTTCTGAGAGATCAGCTCCATATTTACCTTCGAAGCACCTGACACTTCGATCGCCATATTCGTCACTCCCGAAAACTTTGCCACGTTGGCCTGACTTGCACCTGAAAAATCAACCCCCTGTAAAGACGGCATGGTGATGCTTACATTGACAGTTTTCCGGTTCTTGCTCCAGTTATTGCTCTTGTAACCCAATCGTAATACACCGCCTGTAACCTTTGCTTCCAGATCATTTAAGTCTTCACTTCTTCCCGTTGTATTTACACTGAAATTGCTTCCCTGTTTTACTTCTATTTTAAAAGCACTACCCATGGATAACTTGTTAAAACCCGAGACCTGGAAGTTGCGACTGTCCTGTGCATACACACTAACTGATAGCAGAATGGCTAAAAAACCGGTGAATATTAGTCCTTTCATGACTTATTGATTTATGATGAATATAGTCCAAAGATGTAATGACAGATACCGAAGTTGCATCAAACTCGATTATTTCTTCAGTGCAGATTATTCCTGAACACTTATTTTACTTGCACCACTGGTACTTTTTCTGATATCACGGATTGTTCCCAACTGTGCCTTCGAAGCACCGGATGCATCCACGTCGGCTCTTGCTATCTGCATACCGGTAGCATCCAATTTGCAAGCACCAGACAAATCCAGATTTGCCGATTCAGCCTTACCTCTCAACGTTGCCTTAGAAGCTCCCGACAAATCCATTGTCAGCTCTTTAACTGTGACATCAAGCTCTGTTTTAGACGCTCCTGAAATAGAAATGTTCAATTTATTGAGATTATCAAAGCCTGAAACCCTTGCTTTGTTTGCACCTGACAATGAAAGCTCTTCCACTGTAGGCATGGTAATCACAATACCGATTCTATTCCATTTTTTATTATCAAACAGATTAAACCCGGACTTACGTTTTACAACCAATGTTCCGTTTTCAACTTTAACAGTCAAATCTTCAACATCACTTTCCTCGCCGTCAGCAGACACTTTGAATTCGTCACCACGGCGCACGCTGATCGCATAAGCACCTCCCATATCAATTTTCCGGAAATCAGGAACGGAAAATTGCTTGACGTATTCTCCCCGTTGTCCCAGATTCAGGTCTTCATCCTCATTTCCAAAAGAAGAGTAATCCTGACCTTCTTCTTCCCTGCTTTCATTTTTCCGGATAAATTGCTCCGGCAAATTGACACAAACCAATCCTGAATCACGCTTTACGACCCAGCGTAATGAGCTCCAGTTTACATCATCATTATGTAATTCGTAGCTATCGAGATGATTGTAATTATTATTGTAGTGCGAAACAGCATACCAGAAATTACGTGTGATTGCGAAAGGTTTGTCATAAGGAACATATAATGTTATGTCAATACGCTGGTTCCGCAAAAATCCTGATTTTCCAATAGCGGGTCCTTCGTGGAAATAGAACACAGAGTCATTTTTAATCTCCACATCATAGCTGATTTTTGAAGCATTTTTCTCTGCCTCTTCGCGGTTACGACCTCTTGCAGAAATTGTCTTTTCAATTTTCAGACTATCCGTTTCTGCCATTCCAGCCAGATTGATATTCAAATCTATATTTTCATCCGGATCGGTATCGTCCTGGTCCAGTGTGAGTAAACCTACAGGCACCGCTCGATAGCTTATTTCTGTATACTCACCTCTTTTAGCATAATTACGCTGAAATGCAATTCCCTGAATGGTACTGATCACAATACCTACGATCCATAATCCCAATAAAGTCAGCCAAACTGAACTACCCACAATTCTTTTATTGGAAAGAAGCGTTAAGCCAAGCAACAAAATAGTTACCATAGGAACGGCAGTTACAAGAATACCTGAAAATACCAGACTTGTTGGAAATTCCTGGAATATCATGATTGGAGCTGGCATACCTTCAAACGCATCCACACTCGTAAGACCCATTATTACAGCCCCGCTGATAACGAGAAAAAGCAGAGACAATGCAGCAATACCTACCAGTATCACCCCAATCAAAATCCGAAGAACAGGCCCTATACCTTTAAGTAACTTCCCCAATGCTCCGATTACCAACGCTATGGCACGAAAGGGAAAGAGTAAAAGCTTCGTAACTCCGTTTTCCTCACCACCCTTCTCCTCCAGATTCAGACTTTGCTTGATATTCGACTCTATATTGGATAGCGTAATGGGTTCTCCCTGCATCTCCATTTTTTCTGTGAGGGTATTTGCAACCGGTGCAATGACCCATAGCACGATGTAGGCCAGTACGCCAGTTCCAAATAAGAAAATAGACAGTACCCATACGAAGCGTACCACGCCCAGATCAACTCCAAAATAGGAAGCTACTCCAGCAGCTACACCTCCTACAACCTTGCGATCCGGATCACGGTAAAATTTCTTGATTTTAGTATCTTCTTCGAGCACAACAGATCCCGGAAAAGCGATCCACATGGCAATATAAATGATCACGCTGAGGCCGGACAATGGACCAAAGAAATCTTCCATATTCAGGTTCATGATACCCTGTAGCGGAAGGAAACCGACCACCATCATCAGAAATACCAACCGCACCCAAAGCGGATCAATAGTGAAATAATGCGCCAGACCTGCCGCCACACCTCCTATTAGTTTCCGACGCAGATCGCGGTACAATTTTCGTGGACCTGTAGTCTTGGCTGGTTCAGCAGCCGGAGCGGAATAAGCTGCATCAAATTGCTGCTCAGCACTGCTCTTCGGTGCAGCCGATGTAAGCGGTTCAGAAATAAGATCTTCCGATTGCTCAATGGCTTCAAAGTCTGCAACCGTTCCCATTGCAGCAATCAGTTCCTCCACGTCGGTCAATGAAATAACCTGCTTGGAGTCTATCTTTTGTTTATTCAAAAATCGCTCTGCTACCCTGCCCTCTATGTCTGCAAGAATTTCAGTGCTGTCTTCAAAAGATGAAAAGTACTTTTGTATTGACGAAAGATACCCTTTTAGCTTTTCGTAGCCATCTTCTTCGATGTGAAAAATGACGCCACCTATATTTATGCTAATTGTCTTTTTCATGATTGTATAAATCGAATGTCTTTGTTAATCAGTTAGGAGTGGATGAGCCTTTTTTCTCTAATTCTTCACTACGGCGGATCACCGTCTGTACAGAATCAGCCAGCTCAAACCATGTTGCCTGCATGGCATCCAAAAATACTTTCCCCTCTTCCGTCAAAACATAGTATTTTCTCGGTGGCCCCGAAGATGACTCCACCCATTTGTAATCCAGCCAACCCGAATTCTTCAGCCGCGTAAGTAACGGATACAACGTTCCTTCCACAACCATAATCCGTGCGGAAGTCAGTTCATCCAGCATATCAGAAGCATATACTTCGCCTCGTGATATGATGTGCAGGATGCAGAACTCCAGAATCCCTTTCCGCATCTGCACTTGGGCATTTTCAATATTCATATTGGGTTCATGTGTTGATTAATGATTTTTATTTCATGGCTAATAGATAAGATTTTCACTTTCTATACAACAAAGGTATACACAGGTACTTTGCGATGCAAGGTACTATGCTAAAATTATTTTTCATCTATGATGAACGGCTCATAATCAGCTATGACCGGTATAGTTCTGTGATCATTTAGAATTTTGATTCAATTGGATTATATTTTCAAAAAAATTCATCCTGACTGAAACTGATTTTGGAACAACTACCTGCACTTTACCTGATTGCGGCCATGAGTGAAAACCATGTTATCGGCAAACAAAACAGCTTACCGTGGCATCTGCCCGATGAGTGGAAAAACTTCCGAAAAGTAACAGATGGAAGTGCTTTTTTAATGGGCCGGACAAGTTACGAAGCGCCGGATGCTTTACATTCCACATATAGAAATGTGGTACTCTCCAACCACGGGGATCATACCGACCACGGCCATACACAGTATGCTCCTGATATGGATCAGGCATTGGCGTTACTTTCGGATGAAAATGAAGTATTTGTACTTGGAGGAGCATCCGTATTTGAACAAATGATATCAAAGGCACAAAAGCTTTTCCTCACAATCGTTCATGCCCATATAGAAGGTGACGCATTTTTCCCAACGGTAAGTCTGGCAGACTGGGAAATACAATCCTCCGAATACCACGGCATTGACGAAGAACATGAATACGCTTTTTCGATGAATGTATATGTACGGAAGGTCGCAGATAACACCGAAGAGGACAGCCGGTAATTCATTGGCCGGCTGTCTGTTTGTTTTTTCAATCCTGCTTTCATTTGTATTTACCGGCCAGAATATATCAGCACAAACCTGGCTTAATCCTTCTCAAACATACGTCAAACTAGCAGTCTCAAAACGCGATTTTCACTTTGTTACCGGACGGCAACTCAGTGCGGCGGGTCTTTCAATTGAAAAAATAAAACCCGGCTCAATTCAAATTTTCCGAAGAAAGGAAGAGGTGGCTATTGAGGTACAGAGCAAAAGAGAGGATCATTTGGATGACCAGAGTATAATCTCATTTTTTGGGGAAGGAAATGACGGTTTGTCCGATTCGGTTTTATTCGTTCATCCCAAAGCCATGCCACTTGGCAGCTATCCACTTTATTCTGATACAGCACATTACTTTCTCACCTGGAGTAACGACGCTCAGGAGGGCAAAAGAATAATTCCTGCCCCGTCATCTTTCATCATTACCGATACGCTGGATTACCATTTGGAAGAAAAGGAAATGATTTTCAACAGTCAGTATCAAACAGGTAGTTTCTATCCTTCGGGCACTGGTTTCAGTGATGGAATGGCCATCACCGCTTATGATATTGGAGAAGGCTGGACCGGCCCAACACTCATAAACACTTGGCAAAACGTGGACATAAACACAGTAAACCTACGTCCTGAGCTAATTGAAAAATGTGAGATTCTGGTTACTATGGTTGGTCGGGCACAAGGGACAAATGTGCTTGAGCTATTTACAGGAACTTCCCAAAGCCCGGGAAGAAAAATAACATCAGTTACACTTACAGACCATCAACCCGTAACATTTCGATTTCAGTTTCGTCAGGAAGATCTGAAAAAAGCCCTGCTCCCTGGTAACAAACTATCCATATCTTTTCACAGTGTTGCCGGAGCTGGTTCTGTATCTTATGTCAAATGGCAATATCCACAACAGGCACAACTTCCTCCTTCCAACAATACCAAATCTTTTCATTTTGATCCGACTACAAAAAATACGTTTTTAAAAACAGGAAATACATCTGGTTGGAAATTTTACAATGTCACTGAACCATCCAATGTCAGAACGGTAATTTCAACACCAACTGGCATTCCAATTGCCGGCGCACAACATATCATTGCGGTGCGACAAAACCTGAAAGTCCAACATGTAGCCTCAGTTCATCATCTGCCTTCTGATCTAACAGCAGCCGAATATCTGATTCTTACGCACCCCATTGTGCGGCAAACGAAAGAAGGCATTGATCCGGCAAAAGCCTATGCGGAATATCGTTCATCGCCAAAAGGTGGCGCATACGAAACAGCTATTGTAAATATTCAGGATGTATACGATCATTTCAACAGCGGGGAAGCCGGACCGGCAGGCATCAGAAATATGATAGCATATCTTACAAGTCAGGGTAATCTAAAATTTCTGATGATCATAGGACGCTCTGTCGATCCGCAAACTTCGCGAAAAACTACCGATCCAAATCGAAAAGACCTGATCCCAAATGCTGGCTGGCCCGGATCAGATCTCGCACTGGCTACACAGATAGACAGCATATCTCCGGATATTCCGGTAGTTGCTATTGGAAGAATCAATGCATCCACAGCCGACGAGGTAGCTATTTATTTACAAAAAGTAAAACAAATGGAAGCAGAACCATCCTCCGCTTCCTGGCGAAAAAGAGTAGTACATCTGAGTGGCGGTCGCACTTATAAAGAAATAGACGCATTTAGCAGCTACATGCAGACTTTCAGTGAAACGATCACTACTTCGCACCTGGCAGCACAGGTAGAAAGCAAAACCAAAACAACAGAAGATCCGGTAGAGCAATTACCAATTCATGAAACTCTAAATAAGGGAGTTGCTTTGGTAACACTTTTCGGTCATTCCGGAATAGACATAACAGATGTTGATATCGGATACATCTCAGATTCAAGTCGTAATTATCAAAACAAACCATTTTACCCGGCAGTCATTGCTAATGGATGCGCATCGGGCAGTATCTTTTATTCTGACAAAACGATTAGTTCAGACTGGATCTTTACTCCCGATAAGGGGGCGGTTCTGTTTCTGGCGCATACGTTTAATGGAAGCTCCTCAGCCTTGAAAAATTATAGTGCTTCAATCTATAAAGTAATGGCTGACACAGCTTTTAGCAATAAACCTTTCGGAACTATACAGCTGGAAGCCATTAGAAGAAATCTGCAGACACACAGTACATTGTCTGATATGATCACTTCTCAACAAATGAACTTGCATGGCGATCCTGCTATTCGCATTTTTCCTGCTTCACTGCCAGATTACACTTTCGATTCATCTGCCATTCGGCTGTCGGATAAATATGGTGGCGCTCTGTCAACCTGGAGTGATTCACTAGGTATTCGTCTGACTATAAAAAACAATGGAAGATATAATAAGGAACCTTATCAATTAACAATTTCGGATAGTAGCAAACAGATACTTTTCAGCGAACTCAGAAATGCGGTTGCTATAGCTGATACGCTTACCATTCAGATTAAAAACCCTCACAATAAACCAGGACAGCTTATTCTGAATGCAGAGATTGATCCCGACCACAAGCTGAGGGAGGAATCAAAAACAAACAATAATTTTCGGATTATTCAGGTGATCCGCGAAGGCGGCGTGTTTCCTGTGTTACCCGTTTCAGAATTTAAAACAGGCAGTAAAATAATTGAACTCGTTGCACAGATTGCCCCGGATATTAATACAAACAATATTGTATTTGAATGGGATTCAACTTCCACATTTATCTCTCCACGAAAACAAATTGTACCTGCTGATCAATGGCTGGCAAAAATGCACATGAGCATTCCGGACGGGTATAGTAATGTTTACTGGCGTGTTTACATTCCGGAATATCCCGACCGGCCATCTGTAAGTCATCGAATTATTTTCAATCCCGATTACTCAGACTTTCCCGGCTTGCCGGAAGGAATTGCATTTGCGGTCACAGATCAAAATATGCACCTGCTGGAAGGTGATTCCATTCGTTGCAAAGCCATATTCCGGAACATTACAGGCATTTCATTTACTGATTCCATAAGTGTAAAAGTAGTACACCATTCTCCCGCAGGTATCAGTACAACTTTGCAAAATATTGCACCTGTAGGTGGATATCAAGAGAGTCATTTCAGTATAACAATGCCCACCAATGCCGCATCCGGACAGCATCGCATTGTGATTCATTTTAATCAGACTAACCTTCCCGAAACCCATCTGCACAATAATGTATTACAGTTTTCCTATACGGTTATTGCTGATCTGACACCTCCACTCCTATTTGTCACCATTGATGGCCGAATGATTACCGACGGGGAGGATGTATCTGCTTCGCCTCAGCTCAAAATTACACTTCAGGACGAAAATCCTTTTCTGTTTATGACTGATACTACGGGTATAGCTGTATATCTCAAAGAAAATTGCACACACTGTATTGAAAAAAGAATTTGGCTGAAAAATGCAGCTATTCAATCTGGTCCGGCGAATCAGCTCAACATTATGATGAGTGATCTTCCTGCTTTATCGCCAGGCCATTATCAATTGCGGATACTAGGCCACGATCGGAGTAAGAACAGAACTCCGGAATACCAGATCAATTTTAAAGTATCCGGGACAGTATTGGTAAAGTCTCTGAATGTTGCTCCTAATCCATCACGAACGTTTTTCAGGTTTCAGTTTCTGAGTCAGGGCTCTTTCTCCCCCCAAAAACTTGTTATTGTAATTACTGATATTTACGGAAGAATTATTGTCAGAAAACTCCATCAACTCCAACCGGGTATCAGCGAATCAATTTGGGAACCGGCAAATTTACAGTCCGGAATTTACTTTTACAGACTTGATAAATCTTCCGGAGAAACAGCTATTCCATTTTCACCAGATGTGAACCGGAGCGGGAAACTCATCCTGAAACGATAAAGATCACTTTCTTTCCGTAAATCTTCTTATTTTTGTCCATTACAAATAATAATCCAAGTCCTTGAAAGAATACGGCAGCAACGTCCAGAAACTCACCGAACATATCGTCAAGATAGAAGATCGGACAAAACGCACGCTTTACGCACATATTTTGGTAGAGCTGATGCGTCAAATACACCCAAACATGAGAGATAACCAGGATTATACCAACAAGCTTTGGGATGACCTGTACATTATATCGGGGTTCGAACTGGATGTAGACAGCCCCTTTCCCCCTCCTTCGAAGGAGTCGTTAGGAAAAAAACCGCTTACTGTCGGATACAATCAGCACAACCTGATCTACCGTCATTACGGAAGAAATATTGATCTTTTGCTCGAAAAAGCTGTTAACACAGAAAATGAAGAAGACAGACTTGCGTTTGTTTCTTACATTTTCCGCCTGATGCGCTCTTTCTTTAATACATGGAATAAAGATAATCCGGAAGACCATGTATTGCTGGGACAGCTTGATCAGCTTGCTAAAGGTAAGTTGAAAGAAGAAATTGACTATATCCGTAAGAATGGTCCTGTGGATGCATCTCCAAAAGACCGCAACAGCAGCCAGGAACGTAACCGGGGAAATCATCAGGGCAACTTCAAGGCGCAGCCAAACAACAATCAGGACAGGCAAAACCAGAACAACCGGAACCGTCAGAATAATAACAAATTCTCTGGCAGGAATAATAACAACCGGAACAACAACAATAATAACAATCGCAGAAAACCAGGTATCTGACATTTCTGCCTTCTTCCGGTCTGGTAACTGTTATTCAATCGATTCTAACCTATAGCGGTCAATACCGTCTTTAAAAACTTTGCAGCTTTACTGCTGCCAGATATACAAATGGCCTCATTTAAAATTACCGGTGACCGACGCCTGAAAGGCGAGATCATACCACAAGGTGCTAAAAACGAAGCATTACAGATCATATGTGCCGTATTGCTGACCAAAGAACCGGTTACCATTCATAACATTCCAAACATCCGTGATGTAAATCAGCTTATCGATCTGCTGGGTGATCTGGGTGTAAGACGTACGCGGTTGAGCGAATCTTCGATCCGTTTTGAAGCCGATGATATCAATCTTGAATACCTCGAATCGGACTCATTCCGTCAGAAAGCTGCTGCACTGAGAGGATCCGTTATGTTGCTCGGTCCTATGCTTGCACGCTTCCGTAAGGGACGTATTCCTCGTCCGGGTGGTGATAAAATTGGTCGCCGCCGCCTCGACACGCACTTCCTCGGTTTTGAAAAACTAGGGGCTCAATTCAGCTATGACGGGGAAGACGGAGGTTTTTATAAAGTAGATGCTGCTAATCTGAAAGGCGCATTTATGTTATTGGATGAGGCTTCTGTAACAGGGACTGCTAACGTGCTGATGGCCGCAGTGATGGCTGAAGGAACAACGACCATTTACAATGCAGCATGCGAACCTTATCTTCAGCAATTATGTAAAATGCTGAACCGGATGGGTGCAAAAATATCCGGTATATCATCTAATCTGCTTACGGTGGAAGGTGTTACCCAGCTTTCAGGGACGGAACATACCATGCTTCCTGATATGATTGAAATTGGAAGCTTCATTGGTCTGGCAGCGATGACCCAATCTGAAATAACAATTAAAAACTGCCAGATTCCACAACTGGGAATTATACCTGATGTGTTTCAGAAATTAGGGATTCAAATGGAGTTCAGAGGGGATGATATTTTTGTGCCTGCTCAGGAGCGCTATCGGATTGAAAATTATATGGATGGCTCAACACTTACCGTAGCCGATGCACCTTGGCCCGGCTTCACGCCTGATTTGCTGAGTATTGTTCTTGTTACGGCCATTCAGGCGCAGGGAACAGTCCTGATACACCAAAAAATGTTCGAGAGCCGCTTATTCTTCGTGGACAAACTGATCGAAATGGGTGCTCAGATTATCCTTTGTGACCCGCATCGTGCAACGGTAATCGGTCATAACCGCGATACGCAGCTCAGAGGAATTCGAATGACATCACCTGATATCCGTGCGGGAGTAGCGCTACTTATGGCTGCACTTTCGGCAAAAGGAATCAGCATTATTGACAACATAGAACAGATTGACCGCGGCTATCAGAATATCGATACGCGTCTCAATGCCATTGGGGCAGAGATCGTTCGTTTGTAACGATATATGATGACAGAAAAAACGGGAAGCGACTTCGACAGTTGCTTCTCGTTTTTATGTTATCTGTAATTCCGGATATTACTTTTTCTTACCATACGTACAAGTGCTGTTGTCAGCTTTTACATAGTACGATTTGTAATTATTTGCCTTTGGATCCATACAGCCTTTGAGGTTGAGAAGCTCCACTTTACGGAACTCTACAGGATGACTTTCACTTTGCAATGAAATTGTGCCGTGATCAAGTAATTTGCCATCAACCAGCAGCGAAGCGTCGTGCCCGCTTACATTTCCGCCACCATACTGCGGTTTGTTGTATTCCAATACCATCTCACCATTGGCAAAGTGCTGGATCAGCGAATCACCAAGCACCAATACCTCGGCACGTACCCACTGATCACCGTTATAAGTCTGAGATTTGGAATTAATACAATGCGGTGTAAACAGCTTTCCATCCATTTCAACATTAGTTCCCGGCGTACACAGATTACAGGTCGTTCTTTTTTTCCCGTCGCCACCCAATAGCTGAACTTCAATAGAAGCCGGAAAATCCTGATCTTTTCCCATCGTAGCAGCAGGTTGTCCGTGAATCATGATACCGCTGTTACGCCACGCCCATCCTTCTCCTTTGGGCGCCTGCTCACCTACAAAACGATACTCTACGGCAATTCGATAATATGAGAACTCGTCTTTGTAGAACAGGTGACCATACTTTTGTTTAAAATCATCATATTGATCATATCTGACAACCAATTTTCCGTCTTCTACTCTGAATGTATTGCCAAAATTATCATTCAACTCATTCCCACGGATCTTTACATCCCATCCGTCCAGATTCTTACCATTAAACAGTTGTTTCCATTCTTGTTTTTCAGTTTTTTTCTGAGCAAAAGTCAACATACTAAACAGACACAAAATAGCGGTCAGATTCAATCTCATAGGTTAAATTTTTAAAAGTATATATTTGAGTAAAACTTAGTTTTGATAAAAATCAGCTCCACACCATGTCAGAACGCCGTTTTCATATGTAAATATACAACCTGTTATCAGAATAGCAGACTATACTGTGTAACCGAAGGTTAGTTTACTCAGACTAAAAGATCATCCAATTTTGATAGAATAACCGAATGCCTGTGGCAAAGTATTTTACATTAGTTTTACTGTAAAAGAATTTCATTCCTATGTCAAAAAATAAAATTGTGATATTCTGGTTTCGGCGTGATCTGCGACTGGATGATAATGCCGGACTCTACCATGCTTTGCGTTCAGGATATCCGGTACTTCCCCTTTTTATATTTGATCAAAAAATTCTGGATGCGCTGGATAACAAGTATGACCGACGTGTCAGTTTTATTCATGATACCATTTCAGATATACAGCATGATTTAAACCAACTGGGTTCCGGCATGCTGGTCGAATATGGTTCGCCACAAGTTATCTGGGAGAAGATTCTCAAGGAATACGATATAAAGCAAGTGTATACCAATCATGACTATGAGCCTTATGCTACTGAACGTGATGGTGTTATAGATGATATTCTTGCAAAAAAAGAGATTGAGTTCAAAACTTATAAGGATCAGGTAATTTTCGAAAAAAGCGAAATCCTGTCCGGACAAAATACGCCTTATACTGTTTTTACACCCTACAGCAAGGCATGGAAAGCGAAGTGTGATGAATTTTATTTGTCATCGTATCCGACCAAAAAGTATTTCAAAAACTTCTTGCAAAAAAAGATCACATCCATTCCATCTTTGAGAGAAATGGGGTTCGAAATAACAGATGAGCCCATACCCTCTTCCAGAGTAAAAGAAGAATTGCTGGAAAAATATGAAGACCAGCGAAATTATCCGGCTATAGAAGGTACAACACATATAGGCATGCATCTGCGCTTTGGGACCGTAAGTATCCGTACAATGGCAAGAAAGGCGCAGGACCATAGTGCTACTTGGTTAAACGAGCTCATCTGGCGGGATTTCTATCATCAGATCCTCTGGAATTTCCCCAAAGTTGGAAAAGGGGAAGCATTTCGTGCCGAATACGACAATATCAAATGGCGTAACAATGAAAAGGAGTTTAGAGCATGGTGTGAGGGAAAGACAGGCTATCCGTTGGTTGATGCTGGTATGCGCGAGCTGAATGAAACTGGCTTTATGCATAACAGAGTCAGAATGGTAACAGCTAGCTTTTTAACCAAACACCTCCTGATTGACTGGCGTTGGGGAGAAGCTTATTTTGCAGAAAAGCTGCTGGATTATGACCTTGCAGCCAATAACGGCGGCTGGCAGTGGGCTGCAGGATCAGGCACAGATGCTGCACCTTACTTCAGGATTTTCAATCCAACAGCTCAGGCAGAAAAATTTGATTCAAAAGGATTATACATCAAAAAGTGGGTTCAGGAATTAAATAGCCTGGACTACCCATCCCCCATTGTTGACCATAAATTAGCGAGGGAAAGATGTTTGAAGGCATATAAGGTCGCATTGAATAAAGACTGAATGAATCTAAATTCTCCCGGTTAGTCAAAAACATAGGTCCCTATTTCCCACCCACAACGACTTCCAACATATCATCAGGATTCAGATACGTTTTCGCCATTTCCATGATATCATCACTGGTAGTGGCATGTATCTGATCAATGTATTGATTAAAGAAATCAGCTGGTAAGCCATCGAGCAATAATATTTTGCGTCTGTCTGCAACTTCAAAAGCTGTATTCAAGGACCCTGCAAATTCGCCAGCCATAAAGTTTTTGACCGTCTGAAGCTCATCCGCATGAACCGGCTCTGTTTGAAGCAAGCGGATTTCTTTCTTTATCTCATCAATGGTCTGCTGTGTAAATTCTTTTTTTACATCAGTCCCAATCATGAAATAACCATCGTTACGAAGTGTTACCAAATGAGACGATATGCCGTAAGTCAATCCCTTTTCTTCACGTATATTCTTCATCAGGCGTGAACCGAAGTATCCTCCCAGAATTTCATTGGTGACTAACATTTTGAAATAATCAGGATGGTGGCGGGTAAATAACCGACGCCCGACCCGTATACTTGACTGCAAGCCGTCCACTTTTTCGATCAATACCTTCTTTCCCTGATACAGCGCCTCACCTTCACGTAATGCAATCGCCTGCTCATCGAAATTAGTATTCACGTCCAGATGCTCCTTTACTGCAGTAATATCTTCATCCTGCACCTGTCCGGCCAGTATCACTGTATACCTCCCGTTTTTTACAAACTGACTATAATGATCAACAATATCCTGTTTTTGGAGAGACTCAATAGCTTGTTCATTCTGGCTTTGCCCATATGGATGTTTGCTTCCATAAAGTCCTTCTCTGAAAGCTACAGTGGCGAGGTAAGAGGTCTTTTCTTGATTAACCCGTAGATTCTGGAGTGTAATGTTTCTAAGTTTTTCCAGTTCCTTTTCCGGAAAAACCGCACTTTGCATCATTTCTTTCACCAATGGAAGTATCTCTGGCAAAAACCTGGACAAACAATACACTGTAATTCCAACACGGTCTGCTGTATGCGTAAAGTCTGTAAATGCTCCTACACGGTCAAAAGCCTCACTGATTTCCGAGGATGTATATGTCAGCGTTCCTTCCGCGAGCATTTTTATCGCAAAGGATGAGGCTCCTGCTGCCTTTTCATGCCAGCCCCCAGCCTCAAAAATACATTCTAACCGGACAACTGGCTGCTCACCGATATTAATGACATACAGCTGCACACCGTTTCCCAGAAGATGTCTTTGGGTTTCGGGCAGATGTATTGATTTGATAACTTTAAAATCGGGAGCAATGGTACGGTTTAAAGGCATAACTGATTAAATCAAAAAAGCGAATGGTGTTGCAATAACGCCATTCGCTTTCATATTTTACTAATACTTTATCTTAGTTTTCGTCACTCAAATCAAGTTTTTCAGCTTTGTTCAGATAAAGTCCGAGTGAAATGCGGAGTGTTTGTGCAAGCGGGCTGTTTTGTGCAACAGGGAACATATAGGCGAAGTCCACTGCATAGCGGTCAGCAAATCGTATACCTGCACCAGCTGTAAAGAACTTACGTCCACCTTTGTTTTTGTGCTCGCCGAAGTAACCTCCACGGATTGCGAAAATATCATTGTACCAGTACTCAGCACCAGCAGCAACTGCAACTTCCTGAACTTCTTCACGGAATCCGTCAGGAGCATCTGAGAATGAACCAAATGCCGCGCTTAGTGCACTTTTTGAAGTATTGATTCTTGTAATGCCGTCGGGAGTAGGGACCATCAATTTGGTCAAATCAGCAATTACATTAAACTTGTTACGGCCATCAGCAGAGAATGTAAGTCCACCACCTACTTTTAAAGTTGTAGGAATATAGTTTTCTGTTTCGGTACCTGCACCATAATTGATTTTACCACCAAGATTGGAAAGTACCGCACCAAGTGACCAGGTAAATTCACCTCCGGTATCTTCATTTCTTAATTCTTTTCTATAGAATGCGCTGATATCTCCAGCAGCAGTACGCGCAGTTTTTAAAGATACACCGTTTATAACTGCATTTCCTGCCAGGTTAGAAGAGATATATTTTAAAGTCAAACCAAGAGAGAAATTTTTGCTTAGCTGACGCGAATAGGTACCGTTTAAAGCAAATTCTCTTGAAGAGAAATAACCGAGATTTTGTCCAACTGCATCACGCAGGTCAAGCTCTCCGTTGTTGAAATAATTGATCGAAGCAGCGACCGCCTGCTTGTCACCAATTTTTTTATAAGCTGATAAATATCCCAACCACATATCATCTACTACATTTCTCAACCATGGTGTGTAGGAAGCAGAAACTCCGAAATCTTTCGAATTGTAGGGAAGCTTAGCCGCATTCCAATAGGTTGAATTAGCATCCGGACTCAATGCTACTCCTGCTTCACCCATTGCAGCACTTCTTGCATCAGGGGCAAACGTTAAAAAGGATAGTGGCGAGTGTGGAATTCTTGATGTGTCTGACTGGGCATTTGAAACCCCGCTTGTTAATACTAGTAATGAAGATAAGCTTAGAAAAAAAAGTCTCATAGAAATTGGATTTGCGATAGGAAGTGCTTTGTGTCAGCTTCTTTATAGGGTCAAAAGTACAATGAAAGATAATTAATCGTAAAATAAATAATAAGTTTTATTAAATCTATGGAGAACGGACGATCCTTCCACTACGTTTGTCCACTGAGTTGTCTTTCAGCGACCTGACCTCGATTGCGTATATATAAGCGGTCAATTTTTGTAAAGTACTACTCAGATTTGTAGTCATCAACGGTTGTCGGATAACCTGCTCTCCTGAATAATATCGCCATTTAAGCTCTTCCAATTTTTGCCCGTTCTGCGTAAACAATCTGAAAACAATTTCAACATCGTCATTTGGCCTGCTATGCGTGATTTCGAATGACAAATCTTCTATAAATGGATTAGGGTAAACCTTTAATTCCTGCAATTGAATACCATTTACGGCTTGCACCTGAAAATCGAACGCTATTTCCGATGAGTTAGTATATATGTCCCACACTTTTATCTTGACCTGATAAGAACCTGGTGCAAGATTTTCAAAAGGGTAAATAATGCTCCCCGATGTATAACTATCAAGATCTGCTACGTAATAATTGTTAAGTACCAGCACTAGTGTATCATTGATAGTAAGTGTTATATCATGCCCAATCCCCGATCTCGAAATATTTATTCCGTGGTCATCAGCAAGTTTAACCCTTAATACGGAGGAACTACCTACAACGTCACCGGAACGGAATGTTTCATCGTTAAGCCAGGCTTCAATTTCAGGAGGATTACGATCAACATTCATATCTGCACTACCACCTGTGATCACAGGCAACTGGCTACCAGCATCCGAGCGACCATCGTCTTGTGTAGCATATACATTCACTTTGCCTACTCCGATACGATAATCCATATCCTTGGGCATATTGAACTTACAAGCTAATCTTCCGTTAATAACAGTCACATTCCCATCAAAAAGCTTACTTCTGAATTCGCTGTAAGCGTCCGGTTCAACCTGATTACCCAGCGTTCGGAACGTTGTAGCTTTGTCATACACCACCACTCTTGCAATCCCGTTGAAGCTAATGTCTGTTTCCTCGGTTTCGGCATCAAAAACTTCCATTTCAAAGTTCACGTTTTCCAATGCACGTAATGTATCGGGTGGCGGTGTAAACCGGATCTTTTTTTCTGCTATAGCCAATCGCATAGACGGATCACCAAGAAGCGTAAAGTTCCTGTTCAGTACTTCGAAAAGACCATTATTCTTTGTCTCTCTGAATATGGAACCCATTTTTTTTGATGGTGCAGATGTATTCAACACATCGTAAAATGACCGGTTGATCCGGAAATTTGTACTGGAATATACGGGCCGCGTCGTACTGATCGCTCCTATAGCTCCACCTCGGGGACTAAGCACCATCAGTTCAGCCCCGGATACCACAGAAGGATCATCATAACGGCCAAAATCACATGTGGCAGTAAGCAATAACGGCAAATTATTCATACCCCGTACCGATTGCATATCACCAACCGTAAGCACCTGTTCCTCTGCCCAGCCGCTGGTTCCACCGTGGCCGGTGTAATTCAGCACAAGCACGCCTTCATTAATACTCTTTCTGATTTGTTCATTCACGGCCGGCACCCGTTGCCCTAATTCACTAACATACTGGGGATAGGCATCCAGAAAAATCCGTGATGTATAGAATTTCCCTGAAGACATATTAGCCAGTGAATCAGCGTCTTGTTGATGTATATTCCCGTCGCCGTCATCTGCCACAAAAGCAATTTTATTCTTCCATAAGCCTTTTCCATAGGTCTCAGAACCATATCGAACTAATTTATCAACTACGGTCTGTGCTTCCGGAACAGACTTAACCGGCAACCTGCCTACACCTATATCCAAAGTATGGTTACCTGCTCCACTTTCGATCCATTCGCCTTCATGATCTTCCATAAATCCATAATAATCATCTGACGAATAGGTATATACCGGATTAAGCGATTCTCTGCTTTCGTAGACAGGAATAAGATTTTGTTGTGCTGATACTACCTGGTTTTTCAGCACATTACGATAATCATAAGATGCATCGCCAAATAAAAGGAGGTATTTCAACTTTCCATTATCCTTGTCGTACAAGCTTTTAGCAAAATCTCGAATCGCAGAAACATCCGGCTTTCCTGAGGAAAATTCGTTGTAAATCTCCTGGATAGTGACTACTTGTGTAGCTAAACCATCATTTTCTTCCCGAAAAGCTGCCAGTTGAAGCGCCTGCTTTTTCCAGGCCGATCCTGTAACGATGAGCAAGTCGGGTGCGGCTAGTTGAGAAAGACTTTGCTGAGGGACAATTTCCCATGCATCAGGAGCATAAGCCTGTGAGAGACTGAAGCCTGTTAATCGCCTGAAAGTCTTACCCTTTGAAACTGAAACTTCATTATTGTTTAAAGAAAGTAAAGCAGGTTGTAGCTTGTTGGTAATATCCCAGATTACAAAATCAGGATTAATATTCTTGAACTGATAAGTGATCGTATCACGTGTCTCAGAAAAAAAATAGTATACCTGCTGTTGGTCGTAACGCGCCAGCTCGCGCTGTGTTTGTAATGCCAGATAATTAACATACCCCTGTGCTGAGGACTGACCACCTCTATCATAGCTAACGCCCATAGTAACAGCCGGACCGGTTGCAGGAGCTGTTACACTATAACCCACATCACTTCGCTGACCTCTGATATCATACGTACCACCTCCCACAGTTCTGACCTGACTTTCTCCCAGTAGTTGCCCATTGACCTGCCATAAAAACTTTGTAGCAACCTGAGCAGACCCAAGCGCGGAACCTGAAAAATACATATCAGAACCTGGTACTATACCTGATAGCAAAGCCTGCACTGAAAATGGCGCTGAACCTGAAATATACTCTCCCCACCACTCTCTACCTGATTTAAGCAGATTTACCAGCTCACTTTCATGAAACCAGTAGTCGGAGAAAGTAGATATAACGCTACTGTTTTTACCTGAGACAGTATGTTCCGAGTTTTTAATCCGCAAACCATTCTCATTTCCTATTGACAAGAAATAAAACGTAGTATCCGAATAATAGTTAATTTGATGACGAAGTCTGCGTGTAGTTGTATCCTGAATGATAACATGAGGTCCCTCAGCATAAAAGAAGATGCCATCTCCGGCATCGAAGCTACCATCTTCTCCTCCTTGAATAAATATTGCATTTTCAATCAGCCCTTGGGAACGATCGTCTGAATTCTTCTGTGGGAGCATGGCGCCACCGTTTCCGAATAGCCGGATTTTGTCAGGGTTGATTGCAGCTACATCAACGCCCATTTTTTTCAGAAAACTATGATCAATTCTATGTATACCTGTTTTTGTAATTCCAATTTTAAATACCGTAGCGGATGAAAATACTGCCGGCGATTGGGCATATGCTTTCGTCATGAAAACGGCGGTAACCGAAATACACCACAATAGAATTACCCTTAAAGAATTAACATGCTTCAACCAGCGCATGGGCAGGAATTGTGTAACGTCTTTGGGAAACTTTATCAATGCATAGTACACGTGTACGGCGAACCTCTGCTTTGATGAACAATCTATTTTGAAAAACGAAGTCAGTACCGTCAGCAAGGTGAATCAACGCAGTTTTATTTAAGGTTATAGAAGGATCATCATACCTTTTTAATGCATTGTATAAGTCCTGATCCGCACCGGTGGAGGCTTTCGGACTCATTGCGTAATTTAAAAGCGGAACAAGTATGTCGGATGGAAATATCTCCTCATTCATTACTGGTAAAAGGAGTGCTGTGAACTCTCGTTTCCATTCAATTCCATGAGGTGAAATTCGTTTAGAGGAAGCTCTTTTGTATTTTTCATACACATTGTAATGTGCGACTTCGTGGAGATACGTGATCAGGAAGTTGTATGTATTCAGATTCACATTCACTGTTACCCGAGGCCTGAATCCTGGTTTTACAGTAAAGTCTCCAAGTCTGGTTCTGCGCGGACGTGCAAGGAAAAAGTCAAAGTCGCTGTTATTGAATAATTGTTCGCACCAGACCACTGAAGCTTTGGGAACATAAGATTCAAAATTTACGCTATGTTTCATTTTTAAATAAAAACAGAAAAGCCCTATTTTCATAGGGCTTTTCAAAACTTTTACAAGTCTCTGTTGATTATCTTACAACAGCAGTATCAACTGCAGCAGTATCAGCAGCAACAGTGTCAACAGCGATTGTATCAACTGGAGTTTCAACAGTTACAGCAGTAGAATCAGCAGATTCTTCAGCAGGCTTGCTTGTGCAAGAAGCGAAAGCTACCATCCCGGCAACGAACGCAAGAGCGAATATTTTTTTCATTTCTTGGGTGTAATTAAGGTTCGATGCAAAGGTAACAGGATAGATATCAATAATCCCAACTTTTGGGATTGTATTTTTCTAAGAACTTAAAATTTCCTTAGAAATTACCTCAATCCCTTTAATAAGTACAATATATTCTTCTATAACTCTCTAAGCTTTTAGCAATTCACTGTTAAATGTCTTTACACTTGCAGCGATTTCCGGAAGAAGTTCAGGATTTTGCTCTATACCATTCCCTACTACAATGACATCGGCCCCTGCCTCTAGTGCAGCAAAAGCTTTTTCATAAGAATCGATTCCTCCTCCTACAATAATGGGAGTATCAACGGTTTGTCGTACAGCGGCTATAACAGGCCCGGGCACGGGATATTCTGCTCCACTGCCCGCATCAAGAAACATATATTTAAGTCCGAGCATTTCACCTGCCAGTGCGGTACACGCCGCAATACCCGGTTTATTTCTCGGGATAGGTGTAGTATTGCTAATATAGGATACGGTAGTCATTCGGCCGCTTTCGATCAGCATGTAACCTGTTGGGAGAATTTCAATTCCACTCTGTTTCAACAAAGGAGCAGCAACTACCTGTTGACCGATCAAAAAGTCTGGATTTCTGCCCGAAATAAGGGATAAAAACAGGATGGCATCAGCTGATGCATCAATATGAAGTCCACTTCCCGGAAATAGTATGGCAGGGATGTCAGTATGATCATGGATGCCTGTAATCAGCTCCTTAATGGAATAGTCTGTGATCAGGCTGCCGCCTACGAAAAAAAAGTCGACACCATGCCGCTCCGCTGATTTCAGAAATGCGGGAAAGGTGTCGAAATTAACTTTATCAGGATCTATAAGAACAGCAAATGATTTTCTTTTATCAATTCTCCTTGCTAAAAGAAGTTCTGCAATTTTATGATTCGCTGCTTCCATTCGTTTTACGGTCATCTGCAATATAATTCTTTAGCTTATTTCGCGCCCACCCCATTGCCAGTGTCCAGGCTAAGCTTTGAACGGCACTTACCACCGTGTTTTTGTTCCGGTGTTTTATTTTTACCTTTTTTATTTTAGGTTCAGGTTCAGCAATCCTGAGAGCCTTATTCTTTTTATCTGTATCAGGTAGGAAAGCGTTTAGAACAAGGAAAGTGGCTGTAACTGCTCCTCCGATAATCAAAGCTTGTTTTCCATACTCTTTCGCATCAATTTTCAGGCTATCCCATTGACCTTCCAGTTTTTCGCGATAGGCACTGGCATCGTGCATCAGTACCTGTTTTTCCTCATCTGTATCTGAAGAAAAGGGTCTTGACAGTTGTATTGACGAATCCGTTAATTGACTCATTTTATTCCTGTTTAAGTGTGCCCGTAACGAACCTTCAGGTCCCAAAAATAACAATTTACGGGAAATTTATTTAAAAAATGGAACTGTGAAAGCATTAATCCTGCTTAGCACTGACAAACTTTACAATGAATTTGCGGATTACTCCAATCAATTTGTCTTTGAAAACCAGCCATAAAACCAGTTGTAGTACAAAAAAACCGAGTAAAATAACATACCCCAAATAATCACTTTCCAGCCATTTATTCAGGAATGTTCCCAACAAAATCACAAGAAGTATCAGAATAACAAGTGCAATACATAATAGTACTCCACCATACAATACCGTTACAACTGTACGCTCAACCTTATCTCTTATCTCGATTTTGAATAAATCGATTCGGGTTTCGAAATACTTGAAGAGTGTATCTTTTATTTCCTCGAGTTGACTTATCATGTCCTGTAGTTTTCAATTCATGTGTAATTTTCTTCATCTCAGACTGAGTATCAGCTACACTAATCTAAAAACATACCAAGGATACCGGATATAACAGAAACTACCAGACCAAAAAGCAAAGCCGGAATAAAGCCATCGACTGAGAATCCCTGAACAAGATATTCAGCAAAGTAAATAATGAATACGTTGATTACGAAGTAGAACAATCCGAGCGTCAGAATTGTGATCGGAAGAGCCAGAATTTGCAATACCGGCTTAAGAAATGTGTTGAGTATACCAAGTACAATAGCCAGGATGATAGCTGTGGTTGTATCCACCACCTGAACACCAGGAATAATATTGGCAGCTATAAGTATAGCTAAAGTACTGACCAACAGACGTATTAATAACTTCATATTCTTTATGGTTTTAAGAGTGTCTGCTACGAAGTACGCTAATTACATCATCTAAGTCAATGTTTTTTTGTTCTAAAAGGACGAGCAGGTGGAACAGCATGTCCGAAACTTCATTTTTAAACAGATCATCGTCATTATCTTTCGCTTCGATTACGACCTCGATGGCTTCTTCACCCACCTTCTGAGCTATTTTATTGATCCCACTTTTGAATAGACTGCTTGTATAAGATACATCTGAAGGATTTAACTTCCTTTCCCTTATTACCTGCTTTTGCAGATAATTAAGGAATGCAGCTTCCCCGATTCGCGAATCCTGGCCAATTTTTTCCCCAAAGCAAGTGTCGCTTCCTGTATGGCATGTTGGGCCTGCTGGAGTAGCCTTGATCAGGATCGTATCTTTGTCACAATCCACGAGAATCTCCTTCACAAACAGAAAGTTATTCGATGTCTCACCTTTTGTCCAGAGGCGTTGTTTGCTGCGGCTATAAAAAGTCACAGTACCTTCTGCCTGGGTTTTCGTCAATGCTTCAGCATTCATATAGCCCAGCATCAGTACTTTGCCTGAATGATCATCCTGAATTACCGCAGGAATAAGACCATCCGCAGATTTAGAAAAATCTGGTGTATCAAGTATATCTTCAGTTTTAAAATCGCTCATTTTTTGTGTTTGTAAGAAGTCCCGGTTCTAAAAATTTAGCTTTAAATTTACAAAATCCTGACAGGCAGATCTTTATCCGCCAGGTATTGTTTTAAATCAGGAATATCAATTTCCCTGAAATGGAAGATACTCGCCGCAAGGCCTGCATCTGCTTTTCCTGTTGTAAAAACATCATAAAAATGCTCCATTTTTCCTGCTCCTCCAGAAGCAATCACTGGAATATTGGCAGCTCCGGAAATCTGAGCAGTAAGCTCAAGTGCAAACCCGTTCTTGGTGCCATCTGCATCCATGGATGTCAAAAGAATTTCGCCAGCTCCCCGGTTTTCCACTTCCTTAGCCCAATCCAGAGTTTGTAGTTCTGTCGGCTTCCTGCCACCGTGTGTATGTACAATATGCTGTGCTCCATTGCCTGTATCAATATATCGGGTGTCAATCGCAACTACTATACACTGACTACCAAATTCAAGTGACAGCTCATTGATCAGATCCGGATTACGAACGGCAGAAGAGTTAATAGAAACTTTGTCAGCTCCTGCATGCAACAATGCCGACACATCAGCAATGGATGAAATCCCACCTCCAACAGTAAAAGGAATATTGATCGTCTGGGCAACTCTCCTGACCAGATCTATAAAAGTAGATCGTCCCTCAACTGTTGCCGTAATATCCAGATAAACGAGTTCGTCTGCTCCTTGCGCCGCATACATTGCACCAAGCTCAACAGCATCCCCGGCATCACGGAGATTGACAAAATTAACTCCCTTTACAGTTCGTCCTTCCTTTACATCCAGACAAGGAATTATGCGTTTTGTAAGCATTTTTTATTCTGAGGTTAGCAACACTGCTGATAAACAGCTTTCAATTTTATCAACTAAAAGAGCCGACAAAGGTCAGGCTACAAATTTTTTCAAATCCTGCAGGGTGATACGGTTTTCGTATATCGCCTTTCCGATGATCACGCCATACATATTCATTTCCGCCAGTTTTTCAACATCCCCCATACCACTTACTCCACCACTGGCTATGATTTTAAGGTCAGGACATTTATCCTGAAGGTTTCTGTACAGGTCGAAAGAAGGTCCCTGCAGAAGGCCATCCTTAGCCACATCTGTACTGATCGTGTATTGTACACCCAGCTCTACGTATTCTTCAACAAAGTCATAAACCCAAAGTTCTGTACCTTCTTCCCAGCCACTAACAGCCACTTTTTCATTCTTCGCATCTGCACCCAGAATGATTTTATCCCCTCCATATACTGAAAGCCATTCCTTAAACAAAGCGGGTTGCTTCACCGCTATACTTCCGCCGGTTACCTGTTTCGCTCCACTATCGAATACAATACGTATATCTTCTTCAGACTGTACTCCACCACCAAAATCAATATGCAGACTGGTTTTGGAAGCTATCTTTTCGAGCACCTTCCAGTTGATCACCTTCTTCGCTTTCGCTCCATCCAAATCTACCAGATGTAGTCTTGTAAGACCGGCGTCTTCAAACTCCAGCGCTACTTCAAGCGGGTTTTCGTTGTATATTGTCTTTTTTCCATAATCACCCTGGGTCAGCCTCACGCATTTCCCTTCGATCATGTCAATAGCAGGTATAATTTCGATCATATAGTTCCGGATACTGAAACCGGGTTTAGTAGAATATATAGTCTCTGTGACTCAATTAGATTTTCAAAAAATTCTCAATAATCTGTTGCCCGGCATTGCCGCTGATCTCGCAGTGAAACTGCGCTGCATAAAAATTATCCTTTTGCAACATGGCACTGAAGGGATGTACGTAATCGCAGGTTGCTACCGTATGCTCACATACAGTGGCTGCATAGCTATGCACAAAATACATGTAAGCCTGATCAGCAATACCTTCTGTTAATGCACATTGATAATCAGACGTGCTGATATTATTCCAGCCCATATGCGGCACTTTGAAAGCCGAAGTTGCAGGAAAACGCTTCACATCCACATCGAAGATGCCCATACATGTCGTATTGTTCTCTTCCGAAAACCGGCACATGAGCTGCATACCTACACACGTACCAAAAACCGGTTGTTTCAAAGAAGGAATGATTATATCCAGACCCGTTTTCCTCAGATGGGCCATGGTTGTACTGGCTTCACCTACTCCCGGAAATATTACTTTGTCTGCCGAGCGTATTTCAGACTCATCATCGGTATAGACGTAACTGGCTCCTATTCTGTCGAGCGCGTACATCACCGACTGCACATTCCCCGCGTTGTATTTGATTATTACAGTTTTCATGTTCGAAAATAGACGACAAAAAGAGGTATTCACCATGCCATCCGACAGTACCTCTGACGAATGGTAACAAAAAAAGCCCGATTTTTAAAAATCGGGCTTCTGGGATACTATGTATTCAACCTTATTACAACACTACTTGCAAAAACATATCATCCAAGACGTCCGAAAGCCATATGGCTATGATGTGATTGATGATGTGTTTTAGCTATTATCATAAGGCAAATGTATATAATTTCTGAATCAGATTAAAGCCGTTTACTTAAATATAATATTAAAATTTCGTTAGAATAAACAAATTTGTCTCGCTGTAGGTTGTGAATCTGTGCATAAGAAAACAGGCGGAAATGATCTTAGCCATGCATCTGATGCGTAAATTGCATGCATGATCGTTAAAACTGAGGTAAGCTTTATTATTTTTAACATGTAAGAATGCCGATTACAGCGACCTAATATTCATACCTATGAAATTATCCTTAAAGCCATTCATTTTTTTCATTACAGCCTTGACCACCATCGACTCTTCTGCACAGTCTGCCGACCAGGCCAAACGTCTTTTTGATGCGCACAAAAACTATAAAGAAGCTACATTGACACAGCGTCGCTTTAAACAAAAAGATATTTTACCGCTGATAGAAAAAAGAAAAAGCAATACGCTGTACCATGTAGAAAGCGTAGGACAATCCTTTGAAGACAGAAATATTCAAATGCTAAAGTTGGGAAAAGGCCCTAAAAAAGTACTTCTCTGGACCCAGATGCACGGAGACGAGCCAACAGCCACAATGGCAAGTTTTGACATGTTCAATTTTTTTGAAGGCAAAAATGATGGATTTGATGCTTTAAGAAAAAAAATCCTGGACAATACAACGCTCTATTTTGTGCCGATGCTTAATCCCGATGGGGCTGAACGTTATCAGCGAAGAACCATGCAGGGTATTGATATGAACCGGGATGCCGCTGCCAGGCAAACCCCGGAAGCACAAATATTAAAAGGATTGGTAGACAAACTGAAACCTGATTTCGGCTTTAATTTGCATGACCAAAGTCCGCGTTATTCGGCAGGAAGAAGTGCAAAAGTGGCAACCATTTCTTTTTTGGCCACCTCCTACGATTATGAGTTATCAATTAATCCGGTTCGGGAACGCTCGATGCAGCTTATTGTGGGAATGAATAGGATCTTACAAAAGTATATTCCCGGCCAGGTAGCGCGCTATAGTGATGACCACGAACCACGCGGCTTTGGCGACAATGTCCAAAAATGGGGGACAACGCTGGTATTGATTGAATCGGGAGGCTATGTGGGAGATCCCGAAAAACAGTATATCCGACAGCTAAATTTTATGGCTATACTTGCCTCTCTGGATGCCATTGCCGACAATTCACTGACTAAAGAGAACCGCGATGACTATTACAAAATACCAGAAAACGGACGCTGGGTGTACGATTTGGTGGTTCGTAATGCTACTGTGAAGCAGGCAGGAAAATCCTTTACAGCCGATTTAGGCATTAACAGGAATGAGGTGAGCTATTCAAACGCGAGCAAGTTTTTTTATTACAGCAAAATTGAAGACTTCGGTGACCTGCATCCGCAATTTGGTAGCCAGGAACTGGATGCACAAGGCTTTACGATTGAAAAAGGAAAGGTATACCCTACTACTTACAAAAATGTCAGCGAGATCAGTAAGCTCAATGCGCTGAACCTGCTCAGAGAAGGATATACCTATGTGCGACTCACACCGGATAGCAACACGAGGGCGCTGGGCCTTTATTTTACAACATCTCCACTTCATATTCTCAGAAATGGGCAGGCTGCCCCTTCCGGCACCCCGGGCTTGGGCAACACAGCTACTTTTATTCTGAAAAAAGGAGGAAAAGTAAGGTATGCGGTCATCAACGGATTCCTGTATGATCTGGATAATTTCAAAAGTGGCGAAGGGAACGGGATAATAGAATAGTACAAAAAATCTTAAATATAGCCTGGAATGCATCTCAGGCCATATTCCCAAACCCATTTCCCATACGCCATTTATAAACCACTGATTTTCAATAAAAAGAAGAAAATTTAATAATTAAGCCGTAACATACAGTTAACATTGAGGTAATATTGGCAATCTACTTTTGTGTCATAAAAAAATGACACCTAAAAAAAGTATGCAAACCAGAATTACCACACTCCTCCTGTTTTTCCTATCCGCATCTTTTGCCTTTGCACAGACGGGCACGATCCGGGGTTTGATCAAAGACGCAAAAACCAAAGACGCACTGATTGGCGCCACTGTTCTTGTAGAAGGAACCCAGATTGGTGCAGCAGCTGACGTTGACGGAAGTTTCAGCCTAGCTGGCGTTCCATCAGGCTCACACAAGATTATCATCTCATTTGTTTCTTACAAAGTCAAAGAAATCCCAAACGTAAGAGTAGAATCCGGAAACACCACAGTCATTGATACTGAAATGGAGGAAGAAGGAACTGCTTTACAGGAAGTAGTAGTACGGGGAGCGCGTGCAACCAATACCGAAGTAGCGGTTATTAGTGAGATAAAACAACTAAAACCGATAGCGGTCGGTATATCAGCACAACAGATACAAAAATCTCAGGATCGAGATGCAGCAGCAGCAATTCGCCGTGTACCAGGTGTAAGCATCGTGGACAATCGCTTCGTAATGATTCGCGGGTTAGGATCAAGATACAACTCAGTATTAATCAACGATGTAATTACTCCTTCTTCCGAAGTTGATACGCGTTCATTCTCATTCGACCTGGTACCAAGTAATATCATTGACCGGATGATTGTATACAAATCCGGATCTGCTGAATCGCCTGGTGACTTTGCCGGAGGTATTATCAAGATTTATACGAAACGTCGTCCTGACCAGAATTTTTTTGACGCAGCCGCAACTATAGGTTACCGTCAGAATACGACTTTGCAGAATGCTCAGACCCACAACAGAAGCGGTGCTAATGTGCTTGGACTTTGGGGTAAAGATCAGACACTTTCAAGTGCATTCCCGACAAGATCTGCAGATTTCAATGTCCTGAGCAATCAGGAAAGAGCATCCTTTGCAAGACTTTTCCCTAACAACTGGGCGCTCAAAGATGTCAACATCGCACCTGATATGCGTCTGGCATTTAACATGGGTAAGCGTTTTAATATCGGAAATATTGATGTAAGTAATATCACGAACATCAACTATTCCCTTACCAACCAACTTGCAGATGTAGATCTGAAACTTTACCAAAATGGCGTGCTGGCAAACGAGCTATTTGAAAAATATACAGACTCGAACTATCAGCGTCAATCAAGAATAGGCGTGTTGCACAACTGGACACTACGTTTCAATCCGGATTTCACGATGGAGTGGAAGACGTTGTTCAACCAACTTGGAAATACTGAAACAGTAGTTCGTAACGGGCAAAAAGTGATAGACGGCTACGATGCACTGAGTTATTCACAAAGATTTGAGAACAGAACGATCGTAACCACTCAGGTTTCGGGAGATCACAAATTCGGTGAACTTACAAAACTAAACTGGATCACAGGATTCGGATATACCGGTCGTTGGGAACCAGATTGGAAAAGAATTCGCTTTCAGCGTCTGACTGATGCTACCGGACCTGACGGACAACCTGCACCTTTCCAGGCTGTAACACCAAACGATCCGACAGCGAATGAAGTGGGCCACTTCTTCTCAACACTTGGAGAACGCGTGCTTACCCTTTCTGTAAATGGTGAACATGCTTTTGGTAACCCTACAGACCGCGAACCAAACCGTATCCGCTTCGGAGTGTACGGAGAAAGAAAAGACCGTGATTATTCAGCCCACTTCTACGGCTACAACAATATAGGTAATGCAAGTGCTATACTTACCCAGGCAATAGGTTCCATCTTTGCACCTGAAAACATAAATGGACAAACCGGTGGATTAACCCTCAAGGATGGCACGAGAGATCTCGATTCTTACCAGGGTATCAACAATTACACAGCTGCCTATGTGAGCGGAGACCTTAACTTCGGTAGCAAAGCGGTGATGACGATTGGTTTCCGTGGGGAATACAACAACCAGCAATTGCACTCTACGGTTGTAAATGAGAAAAAAGAGTTGGTGAACAACAAGATTTTCATCCCTCTGCCTTCTGTGAATTTCACTTACAAAGTATCAGAAAAACAAAACCTGAGACTTGCATTCTCGTCGACATTGAACCGTCCTGAGTTCCGCGAGCTTGCTCCTTACGCCTATTATGACTTCAACCTGCAGGCTGACATCAGAGGTAACACCACTTTGAAAACCGCAAAAATTCAGAACCTTGATGCGAAATGGGAGTTTTATCCAACTGCTAATGAGTTGATATCGGTAACAGGATTTTACAAACATTTTAAAAACCCGATTGAATCATTCCTTCTGCCAGTGGGTGGTAACGGACTTGCTTACACATTCATCAATGCAGGAACAGCACAGAACTATGGAGTTGAAATGGAAATCCGTAAAGGCTTTGCTAACTCTGTGAGTCCTTTCATCCAAAACCTTACGCTGGTTGGTAATGTATCTGTGATTAAGAGTACTGTAAACCTGGGAGATTTTGTACAGGGTCCTGACTTGGGTGGAGAAATTCAAAACTACGACCTGACTGGCTTAACAGACAAAAAACGTCCTATGGCTAACCAGTCTCCTTACTTGATCAATGCCGGAGTATATTATGCTGATCCGGTATCAGGATGGCAGTGGAACTTGCTTTATAACGTGTTTGGTCAGAGAATATTTGCAGTAGGAAACCAGAACAATCCAACTGTATATGAAACTCCAAGAAACGTAATTGATCTGAACATCAGCAAAAAAATCAAACAGAACCTGGAAATCAGATTAGGGATTCAGGATATCCTGAACCAACCGGTTCGTTTTGCTCAGGACTTCAACCGCGACGGTAAAATTGGAAAAGACGTAACGTCTCTCTCTGCTAACGCTGATCAGGACATTCGCAAGTTCAGACGTGGCAGCTACTTCACCCTGACTGCCGCCTATACATTCGGAAGAAGAACAGTAATACCTTAAATCAACACGAGTACTTAAATATTTCCACAATTATCCCCTTTTGCAAACCAATTTAAATTCGCTATGAATATCCTAAAAAAACGGTTGTATTACCTATTCATTCTGGGAGGGCTTTTCGCTGCCACTACCTCTTGTGACAACGAAGAGAAACCAACTCCAATTGAAGAAGTACTTGCTGTTAAAACAGTTGCACCTGCATCTGGTCCTGTAGGTACCAAAGTTGTGATCACAGGTACAAAGTTTGATACAACTCCTGCTAACAACACCGTATTATTTAATACAACTCCGGCAGTAGTAAGCGCAGCAACTGCTACAACTCTTGAGGTAACTGTTCCTGCTGGAGCAACTTCTGGTTTAATCTCAGTAACAGTTGGTGGTAAAACTGTAAAGAGTGCTGCTAACTTTGATTTGTCAGCTCGTGCAGTTGTTGAAAAACAAGGTAACATATCTGCAAGTGAAAAATGGACGAAGGATAAAATCTATCTTCTTAAAGGTTTTGTATACGTAACATCAGGTGCTACGTTGACAATTGAACCTGGAACAATCATTAAAGGAGGCGGTGTTGCCTTGGATCCAAGCGGACTTGGCAAAGGCGGAACTTTGATCATCAACGCTGGTGCAAAAATAATCGCAGAAGGTACTGCTACTGAGCCAATCGTCTTCACATCTAACGCAGCTCCTGGTGCACGTAAGCATGGTGACTGGGGTGGTGTTGTGATCATGGGTAAAGCTCCTCACAACCGTTTGGCCAGCCAAGGTGCTGAAGGTGGTATTTCAGGTCAATTGGGTGCTGATAATATCGCAGACGATAACTCAGGTATTCTTAAATATGTACGTATCGAATTCCCAGGTATTGCATTGACAGCTGGTAACGAGATCAACGGTATTACATTCTATGCAGTAGGTTCAGGTACAGTAGTAGACAACGTTCAGGTTTCTTACAGTGGTGATGACTCTTTCGAATGGTTCGGTGGAACTGTAAATGCAAAACACCTTGTGGCTTTCCGCGGATGGGATGATGACTGGGATACAGACTGGGGATATACTGGTAAAGTACAGTATGCAGTTTCACTTCGTGACCCTGATTTTGCAGATCAGTCAGGATCAAACGGATTCGAGTCAGACAACTTCAGTGGTTCAGGAGAACCTGCTACAGGTCCTAACAACGGATTGCCTTTGACAGCTCCGGTATTTGCAAACGTGAGTAACTTCGCATTCACAGGAACGCCTCACACAAATACAATCTCAGGTAGCGGACCATATCAATCAGCAATGCACCTTCGTCGTAATACAGACATTTCAATCTTCAACTCTGTATTTGCAGGATACCCTGAAGGACTTCGTTTGGATGGTGCAAATACTTTGGCACACGCAACTGCGGGTACTTTGGATTTGAAAGGCATTGTACTTGCTAACACGACTATTCCAGTACGTGGCGACAGAGGAGCAACAGGAGTTTCTGATGCGCAAGCTCAGGCTTACTTCGGTGCAACAGCTCGTAAGAATACAATCCTTACAGATGTTTCAACGCTTCTATTGAATGCTGATAACTTCAAATTGGCTGGTCCTAAGTTCTTGCCACAAGCAACTTCACCATTGTTGAAAGATGCAGTATGGGAAGGAAAAGGAGCTGATGCATTCTTCACGAAAGAAACTTTCAGAGGTGCATTCGGAACTACAGACTGGACTACAGGCTGGACTAACTTCGATCCACAAAATACGCCTTACAACTAATAAGGAGGCATATAAAAATCTTATAATTGGTGTCAGAATTTAAAAAGGCCGGAAGCACATGCTTCCGGTTTTTTTCTTGCATAACCATAAAAATTCATCAAAAATGGTTAAATGAATATCATATAAATGATATGACCTATTAAAAAATCACATCACTTAGTATTAACAATATATTATCATTATGAAAATCTATTTGAAATTAAAGTAAGAGTAGTTTTATTTAATTGACAAAATAGTTCTACAGTAACTTAATTTTTTGTATGAAAAAAATGCATAGTACAGCTTTAGGGTTAGCAATTGCCCTAAGCGCGCTCCTGATCTCTTGTGAGCAAGAAATGAATGGTTCAAATCCAGCACCTAAGACTTCCACTGAAGTAATTGATGTTGAAAAAGTACGAATTGAGTTTTCGAAAGCTCTTGCCCAGGCTTTGACGGAAAAAGAGATTCGACAGTTTTTAAAAAACGAAGCGTTGCAAAAGTATGATGGCGACTACGACATTCTATATGCATTTGTGAAAGACAAAGAACTTACCAATGGGAAAACATTCGAAGAAACCTTAATCCGCTACTCGAATGGTGCCGATGTAAGAAAATGGAGCGCGCAAGCCCCCCTAATGACCATCTTTATCCCAAATCTTCCAGGATTCACTCCTGAAACCTGGAACGTAGATTCTCAAACACCCGACGTTGCAGTAGACAATAGCCACTTAAAAGTTAAGACAGACAAGCTTATTGCTTTTTCGAAGGATTTAAGGGAATACGAAGTCGATGCAAGAAAAGCACCAACGTTCCCTGTTGTTGTTGTAAAGGAAAATGAAAGGATTATTGCGAAAAGCAAGCTGGATGGAAGTGCCAGAAAGGATGTTACTTTGATAGAAAAAAGCGCGACCAAGATTATCCAAGAAAATGATAACAATGCATTCTATTTTATTGGAGATATTGACCCAAAAGTTTCTTACCGGCCTAATGCCAAGACTGGCGTCTGGTATGACGAATTAGGAGCACCTAAACTTAGCGTTGACACACCTTTACTTGAAAACCAGCGAGACTGGGTA
Source organism: Dyadobacter sp. HNCC25DJ187 (assembly GCF_056895255.1). Lineage (NCBI taxonomy): Bacteria > Pseudomonadati > Bacteroidota > Cytophagia > Cytophagales > Spirosomataceae > Dyadobacter > Dyadobacter sp. HNCC25DJ187. The sequence continues at coordinate 2,301,132 of NZ_JBXHAT010000002.1, forward strand.
TATTATCATATTAACCCGCTGTTCAACAGTTACGCTAATGAACACATTCCTTATACCGATTTTACTAAAGGCACTTTCGGAGATTATACTGAAAAGTTAACGGGTTTCCAATTAAATTCACCACTTGCTCTGGAGACAATAAATGATTGGACTGAGGGCGCCCTTGAGTTTCATGTTCTATTATCCTTTATATATAGAGACGGCAATATACAAACGGACTTAAAAGTGTTTTACTGTACTCCTAATCAATTGGTGAATAATGGTACTATACTGGACTATAATCCTAATCTTGAATTAATGCCTTGGGATATGTACCGATATGGAGACGAATGGAAACTCTCCATTTTAGAACACGACGCCGGAGGCTCAATCTCTAAAACAGTATCAGCAAAATCAACATTTGGCACCAATTTTGAAGCTGAAGCTGGAGTGAGTATTGGGATTGTTAAAATTGGAGCAAAGTTTGGCACTTCAAGCACGTTCGAACAATCAAGCTCCCAGACCGTTACAATTTCCAGCGAATCGGATCAATTAGGGGATGTTAGATTCTTATATGAGAATCCAGTTGTCGAACGATCACCTACTTTAGCCGGCAAATATAATGTACTCACAGTTAGTTCAGGTGCTGTTAATATTGGAATTGAGCCAACTAAAAGGAGTCCAGACAATAGGCCAATTCCCAGTAATGATTAGTCAGCCAACAATATATCGTTATTCACATTAGGAATAATGTTAAATTAGCGTTTGACCGTGTTAATTGCCAGCCTTAAATTACACCGACAGAGGCTATCTTTTTAAAGATAGCCTCTGTCGGTTCTATATATTCGAAAATAATCTAAATATTCAGAAACGACAGAGCAAAATATGATTAGGATTAGTCGTCGAAAAATATTCATCTAAATAAAACAAGTGCCTTAACATAGCTTTTTAAAATTCTCGTTCTTACTTGCACCGACCTCTAATCCTGAATATTTTACTCCCTACTCCGCCTGAAATAGTAATAAAACACATTGTCTTTAGTCAGCATACTATAGTTCTTCCAACCCCGTTTTTCCAGAAAATTGATCAGATGGGCTGAAGATTTAAAGACCATTCTATCTTTTGTATCAGTATCCATAAACCTGGAATCTATCCTTTTCCCCCAAGCATTAACTTCATTTTGTGCCTGGCCATAATCTACCATAACATCTACAGATTTAATGAGGGATCGGTTGTCAACCATAACCTCTATGACTTCGAGGTCTTCGATCTGATTAATATCAACTTCCCCGACGATCACCTGACCGAAGGAAAGAAGACTGGAGGCAAATAAAGCAATTAACAAGATTGTAGTTTTCATGGATGTTCTTTGTAAATATTACTTAAGACAATTCACAAAAACATTCCCCCCTCACAGAACCGAAAAAACCAGAAGTATATGCATTTATGCGTTTCACCTTCGGTTGCATTCCTAACCCGAATACAATATCTTCGGGTCATCTTTTTTATCGTGACGAGCAATCTCACTTTCTTATACTCCTAACTTCTTCACATGTCCGAGTTTCTGGCTTATCTCCAACTGGGTTTTGAACATATCACAGATTCCAAAGGATACGATCATATCCTTTTTATCATGGCACTCTGCACTGTGTATACGTTGGTAGACTGGAAAAAGGTAATCATCCTTGTGACTGCTTTCACCCTGGGTCATTCTGTTACGCTGGCTTTGGCTACTCTGGGATTTGTAAGCATAAATCCTGATCTGATTGAATTGCTGATACCAATTACCATTGTCATTACAGCAGCTATTAATTTTTCTTACAAAGAGAAGAAAGACCGATCCCGATATTCATCAAAAGGAACCAATGGGCGTTACTTTCTGGCACTGATTTTCGGACTGATACATGGTTTGGGATTTTCTAACTACCTCCGCGCTTTGCTGGGTAAGGAAGCCGACATCGTAACTCCGTTACTAGGTTTCAATATTGGTCTGGAACTTGGGCAATTGATTATTGTTTTCATCGTACTTACGATTGCCTTTGTATTCATCGAAATCATTCGGATGGCAAGGGTAAGCTGGGTGCATATTATTTCCGGTATTATTGCAGGTATGGCGCTGTCTCTGATCATCAGCAATGAATATTTACCAACATTATTTTAGAATGAAATCACCGATTATAAAATTTCCTGCTTCATGAAACAACTCCTATTCTTAATTGTCCTTTTGTATTCCACATCTGCACTGGCCCAGCAGATACCAGTATCACCCAACTTCAAAGCCAATGATCGGTTTGAACAACTGGGAACAGTATTACCAACTCCCAATACGTACCGTACGGCATCCGGTGCTCCCGGTAAAGAATACTGGCAACAAAGAGCTGATTACGATATTAAAGCAGAACTGGACGATGACAAACGGCGGATCACCGGATCGGAGACCATTACTTTCTATAATAATTCCCCTGACGAGCTCCGTTACATCTGGATGCAGCTGGACCAGAATCTTTTTAAAAATGATGCAATTGGCGCTAGTTCTAAAACTGGCACAGTGAATAGCAAAGGTATGAGCTCCGCTCAGCTCCAATCTTTCAATACCGGCCAGAGTGTTGCCCTGGAACCTGATAAAAAATATGGCTATGAAATTGCTTCAGTGAAAGATAAAGCAGGCAAAGCGCTTCCTTACACCATCAACAACACGATGATGCGTATTGACCTTCCGGTTGTATTAAAACCTGGTACAAATCTGGTTTTTAGTGTAGATTGGGCCTTTAATATCACGCCATACTATGGACGCAGCGGATATGAGTACTTTCCGAAAGATGGCAACTCGAATTATTTTATTGCACACTGGTTTCCACGCCTGGCTCCTTACGACGACGTAAACGGCTGGAACCATAAACAGTTTTTGGGACAGGGTGAATTTGCGCTGATTTTTGGTAATTACAAAGTTGCCATCACAGCACCTGCTGATCACGTAGTAGCGGCAAGCGGAGAATGCCAGAATTACGCGCAGGTACTTACGGCCACGCAAAAACAGCGTCTGAAAAAAGCCGAAACATCCAAAACTCCGGTACTCATTGTCACGCAATCAGAGGCAGAGAAAGCTGAGAAAAGAGACAATAAAAATCCTGGAAAAAAGACCTGGATCTACAAAGCAGATAATGTGCGCGACTTTGCATTTGCCAGTAGCCGCAAGTTTATCTGGGATGCGATGCAAAGCGATGTATATAAAAACGGAAGGAAAATCTGGTGTATGTCGATTTATCCCAAAGAGGGAAATCCGCTGTGGGAACAATACTCTACGCGGGCCGTTGCGCATACATTGAAATCTTATGGAAACCGTACGTTTGAATATCCCTACCCGGTCGCGATCTCCTGCCACGCTGTAGCAGGAGGTGGTATGGAATATCCTATGATCAGTTTCAATGGAGGGCGTCCGGAAGAAGACGGCACTTATTCAGAAGCGGTGAAATACGGGATGATCGGTGTGATCATACATGAAGTAGGCCACAATTTCTTCCCTATGATCGTCAATTCAGATGAAAGACAATGGGCATGGATGGACGAAGGTCTTAATACATTTTGCCAATATCTGGCTGAAAAGGAATGGGATTACAATTATCCGACCCGTCGCGGAGAACCGATACAGATCACGGAGTACATGTCGTCAGATCCATCGGTGCTTTCTCCTATTATGAGCTCTGCTGAAAATGTGATCGGACTTGGGCCTAATGCCTATGCCAAACCTGCCACTGCTCTCAACATTTTACGTGAAACAGTGATGGGAAGAGACCTGTTCGATCATGCTTTTAAAGAGTATGCCAACAGGTGGCGTTTTAAAAGTCCTACTCCATCCGACTTTTTCAGAACGATGGAAGATGCATCGGGTGTGGACCTGGACTGGTTTTGGAAAGGATGGTTTTATGGAACAGACCCTGTAGATCAGGATCTGGTAACTGTAGACTGGTTTAGCATTGATTCTCAAAATCCAGAAGTCGAAAAAGAAATAGCAAGAAAACAGGCGGACGTTAAAAAGACTACAATCAGCAGGCAACGGGATTTGGCCTCCAAAGGACAAACTGTAGTGGCGCAGGACTCTTCTATGGCTGATTTCTACAATACATATGATCCCTATAAAGTTACCGAAGCTGACCGGGCTAAGTATGATCAGTATATATCGGGCCTTTCGGAAAGCGAAAGACAGCTGATATCCGCCAACTCCAATTTCTATACGCTTACTGTGAAGAACAAAGGTGGGTTGGTAATGCCTGTAATCGTCAAAATGGAATTTGAAGATGGAACTGATTCTACAGTAACTTTCCCGGCGGAAATCTGGCGATTCAACGACGCGCAAATCAATAAGGTAATATCAACTAAAAAGAAGGTGGTTCAATGGACGCTGGATCCTTACTACCAGATCGCGGATATAGACACAGAGAACAATTCATTTCCAAGAAAACAGAAACCAACCCGTTTCCAGATTTTCAAACAACAGCAAAGTGCCCGTCCGACAAATCCTATGCAAACAGAAGGATCCGGGAAAATCGGAGCAACTCCTAAAAATGAGTAATATGAATATTGTAATTCTCGACGGATATACCTTGAATCCCGGTGATCTTGACTGGGCACCTATTGAAGCACTTGGTAATGTAACAAAATACGATCGCTCGGCTCCGGAAGAAATTATCGATCGTGCAAAGGATGCAGATGCTGTGCTTGTCAATAAAGTAGTGCTGACAGAAGCCATATTGGAGCAGCTTCCAAAGCTTAAATACATTGGTGTTGAAGCAACCGGATATAACAATATCGATATTGAAGCGGCAAGAAAAAGAAATATAGTGGTTACCAATGTGAAAGCTTACGGCCCTGCTTCGGTTGCACAGCATACGTTTGCTTTATTGCTGGCGTTGGTCAATCGTATTGAAACGCATAGCCAAAGCGTAGCAAAAGGCGATTGGGTTTCCTCACCGGATTTTGCCTATTGGAAGACGCCATTGACCGAACTGGCAGGAAAAACAATCGGGCTGGTTGGGCTGGGCGATATTGGGTCGCAAGTTGCGAAAATTGGAATAGCACTTGGCATGAAAGTCATCGCTTATCGCAAAAATCCGGCACAAACTACCAATCCGGATATTACGATGGTTACATTGGAAGCTGTTTTCAAAAACAGTGACGTGATCAGTCTGCATTGTCCGTTAACTGACGAAACGAAAGAACTGATCAATACGGAGACTATTGCATGGATGAAAACATCTGCTATACTGATCAACACTGGCAGAGGACCACTGATCAATGAGGCCAATCTGGCCAAAGCCCTAAAAGAAAATCGCATTGGTGGAGCAGGATTAGATGTACTTTCATCCGAACCTCCCAAGGCAGACAATCCTTTACTTTCCGCGCCTAATTGCGTCATTACGCCTCACGTAGCCTGGGCTACGCTGGAAGCAAGAGCACGTTTGCTGCAAATGGTAGCTGATCATTTAAAGGCTTTTCAGGAAGGACATCCTACTAGTGTGGTTTCGTGATGGATTCAGATATACCAAAAAGACAAATGGCATTGGAAGCGAACTTCCGATGCCATTTGTGCATATTACCCTACAAATGAGGTAAACCGGGTAAGGAACCCTCTGATTTGTTTCAACCAAACTTTTTGATGCAATGTATACCTATTTTACACGGGTAAAAGCAGTAATCCAAATTCTAATTTTATTTTAATCGAAACAAAGAATCTGAATATAATAAGCTTCACTTAACCGATCATTTTCACCAGATTTTTGTAACCGATATCCACACTATCAATAGAAGGAACCATATCCTGCTCAATGAAGAAATACTTCAGTCCTGCAATCTTTGCTGCTTCAAAAATCCTTTTAAATTCAACCACACCATTCCCTACTTCGGTTATCGTTTGCAGATCACTTTTGATATCCTTTACATGCCATAGCGGGAAGCGGCCCGGATGTTCCTTGAAAAGCGCTACAGGATCCTTACCCGCTTTGGTTGCCCATGCCAGATCAAGTTCCATTTTCACCAGGTCTTTATCTGTTTGTGACAACACGAGTTCATAAGGCGTTTTTCCACCTTCCACTGCATCGAATTCTGTTGCATGATTATGGTAAGCAAAACCCAACCCTGCTTTCTTCGCCGCTTCACCGGTTTTCTGGAACACCTCAATGGAATTTTTGATCTCATCCAGATTACCTACAGGGGTACTTGCACACACCAGATAACTCAAACCGGCCTCTGCTGCATCATCCACCAACTGCTGATAGTTGTCTCTCAAATTCAGCATAGCAGGCATTTTTGGAATAGAAATTGGCTTTCCGTCAGCACCTTTCGGCATTTTGTCGGGAGGAGGCATTTTAAATGGTGCGCCGGTAGCATGGTGTGCACGCCATTTCAAACCTACACCTTCTACCACCTTTTTGAATTCCTTTGGTTTATATCCGTAATAGCCTCCGCGTGTACTGAAAGCGGATTCTACTTCTTTAATTCCTATTGATGCCAGTTTCTTCAGCGTTCCTTCCGGATCCTCATTCATTTGCTTGAATACCGTAAACAACTGTATCCCTACCGGCCATGCCTCCGCCGTCTCTCCTGTCAGAAAAGCCGCTTTGGATATAGCTGGTAACATAAGGCCTCCTGCCATAACAGCTCCGGCCTGCTTTAGAAAATGTCTTCTGTCTGTGTTCATTGTTTCGCTCGAATTAGGTTTGAGAAATTGAATTAAGACTACTGAATAAATTTAACTTTGGAGAATGACATCAGTGGCTGAATGGCCTTTGCATTGTCATTTTTAAATACAAAATACACATCGCGCTTACCGGCTGTACTTTTGATTTTTACAAATACAGGCGGACGTGCAAAGGGATTACGTGGCTTTGCAGCTTCACCAGGTTTCGCATTTTTCTTCTCACTTTCCATTTCCGCCATTACTTTGGCAATATTAACTTCCGGTGCCATTTCCACCTGTTGTTCACCAATCAGTTGTCCAGTTGGAGAGTCCAACCTGATCTCAATTTTTCCTCCTACACTTCCTTCTCTTTTCTGAGCAGAAGCATTCAGTTCAATCTGAGAAATACCGGCAAGGTCAATTTGCTTCCAACCCAAATGATTATTGGCATAGGCAACCACACTGAAACCTAACCCAGCTACACCCAAAGCCTTCAGTTCGGCACCTTTTACAATAGGTGCTTCGGCTGCGTTTACTTCCGGGCTACGCAATACGATCATCTCTTCGGAAGTCTGCGCAGGAATGGCTTTGTTTACACTTAATGCTCTGTCTGTAAACGCAGCGCGGATAATCAATGAGCCATGACCATTATCTCCCTTGGGAATTTCAGGCGTATATTTCCCTTGTACGGGAAGTGAGCTCAATGTTTTATCTGTGCTATGCAGAATATACTTCACAATCACTTCTGCATCTGCCACCGGCAAAGACGGATGAGCAGCCATGGCTACTTCTCCCCAAACGCCGGATCCTCCTTTAAGTACTTTCTGAACAAGTAAATCCAATGCACCCGCCTGTCCTTTGTATTTGTTGGAAATCTCAGCAAACGACGGTCCTACAGATTTTGTATTGGGCTGATGACAAACCTTGCAATCACTTTTACTCATCAGAATTTGTGCAACAGCAAACTGGGTTGAAGCATCCACACTACGCTGACTTTGAATAACCTCGGCATAATCAAAACCCTCGGCAGTATAATCTATACTCACCGCTACTTGTTCCGGTTTGATCTTCTCATCTGCCAGACTTCCATCTTCCTTGTCACTCACCGCAACACTGTATTCAATCGGCTTTTCAGTGAAGAAGAAAGTTTTATTTCCGGCGAGATCCAGACTTACTTTCGGAGGTTCATTGCCAGCTATAATTTTAACAGACTGCGCATTACTCGCCCCTTTCGAATCGGTTACCGTTAAAGTGGCAGTGTACACACCAGGCTTATTGAAACTTACCGAAGGATTTGCAACCGTAAACGTTTGCGGTGCAATGCCCGATCCTGTCACTTTCCAGCTGTATTTAAGTGCATCACCATCAAAATCTTTTGTTCCTTCTGATGATAGTTTCGCTCTGAAAGGAACAGTACCACCTTTTTTATCGGTAGCTACCGATACGACCGGCTTACGGTTACCACCATTGTATTCAATCCTGACAAGTCGGGAGTTATCACTTTTACGGAACCAATTACTTCCGTATTCCAGGATATACAGATCGCCATCAGGACCAAATTTAATGTCAATAGGCTGAACCGGATGGTAACCCGGTAATACACGCTCCATAGACTCATAATCACCATTTTCTTTCATTGAAATGGCCATGATCCAGCCACGGGAGAAATCAGCAGCGATCCATTTGTTTTCGTAATAAGCCGGCCACGGACGTTTAGGATTTTTAAAATCAGAACGGTGATAAACGGGTCCGCCTGTAGCACTTCTTGAACCGGATCCCACCAACGGAAACTTTTCAGACACTCCATAGGGATAATAAATGAAGGTCGGTTCTGTAGGTAGTAACTTTTCCAGACCGGTATTGTTGGGAGAGTTGTTAATCAGATTTTTCGGGTCTTTTTTCGCCAAGGGTTTGTTTGTAGCGTAATCAAAAACAGGGAATGCCTGATCATCTGCCACAAACCACGGCCAGCCAAAGTTGCCGGGTTTACGCGCCTGATTCAGTTCATCATAACCTTTGGGACCAATCTCTGAATCCTCTCCTGCATCAGGACCTACTTCGCCCCAGTAGATAAAACCTGTTTTACTGTCTACCGAAATCCTCCACGGATTACGATGGCCCATTGAATAGATTTCCGGTCTTGTTTTAGCCGTTCCTTTCGGATAAAGATTGCCCTCTGGAGTGGTATAAGAGCCATCTGCTTCCGGATGAATTCTCAGGATTTTTCCTCTCAGATCATTGGTGTTACCTGCATGTCCCTGGTCATCCCAGCTTGCACGTCCGGGCCGTTCATCTGTTTGTGCTGCCTGTTGGTTTCCTGTATTGTTCCCAACAGTCAGGAACAGATTACCTGCTTTATCCCAAACCATACCACCGCCTGTGTGGCAGCATACTTCGCGCTGGGTTTCCACTTCAATAATATCTTTCTTCGAAGCTTCAACCAGTTGGTCATCCACCAAATCCCAACGGGAAAGAATATGCTTCTTTTCGGTCGGATGTGCGTAATACAGATAAATCCAGTGATTTTTTTCAAAGTTCGGATCGAAGGTCAATCCCATCAGTCCTTCCTCTGCTTCCCTTACTACACCTTCAGCACTGGTGTATTTGGTATTAACAGGAATGATAGCGATCAGATCGGTGGTTTTAGTAGAAGGGTTGTACTTTTTCACAGCTCCCTTTCTTTCGGCAATGTATACAGACCCGTCTTTGAGTACCTCAAACACCATAGGTTCGTCCAGATCATCAGCCATCACCACAGGAGTGAAACGGCTTTCGTCTGGTTTTTGTGGCTTATCCTGAATAGTAAAAGCCAGTAGAAATCCTATGAAAATGAACGAAGTAAAAGACAAGGTGCTGCGACTGATAGTAGAAATAAGGTTATTCTTTTTCATCGTGCAGTATCGGGTTAACGGTAGGAGAAATATTCGTAACAAATGTGCTTTTAAAAAAAGTTGCCGGGTAAAGTTACCCGGCTCTCTCAACAATCATCCATCAGTATTTAAATTCTCAGATCGGGTGATTAGTAACCGGAATTTTGTTTCAGTGCAGAAGTTCCACCTTGCGTGCTCAGGTCAATCTGACGCTGCGGTATCGGATAATACTCGTTTTTAGGAGCCACGAAATTTCCTCCGCGTATATCGCTGGTTACTGTTCCTTCATAAGCAAAGAATGCGTTCAGTGTAGTCTGAGCAATACCCCAGCGTACCAGGTCAAAGAAGCGGTGCCCTTCCATGGCCAATTCTATTTTACGCTCGAAATAAATCGCTTTCAAAGCACCATCCTTACCCAGACCAGCAAAAGTACCGGCAGGATATACGGCTATTTTATAATTAGCAGCAGGAGTTGCGGAGAAACCAGCAACCGGATTAGCGTCATTGGCATATTTATACAGAAAGCCCGTTGGCTCAGCAGCTCTTGCACGAACCAGGTTCACGTAAGTCTGAGCTTGCGCGAGGTTGTTCAATTGTGCTTCAACTTCAGCTGCCATCAAAATTACATCAGCAAAACGGATCACATTCAGGTTAATCGCGGTACCAGGCGCCCATGAACTCTGATCAGAGTAGATGTCCTGAGTTGCCTGCCAGTAGATATTTTTCTTTGGAGAATAAGGACCAGCATAAGATTGTCCCGGGCTACGGATCCATGATGCACCAGGGTGGTATCCCCAGTCATGATAAGGTAAGCCACGACGACCAACAGTCCAGTCCAAACGAGGATCCAAAGTTCCTGCATCAGGAGTAAACGGCTGATTGGAGGCAATTCCCTGATCACTCTTTACTACGTTTGCAGCATTGTTATAAGCATCTACAAGTGGCAAACCAGTTGCATTGGTACGGTAAGAATTCACCAGATCCTGCGCAGGTTGGAAAAATCCGCAGCAACGGAATGGGCTGTCTCCGTAAGGAAAGTTCAGCATACTGCCCTGATTCGCATTCGCAATATTGTTGGTTCCGTCATTCGCAGCCATCTGAATTGCGAACACCGACTCTGAATTATTTTCCGTAGCAGCATCAAAGTTATCTTTGAATTTCTGCGTCAGTGCATATTTCAATCCGTTGCTGGTTACACCTTGTGTAATGACTGCATCGAAGACCGTTTTTGCTTCTGTGTATTTCTTTTGGTACAACAGTGCTTTGGCCAGGTAACTACCAGCCGCCCATTTATTTACTTTCCCAACTGATGACTGTGTTGCAGGCAAATTCGCATATGCAAATTCAAAGTCAGCCTGAATATTTGGCCAGATATCTACATTGTTCTGCACTTTTCCGGCATCAGCAGTTGCAATCGTCTCGTCGATCCAGGGAACATTATTAAATATTTTCTTCAGTTCGAAGTAATAATGTCCACGAAGGAAACGAGCTTCTGCATTCAATTTGGTACGGTCAGCATCAGAAATCTCAGGAACCAGTGCCAATACCCTCAGTACTGTGTTCGCACGGTTGATCCCTTCATAAACAGTTCTCCACTTACTGTTGAAATAACCATTACTTGGATCAGCTGAAAACTTGGCAATCGCATCAATGGCTGGCTGATCACTACCGTCACTTCCTTTGTGTGCATCGCCACCGGCAATACTACCCAAAGTCCAGTTATCCGGAGCTGCTTCCCAAGCACTTGTACCACTTAGGTTTTGAGCACCTCCATTTACAAATTGTTGTCCGTCCAATGCTGCATAAGCACCAACCAGAAGTGCATCTACACCAGCACGGCTGTAAGCCTGTTGTTCACTCAAAGCACCCTGTGCATTAATATCCAGAAGACTATCGCTGCATGATTCCAGAATGGCACCGGTCGCCAGCAACGACAATACCAGTATATAACCTTTAAATTTCATATCTATCAAGAATTAGAATGTCAAATTAAGTCCTAACAAAAACTGGCGCTGATTAGGGTAAACACCTTCGTCAATACCGAATGAAGTGCCGGAAGAGAATGATTGGTTTGAACTTCCTCCGCCATTGTTGTTGGTATTAGATGTAGTACCAATTTCAGGATCCAGACCGGAGTACTTAGTAATTGTGAAAAGATTGGCAGCTTGGACGTATATACGCATCTTTTCAATTCTCACCTTTTTAAGCAATCCGGCTGGCAACGTGTAGCCAATCTGTGCATTCTTGGCACGCAGATAGGATCCTTTCTCTACGAAATACGAGTTTGGAACATTGGACGTACTGAATGAACCCACTGTTTCCTGGATAGGAGCAGTTGCATTATGGTTTTCAGGTGTCCACGAATCATATAAGGCTGTATGGCTTTTTGCCCCCTGGAAGTTAGAATTGAAATCTGTCCACCATTTCACATTGTTCCAGATATCGTTTCCTTGTGAACCGTACAGGAATATACTTGCATCGAAAGCTTTATAGTTGGCACCCAGGTTGAGACCATAGCTGAACTTCGGATTAGGATTTCCGATATAAGTTCTGTCGTCAGCAGTGATGACACCATCGCCGTTTGTATCTGCATAGCGGAATCTACCCACAGCAACATCTGCCTGATACAGTGCGGAATTATTTCCGGTAGCTTGTCTTGCCTGGGTATTAGCTGTATTGATTTCTTCCTGAGAATTCCAGAAACCATCTACTTTGTACCCGAAGAACTGTCCGATTGAATGCCCTACTGAATTACGTACGACATAACTTCCGTTGAACCGGCGACCTTCCTGATCGAAATAATCTACGCCGTCAGCTAGGTTCACAATTTTGTTATTGTAAGTCGTAAACGTTAAAGTAGCGTTGAATTTAAGATCGTTCGTTACGTCAATATTGGTAGAAGCTGCAAGGTCAATACCCTGATTTCTCATTTTTGCAATGTTGATATAAGGTACCTCACCTAAACCAGCCGCTGCAGCGATCTCAGGATTGTAAAGCAAATCTCTAACTTCTTTTCTGTAATAATCTACAGTCAGATCAAGTTTGCCTTTGAAAAGCGACGCATCAATACCAATGTTGCTGTTGATATTTCTTTCCCACTTGGCATTAGCATTCCCGATTCTGGTTCTTTGAAGTCCCATGATCGTAGAAGAGTTAGAACCTGTAATATCGTAAAAAGAAGATGTACGATTTTGTCCGAAAGTAGTGAAGGCATTAGCCGGATCTACGTTCATCTGATTTCCCATCACTCCATAACCTCCACGGAATTTAAGGTCATTGATCCATGTAATGTCTTCCATAAAACGCTCTTTCGAAACTCTCCATCCCAAGCTGACAGCCGGGAACCATCCATAACGGTATGTACTGAAACGAGAAGAACCGTCACGACGAATAATAGCTCCCAAAAGATATTTATCCATCAAAGAATAATCTACGCGACCGATCAGCGAAGCCAGACCATCCTTAAATCTTGCACTGTAGTTCGTAGGCGTTCCTGAGCCTGTTGTAAGCGTAGTAAAATCAGGATCAAAAGTGAAATAGCCTGTGGTGGTTCCCCCAAGAATGCTACCTCTGTTTTTATAGTTTTCTACACCAACAAGTACTTTCAGATCATGAATATCATTGAATGTATGCTGATAATTCACAGTGTTACTCCATGTCCAGTTGAAACCATTGATGGTGTTTTCAGTGTATGAATTCACAGTAAGGTTTTCCTGGTTTTCATATTCAGGATAAGCAAAAGAGCGGTAAGCAGAGGAGAATAATTCACCACCGAAACTGGTTCTGAAAGTAAAGTCTTTCAGGAAGTCGATTTCTGCATACATGTTACCAAAAAGACGGTTGCTCTGTCCTGTATTGTTTCTGGTACGGTTCTGAATCGCAACCGGGTTTTTGGCATTTCCAAGCCCTTGTCCATAGCCTCCTGCAAAATTACCCATGATATCGTATACCGGGATGATTGTCTGCTGACGGAATGCCATACCAATGGCACTTCCTTCAGTAGAAGAGTTAACACGCGGGTTATCCGTTACCGAGAAAGAAATATTCTCTCCTACACGAATCTTCTCACTTACATTAAACTGGCTGTTGGAACGGATCGTGTATCGCTTAAGATATGTATTAAGCAATGTACCTTGTTGGTTGAAGTAGTTGAAAGAAACAAGGTAATTTCCCTGATTTCCTCCACCACTTACAGCCAGGTTATGGCTCTGGATTGATGCTGGTTTGAAAATTTCATGAAACCAGTCTGTACCACTTTTGTTGGCACGTACTATTCTGTAAAAGTTGTTATATGAGTCTGTACTGGTATAATTAGGATTAACATTATAAAGTGCTTCAGCAACCCGAGGATCTCCTTCGCTCAACCCCTGAGGAGTAATGTAGTCCGGGAGTACGGGAGTTTGACCACTGCCATACAAAGGATCAGCAATTGTTGCGTTAGGATTCACATTTCTGATTGCATTGAATTTGAGCTGGGCAGTTTCCTGTGGATTTAACAGGTTCCAAACATTTCCCCCCTGTGGACGTTGCGTTCCCACGTAAGTATCGTACTGTACTTTGATCTTACCATTTCCGCGTTTGGTGGTGATAATGATTACACCGTTTGCAGCACGTGAACCATAAATAGAAGCCGAACCTGCATCTTTCAATACCTGCATGGTGGCGACGTCATTCGGGTTGATATCGTTAATATTCTGTGTTGGGACTCCATCCACTACATATAGAGGAGCGTTATTTCCAAAAGTGTTGATACCACGGATACGGATTTGTGGCGCTTCTCCAGGCTGCCCAGAGCCCAAAACTGTAACACCTGACGCACGGCCTTGTAGCTGACTTGTGATCTGAGCAGTGGGTTGTTGCTGCAACTCAGAAACGTTGACTATGGCAACAGCACCTGTCAGGTCTTTCTTTTTCGCAGTTCCATAACCTACTACTACCACCTCGTTGAGCGCCTTGGTATCCGATTCCAGCGCCACATCTATGACTGCTTTGCTGCCTACAGATACTTCCTTGGTTGCAGAACCCACGAATGAGAAAACAAGTGTGGCATCGCCTCCATCAGGTATGGCAAGAGAATACTTCCCGTCTACATCAGTAGTCGTTCCCTTTTGTGTCCCTTTCAATACAACACTGACTCCCGGGAGTGCTTCATTATTGTCCCCTTTTACGGTGCCGGTAATGGTTCGCTCTGCCAGGGACTTTCCCTTGTAAGCCGGGTTCATTTGTACTGAAGAAGAGTTATCGATAAGCTGAATGGGATCGTCCTTTTGAATACGGCTTATAATGATGAGATCATCCGAAATCCTGTATTTAAGATTAAGTGGCAATAGTGCTTCATCCAACACCCTGGAAACAGTCTGCTGCTCTGCTGAAATACTAATTTTCCGGCTGGACTGAATCACCCTTGCACTATATACGAAGCGGGCATTTGTCAACTTTTCGACTTTTTTCAGAAACGCTCCAACTTCAATATTCTGAACATTCAGCGTGATCTTTTTTGCCAGCAAGGTTTGAGCATTGCCCTCTCTCGCCCACGATGTGCCCATAATGCAGGCAGCGATTACTAATTGAAACAGCGAGATGCGCATGAGCCGTAACAGTAATTGATAATTGTACCCTTTTTTCATACATTTGATACGTTTTATTAAGGTTTGATTTGGTAAAACAATCCCCTTCATCCATTTTCTGAAAGAATGGATGTACGTTGAGTTCGAAGGCAACATTCAGGGGTAACACAGGGGTCGGAAATGTTGGTAGCATTTTCCGACTCTTTTTTTGCGGTCTTGGTAAACTATCTGATTTTTAGGTAACTTATTTATGGATTGAATAATGGATTAACTTTTACAGCCTTTACTATACACTACAATCTGTCCGTCAATAACCTCATAGCGGGCTTCTATTACTTCACAGATAATATCAAGCTTTTCAAAAAGCGACTGCCTGTTAAGTAAAGCAGTAACAGGACACTCAGCCAGCAACTCCTTGTCGAAAATGATGTCGATCTGGTAGGCACTTTTCAGATCGTTCAGTACCTGTGAGGCAGGCGTATTTGTAAAGTCGAATACATCAGCATTAACCCCTTTCACAACAATAGCCGGCCTGTCACTAAGCGTTTTCAGCATCTCTGAATTTTCTTTCTCCAGAACCACCTTTTGATTCGCCGTCAACACAAGTCCTTTCGTCTGGAATGTTTTCTTCAGATCTGAAGCCTGGAAGTCGTCTTGCTTAAAGACAGACACTTTACCTTCCTGTACTTCTACAGTGGTTTTGGCATGTACATGAGCTGCATTCACCGTGAAGCTGGTCCCCAATACTTTAGTAACCAATTCGTTGGCATAAACCAGAAATGGTCGCTTAGAATCTTTTGAAACCTGAAAGAAAGCTTCACCGGAAAGGTATACTTCACGCTTATCTGCTACAAAGCTATCCGGATAACTCAGCATAGAACCTGGTTTCAGCGTTATTCTGCTTCCATCTTTAAGATTTATCAGTTTATCTGTATTCGTATCATTTCTGATTTCTTCCAATGCTTTGCCTGCTACCAGTCTTTGATAATTGCTATTACGGAAATTGTAATGATGGTATAAGAATCCCAATCCCATTACAACTGCGATGATAGCAGCGACCCGGTATACAGACAAATCAGAGAAAATTGATTTTTTCCAGAAATTATAGTCATCCCTGTTTTGTGATGCTGCTTCATCTATTTTTTGAGTACGAACCTTATTGAGTAACTCCTGAATTTCTTCATCGATTTCAGCTTCATCAATATCGGTTTTGTAGTGCAGATACACACTTTCCAAAAGCACGCGCGCCTGCACTATATCACTTTTTTGAAAGGGATTTTCTTTAACGAAGTTTTGCCAGAAAATGACATCTGGTTGCATTTGATAGCGTACCCAAGATTGAAATCGGGCATCCAATACAAAATCTTCAAGCGCGTATTCTTTGTATTGATTCATGTTTAAATTGGTTTCTACCTATACATAGGCAGCATCAAACATGAAATAATCAAAATATTTCACTTTTATTTCAAAAACTTGGAAAAGTGATTTTTGAGGCTTCAAAAAGTTATAATCGATCTTTTAACTCCTGAATAGTACGATAGAGCAGATTAGCAACAGCCTGCTTGGAAATGGACATTACCTGTGCAATAGATTCATTGTCCATATTTTCGAAGAAGCGCAGGTATATAATTTCCTGCTGACGCTTGGTCAGCAGCACAATTTGTTGATTCAGCGTTCCGAGCAGCTCTTCCGAAGTTTCCCATTCTATAATCTGCTGCTCAATAGAAGTTTCACCGGTCATTTCCGTTTCAAAATCAAGCTCCTCTTCATCTGCCATCCAATTCCGCTTCATGCTTTCCCGGTGTATCTTTCTCCGAAGAGACTTGAGGAGGTAAAATTTGACGAAAGAAGTATCGCCTAATGTGTCCCGCTTCGCCCACAATTCGAGAAATAAATCCTGAATGCAATCCTTTACAAACTCCTTGTCCTTAGAGAACTTCAGTCCATAACTGAACAGGCTTCGGTAGTAGTGTCGTGCGATGGCACCAAAAGCTACATCGCTCCCTGCACGAAAGGCATTCCATTGTTCAGAATCATCCATTGAAGGGTCAGAATGAGGGAGCATGTAAAGTAAAGAAATTGCGATCGTTTAAGTTAGGCTCTGCAATCCTACGATATTTTATAAAATTTTACAATTTAATCTTATGAAAGACCGAACTTCATTATACCACGCATGACCTGAATCAGGTTATACAGGTGCTGTCACTAAAACCGGAAGAAAATAAAATGTATAAATAAAAACCGAATGTATTAATCAACATAATAAACGTCTATGCAGCAGTTTCAAAAGCAGCCTGTTGATCAATCCGATCTTTCAAAAAGAGTATTGAAGTATATTATGTCTCAAAAGAAAGGCAGGATTACCGAATTTGAATCATTCTTTAAACCAGCCTGAAATTTTAACCCAATGCATTACAACTCACCAAATGAACACTAAAACAGCTGGATTTGAAATACATAGGCATATATTTACCTGATCTTAACCACAACCTTTCCCTTGGCCCGCCCGCTTTCCACGTAATCCAATGCATCATTCATCTTTTCAAATTCAAATTCCTTATCTACAACCGGCTTGATATTTCCGGATTCTATCAGTTTTGTAATTTGGCGCAGTTGCTTTCCATCGGCCCTCATAAAAAGAAAAGAATATTGCACACCCAGTTTTTCTGCCTTTTTCCGCACACCTGAACTGATCAGGGAAAGTACCATTTTTATATACCAGGGTGCACCTATCATCCTTGCAAAGTCCGGCGTTGGCGGCCCGGATATTGAAATAAGCTTCCCCCCCGGTTTGAGTACATTTAGTGATTTTTTCAGGGTGGCTGTATCCTGGCTATTCAGTACCAGATCATAATCTTTCAGCACATTTTCAAAATCCTGTTTTTTATAGTCGATCAGAACATCTGCTCCGAGACTTCTCAACATATCAAAACTTTTTTCGCTTGCCGTTGTGGCAATGGTTGCTCCCAGGTATTTTGCCAGCTGAATAGCAATGGTACCTACACCTCCGGAACCGGCCTGAACAAAGACCTTTTGTCCCTTTTGTACATTACCAACTTCAACCAATGCCTGCCAGGCGGTCAATGCTACAAGCGGGACAGAGGCTGCTTCCTGCATAGAAATGTTCGTTGGTTTTAACGCAACGTCATTCTCATTGACCGCAATATATTCAGCAAATGTACCGATGTGAAAATCAGTCGGACGCGCATAAACTTCATCCCCTACCTTGAATTGTGTGACATGCTTACCAACCTGAGTAACAATCCCAGCAGCATCATGCCCCAGAATCAATGGAAACTTATAAGGTAATATCAGTTTAAACTCCCCCGACCTGATCTTGGAGTCGAGCAAATTTAAGCCGCTGGCATGTACTTCAACCAAAACCTCATGGTCTTTAATGGCAGGAGTTCCTACTTCTTCTAAAAGTAACTTTGCTTTTTTATCATATTTTTTGATCAGGAACGCTTTCATGTCTTCGGCTTTTTCAGGTGGTGTAGTTATCTCGTTCCGTATTAAATTTTCAACTCATCAAAATCTGATGATTTTTTTTGGGGTTAACAATCCCAAAAGCAATCTTCGGGAAAAATCTGTTTATAAGATTAAAGATTTTCGCGTCTCCTACACGGATCGTGTCATGCCCATTTCTTAAACCTTCGACCAGGCCTTTTACCAATTCTTCTGCTGATATTTTTTTATCGTCCTTTCCTGCAGTCATTTCTGTAGCGACAAGCGGTGGGACCAGTTCGACTATTTTTATATGGCTGCCAATAATCTTTAAGTGCTCACGCAATGACTTTGTGTAGAAAGCCAATGCAGTTTTCGACGATGAATAGGTGGCTTCAATTAATGATGGGGCCTGGCTCAGTAAAGATGTTGTGTTGATGATCGCAGCTTCTTTCCTTGATTGTAATATATCCAAAAAAAGATTATTTAACCTTATTACACCCACATAATTGACCTCTATTTCATATGCTGCACCCTCAGCATGTTTGTCGTTGGGAATACCCAGGTTCAACGGCGGCACAAGTACACCCGCATTGTTATAAAGGATATCAATCCCTCCCAACTCTTTCACACGGTCGAAAAGAAGCCCAGCGTCTGTGGCATCGCCCGCATCACTTTTAATGGCAATTAATTGTGGATACAACTTTTGAGCTGCATCCAGTTTCTGCTGATTTCTGCCTGTGATAATTACCTTGGCGCCAAGGGCCAGAAACTGCTTTGCAGCTTCAAGACCTATCCCTGATGTTCCGCCTGTGATCAGGATGGTTTTATCTTTGATGTTCATTTAGTTTTGGTTTAAAATCCCTTAGGATCAACTAGTGAGGTAACTGTTCAGTAACAGGATTTATCAAAGCATGGATTTTTTTAGTATCGCCCACCGGAACTTCAAAATGATTTAGCGCCAGAGCTGCAAAAAACTCATCCGCTACCTCTGATGCAGGGATACCATTGGCACCACCGATCTCGGCCGAAAATTCTGTATTCACCAATGGCGGATATACTTCATAAACATGCAACTTTTCGTTTTCGGCAAATGTATCCCTCAGACCTTGTGTGTAGCTGTGCAATGCCGCTTTGCTTGCAGAGTAAGTAGGCAAATATTTACTGGAACGAAACGCGGCGATGGAGGATACATTAACAATAGCGGCCTCGTTCTGTTGTAAAAGCTGCGGCAACACAAGAGATGTAAAATGGATTACGCTGATGTAATTCGTATTCATTTCCTGACCGGCCTTTTCAGCAGCATTATTATTGCTATCGCTTAAATCGTTTATAAACGCAGCGCCAGCATTATTAATAATAATGTTCAGCTCCGGGTGCTGGGTTGCCAATTCATTTGCAATACGTATGCGGTCAGCTTCAACGGAAAGATCTCCCTTAATAGCCACGGCATTGTCGAGTTCTTTTAAAGCATTTTGAAGGCGCTCATCGCTGCGTCCATTGATGATAACCTTGTTGCCTGCTACGCTTAGTTTTTTAGCGATTGCCAAACCGATTCCCGCACTTCCGCCGCTGATGAATACGGTATTAGATGATGTTTTCATGATATTTCTTTAAAAATGTTGATGTATTAATTGTTGAATGTCGGGTAATCGGTGTATCCTTTTTCTCCGGGTGTATAAAAGGTGGATTGATCAGGCTGGTTGAGTGGAGCGTCTGCTTTGAAACGCGCTACCAAATCGGGATTAGCCAGGAATGGTACACCGAATGAGACCAGATCTGCATCTCCGGCGGCAATTACCTGCGTGGCAGTTTCTTTATTAAATCCCCGGTTAATGATGATTGTACCGTTATATACCTTACGGAAATGTTTGGCAACGCCCTGGATCGCATGCTGATTGCCTGTAACATCAGTGAATGGCTCAATAAGGTGAATATAGGCCAGTCCATAGTCGTTCAATCTGTTGATGATATAATCATAGAGTGCAATGGTTTCATCGTCCACCAGAATACCCATGATCCCGTTCAGTGAAGGATTCAATCGAACCGCTACGCGACTGATATCTACTGTATCCTTTAATTCATCCAGAATTTCAAACAGGATACGTGCACGGTTTTCAATTGTTCCGCCATATTCGTCTTTCCTCAGATTACTGTTTTTGGAAAAAAACTGTTGCAGCAGATATCCATTGGCGCCGTGTAGTTCCACGCCGTCAAACCCGGCTTCAAATGCGTTGATGGTTGCCTGCTTAAAATCGGCGATCGTCCTTTTGATATCCTCGATGGTCATTGGTTGCGGAGCCTCAGAGGGTTTGAGTCCTCCGGTAGTAAAGACCTGTTGCCCGGGATTAACATCAGAAGGTGCCAGCGGCTTCTTCCCGTTGTGCAGATCAGGGTGTGAATAGGCTCCCGTATGCCATAACTGCGCGAAAATGGCCCCGCCTTCCTGATGCACCGCTACTGTTGTGAGCTTCCATCCTTCGATCTGTCCGGCAGTATATATGCCCGGCACATTGATCACACCAACGGCTTCTTCACTGATAAACGTACCCTCTGTAATGATGAGCCCTGCTGATGCACGTTGCTGGTAATATTTAGCTGTGAGTTCTGTAGCCACATTCCCGCTATTGTCCGACCGCGATCGCGTCATGGGGGCCATTACCATGCGGTTCTTTAATGCTGCTCCATGCAGATCAAATGCTTCGAATAATATCTCATTTCCCATATATGTATTAATTTAAAAATATACTTTTTAGTCTATTTTGTTTCAAAAAAAATTAAAGAACATATTGTTCCAGTTCAGCTTTAAGGCTTTTAATGAGCCCGTGCATCGGCTTTGCTGTATCCAGCGTTCTGCACATCACAATACCACCTTCTATTGATGCCATCAGCTTAAAAGCAAATACCGTAGCATCGAGATTTGTAGAGAATTCGCCGTTATTGATCCCTTTCATAAGCACGTCAATAAGATCCTGCTGGCCTGCACGGAACACAGTGGCTATTTTTTGTTTGATAAGTGGATAATTATCATCCGCATCCACGGCGGTGTTAAAAATGGGACAACCTCCTGATATATAGGTATCTATAGGATCTCTATAAAAATCCAGAAACGCAAATATTTTTGCTTTTGCAGTCTTTTTATCTGCTACAGCCAAATGGATTTTATCTGATATTTTCTTTAAAAGCAAGTCAATAACCTGCCCGGAAAGATCATCTTTATTTTCAAAATGCCCATACAGACATCCTTTCGTCAACTTGGTTGCAGACAGCACATCATCAATATGCACACCGGAAATACCCTTCTCATTGTAAAGAGGGGCTGCTGTTTCCAGTATGAATTGTTTTGTTTTTTCAGCCTTAGTAAGCATTCCGAGTACCTATTTAATAATGATAACACAAATATACCAAAAAGTATATTAACTCATAACATTCGGTGTGACATTCATGCAATTTTCTCAATAAAGGATTAATCACATACAGACTGCTGTATCAAACACCCGTGCGAAAGTGTGAATTACCGCATTCCAATCATAGATTTCACTGATAGATTAAACAAATGGTTTACAAGCTGACCAGAAAGGCATTTTCAATCTACCCCAGACAAGGCCGGTCACAGATAGCGGGTTGAGTGAAACTGTTTATAAATTGTTTTATTGCTTTGATCTTTGATGAGTATATGATGATTACACTCACCAGCATTTGTGAACAATCTCTATGGCAATTTGGCCGGGAGGCGCAGCAGGATTATCAGGGATCAAGACCTGACTGAAGTGCATAAAAAAAGAGTTACATCTTACTGTAACTCTTTCTGCTCCCGAAGCTGGGCTCGAACCAGCGACCCTCTGATTAACAGTCAGAACAAGAAGTGACTCTTCGCTCAAACATCAAATCAATTTACTTATAATCAATTACTTACAAATAAACCCTGTTTAGGCGATGTACTTAAACAAGGACGAGCGTATAGAATCTTTGTATCAAATTGTGTATCAAAAAAAAACCGAAAAAAAAATTTACCATGGGACTTTCAAAACCGACTTTTAAAGTAGTACTTGATGAAAGAAAAACAAAAACAGATGGATCATTCCCATTAAAGTTAAGGGTGACTCACAATAGAAAACGAACCTACTATGGAGTAGGTATGGATATTCAGAAGGATCAGTATCTGAAATTGGCTACTTCTAAACTAACCTCATTGAAGGAGATACGTCAGAAAATTAAAGAAATAGAATTGAAGGCAGAAAATGTAGCCAAATCATTAAATGAATTTAGCTTGAAAGAGTTTGAAAGATCATTTCTGGCAAAACCTAGTCAAAAAATATCTGACAATGTGTATAGCCACATCCTGCGATATGTTGTTAAGTTAAAAGATGAGAGCAGGATTTCTACTGCTCAAACATACGAGTGTACTTTAAATTCCTTAAAAAAATTTAAGAATAAACTCATGTTTGAGGACGTAACGCCTGAATTTTTACACGCATATGAAAAGAAAATGCTCATTGATGGAAAATCTTCAACAACAATAGGGATTTATCTGCGTTCGCTTCGCACTATTTATAACCAAGGGATCGATGCAGGTTTAGTAGCTAAGGAGCTATACCCCTTTAAAAAGACCAAGTTTCAAATTCCTGCTGGTGAAAATGTAAAAAAAGCACTTACGTTGGTGGAAATAGAGAAAATTTTCAGCCACTCTTCTATTACAGGTAGTAATATGGATAAAGCAAAGGATTTTTGGATATTCTCATATTTGTGTTGCGGACTCAACCTAAAAGACATATGCAGGTTAAGGTGGAACCAGATTGATGGTGATAAACTAAGTGTGATTAGAGCAAAAACACAATTGACCTCAAAATCAAATCAAAAAACACTCAGTATACACTTAGCTCCACAAGCAAAAACAATTATAAAAAAATGGGGTTTAAAAAACGCAAAGCCCAATGACTACATATTCGATATACTTAAAGAAGGCGTAACAGCTCAACAGGAACGTGATCTGGTACAATATTTCACCAAACTTGTAAACAAGTATATGAAGCGGATTGGGAAGGATCTGGAAATTTCTAAACCAATTACATCATACTCCGCAAGACACTCCTATGCTACCGTTTTAAAAAGGAAGGGTGTATCTGTGGAATACATATCCGAAACGTTAGGTCATGCTGATCTCCAAACCACTCAGAGTTACCTTGACTCATTTGAGGATGAAGTTAAAAGTCAGAATACACTACTATTAACTCAATTTGAATAGATATATTACTCATTCACCAGTTCCAAAATCTCAACTTCATTAAAATGAATATCAATTTTGATCCCATGAATCAAAAAAATAGCGACGGTAGTCCGCTAACTGATTATCAATATATTTCTGCTATGCATAAATACTATGTTGTTGACGGAAGCGTAAACCTGTTTGATGTAATGGAAGTTGAAAGAACTGGTGAAACCATCTTTCCTGAGAATATCAAAGTTATCGAAATTAGTGAGCCGTCTGTGAAATATTTAGCTGATTTCGGTTTTGGTGAGATTCGAAAGTATATCGCTACAAAGGAAAGATACGACAGTAGGATATCGGTTCTAAACAAACTATCCTTACAAGAATATGAAGAGGTATTGTTAGTTCTGCTAGTTAAAGGATTCTGGGGACTTCCGAAATCAGCGATCCACTACGATAATTTAGCGGTAATAAACAAAGAATATTCTACATGGGAGTATTACAACAGGGAAGCGTTAAATGAAATTTTCAATAATTTGAATTTGGAAGAAACAGTAAGAGAAGGAGATTATTATCAAAGAACAACGGAGGATATAAATAGATTAAAAAAAATTACTTTTCACTTTGGACATTCCAACACAGGTTCGGATAATAAGGTAGAGTTAGAAATCAAAAATGAGAAAAATACTGATCAGGTAATTATTAGCTTATTAAACTGGATTAAAAGTTTTGTTGACACGAAAACTGATATACTCCAAATGGATGTATCAACGCCGTTGACTAATGAGTATTATATATTTTGCTTTAAAGTTATAGAGTTTCTAGATAATCTTAAAATTGTAGAGTACGGCAAGCGATTATCCAAGCGCAGACTATATCAAATATATTTTGACCTACTGAAAGATGCGGGATATCATTACAATTTTGATTCTAATATTTCCGGTCGTCTAGAGGGATACTTCAAGAAGTGGTACGGATACGGAAAACAGGCAATCGCTGAAAAGAAAAATGTTGGAACTTTTTTTCCTTAAAATCACAAAGAAGAGTTCCATTTATTTATGTGGATAATTATTGTTTTACTGTCACTTTTGTAGCGGAAACCAACACAGGTGTCTATTAAAACAAAAATAAATGATGCACTTACCCCAAATTCGGCTCAATTCCACTATACATGCTGCTGACACAATACATGTACCGGAAATTATGACATCTAAACAAACCTCAGGATGTTTAGGATTGTCTAAATCTGCTCTACATCTACTGATAGATCAATACAAAATCTCATACTCAAAGATAAATGGCTTATTATATTTTGTCCAACGACCCTTTGTTGGAATGGTAGAGGCTGCACAGAATCAACTATCTCACAACTAATTTAATAGCCCAAATGGATTTTACTCTGGAAGATCATAAAGTTGCCATTGAAGGCAACTTTCCTTATACCACTGATTATGCTGCAAAATACATTAATCATCCAAAGATAACCGGACGTACTACACTTCGTAACTTTCTGAGAGCTGAGGGTTTGATGGTACGTAACTATCCTGCTCACTTCAGTATTTCCAATGGATATATGAAAGTAATGCAGTTCTACTCTCGATCTGGATTGATTTATGAAAAGGTGATGATCTCGCCGTCAGGACTGGACTATATTGAAGAACTGATAGTTAACAAGTTAGACCATGCAAGCACATCTAAAAATACCAACAAAAAATAAGAAAATGAGAAATAAAGTGAAGTTTTCATATGATATGCTCACCGCGAGTAAACTGGTTAACAATCAGTACATTAAAAATCGAACAGACCTGTTTAGTTTTTGTCGAAGTTTTGGAATTTTCAACGGTGACTTGCCCGTAGCACAATTTGTAGCCATGGGATACTTCACGGTTGAGTTTAAAAGTGTTCCTGTGAAAGGTGGAATCAAAACCTATCCTAAAATTCTGGTCTCCGATTCCGGAGTTAAGTTCATCAATAAATTAGTATCTGTAATTTTTAATGTTAAGTAGTATCTCTCCTTCTGTTAATGCTCTGGACTCTTCTTCGAGCATTTTAAATGAAGTAAAACCGTCAAATTTTATCAATGAGAATTCTGCTGATCAAACAGCAGTACAATTAAATATAGTGTCAGAAACCTCTTTTTCTGACTACAATAATACCATGGTATCAATGGATACCGGTGTTCCTGAGCTCGACTTAGCCAATTTAGAGTCTGACAATGTTGCTGTGGATAAAACTGCGGGTACGATTCAGACTGATTATAGTGAAACGAATAATGACAAACATATAGAGGGTACCGTTCGTAAAGTATTGAACAATCCCGAAGCGATCATAGAAGGTAAAGTGGAGAAGGAAGTCAATAACGCCACCGTGTTGACTCCTCCAATACCCAATACAAAAGCGATAATTGCACATATTAAATCTGTTGAAAAATTATTGAAGAACGAAAAAATCATTGGGAACTTAGTACGTGGTAACATTGTGTCATCGCCACCACTTATTACCAGATATGGGAATCCGGTGATCAGAAGAGGCACAATTAATGTGATTCAAGGTGCACAAGGTTCTCACAAAAGTAGGTTAGCAGGAGCACTATGTAGTTTGATCCTAAGCAAAAAGAACAGTTTGTCAGAATTGTTAGGTTTTGAGAAATTCTCAACACAGGAAATTACTGCTGTTTATATTGATACGGAACGAAACATGAAGGAAGAGTTTGCAGAGGCAATTCAATGTATTCAGTTAAATGCTGGTTTTGAAAAAAATGATGAGCTTTCAACATTTAGGTACACATCGATAAAAGATTTTGAACGAAAGTCAAGATTAAATGTCATTAAAATATATTTACAGGAGATTCATCGTAATCAAACAAACCCTCTGGTGATTTTCCTTGACGTAGTGACGGATTGTATTTCTAATTTCAACGATCCAATTGAAAGTATGGAGCTATTGGATTTTTTAGGTCGCTGCTGTGAATTCTACAATAGTACTTTTTTCTTATTAATACACGAAAATCCAGGTTCAAGTAAAGCACGTGGTCATGCTGGAACAGAGGCTATAAACAAAGCGAGCTATGTGTGTCAGATCGGTTTCGAAAAAAATAGTAAAAATGAGGTAACGGATTTGCTATGGTTAAAGGAAATAAAAACACGTCATTCACAAAAGGCTGCTCCATTGGCTCTACAATTCGATCCGGAAACAAAGTCTCTCAGAGTTGCTGACGAAACTCATGTAAAAACTGTAATTGACTTACGGAGAACCAAAGCTGATGTACAAGATATTGCTGATAAACTGAGTAGCTGTACAGCCTTTCCTTATCATCAGAAAGATCTTTTGGATTTGCTTGAAGCGGAGTTTAAATGTTCTTCTAACACGTTAAAAGCTCGTTTGCAAGAATTAGCGGAGAATAAGCTTCCTATCTGGAACAAGTCGAAAGAAACGTCTTTTTTGAAAATCGTTCAAACAAATGGTAAACCGACGGTTTACGAATTGGTAAACGAGCGAACTGACGACTCAGGGTGATAACCCCTGCGTTACCCAACCAAAATGATATTCTTGTATAGGTGATCGTTTTGATTGGGTGGGTTAATTGAGTCCTATGAATACCTATTTACGAGTATAGTGATTCAACTAATATGAAAAATACAGCTATAGTTATAGATCGAAGTAATTGTATCTGAATTAACATTTTAAGATTAGAAACAATTTTACATTCCCCGAAGTAGTTGATTAGTTCTTGAAACCACATACGATTCTATTTTCTCTATCATCATTTCTTGTGAAGCCTCTTTATCAAATGTAAACTGGTGATTTGTAGAACCGCTTAAACCATAATCTGCCATCCAGAAAACATGTAATGATCCTTTATTGTCTACAATATAAAACGAAACCTTAGTAGTTCTACCTGTAATTATGATTGTGATGGTACTCCCAGTTTCTTTTTCAATGAATGCAGATTGATGATAGGACAGCTTATCAATTAAGTATTTGTATTTCTTTCTCATACCACCTTCTACTTTGACGTTAGAAAAATCCTGATTGCGGGTGACTACGTGGTTTAGTATCACAAGAATGGCTATAACTACCACCCAAAAGGCAATATAAAACATTGGGTAAGATTCTAATTGTGTGACTATATTTTGAACTAAAATATTTTAAACGGTAACATTTCTTTTATAGCTCCTTTTATTCCTGATTTCAAATGATGTTTTGTTTCCTGAAACAATTCCTGGGTTATTTTAATCGATTGCTTTCTCGCAGTTTCAATCCACATCCATAGCTTCTCATCTGAGTATGTAAAATCTGCTTCAGAGTTAGAATTTTCAGGCTGTTCCATAGATGAGAAACCTCTTTGTTTATAGTAGGCATGATATTGCGTATTATATCTCAATCTTGCATCGGGATCAGAAAGAATAAGGTAAGCTTCAACGATCTCTTGCATCTTCTTTGTTGTGTTTGAACCTTTGTTCACATCTGGATGCCAAATCTTACACAAATTATAATATTGCCTTTTTAGTGAAACGGTGTCGATATCTACTGGGACTTCGAGAGTACTGTAGTAGTCAATAAAGTCCATCACTTTCCAATCTTGTTTAATTTATGATCATTAGGGCTTTGAGGTGGCTTGCTTCTCCAAATAGCAATTATTCCCCCTAACAATCCCAGAGATAGTATAAGTCCCACTATGGAAGGACCTTTGCCGACTGCTAGCATGGATAAGCCACTTAAAAAACCATAAATCATTATTAGTGCAATGGTAGCCAGTATTTTGGCTGTAGTTGTCATAAAGTAAGTTTGATTAATGCGTAATCTAAATTGGTTGTTTTCAGAGGTACAATTTATCAATTCTTATGAAATACCCAATATATTGGGTGGCAAAATTTTACTATTCGGTTCAGTTTTGAACCGTGACAAAGAAAAGAGAGTCAAATTATCTTAAAGCGTTCGGTGAAAACTTACGTGAGCTCAGAGAATCGCAAAAACTGAGTCAGGAAGAGTTATGTCATCAGGCTGGACTTTCTAAAAATCAAATCGGAAATATCGAAAGAGGTGAAGTTAATACGACCATTTCATCGGTTTACGCCTTGTCAATTGCTTTAAAGGTCACCCCTGCTGATCTATTTAATTTTGAGTACTCCCCCCCATTGTAGTTTTAGAAGAAATGTTTTTCATCTGAGAGCATGAATCCTTTGGTAGTATTCACGCCCTCCCGACGGATGTATTGCATCGTATCCCCCGGTTTCACTTACATTATATATTACATATAACTGTGGTACGACTGCTCAAACAAAAAAACAATCTAAACATTTACAGTCATGCTTACAATCACTTCTTATTCAAATCGCATATCATCACAGGATGGTAGCCAGTACTTTGCACTTGAACTTACAAGTGACGAACCGGAAATTGTCATGTCAGCTACTGGAAGGTATTATGTCACAACCAAAAAATGCAGTATGAGTTCCTCCTTTCCGGAATCTGTTTGCAAAGTCATGCTTGGGAAACAAATTCCCGGATCTATTGCAAAGGTAGAGTGCGAGCCTTACGAGTTTACCATTCAGGAAACAGGTGAGGTAATTACACGCCACCATAGATATGAATATCAACCTGTTGAAATGGGTACACCAGAAACAGCGGTATTTGCATAGTAAAGTCACCAACATTTTTAAGAGACAGAGTCGAAAGGCTCTGTCTTTTTTTATGAATTTTAAATCTGTACACCATGCAGTTACATAAAGCAAAACGGAATAATGTCAAAATAAAAATCGGAATCCAGGGTCCAGCTGGTAGTGGTAAAACAAAGTCAGCACTGCTGCTTGCATTTGGTTTGATCGATGACTGGACAAAAATAGCTGTGGTAGACACAGAGAATAGTAGTTCTGAATTGTATGCACATTTGGGTGAATTCAACGTATTGCCACTTAGTTATCCCTTCACTCCTGAAAAGTTTAAGGAAGCAATTCAGACCTGTATCAATGCAGGGATGGAAGTAGTGGTTCTGGATTCAATATCATCTGAGTGGCAAAATATTCTCACCGAACATGCTTCATTAACAGGCAATAGCTACACAAATTGGTCAAAGTTTACTCCACGTCATCAGCTATTTGTAGATACGCTCATTCAATCAGATGTACATATCATTTGTACGCTTCGCTCAAAACAAGCTTATGTTTTGAACGAGAAAAATGGGAAGCATGTACCTGAAAAGGTAGGTCTGAAACCAATTCAACGTGAAGACATGGATTATGAGTTATCGCTTGTATTCCAATTATCCATGAAGCATTACGCAACAGTGATCAAAGATCGTACTGAATTTTTTGCTGATAAATCTGACTTCGTTATCACAGAAGAAACGGGGAAACTCATACGCTGTTGGTGTGAACAGGATAAAGTTGAAGAGCTTGAAATAGGTAGGTTAATTAATAATCGCTCTGATATACAATCTCTTAAAGAAATTTTTGAGCAACATCCGTTATATCAAAATGCACTAAGAAGCCAGTTTAATATTCGTAAACACCAAATTTTATCTACCAATGGATACGCTAGTAATCAATAATACAAAGTCTCAAAGTATAGCCTCTCCTTCTTTTATCGAAGCAAATACAATTCCAATTTTATTTACTGAGTTGGAAAACAGTCACATTATTCCAGTCTTCACCAAAGACAACGAACCGCTCATTTCTCACCGGGATTTTATTACAATAACCGAGGAAGCAGTTTTCAGTCAGTTCAGAGACGAAGTGATTGTTCCTGCAAACATCAGGGTTTCACATCCTATTAAAGGAAGAATTCCTGATGCTCGAAACAAACCGGCCAATCAGCTTGAAGAATGGGAGAAAACCATTTACTACGAACGTATGATGTTTGTTGTAGAGATACCTTCAATCCGGGAAACCATTGACGGAAACGTTTTGAACTTAACCATTGGAGGAGTGAAAAGCTATTCTCAGGATAATCTTTCGAGCAAAAAAGGAGCAGATGAACATTTTAAAATATTCGTAGGTTTCAAAAATCAGGTATGTACAAATCTCTGCGTTTGGACTGATGGTTTGCTATCAGATGTCAGAGTCAAGAATTCCATGCAGCTTATGCAAGCTGTTCAAAAATTGTTAGGGGAGTTTCGGCATGAAAGGCAACTTTCTTTGTTGCAGAAATTCCCAAATTATTCACTTGCAGAAAGTCAGTTCGCTTCACTTGTTGGAAGGTGTAAGTTGTATCAATATCTGTCAGCAGAGGAAAAGAACCAAATTCCTGCAATGTCGTTCGGTGACTATCAAATTAATAGCATTGCCAAGGACTATTATCAGGATCAGTCTTTTTGTAGACAGGATGATGGTTCTATAAATCTGTGGAAAATTTACAACCTTTTCACCGGAGCGAACAAGTCGAGCTATATTGATGGTTTCTTGTCCCGTTCTGCTAACGCTTCCAGTTTGGTACACGACCTGGTAGAATCACTGGATTCCGGAAGAGCCAACTGGTTTCTGAACTGACCCCTTCACCATTTTAGGTTATCTTCTTTAACCAAAATTTATTATTCCTCTAATTTTGTTAAAACAACCATGAATGAAGCTTCTCTTCATTACATTGATCCATTTTCTATTCTGGTAGTTGACCAAAGGGGAATTTTGAAACGGCTATTTTGTCCTTTTAAAGTTGCTCCGGTTTTTCCTGACGGATCTCCCGAAGGTCTGTTGGTGGACATGGTGTATAAAAACTTTGATAATGAGGTCTTCTACTTGATCAAAGGTCAGGTTTATAAGTACACCGATTTTATAATTGATTAAATCCTTAATAAATCCCACCCAGTCATAAATATTTGCTTATTTGGGTGGGATTTAAATAAGGCAACGGATACGCAGTGAGTACTTTATATTAATCAACAAATGAAATTTATAGACCAAAAAGCAGCTCTCATCTATTTTATAGAGGATTTGGACATTGAAATGATTGATTCAATTTTAGATCCAGGTAAAAAGTATATGAATGAATTAAAAAGAAACTTTTTACATAACCTATCCAGTAGCTTCAATAAATTCACAGAAAATGGTGATACACATCTAGTTAACAAACCAGGTAGATGTAAATTTTCAATTAATAAAGACGAAAGCTTTATTTTTTTTGGGACACATTCGAATTGCTACATTGAGATAAATATAATCTCAAAGGATAGGGAAATAATTGATATATCTGAGTGTTTTTGCTTTTCTGGTTCTGTGGATAATACAAACGGACACAGGATATATATAGATCCACAGAGGGGTCTTCCATTTTAATACTTAATCTTCACCATCCACTTTATCACATAATAAAAATGAAATTAATTTTAAAAGTTGCACTATGGTCATTATTATCTATGACCTCCGTAAAAGCTCAAAATATCACCTGTCAGGAGCTATTGGAATTTGTAATGGACAATGGGACGTATAAAGGTGAGGTAAGCTCCATATCCCTTCTGAGCTCCTCCTGGTTAAAATCCGTAAAAGCATATGAGTACAAAGGTAAGGTATATGTGGTCGCAGAAATAAAAGACAATGAGTACAGCTATCAAACTTCTAGCTACATCTATTGTGGCATACCTTTACGCAATTGGGATAATTTTTAAAGTTATTTCTCAGATACAAATTTGTCCTACGGTCAAAAGTTCCATAAGTACATCATAAAATACAAGTGTAATTGCGGTTAGAGAATTTATGAATAGTTACACTAAATAATTGAATAATACAACTAAGTGTCATCTTACACACTTAGTCCTTTAATAGAATATCAACTAAGTGTGTAATTGAAAGAAAGAAGAAAGGCTATTTGGAATGATTGTATGAGGACTTCATTACAATGTATGTAAATTTGTAAGGATTGTCATGTTCAATTTTATATTTAGTAACTGATAATGGCTCACCACCTTTTGCTCTAATTTTTCGCACTTTGTAATAGAGATTCAATAGTTTAATGGCTCCAATATGGTTTAACGATGGTATGTTTAGATTGGAGTCCATATACCAATCAGAAACTTTTTTTGTAAGTTCTTGTGATGTGTATGCGACTCCAATTTCGAAGTGAAAATCAAAATTGCGCTTAAAAGGCTCTTCCTTGCTCATTATGAGGAACCTACAAGAATCATTTAACTTATTCAATTTCCTACTATCCTTCTTGTCTTTCACCGCATCACTAATTGCATTCAACAGCTGCTTACAATCAATGTATTTATAGAAATTTTTAAAAACGTCAAGTATTTTCTTTTGGTCATTGTTGAAATTACGACCAGCCACTCTTTCATTTATATTATCGGATTTCTCTATTGTAGCTAGAAACTCCAATATCTCCTTGGTTTTAAGTTCTTTCCTATTATCCTCACCAGGATCACTTTCTACTAGTGTTTTAGTAAGTACTTCTTTATAGCTCACCTGGTTACCTTGGGCTTCGAGAACATGTTTCAGCTTCTCTTTGGAGCTATACAATTGTGTTTTGATACGTTGTCCTTCCAGGTAGGCATCTATGTTTAGATAGGATATTTTTGGGATATCATTCTTGTCCAATCTGACAAATTGAATACCGTCTGTCTTCGTATTCTCAATAATAACCCTCCTGACGGACATAATGGTGCTTTGCAGAAGAGAGTTACCCTTGTAGTTATTACTTATACAACTTAATGCATCTATTTCTTTTTGAGATGCGTCAAGAATATCCGCTAATGGGAGTTGTTTAATAGGAGCATTAGGAGTTTCAAGACAATCATAAATGATAGTTTCACTCAGTAATCCCTTTCTGCATCGACCCGCTATTTGCTTCATACGTTCTTCCGAAAGCAAGAATATGACATTTGATGGATTCGAAACGGTAATGAGGTTGTATTGCTCATCTATGTCAAAGCCGGAAAAATAAGCAGAAGTTACAAAGTTAATTTTTCCGGGTAGTTTGCTATCGTCCAACTCAGAATAGAAGTCCATAGCGTTATATTTGCTACCAGCTCCGCATAATAACTTAAACATTGATTTTTCAATCGAGCACTCAGCCACCAGCTTATTTATAATGGACAAACATTCTCTAACCGAGTTGTATGCTATCATCCACTTACCATTTTCTCCACCCTTCCATTCTTTTTTGATAATATCAAAGACACTTCCGCTGCAATCATTTGAATTAAACAGATTTATGCTTCTTACAGTCGGATTTTTATATTTAAACACGGTTCTATTTTCGGAATTCAACTCAGGATCAGTGAATTCCAAAAAAGTGGCCGATACCATGGCTCTGTTTTCCGGGGTAAAATGTTTATATATATCAAGACATTCCTCCATACTAGACCTGAATAAGGAATCCAGTTGGAATGAATCAATTTCATCTAACAGTAAAAAATAATCTGTGTATACGTCAGGACCTATGGCTTCAATTACTTTCCATAGGCTATCAGCTACCACTATGATTTTTTTATGTTTGGTTGGGTCACTTGTGATATAATTTTTAATATCAAGCGGTGAAACCTTATCTGGGTGATAGTGGGTTTCACTTCCAACGTATAGAGCATCATGCTTATGTGCTTTGCTAGAAGCAGTTATTTTAATGGGTTCAACTATAATTGAATTTCTGCTTGCTTTAAGTTCCAGCGTGGTAGCTCCAACTCCCGTTTCAGATTTGTCAATAATGCCACATGGTAGAGTTTCAAATATTTCACTTAAATAGCTACCGTTTTGAAGAGTATAGGTTGTTGAAGAACCTGAAATCTCTTTATTTATAATTTTTGTGAGGTCTTTATTAAAACTATTGCTCATGTCTATTACCAAAATAAGCCCCCCCCAACCAAAGCATATGTCTATTAACGACGTTGTTTTGGTTGGGTACTATAATTCTGAGATATCGTTAGGACTTTGGGAGTAGGTTTACTTTTTTTAAATTTAGAGAGACCCTTTCGTTGACGATTTTGTCAAATTCCGGGTCTCCTTGAACTGATTTGGAAAATTTAATTCCCTCAACAACATCCCGGGAGTCAGAATCCCTATAAATTGCGGAATCACTTTTTCCCCTTAGTTCTTCTACATAATATCTTGTTTCCACAGCTAAAAATGTAGCAATCCAATCAATTTGATTGTCTGATTTATGATATTGTATCTGCTTTGCTAAATCGTAAAGCATATCTGAGGTCGACCATGTTTTAGGTAGTAACTGCATAATCCAGTCTGATAGGTTAACCCCTTTTTCTGTCCGGATGTCATCCAGTGTGTTCAGCGGTATATCGTATTTTCCGCTACTCCCATCTATTAAATCGTATTTAATGACTAATGCCCCTGAGACATTTTTAATGTAGTAATTAGTAGTTTTCATTCCCTTACAGGTTTAAAGTTTTGTTGACTTGTTGTGAATGGTAGAAAGATACCCAACCAAAACAATCCACTATACACATCTAATGGTTTGGTCGGGGCGATTTAGTTAATGGCATTAATAATAACAATTTTTCCTTGATATTTTAGTAATGAAGACAACAGGTAATGGTTTTAACCCATCCGAAGCATATTTAAAGACTTTATGTGATAAAAGCTTCCTATCACTTTGGAGCTACACAAATGTATTTAGGCAACCAGGTAGTGAACTATGTGACCTACTAGTGGTAGTTGGAAATCAAGTAGTCATTTTCTCGGACAAAAATTGTGAATTTGGAAGTTCGGGGGATTTGACCCTTGACTGGAAACGTTGGTTTCGAAAAACAATTAAAAAATCCGCGGAACAGCTGTGGGGAGCCCGGAACTGGATAATTGGAGATAGTAAAAGAATATTTCTAGATGACAGATGTCAACAGCCTCTACCAATTGATATAGGAGATACCACAAATCTTGTTTTCCATCTTGTATTAGTTGCTCATGGAGCTTCTACGAAATGTTCAGAGATTCTTGGAGGAAGTGGAAGCATGATGTATTTTAACGACATACAAAATTTTGATAGACATGAAAATCCGTTTGTCATAGGTGACCTAAGTCCAATTAAACCATTTATTCATGTTTTGGATGATACAACACTAGATATTCTTCTAACAGAGCGGGATACCATCAATGACTTCACAGAATACTTGTCAAAGCGGGAAAAATTACTTAGATCACCCTTCAAAGTATTTTCCCCAGGTGAGGAAGATATGCTTGCCAACTTTATGACATATTTGAATGATAAAAATGAGCATGATTTTCATATACCCAAAAATTTAAAACCAAATGACGGATTCGCTTTTGAAGAAGGCAAATGGGAAGAATTTCAAGCACTTCCACAAAGAGCAGCACAACAGAAGGCTGATGAAGTGAGCTATATGTGGGATGAAATCATTGAAGAGTTTAGTACGCATGCAATAAACGGATCTCAACAGTATGTATCCGAAGGTGGATTTTCAGATGGCGAACAGGCAATTAGATTCCTTGCACAAGAAACCCGATTTGAAAGAAGAATATTATCCACTACCCTTGTAGAAATGTTTTGCACCACCCCTGATACGTACAAAAGAATTCGAGTAGTGCCTGCAAACAATAAAGATGTTTGTTATGCTCTTTTGTTATTTCCACAAAAAAGACATTTTGAGAATTATTCTTACAATGAATATAGAGAAGCTCGGCGAAATTATCTCGAATCAATCTGTCTTGTTTGCAAATTGAAGTTTCCTAATGTTAACCATGTTGTTGGTATAGCTATGGAGTCAGGAACAAATAATCGATCTCACTCCGAGGATCTAATTTATTTAGATTGCCGTGATTGGAATGACAGGTTTGAAGAAATGGCACTTGAAGAGCAAAGAATTCACAAAATTTTGATAAATCCAACTGAAACTAGGTACAACTATTCTGAATTCCCAAAGAGATGATGCCTTCTGAAAAAACTCGACCAATATTACAAATCTCTGATATTACCAGACCGAGCTGGTGTAATCACTATAACCTATCTTTATGGGAGCTCGTTCTGTGGAGTGGCTTAACGGATTAAATGATACTTCTTTTTGCAGGACAAAATTTATTAAAGAAGTTGATATCTCTACCCCAACAGCCTGCCTTATTTTAATTAATAGAAAACCCACGTCGAGAATTTGATTTAACCATATGGTTGCTTCTTCAATTGTAACTATAAGCGATGGAGGATCAAAATGCATCAGGTGATTCCTGATCTCACGCAGTCTATTGACGTTTGGAAGGTGAGCTTCTCCGTTAATACCCTTGCCTGATATCTTTTGAACCCATCCTAACTTTTCATTGAATCTTCGAGCATTGCGCTCTCCAAGTTTGTCCTTTTCAAATTTCCATCCCGGTAACGGGTCATACTCTGCTTTAATGTATAACTGATTCAGTGTTATATCAATTAAAGAAATAGAATCACTGAGCAAGGATCGTAAATCAAAAAACCAGTTTACATTCAGTGCCAAATTAGATTGCTCTACCAATTTTTTTCTCAAATTCATAATACGATTAAGCAATTGAGGTTGAAGTGTTGTAAATGACTGCCCCTCTCTACTTAATCTCGGAGTTATGGGATATCTCTTTCCATATTGCTGTTGAGATGTACCGTCTTGAATAACTAGGCCATTAGGAGCTGTTTCGTCAAACTGATGCATATTAACACTTAGATCAATGGAAAAGTCTAACCAAAAACTTTCTATATCCCAGAGGTTAAAGTGCTTAGAATTAAAAAAACCGTTCCGTCTTAGGAATTCTGAAATTATCAAATAACTAATGGGTTTAGACCTTTGCGGAATTTTATTCTTGTCATTCCAAGAAAGAATGTAATAACCTTTATCGGATTTCCACTTAGTGATGGACTTGTTTTGGTCTTTGAAAATTTGACTCGTTAAGATGGACGCTACCTGCGAAATAGTTCCTGTCCGAATTTTATCAAATAGAATGAAGTTATGTTTATCGTTCATGG
Organism: Dyadobacter sp. HNCC25DJ187; assembly: GCF_056895255.1. Taxonomy (NCBI): domain Bacteria; kingdom Pseudomonadati; phylum Bacteroidota; class Cytophagia; order Cytophagales; family Spirosomataceae; genus Dyadobacter; species Dyadobacter sp. HNCC25DJ187. The sequence goes on from NZ_JBXHAT010000002.1 coordinate 2,338,755, forward strand.
AATATCTTTATTGAAATCGAACGGATTCTTATCAGCCTGATTAAATGGACCAACATTCTCCTGAGATTGGATGTTAATGTTGAGTATACACCTGGCAGTATCCATGATGTATGCTTGCTCATCTCGGGGTATCAAATTATCAACACCTGCAAGTTGGAATCCCTTGATCTTTAAATTTTTAAGTTTTTTAAGTTCTTCTTCTGTTACCTTATACTGAACGCGATATAAATGGGTCTTTGCCTTAGGTATGTCCTTAGAAATTTGAACTTTTACCACATGATTGACCATTCGAGAATTGTCGTCGAAAAGAATAATCGATCCCATCGAATCCTTAGTAAATACCGGAGATTCAAATGCCAGAGATATCCAGTAAGATTTGAATAACTTATGACTCACCAGAGCTGCTTGAAATCCGTTTTTCTGCAAATTCTTTGGTCGTTCCGAAATAGTAGTGCTAATCGACTTAAAACCATCGTCTTTCGTAGATATGATTTGGCTACAGTCTTGTGAACACCCCTTCTGAACATCCAGAAAAAGAACAGATACTGTCAGCAATAAGGTTGTTATAGACTGGTTCATACACCTAGGTTGTTTTCACAACATGACCAAAATTTTGTAATCTGTGATCGCTTGCAAAAGCTTCTGCTGCGGCTTTGTTGGTTGTAGTCAACAACAATTTTTGCTCATCTTCGCAAAATACATTAAAGACCGGCATCCCTAAGACTCTTCGCAAGACGAATGCTGTTCTTTGTTTTTTACTTGTCATATTTGAAAGAAGTTAAAGGGTAAAGAAAACCGAATACCAATCTCATTTCTGTTATAGAATTTAGAGTTTAAATTTTTACTGTCAAACAAGTCGGTTAACTCAATGAATAATTCCGTATTAATAACCGGGCTATCTTTTTTAACGTTTTTAAATGAGGCAATGAACCCTAAACCAAGAGAAGCGTAGCCAGTTTGATCTTTTGGTTTGTAATAAGATGGAAAGAAATGAAATCCGGATGAATTATTTCCGTAAAGGAGATAGATGTTGGAATAACCATAAAACTGATTATATGAAATTATCGGTTTTGTATAAGCGAGATATTTATTGCTTTCAGTTCGCGACGTCCCATTAGAATTTTCAGTTGCGGTTGTCTGCGATATCTCGGTGGTAGACAATAGTTTTACATTATTTTCGCGCATTATCAAAAAACCCCCATTTAGTAAAACACTCCGTTTAATCAAGTTATTATTCCAATAGATATTTCCTGCGAGTCCATATCTGTGAGTTGTAAAATCCTCCTCCCATATTCTCTCATCAAAGACTTTCGAAACGTCATATGTTGCATATTTTTTCTTCCCTATACCACCAATCGCGGTTAGCCATGATATCCTGTATTTTTCAAAGGAGAAAGATGCTTTTAGAGAATCAAGCTCTTTTTTTGCTTTTGCATTAATCTCATTTTCGAATCCGCCTTTAAGGGAAGTGCCTAGTGCTACAACACTGGTCAAAGAATCCACCTCCAACTTATTTTTAACAAGTTTACCTATAATGCTGTCTAGGTCGGATGAGCTTGTGATTAGCAGTTTGGTAACTTTTGCGACAGAATCTACATAAATACTACTTTTTCTTTTTTCATTTGAAACCTGCAACATATCTTCTAAGATAGATTTGTAATTGGCTATCTTACCGAGGCTGTGACTTTTCTGCAATTCGAGCGATCTTTGTTCAACACTATGAAGTTCTAATAATCGATTATTGCGCGCATTATTCGATACTAATTTTGCAAATTCTGCTCTTCTCTTATTGTCCAAATCTTGTTTCCTAAAATTATAAAGTGCCATATTTTCCAGTGATACCGTCACATTTGACCTCTTCGCACTCATAAAGAAATGATACTCAGCCTGGATTGAAGAGTTGGAGTTTAGTTTGGAGTCCTTGAAGAGTTGAGATATATTGCCTGACAACACCTCGCCCTGAACTGACAGGGATAGGAAGTTTATATTTTTATTTACATTTCCGATAGGAATAACTCCTTTGAATTTGAATGCTCCATCTACTGGATCAAGTGATGCAAAATTCCCAATTTCATTATTGGTTCCTACACCTCCTATTATACTTCCAAAATATTTGTTAAATGTACGGTTCCACTCTTTTAGCTGAAATTTGTCTTTTTTTAATAGGTCTAGTTTTGCTGAAAGAGCTGCTTGCTCTGCTTCGGTCAGAACTTTTATCAAACTGTTGTCATCTTCATCCTGAACAAGGGTGTTCTGAGCCCTAACAGGTATACAATAGGCCAATATCAGCAAGAGCAAAATTTGTTTCATAAATTATGAGTAGGGTTTTGCCTCCTTTGACTAGCAATTGTTCTTCGAGGAGGATAAATGAAATTAGAACTTTTTGTTAGTCGTTCAATCAAAAAAAAACAAAAAATTATTAAACGGTAATTAGCTTCATTTCTGTGCATCAGTCAAAAAACCTTGTAACTTGTCACTTTTCAAATTTTAGTGTTCAATTAGTACCAAATGCCACAATTAGACCTGCAAACCCTTGAATCCTGGTTATGGGATTCTGCTAACATACTACGTGGGAGCATAGATAGCTCCGATTTTAAGAACTACATATTTGGCCTTCTTTTCCTGAAACGTGTTAACGATGTGTTTGAAGAAGAGGTAGATACCATTATGAAGCGTGAAGGTATATCCCGTGAAGAAGCGGAGGACGAAACCTTTTTCAAAGTTCCTCAGGAAGCTCGTTGGGAAGAATTGAAGAAGTATACCGAGAATATTGGTATTAATCTTGACAAAGGCTTTGCTGCGATTGAACGTGAGAACAACAAGGGTACCAACAACCTGGAAGGTGTACTTACTTCAACCAAATTTGGAGATAAGGAGAAGCTGAGCGATGAGGTTTTACAAAGATTGTTACGTCATTTCAACCTACACTCTCTCAAAAACCAGGATCTTTATACGCCTGATCTGCTGGGTGATGCTTATGAGTACTTGATCAAGCAGTTCGCGGATGATGCGGGTAAAAAGGGAGGTGAGTTTTATTCTCCTCGTGGTGTGGTACAAACCATCGTGCGACTCATTAAACCCCAACCAAAACAAAAGGTATATGATCCTACTTGTGGTAGTGGTGGTATGCTCATCGAATCTGCTAAGTATGTAGCGGAGTTACCAGAAGGAAAAGTTGGGAATAACATTAACATTTCGCTTTATGGACAGGAGAAAAATCTGGGAACATGGGCAATTGGTAAAATGAACATGCTGCTTCACAATTACAATGATGCAGATTTAAGAAAAGGAGATACTTTAAATGATCCTAAACATAGGAACACCGATACGGAACTTATGTTGTTTGATCGTGTGATTGCTAATCCTCCTTTTTCACAAAGTGGCTGGTGGGATTCTGCGGAAAATAGTCAGGAGGTTAAGTTGGATAAAGACGGGAAAGAGAAAAAGTTTGCCCCTGATTATAAAAATGACGTTGTAGATACTTTCGGTAGATTTCAATTTGGTATTCCACCACGTGGGTATGCAGATCTAGCTTTTCTACAACACATGATTGCAGTGCTGAAACAAGATGGAAAGGCTGGCGTGGTACTTCCACATGGTACTTTGTTCAGAAGTGGAACGGAAGGTGCTATTCGTGAGAAATTGTTAAATAAGGACTGGATAGAGTGTATTGTAGGTTTACCATCTGCATTGTTTTACAATACGGGTATTCCTGCAAGTATCTGGATTATCAACAAAAGTAAAGCTCCGCATCTAAAAAACAAGGTTGTCATTATTGATGCAAGCAGCGAATATAAGGAAGGAAAGAACCAGAATGAGTTGATCGAAACGAACATTAGTAAAATTGTAGAAACCTACGATCATTTTGTAACGACCAACCTGAAAGATATACCCAACGAAAAATACGCACGGATTGTAGACCTGGAAGAAATTTCAGGAAATGATTACAACCTGAACATCAGCCGGTACATTGACACCAGTGAACCGGAACAAGAAGTGGATTTGCATCAGGTGAAAAATACAATCCTGGAACTGGAAACAAAGGAAAAGGAGATTGATGAGAAATTGGCTGCTTTCTTAATGGAAATTGGGTTATGAGAGAAGGATATAAAATGACGGAATTGGGGGAGATTCCGGAGGATTGGAAGGTGGTAGATCAAGGAGATGCTGCAACTTTTTACAACGGGAGAGCATACAAATTAACAGAATGGGAAAATGAAGGAACGCCAGTTATTAGGTTGCAAAATCTAACGGGATCAGGAAAGGATTATTATTACTCCAATCTAAAACTACCGGAGCACCAGTATTGTCACAAGGGTGATTTGCTGTATATGTGGTCTGCCACTTTTGGTCCTGTATGGTGGAATTTAGGGAAAGCTATATTTCACTACCATATTTGGAAAATCGAAGTCAATAAATACAAACTGGACAAGGTTTTTCATTATTATCTTTTGGACGATATAACCGAAAAGATGAAAGCTCAGTCACATGGTTCTACCATGCTCCATGTTACAAAAGGTGGAATGGAAAAATTTAAAATTTCTCTCCCACCACTCCTAGAACAACAAAAAATCGCCACAATCCTCAGTACGGTCGATGAAAAGATAGAAGTCATTGATGCGCAGATCACCCAAACCCGTGAACTCAAAAAAGGGTTAATGCAAAAACTGCTGACACGTGGTATTGGTCATACGAACTTTAAGGATTCTGTGTTGGGTGAGATTCCGGAGAGTTGGGAGGTGGTGAAGTTGGGAGATATTTGCGATGTTAGGGATGGAACTCATGACAGTCCGAAATATTATTTAGATGGTGTTCCATTTATAACTTCTAAAAATCTAACTGAGACAGATCTTGATTTTAGTGACATCAAATATATTTCCCAAGAAGATCATGAAGCTTTTTCAAAGCGGTCCCACGTAGAAAATGGAGATATACTTTTTGGAATGATTGGTACGGTAGGTAAGCCGATAGTAGTAAACGAGAATTTCGAGTTTTCGATTAAGAATGTGGCTTTGATCAAATTCAATGGCAATACTGAATTGTTAAATATTTTTGCTTTGAATGTTTTAAAATCAAGTCATGTAATCAACCAATTTAAAAAAATTAGCAATGGTGGGGTTTTGAATTTTGTTGGTTTAGGAAATATTAGAAGTTTAAACTTTCCTCTACCTCTGTTGAGTGAACAAGCTGACATTGCAACTATATTAACAACCATTTCAGACAAACAGAAGGTTTTAGAATTAAAAAAAGAAACCTATCAACAACTCAAAAAAGGATTGATGCAGCAGCTGCTTACCGGGAAGGTGAGAGTGGTGCAATCGGAATTACAAAATGCATAAGTAAAAAAAACCTCCGTTATGAGTGACGAATACCAATACAGTGAACTTCCTGCCATACAGCTTTTCCAACGATTAGGATATCAGTATCTTAATGGAAAGGAAAACGATGAACGTCATGATTTGTCAGAAGTAATCCTGAAAAACAGATTGCTGTCTGCGATTCAGAAGCTTAATCCGTGGATCAACGAGAACAACCTTTTCAAAGCATACGACAAACTTACCACGGTACAGGGTTCGTCTCTGATGGAGATCAATGAACAGGTATGGGAGCTCATCAGAGGAGCATCGTTTACCATTAAGCAGGAGTTTGACGGCTTAGAGGAGTTTAAGGTTGTATCTTATATAGATTATCAGAATCCAGAGAACAACGATTTTCTGGTTGTAAATCAGTTCAGGTATTTAAGTAAAATAGGTAACCATTCCATTCCGGATCTGGTCGTTTATGTCAATGGTATTCCAGTAGCTATTCTGGAATGTAAATCACCAGTAGCATCTACGGCGTGGGATTCTGCTTACAATGATCTGTATCAATATCAGGATTTGAACGAAAGGTTATTTCACTACAATCAGATCTGTGCAGGAATCTGGAAAGTGGGTGGTCGTTATGGTGCTATCAATGCATCGCAAGCATTCTATTCCGTTTTCCGTACACCTGAAAAGGAGCTTGTAGAACATGCAGAAACAGAACAGGATAAGCTCATCTACAATCTTTTCCGTAAAGACAAGCTACTGGATATCATCCGTCACTTCGTCATTTTTGAAACAGACGAAGGTAAAACGATTAAGAAACTACCTCGTTACCAACAGATACGTGCTACCAATAATACCATTGCAAAACTGCAACAGGGACATGGTGGAGTAGTGTGGCATACACAAGGTTCTGGTAAGTCCATCACCATGGCCTACGTTACCCGTAAGCTACAAGCTCCGGAATATGGATTCAACAATCCCACGGTGATTGTGATGACGGATCGTAAAGATCTGGACAGTCAAATCACAACCACATTTGGTAATGTAGGTTTAAAAAATGTGAAACACGCTGGTTCTGTCAGACATCTGGATAAGTTGTTAAGGAATGACTACGGTGGCATAATCACCACAACCATTCAGAAATTCCAGGAAACAGATCAGGAATCAACAACGGAAGAAGATCAAACTGAACAGGAAGAAAAGGTGAATGTACGTGTTGAAAAACACATACAGGATAAAACCCTTATAAAAATCACCAAGGTTCTTGAAAATGGGAAGTGGGTGGAACGTGACAGGGAAGAGGTAAAATTGGAGGAGCTATCAAAAAAGGAGAATTTATATGTTTTGGTTGATGAAGCACACCGTACACACTATGGTTTTCTCGCATCATTTATGCGTAATGCATTACCTCATGCAAAATTTATAGCCTTTACAGGTACACCCATTTCCAAAGAAGATAAATCTACCTTGGGTGAGTTTTATGGTGGAGAATATATAGATGTATACACCATAAAAGAATCCGTTGCAGACGGTTCCACCGTAGAGCTTCTCTATGATGAAGGAATAGCTAAACTGGACATTCGCAAAACGGAGCTCGATACTGAATTTGAAGCACGGTTTGGTCATGAACCAGAAGAAAAGAAAGACAAGTTAAAACAGGAAGCACTTCGGAAATATCAGTTTTCAAAAGAGCGTATCAATGATATTGCAAAACACGCCATCGCACATTTCAAAGGAAAAATATTTCCGGATGGTCATAAAGCACTGTTTGTCTGTGATGGGAGACCCGCTGCAATTCGATACAAACAAGCATTTGAGGAGTTGAAAGTAGAAGGGCTACACAATTTTGACACCAAAGTGATTGTCAGCATTGGAATACCAAAGTCTGATCCTATTGCAAAAGAGTACTACGAAACACTAGACTGGAATAAAAACAATAAGAATGACCAGAAACCAATTTGGATTGTAGCTCCGGAAAATGTGAAATCCGTAACGGAGAGTTTTAAACTTCCTTACGGGAATGAGAGCGAAAAGGAAAAGTCTGGTAAGAAGAAATTTGACAATACAGCCATTCTGATTGTTTCAGATATGCTACTTACAGGTTATGATGCACCCATAGCATCCTGCTTGTATCTTGAAAAGCCATTGAAGGAACACAACCTGCTTCAAGCAATTGCAAGAGTAAACCGTAGTGGAAAAGGAAAAGCTGCGGGGTACATTATGGATTACAATGGTATCACAGACCACCTTCTCGAAGCTTTAAAGATATTTTCAGGAGATATCCGTCCAGACGATGTACTTAAAAACATCAACGAAGAGCTACCACAGCTTGAACTGAATCACAATAAATTGTTGCTATTCTTTAAACCGTTACGTCCGCACCGAACATTAGATAGAGAGAGATTCATGGATGAAGCAGTAAGATTTATTGAACCTGCTGACAAGCGTGACAATTTTAAAGACCTTCTGAAACAATTCAATAAGTCTGTCGGGATTGTATTACCCGATACAAGAGCGATGCGGTTTTTTAATGATTTCAAACTTTTTAATGAGATCAGGAAAATGGCAAGGAACATGTATCCGGATGATGATGGCTTCAAAGTGAGTAAGGATGAAAGTTTGCTGTTACAGGGCATGATTGATGAACACTTGAAATCTACCGGAGTGACCAATCTTTTGCAAGATCCTATTTCCATTATTGACCGAGATAAGTTTAAAGAAGAGATTATGAATGCTTCTCCGGCAACGAAGGAGTTAAAAATGCGTAATCACTTAAAACACACAATCAAAGTTAGTCTCGATAAAAATCCTGATTTCTACCGACCACTAGCAGAGCGATTGGAACAGTTAATAAAGGATCATGAAGCAGGACGTTTGTCTCAATTATCATTACTAGCTGCATTTGAAAAGATGCAGGACGAAATCATTCAGTCCCAAAAAGAAGGAGAAAGCAAAGGATTTGTAACAGAGCAACAAAGAGCAGTGTTTTCAACCATGAAGGTCATTTACGGTGCAGATGCTGAGGATGCAACCAGAACACTGTTCGATCTTATTAATGGAGAACTGAATATTGTTGGGTGGGAGTCCAAAGGGATGGTAATTAATGACATCGAAAACAAGCTGGTTCGTTATCTTAAAACGAAAATGGAACGTGCGGACGCAAAATCCAAAGCAAAGGAATTGGTAGAGGTGATAAGAAATAACAAAAATGCGTAGGGTCAAATACGGATCATCGTACATAGAATACAGCTTTCAGGAAAATGAAAGCTTAAAATCTCACTATGTCACAGTTGAGAAAAGTAAAGGAGTCATACTAAAAGGAAAGGCTGTAACGGAGGAAAAATCAGATCAGCTAATCCTTAAAAAAGCAAGATGGATTTTACACAAGCTGAATCTGGTATCTGTAAAAGATGATGAAAGGATAGTCACAGGTTCCAGGATCACTTATTTGGGGAGATCCTACTATGTGGAAGTGGTTATTGCTGACAATATCACAGATGTCCGGGTTGAGTTTAATTACTCCAAATTCACAATCACCGTTCCGGCGGTTGGTACAGATCAAAACTTGATCAGATCAGCAGTTGAACACTTTTATCACGATAAAGCAGTTGAAAAAATTACCCCACGGGTTAGAAAGTTCTCAAAGGAAACAAACCTTCCGTATGCAGGATTAAGATTCCGGAAATTAGAGAAGAGCTGGGGTAACTGCTCACCCAAAGACATTATCACAATCAACCCGGAAGCAATCAAACTTCCTTTCTCCCTGATAGACTACCTCATCATCCACGAACTGTGCCACACCAAGGTAAAAGACCACTCAAAACAGTTCTGGGCGGAATTGTCAGTTCACGTTCCGAACTGGAAGGAGTTGAACGAGCGGGTGGAGATGGTGAGGTGAGTATCAATATCAAGTAATACAATTTCTTATTTTATAAACCCCTCTACGTTGAACAAAGTATGGAAGAACAGTTAAATTTAGCGAAGCAAACATTTTTAAATAGGTATAATCCACAAAGAACAGTTGAGTTGGCACTAAGTAAGTCTATAAGTGCCGCAGTACAGCATAATTCCACTTACAGTGCAGAATGTATTGGTGAGGATTTAAGGAGACCTATTAGAAATTTTTGGGGACAGGAATTGATACAACTTGCTGAAAAATATGTTGAACCGCAAGATGTATTGATCTACGAAACTGACATTTTAGCTCTTCAAGAAGTAATGAATGCTAATTATCGTCACCAATTTAGTGAGGATGGTTTCAAAATTTCGCATTCCCAAAAAAGTATATCTGTTTTCTTGAAACATTTATGGTGTTTAGGATTTATAAGTCCTCCACCTTTGTGTCCTGTTGACAGAATTATGCTTACACATGTTGGATACGCAAACGCTCAACCAGCATGGACTAGGGTGAATTCAATGAATGATTACAGGCAACATGTTGCACTTTTATTAAATCATAAACCCTACATCAAATCCGGTCGGTGTATAGCTGAGTGGGAGTTACTGAGTTTCGCTAATCCGAAACCTTGAATGACGATGGTATTGACTTCCTAGCTCATAAGCAATAAATACTAGGTCACCTGTCCAGAAGAAATTTTATATATAAATTAGCTCCATTTCCCTTTGGAGGCTGTTTTATAATTTCGTCACCTGGTTTCATATTTCGTCGCATTACATTACAACAAATAGGCATCATATGATTTCTACCAGGATAGCCACCTACTGCACGATGAAGATCACCAGACCGAACTATTATGTAAGGTGATTCTAATTTGGAAGAATTTGCGAAAATGCGGTAAAGCTCTACTTGGAAATCTTCACTTTTAGGTCTCATAAAAAAATTTATTGGACAGTTAATACCCAACCAAGACACTGCGTATATACAAGGTACTGTTTTGGTTGGGTCTTATTAAGAGCTAGTACTCAATGAATTTCTTTAATCTTTTGATAAACTGAGCTGTTGGCACAGGATATTTTTCTCCTTTTATCCAAATGTTAATCTTTTCACTGCCGTTACCCGCACCAGTTTTGCGAAAACTTATGAAGCAGTCTTTGGAAACCGTGTAGTCATGGTAGATTTCTTCATTCATCCTGGGTTTTTCGCTTTTTAATTTCTCAATAAGACGTCCGTAGTTAGATACAATACTCTTACTCTCTTCCAGATCGAGGTGGATGAAGTCGATAAGTGTAACCGTTTCGACAGAACCTCCATTCGGATTTGAAATTCTACGAGTCACGTAAGATCTGTCTGCACCTACCACGAGACCTTTGTCACCTTTCAGCTTATATCCAGTAAGTTCCAGATACCGACCGGTTGTGTAGGTATTACCTCGGAATATGTTATATGTCTTAATGTTAGACTGCTGACCAACTTCGTGTCGTTCGATGTTATTCTTGATGTGCTGTTCTGTAATGTAGCGGGATGGTCGGCAGCTTGAAATGGTGACTACTATAAAAATCAGGGCATACAGAAGGGATTTACTCTTCATAAATTGTTGGTTTTTAGTAAAATTATAGATAGGTAAAATTAGCGTTTAGGCGTGTAGACCTTATTTCCTTTGTCGTTGATATAAAATTGTCCACCTCTCTCACCAGTTTGGATTACTTTTCCTGAACCATAGTTGTATGTTCCGGTGAATAATCTTTTGCTCGTGACCCAGTTTCAGAAGTGTAAGGGTTTTGATTCCCTTTTGTTGAGTAGTTATCCCAGTTTGTGTCGTTGGATCTGGTCTTTACGTGTGGTTCGACGTAAGTGCCGTTACTTTTGATGTAACCACTATTGTAAGTGGCACTAGGATTCACATAGGAGCTACTTGACGGTCTACTGGTAGTTCTTGTCGGTTTGGTATTGTAAAGACTCTGAGAGTAAGAATTTGTGTGCAGAAATGCACCAATGATAACCAAGCAGATAAAATGTTTCAAATTGTTAAAATTTTGGAGGTTTACGTATATTAACTTTAATATTAATGATAATTAAGGTAAACTCCTCAAATTTGAAACATTGTGCTTTTATGAAACAACAATTACTTATTTTAACGTTAGCAACTATATTTTTGGGATGTAGAGGGGAGGAAAAGCGCTTACAGAGTGAACTAGATGAATGTAAGACAGAAATGTCTGAACTTGAAGAACAAAATCAAAAACTTGAAAACTTAGCCGAAAATTTAGCTTATGAGTTAGAACAAAAGAGTAATGACCTGGAAGAATGTGAAGAGGAGCTGGAAAATTGCAAGAATAATGTGAGTGACTTGGAGTTTGAGAATCTTATAAGAGACTGACTTGTGTATCAAATTGTGTAGCAAAGAAAAAAGCACTTACAAGTTTTATCTCGTAAGTGCTTGATCTTTAAGCTCCCGAAGCTGGGCTCGAACCAGCGACCCTCTGATTAACAGTCAGATGCTCTAACCGACTGAGCTATTCAGGAGTGTTGTCGATTATTGTGATGCAAATGTAAGGAGTTAAAATATACAGCGCAAGCACAAAAGACAAAAAATTATCAGACTTGAACCTTCTGGAGAATTAACTCCTTGACTCTCTTAGCGTCTCCCTTCGAAAAATTATTAATAATTATTTCAGGACGCATACGTGGAATGATACGAATGGTAGAAAATAACATCCCGTTTTCTATTTCCACACCGGATATATCCGAATAAAAAACAAAATTATCAGTGCTCTTAAAAAGCTTTCGCACTTTGAAAGTAACACCTTTATCTCCAAACGATACTTCGTCGGGAAAAAGCGGATTCATGAGCGCGCTGGCACTATATTTCTCGTTCATCTTATATTTAGGTTATTTAATTTCAAATATTGGTTACAAAGGTACATATACTACCTTTTTTGTTTCAAAAAATTCTTCTGCGAAATAATCCGAGAGGTCATATGTCCTTGTTTTCTGCTTCACCTCACTTAGTTCTTCCTGCAGATCACCACCTTTAAGGTATAAAATACCATTCCTAAGCTCATGAAATGAATTCCTGCTGATGTTCTTTTGAACCCAGCCTACAAACGGAGCGAGCCTTGTTACTGCCCGACTTACTACAAACTCGTAGGTCTCATCCAACCTTTCAGCTCTTTTTTGTTCAATTTTAACATTCTTCAGACCGATCGACGCGGCGATTTCCTGCACCACTCTTATCTTCTTACCAATACTATCTACCAAATGAAAGCTTGACTCAGGAAACAAAATCGCCAGTGGAATCCCTGGAAAGCCGCCCCCCGTGCCGACATCCAGCACCGCTGTACCAGGTTTAAATTCCAATACTTTGGCGATGCCAAGCGAGTGTAGTATATGTCTTTCATACAAAGTATCTATGTCCTGTCGGGAAATCACGTTCACTTTTGCATTCCATTCTTTGTATAATTCTTCCAGCTGGGTCAATTGACTAACTTGGATTTCCGTCAAATCAGGAAAGTATTTATGAATTAATTCCATGTGGTTCTTGGTTTTCGTTTGGTTAGTGTAATCATGCCAAACACTAAATAATAAATATAGAATGCGAGATCCATCAATAGAAAACTCGCCCATTCAACTGGTCTTCCCAATTTGCCATTAATAATAAGCAACAACAGCAACTGAATAGCCCATCTTATACCAAACGCTATTCCCAAAAGCTGCAGGAGCAAAATATTGTTTTGTACAAGTCCTACGACCAATATGGCAATGCCAGCTGTCCAAACTGCCACGTGAGTTCCTGATAACAAGGCAAGCAAAATCTTATTTCTCAGCTTGTAATGCGTACTTACAGACATATGCCGCTGTTTTTGCCTGTACCACGCCGACCAGCTCGTTTTAGGTTTGGAATATACAAATGACTCCGGATCAATAGAAATAGCTGTATTACTGCTGGTCGAAACTTCATTCAGAAACAGATCATCATCACCACCATATACTTTCCTGTGTGTGTAAAAACCTTTATTTTCGAAAAATACAGCTCGTTTATACAGGATATTTCTCCCAACTCCCATGTAAGTGATCCCCGCCAGAGAGAATGATAGATACTGAACAGCGGTATAAAAAGTTTCGCAACGGATAAACCAGTTTAGCAGCCCTTTCTCCTTTTCATAGGGTGAATACCCTAAAACTATATCCCGCTCATTGCTAACATGTGATGCCATAGCGGCAATCCAATGGACAGACGTCGGTCTGCAATCAGCATCGGTCATAAGCGCAACAGGATGAGCGGCTTGTTTCATACCAACTGTAAGAGCATATTTTTTAGGTGTGACATGGTCAAACTGATCATTGATTCTGATATACCTGATATTTTTCCATTTATTGATATTTTCGCGGATATACTCCTCACTTCCGTCATCCGACCGGTCGTCCAGTAAAATCACTTCAAATTCAGGATATTCCTGAGCATCTAATAAAGGAATCAACTCTTCTAAATTCTCCCTTTCATTCCAAGCGCAGACCAATACAGTAATTCCTGGTGTGGAGCTTCCATAATTAGAATTTTTGCTATAAAAGGCAAGTCGGGTAAAGAAAAAGAGATAATAACACAGCTGGATAAGGACAAACGCCCCTAACACATACAGTAAATAATCCGCCACAATTGAAGAGAGTTGTAAATTTTTGCCATATTCTGTACAAATATACAGTCATTGTCAGGATTCTTAGAAACCTTACTCCTATTTTTGCGTACCAACATTTTGAAATACCGAATGAATTTTACCCTACAAGTTGAAGATGCCCAGTCAAAGGCTCGAGCCGGGGTGATCGAAACCGACCACGGGATCATCCAGACACCGATTTTTATGCCTGTGGGTACAGCAGGAACTGTGAAAGCGGTTCATCAGCGGGAACTGAAAGAGGATGTGAAAGCACAGATTATTTTAGGAAATACATATCATTTGTATCTGCGCCCCGGATTAGATCTTATTGAGAAAACAGGTGGCTTGCATGGGTTCAATGGATGGGATAAACCCATTCTCACTGACAGCGGCGGCTATCAGGTTTACTCGCTTGCGGGAACCGGAAGAAAAATCAATGAAGAAGGTGTGGTATTTAAGTCACACATTGACGGTAGCATACACACCTTTACACCAGAGGGAGTCATGGATATTCAACGCACAATCGGTGCAGACATTATGATGGCTTTTGATGAGTGTACCCCCTACCCATGTGACTACAGCTATGCAAGAAATTCCATGGAAATGACCCATCGGTGGCTCGAGAGATGTTGTAACCGCTTTGACGCTACAACTTCTCTTTATGGATATAATCAGACGTTATTCCCTATCGTTCAGGGAAGTGTGTATAAAGACCTAAGGAAACAATCTGCTGAAACGATTGCTTCATATGGTCGTGAAGGCAATGCGATCGGGGGATTATCCGTAGGTGAACCGGCAGAGATGATGTATGAACTTACGGAGATAGTATGTGATATTTTGCCCCGTGATAAGCCTCGCTATCTGATGGGTGTAGGCACACCAGCCAATATTTTGGAGTGCATCGCATTAGGTGTGGATATGTTCGACTGTGTAATGCCTACCCGCAATGCGCGCAATGGCATGATTTTTACCACAGAGGGAATCATCAATATCAAAAATGAAAAGTGGAAAAATGACTTATCCCCAATTGATCCAAATCTAGGGGGTTATGTAAGTACGTTTTATACGAAGGCTTATCTGCGTCACCTTGTCAAATCAGCTGAGATGCTTGGAGCGCAAATAGCAAGCGTACATAACTTAACGTTTTACCTTTGGCTTGTGAATACGGCAAGAGAAAAAATAATCTCCGGAGAGTTCACAGGATGGAAGAAAGAAATGGAAAAAAAATTGATGCAACGACTTTGAAAGTTCAAAAATGGAGGGTTCTTTCGGGTAGTTAAAAAAAAACAGTGGGAAGTTTGTCCATTTAGATGGGTAGAGGTTGATTTAATGATATAGTTAACCTAATTTTGTGCCCACTAGGCATTTTTGATGAATGATAAATCGCCATGAAATAGTTTATTTTTTTACTCATAAAACTTGATTACCAGATCAATCCTAGTTAATCTTAATAACGCTAACTTGAATAGTATGAAAAAAGTATCCCAGTTGATTTATTCGTTTGCTTTGGGTGCGTTAGTGGCTCTGCCTTCTATCGCTCAACCATTGGAGCAGCCGAATTCTCCGGATTACAATCCTAAAGCTTCTTATGACGGTCCTTACAAAATGAACACATGGTCGATTTCTGCCCATTTCGGACCATCAATGTTTTTTGGAGACTTACGGGAATATGATTTCTGGCCAGTAACAACAACTTCTGCTGACAGACATAAGGAATCCGGAACTATTCAGGGAGGAATTAGTATCAACAAACAACTTTCCTACCTTTTCGGCGCTCGTCTTGACGGATCTCTCGGAAACCTGAGGGGTATGAAAAGCCGTAATTACAATCGCTATTTTGAAGGTAACTATGCTGATGTATCTCTTTCAGGAACAGTTAACTTGAAAGGCCTCTTAATGGGACCTAACAAAATGAAGAGATGGAAAGTAGATTTATACGCCGGTTTCGGACGTGTATTCTATGACGCAACTGCATACAGTCTTACAGGTGGTGTGCCATTGCGTGAGACAGGAAAGAAAAATGACTGGGTTATTCCAACAGGACTTAACATCAATTATGAATTGACTCCACGTCTTGACCTTGGTCTTGATTTCCGTCTTAATCATGCTAACACTGATTACTTGGATGCTACCTGGGGTGGTGATTATGACCTTACTCCTGATTTGGACTTCATTAAAAATCAGAAAACTTCTCGTAAAGGAAATTCTGAACTTGATAAATACGGTTACGGTGCAATCCAACTTACTTATAAGTTAGGTAAAAAACCTCTTAAAGTGAAGAAAGTGGATGGCAAGTGGGATTACAAGCCAGAAGATGGTTACTACAACCTCCGCTATACAGATCCTAAAGTGTTGCTGAAAGCACCTAAGATTCTTACACTTGAAGAAATGGATTCAGTTGCGAAAGCAAACCGTCCAAAAGATATCGACCCACGTTTGTTGCTTGATACAGATGGTGATGGTGTTTCTGACTTCTTCGATAAAGAGCCTAACTCACCAGCTGGTTCAATTGTAGATGGTAGTGGTCGTGTGCTTGACTTTGACACTTACGTGAAGAACGCACTGGCAACAGGTGCAGCTTGCAGCGAAATATTTGCGAACGTTCAGTTTGAAACTGATAAAAACGTCATCAAACCTGAATTCCAGGAAATATTGAAAAACGTTGCACAGTTGATGAACAAAAACGGATGCCGTCTGCAACTTGCCGGACATGCTGACCGTCGTGCAACAGATCGTTACAACATGGCTCTATCACGTCGTCGTGTAGATGCAGTGAAAAACTTCCTGATCAACGAAGCAGGTCTTACTGATCCAAGCAAAGTAATTGTTGACTACTTCGGAGCATTCAAGCCAATCGCTGATAGCGCTACTAAGGCAGGTCTTCAGAAAAACCGCCGCGTGGAATTGAAATTGCTTCCATAAGCAAATAAGAAATGCTAAATAAATAAGAGGGCTCCGAAAGGAGCCTTTCTTATTTCAGCTGAGTAGAATAACGATCTGAAAACTTACATATCCGCACTAGTAATACGAGCTAATTCAATGAAACAATACGATTACCTGATAGTGGGAGCCGGACTTTGGGGCTCCGTTTTTGCGCACGAAGCAAATAAAAGAGGAAAAAAGTGTCTGGTCATCGATCGTCGTGAACATACAGGAGGTAACATTTATTGTGAAAACGTAGAGGGCATCAATGTCCATAAATACGGAGCACATATTTTTCATACCAATGACAAGGAGATTTGGGATTATGTAAATTCCTTCGTTGAGTTCAACAGATACACCAATTCACCGGTAGCAAATTATTACGGAGAATTATATAATCTTCCGTTCAATATGAACACCTTCTATCAATTATGGAAGGTAAAAACTCCTGCAGAAGCACAAGCCAAAATTCAGGAACAAGTAAAGGCTGCGGGTATCACTGATCCCAAGAATCTGGAAGAACAAGCCATATCACTGGTCGGTACTGACATCTATGAAAAACTCATAAAAGCATATACAGAGAAGCAATGGGGACGTAAGGCAACTGAATTGCCTGCTTTCATCATCAAGCGACTTCCGGTTCGTTTTACGTTTGATAATAATTACTTCAATGATCGCTACCAGGGTATTCCTATCGGAGGCTATAATAAGCTGACAGAAGGTTTGCTAAACGGAATTGAAACAAGGCTCGGAGTTGACTTCTTTAAAGATCGCGAGAGTCTTTCCAATTTGGCTGAGACGATAGTTTATACTGGTCAGATTGATGAATATTTCGATTTTCAATACGGTCAGCTGGAGTATCGTAGCTTGCGATTTGAAAATCAATTACTGGATCAGCAAAATTATCAGGGAAATGCTGTTGTAAACTATACCGATGGTGAAACAGAATTTACACGAATTATTGAACACAAACACTTTGAATTCGGCACGCAAGACAAAACGGTCATTACTCATGAATACCCGCAGGAGTGGACTAAGGGCGCAGAACCCTATTATCCTGTGAACGACGATAAAAATTCAGATGTATTTAATAAGTATAAAGCTTTAGCCTCTTCTGAACAAAATGTAATCTTTGGCGGAAGACTTGCCGAGTACCGATATTACGATATGCATCAGGTTGTAGGGTCGGCCTTAAGCAAGGTCAAGAAGCATTTCCTATAATACATCGAGATCTCATTTATAAAAAAAGCTCATTTGTTTAGTCAGACAAATGAGCTTTTTCCATTCTCACCCTTTGACTGATATCTTAGCTACAGTATGAGACTTATCTCCAAACTACCCGTCTCATAGCTACTTCAGCTTTAGATACCCTTAATTGAATAGAAAGCGAAGAGCAACATCTAACCTTATCTTTTCAGTTATGCGTACAACTCTGGAAGATATTTTGAAGACGCCGTCATCTACATCAGACGAAAATCAGATTATAAAAAAATCTATACAGTTATTACAAAGCTGGCCTTGGGTACTGCTATCGTTATGCTTATCGCTATCTGCTGCTTTCATTTACCTACGCTACAAGATGCCGGTTTATGAAATAACCTCAACAATTTTAGTCAAAGACGACACAAAAGGATCAGACCTGGGTGAGGCTGCTATGATGGCAAATCTCGGTCTGTCGGCAGGAAAGAGTAATGTAGATAATGAGGTGGAAATTCTGAAAAGCCGTATGCTGATGGAAAAGGTCATTCAGGATCTTCAACTATTTACGACCTATTCCGTAAAAGGAAACATAAAAAATACTGAACTATTTGACCAGTCCCCTGTCCTACTCCACTTCATAGAGTCCCCTATTCTTCCCAAAAAGCATATTCCAAAGATCTATACCATTCATTTTCTCGAACACGATTCTTTAGAAATTGCCGCTGCAGATAAATCGTGGATTATTTCGCTGGGAGACACGCTGTTATTACCAGAAGGAAAAGCGACAATTACCTCAGGTATAGAAAGGCCGGATAATAATAACACTTACGAAATGGCCATTTCCGGCCTTCAGGAAACGATCCAGAAATACAGTAAAGCGCTGAGGGTTTCGGCTACCAACAAGCAAGTCAGTACCGTCACCATCAAACTTACTGACCTTAATCCGGTAAAAGGGGAAGCAATATTGAAACGGTTGATCACCAATTATTTGGAAGTAAGTCAAGCTGATAAGAACAGGATAGCTGAACAAACAATAAGTTTTATCAATAACAATCTGGATACAGTTTCCCAGCAAGTGGCTTCACTCGAGCAGCAAATGGAACAGTTCAGAAGAAATCAGCAACTCGCTGATCTGCATGAACAATCCCGGCTTATGATAACTGACCTGGGTAAATATGAGACACAAATTGTAGAGATACAAAGCCAGCGGAATATGGTAGAATCCTTACTACGATTGATTGCGGCAAATAAGGACATTCCTATTCCATCATCAATCCTTCTACAACAACCTGCATTTCTTGCTACAATCAGCAAATACAATGAGATTCAGATGTTGAGAGAAAAAGCGAAATCAGGAACCGGAGAATCTCATCCGTTTATGCAGGGCTTGAATAAACAAGTTGCAGATATTAAGCAGGAGCTCATAGGACATATAGAATCCCGTAAGTCGGAACTTGATATTATTTATAAAGCAAATTCCCACGCTGCAGGTACCGTAAAATCCCAATTGAAAAAAATCCCGACGATCGAGAGGCAATTTTTAGATCTCC
Source organism: Dyadobacter sp. HNCC25DJ187 (assembly GCF_056895255.1). Taxonomy (NCBI): domain Bacteria; kingdom Pseudomonadati; phylum Bacteroidota; class Cytophagia; order Cytophagales; family Spirosomataceae; genus Dyadobacter; species Dyadobacter sp. HNCC25DJ187. The sequence continues at coordinate 2,358,289 of NZ_JBXHAT010000002.1, forward strand.
AGCGCCAACTTCAAATCAAACAAGAATTACATACGTTTCTGCTAAAAAAGCAAATAGAGACTTCCATTTCAAGATCTTCAAATCTGCCCAATGGAAGAATTATTGACCCTCCCCTGGCAGATTATAATCCCATTTCCCCTGACAAACAAATTACACTCTTACTTGCATTACTATCGGGTATTCTCATACCGGTAATCCTATTAAGTCTTCGTGATATCTTTAATATACGCCTCACTTCTAAACAGGAACTAACAGAAAAGGTTAAAGCTCCCCTGATAGGAGAGATCGAATTTCAGCACAAAGCACTTTTTCAATTTGACAAAAACCCTATAGCTGAGCAGTTTCGTACATTAAGAACCAACCTTCAATTCCTCGTTGCAGGTCAAAAAAACAAAGTTGTACTTATTACTTCCGGAATGAGCGAAGAAGGTAAAACCTTTGTAGCTACTAACCTTTGTCATTCACTACATTTTTCAGGTAAAACTGTTATCCTACTCGACTTTGATCTGCGCAAACCGCAAGTTGGAAAAACGCTTCAGTTACATGGAAAAGGGATTTCAGAATATGTTATTTCGAGTGCTCCATTGGAAGGTTTTATACAACATTATGACAACAAATTTGCCGTTATCACAGCAGGTATAATTCCTCCTAATCCGGCAGAACTAATTGAAAGCAGTCGTATATCCGAAGCCATTCTTACATTGAAACAGGAGTATGATTATGTCATTATTGACAGTCCACCTTTTGAGTTAGTGACCGATGCAAAGCTTTTAAGTCAATATGCAGATTTGACACTTTACGTCGTACGGCAAAACTTTACATTCCGACATCAACTAGAAGCCATTCAGCATATCTATGAGACAGATCAACTACCGAAACTTCATATCATATTAAATAGTGCCAAACGTAACGCTTCTTATGGATATACCTATGGCTAAAAGTAAATAGAATACCACTCAACGATCCCTGCCAATCTGAAATCAAAAAGTCAACAGTAATGAATTCAGCTATATATTCAATTGCAGATGTAGGTCAGGCGCATGACGGTAGTATAGAGGCAGCACATAACTACATTAATTTGCTTGCTACCACAGGCGTTGACGCAGTCAAATTTCAAATTCACATCGCAGATGCAGAGAGCAGTATCTTCGACTCTTTCCGAATTCCTCCTCAAAGAGAAGAGACCCGAATGGAATACTGGAAAAGAATGGAGTTTACCCCGGAAGAATGGGCCGGATTAAAAATGCATTGTAAGAATGCCGCTGTTGATTTCCTGGCGACACCTTGTTCAATTCAGGCTGTTGATCTACTCAAAAGGCTGCATGTTAACAGATTTAAAATTGGCTCGGGTGATACCTCTAACTTATTGATGCTTGATATGATCAGCAGAACAGGAAAAGAAATGATTATCTCTACAGGAATGAGCTCTATCCCGGAACTTGATATTACCTGTCATTTTCTTAAAAACAGAAATGCGAGTTTCTCACTATTACAATGCGCTTCTGCTTATCCCTCTACAGAGGAACAGTGGGGGCTGAATCAGATTATTGAGCTGAAGAAAAGATATCAGGTATCAACAGGTTTTTCAGATCATTCAGGAGACATTTTCGCGTCATTGGCTGCTGCTACAGTGGGCGCTGAAATAATTGAATTTCATGTCACTGAGAGTAAAAATAGTACTGCCCCGGATGCATCATCTTCTCTTACACCCCAACAGATTAAACAATTAATTACGGGGATCAGAAAAATTGAGACAGCTCTCAAACAACCGGTTGACAAGACAGATCACGGAGGTTATAAAGAAATGAAAAGACTTTTTGAAAAATCATTGTCTGTAAATGTGGATTTGCCTGCAGGCCATATCCTTACCATTAATGATCTTGAGACAAAGAAGCCAGCCGGACAAGGTGTACCTGCCGGAAATTTCGAAATAGTAATTGGCAAAAGACTTACCAGGGATCTGGCACAATGGGATTTTATCACGGAAAATGACATCCTATGAAACGCAATATATGTGTGGTGATAACAGCAAGAGCGAGTTACAGCAGGGTAAAGTCTGTTCTCCGTGCAATTGACAAGCATCCGTCTCTATCGCTGACTCTTGTTGTAACAGGCAGTGCATTATCCGAGAAGTTCGGATCAGCTATTGATCAGATCATTCGAGATGGTTTCAGCATTCAGGCCCAGTTATCAAATATACTGGAAAGCTGCAGCCTGGCAGATGTACCCAAGACAATTGCTCTGGCTATCATCGACCTATCCACTTTTTTTGCACATCATAAACCCGATTTTGTTATTACAATAGCTGATCGTTCCGAAACCGTTGCAACAGCTTTGGCGTCGGCCACTATGAACATTCCCTTAGTTCACATACAGGGAGGTGAAATAAGTGGTAACATCGACGATAAAATTAGAAACGCTGTAACACAGTTAGCCGATTTTCATTTTGTTGCCACTGAACAGGCGAAGCTAAGAGTAATAAGAATGGGAGTAAATCCGGAGCGGGTTTTTAAAACCGGTTGTCCTTCCATAGATATTGCCTTTGATGTTCTTCAAAGCAAACTACTGGACTTTGATCCGTTTATTAAATACGGTGGTGTCGGTGCATCATTCGATCATACAAAAGGCTATCTGGTTGTGATGCAACACTCCGTAACAACAGAATATCTTTCGGCGGATAAGCAAATACAACAGACATTCCTTGCCATAGAGAAACAAAAATTACCAGCGTTCTGGTTTTGGCCAAATGCTGATCCCGGAACCGATAAAATTGCCAAACAAATACGGAGCTACAGAGAGAAAAATCCAGGAACTCCTATTCATTTCTTTCGGAACATGTCGCCCGAAGATTTCCTGAAATTAATATCAAATGCAAAATGCCTTATCGGAAACTCCAGTGTGGGTATACGGGAATCAGCGGTATTGGGAGTTCCGGTCGTTAACATAGGAAACAGGCAAAAAGGACGGGAACGCGCTGCGAATGTCATTGACACTGATCATAACGCCAATGACATTCTGAAAGCCATTGAGAAGCAAATCGAGCATAAGCCATACACGAGTAATCACCTGTACGGACAGGGAAATACGGGCGAATATATAGCAAACATTCTGAGTGATCTTCTTCTGGATAGAACAACATGATGTATAACGAACCTCACATTCTCGCTGTCATTCCTGCACGAGGCGGCTCCAAAGGGATTCCGGGCAAAAATCTTCGAATGCTCGGTGGAAAGCCTTTGATTCAATACACATTTGAGTCAGTCAATGAGGCGCAGTCGCTAAGTAGGGTCATTCTATCAACAGACTGCCACAACATTGCAGCTTCCGCCAATAAATTCCCGAACATACATGTACCGTTTTTCCGCCCGGATATACTTAGTGGTGATGAAGTCCCATCTATTAAAGTTTTACAACATGCTGTTGAGTACTATGACGCAGTAAATGTCAGTTTCGATTATGTCTGTTTATTACAACCAACTAGCCCATTCAGGCCTACCGGACTCATTGATCTGGCTGTAGCAACCGTTCTGAATACCAAGTCAGATAGTTTGGTAACGATAAAAAAGGTACCCAATAAATACAATCCGCATTGGGTATACGAAAATATCAACGGACAACTGACAATTTCTACAGGTGAAAAAAATCTCATTCCCCGCCGGCAGGAACTGCCCGACACATTTTATAGGGATGGGCAAATATATATCACCAGTACGGAGCTCATTCGAAATGGCAAAATATTAGGAGAATATCCAACCGGTTTACTGAATCAAACAGGAGCAGATATCAACATTGATACTACCGAAGACTGGCAACAAGCCGAAATCTGGATTAACAATGGACGCTACTAACAAAAAACGATTACTTCTGCTTATCACGAACGGATATGCTGCGACGAATATAATCCATAGCGGATTAATCAGGAAACTGGCTACAGAATATGAAGTTTATGTACTTTCAGATATCATTGACGAGGAAGTAAAATCAATCATTAACCGAAATTTCAATATTCATATCCACCGCAGCAATCTCCGGATCTACGAGGAGCCGGTTTTACTGAAAATCGCAAGAAGGCTTGAGAAACTACTGTTTATGAGTTATTTCCAGGTAAAAACACAGCAGATTAAAAACGGTGAATTGCCATTGCTGTATCGATTTTTAATTACAACAATACATGCTTTTACTTCATTCCGCTATCTGTCTGCATTTTTGCTTCGGTCTTTGAGAACGTTTATCATTCAGTATCCTGCTATCAACTTTTTAGACCCTTTTCACTTCGACGGAGTAATCTCGACTTCTCCACTCGATATGAGAGAAAACATGATCGTCAATGATCTCAAAAAGAGAAATGTACGCTCCTTAGCGATTGTCATCAGTTGGGATAATCTTACATCCAAGGGAGTAATTAATTCAGATCATGACTGTGTGCTGGTATGGAATAGTATCATGGCGAAAGAATATCACCGATTTTATTCTGTTTTAAGTCATCACCAAGCCAGGGTTGAGATTGCAGGAATTCCAAGATTCGACATATACAAGCGATCTGAAATACTCCACTCCGACGATCATTTATTTGACTATATCCCCGGTTCCCGCCTGACTATACTTTTTGCTACGAGTGCAGTAAAACACTTCCCAAACCAGGTTGATATTCTGGATCATTTGATGGAATATGCTGTTCTGCGAAATAACATCTTGATTCTTTTACGCTGTCATCCCGGCGATGATGTTTCAAAATATCAGAAGTACAAGAATCACCGTCTTCTAGAAATAGAAACTGTTAAACCCATAACAGAAAATTCATCCGTTCCGGATTTAAACGATCTGCAGCGGCTCGCCTATTTACTCAGGGAATGTACGGTTTGTGTACAAGTTGCATCCACCATTCGCCTTGAAGCAGCTCTTTGTAACAAACCGATAATAAGTATTGCCTATGATGGCGATGCGCATTTACCAGAGCATCTATCTGTGAAGCGACTTTACTCTTATTCTCACCAGCTGGCATTAAACAGTCTTGGTATTGATCAATTTGCTTACAGCAAGGCAGAATTATTCCTGCACCTGGATAAGTTGATTATCGAAAAAAAAGAGATTGATAACCGGGAGAAACTGCTTGATTTTATCCCTCAAACAAAACTACCTGCGATGCAAACTACCATGAAATATATTAATCAATGGCTGAGATAATTCGGGATATCATCAAGAAATTTACTATTTCACTGGCCTTGACAACGGTTTTATCAGCGCTTGTTCAAAACCTGCTTCATGTAGGAGAAAGTGCTTTTCAAAGTTTCGGAGTGATCCTTTTTATCATTTACACTACTGTATCACTATTTACATTTTCCCGGCATAAACTGTTTTTTGTACTTTCCATTCCTGTTTTCACTCAGTTCTTTCACATTTTTCAACGATACCACTTTACTACAGGTGGCAACTCCCTCTGGCGACTTACACCCTTCATAATTCTGGATCTTTATTTGCTTCACTTTCTGGCTAGTATTCCTACCAGATACAACAAGGCTCCCATTACCATTATTTTGACATGGCTTATTTCCAGCTGCTTTTTCCTGGCTATCTCTCCCAATTTACCACAGATATTATTAGGAGGAATTATCATGTATGTCTTTACTATACCCTTGTTATTTGTTTATCTGGGTATTGCTGCTCAAGCTACTGATTTCAGTGTAAAAACTGAGAAATATATAAGCATCCTGTTCATCACGCTTTGTTTGGGTACAATCGCTTTGGTGTACCTCAGCGCCGGCTATAAAGGCACCGACAATCTTTTAGCCACACGAAACATCGCTGACACGAATACAACCATGGCCTATTTCATACTGCTCTGGCCATTTAGTATGCAATATGCGGTGAGAAATGGATTGGGCATTTTAAGTAAAATGGGATTATCAGCGATTTTCCTGACAGTTGTTCTTCTCTCCTTCTCCCGAGGAGCTCTGTTGATTGTCTTACCTTTCATGGTATTGAGCTGTCTCTTTAAATCATCTTTCATTCACTTCAGATGGGTAATTGCGATAGCTGGAACAACCTATTTTTGTCTACCAGATATTTTACAAATTGCCGGGCAACTCGATCTGATGTACTTCTGGACTTTAAGATTCGCAGATGTAGATTCGTTATCTGCTGTAATTAACAATCTGGAAAAGCTAAGTGGCAGATCAGAAATTCATGAAATTGCCTACCAACTTTTTCGGGACCGGCCACTTTTCGGAAATGGAACAGGGAGTTTTGAGGTGCTGGGACCTGGCTACAGAGAAGCCCACTCATTATGGTATACCGTTTTATCCGAGCAAGGAATAACAGGTGCTGCACTTATTTATTCTCTGTTTGCCGGATTAGTACTTACCCTGATCAGAAACAGGAACTCCATACAGAACCCCATTTTTCTGCTTTCCATTATTTTCTTCCTGATCTTCAACCATAGCGTGGGCAGCACCTTTGTGATTCTGACCGGGAAAAGTATTAGTATAAATTGTATAGCTCCGATGCTGCTGATGGTTATATATTTCTATTTTGTCAGTCGGAATGATCTTGAAAATTCAGTAGCTGTGACGATATGAACATTCTTCAATCGTTTTCGTATACATTTTTCACGAAGGTTTTCGCAATGGCTTTTCTGTTGTTGTCAAGAGTATTACTTACCCGCACACTGACACCATCAGCTCTGGGATCATTTGGAAATGCACTTAATCTTACCATTCTTTTTGCAAGATGGAGTACCCTGGGCACAGTTCCCGCCACTCAGTTTATCGCTGCCAAGTACCCTAATGCCCGAAATGAAGTACTCACGATTACATTTGCTTCATCGCTCGCTCTGGGCATATTGGGCTTATCGCTCGTCTATTTCTTTAACACACAAATATTTAATGAACAACTTATTCATGACAGTTCCGCAAAAGCAATATTTGAAAAGCTGATCCTTTTTCTCCCTGTAATTATTTTATCCATGACATTGCCCATGTTTCTATTAGGACAGGGACATTTCAAGGGATATACAATGTCACAAATTATTCCTTTGGCAATACAAACCATCCTGATGGGATATGCTTTTATTGTCGCAGTTCCGATTAAGATGGTAGTAGCCGGACAAATGGCTTACTGGACATTGATGGCAGGTATTAGCTTCTTCCAAACCAACTTCTTCAGCTTTCATTTTGCAATTAATTTCAAAATAACAACTGAATTTATCAGTATGGCCCTTAAGATGCTTCCTATCGTCATCTTACAATATGGTTTGGCTCGGTTAGCGGTTTTGGCAGGTAATCATTATCTTTCTGCGAGCGACCTTGGTCATTTTATACTTGCTTCAAATCTTTCAGAAGCCCTTCTGATCCTCTACACCGCAGGAACTCCTATTATTTTCAATCAAGCTCTGAAATCCGAGTCTCGCTCATCTATACTGATAAAGGCAATACGTTATGCTAACATAGTAATGATCCCCGCACTCATTTTAATGGTGGCAATAGGCGAGTCCATTTTTATCTACTTGTTTGGAGAACTATATCATAAAAGTTGGACGCTCTTAATACTTTTATCCCCAGGTATACTCACGCATGGCATTTCAACACTGTCTGTGAATCATCTTATTGCTACCGGGAAAACCGTGATAGTTAGTTACATATATCTGGCTGGCATCCTGACATTTGTTGTCGCCTGTATTTTATTATGCCCTGTGTATGGTGTTACGGGCTTATGTTTATCTTCCGTATTATCCTCACTGGCAACTGCACTTATTTGTATATCCCTGATCCTGAGAGATTCCGACAACAAACTCATCTCATTATTGCTACCGAAAAAAGGTGACTGGAACACTTTGAAAAGCAGATTATTTCGGAAATATCACAGATTTTAGTTTCGGAAATTCATGAAGGATAAAATTCTTATTATTGGTAAAATTCCTCCCCCTATCGGAGGTGTGACCATCCACGTGTCCAGACTTTTAGAACAGTTACACATTGTAGGATTTACGCATTTTAACTTTCTTGATATAAGCTGCACATCATTAAGAACCATTATAACCCAAATCCTTCATCACCATATTATTCACCTGCACACTTCTAATCCCTACTTCCAGTTCTTAACAGCTATTTTTTCAAAACTTACCGGAAAAATACTCTTTATTACCTTCCACGGGAATATCGGCAGGTATGGAAGGTTTCGCAACCTATTGACGTTACTTGCCTGCAAATACTGTACTGTACCAATTGTTCAGAATGAATACAGCGAACTAAAAGCTTTAAAACTGAACTCCAATACGATCTGTATTGGTGCATATATTCCTGCCACATTTCAGAATCCCCTTGCACCAGGCATTTCATTGTTGATTCAGACCTTTGCCGCAGATCATGACTATCTATTCTGTACCAATGCAAGTACGCTGTCATTTGATAGATCCGGAAGGGAAATTTATGGCATTTCAGATTTGATAGATGTATTTGCATCTACACCAAGAGCAGGACTGATCATTTCAGATTCTTCCGGGCAATACCTCTCCTACATCACATTAAGAAAAATCATATCTCCTAATATTCGCTTCATTTCAATCCAGCACGACTTTCTAAACATTCTGGATTATGCAGATGCGATGATAAGAAACACTATCACAGACGGAGATTCGATATCTGTACATGAGGCTCTGCACAAAGGTCTGGTAGTCTTCGCCACTGATTGTGTCCCGCGCCCTCATGGTTGCACAGTATATCAGGATATTGAAAATCTGGATTTGGTAAAATATCTGGAAGACAAGCTTGCGTACAAACCAGCTCAATGCAGCCAAGTCAATATTATGGAAACATTACTTCATTTATATCGTACTTACCTGGGAAGGTCGTAACTAGGAAAATATGTAACTGTAGAAATACTATAAAAAAACAAAGGCATAGAAAAACTTCCATGCCCTGTTTCACACTATACACACACTATATTTTTAATTTCTATATATCTGTTATTAAGAAATCTTCATTTTGAATTGATACCGCAAAATAACAAATTAAAGTTATCACAAAAAAACTTTAAGTAATGATTTTCTGCATTCTAAGCAATTTGTAATAAAAAGTTGACGGTTTATAGTCCAAAAACGATTCCTGAGCAGTCTACCTCTTACTATCAGCGTATAAGTTTACAAAATTATTACTAGTTCCCTTCTGTAATCTTTCCAATGGACAGTTTATTTTAAGACTAAACTATGTTTTGCATGCAGCGCTTTTAAGCAGCTCTGGCCACTTCTACCATCGGTCTTTGTTCATATAAACGTAATATTTACAACAATTGTTGTATCGACACGCATTATCACCGCAGAAAATAAAGCCCTGATAGACCTATTCAAATTCCCGTTCAAGTTATAGCTCCCTATTGTACGGTCATTCTACTATGAAATACCATCGGGATGTACTTATTTTGTTAAATAATTTCTCTTCGTTCAATTTCTGGATGAAAAATGGACAAAAAAACTGGAAAACCTGTTAACTACCGGTAGTCGCTCCAAAGTATTCAAAACACTACCCCGCTAATAATTTTAATATGCGTATTAATCCTGAAACCGTAGACAGAATCAAGCAAGCCGCTGATATAGTGGAGGTTGTAGGAGATTTCGTGTCATTAAAAAAGAAGGGAGCTAATTACTCTGCATGCTGTCCATTCCACAATGAGAAAACACCATCTTTCAATGTAAACCCTGTAAGGCAGATATACAAGTGCTTTGGATGTGGGGCCGCCGGTGATGCCATCAAATTCGTCATGGATGTTGATGGTATTGGCTATGGTGAAGCCCTGCGGTACCTTGCTGATAAATATGGTATAGAGGTTGCAGAAGAAGAAGTAACCAATGAAGAAGCCGTCAGGCAGAATGCACGGGAAAGCCTCTATATAGTTCTTAATTATGCCAAAAATTTCTACCAACAACATCTGCATGAAAATGAAGAAGGCCAGGCGATTGGTCTGAGCTACTTCCGTGAACGGGGATTCAGTAATAATATACTTAAGAAATTTGAGCTGGGCTATAGTCTGGATAAATGGGATTCTTTTTCGAAGGAAGCTTTAGAGAAGGGTTATTCTGCCGAGGTTTTGGAAAAAGCCGGGTTGCTGATACATAAAGAAGGCAGTAATACAAGTGGATATGATCGTTTTCGCGGTAGAGTCATTTTTCCGATACATAATGTTGCCGGTAAGGTCATCGCCTTTGGTGCCAGGATATTAAAAACAGACAAAAACCAGCCTAAATATCTCAATTCTCCGGAAACTGAGGTATACCATAAAAGTGATGTATTGTATGGGATATATCAGGCAAAAAATGCGATCAGGCAACAAGATCATTGTTATCTGGTGGAGGGATATACAGATGTTATTTCACTTCAACAGGCAGGTATTGAAAATGTGGTAGCATCTTCAGGAACATCACTTACCACTGAGCAGATAAAACTCATAGGTCGCTTTACACCAAACGTAACCATTCTTTATGATGGTGACGTGGCCGGTATCAAAGCTGCACTTCGAGGGCTGGACCTTGTACTGGAAGAAGGTTTAAATGTGAGTATTCTGCTTTTTCCTGATGGTGATGATCCCGACAGCTATGTACGGAAAGTAGGTGCGGAAGCTTTCAAGGAGTATCTAAAAAAAGCATCGAAAGACTTTATTACATTCAAAACAGAAACATTACTGCAGGACGCAGGCAACGATCCATTCCGGCTTGCAGCAGTTATCGGCGAGGTAGTAAATAGTATTATTAAGATACCTGATGCTATAAAACGGCAGGTTTTCTTCCATAGGACGGCTGATATGCTGAAAGTGGATGAACAGATGTTGATTACTGAGGGAAATAAGCTTCTTCGTAAACAGCAATCTCAAAAGCCACAGGAAAGAACTAACCGTCAACCTGGTTTTGTACCTTCGTCCCCGGTGGACATACAACTTTCAGCTCCAGAGCCTAACCCATTTGAACCAATCGCGTTCGAAGGCCCACCTGCTGATTTTTTCGGGACTCCGGTAGAAGAACAGGAAGCACTGGTTCAACATTCCAGACTTTATTATCAGGAGCAGGCATTTATCAAATTGCTTGTCCTATACGGAACCAGGGAGCTTGAACCTGGTACAACAGTTTCCCAATACGTTTTAGGAGAAATTGAGGGGATAAATTTTAAGGATACTGTATTTAGTCATTTGTTGACGTTGTTCAGAGAACATCTTGGGCGTAATTCCATATTGTCTACAGAATACTTCCTGAATCATCATGAGTCTGAAATACGAAATATGACGATTGACTGGCTTACCCCTAAATATGAGTTAAGCGAATTATGGTCTGAAAAATTTGAGATCTATGTTCCCTTCGAAACAGATGTTTTGGATAAAACTGCTTTCATCAATATTTTGAGACTTAAAAAAGCATTTGTGGAAGAAAAAATGAAGGTCTGTCAGCAACAACAGATTCAGGCTAAATCGGTTGAAGAGGAGATTGCTGTTATGAAAGAATATCTGTTTTACAAAGGAATAAGTATGGCTGCTGCAAAGGAACTGGGAAATGTAGTAGGTTAATGCTTGATTTAATGATGCTTTAACACACTTTCGACCTTATGGCTGATTTTCGTTTACGGGTGTTTTATACGGTTGCACAGACACTTAATTTTAACCGTGCCTCAGAACAGCTGCACATCAGTCAGCCGGCTGTAACGAAACACATTAAGGAACTGGAACAATACTATGCTATCACCTTATTCGACAGAAGCCGGAAGCAGATCAAACTGACCCGGGCAGGAGAGGTACTCCTTCAGCATGCACACCTGATCTTTGAACAATACCAAAAGCTGGAGTTTGACATCAATCTGTTGCAGAACAGAACAGAAGGCGTTCTGCAAATTGGAGCAAGTACAACCATTGCTCAATACGTTATTCCTCAATACCTGGCTTATTTTCATAGCAGATTTCCTGAAATTCGTATTGAACTCACGAACGCCAACTCGCTTGACATTGAACAGCTTTTGTTGCGTAAAAAAATAGATCTTGGTCTGGTGGAAGGTCCTGTACGTCATACCGATCTGAAGTACACTACTTTTTTGCAGGATGAGATCGTACTTGTAACTGGCACAAAAAACAGTAGTAAGAAAAGATTGATTTCAGCAACGGAACTCTCCGGCCTTCCTTTGCTCGTGAGGGAAAGTGGCTCAGGTACTGCTGAAATCATCGATAACCATCTATCTTCCTTCGGGTTAACCTATAATCAGCTAAATGTGCATATGCAGCTTGGTAGTACTGAAAGCATTAAAAATTACCTTGTATTTTCAGAAGCCTATGCCTTTCTTTCCATTTATAGTATTAAGCAGGAATTGCTAGATGACCGGCTCGCTATTGTAGATGTAGAAGGGCTTGATATTCAGCGCATGTTTTCCTTTGTATATCGCCAGGGTCAGCCCTCACCACTGGCAAAGCTTTTTATGAAGTTCACGGCGCTTGAACGAAAATAGTTATATCTGTATTTAAAAATTTCGCACATGAAGACTTCAGGATTATTTCTGCTCTTACTTCCATTAGCTCTGATATTAACCAACTGTAAAACATCCTACCGGTTATTAAAACCGGATCAGGAGAAAGGATTTCGTCTTGCCGACTACCCTACTTTTGGATTTTACGATATTGACACACAAGGTAATGCCAGTTCACCAATATTTGAGAAAAACATTACTGTAACGAAAGCAGCAGTAGCAGCCAACATGGCAAAAAAGGGATTAAACGAGGCGCAGGAACCTGCCTTGAAAATAAATCTGGCTTTATTGGTAAAAGAACAAGTGCAGACCAGAGAAACTAACTTTCTGACGGATGGCTATCCAAGATACATGGGACAGCGTCGCTACTCCTGGAAAAGTGAAGAAGTTCCCGTTGGAAAGTATAAGGAGGGTACAATCCTTATAGAATTGGTTGACGCGAGTAATGATAAACTGGTATGGAAAGGAGGTGCAAAAGGCGTATTACCAGAAAAAAACCGGGATATCGCAGATAATATTAATGATGCCATCAGTGAAATTTTCATGAAGATACCATAGCAAAAAGAGGTTGGCATCTTTTCAGATGACCAACCTCTTAGATCTATACGCTGTGGTATTAAGCGTTATTGTTCACAACTCCGCGAACTTTATCATTTACGTTTTCTGCAACTGTACCTGCTTTTTCTTTAGCTGTACTTACATTTTTCAAAAAGCCGTCTTTAAGCTTTTCTGCAAGAATCGCTAATTCTTCAAAGCTTTTGTCATACTGACCTTTCGCGCTGTCACCCAGATCATTCGCTCTATTTTTGATCAGTTTGCGTGATTCTTTTCCGCTTTTTGGAGCTACCAAAAGTCCGATGGCGATACCAGTCAACAATGCACCTACCGATCCTATCAGAAATTTTTGATTCTTGTTCATATGAATTGTCTTATTTTGTGTGATGATAAATTAAATTATCCCTAAACTAATCAAAATACTGTGCCATATCAACCCAAAGCCATGTTTTCTAACTTGTTTCGCAAGATTCTTCCGGCATTATTAATCGTTTTGGCTTTTATTTATCCCAGTGCATACGGACAATGGAAAGTGCTTGACATCAAATCCAAAGCACATATGAGAGCTGTGCATGCGGTAACCTCAAATGTGTGCTGGATCGCCGGAACAGGGGGTAATGTATATAAAACGCTTGACGCTGGTAAGTCGTGGACAACCGTGAAAATCCCCGAAGCAGATTCGCTTGATTTTCGAGATATACATGCTTTTGATCGGGAAACAGCTATTGCAATGAGTTCAGGAGAAGGTGAAAAAGGTAAGGCAAAGATATACCGCACCGAAGATGGTGGTACCACCTGGAGTCTTGTGTATCAAACTACACAAAATGGGGCTTTTCTGGATGGAATCGACTTTTGGGATAAAAACAGAGGTATTTGTTTGGGTGATCCCATAGATGGAAAATTGTTTTTACTTACTACAGAAGATGGAGGAAAATCGTGGACGGAACTACCTGCTGTAAACCGGCCTGACGTGATTCCCGGAGAAGCATGTTTTGCTGCAAGCGGCACCAGCATCCTGACACATGGAAAAGGACATGTATTTATAGGCTCGGGTGGAGGTACAAAAGCAAGAGTATTTCGGTCTGGGGATTATGGAAAAACATGGAAAGTTTCCGAAACACCAATGCCTGCCGGGCCTACCAGCGGTATATTTGCGTTACGATTTCTATCTCCCACTCACGGAATTGCAGTAGGCGGAGATTATAAACGAACAACCGATTCGACAACTAACGTACTTACAACTTTAGATGGTGGTGCTACCTGGAAATTGGAAAGCATGACAAAGCCAACCGGACTTAAAGAATGTGTTGCCATCTATCACAAAGCGAATGCAGTCTGGAATGGAGACACGCAGGTCAGAGCTGATAACTATACACTGGTTGCAACAGGACCATCTGGTAGCAGTTACTCGGTTGATAAAGGAAAATCATGGAGTGTACTTGGAACTGAGCCATTTCACTCTGTCAGCTTTTCAGGAAATGTCGGCTATGCGGTTGGCGGAAAGGGGCTGATTGGAAAGATTGACAATATCTCCTCGAAGAATAAACGAAGAAGAATAAAGTTTGTGGATTAGTAGAAAATGCCGGCCCAAACCGGCATTTGTCTTATTTATCAATGTTTGAAGCTACTAAATTGAATATTTCATCTTTATTTTTGGCGTCATATCCTATATACCGCTTTAATAGCTTACCATTTTGGCCGTAAAAAAGTATAGTTGGAATCGAGCTGTTCACATCAAATATTTCTTTGTAGTAATCAGCATTGGTTCCTTCAAGCAAAAGCTGGTTCCAGGGCATGTTTTCTATTCTCAATCTATTTTCCCATTGCAATTTATCCCGGTCAACAGATACAGACACCATGTTGAAATTCTGGTTCGCTCCAAACTTTTGATATACATCTTTCAACTGCGGTATTTCTTTAATGCATGGACCACACCAGGAAGCCCACAGAATAACCATATTCAATTTCGCATTTGCGTTAAGAACAGAATGCTGTTTTCCGGCTGAATCAATCAAACTTGTATGGTACAGCCTCTTTTGACCTCTCGACGCCACATAATTTTTCATATCCAAGGCTGTCTTACTGGCAAGCACATCCTTATCAAAACAATTCAAAAGAGAAAGTATTTGTTTTTCTGACAGAGAATGTAAAATACTTTTCACGTTATATAGCTGGTGATATGAAAAAGGATTTGCAACAATCACTCTTTTCATGTCATCTAGTTTGACCTTTCCGTTTAAATTAAGCGTGTCTGCTAATAAGGCATTGGTCTGCTTACCAAATTTAACGACACCATCAATCTTACAAGAAACTCTTTTAGTAGCAAAGAAAGATTCCGTAATTGTCCCGTTGATCCATATACCTTCCTGATCCAACATAAACCGATCCCTAGTTACTGGATAACCTTTTATCTTTCGTTTTGTAGGAAATTGAAAAAAACGCAAAGTACTATCCTTCGTTGCACAATGAAACATTGTGGCATAAGCAGGTTCGGGAAATTTTTGGGAAGTTATGTGAAACTGGAACCTTCCACCAATGGTGGAACATGAGTCAATTTTGTTAAAATCCATATCTCTAAGATACATGATACCGTCTGGCAATCCACGCAATGTTCCGCTAATGTCACGGTCCTTACTTTGTTTAGCACACCCACTCACTCCGTAAACTATACTCAAGCAGGCAAAAAATCTGACGAACGACAAACATCTTTTCATGTTAAGAATATTATTTTTTAGATAAGCAGCGAAAAAACTATTCGCAATTCTAATGTTAATATTCTATACATCCATTCAGGTTAACATCTTTTAAGATATTGATTTTAAGGTACTTTAAGCGATATACTATTATATCAATCAGTTTCCCCGCAAATCATATTACCAAATCTGTTATACATCAAATCCTATCAATCAAATCTTTCACTTTGCGAATTTCTCTTCCGGAAATATGATCAGCAATGGCTGCAGCATGATCGCGTCCATTTTCTATAAATACTTTCTCTGTAAATACACCAGCCATCACAGTCCCGCACAAATAGAGGCCTTCAACATTCGTCTCAAATGTATCGGGATTATAAGATGGTACTTTCGTAAGTGGATCCAGCGTAATGCCACATCTGAACAACAAATGCTCATCGGGTAGATAACCCACCAATAAGAACACAAAATCAGCATTGATCCACTCTGTTTCGCCAGTTTCCACGTTTTCGATCTGCATGCGGCCTGGTTCAATCGCTTTGGTAATGCTATTAAAACGTGTATGAATCTTACCTTCCTTCACCCGATTTTTAACATCAGGTACAAGCCAATACTTCACCTTGGTACGAAAATCGGCTTCCTTATGCACGATCGTAACATGCGCATCATGCCTGTATAGCTCTAAAGCAGCCTCTACTGATGAGTTGGAACCTCCCACCAACACGACGTTGGTATATGAATATTTGAACGGTTCATCGTAGTAATGGGATACATGCGGAAGATCTTCTCCCGGAACATTCAGCATACGGGGAACGTCAAAATAGCCTGTAGCGAGTACCACCTTTCTGGACTGAAAAACATTCCCATCTTTGCCATAAACTAAAAATGTCCCATCCGACTGCTTTTCCGCTTTTTCTACATCTACAAATAATTTAAAGTTAAGATGATAGTACCCCGCAACCTTCCGGTAGTATTGCAAAGCTTCATTTCTGTTCGCTTTTACTTCGGAAATGGCAAAGGGAATTCCTCCAATCTCAATATTTTCAGCTGTTGAGAAGAATTTCATTCTTCTTGGATAGCGTCTTATCGACTCCGTCAAATTTCCTTTCTCCAGAATCAGATAATCCAGCCCACTTTTTGCTAGCTCAATTCCCATCGCCAGCCCGCACGGGCCACCTCCGATAATAATTACGTCGTGTATATGCATATGTATTTGGCTGTCGGCTGTCGGCTGTCGGCTGTCGGCTGTCGTGAAATCGTCTGTTTAAAATTTTAGTTCAATAGCTTTTGCATGAAACCTCCACGGTTTAAACCAGAATCGTCACCAGTTTATTCACCAATATATTGTTGTAATCTGCATCTGCTCTTACTCAACCTGTCAAAGCATTGTAAGATCCCTTCTATATTCCTGCAAACCGTGAGCTCAGGATAATAATTTTGCCCGATGCCAGAGTCCTCACTTCTTTAAATCCCTCTAACTACTTAATTCTCTAACTTCTCTTTTCATCATTTGGTTTCTGAACTTTGTAAATTGCACCTCTGTTTTAGTTCTTTCGAAGAATATTACAAATAAACTCATTGACTGATCCATTAAGGCCATTTACAGAACAACTAAATACGTGGGGACTTCAAAAGATTCCTTTTGTCTTTCTTATTGACTATCTGGCAGAAAAACCACTTGCATGGCGTGTTGACCAGATTGACTCCACAGCTATCAGATACAACCTGAATGGATTTACTAATGCTATCGGATCAAAAAGTGACTTACCAGAAAATATTCTGTTCCAAAAGTCGCCGGTCGCGTTTACAGAATATCAGAAGAAATTTGACCACGTTATCAGCAACCTCCGCGCAGGAAATTCTTTTCTTGTTAATCTGTCGGCACCTACACCCATACAAACTAATCTTTCTTTAGCCGACATTTTTGAACACAGCGATGCTCCGTATCGGTTTTGGAAAAGGGATCATTTCGTATGTTTTTCGCCTGAAATATTTATCAAAATAAAAGAAGGAAAATTCATATCGTCCTTCCCGATGAAAGGGACTATCGATGCCGCCTTTCCTGACGCTCAGAAGCTGATTTTGTCGGATCCAAAGGAATCAGCGGAGCATGCAACCATTGTTGACTTAATCCGGAATGACTTGAGTATGGTCGCCGAAAAAGTATGGGTGGAGCGATACAGGTATATTGACCGGATCGTTACGAACGATAAAGTTCTGTTACAGGTAAGCTCCGAAGTCGCAGGTATTTTACCGGAGAATTTCAACGGAGAATACGGAGATCTGATCATGAAATTACTTCCGGCAGGATCTATTACAGGTGCTCCTAAACCTAGTACGCAATGTATTATTGAAGAAGCAGAAGGATATGAGCGGGGCTACTACACAGGTGTAATGGGCTATTTTGACGGTGAGAATTTTGAAAGTGCGGTTATGATCCGCTACATCGAAAATCAGAATGGCAACCTGGTTTTTAAAAGTGGTGGCGGGATAACGGCCAGTAGTCAGGCGATACAAGAATACCAGGAAATCATAGACAAAATTTATCTACCGATCCGCCATGCTTCAGAGATTATGCATTGAAACCATTGCCGTAGAAAACCGGCAGTTTAAAAATCTGAGCTACCATGAGGCGCGTTTAAACAAAACCAGGAATGAACTTTGGGAATTCACCGATGCCTGGGATCTTGCACAAATGATCCGGATTCCGGATTCAGTTTCAGATGCACTGTACAAGTGCCGTATCGCATACGGTTCAGAAATCGACCATGTACAATGGGAACTATATGTACCCAGAACAATCAGAACTATCAAATTGGTGTATGATAATGAAATTGACTATACTTATAAATATGACAAGAGACCTGAGCTGAATGTCCTTTTTGAACAACGTGGTGATGCTCACGAAATCCTGATCATCAAAAATGGAATGGTCACTGACACCTATGTACACAATGTCGCTCTGTTCGACGGAAGCAAATGGTTTACGCCGGATACCTGCTTACTGAAGGGTACACAGAGAGCAAGTCTGCTGGATAACGGAATAATTGAAACCTGCAGCATATCTGAAAAGGATATACAGAAATATAGTCATATCAGACTTTTCAATTCAATGGTGGGCTGGGAAGAGGCACCTGTTTTAGAAGTCAGCAGTATGCTGTAACTTTACATGATGAATGTTGATCTCGGGAATAAAATAACAAAATCGCTTTCGTTTGACCTCTCGACTTAGTTTAGCTTCTGAATCAAGTTCGTAATTTAAATGTGAGACCATGGATCTGCAAATAGAAAAAATAGAATTGGCTAAAAGAGTTTTGGATACTGAGGATCAAAATATTATTGATGCAATAAAGTCAGTATTTAAGGATTTTGATTCGAAAGAAGATTGGGGAGACTTATCCGATAAGGTGATAGCTGACGCGAAAACATCTATGGATCAGATAGAAGCCGGAATGGGTGTTCCACATGAGCAGGTCAGAGATATTTATAAGAAATGGCTTTAGAGGTAATCTGGTCTCCCAGTTCACTGAGCAATCTTGGAGAAGTAATACAGTATCTCTGGAAAAACTGGAGCCACCAGGTTGTTAAAGATTTCATAATAAGAATGGATAGCGTTGTTCAACTGATTTCAGAGCATCCGCCAAATATTCAGACAAGTATCCATCAATAATAGTGTCAGAGAAGCTGTTATTACCAAACATAACTTGCTTCTCTACCGAATTACACAAAATCGAATTTTAATACTTGCTGTTTTCGATACCCGTCAGCATCCGAGAAAGAAGAAATATTCATAGTTATTCAACCTGACTGATACATGAGGGATTGCAGAATAATTAACTTTAAGCCGCATTCCAAGTACCGACAGTTTTGCCCCCAAATCCAATGACCTCCCTTTTTGAGGAAGAAAATACCTTATTCGCCGACCTGATCCTGCCGGTTCCTATTCCGTCTTTGTTTACCTACAGAGTACCGAGGGAAATGAGTGAAATGATCAAGATAGGCGCACGTGTGATTGTTCAGTTTGGTCAAAAACGAGTACTCACAGCTGCTGTGGCACATTTGCATACAACACCACCTGTGAAATATCAGGCTAAATACATCCTGGAATTACTAGATGAACAGCCTATTCTCACCAACAGACAACTTGAACTCTTTAATTGGGTTGCTGATTATTATCTGTGTAACATCGGCGAGGTGCTGAATGTAGCACTACCAGCCGGACTTAAAATTACAAGTCAATCCCGGATTCAGTTTAATCCAGAATTCGAGTATTACGATCTGCTTACAGACTTGGAACATGTGGTGGTGGATGAAATAAAAAAACACCAGACACTTTCGTATGAGGAAATTGAAAGACTTGTACAGAAAAACAATATCACCTCCCTGATCAAGTCGCTGGTTGGGAAAAGGGCCGTTATCCTTTTTGAAGAAGTTAAAGAAAAATACAAGCCCAAAGTAGCAAAAAAGGTACGTCTTACGCCAGGCTTTCTGGACAATGACGCATTGGTGCAGTTAACCTCCTCACTTGACAAAGTTCCAAAGCAACAAGAGATTTTACTTCGCTATCTTTCTCATGTGCCGGTATTTAACCATCCTGACCTCAATCTGAAAGGCTTGGACAAGTCCATTTTCTCACAAAACGATGGCTTATCAGACTCAGCACTTCAAACACTGATTAAAAAAGGTATTTTCGAACAATTTGAAATATTTGTATCCAGATTCGATGATATTCCCGTTGGGACAGCAGTGGAAATAAAGCTGACTGAATCTCAGCAAAAAGCATCTACAAAAATTTATGATCATTTTGCGGATAAGGAAGTGGTATTGCTTCATGGAATTACCGGAAGCGGGAAGACAGAAGTTTACATCGAGCTGATCAAACAGGCAATTGAAAGTGGTTCTCAGGTTCTGTTCCTTCTGCCTGAGATTGCGCTAACCACCCAAATCGTGGTTCGTTTACGGAAAGTATTTGGAGACGTGATGGGTATATACCATTCCAAATTTTCAGATAATGAACGTGTGGAAGTTTGGAAAGGAATTCTGGATGGCAAATTCCAATTTGTAGTGGGTGTACGTTCAGCCATATTTCTTCCCTTCGATAATCTGGGGCTGATCATTGTAGATGAAGAACATGAAACTTCCTACAAACAACACGATCCCGCACCTCGTTATAACGCGCGTGATGTAGCCATCGTCATGGCCTATATGCATAAGGGAAAGGTGCTGCTTGGCTCTGCAACACCTTCCATGGAAAGTTATTTTCATGCACAGCAGGGCCGATACGGACTGGTTGAAATGAAAGAAAGATTTGGAAATGCAGCCCTACCCACCTTTGAGCTGATCGACATTAAAAAGGAGAAAAAATCAAAAAAAATGAAGAATGAATTTTCTTCTGTTTTGATTGAAAACCTTGAAAACAATATTCGGAATAAAGAGCAAACAATTCTTTTTCAGAACAGGCGGGGATATTCTCCTTATTTGCAATGTGAAGAATGTAACTGGATTTCTGAATGTTCCAATTGTGATGTGAGCCTGACCTACCATATGAAAGTGGGCGAACTGCGTTGCCATTATTGCGGCCATAAAGAAGAGGTTCCACGTATTTGCCCCAGCTGCGGATCGCCAAAAGTGAAAACAATGGGCTTCGGAACCGAAAAAATTGAAGAAGAGCTCAATCTCTTGCTTCCTGCCGCGCGTGTACAACGGATGGACCTCGATACCACACGAGCTAAAAATGCGTATCAGCAGATCATACAGGAATTTGAAGATGGCGGGATTGATATATTGGTTGGTACACAGATGGTAAGCAAAGGCCTCGACTTTGACAATGTAAGTATTGTAGGGATTTTTGATGCTGACCGCATGATTCATTTCCCTGAGTTCCGCGCGTCAGAACGTGCTTTTCAGATGCTCACTCAGGTAAGCGGAAGAGCCGGGAGAAGGGCTAACAAGCCCGGTAAAGTGCTGATTCAAACTGCTAATCCAGGTCAGAAATTACTCGATTTTGTGGTAAATGGTGATTATATCGGTATGTATAATGCTGAATTGCCCGAGCGTGAAAAATTTCATTATCCGCCCTATACACGACTGATTAAAATCACCATAAAGCATGTGGATGCCACTACAGCACGAAGGGCAGCGGATATACTGGCGGGTAAGCTGGTCGAAAATTTAGGAACCGGCAGGGTCCTCGGACCACAGCCTCCTCTTGTCGAAAGGGTGAGAAATCAGTTTTTGTTCGACATTCTCATTAAAATTGAGCGAGAAAAGATTAATTTTAGGGCGGCAAAGTCATTCGTCCAGGAAAAGGTGATTGACGTGCTCTCCGATAAAACATTAAAAAGTATCCATATCGTCATCGACGTGGATTGTATATAAAGTAAATTTATTCCATACTGCTAATTAATCTATGTCTTCCAAGAAAACCAAAATCGTTGCTACCGTCGGTCCTACGTCAGAAAGCAAAGAAATGCTTCTCGCATTGGCCAAAGCCGGAGTAAATGTATTTCGCCTCAATTTTTCTCATGGCACACATGCCGATCATTTGGCCAGACTTACTACAATTCGTGAAATAAATGAAGAGTTCGGGTACAACCTTGCTATTCTGCAGGATTTACAGGGACCAAAAATCCGTATCGGTTTAGTTGCTGAAAAAGACGGCGTACTGATCGAAGCGGGTAATAAACTGATTCTGTCTAATACCGAAGTTTTAGGAACTGCTGAAAAAGTGAGCACTCCTTACGACGGGATGTACAATGATGTAAAAATAGGTGACCGCGTTCTGATGGACGATGGAAAACTGGAAGTACTGGTAACTGGCATGGATGGTACCGACGTAGTTACAGAAGTAATTTACGGTGGATACCTTAAATCTAAAAAGGGCGTAAACTTGCCAAACACGAGGGTTTCAATGCCATCTGTAACAGCTAAAGATTACGAGGATCTTGATTTTGGTCTTGAACATGATGTGGAATGGGTAGCTCTTTCTTTCGTAAGAACAGCATCAGAAGTACTTAAAGTGAAGGAATATATCCAGAACAAAGGTAAATCTGCCCGCCTTATCGCTAAAATCGAAAAACCTGAAGCAATCGCCAACATCGATGAAATCATCGAAGCATCGGATGCAATTATGGTAGCTCGGGGTGACCTCGGTGTTGAACTTCCGGCGGAAGAAGTACCAATGATCCAGAAAATGATCGTTGAAAAATGTAACAAAGCAGGCAAACCTGTCATTGTGGCTACGCAAATGCTTGAAAGCATGATCGAAAGCCCGCGTGCTACACGTGCCGAGCTTAGCGACGTTGCGAACTCAGTATTGGATGGGGCAGATGCAGTAATGCTAAGTGCTGAAACTGCATCAGGAAAGTATCCTGTATTAGCAGTAGAAAGCATGAGTCGCACTATTGAAAAAATTGAAACAACGACAGACAGCGTTTATTTCAAATACCATGCGTTTGTAAACGAAAGTCCGGGTGCAGATAAGCTGAACGATAACGTAGTAATGAGCGCCTGCCGTCTGGCTCGAGATACCCATGCTGCGGCTATTATTGGGATTACACGGTCAGGATATACTTCCTTCCGTCTTTCTCATCACCGTCCAAAAGCTGGTTTGCTGATCTTTACTTCAAACAAGGTATTGATGAACCAATTGGCGCTTTATTGGGGAACAAAAGTATTCTTCTATGATCGTGATCAGGATGTTACAACAGATGATTTGATCGAAGACATCAAAGCTTTCCTTCTTGAAAAAGGCGAATTGCAAAAAGGCGATGTATTTATCAATACATTGAGCATGCCGGTTTCTAAACACCGCAAAACAAATACAGTTAAGCTGAGTATTGTAGAATAAGAGCGAAGCGCCTGGGGCAAAGGGCTTTGAGCATAAGGCATAGAGATAAGGGCATGGCTCTTGGCTCTATGCCTTTTTTTGCGCACAGGGCAGAGGGATTGAGTAGACGTCCTCTTTGCCCCTTTCCCTAAGCTCTATGTCCCCTTTGTTCTAGGCCTAAATACCCTTTGCCCATAACCCTTTACCCCTTTCATAGAATAACTAACAAAATAGTTTTGAAACTAAAAAAATAGTCTTACATTTACTTATCCAAACAAGTCTTTATTTAATACCATATCAATATCATGGAAATACGTACGCTCACCAGAGCAGAAGAAGAGATCATGAGAATTCTCTGGCAACTGAAAAAGGCATTCGTCAAGGATATTCTTGCTGAAATGCCTGAGCCTAAACCTGCCTATAATACCGTATCCACCATTATTCGTATTCTCGAAAAAAAGGAAGTGGTAGGTTACACAGCCTATGGTAAAACGCACGAATATTATCCGCTGATTACCGAAGAAGAGTACAAGCGCTTTGAAGTACAAAATCTGATGAGCAACTACTTCGGCAATTCACTACCGAACCTGGTATCCTTTTTCGTGAAGGAAAACGATCTGAAATCCAGAGATCTGGATGAAATTATGAAGTTGATTAACGATCATAAAGACGAACAATAAAAGCTATTAGCCATGGAAATGCTGTTGTATATCGGAAAAGTTAGTTTATTCTGGATTCTGTTTTATGCTTGTTATCAGCTATTTCTGCGCAAGCAAACCTTCTTTGTTTGGAACCGGGCATATTTGTTGGGCTCCCTGTTTGCATCTTTCCTCCTTCCGCTGGTTGTATATCCGGAATCAGCTCCCGAAATGCCTGTGATGTATGAGGTAAGTGCTGCCGCCTATTCCATCTCCTATCATCAGGAAAAAGAGGTTTCATACTTTACATGGCTTAATGCAGCCATACTTATTTACCTGTTTGCAGTTGCCAGAAGAGCATTTGATTTCTTCAGGAATTTACGGCAGCTTTCAAACTACATCAAAGCTGGAGAAATTATTGAATTAGAAGACTGTAAAGTTGTTCTGATCGACTCAAACGATGTAGGATCCTTTTCATTTTTAAAATGGATTGTTGTAAACCGAAACGATTACGAGTTTCATTTTGATGCCATTCTGAGGCATGAAATGGTGCATACCGCACAGGGACATAGCTACGATATACTGTTTGTTGAGATCCTAAGCATGGTTTTTTGGTTCAATCCAATTCTGAAAGGTTACAAGCATTCTTTACAGGAAGTGCACGAGTACCTGGCCGACGAAGCTGCACCAAACCGTGAACACTATGCCAGATTTCTGCTTGCCTATTCCCTGAATGCCCCTATTGCAGCACTGACCAATCATTTCTTTAAGCCTTCACAACTCAAAGGACGTATCCAAATGATTTATAAAAACAGATCAGCACAATGGTTGCGTTCCTCCTACCTGATTGCATTTACATTTATGGGTGCGGTAGCGCTGTTGATTGCAGGTTGTGAACGCATCAAAAAGAATTTTTCTGAAACTAGCTCCGGCTATCCCGGACAGGAAATAGACTCTACCAAAACAATTAAAGTGGAAGGCTGGGTGGTAAATCAGAAAGATCAATTAGCCATTCCCGGAGCTAACATTTTGGTTGAAGGGTTACAGCGTGGTACTACTACCGATGCAGACGGCCATTTTGAAATTGAAGCACCGTCATACGGTTCTCTTATCGCAAGTTTTGACGGCTTTCATACCCAGACCATTGAACTCAAAGGAATTGCTAACCAAGGCATTGCACTTGTTCCTGAATCAGACGAGCTACCTTCTTCCGGTCATGAACAAGCAAGAGTTGAAAATCATACGCTCGAAGAGAGAAGAAATATTGATAACAAAGTATTTACGGTAGTAGAAAAACAGCCCATGTTTCCCGGAGGCATAAGAGCGATGTATGACTTCCTGGGAGACAACATTAAATATCCTTCGGCAGCAGCCAATGCTAATGTGACCGGCAGAGTCTTTCTTAGCTTCATAGTCGATGCATCCGGCGCTATACGGGATGTAAATGTACTGAAAGGAATTGGCTTTGGGTGTGATGAAGAAGCCGTACGTGTAGTTTCTAAATTCCCAAAATGGACACCAGGCATGCAGGATGGAAAACCGGTAAGTGTGAAATACAATTTGCCGATTATGTTTGAGCTTACAGAAGATAAAAAAACAGCAAAAGCAACTCATGTAATTTCCGACCAATCAATTTCCCGTAGAGATAGGGGAAAGGACACCAGTGCTATTTACTTCCAGAAAGATGCTTCGATAACAAAATTCAAAATAAGAGGTAGAAAGAATTTTAATCCTGCACAGCCACTGGTTGTTGTGGATGGTGTCATTTTAGAAGAAAAGAACGCCTTGGACAAACTTGATCCTAATAACATTGAAAGCATTTCAGTACTGAAAGATCATTCAGCAACTTCAATCTATGGCAAAAAAGGAGCAAACGGAGCCATACTTGTTACTTCAAAAAACGTACGCTGAATAATTTAAAAAATTAACAGCCTCAACTAATATAAGTCATGGAAACGCTCCTCTATCTCGCTAAAGTAAATGTATGCTGGCTATTGTTCTATAGCTGTTATTGGGTGCTTTTTAAGCGACATACCTTTTTCCGGTGGAACAGGGCATATCTTCTCGTATCACTGCTTACTTCCTTTGCCATTCCGCTTATTACATTTACAGAGCAAACTGTTGTAGTCCCGCAAATCTCAAATGTGGCCGCAATCAATAGCTATATACCAAATATTGAAACGCCCATGGTAGTTCAGGCAGAAGCAACACCTTTGGCGAACTGGCCGGTTTTGCTTTATATAATTTATCTGGCTGGTGCTGTGTTTTTCTTTTTCCGGCTGATCCGGGGTTTGCTTAATATAAAAACCCTACTCACCAGAAATGAGAAAATTGCTTTCGACGGCTATACACTCATACTGTTACCTCAGTCATATCCCTACGGATCGTTTTCATTTTTCAAGTGGCTTATGGTGAGTCAGCAGGATTACGAGCAACATCTCGACACCATACTGAGACACGAGCTTGTCCATATCCTGCAAAAACATAGCTATGACATCATTCTTATTGAAGTGTTAAAAGTCGTTTTCTGGTTCAATCCGGTGTTATGGTTTTATAAAAAATCTTTGCAGGAAGTACATGAATTCCTTGCAGATGAAGCAGCGCCTAACAGAGAGCATTATGCCACTTTCCTTATCGGCTACACCCTGCATTCACCTGTACAATCCTTGACCAATCAGTTTTTTAGTAGTTCACTTTTAAAATCACGAATCAAAATGATCTATAAAAACCGCACATCACGGTGGCTTCTGGGAAAGTACCTGATGATATTACCTGTTCTATTATTGGTGGTGAGCCTCACTGCTGCACGCGAGCATATCATGGTTGCCGAAGAATCGGCTTATCAATCTGCGAATCTTATTGATGAGATAGAAAGTATTCCGCAACAAACTGCAGATTTGATCACACAAACAGCTGAGACGCTTACCAAAACTGAAGAAACGGTGAGTATTAAAGGACAAGTTGTTAATAAGGATGGTTTGTCAATAAAGAATGCTACCCTGATTGTTAAAAATACAAAAATCGGCGTCAGTGCAGATCATAGCGGTCGGTTCAATCTGGACAATGTTCCGGTTAACAGCACAATCGTCGTAAGCCATGTATCCTACCAAAGCACGGAGTTCGAAGTCAAAAAATCTCAGAATCAGTATAAAATCACGTTGCAACCTACTGAAAACACATACGGAGAAGTTGTAGTGGTGACATATCCGCTATCAAGAGACAAAACTGAAAACAGTCAAAGTGTGGTAAATAGTAAAAAGGAGGTGATTGTCGAACAAAAAGCGGAGTTCCCCGGAGGTATTGATGAAATGATGAAGTACCTCGGGCGAAATATCAAATACCCCACGAAAGCATCAAAAATCAATGTGAGTGGCACAGTGGTCATATCATTTGTCGTAAATGAATATGGCCATGTCCAGAGAGCTGAAGTTGTGAAAGGCATCGGGTACGGACTGGACGAAGAAGCGACGCGTGTAGTTTGGAGTATGCCGAAATGGAATCCTGCTATTCAAAATGGTGAAGCGGTAGCCTCTCAGCATACACTTCCAATCAAATTTCAGATCGAACAATCGAAATCTGATCAAGATAGAAGACAAGGCTTTATCAATTACCAAAAATCAGAGGGCATAAATCTGGCTAAGTCAAATCTGAAAGAATTCAATTTCGATGATCAGAAAGTTACCCTGGTTCCTTCGAATCATGTTACCTTACATACTGGTAGTAACAACACATTTATGAATTATAACATCGCCGAGCCCACTAGTAACTACCGTTATATCAAGCATATAACTACCGATACCAAATAAAACAAACTGATATATTCCTGTTATTCTCAAAACCTGGCTTCTATAAGTCAGGTTTTTTTATGCTGATCTGACATGATTGTATACATTTGCCTGATCTCAAAACTCAAACCATGGCGAAGTTTAAAGCAGCAATCATCGGTGGTGGACATATTGCCAGTCAGAATCATATTCCTGCACTGAAAGCACTTAGCGACGAAGTTGAAATAATTGCTATATGCAGTCGAGATATAAACAAGGCACGTGTTCTGGCGGATCAACACGGTATTCCTTTAGCATTCGACGATGCCGCAGAAATGTATAAGAGTGATCAGAAACCTGATCTGATCTTCAATTGTACAGCCAATCAGCTGCACCACCAATTCACGATGCAGGCACTCGAAAATGGATGCCATGTATTGTGCGAGAAGCCGCCGGGATTAAATGCGCAGCAGGCACGTGAAATGGCTGAGTTAGCACATAGCAAAGGGAAAGTCCTCGCATACAATTTCCAGAGAAGACAATCTCATGAGTTCTCTATTTTAAAGAAGTTGCAGGAGGAAGGCCGGTTTGGAAATATCTACCACATCAAAGCTACCTACCTGCGCAGAAGAGGCATTCCCGGCTGGGGCAACTTCACGAATAAAGAAATTCAGGGAGGTGGGGCACTAATTGATCTCGGTGTTCATATACTTGATCTGGCACTGGATTTACTGGATTACCAGACACCTAATCAAACCCTGGGTAATACTTATGACCTTATTGGCAAAACCGGTGGAAAGGGACTAAAAGGAAACTGGGATCCATCCAAATTCGAGGTAGAAGATGCCTGCTTCGCTCATCTTTCATTTTCTGATAATACCAGTATTTCTTTGTCGTGCTCATTTGCACTGAATCAGAAAGAAGAGGAAAGTGTCAACCTTGAAGTGTTTGGCAGCAATGCCGGCGCCACGTTGAATCCGCCGGTGATGTTTGCTGAAATAGCCGGAGAGTTGACCGATACCCATTTTCCATTCGCCGAAAAATCGAACTGGCAGCTGAAAAATACACAGGCTTTTATCCATGCATGTCTTGGTAAACCCTCTAACATATGCAACGCGACGCAGGGAGCTGTGCTGCAGGAGATCGTTGAGAGAATATATCAAAGTGCTGAATCAGCTAATACGATAGTGCTATAACCTAAAAACGCCTTGCGAACCGGAATTCACAAGGCGTTTTTAGGTTATAAGCTCTATTTCTGAGTTCTACCGTTCAGTCCGCTAAAAAAGCGTCCAGACCGGAGGGCTCTATTTCGCTGTAGCCATGACCATTTTGATATCCTGCTTGGCTCCGAGTTCCAGCACATCTACAAGATCCTGAACTGCAAGATTTTTATCTACTCTCAAAACGATGGTACGGTCTTCCACACCTGCAAAAATATTCTGTAACTCCGCTTCAAGCGCATCAAAGGGAATCGGCTCTTTATCGATATAATAAACCTTCTGATCGTCGATCGAAAGTGTGATTTGTTTTTTGTACATCTGCTGGGTAGCCGAGGCTTTGGGAAGCATCAACTTAATCACATTCGGATTTGACATCGTAGATATGATCAGGAAAAACAGCAGCAGGAAAAACATAATATCGTTGAGCGAGTGCGTAAACACTTCCGGAGCAAACCGACTCTTACGACGTATTTTCATTTAAATGTCTTTAAATTTTTTGAACTATGATCAGCATACTACTTATTTTGAATTAACCGGGCGCTGCAATACGTCCAGGAAGTCGGATGCAGCCATTTGTAATTTAAGAGCAAAACGGTCAATTTTCATATTCAGAAGGTGGTATCCCGCATAAGCGATCAAACCAATGATCAAACCGGATCCTGATGTAATCATTTTTTCATACATCCCTCCTGCAATTGTACTGATATTGAAGTCGTTCGAAATAGAAATATCGTAAAAAATACGAATGATACCGGAAATCGTACCTACGAAACCAAGCATAGGTGCAATACCCGCGATAACCCCAAGATAGGGCAGATTACCTTCCATGCGCTGAATTTCTATCTGGCTTGCATTCTCAATGGTAGTCTCAATATCCTTGATCGGGTAACCAATACGGCTGATAGCACGCTCCAGAATACGACCACTTGCATTACGCTGGTTACGGCATGAAGACTCTGCCGACTTAAGATTTCCCTGCTGAATAAAATCCTTGACGTTATCTACAAACTGCGGATCGATTTTTCCATTTGTACCAATGGCCAGGAATCTTTCAATAATCAGAAACAAAGTACCTATAAACAACAGCCCGAGCGGAAGCATCACCCAGCCCCCTTTTGCAAGCAAGTCAATAATAGATAGTCCCTGGTCAGCAACAGGAGCTGCCATAGTAGAGTCAGTAAGTGCTTGTAGAAGCATCATATAATTGTGAAAGTGAATGGTTAAGCTTAATAAAAAAGGGGCTACCCAGCCTTAAAATGACTTTGAACATAAACGGAGCAAAGTCCCGCTTATTGTTCAAAGGGCAAAGATAGAAAAATTACTCTTCGCGAGTAATCCAACCCTCTTTTACATTGTCGGTACCAGCATATAAATCAGACAGCAAGAGCGTAAGTTTCAATTGACCGAATCGTAAGGGTTTCCGCTAATTTATATTTCGATTCAACAAGAGCCCAGTCTCCTTCATCGATTTGTTTAAAAACCTCCACCCCTATATTCAGCGAACTTATAGTTATGTACTCCTGTAAACTTTCAATTTCACGGCACAAACGAAATTTATCTCCTCTATCGTAGGCAACTGAGCCGGGGGATAGCACTTCAATTATGACAGTGGGATTGATAATGCTGTTTTTATCTTGATTTGCATACTGATTCGGTTCACAAACAACAACAATATCTGGATATGTATATAAAGAGTTTTCTGGAATATGAACTCTCTGATCGCTAGAATAGCTACGACATACACTACCCTTTTTCAAAATACTGTAAATCTCCCCTGACAAATTCTCTTTGATCCGATTATGGTTAGGAGTACCGCCTGCCATCATAAAAATTTCTCCCCGAAAATACTCATTCTTGTAGGTAGCCTTTTCTTCCAGGTTCAAATATTCTTCCTCTGAATATGTAGTTTGTGGAACTGCTGACATGATGATCACAAATCTGTTATTAACAAAAATAACAATTTAAAGTGGAATAGGAATCGCATTTGCTCTCTCTAAATCAACAGATTCAAGGGTGCTATCCTGTATGAGCAACTTGTATATCACAATCAATGTACTTAAATTAAAGAATGTTGGTCAGACGTATCCATTCCCTATTTACCTTTGTCACCAGATACTGTTATCCGTCTTTGATTCGTTGACAATATTGTGAAAGCAACTTTAAAACAATGTATAGCCCTTGGTCTGCTTGGCCTGATGCTTGTGAAAGCATGGGTGATTCCGTTGTTATATCTTGATTTCGAGATACGTCGTGATTACATTGTTGCCAATCTTTGTGAGAACAAAAACAGACCTCAGCTTAACTGTAACGGAAAATGCTACCTCGCAAAAAAAATTGAGGCAGCAAAAAAACAGGAAGAACGCCAGGCAGAGCAGGATTATATGGCAAGCCTGATCTATCAGGTTATGAATACCAATCAACACCCCTATTTTAGAATTGAAGTACCTTTTAAGGTGATTTCTGACAAAGTTCCGTTTGATTACGCATCCCCATTTACGGCTTTTTTACTGGCCGATGATATTTTTCATCCCCCGCTCGTTTAAGAGATAACACCTCGCACTTATGCCTGGTGATCTGATATACTCATCTTGAACTTTAATCAGGATAGGCTTCAGCTTTTGTAAAAGGTTGATACTATCTGCATTATCCATAATGTCATGCATATTATTTCAAAATACTATTCTTTCTTATTTTCAATATTTGCGCTTTTCACATTAAACGCATGTTCTGAAACTGGCGAGCAGACTCCCACACCCGATGTAATCGGTGGCAAATTGCGTGTTGAGTTCGACAATGTAGTCGGCGACAAAAATCTGGTACTCAACAGTGTTACCTACCAGAATGCATCAAAGGAAGATTTTACAATAACCAAATTCGATTATTTCATTTCCAATATCAAGCTCAAAAAAGCGGATGGTACCGTGTATACCGTTCCGCAGGATTCCAGCTATTTTCTGATCAAGGAAAGTGTGAAGGCGAGCCAGTTTGTAACGTTGAACAACGTACCGGAAGGCGATTACAAAGAGATTGAATTTATGGTCGGTGTGGATAGTCTTCGCAATACAGCCGATCTGTCTAAAAGAAAAGGAGTACTTGATCCTGGCGGCTCTATGGCAGAGGACGGTATGTACTGGCAATGGAATTCAGGTTATATATTCGTGAAGCTGGAAGGGGTTTCTTCTGTCGCCACATCCATTAACAGGAAATTTTATTACCATATTGGTCTTTTCGGAGGTTATAACGAGCGCACGGTAAACAACACCCGAATTGTAACTATCCCATTCGGGAACCTTACAGCTCCGGTAAGCATTACCGGCAGTACGCCCGAAGTTCATTTGCTGGTAGATGTACTTAAGGTATTTAATGGTTCCGGCACAAACCTGAGTATTGCAGATCACGTAATGGTGATGGGATCTCAGCAGGAAAAATCCCAGCAGATCGCCAACAACTACGCCGGCATGTTTACCATTGATCATATTCACTAATTTTCCCTGTGCTTATGAAATGGAAAAAATATGCAGCATGTCTCCTACCCCTATTTATCATATGGGCATGGATCGCATGTTCGCCCCAAACTGCGGAAGAAGAGGTAACTCCAGACAAGGAGGGAACAACGCCTATCGACTGGAAAAAGCCTGCACATTTTCCTGATCCTGTTTATGACATATCAAAAAATCCGCTTACAGAGGAAGGTGTGGAGTTGGGCAGGTTTCTTTTCTATGATGGCATTCTTTCGCGTACAAACCAGATAGGTTGCGGAACCTGCCACCAACAGCAGGCAGCTTTTACACACCATGGTCACGAACTGAGCCATGGAGTGGATGATCTTCTTGGCATACGTAATTCTCCGCCTGTTCAGAACGTAGCCTGGCAAACATCCTTTTTCTGGGATGCCGGCGTTCATAACCTCGATCTGCTTCCTTTCAATCCGATTCAAAATCCGGTTGAGATGGATACCAACGTACCTGACATCATAGCAAAACTCAAAAATACGCCAGATCCGAAATCCAAGATTCCTGTAAACTATCCAAAAATGTTTAAGGAAGCATTCGGTACAGACGAGATCAATACAGAGCGTATTATGAAAGCACTGTCTCAGTTTATGCTGACCATGGTTTCAGCTAACTCCAAATACGATTTTTATAAATTGGGAGACGCTAATGCACTGAATGCACAGGAGAAGGAAGGGATGCTGCTGTTCCAGAAAAACTGCAGTACCTGCCACCAGGGAGAACTCTTCACCGATCAGACTCTACGCAACAATGGGTTGATGCCTATGCCAGGAGACGACAGGGGCAGGTTTGACATAACGGGTGCGGAAGCAGATATGTATAAGTTTAAGGTTCCCAGTCTTCGGAATATAGGATATACTGCGCCGTATATGCACGACGGGCGCTATCATACGCTGGTTGAAGTACTCGATCATTATACGGACAGTGTACAAAAACTACCTACACTGGACCCATTACTGATCCGGGCAGACGGCAGAACCGGGCTTTCACTTACCGCTTCCGAAAAGCAATCTATTATTGCGTTCCTCAGAACGTTATCCGACGAACAGTTTATCCGAAACCCTAAGCTGGCTGACCCCGGCATAGGAAATGCGTTGTAAACTGACTTAAATTCTGATTCAAATATGAAATTAAAATACATCATACTGATTCTGTTGCTCGTAGCAGCAGACCTTTCCTACGCATGTGATATATGCGGCTGTGCCAATAGCGGCGCGTACTTCGGGCTATTGCCTCAGTCCAACAAATCGCTGATTGGCGTACGCTATCAAAGGCTCAACTTTGTAACCCACCCCGACAGTAAAGTACTTCGCACAGAAGAAAACTTCAACGTGGCTGAGTTGTACGCACGTTTTTTCCCAATCAAAAGAGTGCAGGTCATGGCATTTCTCCCCTACCGAACTGATCAGCAGGTTACTTCTGCCGATGTCAAAAAGCAGAATGGGTTTGGAGATGCCACCGTGCTGGCCAATTACAATGTGCTGAATACGCTCATGGACAAAGAAAACTCCGGCGCTTTTACGCATACACTTTTAGTAGGTGGAGGAATTAAATTACCGACAGGCAGATTTAAATTCGACGAAAACAATCCGTTGCAGGTAGCGAATGCCAATTTTCAGTTAGGGACGGGAAGCACCGATTTTATCCTGAATGCCTTTTACACGATCAATAAAGGTGACTGGGGATTGGCTACCAACATTTCCCGTAAATTTAATACCACCAATTCACAGGATTATAAATTTGGCAACCAGCTCTTCGGGACTGTTGATCTGTACAAATCATTCCGGATTGGCGATCTATCGCTAACGCCAAGCATAGGTTTATATGCCGAAAATGCAGCTCATGGAACCCAGCATGGTAAGGTTCTGGATCTGACGGGTGGGAAACTGCTTAACGGAGCGGCCGGAATCACCCTGTTTACAAATCGCTGGACGCTCGGTGTAAACGGACAAACACCATTGGCTCAAAAAAGCGCCTCCGGCCATGTCGTAGTTAAAAACCGACTCCTGGTTCAATTAGGCTTTTTATTCTGATATCGTGCGACCAGTTATAGCATACATATTGCTTCTGTCAATCATGCTACCCACGCTTAGTCCGTGGGGAACGGTCGCGTACTTTCATATCAACCGGGCGTATATAGCCAAAGTGCTTTGCGAAAACCGTACACGCCCTCAGCTTAACTGCAACGGCAAATGCTACCTGGCAAAAAAACTAAAACAGCAACAGGATAAAAAAGACAAGGAAACGACGGAAAGGGTAACCAATACAGCCGTTGCTCATTTGTTCTGTCTTACGGTAGCACATTTTCTGTTTGTACCAGACAGTTTTATGCAAAAGATCAAACTCAACTTTGGTTATCTGATCTGTATTTACAGCTCGCCAGTCTCCGGCCTGCTGCGTCCGCCACAATAGCTGCTTTTTAATCTCTTACTTCCAAATATTCAGGCTGGAGCTTTCCAGCTTTAAGGGTATTTCACGTCAGTATAGCACAGCTTCCACGCTGTGACAAATCTCTATTTTCATCATAATCGGTTTTTAACCATAAAATATTAATCATGAAACGTTTTTTAATTCTTGCACTTGCTGCGTCAATTTTCATATCCTGTTCAGACAATGATTCTGATGAAACAGTTGTACCTGCAACTACAGCAGAAGCCAAACTTACTTTCGACTCAAAGGTTGGAACCGCAGATTTTGCCCTGAACAAAGACTTTACAGTAGGCTCCAAAACTTACAATTTCAAAAAACTTCGCTACTGGGTCAGCAATGTATCTTTGGTTGATTCCAAAGGAGCGGAATACAAGATACCTGATTCGTATTATCTGATCGAAGAAGTGGACGAGCTGGACCTTACCGGAACTGTGAATGGCAATAAAAATTTGTATCCGGCACGTAAAAGAGAAACGATCGATTTCAGGGATATTCCGGCAGGAGATTACAAAAGCGTAAAGTTCTCCATCGGTGTTGATTCCAAATACAACGATAATCTTAGCCTCGGTGCAGGCGAACTTACCATTGCCAACGGCATGAGCAATATTGCCTGGATGTGGCATTCGAGTTACATTTTCTCTTCCATTGCAGGTACTGTAAAGGAAGGAACAGAATCGAAAGACTTCACGACCGAAACCGGCCTGAACGCCAATTACAAAACGTTGACGATTGACCTGGCAACACCGGTCAACTTCTCCAATACCAGGGAGATTATTCTGAATGTGGATATCACAAAAGTTTTCGACGGTATTGATCCGATTAAAATCCCGACCATCAGTGCGATGAGCCCGGCTTTGATGTCGACCGTAGCGGATAACTATGCAACCAAAGCCATTGTATTCGGCACTACGGTGAAATAGCGCTATGAAATTACGACAGGCTCTGTTTTTATTGGTCCTTGTTTGCGCAGGTTGCGCCAGAAAGGAAATTGATCCGGAATCGCAGGCATATTCACTGCCTGTTCCGGAACATTTCCCGCAACCTGTATTCGATACCCAAAACCCAATGACAAGGGAAGGTATTGAGCTGGGCCGGATGTTGTTTTATGACGTCCGGCTCTCAGCCAACGACAAAGTATCCTGTGCAAGCTGCCACGAGCAGGCTTTGGCATTCAGTGATGGCGTTGCATTAAGCAAAGCCGGGGTCGCTGGCACTGCTTTGCTCCGGCATTCACCTGCGCTGATCAATATGGCATGGGCCAATAATGGTTTGTTCTGGGATGGCGGTTCCACCAATCTGGAATCACAGGCATTCGGCCCACTGACGGCCCATGATGAAATGGCGCAAAATCTTTTTGAACTTGTGGATGAACTCAACGCCGTGCCTGATTATGTAAACCGCTTCAAATCTGCTTTCGACCAGGAAATCACCACTCAGAATGTCGTGAAAGCGCTGGCACAATTTCAGCGAACGCTCATCTCAGCCGATTCAATGTATGATCAATTCAAACTAAAAAAAACAGGAGGAATACTGTCAGAGATTGAATTGAGAGGTTTGGTGCTCGTACAGCAAAAATGCCAGGGCTGCCACAGAAGTGAACTGTTTACCGACAACGCATATCATAACAATGGTCTCGATGCTGATTTCTCCAACACCGAACATGAAGGAGTGTTTTTGGGAAGATACCGGATCAGCTACAACCTGGCAGACCTGGGAAAATTCAGAACGCCTACCCTGCGCAACGTGGCGTTAACAGCGCCTTACATGCACGACGGGCGACTTGCCTCATTGGAAGATGTGGTTGAACATTATGCTACCGGAATCAAAAATTCAGAAACACTGGATGCACGTTTGCCTGCCGGAGGAATGAAGCTGAACAAGGATGAAAAGGAAGCCATTGTCGCATTTCTAAAAACGCTTACAGATTATCAATTTGTAGTTGATCCAAAATTCAAACAACCATGACCAGGACGGACAACGTTTCAAGCAAAAAACGACTTCTCACTCAGAAAGAGTTAGACGAGTTACTGGCTAACACCGGCATATCAACTAATCCGCCAGGCAGTTACGCCGCAACTGGCAGAATGTTAATCGCTGCGCACGTGTGCTTACTGTTGGTCCTGTATGACTTATTATCCCGTATTCATTAAATGATTTTATGAAAAAAATATCATTTTTTATCTCTGGCCTTTTGCTGTTATCCATGTCAGCAATAGCACAGAGTAACAAAACAGCTACTATCCCGGCAGATGTGGAAAAACTGCTTACCAGGTATGCTTGTCTGGCCTGCCACAAAGTGGATAGTAAAGTGGTTGGACCGGCATATATAGAAGTGGCTAAAAAGAGGTACACCAATGAACAGATCGTGGAACTCATGTACAATCCCAAGCCCGCTAACTGGCCCGGTTATCCACCCATGACGCCCATGAAACATGTACCTAAAGAAGAGGCACTGAAAATGGCGACCTGGATTACGTCACTGGCACCTAAAAAGAAATAATCATGACTTTGAAGAACTAAACTTGTTTTGATATTTCTTAAAACATAGGGCTCTTTTGACCCTATGTTTTTCTTAAATCATTCTTTTACAAAAATCTATAAAACAATGAAAATAATAATCTCTAACATCCTGGCGCTGTTCATACTATTGGGTTGTAATTCCGAAAATAAAGATTCATCCCACACCGATACTACGAATACGCAAGACCATAGCGGACATGACCACGGCTCACATGCAGCAGGCGATCCGCGCTTAGCGGAAGTGATGGCCATTCACGATAGCATTATGCCGCAAACAAGTTTGATCATGGATTTGAAGCAAAAAATTACCGCTGATCTGAAAACCACTGACAGTTTACTTGCTGTGAAATCAACTGACATCTTAAAAAAGCGGAAAGAAGAAGCTTTTGCGCTTCATATACAGTTAGACAAGGCAGATAAGGAAATGATGAACTGGATGCATCAGTACAAAGCCAATACGCTGGAAAAATTGGGAGATTCAGAAGCAACTGCGTACATCGCAGATCAAAAGCTAAAAATTGAAACCGTACGTAATCAGATGAATAAAAGTATAGCAGATGCCCGCGCTTTTGTTGAAAAAAATGACTCTTTATGAAAAAGCTATTAATACCAATATTCTTAATAACTGTCCTGCTTACAAGCTGTCAGGATAAAAAACTCCCCTACATAGGCGAACCCGATGTGGTGAAGAAAATGGTGGATGGAAAAGAGGTGGAAGAAAACATTTATCCGACCATACCCGGTTTCTCTTTCCAAAACCAATATGGAGAAACCGTAACGGAGAAGTCATTTGAGGGGAAAATTTATGTGGCTGATTTTTTCTTTACAACCTGCCCCACGATTTGTCCGGTGATGAAAAAGAATATGTTGAAAGTTTATCAAAAATTTAACGATAATCCCGACGTACAAATTCTGTCCCACACCATAGATCCCGGCCACGACTCAGTAGCTGTATTGAAAAAATATGCAGATGATCTCGGAATCACGGGCATCAAATGGCAGCTGGTTACCGGTGACCGTGAAAAGATTTACGAGATGGGTCAAAAACACTATTTCGTAAGCGCAAGAGAAGATTCCCTGGAGGCAGGGGGTTACATCCATAGCGGTCATTTTGTTTTGGTTGATAAAAACAAGCACATCCGTGGTATGTATGATGGAACCACAGAAGCAGAAACGAAGCTGTTGATTGAAGATATAAAGGTGTTGCTGAAAGAGTAGAACCGCCGGTGTTTTGACATTTTATATAACAAAAACAGCAATACCTTACTGACGCAAATCATGATTAAACATTCATTAAAGTCAAGGAAAATTGCGAGTTGCGTTGTTTCTTTGTAAAAATTTTAAAGCTGTCAAAAAGTTAGATATGCAAAGCGGAGAAAAAAGTGCACAGCCGTGGTTGGGTAAAATGCAGGAAAAATGGGGATTGGAGACAACCAGACAAGTTCTTTTGGTTTTAGCTGTTTTTAGTTTGTCCGGATCTTCGGTAGTCTGGTTAAGAAAAGGTCTTTTTCACCTGTTAGGTTACGACGATGCCACTCCGATGTGGCTCAAAACGATCACCTACATCCTCTTCATTTTTCCAACCTATCAGAGTTTGTTATTGATCTACGGTTTTTTACTGGGTCAGTTCTCATTCTTCTGGGAAAAAGAAAAAAAGATGTTTCGCTGGGTTGCTGCTAAATTCCGCAAATAGTACCTGCACAGGACGGATCTATAAAAGAGGATGAACAAGCGCCTGCGGGTGTTTTTTCATCCTCTTCTTTTTTGGCGAGCCGAGTCTGTGAAGACGCAAGTTATTGCTTACATATAA
Source organism: Dyadobacter sp. HNCC25DJ187 (assembly GCF_056895255.1). Lineage (NCBI taxonomy): Bacteria > Pseudomonadati > Bacteroidota > Cytophagia > Cytophagales > Spirosomataceae > Dyadobacter > Dyadobacter sp. HNCC25DJ187. The sequence continues at coordinate 2,397,744 of NZ_JBXHAT010000002.1, forward strand.
TGAGATGGAGGCATATTGTCCTTATGAAACAAGCACAGCCTTGAAACAACGATAAAAATATGGCCTTTCTGACCGGATTATTACCAGAGTATAGGAGTCTTGCTTCCTGTACTCCTTAATTTATTTATACCTTTGTGAATTATTTCAATTAAGGATCAGAATCATACATACCATTCCATGTTTGAAAACTTACAGGATAAACTTAATAATGCCTTCCGCACGCTAAAAGGGAAGGATAGGATTTCAGATATAAACGTGGCTGCTACTACCAAGGAAGTGCGTAAGGCACTGGTGGATGCTGACGTTAACTTCAAGGTTGCCAAGGAAATTACAGACCGGATCAGAGAAAAAGCGCTGGATCGGAAAATATTGATATCTGTTGAGCCCGGACAGATGTTTGTTAAGATCGTACAGGAAGAGCTGACCGAACTGATGGGTGGTGAAGCAAAAGCCATCAATACAAAGGGTGATCCTGCCGTAATTCTTATTGCAGGTTTGCAGGGTTCGGGTAAAACAACTTTTACAGGAAAACTGGCTTATCTGCTCAAAAAACAAGGCAAGCAAGTATTGCTTACTGCTGCCGACGTCTATCGTCCTGCTGCGATTGAGCAGTTGAAAGTACTTGGTGAGCAGGTGGGTGTGGAAGTATACTCTGAGCCGGAAAATAAAAACCCGGTAACCATTGCTCAGAATGCCATCGCTCACGCAAGAAAAATTGGCAAGAAAATAGTAATCGTCGATACTGCCGGACGTTTGGCAGTTGACGAAGCAATGATGCAGGAAGTGGAGGACATTAAATCTGCCGTTAAGCCTTCCGAAATTCTTTTCGTTGTCGATTCGATGACGGGTCAGGATGCGGTGAATACTGCCAAGACCTTTAATGAACGCCTAAATTTTGACGGGGTCGTGCTTACCAAGCTTGATGGTGATTCCCGTGGTGGAGCTGCGCTATCCATTCGCCAGATCGTTGATAAGCCAATCAAGTTTATCAGTACAGGGGAAAAGATGGAAGCACTTGATTCCTTCTATCCTGACCGTATGGCCAGCCGTATCCTGGGTATGGGTGACGTGATTTCGTTGGTAGAGCGTGCTCAGCAGGCTTTTGACGAGGATGAGGCGAAGCGTATCAATGCTAAGATGCGTCAGAATAAGTTTGACTTCGACGATTTCCTTGGCCAGTTGCAGCAGATCAAAAAAATGGGAAATGTGAAAGATCTGATTGGCATGATTCCCGGAATGGGCAGCGCCATGAAAGATATGGACATCGACAATGAGTCATTCAAGCCTATTGAAGCGATCATCCAGTCGATGACCAAAAAAGAAAGAGAAAATCCTGAAATCATTGATGGTAGCCGTAAGAAGAGAATCGCTGCAGGTAGCGGAACGACGATATTACAAGTCAACAATCTGATCAAACAGTTTGATGAAATGCGTAAGATGATGAAAAAAATGAATACCATGCAGGCCGCCGGCAAACTTGGCAAAGCATTACGTCGCTAGTTTTCCGTGTTTATTCCTGCATATTAATGAAAAAAATATATTTCCTGCTCCTGCTATTTGCAGCCTTGGGTAATCATCAGCTTCAAGCACAGGCTTCCGTTGGTTATTACCCTTGGAGCAATTTAATAACAGTGAGCACGGGCACGCACAAGGCGATCTGGCTCGACACCCGCGTCCAAACCAATTCTCTGTTTAGTAGCCTGAGTATCGATTTGTTACCAATGATCAATTTGAAACGAGGCGAAATTATACAATGGTATATCGGCGGAGGTTTAAGACTTAACCCGCTATATCGCATCGCTGATTCCCGAGCTGATCTGATTACTATTGATGGCTACTCTGTCAATTTTGGAGCACGTATTTCTCCAATTCGCCAAAACAGAAGGATTCAACTCGCTATCGAGTTAAACCCATATGTAAAAGACAACTTTGACAGTGGCGTTTTAAAAAGCCACTTCGGTGTGGTTTATATATTTGGCAAGAAAAAAAACAGGATTCATACTGATCTGGATAACTCCAAACCTATGTATGCAGATAGCTCCGCCGTACGGTAAATTTCACATTTACATATAACGAAAAAATAAAATAGCAACCTGCATAAAACGGGCTGCTATTTTTACTTTAGGACTTTATTGACTGGCTTGTGCAGAATTTTATAATCAGGTGACATTATGAATGAACAAATACTGACAGAAACCGCCGGATGGCTGGGTGTCGTATTTTATGTATTCTCCTACTTCCTGCTCAGTACAGGTCGGGTTAAGTCAAGCAGTTATATTTTTCACGGGCTCAATGCGCTTGGTGCAATAGGGCTCATTGTTGTCTCTATTCATGAAAAAGACAAGCCTAACGTTGCTGTCAATGTGATCTGGCTGGGGATCGGGATCTATGCTATGGCTAAACGTTTTAAAAATGATTCAGGCCAGAGCTGATACCGGTAATCGCAGCATTTGAATTGCCTGTTTCTTATACTTCTGTAAGCGCTTCTCATACTCCTTTTTATCTGTCACCAAGCTGAGATAGAAGTAAGCACCATCTACCAATACAAAAATATCATCTGCAACCTGATCCGGATCTTCGATATTGATTAATCCCTCTTCACAGCATTGTGATATATGTTCACTTAACTTTATTCTCAGCGAGTCAAGTATTTTTTTGTACAGTTCCCTGATATTAGACTCTCTGAATGTAAGCGAATAGCAGCTGTAGAATAGCCCGTCATCAAATAGTGTATTCCATTTCTTGGAGAAAATATTATCGATAATTTCAAGAAGTGCTGCCTGAGAATTCGCCTCCTTTTTGGCACTAACTTTATATATGAGTTGGTATTTATCAAGGATATAGTCTATCAGACCATATGTAAGATCTTCACGTGTTTGAAAGTAGTGAATAACCAAACTTGGATTAATATCCATTTCCTTGGCAATCTTGGCAATAGAAGTATTTTCCAGCCCCTCTTTTTTGGCTAGTTTGTAAAATACTTTGATAATTTCTTTCTGGCGAGCCTCTTTCAGACTTTTTCTTCCCATTAACGTAGCGTATTAAACTTCAAAAGCGAAGGTATTTTTCTTTTTTTACAACACAAAGTCTGTTCACTGAAACACGCTCTATTCGACGATCCATCTGTTTACCGCATTATACTTCCCTTCCACTACAATTTTAAAAAAGCCTTTTGGTAGCTTTTGAACATCAAGCACTACCTTTTCGTCTTTGACCGGCACTTCCTTCATCAGCAGATAATGGTCACTTCCACCTTCATCAAATTTATTGGTTGTAGTTAACCATACTTTCACATCCCCGTCTTTCTCGACGGACTTCCAAGTTACATTAATTTGATCACCTTCCCTTTTGGCCATTGGCCATAAAACAGAAATCTCACCAGTGAGCGAAACTCCGTCAATTTCCATAGCCTGCGCTTTTTTGATAGGTATTTGAAGATGTCGGGAAATCGTTGGCATAATATCTACTATTCCGGGTACACGCTGCACACCGGTTTTCCCCTGGAAATAGCTATTCAAACCTTTAGCATTCGTCACAATCCAAGTACTGCGTTCTGCATCCGACTGTCCTCCATGGTTTTTACCGGTAGGCTCGCTTCTTCCATGATCTGTAGTAATGAATATCTGCCAATCTTCCCCGAAGTTCTTCTCACGATACTGAATTGATTTCCACAAACGTCCCATTTGTGCATCCATATATCCGATTGCTTTATTGAAACGCTCATCATTTCCATATTTATGACCCATATCATCGGTATATTCCAGATAAACCCAAGAAAGATCAGGCGCTTCCTGAGCAATGTATCGTGCCGCTTCATCCACCACTTTTTCATCAATTCTATGAATATATTCCGCTTCTTTATCATGCGGATAATTAAGGGTGTCCAGTTCAAAACCATCAAAGGCATAATGGACTTGCAACTGATTGGTTTGGGGCAGCCCAGTACCTATCAGTTTGGTACGGTTATCCAGCCAGGTAGAAAAAACGGCTGTTCGTTTCGCAGGATAAGCTTCTTGAAAAAACCTGAATATAGTCCAGTAGTTGTAGTTCGGGTCTTTAATGTCATTATCCCAGACATTATGCTTATTGACCCAGGTGGATGTAAGCAGACTATTATAACCTACTGCTGAGATAGTCGGGGTTTGGCTATATGATTTTACTTCTCCTCCGACATACGCTTTTGTAAAACCTCCCACTTTGGAAATAGCATCCAGGTTTGGGGTTGCCACTTTACGTAGCTGTTCAGCAGAAATTCCATCTACAATAACAAAAAGCGCCTTCTTTTTATCCGATTGAGCATTTGCGCAAAAAGATAGTATAGAAAGCAATAACAACAACTTCGGTTTCAGGTAGGTCATTTTACTTTGGTTAGAATAAATAAAAAATGAAGTGTATATACAAATTGAGACCCAATTTGTTCAAAAGCAAACAGGTCTCAATTTGTATTCAGGTTTTACCAGCCAAATATCTGTGACAAGGCCGGATTCAATGTAATCTGCGCCTGAGGAACCGGTCGGTAATAATACTTGGGTTCCTGAAACGTACCCCGTTCCGGATCTGTCACGATCGTACCACTGGTACCGTTTTTCAGGAAAAATGAAGCGTCGCTTCCCACAGGTCCAACACGGTAGTATGCCAGTTCTTTCCCCAATGAATTTTTTTCTCTCACTGCCGGGATATCCTCCGACAACGGAATCAGTTTTACATCTTCTACCTTGTCGCCTGTCAGGTCATATTTACCCAAGCCAGGAAAGTATAAACCTTCCGGCTCTTTTTCAATGAGTTTACCTGCATTCCAACGCATCAGATCATCGAATCTGAAACCTTCCATAGCCAGCTCCACACGACGTTCTCTTCTGATTTCCAATAACACAGCAGCATTTCCTCCGGTTACGAGTGGGTATTGCACTTTTAAAACAGCATCAGCAACAGGCGTCATCGTCAGATTTGGCATAGAAGCTCTTGCACGAAGCTTATTGATTGTTAAGTCAAGATCAGCCTGCGTCAATTCATTCAGTTCTGCTTTAGCCTCTGCGTGAGTAAGTAATACCTCAGCAAGTCTTACAACTGGTACATCCAGACTATTCGCTACATTAACTTCCCGCACATTTACAAACCCTTTCAACTGATGGTAACCTGACTGATTCTTAGCAAACTGCTGCACATATATGCCCGCTCCCTGCGAATAGGTAGTATTATTCACCAACTCCCAACCGGGATAAGCAAGCGTGTAAGACATGCGCGGATCACGATCTTTGAACTCCTCAACAAACGAATTCGTATTATACCCCGTCTTGCTGGTATACGGAGTACCATCCTTCATCAGATAACTTTGTACAAGATCTTTTGCAGGACTTGCTTCATAATTACCGAACATATGAGAATTCCAACCGCTATTGCGCTTATCGTGTTCACTGAAAGTACCAAGAATTATTTCTTTATTTGCTTCCAGCGATGTACTGTTAAAAAGCGCTGCATAATCGTCATGAAGCTGATATTTGCCTCCATCAATGATCTGCTTTGAAGCATCTCTGGCAATCTGCAGATATTTATCTGCTGTAGATTGCAATGATAATTCGCTGTGGTATTTTCTGTAAGTTCCTTCATAGAGAGCATGTCTTGCTTTGAAAGCCAATACCACAGATTTATTGACAGCTCCTGTACGGTTTTCAGAATTGCTCGTACTCTGAAGAGAAAAATCACGAACATGCTGACTTGCGAACTCGTAATCTTCGAAAATTTTATCAATGATCAGCGTTCTCGGATCGCGTGGCTTTTTCAGACCTTCATCGTTGGTTTCCATCGCATGCTCATACCATGGAACATCTGAATAGCGCTTTATCTTCTCCATGTAAAATCTGGCTCTGAAAAAGCGGGCAAGTCCTTCATAATGGTTCAATGCCTCTTCACTAATCTGTGCCTTTCTGAAATTATCCAGAAAGAAGTTAATGCTTCTGAGCTGCTCCCAGGTCCATCCACCGTTAATAGTTGAGGCAGAAGGAGTCCCAACCATCATGCTCTTAAGTTCGGTAACACCGGTTGTAGGAGAATTATCTGTAGACGCATCCCCTACATAAATTCCGATACCGGGGAAGTCGTAAAGACCATATATATAGGTTTCCAGATCTTCGGCATTATTAAAGAAGTTCTCCTTAGAAATTTCCGTTTGAGGGAAGCGTTCAAGAAAGTCGTCATTGCAACCCGTAAAGAGTAACATGGAAGACAAAAGCGAAATAGAAATATATTTTTTCATACTAACTATCAAGAATAAAGATTAAAATTGAATTTCAAGACCGAAAGAATAGCGTCTCTGGAATGGGTAAGCATAGCCCCATCCACTTGCTGTTCTTTTAGTCGGGTCGGCTTTATCGACATTATCAGTAATCGATTCAGGATCGAAGAACTTTTTCACTTTTGAGATTTCACCCAAATTTTCACCACTTGCATAAACCCTGAGGCGGGAGATTTTAACTCTCTCAGTCAGGCGCGATGGTAATGTATAACCCACTGTCAGGTTTTTAAGACGCAGATAAGCACCGCTCAACATGTACTTGGTTTGAGGCACTGCCAGACCCTGAGCTTCATCAATACGCTCTCCCAGGTTTCTGTCAGCCAGCCAGGATTGTAACACAGGAAATTTCGAATTGGTATTCGCATCGGCAAGGCCTGCATCCAGATATGCCTGAGAATGTTTGGCACGCTGCACATCACTGTCAGCTGTTCCGCGGTAAAAATCAAGCAAATGCTCATATCCACCGGCATAAGGTTGCTGATAGAAACCCCAGTACAGATAGTTGAGAGGATAATAATCCATTTTACCAATACCTTGTACGAAGGCACGTACATCAAAGCCTTTCCAATCTGCTCCCAGGTTCACACCGAAGCGCAGACGTGGCAACATATTCCCAATGACGGACAAATCCTTTGGGTTATCAACCGTAGTTCCTTTTTCAATTTTTCCATTACCATCCAGATCCTGGTATTTTGGCCAGCCTGGTACAATTGAAAGCGCGCCCCAAGGGATCATCTGTGACTGATCAAGGGCATCTATTTCCTGCTGATTTTGGAAAAATCCATCACTTTTTAGCCCCCAGATATCACCCATGTGCATTCCCTTATAGTATTGGGTGATGGAGTTGGAAGGGTTGTCGAAAGAAGTAATGCGCGAACGGTTGTCCGACAAATTAAACTTTGCACTGAAATTCAGCGGACTTCCGCCTACATTAAAGTCGTTGTCGTACCCTACAGACAATTCCCATCCGTTCGTCATCAGATCTGCAGCATTTTCGTTGGGCTCCTGTGCGCCCAGTACGTCCGGCAAATCTTTACCTTTAGTAAGCATTCCCTTCGTAGTACGGCTATAATAATCGAACGAAGCAGTAACCTTTTGTTGGAAAAAGCCCATATCCACACCAATATTCCGTGAAGCAACCTTCTCCCATGTATAATTGGGTGAAACCAATTGCGGAGCCAATATTTTTTGGGGAACATTTCCACCAATCATATAAGTACTTCGAAGGGTTTCCATGGTTGCGATATAACCATACTCATCCACAAACTGGTTACCCAATAAACCGTACGATCCACGGATTTTGAATGAGTTGATGACCGGTGCAATGGGTTTCCAGAAATCTTCTCCGTCCACTTTCCAGGCAGCAGAAGCTGATGGGAAAAAACCAAAACGCTTGTTCTTTGGAAACTTCGAAGAACCATCATAACGCCCGTTAAACTCGACAATATATTTGTCGTTGTATATGTAGTTCAACCTGTAAAAAGCTCCGCGTATGGCCCACTCACGAACTTGCTCAGCTACCTGCATATCACCAGTAGCCAGTCCGATACTTGGTAACGAAGTAGAAATCACACCGGCGCGCTGAGCACTGTACCATTCCTTACGGTTTGACTCCTGATTATAACCTAAAATCGCAGTTACATTCTGCTTTCCAAATTGCTTATTAAAGGTCGAATAAGCATTAAATACAGAGTAAGTAGTATTGTCAGCTCTGCGGTAGGCAATGTTATTTCCTTCTTCGCGAATATCCGTAGGCCCGTAACCAATACGGATTTTAGATTGGTTTCCTGCAAAATTGATATTCTCTCTGCGGGCGGTATAATCTGCATTAAAACGCAATGCATCCTCAAAGAAAGTAAGCTCGGTATTGAACGTGGTCTGGAACATATTGCTTTTATCGTCATATCGGCCACCGTCTGTCAGTCTGGCTGATTCACGACCTACGTCCGTATTAGCCCATGAACCATCCGGATTTTTGTCCCAGCTCGTAGGGAAGAGGTTATATAATCCTTGTATTGAAAGCTGGTAGGGTCTTGTTCTTTGTGTAAGGGCGATAGAAGTATTATTTCCTATGGATAACCATTTGTAAGGTTTGAAATTCACCTTACCTCTGGTTGTATACCGGTTAAACTTATCCTCGGCAATACGTAAAGCTCCATTTTGAGAATCGTAAGCGCCGGACAGGTAATAGCTTGTATTACCAGACTTACCCGCCAGAGAAATATTATGACGTTGAGAAACTGTAAAATTGTCCAAAAACTGCTTGGTCCAGTCTCTGTTTCCCATGTATTCGTATAATGAATTATCCAGAGGATTAAGTCTTACCGGATCTGTTCCGTTAGGATTATCCGAACGGTTTTTAGCCCATTCATATTGGCTATCCGTATAATTCACATTGTCCCACGGCGTATTGTCGGTAGATGTTTCCAGCAACCGCATATAGATATACGGATCCGTAATTTTATTAGGCATTACTGTAGGCTTACCCCATGAAAAGTTGTTGGTATAGTCTATTGTCAAACCATCTTTCATTCCTGACTTCGTGGTAATCAGGATCACTCCAAAAGCAGCACGCGCACCATAGATGGCAGCAGAAGAAGCATCTTTGAGCACAGAGATCGTTTTGATATCCGACGGAGCAATAAAATTAAGCTCTGCAGCATCCACAGGAACGTTGTCTACAAGTATAAGCGGGTTTCCACCATTGATAGAGGTAAATCCACGAATGTTAATATTCGGAGCTTTTCCCGGCTCGCCACTTGCAAAGTCAATATTCAGGTTGGGAACTGCTCCCTGCAATCCCTGCGCCACATTCTGAATAGGTCGCGCTTGCAACACTTTGCTATCCACTACGTCAACGGCTCCCGAAAGATTTTCCTTTTTCTGAGCACCGTATCCCACCACAACAACCTCTTGTAAATTGGAAGCGTCCACATCCAAAACAACGTCAACCGTATTACGATTACCAATTACTTTCTCCTGTGCCTTATAACCGATAAACGAAAAAACAAGTACAGATCCAGGATTAACATCTGAAATGGTATAGCTACCATTGCCATCCGTCACTGTACCACGCTGACTACCTTTTAGCAGAATATTAACACCGGGCAGCACTTCGCCGTTATTTACGCCCGTTACCTGACCAGAAATTGTAACTCCCTGGGAGTAAGAAGAAATACTGGACAATACCGTCATTGCAAGCGCAATTGCTCTCCATAGCCTGACACTGCCTATACTCACTTGTAAAACATAATTCATAATGAATAGAGTTTAAGGAAACTTAGTGAAACTGATGATGTGGTTACATTTTTCGAAAGGCAAAATTCATGAATGCGATTTAGTAAGAGGTTAAGAGAATGTTAACGAATGATGAATTTATTTTGATTGAACGTTCATTCAATCAAAAATATAATTTTTTTATCAAAAAATAATCTTCTATCAATAAAGCTGTGATTTTGAGCATAAAAAAACCGGCACATATGGTATGTGCCGGTAGTGGTAACATTAAAAATTTTGAACTGAAGAGCGATATTTTTATTTGTATATCGCCCTGAGCTTAGCGGTAAGTTTTAGAAAATACTTGAGCAGAAGCTTGATACACGGTTAATACATGCTAATTATCTCCTCCCCTGCCCGCTTTGTAAGAATCATATTCTTCCAATAATTTCACAAGGTCATCATCCCCATCAAATTCCAGATTTTCCTCCTTAATCACGTAATTCATTTTATTTTTTTCATCTGAAAGTAATTTCAGGAAACTATTTTTTTTGTTCAGCATGACAGGCGTTATCTTGTTATCTTTCTCAATGTACAGCAAGGCATCGTGCTCCATCGTTCTGGTAGCACTGGCTTTTTCTGCTGTAATTTCGCTTTGATAACGTTTCAAAAGTTTAACATTACCATCGTACATCACTCTGTAAAAACTTTGTTCTGTCAATCCTTTTGCAGCAGGAAAGCCACTTCGAAAGATGTATAGGTCGGTTCCGGACGCAATCGTAAATTCTTTCACTCCATCTGAAATGCGAAACGAAGCAGAATCCTTCTTGTATTCGACCTGATCGTTTTTTACGTCATAACGCATAGATACACCATCATAAAACTGATCGTTTGTGGTGCGGATCGAGCCGGGGTACCATTTAGATAACAGATACACACTGTTTCCCGCGGGTTCGTTGACAGGTGTTCCATTTAATGACCCAAGATCCTGCGCCTGCGCCAGGCCTGAGATAAGGACAGTTACGCACATCAAAACACTTCGTAAATAATTCATAATAAGATTGTTTAGTTTAACAAAAGCTGTAACCTATTCAGGTGTATGTAAAAAAAGAGCGATTCTTACTTTTAAATCCCCTCCACCTCCTAGAATCCCTACCATCTTTATGTACTTTTGCTTAAAAAATTGTACCCGCTCAATTGGAAATAAACGAACAGCTCATACATATACGACAAAGTTTGTCGGGAATTGGCCCTGAGATTTTCCTGGGTCTTTTCTTCTGCTTTTTCCTTTTATCCGAACTGCTTTTGATGAAGTGGTCAAAAAAGGATCAAATCTCAGGAATTCTTCACAACATAGCGATTGCAGGCAGTATTATAGCGTTAGTGCTGGTTCTCGGGCAATGGCGGAACGAGGCTTCCTATCGGTTTTATCCGTTGTTGTTTCTGGATACACAAGCAGTCTTTTTTAAAGTTTTGATCATTGTTGCATGGATGCTCACACTCACTCATGTAAAAGTGTTGAAATATGATTTCCCACCGGAATTCAATGCTTTACTTATAGCTACTGTAGCAGGCCTCAACCTGCTCACCATGTCGACGCATTTACTTACCATCTATCTTACACTTGAACTTATTTCGATCAGTTCTTACATTCTTGTATCGCTGTCACCTTTCAAAAAAGCAGCAGAAGGCGGACTTAAATACCTGCTTTTCGGAGCAGCGAGTTCGGCAGTGATGCTTTATGGGATTTCGCTGATATATGGCCTCACAGGCACTATGGACATTACCAATCAGGCACTTACAGCCGGATTAATGGAAAACTCGTCCCTTGTAATCACCGCAGCAATCGTTATGACCCTGGGAGGTTTACTTTTCAAACTATCGCTCGTCCCATTTCACGTGTGGACGCCCGATGTGTATGAATCAAGTCCTACTCCGCTCGTTTCATTTCTTTCAGTTGCCCCAAAAGCTGCAGTTGTGCTTGTACTCATGCGTCTTGCAGGTATATTCCCTTCGGAGTATTTTCCTATTCTGGGAGGCATTGCTTTAATCAGTATCACTGTAGGAAATGTTGCGGCACTCTGGCAGTCCAACGCCAGACGTCTTCTTGCCTATTCGTCCATTGCACAGGCTGGCTATCTTCTTGTAGGTATTGCAGCATATAGCAGATTTGGCTTCGAATCAGCTGTCTTCTATACAGCGGCCTATCTGTTCATTAATATGGCTGCATTTTTCATGATCGATTTACTCGCTCCGCATTCTCAAACTTCTCTTCAGGATTTTGAAGGATTGGGCAGAAAAGCAGTATGGGTATCCGGTACACTTACGGTGATCATGATCGCACTGGCAGGTCTTCCACCTACGGTGGGATTTACTTCTAAACTACTCATCTTCTCGTCGCTGTGGGAAAGTTACCAGCAACAAAATGAATCTTGGATGCTATGGTTACTTGTGGGTGGTGTACTGAATGCAGCCATTGCATTGGCGTATTATCTGCGATTGCCTTATCTGTTGTTTTTCAAAGAGACCAAATCTACAGGAAATACAACGACTGCAACAGGCAACGTCTTATCCGGACTTCTGACTGCAATCGTACTTTATTTGTTCTTCAAACCTGAGTGGCTGATGAACTGGATCGCTTCTTTTTAATCCCATTCTGATATTAAAAAGTAAAGGCCGCCGGAACATTCCAACGGCCTTTACTTTTTAAATACCCTTACTACTGCTTTACCGCAGTGATAGTATATCCTTCCTTTCTCAAAAGGGCGATAACACCTTTTTCTCCGCCCAAATGAGCCGCACCTACGGCAATTAGCGTGGGCTTTTCAGCTACTATCTTTTCAATACGTCCGATCCATTTTTTATTTCTATCATACAGCATGATATCCTGGTTCTCTTCCATACCAAAACTACTTTTGGTCGTAGCTGTATACAGCTGCTGAATGTTCTCCGACTTATAGAGATTTACGAGATCCCTGAACTCCTTACGCGCCTGAGACATACTATCAATCATCGAAAGCAACATTTTCACCTGATCTTTGTAAGGTATGGTATCAAAAATTGTCATTTGCTCTTCTACCGTTTCCAGACCAATCACTTCAGATTTTTGTTTACCAGCAAGTTCTACCAATGCCATTTCGTAAGACTTGGGCTCACAACCCAATACAGAAGTAAACAGCGGCCCCATCAATACGAATGGTTTGGCATTTTCAAACATAGTCAAACCAACACCAACCGAGTCCTTATAGAACTGCGCCAGGCGCTTGTATTCAGCATCGGATAAAAGTTGGCTTAGTTTGCTACCATCTTTCATGTTCATGGTCTGCATCATCTTTGCCATCATCGCAGGATCATCCATATCCATTTCAAGTGCTACCTGCTCTGTTTTGGTGATGGCTGATTTCAAGGCATCACTCAGAAAAAAATCATCAGGACAGACCAGGTGTATAGTCCCGAAAAGGTAAGATGGTTTTGTAACTCCGGGACTTTTTATTTCCCAAAGCAGTGCATTTTCGGTTGGTATCTGCGCATCTACTTTTAAAGTAATAAGTGCGAATAAGAAGAGTAATAATCCTTTTTTCATAAGTTTTTCATTTTCCGGTTTGAACGGCCATAGCCGGTCTGAACGGTTTGCGACATCGCATTAGTAACTTCTCCATGCAGCCTCACCATGTGATGAAGACCGGAACGTCTCAGGTCTGGACGGCCATAGCCGGACTGAACGGCTGTCGACATCACATTAATCCACTTTCCGTGCAGCCTCACTGCGTGATGCAGACCGGAAAATTCCTGACCAGAAATTACTCCTTATTACTATCCACAATAATCCGTTCGTCACGATTCACCAATTCCCAGGCAGTATGGAAAACAAGTTTCACAATGCCAGACTGTTTGTCGAAAAGGATTTTTTCAACGTCATCACCCGGACGGTGGTAGTCTTCGTGCACACCTGTAAAATAGAAGATAACAGGTACTCCCTTTTTCGCAAAGTTGTAATGATCTGAACGGTAATAGAAACGGTTAGGATCCTTCGGATCGTTGAATCTGTAGTCCAGGTTGTAATTGACATACTTTTTATTCGCTTCCTCACTCACTGCATGTAATTGAGATGAAAGCTTATCAGAACCGATCAGATACACATATTTGTGGTCATCCTTATGCGCTTCATCCACACGACCAATCATATCGATATTCAGATTGGCAATTGTATTTTTGAGCGGTAACAAAGGATTCTCAGAATAGAACTCAGAACCGAAGAGGCCTTTTTCTTCACCTGTTACATTCAGGAAAAGAATACTCCTTCTAGGACCTTTTCCTTCCGCTTTTGCTTTACCAAATGCCTCAGCCAACTCCAGCAGGGAAACTGTTCCCGAACCATCATCATCTGCTCCATTATTGATTTCGCCGTTAGGAGAAATACCGATATGATCAAGGTGAGCGCTAATTACCAGTACTTCATCCTTTTTATCTGTCCCTTCAAGATACGCAGCTACGTTTTCAGTTTCTACGATGTCCGTTTTCCTCTCCGCTTTCAAACTCACATTTCCTTTGATCGTTTTCGAAATAGGCGCACTATTTTTCTCAATATCTGCCTTTTCCTTCATCAGCTTGGATCCTGTGGTATTCAAGATCTGAGCAGCAATTGCCGGCGTTATAACAAAAGTGGCTACTTTATTTGGCGATTCTTCTATACGATTGAGTGTGAGAGGACTATATCTTCTTGCCATTACAGTACGCTGACGAATTTCCTTATCCAGGTCATCGCCGGTTTTGTCTGTAATCATCAAAACATACTTCGCACCTTTTTCCAGCGCTAATTTGGCTTTATTCTGCCATGCTACAGGCCCTGTCCATTTAGACTTCTCATCCGAGCCACTCAACATATATTTACCGTTTTTCAGCCTTGGCTCTCCCTCAAAAACGATTACTGCTTTGTCTTTCACATCCAGGTTGGCATAGTCGTTATATGCCGCTTCCTGAATACCAAAGCCAGCCAATATTACCTGTGTGCTTACTTCCTGCGGAATATCAAGAATCCCGTTCAAATAAAAATCTTTATTAAATCCATACGTTTTGTTTCCAGCTTTCACATATACCTCGCCGAAACCACGCTTATAAAGATTATATTTTTGCAGGAAGGATTTCGAACCATCAGCTGCTGTGGCGATGGGCTGCAGGCCATATTCCTTAAAATGCTTTACAACATATTCTGCCGCTTTTTTCTGTCCGGGCGAACCAGTGTCTCTTCCTTCCAGACTGTCAGAAGCAATAATCACCAAATGTTTCTTCAAATCTGCAGGTGTAATGGTCTCTGCATATTTCGCAGCATTATCCTGAGCATAGGTTAAAGTGCTTACAGACAGGAACAAACCTGTCAATATTCTCTTATTCATAGGAATAATTAAGTGTTCAATAATTCTACAAAGAAACTAAACGCCGCTATGGATACAAAATGGAAACTCAAGGCACTTGGGTTTCTTAAAATTGCTCATTTTCAATACTTTTATGTAAAGGTGATTCCATTATGCTATTCATAGTAGCTTAAAACTGGCTTTGACAAACAGAAAACCGCTCCTATATCAACCTAACTACGTGATCATAGTTAGAACAATTTGTTAAACAATTGTTAACGTTTTTGCACTTCTCGTGGTTTAAAGCGCAGTTTTGATCAATCAACAATAAATTAATTGTAAAATACTGTTATTCAGTGAAAAACTAATTACCTTTGCACCCTGTTTGCTGAAACTTCACCATAAACTAAGCAGACCGGCAAGTCCGCAAAAAACAAAAACTACGGGACGACCACCGTAAACAATTGATCCATAAAACAATGCAAGCCATTCGTAACATCGCAATCATTGCGCACGTTGACCACGGTAAAACAACATTGGTTGACAAAATCATTCACGCTTCAAAGTTATTTCGCGATAACCAGGAGTTTGATGACCTTATTCTGGACAACAACGACCTGGAAAGGGAGAGGGGAATTACCATCGTTTCGAAAAACGTATCGGTAAGATATAAAGACACTAAGATCAACGTAATTGATACTCCAGGTCACGCCGACTTTGGGGGTGAAGTAGAACGTGTACTTAAGATGGCTGATGGTGTTATCCTTTTGGTGGATGCATTCGAAGGTCCTATGCCACAGACACGTTTCGTATTGGGTAAGGCGATCGACCTTGGCCTTAAGCCAATCGTTGTAGTTAACAAAGTAGATAAAGAAAACTGCCGTCCGGAAGAAGTTCAGGAAAATGTATTTGACCTGATGTTCAACCTGGGTGCCACTGAAGACCAGCTTGACTTCGTAACTGTTTACGGTTCTTCGAAACAAGGATGGATGGGCCCGGATTGGCAGAACAAAACTGAAGATATTACATTCCTGCTTGATACAATTCTGGAATCAATTCCTGAGCCGGTTATTGAGGAAGGTACGCTTCAGATGCAGATCACTTCTTTGGATTACAACGCTTTTGTTGGTCGTATTGCGATCGGTCGTGTAAAACGCGGTTCTATCAAAGAAGGACAGACATTGTCGCTTTGCAAAGCTGATGGTGTGATCAAAAAGGTAAAAGTAAAAGAATTGCAGATTTTCGAAGGACTTGGTAAAGTAAAAGTTACCGAAGTTGGAGCAGGCGATATTTGTGCTGTAACTGGTATCGAAGATTTCGAAATTGGTGATACACTTGCTGATCTTGAAAATCCTGAGCCAATCGCTCGTATTGCTGTTGATGAGCCAACTATGAACATGTTGTTCACCATCAATAACTCTCCGTTCTTTGGTAAGGAAGGTAAATTTGTTACTTCTCGTCACCTTCGTGACCGTCTATTAAAAGAAACAGAGAAAAACCTTGCACTTCGTGTTGAACCAACAGATACTGAAGATAAATTCCTTGTATTCGGACGTGGTATTCTTCACTTGTCAGTTCTGATCGAAACGATGCGTCGTGAAGGTTATGAATTGCAATTGGGCCAGCCACAGGTATTGTTCAAAACAGATGAGAATGGCGAACGTTTGGAACCGATAGAAACATTGGTTGTTGACGTACCTGAATCAACTGCGGGTAAAGTAATCGAATTGGCTACTCAGCGTAAAGGTGAGTTGTTGATCATGGAACCAAAAGGAGATTTGCAACACCTTGAATTCCTGATTCCTTCAAGAGGTTTGATCGGTCTTCGTTCGAACGTATTGACTTCAACGCAGGGAGAGGCTGTAATGACACACCGTTTCAAAGAATTTGGTACTTTCCGCGGACCAATCCCGGGACGTATCAGTGGATCTATCATTTCTAAAAATACAGGTCCTGCAACGGGTTACACCATTGACAAATTACAGGATCGCGGACGTTTCTTCGTGGAACCAGGTGATGAAATATACGGTGGACAGGTAATTGGAGAACACAATCGTCCTAACGACATTGTTGTGAACCTTCAGGAAGCGAAAAAATTGACGAACATGCGTGCTTCAGGTACAGATGATGGTTTGAGAATCGCTCCGAAAATTAACTTCTCACTGGAAGAATCTATGGAGTATATCCAGAAAGATGAATACCTTGAAGTTACGCCGCAGAACATCCGTATGCGTAAGATCTATCTTGAAGAAAATGATCGTAAGCGTTATGCTTCAAAAATCGAGATGGTTTAATTATCTTATTCAAGTTTATATATTAAACAAAGGAAGCGCACGATGCGCTTCCTTTTTTGTTATCGGCATAACCTGCCCACTTTATGCTGTATGCCTAGCGCATTTAAAGAATACAACCCTATATTTCCTACCAATATCTTATATCTACCGGCATTTTCGATATTACTCGACAAATGTCCGGGCCAGCTTCAATCGCATAGCGATGCAATATAGGTAGACCACAAAACCCATCATAAGTCTAAATCCCGTCAGGGATAAAACAGAAATAAAGACAAATTCCAATATTCTCCTGTCAAATAAAATTTTGCCATCCTTTTCTTTTTCTTCTATTCCAAAAAAGTCATATAATCTTCCATTTAATTTGGACGAATGGCATAATTCTATTCAATCCTTTTAAGCTTCATTCCAAGCATGAAACAATATACTTTCTCGATTTTATTGTATCATTTTAAGAAAATTTAGTTTTTTGCTTTTATCTTTCTAAATACAGTATGTTTGTATAAGCAAAATTATTAATTTAATTAAATCGCTTTAAATCAACAATTTAATACTAAATAGTAATGTCATATATAGAACCTGCTCCAATTAAAGATAAAGAGAATCCATTGGAGTCCATGATGCAAAGATTTGATAAAGCTGTAGAGCTTTTAGGCATATCTGAAGAAATGTATCATATCCTGAAAGTACCTCGCAAACAGGTTATTGTCGGTCTGCCTGTAACGATGGATTCCGGTGAGATCAAAACTTTCGAAGGTTATCGTGTGATCCACTCCACCATCTTGGGTCCTAGTAAGGGAGGGATTCGCTTTGACCCCGGCGTGAATCTGGATGAAGTCAGAGCGCTTGCTGCATGGATGACCTGGAAATGTGCTGTTGTAGATATTCCCTACGGCGGAGCCAAAGGTGGTATCGCATGTAACCCCAGGGAAATGTCGGCTGGAGAAATGGAGCGTCTGATGCGTGCCTATACAACCTCCATGCTGGATGTTTTCGGACCTGATCAGGATATTCCTGCGCCGGATATGGGAACGGGCCCTCGCGAAATGGCATGGCTGATGGACGAATATTCCAAATCCAAAGGCATGACAGTTCCAGCCGTTGTTACAGGCAAGCCGTTAGTACTGGGCGGGTCTCTCGGGCGTACTGAAGCTACCGGTCGCGGAGTAATGGTTTCTGCTCTGGCTGGTATGGAGAAATTAAGGATTAATCCCTACCGTGCAACAGCGGTGGTACAGGGATTTGGAAATGTAGGATCGCATGCAGCATTGTTGTTGAAAGACCGTGGTGTGGCTATTCATGCTATCAGTGATATTTCAGGTGCCTATTATAACGACAAGGGGATTGATATTGCTGCTGCTGTAGCTTACCGAGACAATAACAAAGGATCTCTGGAAGGCTTCACCGGAGCAGAACTGATTTCAGGAGATGACCTGTTCACAATTCCTGTTGACGTACTTGTTCCGGCTGCAAAAGAAGATGTTATCACAAGGAGAAATGTCGAAAGTATTCAGGCCAAAATGATTGTGGAAGGTGCTAACGGACCTACTTCATCTAAAGCTGATGATATCATCAATGAAAAGGGCATCATGGTTGTACCTGATATTCTTGCCAACGCCGGCGGTGTTACCGTTTCGTATTTTGAATGGGTGCAAAACAGAATCGGCTACAAATGGACACTGGAAAGGGTTAACCGCAGAACTGACCGGATTATGAAAGATTCGTTCGATAAGGTGTATGAAACTTCGGTAAAATATAAAGTATCGCTTCGCATCGCCGCCTACATCGTTGCCATCGATAAGGTATCGAGCACATACAAATACAGAGGCGGTTTCTAATCAAAAATAACAGAATTCAGAAAAGGAGGGAGTCGGTCAGGCTTCCTCCTTTTTGTTTTAGACAAACCGAATATTACCTCAGTATTAACAATATTATCCTAACATCAACAAACCGCATTTTCCTTGTGACAGAGTGTTAACTTTGTGAGGCGCAAAGGGAATGAGACTATGGGCATGGGGGGCTACTATCTTTTGCCCTTACCCCTCTGCCCAACACCCTCCGCCATAACAATTAACGACTAACCATTGACAATTAAAAAATGTCTCTCAGTCCCCGATTTATTGCATTTATATTGGCATTTCTTATTTCAGCTATCACTACGGCGTTTCTTGCTTTTGTGGATGGAGCCAATGTGAGCATGCTATTTGTGGCAGCTATAGCAGCTTTTTTATCCTCTTTCTTTCTGGTTCTTTACGCCGTGGATATTCTGGTTTTCAGGGAAGTGAATAAGATGTACCGTACCATTCACAAACTGAAAATGCGGGATTTTAATATGACCCCACGTAAAAAGCTGATTCAGGAGTCGAATCCTATGAAGACGATCAATGATGAAATCTTTGTATACGTAACCAAAAAACAAAAGGAGATTGATGAATTGAAAAAGCTTGAACTGTTCCGTCGCGAGTTTCTTGCCGATGTTTCACATGAGTTTAAGACACCCATTTTCGCAGCTCAGGGATTTATCCACACTTTGCTGGACGGAGCGATGGAAGATGACAATGTGCGTGAACGTTTCCTGAGAAAGGCAGCTAACAACCTCGACAGTCTGGATGTACTTGTAAAAGATTTGCTGGTGTTGTCCCAAATGGAAACAGGAGATATCAAGATGAACATGACGCGGATTGATATTCGAAGAATGACGATCAACATTTTCAGCAGACTGGAAACCGTAGCATCTCAGAGAAATATCTCATTAAGGGTAAAGCCGGAAGATCTGGAGGCAGTTTGGGTAATGGCTGACCAGGATCGGATGGAACAGGTTATGCTCAATCTGATTGAAAACGCAATTAAATATGGTAATGAAGATGGCAAAGTGATTGTACATTTCAGCGAAACAAAAAAACATGTGGAAATATCAGTACGTGACAACGGGCCGGGTATTCCTCAGGAACATCTTAACCGAATTTTTGAACGTTTTTATCGGGTTGATAAGAGCAGATCAAAAGAGCGTGGCGGTACAGGACTGGGACTTGCCATTGTAAAACACATCATTAATGCACACGATACAAAAATTGCCGTTTTGTCGAAACCTGATAAGGGTACCACTTTTTCATTTAAACTGGAAAAGTCACTGATTGATCAGCAGCAGGAAAAAGAAATCCCTGATCCGGCTAAATCCGAAGTAAATTCTTAACTATTGCTTCTTTTCTACGAAATTAGTGCCCGACAATCTGTTCAATTCTTATAATTCTATTTAACATGTTCGTACACAACGTATTTTTCTGGCTGAAAGAAAAAGATAATGAAGAGGCCCGTGCACAACTACTGGCTGGTATTAAATCACTTGAAGCAATTGAGTCTATCAAATCTGTATATATCGGTCCTCCGGCAGCAACACGTCGTCCTGTGATCGATGCCAGTTATGACTTTGCTGAAATTCTGATCTTCGACGACGAAGCGGGTCATGATGTGTATCAGGTCCATCCGCTTCATAAGAAATTTGTTGAAGAAAACGCACATCTCTGGGAAAAGGTAGTCATTTATGACGTAGAAGCATAGAAGCGATTTCCATCAGAATTCTTCATAAAAGGGTTGTCCTAAGTCTGAGACTTATGCGCAACCCTTTCTCTTTAGTTAGCCACATTTTCTCCACATCGTTATCCACAGTCCATTTGTGGATAAGTTGTTGACAAATAAATTAAACACTCAAACACAGGAAGTTATATGTTAAATACCTATTATCCACAGTGTGGATAACTATACTTATTAACATTTGTTTGAACTTATCGGGGCACTATCCTGTGCTGCGAAACGTTATATATGTATCAACAAAGTGATTTCAGCCATGACTAAAAATAGAATAGGGGTAGCAATTATCGCGACTTTGATAATGGCAGTTACCATTTCTTCATGTACGTATAGGTCTTACCATCCGGGCTACGACTATGGCTACGGTTACAGGGCTTATCCACCACCACCTCCACCACGAAGAGTTGTGGTTGTAAGACCGGCACCGCCACCAAGGGTCGTGTATCGTCAGAATAGAAAAGCTAAACATTACTATCGAGGCAATAGCAGAAACAGCAGAAATAATTCCCGTGAATATGGTCATAATGGCCGTACACGCGGACCGAGATAGATCTCTGATCAGTGTATAAGTACCCCGGGGAGCAGCGAAACGCTGCTCCTTTTTTTATAAATACCTCAAAAACAATACGCTTTTTATTTCCGGGCTTGCTTTATCCATGCAGGAAGTTTTTGTTTGCATTCTCAAACAGGACACCTACTCTCTTCACATGCTAGCAATCGCCATTGTCGGATACCTTATTTTAAACCTGATCATTGGCCTTTGGGCTTCAAAGCGCATTCATACAACTACTGATTTTGTACTAGCCGGTCGGAAGCTACCACTCATTCTGGCAGCGTCTGCAACATTCGCCACCTGGTTCGGTTCCGAAACGATCATGGGTGCACCATCAGAATTCATTCAACATGGTATGCTGGGCGTGATAGAAGATCCTTTTGGAGCAGCCTTATGTCTCTTTCTGGTTGGGGTGTTCTTTGCCAGGCGTTTCTATAAAATGAACATCATTACATTCTGCGATTTTTTCAGAATACGTTACGGAAGAAATGCAGAGTTACTTTCTGCAATACTCATCATTCCATCCTATTTCAGCTGGATCGCCGCACAGCTCCTTGCCATGGGAATTGTGCTGAAAATTGTGTTGGGGCTGCCATTAACCGAATGTATTCTGCTTAGCTCGGTGGTAGTGGTTCTCTATACAATCTGGGGCGGTATGTGGTCCATATCTATCACTGATTTCATCCAAACGATTACAATCATTCTCGGTTTACTGATTGTGGCAGTGGTTTTATATGAAAAAGTCGGAGGATTTACACCCTTAATCATGGCTGCACCTAAGAATTTCTTCCGGTTTTATCCTGAATTCAGTTTCAAAAGTTACGCCGAATATTTTGCTGCCTGGATCACCATCGGACTGGGATCAATCCCCCAGCAGGATGTTTTTCAACGCGTCATGTCGGCAAAGTCTGCTGATGTTTCTGTGAAAGCTACATTACTTTCATCGCTGATGTATCTTTCAGTGGCACTACTTCCATTATTTATCAGCCTTTGCGGACACTATCTGTATCCAACCAACACCACCGACAAACAAATGATTATTCCAAATATGGTGTTGCAGCATATGAGCCTCCCTCTTCAAATCATGTTTTTTGGCGCACTGGTATCAGCCATTCTGAGTACAACGAGCAGTGCCATCATGGCCCCTGCAGCTGTGTTAGGAGAAAATATTGTCAAGTTTTTCAAACCAGACCTTACAGACAAACAGCTTCTTGCTATTATTCGTATTGGCATTGTGCTCATTACCGCGGTCTGTATCTATATGGCCGCAACAAGAGAAAGCATTTTCGAGCTCGTAGCTGAATCTTCTGCATTCAGTCTTGTGTGTCTCTTTATTCCGCTTGCTGCAGGTATGTACTGGAAAAGCACCAACCAAACTGGCTGCATCATTTCCATGTTGGCAGGATTGGTAGTGTGGCTGGTTTGCGTCAGGATTGAAACAAAATACCCTCCTTTACTCTATGGCTTGCTGGCAAGTTTTATTGGAATGCCGGCAGGCAGTTTTTTTGGCCAAAAACAGAAGATCATGAAAGCTATGTAGCTCTAATAAAAAACTGGCCAACTGATTCAAATGTTATCAGCCAGCCAGTTTTGATACTACTTTCTAATTACAGTGTAATCACTCGCTTCTCAGCGTCACTTCTCAAAGCGGCGTCAATGATCGTCATCGTATTTACACCGTCGGCCGATGTCACTGGTTCTGCTATGTTATTAACGATGGAATCATATACACCTTCAAAATAATCCAGGTAGCTTCCCTTTTCTGTTTCCACCAACTCGCGCTTCACTACGCCGTCGACCTCCGTATGTAAAACACCACGTTTTTCTTCCGGTTCAGTACACCAGTCAGTTGTATTTGGCTTCTCGCCCGCCACCAGTTTGTCTTCCTGCAAGTCTCCGCGGCTTTTCAGGAAAGAACCCTTCAATCCTTGCAACACATACGCCGGCACGGCTTCTCTGGCTACAAATCCGCCTTTCAGTCTCACTCTCAGTTGATCATAAAACAACAACAGCTCGAAGTAATCATTCACTACTGATCCCGGGCGAACGATGCGTAAATCAGCAAAAACGGCATTCGGCATACCAAACAACGAAAGTGCCTGATCCGTAATATGCGAACCTCTGTCGCGCAACAAGCCCGAACCCGGAGTCGGTGTTTCAAGATGCGCCTTAGGACTCAGTTCAGGTGTGTGCTGCTCATAAGAAAACGTCACTTCCACCAACTCTCCCAAAACCCCCTGATCCACAATGCGTTTCACGGTTTTAAAATCGCTATCCCATCTTCTGTTCTGAAATACAGACAGCTTTAAACCTTTTTCCTGTGCCAGCGCGTGCAATTCCTGCGCTTCTGCCAGCGATACGGTAAAGGCCTTTTCCACAACCGCATGTTTGCCCGCCAGCAATACCTTTTTTGTGTATTCAAAATGAGAGTCAATCGGCGTATTCACAATCACCAGCTCCACTTCCTCATCCTCCAGAACAGACTCCAGTGAAGGGTAACTTTTTACTTCAGGATAATCCTGTTGAATTAATTTTTTGCTTCGCTCCCATGATCCGGTGATCTCAAATCCGGGATGCAAAGCCAGAAATGGCGCATGAAAAATTTTGCCTGACATCCCGTAGGACAACAGGGCAGTTTTGATTATTCTTTGTTCAGAAGACATATTGTTATTTTAAATGATAAACTTCGCTACTCCTCCATCCACTTTTAAAGCTGCACCATTGGTTGCAGATGATAGTGGGCTCGCTACATACACAACCAGATTGGCAATTTCTTCAACAGTTGCAAAGCGCTGCAGCAATGATGAGGGTCTTGCCGTTTTGAAAAAATCCTTTTCGGCTTCCTCAGCAGTCACGTTGGCCCCACTTGCCAATTGCTTCACAAACTCCCCTACTCCTTCTGATTTTGTCGGACCAGGTAAAATGGCATTCACAGTTACCTGCGTTCCTTTCGTAAGCTCAGCCAATCCCCGGCTTACAGCCAATTGCATTGTTTTAGTCGCTCCGTAATGGATCATTTCTTCCGGAATATTGACCGCTGACTCACTGGAAATAAAAATAATTCTGCCCCAGTCCTTCGCCATCATATTTGAAAAAAAGTGCCTTGCCAACCGAACACCACTCATTACGTTAACTTCGAAGAAACGGAACCAGTCTTCATCAGGTATTTCGATAAAAGGCTTCGGCTCAAAAATACCAGCATTATTGATCAGAATATCAATATCCGGAAGATTCTCCAGCATTACATTCACTTCTTCCACTTTGGAAAAGTCTGCTGCCACACCTGATATTTGTGCATCCGGCACCAGCGACCTGAGCTTTTCAATCGCTTCAACAACCCTGATCTCCGACCTTCCGTTGATGATTACCGCCGCTCCTTCTTCCAGTAACTTATGAGCAATCGCAAATCCGATTCCTTGTGTAGAGCCGCTTACGAATGCTGTTTTTCCTGTTAATTGTAAATCCATGTGATGTGATTTTGATACCCAAAGATTTTAAAACGTATAGATGTCTGAAATCAATCCCTCAAAATGGCTTTTTAGCTATTTATACCACACAATCTGGCTTCGTTTCAATAATAACAGATACCGTATCTACCTGTAGAAAGCCATCAGTCATGTAAGACTTTGATCCTGCTCAGGACAATTTTATGTCTAAATCAGAGCCTGACGCACCAAATGTGGCACAGTACACCTACTTTTACGACACTATTACTACGATATGAAAAAAGCTTTTATTCAACTGCATATAGCCATTCTTCTGGCCGGATTCACAGGTGTTTTCGGAAAATTGATCACCCTTAATGAAGGGCTGCTGGTTTGGTACCGCATGATCATATCGGGCATCCTGCTACTGCTGATATTAGGAGCCTCCAACAGGCTCAAAGCGGTATCAGTAAAAGATTTTCGTCAAATCGCGTTTGTCGGATTTCTGCTGGGTATTCACTGGATTTTCTTTTATGGCAGCATCAAATATTCCAACATTTCGGTAGGCGTTGTCTGTTTTTCGCTGAACGGATTCTTTACTGCCGTTTTGGCTCCGTTCATTAACAAGAAAAAAATCGACTTCTCGGAAATCCTGCTGAGCTGTCTCACCCTGCTTGGGATTGTGCTCATATTCAGTTTTGATTCCAAATACCGCCTGGGAATTTCGCTCGGCATTGTTTCCTCGTTGCTGGCCGCCTTATATACCATTGCCAACGAGCGACTTGCACACCAATACAAAAGTGAAACCATTACAGTATATCAGATGACAGGCGGGGCTATGGCGATCGGGCTACTGATACCTATTTATCTTCATTTTTTCCCGGTAGCTACACTCATTCCTTCCATGAGTGACTTCTCCTATCTGGTATTACTTGCACTTTTCTGCACGGTATTGCTTTATTTGTTATTGACACAGGCACTGAAAAAAATATCCGCGTTCACGGTTAATCTCAGTTTCAACCTGGAACCTGTTTATACTATTGCGCTCGCCATCTTTTTCTATAAAGAAAATAAGGAGCTTAGTGCGCCATTTTATATCGGGCTGGCATTAATTGTCCTTTCTGTGGTTCTACAAATGATGAAGGTGTACGACCAGAATAAGAAGAGCAGAGCTTTGGCTAACTGATACGGAGGAAGTCGTATATGGGAATCAGAATGCAAATGATTGAAAAATAAAATACAGTTTTAAAGTAATTCCTACACTGTGAGGGACTTTAGACCAATACTGTTTTAATCCATCAGGGAAATTTTATAAAAGTATCAAGTTGCATTTTTATTCTTAAACGCCGACATGCTCACTCCTTTCCAAACTTGCCGCAAGTACATCGGCATTATTTCAGTAGGAATCACGATTACAACAACCCTCTTTCTTACAGGTTATACAGACCAGAGAGAAGTATCGTCATACCCAGTCGACAGTTTGGAGCTGAATCCTTTTGTAGAACCTGGTTTTCCATTTATACCAGGCTCACTGGATGCCCGAAAACTTGGTAGTGGTTTCCCTGACGATAACATGGCAGGAAGAATAGTATCTATTCCGGTTGGAGACAATGCCTACGTAGCTTTTGATACGGACCTGTTGCGCTGGTCAGCAGCCTGGACAGGCAAATTCCTTCCTATGGTGCTCATGGCGCAGATTTCCTACAAGGATTTTTTCAATAAAAACAATCAGGTTCCAACCATAATCGGCAAGCCAAAAATCGCAACGGGCTTGTATGCGGGCTGGTCGACTCAGAAACCGGACTATACACACATCCGAACCAGATCAGCGGAAGAACACAATTGGGATCCGATGCCAGCGGAAGAAGGCAGGTGGAAAGGTGTATTTGCGTATGGTAAAAATGCGATTCTGAATTATACGGTTGGAAAAACAGAAATATTCGAAATGCCGGGCGGAGCTGTGTTCGGCGATCAACAGGTATTTACGAGGAGCTTTCGTTTTGCAAGTCATGACAAAGATCTTTACCTGACGGCGGCCGAAGTAACCAACGCTACGGGAGCCGAAGCCAATGGAAGAATGGCTGTACTTTATCACGGTGTAACTAAAGACAGTATCACAGCGCTTGTTATTACAGGAAAAGGTAAGTTCGCGCTGCAACCCGGGACTGAGCAAAACCGATTCCTGACGGTGAAAGTACCTGCTTCTGACAAGACTTCAGAAACCGCCATCGCAGTTTGGAAAGGACCGGCATCTAAGAAAGCGGCGTTTGAAAAATTCGCACGTAAGTACCCTGTTTCCTTCCCTGACTTCCAAAAAGGAGGACCTGCCTATTGGAACGAAACAATTACAACCAAAGGAAAACTCTCACCTGATACAGCCGCATTTGTAACGGACCAGCTGGCATTACCACTACCAAATCCCTGGAAAAGAAATGTACGCATTGCTGATATTGCATTTCATGCTGATGGCCGTGCCGCGGCTGTAACCTTCGAGGGTGATGTATGGACCGTACAAGGCATTGATAAAGATCTTCAGCATATCAAATGGCGCCGGTTTGCTTCCGGACTGCATGAGCCTATGAGCATCGAGATCGTACGTGATACGCTGTACGTATTCGGTCGGGAAGGGATTGTACGCTTGCATGACCTCAATAAAGATGGATCTGCAGATTATTACGAAAATTTCTCTAACGTCATGGCACAATCTGCCGAGTCCAGAGAATGGGCCGCAGATATGGTATTGGGACCCGACGGCTGTTTTTATATTGCCAAAGGCGGTAGCCAAAGCAACGGGCCGGGTGTATCCAAGCAAGTGGCCAAAGGTTTCCGCGAAGGCTCCCGCCACAACGGTACAGTAATGAAGATTTCCAAAGACGGTCTCAGTTATGATATCATAGCCACGGGTTTACGCGGGCCTTATCTGGGTATGAACCCAAAAACAGGTATGTTAACCGCCTCCGATCAGCAAGGAAATTTTGTACCATCTACACCGATTTATCTAATCAAAAAAGGAGATTACTTCGGAGTGCCGGCTACAGAGCACCGCAAAGACAATCCCCCCATTACACCGGCACTTACCTGGCTTCCTCACCGTGTCGACCGGTCGAGTATCAGTCAGGCGTGGGCTACGAGTGATAAAATGGGGCCATTGAACGATAACCTTATTCACTTCTCTTTTGCAAGACCAGGTCTTTTTAGAGTATTGATTGACAGTTCTGCCGCCGTTACGCAAGGTGGTGTTTCTTACATTCACGCCAATTATCCTGCACCTACTTCCAAGGGCACGATTAACCCTGTGGACGGACAAATGTATATCACAGGATTCAATCTTTGGGGATCGAGTTCTAAGGGGATCAGCGCGTTGATGCGTATGCGGTATACGGGTAAACCCAGCTACATGCCCAATCAGTTTCGCGCAGGAGAACAGGGCATTATGCTTTACTTTGACTCTGAGCTGGATGCCGGCAGCGTATCGGATGCAGCTAATTTTCAGGTAAAAAGATGGAATTACAAACGTACACAGGAATATGGTTCCGGGCATTTTAAACTGGACGGCAGTACAGGTGAGGAGACATTAAATGTGGTAGCATCTTATCTGTCGGCAGACAAGAAAAAGGTATTGTTGCTGGTACAGGATATGAAAGAAGTGATGCAGGTGGACGTAGCCTACCAGCTCAAATTCAAAGACGGCAAACAATTGAATGATCATTTCTATTTCACACTGAATAACCTTTCTGCTCTGGATCCTGCAAGTTTTGGATTCTCGTCTGTAGATCTGGCTTTATTGAAAGTAAAACAACCCGAACCTGTAGCGGCAACAGAAAAAGAAGAAGTGGCGAGTGCTGAAAAAGGTAAGGAATTATTCCAGAAAATGGCATGTTTCGGCTGCCACTCAGAGGGTACGCAGGTCAAAGGTATGTACGGCCCTCCTTTCCAGAATCTTTATAAATCTATGCGTCATTTTGAAGACGGCACTTCAGCCATTGCGGATGAAAAGTACATCCGCGAATCCATCCTGAGCCCGGGTGTCAAAATTATCAAAGGCTATAATGAAGAAATGCCATCATTTGTCGGGATACTTTCGGATAATGATATTGAATCAATTACGCTGTATATTAAGAGTTTGAAGAAATAAAGCGTTCGCCCCGATTTGTAATCGGGGCATTATTGGTTGAGCGTTTGTAACGCGATTAATGGCTGGTTCTATAGTCAGTTTCTATTCCGGTGCGCTGCACCTTTGGGAATTACTCAAATTGAATTTTCTACAAATATTACGGTGCTCTGCACGTTCCCATCTGCCGGGCACCATCTCCTCTCCAGTAACCTTCTGCCTCAAACCCATATCCCCATGCCCCCACTCCAAACCCCTTTGCCCTTCTCCCCAAATCCCTAATATTATATTGACATCATCTTATCTTTTTTTACCACAAAAATGATGTAAAACACTCATTATCAGGGCATGTATTTCACAACTGTCATTTACCTCATTTTTTTTACTTTCTATTACCATTAATTTCTTTCGAAAAGCTTCTTTATCCATTGTTGAAGTGATTGGCTGTAACCATATCGTGACTTCAGCAATTCCTGTATTCCTTTACCTAATCCAAAAGTGCATGAGAAAGATGAAAGTACCGGTCTCGGTAGGCTCTGTATTGCTTTGTATGTTTCTGCTATGCAGATCCGCTGTTGCCCAGAGTCCTTCACAGGCACCATTTGAATTAAAAGATGGCGATAAAGTAGTTTTTCTCGGCAATTCCCTGTTTGAAAATGAGTTTCAATCGGGCTATCTGGAACTTGCGCTTACCACGCGCTTTCCCGGACGGCATGTCACTTTCCGGAATCTTGGCTGGACAGGCGACAATGTCTGGGGACAAGCCCGAAGCACCTATACTAATCCGCCTACGCCTTATCAACATCTGATCAATCAGCTGACCGGTGCCAAACCGACTCTGGTTTTCATTGCTTATGGTGGTGTGGAAGCACAGGACGGACAAGCCGGACTCGCCAGGTTCAACGAAGGGTATAATCAACTTCTTGATAAAATAGATGCGTTGGGAGCAAAGTCAATTTTACTTTCCACAACGCCCGTTATTTTTGAAGATACTTCCGCTCATATCAGTCAGCGAAATGCAGATTTGAAACTGTATAATACAGAAATCTCAAAAATAGCGACGAGTCGCAAGAAGCAATTTATCGATATATACAGTCCGATTGAAGCCCTGGCAAAGAATACGCTGATTATTGAAAACGGCTCACATCTGAATGAAACGGGGTATTTCCATCTGGCTCAGATACTACAGAAAAGTCTGGGAATTCCTTATGAAGTGAAGGATATCAACATTGCAATCGGCAAGAGCGGATCAGAAGCAACAGCTCCTGCGCAGATATCTCAAAATGTGGAGGGAGCTACTGTACAGTTCACTATTCAGGAAAATACACTCCCTCTTCCTTTGCCAAAGGCACTTCCAACTACATCTGCTCCACTCAGAAAAGTAAAAATCACTGGTCTGAAAAAAGGCTTTTATACCCTCACAGCGGATCAGCAGCAAATTGCCGCCGCTTCCGCAAAAGAGTGGGCGGAAGGGGTAACGATCAGTCAGGGACCCGACTATTACCAGGTGAAGCAGGTACAGGAAATGATTCAGAAAAAGAATGATCAGTTTTTCTTCCAGTACAGACCATTGAACCGAACCTACATTCTCGGTTTCCGTGCTTATGAGCAAGGCAGACATGCAAAGGGGCTGGAGGACCAGAGCCTGATCATGAAATGGCTGGAAGGACAAATTGCAACACATGGTGTCCCGAAGCAACGTGTGTATGAGCTAAAAATGCTGAAATAAGCCAGCTGAAGTATTCTATTTCAAACGAATTCACCATCAAATTTAACAAAGCCAACAGCCGATTGCTGAAAGCCGATATCGAAAATATGAAAGCGATCAAGTTTATTTACCTGATACTTCTACTCCCCCTCATCATGCTCATGAGCTCCTCTGTTGAGCCTGAAATCAATAAAGAAGATCCCGACCCGGATGTAGAAAAAGAGCTGAAGTCCTTCAAAGTAGCCGATGGTTTTGAAGTATCACTCTGGGCAAGTGAACCGCTGGTAGCCAAGCCTATTCAAATGAACTGGGACGAACAGGGCCGCTTATGGGTCGTGAGCAGTACGGCATATCCGCATTTGAAAACGGGCGAAGAAGCCAACGATAAAATCTTTGTGATAGAAGACACGGATGGGGATGGAAAAGCAGACAAATCGACCATTTTTGCCGAAGGTCTGCTTACCCCAACGGGTATTCTTCCCGGCGACGGGGGCGTGTATGTTGCCAACTCAACTGAAATCCTGCATTTTGCTGATACCGACGGTGATGGAAAAGCAGATAAAAAAAGAAGAATCCTGAATGGCTTCGGAACAGCGGATACGCACCATTTGATCCACACATTCAGATGGGGACCGGAAGGACATCTCTATTTCAACCAGTCGATCTACATTTACAGCCACGTGGAAACGCCATTCGGCATTAAAAGGCTTGAAGGTGGTGGCGTATGGCAACTCAATACCCGTAATCTGGACATGAATGTATATGCCCGTGGACTGGTGAATCCGTGGGGATTACAGTTTGATAAATGGGGACAAACATTCCTGACTGACGGTGCAGGTGGCGAAGGTATCAATTACGCATTTCCGGGTGCCACTTTTGTGACAGCTCCCGGTGCGGCCAGAACAATCCGCGGATTGAATCCGGGGCAACCCAAACATAGTGGTCTGGATGTGATTTCGGGGAGACATTTACCGGAACAATGGCAGGGACGACTGATCACCAATGACTTCCGCGCCAACCGCATTAATAGTTTCAAACTGGAGGAACAAGGCAGCGGATATGCTTCCAAACAAATGGAGGATCTGATGTGGACGGATAACGTAGCATTCCGGCCTGTGGATATTACGGTTGGCCCGGATGGAGCCATTTACGTAGCTGACTGGTATAACCCCATTATCCAGCATGGAGAGGTGGATTTCCACGATCCCCGTCGTGATCAGGAGCATGGACGTATCTGGAAAATTACAGCGAAAAATAAGCCATTACTTAAAAAACCAAATCTTGTAAAAGCATCTGTTCCTGAATTGCTTGAAACGCTCAAACAACCTGAAGACTGGACACGCGCGCAAACGAAGCAGGTTTTGAAAGCACGTGGTGCGAAAACCGTCATTCCTGAATTACAGAAATGGGTACAGGCTCTGGACAAAAACGATGCAAATTACGAACATCAGTTGCTGGAAGCACTTTGGACTTACCAGACACTGGAAACCGTGAATGAACCTCTTTTACAAACACTATTAGCTGCCAAAAATCATAAAGCCCGTGCTGCTGCTGTACGCGCACTTTCGTTCTGGATTCCTAAAATCAGCAATGTGCAAGGCATACTAACCAAAGCTGCTGCCGACGAGCATCCACAGGTACGCCTGGAGGCTGTTATTGCGCTGAGAGGACTGAAGTCTGCTGACGCTACACGTATTGCCCTGACAGCACTGGATAAACAAATGGATGAGTTCCTTGACTTCGCCCTTTGGCAAACTGTAAGGGATTTAGAGCCTCAATGGCTGGCTAAACATAAGACTGACCCTTCTTTCCTCGGCGATAGCAAGAAGGCATCATATGCACTTAAATCGGCCGTTAGTCCCGAAGCTGTAACGCACCTGGTTCAGCTCTACCAAAAAGGAGATGTTCCGGAAGAATACCAGAAAGATGTACTCGGAGCAATAGCCAAAACAGGACAAGCGACAGAAATGAATATACTGCTTGATCTGGTTGTTCAGAAAAAAGATAAAAATGTAGCGGCGCAACTCGCAGCTCTTGAAAATGCAGCAATACAGAGAAAAATTATCCCGAATAAAAATCCGGAACGTGTTGCAGATTTTATCGGACATGAAGATGAAGCGGTGAGTCAGAGTGCTATTCGTCTGGCCGGGTTATGGAAATTATCTCAGCTGAATAACCGATTGACAACACTTGTTCAAACCGGTGATCCGGGTACGAAAAAAGCAGCATTAGCCGCTTTGTCATCTATTGATAAAGAGAAGGCTGTTAAATTGATGACTGAACTGACAGGCCCGAAAAATACGCCGGAGGTACGCGTTATTGCCGCTTCACAACTTTCCATCATTGACCCGAAAGAAGGAGCACGCATTGGTACTGACCTGATGCGCTCATTGCCAGCGGATACCGATATGGCTGAATTCTTCCTGGTATTTATTCCAAACAATGCTGCAAGTGGCGCATTGGCGGAAGCTATTGCCGCAAAAAAAATACCGGAACCTATGGCAAAAGCAGGCCGGCAGCTTGTGCAGGCAAGAGCGGGCTGGACACGCCAGAATCTGGATGAAATCATTGCTTTGAAAAAAGCGCTCGAAGCTTCGGGGGGCTCTTTACCTGCTCAGAAAATGCCTCAGGAATTGAGCGACAGAGATATTGCCGGATTAGCCAAACTGGCTCGTGAAACAGGTGATGCCGGCAAAGGGGAATTACTTTTCCGCAAGGCTGATCTGAGCTGTACTACCTGCCATGCCATCGGCGGTGCGGGGGGATTGATCGGCCCCGACCTGAGTAGCCTCGGAACCAGTTCACCTGCTGAAACCGTCATTCGTTCGTTACTCGAACCAAGCGCTTCCATCAAGGAAGGTTACGATCTGAAACGTGTTGTGAAAAAAGATGGCTCCGAATTGATGGGATATCTGGCCAGTGACGGCGCTTCGGACATCGTGATTCGTGATGTAACGGGCAAAGAAGTTTCTATTGCAAAAAGTCAGGTAGAATTGATGGAAAAAGTACCAGGCTCGCTGATGCCTCCGGGACTTACAGCCGGCCTAAGCAGGGAAGAGTTTGTCAATCTGGTGGGCTTCCTGACCAAACTGGGTGAATCAGGTGACTTCCGTGTGCCAAGCACCCGTTACGTAAGACGTTGGGAAAGCGTAGATGCTGACAAAGCCACTGCAAAAAAATTATCTTTTGAAAATCCTGTAATCGTTGGAAAGGGTGCAACTATTACCCGCCAGCCGGTATATAGCAAAGTTTCAGGTGAACTTCCGCTCGATGAACTTCCTGAAATGGAGAATGCAACCGGAAAACGTTTCAGTATTGTCAAATTTGATATTGAGGCTTTGACAAAAGGGAATGTAACACTGGCATTGAGCTCCGATGAAGGAATTACGGCCTTTGAAGGAAATAAACCGCTGAAAATTGCTGGCAATAGTATCACGGCGGCATTCACGCAAGGCGTCCATCCTATTTCACTTGTAATCGACCGCAAGGCAATCAAAGACAAGAGTCTGAAAGTTGAACTGAAGGACGTCGCCGGTTCTGCTCAGACAAGACTGGTAATGGGCCGCTGATTACGTAGAATAAATTTCTGTAAATCATATATCTGAATCTATATCAAAATGTTAAAAAAACTGCTCACCCTGTCACTGATTGTACTTGGTACTTCCGTTACTTACGCTCAGCAATTCAAAGCATTATTATTTACAAAAACGGCTGGTTTTCACCATACGGCTATTCATGAAGGCGTTGCCGGTGTAAGAAACCTGGCAGCAAGACACAATTTCAGTGTAGACTGGCAGGAAAATGCTTCGGTATTCAACGAAAAATCGCTTAAAAACTATGATGTAGTGATCTTTCTGAATACAACCGGAGATATCCTGGATAACGAACAGCAAGCAGCCTTCGAAAAATATATTCAGAGTGGAAAAGGCTGGGTGGGTGTGCATGCTGCTGCAGATACAGAATATGACTGGGCCTGGTATAACAAGCTGGTTGGAATGATGTTTCTTACCCACCCGGCGCAGCAAACGGCGTATTTGGATGTGGTCAATAGCAACTTCCCGGGCTTGGAAAGATTCCCGAAACGTATGCTTTGGACCGACGAATGGTACGAATACAAAAAACCTGCAGCGGCCAGCGATTTGAATATTCTGATCACCCTGGATGAAAAAACCTATGACCCTAAAACCAGCAAAGGCGCAGGAATGGGTAACTCTCATCCTATTGCATGGTATCATAAATACGATGGTGGCAGAGCATTTTATACCGGAATGGGACACATTGGTCTTGCCTATTCTGACCAATCTTTCCTTGATCACCTTTACGGAGGTATTTACTGGGCAGCGACAGGTAAAGGCTTGAAATAAAATATGGCCTGGACCCACTGTAGGAATTCAGGCCATAATATAAAATATACAGTTCGGCAAAGTTGTCATGCTGAGCGGACCGGGCGGTCGAAACATTATCTACGTAGTGTAAATTGCCTTCGACTCCGCTCAGGCTGACAGCAAAATCGAATTCACCTTTCCTTCAATTTTGCTTAAAACAAACAATTATTTACTGCTCGTAACACCGACAGGCCTTCTGTTTTTACCTTCCTTTTTCTGAAGATCATCTCCCAGATCTTCCCTGGCAGCCTCTGCAATTTTCTCTAATTCGGCTACGATTTCAGGGTTTTGTTCCAACACGTTATAACGTTCTCCCGGATCGCGGGCAAGATTATATAATGCTCTCGGATGTTGAAAATCCTCAGAAGTTGGTCCGGGCTGGCCATCTTTACCAGGTGCCTGGCCTTCATAAGTTCTACCCGGATGAGCAAAAATCAATTTCCAGTCGTGTTTACGAACTGCTTCCAGACTGTTTTTTCTATAGTAGTATAAGAATTCTTCTCTTGGTGTTTTTGAGTCATCTCCTTTCAATAGATCCGCAAATTCAATACCATCAATTTTCTGCTTTGGTAATTTCGCGCCGGTAAGTTTGGCTATAGTTGGCAAAATATCAATCGTTGACAAAAGCTTATTAGAAACCCTTCCTGCGGGAATCACACCAGTCCAGCGCATGATCGTCGGCTCACGTTGTCCGCCTTCAAACGACGTTCCTTTTCCTTCCCGGAAACCTCCTGATGAACCTGCGTGATCGCCATAGTTGAGCCATGGCCCATTGTCACTAGTGAATATGACCAAAGTGTTTTTATCCAGGCCCTGTGCTTTCAGTTCTTTCAGTATCTCCCCTACCGACCAGTCAAGCTCCATCAATACATCTCCAAAAATTCCTCTTTCACTTTTCCCTTTGAACTTACTCGAAGCAGCCAGCGGCACATGGGGTAACGGATGCGGTACGTATAAAAAGAATGGCTTATTCTTATGCTTTTTGATAAAACCTACCGCTTTCTCAGTAATAGTTGGCGTCAGTTCACTGGCATCATCCAGATTTTTAATTTCCTTGGCTTGCTTATTCCCATCAATCCAATGCAATGGCGGATATTTGGCGCGTTCCTGCCATGGATGCAGTGGCCACATATCATGGGAATAAGGCACGCCGTAATATTCGTCGAACCCTTGTTGTAAAGGCAGAAACTCCTGATCACTCCCTAAATGCCATTTCCCGAAAATACCTGTCGTATAGCCCTGCTCCTTTACCAACTCAGCGATTGTCTCTTCTTTAGGATTTAGTCCCTGAGCAGCTTGCGGACCAAATGCGCCTGCTACACCGACCCGGTTGGGATAACAGCCCGTCATCAACGCCGCTCTTGAAGCACTGCATACCGCCTGGGCAGCCATAAAATTAGTAAACCTTGTTCCCTCAGAGGCCAGCTTATCCAGATTGGGCGTTTTATATCCTAAGGCACCCGTTACCGAAAGATCTCCATAACCGAGATCATCAATAAAAAACAGGACGATATTCGGCTTACTTGCAGATGGCTTTGGAGCCATTGCCAACATGATGATTGCTGCACCGAGCATCAGACAAGGTACTATAAGCCCCTTCAAACGATTTATTTTATACATTTTACCAGCCTGTGTTTTGTGTTAATAATCCATTTAAATCTCTTTCCTTTTGGGGTATAGGCCACAAATAGTGACGATTTACATCAAATACCTTATTGACTGCCACCACCTGCACGGTGACGAGTGTTCCGGCTGCATTGGTATATGTAATGCCGTATATAGGGCCCGGAATTACTTTATCTGCTATTTTCCAGCGGCGAATATCGAAGAGACGCTGTCCTTCCAGAGCAAGCTCTACAGTCCTTTCCCGGCGAACAATTTCTCTGAGTTCTGCCTGAGCTGTACTGGTTACAGAAGGTTGCTTCACATCATTTCTACCATTTCGCACCGTATTGATGGCAGCAAGCACACTCGCATCGATCTGGTTCAGTTCAATCTTCGCTTCAGCATAAGTAAGTAATACTTCTGCATAACGAAGCAGTATGATGTTTATCCCGCTGTTCGCAGGGTTGGCGTAATCTTCTGCGTTGATGTATTTTTTGATATTATACCCCGTCGTGGAAGCGATATAGGTACTGCCGATTGCGTCTGCTGTGCCACTGTTGGGTTGAGGCTTAAAAGCGATTCCACTTGGTAAAATATCACCATCCAGAAAGACCGAATATTTTAATCTGTTATCCCGATTGAGATATGGCTTAGCCGGATCATATCCACTTGATGCATCGGTAATTAGTTTACCGCCCTGCGTTTCATAAGCATCAATCAGGATCTTTGTGGGTACATAGCTGCTGCCTCCGTTTCTCTGGCTGTAAGGCGCCAGAAGTTGGAAGACAGCATGCTGATAAATATCTTTAACAAACTGTTTATCGAGCAAAATTTCCTTATTATTTTCCGCTGCATAACTGAACAATTTTTCATACGATTCATAAAGCCCGTATACATTCAGCTTTATCACTTTATCAGCCGCTTCGGCAGCTTTCTGATATCTGCCGGCAAGCAAATTGGACCTTGCTGCTAATCCAAAAGCAGCACCCTGTGTTACTCTTCCCTTATCAGCAGCGGCATAGGAAACGGGGAGTAATGCAGCCGCTTCATTCAATTCCTTGTCGATGAAATCCCATATTTCCGCAACCGGCGTTCTGGTAAGCGCTCTGCCTTCTTCGATACTGATCGGAGTTGTAACGAGCGGTACATCCCCAAAGAAACCGGCAAGTTTGATGTACTGGTACGCACGCAACACTCTGGCTTCACCTTTAAGCTGATTAATCAGCGTTGCATTAGGCGAGGCAACTTTATCTACGTTTTCAAGAAAATAAGAAGCTGCCCGAATACCTTTATAGGCATTTGACCATTCCGTATAAATTTTCGAACTCGTGGCATCATACGTTCCAAGCTCAATATAGGCCTGAGTATCGAAATTCTGATTTGTGTGGGCTATATCCGTCAGTGCATCCCAGCTGAGCACATTTGTACCGTCCAGATCGTTGTACAACGCATTCACAGCCAGTTTTGCGTCATTTTCTGTCTTCCAAAATGAATTTTCGCCCAACCGGTCATTCGGAATAGTCTCTAATAAATCGCTGTCGCATGAAATGAGGCCGACCAAACCCAATACAAAAAGGAATCGAAAGATGTATTTTAGATTATATTTTTTCATTGTCATTAAAACTAAATGGTGGAGTGGATAATCAGAATTGCAAATTCAGACCAACAGTGTACAATGCTGTCTGCGGATAGTATACTGCACGCCCTGATGGCGCTTCCGGATCCAGATTCCATTCATTCAGCTTTGAAATTGTAAACAAATTGGTGGCAGAAACATACACTCTCACCTTTTTCAAACTCACTTTTTGTACCAGCTCTGCGGGCAGACTGTATGCAAGCTGGACGTTTTTCAGGCGCAGATACGAAGCGTCCAGAATCAGGCGATCGGAAGTTGCGACATTACGCAGATCGAACTTAACGGGTCGGGGGAATCGTGCATCTGTGTTTTCCGGAGTCCAGTAGTTATTGGTATAAATCTCATGCGTAAATCCTTCCTGATTGCCCATTTCGGCCAATGCACCCGCCAGACGTGTATCCACCTTTGCTGCACCCTGGAAGAGCACAGATAATTCAAAATTGCGGTAGGAGAAGTCGGAGTTAAACCCAAAAGTATAGCGGGGGAATGAGTTTCCTATATTCGTCATATCATTCGCATTGATGATACCGTCACCATTGAGATCCACATATTTGACATCACCGGGTTTTGTATTGGCTACATAGTTGGCCTTGTATTCTGCTATCTCCTGCTCCGTCTGAAACAATCCGTCGGTTTTATAACCCCAAAGTGTATTTATCGGCAGCCCCTGTTTGATGATGTAACGGGGATCAATATCTGACCCGGCGATGTAAGGTCCTGTTCCTTTCAGATCAGTAACCTTGTTTTCGTTGATGCTCAGGTTCGCTCCCAGGTTATAGCGAAAACCTGATGTTGGAGATGCTCCACGATAATTTGCACTGAATTCCCAGCCTTTATTTTCAACTGAGCCAGCATTTTGTGGAGGTGCCGTCAGTCCGATAGTTGCAGGAATATCCAGATTCAGCAGGATATCGTCAGTTTGCTTATGATAATAATCTACCGTCAAATTCAGTTTTCTCCTGAAAAATGAAGCATCTAGGCCTAGGTCAAGCTGTGTTGTAGATTCCCAACCCAAACCTGTATTAGCCAATGCATTCTGACGATAACCCTGCACAGGCAGTCCGCCAAAATTATACCCGCTTGCGGTAAGTGCTGCATAATAACTGTAAAGATCTACAGACTGATTGCCCGTGATACCCCACGATCCCCGCACTTTCAGATCATTCACCGTATTTGAGATTTTATCCCAAAATGCTTCTTTTGATATACGCCACCCGGCAGAGAAAGAAGGGAAAAAACTGTATTGCTTCTCTCCGGTAAATTTGGAAGAACCATCGTAACGTCCGTTTGCCTCAAAAAGATATTTGCCTTCGTAGTCGTAATTCACACGTCCGAAAAATGAACGAAGACTGTACACTGCATCCCGGCCTTCATTACTTTTTGTGCCATCATTTGCTCCCTGCCCTATTGACCCAATGTCATTGCTGTAAAAACGCTCACGGTAAGCGCTGAGGAACGTTTGAGTGTTGCCTATCTGAGAGTAGCCCAGCAAACCTTTGAAATTGTGTCTGCCGAGGTTGCGGTCATAGGTCAGCAAATTGTTCAAAGTATATTCTTTGAGATCATTGCGTACTTCTGTAAGGCTGTTATTGACGATGGTTCTGGTAATATTTGTAATCTTATCGGTATTGGAATAAGCATTCACATAACTTTTCTGAGATGTGAATTGTCCCCTCCCTGCAATCTGAGTCGAAAAAGTAAGCCCTTCTGCAATGTCCCAATCCGCCTTTACATAACCCGCCAGGTAGTCCGTTTTCTGCTTCGTCTGACCTCCTTTTTCGATGAACATCAATGGGTTATTACCCTGCGTGCTCAAACCATAGGTTCCGTCTGCGTATTTGGGTACCGCCCACAATGTACCATGGAAAAAATTGTTGAGAGGAGAAGTCGAATTGGTGGTCGGACTTTCATTTACGCTGTAACGGTAGTTCACATCTGCACTCACGCGGACATTTTTCGAAACATTATAGTCTGAATTCAGGCGAATTTCTCCAATCTGATTTCCAAAATTCTGTATTACGCCCTGTTGATCCTGGTAACGCACACTAAGACGCGTGCGCAATGCATCGTTTCCTCCGGCCACAGACAAACTATGATTTTGCTGGGGAGCCGTTCTGAGCATGATATCAAACCAGGTATTGGGAAGCGGGTATTTCTCACGATCGGTAGCATTCACATAAGCCTGGATTGACTCTTCGGTGAAACGGGCCGGAACAGCAGAGCCGGCATTGGTATATGCTGCTACCTGATGGCGCATATATGCCTCAAGGCCCATCATCTTCGGTATGTTATTCGACTTCTGAATGGCATAGTAACCGTGGTAGTCCACCTGCACCTTACTCCCGACAGCTCTTTTGGTGGTGATCAGTACAACGCCGTTGGTAGCGCGCGACCCATAAATAGCCGTTGAAGCAGCATCTTTAAGAATAGAAACAGATTGCACATCATCCGGATTAATGTCACTTAGCTGTTGTTCAATACCGTCGACAATAATCAGCGCGTCATTTTTGGCAAGATCATAGCCACTGGTACTACTGCTGTTGATATTGAAAGTAGTAATACCTCTGACGCGGATGGATGCATTGGACTTACCCGGCGAACCTCCTAAATCAGTAACTGTTACACCAGGCATCAAACCCTGAAATGACTGCTGTAAATTAGAAACCGGTCTTTTGGTCACGTCATCTCCGCTGATCTGGGAAACGGAGTTGGTCAGACTATTGCGTTTCTGGATTCCGTATCCTACTACCACTACCTCTTCCAGCAGGCTTGGGTCAGCTTTCAGAATGACGTCCATCTCCTGCCTGTTACCGACAGGAACTTCCAGGCTTTTGTATCCTACGAAAGAGAAAACGAGTATTCCCTGTTCAGGCGCATCGATCTGAAAATGACCATTCACGTCCGTAGAAGCACCGGATCGGGTACTTTTCACGAGTACATTTACCCCTGGCAAAGCCTCTCCTTTTTCGTCAGTCACTTTTCCTTTTATCACTATATTCGCAGACGGTGCTACGGGATTGGCAGCATCGGTCGTCGTCCGAGGCGCCGTGACTGCTTTACGAACTTTCGGTTTGATCAACACATAATTCCCCTCTATTTCGTAAGCGAGCTGGTTAGGATCAAGAATACTCACCAGAACAGATCTTACTGTCTGCTGATTTGCGCTCAGAGTGACTTTGCTTGTATTGTAGGCCACCTGAGTAGTGAACATAAATTTCACCTTACTCTGAGCCGAAAGTTGATCCAGTGCCTCAGTAAGTGACTTATTTCGAACGGAATATGTTATTTTTTGTTCCAGTAACCTCTGCCCCAAAGCAGGATCTGAAAAAGCAACCGATCCGGCTATTCCAATAACCAGTGATAATATGACCGTTAATTTCATTGCAATCAGATAGGATCGTTTGGTAAACGATATTGATTTCATACTTTTATTAAAGAGAATTAATGTGAATAATGTGTGAAAAGCATCAGGTTTCCGAGGCCCTGCGATTCACAATTGACATGCGCGTTCGATTCCGCTCCCTGTTTGCAGCAGGGAGTTTTTCATTTTCAAGGTGGGTGTTTCTGTTGCATTCGGAAGGTCAGTTGGAATAGCATCCGGCACCCGATATATGGTAATTGCTACCCGTATTGGTCAGCTGGGCTCCCATAAGCCGGGTGAGTGCTCTCAGGGTAATATCTACGGGTTCATTTCCTATCTGCGCATATACATTGCAGTTTTCCAGATTGGGATCCAGTTGTACCGTAATGGCGAACCTGCGTTCGA
Source organism: Dyadobacter sp. HNCC25DJ187 (assembly GCF_056895255.1). NCBI lineage: Bacteria > Pseudomonadati > Bacteroidota > Cytophagia > Cytophagales > Spirosomataceae > Dyadobacter > Dyadobacter sp. HNCC25DJ187. The sequence goes on from NZ_JBXHAT010000002.1 coordinate 2,439,671, forward strand.
GGGCTCCTGCTACTTCTCTGAATGACCTGTTTCGAAAGTTGAAGCCTCCGTCGAGCCACACGATATCATCACTTCCATCCCAATTGCCTTTTTCAAAAACACCGGTCTTTTCTACATAGCTGACCTGCTCACGGGCTGTAAGCAATACAGGTTTTTCTACCTTACTCTTGCTATCATTTACCTGAACCTTGCCCGTTACCACAGATACCTGCTGCTTTGTATCGCCAGGATATGACCTCAAATTAAAGCTGGTGCCAAGTACCTGTACGCGAAGAGCAGATGTACGGACTAAAAATGGCTGAGCCGGGTTTTTCACAACTTCAAAGTAGCCTTCTCCTTTCAGCATTACTTCTCTGCTATTCCCTCTGAATTTATCCGGATATTTCAATGTGCTTCCTGCGTTCAACAGCACACGGGTGCCATCTGCCAACACAATTTTAGAAGTCTTGCCAGGCGCTACATGTACTTCACTATACTGTACAGGATCCGCCAGTTGAAGTAAATCATTTCGATACAGGTAAGCCCAAACGGATGCTCCGAGTAATAGCACAATGGATGCGGCTCTCAGCAACATTCGGAATTGTGTTATGCGAATGATTTTCTGCTGACTTTCTCTATGTATTTGGCTATTGATGTGTTCAAAGAGCTGTTTCCCGAAGTGTTCAGTTTCCTCCGCAGACTCTTCGGGCAAAGATTTACTCTCAAACAAATCGTCGTACCGTTTCAGAAAGTCGTTTTCTTCAGGCGTGGTTCTCTCCGAGAGAAATCTCCTAATCAGAATTGTAAATGATTTTCGATTCATTAACTTTTAGTCTATATACTAACTAGTCAATATTAAATGAAAATGTCCTACGCAGGTATGAAAAAAAGTTGGTTTTATTAAAATGGAAGCGAGAAGTATGGGCTATTTCAGATAGGCAGGTAGTACTACAGCCATTGCAAACAGAATCTCTTTGATAGAATCAGTCGCCTTGATAAGCTGATTCTGTACGGTCTTCTGGCTAATATTCAGCTTTTCAGCAATTTCTCTTGTAGATAGTCCATCCACATAGCGCAGATCAAACACCTGTCTTCTTTTCAGCGGCATTTTGTAGAGCAGGGCATTGAGCTGCTCCTGCAATTCTCCGTATAATATTTGCTGATCCGCCTGATCAGACGCCACATCCAGAAAAGCCAGATACTGGAAATAAGTATCATTTACTTTTCGTGAAGCAATAAGATTGTAAACTTTATAACGGACGGCAGTCTGCAAATAGGCACGAAGATTATCAATAGCCAAGGTCGCGCGCTGATCCCATAACTTCACAAATACATCCTGAACCACATCGCCGGCCTGCTCTTTGTCGCCGAGCCGCTTCCAGGCAGTATCATGTAAAAGCTTCCAGTAGGTCTGGTAGATTTCAGCAAATGCCCGCTCATCGCTTTGAGCCAAAGCGGACAAGAGATGTTGATCATATACAATTGATGATGTCAAAACAGAAAAATTAGTAGAACAAAATTATATAATCTATTTAATAGATAGATTATATAATTTAAAATTCTGTTACTAAAATCTCAGTCTGCATAAATAGTATATAATAAAAAAAGCGTTTCTGATGCCCTAATATAAGGACATCAGAAACGCTTAGAAAATAACAATGAATTCAAACTGGTGCAACCAGCAGTTACTACTTGCCTGGCTTCTTGAAAATAGATTCATCTACCGGGCTATTCACTACAACTTTATTGGTAATGAATGAAATTACGCCCTGCGGACTGGTAATATCCATGGTTTTGGCAAACTTGATGCCGTCTGTGTCCTTATAGTCAGAGAATGAGATTTCACCTTGCTGCCCGGCCATATCGACTTTCACCTTGCTGATCAGATAAGTTTGTGCATCGATCCACTCGTCAATAACCTGGCCATCTTTGCTGGTTAGCTTCAAGTGGAAAGCATCTTTTTTATCCACTTTTTCCGTACCTACTAACTCTACTTTATATCCTTTCCCTTTGTAATCTACCAGACCACCGAAAGGATCAAGCTGACTTACTGTTTGCTTCACTACATCTGCCGGCATATCTTCTGGCTCACCGGTTCCGCCCATCATTGTCGGGCGAATCATCCATCCTGTATTACCATCAAGCACCTGTATCATCGTGTTGCCCATCACAGTAGATTCACTTCTAACAGCCTTCCCTACTACCAAAAGTGTTTTGGTAGGTATTTCCATACCATTTACAGCAAGTGAGCGCTCTGATATGATAGTCTTTACACTTTTGAGTTTATCGGTGCCGCCCAATGCCGCCGTGTGTTTTTCTGCAATTTCGTCTACAGTTTGTGCGTAGCTTCCTAAAGAAATCATGGTGGCTGCCACCGCTAAAAAAAGTTTGTTTGTCTTCATTTCGATCATTGATTTGAGGTTTAATTAGTTAGTCGCTTAAAGTTTATTTCTGCTAAAAAAGTAATTATTAATCGTTTATCAATTTTTCAGCGTGAATTAGCGTGGCTGACTTCCACCCGGAGTTCCTCCTGACTGTTGCTGTCCGCCTTCACTTTTCACATCATCGTTGTTTACACCTTTCGCTTTCCTCTTCGGTGCATCCATAGTCATTTTACCGATCTTGTATGTAAAGGTTGCACGCACACCTCTGTTGTACAAATAAATATCGTTTACCTGATTAAACTGAGAAGAATTTAATTCGGTATGAATATTGAAACGCTTGTTCAGAAAGTTTTCAGCTGCAATTCCCACACTTCCTTTTTTATTCTTGAAATCCTTTTTAACTCCGACTGTGTAAAACCCAAATCCTCCCTGCATACCTTGTAATTGTACCTGGCTTCCCTGCAAAAACCCGAATGCCTGCGCTCCCCAGCCATTTTTGAATGTAGCCTGAGAAAATACCCCACCGCTCACGTTCCAACCTGAATTACTGATTTCTTCCGACAAACCGCTTTCTCCAATGGCCTGTCCTTTCATGATCGAATAAAAGATGTTACTAAACAATCCCACACTGATTTTGGAAGTAGCTGCCACGTTCGCAAAAATGTTGGCTCCGTAAGCATGCTGTTTACCCACGTTTTCAAAGGTCGTTACAATTGCACCTGCAAGTGAATCGGATGGCTGGCGCACCTGTGATATGGCGTTATTGGTAGCCCTACCAAAGAAAGTAGCGTTGATATAAGTCTTTTTAATGTTTTTACTCACGCCCAGCTCAAAGTTATTGGTAAGCTCAGGACGCAGTTCCGGATTTCCAATCGTAATGTTCTGAGGGTTGGCCGAATTGAAGTTGGGGTTCAGCTGGGCTAGTCCCGGACGTTGAATCCTTCTGTTGTAACCCAGTTTCAGTGTCGTTCCTTTGATGGTTTTAGAAGCATTTATACTAGGGACCAACACACCATAATTACCGACCCCTACTGTTCCTGTTTCAGTACTCGCATCGATGAAGGTATGCTCGTAACGTAACCCTCCTTTGAATGTATATCGGCTTTTCGTAGTGTAGGTATAAGACGAATAACCTGCTGCAATATTCTGGTTGTAGGTAAGCGCTCCCGAAGGCTGATCCGTTTCCGTTACAAAATCACCTGTTCTGCCAGCTGTCAGGAATTTGAAATCACTATTCACTTCTCTGAAAATACCTTTCGCACCGAATTCCAGAAGCTGATTTTTCTTAATCGGTGTCTGGTAATCAGTCTGGAATGTAAACTCCTGATTGATATTTTTATTCAGGTTACGCTGGCGGCTTGTCAGCTCACCGCTTCCGTTCATCAGATTGGCGTCAAAATTATTGGAAAGATCGTTTCGGCTATACAGTGTAGAAATACTCCACTCCTGCTGTGGCTTGAAAGTACGAAGGTAATCCAGATTCACATCTACTGTTCCTGATAGATTCCTTGCATCTACAAAACGACTGGAAGTGGACGTATTCTCATTATTTGTATAAAGCTTTGTTATCAGATCCTGTTCGCTGATCATGTTCCTGACACCATAGCGAACGCCTGCTGTGATACTCTGGTTTTTGGCCAAATCATAATCAAAACCGATATTATACTGTCCGAACAATCCACGACTGTCGCCATCTCCTGCCTGGCTGGTACGGGTGGCTATTCCGTTAGCAATGCTGGTCTGTTCCAGATTCGTTTTGGTAATTGTATTATAGGATCCACGTCCGAAACCACCAATCGTAAAACCGGCTTTACCCTTACGGTATCCGCCGTTGAGCGACAACATAGAGCCGCGATTACCTACTCCGGCGTCCACGTTCAGGTTCAATCCCTGCAAGCTGTTCTTTTTTGTAATAATATTGATGATACCACCTGAACCCTCAGCGTCATATTTTGCAGATGGACTTGTAATGACCTCAACCGTTTTGATCTGATCGGCAGGAATTTGTTTCAAAGCATCGGAAACACTGCTGGCAATGATCGTACTTGGTTTGTTATTGATCAGAACCCGTATATTATTACTTCCTCTTAGTGAAACATTCCCGTCCAGATCGACCGTAAGTAAAGGCACTTTTCTCAAAATGTCCGTTGCATCACCGCCTTTTGCCGTAATATCCTTTTCAGCATTGTATACCAGGCGATCTACCTTTTCTTCTATCAATGCAGCTTGCCCGGTTACCGTTACTTCTTCAAGCGTTTTTGTGTTCGATGAAAGTTTGATAACACCCAGATCCAGGTCCTGTCCTTTGCCAAGCGTTATGTTGTCAACTGTTTTATTGCCATATCCGATAAATGAAATCAGCAAACGGTAGTCGCCTTCAAGGATTTTTGTCAATGTAAACTTCCCTTTTTCATCAGCTACAGTTCCATCCACCGCCTGACCTGTTTTCTTATTGTAAAGTGCTACACTGGCAAATTCAATGGCTTTTGCTGATGTTGAATCTAAAATTGATCCGGAAATTTTAGAATTTCCTTTGGGAGTCTGATCTCCGGCGGTACCGGGAAGTGCTTTTGGAGTTGCAGCTCCTCCCATGGGAAACTGGGCTGATACAGGCATAAAAGAGCCTGCAATGAAAAGAAAAATGAAGAATGTAAATTTATGCATGGTGTTGGTAGTTTCCGATTACACTACAAATGTGCAGGTTAAACTACTGTCCCATCAAGAATTTATGATGAAGGGATTATTAAAAAGGATGAACGAATGATTTTACCAGATGGGCAGAAATTTGAGTCAGGTAGTACAAAGGAGTACCGAATAGAGCTATAGAGAGGATCAAACGAGACAAATCCTGACCAATACAACCAAACAAAGGTATTTGTTGTCTGAGATTTAAAACAACCATTCTATCATTGTCATGAAATATGTTTACAGCTGCCTTATTGCATTAATTATAGCAGGTTCTTGTAAGGATAAAGCGCCGGAGGTATCTGCCATTGAAGCTTGCGGTGTAAAAGATCCTATTCACAACCTGGATTGGTTAAAAAACAAAATTGACACAGCTAAGACGAATAAGACAGATCAAATGCTGAGTGTTGTCATGGTGACTGTCGACGGTAAACAAATCATAAACTACCGTCTGTCCTATATGGCCTGTATTGCCTGCTACGGATTCAACTGCGATGGTTCTCCTTTTGATATGTCTAAATTAACGGAGGAGCAGTTAATCAAGTATTCTCAGGAAACCAGCGGTGTAAGTGGTAACAGAATTGTCCTGTGGCCGGAACAGAAAACCCAATAAAAGCAAAAAGAGGATCTTTTCAGATCCTCTCTCATATTTATCATGCATAAATGCCTGGGCGTTGAAGGTGGCCTGGCTGCCAGCTACTATCTCTTCGGCGCAATACTTTGGCTACATTTAAAACTTCCTGATTACGTGCCTCACGGATATCGGCCGGATCCTGGCTATGAAAATATTGTCCGATGATTTCCCATTCAAATGTATCCTGCATTTCATCATAAATGCCAACCGGAATTCGATTTCCATCTGTCATTAAACTTGCCAAAACAGACTGTGCTTCATCCTGTGTTGAACAGCCCACGTGCTGGTACTGCGCATTAAGCGTATACAACACGGAATATCTGTTTTTACCAAAATCGGCTGAATTTGAATGGTTGGCTTTCTCGTGTATATGCCCTGATTCTAACAATCCTGTTCCCATCGGAGCCCATGGTTTGGATAATACTCCGAATACCTCTGCATATTTTGCGCTGTAAGCTGAAAAAAGATTTCCAATCGAATTCCTTAATCCTGTAAGTGGTGTTGTGCTCATTTGTTTTTTTATCTGTATCATAGTTTTTTCTTTTCTTCAAAATGGTTTGCTACAATCTGATAACTGAAGTGTGATCTACTATACTGTGGATGTATGATGTATTATTAAAGTACAACATCTTCCTCTTTACCTACATGATCATCACCAAAATTTCCGCACGATAAACCATTATTAACACTTCTTTAAATAATTATTATGAATTTATTATTAATGAATTTCAACAAACAGAAAAAACTGAAGAAGTATTCATTTTTATTTATTGTCTATCAATCGATTACAAAACAAACAGATTAAACACTCAGTTCAAAAAAATCCTAAATTGTTAGCTTCATTGATTAGAATAATACAATTTATAAAAAAGTAAAACTCTATACTATTTACATAAAATCGTATCCTATTCTTTCCCTCAACACAATACATCTGATACGAAATATTGGAATAACACCAAAAAACCACTTTTAATACTGTTTGTTCCTATGTAATAGGATTTCATAAAAAATGAATCCTATTTATCAGTAAGCATTCATACTAGAATGACTTAATAACCTTTATTTAATCAACTAATTTTTTAGTTATATAAAGAAATTTGATAGCTTTGCAGCTCACCATTTAACCATTCTATGATAATCCGGATACTGCTTCTCTCAACATCGTTGTGGTTCTATGCGATAGCGTCGTTTGCGCAGAACCGACAAATTGCAGGAAGAGCTCTGGATGGCATGACAGATCAGCCCATTGAGCTGGTGAATATTTTTATTACCAATACCACCTATGGTACAACAACTGATAAAGAAGGGAATTTCAGTTTGATCTTGCCAAACGGCCATTATGAAATAGTAGTATCTATGGTTGGTTATGAGCCTATTGTGCATCCTGTTACATTATCATCCAATGATACCAAACAGCCTCCACTTATTGTCTTCAAACTTTCGCCTTCACAAACGGAGCTTAATACTGTATCAGTAAAGACTAAAAGAGATCAGGCATGGTATACCAATCTTGAATTGTTTAAGGAAGGATTTATAGGGAGAAGTGAAATTGCGGCAAAGTGTAAACTGGTTAACCCCGAAACCCTTATTATTGTTTATGATGAAAATGATAATACGCTGAAGGTGAATGCAACGGATTTGTTGATCATTGAGAACCCTGAACTCGGTTTTCGGATATCTTATCTATTGATCGAATACAACTACGATTACAGCTCCAAATACCTGACCTACCTGGGTTATCCTTTGTTCGAACCTATGAAAGGCAGTAAAAGCCGGGAAAAGAAATGGCAAAAAAACAGGCTGAAAGCGTATAATGGCTCGGCCATGCATTTTGTGAGAGCTTTGCGAAAAGAACAACTGGAAGAGGAAGGCTTTAACCTTAGAAGACTCATCAGAACCCCCAATCCGCAACGCCCCACGGAAGAACAACTACAGGAAGCCAGAAAACAACTGGCTATTATGGAAACAAATACACCGATCAATGATGAACACCCTCTCGGCAAAATTTTATCCAAAGCGGGCCTACCCAAGGTGATTGAAAAACTGGATACGACCCGTGTGCCCTACGCTCAATATCTTTTGAAAAGTGGGAACAAAACAATACAACTCTCATTCGATGGCTTTTTCCAGATTGTATACACAGGTGAAAAAGAAGAGCCGGCTTATGTTGCATCAGAAAGTATGTTCAGAAAAAGGCAACCGACTTTTCAAACTTCGGTTATTTCCATGAAGCAGGAAAAAGTAGTACTGGATGAATCTGGTAGTCTTGCAGAACCATTGGCACTTACCTTTGAGGGATACTGGGGATGGGAGAAAACAGGGGATATGTTGCCGCTGGATTATCAGCCCGGTCCCGCTACAAAAGGCAACTGATATTTTATAACTTAAAACCTATTTCCAAAGCAAGTACATCAAATTTCTCGGATGTACTCTTTCCAAGATCACCTTTAAGTTTATTCAGTAGTCCCACTTCATACCGTAAGTTTAGCATAAGCTTATTCAGGCGGTAAGTCAATTCCAGCGGCACTACAGGATTTACTCTTTTATAATGTTTTGCCGCCGACAAACCTCCTTTCGTCACCGTACCGTAATACCCTTCTGCGTCGGGCAATCGAATCAGGGAAACAGCCATTACGTGCGCTGCTATTCCGGCGCCTACGGTAAATTGGCTGGCGAGTTCGTAATGTGCAACGATCCCGGGGTTCACAGTGTAGTCCGAAGACCATGCCTGATAATAGCCCATTGAGTTACCTACAGGGTCTCTTAGAGCCACAGGATCATCCCAATAAGTCAGTTTTGAAAGATTCAGATACGGCTTCAAATAGAAATTATTTGCAACCGGGGCCCACGCCGCAACACCAACTCCAACGCCTCCTATGAGCAGCTTGGGAGATGTATCTTTATTATAACCAAGAACCGGAAAAACTGACTTTTCAGAATCTCCCGTTGGTATATAGCAGTTCACCGAGGCATTGATATACCAATCTATACCAGCACGCTGAGCCTTTACCTCGCCAAGAGTAAAAACAAGGAGTGCAACAAATAACAACTTACGTATCATATCTTAAAGAATTTGTTAGTGTATGTAACTGAGTCCATCTTCAGAACTACTACATATTTGCCTGCTGACTTACTGCTTAAATCCAAAGCAATACTATTACGGGCTGCTCCCGCAGGGACACTTTCTTCAAAGAATGAATTGGCTTCAGGATCAAAAACTTCGATGTGGTAGGCACTTTGATTTACATTGCGAACATGAATATGTATGATATTGCCAGCCGGTGTAGGATATGGCATAACAATATCTACTTCATTCGGTTCTACATCAGGAACTTTACTACATCCTGACCCAATCGCCAGAAGTAATAAAAGAGGAAAAATGTACTTCATATTGTTGAGTAAAAAAATTAAAACACTTAACTACTTCTTCTCAAAAAGCTCAATTGTATAATCCAGCAACTTGATATTCCCCGTTTTACCGTGACCCGGAATCACCACTTTTGTATCAGGATATTTCTCTTTCACTTTGGCAACGGTAGCCGGCCACTCATTCACATTCGAATCTCCCAGATATCCTTTTCCGGCTTTCAGTTCCTTGATCAGACATCCGCCAAACATCGCCTTCTCAGCCGGAAAATAACCAATCACATTATCCCGTGTATGCCCTTCTCCATTGAATTCTACAATAACCTTTTCTTGCCCTACGGGTATTTCCAACAATCCGTTAAAGCTTTTCTGAGGCGTGGGATAATTGTTTTTTTGAGTCAGTTCAATGGTCAGCCCGGAACCATAAGAAGGAATTTGATGCTGATGAAAAGCGGCCAATCCACCTACACAATCTTCATGAAAATGCGTGGCAACAACTCCGACAACCTTGCATTTTAACGTTTTTTCAATCCAGCCAATCAATTCTTCTGAAGCCTTATCGTTTGTAGGCGTATCAAAAATTACCGCTTCGCCATGGTCCACAACGATCATTCCATTGCAGGGAACATTGCCAAAACTATCTGTTTGCAGAAAACTGGTGTGCTGGTACACCCGCTCTTTCACTTTCCTGACTATTAAATCTTTGGAAGTATACCGCTGTGCGATCACCTGCGCAGAATGACAAAAGGAAATGATCAGTAAGAAAATGAGACAAACTGCTGATTTTTTCAAAAACATAAGAGCTCTGAATTCGCTATTAAATAAATATCCGATGATTAATCTGCTATCAGGTCACGGATCACAACCGATGCACATACTGCTCCAAAAGTGGCCGGCAAATAGGACATTGTTCCGTACGCCGACTTTTTATAGTTACTTCCGTCAGTCAGAATGAGTGATTCTTTCAACTGTTCTTCCGTTGAGAATACCGCTTTAATCCCCTTATATATGCCTTCCTTCTTCAGGTTCTTCCGTACCTGCTGCGCAAAATTGCAATTATACGTTTTTGAGATGTCCACCACTTTCAGTTGAGTTGGATCCATTCGTCCTCCTGCTCCCATAGAACTCACAATACGCATGTTACGCTGGTAAGCTTCTTTCAGAAATGTAATTTTAGGAGTAACGCTATCAATGGCATCTACGATATGATCATAGTGATGAGCAGACAATATCTCAGCTACTGCTTCCGGATTGATAAAGGTTTTGATCACATGCAGCTGCAGTTCCGGATTAATCGCCCTTAGTCTTTCCGCCATGATATCGGCCTTGCTCACGCCGTGGTTGGTGGACAGAGCCGGTAACTGCCGGTTTCGGTTTGTCGGATCCACAGTATCGCCATCCACGATCGTCATCGTTCCGACACCATTTCTGCACACAAACTCTGCTACAAACGAACCAACGCCCCCAAGACCGATCACCAGCACATGCGCCTTACTCAGTTTGACCAGGCTTTCCCTTCCTATCAATAATTCTGTTCTGGATAACCAGGAGAAATCTTCCATTATAGACCGAATACGTGTGAAAAGTTTTTTTCCAACTGCAAAACAATCTCTTTTTCAGGAATACTCTTCACTTCTGCAGCTATTTTATATATCTCTGTTACGTCAATTTCCATATCATCTGTCTCCAGAAAAACCTGCTCCAGGGGAGTCTTGCGAAACGCATCGCGAATGGCCGGCTGACTGCTTAACAGAGATTTACCGAAGGAAAGATAATAGCCCGATTTCACAACAGACTCTATATGAGTCCATTTATTATTAACACCATGAAAAATCACGGGAACAGACACGTGCTTCAATTGCGCCAGCACCTCATTAAATGCTCTTACACAATGGATGATAAGTGGTTTTTGTAACTCATCAGCGAGCTGAATTTGAGCTTGAAAAGCACGAAGCTGCAAATTCCAGTCAGCCGCTGTCAGCTTATCCAATCCGCACTCTCCTATCGCCAGTACCTCAGAACGGGAAGCATTCCTTTTCAGATCTAAAAATTGCTGTTCAATATCATTGATAAACCAGGGATGTAACCCCATACTTACCGGGTTCCCCATTGTTTCCCTATGAAAGTCATCATGAATATTTTGGATGCACAACGCACTCGTTTCATGTGCTGAATGTGTATGGATATTGTAATACACTTTCAAAAATTACTTGTAGTGATAATGATAGACATATGTAATGCCATTACTCTCCAGACATTTTGCCGGCAGCCCCTTATCGGTATAGGTAAACTTTCTTTCCCACAGCAACTGCTTCTTCGCATCAAAAGCCTTTACAGGGTTGTTTGGCCCTTCGAAAGCAGAACCAGCATATATACCCTTGTTCAGATATAGCGGGTTGGGGTGATCATCATATTCGTAGTGTGTTACACCTCCATTGACAGTATCCGGCGTTCTTTCTTCAATCAGATTGCCTTTATTATCATACTTCTGATAATGTACGCGAGAGGTAGCAGCCCCATCCTGAAAGTAACGTTTGATCACTTCCCCTTCCTTATATTCAAATTCGACAGAAGTTTTGGCAAGAAGAATCTTACTAATCCGCTCCTGCGTATCATACTCCATCCTACTTAGCGATTTTTCATAAGTACCGGCGGGATCACACATCGCGGTAGCCAAACTTGAATAGAGTGCCTTCATAGCATTTTCTTCCACCTGAATTCTGCCAGCCTCATACCCATAACTGATAATTCCATACGGTGTATCGCATGAACCAAACTGATTTTGTTTTACCAACAAACCATTCTGGTACTCATAACTCGTATGTACTTTCCCATCTACTGTAATCTGATAAAGCGCCCCATCAGGAAAAGCAGGATCGGGTGCATCTTTTTTACATGAAATGAATAGCACAACAAACAGAAGAACGAATGATCGTTTCATACCGGGTGGATTTTGAATAAAAAGTTAATGATGTTGTAACGAATTCGTTCCGGGTGCTGCTTGAACGGAAACTGCTAAGTTAAAAAATTGGCAAGGAATTCACAAAGCAAGCTATAACCAATAGGATGCCTCAAATTGAAGCCACTATTCAAACTTCCGTTATTGTGATTTTTATAGTTCGACTTTGAAAGCACGTAGTCGTATCAATTCAATCGTAGTATGCGAATGGCAAAATGTACATTACCGATCAACTTTCGTCCATTCTCTCCCGCGTTTGAGTCCACCAATTTTGCATTCAGTTTAAGGGACGCGGCCTGATGCCGCTCCTGTCATCATAACTCAATGCAAAAATGAAAAGACAACAGAACCGCACGTTAGGTGCATTCGAAAAAGCCTTTTGGCTACTGGATCAGATCGATTCAAAAGATTTTTGTCTGGCTGCTGACATCTTGGGAACACAACCCGTTGAAAATTGGCGGAAGGCCATTGATATGGCACAACAACGCCATCCGAACCTTTCGGTAAGAGTTGTACTGGATGAACTCTCCCGGCCCACATTGCAACATGACGAAAACCTGCACATTCCGCTCAGAGTAGTGCATGCCGAGACGGATTATCGCTGGGAACAGGAAGTAGAGAAAGAGCTTGCTGTGAGATTTAACACAGAAGAAGGCCCACTATTAAGGGTTGTTTTAGTTCAAAAAACAGATTGCACCGTCCTGATACTGGCTGCAAACCACACCGTGGCAGATGGCACATCACTAAGCTATTTGACGCGGGATATCTTGCTGGCGGTTACAGGAAAAGAGCTTGAACCGATGGAACCGCAGGTGTCCAACGATGAAACACTCGATTTGCCGGAAGATCTGCCTGCACAGATCGTTGACCAGGTTTTGGAACTGAAAATGAAGATGGATGTAGTTAACCCTTTGGTTTTATCGCACCGCTTTTCCGAAAGCACAACGCGCAACATCCTCGAACGCGCCAGACAGGAAAATACGAGTGTGCACGGTGCCATTTGCGCGGCTGTTTTTATAGCATCCAGGAAAATACGCCCGGAATGGGACGAGAGGAGAATGGAGTTGGTTTCGCCCATTTGTACCAGAGGCGCGCTGAACCTGGACGATAACTTTGGCCTGAACATTACCACACAATCCGTATTTTTTGAACAGCAGCGGCATTTATCCTTTTGGGATTTGGCAAAATTGGCGAAGGCTGGCCTGGGCGGGACCAGTTCCGCTGAATATACGACTGGCTACTTGTCGTTTTTCCGGGACCTTGTCTTCGGCCACAATGATATGCAGCAAATGCTGGATGCTTTGAAACAAGCATTTAACCATCACATTATGGTTACTAATCTGGTCAGGGTGAGATACAAAACAGATTTCGGATTATTGAAACTGCAAGCGCTTTATGGCCCGATGGTGCGCTCGGGCAAAGGAATGGAACAGACGATCGGTGCATTAACAACCAACGGCACGCTCTGCCTGACCAATACGAGCGACACGCCGATTCCTGGCTTACTTATAGAAATGGAGCAGATCCTGGAAAAAGCTTGTGAGGAAAATGTGGCTACTAAGGTAGTATGTTCTTTTCGATAAGCGTCCGCAAACGCTGATCATGCGCATCGCCCCACTGCCCGATGGCGCCGATGACCGGAATCAATGATTTGCCGAAATCGGTGAGGTAATACTCCACTTTGGGCGGGACGACGGGATAGATAATCTTTCCAACGAGCTCATGATTTTCGAGTTCTTTTAATTGCACATTCAACACCCGGCGGGAGGCACCCGGAATTTTCCGTTGCAGCTCGCTGGGGCGTTGATGGCCTTCATTAATAAACCACAAAAGCCGCATCTTCCATTTGCCGTAAAGCACTTCACCGATCAGGTCGAGCCCGCAATTCAGGTCAGGCATTGTCTTTCTTTCGTACATAGTGCAAATATAAACATATGCTTTCAGCGGTTCAATAGGGATAAATTTATCCCTATCTGAATCGTAAATCCGTACTTGTCAACGAGTAACATAGTACTGAAATTTGTCCTACACAAATCAATAAGGACATGGATTTTAATTTTGAAAATGAACTGAAAGACAAAATTGCTCTGGTAACCGGCGGCAGCAAAGGAGCCGGCAAAGCCATTGCCGAACGTATTTTGAAAGCAGGCGCAACGGTGATCATTACAGCCAGAAACAAACCCGAAGAGGAAAACGACGACGTTCATTTTATAGCCGCGGATTTAAGCAAACCGGAAGGAACACAGAAAGTGGTAGACGAAGTTATTGAAAAATTTAGGCGACTGGATATTCTGGTCAATAATATAGGCGGATCGGAAACGCCTGCAGGTGGTTTTGCAGTACTTTCTGATGAAGACTGGGACTCATCCTTTCAAACCAATCTGCTGGCACCCGTGCGGCTGGACCGTGGCTTTTTGCCCGGCATGATCAACCGGCACGAAGGTGTCATTATCCACATTGCATCCATTCAGGCAAAGTTGCCACTGTACGATTCCACGCTTCCCTATGCAGCGGCAAAAGCAGCTTTGGTTAATTACAGTAAAAGCCTATCCAATGAAGTGGCCCCAAAAGGCGTGCGTGTACTGACAGTTTCGCCAGGCTGGATAATGACCACAGCATCGGCCAGAATGATGGAACGGATTGCCGAGAGTTCGGACATCACAGCAGAACAGGCCGCGGAAGGTGTCATGAATGCACTGGGCGGCATTCCGTTTGGCAGACCGGCCTGGCCGGCAGAAGTTGCCGAGCTGGTTGGCTTCCTGGCTTCGCCAAGAGCGGCTTATCTCACCGGCACTGAATATGTAATCGATGGCGGCACAATCCCGACTGTGTAGTGAATACATCAATATTTTATTTTTATAACAACTATTTTTTTAACATAAACATTCATATATCATGAAACTTCCGGAAAACATAGAAGGCTTTATTAAAGCGCAAAATGACTTAGACAGCACAGTATTTGCGAATTACTTCACAGAACACGCAACCGTTTCTGACGAAGGTTCGTCCTACTTAGGTAGGGAGGAAATTAAAGGGTGGATTCAAGAAGCCATGGAAAAGTATAACATGCAAGTGACACCCATTGATTTCACGCAAACCGGCTCAAAAGGAACGCTTACCGTGGAAGCTAGCGGCACATTTCCGGGTAGTCCGGCGGTGATGAATTACCATCTTGAATTGGACGGTACTTCGATCTGTTCTTTGAAGATTACAGACTAGTAAATTAGTATTCAAATTCGCAGGAATGCTTTGAGACAATCTGCAACAAGCGTTCCTGTGAATCTTTTATAGAACAAATATTGAAGACATTTATGATCAGAAAATCGCGTTTCAAATTTGCAATGTTGGCATTGGTAATGCTTTCCACTTCCACCTTAACGTTTGCTCAAAAGTCGAACTCCTCCCTCGAAAAGGATCTTTCGCAGCGCATTAAAATTGCCCCTGAAAGCGTGTTCAAAATGTTTCTTGAAGCTGGAATGAAACCGGTTAATCACCAACTGACACTAATTGAAAGAGAGAAAGTAAATCATGCTTTTGCACTCTTACCACCACTACATCAGCGCATTTTGAAAAAACATTTGCAAAGTATCAGCTTCATGGACAACATGCCAAATACAGCATTAACTTTCCCGGTTGACACGGGCGGTGCAACGAAAATGTTTAACATTACTTTTCGCGCCAGCTTACTGGATGAGAACATTTCTGAATGGGCGACATGGAAAGAAAATACATGTTTCAAGCCAGAAGCAGATTCTAATTATACTGTGCGTGTCGAAGGAGGCAAGATGGACGGGATTGTTTATGTGCTCATGCACGAGGCCACTCACATTATCGACGTGGTGACGGACATTACCCCACACCAGACCGAAGCAAATGCAGTCGTGGAACCGACCGCGTTTACAAAAGATATCTGGCATCTGATGAATGTACCTGCCGAACCATATATTGATTCTCTGCTAGAGCAAACCCGTTTTCGGAGCGGGAAGCCGATACCTGTCAGCCTGGCGCCGCAAGTTTACGAAAAGATGACAAAACGCCCTTTTCCTCCTTATATGCTATGGCAGCATGGTCTGAGGATATCGCCGAGCTTGCAACTATTTATCATCTCACGAATAAGTTAAATCAGCCATTCTATATCGTTGTTAGCAAAAATAATGTAGAGTTGACGCGATTTGAGCCCATGAAAAATGCCCTGGTCAGACAGCGATTAGAGCAACTTGCTACTTTCTATAAGCCATAATTTCACCTCCAGGGAAAAATGTACAAGGCGCATTGACTTTTATCCATTCTTCTGCACGTATTAACCTGCCACCTTTGTAATGTCAAAACGAAATGACAATCCGCTAACGGTTAGCAGGTTAACACAAACAATCTAAACTTACTACTCAGATGAAAACTATTGCCTTGACCATCGCATTCCTATTCACTTTTATCCAAAGCCAACTTCTGTTTGCACAAACACGCAAGCCGGCATCATTAGGAAGAGAAGAATACATTGAAGTTGAAAAAAATGTAAAACTGCACGTGATCGATCTAGGCGAAGGACAGCCCGTTGTCTTTATCCACGGCTGGCCGCTGAACAACGAAATGTACGAATATCAATACCAATATTTGGTTGAAAAAGGATTTAGGGTCATCGGTATTTCACTCCGCGGTTTCGGAAAATCTGACAGACCTTACGGAAAATATGACTTCGACACTTTCTCCGACGACATTAAAGTAGTTTTGGAAAAACTGAAAATTGAGAATGCAACACTTGGCGGATTTTCAATGGGAAGCGCAGTAACACTCCACTTTATAACCAAATATAATGGTGCGCATATCAAGAAGTTAGCCGTATTCGGTGCAACCGGCCCATCATGGAAACAACGCGAAGGCCATCCTTACGGCATCACCGAGCAAGGCGCAACCGATCTCATCAAACAAACAAAAACGAACCGTGAACACCTTGTTGCAGGCTTTGGAAAAGCATTTGAAGGACAGGAAGGCGGACTTTCACCGGAATCGATCAAATGGTTGGAAAGCATCAACCTGAACGCATCACCTTATGCTACTACTCAGGCTATCACTGCATTGGGAGACCTGGACCTGCGTCCTGTGCTTGGGAAAATCAAGATGCCGGTCGCAATATTCCACGGTGTAAATGACAAATTGTGTGACTATGCTCAGGCTGAACAGCTTAACAAAGCCATCAAAGGATCTTACATTGTAAAATTCGAAAAAGGCGGACATGGGTTATTCCTGGAGGAAATGGATAAATTTAACTCCGAACTTGAAAAATTTGCCAGAAACTAATTCGCTGATAAAACCTGTGAAGCAACAAAATAGCTTTACAGGTTTTATCCATTTCAGATTAAAAAATTACTCCTTCATAATCCGATAGCCATGAGTACGACCGTTTTCAATAATAATTTAAAGACGTTAGGATTGCTGCATGTAAGTCAGGAGCAAACAGATGCTATCAATGGACCAGATTATAAGCAGTATATCAAAATCCTCTACCTACCTGCCGGGTACCAACTAAGGGTTGATTTTGCATATTACGATACCTTGCAACCGACACTGTTTTTTATTAGCCCCAATCAATATCTCGAAATCGAAAAAGCAGGCGAAGACCGTGGCTATTTTATTTTTTATAACCGTGACTTCTACTGCATTCAAATCCATGATAAGGAAGTTGCCTGCGATGGACTACTTTTCAATAACATCCGCAATATGCCCAAAGTAGAGGTTTCTAAGGATGAAGATGCTTTTCTGGGAAATTTATTCCAGGAAATGATTCAGGAATTTAGCCTCCATGACAGCTCGCTTGAAGAGATGGTTCGGACATACCTCAAACAGTTGCTGATCCGGGCGACACGCTCCTGGAAAAAACAGCATTTGAACAATGTAGTGATCGAGCAGCAAAGCGACCTGGAATTTTTTCGCAAGTTTACAAGATTGGTAGAAGAGCATTACAAATCCAAACATACCGTTGCTGATTATGCAGATTTTCTTTGCATGGCACCCAAAACAATCACCCACAAATTTAACCGACTCCGATTACCACAGCCCAATGAGGTGATCAAGAACCGGATCATACTGGAAGCAAAACGCTTATTAGTTCACACTTCTCTCACCGCAAAGGAAATCGCGTATGAGCTCGGTTATAATGATCCCGCCTATTTCAGCAGGTTGTTTCAAACTAAAACGGGTGAATCACCGTCGAGCTTTAAAGCTAACTTTTTGAACTAGGAAATATTCACTTCATCATGACAATGATGGTAACGATATTGATTCAGAATGCCAATCAATAATTATCTACTTTATTGCTTCATCCAAAATGTGTATTTTGACAAAAATCGACAAACGGGAAAAAAGCCTGCAAATCAATGATTCACAGGTATTTTAATGCTTTTAGTATTGAATTCAGTAGTCTCTTAGGGATTCAAACGGCACGGGCCACCTGCCCAAACTTGCTGATCCGGATTTGATCCTAATCAAAGCAAGTAAAACAAAAAAGCATCTGATTGCTCAGATGCTTTAACTTTAAGTGGTCTCGTAGGGATTCGAACCCCAAACCTCCTGATCCGTAGTCAGGTGCTCTATCCAATTGAGCTACGAAACCTTCTTATTTAATCCGCAGCTGGTGCTCTATCCAATTGAACGGTCTGCCGCTGCGGCTACGAAACCGACATTCTTAATTGGACTGCAAAGGTATATATAAAATTTAAACTATCAATAGTCGGGCAAAAATATTTTTCAGAGCAACACTAAATACCTTGAAAATCAGGCTTTCTTTTCTGTATAAAAGATTGTATTCCTTCTGCTGCATCGCTGGTTTTGCTTAATTTATCCTGACCTGAAGCTTCCAGTTCAAGCATCGTTATAAGATCCGACTGATAAGTCTGATTGAATGCCTGTTTAATCGCAGCAATGGATTGTGTCGGAGCATGGCGATAATAGCCAATGATTTGTTCCACAGTTTCATCGAGTTCAGCTTCTGGTACTGAACGTGTAATAAGTCCGATTTGTTCGGCTTCCGGTGCGTACACATTCCTGCCTGTAGCGGCAATGTCAAATGCTTTGGCAGCACCAATCAGCCTTGGGAGCAAAAACGTAGCACCGGCATCAGGCATCAACCCTATTTTGACAAACATCTGGCTTAGATAAGACGACTCCTGCGCGATTACCACATCACAAGCTAAAGCAAGAGAGGCACCCGCTCCGGCAGCCAGTCCATTCAAACGACAGATCACCGGTTTGGGAATATTCCTGAGCGCCATGACAACCGGATTGTAATACGCACGAAGCAACTCCCCTGCGCTTTTGCCGGACTGCATTGTTGAAGTCAAATCTGCACCGGAACAAAATGCTTTATTACCAGTAGCTGTGAGCAATAATACACGTACGGATGTATCCTCGGCAGCAGCCTCTACAGCACGCAGTAATTCCTGTAATAATTCAGGGTGGAGCGCATGGTACACTTCAGGTCGGTTAAGCGTGAGACGCGCAACACCGTCCGTTGTGTCGGAAATAATAAACTGATACATAGTCATCCTATTTAATTTCGATCACTAATGTAGCCCTTACCTGTTAATATCCGATATCCAAATTACATGAAAAGATATACCGTCCCCGTTCCGATTGCAAGTCCCCCTAATACACCAGCAACAATCTGCGCAGGTGTGTGGGCATTGAGATACAAACGGGCGCTGGCCAGGAAACCACCTGTTACAATTGCCAGCAAAAGTGGTATGAAAAGTGAGCTTTCATCAAACCGCATCAGAAAAGCGGCGATCATTCCCAATGCACCACCGATACCGGTAGCATGTGCGCTGACCTTCCAGAACAGACTAATGATAGCCACAAAAACAAGCGACAAGGTCACTCCCGCCAATATTATAGAAATTTGAGGAGCAAGTTCGCCGATGGGCTGCAACTGCCATCCAAACAAATAAGTAGCAAAGCCGTAAATGATGATGGTAACCAGATAGGGTAACCTTCTTTCACGCAGGTTGTCCACATGCAGCGAACTCACCAGTCCGAACCGATGAAAATAATAGATAATGACCGCAGGTGCTATAAATGTGTTCAGGAAAATAAGTAGCAAAAGACTGCCAATTGCAGGTAACTCAAGCGCACTTACGCCCACCAGATCGGGAGCGGTCAGGAATAGTAATGCAAAAAGATAAGTAGTGATAATCAGTGGATGAAAAACTACTGAGAGGAATATGGCGATGCGGTTAATCAAAATGAAAACGACTTTATCTGTTGTTGACAGCGAAAATAGTCATTCGACAAACATTTCACTGAGATACAAACGTAGAAAAGTTAGTTCAGGTTTCCCGATATTTTTCAGGGATGAATTTGTATTTTTGCCCGATATCTAATCACATGTTAACAATATACTGATACAGTGCTGTTTAAAAGCAACTGACAGGTTAATATGTCAATACAACTTAATAAACAATGGGACCGTTACAGATCAAAGATTTATTGCTGCAAGCACCGGAATCACAATCCGTTACTCTTAAAGGTTGGGTAAGAACAAAACGTGAAAGTAAAAATGCTATTTTCATAGCGTTGAATGACGGATCAACCATTAATAATATACAGGCTGTTGCGCAACCAGGCCAATTTACACCTGAATTGCTGCTTACAGTAACAACAGGTTCCTGCCTTAAAATTACCGGTAAGCTGGTAGAATCTATGGGAGCGGGCCAGAATGCGGAAGTCCAGATTGAGGATTTGCATGTATATGGAACAGCGGATGCTGATGTATATCCTTTACAACCCAAGAAACACTCTCTGGAATTTTTGCGCGAAATTGCGCACCTTCGTCCACGCACCAATACATTCAGTGCTATCCTTCGCGTTCGCCACAATCTGGCATTTGCAATCAATAAATATTTTCACGACAAAGGTTTCTTTTACCTCCACACACCTATTATAACCGCTTCGGATGCAGAAGGTGCCGGAGAGATGTTTAAAGTAACCACCCTGGATCTAGACAAACCACCAAGAACAGACGAAGGAAAAATTAACTACAAAGAAGATTTCTTTGGACGTGAGGCGAACCTCACTGTTTCGGGACAGCTCGAAGGAGAACTGGGTGCATTGGCACTTTCTAAGATCTATACATTTGGACCGACGTTCCGTGCTGAGAACTCCAATACAACGCGTCACTTGGCTGAGTTCTGGATGATTGAGCCTGAAATGGCGTTTTTTGAACTGCAGGACAACATGGATCTGGCCGAGGATTTTGTGAAAACGGTGATTACCTACGCGCTGGAAAATTGTCAGGATGACCTTAACTTCCTGCAGAACCGCCTGGCCGAAGAAGATAAAAACAAACCTCAAAATGAGCGCTCTATTCCATTACTGGAAAAACTGCGTTTTGTGATCGACAATCCATTCGAAAGACTTACATACACCGAAGCGATCGAAATCCTGCTTCAGTCTAAACCACATAAAGAGAAGAAATTTCAGTACCCTGTGGGCTGGGGCATTGACCTTTCCAGCGAACATGAACGCTATCTGGTAGAGAAGCATTTCAAAAAGCCAGTGATCTTGACCAACTATCCGCGTGAGATCAAGTCATTCTACATGAAACTGGATGACGATGGCAAAACGGTACGTGCTATGGACGTACTTTTCCCGGGAATCGGCGAAATCATTGGAGGAAGTCAACGTGAAGATAATTACGAAAAATTGCTGGAACGTGTAAATGAAGTAGGGATTGATCCTGAAACAATCTGGTGGTATCTCGAAACGCGTAAGTTCGGAACGGCTCCACATTCTGGTTTCGGGCTAGGATTTGAAAGACTTGTACTCTTCGTTACGGGTATGACCAACATCCGCGATGTGATCCCATTCCCTCGTTATCCAAAAAGTGCTGAATTTTAACATAAAGCCGGTTACTTCCATTGCATAACCGCGTATAAGATAGTGTATAGGTTGTAAGGTTTTTACTGAGTTAAAAGCATACACGATGGACACACACTATCATCAACTTAAAAACAGGATCGTGATCATTTTATCAACGATCCTGTTTTTTTCGTTTCATGTTAAAAGCCAGTCATTTCAGATCGTATGGGGAATGAACATGACGCTGGCAGGCAGCTCGTCAAGCAGCAACTTCTCGCCTGCCAACGCAGCTTTAACCGGAGCAAATCAACACGGATTACCAACAGTCCGGTATTACTCACTCGGTGGTGGTGATTATGCGTATGGAACTACCTATTGGCACACAACAGGTGTTCCAAAGTATCTCGAATTTTCTTTTGCTGTCAGCACCTACGAATACGACCTCAACTCCGTATCTTTCAGAGTGCGGCGTTCTCCTGATGGTCCGAAAAGCATATCACTCAGGAGTTCTCTGGATGGATTTGTTTCCGATTTAAATTCATTCAATCTTTCTGCTGATGGTACATTTTATAATGTTTCCGTTCCGATGGGGCTCACCAATCTTTCAAACGGCGTAACCTTTCGGTTGTATGGAGCCAATGCAAATACGTACCTGGGCGTGATGTACTTTGATCAGATTGTAATCAACACCACAGTCCATAATATCGTACTGCCTGTTTCACTTACTTCATTCGTAGCTCGCCTGCATGAAAAGCAGGTAACACTTAAATGGGAAACAAGCTGGGAAAAACATAGTAGGCATTTTGAGATTGAAAGAGGCGCCGACCTCTATTTTTTCAAATCAATAGGAACTGTTGATGCATCGGGAACAACCCGTGGCAGAACGCAATATACTTTCACAGACGAGATCCCACTACCAAATGCAAGTTATTATCGTTTAAAAATGATTGATCTGGATGGTAGTTACACATATTCAGTTATCAGAGATATCTATGTTGATTCACCCAACGCTGAGTGGCAGGTATCTCCCAATCCTGTCACATACGGAACCATCCGGATCAAAGGTTATTTCTTTGGCAAAGTGGAAATTCAGCTGATGGATATGAACGGCAGGCAAATCGAATTTGAAAAAATTTCTGTTGAAACAACAACGCTCTACATCTCACCTCTGAAACCTCTCTCCGCAGGATTATATGTTCTGACACTCATTCTAAATGACAAAAAACAACAAGCAAAAGTATTAGTTCCGTAAGGTTTTGATAGCTTAATTTGTAATAATTTTAAGTAGGTATTTCTTAGAAATTACAAGTAAGGGTCGAACGTTGGGAAAATTTAATGGCTTAAAGCCTATGTTGAGAAAAGTGCAGCCGAAAGTGTGGGTGGCGATCATTGCCGTGTTAGTGATTTTTGTAGTATCCTGGGGACTGATCAGAAGGGGACATACCAAAGAAGAAGTCGAGGAAATCAGTAAAGCTGTCGCGGCAAAACTGGATCCCGAAGTGATCAAAAATCCTGATGCCGAAACCGCAAAGAAAATTTCTGAGATCACTGATATTTTCAGAAGGAAAAGAAATGCCGGTTTTAACGGCAACGTACTCATCGTTCAGAAAGGAAAGATCTTATACCAGAACTCATTTGGCTTTGCGCATCTTAAACAAAAAGATACACTAACCAGCCATTCCAGATTCCAGCTGGCTTCATTATCAAAACCATTCACAGCAATTGCCATTCTGAAATTAATTCAGGAAGGAAGAGTAAGTCTGGATGATTCTGTTCAGCGTTTTTTTCCTGAATTTCCGTATCATGGTGTCAAGATCGACATGTTACTTAGCCACAGAAGTGGTCTTCCCAATTATATCTATTCTTTTCCTGACAGCATCAGACACGGCAAAAAATACCCCTCCAACCTGGAAGTAATCGACTGGTACGGAAAGGTAGTTCCCACTCCCACACCTTACAACAGACCAGGGCGATCTTTTAATTATTGCAATACAAATTATTGTGTACTTGCCGGAATCGTTGAAAAAGTAACAGGTGGGCCTTTTGGAGAATATCTTTTCAACCAGGTATTTGCTCCTCTGGGCATGCTTGAAACATTTCTTGTGACGGACACGACTGCCGCAGCAGTAAAAAATC
Source organism: Dyadobacter sp. HNCC25DJ187 (assembly GCF_056895255.1). Classification (NCBI taxonomy): domain Bacteria; kingdom Pseudomonadati; phylum Bacteroidota; class Cytophagia; order Cytophagales; family Spirosomataceae; genus Dyadobacter; species Dyadobacter sp. HNCC25DJ187. The sequence goes on from NZ_JBXHAT010000002.1 coordinate 2,463,663, forward strand.
GTACAGTAGGACATCAGTATGGTCGCCAGCTTGAAAAAGATTATTATGACAATGTCGTCGGCGATAAGGGTCTGTACTCTACCACTGCTGATATTTATCGTTTCTACAATGGCCTGAGCAAAGGATTATTGCTCGATAAAAAACTGCTGGATGAGGCTTTCAAACCAAGAAGTTTCGAACGTGCCGGTATAAGAAACTACGGCTACGGTTTTCGTATGCATACCAAAGAAGATAATACACCACAGTTTATTTACCATGGTGGTTGGTGGAAAGGTTACAATACGATGCTGTGGGTATCTCCTGAAGATGATGCGGTGATCATCGTACTTGGTAATACTTACAATCGGTCGACATACGACCTGAAAGAAATATTAAAAGTTATCCATGGTAACGACAAAGCCGTGGAAGTGGAAAGTGAAATTTAGCTGAATTTGAATTCGGTTACGAATTCAGGATATTTGTCTATTAACAAATTTTGACCCATGCCCGAACCTGCGTATACTTTACCTGCTGTCTTGCTTCTGGGCTTGCCTTTTCTGGCATTCTTTGCACTGTGGCTGGGAGGCAGAAGCCTGAATAAAGTGGCAGGCTTTGCTGGAGCCGCACTTACTGCAGCAGGTTTTACGCTTTCGCTTCTATACGCTCAACCTGATGTATTACATACGGTCCGATTCGAGTGGATGGTTATAGGTTCTTTCCCGGTAGAATTATCGCTTCGGTTCGACAATCTGACTTGCATCATGCTCGCAGTTGTTCACTTCGTAGCTTTTTTGGTACAACTCTACTCTGTTTCCTATCTGCATCATGAGAAAAACCTACATCGGTACTTTGCTTTTATCCAGCTGTTTCTGTTTTCGATGATCGGGATTATTCTCTCCGGCAATCTGTTGGTGATGTATATATTCTGGGAACTGGTTGGCCTTTGCTCATATCTGCTCATCGGATTCTGGTATGAAAAACCACGCCCGGTTTGGGCAGCTCAGAAAGCCTTCGTTTTAAATCGGATCGGCGATGCAGCCTTCCTGACAGGTATTTTAATGCTATTCTACTATATTGGTTCTACCGACTTTGAGGTGCTTTCCATCTCCTTTGATACTTTACAGCCTAATGCACTGACTGCCATTGGCTTGTGTTTATTCGGAGGATGTGTAGGTAAATCGGCGCAGTTTCCGCTATCAGGCTGGCTGCCTGATGCTATGGAAGGGCCTACTCCGGTTTCGGCACTTATTCACGCTGCTACTATGGTAGCCGCCGGTATCTTTCTTCTGGCAAGAATTTCATTTTTACTCACATTTGATGCACGGCTTGTTATTACCTCCATTGGTATGATCACCATGCTGATCGGAGCCGTGAAGGCAACAAGTGTCTGGGATATCAAACGGGTATTGGCTTACTCTACCATGTCACAATTAGGCTTAATGGTCATGGCAGTAGGATTGGGTAGCTGGCAAACGGCTTTTTTCCATCTTACAACGCATGCCTTTTTCAAAGCAGGATTGTTCCTTTCAGCTGGTTCCGTTATACATGCGATTACACCTGTTCAGGATGATCCGCACTTCGACCCACAGGATATGCGTAATATGGGCGGTCTGCGTAAGGCTTTGCCTATCACATTCATTTGTTTTGTGATTTGCTCTTCTGCTTTGGCAGGGCTACCTTTCTTTTCCGGTTTCCTTTCCAAAGATGCTATTATCACCGAAGGATTTATATGGGCTTCAAAGTTTAGTGCATTAGGATATATATTTCCGATTGTGATCATGTTCTCTGCCGGACTTACCGCATTTTACATGACACGTCAATTATGGCTTGTTTTCTTTGGTAAAAAAAGATACAACGCTTCGGCACATGTGCATCCACATGAATCTCCGGCAATAATGTCTATACCCATGATGTTGCTTTCAGCGCTTTCCATATTCACATGGTTCTCGTTCAATCCTTTTGATGCCACCACAGGCTGGTTCATGTCGTTTCTTGGTGTTGAACATTCGACTCATATTGGCTGGGTACCTGTAGCCGCGACGATCGTGACACTGATATCAATAGCATTTGCTTATCGGGAGACTAAAGCTGGCGACCCGTTCCGGATTTATTCAAAAGAAGCTGTGCAGCCAGGATTCTCATTGCTGCGTGCATATTCCAATGATTTTTATTTCCTCGCTCCGTTTGCCTGGATAGCAGACCTGTCAGGAAAGATAGAGAAGCGGATTGTAAATGCTCTTGTCGATGGTTTTGCAAAATGGAATGTAGTACTGGCACATTTACTTGGCTGGGGTGACAAAAATATTTTGGACGGAGGTGTCAGGCTAACTGTGTTTTCCATTCGTTCCGCCGGCCAGTCTGTGCGGAATTTACAAAACGGAAAAATTCAGTCTTATTTTGTAGTAACCATTACAGGCGTGCTTTTGCTGATTATGTGGTTGGTTAATTTTTAAAGAAATTGTAATTAGGTTTAACATTTAAAACCGGCAACCTATACGCCCTGAAAAGCGAACTTTTGCCTAACGCTGATAATGATCGATCATATATTAACACTACTGATTGCTATCCCTTTTCTTGGTGCCATTGCTGTTGCGGCCTTTCCCGACAAGCAGGCCGGCACACCCAGGCTCATCGCACTGATCACGCTTGGCCTCGAAATTCTGGCAACAGTAACGATGTATGCCCTTTTCATTCAGGATCAGCCAGGCTTTCAGCTATCCGAACAGGTAGACTGGATTACGTTGCCAATAGGCTCACTGGGTATCGTTTCAATTGACTATGCCATTGCTATAGATGGAATCAGCTTCCCACTTATTCTCCTTGCCGTTGTAGTACTATTCGTAGGGCTCATCAGTTCATGGAATATCGAAAAACGTGCTAAAGCCTATTTCTCACTATATCTGTTACTTACGGGCAGCGTGATAGGTTGTTTTCTGGCACAGGATTTCTTCCTGTTCTACCTTTTCTTTGAGTTCATGCTACTCCCCATGTATTTCCTCATCGGATTATGGGGTGGTCCCAGACGGGAATATGCAGCATTGAAATTTTTCATATACACCTTCTTCGGCTCATTGCTCATTCTGATCGCCATGATCGCCCTGTATCTTTCCGCTATAGATCCGGTAGAAACAGCCAGGGCAATAGGATTGCTACAGCTCGAAGATCTGCCCGCGCAGGATATCATATTACAGGTACAGCAATGGCTGGCCGACGGCCGGATCGCGCCGGAACAACTTGTTCACACCTTTCGTTTTGAATACCTGGCCGACACAGGCAACTATATACCCGGTTCATTACTGAATGCACTTTCAGGATTTTATATTCTGGATATACCGGTTCGCCTTCTTGTTTTCTGGTTCCTCTTTATTGGATTTGCCGTCAAACTCCCTGTTGTGCCTGTTCACACCTGGCTGCCGGATGCTCACGTTGAGGCTCCCACCCCAATTTCGGTTGTACTGGCTGGAATTCTGCTAAAAATTGGTGGTTACGGTTTTATCCGTATTGTAGACGGATTCTTCCCCTTAGAAGCTCAGTATAGCACCGTCCCTTTAGCCATACTCGGTATGATTTCTATTGTGTATGGTGGTTTCAACGCGCTTGGACAGAGTGACCTCAAGAAAATGATTGCCTATTCATCCGTATCTCACATGGGCTTCGTATTGTTGGGAATTGCTGCGTTTACTGCTGAAGGTATCAATGGTGCTATTTATCAGATGGTGAGTCATGGTATACTTTCGGCCATGCTTTTCCTTTTGGCAGGGGTACTTTATGATCGGACGCACGACCGGATGATCAATCACTACCGAGGGCTGATCATTGTAATGCCACGCTACACCATTCTGACAGGGATTGCATTTTTCGCATCCCTCGGCCTTCCCGGTTTTTCAGGTTTTGTGGGAGAGTTATTTACATTAATGGGAGCCTTTCAGTCTGATAATATGCATGTGCTGATTCCCGCATTATCTACTTTGGGAATTGTACTGGCCGCTGCATATTTCTTGTGGACATATCAACGTATGTTCTTTGGTTCTTTTTGGTATAAAGATGAAAACCAGAACCATATGTTAACAGATCTGAATACAAGAGAAATCAGTATGTTGTTGCCATTGGCTTTTCTTGCCTTGTTATTGGGAATCTTGCCCGGACTTCTTTTCGATATCACCGGACCCTCTGTAGAGGCATGGATCGAAGGATTGAAATAAAATCAGATTACCGAATATGACAGAGGTTTCGTTATGCAACGAAACCTCTTTTGTTATCACAAGACTGAGTTACCTTCCAAACCATTGGTCAAAGCTGAAACGTCCTTTTTTTACAAGTGCTTCCAGTTTTTGTTGCTGCTCGTTAGTGAGTACTTCCAGCATGTCTTGCCGTTTTTGCTCAGCGAGTGCACGGTGATCACGCTTTTTTGAATTCTCCTTACGGGAAAGACGGCGATCCAGACGGGCATATCGTTTATCTATCTTTCTTAACTGCTTTTCCTGGCGATTAGAAAGATTTAACTCATCTCTGAACTTCGTGAGATTCTTTTCAAGCCTCTTATTATTCAGTTTGGTATTTGCAACAGGCTCTTCGTAACGTTCCGAATCGTCACGGGAAGATGCAGTATTAGATGTGGCACAGCCTGATACCCAAAGTGCCGAGATGATCAGAGACAGCATCAAAATCTTTTTCATGGGTAATACATATTTGGGTGAGTTAATTCGAGGCTAATAACGAAAGCGGCCAGACTTAGTATATATCTGACCTGAAACATCACTTCTGAATTTTCATTTAGCTACAGAAATATATGTTTATTCAAATAAATGTAATTTTGTCCCATGCGCCGGATAGTATTTCTTTAAAACTTTCCGGTACTTGTATTGCGCGATAATTTTACAAAAATCCATTTAGCCCAAATTTTATTTCTCCATACCCTTATCACTTACAATGAAAGAAAAATCTGCTTCGCAAAGGCTCCTATCTTTGGATACGCTACGTGGTTTTGACATGTTCTGGATAGCCGGAGGCGAAGAAATCTTTGCAGTGCTTGCCAAAGTGACGGGCTGGTCATGGGCTATTTTTCTGGCGCATCAGTTTACACATCCCGACTGGCACGGGTTCCGGGCTTACGATCTTATTTTTCCAACATTCCTGTTTATGGCCGGGGTTTCAACTCCGTTCTCGCTGGGGAGCCGACTGGAAAAAGGAGTGCCACCTTCGGAACTGATCCGTAAGGTAATTCAGCGGGGGATTGTGCTCGTCCTATTAGGTATCATTTATAATAACGGCATATTCCATACAGCTTGGGAAAATATGCGTTACCCAAGTGTGCTGGGACGTATAGGTTTGGCAGGCATGTTTGCACAGATCATTTATCTGTATACCAATAAGAAAGCACGCTGGATATGGTTTGGAGCTTTATTGATTGGCTATTATGCATTTATGATGCTGTTCCCGGTACCCGGCTGCGGAGCTGGTTTATTAACGATGGAATGTAATCCGGCCAGCTACTTCGACAGATTACTGATTCCAGGACATCTTCACAAAACCATTCATGATCCGGAAGGACTGATATCCACCATTCCGGCAATAGCGACGGGCCTGATGGGGATTTTTGCCGGTGAACTGCTTCGTACCAGTGAGGAGAAAATTTCTGCGAATAACAAAGTAATATACCTCACATTTGCCGGTGTTGCTAGTTTGCTCCTCTGCCTGGTTTGGGATGTATTCTTCCCGATTAACAAAAACTTATGGACGAGCTCGTTCGTATTGTGTGCAGGCGGGTTCAGCGCATTGCTGCTGGCTTTATTCTACTGGGTGATTGATGTTTTGCACTTCCGTAAGTGGACTTTCTTTTTCGTAGTGATCGGCATGAACTCAATCGTAATATATATGGTTGGAGAATACATCAATTTCGGATATACTGCTCATGCGCTTTTTGGAGGCGTATTACATTTATTTCCTGAGCCTGTTGCTGCTGTAGGTGAAGTCCTTACATTTATCGGTGTGCAATGGGCATTTATGTACCTTCTATACAGAAATAAGTTATTTTTGAAAGTTTAAATGTAACAGTGGAGCGTATGCTGTTACATCAACACAGAATCTATCTACTTACTTCATGTCAATTCAGGTTACAAACCTTTCCAAAATATACGGTACACAGCGTGCCATTGACAATATTTCCTTCAATTTGAAACCGGGAGAAATTGTTGGTTTTCTCGGCCCAAATGGAGCGGGAAAATCAACAACCATGAAGATTCTTACCGGATATCTGAAGCCCACATCAGGGAGTGCCACCGTATCCGGTTTCGATGTATTAGTACATCCTATGCCCGCCAGAAGAGCGATTGGATATCTTCCTGAGCATAACCCACTTTATCTGGATATGTATGTGAAAGAATTTCTCCAGTTCTCCGGGAAGCTGTACAACATCAAGGGTACGACTTTAAAAAACCGTGTTGGTGAGGTAATCGCTATGTGCGGGCTGGAAATTGAGCAACATAAAAAAATAGGACAACTTTCGAAAGGTTACCGTCAACGTGTCGGCCTTGCCCAGTCATTTCTGCATGATCCGGAAGTCCTGATTCTTGACGAACCCACCACTGGGTTGGATCCTAACCAGATCCTTGAAATCCGTGAACTGATCAGGACCGCAGGCAGTAACAAGACAGTCCTTTTTTCGACCCACATTATGCAGGAAGTGGAAGCTTTATGCGACAGAGTGATCATTATCAACAAAGGTAAAGTTGTGAGTGACAGCTCACTGGAAACATTACGGCAATCAGGAGAGTCTTTGGAAGATATTTTTAGGAAACTTACCAGTGCTTAGTAACTTTTTCTCCATTTTCACGTATTAACACCCATTAACAAAATCATATTAGAATTGCCTTAAAACATAAAATTATTGCATTTATTTAACGCCATTACTGTTATTATTGTAATGTTTGATGCAAAAGGCATAAGATGTTGAAAGATTGGATGTTGTTACCTCTTTAAAGTCAGTGTTACTATTATGAAGATTTGGTTTGTCAACCGTATCCGGGTTGTCGTGGGCGTCGTTTTATTGGTTGTGTTGAGTTCAGTGGTTGCGGTTGCGTGGAAAATGATGAGCACACGCACAGAAATTGCTATAGTTGCCTCACCTGAAACTAAACCTGCAGCAGTAAAAAACATAAAAAAAAGAACATCTCCTGTACTCGTTTTACCAGAAAATGAGTGGGTCGACAGTACTCTGAAATCTATGACACTGGAGGAGAAGATCGGGCAGCTATTCATGATTGCTACTTTCTCCAACAGAGACGAGTCTCATTACCGTTATATAGATAAACTGGTTTCTGATTACCGCATCGGCGGACTGATTTTTTTCCAGGGAGGGCCTGTCAGTCAGGCAACCCTGACCAATCGTTACCAGTCACACGCCAAAGTGCCACTTTTCATCGGCATTGACGGAGAATGGGGTCTTGGTATGCGTCTCGATAGTACCATTTCATTTCCCAAACAAATGGTATTAGGTTCTATCCAAAATGATGATCTTATATACCAAATGGGTGCAGATATAGCCAGGCAGTGCCGTAGAATGGGCATTCATATCAATTTTGCTCCTGTATCAGATATCAACAACAACCCTAATAATCCGGTGATTGGTATACGGTCATTCGGTGAAGATCGTGAAAATGTAACACGTAAGGCTATCGCCTACATGAAAGGTTTGCAACACAACAAAGTAATTGCTACAGCCAAACACTTTCCTGGTCATGGAGATACGGACGCAGACTCCCATTTTACGTTACCGGTACTCACCCATACCATGGAACAGTTAACGGAAACCGATTTGTATCCGTATAGAAGCATGATCGCGGATAGCCTGATGGGCGTTTTAAGCGGGCATTTGCACGTTCCGGTACTGGATAGCACGCCTCAACTTGCAAGTTCACTATCAGAAAAAGTGATCAACGGGCTTTTACGTAAGGATTTGGGATTCCGTGGACTTGTTTTTACAGATGCCATGAACATGCGTGGTGTGCTTAAAACCGGAAAAGCGGCAGAGGTAAATATGAAGGCACTTGTAGCTGGAAACGATGTATTGCTTTACCCTGAAAATGTGGCGGAAACGATAACGAAAATTAAAGATGCCATTGCTCAGCGTATTATTAGTGAAAAAATTATTGATGATAAGGTAAAAAGAATCCTTCAGGCTAAATATTGGTCGGGACTGAGCAAGTATCAGCCTATCGATATAAATAATTTGTATGCTGACCTGAATGGAGAAAACAGCAAAATGCTGTACCGGGAACTTTGCGAAGCAGCTGTTACAGTTGTTAAAAATGATAATAACCTGATTCCTTTCGGAACATTGGGTGATAACAAAATTGCTTCGGTAAGTGTAGGGGAAGGAACCAGCAGCGCATTTCAGAAGATGCTATCGACTTACAAACCTATGCGCTCGTATAATTTTTACGAATCGCCGACAGAAGGTCAGATTAACGAAATGCTGACTTACCTGCAACCCTATGAAACGGTGATTGTGGACGTACATGGTATATCATCCAATCCGAAAAGATTTTACGGCGTAACCACGGAAACTGTCAATTTCGTAACCAAACTGAAAGAGCAAGGTAAGAAGATCGTACTCTGCCTGTTCGGTTCACCTTACAGTATCCGTTTTTTTCCTGATACCGATGTGTTGATCTGTACTAATCAGGATGGAAAAGAGCAACAGGAAATCGTTCCGCAGATCCTCTTTGGTGCACTTTCGTCACAGGGACGTTTACCGGTTTCAGTACTGAATTACAAAGTTGGCACTGGTGTTTCTACTACCTCTTTGAATAGAATCTCATTTGGCACCCCGGAAAGTGTAGGCATGGATGCCTCCTTACTCAGCCGGATAGATGCCATTGCTACCTCTTCCGTTCAAAATAAGATATTTCCGGGATGCCAGGTTTTGGTAGCCCGCAAAGGGAAAATCGTATACGATAAACAATTTGGTGGATTGAATTATCGCTTCCCTGATCGTGTGAACGAGCAGACCATCTACGATCTGGCCTCTCTGACAAAAGTATCAGCGACGTTACAATCCATTATGCTCCTTTACGACAGAAAACAGATCAATCTGGATGAAAGAGCGTCGCATTATCTCCCTGAATTACTAGCTACCGATAAGGAGAATTTTACTGTACGGGATTTGCTGTTGCATCGCTCCGGAATGATTTCTTTTTATCCTTCATTATGGGACAGAACTAAAACCAACGGAGGCGGCCTTTTACCTCAGTATTACAGTTCCAAAGCCGATAGCAGTTACTATCTTCAGGTGGCTCCGAAACTATTTGCGAAAGGTGCATTGCGCGATTCCGTTTGGAAATGGGTCGTAAAATCTCCGATGAACAATAAGAAAGAAGGTGTTGGTAAATATGGATACCTATATAGCGATCTTGGTTTTATGACACTTCAGAAAATTGTGGAGAAAGTAAGCGGCCAACCACTTGACATTTTTGTTTCTGCTCATATTTATGAACCACTTGGGCTATCTTATTTAGGCTTTAATCCACTCCGTCGTTTTTCTGAAAAACAAATTGCTCCTACCGAACTGGACTATCGCTATCGTGGGCAACTTCTGCAGGGGACAGTCCATGATCAGATGGCTGCCGAGGTCGGAGGGGTGTCCGGCCATGCCGGTTTGTTCGGTACCGCAAGAGATCTTGCCGTATTGATGCAGATGAACTTATGGAAAGGGAGTTATGCCGGACGAAAATACTTTCAATCGGAAACAGTGCCGTTGTTTTCGCGCATGTACGACGCATCCCGCCACCGTGGACTTGGTTGGGATAAAGCGCCTGCAGATGGCAACAGTTCCTATGTCTCGCCTATGGCATCTGTTAATTCATTTGGACATACCGGCTTCACAGGCACTATGGTTTGGGTAGATCCGGATGAAGATCTTCTGTTTATATTTCTTTCGAACAGAGTCAATCCTGATGCAGAAAATAACGCAATCACTACGCAGAGAATTCGTAGAAAAATTCATGATGTAGTATACGCCTCTCTGACCGAAAGGAAATCTGTTCTTCACTAAAATGGTGAGAATGTATTAGAAAATATCTCTAACTTTACCAGTTGATTATGTCAAACTGCAAGCACATTGCTGGACAGTATAAAGTAATAGATATTAGACGGATACATGAAAAGAACATTTATTAAAAAAGGATTTTTTGCTTGCATCATTACGCTTCTTGCAGCCGCTTCAGCATTTGCGCAAACAAGTATCACCACAGGAACTGTCACTCCTGAATCAGTTTGCCCGGGTGAGAGTGTTTCTGTTGCTTTTACATTTAATGGGACCGTTCTTCCCGTCAATAGTTTTGTTGTACAATTGTCCAATGCTACAGGTTCATTTGCTTCACCCACAAACATCGGAACAGGCACAGCGTCACCTATTACCGCAGTAATTCCGAGTGAAGCGGCCGCTGGTGCAGCTTATAAAATTCGTGTTGTTTCTGTTTTAACAGCGGCTCCCACAATACCGCTGATTACAGGTACAGAGAGTACCCAACTTGCCGTAAAATCTGTTCCTGCGGCACCGACAATAACGACCCCACCAAGTTATGTTACTGGCGCAACATCAGCTGCGTTGGTTGCGACGGGTACAACCGGGTCTACTTTAAACTGGTACAATTCATCCGATAGTCCTTTGCCAGGTGCACCGACTCCATCAACGGCCACTGCCGGCACCCAAACTTATAAAGTGAGCCAGACTGTGGCGGGGTGTGAAGGTCCTAAAGCTAGTATTAATGTAACTGTAGCAGCTTGTACAGCCCCGGCAGTGCCGACCACGACAACCTCGGTTAATTATACTATTGGTGATGTTGCTACAGCACTTAATGCGACAGGCGTGACGGGCTCTACACTAAATTGGTATAATTCATCTGATAATTTATTAACAAGCGCACCTGTTCCTACCACTACAACTGCCGGTGCTCAAACTTATAAAGTGTCCCAAACAGTTGGCGGATGCGAAAGTGCTAAAGTAACTGTTACGGTTACGGTTTCTGCGTGTACACCGCCACTAGCACCGACTGCCGTTGCGGTAAGTTATACTGTAGGTGATGCCGCTACGGCACTGACGGCTACAGGAACCGCATTAAAATGGTATGCTAATGCTACAATAGCGACTCCATTAACTGCAGCTCCTGTTCCAACTACCACAGCAGCTGGCGTACAGACCTTTTACGTTTCGCAAACAGTAGGTGGATGTGAAAGTCCAAGAACTATGATCACGGTTACGGTTGCTGCATGTACACCGCCACCAGCACCGACTGTTGCTGCGGTGAGCTATACTGTGGGTGATGCCGCTACGGCACTAACTGCCACAGGAACCGCATTGAAATGGTATGCTAATGCTACAATAGCGACTGCATTAGCCGCAGCTCCTGTACCAACCACTACAGCTACCGGAGTACAGACTTACTACGTTTCGCAAACAGTAGGTGGATGTGAAAGTCCAAGAGCTATGATCACGGTTACGGTTTCTGCGTGTACACCGCCACCTGCTCCTACTGTTGCTGCAGTAAGTTATACTGTGGGTGATGCCGCTACAGCACTGACGGCTACAGGAACCGCATTGAAATGGTATGCAAATGCTACAATAGCGACTCCATTAACTGCTGCTCCTGTTCCAACTACCACAGCAGCTGGCGTACAGACCTATTACGTTTCGCAAACAGTAGGCGGATGTGAAAGTCCAAGAGCTGTAATTACGGTTACGGTTTCTGCATGTACACCGCCGGCTGCGCCTATTGTTGCTGCGGTAAGTTATACTGTGGGTGATGCCGCTACGGCACTAACTGCCACAGGAACCACATTGAAATGGTATGCAAATGCTACAATAGCGACTCCATTAACTGCAGCTCCTGTTCCAACTACCACAGCAGCTGGCGTACAGACCTATTACGTTTCGCAGACAGTAGGTGGGTGTGAAAGTCCAAGAGCCATGATAACTGTTACGGTTTCTGCGTGTGTACTTTCGGCTGCTCCAATAGTTACTTCTCCAACATCTTACTGCGCAAGCACTACTCCAGCCACTGCTTTAGCTGCCACTGGTACTGCGATCAAATGGTATAATGCTGCACAAAGTGCTTTAACATCTGCGCCAATTCCAAATGTAAATGTGAGTACCACAACATCCACAACCTACTATGTGACCCAAACAGAAGCAGGTAAATGTGAAAGTGCAAAAAAAGAAGTAATTATTACCGTAAATAAAACAGTTATGCCGGTAGTGAGTGTAGATCCCGTTGAGTATTGCGTTGGCGAAACTGCGACAGCATTGACCGCTACAGGCACTCGGCTGATTTGGTATTCAGGTGCAACAGGACCTGCAACAATTTCTCCGATTCCTGTTACCACTACTCCTGGAAGTCAGGTTTTCTACGTAAGTCAGACACTGAACGGATGTGAAAGTGAGCGTGCAAGAATTGATGTAAGAATAAAAGCAAGACCAGCAACACCTGCTATTACAGCATTGGCACCTGTTTGTCTTGACCCTAACCAAACTATAGACGCCAGTGTAATTCTGAGTGCGGTAACTCCAAAAACTGGATTATCCTGGTATACCGGTTCCACAGGTGGAAGTGCTACAGCTACGCCGGCAGCCGTATCGACCTCAACAGCTGGCGTAAAAAATTACTACGTAACTCAAACTGTAAACGCATGTGAAAGTGCAACGCGAGGTACTGTTTCCATCGAGGTAAAAGCACTTCCTGCTGCTCCAACCGTTACTCCTCTTGCATTCTGTAAAGAAGAGCCCAACACAACTGCATTGACCGCAACAGGAACTGCTCTTAAATGGTATGCTGCGGCTTTAGGTGGAACTGCTCTTACGACAACTCCTGTACCTGCTACAGCTACAGTGGGAACCGTTTCTTACTATGTGAGTCAAACCGCTGGCTACACTGGAACCACATTAACTTGCGAAAGCCCACGCGCTAAGCTGGATGTGGTTACAAATGCATTACCTGCAACACTGACGGCTTTCTCTGAAGCTCTTTGCCAGGAAAAGGAAGACAAGACATTTACATTTACGGCATCTCCCGCAGCAGCCACAGGAAATACGATTGTGTGGTACAGCGCCGCAACCGGAACAGCCACTGCTCTTCCTACTTTAAATCTAAAGAATTCGGGTGAGACAACTGTTTACGCTGTACAAAAAACAACAGCTACGGGTTGTGAAAGCCCTGCAAGAGTTAGTTATAAACTAAGAGTAAAAGGTCTTCCTGCTAAACCAACTGTTTCGGCTGCTCTGATTGAGTATTGTCAGTTCATTCCTGCAGTCGCTTTATCGGCAACGCCCGTTACAACAGCAACACTTAACTGGTATGGTACCAATGCTACAGGTGGAACAGCTTCTTCAACAGCACCGATTCCTTCAACAGCAGTTGGCGGAACTACTTCTTACTACGTAGCACAAACTCTTGAAGGTTGCCAAGGCGAAAGAGCTAACATTGATGTAAAAATAAATACAACTCCAAAACCGACTACCAAAACATATCTTGAGTACTGTCAGGGAGTTACAGCTCCAATACTTGACGCTACAGGAAGTGTTCTGAAATGGTATCGCCAGTTCAATGATACTGAATGGCAAGGCTATCCATACACTCCATTTACGGAAAAAGTAGAAGACTATTCTTTCTGGGTAACTCAAACAGGTACTAACAATTGCGAAAGTCCTAAAGAGGAGATTAAAATACATATCAAAGCAAAGCCGTCTGCAACTATTTCCGGTAATGTCCAGATAGATCGCGGACAGACAGCTAACCTAACGCTCAACTTCACCGCTGACGGACCATGGCAATATGTGCTTTCTGACGGAAAGACAGGTTCGTCCAGTCAGGCTACTGCTTCTGTTCCGGTAACACCAGCTACAACTACTACCTATTTTGTAACCGATGTTTCCAACTCATGCGGAAGAGGTACGCCAATAGGTAGTGCCCAAGTTACTGTGAGAATACCAACAATCATTACAGGCAGTCCGTCTGTAGCAGAAGCTTGTGCAGGTAAGACCTTTACAGTTCCGTTCCAGCAATCAGGCGATTTCCCTGCGGGCAATACTTTTAAGATACAAATAGCTCAGGAAAATCTGGATGCTAAATTTTACAGTATTCCGTCGGTAGCAACTGCGAATAATATCACAGCTACATTCCCTGATACGACCAAGGGAGGATTCTATTTCGTGAGGGTAATTAATTCCGGCAGCAATGCTTCTTTTGACACAAAAGGAACGGTAAATGCTATAGGTATTACCGCGACTCCCCTGCCAATTGCAACCATAACCGGAACACAAACTGTACTTTTGGGTTCCCCTGCGACTTTAAAAGTGGATATTACAGGTAAAGCGCCATGGTCGTTCACCCTTTCTAACGGCACAAAAGATTCAGTGATTACTGCGGCAACAAGTTCATACTCTTTCCTTGTTTCTCCGAAAACTACCACTACCTACACGATCAGTTCATCAACCAACAGTTGTGGTATTGGTAAAGGAGCAGGTTCTGCACGTGTTCAGGTAGATCCAATTTTAGGTCTCGAACCAACAGGCACCACCTGGCTGAAGGTTTATCCGACCGTTGCCAACCCCGATTGCATAGTTGAATTGACAACAGATACATGGTCAAAAGATGCGAATATAAAGATCCTCGATTTGAATGGAAGAAGTATATTCACCCAACCTATCCGGAGCAAAACAACCACATTGGAATTCAGTAAATATGCATCAGGGCTCTATCTGATACAAGTAGAAAATGGCAATCGTCGTTCTGTAAACAGAGTAATGAAACCTTAATTATACTTAGTTATTAAGGTTTTAATATAGACGGGATATTTGTTGAAGAGCAACAAATATCCCGTTTCATTTTAATGAATATTTCAACATGAATATAGAAGCTGAAATTGCAGATAAGTATTTTATGTCAGAAGCTTTCCGCCTCGCGCAAAGGGCTTACGATGAAGGTGAGATTCCTGTTGGTGCAGTGGTGATAATCGGCGAAAGGATCATAGGAAAAGGATATAATCAGACAGAGAAACTAAAAGACGTAACAGCACATGCAGAGATGCTGGCCATCACGGCTGCATCTGACTATTTGGGAGCCAAGTACCTAAATGACTGTACCTTGTATGTAACCTTGGAACCATGTGTAATGTGTGCCGGCGCTTTGTATTGGACTCAGATGAAAAGAATAGTTATAGGTGCAACGGATGAAAAAAGAGGGTTTTCAAGGCTAGGCACAAAAATTTTACATCCACGTACGGAGCTCATTACAGGTATTTTAGCAGATGAGTCAAAAGATCTGCTTCTTAAGTTTTTTAAAACTTTAAGAACATAAAGCAGTATTCTACTGTTACCAAAACAGCATTAATACATTCGTTAACCATAAACTCAAATTAAAATGGCATTTACACTTGATCCACTACCTTATGCAAACAATGCACTGGAACCGCATTTTGATGCATTGACAATGGAAATACATCATGACCGCCACCACCAGGCTTACGTTACGAATTTGAATGCTGCAATTGCCGGTACAGAGCTTGAAGGCAAAAGCATAGAAGATATATTGGCAAATATCAGTAAAGCGCCTGCGCCGGTACGCAATAACGGAGGAGGACATTGGAATCACTCGTTTTTCTGGAAGTCTCTTTCTGCCAGCGGCGGTGGAGAACCAACAGGAGAACTGGCTAAAGCAATCGAGGCCAAATTTGGCTCATTCTCAGCCTTCAAAGACGAATTTAAAAAAGCAGCAACTGGCCGCTTCGGATCAGGTTGGGCTTGGTTAATTGCTACAGACGGTGGTGTTGCTATTACTTCGTCTCCAAATCAGGACAACCCCTTAATGGATGTTGCTGAAGTGAAAGGTACGCCGATCATCGGTTTGGATGTTTGGGAGCATGCCTACTACCTGAAATATCAAAACAAACGTCCGGATTATATCGATGCTTACTGGAATGTTGTAGATTGGAAAGCAGCTGACGCTCTGTTTGTTGCAAGCAAATAAATTCTAATGGCATATAAAAAGATTTGAAGTTTGTAAAAAAAAGAGAAATCTGCTTGCAAGCTTCAAATCTTTTCATACTTTTGTACTCCGAAACTAAGTTTCAAAACGGAGGTTGTAGCTCAGTCGGTTAGAGCGCTAGATTGTGGTTCTAGAGGTCGCGGGTTCGAGACCCGTCTCCCTCCCATTTAGAAGTTTTTAAAATCAAAAAAATGCCTGTAAATCAATGATTTACGGGCATTTTTGCTTTTCAGATTATATCAAAAAATGCAAAAATTCCCATGTTTTCCAGCGTCATTCGTGTAGTTCAACGCTTGATGAAAATCAAACGATTGTGGAGCGCATAGCATTTATCTGAATTTATGTTTTTAATCAAACATAGCTGTCTTGGAGAGTTTGTTGCCGCTTATTGGGTTAAATCTTACCAGAGTTTAACTGAGAATTACTTACTGACTCATATTGAGAAGTCAGGGAAACGTTATCATGTTTATTGGAAGAGACGAATTATCCAGAAAACGATCCAAGAAAAGCAGACTTATTCTCTAAAGGTTATTCGCATCGGCGATCCCATCCCAACATTACGTTACAAGATTTTCCAATTCGAAGCCACAGAGTATTCATTCATATCAAACGCCATAAATGGCTTAATGGCTCAGCGAGCCGTACTAGACAATGTAATGCACAGGTACTGGCCTGAAGTAGCGGAAGGAACGCGGATAAAGAGTGAGTGTTCCGCTTTTTTACCGGAAAGCTAGCCGAAAGAGCTTGGTAGAGACCAAGGCTAATGATGTTTAGCGTATCGGCCGTTTCTATGGCGTCAATGGCAAAGATTCGTTAGATCATTACAATGATTTTCGGGCGGGTTCAAAGACTGGGACCAGCAAGGGCACGCAAAAAAAGGCTTCTATATCCTGAAAATTTGGGACCACATCTATCAATAGACGAAACCAGCCTTTCCCGTGGTGAACTTTATACAATACTTACCAACAAAGTGGGCCATGAAGTATACCATTGTGGCTGGAACTAAGGCTGAAACAGTTGTTGAAGTCATTCGTCCCCTCCGAATCGCTACGTAAGAAAGTAACTAATCAGACCGCCGACGCGGATCACCTTGCACATGGCCGGTAGCATGACTACGATAGCCAGATGACGTTTTCCAAGGCTATACGAGTCACTGATGGTTTTCCCGTCCAAAGGTTAGCGATTGAAGCCTTGAAAGAAATCCACATCAAACACCGCTAAGAAACCCTGGATGTAGAGAACGACGCTATCAAGCAGGCAAAAGTATCCCAGATTGTAATATCAGCCGGAAATACCGACTAATGGCGATACCATGGAAGAATTATTGGCACGGGCTAGGCATATATTGTAAAAATTGCCCAATACTTGGAGGGATAGCTAAAGAGAAAGGGCTCAACTGTTATTTGACTAGGCGTCCCCAACCGTTTTCCGGACTTCAAGAAAGCATACGACCTGGCCTTAGAGCTCAGTAATATTTCCGCCAGTACAACTATAAATATACGGGCTAACCAGACTCGCTAAGTGGCATGAAAAGATCAGACAATCCGGGTTTCAAATCCTTCAATACAGTCACCCGCTCAATCGAGAACCACTATATATTGCACACGACGTAGCCCAGCCGGGGAAGAGGTGAACATTAAGCACACAAAAAAGACCATCCTTTTGAGATGGT